>JAITLR010000016.1 GCA_031277805.1 Comamonas sp. | reverse complement strand
TTTTTGACGGCTGATCGAGAGATCAGAAACGTTCTAGGATTGACCCTATCGTCTAGAGGCCTAGGACATCACCCTTTCACGGTGAGTACCGGGGTTCGAATCCCCGTAGGGTCGCCAAGTTTGAAGCGCTTGCAGCTGCATGATGTGTAGCAAAGCTTCCTGCCAGGAGTGGTAGTTCAGTTGGTTAGAATACCGGCCTGTCACGCCGGGGGTCGCGGGTTCGAGTCCCGTCCACTCCGCCAGATCTATAAAAAGCCATCCATGAAAATGGATGGCTTTTTTGTTTGGGCATTGCGCATCTTGTTGCTTGCAATCCATGAAACATGCCGCTACGGACTTCCTAGCAAGAGCCCCTTGAGCAGCAACAACTATGGCAATAGGCTATGGTTTGCATGAGCGCGAAAAGCTGACAAAAATTTTCCGTGCAGGAACTTTTTTCACGAACAGACACACCATCTTGTCTGCATCGGTCTTTGGGCCTGATGTCGCACTTTCCTCCTTTTTCGATGTTGCTTGCTTCTCCAGAGAGTTCATGCGCCTGGTTTCGTCGTTCCTGCTGTCATTGCTGATGTTTGCCGCCATTGTGGGCGTGCAGATTGCCGTGATCTGGCCTGCAGGTGCGCATGACGTTGCGGTCATGGCCCATTCTTCGGCGGTCGAGCCTCACGAGTACGGCGTGGATATATTGCAGGAGTTCGAGGAGGATGTGGAGGACGAGACGGTGGAGTTTTCCATTCACCGGCCGCATCGCACTGCCGAGCTCAATCCTGCACAGGAAGATCGCAACGAGCTGTTTGGCCCGCCCGAAGATATCGCGGTGGGCATTGCTCATGTCTGGATGCAACCGCAAGCGCATGCGGAGCATCCTGATTCGGCTTGTCTGGACGGAATGCTGCGTCCGCCCAGTTGCCGCCTGCCGCAGGCAGGCGAGTTCCAGCGCGTTTGATGCAGGCTGCGTGCCTGTGCGCGTGTCTGTGAATCTCATTGACTGATTACAGCGTCGGAACGCTTCAGCCGGCGGGTGCTCAACCGCCAGCCTGAAGTCCATTGCCCCGGTTGCGGGCAGCCCATTCATCCGACAGCTATCGCACCTGCCTCTCGGTGTTCCCTGGCCTTTGTTGCGCTGCAGGCACGCATGCCGCATGCGCGCGGCTCGGGCATTCAACTCTTTTCTCACTTCATCTGCCTTCAAAAAGGCAGCTGTGTTCTATGTTCTATAGATCGATAGTGTCGGCGTCTTTGCCGACTCAGGTTGGTGCACGCCATCTTGGTCGTGCATCTTCCAGGCGCTGGTTGCGCCCCAGTGTGTTGGTCCTGTGCCTGGCGGCTTCCGTGTCTGCCCAGGCTGCGGGGCCTGATGCAGGGGAGGCTCAGCTCAGCACCACAATTTCAGACCATGTCGCACCCAAACTCAGCCTGAATCGGCTGATCGAGACCGTGCTGGATCACAACCCCGAGCTGCGCTCCGTGCAACAGTCCAGCGTGACCGCACAGGCTGCGGTGGTCAGTGCAGGTGCATTGCCCAATCCCAAGCTGGAGTGGAGTCGCGGCGACAACAAAGCCCGTATGGCGTCAGCCACGCCTGGCAGCGTGAATTCCGTGGGGATTTCGGTGCCAATCGAAATGCCTTCGGTGCGTAGCGCCCGTATCGAGGCAGCCGAAGCTGGGCAGCGTGCGTCGGTGCATCAGATTGCTGCGTCCCGCAATGCCTTGGTGGCCCAGATCCAGCTCAAAGCCTACGAAGTGGTGCTACGCCAGGCTCAGGTGCAGGCTGCGCATGATGCGGTCAAGCTGCTGGAGCAGGCCCATGAGCGTGTGCGTGTGCGTGTGACCAGCGGGGAGGCTGCGCGCTACGAAATCATCAAGGCTGATGCAGAGCTGATCAACGCTCGTCAGCAGGAGCAGACGGCCCGGTTGATGGTCGAGCAGTCTCAACTCACGCTCAACCGCCTTGCTGCTGGCCAGTTGCCTGCGCGTTTTGACCTGGATCTGTCATTGCAAGACCCAGTGCAGCAGAGTGTGCTGCAGCAGGATGTTGAGTACCACCCAGAGCTGCTGCAGCTGCAGTCGGAGGTGGAGAAGGCCGAGGCTCAGAAGCAGGGCGCCAAGGCCAGCCGCTGGCCGGGGATCGAGTTGCGTTATGCGCAGACCCGAGAGCCCGACATTCGCAACAACACCGTGGGTGTGAGCATGCAGATTCCTCTGTTTGACCAGCGTCGCGGCCCGATTGACGAGGCTGCTTCCGAAGAGCAGCGCGCCCGGCTGCGCCTGGATGGGCGCAAGGCTGAGTTGCGACAGCAGAGGTTGCAGGCCAGCAAGGTGCTGGAGATGGCGCAAGTGCGTACCAAGGCCTTGGGAGAAGGCTCGGTCAAAGAGGCAGAGGCTGCCTTGCGCGTAGCCGAGGCGGCCTATCGCTATGGCGAGCGCGGCATTCTCGACGTGCTGGATGCCCAGCGGGTCTTGCGCACCGTTCGTGCCGATCTTCTGGAGGCCCGCTACCAGATGCAATCCGCACGGATTGAACTGGACTTTCTGGCTGGCCGATACGCAGATGCTTCTGCGGCCATTGTGCGCTGAAGCCACGTCACCGATTTCACGCAGAAACCGAGTTTTATTGTTTTAAGCACGCCTTATGTCTTCTCAATACAGCATATTTCCAGCGGGGCGTCATCGCCCGGCTTCCCTGGTCCTGGCGCTGGCGATCGCCGGACTGACCTCACTGACTTTGACCGCCTGTGGCAATGATGAAAAACCTGCGGCTCCCATGGTGGAGCAAGCCAAGTCAGAGCTGGATCCTTTGGAGGTGATGGTTTCGCCAGAAATGGCAAGCAACTTCAAGATCGCTGCCGTAACTCAGACCGAGCTGGCCTCGGTGCAGGAGATTGCAGGCCGCATTGAGGCCAACGAACGCAAGGTGACACGTATTGGTGCCGTGGTCACGGGACGCGTGACCGAGGTGCTGGCCGAGGTCGGTGACCATGTCAAGTCCGGCCAGGCTCTGGCTCGTGTGGCGAGTCCGGAGCTGACTTCGGCACAACTGGCCTATATGCGCGCCAGTGCCACGGCCACGCTGGCGGAGCGATCGGTGGAGCGTGCGCGTCAGCTGATTGCCGCTGATGTGATCGGCTCTGCCGAGCTCCAGCGCCGTGAGTCCGAAGTGCAGATTGCCCGTGCCGAATTGCGTGCGGCGGGCGATCAACTCAAGCTCATGGGCCTGTCGGGCGATGCACTGACACGCTTGCGCGGTCAGGGCAGCGTGGCACCGGCTGCAGCCATTGCGGCTTCTTCGGCCGGCATCGTGATCGAGCGTCAGGTCAGCCAGGGTCAGGTGGCTCAGCCCGGAGATCCGCTGTTCACGGTGGCGGACCTTTCCAGTGTCTGGGTCGTGGGTGCACTGCCTGAGCAGATGGCGCGTAGTGTGCAAGTAGGTCAGGGCGTTCAGGTCGATGTGCCAGCTCTCGGTCTGACCGTGGAAGACCCTCCTATTGCCGGAAAGATCATTTACGTGGGGGATACCGTATCGGCGCAAACCCGCACGGTTGCCATTCGCACGCAGGTGGATAACAAGGATCTGGCGCTCAAGCCCCAGATGCTGGCTTCCATGAGGATTCAGGGTGCGATGGAGAAGGTGCTGGCAATTCCCGCAGTGGCTGTGGTGCGTGAGAACGACAGGGACCATGTCTATGTGAAGAAGGCCGAGAACCATTACCGCCTGACCCCGGTGGACCTGGGCGTCACCAGCGGTGGGCAGCGTCCCGTACTCAAGGGCTTGAGCGAGGGTACCGAGATCGTGGTCGAGGGCGCGTTCCATTTGAATAACGAGCGCAAGCGCGCAGAGCTGGAGTAAACCCATGATTGCCTCCATGATTCGTGCCGCGCTATCGCAGCGGCTGGTGGTGATCGTGCTGGCCCTGGTGATGTGCGGATTCGGCCTGCGTGCTGCCATGAATCTCTCGGTGGATGCTTTCCCCGACGTGACCAATGTGCAGGTGCAGATCGCGACCGAGGCACCAGGGCGCTCGCCCGAGGAGATCGAGCGCTTTGTGACCGTGCCGCTGGAAATCGCCATGACAGGCTTGCCAGGGCTGACGGAGATGCGTTCGCTCAACAAGAGCGGCCTGTCTATCATCACGCTGGTGTTCACCGATGCGACCGATGTGTACTTTGCCCGTCAGTTGGTGACGGAGCGGCTGATCGAGGTTACGCCGCGCATGCCGCAGGGCATTGTTCCGGTGCTGGGGCCTGTTTCCACCGGTCTGGGCGAGGTCTATCAATACACGCTGGACCATCCCGATGACGGCAAGCGCGAGCTTACGCAGGCCGAGTTGACCGAGCGCCGCACCATTCAGGACTGGGTGGCGCGCCCGCTGCTGCGCTCCATTCCTGGCGTGGCGGAAATCAACTCGCAAGGTGGCTATGTCAAGCAGTACCAGGTGCTGGTGGACCCAAGCCGTCTGCGCCACTATGACCTGACCGTGCGCCAGGTGGTGCAGGCTGTGGCGGATAACAATGCCAACGCCAGCGGCGGCATCCTGCCCCAGGTCACGGAGCAGTATCTGATTCGTGGCGTGGGCATGATCCGCTCGCTGGACGATATCGGCAACATCGTGCTCAAGGAGCAGGGCGGCATCCCCGTCTATGTACGTGATGTGGCCACGGTGCAGATAGGCGCTGAAGTGCGTCAGGGCGCCATCATCAAGGGCGGCTATACGGAAGGTGTCTCGGGCATCGTGCTGATGATGCGCGGAGGCAATGCCAAGGAAGTGGTGACCCGCGTGAAGGAGCGTGTGGAAGAAATCAACTCCAAGGGCATGCTGCCTGGCGGTCTGCAGATCGTCTCGTACTACGACCGTACCGACCTGGTGGACTCGGCCCTGTGGACCGTTGGCAAGGTGCTGATCGAAGGCATTTTCCTGGTGGTCGTGGTGCTGTTCATCTTCCTGGGTGATGTGCGCTCCAGCCTGATTGTGGTGGCCACACTCATCATCACGCCGCTGACGACTTTCATGCTCATGAACAAGTACGGTATCTCGGCCAACCTGATGTCTCTGGGAGGCTTGGCGATTGCCATCGGCTTGATGGTGGATGCGACCGTGGTGGTGGTGGAGAACGTATTCCACAAGCTGGGGCAGGCAGGAAACAGCGTTGGAGAGCGCGTGAGAACTGTGCTGTCTGCTACTACAGAAGTAGCAACGCCGACCATCTTCGGTATTGCCATCATCATTCTGGTGTTCCTGCCGTTGATGACGCTGGAGGGTATTGAGGGCAAGATGTTCGGGCCGCTGGCGCTGACCATCGCCATGGCACTGGCAGTTTCGCTGGCAGTTTCGCTGTTCCTGTCGCCCGTGCTGTGCTCATACTTCCTCAAGGGTGGCGCGGATCATGACACCAAGCTCATCGCCTTCCTCAAGCGCCATTACATGCGCCTGCTGGGGGTGGCCACTTCGCGCAACCGCCTCACGTTGGCCGTGGCCGTGATTTTGCTGATCGGCTCTCTGGGGCTGTTCCCCTTCCTGGGCAAGTCCTTCATGCCGACCATGAAGGAAGGGGCGCTGACGCCTCAGATCAACCGCGTGCCCAGCATTTCGCTGGATGAATCCATTCGCATGGAAATGGCCGCGATGAAGGAGGTTGCTCAGGTCGACGGCGTGAAGTCCGTGGTCTCCAAGTTGGGACGCGGAGAATCGCCTGCCGACCCTGCCGGTCCCAACGAGTCTGACCCTATCGTGCTGCTGGATCCCGAGTCCGAGCGTACGCAAGATGAGATCGACGAGGACATCCGTCAACGCCTGTCCAAGATTCCTGGTGTCCAGATCGTGCTGTCGCAGCCGATTTCGGAGCGTGTGGACGAGATGGTGACCGGTGTGCGTTCTCAGCTGGCCATCAAGATCTTTGGTGACGAGCTCAATGAACTCAAGGATATATCAGAGCAAGTGGCGCGAATCCTCAAGAGCGTGCCTGGCAGCACGGACATTCGCATCGAGCGCTTGTCTGGCCAGCAGGCCCTGACCGTGGATATCGACCGCAAGGCGATTGCGCGCCATGGCCTCAATGTGGCCGATGTGCAAAGCGTGCTGGAGTCGGCCATTGGCGGCAAGGATGTGACCACGCTGTATGAGGGCGAGCGCCGATATGCCGTGGTGGTGCGCTTCCCTGAAGCTTTCCGCAGCTCACCAGCATCCATTGGTGCAACGCTGCTGACCACGGCGACCGGAGGACAGGTGCCATTGAACAACGTGGCCCGCATCGAGTTGGTGGATGGCCCTGCACAGATCAGCCGTGAGGGTGGCAAGCGCCGTGTGGTGGTGGGGGCCAATGTGGAAGGGCGGGACCTGGGTGGTTTTGTGACCGAAGTCGAGCAACGGCTGGCGCAGGACGTGAAGCTGCCCGATGGCTATTACTTCAAGTTCGGTGGCCAGTTCGAGAACATGGAGCGCGCCATGGGGACGCTTCAGGTGATCGTGCCGCTGACCATTGCGGCGATCTTCTTCCTGCTGTTCCTGCTGTTCAACTCCGTCAAGCTGGCCAGCCTGATCATTCTGGTGCTGCCCTTTGCCTCGATTGGTGGTTTGATCGGTCTGTTCGTCACTGGTGAATATGTGAGCGTTCCCGCATCGGTGGGCTTTATCGCGCTGTGGGGCATTGCCGTACTCAATGGCGTGGTGCTGGTGACCTGTATCCGTCATCTGCGCGAAGATGGCATGAGTGTGCATGACGCCGTGCGCGAGGGCTGCGCACAGCGTTTTCGTCCGGTGATGATGACGGCGACAGTCGCCTTGCTGGGACTCGTGCCTTTCCTGTTTGCGACGGGCCCAGGTTCGGAAGTACAGCGGCCGTTGGCGATTGTGGTAATCGGCGGCCTGATTTCTTCGACCCTGCTGACGCTGGTGGTGCTGCCCACGCTGTACCGCTGGTTTGATGAAAAACCGAGGGAGGCATAAGCCACCCTGACCCTCTCTGGCGCCTTGCGCCAGAGGGCGGTACCGGTGCAGGGGGGCAGCCTTTGCGCGGTGTCTTTGACTCAGTCGGTGCCGAATTTGAGGACGTGAACATTGATAGGAGAGAGAGCGATGACGATGAAAGAAATCCGAGCCATCGTGCGACCGAGCCGGCTGGAGCGCTTGCGTGCAGCCTTGCGTGCCATTCCCAATTTTCCGGGTGTGACCCTTTTCAAGGCCGAAGGCTTTACCGCGCCCGCAGCGATGGACAAGCGCACAGTCAAGGATGAGTTGACTGATTTTTCGGACAAGCTGATGGTGTGCGTGGTCGCCGAAGAGTCCATGGTCGAACCGATTCGTGAGGCCATTGCCAGCGCTTGCCGTACTGGACAGATTGGTGATGGTCTGGTCTGGACGGTGGACATCAGCGAAATGCATAGGATCCGCGATGGTGAAGCGATCTGAGACTTGCCAAGCAGCAATTCGAAGGGGCGGCATGTGCGTCCCTTTTTCAGGTGTTGGAAGAAAAAAATCGTGGTTTTCGAAAATCGGGCCAAAAAGGCTGTGCTACAATTTTTGTACTGCAGCGATGAGGCACTGTCTTGTTGCTAAAGGGGGTATAGCTCAGCTGGGAGAGCGCTTGCATGGCATGCAAGAGGTCATCGGTTCGATCCCGTTTACCTCCACCAAAGTTTTTGACGGCTGATCGAGAGATCAGAAACGTTCTAGGATTGACCCTATCGTCTAGAGGCCTAGGACATCACCCTTTCACGGTGAGTACCGGGGTTCGAATCCCCGTAGGGTCGCCAAG
>JAITLR010000001.1 GCA_031277805.1 Comamonas sp. | reverse complement strand
GCGCCCAGGCGGCTCTTGTTGTCGGTGCCGTCCAGGTCGATCAGGGTCTTGTCCAGGAAGGCTTGCTCGGAAGCATCCAGGCCCAGCACGGCTTCGGAGATTTCGGTGTTGATGTGCTCGACAGCCTTCAGGACACCCTTGCCCAGGTAACGGCTCTTGTCGCCGTCGCGCAGCTCGATGGCTTCGCGCGAGCCGGTCGAGGCGCCGCTAGGCACGGCAGCACGGCCCATCACGCCGGATTCCAGCAGCACGTCGCATTCAACGGTGGGATTACCGCGGCTGTCCAGCACTTCGCGGCCTACGATGTCAACAATGGCACTCATTGCATTTCCTTTGAGGTTTCTGAAATCGGTACGTGCAGGCTGATTTCTTTCATGAAATCACGCCCAAGCGCTTATGCATCAAGCGCAAGCTGCTATTGAAAATTGTGAAATCTGTTGTCTTCCACCTGCTGCGCACGCCATGCACGCGATCAGTATGAAAGAGGCAGTGGCAGCTATTGTGCACAAATTTGACAGGCCGCTTTAGCCTTGACGTGATGCTGTAATCGAGTTTCATCTTTTGTGAAATTGCGGTTACAGGCTTCGGATGCAAAAAAGGCATGACGCCACGGTTCATCGTGTCGGTCATGCCTGCTTGCACCATGTGTCTCAGATGCCTTCGACGCAGATCATGCGCATGATGGCAGCACCTTCGCGCGCCTTGCGCGCCTTGCGGTATTCGGGCGAGTCGTGGAAGGACCGGGCTGCCTCGAAGCTGGGGAATTTGAGCACCACTACGCGCTCCGGTGCCCAGTCACCTTCGAGCACGGCGACCTGACCACCGCGCACGCAGACCTCGGCGCCATGCACTTGCATGGCCTCGGTACTCCACTTGCGGTACTCGGTGTACTGCTCAGGGTTGCTCACCTCCACATGGGCAATGATGTAGCCGCTGGGCATGTTCAGGCCTCGAAGTGGTTTTCTAGGAAGCCGTTGCGCTTGGTCACATCGTCCAGCGCCACCAGGGTTTCGAGCAGGGCCTTCATGTGCTTGAGCGGCACGGCATTGGGGCCGTCCGACAGTGCATTGCAGGGATCGGGGTGGGTTTCCATGAACAGACCTGCCACGCCTACGGCCACGGCCGCACGCGAGAGCACGGGCACCATCTCGCGCATGCCGCCGCTGGAGGTGCCGTTGCCGCCGGGCAGCTGCACGCTGTGGGTGGCGTCGAACACGACAGGGGCGCCGGTTTCGCGCATGATGGCCAGCGAGCGCATGTCGCTGACCAGGTTGTTGTAGCCAAAGCTGGCGCCACGCTCGCAGGCCGTGAAGCTGTCTGCGGGCAGGCCCGCCTCCACCGCTGCTGCACGGGCCTTGTCGATGACATTCTTCATGTCATGCGGGGCCAGGAACTGGCCCTTCTTGATGTTCACGGGCTTGCCCGACTGGGCCACGGCGCGGATGAAGTCCGTCTGGCGGCACAGGAAGGCGGGGGTCTGCAGCATGTCGACGACAGACGCCACATAAGGCACTTCGGCCTCGGTGTGCACATCGGTGAGGATGGGCACATTCAGTTCCTTCTTCACCTTGGCGAGGATCTCCAGGCCTTTTTCCATGCCGGGGCCGCGAAAGCTGGTGCCCGAGGAGCGGTTGGCCTTGTCGAAGCTGCTCTTGAAGATGAAGTGGATGCCCAGCGAGGATGTGATTTCCTTGAGTTGCCCGGCCACGTCCATCTGCAGCTGCTCGGATTCGACCACGCAAGGGCCGGCGATCAGAAAGAAGCGCTTGTCCAGACCAATATCAAAGCCGCAGAGTTTCATGGGGGTTCCTTTTTGCACGCTGTGCATGCTTTAAAACTGAAGCTGCCAGCGCTCTATGTTGAATGACTTCAACATCATTTGATGCTGAAGTCATTGATTTTCAAGCGCTGGAAGCTCCTATTTCAGGATTGATTCCGGGGGAAGGGAATCAGGCCTTCTTGCCCGGCTGGGCCTTGTTGTCCATGGCCGCCTTGATGAAGGCGTTGAACAGCGGGTGGCCGTCCCAGGGCGTGGACTTGAACTCGGGGTGGAATTGCACACCGATGAACCAGGGGTGAACCTTGGCGGGCAGCTCCACGATTTCGGTCAGGTGCTCGCGCTGGGTCAGCGCCGAGATCACCAGGCCGGCTTCGCGCAGCTGGTCCAGATACTGGGTGTTGGCCTCATAGCGGTGGCGGTGACGCTCGGTCACCACATCGCCGTAGATGCTGTGGGCCAGGGTGCCGGGCTGCACGTCCGAGGACTGGGCGCCCAGGCGCATGGTGCCGCCGAGGTCGGAGTTCTCGTCACGGGTCTTGATCGTGCCGTCGGCGTCCTTCCACTCGGTGATCAGCGCGATCACGGGGTTGGGGGTCTGGGGATCGAACTCGGTGGAGTTGGCACCAGCCAGGCCGGCCACATGGCGGGCGTACTCGATGGTGGCCACCTGCATGCCCAGGCAGATGCCCAGGTAAGGCACCTTGCTCTCGCGCGCAAACTTGGCGGTCGAGATCTTGCCTTCCACGCCGCGCGAGCCGAAGCCGCCGGGCACCAGAATGCCGTCGTAGTCCTTGAGCAGCTTGGAGGCATCGCTGTCGTGGATGGTTTCCGAATCCACGTGGGTGATCTTCACGCGCACATGGTTGCGCATGCCGGCGTGCTTGAGCGCTTCGTTGACCGACTTGTAGGCGTCGGACAGCTCCACATACTTGCCCACCATGGCGATCTTGACCTCGCCCTGCGGATGCTCGGTCTCATAGACCAGATCGTCCCAGCGCTTGAGGTTGGTGGGCGGGGTGTTCAGGCGCAGCTTGTCGCAGATCAGACCGTCCAGGCCCTGCTCGTGCAGCATGCGCGGCACCTTGTAGATGGTGTCCACGTCCCACATGGAGATCACGCCCCACTCGGGCACGTTGGTGAACAGCGAGATCTTGGCCTTCTCTTCCTCGGGCACCTGGTGCTTGGCGCGGCACAGCAGGGCATCGGGCTGGATGCCGATTTCGCGCAGCTTCTGTACCGTGTGCTGGGTGGGCTTGGTCTTGAGCTCGCCGGCCGTCTCGATGAACGGCAGGTAGGTCAGGTGCACAAAGGCGGAGTTGTTGGGGCCGAGCTTGAGCGCCAGCTGGCGCGCGGCTTCGAGGAAGGGCAGGGACTCGATGTCGCCCACGGTGCCGCCGACTTCGCAGATGGCCACATCCACTTCGTGGTCGGTGCCCAGGCCTGCGCCGCGCTTGATGTATTCCTGAATCTCGTTGGTGACATGGGGGATGACCTGCACGGTCTTGCCCAGGTAGTCGCCGCGACGCTCTTTTTCCAGCACGGACTGGTAGATACGGCCCGTGGTGAAATTGTTGCTCTGACGCATGCGCGTTTCGATGAAACGCTCATAGTGGCCCAAGTCCAGATCGGTCTCGGCTCCGTCATCGGTCACGAACACTTCACCGTGCTGGAAGGGCGACATGGTGCCCGGGTCCACGTTGATGTAGGGATCGAGCTTGATGAGGGTGACTTTGAGACCGCGCGACTCGAGGATCGCTGCAAGGGAGGCTGAGGCGATTCCCTTACCGAGGGAAGACACCACACCGCCGGTGACGAAGACGAACTTGGTCATGTCTTTTTTTGGTGGTGGTAAAACAGGATTATAGGTTCGCCACGAATTTCGGCGTGGCGTACAGGGATGCTTGTGCGGCGGCAAAGCCGCTCAGGTCTGATAAATTGCGCAGCATGAATGACGTGTTCGCAGGCAAACATCTGGTGCTGGGTCTCTCCGGAGGCGTGGCTTGTTACAAATCGGCCATGCTGTGCCGCTTGCTGGTCCAGGCCGGTGCCACGGTGCAAGTGGTCATGACGGAGGCGGCCGAGCAGTTCATGACGGCCGTCACCATGCAGGCGCTTTCTGGGCGCGCAGTCTACACCTCCCAGTGGGATGTGCGTGAACCCAACAACATGCCCCACATCAATCTGAGCCGTGAAGCCGATGCCATCCTCATCGCGCCTTGCAGCGCGGACTTCATCGCGCGCCTGGTGCAGGGCCGCTCGGACGAGTTGCTCAGCCTGATGTGCCTGGCCCGCCCCATGGACAGCGTTCCCCTGCTGCTGGCCCCGGCCATGAACCGCGAGATGTGGGCCCACCCCGCGACCCAGCGCAATCTGGCCCAAGTGCAGGCCGATGGCGCCCAGGTGCTGGGCGTGGGCAACGGCAGCCAGGCCTGCGGCGAGACCGGTGACGGTCGCATGCTGGAGCCCGAGGAAATCATGGAGGAACTGGCGGCGCACTTCACGGCCAAGAGCCTGCAGGGCCAGCATCTGCTGGTGACGGCCGGTCCGACCTTCGAGGCGATCGATCCGGTGCGCGGCATCACCAATCTCTCGAGCGGCAAGATGGGCTTCGCGATTGCCCGTGCGGCGCGCGAAGCCGGTGCCCAGGTCACGCTGGTGGCCGGCCCCGTGCATCTGCCCACGCCGCGTGGAGTGACCCGCGTCGACGTGCAGTCAGCGTGCCAGATGCAGACCGCCGTGCAGTCCCTGGTGGCAGGGGCCTCGATCTTCATTGCCACGGCCGCTGTTGCCGACTGGCGCCCGGCCGAGTTTTCCGATCAGAAGATCAAGAAGGATGGCTCGGGCGATGTGCCGGCCATGGACTTTGTCGAGAATCCCGACATTCTTGCCGGCGTGGCCCAATCCGACCAGGCTCGGTCGGGCAGGCTGTACTGCGTGGGCTTTGCGGCCGAAAGCCATGATCTGCTCAAGCACGCCAGTGCCAAGCGCCTGCGCAAGGGGGTGCCGCTGCTGGTGGGCAATATCGGCCCGGCGACCTTTGGCAAGGATGACAATGCCTTGCTGCTGATCGACGATCAGGGCACCAAGGAGCTGCCCCACGCCAGCAAGGATATGCTGGCGCGTCAACTGGTGGATGAAATCGCGCAGCGACTGACTGTCGCCCAAGGAGCCTGAAGATGATTCCCTCGACCTATGACGGCCCGAGCAACGGCGACTATGTGGCCTATGTGGACAAGCTGCTGCGCGCCAGCCCCGATTTTCGCCGCACGCAGAGCAGCATAGCTGGAGCGGTTCAGTCCGCCATATCCACGCCCGGGGCGCAGGCGGACTCACCTGTGGGGCAGTTGCGCGAAAAGCTGCAAAAAGCCCGTGAACTGGCGGAACAGGCCGAACGCAAGAATACGAAGGCGACGGTGCCAAACCGGGCTGCCCAACGCCAGACGACATCCATCAGCACGGGCCAGGCGACTTCCAAGGAAGAGGCCAAGCAACGTTTCCGCGCCATGGAGCGCGAGATCGAAGCGCAAAAGGTTCGTGCGGACACCCGCAAATCCACGCCATGGATTTCACCGTTTTCCGTGGTGATGATCGTGGCTGGCGTGGTGATCTCGCAGTTTGCGTCCGGGTTTGGCATGATGCTCGCGATCATGGGCTTGCTGTCCCTGGTGAGTGGCGTGACCAACAAGCTCAAGGGCAAGTAAGCACGGACAGTGAAGAGTTCAAGCTGGGTCCTGTGCAACAAGCATGCACAATGGCGCCCTTTGTTTGCTACGGCTGCTGCATTGCGGCGGCCATAAGGGCTGCTGGCCGGTGTCATGCGCCGGTGGCCGAGATTTACCAAGGTATTTATGAACGTCGACGTCAAGATTCTGGACGCGCGCCTGCGCGACAACATGCCCGCTTACGCCACACCCGGCAGCGCCGGCCTGGACCTGCGCGCCTGCATTGAGGCTCCCGTGGCGCTGGAGCCCGGCCAGTGGCAGCTGATTCCCACCGGCATGGCCATGCACCTCAAGGACCCCAATTACGCGGCACTGATCCTGCCGCGTTCGGGCATGGGTCACAAGCATGGCATCGTGCTGGGCAATCTGGTCGGCCTGATCGATTCCGATTACCAGGGCCAGCTCATGGTCAGCGCCTGGAACCGTTCGCAGACCGCCTTCACGCTGCAACCCATGGACCGTCTGGCCCAGTTGGTCATCGTGCCCGTGGTGCAGGCGCAGTTCAATCTGGTGGATGACTTTGCCGCCGAGAGCGAGCGCGGCGAAGGCGGCTACGGCTCGACGGGCAAGCAATAAGTCTGAAAAAAGCCCTACTCATCGCGACATGAGCCGCCAGAATCATCGTCGATCTACTTCCTGGACCCAGGTGCAACTGGGCCCCGACCAACATATGCGGCGGCGCCTGCAAAAGCGCCACTGGCTGCGTCTGCATGCTGCTTTGACCGGTGGCCTGAGTCTGGGAGCCATGTCTCTGATCAGTCTGTGCCTGCTGCATGCTGGTGTGCACAGCATGGCGCTGCGCTATGGGCTTGCGCTGGCCTGTGGCTACTTGCTCTATCTGTTGCTGGTGCGTCTCTGGGCGGGCTGCATGCTGCGCCGCGACTGGGATGCAGGTGATGTACCGTCCGATGCTCCCGGTTCCTCCGGAAAATCAGGCAGCGCCGAAGCTGTGGGCTTTGAAAGCGGGCAGGGAGGTTCCTACGGTGGCGGCGGTGCTGGCGGCCACTGGGACGATGGTGGCGTCGTGCCTGACATCATGCCTGCATCACCAGGCATGGAGCTGCCTGATGTCGATGTCCCAGGCCTCGAGGGACTTGATGAAGGCGCCGTGGTGGTCGTGCCGGTGCTGCTGGTCTTTGCCCTCCTGCTGGTGGCGGTCACGGGCATGGGTTCGCTGCTGTGGCTGGTTTTCGGGGCCGATTTGTTTCTGACCGTGGCTGTGGAGGTGGCGTTTGCTTTGCTGATGGCCAGAACCCTGTACGTGGTGGAGCGTGAAGGCTGGTTGCTGGCGGCGCTGCGCATGAGCTGGAAGCCCGTGCTGGGTGCTTTGGTCACGGCCGTGGCGTTGGGGGCTTTGGCCGATTGGCTGTTTCCCCATGCCGATACCCTGACTCAGGTGCTGCGCGGTCTTTGATCGCCTCAGCCCTGGTGTCTGGCGCCTGGGAGTTGCAGCTCCATGCGCAGCCCGCCCAGCGGCGATTGCAGGGCCTGTACGCTGCCGCCGTAGGTCTGGACCAGATCGCGCACGATGTCCAGACCCAGTCCGGCGCCAGGGCGCTGTTCATCAAGCCGTTCTCCGCGCGCAAAGATGCGCTCGCGCAACTCGGGCGGAATTCCCGGGCCGTCATCATCGATGTTCAGCGTCAGCTGCTGGCCGTCATCGGCCGCAGCCTGGACCTGCAGCACTACCTGCGAGCGTGCCCATTTGCCCGCGTTATCCAGCAGATTGCCCAGCATTTCCATCAGATCCTGGGAGTCACCCTTGAAGCTCCATTGAGAGGCTTCACCCCGCAGTTCGAAGCGTATGCCGCGCTCTGCATGTAGCTTGCCCATGGTGTGGACCAGAGACTGTAGCGGCCCGGCCAGCGCGGTGCGCAGGCCCTGGCCCTGCTGCGCCGCTGCGGCGGTGGCTCGGGCGCGCGCCAGGTGGTATTCGACCTGGCGGCTGGCACTGGCAACCTGCTCACGCACGAGGGCAGCAAGTGCACTGTCTTGTTGCTCTGCGGCATTGCCCATGATGCTCAACGGGGTGTTGACCGCATGGGCCAGATTGCCTGCCTGGGTGCGGGCCCGCTCCACCATATCGGCATTCATGTGCAGCACATGGTTGAACTCCTGAACCAGAGGCATGATTTCGGCCGGATGCTCGCCCCTGATTTCCGAGGCCTCACCCTGGCTCACTGCAGCCAGTTGGCGCCGCAGGGCAGCCAGCGGTGCCAGTGCCAGCTGCAATTGCACGACCACGGCGGCAATCAGTCCCGCTGCCAGCATGCACAGTGCAGCCACCAGCATCTTGGTAAAGCGCTGCAACGGCGTGGCCAGCATGGCTGCATCGGCTGCGACCATCAGGCGTAGTGGCGGAGCATCCGCCTCGGGCAGTTGCACGGTGCGCGTCACGACCACCAGGGTGTTGCCATTGCCATCGGGCATATGGCCATAGCTTGCCGGGGCGTGCAGGGGAAGGGTGGGTTCCCAGACCTTGTCGGCCTTGAAGAAAGGCCAGTCCAGGGTCTGGTCCCAGAGCGAACGGGAACGCTGGATGCCGGCCTGAACCGTTTGCTGGCCGCTGGCATCGAGCTGGTCCACCTGCCAGTACATGCCCGATAGCGGCTGCTGCAGCAAGGGGTCGCCGGAGAAGGGCGAGACCGTGACAGGGACGGCCTGATCGGGCTGATAGTTGACGGCGCCGCTGAGCCGGTCGAGCTTGGCCACCAGCTGGCTGCGCAGCTGCTGGGTCAGGTGCTCGGCAAACAGCGCTCGCAGACCCCAGCCCGTAAGCAGGAGAGCAGCCAACACCCAGATCATGGCTCCGGCAAGCAGGCGCAGGCGCAGCGAGTTCTTCCAGGGCCTCGCTTTTGGCGAAAGTGGCTGCTGGGCCGTGGGGGAAGTCAGAATGTGCTCGGACATATGGGTTCTTTGTGGATTCATGGCGCGACCAGGCGATAGCCCAGGCCGCGCACGGTTTCGATCGAGCCTGCAGGCAGTTTTTTCCTCAGACGCCCGACAAAGACCTCAATGGTGTTGGAGTCGCGGTCGCTGTCCTGCGGGTAGATATGCTCGGACAGCTCGGTGCGCGAGACCACGGCGCCCATGCGCTGCATCAGCAGTGCCAGCACCTTGAATTCATGGCTGGTCAGCGTCAGCGCCTGACCTTCGACGGTGACGCGGGCCTGGCGCGAGTCCAGGGTGATGGCCCCGCATTGCCACAGCGCGCTGGCATGCGGGCTCAGGCGCCGCAGCAGCGCCCGCAGACGTGCCAGCAGCTCTTCCATGTGGAAGGGTTTGGCCAGATAGTCGTCAGCTCCTGCATCCATGCCTGCGACCTTTTCGTGCCAGGCGGCTCTGGCGGTGAGGATCAGCACCGGCATGGAGCGGCCCTGAGCGCGCCAGGCGCGCAGCACGCTCAGCCCGTCGCGCACCGGCAGGCCCAGGTCCAGCACTGCAGCGTCGAAGCTCTCCACCTCGCCCAGGTATTGCGCCGTCTCGCCATCGGCGGCCGTCTCTACGGTGTGGCCAGCCTGCAGCAGTGCCCGATGCAGCTGCTCGCGCAGCGTGGGCTCGTCTTCAATCAGCAGGATTCGCATGCTCTACAGCCTTCCTGAGTGTCGGGGTTCACTTCTTGCGTTTCATGCTGATGAGGCTGCCGTTGCTGGCATCGATCTCCAGCTTGACCACCTTGCCATCGCTTTGCAGCAGCCGGATTTCATAGACAAAGCGGCCATCCTCGCGATCGAACTCCACCTTGATGACCTGGCCCTGGTATTGCTGCTCGACCTGGTCCAGAACGGTGCGCAGCGGCAGCACCTGACCCTGGCGCAGGGCCTGACGGGCAAGCTCGTGGTCGTTGTCACCGGCATCCGAGGTGGCGGGCCACAAGCTCAGCGCGGCAAAGCCTGCCGTTGCCAGCAGCATGGCCAGCACGGCATGAAGGGCGCGTCGGCATGGGCGTTGCGCAGATTGCGGGTCATTCGAGGCGTTGAAAAAAGACATGGCGAGCGGGATGGAGTTGGAGGTGACGAGGTCTGATTGCGTTCTGCAGCCAAGGTTATAGGCCCGCATCGATGAACGGAAGCTGAATGGCGGCTTCAGAAACGGTTCAGGAGCGAATGCGAACAATCGGCCGCAACCCGCAACAGAGCATCTCTCGCCCGGCGGGCCGTCTTTTTGTTCCCATCGTTCACCAACCGACTGCAGGAGTTTCCATGTCCTATCTTCAAACCCCCGTCTTTGCTATGCCCGCCCGCGTCTTGTCGCTATACCGGTCCATGCAGCGCCGCGGCGGCATCGCCTTGCTGGGGGTCGCTACGCTGCTGTCCGCGGGCACTTGCCTGGCCGCAGAAAACACCCTGGCGGCTCGTGCCTCGGCCTCGGTGGCTGCCGTGCGCGGCATGACGCTCGGGCCGACCCTGTCCATCCGCGATATCTGCGACCGGCTGGAGAAGGCCGGCTATCGTGAATTCCAGGAAGTGGAATGGGACGACGGCCTCTACAAGGTCAAGGCCACGGCCAGCGATGGTCGTTTCGTCAAGCTCTATGTGGATGGCCGTAGCGGCGAGGTGCTGCGCGTGCGCACCAAGGGCTAGGGCTCGAAGCAAATGCCATGCTCTTTATTCAATAGCTTTCAGCGCTTTATGGGAAAGGGCTTTATTGAGATTTTTATCGAAAATGAGTCCGAGCCGTGGATGGGCGCCTGGGCTTGAATGGGGGGCTGCTGCCGTGCTTTGCTCCGAGTATTGTGAGCAAATGTGAAAGCTGTCGTCGCGGATGCTGTCTGACACGTTCTAGTGGAAAGTCGAGCCAGAGTTCGTTCTTCAGAAGATTCACAACAGTTCAGCGGCGCAGGCGGGAATGCAGGCGCCAACAGGAAATTTCTCATGCAAGCCATTCAAAGCCTGGGTCGTATCGTGACGGTGGCGGCTGTCGCCGTTGCTCTTACTGCCTGCGTGGCCTATCCCCAGGGCACATATCAAAACAGCTATCCCATGCCACAGGGCGGTTACCAGGGTTCGGTTTATCAGGGCGGACACTCGGGCACCGGCTTTCCTGGTGCAGCCAATGCGGCATATCCCACAACCTCCTATCCTGTGGGCAGCTACCCCGCTCAGACCTATCCGAACAACAACTGCGGGCTGAACCGCAACGGCAGCGGCTATGGCGACAACTACGGTCAGCAAAACGGCTACGACAACAACTGCTACCAGTACAACAATGTGCAGCAGGCACGCGTACTCAATATCGAGACCGTGCGTGTGCAGGACGGCAGCGGCATTGGTGCTGGCGGTGCGATTGCCGGTGGCGTGATCGGTGGTGTGCTGGGCAATCAGGTCGGCAAGGGCTCGGGCCGTACGCTGGCCACCATCGCTGGTGTGGTGGGCGGCGCATTGGCCGGTAACGCCGTGCAAAACAGCGTGGGCGGCGGCAGCGTGCGCGATATCTATCGCGTGACGGTGCAGATGCGTGACGGCAGCGTGCGGGCCTTTGACTACCAACAGCCTCCGCAGCTCAATATCGGAGAGTATGTGCGTGTGGACGGCAATCAGGTCTACCGTCAGTAAACAGGCTTGCTCCATGCAAAAGGGACTCCACGCAGGAGTCCCTTTTTGTTGACACTTTTAAAGCAGGCATAACCCAAAGCGAGAAACAGCGAGCAAGGGCCGCCCCGCCGCGAAGCTGTTGTCCCCCTCCGCAAGGCAGAGAGGGGGAAGCGGCGTAGCCGCTCAGGGGGTGTTAATGCAAGGTTTCATTACCCGGGGCCAGGGGCTCGATACGGAAAAAGCCCGTACCAGCGGTGCCGCGCCCCACTTCTTCTTCCGTGGCTTCACGCACAGCTGCGATCTTCAGATGCAGGCGAATGGCAATGCCGGCCAGTGGGTGGTTGCCGTCCAGCACCACATGCTCGGGATAGATTTCGGTGATCGTGTAGAGCAGGTCGGCAGGCACGGGGTTGGTGCCCTTGGGCATGGCGCTGGACTCGAAGGTCATGCCTTCTTCGATCTCCTCGGGGAACAGCTCGCGCTTTTCCAGGAAGATCAGGCTCTCGTTATAGTCGCCAAACGCTTCCTCGGGCTCCAGGTGCAGATCCAGTGCGTCGCCGACCCCATGGCCTTGCAGAGCTTCCTCGATGCGCTTGAACAGGTCGTCGCCGCCGATGAGGAACTCAACCGGCTCATCCAGCACGTCCAGCTCTTCGCCCAGAGTGTCTTTCAGTGTCCAGGTCAGAGCGACCACGCATTGTTGGGTAACTTCCATGGTGTGTGTATGCAGTTGGTGGGCTGCGGATCAGTTCCGCAGCAGACTTTGAAACGCCGCCACGGCCGTGGCGCAATGGCAGGCATTGTCCCACGCGTGGCTTGGCATTGCAGAGCGGGCGTTTTGTTACATGCGGCAAAGAGAGATTGCCTGAGCTTCACATTCGCGCTCTTGCAGCCGCCCATACTGACCACATCTTCGGTGCAAGTAATTTGTGGGCTGAAAGGAACGCATCATGACCCCTCAAGAACAACAACTGCTGCAAGACCTGTGCGCCAGGCTGACGCTGACCCAGGGCCAACCCAAGGATGCTCAGGCCGACGCCGAGTTGCGCCGTGGGTTGAGCGCCGCACCCGATGCGGTCTACTGGCTGGCCCAGCGTACCTTGATGCTGGAGCAAGCCGTGCAGCAGGCACAGCAGCAGATCGGCGAGCTGCAGGAGCAGGTGAAGCAAGCCCAGCAAAACCAGAGTCAGGGCGCAGGCAGCTTTCTCTCGGGCGGCCTGGGTACGCACTTTGGCCGAGCCCCCGAGCGTTATGCCGAGGACGGCGGCTACGCTCCAAATGCCCAGCCTCCCTATCAACCTCCGTATCCGCCGCAAGCGGCGCCTCAGCCCTCCAGCTGGCGTGACCGCTTCTTTGGCGGTGGGGCCGCGACGCGCACTGCCCAGCCGCAGGCCTATGCTCCGCAGGCGGCACCCACAGGCGGCAGCTTTCTGGGGAGTGCCGCTGCAGCAGCCGCAGGTGTGGCGGGCGGCATGTTTTTGTTCAATGGTCTGGAGAACCTGATGGGTAGCCACCATGCCGGTGCAAACGGTTTGTTCGGTGGTGGCGACAGCCAGGCTGCGCAAAGCGCTTCGCAGAATCTGCATGACAGCGTGGGCGACACTTCTAACCTGGCCAACGATGCCGGTTTGGGCAGCATAGATAGCGCGGCCAGCGGCAGCTGGGACGATGGTGGCGGTTTCTTCGATGATGACTTTGCTTGATACAAGCCTTTTGCCCCTCTGGTGCCCGTCCACCAAGCGCTGGTAGCTATCAAAAAAGAAAAGCCGCCCTGCAGCAATGCGCGGGCGGCTTTTTCGTTTGAAGGTTCGCTTAGAACGGATAGTGGCGTTCTGCGGTCTGCATGGTCACCCAGCGGGTTTCGGTAAAGGCATTGATGCCCTGCTGGCCGCCGAAATGGCCATAGCCCGAGGCCTTGACGCCGCCAAACGGCATCTGGGCTTCGTCATGCACCGTGGGGCCGTTGATATGGCAGATGCCGGCCTCGATGCGCGCGGCCACACGCCAGCCGCGGGCCGTGTCCCGGGTGAAGACTGCGGAGGACAGACCGAACTCGTTGTCATTGGCCGTGGCAATGGCTTCTTCCTCGCCGTTCACGCGCACTATGCCCTTGACGGGGCCGAAGGTCTCCTCGTGGAACATGCGCATCGCCGGCGTCACATGGTCGATCAGCGTGGCGGGCATCAGCGTGTTCTCGGCCTTGCCGCCGCAGACGATTTTTGCGCCCTTGGCCAGCGCGTCGTCGATCATGGCATTGCAGCGCTCCACCGTGGCCAGATCGACCACCGAGCCCAGCACCACGGGGCCCTTGCGCGGGTCACCCAGCGGCAGGCTTTGGGCCCTGGCGGCAAACTTGGCGATGAACTCGTCGGCCACCTTGTTGTCCACCACAAAGCGCTCGGTGGACATGCAGATCTGCCCCGAGTTGGCAAACGCCCCAAAGGTGGCGGCATTCACGGCCGCATCGATATCCGCATCGTCCAGCACCAGGAAGGGGGCCTTGCCGCCGAGCTCCAGCAGCGCAGGCTTCAAGTGCCTGGCGCAGGTCTGGCCGATGATGCGGCCCACCTTGGTGGAGCCGGTAAAGCTCACGCGACGCACGGCAGGATGGGCCACGATGGCCTCGACCACGCTACCCGCATCGGCAGGCGCATTGGTCACAAAGTTCACCACGCCGGCGGGCAGGCCTGCGTCTTGCAGCGCCTCGATGATCAGGCCGTGGGTGGCGGGGCAGAGTTCCGAGCCCTTGAGAATCACAGTGTTGCCGCAGGCCAGGGCCGTGGAGATGCTGCGCACGGCCAGAATCACGGGCGCATTCCAGGGTGCGATACCCAGCACCACGCCGGCGGGCTGGCGCACGGCCATGGCCACGCTGCCGGGCACGTCAGAGGGGATGATCTCGCCATTGATCTGCGTGGTCAGCGAAGCCGCCTCCAGCAGCATGCTGGCGGCCAGATGCACGTTGAAGCCGGCCCAGATGCCCGAGGCGCCGGTCTCGGCAGCCATGGCCGCGGCAATCGCTTCGCCCTTGGCTTCCAGCGCCTGCGAGGCCTTCATCAGCATCGCGCGGCGGGCGTTGGGGCCCAGTTGCGACCAGGCGGGGAAGGCGGCTGCCGCTGCTTCGCAGGCTCGGATGGCATCTTCGGTGGTGGCGGCTGGCGCACGCGTGGCAACCGAGCCATCCAGCGGGTTCTTGCGCTCAAAAACTGCGCCATTGCTGGCGGCACATTCCTGGCCGCCAATCAGCATTTTTTGTTCGATCATGTGTGTCTCCTTTTAAGTGTTCAATGTTCGCCACCCAGGTAGGCGCGTCTGACAGCAGCACTGCTGCTAAGTTCTTGTGCCGAGCCTTCCCCCACAATGCGCCCGGTTTCCAGCAAGTAACCACGGTCGGCGATGGCCAGGCTCTGGCGCGCGTTCTGCTCCACCAGCAGCACGCCCATGCCCAGTGTCTTGATGCGCGCCAGGGCGGCGAACAGCTCCTTGCACATGAGTGGAGACAGGCCCAGCGAAGGTTCGTCCAGCAGCAGGATATCGGGCTGGCTCATCAGCGCGCGGCCCACGGCCACCATCTGCTGTTCGCCGCCGCTCATGGTGCGCACAGCCTGGCCCAGACGATCGCGCAGCTTGGGAAAGAGGGCGAAGACCTGCTCCAGATTCCGGGCTTCATTGGCGCGTGCGCGCCGGGGCTGGGCACCCAGCAGCAGGTTTTCCTTGACGCTGAGATCGCCGAACACGCCGCGTCCCTCGGGCACCAGGGCCAGGCCCGATTGCACGATGGCATGCGGCGGCAGCTGCATCAGCTCCTGGCCGGCCAGCTGCGCGCTGGCGCCGGCCTGCGGCGTGACCATGCCGCCCAGCGCCTTGAGCAGGCTGGACTTGCCCGCTCCGTTGGCGCCCAGCATGACGACCAGCTCGCCGGGCTGCACCTGGAGGCTGACCTGGTGCAGCGCCTCATGCTTGCCGTAGCTCACCGAGATATTGCGCACTTCAAGCATGGCGGGCCTCCGCTGACCGGTCTTCATCTGCACTCACATCTTCCCCCAGGTAGGCACGTACCACCTCGGGCTCTTTCAGAACCTGGGCCGTGGGGCCGTCGGCTATTTTCGTGCCCGCGTTCATCACCACGCAGCGGCTGCACAGCGCATGCACGGCGTCCATCACATGTTCGACCATGAGAATCGTCAGCCCCGTGGCCTGCAGTTGCCGGATCAGTGCAATGCCCTGCTGCAGTTCCGTGGGGTTGAGTCCGGCCAGCCATTCGTCGAGCAGCAGGATCTGCGGCTCCAGCGCCAGTGCGCGGGCCAGCTCCAGGCGCTTCTGGTTGATATAGGTGAGCTCGCCTGCAGGAGTCTTCGCAAATTCGGCCAGACCCACCTGATTGAGCAGTTGCAGGGCACGCGCGGCGGCAGGTTTGCCAAATAGAGGCCGGGGCTTGAAGGCCATGCCGGCAATGACGTTGTCGGTGCAGCTCATGGAGCCCAGCACCTTGACCAGCTGGAAGGTGCGTGCCACGCCCAGGCGGGCGATCTGGTGGCTTTTGAGCGCGTGGATGGGCTTGCCGTTGAATACGATCTCGCCGCCGTTGACGGGCAGGGCGCCCGAGATCAGATTCATGGCCGTGGTCTTGCCCGAGCCATTGGGGCCGAGCAGGCCCACGACCTCGCCCGGGTAGACGTCAAAGCTCAGTTCGTTGACGGCTACCAGGCCGCCGAAGCGCTTGGTGGCGCCGCGCACGGAAAGCAGGGTGGCGGTCTTCATGGCTGGCCTCCCTTCTTGTGGAACAACTTGGCCAGCACACCAGACAGGCCCTGGGGAATGAAGTAGACGATCACGATGAACACCAGGCCCAGCAGAATCGAGAAATGGTTGGGGAAGTTGGCGCCCAGGTACTCGAACAGCAGCACCAGCGGCACGGCCCCTAGAATCGGCCCGAACAGCGCGCCGGCACCACCGAGCAAGGCCATGATCAGGGTCTGGAACGAGACGGCGGGAGCAAAGGCGATGCTGGGGTCGATATAGGTCCAGCGCGGAGCCATGATGGCGCCCGTGACGGTGATGAACACGGCGCTGACGGCGAACAGCAGCAGTTTGGCCGTGGTGGTGTTGATGCCCACATGGGTGGCCACGGTCTCGTCCTCGCCGATCACGCGCAGCGCCAGGCCCAGGCGCGAGCGGTTGATGAGGGCGCGCAGCGCCAGCACCAGGGCCAGCATGGCCAGCAGCTGCCAGTAGATATCGAGCTGGGTGATCTCCACAAACACATAGCGGCCCAGATCCTTGGTGATGTTGACTTCCCACCAGGTGACGAGCTGCTTGACCAGCTCGGCCAGGCCAAAGCTGAAGATCACAAAGTACACGCCCGACAGCCGCAGCGTGGACAGCCCCACGATCAAGGCCATGACCAGGCCCACGCCGGCCGCAATGCCCAGCACGGCGCCCCAGGGCAGGGACTCGCCGAACACGGCGGTGACATAAGCACCCATGCCGAAGAAGGCGACGGTGGCCAGCGAGATATAGCGCGTCGGTCCAGAGAAAAGCGCCCAGGCCGTGGCCAGCACGCAGTACATCAGGATACTGATCATGAGCGAGAGGTAGTACTCGTCCGTCAGCCAGCGCGGCAGCAGGGCCAGGCCCGCCAGAGCGATGGCGCTGATGACCCAGATGATGATTTCTTTCTTGCCGCTCATCGTGCAGCCCTCCCGAACAAACCTGTGGGCTTGAACAGCAGCACCAGCAAGAAAACGGCGTAATTCACGGCCAGCGTCAGGCCGGGGTCGACAAAGGAGGCGACCAGCGTTTCGGCAAATCCCAGCAGCATGCCGGCGACCAGACAACCCATGAGATTGCCCACGCCGCCCATGATGACAACGATCAGCGCCTTCATCGCAAACATGGTGCCCATGCCGGCCGAGAAGGGGAGAAACATGCTGACCAGCACGCCGCAGATCGCCACCAGTGCACCGCCCAGACCATAGGCCAGTGCCGCCGTGCTGCGCACATTGATGCCGACCAGATGTGCGAACTGCGGTGCCACGGACACGGCGCGCACCACGGCGCCGGCGCGGGTGCGCGTCAGCAGCAGGTACAGGCCGCCGCCCAGCACGATCGCAAAGCCCAGCACCAGCAGACGGTTGGCCGCGACCTTGCTGCCCAGGATCTCCACAGGTTCGGCCAGATAGCTGTAGCTGTGATAGTCGCCGCCGAACATCACCAGCATGACGCCCTGCACGACGAACAGCATGCCGAAGGTGGCCAAAATTGAATCCACCTCCAGCGCAGGGCCGCCCTTGGCGCGGCGCACCAGCGGGGTCAGCAGCAGCTGATAGATCAGCCACTGGATGGCAAAGCCCAGCGGCACCACCAGCAGCACCAGAAGCAGCGGTGAAATACCCCAGCTGCTTACCGCAAAAAAGGCCAGGAAGGCCGGCGCAATCAGAAACTCCCCATACGAGAGATTCATGATGCGCGCCACGCCGTACTGCAGCGTCAGCCCCATGGCCACCAGGCCGTAGAGCCCGCCCAGCATGGCGCCAGCGAGAAGGATGTCTATTAAATTCATAGCGTATACCGCTGGTGATTCATTGTTCTTGTTATGAAATCAATGCAAAGTGAAGGCGAAACCTGCGCAACCAGCTCTTGTTTTGATAGTTCTGGCAAGTGGCGCGATGTTGGAAACTGGCACGGCCCAACAAAGAGACAGCAAGCAAGGGCCGCCCCGCAGCGAGGCTGTCGTCCCCCTCCCATAGCGCAAAGCGCGTAGAGAGAGGGGGAAGGCGCGCAGCGCCTCAGGGGGTGCTGCGGGGGATAACCGCAGGTTTGACACCCGCCCGGTTGGTTGGCGCAATCGCATTGAACTCGCCGTTCTGCCACTGGCCCACATGCCAGAGCTTGGTCAGCATCTGGCCTTCGAGCTTGACGGGGCCGAGTACGGTCTCGAAGCTGCCGCTCTTGAGTTCCTGGGTCACGGCGGCGCGGTCGATCTTGCCCACGCGCTCGATGGCCTGCTGCAGCATCTGCAGCGAGGTGTAGACGATGGGGCTGGCAAAGCGGTCGGACTCCTGACCTGTGACTTCCTTAAACCGTTTCAGGTAGGCCTGCATCTGCGGGTTGCCGGCATCGATGCCGCCCGGTGCCATCACGCCTTCGGCCGCTGCGCCGAACTTGCCCTTGAACATGGGGAACTGCGTGCCCACGCCGGTGAACAGCACCTTGGGAGCCAGGCCCAGCGTCCTGGCCTGCTCGTTGATCAGCATGGTGTCGGGCGGGTAGGAGTAGGCCACGAAGGTGTCGGCACCCTTGCCCTTGGCCTCGTTGATGATGGGCGTCATGTCCTGCGTGCCGATCGGATAGCTCTTGTCGTAGACCAGCTCGAAGCCATGCTGCTTGGCGGCCTTGCGTGTGGCATTGGCCAGCTCCACGCCAAAGCCGTCGGCGATGTTGATCATGGCGATCTTGTTGTTGATCTTGCCGTCCTTCTTGGCCTTTTCCAGCATGGCGACCAGGCCCTCGGCATATTCGCCGCCCGTGCCCAGGAAGAAGAAGGCGTGCTTCCAGCGCTTGGCCAGATCGGGGGCCTTGTCGGTCACCGAGGTGGCGGCCAGCAGTGGGTATTTGTGCTTTTCGTAGGTCGGACCCACGGCCAGATTGGAGCCCGTGCCCCAGGGCGGCAGCACGAAGTCGACCTTGTCCTGGGTGATCAGGCGCTCGGTGGCGCGCACGGCCTCTTCGGTGCTGGAGCGGTCGTCGTATTCGATGACCTCGATGGGCACCCGCTTGTTGTAGGCCTTGAGCATGATGCCGCCGGCGTCGTTGATCTCCTTGACCCAGAGCTTGTAGTTGGGCGCCGTGGTCACCGAGGTGCCGCCCGCGTTGACGCCGGTCTTGGCAATCGCCCAGCCGATGCGGATGGATTTGGGCGCTTCCTGGGCCAGTGCCGTGCCGCACAGACCCGCCAGGGCGGTGGCTGCGACCAGACTTTTGAGAACAAAACGCTTGTCGGCGAATGTCATGCTTGTCTCCTTTTTGATGGACGGGTGTCCGGGTTCTGCGGCCATCGTAGGAAATCGCGGCGGCGGGTGTTTGTCTGGGCGTGCACTGCGTCTTGTCTGTACATGCAAGTGCCTGTGGGTAAACACTGATTTCCCTGCAAGGCGCCGGTCTTGCCCTGCGGGGTTTCGGGACTGCTATGGATAATGAAGCATCCTGTTACTTCTTCAGGAGCCAAGATGCGGCCAGACACTCCCACCTATCAGATGACCGAGATGCAAGGTGCTCAAGCCGTGGGCGCCTGGCAGCACTGGATGTCCACGCTCTATGGACTGGAGAGCGATGTCTATGGCGACCAGCATTTCTCGGCGCGACTGGGTACCTTCGAGCTGGGGCCGGTGGGCATGACCCGCATCGAGGCCAGCCGCCATCGCGTGCGGCGCACTTCGGCCAGCATGGAGCGCCACAGCACCGACTTTCTCAAGATCGTCGCGCCCTGGCATGGCGAGGCCCGCGTCTGCCAGAACGGGCGCGAAGCCGTGGCGCGCAGCGGCCAGTGGCTGATCTATGACACCACGCAGGAGTACGAGGTGCTCAACCCGGAGTGGTGCGAGCATCTGATCATCACCCTGCCCAAAAGCCGCTTCGAAGACCATGGCCGCGCTATCGACGCCCTCATGGGACGCTATGTGGGCGGCAGCGAAGGCGTGTCCCGCATTGCACTGGACATGATGCGCGGCACGTTTGCCGAATGTCGGGCCATGGGCCAGGGCCTGGCCCAGCATGTGACGGATTCGCTGCTGCAGCTGATCCAGCTGTCCCTGCTCGACGCCTGCGGCCGCGCGGCCTCGCTGAGCGCCAGCGAGCTGCTGCTGGGCCGCATCAAGGCGTATGTGCGCCAGCATCTGCGCGATCCGGCCCTGAGCGTGGATGCAGTGGCCGCAGCGCTCAACTGCAGCAAGCGTCATCTCTACAACGCCTTTGCCAACGAGACGCTGTCCATCAGCCAGCATATCTGGGCCGAACGCGTGGCCCTGTTTCAGCGCGAGCTGATCAGCCCTGCCAATCGCCACTGCACCTTGACGGAGCTGGCGCTGGCCAGCGGCTTTGCCAGCGGCGCGCATCTGAGCCGATTGTTCAAGCAGCACACGGGGCAGACGCCAGCGCAGTTCAGAGCTGATGTGCAAGCATCGAGTTTGCTGAATTAAGTGTCGAATTGGCCTCAAGCCCAATGCGAAAAAGCGCTGGTAGCTATTGATTCGGTAGTGATAGAAATAGTGTTCAGGAAAAAAGAAAGCCACCTGGCGTTTTCAAATCAGGTGGCTTTTAAAATTTGAAGCTGAGGCGCTGCACCCGAACAGGCATGTCCCAACAAAGAGACAGCGAGCAAGGGCCTAGGCGGCCCCGCCGCCCCGCAGCGAGGCTGTCGTCCCCCTCCGCGAAGCAGAGAGGGGGAAGGCGCGTAGCGCCTCAGGGGGAGCTTAAATGTTTATCCCGCACTTGCCCGGAGCCAAGATGCCATTCGGGTCCAGCGCCCGCTTGATCTTGCGCTCGATCTCGCGCTTGACCGGGCCGTAGCTCTGCGCCACACGTTCCTGGAAGGCGGTGTTCACGCGGTACACGGCATAGCCTTCCTTCTCGAACTCGTCCAGCAGCTCGGCAAAGCAGGCGTTGGCGCGCTTGGTTTCCTCTTCGCTGCTGCGGTCGTAGAGCACGTCGATGACGTGGTGCATGTCGCGCCAGCCGACGATGAACTCGCCCACATAGTCGAGGCCATGCTTGTTGAGAATCTTCTTGGCCAGCGATTTCTGCTTGTCGCACTCGCTGCCGCGCGCCTGCGACACGGGGGCAAACCACATCGAGCCGCCACCCCCACGCCAGTTGTACAGGCCAAACTCCTGCAGATTGGGCACGCCGGACATGAGCTGGGCACGGTACTTGAAGGGCTGGGTGTCGCCGGCCATCTCTTCGGTTATCAAGCGGCCCTTGCCCAGCTTCTTGAGCGCGTCCTGCACGATCTTGAAGTTGACGTCGACCTGTTCCCTGGTGCCGTACAGCGCGGCGTAGACATTCCAGGCGCCCAGATGCTTGTCCTTCTGGATCTGCCTGAGGATGGCGTCGGGCGTGTGGCCGGGCTCGGTTGTGTAGTCGGAACGACGGGTGTTGCAGGTCGAGGCTTCCCACAGCACGCCGGCAATCACCACCGAGTTGGGGATGACCTGGGCGATACGCAGGGGGCGGATGAACTCCACGATTTCGCTGATATCGCTGTCTTCGTCGAACTGGATTTCCAGCGGCTTGAAGACCGGGGGCTTGGGCATCAGCCAGAAGCCCATCTTGGTGCAGATGCCGTAGTTGGACTGAGTGAACATGCCGTCCAGCGTGGGGCCGTAACCCCACTTGAAGACCTGCCAGGCCTTGTCGCCCTTCACGCCGCCCATGCCGGTGCGGTACACATCGCCATTGGCCATCACCACTTCCATGCCGCACTGCATCATGAAGTGCTCGCCATAGGGGGTGTAGCCCACGCCGCGGTCCATGGTGTTACCCAGGGGGCCAGCAATCGCCGAAGGTGCCGAGAACGACAGCATCAGCGGAATCTTGTTCTCTTCCAGATAGTCGTAGAGCATCTGGTAGGTCACTCCAGGCTCGACTAGGGCGGTGCACAGCTCGGGGTCCACATGGATGATCTTGTTCATCTTGCGCAGATCCAGCACAACCTGGCCGCGCTGGCCCGGCGCGGCCGAGCCGTAGCCGAAGTTGCGGCCGGTGGAGATGGTCCACACGGGTACCTTGTGCTCGTTGCAGATCTTGACGACTTGCTGCACCTGCTCGACGGTGGTGGCCGTCACCACGGCCGACGGTGTGTGCTCTTCGGTAGGCACGGCCATCATCACCTTGGTGTAGGGACGAACCAGTTCGTCCTTGATCATCACGTTCTCTTCGCCCAGGGCTTTCTTGAATTGGGCGATGGCCGCATCAAAACTGCTCTCGCTCATGCCCTTGGGCAGGGCCATGTATTTGCTTGTCATGCTCTGCTTTCCTTGTTTTCTAGATCACGCAGCGAAAGGACACGCGGGCTTCGTTGCCAGCGGCTGCCGTGGTGGTGTTCATGGCTTGGCCGGAAGCCAGCGACTTGCCTAGCGACCGGGCCCAATCGGCGGCAGTGCCATCCACGCGATGGTTTTCAACGGCTAGTACACGGCCGCCTGCGGAGCGGACCAGGTCCAGTACCAGTGTGGCCGAGGCGTCGTCGAGCAGGCCCACGAGCAGGGTTTCCTGACCATCGGCCAGCAGCTCGCCCAGCTGCTTGAAAGCGGTGCTATCCAGGCCTTGCAGGCGGGTATGCGCTGCGTCGCGGGCGCTGCCTTGAACGCCAGCCACAAAGGCTGCATCCAGGGCGGAGCCGTGCAAGGAGGAGGTCACGGCCAGCACGTCGGTGGGCGCAGCAGTATTGCCTGTCAGAACGGAGGCAGCTTGCGTCAGGCCTATGCCGGAGACGGCTAGGCCGGCAGCGGCCAGGCCTTTGAGTAGGGAGCGGCGATCGGTTTGCATCACATCGCTCCTGTTACTTCTTCGCCGGGGCTGCGGCCTTGGGCGCTTCTGTCCTGGACAGATAGTTGGCCAGGTCTTCCAGCGTGGCGTCGTCGATATCGGTCACGCGAAAGGCCGGCATGGCGTTCATGCCGTTGCGCGCGATGATCATGTAGGTCTGCGGGGGGAAGCCGCGGCCCTTGATGACAGGGCCTATGCCGGCTTCATGGCATTTGGCGCAGGTCTTTTCGTAATAACGCTGGCCGGGGCTGGTGCTTTGAGAGTCCGCAGCCGAGGCGGCGAGACCGAGGCCTGACAGCAGGGCTGCCAGGGCCAGAGGGTATGGATGTTTCAACGTGAGTCTCCGGTGGTTCTGTGATGGTCGGCAGACACAAGGTGCAAGCCTGGGTTTGCACCTTGCCCATGCTGGCGCTGCACCTGAGATCTTTGCCTCATGGCGCAATGCCTGCGATGGAGGTTTCAAGCGCAGACAGTAGCCAGGGCTGCCGAGCCCTGACTCCTGTCCATGACGCTTTAGAAGGGGTAGTGACGTGTGGTGGTCTGCATGGTGATCCAGCGGGTATCGGTGAAGGCATCGATACCGGCCTGACCGCCAAAGTGGCCGTAGCCCGAGTTCTTGACGCCGCCGAACGGCATCTGTGCCTCATCGTGCACGGTGGGGCCGTTGATGTGGCAGATACCGGCTTCGATGCGCGCTGCCACACGCCAGCCACGGGCCGTGTCCTTGGTGTAGACGGCAGAGGCCAGACCGAACTCGTTGTCGTTGGCCATGGCGATGGCTTGCTCTTCGCCCTTGACGCGCACGATGGCCTTGACGGGGGCAAAAGTCTCTTCACGGAAGATGCGCATCTCGGGCGTCACGCCGTCGATCAGTGTGGCGGCCATCAAGGTGTCGCTGGCCTTGCCGCCGCAGAGGACCTTGGCGCCCTGGGCGACGGCGTCGTCGATGAGTTCGTTGACGCGGTTCACGGTGTTCATGTCCACGACGGATCCCAGCACCACGGGACCCTGGCGCGGGTCGCCCAGAGGCAGCGATGTGGCGCGTGCCACGAGCTTGGCGATGAACTCCTCGGCGACGGCTTCGTCCACGATGATGCGCTCGGTGGACATGCAGATCTGGCCCGAGTTGGCAAAGGCGCCAAAGGTGCAGCCGGCCACGGCGGCGTCCACATCGGCGTCGTCCAGCACCAAGAACGGGGCCTTGCCGCCCAGCTCCAGAATCACGGGCTTGAGGTACTTGGCGCAGGTCTGGCCAATGATGCGGCCCACACGGGTGGAGCCGGTGAAATTCACGCGGCGCACGGCGGGGTGGGCCACCATGGCTTCGACCACGGCACCGGCGTCTTCGGGGGCATTGGTCACAAAGTTCACCACACCGGCGGGCAGACCGCCTTCCTGCAGTGCTTCGATGATCAGACCATGGGTGGCGGGGCAGAGTTCCGAACCCTTGAGGATCACGGTATTGCCGCAGGCCAGAGGCGTGGCAATGGCGCGCACGGCCAGGATGATGGGCGCATTCCAGGGTGCGATGCCCAGCACCACGCCAGCGGGCTGGCGCACGGCCATGGCCATGCTGCCGGGCACATCCGAAGGGATCAGCTGGCCGTTGATCTGGGTGGTCAGCGATGCAGCCTCCAGAAACATATTGGCGGCCAGGTGCACATTGAAGCCAGCCCAGATACCCGATGCGCCTGTTTCGGCCGCCATGGCTGCGGCAAAGGCCTCGGCCTTGGCTTCCAGTGCCTGCGAAGCCTTCATCAGCATCAGACGGCGTTCTGTGGGGCCCAGTGCAGCCCAGGCGGGGAAGGCCGCCTGAGCCGCTTCCACGGCACGCACGGCATCAGCCGTAGTGGCGGCCGGTGCGCGAGTGGCGACCGAGCCGTCCAGCGGGTTCTTGCGTTCAAATATGGCGCCGTTGCTGGCCTGGGCAGCTTGTCCGCCGATAAGCATGGTTTGTTCAATCATGGTCACTTCCTTTACGGTGCTTCAAAGCATTGATGTAGGTCCAATGGAGCGAAGACAGGAGGATTGCCGCCCACACTGTTTGTGCTGAGGGGCTTGTCTTCAGCCCACTTCCTGTGGCTGTCTGAGTCGGGTGTGAGTGCAATCGTAGAAAAGCAGGGAGACTGGTGCTGTGCTGTGCGTGCACAAACGGTTTGTCGAATCGTGCATGTGGTTGCGGGTTTTCCCTGGTGTTGAGGCCTGTGCTGGGAGACTGGCTGATACCCTGTGCGCGAAAGCGCGTGCTTGCTGATAATGGCGACATGGACTGTCGATACAGGCAGATACGCGCACGATAAGGAGTCAAGGCACATGACCGCGTCAGTAGTGCTGAGCACCGAAGGATTGCCGGAAAAGGAAACTGCTCCAGCCTGGCATGACTGGATGGCACAGCTGTTTTCCGGATTGGAGACGGATTTGTACGGAGACACCCGTTTTGACGGGCGTATCAATGTCGCCTATGCCGGAGATGTGATGCTGACCAAGCTCGAAGCAGATCGCCACCGTGTGATTCGCGACTCCCACCGGCTGCGAGACAGCGAGATGGCCTATCTCAAGATCGTGGCTCCATGGGATGGGCATGCCCAGGTGCTGCAAAACGGCCAGCAGGCCAGTGTCAGCAGCGGTGACTGGGTGATCTACGACACCTCTCAGCCATACGAGGTCGCCAACCCCAGTCATACCGAGCATCTGATCATGATGGTGCCCAAGCAAAGCATTGTTGACCGGGGTCTGCGGCTGGACGGCCTCATGGGGCGCAGCGTCAGCGGTAGCAGTGGCATTGCACGCATCGCCTTGCAGACCATGCGCAGCACCTATCAGGAGCTGGACTGCATGGCCGCTCCATTGGCGCGTCGTGCGGGCGAGTTGCTGGTCGATATGGTCCATCTGTCGCTGCAGGCAATGGCGGGCCAGGCGACGGCCGTCACACAGAAGCAGGCTCTGCACGACCGCATCTGCGAGCATGTGGCCAGCCATATCCGGGACCCGGGCCTTTCGGTCGAGCAGGTGGCGCAGACACTCAATTGCAGCAAACGCCATCTGCACAATGCTTTTGCGGGGCGCGAGCTGTCGCTGGGAGCCTTCATTCAGCAAAGCCGTCTGGAGCTGTGCATGCGAGAGCTGCATTCGTCGGCCCTGGTGCACCGAACCATTACCGAGATCGCCATGGATTGCGGCTTTGGCAACAGCGCCCATTTCAGCCGCGCCTTCAAGGCTTATGCAGGCATGTCACCCAGCGATTACCGCGCGCTCAGGGGTTGAACCGGCGCAAGCTTTGATCGACGCCAGCATGCGTTATTGACGCTATAGGACAATGCAGTCCGTTGCTTATACGGCAGGACTGTTTCCATGGACATCAATACGCCGCTCGCCTTGCTGGGTGGGCTCACCGCTTCTCAATTCATGCGCAAGCACTGGCATAAGAAACCTTTGCTGGTGCGCCAGGCCATTTCCGGCTTCAAAGCTCCCATTCCGCGCGCACGTTTGCTGGCCATGGCTGGCGAAGATGGCGTGGAGTCGCGCCTGATCCAGCAGCTCGATGGAGGTAACTGGAAGCTTGGCCACGGCCCGCTGTCGCGCCGCAGCCTGCCTGCCCTGAACAAGCCGGGCTGGACCGTGCTGGTGCAGGGCGTGGACATGCACGACGCCAAGGTACATGAGCTGCTGCAGCAATTCCGCTTTGTGCCAGAGGCACGCCTCGATGATCTGATGATCAGCTTTGCCACTGATCAGGGCGGTGTGGGTCCGCACTTCGACAGCTATGACGTGTTCTTGCTGCAGGCCCATGGCAAGCGCCGCTGGCGCATTGGCCGTCAGAAAGACCTGTCGCTGCAGCCTGACAAGCCTTTGAAGATTCTGGCCAACTTCGAGCCCGAAGAAGAGTTCGTGCTTGAGCCCGGCGACATGCTGTATCTGCCTCCCAAGTGGGCACACGACGGTGTGGCCGAGGGCGAGTGCATGACCTATTCCATCGGCTTTCGTTCGCCCGACCGCAGCGAACTGGGTCGCGAGCTGCTGCTGCGCATGTCGGACGAGCCGGACGAGCCGGAGAATCCTGTCATCTACAAGGATCCCAAGCAGGAAGCGGTCAGCAACCCCGCGCTGATTCCCGAGGGCATGTATGACTTTGCGCGTGAGGCATTGAAGAAAGCCATGGCCGAACCCTTGGCGCTGGAGCGTGCGTTGGGTGAGTACCTGACCGAGCCTAAAGCCAATGTCTGGTTCGAGCATGGCGATGAAAACGGCATGTTCGAAAGCGTGGTGCTGGATCGCCGCAGCCGCATGATGTACGACGCAAAACACATTTTCATCAATGGGGAAAGCTATCTGGCAGGCGGCCGCGATGCAACGCTGATGCGCAAGCTGGCTGACACCAAAGCCTTGTCCCGCAAGGACCTGGCAACCGCCAGCGACGATGCACTGGAGCTGCTTTCATCCTGGTTTGATGCCGGCTGGGTGCGTTCGGGCGACTGAGTCGGGTGGACTTGTAACCGGGTCCATGCTAACTTACGTGCTTTCTTGCCGTGTCGTCTCTGCAGCCTTAGGGCTGCCCAGGGGTGATTTTGTAAAGATTCATTAAAGATGAGTCAGAAAATTGACAGGGATGAGTTTCTGGTCCAAAGTGTGAATCACAGCAAGCGAGAGCTTGTTCGGTAAATGGGTCTTGCATTGATTTGTGCAGAATTGTTTAGATGCTGTCAGTGTTAGTCAGCAATGGGCAAAACTACCTATAATGCGAACCGAGTCAATTTACTGTTTGACCTGATCTGCCAAAGCGATCAATAGCTGCAACAAGCTGACCGTAATGGCAATCCACCTACTGTCTGCTGAACCTACAAACTAGGAAACTGTTATGAAGAACTCTCTGATTCTGGCTACCGTGATCGCTGCTGCAGCTCTGGCCGCTTGCGGTGACAAGAAGGCTGAAGCTCCTGCTGCTCCCGCTCCTGCCGTGGAAGCTCCCGCTCCTGCCGCTGAAGCTCCTGCTGCTCCTGCCGCTGAAACTCCCGCACCTGCTGCTGACGCTCCTGCCGCTGAAGCACCTGCTGCTCCTGCCGCTGAAGCACCTGCTGCCCCCGCTGCTGATGCTGACGCCGCCAAGGCTAACGCTGACGCTGCTGCTGGCGCCGCTACTGCCAAGTAAGCAACTGCACAAGCAGGCAAAGGGCTTTGGCCCTGAGCGCAAAAAACCGCACCATGGTGCGGTTTTTTTATGCCTGCTTCCCGGGGCGTCTGGAGTGACTGGATGCGGCTCGGATACTTCCCTGCGGATGAGCGAGCATAAAAAAGCCACCTGGGTATTTCCAGGTGGCTTGGTGTGGTCGTCTTCTGAAACTTATTTCAGATCGTCCGTGATCACGCGGATGATGCGCTGACCGTTGGCGGTGCTGTCAGGCTGACCTTGCTCGTTGAGCACGGAAACCTGGGACTGATTGCCGCTGCCCTTGACCAGGATCTGGTACTTGGCTGGGGGTGCTGCTTCCTTGCCCTGGCTGAAGATCTTGCTGAAGAAGCCCTTGGTCTCAGTCTTGGCATTCGGATCCACATAGCGCACGTAGTAAACGCCGCGGCTGCGGTCACGGTCTTCCACGGTAAAGCCGGTGCGATCCAGTGCCACGCCTACGCGGCGCCAGGCACGTTCAAAGTCTTCACCCAGTTGCAGCACGGGAACGCCATTGACGGTTTCCATGCGTGCGGTGCTGGTGCTGGCCACAGCAGCGCTGCGGTCGGCCTTGGCAACAGCGGAGGCTTGCTCTTCGCTCACGCCCAGCTTGACCATGAGGCGGCGCAGGAACTCGGTCTCCAGCTCGGGATCACGGGCGCGGGGCTGCCAGATGGTGTTGTCCTTCTGGCTGCTGGTGTAGACCTCTTCCATGCCGCGGTGCGTGACATAGATGCGGGTCTTGCCGTCGGGCTCGCGCTCCAGGCGGGTACGGAACTTGTCGCGTTCGCTGGTGGAGTAGAGCGAGTCGAAGACCTTGCCCAGCGTCTTGCGGATGACGTCCTGAGGCAGCTTGGCACGGTTTTCGGCCCAGTCGGTTTCCAGAATGCCCAGCTGGCGGTCTTCCATCGTGTAGATGAAGCCGTTTTCCAGCCAGAAGTCGCGCGTAGGCTCCCAGAGCTTGTCGGCCGAACGGTCCACGACCAGCCAGTGCTCGGCGCCATCGCGTTCGATGCGCACATCGCCGATCTTGTTGGCTGCGGTATTGCTGTCGGTGGGCTTGGCAGCCTTGGCGTTGGCTTGCATGGCCGCCGCAGAAACAACGCCGCCAGGGACGATGTAGCGCGAGTCTTGCGACAGCTGCGTCAGATCCGGAGGCACTTCGAGCGAAGGGGTTTGGTTTTTGCCTGCGCTCTTGTAGTCGATCTTGGTCTCTTGGAACGTGGTCGTGCAGGCTGTGAGGCCCAGCGCGAGGCTGAGCAGGCCCAAACGTGCAGTGTTTTGTTTCACGCGGATTGTCCTTGGGTAGCGTTCAAGCTATGTGCGAAAAACCGCTAGCTTAGCGCAACTCGATCAGAGTACGCCAACTTTACGCAGAGCGCCCTCGACAACGGATTCAAATTGCTCGCTCAGTGGCGTCATTGGCAGGCGCATGGCGGGGCCACACAGTCCCATGCGGGCTGCAGCCCATTTCACGGGAATGGGATTGGCTTCCACGAACAGGCTCTTGTGCAGGGGCATGAGCTGGAACTGGATTTCCATGGCGCGCTTGACATCGCCGGCCAGCGCAGCAATGCACAGCTCGCTCATCAGGCGGGGAGCCACGTTGGCCGTCACGCTGATATTGCCGTGGCCGCCGCACAGCATCAATGCCACGGCGGTGGGGTCATCACCGGAGTACACGCCAAAACCGGCGGGCACATCACGGATCAGCCATTGGGCACGTTCGATATTGCCGGTGGCTTCCTTGATGCCGACGATGCCGGGAATCTGGGCCAGACGCAGCACGGTTTCATGCTGCATGTCGGCGACCGAGCGACCGGGCACGTTGTAGAGAATCACGGGCAGGTCGCCAGTGGCTTCGGCAATCGCCTTGAAGTGCTGGTACTGGCCTTCCTGGGTAGGCTTGTTGTAGTAGGGCACGACCTGCAACTGGCTGTCGGCACCGACCTTCTTGGCGTACTTGGCCAGCTCGATGGCTTCATGCGTGCTGTTGGCACCGCAGCCGGCCATGATGGAGACACGGCCCGCAGCCTGTTCCACGGAGACACGAATGATTTCGCAGTGCTCGTCCACGTTGACCGTGGGCGATTCGCCCGTTGTGCCGACCACGCCGATGCAATGAGTGCCTTCGGCCACATGCCAGTCGATCAGTTTGCGCAGCGCCGGGTAGTCGACGCTACCGTCTTCGAGCATGGGCGTAATGAGGGCAACAATGCTGCCAGTCAGAGCAACGGAGGAAGATGTCATATCCGCAATCAGAAAACGGGAAAGTTTCATTCTACAAACAGGCTTGCCCGTCATTGCACAGATTTGAGGTCATGCTGCGGAGCAAAACCCTGTTTTTGTCGATATGTTGTCAATAAATGACGAATTGACGAAAACATTGTCGATACTGCGTCAATTCGTTGTGCGTCGTGGCAGGGCATATCGCCAGCTTGTGGATGGATGACCAAACGGATAGAGTCTGCTTTGTGAGCGAGATGTGTCCGCCGGTTGCATCAGCTGGAGCTGTAGTTGGTCGCGCTGATGCTGGCCTGAGCCAGTCGATCCAGAAAATCCTCGGAGTCCTCTGCCCGCACCACGGTGATGCGGATGCTGTCGTCATCGGTGGCCAGCCTGATCAAGGCCATATCGCGGCTGTCCAGATGTTCGGCCAGATGTTCCAGTCCCGACTCCACGCCATCGGCTGGCGTGTCCCAGTGCCAGTTGTCGGTGCCGGGCAGCCAGTGGGTGTCGGCAATGCCCTCAGCATCCTTCCAGTCAAAACGGGCGAACTGGGTAGCGATGGGGATGAGGTGCACCCAATACAGCGTCAGTGCATTTTCGCCTTCGGGCAGATGCATCACATCGGGGTCGATCTCGTTGTCCTCATCTTCACCATCCTCCCAGCCCATATCGGCTGGATCGGGATCGGCCACGCAGTCGCGCCATTGCTGCAGCAGTTCGGAGGCTTCTTTCTCCTCGCCCAGGCAGAGGATGAGGGTGAGGTCCTGCATCCAGGTTTCGTCCTCGGCTTTGATCAACTCCTCGCGGGTCATGGTCGTGGTTTCGGCCTGTTCACCATCCAAACCCTTGAACATGCCTCGCATGGCATTGAGATAGTCATCCCAGGTTTCACCGGTACGGGTGATGCTGAAGTCCTTGATGGAAAACATCACCAATTCGGCACCAGGCCCTTCACCCATAAAGGTGAGCAGCTCATTCTTTTTGGGGCTGCAGTTCAGCGGCGGGCACCAGATATGGGGCGAGGCCAACAGCTTGCCCTTGGAGCTGTAGACATGGGGCTGGCCTTTCTCGGTGATCGCCAGCAGCTTGCCACCCGGCAGGAGCTTGGGCGGGGAGCTGTTGAAGCCGCGCTCGATGGTCTTGTATTCGCAGGGGATGACCTCCTGTCCGCTGATGTGAATCACGCCTTCACGGATATGACTGACCTCTTCGCCTTGTTCGTTGATGAAGCGCTGGCGAATGCAGGCCACGGCCAGGCCGGTCTTGGTGTTGAAGTCGTTGATGTGCTCGTACTTGCTGGCGTCAAACAGCGGCTTGCCATCCGACTTGAGCAGCAGCTTTCGGGATTCCCCATAAGGCCCCTGGTCAGCCCGTATGAACTCGTCCTCATCGGCGTTGTAGTAGATGCTGCTCAGACCCTCGTGCAACAGCTCCAGCCCGGGCAGGCTGCGCAGGTCTTCCATACCGGGCACGTTCGCAGACTTGCAGGCCATGACCTGGGGCGTGAGGGCATAGGCATTGAGGTAGCCGGCCGAGGGCGCAACCACCCAGTTGCCATTCAAGTCCTTGAGGCCGGATTTTTCACCAGCGCCTTCCTTGGCTTCCGGGTAGTGCACGGTGATAAAGCCCCCTGATGTATAGGCTCCGTTGGCGCCTTCAATCGGCTTGACCAGCCAGCGGCCATAGGGCGTGACCAGACCGACGGGCCAGTTGTCGCGATGGTTCTCGCCGGGCAGCTTTTCGCCGGTGCGCGGATGCTTTCTGGGCATCACATAGTAGGCCTCCACATCTTCATCCCAGGCGCTGTGGTAGCGCTCCACGTAGTTGTCCTTGAGCCAGGCAGGCCAGTCATCGTCGTTGTCGCGCTCTATGACTTCGGTGCGGGCAAGTACCGAATGGCTCCACCACCCAAGCTGGTCCTGCGGATGCTGCTTCAAAACCTGCAGCGATTCGGGCAGATTGTCCGCGCTGCAGTCCCATTGCAGGCAGCGTTCGCGCAGCGCGCCCAGGGCTATGGCGTATTCGAGCGTGTCAAAGCCATGGGGGATCAGTGTGGCGCAGTCCAGCAGCAGCCAGTGGCGCTGGCTTTGGCCGATGATGGTGTCGATCTGCAGCCAGCTTTTTCTGACTGAATCCACCCAGTGGGCGGGCAGCGGCCCGATCTGTGTCTTGAGCCATTGCCAGCGTGCCTTGACCTGATCCATGGGGGCGGCCAGGGAGATCAGGCTTTCCTTGTCCTGATAGGCGCTGCAGGGCACCAATTCGGGCAGCTGCCTGGCATCGCCCAGCAGCACGCTGAACAAGAGTGGTGTGCTTTCAAACCACTCGGCCCAGGCTTCGCAGGGACCTCCTGGCTGGGCAGGCCAGGAGGTGGTCGGGCCGGGATGTTCATCGTGGGCTAGGAGCAGGGCGTAGTCAGGCATGAGGCAGTCTGGGCTGTCGATATGGGCAGTGAAGTCAGGCCTCAAGCAATGCAGGGCGTGCGTTGTCAGCTTCCGGCTTGATAGCGGCAATGCGCTGCACCACACGATGGGGCTGGCGCAGCTGGCCGTGTTCATAGGCCACGACGGTCCAGCCTTCGCAGACCTGGAGCAGCTCGCCAGGGGCCAGCAGAAAGTCGGCGCGCGAGGGCTTGCCAAAAGCTTCATTGCCCTGGCCAAAGGTTTCATACAGCAGCACGCCGCCGGGTTTGACGCTGTCCAGAATCTGCGGCCACAGCGGGCGCCACAGATAGTTGGTCACCACCACGGCGTCGAACTGCTGGCCGGGCAGCGGCCAGGGGCCGCTCTCGATATCGGCCTGCAGGGCCTGACCCAGGTTTGCTACTGCATCGATAGCTGCCTGCGCTCTGTCTATGCCGGTTACAGGGTGATTGGATGCATGAAACATCCGCATATGCCGCCCCAGGCCGCAGGCGATATCAAGCACCTGCCCCTGAGGGCGCACTAGGTGGGCGAAGCGGGCAATCCAGGCGGAGGGCGCTTGCGCGCCATGGGAAGAGGGCAGTGTCACTGCCGCGGCAGGAATAGGGCAAGTCATTGTGCTGAAAACTATAGCAGCGAGCCTGCTCACTCAGGCCGCTATGTGCCAGGGCGCTTGTAAGCATTGTTAAGAGCGTGTTCACGATCTCCTCGCGCCGCGACAGTGACTTTGCGGGATGGGATGCCAGGCGCCATACCGCAGCAATAGCCATGCTATTGCGAGGATTGGCAACGCCGCAGACCGCCCGCAAAGCCACTGTCCCGAAGGGTTGGAGTGCAATCGGGCGATTTCTTCGCGCTGACTCTTGCTTGCACCCCGGTGCAAGCGGCGAGCCATCGCTTCGAACTCATCCCGATTGCTCTCCAACGCGGCGGCGTAGAGATCGTGAACACGCTCTAGGACCCAGGCTTGCGGCGCAGTTGCAGCACACCCGCCAACAGTACGCCCAGACCTATGAGTGTGAGCCAGATGACAGGGCCATACCAGTGCCAGAAGCCTGCCTGAATCACATCTTCCGGCAGACCGGTGCCCGCGTGCGGGCTATCTGCGGGAGGGACTCTGGCCAGAATCTGCGTTCCCACTTTATGGACGTGCGTCTTGCTGGAGTTCAGCGGAATGTGGATATTTCGCCCGTTGCCACTCGCAACGGTGACGGAGCTGCGTTGGCGATAGCGATCCAGAGGCCCCAGCTCGGTCACGGCATAGAGCGCAGGCTGGCTGGTGGTGCGCAACTGCTCGACCTGGCGGAGGGCGTCGCGCGCAACCCCTAGCGCGATGGCCGCCATGATGAGAAGGGCGGCGCAAATGGCTGCTGCGCACCAGAAGGTGGCTTGCTTGTTGGGTACTGTCATTAGAACGTGTTCACGATCTCTACGCCGCCGCGTTGGAGCGCAATCGGGATGAGTTCGAAGCGATGGCTCGCCGCTTGCACCGGGGTGCAAGCAAGAGACAGCGCGCAGAAATCACCCGATTTCACTCCAACCCTTCGGGCCAGTGGTTTTGCGGGTGATCTGCAGCGTTGCGAATCCTCGCAAGGCATGAGCCTTGCTGCGGTATCGCGCCTTGCATTTCCTCCCGCATAACCACTGTCGCGGCGCGAGGAGATCGTAAACACGTTCTTAGGCTCTCAATGCGGCTTCACATCATCCTTGAGTGCGGCCAGGGCGATTTTTTCCACCAGACCGGGCGCAATCAGCTTCATGAAGCGGCCCAGCTTGCCCTTGCTCGACATCACCACCTCGCGCTGGCGGCGCTGCATGCCATCGATGATGAGACGCGCGCATTCCTGCGCGCTCATGGCGCCGTCTTCCTTGAGACCGCTGACGCCCGCTGCTTCGCCTCTGGCGTTGTAGCCGTGGTAGCGAATGCGCGTGTTCACCACGCCGGGGTAGGCTGTGGTCACGCTGACGCCTGCGGGCTTGAGTTCGATGCGCAGCGCTTCGAAAAAGCCGCTCATGGCAAATTTGCTGGCGCTGTAGGCCGTGCGCCCCGGCACGCCCACCAGCCCGGCCAGCGAAGACACGGCGACGATGGCGCCCCGGCTGGCCTTGAGGTGGGGTAGTGCCGCATGTGTGCACCAGACGCTGCCCCAGAGGTTGATGCGCATCAGCCGTTCATACCAGCCCAGATCCTCGGCACTGACTTCCTCGAACAGCGCGTGGGCCGAGACGCCAGCGTTGTTGATCAGGGCATCCAGCCCGCCAAACTGCTGCACGGCGGCATCAATCAGCGCGCGGCACTGGGCCTCTTCGCTGACATCGGTGGGAACGACCAGCACTTGTGCGCCCAGGGCACGGCATTGCTGGGCCACGGCTTCCAGATTGGCGGTATTGCGTGCAGCCAGAGTCAGTTGCAGCCGAGACTGATGGGCTTGCGCCAATTGGCGGGCCATTTCGGCACCGATGCCGTCCGATGCGCCGGTGATGATGATGCGGGGCATGCGTCCTCCCGGCCATGCCGCCCGGGCCGGTTGCCCAAGGGCTCAAAAGCAGGCCCAGACCTGGTCCGCCAGTGTGAGCATGAAATCGGGCCGAAGGTACAGGGCAAACACGGCCAGCAGCACCGCAAGCACGGCGGCCCAGATCACGGTGTGTTGCCAGCGTTTGAGAGACATGGTGTCAGGCCGTCATGGTTGGCTGGCGCGGGATGGTCGTCTCGCGCACAGGGAGATTGACCAGGGCGGCAAAAATGCCCAGGGCAATCGACAGATACCAGACCATATCGTAATTGCCGTTGATGTCATACAGGTAGCCGCCCAGCCAGACGCCCAGGAAGCTGCCGATCTGGTGACTGAAGAAGACAAAGCCGCCCAGCATGGACAGGTGCTGTACGCCGAAGATCTGGGCGATGGTGGCATTGGTCAACGGCACGGTGGACAGCCACAGAAAGCCCATGGCCGCGCAGAAGATATAGACCGACCAGGGAGACAGCGGTGCCAGCAAGAAGCCGATGGTGGCCAGGGAGCGCAGGCTGTAGATGCCCGACAGCAGATAGCGCTTGGGCATCTTCTGGCCCAGGTTGCCGGCCAGATAGGTGCCGAAGATATTGAACAGACCCACCAGTGCCAGCGAAGTACTGGCCACCTGCGGCTCCATGCCGAAGTCCTTGAGGTAGCTGGGCATGTGCACGCCGATGAACATGACCTGGAAGCCGCAGACGAAATAGCCGGCCATCAGCAGCAGGAAGCTGGGGTAGCTCCAGGCTTCCTTGAGTGCCTGGCCTACGGTCTGGTCGCGCTTGACGGGTGTGCCGTTGGCAAAGCCCGGCTCGCGCAGGCCAAAGGCCAGGGCTGCGATCAGCAGTGCAAACACGGCCAGGATCAGCAGGGCGTTGGACCAGTTCACGCTGGCGATCAGGCTGCCTTCGACCGGCACCATGAAGAATTGGCCAAACGAACCTGCCGCTGCCGTCACGCCCATGGCCCAGCTGCGCCGTGCCACGGGAATCTGCCGGCCCAGCACGCCGTAGATCACGGCATAGGTCGTGCCAGCCTGGGCCGCGCCGATCAGCACGCCGGCGGTGGCCAGGAACCACAACGGTGTGGGTGACAGCGCCATGCCAGCCAGGCCCAGCGCATAGAGGATGGAGCCGCCGATCAGCACCTTGAATGCGCCTATGCGGTCGGCCAGCATGCCCACGAAAATGCCCAGCACGCCCCAGGAAAGGTTTTGCACGGCGATGGCCAGAGAGAAGCTCTCGCGCGTCCAGCCCATGCTCTGGGTGATGGGCAGCAGCCACAGGCCGAAACCATGGCGTATGCCCATGGACAGGGTCACGATGGCGCCGCCGCACAGAAGAATCTGCACCATGGACAGGGGCGCTGTAGAGGTCTTGGTAGTCATGCCGTGCGATCGGAATTTCGGGTCGGGGGCATCACTTTAACGAAACAAGTTGTTGTGCGCCTGTACCGGCCGTCACATGCGCGGCAGGCTCGCTTGCCAGAATGCGTGATCGGCGCGTAGGGTCAAAGATGAAGGATCTTCAAGGATTCTAAAAAGAGAGCGCCCGGCGCTGGAGCTGTCTTGTTTTTGGGTGAAATCCATATGGATATCCTCAAGCATAAAGCGCCAGCTACTCTTTTTTTGAGAGCGATACAGCGACGCGTTACCGAGAAAAACACATGTGCAAGACAGATGTTCCGGCTTTGTGCAAGAGTATTGGGAGTAAACAACTGTGAATTTATCCAGCTCTCATCTGGAGAGGCCACTACAATCCGCCCCCATGGCAGTCAAACCGTCCAACGAATATTCCGAAGGCTCGATCCGCGTTCTCAAGGGTCTGGAGCCTGTCAAACAGCGTCCCGGCATGTACACGCGTACCGACAACCCCCTGCACATACTGCAGGAGGTGATCGACAACGCCGCCGACGAGGCGCTTGCCGGCTACGGCAAGAAAATCAAGTTCTGCATGCATGCCGACGGCTCCTACAGCGTCGAAGACGACGGCCGTGGCATTCCCTTTGGCCTGCACCCCGAGGAAAAGGCACCCGTGGTGGAGCTGGTCTTCACGCGCTTGCACGCGGGCGGCAAGTTCGACAAGGGCAACGGCGGCGCCTACAGCTTCTCGGGCGGTCTGCATGGCGTGGGCGTCTCGGTGACAAATGCACTGGCCACCCGCATGGAAGTGACCGTCCACCGCGACGGTCAGGTCGCCACGCTGGTGTTCTCGGGCGGTGATGTGATCGAGCCGCTGCAGGTGCGCGACCTGCAGCCCGGCGAGCGCAAGCACGGAACCACGGTGCGAGCCTGGCCCGATGCCAAATACTTCGAATCCTCGGCCCTGCCCATGGGAGAGCTGGTGCATCTGCTGCGCAGCAAGGCCGTGCTCATGCCCGGTGTCGCAGTCTCGCTGGTCAACGAAAAATCTCGTGACACCCAGACCTGGCAGTTCAAGGGCGGCCTGCGCGACTATCTGGCCCAAAGCCTGCATGGCGAGCCCGTCATTCCCCTGTTCGAAGGCGAGGGCTTTGCTGACAAGAACAACGACAGCTTTGCCGAAGGCGAGGGCGCGGCCTGGTGCGTGGCCTTCACCGAAGACGGCGCGCCGCTGCGCGAAAGCTATGTCAACCTGATTCCCACCACGGCGGGCGGCACGCATGACAGCGGCCTGCGCGACGGCCTGTTTCAGGCCGTCAAGGCCTTCATCGACATGCACTCGCTGCTGCCCAAGGGCGTCAAGCTCATGCCCGACGACGTGTTCGCGCGCGCCAGCTATGTGCTCAATGCCAAGGTGCTGGATCCGCAATTCCAGGGCCAGATCAAGGAGCGCCTGAACTCGCGCGATGCCGTGCGCCTGGTCTCGGGCTTTGTGCGCCCGGTGCTGGAGCTGTGGCTCAACGAGCATGTGGACTGGGGCAAGAAGCTGGCCGAGATCGCCATCAAGGCCGCCCAGACCCGCCAGAAGGCTGGGCAGAAGGTCGAAAAGCGCAAGGGCAGCGGCGTGGCCGTGCTGCCCGGCAAGCTGACCGATTGCGAGAGCAAGGACATAGCCGTCAACGAGGTATTTCTGGTCGAGGGCGACTCGGCCGGTGGCAGCGCCAAGATGGGCCGCGACAAGGAAACCCAGGCGATCCTGCCGCTGCGCGGCAAGGTGCTCAACACCTGGGAGGTCGACCGCGACCGCCTGTTTGCCAATAACGAAATTCACGATATTTCGGTGGCTATCGGCGTGGACCCACATGGCCCCAATGACAAACCGGATTTGTCAGGTCTGCGCTACGGCAAGATTTGTATCCTCTCGGATGCGGACGTGGACGGTTCCCACATCCAGGTCTTGCTGTTGACCCTGTTCTTCAAGCATTTCCCCAAGCTCATCGAAACCGGTCATATTCATGTGGCCCTGCCGCCGCTGTTCCGCGTCGATGTGCCTGCACGGGGCAAGAAGCCTGCGATCAAGGTCTATGCGCTGGACGCGGGCGAACTCGACGCCATCCTCGAAAAATGCGCCAAGGATGGCGTACCGCGCGAGAAATGCCAGGTCAGCCGCTTCAAGGGCCTGGGTGAGATGAATGCCGAACAGCTGTGGGAAACCACGCTGAACCCCGATACGCGCCGCCTGCTGCCCGTGCAGTTCATGAATCTGGACTTTGCACAGTCAGAGGCCGTGGTCACCAAGCTCATGGGCAAGGGCGAAGCCGCTGCCCGCCGCGAGCTGATGGAACTGCATGGCGACGCCGTGGAGGTCGATATCTGAGCGGGTGCATGGGCGCAAGCAGTCGCCCGCCGCAGTGATGGAATCAAGTCATGCCAAGTCTTCAGCGCTTTTCAGCTCCAACTCGTTTGCTGGCCGGTGGCCGGCATGCCGCAGCGCCTGTCGGTCTGTCTGCCCGCCTGCGGCAGCTGGGCCTGCAGCTGCTGCTGGCAGGTGCTGGCTGGCTGGCGCTGACGCCGGCGGCACATGCCGACCTGTGGGCTTATGTGGATGAATTTGGCGTCACGCACTTTGCGGCAGAGGCGCTGGATAGCCGCTACAAGCTGTTCTTCAAGGGCGACCTCTACGACAGCAGCAAGCCGGGCTTGCAGCCGCGTGGCGATTCGGCCACTCAGGGTTTGAATGCACGCACGCGCACGCAGAGCTTCTTTGAAGTCTCGCCGCGCTACAAGAGCGTGCGTCCGCACCTGCAGAAAGCTTCTGAAAAGACGGGTGTGGACTATGACCTGCTCAAGGCCGTGATTGCCGTCGAATCGGGCTTCGATGCCGAGGCCGTCTCGCCGAAGGGTGCGGTAGGCCTGATGCAGCTGATGCCTGCCACGGCAGAGCGCTTTGGCGTCTCGGCCAATAAGAAGCGTAGCCTGCAGCAGCAACTGGCCGACCCTGCGGTCAATGTGCCTGCTGGTGCACGCTACCTCAGCTATCTGATGGACCTGTTTCCCGGTCGTCTGGATCTGGTTCTGGCTGCCTATAACGCGGGTGAGGGCGCGGTCAACAAATATGGCAAGTCCGTACCGCCTTACAAGGAAACGCTGAACTACGTCAAAGCGGTGACCGGCATTTATGAGCAGTTGCAGGCGTCCAACCCACTGACCCGCCGCGTGGCCTCGGCCAGCGTGCGAGGTGGCAAAGGCGGTGGCGCAGGTCCACGTATTCGGATGACCTTGCCCGGTATGACAGGTGCTGATTCGGTATCCCAATAAATTGAGCCGCCTGACAGGCGCAATCTGAAAAACTACAAAGAATTCATGAGCGATCAAACCATACTGGATTTGTCTCAACAAGCCTCTGGCGAGGCGCTGGATCTGGGTCAATACGCACAGCGCGCTTATCTCGAATATGCTTTATCGGTGGTCAAGGGTCGTGCCCTGCCCGATGTCAGCGACGGTCTCAAGCCCGTGCAGCGCCGCATTCTCTACGCCATGGACCGCATGGGCCTGAGCTATAGCGGCCCCAATGGCAACACGGCGGCCAAGCCCGTCAAGAGCGCCCGCGTCGTCGGTGATGTGCTGGGTCGCTTTCACCCGCACGGCGACCAGTCGGCCTATGACGCGCTGGTGCGCATGGCGCAGGATTTCAATCAGCGCTATCCGCTGGTCGACGGCCAGGGCAACTTCGGCAGCCGCGACGGTGACGGCGCAGCGGCAATGCGTTACACCGAGGCGCGCCTGTCCAAGATCACCAGTCTGCTGCTCGATGAAATCGACATGGGCACGGTGGACTTTGTGCCCAACTACGACGGCAGCACGCAGGAGCCCAAGCAGCTTCCGGCCCGTCTGCCGTTCTCGCTGCTCAATGGCGCCAGCGGCATTGCCGTGGGTCTGGCGACGGAAATCCCCAGCCACAATCTGCCCGAGGTGGCGGCAGCCTGCGTGGCGCTGATCAAGAAGCCGCAGCTGCCCGAGGAAGAGCTGCTGGCGCTGATTCCCGGCCCCGACTATCCGGGCGGCGGCCAGATCATTTCGTCCAGTAGCGATATTGCCGATGCCTATCGCACGGGTCGAGGCAGCCTCAAGGTGCGCGCGCGCTGGAAGATTGAAGAGCTGGCACGCGGCCAGTGGCAGCTGGTAGTGACCGAGCTGCCGCCCGGCGTGTCGGCCCAGAAGGTGCTCGAAGAGATCGAGGACATCACCAATCCCAAGGTCAAGACCGGCAAGAAGGCGCTGAGCCAGGAGCAGACCCAGCTCAAGGCCAGCATGCTGGCCGTGCTGGACTGTGTGCGCGACGAGTCGAGCAAGGATGCGCCGGTGCGCATCGTCTTCGAGCCCAAGACCGGCAAGATTCCCCAGTCGGAGCTGATCACGGCGCTGCTGGCCCACACCAGCCTGGAGTCGTCGAGCTCGATCAATCTGACCAGCATCGGCCTCGATGGCCGCCCTGTGCAGAAGTCGCTGCGCCAGATGCTGGAGGAGTGGATTGCCTTCCGCTTCCAGACCGTGACGCGGCGCAGCCAGCATCGGCTGGAGAAGGTGCTGGACCGCATCCACATCCTCGAAGGCCGTCAGGCCGTGCTGCTCAATATCGACAAGGTCATTGCCATCATCCGCGCCAGCGATGAACCCAAGCAGGCCCTGATCGATGCTTTCAATCTCTCCGAGCGTCAGGCCGAAGACATTCTGGAAATTCGCCTGCGCCAACTGGCGCGCCTGGAAGCCATCAAGATCGAGCAGGAGCTCAAGGAGCTGCGCACGGAACAAGGCAAGCTCGAGGACATCCTGGGCAGCGAGTCCACCATGCGCCGCCTGATCTGCAAGGAAATCGAGCAGGACACCAAGACCTTTGGCGATGCGCGCCGCACACTGATCCACGAAGAGAAGAAGGTCGTGGCCGAGGTCAAGGTGGTGGACGAGCCCACTACGGTCATCATTTCCGAGAAGGGCTGGGTGCGCACGCGCCAGGGCCATGGCGTGGATGCCAATACGCTGAGCTTCAAGGCCGGGGACAGCCTGCACGGTACCTTCGAGTGCCGCACCGTCGATCAGTTGCTGGCCTTTGGCAGCAACGGCCGGGTCTACTCGGTGCCGGTATCGGCCCTGCCGGGAGGACGCGGCGACGGCCAGCCCGTGACCACGATGATCGAACTCGAAGCCGGTACCCAGCTGCTGTACTACTTTGCCGGCAGCGAGAGCACGCAGCTGCTGCTCTCGGGCTCGGGCGCTTATGGCTTCACGGCGAGCGTGGGCGATATGGTCTCGCGCCAGAAGGCTGGCAAGGCTTTTGTCACGCTCGGCGAGGGGGAGACTCTGTGCGCGCCTTCGGTGGTGCATGGCGTGCCCATGAATGCACGGGCCGAATATGTGGAAGGTGGGGACCAGGGGGCAGGCCTGCTGAATCCTGCGAGCCATGTGATCTGTGCCTCGGTGGGCGGTCGCATTCTGACCTTCGAAATCAGCGAACTCAAGGCCATGCCCAAGGGCGGGCGCGGCCTGATGCTGATCAGCCTGGAAGACAAGGACCAGTTGGCCGGCGCCGCCGCCTATACGCGCAGCATTCGCCTGGATGGCGTGGGCCGTGGCGGCAAGGCCCGCACCGAGACGCTGGAAATCCGCAGCCTCAACAACGCCCGCGGCAACCGCGGTCGCAAGGGCAAGGCCGCAGACCTGGGCTTCAAGCCGCAGAGCGTGACGCGCGTGGAATAAGCGATTCAAGAAGCATGCAAAAAGCCGCGCCAATTTTCTGGAGCGGCTTTTTTGTGGGAAGGTTGACTGCAGTCGGTCCATTACGGTCCTTGAGCGCTAGCAGACACCGTTATCGAGCCGGCAAGTCACCATCCAACACGGCCCATTTGAGTCAATTCGAGACCGCATCGACTGCCGATTCCTTCAATGAGGGTTCCCTGGAATGAGAACAACGAATGACTTCCCTTTCTACAACGGGACGCCGGTACAGCTTTCCACTTGGCAATGGTGCCTGGTGCTCGCGGGTACTGCGTTAGGCTTCACCGCGCTCATCGTTCCGATTCCCTTGTTCGAGGATCGGTGGGGGCAGTTTATTCCCGCGATATTATTTGCAACGGTGCCTCTGGCGGCGCTCGCACTAGCTACGCCGCGATACTGGAAAGAACTCTTTCACCGTATCCGGTGGCGAGAGATCGGAGTGATGGTGCTGATTGCGTTGCTGAGTCTTGCCGTCAGCTTAGCCGTCGGTGTGCTTGTGAAGAAGCTCCATGGCATGGAGGCAAACCCCGTGTTCGACGCCATGACCACTCAGAGCGCCGCTGATCAATCGCTGTTCTTTCTGAGGACAATTCCCCAGCTCCTGGGGGAAGAGCTGGTCACCATGCTCCCGCTGCTGGCGCTCATGACGTTGTTTCACAGCCGCATGGGATTGAGCCGCAGGGCAGCGATCATCCTGGCTTGGCTGCTGTCGGCCATGCTGTTCGGCGCACTGCACCTTCCGACTTACGGGTGGAATCTTGTTCAGTGCTTGGTGGTGATCGGCTCAGCGCGTCTTGTGCTGAGCTTGGCCTATCTGTGGACCAAGAATCTCTGGGTCTCTGCTGGCGCCCATATCCTCAATGACTGGACGCTGTTCGGACTGTCCTTGTTGACGGCGGGACTATCTGCCTAGTGCTGATCAATTTGCGCACTACCCTTACCTTCTGTGTTGCAGCCATACCAGAAGGGATTCAGCTGCTTCTGGCCGAGCCGTGATTGCTCAGTAGCGGCTGTGGGGTGGCGGAGACCTCGGCCGCCGACCTTCATTTGGCCGCCCACGCGTTGTAAGAGCCAAAGGCCCAGACGTAGCCTTCGGGGTCTTTGCAGGAATAGCCGCGACCGCCGTACGGCTTGTCTTCGATGGAGATGATGACTTCGGCACCCGCAGCCACTGCATGCCGGTAATGTGCATCGGGATCGGAAACGTAGACGATGATCTCGGCGCTGCCGATTCCTCCCAGTTCGCGCGGGGATTTGCACATTTCTGGAAATGGATAGTCCTCTGCGGAACTGAGCATGATGCCGCCGTGACCCAGTGTGAGATGGGCATGCACGATGGTGCCGTGATCTCCGGCAATGACGGTGCGCTTCTGGAATCCAAACGCGCGGCAGAGCCATTCAATGGCTTTGGGCGCATCGTGGTAGATGAGTCCGGGTGTGATTGTCGGAACTGACATATCGCTTCCTCATGTAGTTGGGCTTCAAGGCCTCGTTCCGGCAGCTAGACCGGATTGCCATGAATAGGCTCATCCCGGCACGGCTGTGCATGCGGCAATGCCGAGCCATCGGCGGATGGATGCAATGCCCGGATCAAGAAAGCAGGCTGCTGCTATCCATCAGGCAGCCTCCGAGAAATATGAGGCCGCAATGGCAGCCTGTCTTCGCAGAAGATCCATATAGCGATCTTCATCACTGCTCATGGGGAAATGTAAGCCTGGCGAGACTGGGAACGCAATCAGTTCCTTGTAGACATGGTGCTGGAGTAAACCGGTATCTGCTTCTGGCCGGTAGCAGCCGATGTTTTCTCAAACTGCGACAGCATGACGAGTTCATGCTGAACCCGACGGAAAAGCGCGGCGAGCTGGGCCTGGGCCATCCCGGCTGATTTACGGCGCAGCCATGGGCACGGCCGCAAAGATCTGCGCTGGCGTATTGATCTGTTCACGGCAGGCGACCAGGGGCAGGTCGCGCTGGCCGGGCTGAGTGCGGGAGACCAGGGCGTAGAGGCTGCTGACCGCGCGTGAGACGGCGTCGGGGATGGGCTTGTCCTGAATCAGATGGCCCAGCAGCACGGCGGCAAAGACATCGCCCATGCCGTTGGGTAGCGGATGCAGGTCGATATAGGGCGTTTGTACCAGCCAGGCTTTGTCGGCAGTCACGGCCAGGGTGGCCAGCTGATCGCTGGGCAGGTCACTGGTGCGCAGGCTGGTGATGACGATCAGCGCGGTGCTGCGCTCATGCATCTGGTCCAGCATGGTGCGGGCTGCCTGGATGGCGGCTTCCACCGAGTCCAGGGGCTGGCCGCCGCACAGCAGCTCGAATTCGTAATGATTGGGGGTGATGACGTTGGCCTGTGACAGCGCACGCTTGCGCAAAAATTCGGGGATGCCGGGTCGCACGAAGACGCCGCGTCCCACGTCGCCCATGACGGGGTCGCAGAGGTAGTGGGCCTTGGGGTGGGAGGCGCGCACTTCCTGTACGGCGGCCAGAATGGCTTCGCCCACGCCTGCATCGCCCAGATAGCCTGACAGCACGGCAGTACAGCGTTCCAGCACATTGCGGGCGCGCAGGCCGTCGAGCACATCCTGAACATGGGCGGGAGTGAAGACCTGGCCCTTGAACTCACCATAGCCCGTGTGGTTGGAGAACTGCACGGTGTGCACGGCCACGGGCTCTATGCCCAGCAGTTGCAGCGGCAGCATGGCGGCGTCATTGCCCACATGGCCGTAGGCGACGTGAGATTGAATGCTCAGAACCAATGGCGGCTCCCGGTGCTCCCGGTGCTCCTGGGGCATTTGGGTGTGGGGCATGGGAATTCTCTTTTCAAGGCGCTGCGGCAGAGGCCGCAGAGATAAATAAAAAGTGAGCTGCTGGCGCCACTCACATCATGGATTCAGTGTGTTTTTATTCTGAACTCCATGAATAACCAGCGTAGCATGCTCACTTTATGCAGGTGGCGCATTGAGATTGATCAGTTCAGCTCGGCGACCAGGTCGATTTCCACGCAGCAGCCCATGGGAACCTGGGCCACGCCGAAGGCGCTGCGGGCGTGCTGACCAGCTTCGCCAAAGACTTCACCCAGCAGCTCGCTGCAGCCGTTGGTGACCAGGTGCTGCTCGGTGTAGCTGGTGGAAGAATTGACCAGGCTCATTACCTTGACGATGCGCTTGATACGGTTCAGATCGCCGCCGCAGGCGTGCTGCAAGGTGCCCATCAGGTCGATGGCCACCGAGCGGGCGGCTTGCTTGCCTTCTTCGGTCGTCATGTTTTCGCCCAGCTTGCCCACCCAGGGCTTGCCGCCTTGCTTGGCCACATGACCGCTGAGGAAGACCAGATTGCCGGTCTGCATATAGGGCAGGTAGGCCGCAGCGGGAAGGGCGACTTCGGGCAGCGTGATGTTCAGGGATTTGAGTTTGTCGTAGACGCTCATGACAGGCTCCAAGAGTGCGGGGGAAAGATAGTCGAGTTTGACACAGCCCCGAGTCTGCAGGATTCAAGCCATGCACTGCATGGGCGTGGTCTAGCCTGCGCCAATACGTTGATGCGCAGGCAGGGATAGCCGCAGTGCGGGGCACGGTATCGTCCCCCTAGCATGGCGATATGAGCCACCACCTGAGCCCGGCGCCCGCGTCCATGCCTACCCGGCTTTCCTGGCTGGCACCACTATGGGGTTGCGTGTCGGGGGTGGCCTGGCAGGTGACGCAGTCCGGGTTGTGGTCCTTGTCGGCCTACCAGTGTCTGATGGCGCTGGGGCCGGGATTGTTGCTGGGTATCCCGAGGTTCAGGGGCCGGCCACTTGTGTGCTGGCTGCTCTTGATGCTGGGTGCGGCCTGCTGCACGGCGGGGCTGACCGGCTGGCGTGTCCATGTCTATCTGGCGCAGACCTTGCCCAAAGCGCTGGAGGCGGTGGACCTGGAGGTTGAGGGCACGATTGCCTCCATGCTGCAAAACACGGCCAACGGGCAGCGCTGGCGTTTTGAAGTCGATCAGGCTGCGACCGGCGTGCAGGGCGTACCTCCGCTCATCGAGTTATCCTGGTACGGGCCTTACGGGCAGGAGTTGGATGCCAGCCAGCCACTGCAGCCGGCCTGGTCGCAGGGACTGACCTTGAGTCCTGGGCAGCGCTGGCGCTTCACGGTGCGCCTCAAGCGACCCCATGGTGCGCGCAATCCGCATGGCTTTGACTATGAGTTGCTGGCCTGGGAGCAGGGCGTGCAGGCCATGGGCTATGTGCGCGAAAAGCCAGCGCCCCAGTTGCTGGAGATGGGCAGTGCTTACCGCTTGCAGCGCTGGCGCCAGTGGCTGCGTGAGCGCATTCGCGGGCAGATCCAGCAGCTGCAGGCCTGGTTTCCTGCGCTGGAGTCGGGCAGGCAGCAAGCAGCCATGGGCGTGGTGGCGGCACTGGCCGTGGGCGATCAGCAGGCCATAGATCTGGTGATAGACAAAAGAAGCCTGCGCTAATAAGTCAATGATTTATATGAATTTTTCGGAATTTTCGAATAAGTTCTGACAAAAGAAATTTGCGCTGGAAATTTTGGTGTGGACAAAAGAAATCTGCGCTGAGGTGCTGCGCTTGCGTTGAAAGAGCAAGACAGACGAAGTTTTTTTGTTCGCTAAGTTTTTTTATATTAGAATCCTGCGAACCCTAGGCTTAAAGCTTAGGAAGTGCTCAAGGTTAACTTGTGGCACCAATTTTAAATTAGCTAACCTGAAGTGGTTAGTACATCAGATTTTAAACATTAAAATTTAAAATCTTTATAATTTTTGACTGGAATGGTGAAAATTTCAGTCAAAACAAAAAATATTAAATGTATTTTTCCATTTAGGGGAAATAATGCATTAAAAAATATATTCTGAAAGATATTTTCTTTCGGAAAATTATTCAATTCCAAATTGAGTTTTGATTTTTCATATGGCCCTAGAAGGGCTTGAATTAATACTCGGTCTGTTTTGATTTTTAAAAATCTAAAACTGCACTTATTACACTATTAACTCATTATGTGACCTGTCCTGCCGTCAGGGCGCAGTGATTGTGTTTGCTGCTTGTGTGAGTGGTAGTGCTATAAATGAATTATTGGTTAGCCCTGCAATCCATTCGTGGAGATTGCTATGCGAGAAATTACCTTTTTGGTGATTGCTATCACGCTGCTAATAATTGCAGCAAAGTCATAACATTGACTTTAAAAATAAAACTTTAGTCAGTTAAATTGCAAGATTTCTGACTCTGATTTAAGGGATGCATTAATATGCATCCTTTTTTTTTGATAGCTCAGTTGCACTGATTTTTGTTGATGCTGGGCTATTGCAAAAGGACCTGTGGAGTATCTATAAAATTTTTGAGTAATCCTTGATAGGGCAGGATGAAGCTGGGCAGAGCCTTTAGCAATTTGAAACCCTCTGGATTTCAGAGAAGTAAGGGCAAGAAAAGTCAAGGGATGTCCGTTGCCGGCCTCGAGCGCTGACCATGTGATGGGTACGCCCGTGTGTTCTCAATGATGGTATGGCACCTGTGGCAAGAAAATCGAGTCAGGTACTTTTGAGCCGAAAAGAGTCTTCTGTCTTTTGTCGGCCCACTTTCCGAAGCGTCGCTTAAGGCGTCGTTCCACGGACCACCACCACGTGTTGAAAACCTCGCTCCCTACTGGCATGTTTCGGTGCTCTGCGTCGAATCGGGCATCCACGACTTTGAGAAAAAGGACAGATGCCGTCCAGAAAGCTTCCACGGTGCTGGCGGCCAGCATCTTGTTGAACCAGTGTTTGCTCCATCGATATCGGTCCATTGCATACTGGCTTGATCGTGCAGCCGTAGCGAGAAGCCCTTCATTGCCGTTGAAGTTTGCCGTCAAGTCACTTGCAAGAGATGCATCATTAGAGAAGCCTACTACCGTGATTGCACGTGCGAGGTCGATAGGAAGCGGCGAACTTATCCTTTTGTGCACATACGCTCTCAGGATATCGACCTTGCCGACGTAAATAGCAGCTGCGGCTTCGAGAGCGATCTGCTGATCATTACCGCAGGCATCGAGCCGTGCAAACTGAAGTTGAGTGACCTCCACGCTATCACCTGCCTGCCAAAGTGCCACAGATTCCAATGGAAAGCCAGCCAGCGTGTATTGTTCTCGTACAAAGGACGATTGTCTCAGAAGTAGATTCAGTAGTTCGGCCCCTTCGGATGACTTATCGCAGTGCGTCAGAGCGCATGCCAAGTGAATACCGAAATTACGTAGCGCCCACTGACCAGACTCAGTAGCTCCTCGCAGGAGGTCTATCCACGTTTGTACTAGGCCGGGGGCAACCCGCAAGATAGATTGAATTTCCTTGAGGCGAAAGGCTTTCAGAACAACAGCAGACATCTGTGGAGTGAGTTGCTTCTTAAAGGCATCATAGGTCTCGTGCAGCCTTTTCTGTTTCGAAGCAAATTCCGATTCACTTTCGGAAAGGCGCTTCAATTGCTCCTCCAAGGACGCTGGTTCTGAGTTGACCTCTTTGAGGCTGTACTGGGTCTCGGTTGCAGTGGAGGTCCGCGTAATCGATAGAACGATCTTCACAGGTGGAATGGTGACTTCGCACTTTGAGGTGGCTCGCACGGATGCATCCAGCATGGTGGCCAACTGCTCAACGGATGCGTCATCAAGTCGTGTACAGGCGTAGCCAAGTGTCTCGGGGGCGATGCGCGAAAAAATTTCATGTGCGGTAACCACGCCGCTCCTGGCGGCTTCGATAAGTGCATCAGACCCTATGATGTACTCGCGAGAAGATCGCGAAACATCCTTTGCCGTCCATCCCGACCTAACGACGGCTCGCAGGGTTTCGGGATCACTGGTGACTTTCGCGAATTGAAGGGCTGCGGACCGCACTAGTGGATGAGGACTGCTCAGAAATTCGGGAAAAACATCCGCAATACTAGGAACATGTGTAGCCCCCATTTTCCCGGCGAGCATGAGAGGTACTGCCACGCGGATGTCGGATGGGCTGCGCGAGCGTACGGCGTCAATCAGTTGTGAAGGTGACCCATCCTTCGCGAGGCGTAGCAATTCCAGCCAGATGCGATTTGGATCAAGAACCTCATCTACAGCAACAAACTGCTCTTGCGGCGATAAATGTGGAAAAGCGGCAAGCAAAAGCGCTTGCTGCACATGAGCGACTGATGCATCGTCAATGTCAGCATGGTCATGAGTAAGAGAAGTACTCAGAGCCAGCAGGCGAATCGCCAATTTGTCATCACACAGGGCAGCATCGTCCAGAGCAGCCCAGGTCGCCTGGCGTAGTGGAAGGCCTCGCCGATCGGGGAGTGCAGTGAGAAACTCGCGATGCTTTCCCACGGCGACATTTGGTGAGAAGCGGGCCAAACCAGGTAATGCTGAATCGACGAAGTGGTCTTGGTCGGTCAAGCCCATAAAGACTCTGAGCTTGCTGATGTCCAGTTGCGCGTACTTGAGTGCTGTATCGTCGATGTTGTCTGGATGATCGCTTTCCGGGTCGCATGGGTCCGTCGTGCAATACGACTCCACGAGTCGCCAAGAAGTAAATGACTCTCGATCCTTGGTCAGTTCGGCGACAAGGCTGATGGCTGCGGTGGAGTCAACGAACGACCCTGTGGCGCGCAGCAGCGTTACGGCTGCCCACTGTCCAGATGCGGACGTTCCAGGCGATGCTAAGCGCGCAGCGTGGACTATCAATTGATCTCGAACTACGGGCCAGTCTCTGCGGTTGAAACGTATCAGGCTGGAAAATTCGTCGTGTGGCGAAAAAGACGAAGGCGTCAGCGCCATCGAGAAACTCGCACAGGCGAGACTGCCAACGAGGCTTTCCAGAGGCATGCCAGCGCAGATTTGTAGAGCAAGCTGCATCAATCGATACGGGCTCGCCTCTTGGCGTATCAACTGAGACAGATATGCGCGCTCAACCTCGTCCAGGCTGTTGATTCGTTGGTCACGCTCTGCTTCGGCATCACGCCGTGCATCGCCTGGTGAGCCTTGGGCGTGACTGACCATGTAGTCGACACGAATGTCAGGCCACCAGTAACGCAGCCACTTTTCTATGAAAGGCTGTATATCTCTCCAAACTTCCGGACGGTGCTTGATAGCCTGCAATGAGGCCTCAAGCCAGTCGGCGTTGGGCGCTGGCGTTGGCTCCATCCATAGCACTTCGCAGGCTTTGCAGAAGGCAGACACTCTGTGGCGCGCGAGTTCTGTCAACGAGGCGGCTAGTTCACCATCAGGATTCTGCAATTGCGCGAAGCCGACCAAGAGAGCCACGCCAATGGGGCCGGAAATCCGATGATCCAAGCAAGCAATGGTAAGTGCTGCGAAGGTGGCATCTGCGGTTTGGTCGAGCGCTGCAATCGGCGCTAAGACGATCTGCAATGCTTCTTGGACATCCTTGTTATTGCGTACTGCCGCACGCAGCTCCTCGATGATGGCAAGGCCAAGGGCATACGTCAGACCTTGCTCGCGCAATGTGTATCGGTGTGGCTCTCCTTCCATCCATTGAAAGAAACGCCCCTCCGCCGCTGGTTCGAGATTGTTGAAAACGGTGAGGTCCTCGATGACCTCCGAGCGCACACGAGTGAGAATGTCTTCTGCGTGGTCTTGCAGCATGCCGGCGAAATCGGTAGCTGAGTGTCCATCGGACCGTTCGCGGTCGAGCATTCGGAGGTGCTCGAAAAGCAGCCATGTCACATTGAGAGCTTCTAAGTTTTCCAACGTGTCGGCATCCAACAATGTGAGCGCGATGCCGAGCAGGCGCGGATTGAGAAGCGAACTCGCAACGGCGGGTTGCAGCTTTGCGCCCTCAACTCCTTTACCCGTAAGAATTTGGTCTCTCTCTGACACAGACCAAGGTCGCACGACGACTTGTTTGACTGGCGAGAGCAGCCTTGGTTCGACATGTCGCTGGAAATACTCCGAACGGCTTGTGACCACGGTGTACCCTCCCAATTCGTAGGTATGCGACACAAGGCTGTCGATATGGCGCCCCCAAGTGACGGCCGGACGCTGGTTCAAGCCATCGACAAGCACCAGCAATCGGGGAGAGCTGGCTGCGGCTTCTGCGTTGCGCCAACGCTCAAATCGCCGTCGCCATCGTGCTTTGGATTCCTCGGTAATCGACTCTTCAGTCTGTATGAGCAGTTTTTGGGCGATGATCACATCCCAGTTCACGCCTTCGGGGATCGTCACGAATTCTTCCGGCGAGAACACTACTACTAGCGGTGCGGTCGGCAGCTCAATGCAAGCTTGAATGGCAAGCCATGACTTGCCATTGCCTTCGTCGCCGAGTACAGCTACGAGACGGGCCTGTGGTGACCCTTGGAGTACCGCTTGCAATGTATCTAGCAGGTCACCACGGGTTAGGATCAGAGATCCTCTCTTATCCAGTGGTGTGAGGACTTGACCAAGCCGGCTCTTGGCTCTGATTCGATTGGAGAGAGTTTCGACCAGCCACCTGCGATTGGCATCTCGAGCCATCGGTGTCGCGACACTTGCCGTACGCATCTGGCACAAAGCCAAATCAGCAATGTTTGATAACTCCTTGCTCTCAGAGAGGATTTGCAACTCATCAATTGCTTTCGCGACCAATCCTGCGGCGCGGACGTTTTTGCTCAAAAATTCGCATACTTCGGCACAGGCCTCCGCGAGCACCGCCGCCAGCCTTGGAGCATCCGGCTGCCAGTCCAAAATGAGAGTGGCAAAGCCGTGAATTCCGGCCAAGGTTTCTAGGTCATCAGCGACTTGGCTTGCAACGATGCCTGTAGTTCCCAGGACCCATAGTTCAACAGGGTCTTCGTGAATGGCAAGTGCCCCGATCTTGTTCAGCACCTCTGTTGAAGGTACGTCGTCCCGGTATCGCTTGGCTTCAAAGGCAACAGGGAAAGCAGCGTCAGATGTCTTGCCATCCACACCAAATTGGGAGCCAGATTTGGCAAGCCGGAACGGAACCCCCAGTATTTTTGCGAATACCTTGGCGAGGAGCCCTTCGAATCCGGTGGGGCCCGAACTAGGAAGGTTAAGCAAAGCATCTCGCAGCGCAGTCAATTCGACAGACATTAATTTGGGGAAAAAATAGGTGATTTTTAACCTGCCTAGTGGTCACTAGGACGTGGTAGCGACGAATATACCGAGCAACTGATTGCGTACCGTCGCAATCTGGCATTTTCAAAAATAGTTTCAGCATGGGGTGATGGATTTCCTATACGGAATATCCATCACCTTTTTTGTTTGAGTCATGAAGCCTGAGTTCCGCCTTGCCCTTGCTACCGCAGCTGTCGCACTCTCGGGGACCGCGTCCGCTGCTGGGTACTATGTGGTCACGCCCAGTCCTGGTAAGTTGCCAGTCGCTAAGCCTCCTGAGATTGTTGTATCTCTTGCGCCGGGAACACTTGCAGAAGCCAAGCGTTTTCACGCCTATAGCGAAGATCTGAAGCCCTTCTTAAGCGTGACAGGGGATGAAGATTTTCAAGCGACAGACGCATCGTGGTCCGTGACTTCAGGATCACTGCCGATGGGCTTGAATTTGTCCGTTGATGGCACGATTTCAGGCACACCGACCGTGGCGAGCCCTAATGGGACCAGCTTCGATGTCACAGCTTCGTACAAAAATAATAGTGGGCAACAGGTTTATTTGATTCGAGTTGCGGAGGCGATTCCACTGAAGGCGAGGCAAGTAGAGGCCGGCCGAGATCGCACATGCGCCATTACTTCCGTTGGCGATGTGAAGTGTTGGGGATGGGGATCCAATAAAGCTAGTCTTCTTCCCAAGGCTTTGCAGGGTCTGACTTCCGAGGTGACATCTGTAGCCTCAAGCTGCCTCGTGACTACTGTCGGCGGGGTGAAGTGCTGGGGGGATAACCTCTATGGTCAACTTGGTAACGGTACGAATACGGCTAGCGATGTACCTGTGGATGTGGTGGGCCTCACTTCAGGGGTCTCTTCGATTTCTGTTAACAGAATCCACGCATGTGCCCTGACGACTTCCGGTGGTATGAAGTGCTGGGGGCGTAACGATGGACAGCTCGGTGATGGAACTAGGACGGATAGCCGTGTACCCGTGGATGTGACAGGGTTGACGTCCGGGGTAACTTCCATTTCCACGGGTAATGCGCATAGTTGCGCCGTGACAACCGCCGGAGGCGTCAAGTGCTGGGGTTTCAACGACAAAGGCCAACTTGGCTACGGTAGTACACCAAAGCAATATGACTATAGCGCTGTGCCTGTAAATGTGACAGGTCTGTCATCAGGGGTCGCATCGGTAGCGGGGGGCGTCAACCATACTTGCGCGGTAACCACGATTGGTGGAGTGAAGTGTTGGGGGTGGAACACTAGAGGCGAACTTGGCAACGGTACGCGAACACTTAGCTCCGTACCGGTGGACGTTCAAGGTCTGTCATCGGGAGTTGATTCCGTGGTTGCTGGTAGCAGCTACAGCTGCGCATTGACCGTCTCTGGCGGAGTGAAGTGCTGGGGCTCTAACTACTACGGAACTCTCGGCAACGGTACCAAGACGGATAGCTCCGTGCCTGTGGATGTACAAGGCTTGAGGTCCGGAGTCGTTTCATTGAGTTCGAACGGTGAGCATATCTGCGCGCTGACTACCTCAGGCGACGTGAAATGCTGGGGTAACAACATCTATGGACAGCTTGGTAACGGCACCACTACAGAGAGCCTTGTACCCGTGAATGTGGTGGAGTGATTCGTTTCCAGGCAGCGAAAGAATGACACATTGCAGTGGCCTGTGTGGAGCATCCAGATGACCGTAAAAGCTGAGACGTGCTAGAGGTGCTTGGCGGAACCGTTCACCAGTTCCTACACTTTTCTCTCACACACATTGGCTGCGTGGCTTCCAAGAGTGAGAACTCGTGGTCATTCAACCTCATGCTCTTGATCTGTTGGATGAAGTCATCAATCTGATCCACTGCCCACAGCGCTTTGAGCACGAATCCGAGTTGCACGCTGGCACTGCCTTTGTAGTGGTGGACGACTTGGTGCTTTCTGAACAGCGACACCAGGCCAAGCGGTAGCGCCGACAACCTATCTAACCCACAGTCAGGCTTTCAAGATCGCAGGATTTCCTCAAGCTCTGACTTCACTTGTGCAAGCAACTTCTCGCATGCCGTTGGCGAACTATTGCCTTGTAAGTAAGAGAGTGCCAGAACCGTCAGAGGGTGGACGTTCAGCAACGGGGCAAGACCATCGATTTTGGCGACCGTTGGATGCTTTGTGCCTCGCTCTAGCTCGCTGATGTACGTCCTTCCGCTCTCTTCTACGAAGTCTTCTTGGGTGAGACCGCGTGCGCGTCGGACTGCTCGAAATGCTGCTCCGACCTCGTTTTTTGCAGGCATGTTGCTCAACTTTTAAAAGGCAACATGAACGCATTTAGAATGCTATAGCACTACACGCTATAGCGTGAATTTAATCAAATGCAAACCATATTTGGCTAGCTCTCGTAGGAGCGTTCGCCAAGCTATGTGGGTCGGTTACCGCTTGGGTGTGGTCTTCCTTGCGAGCCCTTCGGAATGCATGGAGCAGGCATCAGAGATTGAATAGAGGAGGAGAAATAGTGAGCATCAAAGTATTGAAGGCGGTGGCTGTAGTAGGCGCCGCTGCGTTGGTTGCGGGGTGTGCCACCTCAAAGGCAACATCGCAAGCAGAAATGCAGGCCCAGTACGTGCGCAAAGTGACCTTGCACACGAAGGAATCAATTCAGTCAGCTGCTCATCCAGAGAGGGCATTTGCGCTGATCGGTAAGAAGGGGGAAAGTGATCAATGGGAGCTGATTCGGGTTTCGACGCGTTTCCCAGAGATGCGAACAGGTCAGGAAGTCTTTCGCGTTTCCGATGACCTTAAGCAGTGGGAGACGGTTACTCCACGCCTAGCGGACTGCTCGAAGCCAAGTCGGTCGTACTCAGTCTGTGCCAGCACGCTGACGACTAAGGATTGGCTCGGTTATGCGAATTACGACTCTGAAGCTGTGCTCAAAGCGGTGAACTCGATTTCAGACGAACAAGCTAAAGCGGTGATGCAAAGTTACCTTGACGCTGAAGACGCCGCGGCACTGTCTAAGTACGAAGAGAAAAGAAAAGAGCAGGCAGCTTGCTATGCAAGTCATGATGCGGGTTCGCGCGAGGTCGAAGCAGCGGGAGGGAGGGCAATGGCAGCGGCTATTGCAGGAAAACCGTTGAAGCCTGAAGAAATGACTGCGATACGTCGTGCTCAACAGCGCATGTCTGCAAGTAGTGTTTGTGGCTTCAACATCCACCCCCCAAAGAAGCGCGCCAGCGCTGGATAGGAGATTGATATGGGACGCTTATACGATGAATTGACCAAGCTTGACCGCTTGTATCCTCAGAGAACTTTCCCACCGTTGATCGCCGATGTGCCGGACTTAAAGCTCGCGTACAGGGAGCTCCACAAGCTTGCTTTGACTGATGGTGATCTCGGGGCCGATTACTGGAATCGAGTGATCAAGCTCGTTGAGTGGGCTGAAGCCGCTCATCAAGATGGAGGGTGATGTTGCAAGCCGATTAAAACTGTCACTTCACATAGCTACGCAGCACAGAAATAACCATCTCAAGGTCTTTCTCGCGCTGTGCGTCGGATGCGTCGGCATCACCCAAGTGCTCCCGCAGGTGGCCCTCCATGACTTGCAGCATCAAACCATTGACAGCTCCACGCACAGCTGCCAACTGTTGCAGGACGACGGAGCAGTCCTCCGAATTCTCCAAGGCTCGTTCCAGAGCCTCGGTCTGCCCCTTAATACGCCGAATCCGCGCCAGTAGCGGATTCTTGTTTTGAACTGTATGCGACATAAGGGCCAATTTTAGAGCGCTAAATATACTGGGGTACAGTATAAAAATGAACGCAGCACCAGCACTTCAACAAGCGGCTCAGACCTCTATACGGCAGCACTCCCACGTTTTCGACGAAGGCAACCCTCTGGGGGAAAGGAATGCGAAGCTTGCGGCGCTACTGACGCTTGCGATGATGGTTTTGGAGATCAGCGCCGGGTACTACTACAACTCCATGGCTCTGCTAGCCGATGGTTGGCACATGAGCTCCCACGCTCTGGCCTTGGGTTTATCCGCTGCGGCTTATGTCGCGGCCCGACGTTTGTCGGGGGACTCGCGATTTGCGTTTGGCACCTGGAAGATCGAGGTTCTGGCTGGCTATACCAGTGCTATCTTCTTGCTGCTGGTCGCCTGCCTCATGGTCTTTCAGTCGGTGGAGCGCTTGTTGTCCCCATCCGCCATTCACTACGAGCAAGCCATGGGGGTCGCTGCTTTAGGTCTGCTGGTGAATCTGGCGTGTGCCTGGCTATTGAAGGATGGGCACCACCATCATGAACACGGGCACCATGAACACGATCATCACCATCATCATCACGATCAAGCAGGTCATGGTGACCTGAATTTACGTTCGGCCTATCTGCACGTTGTTGCAGATGCAGCGACCTCCGTGTTGGCCATCCTGGCCTTGCTGGGTGGAATGCTCTGGGGATTTGCCTGGTTGGATCCTGTCATGGGTCTCGCAGGTGCTGCTCTGGTGGCCATTTGGGCATGGGGACTGCTGCGCGAAAGCGCACGCGTGCTGCTGGATGCGGAAATGGATGCCCCGGTAACCGAAGAGATACGTGAAGCCATCGCCCAAGGCCCTTGCCAAGCAAAGCTCACAGACTTGCATGTCTGGCGTGTCGGCAAAGGCAAGTACGCAAGCATCATCGCTGTTGAGGGTGGCCCGAACATCAGCTCCGACTACATTCGCCAGCTCGTCTGTATCCACGAGGAGCTGGTGCATGTCTCAGTGGAAGTGAATGCGCTGTCCTCCGCAGGCTCTATCGCATAGATTCGCCAGATAAGAACTACCTGCTTCAAGTGCCAACCCCATGGGAATCAGTGAAAACTTAAAGCGCTGGGCAAAGCGAATCAAGCGCGATGGCGTAACTCTATGGTTTGCAGGCAAGCACCCTGACACTCCTTGGTGTGCGAAAGCGCTTGGCCTTTTCGTAGTCGCCTACGCGTTGAGCCCCATCGATTTGATACCTGATTTCATACCGATTCTGGGGTACGTAGACGATATCCTTTTGCTTCCAGCGCTCATTTGGCTGACGGTCAAGCTGCTGCCGATATCAGTCCTGGCTGAATGCCGCGTTCAAGCAGATCAATGGATGGAGGAAAAGCGGACAAAGCCGATCAGCAAAGCGGGGGCACTTATGGTTATCGTGCTATGGATAGCCATCGCGGGGGCTTCCTGGTTCTGGGTGATTCCTTGGCTACGCTCATGAGAGCATAGCTGCCGCTGCTTTTTGGGCAGAATCGGCCATTCTGCAAACAGTACCGAAGGTACATCCTGACTGCTTGTGAATGGCCGACAGAGGCGCAATGCATTCAATGTGAGGGCACTCCAGGTGCTCGGCATTCAGATGAGTCGTTGGCATGCTTGAGGTAAACAATCAAGTCGCTGCGCTCCTTGGAGTCTGGGATCCCCGCATAAGTCATTGTGGTGCCGGGAACCACCTTCATCGGCTGTGCCAGAAAACGATCCAGCGTTTTTTCATCCCAAATGAGGCCTGAGTTTTTCATGGCCTGTGAGTAAGCAAAGCCAGGCACAGAACCGGCACGCCTTCCCAGCAGGCCGCAGTGATGTGGCCCCACCCGGTCGTAGGCCAGCGCATGGCAGGCTGCACAACGGGCGTAGACCTGCTCGCCTGGTAGCTTGTCTGGTGCTGTATGTGCTGTCGCAGCGAGCAACAGCCCCCCAAGCAGCAGCCCCTGTTCCGTGTTCATGATACGAATGCAACGGGGACTGGCAGCTCGCCCACAGCCTGACGTAGTACCGCCCAGTGCATGGCCTCATCGCCAAGAATACTAGCCGCAGCTTTGGAGAGCTCGCGATTGCCGAACAAAGGGACGGCACCCAGATAAGCGCTGACAGCCCCTTGCTCCAGTCGCGCCGCAAAGCGCAGCACATCCTCTTGTGACTTCAACTGATTCACTGGGAAGTTATAAGCAGTCTTTGGCGCAACCGGTTTGCCGCCCAGTTTCTCAATCGTTTTTGCCAACAAATCAGCATGTGCTTTATGGTGACCTTGAAAGGTCAGGGCCAGATCAAGCACCGGTTGCTGTAGCAGCTTGCTTTCTGCGCCTATTTGATAAGCTGCAATGGCCTCCAATTCTGCTCCTAAGGCGGTGTTCAGGATTTGCGTGTCCTGCGCTTTTCCATCGCTGGTTTTGGCAGCCAACGCTTCACGACCAGCCAATAGAGCAACAGCAGCTCCAGAAAGCACCAGCCCAGACTGGCCAAGAAAGAGGCGACGCGCCTCCTGTGGATGAGTGATATGCAAGAACGACATGGCACACTCCTTTGTGGATGGCGAGGCCTGCTTGGGAGGTCCGAAAATCCGGTGCGCAAGGCAAGCACTCATCCATTGGATGGCTCGGTGTCTCGCCACGTTCCGCCCCTGTTGGCAACAGGGGCGACGGTCCGATCAGCATGGGAACGCGTGAGGCGGGTACACCATCTAATGGTCATAGGAGGCGTCCATGCCGCACACCCAATCCTTGAGCCGCAGCCCTATGGCTGCCGATGCATCGGATCTCGAACTCGCTTTTAGAGCAGCCAGCGGCGATGAGATGGCTTTCGAGGCAATCATGCGACGCCACAACCGCTTGCTGTTCCGTACCGCACGAGCCATTGTGAAAAGTGACACGGATGCGGAAGATGCCGTGCAGCAGGCCTATTTACAGGCTTGGCAAGGTCTGGGCGAGTTCAGGGCAGATGCCAAGTTGTCGACATGGCTGGTTCGCATTGTTGTCAACGAGGCTCTTGGACAACTGAGACGGCGTCAGTTAAAGCTCGTGCCGCTGGATTCCATGATGGCATCAACGCAATCAATCGATGCCGACTGGCAACAGGACGATATGGACCGCAGCCCTGACCGCACAGCTATGCGCGCGGAGCTGCGCCAGATCATGGAAGCACGCATCGATATGCTGCCCGATGATTTCCGCAAGGTCTTTATGCTGCGCGGCGTGGAAGAGATGAGCGTGGAGGAGGTGTCGCAGATACTGGAAATCCCAGAAGCCACGGTGCGCACTCGTTTCTTTCGTGCCAGAAGCATGCTTCGGGAAGGCCTATCCCAGGATCTGGACATGGCTCTTAGCGATGCATTCACCTTTGATGGAGAACGGTGCAATCGCATCGTGTCCTTGGTGAAGGCGAGACTTTCTCCACGTTAAGCACCGCTGCTTGAGTTTTTACTAGAAGACAGAGCGTCGCGTGATCACTTCTAAGTAATCGTTGAAAAGCGGTCATCCTACCCGCTGAGGGAGTATGGCCATACGGGGTCGTGAGCGGACCTCAGTTGTCGGCTGCTACCGGCTAGGAGCGGTAGTTCACGATAGTGCGAGGCATTGTCAGCAACCTATCTTGGAGCAGACATTCCTCTCAGAAATTTCATGGCTAGGCTTTCAAATCATTACTCTTGAAATTTACATTAGTGCTAATGTATTATTCAAGACATGAACTTCAAAAAGAACCCAGGACTAGGTGAGCTCCTGCGCTACGTTGGCGAATTGGTCGAACAGGGGGCAGAAGAACACTACCGAACGATGAGCCTGAACTACCGAGCCCGCTACACGCCCGTACTTCGCGCGCTGCATGCAGGCATCCAGACGGTTACGGACATCACTGCAAGCACTCACCTGACCCAGGGAGCCATCAGTCAAACTGTCGGCCTCCTAGAAAGCGACGGCCTTATCGCGCGCCATCCAGTTAATGACGGGCGCAAAAGCAGTATCCAGCTCACGGCAGCGGGGCTAGAGCTGGTGGCCAAACTTGAACAGCATTGGGTTGCAACCTTCGCCGCGATTGCCCAGCTCGAAGATGAGATCAGCTTTCCGCTCCGAGAAGCTCTGGAAAAGACCGCTAAGGCCTTGGAAGACCAAGGATTCTCCGCCCGACTGACCGCAGTCAAAAATGAATTCGCCGATGAAGGCCAAGTCAATGTCAAATAGCGCCAATCCCGCTCGCAACTGGTTTGAGCAAGGTGGGCGAGCGTACGCTCGTTTTCGCCCCGAGTACCCGCCACAGTTGGCTGCGTATCTTGCTGAGCTGGCACCAAACCAACGACTTGCAGTCGATGTAGGTTGTGGCAATGGGCAACTGACACAACTGCTTGCTCCGCACTTCAATGCGGTCGTTGGCTTGGACCCCAGTACCGACCAGATTGCGAACATCGTCCCTCATGAGCGCATCCATTACCAATGTGCCCCTGCGGAACAGTTGCCTCTGACAGATGGCTGCGCCAGTTTGATTACCGCTGCCCAAGCTGCCCATTGGTTCAATTTACCTAGCTTTTTCCAGGAGGCCCGGCGAATTGCTGCACCATCGTGTGTGCTGGCATTGATTAGTTACGGTGTTCTCCATCTCGAACCCGCTCTCGATAAACGGTTCCAGAGCTTCTACTGGGATGAGATTGGCCCCTACTGGCCTCCCGAACGCAAACTGGTTGATACCGGCTATGCAACCATCGACTTTCCCTTTGAGGAACTAGGGGCACCAACTCTGGAAATCAGGGCCGATTGGCACCTTTCCGAATTCCTGGGATATCTCCTGACTTGGTCAGCAGTTCGCAGCGCAAAAGAAGCCGGACGGGAAAAAGTGCTGCTTGACTTTGCCGACGACATCTCGTCGCTATGGGGTGATGCCAACATCACCCGCGCAATTTCCTGGCCTATTAATATGCGGATTGGAAGACTATGACAATCCAGCCTGCACCAAGCTTTGCCCCAGGGCTTCGTCACAGCGCGCATTTCATCGTCGACATGCGTCACACTGTTCCCCAAGTTGACACGTCCTGGCCAGGCTTCCAGGAAATGCCACCAGTGTTGGCAACGGCGATGATGGTGGCCTTTATGGAGCAAACCTGCATTCAAGGCCTGAGCTCCTTTCTGGAACCTGGGCAAAAAACAGTAGGAATCCATGTGGATGTCAGCCATGTCGCTGCAACACCCGTTGGCATGACAGTCACCGCTGATGTCGAACTCGTCGCAATTGACGGCAAAACCTTATTGTTCAAAGTTTCGTGTCATGACGAGGCTGGCTTGATTGGCGAGGGGATGCACCGGCGTTCAATCATCGACGTCGCTCGCTTCATGCAACGTCTTCAAGATAAGCAAGCGACTGCAATTGTCCCCACACGAGACTTTCGCTAGCGAGATGTCAAACGTCTGAATTTGGGTCAACACGAGCCTGTCGGTGCACGTAGAAACGGCCCTTCGAGCCAGTACGCGGCAAACCGCACAATCAAGCGGCCAGTCCCGAGGATGAAGCGGCCGCTCAGAACAGGCAGCGTTCAACGGCTGGTGTGGGCCTTTGCTGTCGCTCAGGCGCTGGACCATGAATGACTCAGACCAGCCTGAACCTGCCGTTCGCGGCCTAGTGTGCCGTACGACAGCTTCTGGCCGGTTGCTGATGCTCAGACACTGGACTGTGAATGACTCAGATCGGTGGCCTAAAGCTGCCAGCTGCGAAAAAGGGTTGGCCGGCTGCTTCTGGCTGATTTGTGATTGTCGCAATACGATCCAAGGCGGCTATTAAAGCGTCGGTAAAGTACTATTTCCTGGCTTCAGTCAACATACGAACGGCCAAGCCAGCGAGGACCGTTCCCATCAGCCATCGCTGGACCAAGATCCACGTCGGACGACCAGAAAGAAATACTGCTATCGATCCTGCAAGCATGGCAATCGTGGCGTTCACACTGACGCTGATCACAATCTGGGTGAAGCCCAGAACCAGGGATTGCGAGAGCACCCTGCCATGTTCAGGGCTGATGAATTGAGGCAGCAGTGACAGATACATCACGGCGATCTTCGGGTTGAGAAGATTGGTCAGGAACCCCATCAGTAACAGCTTCTTTGGGCTGTCCTGCGGAAGGTTTTTAACTTCGAACGGAGAGCGGCCACCCGGCTTGACGGCTTGCCATGCCAGATAGATCAGGTACAGAGCCCCGCCAATGCGCAACGCGTCATAGGCATACGGTACCGCCATGACGATTGCCGTAATGCCCAGTGCCGCGCACATCATGTAGAACACGAAGCCGAGAGCCACTCCCCCCAGGGAGATAAGCCCGGCGGCACGCCCCTGGCATATCGATCGGGAGATCAAATAAACCATGTTCGGTCCTGGAGTGAGGACCATTCCAAGGGAAATAAGGCCGAAAGCCAGCCAATTCTCAAAGCTAGGCATGATGGTTTCTTAAGTGTTGTTGCATTTGAATATATCAGCCGAAGTCTGCTCCTGGCCGACTGACGATGGCCCGCACCCGTTGACTACCTACCCTAAACCGGACGCTCAAGCCGCAGCCCCAAAGGTCCGCTTTGTGGTGCTGCACTGACAAGTAGCTGGGCCCGGCTTCGGCCAACACCGATCATTAAATCCCATTCGTTCTGACTAAGTGCCTGACCCTTGGAGCTGGTCACCCGACCGAAAGCCCAGCGTGTACGCGCCCCCAATGACGCCATTTCCAATGACTTGAGGATCTCAAAAAAACCGGAGATGGCTCACAACTGCTTTCTGAGCATCCCCGGAGTTAATCCCAATGTTTTGCGCATCTGACGAGCCATGTGGCTCTGGTGAGAAAAGCCCGAAGCCAGAGCTACTTGAGCCGCTGACATGTCTCCCCGCAGCAGCAGCTCTCTTGCCCGCTCCACCTTGCGGCGCATCACATATTCATGCACCGGCATTCCCATGGTGCGGCGAAACAGTACCTTGAAATGCGACACGCTGCTGAACGCCACAGCGGCTAGTGCGGTAAGCGAAAGGTCGCCATCCATATGTGCTTCGATGTGCTCCAGCACCCGGCGCTGCTGATGTGTCGACATGCCCGCAGGTGCCTTTCCTGCTGTCGCTTGGTCCATCCTTGCATAACGGCTCAGCAATTGCAGCGCCATCGCAGTGCCGAGGCTTTCCGCGTAGAGCTGGCCATTGGGCGAGCCAGCCTCTCGCTCCGCCTCCAGTGCCCAGGCAATGTGGGCCAGTTGAGGGTCACGTAATTGATGCCGGGTTTGTAGCGCTGCGTGCTTTGGCCCCAGACCTAGGTCATCTGCTGCGCGCTCCAGTAGTAGTGGTGAAAAGCGCACAACGACGGAACGCGCAGCGCTTTCCTCTGTCCATCTGTCAGATTGGCCTGCGGTGATTAGGTCGACATCACCATGTTGGTATGTGAAAGCAGCGTCCTGGCAAAAGCCTCGAACCGGCTCTCCCGTATGTACACGTACACGCAAATCCGCCATCGGCAGTAGTCGAACGAGGCCGCCTTCAGTACGCACGGACTCTACCTGAGGGCTCAAGCGTACCACTGCCCTCGGGATTACTTCCAAATCATCCATTTGTGCTCCCCAAAACGCCGATCGTGCGCGACTGCCAGGGCTTCCCTGTCGATGATTGCTCCATCTCCGCTGCCATTCGGGTGGTGGAGCCAATCACTCACAAACTGTCAGGAGTTTTGATTATGCAAGCAAGTCACGTTAGCGTCATAGGCCTTGGAATGATGGGGAGCCGCCTCGCGCAATTGTTGCTGGAGACCGGTTGGCATGTCACTGTCTGGAATCGTTCCCCTGCCGCGGCAGCCCCACTTGTGAAAGCGGGTGCCCGTCTGGCGGCGACCTCTGCTGAAGCCATCGCCGCCAGCCCGGTTTCGGTCATGGTGGTAAAAGACTACGCGGCGGGCATGCAGATCCTTGCCAATCCAGGCATGGCTGGCGCATTGACCGGCCATACGCTCGTGCATCTGAGCTCAGGCAGCCCGCAAGAGGCGCTGGATATGGAGCGCTTGGTTCAGGGCCACGGCGGTTTCTACCTTGATGGTGCGATTCAAGCTGCCCCAGAGCAGATGGGCCAGCCCGACACCCCAATCTTCATTGCTGGCGCACAAGCAGCTTTCAATACAGCATTGCCCATGCTGCAACGGCTTGGAGGCCCCGTGCACCTGGGCGAGCGCGCGTCGCTGGCCTCGGCCATGGACTTTGCCACCTTGTCTTACATATACGGCAGTATGGCGGGTTTCTTTCACGGTGCTCGCATCGTCGAAATGGAAGGGCTCTCTATGCAGGAGTATGGAAACCTCGTTCAGCAGATGGCTCCGTCGTTTGGCGAGTTTTTGCGACACGAAAGCCAAGTGATTCACACCGGTGACTACCGCATCACGCAAAGCCCTTTGAGGATATCCATTGACATCACGCGCCGCATTGCCCAGCACGCGCGTGATCGAGGATTGCAGCCTGCGATTGCCGAGCTGTCCGAAAGTTTGTTCAGGCAGGCAGAGGCTGCGGGCCTCGCCAACGAGGAGGCGGCAGCAGTGATGAAGGTACTGCGCGCACCAAGGTCGGTCACTTGAGGTACGAGCGGTTCAACACATGCCTAGGGATAGTCCAGTTGCTGAATCCGACAAAGGTTGCGCTCTTCTATGCCAGCGAGTTCATCTGGCGGGGCTGCGTTCAGAGGCCTAGCTGGTGAACGCACCAGCGCTGGCGTTGGGCTGGTCATGATCGGAGTCGTCGTCAGTGAGTAGCGGCAGCGTTGGAGGCCGCAGATCGAGAGCCCGCTCACTTGATTCCACAGTCGCTCTGAGACAGTCGCCTACCGGCCAGGAAGCTGTCGTCCGGTAGGTAGCCGTGAACGGCGGGTCTTGGCCATAAGCCTCCACTGGCAACACCTAGCAGTAGGCACTCGACCATCAGCATGAAGTATTTGCGCTTCATGCGCCCCCAACGTGATGATGCAACCCTCATATGGCTTGTTTCTACTTGGTGACCAAACCCTGCATACGGACAAATTCAGGAATTTGCTCGCCAGATATGGAGCGACAAAAGTACCAGCCTTGTATCGTGAGCTCGGAGGATGCCTGCAAAGCAGCATACTGCGCTTGCGTCTCTACACCTTCAACGACTATGGCCAACTGCAAAGCCTCGCAAAAACGTAGAAGGCCATCCATGACCAGTGCACCTTTGGCATGTTCGCGTGCCACGACAAAGCTCCGATCGATCTTGATGGCATCCACATCAAACTGGTGCAGGTAACTCATGGACGAGTAACCTGTGCCGAAGTCGTCGATAGCTACCTTGGCCCCAATCGCATGTATGCGCTCTATGGCTTGGCGTATGGCAGGGACATCACCCACCATTTCCTCTTCAGTGATCTCCACGCCGACCTGGCCCCGTGCTTTGGCGAGAATCCGCACCAAGCGCTCGCAGTAATCTGATGAGGTCAGTGTTCCTCCAGTGACATTGATGCTGATAGGCAGTGCGAAGCCTTGAGTCTTCCAGGCCTCGCTTTGGCGAACAGCGCTGCTTGCTACCCATAAGTCCACTTCTCGCATCAAGCCCGCTTCGCTGAGCCAGCGCAGAAAGCTGCCCGGAGACTGTGTTTGTCCCTTGCGGTCACGTGCACGGAGTAATGCTTCGCATCCGATACATAGGCCGCTAATCTGCGACACCTGTGGCTGAAATTCCAGATAAAAGGTGTATTCGCTGATCTGCCGGATGTGTGCCAGAGTCCGTTCGCGCAAGGCCTGTGTGCGATAGGCCTGTTCGACCAAATCATGGGAGAACAAACTAGCCTCTTCGGGCAGGCGCGTGAAAGTGGTTTCCAATGCCCGCAGATGAATCGCATTTTCCTGTCGCCCAGCTCGGTCGATTGCTCGGATGTAAGGGGCGTATATCAGTGTGCCCAGACCAACCAGCAGCACCTGAAGTACGACGGCAGCCATATCTCCGCCTGTGCTGACATAAGCATTGAGTAACACCGGAGCATTGAATGGCATGGCGACCGTTGCCGCCGATACCAAGCCTGCTTGCACAGCAGCCACTGCCAGCACCAGATTGAGCGTAGGCACGGCCAGAAAGGGAATGAGCAGACGCAGATTGAGGATGATCGGTAAGCCGAACAGCAGTATTTCGCTTACGTTGAGCATCGAGATGGGCAGGCTGGCCAGTGCCAGCAAACGCAGACCTTTTCCCTTGCAGAACAGCAACGTGGCCAGGGCCAACGACAAGGAGGCGCCGGAGCCTCCGATGAAGACGAAGGAGCCCAACAATCCGCTATTGAGTGCATAACGCGGTGCCAAGCCAGCCGCTAGATCCAGGGCATTCGACAGCACAGCCTGGTCCAGAATCTGAATCACGGGTTGTAGCGCGTAATAACCATGGATGCCGAAGAACCAGAGCGTCGAGTTGAGGACCGTAAGAAGCATGCCACTGCGGTACGGGGCTTCAGGGGCTGCCAAAGCTAAAGGTAGCTGGGCTTCAGTCAGCGCAGGCACCTGTCCTAGCCCTAACAGCGCAAGCGTGAGAAGCATGGCCGTGACAAAACCGGGGATAAGTAGGTTCATCGCCTCCTGCACGTTCGTCCCTACAAAATCGCCGTGGGCAAGGCGGGTCCAGCGTCGGTTGTACAGTCGCGCCATGATCGGCACATTCACCAACGGCGATGTGATGGCGATGAATAACACCAAGGTCGCTGCCGCATTCGGGTGGTCGTGGAGTAAAAAGGCTGCGAGCTTGACGTAGACAAGGCACAGAAAGGCCACTGGCAGACGAGGCAAACGATGGCGGATCGCCAGCATGTAGCCGATTGATGCGGCGACCAGCAGAGGCAGAATGCTGCTGATCTCCGCATGCAAGCCTGCTAGAACCTGCACTACACCAACGGGCAACCCCACCATTTGGGCCAAAGCCGACAGAACAAGGAAGGTGGCCGAGACCAAAAGGCACGGCACGAGCCACAGCAGCCCTTCGCGGATCGCCCGCATAGAGTCGGCACTGGCCAAGGCTGCAAGCCGCTGTGTGAGAAATAATCGCAGGTCGGGAAAGCCCGAGCGTGGCTCAGAACCTGAGGACTTGTGAGCCATTCTTATGCCTCCCCAATAAATCTGATACTTTTTGTAATCAGTCTACATTCAGATCTTTTCAGATTTCAACCCGGAGGGTGTTGGAAGTATTTTGCTCAAGCAGCTCGACAAGCCCGCTTGTGTCGGTTGGCTGGCCCAGCAAGATGCGAAAGGGACGTAACGTTTTTCTCGACTTTTCCTATATTAATTAGTACGAGCTGAAAACAGTCCCGCCGCGCTTCACGCCGCCGGAGTGCTGAGTGATCTTGCCATTGCAAGACTCGCTTGAAGCAGCAGCTGGATAACTTGCTCCTTGCGCCGAACGACAATCCGGGCTTTGGGCAAACTGGTCATTTTCGTGGCCAGCGAACTGCCAAGTACCGCCGCGGTCGACGCCTATGCGCCAGGACTGCGGGGATAAGCAGGTTCTGGGGGAAAGCGTTGAGATACCTGCAACGGCGGCGAAGCAAGCACCGTGACGTGAAAGGCTTGCGGGTAGTGCGGCTCCATACGTTCAGCCACTCTTGAAGGTCTAGCCTGGGCTTCTGGGAGGCTGGGCTATGCCCACCAACATTCAGCGCAGGGTTGAGAAACTCAGGCATACAACTCCAAGCGTTGATCTACTCAGGCATAGCCAAGATTCGTTCGAGAGATTGAGTTATTGGGGCAGGAGGGCTGAGCAGAACCCTGAGTGCAGGATCCACACTTGTCCAAGTTCATTTCGTTGATATCTACGGCACAGCAGTCATTGCTTTAACGCATGCTTGGACGCGATCTCTTAGCCACTGAGATGCACCATCCTCCTGACTACGGGCATGCCATATCAGCTCTACAGGAAAGGATGGAAATGCGAAAGGCAGTGGGCTGGTTTCTAGCCCAAACATAGGCGCATAGCGTCTCGCCACAATGGACGGAACAGTTGTAAGCAGCGGAGCTCGCGTGACTGTTGCAAAGAGCGTGAGGAAGCTGGGAGCAGCAAGCACGGGAGTGATGGCGACACCCGCATCATGAATGGCTTCCTCCATATAGCCATAAAGGCTTTCTTTGGCCGAAATCATTGCATGGCGAGATGCTTGGTATTGATCCAATTGGATGGGGGATTTAAACGGTAATAGTGCGGGATGAAAACAGCAAACCGCTCCTAGATCGAAGAGCTGCGTGCGGTGGTGCCATCCACTGCCTCCAGGAAGATAGCCAATGGCGAGATCAATCCGTTCCCCATCGAGTGCGTCATAGACCTGCTCTTTACTGGTCGGACTCAGGAGCAACTTCACACCGGGAGCGGATATCGCGATATCCGCAAAGAGTTCTGAAACCAGTTGCGATTCGGACTGAATGGACAACCCAATCTTGAAAGTCCGCTCGTCGGTCGCAGGATCGAAGTTGGACCTGGACAGCAGCAACTTCTGAGAAGCAGACAAGAGCTCTCGTATCGGTCCATGTAGTTCTCGCGCCTTCAATGTGGGCTCCATCTGATAGCCGACGCGAATGAACAGCTCATCTTCGAGCAGGAGACGCAACGTAGATAGGGCATGACTCATGGCTGGCTGCCTGATGTGCAGGCATGCAGCCGCGCGGGTTACGCTGCGCTCCTGCATGAGGGCATCGAAGGCCAGCATTAAATTCAAGTCGAATGAACGTAAATTGAAATGATCGATTCGAGTCATTACTTGTATCGATTTGATGAATTTAAAGAGCAACCATACACTGAATTTCAATTTCCAGAACCCGCGATCCCAACCAAACTCAAGCGCGCTGGAAAGACTCAATACCGGAGACTCTTCAGTGAAAAAAGCTACGTTCCTTTCTGTGCTCGGTGCGGTCGTAGTGCTGTCCAGCACTATCAAGTTGGCCTATGCGCAAACCGCTTTCCCCAGCCAACCTATTCAGATCGTTGTCGGCTTTCCACCGGGTGGTTCTGCCGACAATGCCGCGCGTGTTGTTGGAGATGGTTTGGGGAAGGAGCTTGGGCAACCCGTAATCGTGGTCAACAAGCCAGGCGCAGGAACCAACATCGCAGCGCAGTTCGTCTCCAAAGCACCAGCAGACGGTTACACGCTGCTGTTTGGTGGCACTTCACTGGTGTACAGCCCAGGGCTTCTGTATCCGTCCATGAAGGTGAATCTGGCAACAGATTTTTCATCTATTGGTGGCGTGGTGAGCTCACCCCTTTTGCTGGTGGTACGGCAGGACTCTCCATACCATGACATCAAGCAGTTGATGTCAGCAGCCAAGGCCAAGCCAGGGGATATCAACTATGGCTCGACAGGGTCAGGCGTCAGTCCGCAAATCGCCATGGAAATGTTGAACGCCCGGGCTGGCGTGAAAATGACGCATGTGCCGTACAAGGGCACAGCGCCGATGCTTACCGCCATTCTTGCCGGGGATGTCGACGTGGCATTCGATGTCGCCAGTTCTTCGGTGCCCATGGTGCAGGCCGGAAAAATGCGTGCGCTCGCCGTCTCCAGTACCACTCGCCTCAAGTTCCTGCCGCAGGTGCCAACGGCTGAAGAAGCCGGTTACTCGGGGTTTGATGTAACGGCTTGGTATGGACTCTCCGCACCCAAAGGCACGCCTGCTGCTGTAGTCCAGAAAATCAATGTGGCCTTGCAAAAAGTGTTGGCCAATAGAGAGGTTCAAAGCACGTTAGCGAAGACTGGCAACGATGTGATGCCGGGATCTTCCAAAGACTATCAATCATTCTTGAGCAGTGAGCATCAGAAGTGGACCACTGCCGTTAAGCAACTTGGCATCAAGCTGGATTGATTGAAAAATGAGCGCCAATCTCATGCACCCAAAGTTGAACGAACTCGCCATGGACATGGCGGAGATAACAGCACTGCGCCATCAGATACATAGCCATCCCGAGATCGCTTTTGAGGAAGTGACAACGGCAAAACTGGTTGCTGACAAGCTCAATGAATGGGGATTTGAAGTCACCACGGGGGTTGGCACCACGGGAGTAGTGGGGACCCTGAAAGCAGGCTCGGGCACGAAGCGTATCGGACTGCGCGCGGATATGGATGCTCTGTCCATGCAGGAGCAGACGGGTCTGTCTTATGCCAGCAAAATTGACGGCAAGATGCATGCCTGCGGGCACGATGGGCATACATCCATGCTGCTGGGGGCTGCAAAATATTTGGCGCGTACCCGTAATTTCTCGGGCACTGTGCACCTGTACTTCCAGCCTGCGGAAGAGCGTGGCCACGATAGTGGTGCGCAACGTATGATCGCCGACGGTCTTTTTGAGCGCTTTCCATGTGATGCCGTGTTTGGCATGCACAACCATCCTGGCGCCGAAGTGGGCACCTTCATGATGCGCAAAGGCCCATTTCAGCCAGCCACTGATAAGGTGAGCATTCGGGTGATTGGCAAAGGTGGCCATGTGGCGAGGCCCCATCTCACAGTGGATCCTTCGGTGGTCAGCGCAAGTATCGTAATGGCCTTGCAGACGATTGTTTCGCGCAATGTTGACCCCACACAGACTGCCGTGCTTTCCGTGTGTTCTTTACAGTCCGGGGGCTTTTACGGCGTCATTCCCAATGATGCGCATATTGAGCTGAGCGTGCGTTGCTTCGACTCAAAAGTCCGTGAGCAATTGCGCGACCGAATTGAGGCCACCGTACATGGTCAGGCGCAAAGTTACGGTGCGAAAGCGGAAATAACGTATCAAACGGGTTATCCAGTATTGGTGAATACCGATGCTGAGGTCGACGTTGCCGTTGATGTTGCGCGCGAGCTAGTAGGCGCAGAGCGCGTGGATCCTAACTTCGGGCTCGTGACTCCGGGTGAAGATTTTGCTTTCATGCTGCAAAAGCGGCCTGGTTGTTACTTCCGGCTCGGCAATGGGCTATTCAGCGAGCACTGTCACCCGGTTCATCACCCCCAATATGACTTTAACGATCAGAACCTGCTGATTGGCGCAGCTTACTGGAGTCTGTTGGCTGAGCGCTTTTTGACCTAACGGCTGCCACCCGGGCTTTCAAGCCCATTCCCATCTTTTTATCTCTTCTATCTGTGCTGACTGAGCAAGGCTCTGTCTTGGCATGGATAGGTTCACCCCAGAAATCATCATGATGAGCAACAACACCCTGAATCAACGTCGCCAGCAAGCCACCCCTCGCGGGGTTGGCGTCATGTGCAACTTCTATGCTGCCCGTGCGGACAATGCAGAAATTTGGGATGTCGAAGGCAAGCGCTATATTGATTTTGCAGCGGGCATTGCTGTGCTCAACACAGGGCATCGCCACCCCAAGCTGATCGAAGCCATGCAACAGCAATTGGCGCACTTTACCCATACTGCTTACCAAATCGTTCCGTATGCAAGCTATGTGGAGCTAGCAGAAGCCCTCAATGAACGCGCTCCAGGGTCATGGGAGAAAAAAACGGCGTTCTTCACCACGGGTGCTGAAGCCGTGGAAAACGCGGTGAAGATTGCACGTGCTGCGACTGGTCGCCCCGGAGTCATCGCTTTTTCCGGCGGCTTCCATGGCCGCACGATGATGGGTATGGCCCTTACTGGCAAGGTCGTACCGTACAAGATCGGCTTCGGACCTTTCCCGGGTGAAGTATTCCATGCTCCCTTCCCTTGCGAGCTGCATGGTGTCTCGGTCGCAGATTCACTCAAAGCATTGACGCAGCTCTTCAAGTGCGATATCGACCCCCTGCGTGTAGCGGCCATTATTTTTGAGCCGGTGCAAGGCGAGGGGGGCTTCAACGTCGCACCGGCCGAGTTCGTGGAAGCGCTGCGTGCTATTTGTGACGAACACGGTATTTTGCTGATTGCAGATGAGGTTCAGACGGGCTTTGGTCGTACCGGAAAACTTTTCGCAATGGAGCACTACAAGGTGGCCCCGGATCTGATCACCATGGCAAAGAGCCTTGCGGGTGGTATGCCTCTGTCGGGCGTTGTTGGGCGAGCCAATGTGATGGATGCTCCGGCCCCTGGCGGGCTGGGCGGCACCTATGCAGGAAATCCTCTGGCACTCGCGTCGGCTTTGGCCGTGTTGCAGGTTCTGGATTCTGAGAATTTGATCCAACGAGGGATTGAGCTTGGCCAACGCCTGGTCCAGCACCTGGAGGCACTCAAGGTCAAGGTGCCGCAAATTACGCAAGTACGTGGCCTGGGAGCAATGATCGCTGTCGAGTTTTGTAAGGCGGATGGCACACCAGATACGGAGTTCACGCGCCAAGTGCAAGCGCGCGCATTGGAGCGTGGCCTGCTGCTGCTCACTTGCGGTACCTATGGCAACGTTATCCGGTTCCTGTTCCCGCTCACCATCAGCGATGAGGTTATGGGCGAAGGCTTGGACATCCTGACTGAAGTGTTGTGCGCCTGATCCATTGCTGGAGTGCTGTATGAATCTTGACGATATGAGCCTGTTGCGGACACAAGCCCTGATTGGTGGCACTTGGGTCGATGCAGATGACAAAAAAACCTTTGCGGTGACCAACCCCTCCACAGGTTCGCACATAGCCAATGTGCCGCGCATGGGTGTGGCCGAGACACGCCGTGCCATTGAGTTCGCACGCCTGGCGCAACAAGCTTGGAGCGAGCGAACTGCCCGTGAGCGCTCTAACGTACTGCGCAAATGGTTCGAACTTATGGTGGTACATGCCGCGGATCTGGCTCGGCTCATGACCACCGAGCAAGGCAAACCGCTTGCGGAAGCTCGAGGTGAGGTGGCCTACGCAGCCTCTTTTGTTGAATGGTTTGCGGAGGAAGCCAAACGTGTGACCGGGGACGTTCTCACACCTGTCGATAACAGCAAGCGCATGCTGGTTGTTAAAGAGCCGATCGGCGTATGTGCAGCCATCACTCCATGGAATTTCCCATTGGCCATGATCACGCGCAAGGCCGCTCCAGCACTTGCAGCCGGATGCTCCATGGTGTTGAAACCCGCTGAGGATACGCCTCTGTCGGCGCTTGCTTTGGCAGAACTGGCGCAGCGCGCAGGAGTCCCTGCGGGTGTCTTGAACGTAATCACCGGCGATGCCCAGAGCTCAATCGAAATTGGGTCGGAGCTCACCGCCAACCCCACCGTTCGCAAGCTGAGCTTCACCGGCTCTACCGAAGTTGGCCGCATTCTGATGCGCCAGTCTTCGAACACTATCAAAAAGCTCTCACTGGAGCTCGGTGGCAATGCCCCCTTTATTGTTTTCGATGATGCAGATCTGGATGCTGCCGTCGAAGGAGCTATTGCGTCCAAATACCGTAATGCGGGTCAAACTTGCGTATGCGCAAACCGACTGTACGTGCATGAGCGCGTCTACGATGCCTTTGCCAACAAGCTCGTCGCGGCAGTAGAGCAACTGAAGGTCGGCGACGGAATGGATGCCGGTGTTCTCCAGGGGCCACTCATCAGCGCCGAGGCAGTCAGCAAGGTGCAACAACACATCGACGACGCGTTGTCCAAGGGTGCCAGGGTGCTGACAGGTGGTAAGCAGCATGCCTTGGGGGACAGGTTTTTTCAACCAACGGTACTGGCTGACGTAACGCCGGCAATGCTAGTTGCCAAAGAAGAGACCTTTGGGCCGCTTGCTCCCCTGTTTCGCTTCAGCAGTGATGAAGAAGTCATTCACATGGCCAACGACACAGAGTTCGGACTCGCGTCTTACTTCTACAGCCAAAACATACGCCGTGTTTGGCGAGTAGCGCAAGCGCTGCAATATGGCATGGTCGGTATCAATACCGGGATGATTTCCAACGAAGTGGCTCCGTTTGGTGGCGTAAAGCAATCAGGACTCGGTCGTGAAGGATCCAGCTACGGGATTGATGAGTACATGGAGATGAAGTACCTCTGCATGGGGGGCATCTAGTTTTGTCTGGACTGCCCTTGGGCAGTCCACTGCACGTTTAAAGCTCATTTTTTGTAGAGATCTACTACTTCAGGAACGTTAGCCCTGGCGTACGCTGGAAGCTTTCATAGTCCATCGGAGGACTGATGCGTTCATCCGCAGCATTGCGCTGAACATACGCCCAACTCTTGCTTGTACTAGGGTCATACACCAGCTTGAAGAACCTTCTTGGTACGCGTACTTGATTAGCCCCGATAGAGTCCTTCGACCCGTCGAACAGTGGACCTGTGATCACGAATACATTGTCTTTGTCGCGGCGGATGTCTTGTTCTATCTTGAACCATGGACCCCCGTTATGCCGTGGATCCTGGGGAACATGTTCGCCAACGAGAACGACTGAGCTTTGCCTTCCAGAGTAGACATATCTCCAGCAAGTGCCATGTGAGTAGCCAGAGCCTTTGTCGTGCGGTCGGAAAAACGTTTGTCTAAAAGGACATCCTGAGGGATTATTCAGCAACGTTTTTCCATGTTGAACCCTTACATGTACCGGAGGAGGATCCCTTCTGTGCCGCTCAGAACTTTTGTCTCAAAGGTTAATAGTGATCGTATGTAGGGCCATCAGGGTGTTAAGTTAACAACTCGTGCGACATGCTCGCAGATGAGAGAGTGCGAGGTCGAAGGATCCTCGGATGGACCAACGGCGAAAGCAGCTCTTTAGCACGTGAACTGTCAATGTGGACTCTTGAGGTAGTGTGGTTCGCCACGCTTGATGGAATGCGAGTTTGTGCAGGATTGCATCGAGCACTGTGCGCGGATCGTGCTTATATGGTCTCCGTCTCTCCTGGGTTTCGAGTAATGGGCCGATAACTTCCCATTCCGAATCCGTTACACGGACGTGGCCGCCGGCCCGTTGAGGTACAACGATCTCTGGTGCTGATGTCTGTGCTGGTCGCGCAAAATCTGCGCCTGCATGGAAGAAGAATTGCTCTGGCTGTCCGGCGACTGAGTCATCGGCTGAAGTCTCAATTGATAGCAGCGTTACTTGCTCAACAAAGAAGCCGTGTGCAGTGCGAAGCCCATGCAAGGCGAATCGGGCCAAGCCATCGGGAAGCGAGAGGTCGATGCGTCCATCAAGTGCATTCAGGTGCACGCTGTGCGCGCAGTGCTTGGCAGAACGAGAAAGCTGAAGCCAGCGCAGCACTTCGTATGGGCGCTTACTGCATCGTGGATCATTGATTTGCTTTCGCAGTTGGTCGTCATCTACAACTACTTCGGGGGCAGTGCCAGAAAAGTCAATGTATGACAGGAGGTCTACGTTGCCGGGTGTGAAGGCGATTGGGAATACCTGCTGGAATGGCTGAAAAAACGCCCGCATGAATGCGAGCGCCGGAATGTAGATATGCCGCTGCTGCTCATCTTGGAATCGGAACACTTGATGAGTGGCCTGTAGAGACGATGGAAGAGCTATCCCAAAAGCAGCGAGGTATTCATCGGCATGCACGCGCTCCAATTTGGAGGGGTTACTGATATGAACCAGACGCGTGCGCTTTGCCGCGCGCGGTAAGCCTCGGGTGCGCATCGAGGCCAACTCAACGCTTTCGACACTTCCTGTTTGGTCAGCAACTATGATTCGCATGCCATCGTGATACGAAACGCCACAACTCCACTCCATCGATACGCTCCAGAACAATATTGAGCGTATAGGTTCGAAATGTGGTCATGCAGGGGGCAATTCACTGTGACTAGATCATATTTTTGGACAAGTGAGTCGTCGAACTCGCTTGATGATCTCGGCAACCATCATGAGGACGGGTGGTCCTATAGCTCATCTGTAAGCCAAGCTGAGCTAAGAGCGGTTGAGTAGTGTTGGATGGCTCTTGTTAGACTGCTGGGAGGGGTTGAGTGGATCGTTGAAGTTCAGCTAAAAATAGACAATGATGCATTAAATATTAGCCGCAATGTTCTTTTAGCAGATAGTCAGAGCCAGGTTCACTTCCTATGACTGCTTCTACTCCGCCTAAAGAATAGAATTTAACATATCCATTGTATTTTCCAGATTCATTTTTAAAATTTACCATTCCGCAAAGAGTTCCATTTTTTACTGAAAAACCACCTTTTAGTCTTTCGTTCATGAATTGAGCTGATTCGGGATTTTCTAGTATGGCAAATAAAAGTTGCCTATGTTCGTAGATAAAATATCTGGTTTGGATGTAATAAATCATTCCAAGCATCATTAAAACAGCACCAATAGAAATAGCAATTTTCTTCATGTGTCTCACTTTTTTCAAGAGAATTTTGTATTTAATATCTATATTTGCAGATCTAATGAATTCAATGATTAAATAATATTCATATTTTTCTGTGCGAACTTGATGTGGGTCAAGTTTCATGGAAATTTAATATGATGACAGAGGAGGATTTCTTAGGTGAATAAGATATTTAACTTCAATTAAACCATTTTTGAAGTAATGTATTTGTAGATTGTCTAAGTCCTGAAGACCCTTAATAAATCAAAGCATTGGCTTTGATGCTGAGTGATATTGGCGTAAAGTAACGCAATTGCTATTTATAAGGAAAAAACAGTGATGAGTGCCTCGAATGGAGTTCTAGTTTCTGCCGTGTTCAGCGCTCTCTTGTTGATCGCCAATGGGGCATCTGCTCAGACGCCTCCCGCACTTGCTGACCTTGTCGGAGCTCGTGGAAGTTCCGGTGAGACGCAGATGGAAGCGCGGGGATATCAGTTCATCAAGGCCAATGCTGTTCGGGGTGAAAAATGGGCCTTCTGGTGGAACTCGCAGCAGCGTGAATGTGTACAGGTCGCAACCGCGGATGGACGCTACAGTGCCATCCAGGTGGTTCCTGCGGCCAACTGCGGGCAGGCGGGGGATCCGAGGCCTGTGGCACAGGGCTGGCAGGATGACGAACGTCGAGGAGATGCACCTACCCTGACGCTCATTTGCTACGGGGAGGGGAAAAAGCCTTCCACAGAAACTCACTCGGGCTTCCGCTGGAATCCCAGGCGCGATCGCTACGAATCAATCAGTGAGGTCACCAACAGCACAGAAGACTTCGACGCGGAGGTCCAAGTCGAAATCTCTGGCCAACGCGGACGTATCCATCTCTCGGGCAAACTCGTTGCAGTGCTCCACTCCGGTGACAGTAACAATTGGTGGAACCTGGATGACCTTCAGGTCAGTTCGGACCGGATCACTGGAAGATATGCTTTGAATTTCCTAAACAAGCCCAAGGTCGACATCGATAGGCGTAGCGGGCGCATCCACATTGACGGCATGGAGCACTTCCGGGGCGAGTGCAATGAAGGTAACTGGGCCGACAGCCACCGCCGCTTCTGATACCTGGCTCAGTATTGAGCCGGTAGCATCGCTAGCAGCAAGGACGTTCCGAACAACGCCCAGTCATTGAGAATATGGGCACCAGCAGAGACCCACAGGTTTTTGGTCCACAGATAGGCCAAGCTCAGCACAAGACGTGCTGAGCCAATAATGGCAAAACACTGGATGAAGTTCCACCCATACGTGGGAAGATGCAGTGCTCCAAACAGCAGGGCTGACACCAACCACGCCAGCACGATCGCTGACTTACGGCTCAATCCGAGTCGACTGTAAAACAGCGTCATGAGTGCCAACATCGGCAGCATCGTGACCAGTTCTTCGCCCACGAGTTGAGGGATTGTTCGCAGAAAGAACAGCTCTCGTTCGGCGGCACCCTGTGTTGCGATGGCCTGGAACACGGGGTTTGACTCAACGCTATGCAGCTTCTTCACGAGCCAGCCCATCGCAAGACTGATGACAAGGTTCAGCAGCGCAATTAGCACCATTACCCCGACGTCTCGCCACCCGATGCGGTGAAAAAGTGCCTTCCAATGCTGTGGTGTGGCGATAGCAAGTGCCACCAGAGGAACCACCACAAATAGCATTGTGGGGATGAACTGATTCCACCGCCCCTTGAACCAAGGTACTGGCGCGATAAGTAAGGCGAAGCCCAATGCGGTGCCTGCCAGTACCAAGCACCATTGCCATGTGGCAAGCCGCGCTGGTGCTCCGTTGTAGAAGGGAAAGTCATTGACTTTTCTCATGCGCGGGCTCCTTGCTGTAGATGCCAGTTGTCCAATAAATTTCCAGTAGTGATGCGAGCGAAAGCATTTCAATTACAAGCATGTTGCAGTGCCTACAGAATCGAATAAGGCTTTGATTAGCGGACGCTCACGACGGACCGAGAGGCAGCAAAGAGAGTAGTTAATGGACAGTTGCTCATCGTCCATCACCACCGCAACGAGGCCAGGTAGGGGAATGAACTCTGCTTGTGTCACAAAGCTAATACCCATGCCGTTTGACACTGCATGCAGGATGGCTTCGCGGCTATTGATCTCCATAGAGCAGGTTAAGGTGACGTTCTGCTGTTTGCACGCTCGTTCCACTCTATGGCGTGTTTTGGATCCAGGCTCACGCAAGATAAGCATCTCGCCTTCGATATCGGAAGTGGGAATCAGAGAGCGCGTTGTCCAAGCATGTCCTTCGGGAACGACAGCGACAATTCGTTCATTGCGATAGTGCGCAATATGCAAGCCTTCAGTTGGAGGTGGCTCAACCAGAATGCCGACATCGATATCGAAGTCTTGCAAGCTGCGCAGTGTTGAGCTCTCCGAACCGATGGCAATCGTTAGATCAAGCGATGGGTGGGTTTCGTGAAAATTGCGAACTAGCTCCAACGCTAGAGGTGGTGAAACGCTTCCCAAGCGTATCAGTCCAGACTTGAGCTTATGCGCGCTCTGCAAGAACTGCATCGCCTCCTGCTCCTGCCCAAATAGCCCCTGCGTGATTGCATAAAGCTGCTCGCCTGCGTCCGTGAGCCGAACTCCACGTCCTTTTCGCATAAATAACTCAACATTGAAGCGCGCTTCGAGCGCTTTTACCTGGTCGGTTACTGTCGGTTGACCTATATGCAGATACTGTGCGGCAGCAGTGAAGCCTCCGGTTCTTGCAACAGCATGGAAGCAGCGAATGCATTTGTAGTATTGATGGAACATAGGCGTACGAATTAGATAGATACAGCATCAAGCGCAAGGCCTCTGATACGCGTACCACGTGTGTATGAGAACCCGTATTTGCCCAGGGAGACTGCCATTTACGACGGTGGCGTGATCTATCGGTTTTGGCTCATATTCTCATCAGAAATGCGATTGGACCCTGGCTAGGGCCCCTAGGAAACTGTGCTCCAAGTTGAACGCTCAATTGCGGAATACCAAGAACACCAACGACAGGAGACTAGCCCTATGCCTCACGCATATCACAATCCCGTTTCAATCCATTGCGGCCGAGGTAGCCTTGAGCTTCTGCCCAAAATCCTCGCCGGTCGTCGCGTCGTCGTGGTGACCTTCCCAGAGGCTCGTGGTCTGGGTTTGGTCACTCGCCTGAAGGGTTTGCTGAAAGACACCTTGGTCGCTGTTATCGAGGATGTGCGCCCGAATCCTGATGTCGAGCAGTTGGCAGGGCTCTACAACCGCTTTTGGCAAAACGGCTCGGCATGCGATGCCATCGTCGCTGTGGGCGGTGGTAGTGCAATTGATACCGCTAAGGCACTGATGGTCGGAACCGACAGCGGTAAGTTCGACGAACTCATCAGTTTGCTGGCAACAGGGAAGTCATTCACTCCCTCTAGCGTTAAGCCATTGATAGCGATACCCACAACAGCGGGGACTGGAAGCGAAGTCACGCCGTGGGCCACGATCTGGGATGCAGGCAGTCAGAAGAAATACTCCTTGCATCTCAAGGAGACTTGGCCAGAGGCTGCGATCGTTGATCCAGAGCTCATGCTGTCGGTCCCAGCCGGCACTACGGTGTCTACTGGCCTGGATGCGCTCTCGCACGCACTGGAGTCGATCTGGAATGTGAACGCGAATCCGGTTTCTGACACCTTTGCGATCTCTGCGGTGCAGGACATCTTCAGTTGCTTGCCTGCGCTGATGAAGGACCTGGGAAACATTGAACTGCGCGAGCGTATGGCTTTGGCTGCGCTCAAAGCAGGTATGGCTTTCTCCAATACCAAAACAGCCTTGGCGCATTCGATCTCCTATGAGATGACGCTGCGTCATGGCTTGGTGCACGGCATCGCTTGTTCGTTCACATTGCCAATCGTTCTAGAAAAAGCTTGGGCCAAATCGGCAGATCGAGACTTCACGTTAAAGCGCGTATTCGGACCTGATTTGGCACAAGGCACCAAGCATCTACGTGATTTCTTAAACGGACTGGGAGTCAAGACGGAGTTTTCCGACTACGGCGTTACGGAAGGGGAGGCGGTCGCAATGATTGCCAGAGCGATGGACGGTGCTCGCGGAAAGAACTTCATCGGTGCGGTAGCAGCATAGCCGTATACCGAGCAAGAAGTGACTGAAGCGTGCTTCGCACTTTTGCTTGCATGAATACATACCTGTAAGTGGTTCGACCTGCCGGGCTTCTTGCCCGCAAAAAGGAGACAACATGCAATCGGTAAATCAGACGTTGGTGGCTGGGTCGTCTTATGCCGCTCCATTAGATAGTCCATTTCGAAAAGCACAGTGGCGAATGCTGCTCGCAGCCATGTTTTGCTATCTGTTCTTTTATACGGGGCGTCAGACGTTTGGCTTTGCGATCCCAGGTATTCAGAAGGAGTTCGGCCTTTCTAAAGAGATGCTGGGTTGGGCGTCGACTTCCATGCTGTGGTGCTATGCCATCGGCCAAGCCATCAACGGCAATCTGGCTGATAAGTTGGGCGGTCGCAGAGTGATGACGGCAGGCGCAATTCTCTCGTGCGCGGTCAACTGGATTGTCAGCTTCGCTGTGGGCTTCAAGTCCCTTGCGATTCCATGGGGCATCAACGGCTATTTTCAGGCTCTCGGATGGGCGCCTGGCAGCCGTCTGCTGTCTAACTGGTGGGGGGCCGGAGAGCGCGGAAAGGTCTATGGCTTCTACGTCTTTGCTGCTGGCTGCGCGTCCGTACTGTCTTTCATTACGTCCATTATCGTCATCAACGTGCTGCATCTCGACTGGCGTTGGATTTTCCGGCTGCCAGTGCTGCTGATGCTGCTGGGGGGCATTACTTTCTATCTGATTGCTCGCGAACGCCCTGAGGAGCTGGGCTTCAAGTCACCTGAGACTGGTGTAGCTAATGCAGCAGATGCGAAGGATGAGCTTGATGCGAGTGAGCCTGCGGAAAGTTCTTGGTCGCGCTACAAAGCGGTGCTGCGTAACCCTAGGCTGATCATCGCGGCCCTCTCCATCGGCTTCCAGAATGCTGCGCGTTACGGCTTGATTGTTTGGGTACCGGTGCACTTCTTGGGTAAGGACTGGGCTAAGAGTGCAGACAGCATGATTGATCCTGCGTGGATTTCTGTCGCACTGCCTGTGGGCATGGCTTTCGGTGCGCTCTCCAACGGCTGGATTTCCGACAAGGTATTCGGTGCCAAGCGCTACAAGGCCATTGTTCTGTACATGCTGCTCGGTGCCGCAGCCTCTCTCGGCATGTACATGCTGCCCACGGGTCCCATCGCATTGGCGGGACTCTTCCTCGCGGGCTTCTTCGTCTATGGCCCAGCGTCTTCGTTCTGGGCACTGTGCCCCGACCTGGTGGGCGCCAAGCGCTCCGGCACAGCCACGGGGGTCATGAACTTTTTCTCGTACTTGTTCGCAGGTCTCGGTGAGCCACTCGTCGGTCGGATGATGGACCACTCTGGCAATACCTCACTTGTGTTCCCAATCGTTGCTGCGAGCTGCTTGATCAGTGCTTGCATCGCCGCATTCATTCGTCGCTGAGCCATAAGGCCAATGCACGAGATCACTTTAAACATCACAACATAGGAGCATCAACCCATGAATACGACCAATACACTTGAAGTAAACGGCAGAAGCTATCGTTGGATGACACAGCCCATCGTTGTCGTATGCGTAGACGGTTGCGAGCCAGCCTACCTCGACGCAGCAGTGGCAGCTGGTGTGACACCTTATCTGGCGAGCATGCGAAGCAAAGGCGCCAACATGCTGGCCGACTGTGTCGTGCCCTCGTTCACCAACCCCAATAACCTGTCCATCGTCACCGGCGCACCACCGGCTGTGCACGGCATCTGCGGCAACTACTTCTTCGACCGCGACCTGGGCGAGGAAGTGATGATGAACGATCCCAAGTACCTGCGCGCCGGCACTGTTCTAGCCGCCTTCGCTGATGCAGGTGCCAAGGTGGCTGTGGTGACTGCTAAGGACAAGCTGCGCAAGCTGCTGGGCAATCGTATGCAAGGCATCTGTTTCTCGTCCGAGAAGGCTGACCAGGTGACGCAGGAGGAACACGGCATCACCGGCGTGCTTGATTTGGTGGGCATGCCCGTGCCCTCGGTGTATAGCGCCGAACTGTCCGAATTCGTGTTCGCTTCTGGCGTGAAGCTGATGGAGACGCGCCGCCCCGACCTGATGTACCTGTCGACCACCGACTACGTGCAGCACAAGGCCGCACCGGGCAGCGAGGCCGCCAATGCTTTCTACGCCATGATGGATAAGTACCTGGCCCAGCTCGATGCACTGGGCGCCACCATCGTGCTCACTGCCGACCACGGCATGAACGACAAGCACAGTGCCGACGGTAGCCCCAAGGTGATTTACCTGCAAGACCAACTCGATGCTTGGTACGGTGCTGAGCGCGCGCGTGTGATTCTACCCATCACCGACCCCTATGTGGTGCACCACGGCGCGTTGGGCTCGTACGCCACGGTCTACGCGCCCGACGAGGCCACGGCTGCCGAATGGATTGCACGCATCCGTGAGCTGCCCGGCGTGGAACTGGCCCTGACCCGCGCCGAAGCCGCCAAGAAGTTCGAGCTGCCCGAAGACCGCATTGGTGACATCGTAGTGGTGAGCGAACAGAGCACAGTGCTCGGCACTTCGGCCAGCCGCCACGACCTGTCGGGCCTGGATGCACCGTTGCGCTCGCACGGCGGCATCTCCGAACAGCGTGTACCGCTGATCTGCAACCGTCCCGTGAGTGGCATTGCCCAAGATAGGCGCCTGCGCAATTTTGATGCGCTTGATGTCGCCCTGAATCACGCAGCAGTCTGACCTGTTTGGAGACACGCAAAATGAGCCTAGCTGAAATCAAGCCTATCGGAATCCGCCACGAGGCCCTGCGCATTGCTGGAGAGAAGGTTTACCGTGAAGAGATGATTGACGTCACCTACCCCTATACGGGGGAGGTGATTGCCACAGTACCCAAAGCCACTCTCGAAGACGTACGCCGTGCCTATCAGATCGCTCGCGATTACAAGCCCACGCTCACGCGCTACGAGCGCTACAAGATTCTGATGCGTGCTGGTGAGATCATCGCCTCGCGCTTGGATGAGATCTCGCGTCTCATTACGTTGGAATCTGGCCTGTGCCGCAAGGACTCGCTGTATGAAGTGGGCCGCGCATCCGATGTGCTGCTGTTCGCTGCCAACCAAGCACTGGTGGACGACGGTGCCGTGTTCTCCTGCGACCTCACGCACCACGGCAAGAGCCGCAAGGTCTACACCACCAAGGAGCCGCTGCTGGGCGTGATCACCGCCATCACCCCTTTCAACCACCCGCTTAACCAAGTGATCCACAAGGTGGCTCCGGCGATTGCGACTAACAACCGCGTGGTGCTCAAGCCCAGCGAGAAGACGCCACTCACCGCCTATGTGCTGGCCGACATCCTGTACGAAGCTGGCTTGCCGCCGCAGATGCTTTCGGTCGTCACCGGCGACCCGCGCGAGATTGCCGACGAGATGTTGACTCATCCCGACGTGGACCTCGTCACCTTCACAGGCGGCGTGGCCATCGGCAAGTACATCGCGGGCAAAGCGGTCTACAAGCGCCAGATCCTGGAGCTGGGTGGCAATGATCCCATCATCGTCATGGAAGATGCCGACGTGGAGGAAGCCGCAACCCTGGCTGCTGGCGGTTCATACAAGAACTCAGGTCAGCGTTGCACGGCCGTCAAGCGCATGCTGGTACACGAGAAGGTGGCCGACCAGTTCGTCGAGTTGCTGGTACAGAAGACCAAGGCTGTGAAGTATGGCGATCCCATGGACCCACACACCGACATGGGGACTGTGATTGACGAGGCCGCCGCCATCCATTTCGAGAAGGTGGTGAGCGAGGCCATTGCCGACGGCGCCAAGTTACTGGCTGGCCATGTGCGCCGTGGCGCGCTCTACGCACCCACGGTGCTCGACCATGTCAAGCCCGAGATGACCGTTGCGTTACAGGAGACCTTCGGCCCTGTGTCACCGGTGATCCGCTTCAAAGATATCGACGAAGCCATTCGCATGTCCAACGGCACGGCCTATGGTCTGTCGTCCTCCGTGTGCACCAACCGGCTGGACTACATCACTCGCTTTGTGCGTGAGCTCAATGTGGGCAGCGTGAACGTGCGCGAGGTGCCTGGCTACCGGCTGGAGTTGACTCCCTTTGGTGGGATCAAGGACTCGGGCCTAGGCTACAAGGAGGGTGTGCTGGAGGCAATGAAGAGCTTCTGCAACACCAAGACATACTCATTGCCCTGGTGATTGAACGCCGCCTTTTTAATAACCTCAGCTGCGGCGTATGTATTTTTCGAGAATCTGACCAATTTATCCACTCTCCATCTATTGACCATTTCCTCGAACAATCTACTTGCCAAGGCTCGATAGACCGTCTTCTTCATAAAAAAAAGCACCTCAGGTGCTTTTTTTTATGAAGAACTCTCTATAAGTTATTTGATTTTTCATCCAGCGCGAATGGATATTTTTTCTTCTTTGAATGTGATAAATAACTTGCGATACGAAAATTTATTGGTATATTTTAAAAGTCAAAAGAGATTTACTTTAATGATTCTTTAATGAATCCATCTATCAAAGAAGGGTTTGATCGTGATCAAGGCTATCGCATTCGTGTTGTCGGCAATTGTTATTGCCGTCCCCATTCAAGCTCAAAGCAAAGATAGAACGGAAATTGTCCACTTTGTCAAAGGTGCTTCTTCAAAGGCTATCAAATCTAGCATTAAGGGTTATGACGCTGCTTACTACACTGTGAATGCGCAAGCTGGTCAAGAGTTGAAAATATCTTTCAAGACAAGCAATAAGTCCAGCTACTTCAATGTGACTGCTCCGGGTGCTGAGGAAGCCATGTTCGTGGGAAGTGAGTCAGGCAATGAATTCGTTGCTACCTTGCCGTCAAGTGGCGACTATAAAATCCAGGTTTATTTAATGCGTAATGCGGCAAGAAGAAATGAATTTGCTAATTACACTTTGAACATTGAAGCTCATTAAACTTAATAATAATCTGCTATGACAGAAAATCCTATTGCTATTTCCCGCTGGTCTTTGCGTTTCTCCGGGATTGCCTGGTTTGTGGCTGGGATGGTGTTCTTATTAGCTTTTCCTATGCTTTTAAAGGCCGCAGCATGGGCGCTGCCAGTAGCTATCATCATCTCGGCATTGCTTGCACTACCCGTTGCCTGGGTTTACAGGAAATTCCGCAAGCCAAAAGATGCCTTTAAGTGGACTTGGGGGCGTTGCACTTTTGTGCTGTTGTTTATTTTTTCGGTGCTGTTTGCTGCTCCAATTTATTATTTTTCAGCAGTAACACAACTGCGTCCCGCGTTAGTGCCACAGGTCTCTCTGACGAATGGAGACAAGACTATTGTTTTCCAGGGAATGCAGCATGTGGGGATTGAGAGATTTTATAAATCTGTTGTTTATGATATCGAGGAAGCTTTGTCACGAGGTGACGTAATTTTTTATGAAGGGGTTAGACCTTCCAATCCTGAAGCTGATGCATGGCTAAATAACATTATGACTGGAGGAAAGGATCTTAGTGAATCTTATAAGGTTCTCGGTAATTTGTGTGGGTTGAAATTTCAAAACGATTACTTTCTACTTCTGGGTCGCGATGCGCAGGCTAACCCAAAATCTCATGTAGTAGCAGATGTCAGCACGCTTGATTTGAAGCATGAATATGAAAGACTGTTGGCAACCGACAAAAGCTTTGTGGCTGCAATGGCAGCACGTTCTAAGTCGGACCCCACATCTCCAGAAAGAATAGAAAGCCTAGTTCGTTTTCTTGATAAAGGAACCAAAGCGCAACGTGCCATGGCTGGTATCGTATGTAGAGGGTTCATGACGATTTCCATGCAAAGCGAAAAAGCTGCTAATCCTGAACCACTTGAACGTGTAATTCTTGATTTCCGCAATAAAGTGCTGGCAGATAAATTGCTATCTGAGCCTAATAAGCATATATTCGTTACCTACGGATCGAATCACCTACATGGTGTATTGTCTCTACTGCAAAAAAATGACCCCAAGTGGCATGTCGCTTCAGTTAAATGGATGAGAACAATTGAAGCTCCAGAGGAGTATGGCGTGCATTCATTGAATCTTGTTGAAGATAATAATTAACTCCATGAATTTTAAAAAAATAATATGTGTCCCTACTGGGGTGGCTGTTCTTATATTGATAAGCGGTTGCTCGAGCTTAAGAACAAGCACTCCTTTTCCTTTAGAGCAGCATATCGTAATAGAAAAGAGGTTGCCAGAGGAGTTACCAAAACAAAGCGCTAGATTCCCAGGAAGCCAGTTCGTTTTAATTCCACAAGACAGTGCTGTGGGTTTGGTAGTTCCGATACCTTTCGTGACCGATATAGCTCTGGACATGCTGCACGATAACGAGGCGGCAGATTTGGCAAAGCGATATGCGCAGATCGATCCTTATATCATTGTGAAAAATGCAATGCTTGATAGTAGATTGATTGCATCTGATGGCCATGGAATATCTGCTAAACCATTTGCGTACATGATCGATTGCAAGGATGACCGCTATCGCATGGCATTGGTAGTTAGGATGAAGGAAAAAGAGTGGATTGGCCGTTATGTAGTGCATTTGCCAACGACTTATACACCGGAAGAAATTGCGGCAGGAAGTTCATCGGTGATTGAAAGAATGGGGCGGGACTTAACTGAGGCTTCGGTGATTATTCGCCGCATGATTGAGTTGGACTCAAATGGAAAGTTAAACCAGCCGCTCTATAAAGCCAATGTTGGTAGCTACAATTTGGCTTGCTCTAATGTGGGTGGATTGCTTCCTGCGACCTTGCTCTTGTCGCGCAATGCGCTCGTTGTAGAGGAAGATGATCAGCACATTATTATTAGAGGAACTGGAGATATGACTAAATCTGGAGCTAGTGGTGGATTAATATTTGGGATGCATTATTTAAGAAAGGATCAGTTGCATACTTTTGATCGGCTTCAAGGAAAGTAGAAAAATTTGGCTGGTATCTGTCCCTAGGCTGAGAAATCAGTTTCGCTTGGGATGCCCTTCGGTTTGTCGCTTCGATGAAGGCGAAGCTTTGAATTTCTTGAGCCACTCCGTTAGGAGCGGGAAGTCGGAGCGCTGGTGCCGATATCGTGAGGCAATGTCAGTCACTTCCAGAAGTGCAGCCATCGTTATCTTTGTTCCTGCGGCCCTGTGTGAGGCAACCAGCTGAGACATCGTCTGTATAGCCTTCTCCTCGATAGAGCCCCAGCTTTTCTTCTTCGCTTTTTGACGCCGCAGAAATCCGATAGGGCAGAGTGACGGTGATGGATTGCTTTCCAGGAATGCGATCATGAGAACGTGCTTGAGCGCTGTGCAATTCTGGGAGGACTGGCGCAGCAGCAAGCTAGGCCAAGGCACAGTTCCTCTGAGGATCGCGCAGTCCACGGAAGTCAGAAATCGAGGGCTGTAGAACGCTCGGAGGTCGTCGCTCAGTACCGATCCAAATACCTGTTTTGAGGAGAGTCCATAGCCAAGTTCGATTGCCCGACGCTGGTACATCTCCTGAGAGGCGACAAGAGGTGTTGTGTTTGTGCGCTGCGAAAGCGCTTGCGTCGATATCTCAGTAATGCGTCGCGCAAGTTCGTATCCCAGTGCTTTGGGTATCCGTAGCTCATCACCTGAGGTCTCCCCGGGTGCTGATATCCGTGCTTTGCATTGGATGGATATCCATGAGACATGGAGCGGGGTCCAGTGTGTGCTGCACAGATAAACGCAGGGCAACTGATGGGTTCGATGCCAATAGGTCTGGCCGTACTTGCGTTGATCGTCTACACAGCACTCTGGGCAGAACCGCAGCTTGTCGACTGAGCGTGTGGCGTTCTGTACAAGTGACGCAATGCACCGCTTGCTGCCGTCGGGTGAGACAAGCTTTTCCGTGATCCGCTCTCGACCCTGCGAGGTCATGAACCCTGTGACATAGGGGAAGAGCGTGTGGTCCAGAAGGAACTCTTCGATCGACAGTCCGTAACTGCGGGCCAGCAGTTCGTAGGATGTCATCACAAAAGAGTGCGATGTAATCCGAGCACCAGTCAGCAGCGGCAATAGGCGCTTCATAGGGATGCCAGTCTCTCGACTGGCCCGGTTGAGCATGCTGCCGACAAGCTCATCCGGGTATGGCCTAAGCAGGTGCATTACAGTTCGAGGATTTCTTCCAATTTCGGTGCCATCCCGAATTTGAGCAATTGCTCCATCACCTTCGTGCCGCTGGCAGGCGCATGTGCAACAGCCCGGCGGTAATCATCTGGACGGGCATCGAATCGATCTGCTGGGAGCTGTACGACGTTGCTGGCGGATGATTTCTTGCGAGGAGCCCGAGGAGGCGTGAGTGTCGCTGCAACGTCCTGGAAACCTTGGGCCAAAGTCATAGAGGGGTTCTTGGCAGGGAGAGATTGCACGATCTGGTTGGCAATATTCGAGTCCACTCCCATTGCTGCCATCCCCGCGGTTAGGCGCGGTACGAACGTTTCGTCTTGGGCTGTCACTGAAAACAGCGGTGACTTTTTCAAGGCCAGCTTGTGGCTTACCCGCTTCAGGTGCGTTTGCAGGTCCAGCGGTGCGATGTCGTCATAGGCCAAGAGGTCCTCGGGCCTATCTGACCGTAGTGCGTCAATCATCGGATGCATGAGTTGGAACTCAGAGTCGAAGACCTGTGCAATTAGCTCTGGAGTCAACTTCTCTGTTCCGAGCTGGATGGCGCGAGCTTGTGCGGACACAAACAGCTTGATGGCCAGGTCAATGATGCCCTGAGAGCAGTCATAAAGGACTTGATGACACAACTCATCGAGAGCCACAGGGTTGTGTACCCATTGGTATCCCCACAGAACTTCCACGAAGCCCTCCCAGTCTCCCGGTTCGGAGGGTGTTCCACGTTGCAGCCGATCCCACGGAGCAATGGAATGTCCGCTTGATCGGCGTGCCTGACGGAAATCTTGGGTCAGCACCGACGCTGCTTTGTTGGTTCCGATAAAGAGGATTGGTACTTTCAGGTCATTGCATGCTGAGACCAATTCAGTCATTACGGTTTGGGCGTTCTTTCTGGCGTTTGCAAGGTTCTGCACTTCGTCACAGATCAGCATGCCCACTAGGTGGGTATTCATCAGCCGTGCGACGTTGCGCATCAACGTATCAGAGCCAGCTTTACCGCGTTGAGAGTAGGTTCGGTGGTAGTCCGCGCCCGGGATGATTTCATCGAGCTTGTGAAGGATGCCCTGGGCGAGGCCTTTAATTGACGACCCATCACTGGGCATCTCAATGTGCAGATAGGGCACCTGGTACAGGTTCAGGTCTGGGTGATAGATGACTTGCGGGATACTCGCACACCAGCGTTTCACGGTTGTGGTCTTGCCCATCCCGGAGATGCCGATCAGTGCCGTAGATAGCTGTGGTGTGAGGGTATGGGCCGATTGCCGAAACACAGCAGCTTGTGTCTCTCGGTCAGAGATCTTGCGGAAGATCTCCGAGTGTCCTGGGGTCCGTGGTGATCGACCGACATAGCCCGTCCGCAGCATGGCATCCAGGGCTCGGCAAAGCTCAAGGTGGTTCGTCATCGGCACCATGAAATTGGCCAGGCTTTCCAGCATCATCAGTCGCTCATGGTTGGCCCAATGCCGTTGCGACGGATCAAAGTCTGGAGTCAAGCTGAGTGCCCAGAGCAATTCCTCGTCCGTTAGGGATGGAGGCAAAGCCTCGATGAGCGGGTTGCCCTTGTACGCGGGAATGCGCTGTTCTTTGTATGTGGCCTTGACCACTGTTTGGGATGGCTTTTCGTTCATGGACTCTCCTACTACCCTGTGGCAAGCATCTGGCGTCGGATCTCAGCGAACCGGTCAGCTGTGGTTTGTGTTGGCTTGGCTTCCGTGAAAACAAGCAGCTTGGAATCAGTTGCTTGCGCGGGCGGAGATTGCGCCATTGGCGAAGCATCCTGAATGTGTGCGAGCTCCTGGCGTTCGATAGTGCGCTCCAGTTCTCGCTGAGCTTTGGTGTCAGCACGCCTGTGGCGTCGAGATCCGCCACCTCCAGCGGCCTTCAGTTTTTTCTTGGCCGCAGCAATGACTGGATCCGTCGCTGTGCGATAGTCCATGCTGTTCTGCAAGCGTGATTCCGCCGTTTTGCATTCAACGGCCCTCTTGAGCTTCGCGTAGAACGCGACTTCACCAAAACTCATCCCGGTGTACGCTTGGCTGCGCGTGGTCAAAGTGGCGACAAATGGTTCCTGGGTGCTGCCGGTCAGGCAAACCAAAATAGAGTCCACGAGCCGAGGATCGAATGAGACCTCGACGGGGAATCGTTTGCGGCGCGCTTGTTCAAACCATTTTTGATTTATGGCCTCAGCACACGAGTAGAAGCAGCCTTCGAACTCAATGCCATGCTCGGTGACAGCCCCTTTTGCCTTGGGCAGTAGTGCGCGCTGTACGAAATCGGAGCCGTAAGCCCGGAGTAGACCTGAGCGGGTCAGCACTCCATGGTTCCAGAGCTCGATAGGAGTCGGTGTTACGTCGTCCATCAGCTCATTGGGTGAGAGGTCATAGCCTTTGATGGAGCGCCGGTTATGACAAATGATGGCGTTCAGCATCAAGTTGCCGAAGTCAGTTGTGGTTAGACAGGCATCTTTGTCGTAACGCTTGCCTTGACGGCGGGTGGCGTTGGCTGGTGGATCGTAAGCCGGTGCAGTCGCATGCAGAGTATGGTGTGTCTGGCGGAAGCTGCACTCGACCACCGGTTTGTAGTCTGGACGCCTCGCGGGCAAGTTAATGACCGTGCTATGGATGCCCGACACAATGTTACTGCTATCAAAGGCGATCATGTCGCCCCGGTCAGCAAGAAAGCTGGAAGGGAAAACCTGATGTGCTGGCCAATCCGCTTCGTTGTACACGACACCGTAGCGTTCGCAGAGGCCTCGTTTGTCTTCTGAGATGCTCGAGATAGCCTGCATCGCACCCACCCAAGAAGCGTTCTCGAGACCGAAGTAGAAGCCAACGATCAAGCGCGACTTACGATCGATGATGAGATAGATCGTAGGCTTGCCAATGATCTTGTTGGGATCATGGCTTGACACTAAATAGATGTCGCCGATGGTGCTGTCGATCTCGTAGAAGTGGCCGACACCCAGGCAGTCAGCCAGGATGGTGCCAACTTTTTTTCGATGCTCACGCTCATAGTCAGAGTCGCCATGGCGGCTGCGCAGTCGGGTTTCAATGTTGTAGTTGTTCTTCAAGAAGTAGCTGAACTGTCGCAAACTAGGGCGTTCCCCTGGCGGGTTGACGAAGCTCTGCTGATTTCCATCCTGGAACTGGTAGTGCTTCTGAATCAACGTTAGATAAGCATCTGCAATCGTGTGCCGACTGTCTTTCAAGTAATCACTCTCAATAACAGCACGGAGCTTGGCTGCGTCTTCTGGGCCGATTTGAAAGGTCTCATAGCGTTTGGAGTGATGCCCGCGGCGGCCGGTGGAGGTGGTTCCCTTCAGAGGTGTACTCTCGCTCTGGGGGCTCCCGCATTTCTGGAAGTCTGGCAGCAACGCTAGGTTCGTTTGACCACGCATCCAATACCGGCGCAGGTCTTTCTGTAACGTGCGAGGTGAGCAGTGCTCTGCGATGGCAAGTGTCTCGATGGCGTGGTTTCGAGAGCGCGGCTCAAAGAGTGCATCCTCAGCGGAATCGAGCAGTTTCTTCAGACGCTGGTAAGCCTGGTTGCACCTCGCCAGGCGAGCCGGGCTTACATTGGCGCGCAGAGGGTTCTCATCGGCCTGCCGCGGCAGGTCTCGGATGAGGTGGTAATCCATATGCACGGGCCAAGCGAGTGCACTATCTAAATGGATACACCAGGCCGTGTTGATAGCAGGAGAGGCCGAAAGCAGGCGGTAGCGCAACCCGTCCAGAGTGAAGATATCGTTGGCGAACAGCATTACAACCCTGCAACAGCTCGAATTTGTCCGGCACGTGATGTTGTCACGAAGCTGCTCAAAGGCTCGCGGGCTAGATCCTGTGCTTTGAGGTTTGCCATCAGGCACCGCTCTTGAATCAGCATCCGTGCAACCCGCAGACCTGTTCCAGGGCGCATGCCATGTTGAGCGTCAAACTGGTTGCAGTAATCCCAGAGCGAGGTTGAAGCGTTCGCTAGGCGAGAGAGTTCTCGGCTCATCGCCGTTTTCAAGCTTTCGAAGAACCCTGGCCGATCTTCAAGCTCCCCATCCCCAAGCTGAGCGTCACGGATCCAATCGAGGTTGTTCACGACCTCTTTGGGAATGCGCGAGCGATAGAGAAGATGATGCTGAAGCTCAGCTGCCTCGAAGTAGGATCTTTGGATTTCAAGCTTCTCGATGGAGCGTGCATCCTCGGCTTCCTCGTCCACCTTGGCGTTGATGGCCACACAGGTTGTTTTTCCTTGCACACAAATGGTAAGGAGGAAGTCGACGGTCATGACGACTGGAACATGAGTGCCTGGATATGTTGGGTGTGGGATCTGAAGCTCGTGGGCGATGGACTGAGTCAGCTCTCGATCCAAAGGGTACTGCTCGCGGATGTCCAACACAGAGCGAGACCACTCAGCGGCCAAGAAGATGTGGTACTCCACATCTGAAAATAGATGGTGAATCCGGTTTGTCTTAGCGCTCCAGACCCGCCGTGACCGACCTAGGCTGCTCAAGTCGGTGATCTCAAGCCAGGGGCGATATTCGGCGCCGTTACCTTTGCCGCGGCCCTCTTTGACCATGCGTTCAATCTTCTTCTCTGACCAGACGTGCTTTCCCATCAATTCCTCTTGAGTGGTTCCTGTACCTACTCGTGTAGTTCTGGGGGCACCCCCATGCTTTGCCTGGAAGTGTTGATTTTTTCAAATTTGAATAAAAATCATCATATACGATGATTGAAAATCAATGCCAGCCAAATGATGTTGTTTTGCCTTGTTTCCAGGTCTTAGGGGTGAAGGTGTACTCTTAAACTCGCTTTATGGAACCAGATTGGGAAGACCAGGCGCGCACGATCATCCGGGTCGAGCTTGTGCGTGCGGGAGTCAATTACAAAGAACTGGCTTGGCGGTTTGAGCAAATGGGCATTCAGGAAACTGCCGCGAACTTGTCTAACAAAGTTGCACGGGGGCGATTTTCGTTCGCCTTTTTCCTTCAGTGCATGACGGCCATAGGGGTCACTGTGGTCGACATTAACGGTGCCGTGAATGGGGCAATGCTGATGAAGGTGCCTGAAGGTGACAACGAGGGGTAGGTCTAATGCTGGCCGCCATGCGCTTCATCTGGTTGGTCATTTATCGCCACCAGTCCTTGTCATGAGTGCGAGAGCATTAGCCTGATCAGTAAAAGAAGAAATTTGCTAGCCTAGCTAACCAATATTTGAGTGGTACCAAGGAGACTAATGAACGCTAGCCGGGAAAGATGGTCTCTGCTGCAATGACAAGCAACAACACCTTGAGCCCTCCAACATTGCAGCGCGGGATGCACTTCCCGAGCAGCCGTTATCCAGCCATCCCTTTAGTACGTCCCCTTGAGGTATTCGGTAAGTCATTCGACGTAGAGCTGTCCTCAGGCCTCACATTGAGCCCCGAAACGGTCCTTCGTGCATCATTAGGGAAGAGCCTTCAGACCTTCCTGCGTGAGGAAGGGCTACTCCAACCGCTCAAGCAATTCCGTTACGGACTCCTTGGGCAGCACCAACTCAGCAGCACAACGAAGGCCACTATCCAGGCGGCAATGGGGCCGGTCGGAGACAAGGTCATCGCAGTCCTCGACGGAGACTCCATTCCCGAGGAGTTGGACAGTATGTCCGACTGGTCCGCTCTCGCTATGACCTGGGGATCCACCTCGCCTGACAACGCTTTGGATGTAGTCGTGAAGAGCTTCGTTGAGCTCGACCAGTTCAACGCGGAAGTCTCTGCTTGCACTGCAACTCATGGGCGCGAGGCAGGAGAGCAGATGTTTCAGACCCGCTTTGGGCAGCTCCTTCCTGCTTGGCGTGAGCTATGTCCAGATCTCCGTATCGACTGCTGTGTACGCCTCGAATCGAGCCTTCATGTCGTGGCAGAGCTGGAAGCGATGCCCAGGGAGGTGGAGACTGAAGAAGCGGTATCGCTTGTTGCGGGCTTCCTTGATCCAGAAGCGAAGCCGTTAGGCCATTGGCTACGGCAGGTCGCTGAGACTATGAAGTGCGGCAACAACAAGGAACTGGCTGATTTGCTGGTACGCCGCAATATCCTGCACCATGAAGGGCGCCCCATCACCCATGACACACTCAAGGGATGGTCAGCAATGAAGCCGGGATCCCTAATGTCGCTTCAGGGATGTCAGGCACTATTGAAGGCGATTCCAGATGAAGAGGCCGCCCAACGGCTGTTGTGCCGGTTTGCATTGGCTCGCTTTCTCGCGTTCTTGTGTGACTTCCTGCGCTCCTGTGTCAGCACTGGGGCACCCACTTGGCCGGACGCACAGCGAGTCATATTAGAGCGATACACGCAGATCTCCGTTGCCCGGCAACAAGTGGGTGGTCCAATACGCCAGACACAGTGAGCGAGCGGGTCGATCGCTCATGAGGCACAGCAGATATCGGATGCTGAGATACGGATGACAGCAAGGGATGGTTGCTATCTCAAACCCGCGGGGTCAACCGGTAGTCAGCGGTCAGGCCAGACTCAGGCCTTTGAACTCTTCCTGAGCGGAGGCAGGACCTGTGCTCGCTGAACCGTGGTATCCGCACGGCTCGCGAAGCTCTTTGGAGGGATCTTTCCGCCGGTCTTTGTTGCAGTTGTCGAGGCGATGCGGCTCGCAGCTTCACGGGTCATAGGGGAAAACTTTCCTTTGCTCATCACTAACTCCTGATAGATGGGCCGCGGAATTGCGGCCTGGAATTAGTGTCTGTGGCGAACAGGTGTTTCCGAGTGGAGTTTTCTGAACAAGATCGCGGGTGCAGTCTCCCTCTACCAGCGTTCCGCTCTGAACTGACCGGTACGCTTGATCTGACCACATTCAGCAACCGCCCCATTGCTGTCGCTCGAAGTCTGTCTGCGAACGTCTGCAAAGCGTGTTGTCTGCCGCTCAAGACTCAATTAGGTTCCATAGCGCATAAGCCACCTGACGGTGGCTCGAGGTTAGATGGGATCTAGTCGCCCTAACCCTGCAACGCAGGCATCATGACTTCCTGAACGATCTGGCTTCCTTCTGGTGTCGCCCAGCTTCCCGCCAGCTCAGCAATCACCTGATTGGTGCTGGTCAAGGTCACGCCGTTCTGCTGCATCCGACCCAGGGCAATCTCGTCGGCGAGCTTGGTTGGCGAGGCACCGGCATCGGCAACCACCTGAACTTCGTAGCCGCCACGCACCAGACTGAGCGCAGGGTAAACCGTGCACACATCGTTGGTCACCCCGGCAAGTATCAGCTTCTTGCGGCCCGTGGCCTTCACGGCATTGGCGAAGTTCTCGTCATCCATCGCGTTCACAATGCCCAGGCGCTTGATGCGAGCTGCAAACTCCGCCGGTAAAAGCGTTTCCAGCTCGGCCAGCAGCGGGCCTTGTGCGTACTCTTCCATGCTGGAGGTCAGGACCACAGGCATGTTGAGAATGCGTGCCGTCTTGGCCAACATCAGCGCGTTGCGCTTGAGTTCCTCGAAAGGCATGGACTTTGCCCACCCCATGGTGCCGACCTGGTGGTCGACCAGCAGCATTGCAGCGTTTTCGCCTGTAAAGCGTTCATAGGACATGTTGAAGCTCCTTAGTTGTCAGGTTGCAGAGAAAAGCAATGGGCAGCCGCTGAACAGCACGGCCTGGGCACGACCCCTGGGGGCTCGCAGAGTGATTGCACGCGGTGCGTCCTGCGCCACGGAAATCGGTAGCTGAAGCTCGCTGGCATCGAAGTCCTGGCCATCCACGGTCACAGCGCCGGAGATAGGCATGATGAAAGCGGATTCGCCGGCCGCAATGGGCACGGTCAGCACTGCGCCTTCGTCCAGAGAGATGTCTAGTACCGTCACATCGGTGGGTGGTTTCAGCGGTGAGCGCACATCGCCAAAGCTACCAACGGGCACGCGCACCGTGACGCCAGGCAGTTGCACCATCGGCACGTCCTGCGGCTCCAGGCTCAAAGCAAACGGAGCAATGTGTTGCCGCTCCGGTGCCAAGCCAACGAAGATCTGTAGCGAATGCACTGTTTTGCCGGATTCCGCAGGTACTTCCTCATGCTGGATGCCACGGCCTGCCGTCGTCCAGTGCATGCCGCCTGGCCGGATCAGGTTGCGAGTGCCGATGCTGTCATGGTTGTGGATGCCTGTCTCCGAATCGAGAAACAGATAGGACACTGCGGACATGCCCGTATGGGAATGAAGAGGAAAGGTCGGCGCGCTCATCCAGGCATGGTCAACGCCCAGGAAGGGGCCGAGCAGATCTGGCGAGCCACGCAAGGCTTGGGCTCGGAATTGCTCCCCATGGCGAAAGGGCTTGAGTGAGGTGGTGATGAGCATGTTGGTGACTCCAGTCTTCTGGTGTGTTCGAGCACTGCTTGGCGGCACCATGAAGACCTGTTTGATTTCCGATGGAGGTCATCATCATTTGTTTCTTCTTCTGGATAAAGGTGGTTTTATGAATAACATTGCTCCAATACCGGAGCAATAAACATGAATGAATACCTCAATGACATGGCCCTGTTCGTGGAAGTGGTCAAAGCCAAGGGCTTTCGCAATGCGGCCGATGCAATGGGGATGGCAAATTCAACGTTATCGAGGCGGATTGGCGAGCTGGAAAAATTGATCGGATTGCGCCTGCTCCACCGCACTACGCGCAAGATCGAGCTCACGGAAGCCGGACAGGTCTATTTCGAGCGCTGCAAGCGCATTGTTGATGAGGCCAGACTGGCACATGAACAGCTGGGTGACATGCTCTCCCAACCCAGCGGAGTGCTGCGGGCCTCGTTGCCGGTGGACTTTGGGGTGACCTATCTGGCCCCCCTGATCGCTGAGTTTGCGAACCTTTACCCAGGCATCACTTTCGATTTCGACCTGACGCCACGACGCGTCGATCTGGTCAGCGAACCGTTTGATGTGGCGATCCGCATTGGCGAGTCGGAAAACTCGCAGCTGATCGCTCGCCCGCTGGCGTCGATGACGCCTCATCTCTATGCCTCCCCTGGCTATCTGGCACGCAACGGCGAGCCCAGCAAGCCCTCGGAGCTGGAACAGCATGAGTGCCTGAGCATCCTGAAAGCAGGCTCCTGGACATTGCATGATGGCAAGCGGTCGACTGCGGTATCCGTAGGCGGGCGGTTTGCGCTCAACAGCATCGGCATGATCCGTAGGCTGTCCACGCTGGATCTTGGCATTGTCTTGATGCCCGAAGAGATCGTCGCCGATGAATTGGCCAGCGGCAAACTGCGCAGAATCATGCCAAGCTGGTACGGTACCCCGTTACCCGTTTATGCCATGACAGAGACGCGGCTGCTCCCTGCGAAAACACAGCGATTCATCGAATTTTTGCGTGAACGCTTGGGAAGGTAACTTCGCTGGGTCGTCTGACTGCTGTTCGAAATTTGGAGCAATGATTTCCATTCCTGCCCATTCCTCCTGTACAGCAAACTGATAAGAATTGCTCCACGGGCTTTGATTCAGAGAGGCCCGCTACGGACAGAGCTGATCGCTTACCAGGAGGTCTGAGTCATGAACACCGAGAAATTTCGTTCCGAGGATGTCGCAGTGCTGCTGATCGACCATCAGGTCGGCACCATGGGCTGGGTCAAATCCATTTCCTTCGAGGAAATGAAGCTCAACACCATCCTGTTGGCAAAAACGGCCAAGGTGCTACAGATACCTACCGTTCTCACATCCAGTATGGAGGATCGGGCCCAAGGGCCGCTGCTGCCCGAATTGCAGGAAATATTTCCACAAGAATTTGCAGCCCGCATCCAGCGCGCTGGTGTCATTGACGCTATGGAAGACGTCAACTTCTTCAATGCCGTCAAGCAAACGGGCAAGAAGAAGTTCATCGTTGCAGGTGTGACCAACGATGTCTGTACTGTGCTTCCCGTTTTGACCCTGCTACGCGCGGGAAATCAGGTGCAGGTGGTCGCAGATGCTGGTGGATCACCCAGCAAGATTTCTGACGAAATGGCACTGCATCGCATGGATAGGGCCGGCGCCATCCTGACAAGCTCCATGCAGGTGCTGGCGGAATTGGCGGGATCATGGGCAACTCCTCAAGGAGCCGAACTTGCGAAGGCGACTGCGGAGCTGCGAGCGCAGCGGCGTGAATAGTGGGGAACGAAGATGACTTAGCCAAGTGCTCGTAGTCCTCTTCCCATGCTTTGCAATACGGCCATGCGAGTCGGTACGACTGCAAATCATCTGAAGTGCCCAATCAAGAGCGAGCCCTGACGGCTGCTTATGGCCGAACGCAGTCGGTAACAACCAGCAGAATGGTCGGCGATCGCTTACTTTTGTGGTCAGTTCAGCCGGAATGCGCACAAGATGCAGGAACTCTATGGACGAACAGGCTTGCTTGCCACTTAAATGAAAGCGCTCGCGGCTCATCGCCGTTTTTAAGCTTTCGAAAAGCCTCGACCGATCTTCAGCCTTCCCATCCGTCAGTTGCTTGCCAGGAAGGGCAAGGTGCGGGTAGGGCAAGCCTTTGCACCGCTCTGCCTTCGGCTTGGGATCCGCAGTGTGCATGCCGCCAATCGATAGGAACAAGGCAATTCAGCGCATGTTTCTTTTGTCAGTTGTGAATTCCAGCGCAGATTTATTTGTTTGAAACCGCCAGGACACCATGAAAGTAGGTGTCTCGGTCGTTGTTTGCACCAAACTTGGGCAGGTAGGCATTGAATGAAGTTGCTTGGAAGCAATCTCACAAGGCGGTTTTTTCAGAGTGAGCGCAGATTTCTTTTGTCAGTCCGTTGTGCTGGAAAAGGTTCTTCAGCGCAGGTTTATTTGTCTTAATGCTTCAGCGCAGGTTTATTTGTCTCGGCGCAGGTTTCTTTTGTCTTTCACCAGATCGTGCGGATTGGGCACTGTTTCGCCAGACGGGTGTGGCGCACCTGATGAGCATCTCAGGATTGCATATCACCATGTTTTCATGGGTGGCGGCTTTGCTGGTGGGACGGTTGTGGCGGATCAGTGCCACGGCCTGCCGCTGGTTGCCCGCGCCGCGTGTGGCCTTGCTGGCCGGGGTGCTGCTGGCGGCGGCCTATGCCCTGTTCAGCGGCTGGGGCCTGCCGGCACAGCGCACGGTGTGCATGCTGGCCGTGGTGGCCTTGTTGCAATGGCTGGGCGTGCGCTGGCCTTGGCCCTGTGTCTGGCTGCTGGCGCTGGCCGTGGTACTGGTGGCTGACCCGTGGGCACTGTGGCAGGCGGGTTTCTGGCTCAGCTTTGTGGCTGTCGGGGTTTTGCTTGCTGCAGATGCAGGAGCGGCTTGCGCAGATGATGAAAGGCCTGTAAGGCGATTCCTCTCAAAATTGCATGCCTTGTGGCGGGAGCAGTGGCTGATTTCTCTGGCGCTGGCACCGTTGGGCTTGCTGCTGTTCGGGCAGGTTTCCATTGTTGGGCTGCTGGCCAACCTGGTCGCCATCCCATGGGTGACTTTGGTGGTCACTCCATTGGCCCTGCTGGCGGCTCTTGTGCCCATGGCTGCGACCTGTGCCGCGTTGGCCATGCTGCCGCTGATGGATTTGCTGCAATGGCTGGCGCAACTGCCCTGGGCAGTCTGGACCTTGCCGCAGCCGGCCTGGTGGGCCAGTATGCTGGCGGTTGCGGCAGGCCTGTTGTTGATCGCTCCTTTGCCCTGGCGGCTGCGCCTGGTCTCTGCGGGCCTGGCCATGCCAGCCCTGTGGTGGCCTGCGCATTGGGCGAAGTGGGGCGAGTTCGAGCTGCTGGCCGCCGATATAGGCCAGGGCAATGCGGTCATCATCAGCACGGCTGCGCATCGCATGCTGTACGACGCGGGGCCCCAATACAGCCGCAACAGCGATGCGGGAGAGAGAGTGCTGCTGCCTTTGTTCGCTGCCCAGGGCATGAGGCCGGACGTCATGATGCTCAGCCACCGTGATCTGGACCACACGGGCGGTGCACTGGCAGTCAAGGCGGCGCTGCCGGGCTTGACCGTGATGGGGTCCCGCTCGGTAGTGGATGACCCGCAACTGGCGGGGCTGGCACCGGTGCAGCCCTGTACACAGGGGCTGCACTGGCAGTGGGAAGGGGTGGACTTCGAAGTCCTGCACCCTCCCTCTGGAGAAGACTGGCTCAAGGGGCGCAAGTTCAGGCCCAATTTCGGGAGCTGTGTGCTGCGCATACGCTCGGCCACCGGGCGCGTGGCCTGGCTGACAGGGGATATAGAAGCAGCGCAAGAGCAACTGCTGCTTCAGTCCGGTTTGCTTGAGCCGCTGGACTGGCTGCTGGTGCCCCATCATGGCAGCAAGACCTCGTCGACCCCGGCCTGGGTGCAGGGACTCAAGCCACGCTGGGCCGTTGTGCAGGCCGGCTATCTCAACCGCTTTGGTCACCCCGTGCCAGAGGTCAGCCAGCGCTATCTGGCCGTTGGCAGTCAACTGGTGCTGCAGGACGGCTGCGGGGCGGCATCCTGGTCATCGGCCAAGCCGCTGGATTTGCAGTGCGAGAGGCAAGCCCAGCCGCGCTACTGGGATGTGCACAAGATGCGTTGAATCCTGCTGATCGGCTCAGGCCTTGAGGTATTGGCATGAGTTTTGCGTTATGTTGGACTACGTGTAATCGTATCGCGGACGCTGGCAGGTGCTGTTCGCCAGTCCTTGGCGGTTCCGGCCTGCAGAGGACATGGCTAAACTGAAACAAGCGTGGCGGCCTGTATCAGCCACGCAGACTGAGAGAACGAGAATGCGCACATTCGATGAGATGTATCAGAGCCTGGCTGTGCCAGAGGCTACGGTGCGAGAGCACTATAGAGACTATGCGCAGTGGCTGAGCAAACAGTCGCCTGCATTTCTGCGCGCGCGCAGCGAAGAGGCCGAGATCGTTTTCCGCCGAGTGGGCATCACGTTCGCTGTCTATGGCGGCAAGGATGAAACCGGCGCGGGGACGGAGCGTCTGATTCCCTTCGACCTGATTCCACGCATCATTCCCGCGCATGAATGGTCAAGCATGCAGGCCGGACTGGTGCAGCGCGTGACGGCGCTCAACCGCTTTATCCGCGACTGCTATCACGATCAGGAAATGGTGCGTGCCGGGCTGATTCCGCAGGAGCTGGTGCGTGGCAACAGTCAGTACCGACCCGAGATGGAAGGCATCAAGGTGCCCAACGATGTCTACGCCAATATTGCAGGCATCGACATTGTTCGCGCGCCCGATGCGGCAGGTAACGGCGTGTATTACGTGCTGGAAGACAATCTGCGTGTGCCTTCGGGTGTGTCTTACATGCTGGAAAACCGCCGCATGATGATGCGCCTTTTCCCCGAGCTTTTTTCCCGCAACGCAGTTGCACCCGTCGCCCATTACCCCGATATGTTGCTGGACACCCTGCGTGCCAGTGCGCCGCCCGGCGTGGCCGAACCCACGGTCGTGGTGCTGACCCCCGGCATGTACAACAGCGCCTATTTCGAACATGCCTTTCTGGCCCAGCAAATGGGCGTGGAGCTGGTCGAAGGGCAGGATCTGGTGGTCGAGAAAGACGTGGTCTACATGCGCACCACGCAGGGTCTGCAGCGCGTGGATGTGATCTACCGCCGCGTGGATGATGACTTCCTGGACCCCGAGGTCTTCCGTCCAGGTTCGAGCCTGGGCTGCAAGGGACTGATGCGCGCCTATCGCGCGGGCAATGTCAATATCTGCAATGCGGTGGGTACAGGCCTGGCCGACGATAAATCGGTCTACCCCTATGTGCCCGAGATGATCCGCTTTTATCTGGGCGAGGAGCCCATCTTGAAGAACGTGCCGACCTGGCTGTGCCGCAAGGACGATGACCTCAAGTATGTGCTTGACCATCTGGAGGAGCTGGTGGTCAAGGAAGTGCATGGCGCAGGTGGCTACGGCATGCTGATTGGTCCAGCAGCCAGCAAGGCCGAAATCGAGAACTTCCGCCGCGTGCTGCTGACCAACCCTGCGGGCTATATCGCCCAACCCACGCTGAGCCTGTCCACCTGCCCGACCATGGTGGAAAAAGGCATTGCACCGCGCCATATCGACCTGCGGCCTTTTGTATTGACGGGCACCGAGGTCAATATGGTTGCCGGCGGCCTGACGCGCGTGGCACTCAAGGAAGGTTCTCTGGTGGTGAATTCATCGCAGGGTGGCGGCACCAAGGACACCTGGGTACTGGAAGAACAAGAGGGAGGCCATTGATGCTGTCACGCACTGCAGATCATCTGTACTGGATGTCGAGATATACAGAGCGGGCAGAGAACACCGCACGTATGCTCAGTGTTTCCTACGAAACAGCCATGTTGCCGCGCAGCATTCGCGATGTGGAACGCGACTGGCACAGTGTGCTGTCCATCAGCGAGCTGGTGCCATCGTTCATGGAGCGCTATCGCACGGTGAACCGGGATACGGTGCTGGAGTTCATGGTCTCGGACGAGGCCAATCCTTCATCCATCTTCGCCTGTCTCAAAGCCGCGCGGGAGAATGCCCGTGCCGTACGTGGCGCGTTGACCACTGAATCCTGGGAGACCCAGAATCAAACTTGGCTGATGCTGCAGCAGGACTTCAGCAAGGATGTCTGGAAAAAAGATCCGGCCCAGTTTTTCGAGTGGGTCAAGTACCGCTCGCATCTGTGGCGCGGCGTATCGCTGGGCACCATGCTCAAGGACGAGGCGCTGCACTTCGTGAGGCTGGGAACTTTCGTCGAGCGTGCCGACAACACGGCCCGGCTGCTGGACGTGAAGTTCCATGCCATCGAGCGTGACTATCATGGTGTGCAGCGCGGCCGGGGCATGGCCAGCTTTGACTTCTATCACTGGAGCGCACTGTTGCGCAGCGTCTCGGCCTTCGAGGTCTATCGCAAGGTCTATCGCGATGTCATCACCCCCGAGCGTGTGGCGGAGCTGCTGATGCTGCGCGCCGACATGCCACGTTCGCTGCTGGCCAGCATGCGAGAGGTGGTCAAGAACCTGGACCGCGTGAGCAATGATCATTCGCGGGAGACGCAGCGCAAGGCCGGACGTCTGCTGGCCGATCTGCAATATGGCCGTATCGACGAGATACTGACTACGGGCCTGCATGCCTATCTGACGCAGTTTCTCGACCGCGTCAGCGACCTGGGATCGGGCATCAGCCATGACTTCCTGATGCCTAACTGATGCTCAGGAACTGCTGAAATACAAAGCGGCCCCGAAAGGGCCGCTTTGTATTTCAGTTCAGAGTGAATTACTCGATCTCACCCATGAGCGATTGCAGATAGTTCTGCTCGCCGACCTTGCCGATCAGGTCCAGCTGGGTTTCGAGGAAGTCGATGTGTTCTTCGGTGTCGTCCAGAATCTTTTGCAGCAGATCGCGCGAGACATAGTCGCGCACGGATTCGCAGTGGGCGATACCGTCCTTGATGGTCTGCTGTGCGGCTTGCTCCAGGCGCAGATCGCAGGCCAGGGCTTCGGGTACATCCTCGCCGATCTGCAGCTTGCCCAGATCCTGCAGGTTGGGCAGACCGTCGAGCATGAAGATGCGATCCATCAGCCAGTCGGCATGCTTCATTTCGCCGATGGATTCTTCGTATTCCTTCTTGGCCAGCTTGTCGAAACCCCAGTGCTTGTACATGCGGTAGTGCAAAAAGTACTGGTTGATGGCAGTCAGCTCGTTCTTGAGCTGGGCTTGCAGCCAGGAAATAACTTGTGCATCACCTTTCATGGGGGCTCCTTCTTTTGCTAGTGGGTGTTCTGGGGATTGTCGCCGCTTTATGCGACAGATCAAGAAAGCCCACGCTCTGGCGCATTGGCTGCATATGAGGCTTGTTCTCGTTTCGCTTACGCAGCGGCCTCAGCTTCTGTTCGGTGCCTGACAGCCTGATGACAACAAAAGCTATGAGCGCGATTAAAGGACTATTGGCTTGAAGTGGCAGGATTCGGCCCACAATACAAAGCTGAGCTGCAAAGCAATGCGGCTTGGCTCCAGACTCACTGGGAACAATGGTTGATAGATTTGTGCAATCAATTTAATTCAATCAATTGATTGGATTAATTGTTTGGGAAACTCTAAACTTCATCCTGTCATCAACACTAACCACAAGGAAACAGCAAATGTCTTCTCTGATCAATACGCAAGTTCAACCGTTCAAGACTGAAGCTTACGTGAACCGCAACGGCAAGGGTGAGTTCATCACCGTGACCGAAGAGAGCCTGAAGGGCAAGTGGTCTGTTGTGATCTTCATGCCCGCCGCCTTCACTTTCAACTGCCCCACCGAAATCGAAGACGCAGCCAACAACTACGCCGAGTTCCAGAAGGCTGGTGCCGAGGTCTACATCGTGACCACCGACACCCACTTCTCGCACAAGGTGTGGCACGAGACTTCCGACGCCGTGGGCAAGGCTCAGTTCCCCCTGGTTGGCGATCCTACTCACCAACTGACCAACGCTTTCGGCGTGCATATCCCTGAAGAAGGCCTGGCTCTGCGCGGTACCTTCGTGATCAACCCCGACGGCGTGATCAAGACCATGGAAGTGCACTCCAACGAAATCGCCCGTGACGTGTCGGAAACCCTGCGCAAGCTGAAGGCTGCCCAGTTCACCGCCGCTCACCCCGGCCAAGTGTGCCCCGCCAAGTGGAAGGAAGGCTCGGCAACGATCACTCCTTCGCTGGACCTGGTCGGCAAGATCTAAGCCTGATGACCATCGGCTGAGCGTGCAAGCGCTCTGAGAGCCGGACGACGCTCAGGCAGTTGCTGCCTGTCCGTCCGGCTTTTTTACGCCCAGTTTTTGCTCATGGGCGGGCAAGTGCCTCAAACACACTTCGCTGCATTGCATCAACAACTCTAAATTCAAAGGAATCCACCATGCTTGACGATCAACTCAAAGCCCAACTCGCCGCTTACCTGGAACGTGTGCAGCAGCCGTTTGAGCTGGTGGCTTCACTGGATGACAGCGAGACCAGCGCCCAGATGCGCGATCTGCTGCAAACCATCCAATCCCTGCGCAGCGACAAGATCACGCTGCGCACCGATGGCAACGATGCACGCAAGCCATCGTTCCTGTTGCAGCGCACGGGCACTGACACCCAGTTGCGCTTTGCGGGTCTGCCCCTGGGTCACGAATTCACCTCGCTGGTGTTGGCCCTGCTGTGGACGGGCGGCCATCCACCCAAGGTGGAGCAGGATGTGATCGACCAGATCAAGGCACTCGATGGTGACTTCAACTTCGAGGTCTACATGAGCCTGACCTGCCACAACTGCCCCGACGTGGTGCAGGCGCTGTCGCTGATGGCCATCCTGAATCCCAAGATCAAGACCACGGTGATCGAAGGTGGCGCTTTCCAGAAGGAAGTGACCGAGCGCGAAATCATGGCCGTGCCCATGGTGCTGATGAATGGCTCGGTCTTTGCGACGGGTCGTACGAGCATCGAAGAAATCGTGGCCAAGCTCGACACCGGCGCCGCAGCGCGTGAAGCCGAGAAGATTTCGGCCAAGGATGCCTTCGATGTACTGATCATCGGCGGCGGCCCCGCCGGCGCGGCAGCCGCCGTGTACGCGGCCCGCAAGGGCATCCGCACCGGTGTGGCGGCCGAGCGCTTTGGCGGTCAGGTCAACGACACGCTGGCTATCGAGAACTACATCTCCGTGCTGGAAACCGACGGTCCCAAGTTTGCCGCAGCCCTGGAAGCTCACACTCGTGCCTACGATGTGGACATCATGAACCTGCAGCGCGCCGAGAAGCTGATTCCCGCTGCGCAGCCCGGCGGTCTGGTGGAGGTGCAGCTGGCCAATGGCGGATCGCTCAAGGCCAAGACCGTGATCCTGTCCACCGGCGCGCGCTGGCGCAATGTGAATGTACCCGGCGAAGCCGAGTACAAGAACAAGGGCGTGGCCTACTGCCCGCACTGCGATGGTCCGCTGTTCAAGGGCAAGCGCGTGTCGGTCATCGGCGGTGGCAACTCCGGCATTGAGGCTGCAATCGACCTGGCGGGTCTGGTGGCCCATGTGACGGTGGTGGAATTCGCCGACCAGCTCAAGGCCGATGCCGTGCTGGTCAAGAAGCTGCACAGCCTGCCCAATGTGACGGTGGTCACCAATGCCCAGACCACCGAGATCACCGGTGCGAATGGCAAGGTCAACGGCCTGAGCTACAAGGATCGCGCCACCGGTACCGAGCACCATGTGGAGCTGGAAGGTGTGTTTGTCCAGATTGGCCTGGTGCCCAATACCGAATGGCTCAAGGGCACGGTGGAGCTGAGCAAGTTTGGCGAAATCATGGTGGACGCCAAGGGCCAGACCAATCTGTCCGGCGTGTTTGCCGCGGGCGACTGCACGACAGTGCCTTACAAGCAGATCGTGATTGCCGCTGGCGCAGGTGCCACGGCAGCGCTGTCGGCCTTTGATCACCTGATTCGCAACTAAATTGGCCTCTGGCGCTTATTGGATAAGCGCTGAGTGCTATCAAAAAAGGACTGCTTCGGCAGTCCTTTTTTTGTGCTCTCAACTGCTACAGCGTGATGAGCATGACGATAACCGCCAGTCCCATCAGGGCCGTGGCGGCCCAGCCGAGCAGGCGATGACGGGTGGAAATCGTCAGCTCGCCCATGATGCGTTGCGACTGGCCCAGCCACAGCATCACGGCCATGATGGGCACGGAGATCACGCCATTGACCACGGCGCTCCAGATCAGGGCCTTGATGGGATCGACTTCCAGCATGCCCAGAATGGTTCCCAGGCCCGTGGCGGCAATGATCAGGCCGTAGAAGCCGCGTGCCTCATGAAAGCCGTGGGACAGACTGGCCTTCCAGCCCAGCACCTCGCTGACCGCATAGGCAGCCGATCCGGCCAGCACGGGAACAGCCAGCAGGCCCGTGCCGATGATGCCCAGGGCAAACACCGTGAAGGCCAGGTCACCAGCCACCGGGCGCAGGGCCTCGGCGGCCTGGGCCGAAGTCTGGATTTCGGTGATGCCGTTGAGGTTCAGCGTCACGGCCGTGGCCACCACAATGCTCAACGCCACGCCGTTGGACAGCAGCATGCCGACCGTGGTGTCCAGACGTATGCGGGCCAGGTGCTCCTGCACATAGGCGGGGTGCTGACGCAGGGCCATGGCATCGGGCCGCAGGCGCAGGTCTTCCACTTCCTGCGAAGCCTGCCAGAAAAACAGATAGGGGCTGATGGTGGTGCCCAGCACGGCCACCATCATGGCGGCATAGTCGCGCAGAGAGGCATGGACGGGAAGGAACTGCCAGGGCCGCAGCGACTCCAGTGCCATTTGCTTGAGCGGTACATGCACGACCATCACCACGGCGAAATAGGCCAGCAGCGACAGGGTCAGCCATTTGAGCAGACGCACCGAGCGTTCGTACGAGAAAAATACCTGAGCCAGCAGGCATAGCGCGCCAAACAGCAGACTGAACAGCACGGGCGAGCCGCCCACGATGAGTCGTGCGGCTTCGGCCATGGCACCTATGTCGGCGGCGATATTGATGGTGTTGGCCACGACCAGCAGCCCAATCAGGCTCAGTGTCAGCCAGCGCGGGCAGAGCTGGCGCATATTGGCGGCCAGGCCCCGACCCGTGGCCCAGCCTATGCGTGCCGACAGCATCTGGATGCCGATCATCAGCGGTGTGGTCAGCAGCAGCATCCATACCAGGCCGAAGCGCCATTGCGAGCCGGCCTGGGAATAGGTGGCGATGCCGCTGGGGTCGTCATCGGCAGCGCCCGTGATGAGACCGGGCCCCAGGCGGCGTGCGGCGGCCATGCCGCGTGGCAGCAGCAGAAAACCGTGTGGAAACTTGCGGGCGAGAAGACGTTTCATGGCCAGCTCCCGGCAGCTCTGCGGCAATGCAGGCTGCAAGCATTCAAAGACGGGGAGCAGGGCATGCCAGTGGCGGCGACAGACTCTCCGGGCTTGAGGATGGATCCTCCGCTCCGGTGTCTGTGGCCGAGGCCTCAGTGCTGGAGCAGGACGGACCCGTGACTTCGGTCAGGGTTCATGGTGATCGGAATTTGCGGTGAAAACAGGCAGATGTTGAACCTGTGCCACGGGGCTGGCAAGTCTTGTGTAGAGACTCAATTCCCTGTTTTGTAACGAATTTATTTGCGGTTGAGAATTATTCGCATATACTCGTGGCATTCAGCCAGCAAATGCAGTGCCAGCTACAGGCCGCGAAGCCTCTGACGTTTCGACCTGTAGTTCCCGATGCACCGCCCAGAAGCCAGCTCTATTCCATTTCAATGAATAAAGAGGGTTTCCGGCATGGCTCACGCCACCATCTTGCATGCCCGCGCCACGCTGGCGCCACGTTCCAATCTACGTCCGCTGACTCTTGCCTGCACGCTGGCCTGTCTCGCCATTTCGGCCCAGGCGCAGCAAAGTGCGGCTGAAATCGTTCAGGTGGCCGCAGCCCGCGCCGATCGCAGCGCGCCCGTGATGCGTGATGTGGTGGTCAGCGCCTCGCGCGATGAGCAGGACGCCGACAGCCTGCCCATGAGCGTGGACGTCATCGACGCCCGGCAGATGGAGGAGGAGCAGATCGGCGACATCCGCGAGCTGGCGGCCAAGCTGCCCAATGTGGAAGTGCCACGTAGTCCGGCGCGTTTTTCGCTGGCAGGTTCGTCCACCGGGCGCGATCAGAACAGCGGCTTCAATATCCGTGGCCTGGAAGGCAACCGTGTGCTGATGCTGGTCGATGGCGTGCGTCTGCCGCGCAGCTATGCCTTCAGCGCCAACTCCTTTGGCCGCGACTATCTGGATCTGGGGCTGGTACAGCGCGTGGAAATTCTGCGCGGTGCCGTGCCCGCGCTTTATGGTTCGGACGGCATGGGCGGCCTGGTCAACTTCATCACTGTGCAGCCCGACGATCTGCTCAAGGATGGCAAGAGCATTGGCGGCCGCGTCTCGGCCAGCTATGACGGCTCGGACAATGGTAAGCGCGTGGGTGCCACGATTGCAGGGCGCGCCAGCCCCGAGTGGAGCTGGCTGGTGTCTGCTGGCATCGGCCGTGCAAGCGCCTTGGAAAACATGGGCAGCAACAATGTGGTGGGTGCGTTGCGCACCACGCCCAATCCTGAAAAGGACAAGAGCCATTCGCTGCTGGGCCGTCTGGTCTACACGCCGTCTGCCGTGCAAAAGCATGTGTTCACGCTGGAAAACGTGGACAAGCGCGCTGACTACGATTTGCTGAGTGCACGCAGCGCCACAGTGACGGATTCAAGGGCGCAAACCACCATGAAGCGCTGGCGTGCCAGCTGGCAAGGTGAGTGGCGCGAACTGAATACGGCATTGGCTGATGAAATCAAGCTGATGGCCAGCTACCAGAGTTCGGACTCGCGCGAGTTCGTGACCGAAACGCGTACTCCGCCTCTGGCCTACCGCGAGCGCGATGTGACCTATGACGAGGACGCGCTGCAACTGCATGCCCAGGCCGGCAAGACGCTGCGCTGGGGCAGCAATGCCAGCGGCAAGTTCAGCTATGGCGTGGACTATCTGCGCGGCAAGGTGGTCAATACGCAGGACGGCATCACACCGCCTGCTGGTGAGAGCTTCCCGCTCAAGCGCTTCCCTGACACCACCGAAACATCGACCGCGCTGTTTGCCCAGGCCGAGCTGCACTATGGCGCGTTCAGCCTGACGCCCGGCGTGCGTGCCGAGCACTACAGCATCAAGCCCAAGCAGCAGGGCTTTGGCGGCACGGTGGTCAGCAATTCGGACTCGGCCATCTCGCCCAAGCTGGGCGCGATGTTCCAGATGAACGATGCCTGGTCGGTTTACGGCAACTATGCCGCCGGCTTCAGAGCGCCGAATGCGGGGCAGATCAATGCCTTCTTCGAGAACCCGTTCATGTTCTACAAGAGCATTCCCAACCCCAACCTCAAGCCTGAGAAGAGCAATACCTTCGAAGTGGGCCTGCGCGGCCGCATGAATGCGCTGCGTCTGGATGCGGCAGCCTTTACGGGGCGCTACAAGGACTTCATCCAGGACCAGGTGCAGGTGGCGGGCGAATACGGCGATCGGAACAACCCGGCCACTTTCCAGTCCGTCAATCTGAATCGCGTGCATATCAGCGGCTTCGAACTCAAGGCCGACTACGACTGGGGCCGGTTTGCGGGGGGCAGCTGGCGCACCAACGCTGCCTATGGCTACACCAAGGGCACGGACAAGAGCACCAACAAGCCCGTGGACACCATCTCGCCGCAGCAGTTGGTGCTGGGCGTGCGCTATGACAGATCCACCGTTGGCGTGCAGCTCAGCGCCTCGCACTGGGCAGGCAAGAAAGACAAGGATGCGCCTGATCTCTCTACCGGCCGTCCCTTCCTCAGCCCATCGGCGACGGTGCTGGATTTGAGTGCGCAATGGCGTATCCGCCCCGGCACGCGTCTGAACGTGGGCATCTACAACCTGACCGACAAAAAGTATTCGCGCTGGGCGGATGTGCGTGGCTTGAGCCGCACGACGCAGATTGCCGATGCCTATACCCAGCCAGGCCGCAATGTGCGCGTGTCCCTGGTTCAGGACTTCTGATTTTGTAGCTGACGGCGCTTTGTGAATAAGCGCTGGAGGCTGTTTTGACTCAAAAACTGCGGGAGTGTGCCATGTCTGTCTATGAGAACACCGCCAATGCCCAGAGCGCAGCAGGCGGTCGTGACGAGGAATATCTGCTGACCGAAACGGAGGCCCAGCTGGCCACGGTGCTGGCGCTGATGACCGGCTTCAGCCAGGGCTGCTGTGCCGTGCACCGGGCGCCCATGGCCCAGCGCGTGGCCGAGCAGTTGACGCGCATGGCCGAAGGCCTGGACGGAAGCGACCGGTCTGGCGACATGCGCCACTTTCTGCAGAAGCTGGGTCAGCGCTGGGCCACCGTGGCCCAGGTGCTGGCACAGCCTGAACCCGCAGTTGAAGACCCGGCCTCGGCCCACGGCTTTGACGACGAATTTTCCCAATCACAACCCCACTGGCATCACAGCCCGGAGACCCTGCAATGAACGCCATCACATCCCCTGAAATCCACACCCTGACTGCGGTGCAGATCCGCGAGCAGTTTGCGCAGCAGCGCCAGCAAGGTCTGCGTGCCAAGGATGCGGCTGAAGCCCTGCATTTGAGCGAAGGCGCAGTGATCGCCGCCCATGGCGGTGACCATGAGCGCTCGCTCAAGGCCGTGCCGTTGCGCGCCGACTGGCTGGACATCCTCAAGGGCCTGGAAGCCTGCGGCCAGGTGATGGCGCTGACCCGCAATGAATCGACCGTGCATGAAAAGGACGGCATCTACCAGAATCTGTCGGCCCAGGGACCGGTCGGCCTGGCACTGAGCCGCGAGATCGATCTGCGCCTGTTCTTCATGCACTGGCATGCCGGGTTTGCCGTGACGGAAGCTGCGGCCAACGGCAATCGTCCGGCCATGCACAGCCTGCAGTTCTATGACGCATCCGGCCGCGCCGTGCACAAGGTATTTGCACGCGAAGCCACCGATATGAATGCCTGGGATGCGCTGGTGGACCGCTTTGCCGAGCCTTCGGCTGGCTATGTGTTCCGCGAGCCAGCGGCCAAGCCTGCCATCAAGGCCGATGCCGAGATCGACGTGCCCGCGCTGACCCAGGCCTGGACCAATATGAAGGACACACATGAGTTCTTCGAGATGCTGCGCAAGCATGGAGCAGAGCGCCAGCAGGCCTTCCGCCTGGTGCCCCAGTATTGCGAACGCCTGAGCGCTGACGCGATCACCCAGCTGCTGGGCGATGCGGCGGTGGACGGTGTTTCCATCATGGTGTTTGTGGGCAGCAGCGGCTGCATCCAGATCCACACCGGCCCTGTGAGCAATATCCAGCCCATGGACGGCAAGAACGGCGTGCGCTGGATCAATGTGCTGGACAAGGGCTTCAATCTGCATCTGCGCACCGACATGATTGCCACGGTCTGGGTGGTGCAAAAGCCCACCAGCGACGGTGTGGTGACCTCGGTCGAGGTGTTCGATGCCGAAGGCAACAACATGGCCATGTTCTTTGGCGAGCGCAAGCCCGGCCAGCCCGAGCTGCAAAGCTGGCGTGATCTGGTGTCGGGTCTGCAGCGTCAGAGCCAGGTGGCGGAGGCTGCATGAGCATGGCCAGCATTTCCCGGCGCCAGGGTCTGCGATGGCTGGGCGCGACTGTGGCGGGCACGGCTCTGCCGGCCCTGGCTCAGACCGCCGCTGCCGTGCCTGGACCAAAGCGGCTGGTGTCGCTCAGCGGTGCATTGACCGAAGTGGTCTACCTGCTCAATGCCCAGGGCCTGCTGGTGGGCACGGACACGACCAGCCAGTTCCCCGAAGCGGCGCAGAAAACGCCCAAGGTGGGCTATGTGCGTCAGCTCTCGGCCGAGGGCCTGCTCTCGCTCAAGCCCGATGCAGTGATCGGCACCAGCGAGGCCGGGCCGCCCGTGGTGATAGACCAGATTCGCCAGGCCGGTGTGCGCGTGGCCCTGGTTGCCGCGCGGCATGACTGGGCCGAGGTGCAGGAAAAAGTCAAGGTGGTGGGGCGCGAAACGGGTCGCAGCGCAGAGGCGGATATTCTGCTGGCCAAGCTCGACGGGCAATGGAATGCCGTGCAGGCCCAGGTCGCCAAGGCCACGCGCAAGCCGCGCGTGCTGTTTGTCATGTCGCATAGCGGCAGCCCGCAAGTGGCAGGCAAGGGCACGGCCGCCAATGCATTGATTCAGTACGCGGGCTGCGTCAACGCCATCGACCAGTTCGACGGTTACAAGACCTTGACGGCCGAAGCCATGGCCAGCGCCGCTCCCGAGGTCATCATCAACACCACGCAAGGTATCGAAGCTTTGGGTGGTGAGGCGGCTTTCTGGAAGCGGCCCGAGTTGGCGCTGACGCCAGCCTTTGCCAGGAAAGCGCTGGTGACGCTGGAAGCCAGCCATCTGCTGGGCTTCGGCCCGCGCCTGCCCAGTGCCGTGCAGGCTTTGCATATGCGCAGCTTGCAGTGGGTGGCTTGATGAGCAGTGCGGCGGTCAAACCCGTGTCGCTGAGCGGGCCCGTGGACCGACCTGCAGAGGCGTCACGCTGGCGCACGCCAGCGGGCAGGCTCAGCCGCAGTGCCACGCTGGCGCTGGGGGCTGCGCTGGTGCTGTTGGCCATGGTCTGGGGCGCGGCTAGCGGTGCCTATGCAATTGCGCCCCATCAGTTGCCCGGCATTGTCTGGGATGGCATTCGCAGTCTCTTTGGCGGTGATGTGCAAGGCGGGCCCGAGCATCTGGTGTTTCTCAATATCCGCCTGCCGCGCCTGTTGATGGGTGTGGCCGCGGGGGCCGGGCTGGGGCTGGCTGGGGCCTTGATGCAAGGCCTGTTTCGCAATCCGCTGGCCGACCCCGGGCTGATCGGCGTCAGCAGCGGCGCGGCCCTGGCTGCAGGTATCACCATTGTGCTGGGTGGCATGTACCTGCCCTGGCTGCCCCGTCATCTGGGCAGCTGGGCACTGGTTGCCATGGCGTTTGGCGGCGGTCTGGCCGTGACGGCCGTGGTCTATGTGCTGGGCCAGGTACAGGGTACGACCCGTATCGGCCTGATGCTGCTGGCGGGCATTGCCATCAATGCGCTGGCTGGGGCCGGTCTGGGCTTCCTGAGTTTTGTGTCCACGGACGAGCAGCTGCGCAATCTGCAGATGTGGCTGCTGGGCAGTCTGGGGGCATCGCGCTGGAGCGCGGTGGGGCTGGTGTCGGCCGGCGTGGCCATCAGCATCATGGCGGCGCTGGCGCTGGCCAGACCCTTGAATGCGATTGCGTTGGGCGAGGCCCAGGCGAACCTGCTGGGCGTGGCCGTGGAAAAGACCAAGCGCCGCGCCGTGATGGTGGCCGCGCTGGCCGTGGGCGCAGTGACCGCCACCACGGGCATCATCGGCTTTATCGGTCTGGTGGCACCTCACTGGGTGCGTTTGATGGCTGGGCCCGACCATCGCGTGGTGCTGCCGGGCTCGGCCCTGCTGGGTGCGGCACTGGTGGTCAGCGCCGATGCCGTGGCGCGCACCATTGCCAAGCCGGCCGAGCTGCCACTGGGCGTTCTCACGGCGTTCATCGGTGTGCCGCTTTTTCTGGCCATGCTGCGCCAGTTCAGGAGCAAGGTATGAGAGCAGGCTCAAACATCGAATGCCGCAATCTGGGGGTGGGCGTGGCCAAGGGGCCGCGTCTGGCCACGGTGGATGCGCAGATACGGGCCGGACGCTTTACAGCCATCCTTGGCCCCAATGGCGCAGGCAAGTCCACACTGATGTCCATGCTGGTGGGCGAGCGCGCGCCGCAGTGCGGCCAGGTCTTGCTTGATGGCCTGGAGTTGGCCGGCCATGCGCCGCAGACCCTAGCCATGCGGCGTGCCGTCATGCCCCAGGATTGCAGCGTGGCCTTTGATTTCACGGCACAGGAGGTTGTGGAGCTTGGACGTTATCCGCATCGGCACCGGCCTGGCGTCGAAGAGGTGCAGATTCCGGCTCAGGCCATGGCGCTGACCGGAGTTGAGCATCTGGCGCAGCGCAGCATCAATACCTTGTCGGGCGGCGAGCGTGCACGCACCCATCTGGCCCGGGCGCTGGCGCAGATCTGGCAAATGCCAGAGGGCGGCAGCGCTCGCTGGCTGCTGCTCGATGAGCCCACGGCTGCTCTCGATCTGGCCCACCAGCACCATGCCATGCGCCTGCTGCGGCAATGGGCGGGGGGGCAGGGCGTGGGCGTGGTGGCCGTGATTCATGATCTGAATCTGGCCCTGCGCTATGCCGATGATGTGCTGGTGCTGGGTGGCAATGCCGGTGTGCACCATGGTGCAGTGCTTGACGTGCTGCAGCCCGCTCTGGTTCGGCAGGTCTGGGGCATGCAATGTGATCCGGTACGCAGCAGCGACGGTGCGCTACAGTATATTTTTGTAGCAGATAGCGCCATGGCTGCCTGATTTTCAGCGCAGTTCTCTACTGAAGTGCTTATCCATCAGGCGCCATGCACTACTGAATAGATAGCGGCTGACCAGCCGCTGCCTGTTCAGTTATGAACGGTGACTGCAACGAGCTTGAGTACCAGCGGGCGAACCATCACCACGCAGCAAAAAGCCACGGGCATGGCCAGCGCATAGGCATTGAGTACGCGCTGCAGATAGTCGCCGCCAAAGCCGCTGTTGGCGGCAACAATGGTGCAGCTCATCAAAAAAGCCATGATGCCGGCCATATAGAAGGCAAAGACAAAGGGTGTGAAGCGCTTGTGCAGCTTGGGGCGATTGAGAGAGGGGTTCATGAAATCCTGACGAAGATACTGCTATCCATGTTCATGGCGGCTGGCGCGGCCTCGCAAAAGGCAGAGGCAGAAAAACATGGATGAATGAAGAGCCAGGACTGTAAGCGTTGCTCAGGGCTGGCGGTAGAGGTCTGGAGCTTGCGGTACTCATAAGCAAAACTTCAGAATGTATTGGCGATACATTTGCTGTCATGCCGAATCTGCGTGCCATAGAAACCTTTGTCAAAGCCCTGGAAGGCGGTTCCATCGCCTCGGCCGCGCGCCAGCTGGGCATATCGCCAGCAGCGGCCAGCCAGAACATTGCGCGGCTGGAGCGCGAGTTGGGTACGCGCCTGATTACCCGCACCACCCGCTCCATGGCGCTGACAGAAGCGGGCGAGCGTTATCTGGCCCGCGTGGCGCCGGTACTGGAGGAACTGGAAAAGGCCCAGTCCGATCTGTCATTGATTCACGGTGAGCTGCAAGGCCGTTTGCGCATTGCCTGCATGTCCGCCTTTGGTCGCCATGTGCTGGCGCCGCTGCTACCGGCGTTTACCGCGCAGCACCCGAGACTGGAGCTTGAGCTGCTGATCACGGACCGCCACGTGGACGTGCTCAAGGAAGATATAGATATCAGCGTGCGTTACCGCGATGTGCTGGAGCCCGGCATGTCGGTGCGGCAACTGGCCTCGGTGTCGCGTATTCTCTGCGCCTCGCCCCAATATCTGCAGCGGCATGGCAGCCCTCAGACGGCGCAGGAATTGCTGGAGCATGCCTGTCTGCTGTACCGACGCGAGCGTGATGGCCGCATCATGCGCTGGCCTTTCTTGCGCGATGACCAGCGTACCGATCCGCAGCAGAAGATTGCCGCCATCGGCAGCGATATCGATGCGCTGGTGGAGTTTGCCGCAGCAGGCGGCGGCATTGTCTGGGCGGGCAACTTCATCGTTCATGAGCAACTGCGCCAGGGGCGGCTGCTGCCGTTGACACTCAAGCCCGCACGCAAGGGGCAGCTGCAGTTCGAAGATGCTCCGCTGGACTTTTTTGCCTGCTTCAAGGACCGTAAATATGTGCCGGCAAAGGTCCGTGCACTGGTGGACTATCTGTTGCAGGAGCTGCCGAAGCAGGCAAGGCTGAGCTGAGCCACCCGTCCTCTTGGCATTCGGCGGGCCTCAAGTCAGAGCCGCCTCGCGGCGAAGGCTGCGTCCCCCTCCCGCGCAGCGAGAGAGGGGGAAGGCGCAAAGCGCCTCAGGGGGAGTCTTGATCAATGCCCCAGATGCTGGGGCAGCACTTCCTGCAGGATGGTGGTGGCGATTTCCTCGATCGACTTGGTGGTGCTCGACAGCCACTCGATGCCGCTGCGGCGCATCATGGACTCGGCCTCGGCCACTTCGTAGCGGCAGTTCTGCAGGCTCGCGTATTTGGAATCAGGGCGGCGTTCGTTGCGGATGGAGGACAGGCGCATGGGGTCAATCGTCAGGCCGAACAGCTTCTGGCGATAGGGCACCAGCGCGGGCGGCAGCTGCTTGCGCTCGAAGTCTTCGGGAATCAGCGGATAGTTGGCAACCTTGAGGCCAAACTGCATGGCCAGGTACAGGCTGGTAGGCGTCTTGCCCGAGCGGCTCACGCCCACCAAGATCACGTCGGCACCCGTCAGATCGGTATTGGTCTGGCCGTCGTCATGGGCCAGCGTGTAGTTGATGGCCTCCATGCGTTCCAGATACTCCTTGCTTTCGCTGATATCGGCAAAGCGGCCCACACGGTGCAACGACTTCTGGCCCAGCTCCACCTCCAGCGGGCGCACAAAAGTGCCGAACATGTCAAAAACCTTACCTTTGCAGGTCGATTCGATCAGTTCCAGATATTCCTGATTGACCAGGGTGGTGAAGACAATGGGCTTTTTGCTCTCGACCGAAGCCACATGGTTGATCTGGCGAATGGCCTGATGCACCTTGTCCATGGAGTCCACAAAAGGAATGCGCACCAGACGGGGCTTGGTGTCGAACTGGGCCATGATGGCCGTGCCAAAGGTCTCCGCCGTGATGCCGGTGCCGTCAGAAATGACAAATATCGTATGGGTATGCATGGTGCGCGCTTCGATTAGATAAGGGCCAGGTTTGGAATGCCATGCCCCGGACTCTGAAACAGGTTTGAGCCACGCGAGGCGCTCCGGCTCAGCCTACAATGGCGCCCATTATTCCCAAATTCCAGCCCATGCTCGTTGACGGTCAACATCCAGAACAGCAAAGCACCGCATTGATGCGGCATGGGTTTGCGTGCCCCTGGCCATTCAGCCCAGGGGGCGCCTGCGTACCGGTTTTTAACTTTGGAGCTTCCCCATGTCTCAACTGTTCGAGGCGACCGCATTGGTCGTTCCGTTTGAAAAACTGAGAATGTCCGATGTCGAGTCCGTAGGCGGCAAGAACGCCTCGCTCGGCGAAATGATCTCGCAACTGCCTCAGGGCGTGCGTGTGCCTACCGGCTTTGCCACGACGGCTCATGCGTTCCGCGATTTCCTGGCCTACGAAGGTCTGGCCGGCAAGATTTCTGCCAAGCTGGCCGCTCTGGATGTGGACGATGTCCGCGCTCTGGCCGCTGTGGGCGCGGAAATCCGTGCTATGGTGGAAAGCCAGCCTTTCCCTGCCGATCTGGAAAAGGCCATCCGTGACGAATTTGCTCGCCTGCAAGGCGGCAATGCCGAAGCCTCTTTTGCCGTGCGCTCCTCCGCCACTGCGGAAGACCTGCCCGACGCATCGTTTGCCGGTCAGCAGGAAACCTTCCTGAACGTGGTCGGCATTGAAGACGTGCTGCACAAGATGAAGGAAGTGTTCGCGTCGCTGTACAACGACCGCGCCATCTCCTACCGCGTGCACAAGGGCTTCGAGCACGATGTGGTGGCACTGTCCGCTGGCGTGCAGCGCATGGTGCGCTCCGATCTGGGCGCTGCCGGCGTGATGTTCACCATCGACACGGAATCCGGCTTTGAAGAAGTGGTGTTCATCACTTCCAGCTATGGCCTGGGCGAAACCGTGGTGCAGGGCGCCGTGAACCCCGACGAGTTCTATGTGCACAAGCCCATGCTCAAGGCAGGCAACAAGGCACTGATCCGCCGCAATCTGGGCTCCAAGCTGATCCAGATGGTCTTCGCAACGCCTGAAGAAAAGGCTGCGGACGGCAAGCTGGTCAAGACCACCGACGTGGCTCACGAACTGCGCAACCGCTACTCGCTGACCGACGCCGATGTCGAGCAGCTGGCTCGCTACGCCCTGGTGATCGAAGAGCACTACGGTCGTCCCATGGACATCGAGTGGGGCAAGGACGGCACAGACGGTCAGCTCTACATCCTGCAGGCACGTCCTGAAACCGTGAAGAGCCAGTCCAAGGGGCAGGCCGAGCTGCGCTACAAGCTCAAGGGCACCGGCAATGTGCTGGCCGAAGGCCGTGCGATTGGCCAGAAGATCGGTACCGGCCCCGTGCGTCTGGTGTCCGATATCTCGCAGATGGACCAGGTGCAAGCCGGCGACGTGCTGGTGACCGACATGACCGACCCCAACTGGGAACCCGTCATGAAGAAGGCTTCGGCCATCGTCACCAACCGTGGCGGCCGTACCTGCCACGCGGCCATCATTGCGCGTGAACTGGGTATTCCTGCTGTCGTGGGTTGTGGCAATGCCACTGACCTGCTCAAGGCTGACACTCTGGTGACCGTGTCCTGTGCCGAAGGCGATACCGGCAAGATCTATGACGGTCTGATTGAGACCGAAGTGACCGAGGTCAAGCGCGGCGAGATGCCCACCATCAAGACCAAGATCATGATGAACGTGGGTAACCCCCAGCTGGCTTTCGACTTTGCCCAGCTGCCCAACGAAGGCGTGGGTCTGGCCCGTCTGGAATTCATCATCAACAACAACATCGGAGTGCACCCCAAGGCCATTCTGGACTACCCCGCCGTGGCTCCTGACCTGAAGAAGGCCGTGGAATCCGTGGCCCGTGGCCATGCATCGCCCCGTGCTTTCTACGTGGACAAGGTGGCCGAAGGCGTGGCGACCATCGCCGCAGCTTTCTGGCCCAAGCCCGTCATCGTGCGCATGTCGGACTTCAAGTCCAACGAATACCGCAAGCTGATCGGCGGCAGCCGCTATGAGCCCGAGGAAGAAAACCCCATGCTGGGCTTTCGTGGTGCAGCGCGCTACATCTCGTCCGAGTTCGGTGAAGCCTTCAAGATGGAATGCGAAGCCCTGCGCCGCGTGCGTGAGGAAATGGGTCTGACCAACATCAAGATCATGATCCCGTTCGTGCGCACCCTGGGTCAGGCCAAGCGCGTGACCGAGTTGCTGGCCGAAAACGGTCTCAAGCGCGGCGAGAACGGCTTGCAGCTGATCATGATGTGCGAAGTGCCCTCCAACGCCATTCTGGCTGACGAGTTCCTTGAGTACTTCGACGGCTTCTCCGTGGGCTCCAACGACCTGACCCAGCTGACCCTGGGCCTGGACCGCGACTCCGGCCTGGAACTGCTGGCGGCCGACTTTGACGAGCGCGATCCCGCCGTCAAGAAGATGCTGTCGCGCGCCATCAAGGCCTGCCGCGATCAGGACAAGTACGTTGGCATCTGTGGTCAGGGCCCTTCGGACCACCCCGACTTTGCCAAATGGCTGGCTGACGAAGGTATTTCGTCCATCTCGCTGAACCCTGACAGCGTGGTTGCCACCTGGCAGAAGCTGGCTGAATAAGCCATTGCATCGCCATGCAGACGCATCAAGCGCCCATGCATGACGATGTTGCGTCGGACGCACTGTTCGACGCTTATGGCAGACCGCGGGACGTCACCTTCCCGCCGGATCTGCACGATACACACCACCTGAGACTCAAAGCCTTGCTGCTGACGGTCTGGGTGGTGTTTTCATTTGGCAGCAGCTACTTTGCACGGGATCTCCAGGCCCTGTTTCCTGATTGGCCCGTGGCTTACTGGATGGCGGCGCAGGGCTCCGTGCTTGTATTTTTGCTGATCATCGTGGTCTACTGCGTAGCCATGGATCATTTTGAGCGCAAGCAAGCCAAGGAAGATGCCCGCCAGGCGGCATCTGAACACTCAGCCAGCACTGCCCCGCATGTCTGAGCGGCCCTTGCTCAGTCGCGCCTATCACTGGCGTCTGCACCGTATTCTTTTTCTGTATGTCCTGGGGGTCCTGGGCTTTCTCGGTGCCATGTTCTGGGCCGAGGGGCGCGGTCTTTCGCGCCACTGGATAGGCCCTATCTTTCTGTTTTGCACGGTGATGGTCTATGCGGGAATTGGTGTGTATTCACGCACCAGTGATGCAGAGGAGTACTTCGTCGCCGGACGCCGTATCCCCCCGTTCTACAACGGCATGGCAGCTGCGGCTGACTGGATGAGTGCGGCCTCGTTCATCAGCCTCTCGGGAGCTCTCTATCTGCAAGGCTTTTCGGGCGCTGGCACGCAACCGGGCGGACTGGCTTATGTGCTGGGCTGGACCGGCGGCTTTTGCCTGGTCGGCATGCTGATTGCCCCCTATCTGCGGGCCATGAATCTCTATACCGTGCCGGATTTTTTCCAGGCCCGGTTTGGCGGGCGCTGGCCGCGCATCATTGCGGCGCTGGCAGCCATTACCTGCTCCTTTACCTATGTGGTGGCCCAGATCTATGGCGTGGGCCTGATTGCCGCACGGCTCACGGGTGTGCAGTTCGAGATCGGCATCATGCTGGGCCTGGGGGGCGTGCTGCTGTGCTCTTTCCTGGGGGGCATGCGGGCCATCACCTGGACGCAGGTGGCGCAGTATGTGGTGATTTTGCTGGCCTTCATGCTGCCCGTGTCATGGCTGGCCTACAAGCAGTTGGGGACACCCTGGGCTTTCGCAGCCTATGGACAGCAGCTGGGCAAGATTGCGCGCATGGAGCAGCAGCTCCTGGATTCGGAAGCCGAGCAGTCCGTGCTGGAGGCCTATCGCACGCGTGCCCAGGTATTGCAGGCCAAGTTGCGCGATGTTCCCAATGTGTTGGCCGCAGAGCGCCAGGCACTGGCCGAGCATATCCGCGAGCTGCGCACCAGCAGCGGCAATATCGGTGCCATCATGGCCGCCAGCCGCGAAATGGCTTCCATGCCCAGGGACGAAGCGACGGCACGAGAGCGCTGGACGCGTGAGCTTCGTGAGGCCTATGAAAGAGCCAAGCCTCTAGGGGGCATGCCACTGCAGAGCCAGCCCTTTGCAGGCGATCCGCATGGCACGCCAGATGAGCAGCGGGCCTATGACGTCAGCCGCCGCAACTTCCTAGCGCTGATGTTCTGCCTGATGGTCGGTGCGGCGGGGTTGCCGCATCTGCTCACGCGCTATTACACGGTGCCCTCGGTCTCGGCAGCGCGCAGCTCGGTGGCCTGGTCGCTGTTCTTCATCGGCCTGCTCTACCTCAGTGCACCGGCCCTGGCAGTGATGGTCAAGTACGAAGTCATGAGCAATCTGGTCGGTACGCATTTTGATGCGCTGCCCAACTGGATGGCGCAATGGGCTCGTGTGGATGGATCGTTGCTGGCCGTGGAGGATATCAACGGAGACGGCATCCTGCAGTTTGGCGAGATCCGCATGGGTGCCGACCTGATCATTCTGGCAACACCCGAACTGGGGGGAATGCCTTACGTTGTTTCCGGACTGGTGGCTGCGGGCGGCCTGGCGGCGGCGCTGTCCACGGCCGACGGCCTGTTGCTGACCATCAGCAACGCACTGGTGCGTGACCTCTACTATCAGGAGCGCCAGCGTGTGGAGACGGTCAAACGCCGTATCTCGCCCGAGCAGCGCGTGATTCTGTCCAAGTTCGCACTGCTTCTGGTGGCGCTTTCGGCTGCTTTTGTGGCAGCGCGCCGCTCGGCGGATATCCTGCCCATGGTCTCGGCCTCGTTTTCGCTGGCTGCATCGGCCTTTGTACCAGCCATGGTGATGGGCATCTTCTGGCGCGGTACCACGCGGCACGGAGCGGTGGCCGGCATGCTGATCGGCCTGAGCGTGGCTGTGTACTACATGGTGGCCCATGTGCCAGGACTTCAGGGCGTGCTGCCGCAGGCACTGCGAACCGACAGGCTGTGGTGGGACATTCAGCCGATCTCGGCCGGTGTATTTGGTGTGCCCGCTGGATTTGCCGCAACTTTGCTCATCAGCTGGTGGGATGCGCAGCATGCGTCTCGTTTGCGAAAGTCCTGATTTGATAGCTGCTGCCGCTTTGTGCAATTGGGTTGTAACCTGTTTCCCCTGAAATGGCAGCGCCGATTTGTTTTGGCGCAAACGGCACTCTCTGCTGCACGTAAACCCGCTTTGCGCTCTTTTGCAATCCTGTCACCCTGCGCAGGTTCAAGAGGAAAGTACAGCGATGCATCTGATCAAGACACCAGAGGGGCAGCAGGCCTTCAAGGAGCGCCATGCGGATTTGAGCCAGCGTCTGCGCTCGGCATTCTTGCTGTTTGACGGCAACCGGAGCCTGGCGCAGGTGCTTGATGCCACTGCAGCGCTTGGCATTGGCAAGGACGATATTCTGGGTTTAGTGGAAAAAGGTTGGCTGGTGGAAAAGGCGCAGACTACGGAGCCCTCTGTTGCCAGGACCGAATCTTCGATCGCAGCGGCTGCGTTGGCACCCGCCGAGGTCGATGCACAAAGCGTGGTTCGTCGCTATCAAAAAGCCTATCCCATGGCTGCCAGCATCACTGGCGGGCTGGGGCTCAAGGGCTTTCGCCTGAATCTGGCCGTAGAAGCTGCCATGGGCTATGCGCAGTTGGCGGAGTTGGCCCCGCGCATCCGCGAGGCCGTGGGTGACAAGGCCTATGCGCCGCTGCACAAGGCCTTGTTCGAGGCCGAGACGATGTAGTTTTCCCCGAGGTCATGAAAAAAGCGGCTTGAAAGCCGCTTTTTTGTAGAAGTGAGGGCTTGGCTGCCAATCAGACTGCCAGCAGTTCCACATCAAACTTCAATGTGGCATTGGGGGGGATCACGCCGCCTGCGCCGCGTGCGCCATAGCCCAGGGCCGCGGGGATCAGCAGAGTGCGCTGGCCGCCGACCTTCATGCCCTGCACGCCTTCGTCCCAGCCCTTGATCACCATGCCGGCGCCCAGGGGGAAGACGAAAGGATCGTTGCGATCCTTGCTGGAGTCGAATTTGGCACCTTGCACGCCGTTGTTGTAGAGCCAGCCGGTGTAGTGCACGGTCACGTTCTGACCGGCGCGGGCTTCGGTGCCTTCGCCCACAACGGTATCTTCGTATTGCAGGCCAGAGGCGGTAGTGTTGAAAGCCATGATGGATTTCCTTTCAGCGCAAAGCAGAAAAAGGCGATGGAGAAAAGGGCCGGCCAAGCATGCTTGGGGCCCTTGGATGATATAGATGGGGCTGTCAGCTCAAAAGGCCTTCAGGCCTCTTGCGCAACAAGGTTTACTTCTTGGCGCGAGCCGCCACCCAGCGGTTGGCAAAGGCTTGAACGTCCGACAGGCGTTTGAGCAGGTCCTGGCCCGCCAGAGTCACGGTGTAGCCGTCGCTGCCATGCTCTAGTAGGCCACACTCGCGCAGCTCTTTGATGCGTGTGTTGAGTGTGTTGGGGGTGATGCCGCCCACGCTGTCTTGCAGCAGGCGGAAAGTCTGGGGATGACCATCCCGCAGGGCCCACAGCACGCGCAGCGCATATCGGCATTCGAGCTTTTCGAACAGCTGGTTGATGGCGGCGTTTTCTTTGGAGCTCATGGACGCTTCTCCTTGCGCAGTGGTGTTATAGAGCCTGGCGCACTTGCCTGTGCACCCAGTGCCTAGTCTGGTGAACTATAGCGATTAAATTATTTTGCTACAAGTTTAGTAGCTCCAAATCTTCAACTGCAACGCCTTGAGGTGATAAACACGACAAACTGCGGCCAAGTGTTGCGGGAGGGCCACGAAACCAGATGGTGCGAGACTGTGCTTCAGGGTTTATAGCAATATGCCAAGTCTGCAGGCGCGATTGGCGGCTTTAGACAGGGCGTACCGGCAGTGCGAGTACTGGCTTTGTAGAGGGGATCTACGGCAATTCTGGCTGTGAGCCAATCAGGGTGAGCGCAAGCAGCTATTGAAATCATAGTCCTGTGTTGGCGGCGCCCACCTGCTTCATCTGTACCAGCAGCTGCAGCAGCCGATTGGCGGGCGTGGCAATCCCCAGTGCCTGTCCGCGCTGCACCACGTAGCCGTTGAGGTGATCAATTTCCGTCGACTTGCCGCGTGCCAGGTCTTGCGCAGTGGAGGACAGCTGACCAGGCATGGTGCGGGCAATGGCGGCAATGGCTTCGTCAATCTGCGTCGGTAGTTCCACTCCATCGGCCTGGGCGACGGCTTTGCACTCGTTGGCTATGTCCCGCATGACGGCTGCCGTGCCTGTCTGGGCCACGAGCCAGCCATAGGGTTGCTGTGTCAGAGCCGAAAGCGCGTTGTAGACGCAGTTGATGATGAGTTTTTGCCAGAGGGCCGGGCGCACATCGTCCGATAGCTGGGTGGGAATGCCGGCGGCACTGAACTGTTGGGCAATTTCAGAGCCTTGCGGGCAGGATGCAATGACCAGCTCACCGCGGCCAAAGTGGCGGACATGGCCAGGGCCGGCCATGGCTGTGGCCACATAGACCACGGTAGCAGCCACGGGCTGGGGATCCAGGATGGAGCGCATGCGTTCGTCATTGTCCACCCCGTTCTGCAGACTCAGCACCTGCGTATGGGGCGTCAGATAAGGCTTGATCTGGACTGCAGCGGCTTCCGTATCGGTGGACTTGACGCAGAACAGCACGACATCGGCACCGGCTACCGCTCGAGCGCTGGTGCTGGCGGTCACGGGGATGTGATTGTCCTGCTCAGCCGTCTGCAGCCGCAAGCCATGCTCGCGAATGGCTTGCACATGCGATTCACGGCCAATCAAGGTGACTACATGGCCGGCACGCGCCAGCAATGCGCCGAAATAGCAGCCCACCGAACCTGCCCCCAGAACGGCAATGGACAGCGTACGTGAGGCGGGGGAATGGGCTGATGAAGTCATGGCTCGGATCCTGGGTCGGGTGGAAGCTTAGGTCTTGAGCTTGAGCAGGTAGCTCATGAGCTGGGCTGTGGAGGTTTCGATTTCCAGAAAGTCCTGCAGCGATTTGCCGGTCTGCCATGAGGCATTCCAGCTATTGCTGCTCAGGCTTTGTTTCCAGCTGGTCTGGCTTGTTGCAAATTCAATAGCGGCAGTCATTTGCTGGGCACGCTCTGCAGGCAGATTCTTGCCTGTAAAAACAGCACGCCAGTTGGACATTTCCGCATCAACGCCCTGGTCGCGCATGGAGGCAATGCCGAACAGGGTTCGCCGGGATGAGACGCCAAGTGCGCGCAGCTTGCCGCTTTGCAAGGCCTCTCTGAACTCGCTATAGCCCGAGATACCCACCTGAACCTGCTTTTGCAACAGAGCCTGCACCACTTCGTTGCCGCCCGGAAAAGCCTTGTACTGCAATTGCTCGGCGTTGGCTTTGGACAGGCGAGCCAGCATTCCGGCGTACATATGGTCCACACCGCCTGCAGATCCTCCTGCAACCGTTACCGAGGTCAGGTTTTCGCGCATGGCCTTGGCCAGAGACTTGGGGTCGCTGATCGGCGAGTCGGCAGGCACGGCCACGACCAGATAATCGCTGGTCAGGCGCGCCAGGGCCTGCACTTTCTGCAGATCTGCAGAAGCCTTGTTCAAGGCCAGTGCGCCGACCATGACCATGCCGCCAATCATCAGGCTGTTCGGGTCGCTGCCATAGCGCTTGGTGTATTCGGCCAGACCGATGGTGCCGCCCTTGCCGCCGATGTTTTCGTAGCTGACCTTGTCGACCATGCCGCTGCTGGTCAGCGCTGTACCCAGCGCCCGCCCCGTCTGGTCCCAGCCGCCGCCGAGGTTGGCCGGAATCACGATGCGCATCTGCGCTCCCAGGCGCAGCGCCGGGTTGGCCTGCGCGCTTGGCATGCCCAGGCTGGAACCTGCCAGCATGGCAGAGGAGTAGCCCAGCCATTGGCGGCGTGAAAGGGCGTGGCCGGTGATTTTGCGAATATGGTCCGTCATGGCTTGTTTCCTTTTGTTAAGCAGGCATGGCGCTTGGCGCGCAAGCAAAGGCTTGCTGACCTGAGCTACATGCAAAAAAGCCCCGACCTTTATGGGTCAGGGCTTGATAGCAGGAATCGGCATGGTGCCGGTTGTGCAGCCTGGCTTTACAGCGAGTCGATGAAGCTGCGCAGCTTGTCGGAGCGCGAAGGATGCTTGAGCTTGCGCAGCGCCTTGGCTTCGATCTGGCGGATGCGCTCGCGCGTCACGTCAAACTGCTTGCCGACTTCTTCCAGCGTATGGTCGGTGGACATTTCGATACCGAAACGCATGCGCAGCACCTTGGCTTCGCGGGGAGTCAGACCGTCGAGAATGTCCTTGACCACGTCGCGCAGGCCGGCCTGCATGGCGGCATCGATAGGCGCCGTGTTGTTGCCGTCTTCGATGAAGTCGCCCAGGTGCGAATCGTCGTCGTCGCCGATGGGGGTTTCCATCGAGATCGGCTCCTTGGCGATCTTCATGATCTTGCGGATCTTGTCCTCGGGGATCTCCATCTTGGC
>JAITLR010000024.1 GCA_031277805.1 Comamonas sp. | reverse complement strand
GAGTAGTCCTTGGCTTCACCGCCGAAGTGCTTGGACAGCACGGTGGCGATAGCAGCAGTCAGGGTGGTCTTGCCGTGGTCAACGTGACCGATGGTGCCCACGTTCACGTGGGGCTTGGTGCGCTCGAATTTTTCTTTTGCCATTTTTCCGACTCCGAAAAAACTAAATCACTGCAAGAGGATATCGGCGCAACCCTATCAAAGCGAGCGCACCAGAAAATGGTGCCCATGGCGGGAATCGGACCCGCGACCTCTCCCTTACCAAGGGAGTGCTCTACCACTGAGCCACATGGGCATTGAAATTGCAAAAGCAACCTCAAAAATCTTTACTCGCAAACTGGAGCGGGAGACGGGAATCGAACCCGCGTCATTAGCTTGGAAGGCTAGGGTTCTACCATTGAACTACTCCCGCACAGATTTACTGCACGCTGTTACTATTTCTAGCAACCACTCTTCTTCACCAAACTGGTGGAGGGGACAGGATTCGAACCTGTGTACGCGTTAGCGGGCAGATTTACAGTCTGCTGCCTTTAACCACTCGGCCACCCCTCCGAAGAGACTTGAATTGTAGCACCGTTTTTTCAGCTCAAAAGAAATCAGGGATTTTTTTGTTTTTGCTGATTGACGTTTGTTGGCGCGGCTGGCGGGGATCGAACCCACGACCCTTGGCTTCGGAGGCCAATACTCTATCCACTGAGCTACAGCCGCGAATCCGTTAGTCACACCGTGCATGGCCAACAACAATTCAACCACGCAATTATTGCACAGCTTTCACCCTCGAATTACGAATTCAAGCGAAATCCCAAGCCGGACAAATAGACCTCGACCGACATCATCCCAACATCAACCAACGGGAAACTACCTTGATTCAAAACCCAGCCATGTATGAGCCCCACAAACAGAGAGTGCAAGCCCAGCGCAGCCTCCTGCGGCGAAACAGCCAGTCGCAAGGACTGCTCCTCTGCGGCCAGAATCAAGTCACGGGTAAATTTCTCCTGGGACAGCCTGGCACTTTCCACATGGCGCTCCCGCACCGCTTCCAGCTCCCCCACATATTCCATCTTGAACAAGGCCGTCTCAAAGACCTTTCGACGCCGCTCATCACCATCCATGCTCTCAAAAACCACAAGCATGGAGTGCCGAATACGCTGCAGCGGCGGCAACTCCCCGTACTTGTCATCGCAAATTTCATCAAACGGCATGCAGATGCGAGCCAACATGGACGAAAAGACATCGACCTTGTCCTTGAAATGCCAGTACACGGCGCCACGCGTCGCACCGGCACGCAAGGCAATGTCACCCAAGGAGGTGCGAGAGACTCCCTTTTCGAAGAACACCTCTTCCGCCGCATCCAACAACTTGGTACGGGTTTCATCGGCCTCCGCCTTGGTTCTACGCGCCATCACTCTTCCTTTTCACCGCTTGACCTCCTGCACAACCGCAAAAAACCCACCTCTTACAAGCTTTTGGAGTGAATTTTCTTAATTATACATTTATGCATGTATGTATAATTCAAAGCATTGTGAAAGGGAGAGCTTTCAGTCAACATCTCCCAAAGTTTCGAGCACAGCCCTTCAAGGGCTGTGCTCTTCTGTTGTTTTTCAAATGTCTACCGGAAGGACTTTCATGCATCACATGTATGAAAAAAACCAGGCTCAGCAACACAAGCTCCTGTTTACCCCCAGCCATACTCGTGCTGCAGTCATCGGCCTGTCCTTGATTGCCGCTTTGGGCCTTGCCGCCTGCAATGACAAAAAAGACGATCAACAAAAAGCACAGGCAGCAGCCCAGGCAAAGCCTCCTGAAGTAGGCGTGGTGACAGTTGAACTGCAGAACGTGCCACTGGTGGCCGACCTTCCCGGCCGCCTTGAGGCTTCGCGCATCGCTCAAGTGCGAGCTCGCGCTGCAGGCATCGTGCAAAAGCGCCTCTTCCAAGAAGGCTCGGACGTCAAGGCAGGACAGACGCTGTTCCAGATCGATAACACGCCTTACCGAGCCAATCTGCAAAGCGCACAAGCAACGCTGGCACAGGCCGAAGCCAATCTGGCGCAAGCCTCCGCCACCGCCCGCCGCTACAAGCCTCTGGTAGAGGCCAATGCCATCAGCAAGCAGGAATACGACACGGCGATTGCCAATGAAAAAGCGGCTCAAGCACAGGTCGCAGCAGGCAAGGCTGCAGTGACCAACGCCAACGTCAGCCTTGGCTACGCCAGCGTCACCGCACCTATCTCGGGCCGCATTGGCCGCGCACTGGTCACCGAAGGTGCTCTGGTAGGTCAAGGCGATGCCACCCAGCTGGCCACCATCCAGCAAATCAACCCCCTATATGTGAACGTGACTCAGTCGGCTTCTGACATCATGCGCATGCGCGAGGCCATCAATTCCGGCAAGTTAGCAAAGGTAGGCAATAACGGCATCAAGGTCCACGTCCGTTTGGACGATGGCAAGGAATACCCGCTTCCCGGCAAGCTGCTGTTCACGGACCTGTCGGTAGATCCCTCCACGGGTCAGGTCAGCGTTCGCGCAGAGCTGCCCAACCCCGAGGGCATGCTGCTGCCTGGCACCTATGTGCGTGTGAGCCTGGAGCAAGCCCAGATTGATAGCGCTGCGCTGATTCCACAGCAGGCCGTGACACGCAATGAAAAGGGCAACTTTGTCATGATCGTGGCGGAGGATGGTTCCGTCGCACCTCGCCCTGTGCAGATCAGCCAGTCTCAGGGCACGAACTGGATCGTCACCTCCGGCCTCAAGGCAGGCGAGAAAGTCATGGTGGACGGTCTGATCAAGGTAGGCATGGGTGCCAAGAAGGTAACCCCCGTGCCATGGAAGGGTGACGCCCCTGCCGCAGCGCCGGCTGCTGCACCAGCCGCTGCAGATCAATCACAGGGTAAACCAGCCGCAGCCCAGCCCGAAAAAGCAGACAGCGCCCAGACCGGCAAGTAAATCAGGCAGCACTGTATGTCCAAATTTTTTATTCACCGACCGATTTTTGCCTGGGTGATTGCGATTTTCGTGATCCTCGCAGGCGTCATATCCATCACACGGCTACCCGTATCGCAATTCCCAACCGTTGCGCCCCCCACCATCACGGTGACAGCAACCTATCCTGGCGCCACGGCCCAGACCATGACGGACTCCGTTTTGCAGCTCATCGAGCGTGAAATGAACGGTGCCACCGGCATGATGTACATGGACACCAGCGCCTCGGCCACTGGCCAGGGAACGTTGACCGTGACTTTCGAGCCAGGTACCAACCAGGATCTGGCTCAGGTGGACGTGCAAAACCGTCTGGCTCGCGTGCAATCACGCCTGCCGCAGATTGTCCAGTCACTGGGCGTGCGCGTTGAGAAGTCCATGAGCAACTTCCTGATGATTCTGGCCTTCAAGTCAGAAACAGGAGAGACCTCCCGTGACGACATTGCCGACTATGTCAACCGCAATGTGCTGCCAGAGATCCAACGCCTGGATGGCGTGGGTAAGGCACAGCTTTTTGCATCTGGTCGCGCCATGCGCATCTGGGTAGACCCCGCCAAGCTGCAGGGCTACAACATGTCGATCGCACAGGTCAACTCGGCCATCGCGTCGCAGAACCTGCAGATCTCGGGCGGTTCCCTGGGCAATACGCCAAGCCTTCCCGGCACCAACATGAACGCCACGATTGTGGTGCCTGGCCAGCTATCCACCCCGGAAGAGTTCGCCGAAGTCGTGCTGCGCTCCAACTCGGATGGATCGACCGTCCGCATCAAGGACATCGGCCGCGTGGAACTGGGCACGGAAAGCTATGGTTTCGAGTCTCGCCTGAATGGCAAGCCCGCCGTGGCCATGGCCGTGCAGCTGACCGCTACCGCCAACGCCATGGCAACAGCCAAGCTGGTCTACGCCAAGATGGCAGATCTGGCGCCCTTCCTGCCCGCCGGCGTGGAATGGTCCTCGCCTTATGACACTTCCAAGTTCGTGAAGATCTCCATCGAGAAGGTGGTGCACACGCTGCTCGAAGCCATCGTGCTCGTGTTCATCGTGATGCTGATCTTCCTGCAGAACATCCGCTACACCCTGATTCCCACCATCGTGGTGCCTATCGCGCTGCTGGGCACGTTTGCCGTGATGCTGGTTGCAGGCCTGAGCATCAACATTCTGGCCATGTTCGCCATGGTGCTGGTGATCGGTATCGTGGTGGACGATGCCATCGTGGTGGTGGAAAACGTCGAACGCATCATGGCGGAAGAAGGTCTTGCGCCCAAGGAAGCCACGATCAAGGCCATGGGCCAGATCCAGGGCGCCGTGGTGGGCATTACCGTGATTCTGGTGACCGTGTTCCTGCCACTGGCCTTGTTCGGTGGCGCCACCGGCGCGATCTATCGCCAGTTCTCCCTGGTGATGGCCATTTCCATCTTCTTCTCTGGCTTCTTTGCCCTGACGCTGACGCCTGCCTTGTGCGCAACCATGCTCAAGCCCATTCCCAAGGGCCATGCGCATGACAAAAAGACCGGCCTGCTTGGCCCCTTCTACAACTGGTTCAACCGCAAGTTCGAAGCTGGCACCAACCGCTACTCCGGCGCTCTGACGGGCGTGGTCAAGCGCTCCGTGCAGGCCATCATCGTCTACGCGCTGGTGATCGCAGGTGCAGCCTTCATCTTCCTGAAACTGCCAACCTCTTTCCTACCAGTGGAAGACCAGGGTTATGTGATTTCGCTGACCCAGTTGCCTCCCGGCGCCACACTGGAGCGGACCAGCAACACCATGGGCGAACTCGAAAAGTTCGCACTGAACCAGCCTGAAACAGCTGACATCGTGAGCATCATCGGCTTCAGTTTTGCCGGCCAAGGTCAGAACGTGGGTCTTTCCTTCACTACGCTGAAGGACTGGTCGGAGCGCAAGGCTCAGGGCTCGGACGCCAAGTCCTTTGCAGGACGAGCCATGGGCGCCATGATGGCCCTGCGTGATGGTTTCATCTACACGCTGGTGCCGCCTTCGATTCCCGAACTTGGCAATAGCGACGGTTTTACCTTCCGTCTGCAAGACCGCTCCGCCAAGGGCCATGCCGCTTTGCTGGCTGCCCGCAATGACCTGATCCAGAAGGCCAATGCCAGCCCCGTCCTCACGGGCGTGCGCTTTGACGGTGTGGACGATGCGCCCCAATGGCAGATCGACATCAACCGTGACGCGGTCTATGCACAGAAGGTCAGCATCGCCGATATCGCCACCACGCTGTCTGCAGCTCTGGGTTCGACCAACTCCACGGACTTCCCCAACAAGGGCTATATGCAGCGCGTGACGATTCAGGCCGACGCGGCCCGCCGCATGCAACCCGAGGATGTGCTGAAGCTGACCGTGCCCAACTCCGACGGTCAGTTGGTGGAACTGTCTTCCCTGGCCACGACCAAGTGGGTCAACGGTCCCATGCAGATGTCCCGCTACAACGGCTACGCCTCCATGAGCATCACCGGCCAGGCCAAGCCCGGCTACACCAGCGGTGACGCGATGAAGGAAATGGAAAAGCTGGCCAAGGACCTGCCCGAAGGCTTCGGCTATGAGTGGACAGGCCAGTCGCTGGACGAAATGAAAGCTGGCTCCTCCGCCATGCTGCTCTATGCCTTCTCTTTGCTGGCCGTGTTCCTCTGCCTGGCTGCTCTGTATGAAAGCTGGAGCATCCCGCTGTCCGTGCTGCTGGTCGTGCCTCTGGGCGTGTTCGGCGCTGTGGCTGGTGTGATGATGCGCAGCATGCCTAACGACATCTACTTCCAGGTGGCGCTGATCACGGTGATTGGTCTCTCGGCCAAGAACGCCATTCTGATCGTGGAGTTTGCCAAGGATCTGCATGCCCAGGGCAAGAGTGCGCTGGAAGCTGCCCTGGAGGCCGGCCACCTGCGCTTCCGCCCCATTCTGATGACTTCCCTGGCCTTTATTCTGGGTGTGGTGCCGCTGTATATCGCCTCCGGCGCCAGCGCGGCCAGTCAAAAGGCTATCGGCACAGGCGTGTTCTGGGGCATGGTGATCGGTACGCCTTTCTCCGTGTTCCTGGTGCCCGTGTTCTTTGTGATCGTGTTCAAGTTCTTCGGCCGGAAATCCGATCAAGATAACAACGCCACTTCCCCCGCAGCAACTTCTGCAGCACAGGGAGGCTCGCAACATGAATAAGACTTTGCTTCCTATCGCCTTGGCCAGCGCGCTGCTGGCCAGCGGCTGCTCGTTCATCCCCCAACTCGACCACCCGGCTCTGCCGGTGGCCGAGCAGTTCCCGGCCGCAGCTTCGCAGACCGCTGGCTCGGTGGCGGCTGCTGACATTCCATGGCAGCAGTTTTTCACCGATCCACGCCTGCAGCAGGTCATCCAGCTGGCACTGGATAACAACCGCGATCTGCGCGTGGCCGTGCTGAATATCGACAAGGCCCGTGCCCAGTACCAGATCCAGCGGTCGGCCCAGTTCCCCGAGATTGGCGTCGCGGGCTCGGGCAGCCGCCAGCCCAGCACGGTGACCGGCCAGTACGTGAACATGTACACCGCCGGACTGACCATGCCCAGCTGGGAGATTGACTTCTGGGGCCGCATCGGCAGCCTCAAGGAGCAGGCTCTGGCCCAGTACCTGGCCACCGAGGAAGGTCGCAAGGCTGCGCAAATCAGCCTGATCTCCAACGTCGCCAATACCTGGCTGAACCTGCAGGCCGACGAAGAGCTCATGAGCATCTCGCGCCGTACTCTGGGCACGCGAGAGCAGTCCATCAAGCTGACCAAGCTACGCCTGGATGCAGGTGTGACCTCCGAGCTGGACTTCCGCCAGGCCCAGTCGCTGACCGAAAGCGCCCGCGCCACGCTGGCCCAGCAAACACGTCAGCGCGAACTGGATGCCAATGCGCTGACACAGCTGGTGGGCCAATCCTTGCCTGGCGAACTGCTGTCTGGCATGCAAGGCAAGAAGCTGGCCGACCTGCCTCCGCTGGCCGATGTTCCGGCTGGCCTGCCCTCCGACCTGCTGCTGCGCCGTCCCGATGTGCGCCAGGCCGAGCAAAGCATGATTGCGGCCAACGCCAGCATTGGCGCGGCACGCGCGGCCTTTTTCCCGAATATTTCGCTGACGGCCTCGGCAGGCTTTGTCAATCCTGAACTCTCGGACCTGTTCAGCTCGGGCTCCAAGTACTTCAGCATTGCGCCATCGCTGTATCTGCCCATCTTCAACGCAGGCCGCAACCGCGCCAATCTGCAGGTAGCCGAAGCCAACCAGAAGATTGCCGTAGCCCAGTATGAACAGTCCATCCAGGCCGCATTCCGCGAAACCTCGGACGCACTGGTCAGCCGTCAGACGCTGCAGGAACAGCTGCAGGCCCAGGCCCGTCAGCTGGAGGCCGAACAGGTGCGCTACAAGCTGTCGGACCTGCGTTACACCAACGGCGTAGCCAGCTATCTGGACTTGCTGGATGCTCAGCGCTCCCTGTTTGCCCTGGAACAATCGGTGGTGCAGGTTCGCCTGCAGCAACTGCAAAATCAGGTCAATCTGTACAAGGTGCTGGGCGGCGGCTGGACCGAACCGGCGACTAGCAGCAATGCTGCGACCACCAACTCTGCAACCACCGTTCAGTAAATACCGCAGCTTCGCAAGCTGGCACTCCAAAGGCGTCTCCGGACGCCTTTTTTCATCGTCGGGCTGCCCCAAGATGAAAAATGCCCCTCTTGGAGGGGCAGCGGCCACACGTCGTGTGGCAGGCGTGGGGTGCCATTTTTCATGGGCACAACAGGCTGTGGCGTAAAAGCCAAGCAGAGGTTGATCCAACTCAACTCCTTTATGCCGCAGCCGTCAACCCGTATCGTCGTGCACTGGTGTTCTTTACCCCCACTTCTATAATGGATTGTTAATTCCCTTCCCACGACCTCAGAGGACTTCATGAGCGAGCAACACCACGAAGAAGCCCATACCGGCCCCATCAAAAATCCCAAGCACCTGCTGCTTGCTGTCTTCTTCTCGTTTGTCGTTCCTGTCTTCGTCATCATCGGTTTGGTGAAGTTCGTGACCGCTTCCGACACCACTGGTGCGGGTTCTGCTAATGCCGAAATGGCCAAGGCCATGCGCCTTCAGAAAGTGGGCACCGTGGAAATCCGCGATGCCAATCGTCCTCTGCGTGCTGGTGAAGAGGTTTACAAGTCCCAGTGCTCGGCCTGCCATGCCACCGGTGCAGCCGGCTCACCCAAGTTTCAAGATGCTGCCGCCTGGGGCCCTCGCCTGAAGCAGGGCCTGGATACGCTGGTGCACTCGGCTCTGGCAGGCAAGGGCGCCATGGCAGCCCAGGGTGGTGGCGAGTTCAATGACACCGAAATTGCACGCGGCGTGGTCTTCATGGCCAATGCTGCAGGCGGCAACTTCCCCGAGCCCAAGGCTCCCGCCGGCACCGCTGGTGATGCAGCTCCCGCCGCTGAACCAGTAGCAGCAGCCCCCGCCCCTGCGGCGGCAGAACCAGCTCCCACACCCGCTGCTGCGCCTGCAGCCGCCGCACCCGCAGCTTCTGCGGCCTCCGATGTGGGCAAGAACATCTACAGCACCACCTGCGTGGCTTGCCACGGCAGCGGCGTGGCAGGTGCCCCCAAGTTTGGCGACAAGGCCGCCTGGGCCCCATTCATCGCCAAGGGCATTGACGACATGGTGAAAAAAGCCACGCAAGGCGTGGGCGCCATGCCCCCCAAGGGTGGCTCCACGGCTTCGGATGCAGACTTCAAGGCAGCCATCCAGTACATGGTGGATGCGGCCAAGTAAGAGCCATCCCGCCCATGAAAAAACCGGCTTCACGCCGGTTTTTGTATTTTTGGCTTCTAGCGCTGATGTGGAAAGCGCAAGCAGCTATGTTTTTTGATCCCCATGGGGCTGGAGTACATAGTCAAACTGTGTGGGCAATCGCGCAAAAGCCAACTCCTGCACCTCGGGCAGCTCTGCCCTCTCCAGCGCCTCGGCTGCATCCAGCATGTCCAGACTGTGCACCACGCCCAGGCCTTGTGGCAGCAGCAAATACAGCCGCCCTTGCTCGTCCATCACGGCTTGCTGCACATCGGCCAGTGAATGCTGCTGACCGGTATGACTGCGCAAAATCAGCCCCTGGTCAGCACGATGCAGGCGCCAGACCCACGGCGCGGCTTCCAGCTCCACATAGACACGCTGCGGGCCATTCTGAAAAAACCAGCGTCCATCATCCTCGGCCAGATAGTTGCGAGCGATGAACTCCACCAGCTTTTCGTGGCGCAGCACATGGCCTTTGCTCCCTTCTGCACCACTGCCAAACGTACCACAGGCTTGCGCCTCGACATCACGCAACCACCACTGGCCGCGTGCATCCAGCGCCAGCCAGCCATAGCAGGCCGGCACATTGGGCCATTTGGCCATGGCCTGCTTCACGATGTCATCCATTTTTCGCCTCCTGATTCTGCAAGCTCTGTGCCGACAGCCATTGCGCCAACCATGCCGCCACCGCCCGCGGCATGGCATGCACATGGCCAGGCCAGGCACCTGTAGAAAAACCGACATGGCCTCCATGCTCAGGCTGCCACAGCTGTACCGATGTACTCACCTCCGCCTGTGCGGGCAAACTGCTCGCGGGAACAAACGGATCATTGCGGGCATTGAGCAACAGCAGCGGCACCGCCACCTGCCGCAACAAGGGTTTGGCAGATGCCCGACGCCAATAATCATCTGCATCCGCAAACCCGTGTACCGGGGCGGTGAACACATCATCAAATTCGCGCAGCGTGCGGGCACGCTGCAACCTGGCCCTGTCAAACAGCCCTGGGGATTGCTGCCATTTGCCCAAGGCCTTGGGCAGCAGGGTTCGCATGAACATGGGCGTGTAGATCCAACGGCTCAGCCCTCGTCCCAGCTGGGCACCGCCCGCCACCAGGTCCAGCGGTGCGCAGACAATTGCCGCAGCCTTCACCACCTGCATTGCAGCCTGCTGCTGCAGCCCCGCCCAACGTGCCAACGCATTCCCCCCCAGAGAAACACCCATGGCCAACAATTCACCATCTGCTTGCGACTGCAGCCTGCGCAATATCCAGTCCACCTCGGCCGCATCGCCCGAGTGATAGGCGCGCAGCAAACGATTGGGCTCACCGCTGCAGCCCCTAAAATGCGGCACGGCCAACTGCCAGCCTCGCTGGGCGCACACCTCTGCCATGGCTCGCGCGTAATGGCTGGCCGATGAGCCTTCCAGCCCATGAAACAGGGCCAGGGTCGGCGCGCCAGCGGCAACAGCATGGCTGGAAAAATCCACATCGATGAAATCAGCATCTCCGGTTTCCCAGCGCTCGCGCCGCCAGGGTCCCTGCTGTCCTCGCAGGCGGCTGCGTGCACACAGCGCCGACCAGATGGTCTGCACATGGCCGCCGGGCTGCCACCAGGGCGAGCGAAAGCGTTCAAACCCCATGGCTCAGCCAATCTCGCAACTCGGCCTGCAAGCCATCCTTCTGAGCAGCTCGCCATACGCGCTCCGGCGCAGCCACATGGATGCCGGGGGGCGCATGCAACAAAGCTGCCTCTACCAGTTTTGCCACATGCATGGCACGCACCGGCCGGTCGCTCTGCGGCACCATATAGCTCAGTGCAGACAGCAAGGTCTTGGCCGTGCGCTGCAGCACATTGCCGGCGCTGAGCCTGGCAGGCTCGCGAGCCGAGCGCACCAATATCAACCGCTCAAACCCCAGGGTCGTCACCTGCTGTTCATCCACATTGGCCAACCCCTGGCGTATGGACTGCGGCAAGCTGCCCATATCGTGCGGCAGCACCACCGCCAGAGTCTGCACCCCGCAGGCGCGCATCCACTGTGCGATGGCCTGCAGCTGCGCTGGTTGCGGTGTCCGTAAAGCCCGCTCTCGTTGGTAAAAGGGCCGTGGGGGCTCGAACATGATGAGCCCCACCTCCGCCGTCTCCAGCGGCCACTGCAACGCGTCATCGCCGATCTGCGGCAGCAACTGCATGCCGCGCAGGCCCTCGGTATAGCGTTCACGCGCCAGCACCTGTACCAATGCATATCGCTGCCCGCCCACCACACGATTGAGCACCTCGTTGCCCAGAGGGCCGGTAGCTCCCGCCAGCAACATGCGTGGCCTGGTTACAGCTGCAGACCCCGGGCGTTGGGCGCCTCGCAAAACATCTAGAGGAGAAGGAGAAGACATGGATGACTGAGGGTACAGAGCGCGACCAGCCAGGACGTACAGGTGCCGGCGAGACCTTATGCTATCGTTTCAGCCTTATTCTCGCGAATGGAAGACCCCCATGAAACGTTGGATCCTTGTCTTTGCGACCGCCGCGTCGATGTTCTCTCTGACAGGTTGTGGCTACAACGACTTTCAACGGCTGGATGAAAAGTCCAAGGCAGCCTGGAGCGAGGTGCTGAATCAGTACCAACGCCGTGCCGACCTCATCCCCAATATCGTGGCCACCGTCAAGGGCGAAGCCAACTTCGAGCAGGACACACTGACCAAGGTCATTGAAGCGCGCTCCAAAGCAACCTCCATTCAAGCCACGCCCGAGCTGATCAACAACCCCGAAGCTTTCAACAAGTTTCAGCAAGCCCAAGGGGAGCTATCCAGCGCACTGTCACGCCTGATGGTCGTCGCGGAGAAATATCCGGACCTCAAGGCCAACCAGGCCTTCCGCGATTTGCGCGTGACGCTGGATGGCACGGAAAACCGCATTACCGTGGCGCGCAACGAATACATCGGCACAGTGCAGGCCTACAACGTGCTGGCACGCAGTTTTCCGACCAATATCACGGCCAAGATCTTCAGCTATCCCCTCAAGCCCAACTTCACGGTGCAAAACGAAGCCCAGATTTCCCAGCCCCCCCAGGTGGACTTCTCCACGACACCGGCTGCTCCAGCCACGCCCGCAGGCAACAAATAATTGATGACGCGCCTGAGCTTGCACCCACAAAAACAACTGCCAGCGCTTTTTTATCAAGCGTTGGCAGCTATGGTTTTTGCATGTCTGTGGTTGCTGTACAGCCTGCCAGCCATCGCCCAGACCAGCACGGGTGCACAGTTGCAGCCCGTGCCCCAGCTCACAGGCCGGGTCATTGACCAAAGCGGTACGCTCAGCAGCGCCGATGTGCAGTCACTCAGCGAGCAGCTCAAAAAGCTGGAAGACGAAACCGGCGCGCAGCTCGTCGTGCTGATGGTGCCCAGCACCGCGCCCGAGGACATCGCCGCCTATGCCTGGCGCGTTGCCAGCAGCTGGAAGCTGGGACGCAAGGAGATCGGCGATGGCTCGCTGATCGTGGTGGCCAAGAATGACCGGCGCATGCGAATCGAGGTGGCGCGCAAGCTCGAAGGCGCGATTCCCGACATCATGGCCGCCCGCATCATCGACGGCGCCATGAAGCCGCGCTTTCGCAATGACGATTATGCGGGCGGCCTGTCTGCAGCCATTGATCAGATGAGCTTGCTGATTCACGGCGAGAAACTGCCCGCGCCCGAACCCAAGCGGGCCAACAAGTCCTGGGCGCAGTACACGGACTTTCTGCTGCCCCTGCTCTTCTTCGGCTTTCCCATTGGCATCGCCATTGCGCGTGCCCTCTTCGGGCGCTTCCTCGGCTCCCTGGTCGTAGCCGGTATTGCCGGTGCCGCCGTTTACGTGGTCACTACCAGCATCATCATTGCAGGCATTGCTGCCGTTCTTGGCCTGCTCTTTACCTTGCTGTCCAATCTATCCGGCGGCGGGAGAGGAGGTGGCGGCGGCCCCTACATCAGCACAGGCGGAGGCGGCTGGAGCGGTGGCGGAGGAGGATTTGGCGGCGGAGGTGGCTTCAGCTCCGGTGGTGGCGGCAGCTTTGGTGGCGGCGGCGCCTCGGGGGACTGGTGAAATGAGCAACGTTTTCCATCGCTTTGCACGCCTGGTGCGCCACCGCTGGGCCGAGCTGCATCTGCGCAAGGCCCTGCCTCTTACCACGCTTCAGGAACTTGAGCATCTGATCGCCAAAAGCGAGCTGGGCCACACGGGCCAGGTACGCATCTGCGTGGAAGCAGGCCTGCCCTTCAGCTATATCTGGCGCGATGCAACGGCACGTCAGCGCGCGATCTCGCTGTTCGGCAAGCTGCGTGTCTGGGATACCGAGCACAACAACGGCGCCCTCATCTATCTGCTGCTGGCCGACCACGCCATCGAAATCGTGGCCGACCGAGCTCTGGATCGCACCATGAGTGCCGAACAATGGCAGACCTTGATCAGTGATATGCAATCAGCCTTTCAGGGCGGGCATTTCAGCGTGGGCCTGGTGGCGGCGCTCGAGCGCGTCAGCCAGCAGCTGCAATACCATTTCCCCCGCAAAAAAGAAGCGATCCAGGATGAGCTCAATCTGCCCGACGCCCCCGTGGTGCAGCACCACCTGCCGGGTCGCAACCCTTGAAATCACTCTTTGATTGATAGCTGCAAACGCTTGCCATTCAATGGCTAAAGACAGAAACAGCTCAACCTAACCAATACCGCCCATAAGGCGACAGCAGCCAGAGCATGAACACTGCATTGAGCAGCGCCATGAACCAGAACTGCAGCTGGAAACTGGTCTTGCTCGATTTGTGGCGCAACCACTGCTGGGCCAGCACCGCCCCCGGCCAGCCTCCTGCAAGCGCAAGCAGCTGCAAGGTCTTCTCAGACGTGCGCCATTGGCCTTTTTGCGCTGCCCATTTGTCCTGCCAATAGACCATGAAGGTCAACAGGCTCAGCCCCACATAGGCCAGCCAGATCCAGGCCGGCACTGACCAGAGCATGGAGCAGGCCAGCATCAGTGCCAACCAGATCAGCAGTACGCCATAGCTGAAGCGGCCCGATGCATGCCAGCCCGAGGCAGGGGGCGAACTCTGTGGCGAGCGCGCAGCCAAAGCGGAGCGTCGTGCAGACGGCGTCTTCTGCTCCAGCCACATATTGGAACTGCGCCATGCGACCTGCTGTGCGCATTTTTTACCCTTGTCGATTCCCACGGCGAACTCCAGGCGCTGCCCGCTCTTGGGACGCTGGTCTGCATGCGGGCGCGGCACAAAGGCGCTGATATGCACAAAGATCCTATCGCCGCCTTCATCAGCCGCAATCCATCCAAAGCCACGCTCATCATTCCACTGGATCAGACTTCCCTGATATCGCATGTCTGCTGGCTTCTTTCTTTGGCAGTAGGTCGCTGAAATAAGGGAGGACGCTGTCGTGAACGGCACAATGCAGGTCTGTCCTGCACAGAAAATCTGCGTGCCTGGCACATGACTGTGTTAGCGTCAGGGCAGCCGTATTTTCCTAAGAAAGCACTATCGCATGAAGAAATCTCTGCTCTCTCTTGCCATCCTCAGCTCGGCCCTGGCTCTGAGCGCCTGCTCCTCCATCAGTCCCAAGGGTTCGGAAACGCCCGAAGAGTATGACTATGCCTTGAGCTGCAAGCTCAAGGTCGACGATCCCAAGAAGTGCGAAACCCAGATTCGCGCCATGTGCGATGACCCCAGCAAGGCCGTGATCCGCAAGTCTCGCCATGTGGACCCCAAGGACAATTCTGTCATCTACGCCTATCAGGCCGCCTGCAACAGCTGATCTCCGAACTGAGCTTACGATGACAAGGGTTTGAGTGTTTTGGCACTCAAACCCTTTGTGTATCTGCGCTGAAGGCTTTTGTTTCGATAGCACCCAAACAAAAAGCCACCCGATTGCCCGGGTGGCTTTTTGATGTTCCAGGCTACCCCAAAGAGGGTTGCCGAAACGATTAGCGCTTCTGACGGAACTTGCGCAGAGCAGCAATCTGAGCCGCCATGACGGCCAGCTCGGACTGTGCACGAGCAATGTCCAGTTCGCCCTTGGCGTTCTTCAGCGCTTCCTCGGCAGCAGCCTTGGCCTCGTTGGCCTTTTGCTCGTCCAGATCCTTGCCGCGGATGGCGGTGTCGGACAGCACGGTCACGCAGTTGGGTTGCACTTCCAAAATGCCACCGGCCACGAAGACGAACTCTTCGCTGCCATCAGGCATTTCGATGCGCACCGAACCCGGCTTGATGCGGGTGATCAGCGGTGTGTGGCGGGGATAGATGCCCAGCTCGCCCGCTTCACCTGGCAAAGCGACAAAACGCGCTTCACCGGAGAAGATGGACTCTTCGGCACTGACCACATCAACGTGAATGGTGTTCATCTTTGCTCCTTGAAAAGGTTAAAACTGGTCCTAAAGACAACACGGCCCTACTCAGGGACGCTGAGCAAGGGCCGCCCCGCAGCGAGAGCGTCGTCCCCCTCTTTCAGAGGGGGAAGCGGCGCAGCCGCTCAGGGGGAGTGTCTTAATTAGGCTGCCAGCTTCTTGGCCTTCTCGAAGGCTTCGTCGATGGTACCAACCATGTAGAAAGCCTGTTCGGGCAGGTGGTCGGCTTCGCCGTTCACGATCATCTTGAAACCACGGATGGTTTCAGACAGGGGAACGTACTTGCCAGGAGCACCGGTAAACACTTCGGCCACGTGGAAAGGCTGCGACAGGAAACGCTGCATCTTACGAGCGCGGGACACGACCAGCTTGTCTTCGGGAGCCAGCTCGTCCATACCCAGAATCGCGATGATGTCGCGCAGTTCCTTGTAGCGCTGCAGCGTACCTTGCACCTGGCGAGCCACCTTGTAGTGCTCTTCGCCAACCACTTGGGGGTCCAGCTGACGGCTGGTGGAGTCCAGTGGGTCCACGGCGGGGTAGATACCCAGCGAAGCGATGTCACGGGACAGCACCACGGTGGAGTCCAAGTGAGCAAAGGTCGTGGCAGGAGAGGGGTCGGTCAAGTCATCGGCTGGCACGTAAACGGCCTGGATCGAAGTGATCGAGCCCACCTTGGTGGAGGTAATACGCTCTTGCAGCTTACCCATTTCTTCGGCCAGGGTAGGCTGGTAGCCCACGGCGGAAGGCATACGGCCCAGCAGAGCGGACACTTCGGTACCGGCCAGTGTGTAGCGGTAGATGTTGTCCACGAAGAACAGCACGTCCTTGCCTTCGTCACGGAAGGCTTCGGCCATGGTCAGACCGGTCAGCGCCACGCGCAGACGGTTTCCTGGGGGCTCGTTCATCTGACCATAAACCATGGCAACCTTGGATTCGTTCAGGTTGGCCTGGTTCACAACGCCGGCGTCCGACATTTCGTGATAGAAGTCATTGCCTTCGCGGGTACGTTCGCCCACACCAGCAAACACCGACAGACCACCGTGGCCCTTGGCGATGTTGTTGATCAACTCCATCATGTTCACGGTCTTGCCCACACCGGCGCCACCGAACAGACCCACCTTACCGCCCTTGGCGAAAGGAGAGATCAGGTCGATCACCTTGATGCCGGTTTCCAGCAGTTCCTGCGAAGGCGACAGTTCGTCGTATGCAGGAGCCTTGCGGTGGATAGGGGCAGTCAGTGCCTGGTCCACATCGCCGCGCTCGTCGATGGGGTTGCCCAGCACGTCCATGATGCGACCCAGAGTCGCCTTGCCCACGGGCACGGTGATGGGGTTGCCGGTGTTGGTCACCATCAGGCCACGCTTGAGGCCGTCGGAAGAACCCAGGGCAATGGTACGCACCACGCCGTCGCCCAGCTGTTGCTGAACTTCCAGCGTCAGGGCCGTGCCTTCCAGCTTCAAGGCGTCATACACCTTGGGCACCTGGCCGTGGGCAAATTCCACGTCCACCACGGCGCCGATACATTGAACAATCTTGCCTTGTACTTGAGCCATTTTTTGCTCCAATCTGTTTGTTCGTTAAAGCCGTTTACACAGCGGCTGCGCCTGCGACGATTTCCGACAACTCGGTCGTAATCGCGGCCTGACGCGTCTTGTTGTAGACCAGCTTCAACTCGCTGATGACGTTGCCGGCGTTGTCGGTAGCGGCCTTCATGGCCACCATGCGCGCCGATTGCTCGGACGCCATGTTTTCCGCAACGGCCTGGTACACGAGGGACTCTACGTAACGAACCAGCAGTTCGTCGATGACGCTTTGAGCGTCAGGTTCGTAGATGTATTCCCAGGATGCACCCGTCTTCTCGGCTTGCAATTTTTCGGACGACAGGGGGAGCAGTTGCTCCACCACCGACTCTTGCTTCATGGTGTTGATGAACTTGGTGTACGCCAGGTACACCGCGTTCAGCTTGCCTTCAGCATATTGGTCCAGCAACACCTTGACAGGCCCGATGAGCTTGTCCAAGTGAGGCGTGTCGCCCAAGCCTGTAGCGTGAGAGACCACCTTGGCACCGACACGGTTCAGGAAACCCAGTCCCTTGCCGCCAATGGCCACTGCATCTGTCGCAACACCCGCATCTTGCAGTTCGCGCAACTTGTTGGTGACGACACGCAACACGTTGGTGTTCATGCCGCCGCACAAACCCTTATCGGTCGTCACCACGATGACGCCGACCTTCTTGGCATCGTTCACTTGCATGAACGGATGCACATATTCAGGGTTGGCTTCGCCAAGATGGGCTGCAATGTTGCGGATTTTTTCGCTGTATGGACGGGCAGCCAGCATCCGGTCCTGCGCCTTGCGCATTTTGGATGCAGCCACCATTTCCATGGCTTTGGTGATCTTCTTGGTGTTTT
>JAITLR010000002.1 GCA_031277805.1 Comamonas sp. | reverse complement strand
GCCAAGATCTTTGGCCCGATCAAGGACTACGAATGCCTGTGCGGCAAGTACAAGCGCCTCAAGCACCGCGGTGTGATCTGCGAGAAGTGCGGCGTTGAAGTCACGCAGACCAAGGTGCGCCGCGAGCGCATGGGTCACATCGACCTGGCCGCGCCCTGCGCCCACATCTGGTTCCTGAAGTCCCTGCCTTCGCGCCTGGGCCTGGTGCTGGACATGACGCTGCGTGACATCGAGCGCGTGCTGTACTTCGAAGCCTATGTGGTGACCGACCCCGGCATGACCCCGCTGAAGAAGTTCAGCATCATGAGCGAGGACGACTACGACGCCAAGCAGCGTGAATTCGGCTATGACGAGTTCACCGCCAAGATGGGCGCCGAAGGCATCAAGGATCTGCTCGAAGGCATCGATATCGACACCGAAATCGAGCGTCTGCGCGGCGACCTGACCGGCTCCGAAGTCAAGGTCAAGAAGAACGCCAAGCGCCTGAAGCTGCTGGAAGCGTTCAAGAAGTCCGGTATCAAGCCCGGTTGGATGGTGATGGAAGTGCTGCCCGTGCTGCCTCCCGATCTGCGTCCTCTGGTGCCTCTGGACGGTGGCCGTTTCGCCACTTCCGACCTGAACGACCTGTATCGCCGCGTCATCAACCGCAACTCGCGTCTGCGCCGCCTGCTGGAGCTCAAGGCTCCCGAAATCATCGCGCGCAACGAAAAGCGCATGCTGCAGGAAGCGGTGGACTCGCTGCTGGACAACGGTCGTCGCGGCAAGGCTATGACGGGCGCCAACAAGCGTGCCCTGAAGTCTCTGGCCGACATGATCAAGGGCAAGAGCGGTCGCTTCCGTCAGAACTTGCTGGGCAAGCGCGTGGACTACTCCGGTCGTTCCGTGATTACCGTGGGTCCTTACCTCAAGCTGCACCAGTGCGGTCTGCCCAAGCTGATGGCGCTGGAGTTGTTCAAGCCCTTCATCTTTGCGCAGCTCGAGCAGCGCGGCATCGCCACGACCATCAAGGCAGCCAAGAAGGAAGTGGAAGCCGGTACGCCAGTGGTGTGGGACATCCTTGAAGAAGTCATCAAGGAACACCCCATCATGCTCAACCGTGCGCCTACGCTGCACCGTCTGGGTATCCAGGCTTTCGAGCCCATCCTGATCGAAGGCAAGGCCCTGCAACTGCACCCGCTGGTCTGCGCGGCCTTCAACGCCGACTTTGACGGTGACCAGATGGCTGTTCACGTGCCCCTGTCTGTGGAAGCGCAGATGGAAGCGCGCGTGCTGATGCTGGCCTCGAACAACGTGCTGTTCCCCGCTTCGGGCGAACCCTCCATCGTTCCTTCCCAGGACGTGGTGCTGGGTCTGTATCACGCCACGCGTGAAAAGATCAACGGCAAGGGCGAAGGCATGGTGTTTGCCGACCTGATGGAGCTGCAACGCGCTCTGGATGCCGGCGAGACCGAACTGCACGCTAAGGTCAGCGTTCGTCTGGTCGAGTGGAACAAGAACAAGGAAACCGGCGAATTCGAGCCCGTGACCTCGCTCGTGGAAACCACCGTGGGCCGTGCTCTGCTGTCTGAAATCCTGCCCAAGGGCCTGGCTTTCAGCAACATGAACAAGGCGCTGAAGAAGAAGGAAATCTCGAAGCTGATCAACGCTTCGTTCCGCAAGTGCGGCCTGAAGGCGACCGTGGTGTTTGCCGACAAGCTGCTGCAGAATGGTTTCCGTCTGTCGACTCACGCCGGTATCTCGATCTCCATCGACGACATGCTGGTGCCTCCGCAAAAGGCCGACATCCTGGCCCGCGCTGAAGCCGAAGTGAAGGAAATCGAGCAGCAGTACGTTTCGGGTCTGGTGACCTCTGGCGAACGCTACAACAAGGTGGTGGACATCTGGGGCAAGGCCGGTGACGACGTGTCCAAGGTGATGATGGACCAGCTCAAGGTTCAGAAGACCACCGACCGTCATGGCAACGAAGTCGATCAGGAATCGTTCAACGCGATTTACATGATGGCCGACTCCGGCGCCCGTGGCTCCGCAGCTCAGATTCGTCAGCTGGCCGGTATGCGTGGTCTGATGGCCAAGCCTGACGGCTCGATTATTGAGACGCCTATTACCGCGAACTTCCGCGAAGGCCTCAACGTGCTGCAGTACTTCATCTCCACCCACGGTGCTCGTAAGGGTCTGGCGGATACGGCGCTGAAGACGGCTAACTCCGGTTACCTGACGCGTCGTCTGGTGGACGTGACGCAAGACTTGGTCGTGAACGAACAGGACTGCGGTACCTCCAACGGCTATCTGATGCGCGCCATCGTCGAAGGCGGTGAAGTGATCGAATCCCTGCGCGACCGCGTGCTGGGCCGTTCGACCGCCGAAGAAGTGCTGCATCCAGAAAACCGCTCCGTGCTGCTGGCCGCAGGTACTCTGCTGGACGAAGACACGATCGAAGAGCTGGAAAACCAGGGCGTGGACGAAATCAAGGTGCGCACGGCTCTGACCTGCGAAACCCGTTTCGGCCTGTGCGCCACCTGCTACGGCCGTGACCTGGGTCGCGGCGGCCTGATCAACCTCGGCGAAGCCGTGGGTGTGATCGCTGCCCAGTCCATCGGTGAACCCGGTACCCAGCTGACCATGCGTACGTTCCACATTGGTGGTGCGGCTTCGCGTGCGGCCATCGCTTCGAGCGTGGAAGCCAAGTCCAACGGTACGATCGGCTTCAACAGCACGATGCGCTACGTGTCCAACACCAAGGGCGAGTTGGTGGTGATTTCCCGTTCCGGCGAAATCGTGATCAGCGAAAACGGCCGCGAGCGTGAGCGTCACAAGGTGCCTTATGGTGCCGTGCTGACCATCAAGCCCGATGAAGCCATCAAGGCTGGCAAGATCCTGGCGAACTGGGATCCTCTGACTCGACCCATCATTACCGAGTACGCCGGTCGCGTGAACTTCGAGAATGTGGAAGAAGGTCTGACGGTGGCCAAGCAGGTCGACGAAGTGACCGGTCTGTCCACTCTGGTGGTGATCGACCCCAAGCGTCGCGGCTCTGCCAAGGTGGTGCGTCCTCAGGTCAAGCTGATCGACGCCAACAACCAGGAAGTCAAGATCCCTGGTACCGACCATGCCGTGACGATCGGCTTCCAGGTCGGCGCTCTGATTCAGGTACGCGACGGCCAGGACGTGGGTCCCGGCGAAGTGCTGGCCCGTATCCCTGTGGAAGGTCAGAAGACCCGCGACATTACCGGTGGTCTGCCTCGCGTGGCCGAGCTGTTCGAAGCCCGTACACCAAAGGACAAGGGCACTCTGGCCGAGATGACCGGTACCGTGTCCTTCGGCAAGGAAACCAAGGGCAAGATCCGCCTGCAGATCACCGATCTGGAAGGCAAGGTCTGGGAAGAGCTGGTGCCCAAGGAGCGCAACATTCTGGTCCACGAAGGCCAGGTGGTGAACAAGGGCGAATCCATCGTTGACGGTCCCGCCGATCCTCAAGACATCCTGCGTCTGCTGGGTATCGAAGAGCTGTCGCGCTACATCGTGGACGAGGTGCAGGACGTGTACCGCTTGCAGGGCGTGAAGATCAACGACAAGCACATCGAGGTGATCGTTCGCCAGATGCTGCGTCGCGTGATCATCGAGAACTCTGGCGACACCACCTACATCCAGGGTGAACAGGTCGAGCGTTCCGAGGTGCTCAACACCAACGAACAGATGCAAAAGGAAGGCAAGCTGCCTGCCACCTACTCCAACGTGCTGTTGGGTATCACCAAGGCTTCGCTGTCGACCGACTCGTTCATCTCCGCGGCTTCCTTCCAGGAAACCACTCGCGTTCTGACCGAAGCTGCCATCATGGGCAAGCGCGACGAACTGCGTGGCCTGAAGGAAAACGTGATCGTGGGTCGTCTGATCCCCGCTGGTACCGGTCTGGCTTATCACCAGGCTCGCAAGGCCAAGGACGAAATGGACGACGCCGAGCGCCGTGCCATTGCCGAGGCTGAAGAGGCGGAACTGGCCGGTGTCGTGGCTGACGACGCAGAAGCCGCGCCAGCTGGCGACGCATCGGCTGAATAAGCCAGGCTTTGATCCGGTGCTGCTTGCGGCCTCGGATCACTGCTGATGCACCGCGCTCCCGCTCTGCCTTGTGCAGACGGGAGCGTTTTTCTTTTTAGAGATGACTTACGCAAAGCAGGTCCGGCAAGGGCTTGGCTTCAAGAACGGGCTGACGTATCCCGGCTTTGCGCAAGTCCGACAATATTCATTCGGTTCAGAGCTTCATGACTTCCACACCCTCTCGACACAAGAACGCCGCTGCAGCTCAGGCGGCGCCCTCTGCTCCGGCGCTATGGCAGCAGCTGGAGGCGGTGGCACAGGCCTTGCACGGTATTCTGGGTGGGCAGTCCAGCAAGTCCGTGCTGGCTCAGGTGCCACAGCGGTTGCGCCCTGGCGTGCAGGCCTTGTTGTTTCAGGTCTTGCGCAACCTGGGCCGTGCCCAGGCACTGCAAAAGCAGCTGGTATCGCGCGAGCCGGCGCCCAAGGTCAGTGCCTTGCTGAGCACGGCGCTGGCTCTGGCATGGGATGAGGCTCATGCTCCTTATCCACCATTCACTTTGGTCAATCAAGCCGTGGAAGCCGCCAAGCGCGGTGCGGCGCGCGCCCAGTCCGGCTTCATCAATGCCTGCCTGCGTCGCTTCTTGCGCGAGCGTGATGCATTGGTGGTGGCCACGGATTCGGACCCGGTTGCCGTATGGAACCACCCGGCCTGGTGGATTGCCAGATTGAAAAAAGACCATCCTCAGGACTGGCAGAGCATTCTGGCGGCCAACAATGCGCAACCTCCGATGACATTGCGTGTTAATGCGCAGAAATGCACTCCAGCTCAATACCAGTCTGCACTGGATGCTATGAATTTGAAAGCGGTTCCTGTGGCGGAATGCGGCTTGCAGCTGGAGCATGCCGCGCCCGTGCAGGAGTTGCCACATTTCGAGCAGGGCTGGGCCTCGGTGCAGGATGCAGCGGCCCAGGCCGCGGCGCCGCTGCTGCTGCAGGGGCTGGCGCAGCCTGAAGGGCGCCCATTGCGCGTGCTGGATGCCTGTGCTGCACCAGGCGGCAAAACCGCGCATCTGCTGGAGCGCGCGGAGCCCGGTAGCCTTGCCGTCACTGCGCTGGAGATCGACCCCGAGCGCGCCCGCCGTATCGGCGAAACGCTGTCGCGTCTGGATCTGCAGGCACAGGTACTGGTCGCGGATGCAGGCCAGCCCGAGGCGTGGTTTGAATCGCAGTGCGGCGGCCAGCAGTTCGATGCGATCTTGCTGGATGCACCATGCACCGCTTCGGGTATCGTGCGCCGTCAGCCGGATGTGCGTTGGCTGCGCCGTGAAAGCGATGTGGCGCAACTGGCCCGGATTCAATCCCAGCTGCTGGACAAACTGTGGCCGCTGCTCAAACCCGGCGGACGCATGGTTTACTGCACCTGCTCCGTCTTCAAGGCAGAAGGCGATACACAGGTCAAAGCGTTTCTTGCGCGCAACAAAACGGTCTCCAGCTTGCCCGCTCCCTGGCATTTAATTCCCGGCAAGTCCGCCAAAGGCGATTCCGTGGCCGACAATGGTTTGGGTGACCACGACGGCTTTTTTTACGCACTGCTGGAAAAATCGCGCTAACGCCAAGGCGGGAGCTTCATGGCGCGTGGTCTGGGCCTGCGTCATGATGGTGATGCTCTGGCTTGGCGCGACAGTCGCGCGGGCCGACTCCATCACGCCTGACATCAGCTCCATGGACTTGAGTCGCACCGACGAAGGTCTGTTTCTGTCGGCCAATATGCAGTTCGAGCTGCCTGGCCAGGTTGAAGATGCCCTGCGCCAGGGCATCCCCATGTATTTCACGGCCGAGGCTCAGGTGCAGCGCGAACGCTGGTACTGGTCCGATCAGCATCTGGGAACCGCGACACGCTACTATCGGCTCACGCACCAGCCGCTCACCCGTCGCTGGCGCCTGCATATCTCCAACACCGCGTTTGCGGGCTCGGGCACCGGGCTGGCCCTGGGCCAGACCTATGAACAGCTGGAGGATGCCATGGGCGCGATCCAGCGCATCTCGCGCTGGAAGATTCTGGAGCCGGCTCAGCTGGGGTCATCTTCGGGGGTATCCGTCCAACTGCGCTTTCGCGTAGACCTGTCGGCTTTGCCTCGTCCGCTGCAAATCAGTGCGTTGGGCCGGGCGGGTTGGAATTTGCAGCTGACGCGCACCATGGCGCTGGAGGCCACGCCCTGATGCCGGATTTTTCTGTTCTGGAAGATCAAGGAGGGCAATTGCCCCCACGCTGGTCTCGCTCTACCCGTCTGGCCGTGGGCGTGGGCGTGGTGCTGATGGTTGTGGTCGGGATCATGCTGCTGTTCCTGCTGACCATGGCGACGAACAACCGGCTTTCCTACGAGCGCAATTACAACTGGCTGTTTGCTGCCAATGTGCTGATCGCCGGTCTGCTGTTGCTGGTGTTGCTCTGGGGCGGTCTGCGCTTGGCATTGCGGCTGAAGCGAGGCCGCTTTGGCAGCAAGCTCCTGCTCAAGCTGGCAGGCATCTTCACCCTGGTGGGACTGCTGCCGGGATTGCTGATCTATGTGGTGTCCTACCAGTTCGTTTCCCGATCGATCGAGAGCTGGTTTGACGTCAAGGTCGAAGGTGCGTTGACGGCGGGTGTCAGCCTGGCCAGTGCCACGCTGGAAACAGTGGCCAACGACATGGCCAACAATACGCGCACAGCGGGCCTGCAGCTGAGCCAGGCTTCCGATACCGGGGCGGCGCTGATTCTGGAACGCATTCGTGATCAGATCGGTGCCTCCGATGTGGTGCTTTGGAATGCTTCCGGCAAGGCCATTGCCAGTGCGGGCAAATCGCAATTCAGCCTCGCGCCCGAGCGTCCCAGCGCGCAGATGATGCGTAGCCTGCGTGAGCAGGGCGGCCAGCGTGCAGTCTCCAGCATCGAGGGTCTCGATGATGCCGACGATCTGCCTGCAGGCAATGCGGCCATCAATGCCAAGGTGCGCACGCTGGCGCTGGTGCCCAGCTCGGCCGTGAATTTGCTGGAGGAGTCGCGCTATCTGCAGGCCACCATTGCCTTGCCGGAAACCTTGGTGCGCAACGCGCTGGCCGTACAGGAGGCCAATCGCGAATACCAGGAGCGGGCACTGGCACGCGCCGGACTGCAGCGCATGTATATCGGCACGCTGACGCTGGCGCTGTTCCTGGCCGTGTTTGGTGCCGTGGTGCTGGCCATTGTGTTGGGCAATCAGCTGGCCAAGCCCTTGCTGCTGCTGGCCCAGGGCATGCGTGATGTGGCGCGTGGGGACTTGAGGCCCAAGCCGGCATTGCAGAGCAAGGATGAAATCGGTGGCCTGACACGCTCCTTCGCCGTCATGACCCAGCAGCTGGCCGATGCCCGCTTGGATGCCAATCGCAACCTGCTGCAGCTTGATGCGGCACGCAGCAATCTGCAAACCATTCTGGACAACCTGACTTCGGGCGTCATCGTGCTCGACGGCGATGGCCGCATCGTGCTGAGCAACCCCGGTGCCACCCGCATTCTGCGCGAGCCCATGGCGGTGTTCCAGGGCAAGCACCTGCGCGATATCTCGGGTCTGCAGGACTTTGCCCGCGTGGTGCAGGAGCAGTTCGAACTGTTCTTTGGTGATCCTGCGTCGCAGCAGGGCCGTGAGCGCTGGCAACAGGTGTACGAACTCGATGCCGGTGACGGCGATGTGGTGCACAACACCACCAGTCTGGTCATGCGTGGCGCGGAGCTGCCAGATGCCCAACGCCTGCTGGTGTTTGACGATATTTCCGAGATCGTTTCCGCCCAGCGAGCACAGGCCTGGGGCGAGGTCGCGCGCCGTGTGGCCCATGAGATCAAGAACCCGCTCACGCCTATTCAGCTCTCCGCGGAGCGCATGGCCATGAAGCTGACCGACAAGCTGGAGCCTACCGAGCAGGCACTGCTGACCAAGTCCGTCAAGACCATCGTCGATCAGGTCGCGGCCATGAAGCGTCTGGTCGACGAGTTTCGCGAGTATGCGCGCCTGCCCGCTGCAAAGCTGCAGCCCATGGACATCAATGCTTTGGTTGCCGAAGTGTTGCAGCTGTATGGCGAAGAAAATGCCGCTGTGCGCGTGGAAGCATCACTGGACGAAAATTGCCCCATGATTCGAGGCGACAGCCAGCAGTTGAGGCAAGTCATCCACAATCTTTTGCAAAATGCGCAAGATTCAACGGCCCAGAGAGCCCAGGAAACAGGGCAGACTCCGGGCGTCGTCACTATCGAGACCCGCTGGGTCGATGCAGCGCAGCGCGTGCGTCTGAGTATCAGTGACAGTGGCACGGGTTTTGCGCCCAATATTCTGCAAAGAGCTTTCGAGCCCTATGTAACCACCAAGACGCGAGGCACAGGTCTGGGTCTGGCCGTCGTCAAGAAAATCGCCGATGAACACGGCGCCAGAGTGGACCTGGGTAATCGAGAGGAAGACGGGATAGTTCAAGGCGCGCGAGTGTCGTTATCATTCCAACCTAATGAAGGTGATCAGGCGGGTTGATCTCCGACTGATGCACAGGACAGCAATAGGCTTAAGACAACATGGCAAACATACTGGTGGTCGACGACGAACTGGGGATCCGGGATTTGTTGTCGGAAATCCTCAACGACGAAGGTCATAGTGTGGATCTGGCAGAAAACGCCACGCAAGCCCGAGTCGCACGTGCAAGCAATAACTACGATCTGGTTTTGCTCGATATCTGGATGCCCGACACCGATGGCGTGACCTTGCTCAAGGAGTGGGCCACAGCCGGTCAGCTGAGCATGCCCGTCATCATGATGAGCGGTCATGCCACCATCGAGACGGCCGTCGAGGCAACCCGCATCGGTGCGCTCTCCTTCCTCGAAAAGCCCATCACCATGCAGAAGCTGCTCAAGGCGGTGGAGCAGGGCTTGGCACGCAGTACCGACAGTCAGGCTGCGGAATCCTCTTCTGCTCCCAGTCCTGGCATAGCACCATCGACCAGTGCCAGCGTGACTGCGCAGGCTGCCGAAGACAATATGCCCAGCTCGCACCAGGGCTTCGATCTCGATCGCCCGCTGCGTGAGGCGCGCGACGGCTTTGAAAAAGCCTATTTCGAGTTCCATCTGGCGCGTGAAGGCGGCTCCATGACCCGCGTGGCCGAGAAGACCGGCCTGGAGCGCACCCATCTATACCGCAAGCTGCGTCAGCTGGGTGTGGACCTTGGACGCAACCGCCGCGGATAATTTTCAAAAAATTGGCAGTTTTCGATTTGGGGTCGAAAAGTATGCATATAATCGTGGCTTCGGTACTTTAGGGTTCTGAAGAAAGGCCCGGTAGCTCAGTCGGTAGAGCAGAGGATTGAAAATCCTTGTGTCGGCGGTTCGATTCCGTCCCAGGCCACCAGACATAAAGCGCCAGATCAGTAATGATCTGGCGCTTTTCTCTATCCGGACCTGTTTTCTTCGATGGCTTGCATCGCTGGATGTGATGCCTGGGCAGAATTCGAGGGCGGAAAAATATGCCTATAATCAGCGGCTCAGCAAAAAAGCGCTGAACAGCAAAGGCCCGGTAGCTCAGTCGGTAGAGCAGAGGATTGAAAATCCTTGTGTCGGCGGTTCGATTCCGTCCCAGGCCACCAAACATGAAGCCCCAGATCAGGAATGATCTGGGGCTTTTTTGTTTGTACTTGAGGAAAGAAATCCCCTGCTCCCGGGCGGATGCCGAGAAAGGCGTGCTCTACACCACGACTGCATCGCAGCGATTGCTGTAATTCATAAGTGCAAGTCGAACTATAGGTTGCAGTCAGAAGTAGTCATCCCGAGTAGCGCAGCCGTCGCTTCTCAATGGCTTGCTTCTAGTGTGTAGCGAGTGAGGTAAGGCTAGTCGAGCTGGCGCTGCATGCCTGCTATTACGGGACGTGAAGTGCTGCTATCGGCCACAACCGGTGGTCTATCAGATCAACATGTGAGTCGATTGGATCGCCACTCTCCTCCGAAACCCACCGAATAACCTAGTGAGTCGCCTCGACAATGCAGTCTTGCCGAGCTGACGTGCGTAACGACCGGTTATATAAATTTCCGAACGTCCACGCGCCGGTGCGAAAATCGCGTTTGCTATGAAAGCCAATCCTGCATTGGATCAGGACCTCAGCTGACGTTTGGAGATAAGAAGAAATGACACCGGAACAACGTAAACAACTTATCTCCGTCCTTGAGAACGACGAGCCCATCTCAAATGAATGGGCTCGCATCATCTTTCCTCCCGAGAAACGCGAGTGCGAACTTGTCTATCTCGGCAAGGAGCGCGAGGAGGACATCATTGCGGGAACGATGGCCTTGCCGCTGCAAGCGGTCAGAACGTTCAACAAAAGTGACGAGGACTGGCGAAACAAGCTGGTTTTTGGCGACAACCTTCAAGCTATGCGCAGTCTCCTCGATGAGAAGCGCGCTGGACGTCTGACCTGTGCTGACGGGACCCCAGGTGTCCGTCTTGTCTTCATTGATCCTCCATTTGCGACCCAAAGGGACTTTCGCGGGAATCAGGATCAAAAGGCCTATCAGGACAGGGTCGCTGGAGCCGAGTTCCTCGAGTTCATCCGCAAGCGTCTCATCCTTATCCGTGAGCTGTTGACGGACGATGGGTCTGTTTTTGTCCATATGGACTGGCGCAAGATCCATGGAGTCAAGCTGCTGATGGACGAAATATTCGGCGAGAACAGGCTGCAAAACCAGATCATCTGGCAACGCCACGACCCGCACAATGACGCGAAGACAAAGTTCGGCCGCATCCATGACACCCTTCTTTGGTATTCGAAGGCTGAAAAACCAATATACAACTTCAAGGATGTCACGGAGAGTCTTTCCGTTGCAGCTTTGAAGGAATACAGCCTGTGTCGCCTCGAGAACGGCGACATCGTGGCTTGGGAGGAGTCTTTGGAGGGCAAAGGAAAACGATTCAAGCTCGACGACTGCACAGTCAAGGGAAACAACTTTGACAGAAAGTTCGTCTGGCGAGGGGCAAAGCCATCGCCAAAGCGTGTATGGCCAGCGGATTCGCCTGAGGAGATGGACGAGCTGGTCAGGAAAGGCATCCTGTATCTCCGCAACCCGGAGAAGGGGGCTGCCCGATGCAGGGTGAGCGAGCTGGATCGCCGACAGGCGGAGGGGCAACTTGCTCAGGACATCTGGCTGAACCTCGGACGGATGAAGGGTGGGAGCTCTTATCCCACGGAAAAGCCCGAATTGCTTCTAAATCGGATCATCCTTGCTGCCTCCAATTCGGGCGACCTTGTTCTGGATGCCTTCGCGGGCTCTGGCACCACCCTTGCAGTCGCCGAGAAACTGGGACGCAGGTGGGTCGGAATCGACTGCGGAAAACTGTCTATCTATACCATTCAGAAGCGCATGCTGAATCTCAAGCAGGAGATCGGTAACAAGGGAAAGAAGGCAATGAAAGCCAAGCCCTTCACTCTGTACAACGCGGGTCTTTACGATTTTGGCAAGCTTCGTGAGCTTCCCTGGGATGCTTGGCGCTTTTTTGCTCTTCAGTTGTTTCAATGCAAGGACGAGCAGCACTCCATCCGGGGCATTCGTTTCGATGGTTACCTGAAAGGCTCAAGTGTCCTCGTTTTCAACCACCTCGAAAACGGCGGAGCCATGGTTTCGGAGGAAACTCTCCACTCCATCCACGAGGCGATTGGCGAGAAGGTTTCGTCGCGGGTGTTCATCATCGCCCCGTCAATGAGTTTCGATTTCCAGCGCGACTACATTTCCATAGGTGATGTGCGCTATTACGCCCTTCGGATTCCGTATTCGATTGTTCAGGAGCTACACAAGCGCGAGTTCACCGCGTTGAGACAGCCGTCCATTGCGGATGATGTGAATGACACGGTCGAATCTGTGGGTTTCGACTTCATCCAGCCTCCCGAAGTCTCATACAAGGCTGGGAGCCGGGTTAAGGAAGGCTTCTTGCTTCACGAGGGCTTCATCAAGCTCGAGAGCTTCCGCAGTGAGGCGAATGTCAGGGCCCCGATGAAGTCGGTTGATAGTTTCGAGGCGCTGTCGATGGTCATGATCGACTATGACTACGACACTGAGACGGACGTATTCAACTTTGACGCTGTTCACTATTCCGCTGCCTTGGCCGAGGCCGGATGGGAGATCACTTTCCCGCTGGAGAGGGCCGGGAAGAAGATGATGGTCGTGTTCCTTGATGTTTTCGGAAACGAGGCCCGGGAGGTAATCGACGAGGAAACGTTCGCCGACAACAAGACCGAGAAGCTAAAGAAAGCCAAGAAGGCCACAAAAAAATGAGCAAGAGCGACGAAATCCAGACCTTCAAGAATGAAGAAATGGTTCTGGCTGTCCAGAACCATGTCTCAGGAAAGTGGCAGGAGGACAAATACGATGCTTTCCTGGATGCCCTTTGCGACGGGCGCGAGTATCAGATTGCCGCCATCAAGACCGCCCTAAGGTATCAGCTTGGCGGCCGATACGAGAACCTTCTCGCTCTTGCAAAGGAGAACCACGAACGTAACGATGCCTTGCAACGCCGCTGGTCGAAGTTCTCGTCGATGGAGAAGCAGCTCCAATTGAGCGAGAAACTCTCCTGCTCGATTGATTTGGCGACGGGCACGGGAAAAAGTTATGTGCTCTATGGAATCGCGGCGATTCTGCTCGCCGAAGGTGCCGTGGATCGTGTTCTTGTGCTTTGCCCCTCGAATACGATTGAGGCCGGGCTGATGGAAAAATTCTCCGAGCTGGCAGGCAACGATGACCTGCGAGACGTGCTTCCCGTAGGGAGCTCGTGTAGGACCCCCAGCATCATCAATGCCTCGCAGACCATCGTCAAAGGGTCCATTTGCACTGAGAACTATCACGCCATCCTTGAGGCTACCCGTTCCTCTATCAGGGACAGTCTTAAGGGGGGCGGCGAAAAGGTGGCTGTTCTGAACGATGAGGCCCATCACGTTTTCAACGACGACAAGGCTGAGGTCAAGCGCTGGAAGGAGTTTCTCCTTTCCCCTGATTATGGTTTTCGTCACATCGTCAATGTGTCTGGTACGTGCTACGTCGGCGACGAGTATTTCCCTGATGTCGTTTATCGATATTCGTTGCGACAGGCCATCGAGGAAGGCTACGTCAAACAGGTGGACTACGTTTCCGACATGCCTCCGACCGAAACTCCTGAGGAACGGTGGCAGATCGTCTGGCAACGGCACGAGAAATGGAAGAAAAGCCTCAAGGCAAAAGGGATCCGCCCTCTGACCATAGTGGTCACACCGGGTATTCCTAAATGCGAGGCTGTGGAGCAAGAGCTTGTTGAATGGCTGGCGAAATGGGAGGGCCGTGACGCGAAGAGCGACGTGGAGCGCGACAAGTTCAGGAAAGAGGCTGAGAATAAGGTTCTGGCGGTCACTTCTTCGACGAAGCACAAGGCCAACCTGGCTGCTCTGAAGACAGTTGATCTGCCATCCAGCAAGATCGAATGGATCATCTCAGTATCTATGCTGTCGGAGGGCTGGGACGTCAAAAACGTCTTCCAGATATATCCGCACGAGGAGAAAGCCTTCAACAGCAAGCTGCTCATTGCCCAGGTTCTCGGCCGGGGATTGAGAAGACCCATGGGATGGGAGGGCCCTCCCCCGGCCGTCTCTGTTTTCAACCATGAGTCTTGGTCGACAAGCATCAAGGCGCTCGTGAACGAGATCCTTGAAATTGAGCGGCGGCTCGGGACATGCGTCCTGCCCGACTCTCCCTTCCATTTCGAGCTCAGCCATATCGACTACACCCGCGACGTTAGCAAGGTCACGAGCAAGAAAGCCAGCTCAACTCCGTTTCCCAAAGGGTATGTAGACCTCCCGTCCCAAACGGAGACCGAGGATGTCAGCGTTCGATATGAGCGCGCCGTTACTAAAGGCGCTCCGATGTTGTCCTCCCTGGAAGCCAAGATAGTTCACGAGACGTTCTCCGATGAGGACGTCGCGCGGACGATCTACAAAAGACTCAAAGGTTTCGACACTGAGTCGCAAGCCACCGGAGACCCTGAGCAGGTCACGGATTACGCGAAACAATTTCCTTATGAAAAGTGCCTCGAGATCGTTCGGAAGTCGCTTGAGCGCTCCGGGATCAAATCGGGCCGGGTCACGGATGACAATCGCCAACGCTTCTTCGGTGCTCTGGGCCATCTTGGCAAGAAAGTGGAAAGCACTGTCGTCTATTCTTTAGCGCCTAAGGATCTTACAACCATCCTGACGAAGGATCGCGGTATGGACAGTTGCAGCGCTTTCGAGTTGCGCAAGGATAAGTCGATTTTCTACACTCCCGACACGACGGAGCACATCCATGAGGAACAGATGGATCTGTTCAAGGAAGTATGCGATGTCGACGGCGCTTTCAAAGGCACTGCCAATATCGTCCACAACGCCGCGCTGTTCAAGACCCCGATGAGCCTGGTGATCGCCGACTCCGGTCCTGAGAGACGGTTCATCCGTGAGCTCGTCTCGTCCGAGAATACGGCTGTGGTTGATGCGTGGGTCAAGAGCAAAGCCTCCGGCTTTTACTCCATCGAGTATTTACTGTCTGGCAAGCAACGCATGAAGTCCCGGTCATTCAATCCCGACTTCTTTATCAAGGTGGGAGACGACATTTTTGTCATCGAGACAAAGGGGGATGAGGAGATTGCTCAACCTGCTGACGAGAATGTGGCGAAGCGCAAATATGCTGTCCAGCACTTTGATCTACTCAACACTCGGCTGAAGGCAAGTGGATCGAAGTCCGTCTATCACTTCAATATGCTCACTCCCAAAAACTTCAAAACCTTCTTTCAGATGCTGCGGGATGGCAATGCTGGATCGTTTCGCTCGGAACTAGATGTCACTCTTCAAAAAGCGACAGAGGAGGATTCTTCCTAGGAGTCATGAGGCGAGCCTGTCCGAAATGTTGCGCGAGGCAGTCGTTGCACATGTCAGTGCGACAAGTCTGCTTTACTTAGGTGTTGGATAGGCAGCGTTTGGCCGCTTAGAGTCAAGAGCACCAATTCAACACTTACAAAAGCGGTCATTGGGCCAGAGTAAATCTCCAATGACAGCTTTAAGGTGAACCGCCCCGGGTTTCGTAGAGGCTCCAACCTTTGAGAAGATGGAGCCATGAACAAGTCGAACAAGTTCTCACCTGAGGTCCGCGAGCGAGCGGTGCGCATGGTGCAAGAGCACCGCGCAGAGTACCCATCCCTGTGGCTGGCGGTCGAGTCGATCGCACCGAAAATCGGCTGCGTGCCGCAAACGCTGCTGACCTCGGTCAAGCGCCGGGAGATTGATGCCGGCGTGCGCGAAGGCACGACGACGGCCGATGCGCAGCGTCTCAAGGAGCTGGAGCGCGAAGTCAAGGAACTGCGCCGAGCCAATGAGATCTTGAAGGTGGCCAGCGCGTTTTTCGCCCAGGCGGAGCGCGACCGCCGATTCAAGTCCTGAGGGGGCTCATCGACGAGCACCGCGATACTTTCGGGGTCGAGCCGATCTGCAAGGTTTTGCAGATCTCCCCGTCTGGGTATCGACGGTACGCGGCGCTTCGGCGCAGCCCGCAACGACGCTGTGCGCGGGCTCAGCGTGACGACGTTCTGGCGCCGCAGATCGAACGTGTCTGGCAGGCCAACATGCAGGTCTATGGCGCCGACAAGGTCTGGCGCCAGTTGGCTCGCGAAGGCACGGCGACGGCGCGATGCACGGTCGAACGGCTGATGCGCAGACTCGGGCTGCGCGGCGTGATGCGGGGCAAGGTCGTGCGAACGACGATCAGCGACCGCAAGGCCCCGTGCCCGCAGGACAAGGTCAACCGACAGTTCAAGGCCGACCGACCGAACCAGCTGTGGGTCTCGGACTTCACGTACGTCTCGACGTGGCAAGGCTGGCAGTACGTGGCCTTCGTCATTGACGTCTTCGCCAGGCGCATCGTGGGCTGGCGCGTGAGCAGTTCGATGCGAACGGACTTTGTGCTCGATGCGCTGGAGCAGGCCCTGTACGCGCGACAGCCGCAACGAAACAGCAGCTTGGTACATCACTCCGACCGCGGATCGCAATACGTGTCTGTCCGCTACAGCGAGCGGCTGGCCGAAGCTGGCATCGAGCCGTCGGTCGGAAGCAAGGGTGATAGCTACGACAACGCGCTGGCTGAGACCATCAATGGCCTCTACAAGGCTGAACTGATCCATCGCCGGGCGCCTTGGAAAACCAAGGAGTCACTGGAACTTGCGACGCTCGAATGGGTGTCCTGGTTGAACCACCACCGACTTCTGGAGCCCATCGGCTACATTCCGCCCGCCGAAGCTGAGGCAAACTACTATCGGCAACTCGCCGAGCAGGCCGCGATGCCGGCCTAACTTAAACCAACTGGCCTCCACGGAAGCCGGGGCGATTCACGGTTTTTTTGCGGGAGGCGCTTGCTTGAGCCCGATTTGAGCAAGCCATGGTCTGGAATGACACGGTATTTGCGCTGCGTCAGGCCTTTTGATTGTTGCAGTTGGTCGTGCTTCATAAGATATGTCATAAATACATCTTATGTCGCGGCAATGGCTGGAAGGAGTTGCAATGGATATCAAGGAACTGTGCACCGAAGAGGAAGTTTCCACCCTGGTGCATGCCTTCTATGCGCGCGTGCGCCAGGACGAGGTACTGGGCCCGATCTTCAATACGCACATTACCGACTGGGACCATCATCTGGCCAAGCTGACGGATTTCTGGTCGGCCATTCTGCGGCGCACGGCGCGGTTTTCGGGCGCCCCCATGCCCAGGCATGCAGCGCTGCCGGGGCTGAGCATGGAGCTGTTCGAGCGTTGGCTGGGTCTGTTCGACGCCACGTTGGCCGAGCAGCCCAACCGTGCCATGGCCGAGCAGGCGGGGCAGGCCGCGCGCCGCATTGCGCAAAGCTTGTGGATGGGCTACCAGATGAGCCGCGACCCCCAAGCGCTGCCGGAAGGGTTGAGCCATGTCTGAGCTGCTGCAGATCGAGGAGCCGCGCTCTGCTCTTCGGCCAAAGATGCCTGCACCGCAATGGCACGCTTTTCTGGAGCTGGGCTTCAGACCCTTGTACATCGCGGGTTGTCTGTGGGCTGCCGTGTCGGTGGCGCTGTGGGTGTTCGCACCGCAGTGGCTGGTGGGGCGCCTGGGCGGCGTGCTGTGGCATGCACACGAAATGCTCTGGGCCTTTGTGGCGACGATTGCCGTGGGCTTTCTGCTGACGGCGGCTGCCAGCTGGACCGGGCACAACCCGATGCAGGGCCGAGCGCTGGGTGGCCTGTGTCTGTTGTGGGTGCTTGCGCGTGCGGGCTTTCTGGCTGCGGGCGATACGGCTTTTGTTTTGGCCGTTGTGTGTGAGTTGCTGTTCTTCGGCATCGCAGCCGTGGCGCTGGGCCGGGTGATCTATAGGGCGCGCAGCCGGCGTAACTACGGCCTGCCGCTGCTGATGCTGGGTCTGGGCGTGACCGATGCGCTGTATCTGTGCGCCATCTGGCAGGGCCGCGACTATGCCGCGCTGATGCAATACCTTTATTCCGGCCTGCTGTGCATGGCCGTGATCGCGCTGCTGGTGGCGCGGCGCGTGATTCCGTTCTTTGCCATGCGGGCGGTGGCGGGGCTGCAGATTCCCATGCACACGGCCAGTGGTCAGTGGCAACTGGGCGCCGACGCGCTGGCCGTGGTCTGCCTGCTGCTGGGCTGGGCACCGGGCCTGGTGGCGGCTTTGGCCGTGGCGGGGATGTTGACGCTGTGGCAGGTGCAGGCCTGGAAGCCCTGGGCTGTGCGCCAGGTGCCGCTGCTGTGGATTCTGTACCTGGGCCATGCGGCCCTGGGCGCGGGCCTGTTGGTGGCCGCGGCACAGGCGGGCGGCTGGGTGCTGCGGCTGGCCTGGCCGGTGCATGTGATCGCCGTGGCCGGCTTTGCGGTGCTGATCATCGGCATGGTGACACGTACGGCGTTGGGTCATCTGGGTCGGCCGTTGCGCACCGACCGCGCCATGGTGACCATGTATGGGCTGGCGCTGGCTGCCGCCGTGCTGCGGCTGTTGGCTCTGTGGCCGACGAGTCTGGCACTGGCTGCGCTGCATGCCTCGGCGCTGGTCTGGGTGCTGGCGTTTGCGCTGTATCTGTGGCGCTTTGCGCCATTGCTGATCCGGCCGCGCCTGCAGCAGGCGAGTCAGCCCGTGGTGCAAGTGGCTGCGCGGGCGGTCCGCCCCGGAAAACCTGTTTGAACGGAGCGGATGGATGCGTCTGACCCTGATGACCGACTATGCGCTGCGCCTGCTCATGCATGTGGCGCGGCACCCCGAGCGGCTGTGCACGATTGCCGAGATTGCGCAGGCGCATGGTATTTCCGAAGCGCACCTGATGAAGGTGACGCACCAGCTGGCCCGCCAGGGCTGGATAGAGACCGTGCGCGGCAAGGGCGGCGGCATGCGTCTGGGCCATGCGCCACAGCAGATCAGCGTGGGCGCCGTGGTGCGGGATATGGAGCCGGACTTTGCGCTGGTGGAATGCCTGGGCGGCAGCAATCAATGTGCCTTGACGGGCGACTGCCGTTTGACCGGCATGCTGCAAGGTGCACTGAACCGCTTTGTGGAGCATCTGGACGGTTTCAGCCTGGCGGACCTGATGGTTCAAAAGCCTGCAGGCAGCGTGCCGTCGCTGCAGACCATCCGGAGACTCAAAGAGGAACACGCATGAGCTACGGTCTGTTGATCACCGTACACCTGCTGGCGGCCGTGGCTTTTGCCGGCACGGTGTTTTTCGAAGTCGTTCTGCTGGGCGGCGTGCACGGCAAGGTGGCCGTTCAGCACATGCGCCCCGTGGAGCAGGCACTGGGCACGCGCGCTACCGCTGTCATGCCCTGGGTGCTGCTGGCGCTGTACTCGGCGGGCGCAGGCCTGGCCTGGCAGCACCGCGCGCTGCTGGCGCATCCGCTGGCCAGCAGCATGGGTCTGCTGATGGCGATCAAGATTGCGCTGGCGCTCAGCGTGCTGCTGCATTTCTTCACGGCCATGTGGTGGCGTCGCAAGGGGCAGCTCAACGGACGGCGCTCGCATAGGCTGCACCTGAGTGTGTTCTGCCATGTGCTGGCCATCGTGCTGCTGGCCAAGGCCATGTTCTATCTGCACTGGTGAATGAGGTGCAGATTTGATAGCTTTTTGCGATTTATTGATCTGAATTTCAATATGTTTTCTCCTGATTAGCGACATAAGTCAGGTTCGGCCTTGATAAACGCCCCGGCAGAGGCCATCTATCTACCAGCCCTTCATCACCTGAGGAGTGCGGTATGTCCATGAACACCATTCAGTTC
>JAITLR010000018.1 GCA_031277805.1 Comamonas sp. | reverse complement strand
TGCAGAAAGCCCTGACCCTGCTGCGCGATGAGCACAAGGTCGATGAAGACCCGGCCATCGTCGCGCCGTTCCTGGAACGCCAGCGGCTGGTCAATAAAGACTTCTGGGATGAGCTGGAGTGCCGATACAAGTAAGTGAATCGGGGTAGCCCGACCCAGCGGACTGCCCCGAGGGTCACCGCTCAGCACCGCCAGCATCCAGCAGATGGGCTACATTGCCCAGCTCCTCATTTGACATGCGCCGGGCCTTCCATGCTTCTCAAGCAACTTGAATCTGTACTTCTTTTTGTCTCGGATATTGAAGAAGCCGCCACCTGGTATGCCGAGATATTCGAGACCAAAGTGCATCACGAAAACGGGCATTACGCCTTTATCAAGACAACGACATGCCTGATCGGCTTTCATCCGCTGGATCACAAATGCCCCGGAGGACCAGGTGGTGCATGCACTTACTGGGAAGTGGCTGATCTGGATGCGGCCATCAGCGCACTTCAGCGCAAAGGCGCTGCCCTGTATCGCGGCCCTATCACCACTTCGCTGGGCGCACGGGCCGCCATGCTGCTGGACCCTTTTGGCTGCACGCTGGGCCTGAATCAGGCTTCCGCGCAATCACTGGATGCCATCAACGATTTAATGGCGTGAATTTCTGTCTCAGGGTACCAAGAGCACTGACTCGCACCAATTTCAGCAACGAATTTCGAGCAATTCGTCGAGCTTTTTTTCAAGCCGAGGAAATGTGCGCCCATGCCGACTTTCAGTGCCAAGGCGTCGAAAAGGAGCTGGCATGCGAGTTTGAGCGATCGCTAACCCGGCAAGGCTTCACTGCAAACCGGACAACGAGCCCCCGGAGGAATTTTCCGTGAAGCACAGAACTATCAGTCTCGCGGCCTGCTCACTTTAAGCAAGCCGCTGCGCTCTATCGAATAGCTGCGCCGTCAAACGGCAACCGAGCCTCTGGCCAAGGCAATGAAAGCCTGCAGATAGTCGGTATGCAACTCTGAATCCCGCGCACCCAGATAGATCTGCTTGGCAATCCCCTTAGCCCCGAGCTTGACGGCAGTAACAGGCATCTTCTCGGCATATTCCAGTGCCAACCAGCGCGGCAGCGCGGCCACGCCACGGCCGCTGGCCACCATCTGCATCATGATGTCCGTGGTCTCTATGGTTTTATGACGACGCGGCGAAATACCTGCGGGCAGCAGAAACTGGGTGTAGATATCGAGCCTGTCCACGGCTACCGGGTAGGTAATCAGCACCTCCTGCACCAAGTCCCTGGGATTCACATGCTTGTGACCAGCCAGCACGTGATCGCTGCCGACCACCAGCACTTGTTCGTAGTCAAACACAGGCTCGAAGTGCAAACCGGGTTTGAAGAGCGGGTCGGGCGTGACCAGCAAATCGATCTCATAACCATAAAGCGCACCGATACCGCCGAACTGGAATTTTTGCTTCACGTCCACATCCACATCAGGCCATGCCGCCAGATACGGAGAGACGATTTTCAGCAACCACTGGTAGCAGGGATGGCACTCCATGCCTATACGCAGCGCGCCACGCTCCCCCTGAGCGAACTGCTTGAGCCGGGACTCGGCCAGGTCGAGCTGTGGCAGCACGCGGTTGGCTACGGCCAGCAGATATTGACCGGCCTGTGTCAAACGCAGGCTGCGGCCCTCGCGCAGCCAGATATCGGTACCCAGCTGACCTTCGAGCTTTTTCATGCTGTGACTCAGCGCCGACTGAGTCACGCAAAGCACATCGGCAGCAGCCGTCAACGAGCCCTGTTTTTCTACCTCTTGGATGATGGCGAGATGGATACGCTCCAGCATTGATGAATATGAGTCATGAATTTATGAGATTTTGCAATTTTACTTCATGGCTTTGAGCGTATTCACAACCCAGCCGTACGCGCCGCCGTGCCGCAGATCACCGCTCTGGGCCAGCTTAAAAACACCCACGGCGTTCGCACCGTCAAGCAGGCCGCGCTGCCGAGGCTGCCTACGTTCCCAACCACCACCATTGTTGAAAAAATGGCTCCTGCCGCGCCCAGCAGCAAGCGCTATTGCGTTGGCAGACAATCAGAGGCGAACATGAGCCACACCACGTACACCCCAAGATTTGTTGACTGCCAAACCGCTTCAGATCTCTGCCCCATCGAACAGCTGCGGGAACAGGCAGAGAGCGGGCAGCTTGTGCTGCGTTTCTCCGCCCTCAGCAGCAATGACAGCACAGCTCTGATCGCCAGACTTTCGCGCGAGCTAAGCGAGCATGTGGTTTTTCAGAGCCGCTTTGACTCAGACAGCCAATGGATCACGATCTTGCCAGTCGTGAGCCAAGCCAGGATTCTGGAGCACCGTGAAGCGATTCACCAAGCAATGGCAGCTTATATCCAGACATGCACAGAATTGATCGGCAAATACGAAGCAGATGCTCTACCCCAGGAATGGACGGCAGATGATCACGGAGAGCATTGCCAGTTTGTGCACGCAAGCAGCGGACAAACGGTTGAAGCGCCGTTTGGTCACCTCACGCATATAGACCAGATAGACCCTTACTTCTTTGCCGTATTCGTCAAAAGCACCTCAGAACTGAAACCTGTGGCCGAACTGATCGCCCATGACTTTCATGACGCCGCGCGCATTCTGGAGACCATGGTCACAGCAAGCGCCAACATCTCCTCCATATGAAGCTCTCGAAAACATAGCTGCCAGCGCTTTCTCATCAAGCGCTGGCAGCCTGTGGAGTCTCAAATCAAGCCTTGAATGTCAACCACGGCTTGAGCCGCACGCTGGCGCGAATCAGTCCTGCTTCCTCCTGGGCCTGCAGTACCGGGCCCACGGGCTTGTAGGCGCTGGGGGCCTCCTCGATCAAGCGCTCCTCACGCAAGGTAATGCATTGCCAGACGGATTCAACCAGCGCTTGCTTCATGCGGCGTGTGTCCTGCCTGCGCACCTGACGACCGGCGCCGTGGCTGCACGATTGCAGCCAGTCCTCGTTGCCCAGACCTTTGACCAGAAACGAGTAATCCCCCATGGAGCCTGGAATCAAGGCCCACTGATCGGCATGTGCGGGGGTTGAGCCTTTGCGATGCACATTGAACTCGCCCTCGCTCATCACCACGTTGTGTGGCACATCGACGATCAGCCGGGATGCATCGGGCGGAGCAATATCGGCCAGTTGCCGGCGCACCAGTTCGGCCAAAGCCATGCGGTTGAACCAGGCATAGCGCGCCGCCACGCCCATGGCCTGCAGATAGTCCTGAGCCAGCGCACCGCTCAATCCGTACAGACCATGCTGGGGGTGTTTGAGGCCTTGCGGCCATTGCTGCCTGGCCAGGTCCATCCAGCGCCGGCCCACATAAAACCCCACATCGCGCGATCCGGTGTGGATCATCACCGTCACATCGCCTCTCCTGAGCCCTGCCGCATAGGCCGCGTGACGATCGTAGATCTCATCGACCACGCAAAACTCCAGAAAGTGATTGCCACTGCCCAGATCGGCGGCCGACGGTGGACGCACCACTTCGCGCTCTTGAAGCAGTGCCTCGGGTGCGTAGCGGCTTTGGCCACCAAAGTCCTGAAGGCCTACGCAGGCAGACAGCTCGGCCTGCAGACGATCACGATCCACGCCTTGCCACAGGCCCAGCGCCGGAAGTTCGTCAATAAAAGCCGACGGGCCATCATCAAACAGCGCCTTGAAGCCCACCGTGCGCACAGGCACATCGCGGCCGTTTTTCAGGATAGCCTGTGTCAGGCGATCGACGATGGTGGATTTGTGCAGCTCTGCCTGCGCCTGATTCAGGCCTGTGGTCATCAGGCGTATGCCGCAGTTGATGTCCGTGCCGATGGCGGCGGGAATCACAAAATCCGGCGAAGTCGCAACGACAGAGCCTACGGGCGCAATGCTGCCCGGATGGAAGTCCGGCGTGGCACAGGCTTTGCAGACCGCCCCGCGGCCGCTGGGATCTGCCACGGAAGCAAAGTCCAGCAGTTGGCTGACAGCCTTGTGCTCCAGCGGCAGGCTGTCCGGCAGCAAGATGGTTGCAGCCGCCTGCTCGTTGTGGATTTGATAGATATTGTCTCGAAACGAGACCTGGATGCCCTGGCGAGACAGGGCTTTTTGCAGTCGGGAAAGCTTCCCGCTTGTATTCGACATGATGCTGAAATGCTGAGGTACGCAAATGCGGCCTCCCGTTCAGGGCGGGAAGCCAGGTACCTTCGAGCAGCAGCTTCAAGAAGGAGATAAGCGGCGAATTCTAACCAGATCGCCCGCCAAGCTCCAGGCGCAGCGTTGCTAAGATGCTGCAATGCAAAACGCGCCCATCCCCGCCGAGCTGCAGGCGCTGTATGACGCAGCCGTGGCCGCCGGCCCGCAGTTCGACCTCTCGCCCGAGGCCGTGTTTGACTATAGCGGTCTGATTCTGGAGATTCCGCCGGTCCGTGACTGGGCTGACTGGTGCACGCCGCGCAATGTGATGACTTTCGCCACCACGGGTGGCGACAGCGTGCATTACAGCTATCTGGTCGATGCACGCTTGCCCGAAGGCGTTTACCCCATCGTCATGACCCTGCCTTGCGCGCCCTCGCTCAATATGGTGATTGCCGAGAGCTTTCAGGAGTTCTTTGACTATGGCTACCACGTGGGCTGGTTCAGTCTGGAGCAGCTTCACTACGATGAGGAAAAAGGCGAGCCATATTTTCGCCAGCCCAGCCCCACGTTCAGCGAAATCGGCAGTCAGCAATTGCAGCTGCTGCGCAAGGCACTCAACATGAAGCCCCTGCCTCCAACGCTGGCGCGCTTTGCCGAGTTGCAGGACAAATATTCCGCGCTGCTCGATATTCCACCCGCACCGGACTTCGAGGCTTGAAGACTATGCTTTAAATAGCATTCAGCGCTTTCTGGTATCGGGAAGGCAGCATTTTCAATGCCTTGCCCCAGCCCGGTCTATTCACTCCTGCGGCGCAGCCTCATTGCCCAGGCTGATCTCCAGGCCTTGGGTCAGAGCATCTGCCAGTTGCCTCAGTTCCCTGACATTGCCGGGCCAGTCATGAGCCAGCAACACTTGCAGCCGCTCAAGCGTAAGTTCCGGCGCAGGTCGCTGAAGGTTCTGTGCCGACTGCTTGGCAAAGTGTTGAAACAGCGGAGCAATATCTTCCTTGCGCTCGCGCAGCGGTGGCAGATTCACGGTGACCAGGCTGAGGCGGTAATACAGCTCCGGACGAAACAGCCCCTGACGGCTCAGCGTCAGCAGATCGGCATGGCTCGTTGCAATCACGCGGCAATCGACCACGACGACATCGCCGCTGCCGGGTCGTATCAGCACACGCTCCTGCAACACACGCAGCAGCGGGACCTGCATGGACAGCGGCATGTTTTCGATATCGGTGATCAACAAGGTGCCGCCATGGGCTTGCACGATGCGCTCCAGGCACTGATCGATCGAATCGCCGAAGCCGCTGCTGTCCAGCACAACAAAGTTGCCGGAACTGCGCGGACTGGCTTCATGCAGACAGCGGGCCACCAACGTCTTGCCGGAACCCGTTTCCCCTTGCACCAGCACATCCGCCTCGCTGCCAGCCAGACCTTGCAAGGTGCGCCGCAGCAGGCCTATGGCAGACGACTGGCCCAGCAAAGGCAAATCCTGCGCAGCCGCCGTCTGCTTGTTTTCCTCCCGGATGCGGGCTTCCACGACATGGCGGCGGCGCTCCAGTGCGCGGCGGGTGGCCTTGATCAGTCGTTCCGGTGCAAAAGGCTTTTCGAGAAAATCCGTGGCACCATCCTTCATGGCCTGCACCGCCATCGAGATATCGCCGTGACCTGTGATCAGAATCACGGGCAACTCTGCATCCATGATGCGTATATCGGCCAGCAGCTCCAGACCGCTTTTGCGAGGCAGGCGGATATCGCTGATCACCACACCCGCAAATTCAGCAGAAAGATGTTTGAGCGCCAACTCGGCACTGCTTATGCAGCCGCACTCAAAGCCTTCGAGCTGCAGAGCCTGCTCGCACGCCATGGCGACATCTGCATCATCTTCAACGATCAGGACATGGAGGGCGGAGTTCATAGTGGCATACGGACATCGGCGACCTGCAGAGTATCCACCATGGGCAGCAAAAGCTGAAAGACGGCACCTCCCTTGGGATGATTGCTGGCTTGAAGACTGCCTCCGCTGGCGCGCACGATATCCGCGGAAAGAGACAGGCCCAGGCCCAGACCTTCGCTTTTGGTCGTGAAGAAAGGCTCGAACAGGCGCCTTCGGGCATCTTCGCTCAATCCCGGCCCATGGTCACGCACGGTGATCCGGGCCCAATGCCCCGAAGCCTGGCAATCCATTTCCAGCCTGGGCTGGCTCAGGCCCTGCATGGCGTCCAGTGCATTGGCCATCAAGTTCACCAACACCTGCTGCACCCGATTGGCATCGCACCAGACCTCCAGATCCGGCGGAGTCAACGTGCTGACCACCACCGCAGCGCTGCGCGCGATGCGCACCTCCAGCACATCCTGCGCACCGTCTAGCAAACTGGCGACCAGCACAGCCTGGGCATCCCCTCTCGACTTACGGGCAAAGTTGCGCAGCTGTCCCGTCATGAATCCCATGCGTTCGGTCAGCTCCACCATGCGCTGCAGATTGCGCTGCGCGACATCGGTCTGACCGCGCTCCAGGAAGCGCTGGCTGTTGCCTGCCAAGGTGCGCAGCGCCGTCAAAGGCTGGTTGAGTTCATGCGCCATTTCCGTGGACAGCTGGCCGAGGACTGCCATCTTGCCTGCCTGCACCAGCTCATCCTGGGCTGCACGCAGCGTCTGTTCGGTCTGTATGCGCTCTGCCACCTCCTGCTGCAGTGCCGTGTTGGCAGTCAACAAATCGGCCGTGCGCTGCTGCACTTTGATTTCCAGCTCCTGGCGAGCCTGCACCAGGGCCTGCTGGTGACGACGGCGTTGCATTGCGATCTGCAGCATCAGCAATGCCAGCGCCGTCATAACAGCAGTCAGCCAGGCACGGCTTCGGGCCAGCTGCAAAGTACGCGATAGCGGCGACAGCACGGTAATCTGCCAGGGCGTCCCCGCCAGAGGCCGCGACTGAACCAGGAACAAGTCACCAGCCTGGGACTTGCCTTGAGACTCTGCAGCCTGCTGCGGCAGACGCAGCAGCTGAAAACCCGCAGGCCCCTGCTGCCAATGCCAGTCCAGGGGTTTCAGCACCCGGCCGTTGTATTGCAGCGAAACCTCCAGCGCCCCGCGCCGCTCCTCATCAAGCGGTTGCAATGTGGCAAAGCGCCAGGCTTCCACATTGCTGAGGATGACGACCTGATTCTCATCACTCACCAGCACCGGGGACTCCGCATGGCTCCAGAACTGCTCCAGCTGCGCAAGCCCGACCTTGACTACGGCAATGCCCTGCTGCGGTCCCTCCCCCCAGAGGGAGGTCAGGTAATAGCCGGGCTCTCCCCGGATGGTGCCGATACCAAAATAACGCCCTTTTCCCTGCTTCAGGGCCTGCTGCACATAGGGACGAAAGCTCAGGTCCTCGCCCACAAAACTGTCAGGCTGCTGCCAGTTGCTGGCGGCCAGCACATGCCCTTTGCGATCAAGCACATACGCATTGAGCGTACCGATCTGGCCATTGAGCGCTTCCAGGTATTGATTGGCCTTGCGCTGCAGCGCGCGGTTCTGGGGAGTGCGTAAAAGCTGCTGTATCTCGGGCTGCAATGCCACCAGTGCAGGCACAAAGGCGAAGCGATCCGCTTCGCTGAGCAAGCTGCTGGCATAGCGCTCCAGCCGGCTGTCCCCCGCATTCCTTGCATCACCGAGGCCCCATTTCACAAACCCCTGATAGGCCAGCAAGCCTCCCAGTACGCTGACAGCCAGCCACAATGCGATCAGCAAGTAGGAGTTCAGCGGTCGAGAGGGCAACAATCGCATGGTGCGCAGCATGTTAGCAGTCAGTTGCCTCAGTTTGGTCACCTACTCCATGACGTGCTCTCGCAACCAATTCGGCAGCTCGGTCGCCTTCTGACGTGGAAAGTCGACCCAGATCACTGTGGCACCTCCCTCAGCACAGATCACCTCCGGTGCCGATACCCGTGCCATCGTCGTCCAGCTCTCAAACGTCGTCCGTGCTGCATCGCTGACATACATCTTGAGCAGCACCTCGTCCGGATAGCTGAGCTGCTGATAGAAATTGCAGAACGCGTTGACGATGACAGGCCCGGTTCCACTTGGGTCCGGGTCAATTCCCCGAGCCGTCATCCAGTCAATGCGCGCAGTCTCCATATAGCGAAAGTACTGAGTGTTGTTGACATGCCCCATGGCGTCCATATCCCCCCAACGCACCACAAACCGTGTCTCATAGACCAGTTTTTTCCGCTCGGGAATCTCAATTTTCATAGCACTGTGTCTCCTTGTTTATTAGGCTACATGAGCTTTACATGCTCAGACCGCTCTAGTTGCTTTGAAGGATGGCGCCCCTCTTCGCTCCCACTAGCCTAGGGACTTTGCCGCAACTGCAAGTCACTGGCTGTCGCCTTTTCTGCACGATCGTGCGAATAGCACAGCATAGAATTGCCCGCATTGCGGTATTTGGTATTTGCAGTGCACCTGCAGCCAGACCGCACCGGCCAGTTTTCCCAATTCATTATTCAAGCGAGACTCTCCCGATGACAAACGAAGAAATCCTGGCCCAGTACGGCCCGCGCGAAGCCATGGAATACGACGTGGTGGTAGTGGGCGGCGGCCCCGGCGGCCTGGCCACAGCCATCCGCCTCAAGCAGCTGGCCGCAGAAAAAGGACAGGATGTTTCCGTTGTCGTGCTGGAAAAAGGCTCCGAGCCTGGCGCTCACACACTGTCGGGCGCCATCATGGATCCGCGTGCCCTGACCGAGCTGATCCCTGACTGGAAGGAAAAAGGCGCGCCGCTGAACCAGCCCGTGACCGAAGACGCCATGGTCTTCCTGGGCGAAAAAAGCTCGGTGCGCACGCCCAACTGGCTGCTGCCCAAGTGCTTTCACAACGAAGGCAACTACATCGTGCGTCTGGGGTTTTTCACCAAGTGGCTGGCCGAACAGGCCGAAGCCCTGGGCGTGGAAATTTTCCCCGGCTTTGCTGCTGCCGAAGTACTCTACAACGAGGACGGCTCCGTCAAGGGCGTAGCCACCGGCAACATGGGCGTTGGCAAGGATGGCGAGCCCACAGGCGACTTCCAGCTGGGCATGGAACTGCACGCCAAGTACACGGTGTTTGCCGAAGGCGCACGCGGCCACCTGGGCAAGCAGGTGATCTCCAAGTATTCGCTGGACGCCAACCGCGATCCTCAGACCTACGGCATCGGCATCAAGGAATTGTGGGAAATCGACCCCGCCCGCCACAAGCCCGGCATGGTGGTGCACACCGCTGGCTGGCCCATGAAGAGCGACACCTACGGCGGAGCCTTCCTCTACCACCTCGAAGACAATCTGGTCACACTGGGCTTCATCACCGGCCTCGATTACTCCAACCCCTATCTGTCTCCGTTCGAGGAGATGCAGCGCTGGAAGACCCACCCGAACATTCGCTACTACCTGGAAGGTGACGAGGCCCAGGGCATCAAGCCAGCCAAGCGCATCAGCTACGGCGCGCGCGCCATCACGGCCGGCGGTATCTCCAGCCTGCCGCGCTTTGTCTTCCCCGGCGGCGTGCTCGTGGGCTGTGAAGCGGGCTTCCTCAACGTCAGCCGTATCAAGGGCAGCCATGCCGCCATCAAGACCGGCATGCTGGCAGCCGAAGCCGCTTATGCAGCTCTGGCGGCCGGGCGCCAGCACGACGAGCTGAACACCTACACCCATGCCTTCGAAAACAGCTGGCTGTACGAAGAGCTGTGGAAGGCGCGCAACTTCAAGGCCTGGTTCAAGAAGGGCCTGACCACCGCCACCATCATGAACGGCATCGAACAGTTCGTGCTGCGCGGCAATATTCCCTGGACGCTGCACCGCAACAAGCCTGACCACGCCTATCTCAAGCCTGCAGCCGAGTGCTCGCCCATCGAATACCCCAAGCCCGATGGCAAGCTGACCTTCGACCGCCTCTCCAGCGTCTTCATCAGCAGCACCAACCACGCCGAAAACCAGCCTGTGCACCTGACCCTCAAGGATGCCAGCGTGCCCGTGGACATCAACCTGACCCGGTTCGCAGGCCCCGAGCAGCGCTACTGCCCTGCGGGCGTCTATGAGTTTGTGGACGATGAAGCCCATGCCGGCAAACAGCGCCTGCAGATCAACTCGCAAAACTGCGTGCACTGCAAGACTTGCGATATCAAGGACCCCACTCAGAACATTGTCTGGGTGGTGCCTGAAGGTGGTGGCGGCCCGAACTACTCGGGCATGTAATCTGCCCTAGCCATCTCATCGAAAAGCCTGTGCCTGCTTGCGCTGCACAGGCTTTTTTCATTGCCGGGCCGCCCAGGTCCTCCCTGAGGAGACAGCGATCACACGCGAGTAGTGAGCGTGGGGCGCCATTTTTCATGCCTTGCGCCACAGCCCCCCCTTCTTCGGCCTCGCGGATCGCCTGGCCTGCTTCCGTTTCGTTGCGCGTTGGCCTCGGAATGATTGATGGGCTGAAGCCCGAAGTCAGAACCTCAGGGCCGAGATTGGCGAGCAAAACCTGGGACCGCGCGATACCCCCGGCGGTCAAAAAACGGGCAGACAGCAAGAAATTCGCCCTTGCGGCCCACCAAGACGCAGGAAAAGTGCATTCAACACTCTAAAAACATTCACTCAAGACGCAAAATTGCATGATATTTTCATAAATTACTGCATGCTTTATCCATAAAAAACTCGGTTTACGCAGCTTTCATGCCATTTTTTGGCAAATGCCATATAGGGATAAACCGGGTTATACGCAGCGACGAGACAAGCAGATCGGTGCAGTAGACTTTGCCGCAAGGCGCTGCGTATCCAAACGCAGCTGCCTTAATTCATCTGGAATACATAACAAACGCTGGAGATACACATGAAGCATCAGTCTTGGGCCCGTCTGGGTGCAGTGGCCTTGGCAATTTCCGCCATCACCGGCGCCCATGCGGCCGACACCAAATCGGTGGCCGTGACCGCCATCGTCGAGCACCCCGCACTCGATGCCGTGCGCGACGGTGTCAAGGACGCTCTGAAGGCTGCCGGCTACGAAGACGGCAAGAGCCTGAAGTGGCAGTACCAGAGCGCCCAGGGCAATACCGGCACCGCTGCCCAGATCGCCCGCAAGTTCGTGGGCGACAAGCCTGACGCCATCGTTGCCATCGCCACCCCCTCTGCCCAGGCCGTGATCGCCGCCACCAAGACGGTGCCCGTGGTGTTCTCCGCCGTGACCGACCCCGTGGCCGCCAAGCTGGTCGCCAGCTGGGAGCCTTCCAAGAACAACGTGACCGGCGTGTCCGATCTGCTGGCTCTGGACAAGCAAATGGATCTGGTCAAGCAGGTCGTACCCAATGCCAAGCGCGTGGGCATGGTCTACAACCCCGGTGAAGCCAATTCCGCCGTGGTCGTCAAGGAACTGCAGGCTCTGCTGCCCAAACTGGGCTGGACCCTGGTCACCGCGGCCGCTCCCCGCTCCGTGGACGTGAGCAGCGCCGCCCGCTCGCTGGTGGGCAAGGTGGACGTGATCTACACCAACACCGACAACAACGTGGTCTCGGCCTATGAATCGCTGGTCAAGGTCGGCCAGGACGCCAAGATTCCTCTGGTTGCTTCTGACACCGACTCCGTCAAGCGCGGCGCCGTGGCAGCCTACGGCATCAACTACCGCGATCTGGGCGAGCAGACCGGCCGCATGGTCGTGCGCATCCTCAAGGGTGAAAAGCCCGGCGACATCAAGCCCGAAGTCAGCACCAAGATGGAACTGTTCGTGAACCCCGGCGCAGCTGAAAAGCAAGGCGTGAAGCTGTCTGACGCTCTGGTCAAGGCCGCTGCCACCGTGGTCAAGTAACCCCTGTCTGTGGCTTGTGCTGCAGCCTTGCCTGCAGCACCGGCACAGCGGCAGGCGCCGTGGCGACATGGCCCTGCCGATTTTTTTAGACGTTTGCCGCGCCTGTCGCTCCCTCTATGTCTTTATTTTCCGTACTCGGTGCCATTGAAATTGGCCTGATCTTCAGCCTGGTGGCGCTGGGCGTCTTTATCTCCTTTCGCTTGCTGCGCTTTCCCGACCTCACGGTCGACGGCAGCTTTCCTCTGGGGGGAGCCGTCTGCGCCATTCTTATTTCCACGGGCACCAATCCCTGGCTGGCCACGCTGGCTGGCACGGCTGCTGGTGCTGTGGCAGGTTTCATCACGGGCTGGCTCAACGTCAAGCTCAAGATCATGGATCTGCTGGCCTCGATCCTGATGATGATCGGCCTGTACTCGGTCAACCTGCGCATCATGGGCGGCCCCAACGTACCGCTGATCAACGATCCCACGCTGTTCACCATGCTGCAGCCCGAGAGCGTTCCTGACTATGTGATGCGCCCCATCATCATGCTGGGCTTTGTCATCGTGGCCAAGCTGGCGCTGGACTGGTTCTTCGCTACCGAGCGCGGCCTGGCCATTCGCTCCACCGGCTCCAACGCTCGCATGGCCCGTGCCCAGGGCGTGAATACCGGTGCCATGATCCTGCTGGGCATGGCCATCTCCAACGGCCTGGTCGGCCTGGCCGGCGCGCTGTTCGTGCAGACCCAGGGCGGCTCCGACATCTCCATGGGTATCGGCACCATCGTCATCGGCCTGGCTGCGGTGATCGTGGGCGAAACCATCCTGCCCTCGCGCAGAATCATCTGGGCCACGCTGGCCGTGGTGCTGGGCGCCGTGGTCTACCGTTTCTTCATTGCCGCGGCCCTGAATATCGACGCCATCGGTCTCAAGGCACAGGACTTGAACCTGGTGACCGCCGTTCTGGTGACCATCGCCCTGGTGATTCCGCAGATCAAGAAAAAGCTGAAGAAAAAATAACCCCCTGAGCGGCTTCGCCGCCTCCCCCACGGGGGACGACGGCCTTTGCTGCGGGGCGGCCCTTGCTGGCCATCCCGCGAGGAACTGCGCGACATAGCAGCGCAGAATCCTCAGCCAATGATAGGAAAACAGCATGCTGAACGCACAAAACCTGGAACTGACCTTCAACCCTGGCACACCCATCGAGACACGCGCGCTGCGCGGCCTGTCGCTGGCCATTCCCGACGGGCAGTTTGTCACCGTCATCGGCTCCAACGGCGCGGGCAAGTCCACCTTCCTGAACTGCGTCTCTGGCGACCAGAGCGTTGACAAGGGCAAGATCGAGATCGCCGGCATTGACATGACGCGCATGCCTGTCTGGAGCCGCTCCAAACAGGTGGCGCGCGTCTTTCAGGACCCCATGGCGGGCACCTGCGAAGACCTGTCCATTGAAGAAAACATGGCGCTGGCCCATGAGCGCGGCAATTTCCGTGGCCTGTCCAAGGCCGTGAAGGCCAGCAACCGTGAGCTGTACCGCGAGCGCCTGGCCACGCTGGGCCTGGGCCTGGAAAACCGCCTGACCGACCGCATCGGCCTGCTCTCGGGTGGACAGCGCCAGGCCGTGAGCCTGTTGATGGCAGCACTGCAGCCCTCTCGCATCCTGCTGCTGGACGAACACACCGCAGCCCTGGACCCACGCACGGCAGACTTTGTGCTGCAGTTGACGGCCCGCATCGTCGATGAGGCCAAGCTGACCACCATGATGGTCACGCACAGCATGCGCCAGGCACTGGACGTGGGAACGCGCACCGTGATGCTGCACCAGGGTCAGGTCGTGCTGGACGTCAGCGGCGAGGAACGCGCGAAGATGGACGTGCCCGACCTGCTGCAGATGTTCGAGAAGGTGCGTGGCGAAAAGCTGGCCGACGACGCGCTGTTGCTGAGCTGAGACTCCGCCCGAATCCAGCAAAAAGTCCGCCAATGGCGGACTTTCTTTTTGATAGCTTTCAACGCTTGCCTCAGCTCTATTTTTTATGAATACCTATCTGTAATCCAGATACAGCAAGCGTCAACAGCTCCTCCAACGATAGTAGCCGACTCAGCCCAGCAACTTGTCGCGCAGTTGAGCGATCTCGTCATCTTTCAGGCCCAGACCCTGAGTCAGGTAGTTTTTCATGGAACCGAAGCCGCGTTCCGCCTCGTCAAATTCCGCCAGCAGATAGCTCTGCTGCACTCCGAACAAGGGTCGGTACAGGTCGGCTGCAGCCTTGCCGTTGTGCTCCAGCATCTGCTGATAAGTGGCCTCGATCCAGCCCCCGGTGTAGGTATTGGTAAGCAAGTAGTCCTTCATGATGATGTCACGCGACACACCGGCAATGGTGTGCAGCAGCGCCGTCACCCAACCTGTACGGTCCTTGCCGGTCGTGCAGTGGAACAGCTGCGCATCGGCGGTGGAAGCCATGCTGCGCAGCAGTTCCCCCATGCGTTCGCGCATGCCGGCATCGCGCACCATGACGCGTCCCATTTCTTCCATGGCAGCCACCGTCTCCTCCGGCGTATGGAATGGCGGGATCACCACATCGGGCGTGCCGAAGATGTTCATATGTACATAGCGGATCCCCTGCGGCAGGCGGTCCGGGTCTTGACTTGCCTCGTTTGTGGTGCGCAGGTCATAGGCCGTGGTGATACCCAATTTCGCCAGCGTCGCCGCGTCGTCGTCGCTCAACAACATCACGTTCGAGCGGTAGAACACGCCTCTCTTGAGAGGCTGTCCGGCGGTATTGTGGTAGGCCGATGCATCGTCCGCCCCGGCGACGTCGCGGAAGTTGAGAACGGACGACAACCTTGGCGTGGCCGCCTTCGGCTCCATGCCATGGCCGTCGCCACCGCCGCACGCCGCCAGCAGCCCGCCGGCGCCGGTGGACACCAGCCCCAGCAACCCCACGCGCAGCATGTGGCGCCGGTCCATGCCGCTATCGGCCACCGCCGCAACCGTCCCTGTCAAACCCTTCATGCCAGTCTCCTTTTCTGGATATCGCCATGCATCCAGCCTTCGTGGATCTTTGGCAGGGCGCAGGCTATCAGGGCGCGCGGGCTTTCCGCACCGGCTCTATGCCTTAGTCCGTTTGACCTATGCGCAGGTCTGTGTACTGAGCAAGGCACTCTCCACGGCATCGGCAAAAGGCTATGGCGGCAACATTTTTCATAGCTGCTTACGCCGACCATTCAATGGTTTCAAGAAGATTATTCCTGATTAGCGACATAAATCAGGGTTACGTAACATCTTCAACGGTCTGGGTCCCGTGTGCGCCAACGCATTGAGCAGCCTTGGAACCATGGCTTTGAGATTAAAGCGCCGGTTGAACC
>JAITLR010000006.1 GCA_031277805.1 Comamonas sp. | reverse complement strand
GGTTCAACCGGCGCTTTAATCTCAAAGCCATGGTTCCAAGGCTGCTCAATGCGTTGGCGCACACGGGACCCAGACCGTTGAAGATGTTACGTAACCCTGATTTATGTCGCTAATCAGGTGTTTTCTATTTGAAATCGTTGATTGATCAGTGATGGCAGCTCTTGATACAGGAGCGGAAGGATTTGCGCAGCTGCGCCTTCGAGTCGCGTTAAGCTCGCCGCTGGCGTGGCAGGCAATACAGGAGGGCGTGAGTGGCAGCGCATTGGCAACCGGGCTTGATCGCCCTGCATGGAAATCGCACCGAAGCGTTGGCCGACACGGTGCTGGCCTGGTTGGCCGCTCACCCTCTGGCCGCGCTGGAGCCCGAGATCGTGCTGGTGCAGAGCAACGGCATGGCCGAGTGGTTCAAGATGCGCATGGCCGAGCATCAGGGCGTATGCGCGGCCGCTCAGGTCGAGCTACCGGCGCGTTTTGTCTGGCGCAGCTATAGACAGATTCTGGGCAAGCATGAAGTGCCGCGCGAATCGCCGCTCGATAAAACCCCCATGACCTGGCGCCTGATGCGACTGCTGCCGCAGTGTCTGCAGGAGCCTGAGTTCGCGCCCATTGCCAACTTTCTGCGCCCCGGCGAGCCGCAGCGTCTGCTGCAACTGGCCGAGCGTCTGGCCGACCTGTTTGACCAGTACCAGATTTACCGGGCCGACTGGCTGGCAGCCTGGGAGCAGGGCGAGGATGTTCTGCGCACCCCTGGCAAGCCCGATGTCGCGGTGCCCGAAGGGCAGCTGTGGCAGCCCATGCTGTGGCGCAAGGTGCTGGCCGAGCTTGATGAGACCGAGCGTGCGGCCACGCGCCCGGCGTTGCTGGCGCGCATTCTGACGGCACTGGAATCGGGCCAGCCGCCGGTGACGCCGCTGGCGCGGCGCGTGGTGGTGTTCGGCATGAGTCAGATGCCGCTGGCGCTGATGCAGTTTCTGAGCGGCATTGCCAGGCATAGCCAGGTGCTGATTGCCGTGCCCAACCCCTGCCGCTTTCACTGGGCCGATGCCATAGACGGGCGCGAATTGCTGCGTCAGCAGCGCCGCCGCCATGCCGACAAGGGCGGCAAGGACCTGGCGCAGATTCCGCTGGAGGCCATGCACGCTCATGCCCATCCGCTGCTGGCCGCCTGGGGAAGGCAGAGCCGCGACTATGTGCGCCAGCTCGATGCCTTCGATACGACGACAGACACCGCCGTGCAATGGAACTGGCCGCGCGTGGATGTGTTCGAGGAAGCCGATGTCGACGATCTGGCGCAGGCGCCGCTGTTGCAGCAGGTGCAGCAACGCATACGCGACCTGGTTCCCTTGTCCGAGCATCCGGCGCTGGAAATCCCCGTTGCCGATGACTCCATCGTCTTTCACAAGGCCCATGGTCTGGTGCGCGAGCTGGAAGTACTGCACGACCAGCTGCTGCAGTGGCTGGCCCAGCCTGCTGCGGGGGGGCAGGCCGCACTGGCGCCGCGCGATGTGGTGGTCATGCTGCCCGCGATTGAGGAGGCCGCCCCCGCCATTCGCGCCGTGTTCGGCCAGTACGGCCGCCATGATGCGCGCCATATCCCCTTTGACATTGCCGACGTGGGCGCGCGCGCCAGCAGCCCGCTGGTCACGGCGCTGCAATGGCTGCTCAAGCTGCCGCAGCAGCGCTGCCGTTTGAGCGAGCTGTATGATCTGCTCGATGTGCCCTCCGTTGCTGCACGCGTGGGGCTGGTAGCGGACGATCTTCCGCAACTCACGCACTGGATGGCCGGGGCAGGCATACGCTGGGGCCTGAACCACGCACAGCGCGCCCAGCTGGGGCTGGAGGCCTGTGGCGATCCCAATAGCGCCTGGTTCGGCCTGCGCCGCATGTTGCTGGGCTATGCCAGCGGCGCGGCCATTGAGTTGCCGGGCGCGGGCAATGTACAGCCACCGCTGGAGCCCTTTGCAGGCATAGAGCCTTATGACGAGGTGGGCGGTCTTGACGCAGAGCTGGCGGGCAGTCTGGCCAGCTTGCTGGCGCGCATGTTGCAGTGGTGGCAGACGGGCAATACTGCCGCAGTGCCCGAGGTCTGGGCGCAGCGCTTCAGGGCACTGCTCGATGATTTCTTTGTTGCACAGACCGACGAGGACCAGGCCCTGGTCTCCGCACTTGATACCGCGCTGGTCAGCTGGCAAAGCGCTTGCGAGCAGGCAGGGTTCGAGACCGAAATTCCATTGGAAGTTGCGCAGGAGGCCTGGCTGCAGGCCTTGTCCGAGCCGGCGCTCAACCAGCGTTTTCGCGCCGGTGGCGTGACTTTCTGCACCTTGATGCCCATGCGCGCCATACCGTTCGAGGTGGTGTGCCTGCTGGGCATGAACGACGGCGACTATCCACGCCGGGCCACACGTGTGGACTTTGACCTGATGGCCCAGCCCGGGCAGCAGCGGCCTGGCGACCGGGCGCGGCGTGACGATGATCGCCAGCTCATGCTGGATGCCTTGCTGTCGGCCCGGCGCAGGCTCTATATCAGCTGGGCGGGCCGCCATGTGCGTGACAACAGCGAGCAGCCGCCGTCGGTGCTGGTTTCGCAACTGCGCGACTATCTGGCCCAGGGCTGGCAGGGCGATGACGGAGATCTGCTGGCCCAGCGCACCTGGCAGCACCCGCTGCAGCCTTTCAGCCGCCGCTATTTCGAGCAGGCTTCGGGTCTGTCCACCTTTGCCCGCGAATGGCATGCGGCCCACCAGCAGGCCGAGGTGCAGGCGCTGCCGCAGATGGCTGCGTATGAGCCTGACCCCGAGGTGCCGCTGACGCTGGCACGGCTGACGGACTTTCTGCGCAATCCCGCCCGCAGCTTTTTGCGCCATCGTCTGCTGGTGCGTTTTGAACAGGAAGACGAGGTGGTCGAAGACGATGAACTGTTCACCGTCGATGGCCTGATGGCCTATGGCCTGGTGCAGCAGCTGCAGCAAGGGGTGCGCACCCAGCTGGCGCAGGCCGATGCCGCGCTGGATGTGCCGGCCCAGGTGCAGCGCAATGTGCAGCGCCTGGCGCGTGCCGGTGTGCTGCCGCTGGCCGGTCTGGGGCAGCGCGAATCCCAGGTACTGCAGGCGCAGACATCACCATCCCTGCAGGCCTGGCAGCAGCAGATGCATGAATGGCCGCATGCTGCGGCCCGTCAGCGGTTGCTGCTGCGTGAGGGAAATCTGGTGCTGGACGACTGGATCGACGGCCTGCGCGAGCGCGATGACGAGATCACTGCGGGCGACGGCTCCCTGACCGAGGGCTTTGCCCGCTGCTGGTTCTCCCTGGAGCCGCGCGGCCTGCTGAACAAAGAGGGCGAGCTGCAGGCCAGCAAGCTGCTGCCGCTGTATGTGCGCAGCCTGGCGCTGTCGGCGGCCGGCGGCAAAACGCTGATGGCTGTGATTGCGCGCGATGTCATGGTCTGGGTGATGCCGCTGGAGGTGGAGGACGCCCGCCAGCAATTGCTGGCCCTGATGCAGCTCTGGCTGCAAGGCCAGAACGAGCCGCTGCCTTTGCCTTTGCGCAGTGCGGTAGCAGCGGCCAATGATGATTTGCGGGCTGCCGCTCAGGCCTATGAAGGCGGATTTATGAGTACGGGTGAATGCGAAGACCCAAGCTGGGCGCGCTGCTTTCCGGGCTGGGAGGATTTGATCGCCGACCTGCGCTTTGAGGCCCTGGCCAAGCAGGTCTATAGCCCGCTGCATGACTGGCTGAACTCTCAGGTAAGCACTGCCGAATTGCCTGCGCTGGAAACACAAGGAGAGCAGGCATGAACGCAGACATGAATGGGCCCGCTAAGCCAGTCAGCAGCCATGTGCTGCAGCCGCTGCAATTCCCGCTCTGGGGATCGCGCCTGATTGAGGCCAGCGCCGGTACCGGCAAGACCTGGACGATTGCCGCTCTGTATTTGCGGCTGGTGTTGGGGCATGGCGACGAGGACGGCTTTGCCAAGCCGCTGATGCCGCCCGAAATTCTGGTCATGACCTTTACCCGCGCGGCCACGCGCGAATTGTCCGACCGGGTGCGGGCGCGCTTGATCGAAGCGGTGCGGTGCTTTCGCGGCGAAGCCGAGCCCGAGGCGCACGACCAGTTTCTGCGCGATCTGCGCGACGCTTATGCGCCGGGCGCAGAGCGCGACACCGCTGCCTGGCGGCTCGATATGGCGGCGCAGTGCATGGACGATGCCGCCATTCACACCATTGACGCCTGGTGCCAGCGCATGCTGCGCGAGCACGCGTTTGACAGCGGCAATCTGTTCGACGAAACACTGGAAGCCGATGAAAGCCAGCGCCAGCTGGAGGCCGCTCAGGACTACTGGCGCCAGCAGTGCTACCCCCTGTCGGGCGAGGTGCTGGAAGAGGTGCTCAAGGTCTGGCCCAGCGTGAATGCCTTGGTCAAGGACATGCAGTCGCTGCTGCGCGAAAGCGTGCCGCAGCCCCATGCCGATCTACAGCTGGGTTCCTTGGTCGATACCGCGCTGCAGCAGCAAAAAGCGCAGTTGCAGGACCTGAGCGAAGGCTGGGCCGACAAGGCCCAGAGCCTGGAAGACTGGCTGGACGGCCAGTTGGCCAACAACAAGAGCGCCTGGAACGGGCTCAAGCTGCGCCAGGCCCATTACAAGGGCTGGCTCAAGACGCTGCGTGACTGGGCTGCGGCGCCGAATCTGACGCTGGAAGAAGCGCTCAAAACCGGGGCCAAGCGCCTGATTCCGGCGGGGCTGGACGAGGCCCGCAAGGGCGATGCCCCGGTGGACTTGCCGCCCGAGTCACAGGCGCTGGAGCAACTGCTGCTGCAACTGGCGGCCATGCCCAGCTTTGCCAGTCAGCTGCGCCTGCATGCGGCGCAGCATGTGCAGCAGCGCCTGCTGTGGATCAAGCGGCAAGCTGGTACCTTTGGCTTTGCCGACATGCTGCAGCGCCTGGATGCCGCGCTGGCGGGCGACAACGGCGCTGCGCTGCGGGCCAGCATTCTGGCCCAGTACCCGGTAGCCTTGATTGACGAGTTTCAGGACACATCGCCGCTGCAATACCGCTTGTTTGACCAGGTCTACCGCACGGCCGACAACGGCCGGGACAGCGCGCTGCTGCTGATTGGCGACCCCAAGCAGTCCATCTACGGCTTTCGCGGCGCCGACATCTACAGCTATCTGCAGGCCCGCCAGTCCACCGAAGGGCGGCACTATGTGCTGGACACCAATTACCGCTCCACCGAAGCACTGGTCGAGGCCATCAACCGGTGGTTTGCGCGGGCCGAGCAGCGCCCTGGGGAAGGTGCTTTCATGTTCCGTCAGGGGACTCAAAATCCCCTGCCCTTCGAGCCCGTGAAGGCCCAGGGCCGCAGCGAGGTACTGGTGCAAGCCAGTCAGCCTGTGCCGGCGCTGACGATTGCCTGGGACGGCAGCGGTGGCGAGCCGCTGAGCAATGACGAGATACGCCGCCGGGGGGCGGAATTCTGTGCCAGCCAGATCGTGCACTGGCTGATGGACGAGACGGCGGGCTTTGCCAAGGAGGGGCAAGCGCTGCAGCGCATACGCCCGGCCGATATTGCCGTGCTGGTACGTACAGGCAAGGAGGCTGCCGCCGTGCGCCGTGCGCTGGCCAAGCGGTCGGTGGCGTCGGTCTATCTGTCGGATCAGGATTCGGTGTTTGCCAGCGGCGAAGCGCAGGACCTGCTGCTGTGGTTGCGGGCCGTGGCGGTGCCGCTGGATGGTCTGGCCGTGCGTGCGGGCCTGGCGACGCCGCTGATGGGGCTGTCGTTTGACGAACTGGCCTGGCTGGCCAGCGATGACGAGGCCTTTGACCTGCGCAGCGAGCAGATGAAAGAGCTGCACAGTGTCTGGCTGCGCCTGGGCGTGCTGGCCATGCTGCGCCAGACGCTGTACCGCCTGGAGCTGCCGGCTCGCTGGCTGGCCGAGATGGGCGGAGAGCGGCGGCTGACCAACTATCTGCACTTGGCCGAGCTGCTGCAAAGCGCCAGTGCCCAGCTGGAAGGCGAGCAGGCCTTGATTCGCTGGCTGGCTACGCAGATCGAGAACCCCGGCGCGACCGGGGATGCGCAGATCGTGCGGCTGGAATCGGATGCCGATCTGGTCAAGGTCGTCACCGTGCACAAGAGCAAGGGGCTGGAATACCCCGTGGTCTGCCTGCCGTTTGGCGGCAGTTTCAGGCCGCTGGACAACAAGGCCGCTTACCTATCGCTGCCAGTGCAAGGCGAGGATGGCCCGGCGCGCGAGCTGCTGCTGGACTATGACAAACAGCAGCTGGCCCAGGCCGACCGCGAGCGCCTGCGTGAAGACCTGCGCTTGCTCTATGTGGCGCTGACCCGCCCGCGCCACGCGCTGTGGATGGGGCTGGCCCCGATGAAGCGCGGCAACAGCAAGAATTGTGCGAACGAACAGGGTGCGGCCGGCTATCTGCTTGCGGGAGATGCTTCGCAATCTGTAGCGGGTTGGCGCGCCAGCATTGAGGCGCTGAGCCAGCAATGCGCGCAGATCAGTGTGCTGGATTTACCGCAGGAGCTGCCGCTGGCCCAGCGCTATGTGCCGGCGAAAGAGCTGCCCGCGCTGCAGGCCGCGCCGTTGTACGACGCCCAATTCGACCGCCGCTGGGGCATTGGCAGCTTCTCGTCGCTGACCCGGGCGATGGCGGCGCCCAGTCTGCCGGTGCTGGCCGTGGCCGCCATCAGCCCCGCCGAGGATGAGCGGCAGATGCAGCGTGAAGAAGACCTATTGCTGGACTTGAGTGCCTTGCCCATGACCGCAGGTGCGCGCAGCAGCGCCGCTGTCTGGCACCGATTCATGCGCGGGCCGGTGGTGGGGAATTTTCTGCACGACCAGATGGAGTGGCTGACGGGCGAAGACTTTGCGCTGCAGCCGCAAGACGACCCCGAAGCCAGCGAACCACTGGCCGCCCGCCTGTTGCGCCGCTGTGAGCGCGCCGGCCGCAAGGAGCAAGCCGCCGATGTGCTGCAGTGGCTGCGCGCCGTGGTGCACAAACCGCTGCAGCCCATTGGCGTGACGCTGGCGCAACTGGGCGCGCAGGATGCGCTGCTGGCCGAGATGGAGTTCTGGCTGCCCGCGCAGCGCCTGTCGGCCCAGCGTATCGATGCCCTGTGCCGCGAACATATCCTGCCCGGCCAGCCGCGTCCGGTGCTGCCCGAGCGCGAGCTGCACGGCATGCTGATGGGCTTTGCCGATCTGGTCTTCAGCCATGCGGGCCGCTACTGGGTGCTGGACTACAAGACCAACCATCTGGGCACGGAGGCCGCCGCCTATACGCCGGAGGCTCTGGCCCGCGCCATGCTGGAGCATCGCTATGACGTGCAGGCCGCGCTCTATCTGCTGGCGCTGCATCGCTTGCTACAAAGTCGGTTGGCAGATGCCTACGATCCCGTGCAGCACCTGGGCGGTGCGCTCTACTTTTTCATGCGCGGCATCGACAGCGAGACCGACGGCATGCATGTGCTGCCAGCGCCGCTGGCCTTGCTGCAGGCGCTGGATGCGCTGCTCAGCGACAGCCCCGAATCTACACGGGAGGTACAGCCATGAGGGGCCGCCGCAGAACCGATCTGCAGACACTGGATCTGTTTGCCGGCCATGAGTCTGGCGACGAAGCCGTCGCGGTGTTGAGCAGCGCCGATCTGCTGACCGCACTGGAGCGTCTGGCCGATGCCGGGCTGCTGCGTCGCTTGGACAGTGCGCTGGCCGCGTTCGTTGCGGCTCAGGATGCCCACGCCGAACCCGCCTTGCTGGTCGCGACGGCGGTGCTGGCGCAGATGGAGGGCCGTGGTCACAGTTGTCTGCCGTTGGCAGCGTTGCCTGCCAATCCTAATGAAATTCTGGGCTGGCCCAAGGAGGCCGTACCTGTGCAGCTATCGCTGTGGGAGCAACTGCCCGCCACGCTGGCGGATTGGTTGAAGGCGCTGCGCCGCAGCCCCGTGGTGCGCGTGGTGGGGCATGATGCCTCGCCGCCAGATCAGGGGCAGCCGCTGGTGCTGCTTGATGGCCCCGCGCCGCTGCTCTATCTGCGCCGCTACTGGGATTACGAGCGCAGCGTGGCCGCGCAGATTGCGCAGCGCACGGCCGCAGACGATGGCGCGCTGGATGAGTCCCAGGTCAGGCACTGGCTGGATCGCTTGTTCAGCCAATCGCCCAACCAAACGGCCAGCCAGCCGGACTGGCAAAAACTGGCTTGTGCGCTGGCCCTGCGCGGGCGGCTGTCCGTCATTACCGGCGGCCCTGGCACAGGCAAGACCTATACGGCGGCCCGATTGCTGGCGCTGCTGTTTGCCACGGCCCCCGATGCCGCCCAGCTGCGCGTGGCGCTGGCAGCGCCCACGGGCAAGGCGGCGGCGAGGCTCAAGCAGTCCATTGATTTTTCGCTGCTGGAGCTGAAAGGTGCTGTGGGCAGTGATCTGGATCTGGAAGCTCTGGTCAAACGCATGGGCGGCGCGCGTACGCTGCACTCGCTGCTGGGCGCGCGCCCCGATACACGCCGCTTCGCCCACCATGCGGGCAACCCGCTGGATGTGGATGTGCTCATCGTCGATGAAGCCTCCATGATCCATCTGGAGATGATGGCCGCGCTGCTGCAGGCCTTGCCGCCCACGGCGCGCCTGATTCTGCTGGGCGACAAGGACCAGCTGGCTTCGGTGGAAGCTGGTGCCGTGCTTGGCGATCTGTGCCGCGACGCGCAGCAGGGCAATTACGCGGCAGACACCCTGGCCTATGCCCAGCGTGTGGCCGGGCAAGAGTTGCCAGCGCAGTTTGTGGCGGCTGACCACGCCTTGCCGCTGGCCCAGCACACCGTCATGCTGCGCGAAAGCCGCCGTTTTGGCGGCCCCATCGGCCAGCTGGCGCAGGCCGTCAATACCGGCGATGCGCCGGGTGTCATGGGCTTGCTGCGTGCCCAGACCCAGTCAGGCCTGAACGCCGAACTCTGGGCACGCGAAGGCGGCGATGTCGAGGCCGTGGTGCGCAGCGCCGTGCAGGGGCGCGGCACGGCCGCCAGCTATGCGGCCTATGCCCAGGTGCTGGCGCAAGGCATGAAAGCCGGCTTTGACAGCGAAGAAGTCCACCAGCAATGGGTCGCAGATGTGCTGCAGGCCTTTGATCGTTACCGTCTGCTGTGCGCCGTGCGCGAAGGCGCCTGGGGCGTGTCCGGCCTGAACCGTGCCGTGGAAGCCGCGCTGCACGCGCGCGGCGCCATCCGCAAGGACGGCGAGTGGTATGCGGGCCGCCCCGTCATGGTCACGCGCAACGATGCGCAGCTGGGCGTGTTCAACGGCGATATCGGCATGGCCTTGCCCAGCTTTGCAGACCCCAGGCGTCTGCGGGCGTACTTTATGCAAGGGGAAAAGCTGCACGCAGTCAGCACGGCGCGCCTGGCCCATGTGGAGACCGCGTTTGCGATGACGGTGCACAAAAGCCAGGGCTCGGAGTTCGAGCACACGGCCCTGGTGCTGGCAGCCCAGGGCGGCAGCGTGCTCAGCCGCGAGCTGGTCTATACCGGCATCACGCGGGCGCGCAAGGCGTTTTCGCTGTGGTCGGAGGTGCCGGGCTTGCTGGTGTCTGCGATGGGGAGCCCCACGCAGCGCAGCAGTGGGTTGTTGCGGTTTTTGGAGAACAAGTAGTTCACGGTTGCCCGGAGAAAACGCCGGAAAGCATAGAAATCAAAATGACAATTGATAAACGGTTTGTGCTCTACACCGAATCGGGCCAGGCTTTGTATCCCTACCAAAAGCATCAAAAAAAGACAAAACGCTTCGGGTTTGCGTTGACTTATGCAGGCAACCAGGACCGCCGAGGAGGCGGTGACTATACGCAGGAGATCGAGGAAGTCATTCGGCGCGTGGTGCTTGATGGGTGGGGCGTGCGTGCACGCGCTGAGTACGGTGAAAAGCGCGATGGGTCGTTCAAGCTGGGAGCGAAAGCCATTGTTGCGTACGACTTGGCACCCGAGTTCCGTCATCTGGTGGCATCTGCCGCCATGCAGCCACGAGCTACAGCCCTGACTTCCAGCGAGGATAAGGCGGAGCGGGCATGGGCGAGCGCAGAGCAATTGAGTTCCAGGGATCTTCGGGCTGCTCTTGTCGCACTGGATGCGGAGATTGATGACAGGCTCTACGCCTTGCTTCTGGGGTTGGCGACGGGGCCTGAGCAGACCTTGTCCATACAAAAAATCGCCGAGTTCGGAGGCTATGGAGACCATCTGGCCGCCGGCTTGCATCTGGAACGTTTGGGGCGCATGTTGGCGAACTACTTCGGCATCGAAGGATTGAGCAATCCAGTGCAGATCCTGGCTCGTGGTGACGCCGGCGCCGATGGCCATTGGCAATGGACGCTGAGGCCACCGCTATACGAGGCATTGCAGAAAGAGGGAATGCTCGATGCTGCAGATGATCTTGTGGAAGTTGAAACCGACGAGGCCGCCGCGCAATTGCTGGCAACGCAGCGCCAGGCACTCGTCAATGCGCGTCTGGGGCAGGGTGGCTATCGGCAGCGCATGCTGCGTATCTGGGGCAGGCGCTGTGCGCTTACAGGGTGCGATATCGAGTGCGTGCTGGTCGCGTCACACGCCAAGCCATGGCGTGACAGCAGCAATGAGGAGCGCCTGGACCCATATAACGGCTTGTTGCTGTCTGCTTCCGTGGACCGGCTGTTTGATCAGGGGTTGATCGCATTCGATGAGCAAGGGCGGATGCTCTGCTCTACAGCGCTGGGCTGCTCGGACCTGGCATCCCTGGGGCTGAAGCCTGCAGCACGGTTGCGCCAGATTCATGATCGTCACAAGCCGTACCTGCAGGCCCACCGGATCCGGCACGGCTTTGAGTCGATGAATCTGCAGGGCCTCGTGGGCGGCACTACCGAATACGAACTGTAGTCTCTATGCTTTCCATGGCTGCTCGCAAAATCTGGATAAGCGATAGGCGCCAATTGAGTCACCAATTTGGCTGGCCAGCCATAGTCGCATCAGCTTATTGAGGGCAACATGGCCCAAAGACAGTGCTGTTTCTGCTATGGCTTGGCGATCTTCACCATCTGAATCGCATCAAACGGACAACGCACCGCACACAAAGCGCAGCCCGTGCATCCCGGCGCATCGTGCAAGGTAGATCGCTTGGGTCCGAACCCTGTAGGACTTTGGACCTGCAGCGACAACACATGAGGCGGGCACACGCCAATGCACCAGCCGCAGCCCGTGCAGCGCTGTGGATCGATTTCGGGAAGCGCCTTGCGCGGAGCAGCCATGAGCTTCAGTGCTCGTAAACCGCTTCCCAGCTGGTAAAGCCCTTGACCTCGATGGGATTGCCGCTGGGGTCGTGGAAGAACATCGTCCACTGTTCGCCGGGCTCGCCCTCGAAGCGCACCTGAGGCTCCAGCACGAACCGGGTATTGGCAGCCTTCAGGCGTTCGGCCAGGGCCTTCCAGTCGGGTTTGAGCAGGATCACGCCCAGGTGGGGCATGGGCACCATGTGATGGCCCACCTTGCCGGTATTGCTCACGGCAAAGGGGTGGCCCAGGTGCAGGGAAATCTGGTGACCGAAAAAGTCGAAGTCGACCCAGGTGTCGGTGCTGCGGCCTTCGCGGCAGCCGAGGACGCCGCCGTAGAAGCGGCGGGCCTCATCCAGGTCGGTCACGTGATAGGCGAGATGAAACAGGCTTTGCATAGTGATGACGAAGATATCACTGCCAGCCATCTGCCGGACCGTATCAGCGCGTGGCCTTGGCTTTCATGTGCTCCATCAGTTCGATGGTGTTGGTCTTGCGATCGGCATTGACTTTTTGCACCGTGGGGCGTTCGCCCATGCGGGCCAGATAGTCGCGCACGGGCAGGTCGGCCAGCAGGTCGGTGCCGCCCATGATCTTGGTGGCGCTGCTGATCAGCGGCAGATGCGCGATGGCGCTGCAGTCGGCCAGACTGAATTGCTCGCCGGCGATGAAGGGCTGGTCGAAGCGGGCGATCCTGGCAAATGCCGCAATGTTCTTCTTCAGCTGCTCCAGCGTTTTGTCGCGTGTGGCGTCGCTGACCTTGCCGCCGAAGAAGGCCTGGGGATAGAGATTGCGTGCCACCAGTTCCAGGTGCAGATTCAGATAGACGCACAGCTCGCGGACCTTGGCTGCGGCGAATGGATCGCTGGGCAGCAGCGGTGTGGTGGGCGACAGGGTGTCGACATACTCGATGATGGCGTCGGATTCGCTGATGGCTCCATGTTTGGTGAGCAAGTAAGGCACTTTGCCCAGGGGGGACTGGTCGGGGTTGGTATCGCCCAGCCAGACCAGTTTTTCCTCGAATGGAATTTGCTTTTCCATCAGGGCCAGCTTGACCTTGTTGTAGTAATTGCTGGCCGAGAATCCGCACAGAGTCAGCATGCATGTCTCCTAGGTGGTTGGTCGCCTTATTGGCGCTGACATCTTAGAACGCGGCGGCGATCTCCTCGCGTCGCCAACCGGATAGCAAAAGCTGCTTCTACAATCCGCCCATGCTCTGGCGCGCCCTACAACATCGCACCCGCTCGGCACGCTGCTTGCTGGCGGCCTGGCTGTGCGTGCTGTTGACCACGATAGTGGCGCCATTGGTTCATGCTCAGCCCCCTGCGGGCTGGGAGCCGGTCTGCAGCGCCACAGGTGCAGCCTTCCGGGTGCCCGGCCCCGCAGCCGTCGATGAAGCAGCGCCGCAGGTCCATGGGCTGGACTGCGCGCTATGTCTGCCCATGCTGGCTCCGCCACCGGCGCAGCAAATCAATGCGGGCTTGCGCCCTCAGATGGCAGCATTGCCCGAGCGGGGGCGGGGCCTGCTGCATGTTTTTGCCTCCACCTTGCCGCCGGTGCGTGCTCCGCCACTTTAGAAATTTTCAAAACCATAGCTGCAAGCGCTTTTCTATAAAAGGTTTGCAATCGATTTGACTGTAAAAAACAGTCCGAATAGTTGTTGAAAACAATGGAGAAAGTTTCATGAATATGCGTCGTACTGCCGTGATGGCTCTGGGTTCCTTGCTGATTTCCGGGATGGCCTGGGCCCATCCCGATGCCGCCCATGTCAAGGTCGAGAACGCCTGGGCTCGTGCCAGTGTGCCGGGCCAGCAGGCTTCGGGTGCCTTCATGCGCCTGACGGCCGAAGAGCCTTTGAAGCTGGTGGGCGTGGAAACCTCTGTGGCTGGAGTGGCCGAGGTGCACGAGATGAAGATGGAGGGTGAAGTCATGCGCATGCGCGCCATCGACTCGCTGGACCTGCCCAAGGGCGTGGCCGTGGACCTCAAGCCCGGTGGCTATCACCTGATGCTGCAGCAGCTCAAGGCTCCGCTGGTCAAGGACAGCCAGATACCCGTGACGCTGATCTTCAAGGATGCCAAGGGTGAGCAGTCCCGCCTGAGCCTGCAATTGCCGGTACGGATGGCCGCGCCGGGTGCCGCAGCAGCCAAGGGGCATGAGGCCATGGGCCATGGCGCGCACATGCACTGAAGCCTGACCATACGGCGCTGGATGAGCAGCCAGCGCACACCTGCAGTGCGCTAGCTGCTCCTTTGTTTGCAGCAGATGCTGCAAGTGAAGTAAGCTCGGCTCCGTACCCGTTCACCAACGGGGCGGAGTCTGGTTCCCATCCCTGCAGCGGAGAGCACTATGAGCGGCGACACATCGGCATTCGGTTTCGGCAAGTTCATTCCGGGTTTTGAATTTCTGCAGGGGCTGGCGCAAGGCGCTGGCGCTGCGGCCAATCCCTTGGGCCGTGTGCCGCAATGGGTGGCACCCACGGTCAGCGTGGAAGAGGTGGACAAGCGCATTGCCGAGCTCAAGGCCGTGCAGTTCTGGCTGGAGCAAAACGGCCGCGCCCTGGCTGCCACCATCCAGGCCCTGGAGGTGCAGCGCATGACACTGTCCACCTTGCAGGGCATGAATGTCAGCATGAGCGATCTGGCCAAGAACTTCCCCTTCCCTGGCGGACAGGCGACAGCTGCCTCTGCCTTTGCGGGCTGGCCCATGGGCGCAGACGGTTCCAGGCCGGAAGAGTCCGTCTCTGCGCCCGCAGCCGCGCCGGCGGCCCCGTCAGAGCCACAGGCCGAAGCGAGCAAACCTGCGGCTGATGCCTCCGAAGCCGCGGGCAGCGCCCAGCAGCAAACCCAGGCCGCATTGGGCCAGGCCATGCAATGGTGGGGTGCACTGACCCAGCAATTCCAGCAAATCGCCGCCAAGGCCATGGCCGAACCGGTACAGGCCGAGACCGTGGCTGCGGCCCAGCGTGCGACAGAGGCGGCCAGCAGCTTTGCCAAATCCGCCATGGGCAAGGTCATGGAGCAGGCCAGCGCCTTCACCTCAGGGGCCGATGCCAAGGCCGCTGACAAGCAAAAACCTGCAGCAGAGGCCTCCGCTGCAACAGCCAAGGCAACGGGTGCGTCCCGCAAGCCGGCGGCAAAGAAGGCCGCAGCTCAAAAGCCTGTAGCCAAGACTGCGGCAGCACCCGCTGCCCGCAAGCGCGCTGCCGCACCGCGCAAGAGTTGAAAGCGGGGCTGGCAAAGAGCTGAATGAAATTGCGGGGCGCAGGGCGTTCCCGCGCCGATCAGGGCAGGAGGGCTTATGTCGTTGTTTCCCGTCGGTCATGCCAGTCACGATGACTGGCACCATGCTGTCGAGCAGGTTGTGCTCCAGCTGCGCGGCCAGATGTTGCGCCAGCCGCAGGCACCGTACAGGCTGGGGCTGATCTATATTTCCCAGAGTCTGGCGCCGCATGCGCAGGAGTTGCTGGCGCTGCTGGCCCGCTCTCTGCCCCAGGTCACGGACTGGGTGGGCAGCTCTGGCCACACGGTGCTGGCCATGGAGCATGAGTACTCCGCGTCTTATTCGCTGGCCGTGATGCTGCTCGATATTTCCGCTGCGGACTACCGCGTCTACTCAGGCGTGGCGCCGCTGGCGCTGGGTGGTGCCGAGGCGGGTTTTGAAGCGCACTCGGCCCTGGTGCACTCCAGCATTGACCAGCCCGATCTGGGCGAGTTGTTGCTGGAGCTGTCCGAGCGCACCAGCTCAGGCAATCTGTTTGGAGCGCTCAGCGACGAGAGGGGCGCACAGATCGCCTGCCGTGCCGAGGATCTTCCGCAACTGCGCACGGGCGGTGCCGTGGGCGTGTTCCACGCGGGCTTTTCCGGTGTGGCGTTCGATAGCGATGTGGCCTGCATGTCCAGGCTGGCGCAGGGCTGCTCGCCGCTGGGTGTGGGGATGGAGATCACTCAGGCCACGGGGCCTGTGCTGCTGGAGCTGGAGGGCGAGCCTGCCTTGCCCCGTTTGCTTCAGTTGCTGGATGTGCAGGCCAGCTCCGGCTCAAATCCTGGCGAGGGTGGCGGCTGGCAGGCCGCGCTGTCGCAGCTGCGCAAGACCCAGGCCGCCATTGCGCCTTTGGGGCGAGGGCTGGAGCGGGGCGCACTGACCGATGAGGCCCAGGTGCTGCATATCGTGGGGCTGGATCCGGTACGCCAGGGCGTAGCTTTGTCATCGCCCGTGGAGCCCGAGCACACCGTCATCTTCTGCCAGCGCGACACCAGCGAGGCGCGTCACGAACTCATGCAGATGGGCGCCGCGCTCAAGGATGCGCTGCAGCCCGACTTTGCCGATGCGGGTAGCGATGAGGGTGGCAATGAAGCGGCACATGCCGAGGCTGCTCAGCATATTCGCGGCGCCATTTACGTCAGCAGCAAAGGGCGGGGCAGCGAGATGTTCGGCGGCGCCGACGCGGAGTTGAAACTGCTGCGCCATGCCCTGGGACCTGTCCCCCTGATCGGCGTCGTGGCCGACGCCCAATTGATGGATGCCCGAGTCCATCAACTGGCCGGTGTGCTGACGGTGTTTACGGGAAAATAGTTCTGATTTGATAGCTTTCTGCGCTTGATATAAAAAGATTTCAGGAAGTTTTCTATCTAAAACTATTGAACGAAAAGCGCTGTCAGCTATCAAAAAAGAAAGCCATGCCAGAAACTGGCACGGTCTAACAATGTGACAGCGAGCAAGCGCCGCCGCGCAGCGAGGCTGTCGTCCCCCTCGCGTAGAGAGAGGGGCGCCCGGCTAGGGGAAGGCGCGGGGCCGCCTAGGCAAGCGCCTCAGGGAGTGTAAATTTCCACACCCAGATTCAGCATCAGGCGATTGGCCCAGCCGAACAGAGCGGCCGAGTGCAGCATGTCCAGAATTTCCAGATCGGACAGGCCGGTATCGCGCAGCGGCTGCACGTTCTGTGCGCCAAAGCTGCCCGGTGCGCGGGTCAGGGCCAGCGACGACTGGATGATGGCGCGCTCGCGGGCGTTGGTGCCGGCGGTGTCGGGGTCGTCGAACATCTGGGCCATCACATCGTTGCGCTTGGCCAGTTGCTCGAAGCGCTGGGCATGCACCGAAGCGCAATACACACAGCCATTGGAGCGCGAGACGGCGGTGGCCGCCACTTCGCGCTCGGCACGCGAGAGACCACCGGGCGCATACATGATGGCGTTGAAGGCCTGGGAGCGTTCCAGCAGCACCTGGGGCTGGCGGGCCAGCAGCAGGTAGAAGTCCATGGTCTTGGCCTTGGGGTGGCTGACTTCCAGCACATGCTGCTGCTCGGGCGTGGCGGTCTCGGGGCTCAGTACTTCCAGCCAGGCCTTCCAGCCCAGGGTTTCGCTGGTAAAGCCGTTGCGGCGCAGCGGCTCGCCGGGTGGGGGCAGGTTGGCGGGGTGCACAAAGGGCGCAGCATCGGTGGGCTGGGTGGCAGGCGCTTCGATCACACCGCCCATATCGCTCATGGCCTTGACGCCCACCAGCAGGCGGGCCTGATAGGCCACAAAGCCGATCAGCTGGGCCAGCAGCACGGTGTCGTTGAGCGAGAGGCCGGCCGCCGGAATGGCCAGCAGGGCCTGCTGGTCGCTTTCGGCAGGGTTGAGCGCCAAAGTGCGCACAAAGTGCAGCATGGCATCCATGCGTGCATTGCCGGTCTGGGCGCCGGCCTTGTCCAGAATGCTGCGCAGCTCGGGTGTAATTCCTGCATCCAGCGCTTCGGCGCGGGCGCGGTACTCGACTTCCAGCACATTCACGCCGCTGACGCGGGCCTGTTCGGCTGCCAGCACCAGACGCTCGGCCTGGGTCAGTGCGCTGTCCAGCTGATTGCCCAGCAGCAGGTCTTCGCAGGCCTGGGTGGCCAGGGCGACTTTTTCGCGTTCATGGCGGGTGCCGTAGGTGGCGTTGCCAGCGGCAAGGCCTGCCAGTTGGTCAATGGTGTCGGCGGTGATGTCAGTCATGTGCGGTCTCTTATTGTTGAAGCTGGCGGATGCGCGCGGCGCTGTCGGCCACGGTCCATTCCGAGCCATCCAGCTCGGGCTCGGCATAGGCTTGCAGCTTGGCGAAGTGCTGCTCGATATCGTTCAGGTAGAACAGCGAAGCCAGGCCCTGAGCCAGCTTGCGCGCGCCATCGCTGATGGCCGGAATATCTCCGGATACCGTGCCATGCGAGAGCGCGGCGGGATAGCAGAAGCAGTGGATATGGTCGAGGCCGGGCAGGTCGCCAGGCACTTTCTCCTGGAACTCGAACAGTGGGCCCAGGTCGGGCGATGCGCTCAATTCCGCGTCCTCATCACCAGCGGCGGGCGTGAAGCGGCTGTTCCACAGCTTGACATGCGGGGCGATGTCCGCGAACTCGGGGCGCAGGCTCCAGTCGATCGCAAAGCCCGTGGAGATGATCAGAAAGTCCAGCTCAAACCGGCCGGCCGTGGTCTGCACATGCAGCTTGTCGCCCACGACCGTGGCGCTTTGCACGGCGCAGCCCAGGTTGAAGAAGGCGTTGTCATGGCGCGAGACGCGCAGCGTGCTGCCGTGGGGCGGTGGCACTTGTTGGGCGTTGATGTAGTGGCGTATGCGCCACTTCCATTCGTCAGGCAGCAGGTACTGGCCGTGGGTCAGTCCGGGCACGCCCGAGCCCTTGGATTTGTTGATCTGCGGCAGTTGCTTGCGGCGAATCAGTATGTCCACGCTGGCCGCGCCGTTTTCGAGAGCCGTCGCCGCGCTGTCCATGGCCGACGCGCCGGCGCCCACCACGCCCAGATGCTTGCCCGCCAGCGTGGCGTAGTCCATCTCGTCGGAGGAATGGGCCCAGAACTTTTTATCCACACCCTGCATGAAGGCGGGCACAGTGGCGCCGCCCAGACCGTCGCGGCCCGTGGCCAGTACCAGGCGGCGGGTTTGCCAGGTGGCAATGACGCCGTTGGACTTCACATCGACCTCCACCACGCCATCGGCCTGCGGGCGCACGGCCACGACTTCATGGCTGTTGCGCACATCGGCGTTGGTCACACGGCGATACCAGCGCAGATAGTCCATCCACTGCAGACGGGGGATCTTGTCCAGTTCTGTCCAGGCGGCTATGCCCCATTGCGCGATGAACCAGGCGCGAAAGGACAGCGAGGGGATGCCCATGGCCGGGCCGGTCAGTTCCTTGGGTGAACGCAAGGTTTCCATGCGCGCCGTGGTGGCCCAGGGACCTTCGAAGTCCAGTGGCGACTTGTCCAGCAACACGGGCTTGATGCCGACCTGACCCAGTGCCACATGCAGGGCCAGCCCGGCCTGACCGGCGCCGATGATGACCACGTCATGCACGGGCCGATCGCGGCGGGTGGAGGGAGGAATCCAGACCTTGGCAGGCCAGCCCAGCGTGAGCAGATCGTCGCGCAGGCGTTCTTCCAGCGTTGCCAGCCCCGATGTGGCGGCTGTCGTAGAAGGTGAAATTGACATAGCTAAAACCCAAAAGCGCCTGAGGCTTGAGCCGCAGACGCATCAAACAAACACCGATAACGCAATACTGGCACGATACAAGCCAGGGCTCCGAGCAAGAGCCGCCTCGCGGCGAAGGAGCCGTCCCCCTCCCGATGCAAGGCATCGAGAGAGGGGGAAGCCGCGCAGCGGCTCAGGGGGTGTCAATCAATACTTATTTTGGCATCCTTGACCACCTTGGCCCACTTGATGCGATCGTCATGCACGGTTTTCTTGAACTGCTCGGGTGTCTCTTCGCGGATGGTGTTGCCCTGGGAGACAAAGCGTTCGCGCACCTCGGGCTGGCTCAGCACTTCGTTGACGGCGTGATTGAGCTTTTTGACGATGGCAGGATCGGTGCCCTTGGGGGCAAAGATACCGAACCAGATGGAGCTGTTGAAGCCCTTGGTACCTGGCAGGCCGCTGGCGGCAATAGTGGGCACTTCCTTGACGGCTTCCACGGGCTTGGCCGTGGTCACGCCCAGCAGGCGCACCTTGCCGGCCTTGTAGTGGCTCAGCACGGTCTGCACCTGATTCATGATGCAGCAGGTCTCGCCGCGCAGTACCGAGGTGATGGCTTCGGGGCCGCCCTTGTAGGGCACATGGACCATGTCCAGGCCCAGGCGCGAATTGAATTCGGCAAACGCCATATGGGTGCCTGCACCATTGCCGGTGGAGGCGTAGTTGTACTTGCCGGGGTTGGCCTTGACCTCGTCGACGAACTCCTTGAGGTTCTTGACGTTGATGACATTGGGATTGATGGTCAGCACATTGGCCACATCCACCAGCGGTGCCACGGGCACAAAGTCGGCCTCCACGTCGAAGGGCAGCTTCTTGTACAGCGCGGCATTGCTGCCATGGGTGGCGGCGGTGCCGAAGTAGATGGTGTAGCCGTCGGGCTTGGCGCGGGCCACAAACTCGCTGCCGATATTTCCGGCCGCGCCGCTCTTGTAGTCAATGATGATGGGCTGGCCCAGAATCTTGCCCAAAGGCTCCTGTGCCACACGGCCGATCACATCCACACCCGAGCCGGCATTGAAGCCCATGATCATGGTGATGGGCTGGTGAGGATAGTTGGCGGCGCCGTGATCGGCAGCCTGGCTGGCAGCGGGAAGCAAGGCGGCCGCCGCCGCTGTAGCAGCAAGACCGGAGAGAAAACGGGGCAGCAAACGCATGGTGGGACTTGTCCAGATAAACCGTGAATCTGGGCAATTGTGTCCGTAAATTAATGCCTTGCTTCTATATGCTTATGCAGCATAAAGGCTGTAGGGTTAAAACAAAAACAGCCCACACCCTGTGAAGAGTGCGGGCTGAAATCCGCTGGAAAGTGACGACTCGGAGGAGGCCAGCGGAGGGAGCGATCAGCGACGGTGCGGGTTGCGGTCCCAGCGGCTGCCACGGTAATCCCAGCGGCCGCCATGGTGGCTCCAGGTGGGCGGGCGATACACATAACCGGGGCGGGCTTGTACCCAGTGGCCGGCACGCCAGACATGACGGTGGCCGCGGGGCTCCCAGTAACCGGGGGCCCAGATATAGCCACGGCGTGGTGCGGGCATGGCCTCATATCGGGGAGGGGGAGGGGCTCCGAACTGGACGTTCACAAAAGCCCCCTGGCTGGCGCCGGGACCATATGTTCCATGGGCCTGGGCGGGAGCGGCGAAACTCATCAGAGCCAGTGCGCTGGCAGCCAGAGCGGTTTGGACTGTGGAACGGATTGTCAGCATGAGGCCTCCTTGATTCGAGTGGAATGGGTTGCCTGTGTGTGGTCTCAGGCATCCCTTGGGCTCTATGTTCGGTGGCTTGCGTCAACCCGCAGTTGCTGCTGTGCGAAGTCTTGCAATCTTGTGTGTCTGTTCGGTGAATTCTGTATATAAATGGCTTTTAACCTAGATGGGTAAAGCGCATATAGCTACATATTTTGGAGTGACTGCTCAGCGGCGCAGCGCGGCAAAAGCTGGCAGTTCCCATTTGCGCATGCCCAGCACCAGGGTGTAGCCCTCGATCTTGCTGGCACCCAGGCGCTGATCCTGCAGATGCTGCTGGGAGAAATCCTGGCCTATGCGCTGTATGCGCTCCACAAAGCTGGGCGCCAGATGGGGGGCGATGGAGCCGTGAACCAGCAGCATGGTCTCGTCCTCGCCAGCAAACTGACCGCCAAAGTAGTCGAGCACGGCGTTTTCACGAAAGAAATCCATGACCGGGCCGTTGGTCTGCCAGCGGAAGGTTTTGGCCAGGCGCAGCTTGTATCGGTTGCCGGGGCGCAGCTCGATGATGCCGATGCGATCCAGCTGGGCCAGATAGCCAATGCCCTCGGGCTCGCTGATACGGTAGGTGGCAACGATCTGTTCCAGCGTCCACTGGCTGAGCACGCAGATCGCCGTCAGCAGCAGCTTGCGGTCAGCGACGACGGCAATCTCTTGCTCACGCGTGATTTGCTGAAGCAGAGGGCGGCTGTCGGCCACGCTGCGTGCCAGATCGGCAAAGTCCAGATGCAGGGCACGGCAGATCTCGTCGATGCGCGACAGCGGCATATCGCCCTTGGCCAGCATGCGCTTGACGCTGGATTCAGCCATGTCTATGGCCTCGGCCAGGTCGGCGTAGGTCATCTGCGCGGCTTTGAGTTCCTTTTTGATGGCGGTGACAAGGTCGGCGGTCGTGCTCATGGTATCGGTCTGTAGTACTGACGGTGCAGCGGTGTAGCGCAAGTGTAGAAGATCGATGCTGCAGCACGGGCAGATTCCCATACTGCGCGGCAATCACACAAGGAGCTGCGCCATGCGCCTGCACACCCCAACCATTGCCACTGTGGAAATGACGATACCCAAGACCTCCGGAACGCTGGAGCAGCGCTTTGCACTGTTCGGCGGCATGGCTTTTTTGTTCACCCTGGCACTGGTATTGCCCGGCATGGCGCAGCCCGAGCACTATCACGCGTTTGCCGATCGGCGCAGTTGGGGCGCTCTGCCACATGCAGCCGATGTCCTGAGCAATCTGGGTTTTGTATTGGCAGGGCTCGCCGGTTTTGTAGCCCTGTGGCGTGCCGATCTTTGCCGGTTGCGCGGTACGGCCAGAGCGCTGTGCGCCTTGTTTTTTGCGGGGCTGCTGTGCTCGGGCGCAGGTTCGGCCTTCTATCACTGGGCGCCGCAGGATGCGAGCCTGGTCTGGGACCGTCTTGGCATGAGCGTGGCTTTCGCCGGTTTACTGGGGCTGGCGGTGCAGACCCGCATCGACGATATCAGCGCCCGCGTGGCGACGGTGATGCTGCTGCTGGCTGCCCCGGCCAGCGTATGGGTCTGGGCGCAGACCAGCAATGTCCTGCCCTGGGTTCTGGTGCAGGCAGGCGGCATGCTCATGGTGCTGTGGCTGTCCTTTGTGTCGCCTCGTCGCCATGCGCTCCCGGTGGAGCTGGGTTGGGTGATCGGTCTATATGCCGTGGCCAAGTTGCTGGAGATGTCCGACAGCGATGTCTTTGATGTCAGCGGCCACCTGATCTCCGGCCACTGCCTCAAGCACTGGGTGGCGGCCGCCGCTGCATGGCCTGTGCTGAGTGCGCTGCGACAATGGCGAGAGCAGTAATTTTCATAGCGGCTGACGCAAGGGTATCAAGCGATTGCGGCATAAAACCTACACAAAATCGCAAGCAAATAGGCAAAATGCCTGCAGCGCACCAGGGAGAGACCCATGAATTCAACACCAGCCAGCGAGGCGACAGCTGTTACAGAGCTGCACTCGCACCCGGATTCGCATCCCAATCAGTTTGCCCTGCTGGGCCAGCGCCGCTTTGCGCCGTTTTTCTGGACGCAGTTTGCCGGTGCAGGTAACGACAATCTGTTCAAGTTCGCCTTCACGGTGATGGTGACCTATCAGCTCAGCGTCTCGTGGCTGCCACCTTCCATGGCCGGACTGGTGATTGGTGCGCTGTTCACACTGCCCTATCTGCTGTTTTCGGCCACTTCAGGCCAACTGACCGACAAGTGGGACAAGACCCGCATGTTCCGTCTGGTCAAGAATCTTGAGATCGTCATCATGCTGATTGCAGCCTGGGGCTTTGTTCAGGCCAATGTACCGGTGCTGCTGCTGTGCGTGTTTCTCATGGGGCTGCACTCCACGCTGTTCGGCCCCGTCAAGTTTGCCTATCTGCCCCAGGTGCTCAACGATCGCGAACTCACGGGTGGCAACGGCATGGTGGAGATGGGCACGTTTGTCGCCATCCTGCTGGGTCAGGTCGCTGGCGGCCTGCTGATCGCCGTGCCGCAGGTCGGTCATATGCAGGTTGCCATGGCCTGCGTGGCGATAGCGGTCGTGGGCCGCATCTGCGCGCAGTTCATTCCCCATGCGCCGGCCACCGATCCAGGGCTGGTCATCAACTGGAATCCGTTCACCGAAACCTGGCGCAACCTCCAACTCGCGCGTCAGCAGCCCGTGGTGTTCCGCTCGCTGCTGGGCATCAGCTGGATGTGGTTCTTTGGCGCGGTGTTTCTCTCGCAGTTTCCCAGCTTCGCCAAGGAGGTGCTGCATGGTGATGAGCATGTGGCCTCGCTGCTGCTGGTGATCTTCTCGGTCGGCATCGGCATCGGCTCGCTGCTGTGCGAGGTCTTCAGCCGTCGTCAGGTGGAGATTGGTCTGGTACCGCTGGGTGCTATCGGCATGAGCGTGTTTGCCATTGATCTGTACTTTGCCACCCGCGCGTTGCCCGCATCCGAGCTGATGGGCGTAGGCGCCTTTTTTGCGCAGACCAAACACTGGCGCGTGATGTTCGACCTGGGCATGCTGGCCTTGTCGGCGGGCATTTACAGCGTGCCCATGTATGCGCTGATCCAGATGCGCAGCCAGCCCACGCACCGCGCTCGCATCATCGCGGCCAACAATATCCTGAACGCACTGTTCATGATTGCCTCGGCCGTGCTGGCCGGAGCCTTGCTGGCCGCGGGCTGCAGCATTCCCCAGGTGTTTCTGATCACCGGCATTGCCAATGCCATCGTGGCGCTCTATGTGTTCCTGCTGGTGCCCGAATATCTGCTGCGCTTTGTGGCTTGGGTCATCACCCACTTCGTCTATCGCTTCAAGGTGCGTGGTGACGAGCATATCCCGCGCGATGGCGCGGCCGTGCTGGTTTGCAACCATGTGAGTTTTGTCGACGCCATCCTGCTCATGGCGGCCAGCCCCAGGCCCATCCACTTTGTGATGGACCACCGCATCTTCCAGGCGCCGGTGCTGGGCTGGCTGTTCAAGCTGGCCAAGGCGATCCCGATCGCTCCGCACAAGGAAGACCCAGCGACCTATGAAGCCGCGTTTGCGCGTGCTGCAGAGGTGTTGCGTGAGGGCGATCTGCTGGCCATCTTCCCTGAAGGGGGCATTACCTTCGATGGTCAGTTGCAACCCTTCAAGGGCGGCATCATGAAGATCCTTGAACGAGCCAGAGACGATGGCCTGAATGTGCCTGTCATCCCCATGGCGCTGACCAATCTATGGGGCTCCTACTTCAGCCGCATCGAAGTGCGCGCAGGCAAGAATGTCGCCATGGTCAAGCCGTTGCGTCGCGGTCTGTTCAATCGTGTGGGCCTGGAAGCGGGCATGCCAGTGTCGGCCTTCGAGGCTACGCCAGGCCTGCTGCAGCAGCGGGTGGCGGATCTGCTGCACAAGAGCTGAAAGGCCCTGAGATCGTAAACACGCTCTTAAGGCTGCAGATGGATGTCACCCATATAGGCCAGACCACTGCCGTGGGTGTTGTCCGAATCGGCGGAGATGGTGATGCCGATCAGCATGGGCATGGCGCTGGATTCATCACCAAAGATCTGGGCATAATCGGCCGCCAGATTGCGCTGCTCCGTCACCCATTGGCCCAGGTGCTGCTCGCCGCTTTGCAGCACGATGTAACGCATACGATGGGTGAACGCATTGTGCTGGGTGCTACCAATGGCCTGCTTGTTGTCCCAGACATAGCAAAGCGTTTCTGCTGGAATGTCTTCTCCCGTGCTGATCTTGCCCAGGCGCAGTTTGGTGCGTTCGCCCAGGCCCAGCTGTGATTTGTCAAAGTCAAAAGACACGCAGAGCTTGAGTGCTGAGTCGTCGCCCGCCTTGCGGCTGATATCGGCCTTTTCCACCAGGTGGTCGACACGCCAGCGCCACTGCAGCTGCGGGCTGGCCGAAGGCGGCTGGTGCAGGGTATGAACCATATTGCCATAGGCATCCTGGGTGGCGACGCGCAGCACATGCTGGCCGTCAACCTCGGCCACGGTGAACTCGGTGGCGTTTTTGCCGGGCAAGGTGGCAAAGTGCCAAGGGGCGGGCAAGGGGCCGGTGCTCATCTTCGAGAATGCCAGGGCGATATCGTCCTGGGCCCAGCCGTTGCTGGTGCCCAAGGTCAGGGCTGCGGCGACAGCCAGTGCAGGGCCGCAGGTAAAGGTCCGCATGATGGGGTTCATGATGGTTGATAGTGATGGGCCGTGGATCGAGGCAAGATGTTGCCCTGGCGTCAGCCCACAACAAAGTATCGATTCAAGATACTGCAAGCGCAGCAACACGCTGATTTTGACAAAACACCATGTGCTTTGCTGTGGGGGCATCGATGATTCATCTGTTGCCGCAACAAGGCGGTGACAGATTTCAACAACAACCGGGAGCCTTCAGTGATTTCAACCTCGACCCTGATCCGCCCTTTGCGCAACAGTCTGTGTGCGTTTGGCATGGCCTGTGCATTGCTGGGCGGCGGTAGTGCTCATGCACAAAGCGAGGCTTCTCTGGTGCTGTCGGCTCTGCCCGTGGCATCGGTGGTCGCTGCAGCCTCCGGTGGAGGATCGGAGCATGCCGTGGCTATTCCCCTTTTCCTGTCTGCTGCTGGCGCCTCTGTGGTGATTGAGGCGGTGGAATCCAGCGCCGAAGGCGTGAGTTATGTGCTCAAGAATGTGGCGGATGGAACTTCTGCCGTGGTCAAGGTTTCGGGGCAGGCGGCTGGCGCATTGTCGGTGGGCGTAGGTACGGTGGTGCAGACCAGTGTGATCGGTGCCGGCGTGATTCTTTCCGCTGCAGGCAAGGTGCTGGCTTTCATTCCCAATGAAATCGGCAAGGCGCTGATGCACAACGAACGTCTGTAAACGCGGAGGTCGCCATGAAACATCCCGCCGTGCATGCCATGCTGCCCGCGCAGAACCGCCACCAGTCTTTGTCCCGTACCGCTTTGCTGGTGCTGGGGGCTACCCTGGTTGCATGGACCGGCTCGGCCCATGCAGGTCGGAGCTGCGAGAACAAGCCCTTGACGGCCGAGACCATGAGCAAGGGCTTGAATCTGGCGCTGAACACCGCCAAGGCACTGGATGCCGAATACAAGAAGAACGGCACCCAGGTCGTGCTGTTGGCGCGAGAAGGCCAGGACCTGAGCAAGTACGATCTCAAATATTCCCATTACGGCTGGGCCTATCGCACCCCTGAGGGAATATGGCGTGTGGCGCACAAGCTCAATGAGTGTGGCACGGCAGGTGGTCATGTCTATCGCCAGGGCCTGGGTGAGTTCTTCCTCGACGATATGTGGAGCTATACGGCCGGTATTCAGATTCCCTCGCCAGCCGTGCAGAAGGCGCTGTGGAGTTTTCTGACCCAGCCTACGGTGCTGCGTCTGCAAAACGAGCCCTACAGCATGGTCAGTTATGCCTGGGGGCAGAAATATCAGCAGTCCAACCAGTGGGCGACGGAGACACTGGCCGCGGCGATGAGCCCCGCCAGCATCCAGAATCGGGCGCAGGCCCAGAGCTGGCTGCAAAGCCAGGGCTATGAACCCGGTGTGCTGATTATTCGCGCGTTCTCCAGGCTTGGCGGTCGCATGACTGCGGCCAATATTGCATTCGACGACCATCCCAATGACAAGCGCTATGCCAGCCGAATCGAAACGGTGACCGTGGATTCCGTGACCCGCTGGCTGCAGAGGGCGCAGCTGGCATCCGAGGTGCGGGAAGTCCGCTGAATTTGAAGAAACCCAGCCTCTAGCGCATTGGATACATGCGCTTTCAGCTATGGATTGAGGAGTGATTGAATATGAGTAAATCCCTGCGATTGCCGGAAAAATGGTTTCGCCGCGGCCTGTGGCTGGTGGCTGCGGCCTTTGCCTTTTTTCTGATCGGACTGGGCAGCCTGGTTGTCGGCAATCTGCCGCAGCCCAATACGGCGCTGGAGATTGAGCATTTCATTCCCGATGCCGATGCACAGCGTGTGCAGGCGGCAATCAACAAGGCGCAGGCTCTGGCCCATCAGACGGGGCGGGAGCGTGACAAGGCGCAGCTCAAATACGATGCCGAAAGAGCTCGCTATCAGTCCGCGCGCGACACGTTCGAGAACTGGGTGTCCACGCGCCGCGCGACCGAGCGGCCCGAGCAGGATGCGGAACTGCTGGCCCGCACCAAGGCACTTGATGCCATCAAACAGGCCGAAAACAAGGCCCGCGAGGAGCTGGAAAAGCAGGAGCAGACCAATCTGGAAGCTTCGCAGGCGGTCTCTAACGCGGAAGTGGAGATGAGCCAGCTGCGTGATGCGGCATACCCGCAGTGGCAATCGGCCATGCGTGCCAGCGAACTGCGTGTCTTCCTCTACCGCCTGGCGATCACCTTGCCCTTGCTGGTGGTTGCGGGTTGGTTGTTTGTCAGGCAGCGCAAGAGTACCTGGTGGCCTTTTGTCTGGGGCTTCATCTTCTTCGCGCTGTTCGCCTTCTTTGTGGAACTGGTCCCCTACCTGCCCGATTACGGCGGCTATGTGCGCTACATCGTGGGCATCGTGGTCACGGTGCTGCTGGGCCGATACGCCATCATTGCGCTCAATCGCTATCTGGAAAAGCAAAAGCAGCGCGAGGCCATGCCCGAAGTGCAGCGCCGTGAGGAACTCAGCTACGACGTGGCGCTGGAGCGGCTGTCCAAGAGCGTGTGCCCGGGCTGCGAGCGTCCGGTAGACCTCAAGAACACCGAGATCGACTTCTGTCCGCACTGCGGCATCGGCCTGTTCGACCACTGTGGCCATTGCCAAACGCGCAAGAGCGCCTTCTCGCGCTTTTGCCATGCCTGCGGCACGCCGGCGGCGGGTGCCTCCGAGGGGCAGACCAAGGCGTAGTGCGTTGCAACCCTTACAAAAATGAAAAGCCCGCAGTTGCGGGCTTTTCGGGGAGCGTTGGGCTAGGCGCTCAGTTCAGGATCAATTTGTAGGTCGCATAGTGCGAGCTGAATACGCGGCCATCCTTGGCCGTGCCGTTCAACTGGAGGTCGGTGGCATAGGCGTTCTGACCATAGGCTCCAGCGCTGCCAGCTGCACACGGGTCGGTGCCATTGCTGCTGCCTCCAATGAAAGGCGTGCAGGTGATGGTGGCAGTGCGGGCGGTTGGTGCCACGCGTGTTGTGTGATTGAAACCAGTGCGCGTGTTGCCGAACCAGGAGCCGAACAGAGTGACACGTGTGGGCGGCATTGCACTGGTGGGTACAGTCCAGGCGTCGCCGCCGCCGTCCACGGTAATGAGCGCTGGCTGAGGACCATCAGCGGCGGAATACATGGGCAGGGTCCCTGCCTTGGCTCCATTGCCAGGGAGATCGGGGACAGCGTCGGCGAAAGCCTCGGTCTTGAATTGGTTGCTGAGTTCCGCAAAGCTTTTTTGCTTGAGTTCGCTCAGTGTCAGGGCGCGGGCACGGGTACGGTAGGTCTGCGTGGCATCCGATGTGGAGCCTGTGTTGCCGCGCAGAAAGTAGCGGAAGGTCCACACGCCCTGGGTTGTGGCCTGAGTCAGTTGCTCCTCTGTGAATGCGGGCTTCGCAAACTTCATGCTGGGCTCGAAATCCTGAGGTTGGAGTGAGCTGGGCGGAGTGGCCATATAGGACGTGGCCAGCCGAAGGAAACTGGTACCGGAGACTCGACCGTCGGCGCGCTTGAAGTTCAGGCTGGTATAGCCTACATCAGGCCAGAGCGTCAGAGTCGTGCCGTCCGGGGCGCTCACTTCTACTCGGTCGAATTTAAGTTGTCCGGCTTCCGTCTCGTTGTTCACGTTCAGGGAATAGCCGGTGCTGTAGTAGCTGTAGCCCAACTGGTTGAGTGTGGGGAACATGCGCAACTGGTGATACGCATTCACGCCTCCGGAGTATTGGTACTGGTTGCCGATGGCGCGCAACTTGCCGTCATTGTCCTCGCGCACGACGATTTGATCGAAAGCCTCGACCCCTTGCGTATCGACGTTGCGGTAGGAGATCACCAGATCGCCGTTGGCGCGCGTGAACTCATAGGCGCCCATGTCGAATTTCACGCGGGTGGCCCCGGTGCGGAACATGCCTGCGAAGGAGCCGTTGTTGCTGGCATCACGCCCGACGCGCGAGCCGTTGCTGAGGTAGGCGACAGGATCCTCTCCCGAGAAGACGGCCTTGCAGGCGGGAGCGGATACCGCGCTGGCATCGCCGGTGGCATTACCGTTGTTGTTCACCGGCACGCTCACGCGCTGGTCGATGGGCAGTGCGTAGCAGTCCGTCATCTGCTTGAGGAATGCCGTGATCTTGAGGGACATACCTTCTTTGGGCAGGGTCGCAGTGTCTACTGCCTGTAGCGCTGGTGGCGCACTGTCCTGGCTGGTGAAAGTGCTGACCTTGTCCGTTCCGCGCACGGCCACCTCGATATTGCTGGCTGTGGCACTGGCGGGCGTGATGGTAACCAGCAGCGCATCCAGCAGCCGGTCGTAGCCCGTACCATCGGGGACGAAGCCGCCCGCAAGCGGGTTTTCGTTCTTCACGCCAGCGGCTTCCAGCAGTGGTGCGAGGATAGTCTGCACCTTGTCTGCCTGAGCCTGAATGGCGGCGGGGGTCACGACGGCCGTGCCGCCAGCAACTTCCGAAGCGAGGTTGCCTGGATTGCCGGAGGGGCTGAGCAGCGCGGCGATGAGCGTGGTGATGGGGGTGACCTTGACCTCGGTGCTGGTGACGTCGCCAAGCATGCTTACCAGGCGCTCGGCCTCACCGTTGACGGTACGACTGGCGACTATGATCAGCGGAGCCTTTGCGTTGGCCGAAGCGGGAATGGTGATGTCGCACTTGCCATCGTCCTTGACCGGGCCGCAGGTGCCGACCTCCTTGCCGGTGGCGTCAGTGACCGTGACCGTGGCGCCGGTGAATGCTGCTCCACCGATGTTGAAGGTCTGGACAGTGGCGTCCTTGGCTGTATTCGAGCCGTTGTCGGGGGCGGAAGAGCCTGAGCCGCCGCCGCCACCGCAGGCCGTCAGAGCGGCGATGCAGACGCTGGTGAGTACATATCGTGAAGAGGTTCGCATAATGTGTCGTTCCGTGGATTTGTGTGAGAACGGGTTACACGTTAGCGATCGCCGGAATGGCAGGAATCACCTGTTCGGGTGATTGTGAGCTCGCCTCGGGTTAGCGAGCATGGGACAGTTTCAGGAGCAGCTGGATGAGTTGGGGTTGGCGATGAGTCCCGGTCTTGGCAAAGAGCTGCTTCAGATGGGACTTGACGGTGTTCTCGCCCAGATGAAGCCGCTCGGCGATCTCCTGCAGTGTCTGACCATGCAGCAGCGCCTGTGCCACGCGGCACTCAGCAGCACTGATCCGGTAGAGGTGCTGCAGCAGTGCTGCGTCGAGGCTGGGCATTTGAGGGGGATCGATGATGAAGACCATGGCGCAAGGCTGGGCCGATCCCCATAGTGATTGCATATCCATGGCTGGCACGATTTGCACCAGCAAGTCGTCTGCGGACGATGAACGGGGGACACGCAGCCCCTGGGCGAAATGTGTAGGGTGCAAGGGATTGTTGTTCAGGGCGGTTCGTATGGCCGCGTCCAGTGCCCCTTGAACGCCCAGGTTATCGGCTTGCAGCCAGCCCATGCCGTCGCGTGCTGGATTACCGCTGCGCAGTGTCAGCCCGGCTGACCGGCTCAGCAGCGCCAGGGCTTCCCGGTTGGCGAACAGCACTTGACCGCGCTGACCCAACAGCAGTATTGCGCTGCTCAGGCGGTCTAGCGCTTGCAGGCTGGTGGCCAACTGGAACTGTGCATCGCGAAGTCGCAGCATCGTGCCTACGGCCAGGGAAAGGTGACGGGCAATCAGTGTGTGCAGATTGCGGTCGTTTTCCTCGAAATCAGGACACTGACTGCTACGGAAGACGGAGCAGACGGTGAGAGGGAGATTCGGATGATCCCGTCCTGCGAAGACGATGCCGGTGCATAGCTTGCGGATGTCCTGGCGCGAGAGAAATTCACGATAGAAGATGCTTTGAACGAACTCGGTGTCAGGCACCAGTTCCTGGCCAAAGGCTACGTTGCCATCGCGTATCTGGCCCTGCTCCATGGCCCGCTGCGTCCAGATGTCATGCACCAGATAGCGACTGCTCCATTCGATGAGAAAAGGTTCGGAAACTTCATGTGCCATCACAAAACCGCCTGATTGCGGAGCGAGGGCAGGGGTGAATAGCAAGGCTCTGGGGGCTCGCATGAGCCTGGCGATACTGTGCATGGCCTGTGTCCAGGCCTCGGGGCGCAGCGCCGCAGCCTGAATGGCTTCCACCGTGGCACTGAACTGGTGCAGTAGTTCGTTGTTCATGCCTGATCCCGTCCCGTCGTCGTTGTATCGGTATGGTGCAGGACAGTAGTTTACGAGCTACTACTGGGGCGGCTAGACCTCGCGTGAAGTGCGTACGAGATGCTGGCGCCCAGGCTATGTCTGAGGTGGATGCCGGGCCGTGAAGATCGGCAGGGCGTACCCAACGACTCCAAGGTCCACGGCGAGTCCATCGCGCAAAAATGCATCCAGATCGAATGATTGGAGCGGGACTGTGATTCAGTCCGTGCGTATGCGCGCTTTCTGGATGGTGCTCTCCAGCACCTTCTTCTCCTGCTCCAGATAGGCCGCGAACTGCGGTTGGGCCATGCGCATGGGTTTGAAACCGGCTTCCGTCAGCTTTCTTGCCGTGTCCGCCTCGGCCAGCACGGCTGCCGTTTCCCGGGCCAGGCGGTCGACGATGCGGGCATCGGTGTGGGCCGGCACCAGCAGCCCTTGCCAGGCTTCGACCTCCAGTGCCTGCAACTGCGGCGTCTCCGACAGGCTGGGCGTTTGCGGCAGGGTGGCCACGCGCTGGCGTGAGGTCACGCCCAGCCCCCTGACCTTGCCTTCCAGAATGAAGGGCTGGGCCAGGGCCACGGGCAGCACGGCCAGATCGATCTGCCCGCCTGCCAGCTCGGTCAGCACCTGCGGGCCGGACTTGTAGGGCACATGCACCAGATCGATACCGGCCAGTTGCTGTATCAATTCGCCGGTCAGGTGCAGGCTGGTACCGACACCGTCGGTGCCGAAGGTCAGCCGCCCCGGGTGCTGGCGTGCCAGATGCAGCAGATCGTCCGCGCTGCCGGCCGAAAGTCCGGGGCGCGCGACCAGGGCAAAGACCGAGGAGGCCACGGGCGCCACGGGCTGCAGTTCCCGCAGGCCGTCATAGCGGAATCTGGCTGGCGACACCAACGGTGCGATCAGTACCGAGCTGGCCACGCCGAACAGCAGCGTGTAGCCGTCGGCCTTGGCCTTGATGACACGCTGCGTGGCAATCGTGCCGGAGGCGCCAACGGTGTTCTCGATGATCACGGGCTGGTGCAACCGTTCGGCCAGGCGCGGCATGACGAGCCTGGCGGCCACGTCCACGCTACCGCCAGGCGCGAAGGGTACGACCACCGTCAGGGGCTGGGCCGGCCAGGATGGCGCGGCCGGGCCGGAGGCCCGGGCGGTCAGCGGCAGTTGTGGCAGCAGTGGCGCGCCCAGCGCCCAGGCGGCGAATTGTCTGCGTCGTATCGGCATGATGGTGCTTTCTGTTCTGTGAGCTTCGGCGTTCAGCGGGCCAGCCAGGGCAGCTGGTCGGCGTGGTAGCGCAAGGTCTGGAACACGGTGTTCAGGCGCCCAGGGCCCGTGCGGCGGGCGGCGGCATCGGGGTACTCGCCGAACCAGGGCAGGATGAATTCCCAGACCACCTCGCCTTGCTGCGTGACTTCGAACAGGCGGCCGGTGGCCGATTCGGTAATGTGGGTGTTGCCGTTCCACAGTCGCTGAGCGTTGCCCATGAAGGCGGTGTAGAAGGCGTTGACCATCTCGTCCTGGTAGCTCCATGTCACCTCGTGGGTGGCCGGGTCTATCTCCAGCACCCGCGAGAAGGCCACGTGCGCGCCTTCGCGGAAGTTGCCGTTGTCGAAGGTCAGGATGTGGCCGTTGGGAAGGGGGGCCGGCGCATGCTGGTGCGAGACCACCGATGGCGGAATGTGCAGCTTCACGGCGCCGCTGGCCTTGTCCACGCCGATGATGCCGGATGTGGTGCGCAGGCTCATGAGCACGGTGCCATCGGCCGTGACGCCCAGGCCGTTGACCAGGGGCCAGTGGTAGCGGCCGAAGCCCGGATGGATGGGGAAGTCCTCGGGATCGAGGTGCTCCCAGGCCTTCCATTCCCAGACCAGCCGGCCCGAGCGGTCGACTTCGCGGATCACGTCGCCGTACATCACTTCATGGGGGCCGTGGGCCGTGCCGCCGGGCACGCGCTCGGCAAAGCCCTGAGGCACGGGGGCGCAGGCCGCGTACAGCAGATGGCCGTTGGGCAGCCATTGCGCGTCGTGGTGATGGGCCGGGTCCTGGTAGCGCCAGACCACCTCGCCTTCGGGCGTGACCTCGTAGAAGTCGCCGCCATGCCACATGGACCATGGCGCATAGAGATCGGGAGAGTTCGGATGATTGCCGTTGTAGCCCAGGTTGCCATTGGGCAGGATCACGGCGTGGCGGCCTGCGCGCACGGGCAGCTTCCATTCGTGGGCCACGCGGCCCTCGCTGTCTATCAGGTAGACATGGCCGTTGGCGGTCTGGGGGGCGATCAGCGTATAGCCGCCGGCGCTGAGGGCGGGATCATGGGCGATGAGACCCGTGCCGCGGCGGCGCTGGGTGACTTGGTCGACAGTGGTGGCCATGCAGTTCTTTCTGAAGCAGGAAGCGGTAACAGGCGCCACTCTAGAAGTTCAATAGCGTCAGGAATAGCTGTTTGTTTTTGAAGAGGTGTCAGAAAAAAATTTACACTTAGCCATGCCAGCAATTTCACAGGCCTTTCGATGTTTTGACGAGGTGGCGCACCGTGGCTCGGTGCGCAAGGCCTCCGCAACGCTGCATCTGACGGCGGCTGCGGTCAACCAGCAGATCCTGAATCTGGAGGCCCAGGTGGGCCTGCCGCTGTTCGACCGGCTGCCCAAAGGCATGCAGCTGACGGCGGCGGGCGAGATCGTGCTGGCGGCCGTGCGGCGCAGCCAGCGCGATTTCGATAATGCGCTGGCCCAGGTCGAGGACTTGCAGGCCCTGCGCCGCGGCCATGTGAGCGTGGGCGTCTCCCATGCCACGGCCGAGTACCTGGTGCCCCAGGTCATCGCCGCCATGCACGGCCGCTACCCGGACATCACCTTCAGCGTGCGTGCCGGCATCGGAGAAGAGCTGCTGCGCGGCGTGGCGCAGGGCGAGATCGACGTGGCCTACTGCCTGCGGCGTACGCCTCCCGCGGGCGTGGAGGAAGTGCGCTCCTGGTCCCAGCCGCTGGGCGTGGTGATGGCGCCGGACCATCCGCTGCGCACGCGGCCGCGCCTGCTGCGCCTGCGTGACTGCCTGGCCTATCCGCTGATCCTGATGGCGCCCGATATGGAGCTGCGCAGCATGCTGGAACGCCTGGACGGCGGCGCGCTGGGGCAGGCACGGCCGCTGGTGGAAACCAGCTCCGTGCCCATGGCCCGGCGGCTGGTGGCGCGCAGCGAGGCCCTGGGCTTCATGGTGCCGGACAACGTGGCTGAGGACGTGGCGGCCGGGCGCCTGATCTGGCGCGTGTTGCATGACGCTGGAGCGCAGCTGCACAGCTGCGCCTACCAGCGCACGGGCTACGCCATGGCTGCAGCCATGGAGATGTTTCTGACGGAACTGGAGCGCGCGGCGGACGAGCTGAAGGCGCGCTTTGAAACCGGGGTGTCGTGGTCGCTGGGCGACCTGGCTGTCTGACCATCAGCGACTCGCGGGGCGCAGCCCCAGGACAGGGCGAGCGGCCCCTGCAGGCCGCTGCCTCAGACGCCGCGAGCCCGGTCCGCCTTGAAGCGGGCGCGGAATTCGGTAAAGGTGCCGGCATCCAGCGTGTCGCGGATTTCCTGCATCAGGTTCAGGTAGTAATGCAGATTGTGGATGGTGGTCAGCATGGGGCCCAGCATTTCGCCGCAGCGGTCCAGATGGTGCAGATAGGCACGGCTGAAGCCGTCACGGCCGCCGTCGTCCCAGCTCACGCCGCTCTTGCCCGCGCAGGCGTGGCAGGTGCAGGTGGTGTCGATGGGCTGGTGGTCGACCTTGTGGCGCGCATTGCGGATCTTCAGATCGCCGTAGCGCGTGAAGATGGTGCCGTTGCGTGCATTGCGCGTGGGCATCACGCAGTCGAACATGTCCACGCCGTCGGCCACGCCCTGCACCAGATCCTCGGGCGTGCCCACACCCATCAGATAGCGGGGCTTGTTGGCTGGCAGCAGATGGGGCGTGTGGGCCATGATCTCCAGCATTTCGTCCTTGGGCTCGCCCACGGAAACGCCGCCCACGGCATAGCCGGGGAAGTCGATTTCCAGCAGGCCCTGCAGCGATTCCTCGCGCAGATTGGTGTACATGCCGCCCTGCACGATGCCGAAGAGTGCGTTCGGGTTCTCCAGGCGCTGGAATTCCTCCTTGGAGCGCTTGGCCCAGCGGCGGCTCATTTCCATGGACTTGCGTGCCTCGGCCTCGGTGGTCTTCTTGCCGTTGGTCTCGTAGGGCGTGCATTCGTCGAGCTGCATGACGATGTCCGAATTCAGAATCGTCTGGATCTGCATGCTGACCTCGGGCGACATGAACAGCTTGTCACCGTTCACGGGGCTCTGGAAATGCACGCCTTCTTCGGTGATCTTGCGCATGGCGCCCAGGGACCAGACCTGGAAACCGCCCGAATCGGTCAGGATGGGCTTGTCCCACTTCTCGAATTCATGCAGGCCGCCGAAGCTCTTCATGATGTCCAGACCCGGACGCATCCACAGGTGGAAGGTGTTGCCCAGGATGATCTGCGCCCCCATTTCCTCCAGGCTGCGCGGCATCACGCCCTTGACGGTGCCATAGGTGCCCACGGGCATGAAGATGGGGGTCTGAACCTTGCCGTGGTTCAGGGTCAAGGTACCACGGCGCGCGTGGCTGGACGGATCGGTCTTGAGAAGGTCAAACTGCAGCATAGCCCGCTATTTTCCCAGATGACCGAAGGCGTTGCTGTAATGGCCTGATCTTGACCTATGGCGCATCACAGTTTTAGTCGCCTGAGCCTACACTGCAGAGGTTGGACAACAAGGAGTGCCTGATGATCAAGATCATGATTGCGGTGGATGGTTCCGAAGCTGCTCTGGAGGGAGTGCGCCATGGTATCGGGCTGATGCAGCAAGGGCTGGATGCTCACTTTGTCATCGCTCATGTGCAAAAAGAAGCATCGCTGCTGGAGCTTGCGACCACCGACTCGGATCTGATCGCGAACGCCAGCATAGAAGCCGGCATGGACCTGATCGCTCCGGCGCAGGAATTGCTCAAAGCCGCCGGCGCACCTTACGAGGTGGAGATCAGCCTGGGTGAGCCAGGCAATACCTTGATCGACATCGCGGAGAGCACGGAATGCGACCAGATCATCATCGGTGCCACAGGCCAAGGTGCTCTGGGCAGCATTCTCATCGGCTCGGTATCCAGAGAGGTGGCAAGGCACAGCCGTCTGCCTGTGACGATTGTGAAACTGCCTGAAGTCATGGATGCGGCAGATACCGCGGAAGACGAGTCCTGAAACGATAGCTGTTTGCGCAACAAGGTATTGCGCTACAGGCTGTTTTGATACCTTAGGCTGCCCGGCGTTGCTGGGCAGATTCACGGTGCTGCCAGCTGCTGTGGTTGCCTGTCTTGCGCGCGGTCATCTTGCCGTGCGGGATATGAGCCAGCCGCATCAGCAGCCAGCGGCAGTAGCCCTGCACGCGCAGGCATTTGTTGAGCTCTTCCTCGGGCAGCGGACCGGATACCACGACCAGCCGGTCAGCCTCATCCCAGTCGCCCGCCATGCGCAGGCGCCGCTGTGTTCCCATGGCCCAGGCGTTGATGCGCGTGGGGTGGCCATGCTGGTAGATACGGCCCGTGACGCGGTCGAAGGCAATGGCTATCAGCTCGCTCTTGAGGCGATAGGGCCGCTCTCCAGTGATGGCATTGGGCGCATCACGCATGTCGTATAGGTAGTAATGCCCCGATCTGAGCTGATATCGCAGATGCAGTAAATCCATGAACCATGCCCTTCAAAGCGTGTGCCACGCAGGACTGCGTGCTGGGCATTCTCCACGAAATGATGGGCAAATGGTGGTTTTCGGGTTCAGGCGTCTTCCGCGGGACTGAGCACCAGCCGCAGCTTGCCCAGTTGCTCGTACAGATCCTGAGCATTGTCCTGGCCCAGAGGGCCCAGCAACTGCTCCAGCCAGCGCTCATGGGCGGTGGCCATGGTCTTGAACTGCTTTTTGCCTGCGCGGGTCAGCCGCACGGTCATGGAGCGGCGATCTTCTTCGTCGGCCACACGCTCCACCCAGCCCTCGGCCTCCAGCTGGTCGGTCAGCCCCGTCACATTGCCGCCCGTCACCATCAGGTACTCGGACAGCGTTTTCATGCGCAATCCTTTGGGAAAGCGGCTGAGCTGCGCCAGATAGTCGAAGCGCGGCAAGGTGGTGCCGAACTCGTTGCGCAGCTGGGTGCGGATCACCTGTTCGATCTGCGTGCTGCAGGTCAGCAGCCGCAGCCACAGGCGCACAGCCTGATGCTCGTCATGAGACAGGCCAGCTTCCCGTCCCAGGGCCTCTGGCTGTACAGCGGAAACGTCTGAATGGAATTTGTCCATGGCATGAATGGTGCGCAGACCAGCGCGTTTTTGCTTCAGGGTTAGGCCCGATTTTAGTGAAAAATTCATGCATTAATAATTTAGATATAAAGTAATTTTCAACGAGCAAGAATCGGATCTCCGAGATGAAAATCGTCTGCATAGGTGGCGGCCCTGCCGGCCTGTACTTTGCGCTGCTCATGAAGCAGATGGATGCTTCGCACGACGTCACCGTCGTCGAGCGCAACAAGCCCTATGACACCTTTGGCTGGGGCGTGGTGTTCTCCGACGCGACCATGGACAACATGCGCGAGTGGGACCCGGTGACGGCCGCGCAGGTCGAGGCCGCCTTCAACCACTGGGACGACATCGAGTTGTTGTTCAAAGGCCGCAGGATCCGCTCGGGCGGTCATGGCTTTGTGGGCATAGGCCGCAAGCACCTGCTCAACATCCTGCAGGCGCGCTGCGAGCAGCTGGATGTGAAGCTGGTGTTCGAGACCGATGTGCAGTCCGACGAGGACTATGCGGACGCCGACCTCATCATCGCCAGCGACGGCGTGAACTCGCGCATCCGCACCAAGTACGCCGACACCTTCAAACCCGACATCGTCACGCGGCCCAACCGCTTCATCTGGCTGGGCACGAACAAGGTCTACGAAGCTTTCACCTTCGATTTCGTGCGCACCGAGCACGGCTGGTTCCAGGCGCATATCTACAAGTTCGACGACAAGACCTCGACCTTCATCGTCGAGACCACCGAGGACACCTGGAAGGCCCATGGCCTGGACCAGGCCGACCAGCAGCAGTCCATAGACTTCTGCGAAAAGCTCTTCGCCGACAACCTGCAGGGCGAAAAGCTTATGACCAATGCGCGCCATCTGCGCGGGTCGGCCTGGATCAACTTCCAGCGCGTGGTCTGCGAGCAGTGGTGGCTGAAGAACGCCAAGGGCAGCCATGTGGTGCTGATGGGTGATGCCGTGCATACCGCCCACTTCGCGATCGGCTCGGGCACCAAGCTGGCCATCGAGGATGCGATCGAGCTGGCGCGCCAGTTCAAGGGCCTGGGTGCGACGCCATCGCACATCCCTGAGGTGTTGGCGGCCTACCAGGAGGCGCGACGCGTGGAGACGCTGCGCATCCAGAACGCGGCCTGGAATGCCATGGAATGGTTCGAGGCCTGCGGCCAGCGCTACTGCGACCAGCTGGAGCCAGAGCAGTTCATGTATTCCATGCTCACGCGCAGCCAGCGCATCAGCCACGAGAACCTGCGCCTGCGCGACGCGGCCTGGCTGGGCGGCTACGAGCGGTGGCTGGCCGAGAAGAACGGTGTGAGTGTGGATGGCAAGGCGCCGCCGCCCATGTTCCTGCCCTATACGTTGCGCGGTCTGACGCTCAAGAACCGCATCGTGGTCTCGCCCATGGCCCAGTACTCGGCCGTGGACGGCGTGCCCGGCGACTACCACCTAGTGCACCTGGGCGCGCGCGCCATGGGCGGTGCGGGTCTGGTGTTTGCCGAGATGGCCTGCGTGAGCCCCGAAGGCCGCATCACCCCGGGTTGCCCGGGTACTTACAGCGAGGCGCAGAAGGCGGCCTGGAAGCGCATCGCCGACTGGATACACGCCAACACCGACGCCAAGTTCGCCATGCAGATCGGCCATGCGGGCGCCAAGGCCTCGACGCGTCTGGCCTGGGACGGCACCGACCTGCCGCTGCCCGAAGGTAACTGGCCCATCATGTCGGCCTCGCCCCAGCAATACCTGGAGGGCGTGAGCCAGATTTCCAAGGAGATGACGCGCGCCGACATGGACCTGATCCTGGCCCAGTTCGTGCATGGTGCGCAGATGGCGGCCGACATCGGTGCCGACTGGCTGGAGCTGCACTGCGCACACGGTTATCTGCTGTCGGCCTTTATTTCGCCGCTGACCAACCACCGTGAGGACGAATACGGCGGCAGCCTGGAAAACCGCCTGCGCTATCCGCTGGAGGTCTTCAAGGCCGTGAGGGCCGTCTGGCCCCAGGAGCGGCCCATGTCCGTGCGCATTTCGGCCCACGATTGGGTGCCAGGCGGCATTACGCCCGAGGATGCGGTGCAGATTGCCAAGGCTTTCAAGGCCGTGGGGGCTGATCTGATCGACTGCTCGTCGGGCCAGGTCAGCAAGCAGGAAAAACCGGTCTTCGGCCGCATGTTCCAGACGCCGTTTGCCGACCGCATCCGCCAGGAGGCCGGCATCGCCACCATGGCCGTGGGCGCGATCAGCGAGGCCGACCATGCCAACTCCATCATCGCGGCGGGCCGCGCCGACCTGTGTGCTGTGGCGCGCCCTCATCTGGCCAACCCAGCCTGGACGCTGACTGAAGCGGCCAAGATTGGCTACACGCCCATTGTCTGGCCCAAGCAATATTTCCAAGGCAAGCGCCAGATGGAAACCCTGTTCGAGCGCGAAAAGGCACAGCAAGCCGCCGCGATGGCTTCGGCCGGGGGGCACTGAGATGACAGGTGATCTGAACGATCAACACGCGCTGGTGACGGGCGCTGGCCAGGGTATCGGCGAGGCCATCGCACACCAGCTGCTGGCGCGCGGCTCCAGGGTCACGGTGCTGGGGCGCAGGGCCGAGCCGCTGCAGACATTGGTGGATGCGTTCCCCGGCCAATGCCGCATGGAACTTGCCGATGTGGCCGATGAATCGCAAGTAAAAACCGCTTTTGCCAAGGCAGCATCTGCGCTGGGTGCCATCGATATTCTGGTCAATAACGCAGGCCAGGCGCAGAGCGCACCGTTCATGAAGATGGACCTGACGCTGTGGCAGAACATGCTGGCTGTCAACCTCACGGGCGCCATGCTGTGCATACAGCAGGTGCTGCCCGCCATGGTGGCAGCAGGCAGAGGGCGCATCGTCAACGTGGCCAGCACCGCGGGGCTCAAGGGCTACGCCTATGTGGCGGCCTATTGCGCGGCCAAGCACGGCGTGGTGGGCCTGACGCGTGCGCTGGCGCTGGAGCTGGCGAGCAAGGGCGTGACCGTCAACGCCGTCTGCCCCGGCTATACCGAAACCGAGATCGTGCGCGAAAGCATTGCGCGCGTGGTGGCCAAGACCGGCCGCACGCCCGAGCAGGCCATGGCCGACTTCGTCAAGGGCAACCCCCAGGGCCGGCTGGTGCAGCCGCAGGAAGTGGCCGACGCCGTGCTGTGGCTCTGCGGCCCGGGCGCCGGCGCGATCACCGGCCAGGCCATAGCCGTAGCCGGCGGTGAAGTGATGTGAATGGAGACCCCAATGAGTGAATACGCAATCGATCCCGCGCTGGTGGCGGGCAACCATCAGTATCTGGCCAGCTACGAGGCCCGGCATTTCCTGTGGCAGGTGACGGATGGCGTGGCCACGATCACGCTCAATCGGCCCGAGCGCAAGAACCCGCTGACCTTCGACTCCTACGCCGAGCTGCGCGACCTGTTCCACAACCTCAAGTGGGCGCAGGATGTGAAGGCCGTGGTACTGGTGGGCGCGGGCGGCAACTTCTGCTCGGGCGGCGACGTGCATGAAATCATCGGTCCGCTGGTGCAGCTCCAGGCCCCCGAGCTGCTGATGTTCACACGCATGACGGGCGAGCTGGTCAAGACCATGCGTGCCTGCCCCCAGCCCATCATCGCGGCCGTGGACGGTGTCTGCGCCGGTGCCGGCGCCATCATGGCCATGGCCTCGGACATGCGCCTGGGCACGGCGCGCAGCAAGACGGCGTTTCTGTTCAACCGCGTGGGTCTGGCGGGCTGCGACATGGGGGCCTGCGCCATCCTGCCGCGCCTCATCGGCCAGGGCCGCGCCAGCGAGCTGCTCTACACGGGTCGCAGCCTGGGCGGGGAAGAGGGCGAGCGCTGGGGCTTCTTCAACCGCCTGTGCGATCCCGAGGCCGTGCTGGATGAGGCGCGCAAGCTCGCGGCGGACCTGGCGGCCGGCCCCACGTTCGCCAACGGCATCACCAAGACCATGCTGCACCAGGAATGGGCCATGACCGTGGAGCAGGCCATCGAGGCCGAAGCCCAGGCCCAGGCCCTGTGCATGCTGACCCAGGACTACGGGCGCGCCTATCACGCGTTCGTCGCCAAGCAAAAACCTGAGTTCAAGGGGAACTGATATGGCAGACAGCAGCTATCTGAAATGGCCGTTCTTCGAGGCTCGCCATGCGCAGCTGGCGCAGCAGCTCGATGCCTGGGCCGAGCAGCATATCGCCCACGATCACGGCCCCGATGTGGATGCGGAATGCCGGCAACTGGTCAAGGCGCTGGGTGCGGCCGGCTGGCTGCGCCATGCGGTGGCTGGTGCCGAGTTCGGCGGCGCGGGGGCGCAGATCGACACGCGCTCCATCTGCCTGATCCGCGAAACCCTGGCCCGCCACAGCGGCCTGGCCGATTTCGCGTTTGCCATGCAGGGCCTGGGCTCGGGCGCCATCAGCCTGGCAGGCACGCCGGAGCAGAAGCAGCGCTACCTCAGCAAGGTGGCGGCGGGTGAGGCGATCTCGGCCTTTGCGCTGTCCGAGCCCGAAGCGGGCTCCGATGTGGCGGCCATGGCCTGTGAAGCGCGCCTTGATGGCGACCACTATGTGATCAACGGCGAGAAGACCTGGATCTCCAACGGCGGCATTGCCGATTTTTACGTGGTCTTTGTGCGCACGGGCGAGGCGCCGGGCTCGCGCGGCATCTCGGCGCTGATCGTGGAGGCCGGCACGCCGGGCTTTGAAATCGCCGAGCGCATCAATGTGATCGCACCGCACCCGCTGGCGCGGCTCAAGTTCAGCAACTGCCGCGTGCCCGTGGCGCAGCGCGTGGGCGCGGCCGGTGAGGGCTTCAAGGTGGCCATGCGCACGCTCGACGTGTTCCGCACCTCGGTGGCTGCAGCGGCCCTGGGTTTTGCGCGCCGCGCGCTTGACGAGGCGCTCAAGCGCGCCACCACGCGCAAGATGTTCCAGGGGGTGTTGGCCGACTTCCAGCTGACCCAGGCCAAGCTCGCGCAGATGGCCACGCAGATCGACAGCGCGGCCCTGCTCACCTACCGCGCTGCCTGGCAGCGCGACCAGGGCGAGAACGTGACGCGTGAGGCCGCCATGGCGAAGATGACGGCCACCGAGAACGCCCAGCAGGTCATAGATGCCGCCGTACAGATCTGGGGCGGGCTGGGCGTGGTCAGCGAACAACCCGTGGAGCGCCTGTACCGCGAGATTCGCGCGCTGCGCATCTACGAGGGCGCGACCGAGGTGCAGCAGCTCATCATCGCGCGCGAACTGCTCAAGGGTTTGAACGCCTAAATAGCGAGGTTGACCATGTCCTACACCGCCCATATCGATACCTTTGCGTTCGACAACCTGCCGCCCGCCGAACTGCAGCCCGAGTACGTGTTCGAACTGCCCGAGCTGCAGTTCCCCGAGCGCCTGAACTGCGCGGCCGAATTGCTGGACCGCCATGTGGCAGAAGGGCGCGGCGACAGGCTGTGCCTGCAGGCCGACGGGGTGCGCTGGACCTATGCCGAGCTGCAGGACAAGGCCAACCGCATCGCCAATGTGCTGACCCGGCAGCTGGGCCTGGTGGCGGGCAATCGCGTGCTGCTGTGCGCACCCAACAATCCCATGATGGTGGCCTGCTGGTTCGGCGTCATCAAGGCCGGCGGCATTGCCGTGGCGGCCATGCCGCTGCTGCGGGCCAAGGAGCTTTCCACCATCGTCGACATCGCCCAGATCAGCCATGCATTGTGCGATGACGCGCTGCGTGCCGAGGTGCTGGGCGCGCAACAGAAAAGCCCGGTGCTGAAGTCCGTGTGCTTTTTCAATGTGCGTGCCGAGGATGCCGGCTCGCTCGAAGCGCTCATGGATAGTGCCTCGCCGCACTTCGAGGCCGTGGCAACGGCAGCCACCGATACCTGCCTGCTGGGCTTTACTTCGGGCACCACGGGCGTGCCCAAGGCCACCATGCATTTTCACCGGGACGTGATGGCCGCCTGCGCCTGCTGGCCCCAAAGCATGCTGCGCGCCCATGCCGACGACGTCTTCGTCGGCAGCCCGCCGATCGCCTTCACCTTCGGTCTGGGCGGGCAGGTGCTGTTCCCCATGTCCATAGGCGCATCGATGGTGCTGCTGGAAAAGGCCAGTCCACCGCTGCTGCTCGATGGCATTGAAAAATTCGGCGCCACCGTGGTGTTCACGGCGCCGACCTCCTACCGCGTCATGGCCCAGCAGGGCGAGCGCATACGCCAGACGCGGCTGCGCAAATGCGTCTCGGCCGGCGAGGCGCTCACGGCGTCCACGCGCGCGCTGTGGAAGGACGCCACGGGCATAGAGATCATCGACGGCATAGGCTCTACCGAAATGCTGCACATCTTCATCTCGCACCGCGAGGAGGACGCGCGGCCCGGTGCCACGGGCAAGGCTGTGCCCGGCTACTGTGCCAAGGTGGTGGACGAGCAGGGCAACGAGGTGCCGCCGGGCACGGTAGGCAAGCTGGCCGTGCTGGGCCCCACGGGTTGCCGCTATCTGGCCGACAGCCGTCAGACCCAGTATGTACAGCATGGCTGGAACCTCACGGGCGACGCCTATCTGATGGATGCCGACGGCTACTTCGTCTACCAGGCGCGCACCGACGACATGATCATCTCGGCCGGCTACAACATCGCGGCGCCCGAGGTGGAGAACGCCCTCATGGCCCATGCGGCCGTGGCCGAATGCGCGGTGATCGGCGAACCCGACAGCGAGCGCGGCCAGATCGTCAAGGCCTTTGTCGTGCTGCGTGCCGGACATGCGGCGGGCGATGCCATGGCCAGGGAGCTGCAGGACTTCGTCAAGCGCACCGTGGCACCCTACAAATATCCGCGTGCCGTGGCCTTTGTGGACCAGTTGCCGCGCACGGCCACGGGCAAGCTGCAGCGCTTCAGGCTGCATGGTCAATGAATGCTATGGTTACAAGAGCTGTCAGCGCTTTCCCAGAAAGCGTTGCAGGCTGATTTGATTGAAAGCAGGTGAAGCCGATGAGCAACGAGGCCGTGACAGGCAGGCGCTTTGTGACCCAGGTTCCCATCCGGTTTGCGCACTGCGACCCGGCGGGCATCATCTTCTTTCCCCAGTATCTGGTGCTGTTCAACGGACTGGTGGAAGACTGGTTCAATCAGGCACTGGGAATCTCCTACGCCGACATGGTGCAGAAAGAGCAGATCGGCCTGCCCATCGTGCATCTGGAGTGTGACTTTCGTGCCATCACGCGCATGGGTGAGGTCGTGGATCTGGGCCTGACGATCAGCAAGCCTGGCAACCGCTCTCTGACGCTGGCTGTGGATTGCACGGGCCCCGATGGCGTGCTGCGCGTGGCCGCGCAGAAGGTATTGGTTTTCACCAGCCTGCAAACCCATCAATCCATCAGCGCGCCCCCCTATATCCGCCGCGCCGTAGAGCGCTGGTTGAGTTCATCCAATCCAACTGAAAACAGGAGTTGAACATGCAAGTACTGTTGCCGCCGGGCTGGCCCCGGCCCAAGGGCTATGCCAATGGCGTGTCCGTCAGCGGCCGCCAGATCTATGTGGCCGGCATGATAGGCTGGGACGGCCAGGGACAGTTCCACACCGACGATCTGGTCGGCCAGGTGCGCCAGGCGCTGCAGAACATCGTGGAGGTGCTGCAGGCCGGCGGTGCCAGGCCAGAACACATCGTGCGCATGACCTGGTACATCACCGACAAAAAAGAGTACTTGGCGCAGCAGGCCGAGATCGGCAAGGCCTATCGCGAGCTGATTGGCTCGTTCAGCGTGGCCATGACGGCCGTGCAGGTGGCGGCCCTGATCGAAGACCGCGCCAAGGTGGAAATCGAGGTCACGGCCGTGGTGCCGGAATGACTCTGTTTTAAATAGCTGATGGCGCTTGTGTTCATTGATTTCAATGCTTAAAAAGCATGAAATCTAGGAAGGTAAAGCGCTAATAGCTATCAAATATGATTGCGCGGCAGTTGCCGGATGCGATCTATAAAACTGGCGTGTCCCAGGCCAGAGGCACCGAGCAAGGGCCGCCCCGCAGCGAGGGTGCCGTCCCCCTTGGGGGAAGGCGCGGGGCCGCCTAGGCGAAGCGCCTCAGGGGGTTAAAAATCCAGCAGGCTGAAGCCCACGCTGAGCACCGTGCGCTTGTAGTTGTAGTCCACCAGACTATCGCCGTAGCCGCTGAACAGCTGCACATGCAGGCGCAGATTGCTCTTGCCGCCGTTCCAGCCTTCACCCAGCGTGCGCAGCCATTCGATGCGGCCCGAGCCCTTGCCCTGGCCCAGTGAACCGCGAGCCGTGAAACCTAGATAGTTCTGGTCGTTGACGTTCCAGCCCAGCTTGACTTCGCCGCGGCCTATGTAGTCCTGGATATGCGGGTTGTCGTCGTCGGGCGCGCTTTCGCTGATGCGCTTCCAGGCCTTGAAATGCAGCTGCCAGCGGTTGCCCAGTTCGGCGCCGGTCATCAGATACCAGCGGTTCCAGCTGCGCGACAGCGGATTGCTCTGACCGTTGGACTGGTGCACCAGGCCCACGCCCGAATAGCGCCAGCGCCAGCCGAAGGGCAGTTGCGCGTCCGTGGGGTAGACATAGAACACCTCGGGCTCGTGGTCCGTGGTGCGGAAGGGGCGTGAGATGGCGCCGTTGAACAGCTGCCAGTAAGACTGCTGGGTATAGCCGAACCACAGCGAGTCCTTGCCCCCCGAGGTCGGACCGGTCAGCAGGCCAGAAGCCAGCTTGGTGCGTGCCGACAGCTGGATGCGCATCTCGTGCTTCTGGTAACCCTCGGGCTCGGGCGAGCCGCGGCTGGGCGAATAGGGCTGGGTGTCGACGCGGCTGCCGAACACGGTGGATACCGACATCGGCCGGTAGCCGCGAAAGCTGAAAATGCCGCAGTCCGAACCGGGCTCGAGTTCGTAGTAGCGCGAGATCTCGCTGTAGCGCGGGTCGCGGCAGCCGCCGTTGGTTGGTGTGGCGGGCAGGGCCAGGCCCTGGCTGGCGTCGGCTGCGACCACGGGTGTCGGCTCGGGCGCTACTGCAGGGGTGTTGACGGCGCTTGCGGCCTTGGTGTCGGGCAGGCTCCAGTTGGCGCCGGGCGGAGCCGTCAGCGGCTGCTCATGCTGGGCCCAGGCGTCGAAGCAGGCCAGGCGTGCCTGGTTGTCGGTGGTGGCCGCGCACTGGCGCCAGCCTTGCGCAGGCGGCGGCAGCTCAGGCTCAGCCGCCTTGGCCGGTGCCATGGCCGTCAGGCTGCCGAGTGTGAGGGCTGAAGCAAGGGCCAGAGGCAGCGGTTTCAGCGGCAAGGTAGGCAAGGAAGCGGGCATGGGCGAATGAATGATATGGATAGGTCGGCGATAGGCGCTCAAGGCTGCTTGTGCAGCATGAACTCCTGGGCAGGAGCCTCTTCGGATGCCTGAAAGTTGCCGCGAATTTCCCGGCCACAGCTGGAGGGGACGACTTCGCCCAGCCAGGTTCCGGTAATGCGGGTCCCATCTGCGCTTTCCTCCAGCGTGACGACTCCATTGTTGAGGTCGCCGACCATGGGGTGGGTGGAGCCGTCGCGCTCTATCGTGCCTTTGACGGTGCCCTTCCATTCGGGGTGCGGGCCCAGCACCAGGTGCACCGACTCGTTCAGGCCGGGAATGGAACCTGTCCACTCTCCCTGCAACTGCTTGTCGGTCATTTCCCAGCCCGATGGGCAGCGGGTCTCTGAATCTGGTTGATTTTGCGCTGTAGCGCTTGATAGATAAGCGCTTGCAGCTATGAAAACAAGAGTTCTAAAGATCATGGGCTGTGCTCAGTTGGGTGCACCCGGGCCTGGCTGGGTCTTGCGTGCTGCAAATTCCTCGCGCAGCTTGCGCAGCTTCTCGCGCGGGTCTTCCTTGGCGGTGGCGGAGTCCAGCCCCATCTCCTTGATGAAGCGGCTGGGTTGGCAGGCCACCATTTCGCGGCCTTTCTTGCGGCGCTTGGTCCAGCTCACGGCCAGCGTGCGCTGGGCGCGCGTGATGCCCACGTACATCAGGCGGCGCTCTTCCTGCAGGCGGGCTGCGGTTTCGTCGCTGACCTTCTGCTGGCGGCCGTTGTCGTCGTCGAGCTTGAAGGGCAGCATGCCCTCGGTGGCGCCCACCAGCATCACATGCGGCCACTCCAGGCCCTTGGAGGCGTGCAGGGTGGAGAGCACCACCATGTCCTGTTCCTGCTCGCGCTCGCTGATGGTGGACAGCAGGGCCACGTTCTGGGCGACTTCGAGCAGGCTCTTGGTCTCGGTCGGCGCGGTGGTGCCCGCGCCGGCCGCGTCCTCGATCTTGCCGCCCGCGCGTTGGGCCATCCAGTCGCAGAACTCCAGCACATTGCTCCAGCGCGCGGCGGCCACGGATTCGCTGTCCTCGCTGTCGTAGAGATACTGCTCGTAGCCTATCTCCTTGAGCCAGTCGAGCAGAAAGCCGCGCGCGGCCTCGAAGCCTAGCGTGTGGCGGGCGCGGTACTCGAGGTCGTTGATGGCGCGGCCGAACTCCAGCAGGCCGTCATGCGCCTTCCTGGGCAGGGCGTCTTCGAGCATGGAGTTGAACAGCGCGCCGAACATGCTGGTCTTGTGGGCTGCCGAGAACTCGCCCAGCTTCGCCAAAGTGGTGTGGCCTATGCCGCGGCGCGGCGTGGTGATGGAGCGCAGAAAGGCCGGATCGTCGTCGTTGTTGATCCACAGCCGGAACCAGGCGCACAGGTCCTTGATCTCGGCACGGTCGAAGAAGCTGGTGCCGCCAGAGACCTTGTAAGGGATGCTGGCCTTGCGCAGCGCCTTCTCGAAGGGCTTGGCCTGGTGGTTGGCGCGGTAGAGGATGGCCATGTCCTTCCAGGCCGGCTGGGGGTTCATGCTGGCGCGCAGGCTCTGGATGCGGGCCACGGCGCGCTCGGCCTCGTGCTCCTCGCTGTCGCAGTCCACGATGCGCACGGGCTCGCCCTCGCCCAGCTCCGAAAACAGGGTCTTGGGAAACAGCTTGGGGTTGGGGCCGATGACGTTGTTGGCCGCGCGCAGGATGGCGCTGGTGGAGCGGTAGTTCTGCTCCAGCTTGATGATCTTGAGCTGCGGAAAGTCTATGGGCAGCTTTTTCAGGTTGTCCAGCGTGGCGCCGCGCCAGCCGTAAATGCTCTGGTCGTCGTCGCCCACGGCCGTGAAGTGGGCGCGGTCGCCCACCAGCATCTTGAGCAACTCGTACTGGGTGGCGTTGGTGTCCTGGTACTCGTCCACCAGCACATGGCCCAGCAGGCGTTGCCATTTCTCGCGCACCTCGATGTGGCCCTTGAGCAGGCGCATGGGCATGCCGATGAGGTCGTCGAAGTCCACGCTCTGGTAGGCCGTCAGCCGCTCTTCGTAGCGCTGCATGATCAGCGCGATCGAGCGCTCGTTGTCGTCCTGGGCCATGGCCAGGGCCTTGCGGCTGTCCCAGCCCGCGTTCTTCCAGTTGCTGATGGTCCACTGCCACTGGCGCGCCGTGGCCACATCGGTGGTGCCGCCCGCGCAGTCCTTGAGGATGCCCGTGACGTCATCCTGGTCCAGGATGCTGAACTGGGGCTTGAGGCCCAGCACATGGCCGTCTTCGCGCACCATGCGCACGCCCAGCGAGTGGAAGGTGCAGATCAGCACCTCCTTGGCCTGGCGGCCGATCAGTCCGGCGGCGCGCTCGCGCATTTCCGCGGCTGCCTTGTTGGTAAAGGTGATGGCGGCAATGCGGCGCGGGGCCAGGCCGTTTTCAATCAGCCGCCCGATCTTGTGCGTGATCACCCGGGTTTTGCCCGAGCCTGCGCCAGCCAGCACAAGGCATGGGCCTTCGGTGTAGTGCACGGCCTGGAGCTGAGCGAGATTGAGACCAGCAGACATGGAACAGATTGACCCTTCATCCTTGAAACAAGGTCTCGGAGGATACCGCTTTGGCATCCGAAGGCCTGAGGCCCGCCGTCACAACTGACAAAGAAAAGGGGTGGGTGAAGACAGTCCCTGGCTTTTTGAACAGCACTGTTTTGAATTATTTTTGTAATAAGGTGTGAATATTGGTATCAAAAATTTCTTTTTCATGGCAATTTGCCAGTGATTTGTGAAAACCTTGTTGCTATTGTTTCGCTGCAGCAATGATTCCGACAACGAAGAACAAGCAGGGTGGTTTGCATGGCGAAGACCGTTGGTGAAGTCAACTGGGCGGCGCAACTCTGGACGCCGACAGTGCAGCAGCGTTTCAACGCGCTGTTTGCCGTGGCGTCGCTCAAATCGCTTTCCGCCTGGACTCAGGTGTCCAGCGAAGCCGCCGAGGTATTGATCCTGGACGGCGCCATGCCGATGCAGGACGACAAGGCCTTCCCCTGTGTGGTTTATGTGGGTGGCGATGCCTCCATGCAGCCGCTGGGCCGCTCATCCCAGGGCTGGGTCGCGCACCTGGACGTGGAGTTCACGCTGTCCGACCTCATCGACATGCTTGATCGCGCGGCCGTATTCCTCATGGACTGGAAGGCTCGCCAGAAGGAGGCCGTGCCCTTGACCTTGCTGCGCGCCATGTCGGACCTACAGGAGCAGGGAATGAGTTGTCTGCACTGCTTTCAGCTCAAGTCCTGGGTGGTATTGCCCGGGGCTGCCAATACGGCCCAGAACCTGCGTGCACTGGCTCTGCTTGCCCGCGGCCCGATTGCCGTGCAATCGCTGAGCGAGCATTCGGGTGTGGAGCTGCCCCAGCTCGTTTCCCTGTTGTCATTGCCGCAGGTTCAGGCGGTATTGCGCTGCAGTCCGAAAGCGATCGAGGTATCGAGGCCTCAGGAAACGACAAATACAACTCCGGCCGCATCGATCACCCGGCAATGGGTGCAGAAGCTGACAGGCTGGCTCACGCGCGGAGGGCGCTCATGACATCTTTCATCCCCAGGCAGCCCGGGCAGGGCCTGCTGCGGGTCAGTCTGCTCGGCCCCATGGGCATAGGCAAGACCACGGCGTTGCGCAGTCTGTGCGGCCAGCTCATGGCAGGCAGCGACGTCCCCAATCTGGACAAGGCTGCTCATGCCAAGGAGTTCACCACGGTAGGTGCCGAGTTTGGCGAAATCGATCTGGGGTCCGGCGAGCGCCTGCAACTGGTGGGCAGCCCCGGCCAGGATCGCTTTGACTTCGTGCGGCGCTGGGTGCTGTCGGCTTCGGTGGGGGCGCTGCTCATGATCGACGCCAACGACAGCGATGCGCTGGACTACGCCAGCGAGATGCTGGCAGGCGTGGCCGAGCTGGAGACTGCGCCGCTGCTCATCATCCTGAGCTGCCGACCTGTCAGCGAAGCGCAGCTGGAGGCGTTCAGCTCGGCGCTGATGTCCCGAGGACATGCCATTGTTCCCATCGTTCAGGCCGATCCGCGTGATCGCCAGCAAATGCTCGATGCCCTGGGTGTGCTGGCCTCGCTGCTGTCCTTGCAAAGTCAGACTCTATGAAGACCCATACATCCCCTGTCATTCCAGCAGAAGTCGTTCAGGCCGGGCGCGACATTCTTCTGCGCGCGGTGTCCCCTGTGGAGGGCGTGCGGATTGCGCTGCTGTGCACGCCTGATGGATTCGAGATCACGGCGCTGCGCATTCACAGCGAATTGCCAACCGAGCGCCTGTCCGCCATGGCGGGCTCGCTCATGGCCATGGCCAAGGCCGTGGCCAATGAAATCGGTCACCAGGACTGCAGGCGCCTGACTTTCGAGACAGAGTCGGGCACGGTGGTGTTCCAGGCAATCGGCGGCCAGTTTCCGGCCGTGCTGTGTCTGGTCGTGGATCAGAACGCCTTGCTGGGCCGCGCACTCTGGGCGGCGGGCGAGGTCGCCGCCGGGTTCATGCCCTGATGGGCGGTGGCGGTCGTTCTGAGTTTCAAGGTGTGCGCACTGTGCGTACGGGTTCCCGGGTTCGCATTTCTGAAAGGTGGATTTATGGCCTCTATTCAAGATTCTCTGAACACTTTGATGGCAGTGGATGGCGCGATCTGTGCAGCCCTGGTGGACAGTACCAGCGGCATGCTGATGGGGGGCGCCGGCGGCGGTGTGGACATGGAGCTTGCTGCGGCGGGCAATACCGAAGTGGTGCGGGCCAAGCTCAAGACCATGCGCATGCTGAACCTGAACGACCAGATTGACGACATCCTGATCACGCTGGGCAAGCAATATCACATCATCCGCCCGGTGGCAGCCAACGAGGGTGTGTTCTTCTACCTGGTGCTGGACAAGGCTCGCTCCAACCTGGCACTGGCCCGACGCAAGACCATGGATGTGGAAAAGGAACTCAAGCTCTGAGTGTCAGAGTCCTTTGCCAACCCCAAGCCTGCCCTGTGCAGGCTTTGTTGTTTATGGCAACCAGTGGAGATGTGCCTGAGAGGGTCAGGTGGCGACCTCGCGCGGCGCGAGGTCTGTCTGCAGATAATTTCAGGTGTGCACCGGGCCGGAATGGGCGGGCACCGTTCACAATTTGCCGGTGCTGTCTGTTCTTCTCATCACCTTCCCCTTCTTTGCGCTGGTGGCCTGTGGCTTTGTGGCGACCTGGCGCGGCGTGTTGCCGCAGGCGGCCATTCCGGGGCTCAATGCCTTTGTGCTGTACTTTGCACTGCCCTGCATGCTGTACCGCTTTGGGGCGCAGACGCCGATTCATCAGCTGCTCGACATCAATGTCACCCTGGTCTATCTGTGCTGCGCAGCGTTGATGGTGGGCGTGACCGTTCTGCTGACGCACCAGCGCCTGGGCTGGAACGATGCGGCATTCGGTGCATTGGTCGCCGCCTTCCCCAATACCGGCTTCATGGGCGTGCCCATGCTGGCAGCCCTGCTGGGCGCGCAAAGCGCGGGGCCGGTGATTGTGACCATGGCCATAGACATGGTCGTCACCACCTCGGCCTGCATTGCGCTGTCGCGCCTTGATCTGGCGGGCGGGCAGGGCATCTGGCCGGCGGTGCGCAATTCTCTCAGGGGCATGGCCTCCAACCCCATGCCCTGGTCCATCCTGCTGGGCGGCTTGGCCTCGGCCATGGGCTGGGTATTGCCAGGCCCGGCAGATAAGACCGTGGCCATGCTGGCAGGGGCCGCCTCGCCCGTGGCACTGTTCACCATAGGCGCGGTGCTGGCGCGTTCGCAGATGAACAGCCATGAGCGTGTGGCAACTGTGGACTATGTGCCGATTGCACTTGCAAAACTCATCATCCATCCGCTGCTGGTCTGGGCCGTGGGCATGGCGGCGATTGCACTGGGCATGCCGCTGCAGCACGACACCCTGGTCGTGCTGGTGCTGCTGGCTGCGCTGCCATCGGCCAGCAATGTCTCGCTGCTGACCGAACGCTACGGCGCCCACAGCGGGCGCGTGGCCCGCATCATCCTGGTGAGCACGACCCTGGCCTTTCTAAGCTTCTCCGCCGCCGTGGCGTTGATGACCTGATCAAGAACAAGCTGCTGTTCTGATGGCCATTCTCTGAATCGCTCCGGGTGCCCTGAAGGCTGCTGACGGTCTGCAACAGGTATTCATCGAGATCAAGCTATCCGGGAGAACATGGCGTAGTCACGTGGCACTCCGCGCACAACGCGGTAGGAACGTAGAAGCCCTTCGTACTGATAGCCACATGTTTGCAAGACCTTTGTGGATGCCATATCCGAAGGCAGCACCGTTGCCTGGACGCGAGAGAGCTTCATTTCTTGGAAGGACCAATCCGTCACCACGCGGCACATGGCAGTTGCGATACCTTGTCCCCAATACTGAGGAGCGATGTCGTAGGCAATTTCTGCTGTCCGATTGCCGGCGGATACGGTGTGGAAACCAATGGTGCCAATCAACTGCGGATGGCGCTCGTCGATGATGGCAAATCGTATTTGTGAATCAAGGGCGTCTGACTCCAGTGCGTCAAAGATAGGCCCAAGGTCATGCACCGCACCTAAATTCCAGCTGGTGTGCTCAACGACTTTGGGAAGTTGAAGGTAGGCATACCAAGCTTCGGCATCGCTGCTTTCAAGCTGCCGTAGTGCAATGCCTGGAAGCTCAGAGACCGGAGGAGTTGCAATTCGCATGGGGAGTGTGTGGATGATGAGAGCCGGTATCTTCTCATTCGCAGCCACCCGAAAACGGTCTAGAAAAAACAAGAGCGGCTTGCGCATATCCGGTATGCGCAAGCCGCTGACCCACTCCATAGGCGACAAGGACCACAACGGTTCAATAGCCGCTATTGATCAAACGCCAAGTCAATTCGAGGACTCAGCCGGTTCCAGACGATGAGCACTGAGCTTTCAACGTTCATTGCCTAGCGTGCAAAGCTCCGTTCTTCTACACTTCCTTGAGAAGCGCATTCCTGCACGGCAAAGGCATTGGTATGCCTGCCTTCAAAGATCCGGCCGTCCTTTCGGCCAAGAGGGGTGCTCAGTGCGAACAACACGAAAAGGAGACGAGCAAGTGCAGGTCCCCCTTCAGGGTGAAGGAATGTTCCTTGCCGAATCAATGCTGACCATAGAACAGTTCAACAAGTTGGTTGCGCTGATCTACGAGGGGCCGATGGAACCCATACCTTGGGCTGGTGCGCTGGAAGCAATTCGCGGGTCGCTTGGTGCAAACTACGTGACACTCATTCTGCGCTCTCCGGCTTGCGGACGCGCAGGTCTCATGGTCCATGCATCGGCTCAGGGCACGGTACTCCCTGGCGAAGCCTCCTACAGCAACTACTATTACGCGCTCGACCCATTCGTGAACCTCCCGGCCGAGCGGATGGTCACAGTAGACGAACTACTCGGTGACAGTTTTTGGCGCCAGAGCGAGATGTACCAGCAGTTCCAAAAGCCGTTCGATGTCGGCTACATGATGGGAGCAGATCTGCATACGGAAGGCGGTGTTGAATGCCGCTTGCGGGTGTGTCGCAGCCATGATTCAACGAGCTTTACCGTACGTGACAAAGCCGTTTGCAGCGCATTGCTACCTCATCTGAAACGCGCGGTCAGATTGCATTCGCAATTCAACGTCGTTGAGTCCGAGCGGACGCTTTACGCCAGCACCTTCGATCGCATGCTGGTTGGAATGGTCATTCTTGACGAAAGCGGTTCGATCATGAAGACCAACATTGCAGCGGACGAGATCATCGCCGAGAAAGACGGCCTTCAAAGAAAAAGCAATGTGCTTGAAATCTCGTTCTCGCCAGAAAGCCGCAAATTGCAGACGCTCATTCAGCAAGCACTGGGGGAGCAAGCTGGACATGAACCGGGTGTTGTGCAAGCCATGTCGGTTACTCGGCCCTCCGGCAAAGCCAAACTAGGTGTACTGGTCCGCAAGATCGCATTCAATGAATGGTCTGAAGACAATGCGCGCCGACCTGCTTGCGCAATCTTCATTCGTGACCCCGATCTCAAATCACAGGCTTCAGACGAAATCATGCGCAAGCTGTTCGACTTGACACCGGCTGAGGCGGCATTAGCACTTGCGTTAACCAATGGGTCCACAATCGAGGAGGCTGCACAAGCGCTGAATATCAGCAAGCACACAGCGCGTGCGCATTTACGTGCCATATTCTCGAAGACAGGCGTCACGCGTCAGGCAACACTGGTTCGAACCCTGCTGAACAGCGTCCTTTCCCTCAGCTGAGCACTGCATCATGGTGTGACGGCCTACAAGCGCACCATTGAGTGCGACAGATTGCATTTCACGCGCCACGGAAAACCGCCTAGTCTATTTCGCTGATGTGAGCGCCTCACGCGGCATCTACCCTCCAAAACCTCAATGGAATATTTAGCCAGCATGGGCTGCCCTGCTTACGGGATGGCTGCGCACATGCGGGCAAATGCACAAAGGAGAGTCAGATGGAGTGTTTTGCAGGAAAAGTCGCGTTCATTACCGGAGCCGCGACGGGGATTGGGCGGCAGACTGCGATTAATTTTGCGGCAGCGGGGGCTAACGTCGCACTTGTTGATACCGCAGTGCACGTAGCGGAGGAAACCGCGCACGCAGTGGAGCGTGCCGGAGCGAAAGCTATCGTTTTGCGCGCCGATGTCACGCGGTCAGCGGATGTCACCCATGCTGTCACGCAAACTGTGAAGAACTTGGGCCGTCTCGACTATGCCTTCAATAACGCGGGCATCGCGCCGCGAGGCAGGCCTGCTGCGGAGCTACCCGAAGAAGAGTGGGACCAGACGATCGCTGTGAACCTGAAAGGTGTGTGGCTTTGCGTCAAGCACGAATGTGCCTATATGCGAGACCATGGCGGCGGAGCCATTGTCAACACCGCCTCGATCATGGGTGTGGTGGGTGGTCCAGGGCTTGCCGCTTACTCGGCTTCGAAAGCCGGCGTGATCGGACTCACGCGCGCTGTGGCGCTGGACTATGCGAACCAAGGGATACGCGTGAATGCTGTATGCCCCGGCGGCATCGCCCATACGGGCATCACGGATCGTCCCGAAAACGCGCGCGACATGGAGCAGCTCATGCAGGCCACGCCAATGGGGCGTCTTGGCAAGCCTGCCGATATCGCCGGAACGGTGATGTGGCTTTGCTCTGACGGAGCTGCTTTTGTCACCGGTCAGTCCATTACCGTCGATGGCGGGTTTACGGTCTGGTGATCAGACAGTTTGGTGCATCACGGCGTTCTTCAGCAGGCGGACATTTTTCTTTCGAGCGTGGACGTCGTTTAGGTCGCCTGCAGCCTAGCTTGATAGGTAAGCCCCAGCCTAAAGTGGCTTGTCAAGTTAGCGCTGATGATCGGCAGCTTTTGTCCGATCGGAGTCGGTCGCAATCAAACCTGCGCGCTCTTGGGTCAGTTGCGCTATTTGTGGCGGTCCAGGGTTTCTTGGATCTTCTCCGCAGCGGTAGCTCTGGTGGGCTAGCAAAAATAAGAGCAGCTTGTGCATACTCGGTATACGCAAATCGCTGTTTTGTCCTGAAACTTAAAGAGAGAGGCCGCCAGCAAGGGATGGGATGCCGAGCAAGAGCCGCCTCGCGGTGAAGGCATCGACCCCGCCCGAAGAGAGAGGGGGAAGGCGCGTCAGCGCCTCAGGGGGAGTGCTTAGTACTCCCAGAACATCCTCTGCAGTTCCTTGGTGCTGGAGCCCTTGGTCAGTGCCAGCATGGTCAGCAGACGCGCTTTTTCGGGGCGCATGTCGTGGGCCACGACCCAGTCGTACTTGTCGTCGGGTTGCTCGGCATTGCGCAGTACAAAGCCGTAGGGCACGCGTGAGGAGCGCACGATGAGCACTCCCTTGCCACGTGCATCCTGCAGCGGCTTGACCATGCGGTCAGCCACCGAGCCATTGCCCGTGCCGGCATGGATGATGGCCTTGGCGCCTGCATCGACCAGTGCATTCACGGCTGTGGGCTGCACGTTGCCATAGGCATAGACGATGTCCACCTGGGGCAGCTTGTCGATGCTGTCGATATTGAATTCGGAGTTGTTGGTGTGGCGCTTGACGGGGGCGCGGAACCAGTAGTTCCTGCCCTCGACCACCATGCCCAGAGGGCCCCACTGGCTGTGGAAGGCGCTGGTCTGGATATTGATGTCCTTGTTCACATCACGGGCGGTGTTGATCTCGTCGTTCATGGTGACGAAGACACCCTTGCCGCGCGCATCCTTGGACCCGGCCACGCTGACGGCATTGAGCAGGTTCAGAGCACCGTCGGCCGACAGGGCCGTGCCAGGCCGCATGCTGCCGACCACGGCGATGGGCTTGTCGGTGTGCACGGTCAGGCTCAGGAAGTAGGCGGTTTCGGCCAGCGTGTCCGTGCCATGGGTGATGACAATGCCGTCCACGTCGGACTGCTTGGCCAGGGCGGAAACGCGTTTGGCCAGGGTCAGCAGGTTGTCATTGGTAAAGCTTTCGGAGGCGATCTGGAACACCTGCTCGCCACGCACATTGGCCACATTGGCCAGTTCGGGCAGACCGGCCAGCAGCTTGTCCACAGGCACCTTGGCGGCTGTGTAGGTGGCGCTGTTGACGGTGGATGCACCGGCGCCCGCAATCGTGCCGCCTGTGGCCAGAACCACCACATTGGGTTTGGCCGTCTGGGCCTTGGCTGCGGTTGCAGCGGCGGGTGCGGCATCCTGGGCCAGGGCTGCTCCCGGGGCGGACAGAATGCTCAGGGCGGCAAGAGTGGCAGCCAGCAGGGTCTGGCGGAATACGTTTTTCTGCATGAGGGTGTGCTCCATGTTGGAAGAAATCGGCTTCTTGTGGAGCCGAGCCGCACACCATGCAACATCCGCGCCAGACTGCCCATTCGCGCAAATCCCGATGGATTTGGCAGACGGCTGCGGTTTATATAAATTGATAGCTGTCAGCGCTTGTGGGTAAAGGGCTGGAGGGCTAAAAACCTTAAATCCCGGACGGCTTTAGATGCTCAGCGGGTCCACATCCACCAGCCAGCGCACCAGCGCCTTGTGCTCGGGCAGGCCACGCAACCAGTGCAGATACTGCTGCCAGGCGTTCAGAAAGCGCAGCAGGGCGCTGCGGTTGCTGGTTTCCAGCAGCATTTGCGCACGCTCCACATTGGCCACGCGCTGCACCGCCATGGGGATGGGGGGGTAGATGAACACTTCATCCAGATGGGGCAGATTGGCATCGCGTGCGACCTGGGTGGCGGCGCTCAGAAAGGCCTGGGCTGCCTCCTGGCTGCGCGCATCGGCACGGACTATGGCCTGGAAGGCATAGGGCGGCATGCCGGCATCCAGGCGTTCCTGCAATTGCTGTCTGGCAAAGGCCGGATAGTCATGTTTGCGCAGCGCGGTATAGACGGCGTTTTGCGGATCATGGGTCTGAATCCACATTTCGGGATGACTGCCCTGGGCCTTCACATACTGGGCATCGCGTCCGGCACGGCCAGCGGCCTGCATCAGCAGGCAGAACAGGCGCTCGGGCGCGCGGTAGTCGCTGGAATACAAAGCGCTGTCGGGTTGTACGGCGGCCACCAGTGTGATGCGGCGAAAGTCGTGGCCCTTGGCCACCATCTGCGTGCCGACCAGCACATCCACGTCGCCGGCATGCACCTGTGCCAGTTGTTCCTCAAGACTGCCTTTGGCCTTGGTGGTGTCGGCGTCTATGCGTGCCACGCGGGCCGGGTCGCCATCGGGGCGCTGCACATTGCGCAGCAGTCGCTCCAGTTCTTCCTGCAACTGTTCCGTGCCCTTGCCCAGAGGCAGGATATCGGGGTTGCCGCAGCTGGGGCAGGAAAACGGCACGCGCTGGGTAAAGCCGCAGTGGTGGCAGCGCAGCGTGCGGTCGCCCTTGTGGAACACCTGGTGGGCGCTGCAATGCGGGCAGTCGCTTTTCCAGTTGCAGTCGGCGCAGAACAGCACGGGCGCAAAGCCGCGGCGGTTCAACAGAATCAGGCTTTGCTCGCCACGTTTCACGCGCTCGGTGATGGCCTCTATCAGCGGAGGTGAGAACACGGCCTTGCGCGGCTGCTGGGTCATGTCGACCAGCCGGACCTTGGGCAGCGATGCCGCGCCTGAGCCGGCCGCGCCTATGCGGCTGGGCATGTTGAGGCGCAGATAGCGGCCCACCTCGGGGGCGGATGCATGCCAGCTCTCCAGCGAAGGCGTGGCGCTGCCCAGAATCACCTTGGCTCCGGTATCACGCCCGCGCCAGATGGCCAGATCACGAGCCGAGTAGCGCGCACCTTCCTGCTGCTTGTAGCTGGCGTCATGCTCCTCGTCGACCACGATCAGCGTCAGCCGCGGCAGGCTGGCAAAAATGGCCATGCGCGTGCCCAGCACGATGCGGGCCTGGCCCCTGTGGGCGGCCAGCCAGCTTTTGAGGCGCTGCGGGTTGGTCATGCCGCTGTGCATGCTGACCACGGACTCCTTGCCGTACTGGGGGGCAAAGCGGCCCACGAAACGCTCTTCCAGTTGAGGTGTGAGATTGATCTCGGGCACCATCACCAATGCCTGGGCCTCTGGGTTGGCATCGAGCACGGCCTGCACGGCGCGCAGATAGACCTCGGTCTTGCCGCTGCCCGTGCTGCCGTAGAGCAGGAACGGGCCGGGATTTTGCTCGATTTGCTCGAAAACCGAGGCTTGTTCTGCGCTGAGTGCTACCAAACCGGGAGCTACTACAGCTTGCGCTTGTACAGGTTCAGCGGCCTCGGCAATGGCTTGTTCCTGTTTCAGGGCTGCTTTCCTGCTCTTGGGCTTGGCAGGCTTGGGTGGGGCCAGTCGACGCGCCAGTTGTTCGGGCGTCATGTCGCGAAGCTGGGGCGGCAAGGCGGTCACGGCGATCTCGCCCACGCTGCGCTGGTAGTAATGGGCGGCAAAGCCGACCAGACGCCGCCAGTTACGGCTCAACGGGAGGATCTCCCCCAGCACGGCAGCGATGGAGCGCAACGCAACCCCGTCGGGCAGCTCGCCTGACGCCGAAGGCGCATCCCATACGACCCCCAGCAGTTCCCGCTTGCCCAGCGGCACGCGTACCAGGGTGCCGGGAAGCAGGGGCTCGTCACTGCGGTAGCTCAGCAGTTCCCCCACAGCGCTGTGGGCGGGCGTCTGAACGGCGACGTTGACGATGTGGGACATGGGTGAAAGGAGGGGGATAGAGCAATGCTTGCCGGCCAGCCTGACTGCCGGCATGGGATCTATAGCAGATTTTGATGCTGCTGCAGGCTTTGCGGCTTGTGGATAACTTTGTGGGAGAAATTCGAGTGATAGACGCTATGGATCTTCAAATCGGCATTTGTATATTTGTATGGGACGAATAGAAGAATTTGAAAATATAAATAAAACAATAACTTATTTGATTTTTTCGTGATCTTTGCGGGGCTGGTTGTCAGGCTTGAAACTATCCACCTGCCTGTGCGTATCTGTGCATAAATGAGCGACGAGGGGCTGTCAAGACCGAAGCTCCCTAGACCTAAATGCGCTTAAATTCTTCAGTAAAGTGAGCAAATCGCCAAGAAAATAGCGCTAATGCACGTAGTGGCGTGGCTTTCAGGGATGATGAACCACCTCGGATGTGGATAACTTCTGCAGGTGTTGCTCAGGAAAGAAAAAATAAAAAAATGTGAAAACCTGCAGAGGCCTCTACAAATCTGTGATTCCTGAGAATCTTTTTGAAAATCAATGGGTTGAATGAATTTGAGCGGCATCTGCTGGTACAAATGTCGCTCAATAACCATTCTTGATGCTAGGTTGAATCAAGGGGTTAACCCTTGGATTGACTGCCGTAAAGGCGTTTAGCCGCGCAGTTTGCGCGAGTGGCTGTGCACCGCTTCCACCAGGGCAGCCACATGTTCGGGCGGAGTGAACTGGCTGATGCCATGGCCCAGGTTGAAGATGTGCGTAGGGCCGGTGGTGTTCCTGTCGGTGTGGGGCTTGCCAAAGCTGTCCAGCACGGCACGCGCCTGGGCGGCGACCTGCTCGGGAGCCGCAAACAGAACATTGGGATCGATATTGCCCTGCAGTGCCTTGCCGGGGCCGCCGACCTCACCGCCCACAATGGCGCGCGCCTTGCCCAGGTTGGCAGTCCAGTCCAGACCCAGGACTTCGCAGTCCATGTCCTTCATGTCGGGCAGCCAGATGCCACCGCCCTTGGTGAAGACGATGCGGGGCACGTCGGTGCCGTCCACGCCGGTGCGCTTGAGCTGGGCCAGCACGCGCTTGGTATAGGCCAGGCTGAATTCCTGGAATGCGCCATCGGCCAGCACGCCGCCCCAGCTGTCAAAAATCATCACAGCCTGTGCGCCTGCGTCGATCTGGGCGTTCAGGTAGACGGCCACGCTGTCGGCATTGACTTCCAGGATGCGGTGCATCAGGTCGGGGCGCGAGTACATCAGCGACTTGACGGTGCGGTAGTCATCGCTGCCCTTGCCTTCGGTCATGTAGCAGGCCAGGGTCCAGGGGCTGCCGGAGAAGCCGATCAGTGGCACACGACCGTTGAGCTCCTTGCGGATATTGGTCACGGCGTCGAAGACATAGCGCAGCTTGTCCATATCGGGCACGGCCAGCTCGGCTACGGCGGCTTCGTCACGCACGACCTTGGCAAAGCGCGGGCCTTCACCTTCGGCAAACGACAGGCCCAGGCCCATGGCGTCGGGCACGGTCAGGATGTCACTGAACAGAATGGCTGCGTCCAGAGGGAATCGCTCCAGCGGCTGCAGTGTCACTTCGGTGGCGTAGTCCACATTCGTGGCCAGGCCCATGAAGCTGCCGGCCTTGGCGCGGGTGGCCTTGTACTCGGGCAGGTAACGTCCCGCCTGGCGCATCAGCCACAGGGGCGTGTAGTCGGTAGCCTGGCGACGGCAGGCGCGCAGGAAGGTGTCATTGGTCAGGGGGGCGAAACTCATGGGCCAATTGTCGCCCAGTCTGGCTGCCGCATTGCATGCAATCCCGAGCAGCAGTCCACACCTTGCGTGAATACAGAGCATGGGGTTTGTGCGGGTTTGATGCAGATCAGTGCAGGAATACTATTTCCCGACCGGTTGGTAGATTTTGTTGATCTGCCACAAGCCATACCCTGTCACAGGAGTGAGCATGTCGGAGTCCCTCGTTCTGGTGGGGCAGCAAGGTGCGGTGCGCACGCTGACCCTCAATCGTCCCAAGGCCCTCAACAGTTTCACGCAGGCCATGCATGTGAAGCTGCTGGCGGAGCTCAAGGCGGCTGCTGCAGATTCAGGAGTGCGCTGCCTTGTGCTGACGGGCGCTGGACGCGGTTTCTGTGCAGGGCAGGATCTGGCTGATGAAGGGGCGGCTCCGGCGCCTGAGGGTCAGTCACCTACCGATCTGAGCTTGCTGATCGAGCGCCACTACCGCCCGCTGTGCGAGCAGCTGCGCGCCATGCCCATGCCTGTGATTGCCGCCGTCAACGGTGTGGCGGCCGGCGCGGGCGCCAATATCGCGCTGTGCTGCGATCTGGTCGTGGCCTGCGAGTCGGCCAGCTTCATACAGGCCTTTACCAGGATAGGCCTGCTGCCGGACAGCGGCGGTACCTGGCTGCTGCCGCATCTGGTGGGCCGCCAGCGAGCACTGGGGCTGGCCCTGTTGGGCGACAAGCTTTCGGCTCACGATGCCGAGGCCATGGGTCTGATCTGGCGCGCGCTTCCGGATGCGGGCTTTGAACTCTCGGTGGCCGATATGGCGAACAAGCTGGCTGCCATGCCCGTCAAGGCGCTGATTGCTACCCGCAATGCCATCGATGCGGCCCAGCATCTGAGCTTCGAGGAATCGCTGGCGCTGGAGGCGCAGACGCAAAAGCAGCTGGGCTGTGCCCATGACTATCTGGAGGGGGTGTCGGCCTTCATGGACAAGCGCACTCCCGTATTCACGGACCGCTGAAAGCGAGGCCGACCCATGACACCTCAGCAGACAGCAGAACTGGTACGTGATGGCATGTTTGCCCGTGATCGTGCCGCGCAAAGCCTGGCCATGCGCATCACCCATATTGCGCCGGGGGAAGCCACGATAGAGATGCCTGTGCGTGACGACATGCTCAACGGCTTTGACACCTGCCACGGCGGCTATATCACCACGCTGGGTGACACGGCGTTTGCCTATGCCTGCAATACGCGCAACGAGATGACGGTGGCATCGGGCCTGTCAGTGGACTTCGTGGCGCCGGGTCGACCCGGTGATGTGTTGGTGGCCGAAGCGCGCGAGCTGTCGCAGGCTGGCCGCACAGGCGTTTATGACGTGACCATCCGCAACCGCCAGGGACAGCTGATTGCGCTGTTCCGGGGCAAGTCCTACTCAGTGAAGGGCAAGCCTGTCGTGCAAGCCCAAGCTGCCTGATTCCGCCAGATATCGCCAGCCATCAAAAGGTCCTCACCATGGATGCTCACAAACACACCGCTCAAGCGCTGGACGCCATTGAAACCGCCAGCCGCGATGAAATCGAGGCGCTGCAGTTGCAGCGCCTGCGCTGGACGCTGCAGCACGCTTATGACAACGTGCCGCATTACCGCAAGGCCTTTGATGCCAAAGGCGTGCATCCGGCTGATCTGAAGACGCTGGCCGATATAGCCAAGTTCCCCTTCACCACCAAGAAGGATTTGCGCGACAACTATCCGTTTGGCATGTTTGCCGTCCCGCGTGAGCAGATCAGCCGCATCCATGCCTCCAGCGGCACCACGGGCAAACCCACAGTGGTGGGATATACGAGGAACGACATCGATGTCTGGGCCGACCTGGTGGCGCGCTCCATTCGCGCGGCGGGCGGCCAGGCCGGCGACCTGATCCATGTGGCCTATGGCTATGGGCTGTTCACCGGCGGCCTGGGGGCGCACTATGGGGCCGAGCGTGCCGGCTGCACGGTCATCCCCATGTCGGGCGGGCAGACCGAGAAGCAGGTGCAACTGATCTCGGATTTCAAGCCCGACATCATCATGGTCACACCGTCCTATATGCAGGTCATCATCGAGGAGATGCAGCGCCAGGGCATGGACCCAGAACAAAGCTCGCTGCGCATAGGTATCTTTGGCGCCGAGCCCTGGACCGAGGCCATGCGTCACGAACTGGAGACCAAGGGCGGGCTGGATGCGGTGGACATCTACGGCCTGTCCGAAGTCATGGGTCCCGGCGTGGCCAGCGAATGTGTGGAAACCAAGGATGGCCCGGTGATCTGGGAAGACCACTTTCTGGCTGAAATCATCGACCCCGATACGGGCGAGGTACTGCCCGAGGGCAGCGAGGGCGAACTGGTGTTCACCTCGCTGTCCAAGGAGGCCATGCCCATCATCCGCTACCGAACGCGGGATCTGACGCGGTTGCTGCCGCCCACGGCGCGCGCTTTCAGGCGCATGGGCAAGATCGTGGGCCGCTCGGACGACATGCTCATCATTCGCGGCGTCAATGTCTTTCCCACACAGATCGAAGAGATCGTGCTGCAGAACGCACAGCTGTCCGGTCAGTACCAGATCGTGGTTACGCGTGACGGCAGTCTGGATCAGGTGGCGGTGCGCTGCGAGTTGCAGCCTGGCAATGCCGGGGAAAAACAGCAATTGGCCGATTGGGTGCAGCAGCGCATCAAGACCTTGATAGGCATCAGCACCGCGGTCGAGGTGCTGGGCTCCGATTCCATCGAGCGCACGCTGGTCGGCAAGGCCCGCCGCGTGATCGACAAACGTTCTCGTTGAAGGAGGTACAGCCATGTACACCCAAGCCATGGATTTGATGGCCAAGGACGGCAAGGCCGAGGCCCCGGTGCTGCGCAGCGCCGAAGAGCTGGCGCTGGAGGCCCGTTTTGACGAACGCATCGATGCTGGTGAGTTCATCGAGGCCAAGGACTGGATGCCCGAGCATTACCGCAAGACCTTGCTGCGCCAGATCAGTCAGCATGCGCATTCGGAAATCGTCGGCATGCTGCCTGAGGGCAACTGGATCACGCGCGCCCCAACGCTCAAGCGCAAAGCCATCTTGCTGGCCAAGGTGCAGGACGAGGGCGGCCACGGCCTGTATCTGTATGCCGCTGCCGAGACCCTGGGTACCAGCCGCGACCAGATGTTCGAAGCTCTGCACCAGGGCAAGGCCAAGTACAGCTCCATCTTCAACTACCCCACGCTGAGCTGGGCGGACATGGGCGTGATCGGGTGGCTGGTCGACGGTGCGGCCATCATGAATCAGGTGCCGATCTGCCGCTGCTCCTATGCGCCCTATGCCCGCGCCATGGTGCGCATCTGCCGCGAGGAGAGCTTTCACCAGCGCCAGGGCTTCGACAGCCTGCTGGTCATGATGAAGCAGGGCACGCAGGCGCAGAAAGACATGGTGCAGGACGCGGTGAACCGCTGGTGGTGGGCCACCTTGATGATGTTCGGCCCGCCTGACGACCAGTCGCCGAACACGGCCCAGTCCATGCGCTGGGGCATCAAGCGCATCAGCAATGACGAGCTGCGCCAGAAGTTTGTCGATGCCACGGTGGAACAAGCCCAAGTGCTGGGCGTGAGCCTGCCCGATCCCGACCTGCGCTGGAACGAAGAGCGTGGGCACCATGATTTCGGTGCCATCGACTGGAGCGAATTCTGGCGCGTGGTAGGCGGCGATGGTCCCTGCAACCGCGAGCGACTGGCTGCACGTGTCAAGGCCTGGGAGGACGGGGCCTGGGTGCGTGAAGCTGCCCTGGCGCATGCGGCCAAGCAAGGCGAGCGCGCACGCAAGCAGGCCTGAAAAGTTATCGCGAATATTGGAGTTCACCATGAGTACAGCTTCCGAAACCAGCTCCCGCACCGAATGGCCGCTGTGGGAGGTCTTTGTCCGCAGCAAGGCCGGGCTGGATCACAAGCATTGCGGCAGCCTGCATGCGGCCGACGCTGCCATGGCCATACAGATGGCACGCGATGTCTATACGCGCCGCCAGGAGGGAACCAGCATCTGGGTCGTGCCATCGGCGCAGATCGTGGCCAGCGACCCCGGCGACAAGGATATGTTCTTCGACCCCGCGCAGGACAAGGTGTACCGCCACCCCTCGTTCTATCAACTGCCCCAGGCCGTCAACCACATGTGAGGAAGGAGCCATGCAACACAGCATTACCTTGCAGGACGATCTGACCCAGCAATATCTGCTGCGCATAGGTGATACCTGCCTGATTCTGGGTCAACGCCTTGCTGAATGGGCGGGACACGCTCCTGTTCTTGAAGAAGACATTGCACTGTCGAACATGGCGCTGGACCTGATCGGCCAGGCCCGTGCCGTGCTCACGCTGGCGGGCAAAGTATCTGGCCACGACGAAGACCAACTGGCCTTTCTGCGCGAGGAGCGCCGTTATTACAACCTGACGCTGGTCGAGCTGCCGCGCGGCGACTTTGCCTTCACCGTGCTGCGCAACACCATGGCATCCACCTTGCTGGCGTTGCTGTGGGAGCAGTTGCTGCAGTCCAGCAATGCAGAGCTGGCCGCGATTGCCGGCCAGGCGCTGAAAGAGGCTCGCTATCACCAGCAGCACGCTGCCGACTGGGTGGTGCGCCTGGGTGATGGGACTCAGGAATCCCGTCAGCGCGCCCAGGACGCGGTAGATGCGCTGTGGCGCTATGCCACCGAACTGTTCAGCGGCGATGCCGTGGATCGGCATGCCGAGCAGACTGGCCTGGGCCCCAGTTGGGGATCATTGCAAAAACACTGGCAAACGCAGATGGAATCAGTGCTGCATGCTGCAACTTTGGAAGTGCCCAAGGCCTCGGCCTTCATCAGCACTGGCAAGCGCGGCATGCACAGCGAACATATGGGCTACATCCTGGCCGAGATGCAGCATCTGCAGCGCGCCTATCCGGGCGGAGTCTGGTGATGACTGCCACGGCCTGCGTCACCACCTCTGCCCGCGTTCAGCAGGCCTGGGCCGTGCTGGCGCAGATTCCTGACCCGGAAGTGCCTGTGGTCACGCTGTGCGATCTGGGCATGGTGCGCTCGGTCAGCGAGGTTGGTGATGTGCTGGAAGTGGCGATAACGCCCACCTATTCGGGGTGTCCAGCTACGGAAATGATAGAAAAAAGCGTGCTTGATGGTTTGCAGGCCGCGGGTCTTGGCCCTGTGCAGGTGCGGTTGCAGCGCGCGCCTGCCTGGACTACGGGCTGGATCACGCCCGATGGGCGCGAAAAGCTGCGGGCCTACGGTATCGCACCACCTGGGGCGGTGCCTGAGCATGAACCGATCACCTTGCGCTTTGTGCCTCGTGAGGAGTATCAGTTGCAGCGCGCCGCAAGTGGCGCTGCCGTGGCTTGCCCGCGTTGCAGCAGTGAGAAGACCGAGCGCCTGTCCGCTTACGGATCGACAGCCTGCAAGGCGCTGTACCGTTGCCTGAGCTGCCACGAGCCTTTTGAATATTTCAAGCCGATATAAGCCATGAATCACCATCTGAACAGCTGCGCTGTTTCCTCCTCTCTCGCTTCGCGGGAGGAGGACGATGCCATCGCTGCGCGGCGGCTCTTGCTTGGCATCTCAGAGAGGCGCTGTGAGTGCTTGTTGCGTGCAGCGAGTCTTGCTGCTGCCAGCAAGAAATCAATTCCGATAGAGGCATCCTGATGAGTACCTTGTTCTACCCCTTGACGGTACGTTCCGTGCAACCCGATACGGCAGAGGCTGCCATCGTGAACTTCGAGGTGCCTGACGATTTGCGGGAGCAGTTCGCCTTCACGCAGGGCCAGTACCTGACCTTGCGCGCCGAGATCGATGGTCAGGACCTGCGCCGCAGCTATTCCATCTGCTCAGGGGTAGATGACGGGCAGTTGCGCGTGGGGGTGCGCCGTGTCGACGGTGGGGTATTTTCCAGCTGGGTGCATGCTCAGCTCAAGGCCGGTGATCAGATCCAGGTCATGCCACCGCAGGGACGCTTTTTCATTCCTGTCGAACCCGCAGCGCAGCGCCAGTATCTGGCGATTGCTGGCGGCAGCGGGATCACGCCGATTCTGTCCATCATCAAGACCGTGCTGGCACGCGAGCCGGGCAGCAGCTTCACGCTGCTCTATGGCAACCGCAGTCTGCAGTCCACCATGTTCAAGGAGGAGCTGGACGACCTCAAGAACCGCTATCTGACACGGCTGGTGTTGCACCATGTGTTCTCACGCGAGGAGACGGAAGCCCCACTCAATATGGGCCGCATGAATCAGGCCAAGGTGATGCAGCTGCTTGAGACCGTAGTGCCCGTGAAGGCACTGGATGCCGTGTTTGTCTGTGGCCCCTACCAGATGAATGACGAGGTGGAGGCTGCGCTGCTGGCCGCAGGGGTTCCGCAGGAGCGCATTCACATCGAGCGTTTCGGTGTCCTGCCCTCAGCGGGCGGGCAGGCGCCTGCCCGTCATGTACAGGAGGTGGAGGCTGCGCAGATCACCTTGATACGCGACGGACTGACGCGGAGCTTCCCCTTCAAATCTGCGCACGGGAATTTGCTGCAGGCCGCAGAGGCAGCCGGACTGGAAGTGCCGTACTCCTGTACCTCGGGTGTTTGCGGCACCTGCCGTGCCAAATGCCTGGAAGGCGAGGTTGCGATGGAGCGCAACTTTGCACTGAATGCGCAGGAGGTCGCTCAGGGCTTTGTGCTGACCTGCCAGTGCCATCCGCTCAGCAGCCATGTGTTGTTATCGTTTGATGAGCGTTAACCGCAGGATGCATCAATGAGACAGCTGAAAATCTTGAAAAAACACCCGGAGCAGATTGATGGCTAGAGGTCGTGCCGCAGGCTATGACGATCAGCGCGATCTCATTCTTCAACATGCGGCAGCGCTGTTTGCGCGCCAGGGCTATGCCGCTACCAGCATGAATGAGGTGGCCCAGGCCTGCGGCTTGTCCAAGCCTGCCATCTATCACTACTTCACCGAGAAGTACGCGCTGCTGTTCGAGATCTGCGACACGCATCTGACGCGGTTGCAGGCTTTGGAGCAGGAAGTCAGGGACTTGCCGGGACTTGATGCGCAGCAGCGCCTGCGCAGCCTGATTGCACGTTTCGTCGAGGAATATGCCTTGTCTGCGCATGCGCATCGTGTGCTGACGGAAAGCGTGCGCTATCTCAAGGGTGAGGATCACCAGCAGGTGCTGGACAAGGAGCGAGCACTGGTCGCGGGCTTCAGCAGAGCGCTGGCACAGATACGGCCGGATCTCGATGAGGCAGGGCTTTCCAAGGCCATCAGCATGCTGCTTTTTGGCATGATGAACTGGATGTTTACCTGGCTGCGCTCCGACGGTGCGCTGGATCAGGAAGCGATGGCGCAACTGGTGGCGGATTTGTTCATGGGAGGAATCGGGGAGGTACAAACCCCGACTTCCAGGAGTGAAAAAATGCTGGCACAAATATAGTTACCAAGATAAATTGTGCGCGCCAGGGATTCGAAAATACATTGAAAAAAAGAGCGGCCATCCATCGGAATGCAGGCCGCCATTCAGTGATGTAGCAGCTGGATTTTTGTGTGAACCACTTCTAGGAGACAAACAATGAAGCGCATTGCAAAGTTGGGCTTGGTCGCTGCCGCACTGGCTGCAGTCTGGGGAACGGCTTTGGCCGACATCACGGTGGGGGTGGTGGTGTCTGCCACGGGTCCTGCGGCATCGTTGGGCATTCCCGAAAAGAACACCGTGGCCCTGATGCCTCAGACCATGGGTGGCCAGAAGGTCAACTATGTGATTCTGGATGACGCATCGGACACCACGGCCGCCGTCTCCAACACCCGCAAGCTCGTCAGCGAAAACAAGGCCGACATCATCATCGGCTCCAGCACCACGCCCAACTCGCTGGCCATGATCGATGTGGTCTCCGAGAGCAAGACGCCCATGATCACCCTGGGCGCCTCGGCGCGCATCATCGAGCCCATGGATGACAAGAAGAAGTGGGTCTTCAAGGTACCTCAGAACGACAGCATGATGGCTGGCGCCATTGCCGACCATATGGCCAAGAGCGGTGTAAAGACCGTGGGCTTCATCGGCTTCAACGATGCCTATGGCGAAGGCTGGCTGCAGGAGTTCAAGAAAGCTGCGGAAGCCAAGGGCATCAAGCTGGTGGCGACAGAGGCATTCTCTCGTACCGACACCTCGGTGACGGGGCAGGCACTGAAGATCATGGGTGCCAAGCCCGATGCGGTGCTGGTGGCTGGCTCGGGCACTCCCGCAGCGCTGCCCGAGAAGACGCTCAAGGAGCGTGGCTACAAAGGCAGGTACTACCAGACGCACGGCGTGGCCAATGCCGACTTCCTGCGCGTGGGCGGCAAGGACGTGGAAGGCACGCTGCTGCCGGCCGGCCCTGTGCTGGTGGCCCATCAGTTGCCGGATTCGCATCCCGTGAAAAAGACGGCCATGGCCTATGTGGACGGTTACGAAGCCAAGTTCGGCAAGGGCAGCGCTGCGACCTTTGGCGGCCACTCCTGGGATGCCGGCAAGGTGCTGGAGGCTGCCGTGCCTGCGGCTCTGAAGAAGGGCCAGCCTGGCACACCCGAGTTCCGCTCGGCCCTGCGTGATGCGCTGGAGCAGACCAAGGGCGTGGCAGGCGCGCATGGTGTGTTCACCATGTCGCCCACGGACCATCTGGGTATCCAGAACGGCGTGGTCATGGTCAAGATTGAAAACGGTACCTGGAAGTACCAACCCTAAGCCCGTTACGCCCATGACTCTTCATCCTGCCTGAAGCCACAGCGCTTGCAGGCTGGGTGAGGTGCGGGCGGCTTCAGCGAAAGTTTTCATCATGGATTTGCAGATTGCCTTGCTGCTTGGGCAGGATGGCATCGTCAACGGCGCCATCTATGGGCTGCTGGCGGTGGCCCTGGTGCTCGTTTTTTCCGTTACCCGGGTCATCTTCATACCGCAGGGAGAGTTTGTTTCCTTTGGGGCGCTGACCTTGGCCATGATGCAGGCCAAGCATTTGCCGTCCACGCTCTGGTTGCTGCTGGTGCTGGCAGCCATTGTTCTGGTGATCGACATCTTGCGTTCATTCACGGGGCGAGAAGTCAGCTGGCCCGCTTCGCTGTTCTGGACGGTACTCGCTCCGGGCCTGGCGTTTTTGCTGGCGTATGTGCTACGCCCTTCTTCGTTGATGCTGCAGGCCGTCACCACCTTGGCCATCATCACTCCCATGGGGCCGCTGATGTACCGTCTCGTGTATCGTCCGCTGGCCAATGCCACCGTGCTCAGCCTGCTCATTGTTTCCGTAGCAATGCACGGCGTATTGGTGGGGCTTGGGCTCTATTTCTTTGGTGCAGAAGGTTCACGTACCCCCGCATTTTCAGAAGCCTCCTTCCAATTGGGAGACATTCCGGTTTCGGGCCAGTCACTGGTCGTCATCGGCGTGACCATTGCGCTGGTGCTGGCGCTGTTCGCGTTCTTTGGTCGCTCCATGGTTGGCAAGGCTCTGCGCGCCACGGCCATCAACCGCGTGGGCGCGCGCTTGATGGGCATTCCCACCGGGCTGGCCGGTGATGTGAGCTTTGCGCTGGCGGCGCTGATCGGCGCCATCTCCGGTTTGTTGATCGCACCTCTGACCACCGTGTACTACGACACGGGCTTTCTGATCGGCCTCAAAGGCTTTGTGGCCGCCATTGTGGGGGGGCTGGCCAGCTATCCGCTGGCCTTGGCGGGTGCTGTTCTGGTGGGTCTGCTGGAAGCGTTTTCCTCCTTCTGGGCCAGTGCCTACAAGGAGGTTCTTGTCTTCACCTTGATCATTCCGGTGCTGTGGTGGCGCTCGCGTAGCAGCCACCATGTGGAGGAAGAAGAATGAGTACGCCCGTATCTACCCAGGCAGCAACTGCCGTGCTGCCGGTGCGTCGAGGCCTGATCAGCACACGGATGCTGACGGCCGTGGTGATTCTGGCTCTGGCGCTGAGCTGGAATTTTCTGCCTGACTTCACAATTGTTCTGCTCTGCTACATCGGCCTGTATTCCATGGTGGCGCTGGGTCTGGTGATGCTGACAGGTGTGGGCGGAATGACATCGTTCGGTCAGGCTGCCTTTGTGGGGGTCGGGGCCTATGCGACGGCCTGGGTCTGCACATCACCCATGGCCGTCAATGCTCTGGGCGGCCTGCTTGGCATTCAGGCACTGCCCTGGCTGGGCCTGGTTCTGGGCTTTGTCATCACCTTTGTCATTGCCTGGGTACTGGGATCGGTCACCGTGAAGTTGCAGGGCCACTATCTGCCGCTGTGCACCATCGCCTGGGGTCTGAGCCTGTATTACCTGTTCGGCAATATGGAATTCCTGGGCGGTCAGACCGGTTTGACAGGGATTCCCGCGATCAGGATCGCCGGGTTTGACCTGTCTTCCTCGCGCACCATGGGAGTGGTGATCTGGGCCGTGGTGTTGCTGGCCATGTGGCTGCTCTACAACCTGCTGGACTCGCGTGAGGGCAGAGCCATACGTTCCCTCAAGGGTGGACAGGTCATGGCGGAATCCATGGGTGTGAATACCGCGCGCTACCGCGTCAAGCTGTTTGTGCTGGCGGCGCTGCTGGCAACGTTGTCGGGCTGGCTGTATGCGCATATGCAGCGCTTTGTCAGCCCTGCACCTTTCAACCTGAACATTGGCATCGAATACCTGTTCATGGCCGTGGTCGGTGGGGCTGGTCATCTGTGGGGCGCGGTTCTGGGGGCCTCCATCATCACCTTGCTCAAGGAAAAGCTGCAGGACATTCTGCCGGCCTTGCTGGGCAGCAACGGCAATTTTGAGGTCATCGTCTTCGGCCTGCTCATGGTTCTGGTGCTGCAACGCTTTGCCGAGGGTTTGTGGCCCACGCTGCAGCGCCTGACGGCGGGGCTGGTTCAACCGCCGGAGAAAAAGCTGCAGGGTACGCTCCAGCCGCTGGATCAGCGCTCCTTGCCTGATGTCGGTACGGTGCTGCTGCAAGCCAAGCATGTCACCAAGAGATTTGGTGGGCTGGTGGCCAATAACGACGTCTCCATGCAGCTCAAGGCCGGTGAAGTTCATGCCTTGATCGGTCCCAATGGTGCGGGTAAAAGCACTTTCTTCAACATGATCTCCGGGGTTGACTCGCCGACAGAAGGCGAGGTGCAGCTGATGGGGCAGGTCATGGGCGATGCGCCTTCGCGCCGGTTTGCCGCGCTGGGCTTGGGACGCACCTTCCAGCATGTGCGTCTGCTGGGGCAGCGTTCGGTGCTGGAGAACGTAGCGCTGGGCGCGCACCAGCGGGCCCACAGGGGATGGATGGCATCCATGTTGCGTCTGGACAGGGGCGAGGAGGCTGCGTTGCTGGCAGAGGCACGCAAGCAGATCGACAGATGCGGGCTGGAGCCCTATGCCGATGTGCCTGCAGCCTCGCTGGCCCTGGGTCAGCAGCGCATTGTTGAAATTGCCCGGGCCCTGGCCGGCCAGCCGGCGGCCTTGCTGCTGGACGAGCCTGCAGCTGGCCTGCGACACCTCGAAAAACAGGCTCTGGCCGATCTGCTGCGTCAGTTGCGCGCCGAAGGTCTTGGCATTCTGGTCGTGGAGCACGATATGGAGTTTGTGATGAATCTGGCCGATCGCATCACGGTGCTGGAGTTCGGCACGGTGATTGCCGAAGGCACACCAGCCCAGATTCAGACCAATCAACGTGTGCTCGACGCCTATCTGGGTGGTAGTGACGATGAGGAGACCGCAGCATGAGTGGCGAGACATTGCTTGAATTGCGCGGGCTGAGCGTTTTTTACGGTCCTGTGGAGGCCGTCCACCATGTTGATCTGAACGTGCAGGCCGGCGAGATCGTCACCGTGATCGGACCCAATGGTGCGGGCAAGACCACGCTGCTTTCGGCGGCCATGGGGCTGCTGCCGTCCAGGGGTGAAATCCGGCTGGATGGGGAGCGTATTGCCAAGCCTTCGGTAGAGGGCATGGTTGCCAGAGGGCTGGGCCTGGTACCCGAAAAGCGCGAGCTGTTTGGCGAGATGTCTGTTGAAGACAATTTGCTGCTTGGCGGCTTTTCCCTGTGGCGCAAGGGGCAGCGTGACCAGAATGCGCGCATGGAAGAAGTGTTTGCCATCTTTCCGCGCTTGAAGGAGCGCCGGGCGCAGATGGCATCCACGCTCTCTGGTGGCGAGCGTCAGATGCTGGCCATTGGCCGTGCACTGATGGCCAAGCCACGTTTGCTGATGCTGGATGAGCCCTCGCTGGGACTGGCTCCGCTGATTGTCAAGGAGGTACTGCAGGTGGTGGCCAGTCTGCGCAACCACGGTGTTTCCGTGTTGTTGGTCGAACAGAACGCTCGCGCTGCTCTCAAGGTCGCAGACCGGGCTTATGTGCTGGAGATGGGGGCAGTGGCACTGAATGGAAAGGCCAGTGATCTGCTAGGTGACAAGCGCATCATCGAGACCTATCTGGGCATGGGGAACAAGAACGCGGTCGAAGCTGCCTGAGTCTCCGCTTTCATACCCTGCAACGCAGCTTTTGAGCTGCGTTTTTCTTGCGTGCTTGTCATTCAAACGTCATGAAAATGACTCGCTGCCTTCATCTGCATTTTTCACAATGAGCGCACGCAGACACACCGTGTGGCACAGGCAGGCCGCCAACTGCGTCCAACACTGAGAGGAAAGCAGAGATGAGGCATCCCGAGGTACTTGATGCACTGAACAACCAGGCCATCACGACACCCCAGTCACCGCTTGTTCCGTTTTCTTCCCGCTCCTCTCCTTCACATGCAGCAGAGCCAGCCCTGCGCTTGCAGGTACGCTGGGCCAGGCACCTCGATGAAGTCCGTCAGGCACAGCGTCTGCGCTATCAGGTGTTTGCCCAGGAGATGGGGGCCGTATTGCAGACTCCGGTGGCAGGCCACGATGTGGATGCTTTCGATGACTTCTGCGAACACCTGATGATCTGCGATGAAGAGCAGGAGCGCGTCATCGGCACTTATCGTCTGTTGACTCCCGCCCAGGCCCAGCGTGCAGGAGGCTTGTACAGCGACCAGGAGTTTGACCTGACGCCCATCAACGCCTGGCGCGATCGCATGGTGGAGCTGGGCCGTAGTTGCGTGCATGTCGATCACCGCCAGGGGGGCGTGATTCTGGCGCTCTGGGGGGCGCTGGCCGAATTCATGCAGCGCAACCAGCTTGAAGCCATGGTGGGCTGCGCCAGCATTCCCATGCAGTATCCAGGTCTGGCACATGGCGAAGGGCCCGCGCGTATCTGGCAGCAATTGCGCCAGACACACCTGGCTGAGCCCGCGCTGCAGGTGCGTCCCCGTGTGGCCTTGCCCGAAGAGCTGGCGCACATCAGTCATGTCTCGGCAGACGCCCTGAAAGTGGAACCGCCCGCCTTGATCCAGGGCTATCTGCGCACGGGAGCCAAGGTGCTGGGTGCACCGGCCTGGGACAGTGACTTCAACACCGCAGACCTGCCCATCATGATGCGCATGCAGGATCTGCCCTCACGCTATCTGCGCCTGTTTGCGCGCGGCAGCAAGAGCTGAGCGGCATATTCCGCAAACAAAAAGCGCCCACTGAGGGCGCTTTTTTTTGTGACCAGCCGGAGCATCAGGATGCGTGAGCCGGTTTTTCATCGAGCCCTTCGGCCAGCAGGCCCAATGCCGACAGGCCCAGTCCCAGCATGATGAACACATAGGTCGCGGTGGCCAGACCAAGGCTCAGGCTGTAAGCCCACTGCAAAACGGTGCATGCCCAGCTCCATTGCGAATACAGGCTGTCGCACTGACCGCTGACAGGCATGTGCACATACCAGGTCACTGCAACCCACATCAGCACCAGCATGGAAACGATGGTGGCTATCTTGTGGTGCTTTGACTGATGCATGCTCCACAGCAGTACTCCGGGGATGGCTGCACCCCAGACAAACATCATCAGCCAGCTCAGCGCAGGGGCCTGTGCCAGAGCGTGCTGCAGCCAGTTCATCTTGGGCATCTCGTTGACCAGGCTCAGGACATCCCACACGAAAGGAAGAATCAGTCCTGCAATTGCCAAACTGGCCAGGCCCAGAGCGCGCAAAAGAGGGTGGCGCCGGGTCGGGGAATGGGAGAGATCGGCATGCATGGCTCACCTCCTGAACGGTTCAGGCGGCCCGCAGGTGCGGGTAGCGCCTGGGTGGTAGACGAATTCAGTCTAGACCGTTTGCGGCGCTTGTGCCATAGGGAGAGACTCAGGCCTACATCTGTTCAAGCGCTCCCAGAACTTCGGACTTGCTCAGCAGTTCCGACAGCACCACGGGAGGCTTTCCGGGGGCGTACAGCACATAGACGGGTACGCCGCTGCGGCCCAGGGCATGCAATGCCTGGGTGATGGCAGGGTCCTGACGTGTCCAGTCGGCACGCATCAGCTGCACCTTGCGCTGCTCGAAAGCGTGCAGCACTTCGGCGCTGTTCAGGGTGGTGCGTTTGTTGACCTGGCAAGTCACGCACCAGGCGGCGGTGAAGTCCACAAACACGGGCTGCCCTGCCGACTGCAGCGACTGCACTCTCTCAGCCGACCAGGGCTGCCAGGGCTCGCCCGACTTGGTCTGTGTGACGTTCTCGGCAGGTGTGGAAATCATGGGTGCTGCGTAATAGCCGATGCCCGCAGCCAGCAGCACGGCAACAGTGCCCAGGATGGCGCGGCTTTTGCCTGCCAGACCCAGAGCCCAGATCAGTGCCGCCAGTGCCAGCAGCAAGGCCAGCAGCAAGGCTGCGGCGTCCATGCCGCTTTGGTGGCCCAGCACCCAGACCAGCCAGACCACGGTGGCAAACATGGGGAAAGCCATGGCATGGCGGAAGGTCTGCATCCAGGCGCCGGGGCGTGGCAGCCAGCGCATGACGGCTGGCACAAAGGCCGCCAGCACATAGGGCAGGGCCATGCCTACGCCAAGAGCGGCAAACACCGTCAGGGCCTGTGCCGTGGGCATGTCGATGGCAAAGCCCAGCGACGCACCCATGAAGGGGGCTGTGCAGGGCGAGGCAATGGCCACGGCCAGCACGCCGGACAGGAAGGAGTCCGCGACCGGGTTGCGTGCCTGGGCATTGGCCAGGCGGCTGGGCAGAATGCTGCCGAACTCGAACAGACCGGCCAGGTTCAGGCCCAGCACGGTGAACAGGGCGGCAAGCACAGAAACCACTGCCGGGGATTGCAGCTGAAAGCCCCAGCCCAGTTGCTGACCGGCAGCGCGCAGGCTCAGCAGCAGTGCTCCCAGTGCCAGGAAGGACAGGATGACGCCTGCGGCATAGGCCAGGCCACCCATGCGCTGGGCACGCTGGTTCTGGCCGTGGCCGGCAAAGCCCAGCACCTTGATGGCCAGGACCGGGAAGACGCAGGGCATGAGGTTGAGAATCAGGCCGCCGATCAGACCGCCCAGCAGTGCAGCCCAGAGGCTGGATGCGCCTGACGGGGGCGGAGCAGCCGGCGTTGCGGCCGCACTTTTGTTGGCTTCCAGTGCTGCTGCCAGAGCCGGAGAAACGCCGGCCAGCGCAGCGGCTGTCCATTTGCCATCCACATCAAGTTCGCTGCGCCAGGCAATGGCTTGGCCTTGAGACAAGGCAGCGTCGCGCGCTGCGGCTGGCAGGGCTACGACCACGGCCAGTTGCCTGGGTGTTTCGCCGCGCATATCCGATAGCGGCAAGCCTTCTGCGACCCAGGCGCCGCCATCCCAGCGCTGTTGCCAGTCCTTGCCGGACTCTGCAGCGTGCTTGAATGTGTCTGCATTCTCGGGGTAGAACTCCAGAGGCAGGCCCCGCAGAGCCGCAGGCAGGCCGGAAATACGGACATTGATGCGGTCATCACCTGCGGCGGCTTGTACAGTGGCTTTGCCCGCCGCGCTCAGCTGTACGGGTTCCAGGGCGCGGGCCTTGAGAAAGTCGTCGCCATGGGTGGCGGTAGATCCCTGTACGGGCAGCTGCAGCGTGAATTCGCCACTTTCGGGGATGCATTCCACACGACAGATCAGCCAGTTGGCCGAGAGGTGAATCTCTGCACTGCCGCTGGCAGGAGCCTGGAAGTCCGCTGCCACCTTGACGGGCACAGGTAGCAGGGTGGTGCCCTCGTAGCCGTAATTGACCAGAGGACCCACGCGCAGAGCATGAGGGACTGGCCACGCTATGGCCCCAGCGTTGAGCCCCGCAGGGAGCTGCCACTGCAGATCGGTGGGCAGGCCGGAGTCCCCCGCGTTTTTCCAGTAGGTATGCCAGCCCGGTTCGTGCGCCAGTTGCAGGCCCAGCCACAGGGTCTGACCGGGCTGCACGCCATCGGGGGCTTGTGCGACCAGCTCCGCGCGCACGCGCGGCGTCTGAACGACAGAGGATGGAGCGCTGCCAGAGGTTTTAAGGTTGATTTGCGCTCTGGCGCTTAAGGGTAAAGCGCTGACAGCTATCAAAAACAATGCAAAAAACCACAGCGCTGCAGTGCTGAGGTGGATACGGGGAGAAGAAGGGCGGGACGGCATGACCATTACTGGGAGCGTGATCGCATGATTTGGTTCCAGCGTGGCAGTATGCGCTGGCAAGGTGAAGGCAGTATGAGGGGCCGCAAGCCCCTGGGATCAGGAGTCCACCGCTTTGGCCTGATTGGCCACAGGGCCTGGCGGCAGGCCTGCCACTTCGGCGGGGATGGCCACGCGGTCACAGCTAGGGGATTGCTCCAGCAGCGCATCGCTGTCCAGCTCGGGTGCCTCAGCTTCAGCCTTGAGTGGGGCTGCTGGCGCGGAGGCCACTGCACCTGCTCCCTTGGGCAGCATCCGGGCCTTGCGCCAGTTGCCCCAGCGGTAATAGGCCAGGATCATGAGCACCGAGGCTGCCGAGCTGATGGGAAAGCTCCACCAGATGGCGTCCACGCCCAGCAGGGGCTGCAGCCATTTGGCCGCAGGTACGCGGATGCCCCACATGGCAATGCCCAGAATCAGCATGGGGGCGAGCACGGCGCCCGTGGAACGCACCACGCCAGAAAGCACAAAGGTCACGCCAAAGAACAAAAACGAGCCGATGGCAATGTGGTTGAGGTGGCGTGCCACCTCCAGCGAGGCGCTGCCCGTGGGCAGAAACCAGCCCAGCACATGGCGGTCCAGCAGCACGATGAGAACGATCAGGCCGCCGGTCAGCAGCACATTGATGAGCATGCCTGCACGCGCCGTGGCGTCCACGCGCTTCCACAGGCCTGCGCCCACATTCTGAGCAGCCATGGACGAGCAGGCGGCGCCAATGGCCATGGCCGGCATCTGCACATAGGTCCAGAGCTGCAGTGCCGCGCTATAGGCCGATGAAGTCAGCACGCCAAAGGCGTTGACCAGGGAGATCATGGCGATCATGGCCATGGAAATCATCATCAGTTGTACGCCCATGGGCAGGCCTTTGACGACCAGCGTGCGCACAATCGTCCAGTCAGGCTTGAACAGCCCTAGCTGGCGCCGACCTATCCACAGCGGGTGACGGCGTTTGTGCAGCCAGCCCAACAACGCGAAGAAGCTCAGGCCGTTGGCAATCAGCGTGGCCACGGCCGAACCCTGAATGCCCATGGCAGGCACCGGGCCCCAGCCAAAGATCAGCAGCGGGTTCATCGAAATATCGAGCACCACCACGATCAGCAGGAACCAGAACGGCGTGCGCGTATCGCCAGAGCCCCGCAAAGCGGCCGTCACAAAAGTGAACATGAACAGCAGCGGAATGGCCAGAAAGATGACCTTGAGATAGGACTCGGCCAGCGGCAGCGAGGCCTCGGGCGTGCCCATCCAGTGCATCAGCGTGTGCGACAGCGGCCAGCCCAGCACGGCCAGCAGCAGGGAGATCAGCCCGAAGAAGGTGGCGCTGCTGCCCAGCACGCGCTTGGCCTGGGCAATGTTGCGCGCGCCCATGGACTGGGCGATCAGGATATTCGTGGCCATGCTGACGCCGAACATGGCGCCAATCAGTGCAAACATCACATTGTTGGCATTGGCCGTGGCAGTCAGCGCTGCCTCCCCCAGGTGCCCGCCCACCCAGACGGCATTGACCGAGCCATTGAGCGACTGCAGCACATTGCCCGCCAGTATGGGCAGGGCAAAGACCAGCAAGGTGCTGGCAATCGGACCCTGGGTCAGGTCACGGGTTCGCGGTTTGGATGTTTGGGACTTGGAGGGGCGGGTGCTGACTTCGGGCATGCAGCGATTGTGGGGGCAGGCTGCAAATCTGTGTTGACAGACGGCGACTGCTGCCCAGCAGACTGGCACAGCCGCTACGATGAGGGCCATGAGCAACACCACCTCTTCCGTCCTGCGCTGGCCCTCACGTTTCTGGGCCCAGGTCTCGGCCCATGATTTCGCGCTGGCCCAGGCCAGCGGGCTGGCCGCCGATACCGTGGCCGTTCTGCCCGTGGGCGCGGTGGAGCAGCATGGCCCACATCTGCCGCTGTCGGTGGATGCCAGCCTGGTCGAAGGCGTGGTGGCAGCGGCTTTGCCGCAACTGCCTGCCGATCTGCCGGTGCTGTTTCTGCCGCCGCAGAACATTGGCCTGTCGGTGGAGCACAGCAACTACGCGGGCACGCTGACGCTGGAGCCCGCTACGCTGATCGCGCTGTGGACGCAGCTGGGCGCCTGCGTGGCGCGCGCGGGAGTGAGAAAGCTGTTGCTGCTCAACGGCCATGGGGGCCAGGTCAGCGTGATGGATATCGTGGCCCGCGAGCTGCGTATCAAGCATGGTCTGCTGGTCTACAGTGCCAGCTGGTTTGGTCTGGTCGATGACGCAGCCAACCAGCAGTTCTGCGCGCATGAGCACCGCTTCGGCATTCATGGCGGCGAGGTCGAAACTTCAATGATGCTGCATCTGGCGCCTGAGACCGTACACATGGAGCGCGCGCAGAACTTTGCCTCCACCTCGGAAGTGCGGGCCGGAAAATATCACTTCATCGGCAACGGCCGCAGCGCCAAGCTGGGCTGGGCCATCGAGGACTACAACCCGGCAGGCGCCGTGGGCAACTCCACCGCCGCCACGGCCGAGCGCGGGGCGAAGGTCGTGCAATCCGCGGCAGCAGGTCTGGTCGCGCTGCTGGGCGAGATTCATGATCTGCCGCTGAGCACGGTAGGGAACTCGCCGCAGCCACTTTGAATTCGGTAGCTGCTTACGTAGGAACAGCCTGCAATTGCAGGCTGTTTTACCTGATTAGCGACATAAATCAGGGTTACGTAACATCTTCAACGGTCTGGGTCCCGTGTGCGCCAACGCATTGAGCAGCCTTGGAACCATGGCTTTGAGATTAAAGCGCCGGTTGAACC
>JAITLR010000013.1 GCA_031277805.1 Comamonas sp. | reverse complement strand
TTCTTCGTGGTCTTCTTGGTCAAGATGTGACGCTTGAAGGCTTGACCGCGCTTGACGGTACCACCGGGACGAACGCGAAAACGCTTCTTCGCGCTGCTCTTGGTCTTCATTTTGGGCATGTGAATGCTCCTATTGAATTTGTGCTCGCAAGGCGGCGTGCAACCTGCACGCACTTCGCTAGCCTCCGAGGCACTTATTCATCAACCCTGCCAAAGCCGGGCCGATGTCTTGCAGGAAATCCCGCAAATTCTCAGGACTCACGTAAACAGAAATGTGCCAAGAACCTCTGCCTTGAGGCGAAGCTCTTGCCCGAACCTGATTTGCGTGAGTCGCAATTCTTTCCTTGCTGCACAAAACAAAAGTGGGCCGAGCCCACTCTTGCCTGCAAAGCAAAACGGCAATTATGCCTTATCTGCGGCCTCAGGTGTAGCAGCGGCGCTATCAGCCTGGGCTTTTGGAGCCGCAGCAGACTTTTTGCCGCCTGCACGGGCCGGAGCCACCATCATGATCATCTGACGGCCTTCCAGCTTGGGGAACTGTTCCACCTGAATGGAATCGGCCAGATCGTCACGCAGACGATTGAGCAGATTCAGACCCAGCTGCTGGTGCGTGATTTCACGGCCGCGGAAACGCAGCGTGACCTTCACCTTGTCACCATCAGCCAGGAAGCGGCGAATATTACGCAGCTTGATGTTGTAGTCACCATCATCCGTACCAGGGCGGAACTTCACTTCCTTGATTTCGATGACGGTCTGCTTGGCCTTGGCTTCAGCAGCCTTCTTCTGTTCCTGGTACTTGAACTTGCCGTAGTCCATCAGACGGCAGACGGGAGGAACTGCCGTCGCGGCGATTTCCACCAGATCAACGTCCAACTCGCCAGCCATGCGCAGCGCTTCTTGCAGCGGCACAATGCCCAGCGGCTCGTTATCAGGTCCAGACAGACGCACTTCAGGCGCCATGATTTCTCGGTTCAGTCGATGCTTGCGCTCTTCACGGTGGCGCCGATCGCGAAATTCAGTAGCTATGGTTTTCACCCTTGGATTGAAATGGCTACAACAGCGTAGCCGCTTGCGCGCAGCGCACGCAAACGACTCGCCACGAAGAGGGATCCCTCTGTATCAAGCCTTAGCTGCGATGTCCTTGGAGAGCAATTCAACAAACGCATCAACCGACATCACACCGAGGTCTTTGTTACCCCGGGCGCGCACTGCAACCGCACCAGCCGCCTTCTCCTTGTCGCCTGCAACGAGGATAAAAGGCAGCTTCTGCATTGAATGCTCACGTATTTTATACGTAATCTTTTCATTGCGCAGATCAGTCACTACTCTAACACTTTGATTCGGCAGTGCTTTTTGCAGCTTTTCCGCAACCTCACGGGCATAGTCCGACTGTGCATCGGTGATATTGAGCACCGCCACCTGCACCGGAGCCAGCCATGCGGGCAAAGCTCCGGCATGCTGCTCGATCAAGATACCGATGAAGCGCTCGAGCGAACCCACGATTGCACGGTGCAGCATGATGGGACGATGACGCTCGCCGTCTTCACCCACGAACTCCGCATCCAGGCGCTCTGGCAGGTTGGGGTCAACCTGAATCGTGCCGCATTGCCATTCACGGCCCAGCGCATCCTTGAGCGTGTACTCGATCTTGGGGCCGTAGAAGGCACCTTCGCCGGGCAGATATTCAAACTCACAGCCCGAAGCACGCAAACCTTCTGCCAACGCCTTCTCGGCCTTGTCCCAGCTCTCGTCCGTACCGATACGCTTTTCAGGGCGTGTCGACAGACGGTACAGAATGTTGGTGAAACCGAAGTCCGCATAGACCTTCTGCAGCAGTGAGGTAAAGGCCGTCACCTCCGCCTGGATCTGGTCTTCAGTACAGAAGATGTGACCATCATCCTGTGTGAAGGCGCGCACGCGCATGATGCCGTGCAAAGAACCGGTGGGCTCGTTGCGATGGCAGTTGCCGAACTCGCCAAAGCGCAGCGGCAGATCACGATAGCTCTTGATGCCTTGCTTGAAGATGATGATGTGGCCTGGGCAGTTCATCGGCTTCAGGGCATATTCACGCTTTTCGGACTCGGTCGTGAACATGTTCTCGCGATACTTGTCCCAGTGGCCGGTCTTCTCCCACAGACCCTTGTCCAGAATCTGCGGCGCCTTGACTTCCTGGTAGCCATTGTCCTGGTAGACCTTGCGCATGTACTGCTCGACCTGCTGCCAGATGCTCCAGCCCTTGGGATGCCAGAACACGGTGCCGGGCGAGCATTCATCGATGTGGAACAGATCCAGTTCGCGGCCCAGCTTGCGGTGGTCGCGCTTTTCAGCTTCTTCCAGGCGGTGCAGATACTGCTGCAGATCGTCCTTCGATGCCCAGGCCGTGCCATAGATGCGCTGCAGCATCTCGTTGCGGTGATCACCACGCCAGTAGGCGCCAGCCACCTTCATGAGCTTGAAGTGCTTGAGCTTGCCGGTGCTGGGCACGTGAGGGCCACGGCACAGGTCTTCAAATGCGCCTTCACGGTACAGACTTACGTCCTCATTGCTGGGGATGGAAGCAATGATCTCGGCCTTGTAGTTCTCACCCAGACCCTTGAAGTACTGCACGGCCTCATCACGAGGCAGCACACGGCGCACCACGGCTTCGTCCTTGTTGGCCAGCTCGGTCATCTTTTTTTCGATGGCTGCCAGATCTTCGGGCGTGAAGGCGCGCTTGTACGAGAAGTCGTAGTAGAAGCCGTTTTCGATCACGGGGCCGATGGTGACCTGCGCATCGGGAAACAGCTCCTTGACCGCATAGGCCAGCAAGTGCGCGGTGGAGTGACGGATCACGTCCAGGCCATCGGCATCCTTGGCGGTGATGATGGACAGGGGCGAGTCCTGCTCGATCACAAAGCTGGTGTCCACCACCTTGTCGTTGATCTTGCCAGCCAGCGCAGCCTTGGCCAGACCCGTACCAATCGATGCAGCCACATCGGCCACGGAAACCGGGCCTGGATATTCGCGTTTGGAACCGTCGGGAAGAGTGATTTGGACCATGTCTTTCAATCTCGCGTCGTGGGACGCGCCTCTAGAAAACAAAATGCGCGGACTGGCCGCGCAAACTTGTGAATTGAATCGGATTGTATAAAACGGCCGCGCCTGCAAAGGTGCGCGGACCAGCACCTCAGGCGGTCGGGAGTACTCCCGTAGAGCTCTGCGTTCGCGGTGTCATAACCTAGGTGCCTTTCTTCCCTGTATCTGCGTCAACGCCGCGAAGCACATGACTGCATCGCGGTTGACAGATGAATCTGCCCATTTTAACGCGCGCCGCAGATCTGTCTCGGTTTGCGGATTTTGCGGCCTTCCGCACAGCGCTGAAAGCAGCCCCATCCGCCTCCCATCTCACCGACGCTGCAGCACAGGCGGCATCAGCGCAACATAGCGTTCGTCGGTCAGGGTGCGCAAGAAACTCACCAGATCATCGATGTCGGCATCGGAGAGCGCCACGGCACTGCCCGGCTTGCGGTTGAGCGGCGGCGAATTCACGTTCACGTTGTCGTGAAATTGCGGCGCCAGATCGTTGAACGCCCCGCTCTTGCCAAACCAGCGTACAGGGTCGGTCCCGCGCGTGTTGTAGAACTCCATCACCTCGCGCAGCGAAGTCAGCGAGCCGTTGTGCATGAAGCTCTGGCGGATTGCCACATTGCGCAGCCCCGGCGTGCGCACATAGCCGCACCATTGCTCGGGCTCCGGCCACTTCAGCTTTTTCGCGGTTTCGCACAGGCCGTTGTCGAAATACCGCGGATTGCGGTTTTCAACAAGCCTCTTGTTGCGCGGCGACGCCAGAGCCTCGTAGCCGAAGTCCGTGAACAGCGAACGCTCCGGCCGCGAAGCCGTTTCGGATACGGTATGGCATGAAGCACAGTTGCCCTTGTCCGGGTTCTTGAACAATGCCAGGCCACGCAGCTCCGCCGTATCCAGCTGTCCTTGCCCACGGATGAAGCGGTCGAACTTCGATGTGAATGGTGACAGCTCATCCGATTGCAGATAGGCCTGCAGCGAGGTCCCCAGTGCCTCCAGCAAGGCCTTCGAATCGCTCTTCACCTGCTCGCCAAACCGCGGCACCAACATCTGTGCGACGCCATTGCCTTTGAGCCGCGCCAGCAGATGCGCCGCGCTGCGGTTGTGCATCTCGCGCGGGTTGAGCAAGGGGGCACTGACCTGCTCGGCCAGCGAGTCGCTGCTCGCATCCGCCATCAGGCCACCGAAAAAGGACGGAACGAGTGCATCGTCGTCCTGATAGAAGTACCGGCGCGGCACATAGCGCACATACAGCAGCGAAGGCGCGGCACGCTGGCCAAACTGCCCTGCCCGGCTGCCCAGTGCAGTGCCCGGGCTTTTCTCGGTGTCGCGCAGGCCGCGTCGCAGGTCCGGGCCAAATGCGCGCGCCGGGTCATGGCAGCTTGCACAGGAGGTGCCCGACGGCTCTGACAGCCGCGTGTCATGGAACAGTTGCCGCCCCAGCGCGACGAGCTGCGGGTCGGGCGTGAACCTGGCCTGGGTCGGGTCATAGCGCTGGGCGACCTGGGGCGTGGTTGCAATCATCGCCACCACCCGCGCGCCAGCACTAGGCGCGAGCAAAACCTGTGTTTCCGGCACACCCTGCGCCCGAACGGCAAACGCACAAAGCGCCGCCAACACGGCAGCGCCTGATTTCGAGAACAACTGGCCAAGCATCAGGGAGTCAGGAAACCGGTCTTGTCGCAGTTGAGTGCATAGCCTTCCTGCAGGCAGGTGGCCAGCAGCTTGCTATCGGCCGTATAGGCCTTGAAGCTCCAGCCGGTCGAAGGCTTGGCCCGGTGCTCCATCAGCAGGAAACCGAAGCTTGCATGGTGCGAGATATGGTCGATGATGGCTCCTGGCGCGGGCACCACATCCGCACCCAGCGGGTCGGGCAATGCCACGTCGAGGTTGTCGCCTGCCGTGCCGCTCACGATCGTTGCGGTCTGGCCACTCTTGAAGCTGATGGCCTGGAAGTCATGCACGTGACCGTGCAGCGCCAGATTCACGCCCGGCGGGTAGTAGGCCTGCGCATAAAGGCTGGTCATCACGGACTGCATGAACGGGTTCGCCTGCGCCGGCTTCGCACCGGCAATCGGCGCAAAGGCAAGAATCGGATGGTGGTTGGTGAAGATGCTGTTGGCTACCCCACCCTTCGCTGCCAGGGTTGCCACCTGCTGAAATTGCTTCTGGTAGATCGCAAACTGCGTGTCTTCCGGCTTGAGCGCAGCTTTGCCGTTCTTGGCCGAATCGAACACGATGAATTGCGAGTCGCCGCCAAGCTTCACAGCATAGGGGTCGCTGTAATTGGCTGTCGCATCATTCATTGCAAGGTCGCAGGAGCGCGCATCACTGAACGGCTGCGGATCGAGAAAGCGGAACCAGCCCTGGCCAGCGCGCGCGCATTCCTCATGATTGCCGCGCACCATTATCCAGGGAGCCTTGGCCAGCAGCTTGGCTGCGGGCTTGAACAGATCGGCCTGCCATGTATCCCAGCCATAGCCCCAGGGGCTGTCCTTGCAGCCCGCAACGTCCGACGGGCAGGCATTTTCGCGGTAATGATAGTCGCCCACATGCAGCACCAGATCGGGGTTGAAAGCCGCTGCGGCGTTCGCCACCTTTTCGAAAGGCCAGGCATTCGCATCGCCACAGGCCTGCCATGCGTTATCAGCTTTCTTCAGACGGCAGCCACTGTCACCAAACACGATGATGCGTTGAGGATCCGCCTTGGGCAGAGGCAAGGTCTGGCCGGCAACACTGACAGCCTGCACATTTGCGGGCAAGGTCTGTTCGCACACGCTGACCGGGAAGGCCGAAGGCTTGGAGTCCTCAGGAGCGCTTGCCGTGGGTCGCAAGGCCGGATTGCTTGGCGCCACGCGCAGCGACATGCGCGAAACCTTGCCATCCACCGAAATCTGCGGACAGGCGGCCTGCGCACCACTGGCCACGGGGGGCACGTAATTCGTGATCGCGCGTGCAATGGCCTCATTTTGCGCACCGACCATGACAAAGGCCGACTGGACATAGGCTGGACGACTGGCTTCGTCGGGGTCCGAGCCGCCGCATCCATGCAGTACCAGCAGTGCGGCTGTGGATGCAAGGGTGAATCCGCCCAGATAAATTACGCGTTGTTGTTTGTTCATTGATTATTCCGTGAGGCTTTGACTTCAGCTCTCTTTTCTGAAGGCCCACGGAGCTTATGAACGGTTCGTGACATGCTGGTGACGCCAGCAGCTCTGTTACGGAAGCGGTGCTTGTGTGCACACAAAAAAACGCCCGGGACTTTCATCCCGGGCGTGTAACCCACTTTTTACTACCTAGACAGATTGGCCAACGATCAGTGGAACTGCTCCTCCTCTGTGGAGCCAGTCAGCGCCTTCACGCTGGAAGAGCCACCCTGAATCACGGTGGTCACGTCATCGAAATAACCTGCACCCACTTCCTGCTGGTGCGACACAAAGGTGTAGCCCTTGTCGCGAGCCGCGAATTCGGGCTCCTGCACCATGTTCACATAGTGCTTCATGCCTTCGCCGCGAGCATATGCATGGGCGAACTGGAAGCTGTTGTACCAGTTGATATGGATGCCGGCCAGCGTGATGAACTGGAATTTGTAGCCCAGCGCGGACAGCTCTTCCTGGAAGGAAGCGATCTGGCTGTCGTTGAGGTTCTTCTTCCAGTTGAACGAAGGCGAGCAGTTGTAGCTCAGCAGCTTGCCAGGGCAAGCGGCATGCACGGCCTGAGCGAACTCGCGGGCAAAACCGATATCGGGTACACCGGTTTCGCACCACACCAGATCGGCGTAGGGAGCGTAGGCCACACCACGGCTGATGGACTGCTCCAGGCCGTTCCTGACGCGATAGAAGCCTTCTTGGGTGCGCTCGCCAGTCAGGAAAGGCTTGTCATTGGCGTCGTGATCGCTGGTGATCAGGTTGGCAGCTTCCGCGTCGGTACGCGCCAGAATAATGGTGGGTACACCCATCACGTCAGCCGCAAAGCGTGCTGCAATCAGCTTTTCGCAGGCTTCCTGTGTGGGCACCAGCACCTTGCCGCCCATGTGTCCGCACTTCTTCACAGCCGCCAACTGGTCTTCGAAGTGCACGCCAGAAGCACCGGCGGAGATCATGTTCTTCATCAGCTCGAAAGCGTTGAGCACGCCACCGAAACCGGCTTCCGCATCGGCCACGATAGGCAGGAAGTAGTCGATGAATTCCTGATCGCCAGGATTGACGCCACGGCTCCACTGGATTTCGTCAGCACGCTTGAAGGTGTTGTTGATGCGACGCACCATGGTAGGCACCGAGTCATAGGCGTACAACGACTGGTCGGGGTACATGGTTTCGCTCGTATTGCCGTCGGCAGCCACTTGCCAGCCCGACAGGTACACGGCTTCCAGACCGGCCTTGGCCTGCTGCATGGCCTGGCCTGCAGAAATGGCGCCAAAGGCGTTGACGTAACCCTTCTTGGCATCGCCGTTGATCTTTTCCCAGAGCTTTTCAGCGCCGCGTTGAGCCAGCGTGTGCTCAGGCTGCAGGCTGCCGCGCAGACGCACCACGTCGGCTGCGGAATAACCGCGCTTCACACCCTTCCAACGGGGGTTTTGCGCCCAGTCCTTTTCGAGGGCGGCGATTTGCTGTTCACGGCTCAGTTGCTGGCTCAGAGATTGGGGCATGGTGCACTCCTTAACGGTTGAAACGGGATGGTTGGTGTTCGTCCTTGGGATCCACTGTACGACGATCAAGCGTCTTCAATTACTCTTATGTCTTATAAAAGACTATAAATTTATTTCAATAAAATCAATAACTTATTTTTATTTATCACAATATGATAAGTTATTTCTCATATTGAGAAATATTGCGGCACCGCAACATTTCAATTTTTCACAATACAAAAATCAAATCTTGCCTGATGAAAAACCTTGAATCCCTATCGCTGCAATTTCCGCCTCTACCCAATGAATTAGTTCGTCTGAACCATCAATGCACCAGATTTCGTCAGCTTCCCCGGCTTCTGCTGCAGTGGCAGCCATGCCTGTCCAGGGCCCGCGCCTCTTATTTCCTCTTGTTGATGGGGCCCGGGGAATGACTGCGCCCACCACCGCAACCGCTATGCTTTGTGCCCAAGCCTTCTCCCCTTGTCCAGTCTCATCAGTCATGACCTTAACGAGCCGCCCTATTGCCTATTTCTGTCTGGGTTTAAGCATGACGCTGGTTGGCAGCTATGTCGCGCTGTCCAAACCGTTGGCGCTGATTTTTCCCGTGATGCTGCTAGCTTGGCTGCGGTTCGGCATGGGGGCCATTGCCATGCTGGGATGGGTCAGGCGCCCTGCCGATGAACCACCGTTATCGCGTCAAACCCGCTGGCTGCTGTTTTTCGAGTCGTTTTTTGGCAACTTTCTTTTCACGCTCTGCATGATTACCGGCGTCGCGCTGACCAGCGCGGTCACCGCAGGCGTGACCATGGCGGCCATTCCTGCCGCTGTGGCGATCATGAGCTGGATTTTCTTGCGCGAGACCGTCAACACACGCACCTGGGCCGCCATTGCCCTGGCGGTGCTTGGCATCAGTCTCAACGCCTTGAGCAAACCGGATACCCCCAGCGCAAGCACTTCTGCCTCTCAGGCGCTGCTGGGTCAGTTGCTGCTGGTGGCAGCCGTGCTCTGCGAAGCCACGTATGCGGTCATCGGCAAGAAGCTGACTGCCAGCGTCAGCCCCAAGCGCATCACCGCGCTGATCAACCTCTGGGGATTTGCGCTGTCCGCCCCTGCGGGCCTGTACCTGGCCTGGCAGTTTGACTTTGCACAGGTCACACTGCTGCAGTGGGGCCTGCTGCTGTTTTACGCCCTGGCCGCCTGTGTCTGGACCGTTTGGCTATGGATGACGGGCCTGCGCACTGTCCCCGCCTCGCAGGCGGGCATCTTCACCGTACTGCTTCCCATCAGCGCAGCACTGATGGGCATGCTGGCACTGGGTGAGCGCATCAGCGGCATACAGTTTCTGGCATTTGCGGTTGCGCTGACCAGCGTTGTGATTGCAACCTGGCCTGAACGCAAGCCAGCCAAGCGCTGACAGCTATCAAAGTCGATAAGCCACCTATCAGGCCGTGAGATTGCGACGGCTTATGACAACGCCATCCTCGTCCGCATACAGCCAATCTCCGCTGCGCACTGGCACACCGGCAATCTGCACCATCACATCCCGCAGCCCTAGCCCCTGCTTGACCGTTGGCATGGGGTTCAGCGCCAGCGCATAAAGGCCGACAGGCGTGGCACCAAGCTCGGCCACATCGCGCACGCAGCCATAAACCAGCACGCCCGCCCAGCCGTTTCTGGCTGCAGACGCTGCCACATTGCCGCCCACCAGTGCGCGGCGCAAGGAACCGCCGCCATCGACCACCAGCACGCGCCCCAGCCCAGGTTCGGCCAAGGCGGCCCGCACCAGGCTGTTGTCATCCAGACACTGGACGGTGCGGACCTCGCCCGCAAAGTGCGCATGCCCGCCCAGGCTGCGAAAAACCGGCGGCAAGACCCGGAAATCGCCGCTGTCATCGCTGATGTGTGCATCGCAAAGGTCGCAGGTACTGAAAGCGCGGGTATTCGTCATCACAAGCTCCAATCAGAGTGCAGGAAAGAGCCCGATCTTGCCTTGCTCGCACCACCTGCCACCGCCCACGCGTCAGCCAACGCCTACAGAGAGCAACTTTTTCACAACACTCTCGGGTGAAAACCCGTGCAAAACAGGGTTTCAAGGGCCTATGCGCAACAAATCGAGGCAAAAAAACACCCCACTAGCTTGGAAGAGCGATTTTTTGCCATTAGCATCAGGTTCAGCCAGTGGATTGCAGCTGTTTTTCGCTGGTGATAAGTCCACTACCCAATTAGGAATAAGCAATATGGCAACTGCAAAGAAGGCAACCGCTGCAGCACCCGCAGCAGCTCCCGCCGCTAAGAAGCGCACTCCCAACGCTGCCTTCATGAAACCCCTGACTCCCAGCGCCGCTCTGGCTGCAGTGGTTGGCAAGGATCCCCTGCCCCGCACGGAAATCATCAGCAAGCTGTGGGTCTACATCAAGGCCAACAACCTGCAAGACGCTGCCAACAAGCGCATGATCAACGCCGACGCAAAGCTCAAGGAAGTTTTCGGCAAGCCTCAAGTCTCCATGTTCGAGATGGCCGGCCTGATCGGCAAGCACGTCAAGTAAGCCAAGGCTTGCAGACAAGGAAAAAGCTGGCATTGCCAGCTTTTTATGTTTCCGGGCCACCAGTTTTGCTTGGAACGTGCTTACGATCTTTCGTGAAGGCGTGCAGGATGCGGATCGGGATGAGCTGCCAGGCGCAAACCACAGCAATAGCGGTGCTACTGCGAGGATTTGCGCAGCCGGCAAGGCAGCAACGCAGATCGGACGATTCCGCTCCTGCACACACGCGAGGAGATCGTAAATACGTTCTTAGTACACATCCCTGCGGTAGCGACCGGAGGCCAGCATCGCATCCACCTGTGCCTCGCCCAGAACGGCTTGCAGCGCCAGATGCACTCCCTGCCCCATGCCCTGCAGGCTGCCGCAGACATAGATGGCAGCGCCTCGCTCTACCCAGCGCGTCACTTCCTCGGCCTCACGGCTCAACAGTTGCTGCACATAAAGCGACTGCGTGGCATGGCGTGACCAGGCCTGATCCAGCCGGGCTAGACTGCCCTGCGCCAGCCAGGTCTGCAGCTGCTCCCCATACAGCGCGTCATGCTGCGGGCTACGCTCACCAAACAGCAGCCATTGGTCACCACGCCCCTGCTGCACGCGTGCGCGGATATGGCTGAGCAGGCCCGCCAGGCCTGAGCCATTGCCCACCAGGATCAAGGGGCGCTCGGCGTTCTCGGCCAGACGAAAGCCCGCGTGTTCGCGCAGGGTCAATGGCAGAACATCGCCCACAGCCATGCCCCGGCACAGCCAGTCGGATGCCAGACCCGGCGAGCCGTCTTCACGCATGCTCTGACGTACCAACAACTGCAGACTGCCATCAGCGGGCATCGATGCAATCGAATAGTCGCGCGGACGCTCAGGATCGGCAGGCACACATAGCGACACCAGATCACCGGACTGCCAGTGCGGCAGCTGACCAGATTGCGGCTTCCACTCCAGCCAGTACAGCGCACCTCCCTGACTGCCGGGGTTGAGCAGCTTGCGCTGGCTCAGCACCATGGGCACGGCGGCAGGAGCCTGCAGCCAATCCTGCGCCAAAGCGCTGGCCAGAGTATCGGTTTTCACGCCCAGCAGATTTTGGCGTGTTTGCGTGACCAGGCTCTGCCAGTCCTGCAGGCTTTGGCTGTCCATATTGTCGACACAGACCACCTGGCTTCGCGCGCCGCAGGTCTGCAGCCATTCATGAACCTGAAGGCCAAAGGCACAGAACTGCTGGTATTCGCGGTCCCCCAGCGCCAGCACCAGGCTTTGGTGGTTTTGCAGATCCGGCTGCGAGGCCATCAGGCCCTGCACAAAGCCCAGGGCCTGATCGGGCGCATCGCCCTCGCCCGTGGTCGACAGCAGCCACAGGCTTTGTGAGTACTGAGCCAGCAGCTCGGCACCCAGCTTTTGCGCAGCCAACAGCCGTACCTGCAACCCGCCCTCCGTCAACATGGCGGCCGTGGCGCGGGCCAATGCTTCGGCCTGGCCCGTCTGGCTGGAATACACCACCAGCACTGCAGGCGCATCGGTCTTGCCCTGTGGTGCGCTGCCCTGGGCCTCGTCAGCCAGACGCTGTTTGCGTACTTTCGCGCCGATACCCCAGCACATGCCTGTGTATGCAGCTACCAGACCCATAGCGGCCGAGATGCGATCGGGCGTCAAAATCCATTCCACTGTCATGCCCCAAATTTCTGAACCCAGGCAGGGCTCTCCCACCGTCGCTCTTGCTCTTGTCCATGTGCCGTCAGCACCGCAGCAATCGCGTGCTGCTGCGCAAATTCCATGCCCTGCTCGGGCCCCAGCACCGTCAGCACCGTAGCCAGCGCATCGGCATGCATGCACTCTTCATGAAACACGGTCACGCCCGCCAGGCCATGCTGCACCGGCCAGCCCGTGCGGGGGTCCAGCGTGTGCGAATAGCTGCGCCCTTGGACCGAGAAGCGATGCCAGCAGTCGCCCGAGGTGGCAAAGCTGCCTTCCCCCAGGCTCACGACCAGGGGATCGCTTGCCTGCTCTGCGTCCGTGCCCAGTTGCACCCGCCACAGACCGTCATCAGGTCGGCGCCCCCAGCTGCGCAGCTCGCCGCCGATTTCAAACAGTCCGCCCGGCCAGCCAGCGACCTGCAGGCGCTGCACCACCCAGTCCACGGCAAAGCCCTTGGCAATGCCGCATAGGTCCAGCTCCAGACCTCCGGGCTGCAGCAGCTCGCGCGTGTCGGCATTCCACTGCAGATGGCGATGGCCGCTGGTTTGCAGCAGACGATCAATGTCTTGCGCCAGCGGCAAGCGGGCCGCATGGGGCTGCAGCGGGTTCTGCCTTGGGCCAAAGCCCCAGAGCGAGACCAGTGCACCCATGCTGGGGTCCATGGCCGAGCCCGAGCATCTGGCCCAGTGCAGAGCCGCTTCCAGAACATGAGCAAACTCCGAAGGCAGTGTCTGAGTTTGGCCAGGTTTTGATGCATTGAACTGGCTGATGGCCGAACCTGCTTCCCAATTGCTCATCTGGGCAATCACCGCATCCAGCACCTGCTGAATCAGGGCCTGCACCGGCGCCATGGGCTGGTAGTCGGGGTTGACCAGGCGCAGCGACCAGGTCGTGCCCATGGTGGTGCCGCTCAGGCGATGGATGCGATCATCGCCTTGCGACTGCATGCGCGCGGGCTGCCAGTGCACGTTGCTGAAGTTGACCGCAGCGCCCTGCGCTGCATCCACGGCTGCAGCCGCCCGTGGCAGTTGCCACAGGCTGGCGCCAAAGCGAACGCGGGGGGTGGAGTTGCTCATGAATACGGTCTTCGCTTAAACAACGACGCGCCCCAGGCAAAAGGTTGCCAAGGGCGCGCGTCTAAAACCATCAAAGCCTGAAGATTAAGGCAGCACTTCCAGAGTGGCCGTGTAGCTCAGGCGGCGCTCGGTAGCCTTGGCAATCGTGGTCTTGTTGTCCTTGGCATCGGTGTTCAGCCAGAACAGACCGGCGCGGGGGAACTTGATCTTGACTTGCCCCTTGGCATCGGTCTTGAGCTTCATGGCATCCGTGCCATCGCGGTAACGGATGCCGTCAGCCACCAGTTCGATTTCCAGATCGGCGGCGGGCTTGCCATCGATCAGGAAGTCAAACGTGGCTTCCTCGCTGGCCACCAGGTCGTTGGGATGGGTCACTGGCTTGAGTTCCAGGCCCTTGCCGGTCACGCCCAGCGCCGAGGGCTTGCCCAGGGACACAAAGGTTTCCATGCGGCGCAGGCTTTCAATCACATGCACATCCTTGGCATCCGCAGGGATCTGCTTGAGCACCTCTTCCACCGAACCGCGCACGCGCTTGGGCTGCCCCTTGGCATCCTTGTAGCTGCCCATCACACCGGTCGACAGCATGGTCACGCGGTGCGTACCAGTCTGCTCGGGCTTGAAGTCAAAGACGCTGCGCAGCTCGCCCTTGGCCACATTCTTCATCTCCACAACCGAACCATCGGGCGCGGTCACCTTGACGGCTTCCAGACCCAGAGGGCGGTGGTTGAAGAAAAATACATCGTTGGACACCGCCGCATCCACCGTCACCCAGTCCGACTTGGACAGCACGGTGCTCGAAGGCTTGAACCAGATGTCGTGGGCCTGCGCACCCAAGGCAGCCAGAGCCAGGGTTGCGGCAACGAGAGCACGTGTTTTGAACTTCATATCGGGTCCTTGAAAACAGAAAGGATGACAAATCGAAAACAAAAGGCGCGTTCTCAAAAACTGGCGCGCCCTTACGAAAGAGACAGCGAGCAAGACCTAGGCGGCCCCCGCCGCCACGCAGCGAGGCTGTCGTCCCCTTCCCTAGTGCGCAGCACGTAGAGAGAGGGGGAAGCGGCAAAGCCGCTCAGGGGGTGACATTTAACTTAATCGCTCCCAGCTCGGTCTTGCCGGTAGCACTCAGGCTGGTGGCAGATTTCGCGGGCCACTCAAAGGGAATGGACACCAGCTCGCGCCCACCCACTTCACGTGCGGCCTCCACCATCAGCTTGTACTGACCGGGGGCCAGCTTGGGCAGCGGGTTCTTGCCTTCGGCAAACGACAGCGCATGGGCGCCTGCGGGCTTGGTAGGCTGGGTCACGCCGTCAATGGGAAAGCTCAGCTCGCGACCGGTGCGGCGCCACCACTGGCGCATGTCCTTGAGCCATTTGGTGCCTTCGGCATCGTGCTTTTTCACGTCGTACCAGACGGACAGATTGGCCGCCACGCCGCCTTCAGCCTTTTCCAGCCACACGGCCACATAGGGCTTGTGGTACTCGGCCACCTGCAACTGAGGCACGGTCACCGTCACATCCAGCCCGCCAGCGATTGCCGGCAGACCCACCACGGCGCTCAGAGCCACCGAGGTCTTGAAAATCCGCTTCGCCATTTATCTTCCTTCACAAAATTCAGCCAACAGCCCCACAAAACGGTCACAGCTCAACTAAGAGACAGCCAGCAAGGGCCTGAGCTGGCCGCGCCGCCCCGCAGCAAGGCTGTCGTCCCCCTTCAAGGGGGAAGGCGCGAAGCGACTCAGGGGGTCATTTCAATGCACCAGCAGCAGCACCAGCAGTGCTGGCAGCACCAGGCCCAACCCGACCATGGGCCAGGTCATGGGGCGGCGCTGCGCATGCATCTTCAAGATCAATAGCCCGGTGATACAGAACACCAGGCAGCCAATCGCAAACACATCTATGAACAGACTCCAGGCTCCGCCGGTATTGCGGCCCTTGTGCAAGTCGTTCAGATAGGAAATCCAGCCACGGTCGGTGCGCTCGTATTCCACGCCACCATCCTTGAGATCCACTCGCAGCCATGCGTCGCCACCGGGACGCGGCATGGGTATATAAGCCTCGTCCTCGCTCCACTCCACGGCAAAGCCTTTGGCGCTGACTTTGATCTGTTCGGCCAGCCAGCCATCTACATCGGCGGGCAAGCTCACTCCTGCATTACTAGCAGCTTGCGTGCTCTGCCCCTGCGCTTGCTGGAGTTTTTTCAACAAATCGTCGGGCAGTTGCGCATCGCGTGTTTCCACCTTGGGCTTGGCCTCGATCTGCCCTGCATGGTTGAGGGTGAAGCCCGTCACGGCGAACAGCAGCATGCCGATCAGGCAGATGGCAGAGCTGATCCAGTGCCACTCATGCAGTTTTTTGAGCCAGTACGCCCGTTGCGGAGCATTGGAGGAAGCCGCTGTCATTCAGAACTTTCAGGGATTGCGAAGCCACCAGCCCCCGGCGGGATGCTTGGCACGCTGGGCCTAAACCTTGCAAAGGCTTGCACAGCAAGGCGGCATTCTAGTTGCGCAAAATTCTAAATGCATATCACTTCTATTTACTTTACCTAGCGTAAACATACCCACAACCATCAGGCCGTCTGAATAAAGCCACTCGCCAAGCCTGAGCCAAGGCGAATCGCTTGGCTGTTGCCACACGGCAACGAATCAGAGGGCACTAGCTCTTTTTCGATAATGATATCAAGAACCATTATCAATATCATCTAGAATCCGCCACGCTTTGCAAAAAACTGATTCTTCATTCAAAAGCATGTCCAACAACAACCATCCGACCCCGACCGACTCCAACGGCTTGCGCTGCGAGCTCAAGCAAATCGTGATTGCCGCAGGCCTGTGCCTGATCGGCGCCAGCGCGATGGCTCAGCAGGAAACCACACTTTCCACCGTGAACGTGGAAGCTGCGGCCGACAACGCCTTCAAGGCGGAAACCAGCAGCCAGGGCAAATTCACCGCTCCCTTGCTGGACACGCCCAAGACCGTTCAGGTCATCAATGAAGAAATCATCAAGCAGACCGGCGCCACCAGCCTGCAGGACGCTCTGCGCTCCACCCCCGGCATCACCTTCGGCAATGGCGAAGGCGGCAACCCCTCGGGGGATCAGCCTTTCATCCGCGGCATGGACGCCCAGTCCAGCACTTTTGTGGACGGCATGCGTGACATCGCGGCCGGCACACGCGAAGTGTTCAACGTGGAATCGGTGGAAGTCATCAAGGGAGCTGACTCGGCCTATGCCGGTCGCGGCGGCGCAGGCGGCTCGATCAACATCACCACCAAGAAGGCCAAGAACGAGAATTTCATCTCGGGCGACGTGGGTCTGGGCACCGACAACTATCTGCGCGGCACGCTGGACATCAACCGCAAGATCAATGACACCACCGCCATCCGCCTGAATGCCATGGGCCACAGCGCCGACGTTCCCGGCCGCAACGGTCCTGACAACAAGCGCTGGGGTATTGCCCCCACCGTGACTTTCGGCCTGGGCACGCCCACCGAAGTGACTCTGTCCTGGCAGCATCTGCAGACAGACAACACGCCCGACGGCGGCGTGCCCTATCTGTACAGCAACACCGCCATGGCCGGCCTGCCCGGCGGTAGCACCGTACGCCCCACCTACGGCAACAGCCGCGACAACTGGTATGGCCTGAACAATCGTGACTATGAGAAGGAAAAGAGCGATCTGTTCACCGCCTCGGTCACGCACAAGTTCACCGACACCAACAAGATCCGCAACAGCCTGCGCTACAGCAAGACCAAGCAGGACTATGTCTGGACCCAGCCCGACGACTCCAAGGGCAACGTGCTCAATGGCTATGTCTGGCGCCGTGGCAACTATCGTGTCTATGACACTACCACGCTGCAGAACGTGACCGAGTTCACCGGCAAGGAACAGACCGGCTCCATCGGCCACACCTATGCCTTTGGCCTGGAACTGTCCAAGGAAAAGGCTGATGGCAGCTCCGGCGCCATCCAGAGCGGCGGCACTTGCACCTCGGTATCCGATCCCTGGTGCACCACCTTGAGCAACCCCAGCGGTGCCAATGCCCCCTGGAACTTTGCCTGGGCACTGCCAGCACAGTCCACAGTCAACAAGATCGATACCGTGGCCGTGTACGGCTTCGACACCCTGAAGCTCAACGAGCAATGGCTGGTGAACGCCGGCCTGCGCGTGGATCACTACAAGCTGTCCGCATCCGGCCCCGCCGGTGGCCGCGCGCCCAACAACTACCCTGCGTATGACCTGAGCCGCAGCGACACCCTGTTCAACTACCAGCTGGGTGTGGTCTACAAGCCTGCAGCCAATGGCAGCATCTACGCCAATATCGGCACTTCCTCGCGTCCCGGCGGCTCCACCCTGGGCAACGGCAGCGAAGACCTGACCACGACCACGGATGCATTGATCAGCCTGAAGCCCGAAAAGACCAAGTCCATCGAGCTGGGCACCAAGTGGGATCTGCTGAACAAGAAGCTGAACCTGACGGCTGCCATCTTCCGCAACGAGGTGACCAATGTGCGCATCACCGATGCCACCGGCACTTACATGGGCGGCAACAAGGAAGTCAATGGTCTGGAGCTGGGCTTCACCGGCCAGATCCTGTCCAACCTGAGCGTGTTCGGCGGCTATACCTTCATGGATAGCGAGCAGAAGAACATGGGTATTGGCAACGTGGCCAATGGCCGTCCCTTCACCAACACCCCCAAGCACAGTTTCAGCCTGTGGACCAGCTACAAACCCATGTCCAAGCTGACCCTGGGTCTGGGCATCTATGCGCAAAGCAGCGTCAATGCGGCTTACGCAGTGTCGACCGTGGATGGCGGCATCGTAACCAAGGGCGCTTCCGGCTATGCCCGTTATGACGCGATGATGGCCTACCAGATCGACAAGAACCTGACCTTCCAGCTGAACGTCTACAACCTGGGCAACAAGGTGTATTACAGCGGCGTGCGTTCGCCTCACTACGCCAATATGGGCGCTGGCCGCTCCGCCGTGGCCTCGCTCAAGTTCATGTATTGACGCGGTTCGAGCCTGCGCTTGATCTGGCGCAGCTCAGCCTCAAACCATGACACACAGCCCCACTGGCCTCTGGTGCCAGCGGGGCTTTTTACATGCACACTTGCAGGCTGGAAACCGCCTTGGGCCAGCTCTGGCTATCAAAAGCATTGCTGCTGGCGCTTGTCACACGATGGTTTAACGCCCTAAAAGCATTGAACACGAACACCGGCAAGCGTCAACTGCTCTGGTTTCCTATATTTACAGATCGACATTCCCAATCAAGTCCAGCCATGCTGCTACGCATCCCCGCCCTGCTTACCCCCGATGAAGTCCGCCACTGCCGCCAGGCGCTGGAAGCTGCCGCCTGGCAGGACGGCCGCACCACGGCAGGCCATGTGGCGGCTCAGGTCAAAAGCAATCTGCAGCTGCCGCTGGACAGCAAGACCGGCCAACAGATCGGCGATCTGATCCTGGACCGGCTGGGCCGCAATCCGCTGTTCATGTCGGCAGCCCTGCCGCTCAAGGTTCTGCCCCCACGCTTCAACCGCTATGAAGGTGGCGGCACCTATGGCAACCATATCGACAATGCGTTCTTCACCATTCCGGGTACCGCCATCAAGGTCAGAACCGATGTCTCCACCACGGTCTTCTTCAGCGATCCCGACGAATACGAGGCCGGCGAGCTGATGGTCGAAGACACTTACGGCCAGCAAAGCGTGAAGCTGGCGGCGGGCGATGCCATCGTCTACCCCGGCACCAGTCTGCACCGCGTCAACCCCGTGACCAGCGGCACACGCTATGCCTCGTTCTTCTGGACACAGAGCCTGATCAAATCCGCCGAGCAGCGCCGCCTGCTGTTCGACCTGGACCAGACGATCCAGCAACTGACGCAGGAGCAACCCGAGCACTCACGCATTGCCGCGCTGTCAGGCACCTATCACAATCTTTTGCGCATGTGGTCTGAAAGCTAGCCCCTGAAGGGGGAGAACGCCCTCGGCTGGGCGCCCCCCGCCGCGAGACTGCTCTTGCTCGGCGTCTCTGGGTCGGGGCATGCCTGTTCGCAAGTTGCGCCACACCTTGAACTTCTCTGCAGCCACACGCTCACCCGCAATGAATTCCACGCCTCTCAATATTCTTGGCACGCCGGTGCAGCCGCCTTTGCAAAGCATTCCGGTCGATATCGCCAGTCTGGCCGATTACGCCTCTCTGGCGCGCGAGCATATGGAAGCGGATGCCTGGGCCCATATTGAAAGCGGCGCGGACCAGCAGCTGACACCGACCCATAACCGGGCCGCCTTCGACCAATTGCGCCTGTGTCCTCAGGCACTGGCTGATCTATCGAACGCGCACACAGGGCAAGCGCTGCTGAACGAGCAACTGCAGTGGCCGGTGTTGCTGGCTCCAGTGGCCTATCAGCGCCTGGCCCACCCCGAGGGCGAACTGGCCGCCGCACGCGCCGCCATGGCCATGCGAACCGGCATGGTGGTCAGCACCTTGTCCAGCCATAGTCTGGAAGATATTGCCCAGGCCGCTCAAGCCGCCAGCCAGGAGCTGGGGCGCAGCGGCCCGCTGTGGTTTCAGCTCTATCAGCAGGCCTCGCGCGAACACACGCTGCAGCTGGTGCGCCGCGCCGAAGCCGCAGGCTACACCGCACTGATGTGGACGGTGGATGCACATATCAAGCGCTCCAGCTACCCGCTGCCGCCCGGTGTGGAGGCCGTCAACCTGCGCGGCATGCCACAGCAACGCCACAGCGCCGATCTGATGAGCGAGCAAATCCTGTTCGGCACCGATCTGGCCCGCCACGCCCCCAGCTGGGACGACCTCGTCTGGTTGCGCGCGCAGACCCGGCTGCCACTGATTGTCAAAGGCGTGCTTTCCCCTGTGGTTGCCGCCAGGGCGGCAGAACTGGGTGCCGATGCGATAGTCGTCTCCAACCACGGAGGACGAGTGTTGGACGGAGCAGTGTCGCCGCTGGAAGTGCTGCCAGCCATCCGCGCCGCCCTGCCCGACTCGATCCCGCTTTTGATGGACAGCGGTGTACGCCTGGGCACCGATGTACTCAAAGCCGTGGCCATGGGCGCCAGCGCCGTCCTGGTTGGCCGCCCACAGATGCATGCGTTGGCTACGGCCGGCATGCTGGGTGTGGCCCATATGCTGCACCTGCTGCGCGCCGAGCTGGAGTTGGCCATGGCCCAGACAGGCTGTGCCACGCTGGCTGATGTCAGGCCGCAACTGCTTGTTTCCCAAGCATTTTCAGAGAAAAACCGGCTTTAACCACAGCAGCAACACGCCTAATTGGCAGGCATGCATTGCAAATGCGATGGATTCTCATTTATACTCCAGCTATCACATCAATAGCCAGCAACAACTGCCTGTAGCCATGATCGTCTGTGTATGCCGCCGGGTTTCCGACCGAGAAATAGCACGCCACGCGCATGCGGGGATGAGCTTTGACGAAATCCAGTTTGAATTGGGTGTTGCCATGCAATGTGGGCGCTGCGAAGGCTGCGCGCGCGATGTGGTTGCCCAGTGCAGTGCCACCCATCCGATCGCAGCCATTCATAACGAATCGCACGCCGGTGCATCCGTTCAGACGGTTCAGCTTGCCGCCAATATTCTGGAAAGCAAAGCATGGCCCACCTCGCAAACTACACCGTCCTCTCAGCCCTTGTTGGCAGCCTGATTCTTGTGATGGCATGCACCTGGTGGATACTGCGTGACTGATTTTGTTGTGCCAGCGCACGCAGTGCCCCTCACCGGGCGCCCCCTGGCCGGGCGCCCCTAGCCGGTTGACCAGCGCTTTCTTTTTCGATTCCAGCCTGCACTGGTTGCCTTCCTCGCTCTTATGTCCCAGTCTGATCAATTTGCTCCTGCCAGTGGCTCCAGCCGCAACCTGGCAGTAGCTAGTGCCGTGGTTGTTGCGCACGCTGCCGCCCTTTGGGCCATGCAGCATGGCCTGGCACAGCAGCACCCTCCCGAGGTCGTGGTGCCAGCAGCCGTGATTGCCGAGTTCATAGCGCCACCGGCGCCGGAACCCAAGCCACCGGCTCCGCCGCCACCGCCGCCCCCACCAGCTCCAGCCCCAAAACCGCAGCCCAAACCCCAGGTCAAGCCGGAGCTAAAAAAAGCGCCGCTGCCCAAGGCCATCAAGGACCCCACGCCTGCACCTGCAGCCCCGCAAGGCTCGACAGAAGACAGCCAGAGCAAGCCGGACAAGAACCCGCCAGCCCCACCCGCGCCGCCAGCACCTCCTGCCCCGCCCGCGCCTCCTGCGCCACCGGCTCCTCCCAAGATCGAGCAGCCATCGAGCAATGCCTCCTATCTGAACAACCCTGCGCCGGCCTATCCTTCGGTCAGCAAGCGCATGGGCGAACAAGGCAAGGTCATGCTGCGCGTCTATATCAACGAGCAGGGCCAGCCCGAGAAAATCGAAATCAAACAGTCCAGCGGATTTGACCGTCTGGATGATGCAGCCATCAACACCGTGCGCCAGTGGAAGTTTGTTCCTGGCAAGCGCAATGGTGTGCCCGAAGCCATGTGGCACATCGTCCCCATCAACTTTGTTCTCAAATAAAACCGCAGTTCTCAGGAGTACCCATGGAATCCCAATTCGGCATTGCCCACGTCTGGACACAGGGCGACTTCGTGACCCGCGCCGTGGCCATCATCTTGCTGGCCATGTCGGTGGCCTCTTGGCTGGTCATCGTCATCAAGGCGCTGGACATCGTGAAGTTCAAGAAGTACGCCAAGACTGCGCAGGACTTCTGGCACAGCACCGACCTTGCCACCGGCCTGGAAAAGCTGGGCGACGACAAGCAGAACCCCTTCCGCTTCATGGTGCTCGAAGGCCGTGAAGCCTCTGCCCACCACCGCAAGACCAGTGCCCACCTGCATGACACGCTGGACATCAGCGACTGGGTGACCCGCTGCCTGCGCAACGGCATCAACGAATTCACCGCTCGTCTGCAGTCCGGCCTGGCCATCCTGGCCTCCGTTGGCTCCACCGCTCCCTTCATCGGCCTGTTCGGTACTGTCTGGGGCATCTACCACGCACTGGTGGCCATCGGCATGTCAGGCCAGTCCTCCATCGACAAGGTGGCTGGCCCCATCGGCGAAGCGCTGATCATGACGGCCCTGGGCTTGGCCGTGGCCATCCCCGCCGTGCTGGGCTACAACGCTCTGGTGCGCGGCAACAAGGGCATCCTGAATGCCCTGAACAGCTTTGCCCACGACGTGCATGCCTATTTCGTGACTGGCGCCCGCGTTTCCGTGGACGGCCAGGTCTCCGGCAATGTGCTGCCCCTGAAGAAAGGCGCCTAAGCCATGTCATTCGGAACCATGGACGATGGGGACAGTGATGAGGTGATGAACGAGATCAATATGACGCCTCTCGTGGACGTCATGCTGGTGCTGCTCATCATCTTCATCATCACCGTGCCCGTGATGAAGCACTCGGTCAACGTGGACCTGCCGCGTGCCACCAACCAGCCAGAGGACACCAAGCCCGCCACCGTGCAGTTGGGCATCACGGCCGATGGCAAGTATTCGTGGAACGGTCAGGAGGTCAGCGACGAACAGCTGGAGAGCAATCTGCAGACCGAAGCCGCCAAGGAGCCCCAGCCCGACCTGCATATCCGCGGCGACAAGGACGTGCGCTACGAGCGCGTGGCCCAAGCCATGGCAGCGGCCCAGCGCGCCGGCGTCAAGAAGATCGGCTTTGTCACCGACCCGGCCAAATAAGCCGCTACAACAACTATCTCCAAACGGCCCCTTGAGGGCCGTTTTTCATGGAGAAAAATCAGGAAGAACCGGCTCTGGCCTTTTGTAGGCATACGTTAGAAGCTATGGATTTCAAAGCATTCAGCCTGCGACCAACCAACACATCGATTCAATCCTGAAAATAGACAGCAATTTTCCTCAAATGAGACTAAGTATCACTTGCATTTCAATTGAGAATTGTTATCATTACACCAGTTTTGAATTTAAGGAAGCACGGCATGTCCGCACCGCTTGCTGCGACTTCGCAGCTCCAAGGCCATCAGGCCACCTCCATGGCTGCAACAACCTCTCTGACACCAGGTTCTGCACATGCTGCCAGCCATACAGGCCTGGACAGTGCCCAGTTGCTCAACGGCCAGAAAGCCGTGACCATCGTGCACAACGGCACCCCCTATCGCCTGCAGGCTACCAAACTGGGCAAGCTCATACTGACCAAGTAAGCTCTGCCAGCCAACGGTATCGATTCATCGTGGGGCGACACCGCAAGTGTCGTATTCGCCAGCCACAGCGGCTGTGGAGCGCAAGCCCTCTCTTGCACTCACGCCGCCAGTAGCCACGCGTTTTTTCCACACCCCGCATCCAAAACAAAACCCCTGCGCGCGTCGAGCGGCAGGGGTTTTGTTTTGATCCTGCCGCCAGGGCGGCAGGACAGGGGCGATTACAGGCCCAGAGCAGCGATGCCAGCCTTGGCCACTTGTGCGTCTTCGTTGGCCTTCACACCGGACACGCCCACGGCGCCCAGCACCTGGCCGTCCTTGACGATGGCCACGCCACCTTCGAGCAGACCGTCCACGAAGGGAGCGCTCAGGAAAGCGGTACGGCCGTTGTTGATCATGTCCTCAAAGGCCTTGGTGTCCTTGCGGCCCACGGCTGCGGAGCGAGCCTTGGCGGGAGCAATGTGAGCGGAAATGGGAGCTGCACCATCCATGCGCTGCAACAGCAGCAGGTGACCGCCATCGTCCACGATGGAAATCGTCACGGGCCAGTTGTTCTTCAGCGCTTCAGCTTCGGCAGCTGCGGCAATGGCTTTCACGTCGGCCAGTTCGAGTTCGTGCTTGGTCTTCATACAGGTAAAAAACTCCGTCGGATTGTTAGTAAGAGGAGGATATTCTGTACGTCAATGACAAAAATAGATGTCATGTGCAAAACATCCGAACCTAAAACTGCCTTTTTCCACCGGGGTATTGCAATCCTCCCGCAAGACCCCCACCTAGAATGACAACGTTTCCATACACAATTCCTGAAGGAGGAATGGCTACATGAACGAACAAGTCACCACACTGGGCTCTGCGGGCTACGGTGTCTCGCAGCAAGAGCGCAACCGTGTTCTGCGCAACACGTACTGGCTGCTGGCACTCAGCCTGATCCCCACCGTGCTGGGCGCTTGGGTGGGCGTGGCCACTGGCATCACCGCATCGCTGCGCGGCGGCGTGGGCCTGATCGTCTTCATGGCCGGTGCCTTCGGCTTCATGTACGCGATCGAAAAGACCAAGAACAGCGCTGCGGGCGTCCCCGTATTGCTGGGCTTTACCTTCTTCATGGGCCTGATGCTCTCTCGCCTGATCGGCATGGTGCTGGGCTACTCCAACGGCGTACAGCTGATCATGACGGCCTTCGCCGGCACGGCAGGCGTGTTCTTCGTGATGGCCATGCTGGCCACCGTGATCAAGCGCGACCTCTCCGGCATGGGCAAGTTCCTGTTCGTGGGTGCTCTGGTGCTGATGCTGGGTGCTGTGATCAATGTGTTCGTGGGCTCCACCGCGGGCATGATGGCCATCTCCATGCTGGCCATAGCCATCTTCTCTGCCTACATGCTGTATGACCTCAAGCAGATCATCGACGGCGGCGAAACCAACTACATCAGCGCCACTCTGGCCCTGTACCTGGACCTGTTCAATGTGTTCCAGAGCCTGCTGGCCCTGCTGGGTATCATGGGCGGCGAACGCGACTAAGCTGCGGCCCTGCCCCGGTTTTGAAAAAGGAGTGCTTCGTGCACTCCTTTTTTATATGTCCTGGGCTAAATTCTCACCAGTTGCTGCCGATATCCAGACAAGATGAAGCCAAACAACCTTCCCCGTACGCTTGCCCTGGCCCTGCTGCCTCTGGTACTGGCAGGCTGCAAGATTGAAGACATTCCAGGTCTGGGCCCCGATCCACGCGCCATTGCGCGTGAATCCGAAGCCAAGGCCATCGGCGGCGCCTGTCGCCATGCCATGCGCGGCCTGGAAGACTGCTACGTCCTCAACCCCAAGGCCCCCAAAGCGCTGGTCTTTGCCGGCTGGAAGGACATGGACGAGTACATGCGCTCCAACAAAATCGAAGGTGTTCCCTCTGTTCTGGGTCAAAGCGCTCCAGAAAAGCGCAGCGGCACAGACAGTGACACCAGCAGCGCCAGCCGCAATCGCAGCTGAGTCACGAACTCTGCCGCTCAAGCCTCAAGGCCGCAGCCACATTGCTGCGGCCTTTTTTCATTCAGCCCTTGCGCCGCAAAAAACGTTCTGCTCTCAAGTCATTCATTGATATTGATTCTCAATTGCATTATCATGATTCCACGATCAAGCAACAGGCACTTGGGTTCCAGCCCTGCCTGCGATTGGCCAAGAAAGGGGCTGCCATGAGCGACGATGAGATGGAGCAATTGAGCCGGGAGCATGGAGCGCTCATGCTGAACTACCGAGAGGTTCAGCAACGCTGCAGTGCGCAAATCCAGTCATTGGCCCGCCAGGTACAGGCACTGAGCCAGCAACTGGTACGCACCCGCGCTCAGCTGATCGCGCGTGACAGCGCCCTGGCCTGGGAAAGAGAGCTGCGGCAAACGCTGGTCGCGCAGCAGCTGACGGCCTGGCTGTCATCAGCCTCGACCTCGGTGGATCCGGCTTCCTTGTTCAACCAGAGAGCCATGCCCGCGACACCGCAAGGCAACGAACGACTGGAGCAGCAGCTACTGGAAAACAGCCTGCAGGCTGCCGACCTCGTGATATGCCAAAGCGGCTGCATCAGCGACGGCGCTTTCTGGCGGGTTCAGGATCACTGCAAGCGCACGGGCAAACCCTGCGTGCTGCTGGACGCCTCCAGCAACGCCCTGCATGTGGTGCAGTTGCATAGTGGCATGGAAGACGACTCACCCCTGCCCGCGTTTGGCAACCGGGAGACCGCATGATGAATGCCCATATTGAATCAAGCCACCACGACCAGCACCCAGGCATGCGTGCCCAGACCGTGCTGGGTTTGCTCATCTGCCTGGGAGGTTTGCTGGTGCTGCTCTCCTGGTGGTGACATGGCTCACAAAACCCGGCCTGAAGCCGAATTTAAAGAGCCACAGTCAGATCCTGATCAATCGCGCTCGAAGACAGCCATGGACTCCACATGGGCCGTATGCGGGAACATATTGACCACACCGGCTGCCACGCATCGGTAGCCCGCCTGGTGCACCAGCAGACCGGCGTCACGCGCCAGCGTTGCGGGGTTGCAGCTCACGTAGACGATACGCTTGGGGAAGTTCCAGCTTTCCTGGCCTTCAGGCAGGGGCGGCAGCAGATCGGGCTGCTCTTCGGTAGCCACACCGGTCTGCTTGGCGCCGATCCGGATCTGGTGAATGTCGGCCATGGCTTTAGCCAGAGCAAAAGCACCTTCACGGGGTGGGTCCACCAACCACTTGTCGGCATTGCCGTCGGCAATCAGCATGGCAGGCGTCATCTCGAACAGATTGCGAGCCACAAAGGCGGTAGGAGCCAGCTTGTCTTCCTCCGCACGTACGGTATTGTTGGCCGCGTAGTTCTCGTGCGAGCGCTTGACCAGGGTGTCCGAGCCTTCGATACCCAGCACTTCGCGTGCCATGGTGGCAATGGGCAGAGTGAAGTTGCCCAGACCGCAGAACCAGTCGATGACGCGTTCGTCCTTCTTCGCATCCAGCAGGCGCAGCGAGCGTGTGACCAGTACGCGGTTGATATGCGGATTGACCTGGGTGAAATCGGTGGGCTTGAACGGCATGGTGATGCCGAAGTCAGGCAGCCCGTAGGACAGCTGGGTGCCGCCCTCTTCCATCAGATGCACGGTGTCCGGCCCCTTGGGCTGCAGCCACCACTGCACATCATGCTCGACAGCAAAATCGCGCAGGCGCTGCTTGTCGGCATCGCTCAGGGGCTCCAGGTGACGCAGTACCAGGGCCGTCACATGGTCGCCGCAGGCCACTTCGATCTGCGGGCAGGTCTCGCGTGCATCCATGCCAGCAATCAGCGCACGCATGGGCATCAGCATGGCATCCACATGGGGAGGCAGGACCTTGCAGGTCTCCATGTCGGCGATGTAGCGGCTCTTGCGCTCATGGAAGCCCACCAGCGCCTTGCCCTTTTTGATCACATAGCGCACCGACAGGCGCGAACGGAAGCGATAACCCCAGGCTGGGCCTTCGATGGGGCGCAACAGGGTCTCGGGCTTGACCTTGCCTAGATGCCAGAGATTATCTTCCAGCACACGCTGCTTGATGGCCACCTGGGCCGCCACATGTAGGTGCTGCATCTTGCAGCCGCCGCAAGCGCCCACATGCAGGCCGAAATTGGGGCAGCCGGGTGTCACGCGCTGGGAAGATTCGCGGTGGATTTCGGTCAGCGTGGCCGCTTCCCAGTTGTTTTTCTTGCGATGGGTATTGGCGCTGACGATTTCACCCGTCAGGGCGCCATCGATGAAGACGACCTTGCCGTCAGGCTTGCGGGCAACGCCCTGAGCGTCCATGTCCATGGACAGCACTTCCAGCCAGCCCTCGGGCAGCGCCGGGGCATCAGACGGGACTTCGGGCAGGTTTTCGGGAATTTTGTTGTCGCGGGATTCACTCATGGTGTCCCGATTGTCTCAGGCTGCCCCATACCCGAGAGCCGACCCCGGCAAAAAGCTGCGCCCCATGCCTTCAAACCACACCAGATAATTCAATGAAAAACGCCTCAAACGCCTACCCAGAAAGCGCTATCAGCTATGTAATCAGAAGCGGGAGTCCTCACGCAGACGGCGCTCGCCGCTACTACGCGCCTGGGACATCAGGGCTCGCTCGGCAATCAGGTTGACCTCGGTTGCACAGTTGTATTCATCCAGCGAGAAGAACATGGTCGCGCCTGGAGAGAGCTTTGGCACCGTCATATGCAGCGGCAAGGACAGATCGACGGGTGAGCGATTGGAGCGGTAGATCAGCTCGTTGTTGGGCGCATAGACAAAGTAGCAGGCGGCCGAGGCAGCCTGCGCCAGCACGCAGGCCGACAGAACCAGCGTGGCACGCATTGCGGATAAAGCGGTCATGGAGTCTCCCTTCCCTCGGAGCGGTCTGCCCCTACATCTTGACGCCATTCTATAGAGGGAGCACTGCAGGCCCTTCACTCATACGAAATTTCCAAAAATACAGAAATAGTCCTCCTGCGCCCTATCCCCAATTGATATCAGCCACGTACCCATCCGCCTGACCACTATTAGACAGCATGCAAAATCATAAATTTCTGTATTGACAGAAATTTCAAAGACCAACACACTGAACGCATGCAACTGACTCCTATCGCCGAACGTTTTGTGCACCACTGGGGTGACATGGGCAATGCCTGGGGCGTGAACCGCACGGTGGCACAAATCCATGCCCTGCTGTTCTTTCATGGCCGTCCGCTCAATGCCGATGAGATCTGCGAAACCCTGGGCGCGGCGCGCTCCAACGTCAGCACCAGCCTGAAAGAGCTGCTGAACTGGAACCTGATTCGCACCAGTCGCAAAAGCGGCGATCGACGCGAGTATTTCGAAACCTCGGCCGATGTGTGGGAGCTGTTGCGCACCATTGTGCGAGAGCGCAAGCAGCGCGAATTCGACCCCACCAGCGCCTTGCTGCGCGAGCTGATCGCCCAGCCCGAGTTCGAACAGGAAACTCCGGACACTCAGGACCGTGTGCACGAGACCTTGCGGCTGATGGATTCCATAGGCGTCTGGACCGACGAGATGCTGCGCCTCTCCCCCGCCACACTGGACAAGATCCTGCGTCTGGGCGCCAGCGTTCAGCGGTTTGTAAGAGGCTCTGGCAAGGACAGCGACAAGATCCAACCCCCATGACATGGAATTTCTGCAATGGCAGAAATCACAAAAGGAGCCCCTATGCGAGTTCTGATCTGCGGCGGCACCGGCTTTCTGGGCAAGCACATCGTCAATGCCTTGAGCCAGTTGGGCCATGACCCGGTGGTGCGCAGCCGCCATTCCAGCCCGGCATTGGATTTTGCACGCTGCACCACGCCCGACCAGTGGCTAGAGCATCTGCAGAACATCGACGCCGTCATCAATGCCGTGGGAGCCCTGCGCGACAAGCCCGACCAGGACCTGCAAACCTTGCATATGAAGGCCCCCGCCGCCTTGTTCGAGGCCTGTGCCCAAAGCGGAGTAAGGCGTGTCGTACAGGTCTCGGCCCTGGGCGTGGACAAGAGCGAGACCCTCTATGCCACCACCAAACGCGCGGCCGACGACTATCTGCTGGCCCTGGGTGAGCTGGGCCAGCTCACCCCCGTGGTGGTGCGCCCCAGCATCATCTTTGGCGGTGGCGGCTCCAGCAGCAAGCTGTTCTTGCTGCTGGCCGGCTTGCCCGTGCTGCCACTGCCATCGGTCATGCGCAGCGCTCATATCCAGCCCGTGGCGGTACGGGATCTGGCCGAAGTACTGGCAAAAATGGCCGTATCGACCACACCCGCTGGCGTGATCGAGATCGGCGGGCCGGAACCTGTTTCCATAGAGCGCTTTATTGCCAGCCTGCGCTCACAGATGGAGTACGGCCCGGCCAGGGTACGGCTGCTGCCGGACTGGCTCAGCCAGGCCAGCGCCAGCCTGGGCGACCACCTGCCCTGGATGCCCTGGTGCAGCGAGGCCGCGGCACTGCTGGAACACGACAACATCACCAACCCACAAACGTTGGCCGATCTGCTGGGCCGCGCGCCTGTCGATATCCGCGACATGCTGGCCACCTTGCCCAAGGGAGGACGCCTTCATGCCTGAGTATTCAACAACGACCAGGGTTCACCCCTCCTCCCGCGCCATGCGCGCCAGCCTGGTCGCAGTCTGGCTGGGCACGGCGCTGGTCAGCGCACTCGATTATCTCGGCTTCTCCGGCCTGAACCACGAGGGCGCGCGCCTGCTGGCCGAGGGCGGCATTGCCTGCGTGCAATGGCAGGCCTTGCTGATCTGGTCGGGCCTGCTGGCCGACCTGCTCATAGGCCTGGCGCTACTGCTGCACCCGGGCCGTGCCAGCTATCTGACGGCCTTGCTGCTGATGACAGCCATGACCGTGGTCGGCACGGCACTGCAACCCACGCTGTGGCTGCACCCGCTGGGGCCGCTGCTCAAGAACCTGCCGATCGCCGCCATGCTGTGGTTTTTGCTGCAGACAACCTCTTCTTCATCCGACGGACGTGAATCATGAATACCTATCTGCTGCTCAAGATGGTCCACATTCTCTCCAGCGTGCTGCTGGTGGGCACAGGGCTGGGCTCGGCCTTCTATATGTTTTTTGCCAATCGCAGCGGCTCGGTCGCGGCCCAGGCCGTGGTCAGCCGCCTTGTGGTACGCGCGGACTGGTGGTTCACCACTCCCTGCATCTTCATTCAACCCATCACCGGCATCGCCATGGCCTATATGACGGGCTGGCCGTTGACCACGCCCTGGCTGGCACTGTCACTGGGCCTGTATGTGCTGGCCGGCATCTGCTGGTTGCCCGTGGTATGGCTGCAAATTCGCATGGCTGCTATTGCATCCGAAGCCCAGGCCGGCAGCCAGACCCTGCCCCGCCTCTATCAGCACTACCAGCAGCGCTGGGAGGCCCTGGGCTACCCCGCCTTCATTGCCATGGCAGCAACCTATTTCCTGATGGTGAACAAGCCCGTGCTCTGGGGATAGATCAAAAAATATCATATTGATACTTTTTAAACATTTTGATAAAACTCACGCTGCACAGTCTTGATTCTTCTTTTCCAACCTTGGGAGAAGCGCATGGATGCAGCGGTCAACACCAGCTACAACATGGAACTTGTTGTACTGTCTTACCTGATTTCGGCGGTCGGAGCCTTCATGGCACTGGTTTCGGCCAAACGGCTGCTTTCGGGCAAAAGCGCCAGCCAGTCCTACCGGCTGGGCCTGCTCAGCACCGGCATCGCCCTTGGGGGCATCGGCGTCTGGTCCATGCACTTCATCGCCATGCTGGCCTTGCGCATGGATCTGGGCGTGGGTTACTCGATCTGGGAAACCGGCATCTCCCTGATTGCAGCCGTGCTCATCTCTGCCCTGGCCTTCCATATCGTGGCACGCAACCCGCACAACATGGGTCGGCTGCTGACAGCGGGCTCCATGCTGGGCATGGGGGCCGTGGTCATGCACTACCTGGGCATGTATGGAATGCGCTTTGGCGGGCACTTCCAGTGGGACTACGGACGCGTGGCCCTGTCCGTGCTGATTGCACTGGCCGCAGCCACGACCGCGCTATGGCTGGCGTTTCATACCGTACAGGTCAGTGCCCGCCTGCTGGCAGCAGCCATCATGGCCATCGCCGTCTGCGCCATGCATTACACCGGTATGAGCGCCGCAGAATTCATCTGCACCACCAATACCCCGCTGGCCATTCCCGGTGGCAGCTCCATTGTCAGCGCCCTGGGTCTGCCGCTGGTTGTGGTGGCTCTGGCCTTTGGCATGTCGCTGTTTCTGATATTGGATCTGCTGCGGGCTTCGTTTCAGAGATATCAACGCCCTGCCTGAACCCCATGCCTGGCCCTACAGCGGCAGCCGGGCATCGTCCTTGACCTCTTCCATCACCGCATAGGTACGTGTTTCGCGCACACCAGGCAGTTGCCACAGCACACGCCCGGCAAATTCGCGGTAGGCCGCCATGTCGGCCATGCGGGTCTTGAGCAGATAGTCAAAGCCGCCGGCCACCATATGGCATTCCATGATGGCCGGATAGGCCAGCACGGCGGCCTTGAACTCGTCGAATACATGGGGTGTGGTGCGATCCAGCAGCACCTCGACAAACACCGTCATGCCCGCGTCCAGCTTGCGTGGGTTCAGGCGCGCCTCATAACCCAGGATATAGCCGTCGCGCGTGAGCCGGGTCACCCTCGCCTGCACAGCCGTGGGCGACAACGCCACCTGTTCGGCCAGGCGCAGATTGGAAATGCGCCCATCAGTTTGCAAGATCGACAGGATTTTGCGGTCAACCCTATCAATATCCACTTCCGAAGCATCACTCATTGGTGAATTCCTCTTTTGAACATCAAAAATATAGTGATTCATTCGCCGAAAGACCAGCAATGATTTGTCCCATGTAGACACCGCGTCGCCAGCAGTTTGCAATGCGGGTGTACACATGGTGATGGCAGCGCACCGACTCGCTGCCCGGCCCGCATTCTTCCGACCCGATATGCAGACCTCCAACTTCGTGTTCACCACGCTGCCCGACCCCCAACGACCCGCAGATGCCTTGCGCCAGGCCGTCACTGCCGCCACACGCATGGCTGAAAGTGCGGCAGTCACCCAATTGCTGCCTGCAGCCACCCTGCCAGCAGCTCAGGCCATGCAGGTCACCGCCCATGCACGCATGCTCGTGCAGCAGTTGCGCTCCCAGCCCCGCCAGGGGCTGGTGCAAGGCCTGTTGCAGGAGTTTTCGCTATCCTCTCAGGAGGGCGTGGCGCTGATGTGCCTGGCCGAGGCACTGCTGCGCATCCCCGATGACGACACGCGCGACAGGTTGATTCGCGACAAGCTGCGCGGCGGCGACTGGCAGGCCCACCTGGGCAAAAGTCCGTCGCTGTTCGTCAACGCTGCAGCCTGGGGCCTGGTGATTACCGGCAAGCTGATCGACACGCATAGCGAATCGGGCCTGCTCTCGGCGCTCAAGCGCCTGACGGCTCGCGGCGGAGAGCCGCTGGTGCGCAAAGGCGTGGATATGGCCATGCGCCTCATGGGCGAGCAATTCGTGATGGGCGAAACCATTGGCGAAGCACTGCAGCGCGCACGCGAGCTGCAAGCCAAAGGCTTTCGCTATTCGTACGACATGCTGGGCGAAGCCGCGCTCACCGCCGACGATGCCCAACGCTATCTGCAGTCCTATGTGGATGCGATTCACGCCATCGGCCAATCGGCCAAAGGCCTGGGCATTTACGAAGGACCCGGCATTTCCATCAAGCTCAGCGCCCTCCACCCACGCTACAGCCGCGCGCAATGGCAGCGTGTGATGGATGAGCTGCTGCCCCGCGTGCTGCAGCTGTGCGAGCTGGCGCGCAGCTACCAGATCGGCCTCAATATCGACGCCGAAGAGGCCGAGCGGCTGGAGCTGTCGCTGGACCTGCTGGAGCAACTGGCCCATGCCCCCAGCCTTGTGGGCTGGGACGGGCTGGGCTTTGTGATTCAGGCCTATCAAAAGCGCTGCCCTTATGTGATCGACTATCTGGTCGATCTGGCCCGGCGCAGCGGCCGCCGCCTGATGGTGCGCCTGGTCAAGGGCGCGTACTGGGACAGCGAAATCAAGCGCGCGCAGATCGACGGCCTGAGCGACTACCCCGTCTACACGCGCAAGCACCACACGGACGTGGCCTATATCGCCTGCGCCCGCAAGCTGCTGGCCGCACCCGATGCCATCTACCCGCAATTCGCCACACACAACGCCCAGACCGTGGCCACCATCGAATCGCTGGCCAGCGCACAGCCATACCGCGCAGGCCGCTATGAATTTCAATGCCTGCACGGCATGGGCGAGCCGCTGTACCGCCATGTAGTCGAGGCCAGCGACCCAGCTGCGCGCCGCCCCTGCCGTATCTACGCACCCGTGGGCACGCATGAAACGCTGCTGGCCTATCTGGTACGCCGCCTGCTGGAAAACGGAGCCAACTCCTCGTTTGTGCACCGCATTGCCGACCCAGACTGGCCCATATCGGATTTGATAGCTGCCCCCGCAGAGCAGACCTTGGCTGAAAGCCAAAATGACTCAAAATCAATAGGCCAGCCCCACCCGCGCATCGCCCTGCCCCGCGATCTTCTGGGCCCGCAACGTCAGAACTCTGACGGGCTGGATCTGAGCGACGACAAGGTGCTGGGTGCACTGGCCCAAAGTCTGCAAAGCACGACGCCCGCCCCATCGGCAGAGCTGGCCGACGCCATCACCAACCCCGCCAATCACCAGCAGGTGCTGGGCCATATACCTGAGACCACGGCAGAACAGCTTCAGCAGGCGCTGACCGCTGCCGAGCAAGCCCAGCCTGCGTGGAGCCAGGCTGCTGTGGCACAGCGCGCAGCGTTTCTGGAAGCGGCTGCCGACAGCTACCAGGCCCATATCCAGCCGCTGATGACGCTGCTGATGCGCGAGGCCGGCAAGACGGCGGCCAATGCCGTCTCCGAAGTGCGCGAAGCCATTGATTTTCTGCGTTACTACGCAGCTCAGATGCGCAGGCAGGATGAGACCGGGCTGCTGACACTTGGCATAGGCCCCGTGGTCTGCATCAGCCCCTGGAATTTTCCGCTGGCCATCTTTACGGGCCAGATTGCAGCGGCTCTGGCCGCTGGCAATGTGGTGCTGGCCAAACCTGCAGAACAAACCCCGCTGATCGCTACCGAGGCCGTGCGCCTGCTCCATGCGGCTGGCATTCCTGCACCCGTGCTGCAACTGCTGCCCGGCCGCGGCGAAACCGTGGGCGCAGATCTGGTCGCCGATGCGCGCGTGGGCGGGGTGCTGTTCACCGGCTCCACCGAAGTGGCACGATTGCTCAACCAGCAGACCGCACAGCGACTGCGCACCGATGGCGAGAGCGTGGTGCTGGTCGCCGAGACCGGCGGCCAGAACGCGATGATCGTGGACTCGTCTGCGCTGGTCGAACAAGCTGTGTTGGACATTGTGTCCTCGGCTTTTGACAGCGCTGGCCAGCGCTGCTCGGCCCTGCGTCTGCTGTGCGTGCAAAGCGATTGCGCCGACCGGCTCCTCACCATGCTGCGCGGCGCCATGCAGGAGCTGCGCTGCGGCGACCCGGCCCTGCTGGCCACCGATATCGGCCCGGTGATCGACGCCGAAGCCCAGGCCAATATCGAGCAACATATCGCCAGACTGCAGGCCCAGCATCTGCCCATTCACCAGTCGTCACTGGCCGCTGAAGTGGCTGCGCAAGGCCATTTTGTGCCGCCCACGCTGGTCGAACTCAAGGACCTGCACAGCCTGCAACGCGAAGTCTTTGGTCCCGTGCTCCATGTGCTGCGCTACCAGCGCCGCGAACTGCCGCAGCTGCTGGAACGCATCAACCAGTTGGGCTATGGGCTGACCATGGGCTTGCACACCCGCATTGATGAAACCATGGAGCAAGTCGTGCAATCGGCCCATGTGGGCAATCTCTATGTCAACCGCAATATGGTGGGCGCCGTGGTCGGTTTGCAGCCTTTTGGCGGCGAAGGCTTGTCGGGCACAGGCCCCAAGGCTGGGGGGCCGCTGTATTTGCCGCGCCTGCAGCAAACCGCCGCTGCGCCGCTGCAGCTGCTGAGCCAGTTGCTACAGCAATCGGGCCCGGCGCTGCCCGCGCCGTCAGCCTCCTTTTCAGTGGCCAGCAAGAATCCACGCCAGTTGACGGATTGGGCACTTCGACAATTGGCTGGCTGGGCCAATTGGCAAGGCGATAGCTTTTTGGCCGATCACTGCCAGGCGCTGCTGGCCCAGTTTTCCGAGCTGCAAGCCGCACGCCTGCTGCCCGGCCCCACGGGAGAGCGCAATCTTTACACCCTGCACGGCAAGCCTCGCACGCTGTGCCTGGCCCAAAGCAAGACCATGCTGCTGCAACAACTGGCGGCGACTCTCGCCAGCAGCTCCCAAGCCGTCTGGGTCAATACTGCGGCCAGCGTCGATCTATTTGCCAGCCTGCCTTCCTCACTCAAACCCCATATCGAGTTGCTGGCTGCAGACCTGCTGCTGGCTGATATCGCCCAAAGCACGACCATGGACAACGCCTTGCTTGAATGCGACAGCGCCCAGTTTCTGCAATGGTCACAGGCCCTTGCCCAGCGCCCCGGTCCGCTGGTGCTGCCCGTACGCTGCCATGCTGACCGGCCGATACGGCTGGAGCGGTTGTGGCATGAACGTGCGCTCTCGCACAACACGGCTGCGGCCGGTGGCAATGCAGCGCTGATGACACTGGAATCCTGAAAATAGGTACCCAGCAAGAGCGCGAAACGACCCGTTGCCGTCGCTCAAATTTCCTTGGCGAATGTCTGCTTCGTCCATGGAAGCATTTTTACGCCCCCGGAAATGCGTATCGCATGCGAGCGGTTTGCCAAGAAGTCACGACGCCCGCTCTGGAGGCCCAAGGTCAACGCTCCTGCAAGCTGTCCTTCAAGGTCTCAATCGCTCGTGTTGCCGCAGGGCTGAGATATCCGCCGTTTCGCCTGATGATGCCCAAACGGCGGGATGACCTCCACCCCCCCTCCGGCTTGATGATGGCCAGTTGCTCCCTGAGCTGCCCCTCTCTCAAAACGGAATGAGGTACCAACATCAGTGCATTTAATGAGTGCATGAGCATTACTTCACGCTGTGAAGAGCGCGAGGTCAGAACAGGCTCTGGCGGCTCCAAACCGTGTGCCTGGAAGTTGGTCTCGAACTCTGTCCGCGTCGAGGTGCCACGCGCCATGACGATCCAGTGCGCTTGAGCCATGCGCGCCCAAGAGACTTCACCCTTTGCTTTTGCAAGAGGATGAGTTGCCGGTGCCATAGGAATCATCGGATCATCGATCAGCGTCTCCCAACTGAAAGAGCCTTCCGGCGCCCGGCGCAAACCTATCAGGGCGAACTCCAACTCTCCTGCCGCAACGGCACGTGTGAGCGAGTCCGTCATTCCACCAGACAGGTCCAGATTGACGCCGCGCTCTATCAAGCTGACCGCCATAGCCTGAACCCACCGATGAGGAACGCCATGCCCGATGCCACAACGCAGCAACCCGGTACGGGTCTGGCGCAGATCTCTCAATTCCGCATAAAGGTCGCTCGCATCCAGATCAATGCGCTGTGCCCGTTTCAGAAATGCATTTCCGAACTCGGTCGGCCGCATTCCGCGTGGCATTCGCTCAAAGAGCTTGACCTTGGTAGCTCGCTCCAGCCTTGTCACGGCTTTGCTCAAGGTGCCTGGCGTAATTCCGAGGCGAGCGGAAGCGCCGGTGAGCCCACCTTCCTCCGCAATCACCAAAGCCAAATGCAGGTCATCAAGATTCATGGTTTTCCAAAGTGGAAAATGTCTCCATGAAATGTAGCTTGCTGCCGTGAGGGCTGCAACCTATCGTCCCTGCATCCAAGAAAACAATCAGGAGACGGCAACATCATGAATCGCAACGCCATTCTGCTCGGGGCCTTGCTTGCATCTGGGGCAAGCGTTACATGGGCTCAATCGTCTTATCCCTCGCGTCCAATCACCTTGATCGTCCCATTCGCCGCTGGCAGTGGAACCGATATCGGCGCACGGGTGCTGGCCAAGGATATGAGCGATATTCTGAAGGCGCCGGTCATCATCGAAAACAAGCCGGGAGCCAATGGGGCCCTTGGATCTGCGACAGCCGCCCGAGTCAAGCCGGATGGCTACACGCTACTGGTTGGTTCGGCAACAACCAATGCTGTCAATTTCTCGTTCTTCCCCAGCAAGCTGGGCTATGAACCCAAGTCATTCGATGTGGTCGCAGGCGTCGGCACCAGCCCGATCTCCCTGTACATTGGGACCAGCGCCAAATGGCGCAACCTGGCAGATTTGCTGGCATACGGCAAAGCGCATCCTGGCCAACTTCGATGCGGCAGCGGAAATGCAGTCACCCAGGTGAGCTGTGAGATCTTCTACAAGCTGACCGGCATTGATGCGACAACCATTCCTTACAAGTCCAACCCTCAGTCGCTGACGGACCTTGCTGGAGGGCATATCGACTTTGCGTTTTCCGATGCCTCGGTTGCCAAGACTTTTCTGGACACCAAGAAGATCAGCCCGATTGCAGTAGCTGCATCCAAGCGTTACCCAGCGACGCCGGAGGTCCCGACCTTTCTTGAGCAAGGCGTTGCGGGCCTCGAAATCACCGCATGGACTGCGGTGTTTGCACCCACCGGCACGCCAGCCCCCGTCATTGAGAAGCTGCATGCAGCCGTCCTCAAATCAACGAATTCACCAGAGGCCGTGCAATTGCGCGCCAGCACCGGCTCGCAACCGCTGTGGCTCAGCCTTGAGGAAAGCCGCCACTTTGTAAAGGAAGAGATCAGGCGCTGGGCGGCCTATGTCAAAAGCAGTGGTGTCAAACCGGAGTAAGCCATGGAACAGATAAAAGCTCCTTTGGCAGGTTTGCGCGTCATTGACTGGACGCATGTACTGGCCGGCCCATTCGCCGGCTATCAGCTCGGTCTGCTGGGCGCCGAGGTCATCCGCATAGAACGAGCGGATGGAGATGACATGATCCGTGTCAAAGGTGCGGATCCCGAACTGGCCGCGCTGGGGCTCGGAGAGGCCTTTATTGCGCAAGGCGCTGGAAAGCGCTCACTGGCCCTCGATGCCCGCGACCCTCGTGCCAAGAAGGCACTGGCAACGCTGATCAGCGGAGCAGATGTATTGCTGGAGAATTTTCGCCCGGGCAAGCTGGCTGCACTGGGGTTTGCCCCTCAGGAACTGATTGAGCGCCACCCTCGTCTGATTGTCTGCTCCATCACCGGTTTCGGCCCTGCATCCAACAGGCGCGCATATGACCATGTCATGCAAGCGGCAAGTGGGCTGATGGCAGCCAATGCCGGCAGCGATGGAGTGCCGCGGCGTGTGGGCTTCCCGTTGATCGATTACTCTGTGGGACAGCAAGCCGCCCTGGCCGTGATGAGCGCTTTGTATCGCCGCGAGCGCCAGACAGCACAGTCCCGCGTCAAAGGCGAATGGTTGCAGGTATCGATGATGGGCGCGGCTCTGACGCTACTCGCGCCGACCTATGCGGCACCGCTGATCAGCGGAGTCGAGGTGCCGCGCAGTGCGTCCACGGCATTTTCCGGTAACCCGCTGTCCGGTACGTTTGCGACTGCTGAAGGCCAGTTGGCCATTGTCTGCAACTCAGTTGGGCAATCAAAGGCCTTGCTGACAGCACTGCATGAAACAGTCAACGAAAGCACGCTGGTGCAGGGCCTGCGCGAAGCTGCGGAGCGACGCGATATACCCCATACGCACGAATTGCTGGGCACGATGTTAAGTCGGCGTACTGCTGCTGACTGGGAAACACTTCTGATTCACCATGGCGTTCCCGCAACGGCCGTCGTGCGTCCGGCGCAGGCTGCGGCAGAAGCCGCCAAGGATTGGCCCCATGTCGATCTGGAGCACCCCAAGGCCACGAAACGAGTAGCTGTGCCGGGGATCGGCTTCACCTCCAGTGAACTTTTGACCCCTCAGCTACGTGCGCCAGTACGCCGAGGCGCAGACACGCGAGTCCTTCTCTCCCAAGCCGGGTTGGATGGAGCAGTCATTGAGGCAATGTTTGCTGACGGGGTGGCAAGCGAGCCAGAACGCTTTACTGGCCAAGACGCATCCGCATAGCGATTCAACGCAGTCGTCACGGCACACAGCAATTTCCGCAAGGGTTTTTCAACAGACCCTTTACGTCTGGTTCTCGGATGCATCTGAGGCCGTCTTTCAACGCATGACAGAAATACCCAGGAGCCCCGTGGCCGAGCAACGACCGCTACCCCTGAGGTCCCGCATGTCCGATTTCATGGCTTAGCGGATCCAGGGGCATTCCACCAAAACTTTAAAAAGAGAGAGACAACACAATGACCCATTCATTCGTGAAAACGACAATGGCGGTAATGCTGCTGGGAGGAACTGCATCCATGGCTACTGCGCAGGACAGCGTGCAGCTCTATGGCATCGTGGATGCGGCAGTGCGATCAACGAGCAACCATGGAAAGACCCAAATGGTAGGCGGCGGAATGTCCCAGAGCCGCTGGGGCATCAACATCAAGGAAGACCTGGGTATTGGGATCTCGGCAATCGCAAATCTGGAAGATCGTTTTCTGGCCGATACCGGGAACACCGCTGCCGTGAACCACTTTCAGCAAGCATGGATAGGCATGCGAAGCAAAGATCTAGGCCAACTCACCATGGGCCGCCAGTTCAATGTACTACTCGATGTCGTGGCCTCGACCTATGCGTCTTTCCCATATGGACCTTTTATGGAGGTGTACAAGCCCGAGATCGGATTTGCCATGGGTACACGCACCAACAACATGCTGAAATACACCGCAGATCTGGGAACCTGGCGCGCGGGGCTGCAATACTCCTTTGATGAAGGAAATACCGTTGCCAGAAAAGGTAGCGACGTTGAGTTGACGGGTGGTCTGGCAATGAGAACGGCCGGCGGCTATCTGCGCTATGAGGCAAATGGTTTGGCCATCGGCGGCGCCTACTTGAACACCAAGATGCCTGGCAGCACCGAGTTCGACGCCTACACACTGGGTGGTTCCTATCGATCTGGCCCCTGGTATTTCAGCACCGGATATGCCATGAACAAGCGCAGGAACACCTTGGCTGTCGAAGATGCTCGTCTGATCAATGCCTACTGGGGCTCAGAAATCAACGGTGGCTTCCAGTCGGGTGATTCCGACAAGCGTCAACTACTCCAGTTGGGGGTGGGCTACCAGGTCACACCTCAACTCAATTTGGGGATGCACTACTACCATGCCAAGCAAAACGGGTCGTCTTCAGGTGCTTTCAACAACAAAGCCAACTTCATCGTAGCCGTCGCCGACTATGCTTTTAGCAAGAGCACGGATGCCTATATGGGCGTGGACTACACCCGCATAAGTGGGGGGCCTGGTTCATACATCGAAAAGACCGCAGCAGGTGACCTGGTACGCAACCGCGCAGGCATCACCATAGGCCTGCGTCATCGGTTCTGAAGAGTCTGCGAACAGAGCTCATGAAGGCATCTTGAAACTATGGTTCAGGGTGCCGTGTAGTGCCTCGGAACGATCCCAAGCGGCCATTTCTCGCAAGGGACTGGGCAACGTCTGGATTTGAAGTCCAAGGCTGCAAATGCTTTACGGCCAAAGCATCTGCTTTTGCCACCCAGCCTCGCTTGCCGTTATAGAGAAAATCACCCGCTTATGCAGTCGATCTGTAGCGCCCTGCCAAAACTCAATGTTTGTTGGTTGCACCACAAATACTCGCCATCCAAGCTCAATGTGCTCAGGGTTCCGTCCAAGAAAAGTGCGCGCTTCATCCAAGCTTTTATTAAGCTCCAGCTCGGACTCCAATATTTCGCTTTGCCGTGAGGCCACGGCACTGATCTTTGAGCCTTCAGGACGAGTAAGGAAATCGTCTGCACACTCTGCGTCTGGCAGCATCATTGCTTTTCCTCTTAGTCGAATCTGGCGGCCTAGCGCAGGCCAATAAAAAGTCAGCGCGACGTTGGGGTTCTTTGCTAATTGCTTTCCCTTAGGGCTATCTGCTTTGGCCGCAAAGTGCCACCCACGTGCGTCCACATTTTTCAGGATAAGGACGCGAGCATCAGGTAACCCATCAGAATCAACTGTGGACAAGGTCATTGCGTGAGGCTCTGTGACGCCCCCTTCAATTGCGTCATCTAACCAGCGCTGGAACGCTTTTTGTGGAGTATCTGGAAACTGATCCATATCCAGTTCATTGAACGGGCCCTTTAGCGAAGGGAGGCTGCGAAGCCTATTTTTCAAGGAGTCAATGCTCATTTATTCTCAAGCCTGTAATTGATGAAAGATTTGCAAGCGATAACCGTGAGAGCGGAGAAGATCCACTAACTTGCATCATGCCCAGGCAGTTCAGATAAATTACTTACATTGAGGCAAAAAATCGCAAACACAAGGTCTCCTGATCGGCACAAGGGATAGTATGGCAATGCCCACTTCTGGCCGGATTGCGACGCTCAGGCTCAGACGCTCACTGAGCCCCTGAAGCCTCGTGCGGCGTAGTAGGATTCAGCCCCGTTGTGATACACGAAGACCTTGCCGTAACGTCTGTCACAAAACAAAGCGCCACCGAGATTTCTGACGTCTTGCGGCGTTGCTACCCAACTGGACGTCTTCACGTCAAACTCTCCAACTTGTTGAAGCAGACGATATTGGGCTTCCGTCAGTAATGCCACGCCCATATCCGCAGCCATGTCGACGGCGTTGTTCTGCGGTTTGTTCTGTTTCCGGGAATTCAAAGCTTCTCGGTCGTAACACAGGCTCCTGCGGCCCTTCGGACTTTCAGCAGCGCAATCGCAGAAAAGGTAGGCACCGCCGCCATCCGCTGCCCCAATGACGTCGGGTTCACCCCCTGTCCTCTCCATCTCACCGAGTGCCTTCAGCTTGTCGGGGTAGCCCTGCAAGCGCCCATAGACATTTGCCCAGTCGACCCCGGTGTGCCTATGCATGTTCTGTTTGAACCGCAACTCCAATGTGTCGATGAGAGTATCGCGTTGTTCTGTGTTCACGTAGTTCGCTCCAGTTTCTTCGTATCGGTGCCACATTATCTTGAGGACGCATCGACTAAATTCTGCCGCCGTGAGAAGGTCCGCTGCTGGCCGATCTGGGACTGTCGCTGACCGACCCGTTGTTGTCGTTCGCGCCTCGGTTACCAATGTCTGCTGCCGACATAAGCGGTCGTTCGCGTCGACCAGCAATCGACCCATTGCAGCCAATAGGCATCTCTGCGAAAAGGCCGACCCACAAGACTCTACAAGTTGGCTGGTGATTACTGCTCATCAACCAACTGAGAGTACCTTCTGTATCCCCAGACAGCCCCGATGCTCATTCCTATACCTACGCCCCAGGCCACCGAGACATTGAAGCCGAAAATTAAAAGCAGCGTCAGGCCGACGCAGACCATTGCAATCCATAGTGCCGTGACGAAATCAAAGTGCCCGACCGCAATCGCGTCATCGGTGATGCTGCGAGCGGCGTGCCCTCTTTTATCTCGCTGGTGCCTGAACACCAGAACATCAGCGACAAACTCAAAGATACCGGTGAGAAGATCAGTCACAAAGCTCATGGCGAAATATGCTCCTTCATGGTGACGGCGTGCTGTTGTTTGCCCGTCAGGACTCGCTTGTCACGACGGCTTTACTGCCGATACCAAATCTTGACCGTCACATACACTGCGTAGTTCAGGCAAAACACCATCCAGGCAATGTAAAACATGTTGGCCCAGTAGTCGCCAGCATTTGTCGCCAGCGTATAGACATGCACCTTGCAACCTTTGCCGATACATGACACCTCACCTTGAACCAGCGACCGCACCAAAGCAAATGATAAATAGATAGCCAGTGCAGATGTCACGAGCAATCCTACTGGCCCGACAAGACCTTTAGTGCTTTGATCACTCTCACCGCGACTCTCCTTTTGGATAAGGTTTTGCCCAAATTTATACCAAGCAAATCCGAGCAAGAGCATCAGTAAGTAGTAAAGCGCAGCGAGCATGTGACCGAGTATTTTGATTTCGACGGGGGACCGCTAGGTTGCTGATTCACCGAGTCTGCCTGCTGATTCAACTGATGTCGCGCTGATTCTTCTGGCCGAATACAACCGCCAGCTCAGTCTGGACAAGGCCCAGAGCTGGCCTTTATTGAAACAGTGAAAACAGAGCGTAGATTGCCGTCAGAAACCAAGTGACTTTCTTCGCTGTGGCCGCGCTTTCGGACGTTATCGGGATCATTTCCACACGCCTCCACATCGCGACGTTAATGAGCACCGTGAGCACAGTCACGGCCGCGAGCCCGACAGCCATCGGGATGCTCAGCAGAGCAGCAGCAACAGAGAGCCCAGCGACTGAGAGAAGCGTTCCCACCCAGATGCCATTTGATGTACTGGAGAGGGCGTGGCTTAAGGCACCGCACTGCTCACATTTTGCCGGCCCCTCTCGACTTGACCATCGCTTTGCCATTTCCGAAATGCCCCGCGCGTGGCAGGTGGGACAAAGCGTTTGCATCATGTTGAACGTCCGTTTCTAGCCGAAAGTATCAGTTTGGCCCAGCGCCACATTGCGGCCGTTGAGGACGGCCACCCTGGCGCAGCTTCCAGGGTGGCCGCCAGCGACAACTTCAAATCTCCGTCTGTTCTGAGATCTCAAGGGCATCGTCTACTTCGATACCCAGGTACCTCACTGTTGACTCCAACTTCGAGTGGCCGAGCAGCAACTGGACAGCGCGCAGGTTCTTTGTGCGGCGGTAGATCAGTGTCGCCTTTGTTCTACGCATCGAGTGCGTCCCGTACTCCATGCGGTCCAGGCCTAGCTCGTCAACCCAGTGGCCGAGAATTCGGGCGTACTGCCGGGTCCCCAGATGTGGCGACTCGTGTAGCCGGCTTGGAAACAGGAAGTCCTCTGATTTCAGCCCAGCCAGCTTGATTCAGGCTTGCAAGGCGTCACGGGCAGCCTGCGTGATCTCGAACTGCACTGGACGCTGAGTCTTGTGCTGCATGACAACCGCGCGCGATGCTACCTGGTCGCCGTGGCATACATCCCGAACCTTGAGGGCGACGAGGTCGCATCCTCGCAGCTTGCTATCGATGCCCAAGTTGAAGAGAGCAAGCTCGCGCACCCTGCCTTCCATCTGGAGCCTTACGCGCAGTGCCCAGATGTCCTTGAGCTTAAACGGAGCCTTCTGCCCGACGATCTTGCCCTTGTTCCACGGCTCGCGATGAGCGGTATTACCTGTCGATCCCATGATGGTCTCCCATCGAGTTGAGGGGCACACAGGATGCGCTGGCTTCGACTCGCCAGAGCGACTAGTGATGCTCGGCTGCCACAGCCCTATGGCTGTCAGCTTCCTGGCATAGCCATGAACTCAACATCTCGGCCAGAAGCAGGCACTCGTTGTTCCATATGCCATGAAGGATAACGAAAGCTTGATCAATATAAGTAGGTGAAGAAATGCGCCGTGAAGCAAAAATCGCAGGCTACTTTTTTCTTTTGCTTGGCATCGGCGGCATTGCAATGGGATGCCTTCTTTTCGTCGGAAATGAATCTCCTGCAAGCGGAACTAGCTGTAAAGCCATATGCGGTATTGCACTTCTAGTTTCCGAAGTTTTCAATCCCAACGTGGGGCGTTTCATAGAAGGGGGCTTGTTGCTCTTAGCTGGCTTAGGTTTCACCTTCTTCGGTCATTTGATACTGAAAGACACTCGAAAGATTAGCCCCTGAAGGACTGCTTAGGGTCGCGGCCTGCCTCTGAAGTCGGCCAGGAGCAGCCGTTCGCGAAGGCTGCTTGACGATGATTCACCGTGCCTTCAGGCAAAATCCAGATGATCAGGGCAAGCTTGGCGTTAGGTCTGCCGGGAAGCTCACTTTGAAGAATGGAACAACATCAATGGCACTGACGAAGAAGGGCGAGTTCTGGTACGGGACGACGTCCGGCGACACCCAAGCCGAGCTGCGCAGCTACAGCGTTGCGAATGGCTATGAGGCCGTCCGGTATGCCTCGTCCAAATGCAATTGCGGATGCCGGACTTTTGCGCTGCAGACCGATGAAGAAGCCGGCGTGGCAATCCGCATCTGCACCGACTGCGGGCAGAAACACCTGATGGGCGACAGCGCGGACTACATTGAAGAGGCCGCTCCCGAGGCGCACGAGTGCGTGTGCGAGAACGAGGTGTTCGAGCTAATGTCCGGCGTCTCCGTGTACGAGGGCACACATGACGCGCGCTGGTACTACATCGCTTGCCACTGCGTGGAATGCAATCTGGTTGGGGTCTTCGCAGACTGGAAGTGTGAAGCGGGTGATGCGGCGGCCTTCCTGGCCAAGGTATGAGCGCGGGCCCCTTGCAGAGATGTTCCGCGCATGTGTTGCATTGACCAGTTGAATCCGCCGTCGACACGAGCCTGTCGGGGCACGTAGAAGCGGTCTTTCGAGTCAGTACACGGCAGACCGCGCAGTCGAGCGGCCACTCCCGATGGTGAAGCGGCCGTTCAGGACAGGCAGCGTTCAACGACTGGTGTTGGCTGTTACTGCCACTCAGGCGCTAGGCCGTGAATGGCTCAGATCAGCCTGAAGCTGTAGTTCGGAGGTGCACTATGGGAGTCTGCTCTTGGCCGGTAGCAGACGGCCGACAAGAGCGTAGACGGGTACCAAGCGCAAGAGTTCGACGGCTTCTTGTTCAAACCGTGCGGCCCTAAAAAGTAAGGCTCTACAAAAAAGCCTCCTCCAGCGCCAAAGCACCAGGGGGAGGCTTTCATTTTTCCGCCTTTTTTTGCGGCCGCTTGCAACTGGATCTCATATCCTTTACACCCGTCGGTCTCGGCCAGAGCCGTACGGGAGCATGGATGAACGCCGACCGATTTTTTACCTCGATGCCATTGCGTATTCGTTGATAAGCCCCTCATAAGCCTCCATGGGAGGAAATGTCTCAAAGCTGTGTGCTGCCCCTGTGTCGGCAAAGGATAGTTTCGTGCTTGTGTAGGTCTCAACGAAGGGCGAGAACCAACCGGTCTCATCCAGCAGGGTTGCCCTGCAATTGACAAACGCATCGATCCCACCAGGGCGGGTGAACATCCATGTCATGCAATGTTCACAGAAGTAGTGCCGATCCGCCCCGTGCATGCCGCCGATGACCGCCTCGCCTTGCGTCAACTCGAACGCACTGGCGGGGATAGCAGCGCTAAGTGAATAGGCGCTTGAACTCATGCGCTGGCAACCGCGGCAATGGCAGGCCATTGTCAGCAAGGGAGCAGCAGAAATTCGGAACCTTACTTTGCCGCATCGGCATCCTCCCTCAGCGGGTAGAGTGGGATTAGACATTTTGAAAGACTTTCTAACAATGAAACTTCGCCGCTTCAAATGAATCGCAGCGACTCCTTGTTCCAATGTACTCTAGGTAAATACGTGCAGTGCCAAATCGAGGCCACGCTATCGTTGAGAATGACTGCAAACGGCCTGCTCCATTGGAAGCCGTCTCTCGCCTTATCCCGGTTTTCAGGAATGCTTTCCCAAACGTGCGACTGTGCTCAGCCGCCAGCATGACGGCCTTGGGCCGTACCCCCTCAGTGCGTCGTCAATGGCCGCACCTCGTAGCCCTCACAGCGGTCGATCTCGGCAATGGCGGCACGCAGCAGAACAAATGACAGGATGCCCGGCGCCAGGGACTCTGTTGGCATCACAGGTCGCTCTGGCGGAGTCTTGTTTTCATGGGTTGGGGGCCTGTAAGTGTTGTACGGCCACCTGCACCTTTTTGAACATGCAGCACAGGGCAGCGATCAGCCTAGAGCGAACATTGGTAGTTAATTTGCACTCTTCGTGCAACTCAATTCTGGATGAGCGTTGCGTTGCATCGATCGCCAACCGAGATTACAGGCCACGGGCGGCTAAGCTCAAACATTAGGCCACTCAAGATATGAAGCTAGACTTTCACGCGAGCATTTGCGACGAGTCCACCAGAAGTCTCGCCGATGCACTTCGCCCGCTCTTCGACAAGCTATCTGAGCAGCTGTCGGGCGAGTACGGCGGCCCAATGGAGCATCTTTGGATTGACATAGAGTAGCTCGTAGGCTCGGCCAAGCCAGATGGCCAGCCTCGACACACCTTTCGACTACAGAAGCGCGTCTCTGGCAGAGGTCATTTTGGTCTTCCAGCCATACCAGACTGGTTCAATGTCGGGCACTATAGCGTTCGACCAGATTTTTCGTTTTTGGCCACTCATTCAACTGAAGAGTCGGTATCGCACATTGTTCAACTCATTTATGAGTCTCTGGCGGCGCTTGAATTCAAGCGGCGCAGAGTTGCCGATTTCGACATTAGGCTACTTCGCGAACGCTTCTTGCATTCATGCAAGGAACTTGGTGTTTCGATTCAATCCAGCTAACCCGCCATCAAAAGTGCCGTCGCATTTCTGCGCAGAACCTGCGGCCTAACTGGTTGGTTAAGCCCACGCGCACAAGCCCTGCTTGCGTGTACCCTCCCGCTTCGCACTACGGTTCGGTTTACTGCGAGCGTTGTCCTTCCGCATTGACGTCTTGATCGTGGCTTCTTCTGGCCGTTCTGAGACGGTCGCCTACCGACCAGAAGCTGTCGTCAGGCGCGTGGCCGCAAACGGCAGATCCCGGCTGCTCTGAGCCATTCAAGGCTCAGTACCTGAACCGCAGCAAACGCCACAGCACCAGTCTTTGAAATCCACGTGCCATGAGCTGCTGCTTTACTTCGGAGATGGCTGTTTGGCAGCACGCCAGTGTGGCTCGCCGCAACAACTTCATGTCGATCTATGACAGCCCTTGAATCTCGGCTCTCACTTGCACTGGAAGCACTGTGAAGCAAGTAGTGGCCACAAAGTAGAACGCGGCATTGAAAGCAATGTACCGAGTGAGATGGATACGAACGGTGCGCAGACTGTGTCTCACAGGGAGCTCGCTATTTCGCTATCGAGCTAGCGTTTTACCGCAAGGGAAAGCACCAAGCAAAAGCGCTGCATTCCTCCTTGAAATGCTTATGAAAAATAAACAAAATCCATCAAAAATTGATTATAAAAAATATCCAAATAAGCACCAATAGGAGGCAACTCATGACACACCGACATCCAGCTTCGGCCACTCGCTGATCCCCAAACAGCCTTACCGCACCAGCTCATGGGTGCATTGGGCCGAACGCTGCGACAACTCTAGCCAGAGCCCTTCTTTCTAAATTTTCTCAACCAAACGTATGAGCTGTGCCAATGGCACGGCGGGAGGTGCTGCGCCCAGAAAAAATGTCCATGACTCAACAACTGGAGGTGGATTTCCATAAATCCAAGCACTACGGCAGCGGCAGCTCCAACCTGCTGTTCAACCACACGCTTCAAACACAACCACAGGAGACGGCGTGTACATGTATCGCCGCAATTTCATTCAAACACGCCCGCCCCAAGCCAATTGGCTTCGCGGATAAGCCCTAAACAACAAAGAACGGATTACTTCAATATGACCAAGAACAGCAATTGGATTGCTGCCGGAATTCTTGCATCAGCCATTGCAGCATCGGCTGCAGTGCTGGTGGGATGCGGGGGAAGTGATGGCAACGCCCACGCGGGTGTTTTACCAGCGGTCCCAGAGGGCCCATCCGGTAGTGCTTTCTGGGATATCTACCGAGAGCCTGATGCGCAGGCAAAAGTGGGGGCCATTTACTGGGCTCAGGAGCGCACGGATGCGCCAGCAGGCTCCAGAGGGTGGAATATCGTTTACGTCTCGGAGATCGTGAATGGGGTCAAAAAGTACGTCTCGGGAGAAATATATGTGCCGACAGCCGCTGCGAAAGGGCCTCGCGATGTGGTGCTTTGGAACCACGAGACGACGGGGGTGGCAGATATCTGTGCACCATCGCGGCGCAGTCTGGTCGTGGATGGCGTGAGCCGGGTCCCCGGTATCAAAGATCTGCTCGCCAAGGGTTATGTGGTGGCCATGAGCGACTATCCGGGTCAAGGGCTGCCAGGCCCCGCGTGGTACATGTCTGGTCAGCCGAATGCGCGCGCCTCACTTGATGTGCTGCGAGCGGTGCAGAACTTCCCTGAAGCCAAGGCATCGCAGCGCTTTGTCATGTATGGCTGGTCTCAAGGGGGGCAAACGACCATGTGGACCGACGCCATTGCCACGAGCTATGCACCTGAATTCACTGGGCTCGGAGCTGGATTGATCGCCCCCGCGGTACGTATCCGGGAGCTGACGCTCAACTCCATGACACGTACAGAGCTTGCCGGCTATGTCATCTCCACCTTGCCAGGCATCAAGGCGGCACACCCCGAACTTAAATACGGAGACTTCCTGACCACGGAGGGATTGGAACAGTTCCCAGCAATGGCTGACGGATGTTTTGACATTTGGGAAACAGCATCCACTGTGACCAAGCCCTACCAGCCTCAAGCATTGACGCCTGGCAGCTCCTGGTGGAACGCCATGACCAGCGTCGACAACTTCACGCCTCGTGGCAAGACACCGTTTGTCATTTACCAAGGTACCGAGGATGTTCCCGTTCCCGCCCGCCTGACAGCGAAGGAGCGTCAAGGGCTCTGTGCCGCAGGGTCCAAGGTGGACTACAAGGAGTTTGCGGGCTTGGATCATGAAACCGTGGTTCCCGAAGCCGCAAAGCAGTTTCCTGCTTGGGCCCAAGAGCGCTTTGTCGGACAAGCCGCAACCAGTAACTGCCCGGCATCCTAAGAACGAGATTTCTACAACTAAATGGTAGGTCGCGCACGACTGGTTCGCGCCCTGCTGCACATCTGTGCCCGCCACGACAGCAGAAAAGGAGGATGACACCCAAGAAATCAAAACATGAAAACTTCCTGTAATTCAAAGAACCATATAGCGGAGACAAAGTTGTTTAGAAAAATAGCAAGCACCATTGCATTAATGAGCCTGGGAGGGCTCGCACATGCACAATCGTCCGTACAGATTTACGGCATCCTGGACACGGCTGTCGAAACCATGAACAACGTGGGGGCGAGCAAGTCAAACCTGACACGCATGCCCAACCTGTCAGGCAGCGTTCCTTCCCGCCTGGGCTTTCGCGGCCGCGAGGATCTGGGCGGCGGCTTGAGTGCCTCCTTCACATTGGAGATGGGGATCGCCCCCGACAGCGGCTCCCTCAATCAGGGTGGTCGCGGCTTTGGCCGCCAGTCCTTCGTCAGCTTGAACGGCCCCTGGGGATCTCTAGGGCTGGGCCGCCAGTACACCATGCTGTTCTGGTCCGTGCTTGATGCCGACGTGATCGGCCCCAGCTTGCACGCCATGGCCAGCCTGGACAGCTACTTTCCCAATGCGCGAGCTGACAATGCGATCTCCTACAAAGGCACGTTCTCGGGCCTGACCATTGGAGCGACCTATAGCTTCGGCCGCGATGCCGTCAATGCAGGCCCCAGCCCAGGCGGCACCAACTGCGCAGGTGAAAGCAGCACAGACTCCAAGACCTGCCGCGAGTGGTCGGCCATGCTCAAGTACGACACCGCGACTTGGGGCGCAGCGCTGGCACATGACGAGCTGCGTGGCGGTCCCGGCGCTTTTGCAGGGCTGACGAGCAGTGACAAGGCCGACAAGCGCACCATGCTCAACGGCTATGTGAAGCTTGGCAGCGCCAAGATTGGGGGAGGCTATATGCGCCGCAAGAACGACGGCTATATCGCCTCGCCGCGCAACGACCTGTGGTTTGTGGGTGTGAGCTACCCCATGGGCCAGTGGACGCTGGATGCCCAGTACAACCAGCTCAAGTACAAGGACAACGCGGACAAGGGTCAGCAGTTGGTGCTGCGGGGCACCTACAACCTGTCCAAGCGCACGGCCGCCTATGCTTCGTTGGGGTATATGAAGAACAGCGGCAACGCGGCCTTTGGAGCCAGCAGTGCCCAGGCAGGAGGAACGCCAATGCCAGGGGTCAATCAGACCGGCTTTGGAGTGGGCTTGCGCCACGCGTTCTGAAGTTAGCTTAGCAATGCAGCAAGTGCGGGTAGCCTGGTGGGCCGCACTTGCTCGCTATAAGTGCTTCACCAATGTGCCCACCTGTACGGAAACCTCGTCACGTTCTCCAGCCAAGGCGCAGACATTCGCCACGTCTCGCCGGCCAACGCTGAGAAGACCATCGCCATCGGCCTCACATCCAGCATTCATCGCCTGGGCAAGCTGTTGACGTCGCTCGCCAACACCTGAAGAATCCCTCTCGACTCAGACCTTGAAGGCTTCAAATGCCCAAGCAAATCTTCGTTAACCTGCCCGTCGCCGACCTGCCCAAGGCAAAGTCTTTCTATGAGGCAATCGGCGCCGTCAACAATCCGCAGTTCAGCGACGAGACTGCCGCCTGCATGGTCGTCTCCGACACCATCTACGTGATGCTGCTCACCCACTCGAAGTGGGCCACGTTCACCCAGAAGCCGATCGTCGATGCCCACGCTGCAAGCGAAGTCATGCTGTGCCTAAGCGCCGACGACCGTGCGGCCGTCGACGGCATGGTTGAAATCGCGTCCGCTCACGGCGGCAAAGCGGACGTAAACCCCGCGCAAGACCACGGCTTCATGTATGGCCGCAGCTTCGAGGACGTGGATGGCCACATCTGGGAAATCATGTTCATGGACATGAGCCAGATGCCCCAAGGTTGACGCGGCCTCGCCCATAGACAGTGCCTGTTTAAAGACGTCTTCCAGGCTGGCGCTGCCATCTGCGGATAAAGCTCAACCGACTGCTTCTGGCTGGTAACAGCTACGCTTCCAAGCATAAAAAGGCCAGCATCAATGCAATACCAGCCAGTTAGGCTTAAGCGATAGCCATCTAGGCATGCCAAGAATGCAAAAAGGAGCGCTAAATGCGCTCCTTTTTGCATGGTTAACCGTCGTGCAAAGCCTTAACCGACTGGCATTGCACATCAGCAGGCTTTTTTCACTAACCGTGTCAGTCGTTTTTCACTCGCCTGAAACGCACGCTTTGCCCCAAGGCGTCCATCGACATCACCAGTGGTTTACAGCTTGGCGATGGAAACCTCCGTGGACTTGACCAGGGCCACAACTTCCGAGCCTACTTCCAGGCCCAGATCCTTGACCGAGCGAGTGGTGATCACCGAAGTCACGATGCCCCAAGGCGTTTCCACATCCACCTCCGAAACCACATCGCCCTGAACGATTTCCTTGACCTTGCCCTTGAATTGGTTGCGCACATTGATGGCCTGGATCGACATAAATACTCTCCTGAAAAGTCTGTTCCTGAAAAAGTGCGGCAGCTGCTGCACCGGTGAAATCCATTCTGGATGCAGCTTCTAAAAACCCCAACAAATAAGAAATTAAATTTTTATTCCTTAAACATCTAACGCATCTTATCGGCCATGCCAGGGTAGAAGCCAGTGTTCCAGCCTGCGCAGCAAGCCATCCAGCAGCAGCGCAATCGCCCCGATGACAAAGATCCCCATCACCACTATGTCGGTACGCAGAAAATTCGAGGCGTTGAGCACCATCTGCCCCAGGCCCTGCGTCGCGGCCACCATCTCGGCCGCGACCAGTGTCGTCCAGGCAAAGCCCATGGCGATGCGCAGGCCCACCAGGATGTCTGGCAAGGCTGCAGGCACCACGGCATGGCACAGCAGCTGCCAGCGCGTGGCGCCCAGCGAGCGCAAGGCGTTGATCTGCTCGGCACTGGCGTTGCGTGTGCCGGCCCGCGCGGCCAGGGCCATGGGCGCAAAGCAGGCCAGATAGATCAGCAGCCATTTGGAGGCCTCGTCAATGCCCAGCCAGATCACTACCAGCGGCAGATAGGCCAGCGGCGGCAGCGGGCGATAGAACTCCAGGATCGGGTCCAGTACGACCTGCGCCCAGCGGTTCACGCCCATGGCGATGCCTACGGGCACCGCAGTCATGACAGCCAGCGTGAAAGCGCCCAGCACGCGAACACTGCTCCACTGCGCATGCACCCACAGTGCATCTCCTCCCTGGATATGGCCACGCCAGGCCTGGTCAAAGGCCTTGATCACGGCCTCGGGTGGAGGCAGGAACAGAGGCGGCACCCAGCGCAGCTCGGTGGCCAGCCACCACAGCGCCAGCCAGGCCGCCACGCTGAGCAGCGCCCACCAGTGGCGAGAGCTAGGTCGATGATTGCGAAACGGGGCGACAGCGGGAATCTCTGTGGCGATCTTCACCACTTCTATGGCTTGCAGCGGTCGCTTGGCCGCCAAGGCCGGGCCTGCAGAAGAAAAAGTGCTTGTGCTCATATCAATAGCCCATGCATGGGCCAGTCAGCGGCAACAGATGCCAGATAGCGCTGCGGCGCTTATGGAGCAAACGCCTGCAGCTATGTTTTCGATATCAAGCTGGCAAAGCTTCGGCGTGCGATGCCTGGGCGATGGCCGCCATCAGGTGCTCGCGCATGGCAATGAATTCGGGCAGGGATTTCACGGCCCGTGCGCTTTGGCCAGACAGGTAGCGGCGGCCAAAATCCACATCGAGACTTTCGGTGATGCGACCGGGCCTGGGAGCCATCACGATGATGCGCGAGGCCAGAAACAGCGCCTCCTCCACATCGTGGGTAATGAAGAACACAGAGCGGTTCAACGCCGCCCGGGGCCGTTCGGCAGCCCATAGCCGCAAGATCAATTCCTGCAATGCTTCGCGCGTGAAGACATCGAGTGCACCCAGGGGCTCGTCCATCAGAAGCAGATCAGCGTCACCCACCAGTGCACGCGCAATGCCCACGCGCTGCTGCATGCCGCCAGACAGCTGCCAGGGATAGGCTAGCGCCCGCTGCGCCAGCCCCACATGGGCCAGTTGCTCACGTGCAAGCCGCAGGCGTTCCTCACGCCCCACACCGCGCAGGCGCAAACCCAGCGCCACGTTATCGATCACATTGAGCCAGGGCAGCAGCGCATGCTTCTGAAACACCACCCCGCGATCCGCACCGGCATCCACCACGGCCTGACCGCGCCATTCAATGCTCCCGGCAGATGACGCGGTAAATCCCGCAATGCAATTGAGCAGCGTGGTCTTGCCGCAGCCCGATGCGCCGACGGCAACCACAAACTCTCCAGGCTCGATCGTCAGATCCAGCTGGTGCAGAGCCAGGGCCTGCGCATCGCCCGCAGGTGTGCCCTCATAGCGCACCGATAGACCCTGCACGCTCAGGCCTTCGTTGCCAGCCGGTGCTGAGTCCTCACTGCGCAGCACGGCGCACCCAGCTGTCGTTAACGCCCACGGAGTAATCGGGCAGCAGTTGCTGCACCGAGCCCTGGGTCTGCAGGAACTGCGCCGTGGCGGCCAGAGACTTGGCAACGACCGAGTCCTTGCCCCCGCCCAGCCATTGGCTGCTGGCCTGCTCTGCCGGCGGGATGAAGGCATAGAGCTTGAGGCTGTCAGGCACGCTGGCAGCCTCGGCACCTGACCACTTGGCAACGGCCTTGACCTCGGCCGATTCAGGCGTCCAGGCCGCTGGCTTGCTGGTGTAGCGATGGTCGGCCTCCGCCAGCACCTTGACGAATTTGGCCAGAAAATCGTCATGCGCCTTGGCAAAGTCCGTGCGTACGGCCAGCGCGTCAAATGTGGCCTTGCCCGTCTTGGCCGCGATCTCACCCGATGTTGTCAGCACCTGCCCGCTTTGCTTGATCCTGGCCAGCACCGGATCCCAGACAAACGCCGCATCGATATCGCCGCGCTCCCAGGCAGCCAGGATTTCTGGCGGACGCAGATTGAGAATCTTTACATCCGTTGGATTGACGCCTGCAGCCTGCAGCGCCACCAGTGCGTGGAAGTGGCTGGTGGAGACATAGGGGATGCCGATCTTCTTGCCCTTGAGATCGGCCAGTGCCCTGGCATTGCTGCCATTGCGGACGACCAAAGCCTCGGCGTTGTGGATGTTGTCTGCCACCCAGAAAATCTGAATCGGCACGCCCTGAGACAGCCCTGCCGCAAATGGTGAAGATCCTGCCTCGCCAATCTGGATGGCCCCGCTGGCCAGGGCTCGCGTGACCTCGGCGCCGCTGGCCAGTTTGCGGTAGCTGATCTTGTAGCCCGTGGCTTTTTCCACGGCCTGGGTTTCCTGGGCATAGCGCCAGGGCAGGACCATATCCTGGTAGCCAATCACCACTTCACGGCTTTGCGCTTGGGCGGGCAAAGCCACCGCGCCCAGCGCAGAGGCAATCAACAGCAAAGAGAGAAAGCGACGGTTTTTTTGTGACATGCAGATGACTCGATGGCGCTTGGTTGGAATGCTGCAAGTCTAGAAATTCCGCCTCGGCCTGCATGCTCGTAATTCGCATGTGCAAATGCAAAAAACGCGCAAACCCACAGACTGCAACCAAGCCACACTGGAAGGACCAACGGGGCACTCATCAACGAGATGCCCCGCCCTTTTTTCTATCCACCTTGCACTTTCTGCTCATCATGGATATCCAGCCTTTGGGCCCCGCCTTGGGAGCCACCGTTGCCGGTGTTGACCTGACCCAGCCTTTGAGCGCCGACCGGCGCGAAGCACTGCATGCCGCACTGCTGGCGCACCAGGTACTGTTCTTTGAAAACCAGCCCGTCACGCCCGAGCAGCAGCGCGCCCTGGCCGCACAGTTCGGCCTGCTGCACATACACCCCGTCTATCGCAACATCCCCGAAGTGCCCGAAATCATCGTGCTCGACACCGATGACGACAACCCGCCCGACAACGACAACTGGCACACGGACATCACCTTTACCGAAGCTCCGGCGCAGGCCGCCCTGCTCTCGGCCAGACTACTGCCGCCCAGCGGCGGAGACACACTGTGGGCCAGCAATACGGCGGCATTTGAGGCACTGTCCGCCCCCTGGCGCCGTCTGCTCGAAGGCCTTCATGCCGAGCATGATTTCATCAAATCCTTCCCCGCCTGGCGCTTTGCGCGCACGCCCGAGGAACGCGTGCAATGGGAAGCCGCCAAGGCCAAGCACCCGCCGCTGCTGCACCCGGTCATACGCACCCACCCTGAAACCGGCAGGCAGGGCCTGTTTGTCAACGAAGGCTTTACCACACGCATCGTGGAACTCAGCGCCACCGAAAGCGACGCAGTGCTGCGCCAACTGTTCGCCCATGTGAGCAAGCCAGAGTTCACCGTGCGCTGGCGCTGGAAGGTGGGCGATCTGGCCTTCTGGGACAACCGCTGCACCCAGCATTACGCCTGTGCCAACTACCTGCCCCACCGCCGCGTGATGCACCGCGCCACGGTGCTGGGCGAGCGCCCTTTCTTCCGGGCATCCTGAGATAGTGCCCCAGAGCAAGTGCGACTGGCGACACAAAAACGCGACGAGGTGACTCAGTTGCTGAAACTGACTTCTCCAGCCCAACAAAACAAGCTCTGAAGCTCCAATGATTTTCAGGGCTTGTGGATGGGAGCTATCGATCCTAAGCCGCCGGTCAGAACATCCGTTAACTGCCATTCAAAAGCGGATTCTCTCCGCCGATTTGTGTTTATTCATCCTGCTCTGGTTTGAAGAAGCGTATTTCAAATTCGTCTTTTTTCTCCCTCACCAAGATCTTCCGTCCGCAGTTGGAGCAGGACAAAAGGAGGTCAGACTGCCGAATGAGTTCAGAAATCAGATCATTTGCGCTTTTTTCCGTATGGTCCTCATCAAGGAATTTTTCCGTAGCAACCAAAGATATACCCGTGTCACAAAATAAATTTTTGTGAATGAGTCGATCACACTTACACCGAACCCACGAACCCATTTTTTAACCGCCTTTCATACGACCGTCGAACTGACGATGATTCTCAAATTGGGTGCCAGAAGCCGCTCATGGCCGAAAGCGACATACCAACTCAGTCTGGACAGGGCCCAGATCTGACCTTTACTGAAACAGCGAAAACAGAGCGTAGATTGCCGTCAGAAACCAAGTGACTTTCTTCGCTGCGGCCGCGCTTTCGGACGGTATCGGGATCATTTCCACACGCCTCCACATCGCGACGTTAATGAGCACCGTGAGCACAGCCACGGCCGCGAACCCGACAGCCATCGGGATGCTCAGCAGAGCAGCAGCAACAGAGAGCCCAGCGACTGAGAGAAGCGTTCCCACCCAGATGCCATTTGATGTACTAGAAAGGGCGTGGCTTAAGGCACCGCACTGCTCACATTTTGCTGGCCACCCTCGGGTTGACCATCGCTTTGCCATTTCCGAAATACCCCGCGCGTGGCAGGTGGGACAAAGCGTTTTCATCATGTTGAACGTCCATTTCTGTCCGAAAGCAACTGTCTCAGAGCACCCCTGAGCAGATAGTCAGCCAGCAAACTCGCTGGGTTAGTGTTTGGAGAAGGCGCTTAAACTTTTTTCATAAGCCCAAACCCGCCATGTGAACCCACAGGCGAAAACAAAGCCGATAGCGACTGATAGACAAGCACCAATGACTGCTACCCATCCCAAGCCAACATCCCAAGCCGCAACCCGAAGCACCGGAAAAGTTGAATATAGATAGTTGGCGAGCTGGATCACCGCTAACCAAATTGAGAACACCGATACAGCAGTGGCAAGCCAATAGATTGCGATGACCCCGAATACGCTAACGCGTTGGGATACTACCGTGGCAAGTAAACCGCGAAACAAGGCCAAAGCCAGCGCTGTAAATGCCAGTAGCCCAAAAATCAATGTCCCCCAAGCAACCATAAAGTCCCAACCATATTTAGATACGATGCTGTCGCTCAGAGTACCGTCTACGGCAACATACAGATCAAATAGTTGAGTGACCTCTTCTGGCCGAACTAGGCCGGTCACAACCATTGAATTGATCACTGATAACCGGCACAGATGGGCATCTCAACCTGAATATGCAATCAGGCATGAGTCTTGAGCAAGGAACCCGCTTTTTTGCTATGTACTGGCCTGCTTGTCCAGTGCATAGCTGGAGAAATGGGCTGTGGACAGCGCAACTCTATTACGACCTGCCGTCTTGGCGTTGTATAGCGCTTGATCGGCCGCGTGGATGAGTGCTGCTACATCGGTTTCCCATTCAGGCGTCCATGTCACCACGCCTACGCTAGTCGTAATATGACCATACTCGCTCTCTCGGTTCTTAATCGAGAGAGCGGAGACTTGCATGCGAATGCTCTCCGCGATGTTGACGGCTCCATCCTGAGTGGTATCTGGCAAGACGACCACGAACTCCTCACCGCCATAGCGAGCTGCACTGTCTCCAGGACGGCGAATATTGTGGCCAATACACTTTGCGACAGCCACCAAAGCCTCATCGCCAGCTTGGTGACCATAGGCATCGTTGTAGTTCTTGAATCTATCAATGTCCATGAACAGCAACGAGAGCATGCTGCCGTTGCGCCTGGCACGACGCCATTCCTGGTCGAGGATTTCATCCAGCGTACGGCGGTTGTTCAAACCCGTCAGTCCATCGGTCCTGGCCAGCATTGCAAGCTCTGATTCAGCCAGTCTTCTTCGCTTCATCTGTGTTCCCAAAGCGATGGACAAGCCAATGAAGGCGACGACAAGCATGCCCAAGACTACGGCGATGGTGAAGGCACGATGCCGCCAGGCAGCGTAGATATCGGAGTGGGCCTCTGCCACCATGATGATGAGTGGCAAGTTGGAGAGACTCTTGAAGTAGTAGCGCCGCTGTATCCCATCGATGGTCGAAGTACCTGAAAAGCTACCTTCAGCTGCCAATAGAAACTGCTTGAAGGTGCTGGCGTTGTGTATGTCACTGCCAATGACTTTCTCGTCGTAGGGCTGGCGCATGATCATCGTTCCGTCACGCCGTATCAGCGCGATTGACCCATGCGGCCCAAGAGATAGTGCAGAGAACAGGTTGTGAAAATACTCCAGTTGCACAGCGATCAGCACAATTCCTGCGAAAGAACCGTCAGGCCGAGAAATCCGACGGCTTAGCGGAATGCTCAAAGAGCCACCACGCAACCGCGAGGCGTAAGGTCGGCCCACATACAAACCGACGTCCGACTGGTCTCGATGTACCTGAAAATACTCACGGTCTGCGAAATTAGCCTTTCTCGGTACGTTGCTTGCAGCGTCGATGAGGACATTACCCTCTGCATTCAGCACCAGCATCGATCCGAGATGAGTCGCTGTTGCGGCTCTGTCGAACAGCGCCAAATTACGTAATTGAGGGGTGGCGGCGAGCACTTCGGGGTCACTCATTCCATCAACGGCGGCTTGAAGCGACAGTGCATAGAGCTCAAAAGTTCGCTCAATGTCGCGTTCGGCCAGGAGGGCCACATTGCGAGATGCATCCGTTGCACGATCCATTGCATCGATGCGACTTTGGTACAGGACCGCCGCGCAAATGCTCGCCATCAACACCGCAATCACGACTCCAGCAGTCGTGATGAAGGGACCCTGGAGATCCTGCTTAAAAGAAAACCAACGACATGAATCGGTAACGTTGCGCATCACTCTTTTGGCTCTCTCCGTGCACTTATGTTATTGAGGCCCCGTGCTATCAAATACTTGATAACAAGCAACGCCTAGCGGACAGGCGCGTTCAACCTTGAACCAGAAAGCAACAACGAAAAGCTTTAAATAGTCTGGTGCAACTTTTGACTACCTGTGATTGGATATTTCAATTTACTGATGTGGACTGATGCAATTCAGTTGGCATGAATGGATCAAGACGAAGGCATGTGACTACCTCTAGCCCAAGCTCATGACAAGGGCTGCGTGACTCAAGAAAGGCTTATCGCAGCAACTGTTCGAGCCATTGATGTCGTGGCTGATTCGCGATGGGATATGGCCGCAGGGCCGATAAGGCAAAGGACAGTCTGTGGCCGATCAGAGACCATCGCGAAGATCTTTATCTCACGTTCTGATTTGAAATAAAACAGCGGCCAGCGTATGTAATCCATACGCTGGCCGCTCTCTTCTTGATACCTGCTTCAGTGCATTGCAGAGCGCCGTGATGCCAGCTTGCGCACCTCATTGACCATCAGATCAATCTCCTCGAAGGTGTTGTAGAAGGCAACCGAGGGACGCACCGCCGTCTCCACCCCAAAGCGCCGCAGAATCGGTTGCGCGCAATGGTGGCCGGTGCGCACGGCGATGCCTTCGGCGTTCAGTGCCTTGCCCACCTCGTCGGTGGTGTAGCCGTCCAACACAAAGGACAGCGCACTGGCCTTGCCTGGCACGGTGCCAATCAGGCGCAGGCCAGGGATGAGCGCCAGCTGCTGCATGCCGTAATCCACCAAGGCATGCTCGTAGCGGCTGATGGCTTCGATGCCGATACGCTCCACATATTCCAGCGCAGCGCCCAGGCCCACGGCATCGGCGATATTGCCGGTGCCCGCCTCAAAGGTATTGGGCAGGGGCTGGAATACCGTTTTCTCGAAAGTCACATCGGCAATCATGTTGCCACCGCCTTGCCAGGGCGGCATGGCTTCCAGCACTTCGCGGCGGCCCCAGAGCACACCGATGCCGGTGGGGGCAAAGATCTTGTGGCCCGAGAAGACAAAGAAGTCAGCTCCCAGATCCTGCACATTGACCGGCGTGTGTGCGATGGACTGCGCACCGTCGATCAGCGTGGTGATGCCACGCGCCCTGGCGCGTGCCACCACTTCCTTGACCGGCACCACGGTGCCCAGCACGTTGGAGACATGACCGATGGCGACCAGTTTTGTGCGGTCGTTCAGCAGCTTTTCATATTCGTCGAGGCGAATCTGGCCCTGGTCATCAACCGGAATCACACGCAGCCTGGCGCCCTTGGCCTGCGCCAGCTGCTGCCAGGGCACGATGTTTGCGTGGTGCTCCAGGTGGCTGACGATGATCTCGTCGCCTTCAGCCACGTTTTTCCCACCCCAACTCTGGGCCACGAGGTTGATGGCCTCGGTGGTGCCGCGCACAAAAATCACCTCGCGCGCATCAGGCGCATGGATAAAGCGGCGCACCACTTCACGTGCATGCTCGTAGGCATCCGTGGCGCGGGCAGCCAGTGTGTGTGCCGCGCGATGGATGTTGGAGTTTTCATGCTCGTAGAAATGCGCGATGCGCTCTATCACCTGGCGTGGCTTGTGCGTGGTGGCGGCATTGTCCAGCCAGACCAGTGGCTTGCCGTTGATACGCTCGGCCAGGATCGGAAAGTCACGGCGCACGGCGTTGACGTCGAAGCCAGCCTGGGCCTGCGGCGTGCTGGCGATTTGCCCGCGCGGATGGGGCTTGGCCGGGGTGATAAAGCCGCTGGGCAAGGTAACCGCATCCACAAAATAGAACTGTGGCGCCGTGCTGGCGAGCAACAATGACTGAGACGAGACGGCCCCTAATCCCAGATCGGGTACATCCACAAAGCTGGGACGCAGAGCTCCTGCAGACAAGGCATGCAGCGCCTGCTGGCTCAAGGTTTCCAGATTGCCTGACGCAACTGCCGTTGGGGCCTGCTGCAGATGCGCACTGTCCGTGAACCCGGCCAGGCGCGGCTCGTAGGCGGGCAGCGCGGCAAATGCTTTGTCAGGCACGCCATTGCCAGCCTGCGCCTGCGGCAGCGCTGCCGGGGCACGGTTGACCAGCGATAGCGACGTGGAGGGGCTGGACGGCAGCAGATTGCTGCCTGGCACCTGTCCCTGCAACGGCGATGTGCCTGGCACATTGGGTGAAAAGCCCGAGGACGCTGCCAGCGGCGAGCCGCCGGGTGCCCATGTCGCAGGCGGCTGTGCGCCCTGCACTGGCAGGGCAGGTGCATCGCCTGGCAGGCCGCGAAACAGGCTGCTGGCCAGTTGCGCCAGCACCGCCGGGTCAATGGGCGGCTGGGCACCAGCGGGCGCAATATTTGCAATATCGGAACTCAAGACCGTCCCTCCTGAATGAATGGCGAACTCGCTGGCAGGTATCGGAATCGATAGCTGCCAGCGCTTTAAGACCAAGGGCTACAGCGACTTTTATTGATAGGTATCCAGCGCCGAGTAGTCGTGGTAGCGGTCGATGCGCACATCGTCCAGCACCGCCAGCGCATCGGGCGTGAGCACCGCCAGCGAGCAATACAGCGAGATCAGATAGGAACTGATGGCCTGATCGTTGATGCCCATGAAGCGCACGGACAGACCCGGGCTTTGCTCGCCCGCCAGACCCGGCTGGAACAGGCCCACCACGCCCTGGCGGCGATCGCCCACACGCAGCAGGATGATGCTGCTCTTGCCATCGGCCACGGGAATCTTGTCCGAGGGAATCAGCGGCACACCGCGCCAGGTAATGAACTGGCTGCCAAACAGGCTCACCGTGGGCGGCGGCGTGCCACGGCGCGTGGCTTCGCGGCCAAAGGCGGCAATGGTCAGCGGGTGGGCCAGGAAGAAAGCTGGCTCCTTCCACACCTTGGTCAGCAGCTCGTCCAGATCATCGGGAGTCGGCGCACCGCCATCGTTGAGCGGGAAGATGCGCTGCTCATCCGTCACCTGCGCCAGCAGACCATAGGAGACGTTGTTGATCAGTTCGCTTTCCTGGTTCTCCTTGATGGTTTCTATGGTCAGGCGCAACTGTTCCTTGATCTGGTCGTGCGGGCTGCTGTACAGGTCGGAGATGCGCGTATGCACATCGAGCACCGTGGAGACCGCATTCAGGAAATACTCTCGCGGCGCTTCGTCGTAATCCACAAAGGTACGTGGCAACTGGTTTTCAAACTGCTTGGTCGTGCAGGTGACTTTGATGTCCCCGGGGTTCCTGACCTGATTGACGCGGTAGATGCCCGCTTCCACCGGCACCCACTGCAGCAGATGGGTGAGCCAGCGGGGCGTGATGGTGGCCAGCTGAGGCGCGGTCTTGGTCGCGTTGGCGAGTTGGCGGGCGGCGTTGTCGCCCAGAGTGTGCAAGGTTGTCATGAAGCTTGGTTACAGCGGTTGGGAGAACAGGTTGGGAAAAACTTGAAAGCTCAGGCTGCAGCGGGCAGCGGATGGACTTTTTCCACCGGACTGGTCTGGGAGACATGGGTTTGCGGCGGCACATCCTGCGTGACCCAGACATTGCCGCCGATGACGGCACCACGGCCAATCGTGATGCGGCCCAGAATCGTGGCGCCGGCATAGATCACCACGTCGTCCTGCACGACGGGATGGCGCGGCCAGCCCTTTTGCAGATGGCCCTGGGCATCGCGCGGAAAGCGCTTGGCTCCCAGAGTCACCGCCTGATAGATGCGCACATTGCGGCCGATCACCGCCGTCTCGCCCACCACCACGCCAGTGCCGTGGTCGATGAAGCAGCCCGCGCCAATGCGTGCGCCGGGGTGGATGTCGATACCCGTCTGGCCATGGGCCAGCTCGGCCACCATGCGCGCCAGCAGCGGCAACTCCAGCCGGTACAGCACATGGGCAATACGGTGATGGATCAGGGCCAGTACACCGGGGTAGCTAAGCACGACTTCGTCCACACTCTGCGCCGCCGGGTCGCCATGAAAGGCCGCCAGCACATCCACATCCAGCAGCTTGCGCAGACCAGGCAGCTCCCGGGCAAACTCCTGCACGGCCTTCGCGGCACGCAACTCATGAGCACGCTCGCTGTGCTCGCTATCGCGGTCACCGTCCTGGCGGGCGCGGTAGCGCAGCTCGATACGGGCCTGATCCTGCAGCGCCTGCAAGGCGGTATCCAGCGTGTGACCGATATAAAAGTCTTCGCTGGACTGACGCAGCTCGGTCGGCCCCAGACGCAATGGATAGAGCACGCCCTTGAGCGACTCTATGGCCTGCGTTACCGCGTCCCGCGACGGAAACTCGCGCTGTGCCGTATCGGTACGGCCCTGCTGTACACGCCACTGCTCGCGCACCTGGCGCAACTCGGCCACGATTTCAGGGATGGGGAAATCACTCATCATTCACCTTTTTTCAGAGTCAAAGCGGCCCACAACGCTTTCTCTCAAAGCGCTGACAGCTATCATTTTTTAAAAATTACGAAAAATTCCAGCTACTCAAACACTGACGCTATCCAAGCGAGAGACATCGAGCAAAGGCCGCCCTGCAGCGAGGATGTCGTCCCCCTCTGGGGGAAGCGGCAAAGCCGCTCAGGGGGTTCACTAGTCCTGCACCCAGGGCAAGCCGTGGAAGCGCCAGCCATCGCCTTTGCCGCGGTGCTGGGCCTCGTCCAGTTCGCCCTCAAAGCCTTCGCTGATATTGAAGACATGGGCCAGACCGGCCTTGGCCGCTTCCTGCGCAGCCAGTGTGGAGCGCTTGCCGCTGCGGCAAAGCAGCAAGGCGATGGGGGCAACATTCGGCTGTGAGCCCCCTTCCTGCGTCTGCTTTGCCAGCAGTGCCGTCAGTTCACGTACAAAACGCGGGTTGCGCGACAGTGCCGTGCCCGTAGCCCAGGGTACATGGGCACTGCCGGGCACATGACCCACAAATTTGCGCTCTTCGGCGGTGCGTACATCGACCAGCAGGGCCAGGCCCTGCTCCACCAGCTGCCAGGCCTCACGCGGGGGGATGGAGCCCGCAAATGACAAGCCTTGCGCCGCTGCCTGGGCCGCGGCTTCTTTCAGCGCGGGAAGGTTGGAGACATCTGTCATGACTGATTCATCTAAAGAATTCAATGAGCTCATGCTGCGCTCAACAAGACATTCCAACAACGAACAAAAATCAGATTGCTTATGCGAAAAACAAGGATCAAAGCGTCTCCAACTGCACGGCCTCACGAACCACCTCAGCAGTCAGCGTGGGCACAAAGCTTTCAATGAAGGCATAGGCATAGCCGCGCAGCCAGGCACCGCGGCGCAATGCCAGCCGCGTCAGATTGACTTCGAACAGATGACGTGCATCGATGGCATGCAGGTGGCGATCACGCTCGGCATCAAATGCGATGGACGCGATGATGCCCACACCCATGCCCAGCTCCACATAGGTCTTGACCACATCGGCATCCATGGCGGTCAGCACCACATCGGGTGCCAGCCCTGCCGTCGCAAACGCCTTGTCGATATGAGCACGGCCCGTGTAACCCTGCTCGTAGGTGATGATGGGATGACGCGCCAGCGCCTGCAGCGAAACGGGGCCAGGCTCATTGAGCAAGGGATGCCCTGGCGGCACCACGATGCTGTGCGACCAGCGGTAACAGGGCAAGGTGGCCAGTTGCTCGTAGCTGCCCAGTGCCTCGGTAGCCACGCCGATATCGGCTTCGCCCGAGATCAGCATTTCGGCCACCTGGCGCGGCGAGCCCTGGTGCAGGTGCAAAGACACTTGCGGGTACAGCGCGCGAAAATCCCGTACCACCTGCGGCAGCGCATAGCGCGCCTGGGAATGGGTGGCGGCAATCGACAGGCAGCCCTGCTCGCTGGCCCGGAAATCCTCGCCTGCGCGGCGCAGATTGTCGGCTTCGAGCAGCATGCGCTCGACGATGGGCAGCAAGGTCGTACCGGGCGGTGTCAGCCCCGTCAGACGCTTGCCCGCGCGCACAAAGATATCGATGCCCAGCTCATCCTCCAGCTCCCGAATCTGCCGGCTCACGCCTGGCTGGGAGGTATGGAGCATGGCGGCCACTTCGGTGAGATTGAAGCCCCGTCGCACGGCTTCGCGCACGGATCGCAGTTGCTGAAAATTCATGTTTTGATAGCTGCTGGCGCTTGTCCCTCTTGCGTCAGCAGCCGATTTCTCTTGTTTTCTGTCAGATCGCCCAGCGCAGCCCTGTCGCGGGCACACCGGGCCAGCTGTCGTGGGTGGGAGCCTCGGCCACATCGGCCTCGGGCTTTTGCAGCACACGGTCCAGAATGCGGGTCTCCAGCGCCGCAAAGCGTGCATCGCCATGCACACGCGGGCGCGGCAGGTCGATACGCTCGTCGAGCGCAATGCGGCCATCCTCGATCAGCACCACACGGTCTGCCAGGGCCACGGCCTCCTGCACGTCGTGGGTTACCAGCAAGGCCGTGAAACCGCGGCTGCGCCACAGACCTTCGATGAGCCTGTGCATTTCGATGCGCGTGAGCGCATCCAGCGCGCCCAGGGGTTCATCGAGCAGCAGCAGGCGCGGCTGATGCACCAGGGCGCGCGCCAGGGCCACACGCTGGCGCTGGCCGCCAGACAGGCGCGCAGGCCATTCCTTCTCGCGGTCAGCCAGGCCCACCTGGGCCAGTACCTCGCGCCCTCTTTCGCGGGCCGAGGCCGGCAGGCCCAGAATCACGTTGTCCAGCACCCGCAGCCAGGGCAGCAGGCGCGCGTCCTGAAACATGATGCGTGTGTCTTTTTTGGCCACTCTGGCCTCACGTGCGTCCCCGCCATCCGCCAGCACCTGGCCGTCACTGGCTTCTTCAAGCCCCGCCACCAGCCGCAGCAAGGTGGACTTGCCGCAGCCGCTGCGCCCCACGATGGCGATGAACTCTCCGGGCTGCACATCGAGCTGCACCTGCTTGAGCACCTCTCGCTCGCCATAGCGCTTGGTCAGTTGCCGGGTCTGCAGATGCACGCCGGGCAACTGGCTGCGCTCGGTCTGCGCTGCCGCGTCGGCCTGGTCCCACAGATTGCCACTCCCCAGCAAGGCCTCGGTCTCGTCCCACGATGCCTCCCAGGCCACCAGCGGCTGCCGCGCATTCATGGCTCCGGCACCGACCAGAGACTGCGTCAAACGATTCCACAAATTGCCCATCACCAACTCCTCAAATTCTTCAAATCCAGCGCCCCCTCAAACCAGAGACGCCGAGCAAGGGCCGCCCCGCAGCGAGGGCGTCATCCCAGGGGGGAAGCGGCAGGGCCGCTCAGGGTGCTACTGATACCCCGGATGCCAGCGCAGCCACCAACGCTCCAGCCCGCGTGCAAACAGATCGGCCAGCTTGCCCAGGATCGCGTAGAGCAGGATGCCCACCAGCACCACATCGGTCTGCAGAAACTCACGGGCATTCATGGTCAGATAGCCGATGCCGGACTGGGCCGAGATGGTCTCGGCCACGATCAGGATCACCCACATCAGCCCCAGCGAAAAACGCAGGCCCACAAGAATCGATGACAGTGCGCCAGGCAACACGATGTCGCGGTACAGCTGCCAACGCGTGAGGCCGTAGCTTTTGCCCATCTCGATCAGCCCCGGGTCCACATTGCGGATACCGTGGAAGGTGTTCAGGTAGATGGGAAAGAACACCGAGATGCTGATCAGAAACAGCTTGGCCGACTCGTCGATGCCGAACCACAGAATGACCAGCGGAATCAGCGCCAGCGCGGGAATGTTGCGCACCATCTGGATGGTGGAGTCCAGCAGCGTTTCGGCCCAGCGCAGCGATCCCGTGAGCAGGCCCAGCAGCAGCCCGGCGCTGCCGCCAATGGCCAGTCCTGCCAGGGCTCGTCCGGCACTGACCTTGACATGGGTCCATAGCTCGCCAGACTCGGCCAGCGCCCAGGCGGCGCGCAGCACATCCAGCGGTGCGGGCAGCACCCGCGTGGACAGCCAGCCATGGGCCGATGCGGCCTGCCAGATCGCGATCAGCGCCACGGGCAGCAGCCAGGGCAGCAACCGCAGGCCGACCTGCCGTGCCAACAGTTCCAGGCGGGGCGTGGCCACCGCTGCCTGGTCCGAGGGTTTCAGGGCCAGAGTTTGAATTTCGCTCATGCTCGCTCCTTCAGCTTTGCGAGACCCGGACCGTATCGCCCGACGTTGCTGCGCTCGGCGTGGCGACGCCCGGCGCGTACAGATTGGCCACGGTCTCACCAAACGGACCGCCAGGATTGCCACCGCCCAGCTTCTGCTGAACCGCCACGGGCAACAGCGGGAAGACCAGCTCCGCAAAGCGGTAGGCCTCCTCCAGATGCGGATAGCCAGAGAGCACAAAAGTGTCTATGCCCAGATCGGCGTACTCCTTGATGCGGTCGGCCACGGTCTGCGCACTGCCCACCAAAGCCGTGCCCGCGCCGCCACGCACCAGGCCCACACCGGCCCAGAGATTGGGGCTGATTTCCAGATCCTCGCGGGTACGCCCAATTGCCGACGGGCCGCCCCTGGGCGATTGGGCCCCCTCGGGGGGCAGCGAGGACACATCACTGCCGAGCGTGGGGGCCTTGTTTCTCGCCCTCGCGTGCAGCTGTGCCATGCGGCGCTGGCCTTCGGAGTCCATGCGCGCAAACGCGGCCTGGGCCTGCACCACGGTCTCGTCCTTGAGGCGGCTGATCAATCGCTCGGCGTCAAGCCAGGCCTCCTCATCGGTCTCGCGCACGATGACATGCAGACGGATACCGAACTTGACGGTACGGCCATGGCGCGCGGCCTTCTCGCGCACATCGGCAATCTTCTTGGCGACTTCTGCCGGTGGCTCACCCCAGGTCAGATAGGCATCGACCTGCTCCGCCGCCAGATCATGGGCCGCTGCCGACGAGCCACCGAAATACACGGGCGGATACGGCTTTTGCAGCGGCGGGAACAGCAGTTTGGCGCCTTTCACGCTCAGATGATTGCCTTCGAAATCCAGCGACTTGCCTTCATGGCTGCGCGCCAGAATTTCACGCCAGATCGTGATGAACTCCGCCGACTGCTCGTAGCGCGTGGCGTGGTCGAGGAAGACGCCATCGCCTTCAAGCTCGGCCTGATCACCGCCCGTGACCAGATTGATCAGCAGGCGCCCTTGCGAAAGACGGTCAAAGCTGGCTGCCATGCGCGCAGCCAGACTGGGCTGGTGCAGCCCTGGTCGCACGGCCACCAGAAACTTGAGGCGTTTGGTCACGGGCAGCAGGCTGGAAGCCACCACCCAGGGGTCTTCGCAGGAACGGCCTGTAGGGATCAGCACCCCCTCATAGCCCAGGCTGTCGGCAGCAATGGCGACCTGCTTGATGTAGTCATGGCTGAGCTGGCGCGCGCCTTCGCCGGTGCCCAGATAGCGCGAATCGCCGTGGGTGGGGATGAACCAGAACACTTGCATGAAATCTCTCCTCAAACCTTGGGGGCTGCCGCCTGGGCAGGTGCGATGGACGGGCCGGACTGGCCGTAGCTGGCGTATTCCGCAGGCGTGGGCTGCCAGACGATTTCGGCGACCCTGACCTGACGCGGAATCACGCCGAGACGAAAAAACGCATCGGCCACGCGCTGCTGGTCGGCAACGATGGAGTTGCCCAGCAGCGTGGTTGGCGAGCTGGGCCGGCGGCCGATGAAGCGGCTCACCACATTGGCATCGAGCCCGCTGAACGAGGACACCAGTTGCACGGCTTCCTTGCGCGAGGTCTGTACCAGTTGGTCGGCGCGTGTGAGCTCCTCGAACAAGGCCTTGATGACCTGCGGATGCCTGTCCACCAGAGGGCGTGAGGCCAGATAAAAGGAGTTGTTGCCCGTCAGGCCCTCGCCGTTGCTGAGCACACGCGGATGAATGCTCAATTCCGTGGCCGCGTAATACGGGTCCCAGATGGCCCAGGCATCGACACTTTTGCGCTCGAAGGCCGCGCGTGCATCGGCCGGAGCCAGATACACGGGCTTGATATCGGCCCAGGCGATGCCGGCCTTGTCCAGTGCGCGCACCAGCAGATAGTGGGCGCTGGAGCCTTTTTGCAGAGCGACGCGCTTGCCTTTGAGCTCAGCCAGGTTTTGCAGCGCAGAGTCCGCAGGCACTAGGATGGCCGAGCTTTCGGGCTTGGGCGGCTCTGCCCCTACATAGCGCAGCTCCTTGCCGGCCGCCTGTGCAAAAACGGGTGGCGTGTCTCCTGTCAGGCCGAAGTCCAGGCTGCCTGCCGACAAAGCCTCCAGCAGTTGCGGACCGGCGGGAAACTCCAGCCAGGTGACCTTGGTGTTGGGAAAGCGCTTTTCGAGCACGCCATGCTGCTTGAGCACCACCAGATTGACGGCAGACTTCTGATAACCCACGCGCAGCTGGGCCGGTGCGCCGGCCACGGGAGTGGTCTGGGCCTGGGCATAGTGAGAGGCCAGGGTCCAGCTGAAGGCCGTCGTGCCCAGCAACTGCAGCGCCTGACGGCGGCCGCGGTTGAAACGAGGGCGGGAGAGAGAAGAACTCATGATCACACCTCTTTCACGCTTCAGCGTGCAGCCACCAGATCCACGGGCGCGGCATCCAGCAGATTGAGTTTCTTGGGAATCAGCTTGAGATCGAAGAAGGTGTCGGCGATCTTTTGCTGCTCGGCCAGGATGTCGGCATTGACGGCACTGGTGCCGTAGCGGGCACGGCTCAGGTACAGCTGGGTCACGGCAGGATCCAGCCCCAGAATCTGGGACAGCTCGGTGGCTGCCGCGCCCTGGTTCTTGGCGGCCCAGGCATCGATGGCGGCAATCTCCTCGATGGCAATGCGCAGCACATCGGCATTGCGGCTGGCAAAGTCACGCGAGGTGAAGTAGTACGCACGGTTGTTGACCACGCCAGTGGCATCGGCCAGCAGGCGCGCCTCCAGCGACTTCTGGGCCGAGGCCAGGAAGGGATCCCAGATCACCCAGGCATCGACCGAACCTTTTTCAAATGCGGCGCGTGCATCGGCCGGAGCCAGGAACACGGACTGCACATCGCCGTATTGCAGGCCATGCTTTTCCAGCAGCTTGACCAGGAAGTAATGGACATTGGAGCCCTTGTTATAGGCAACACGCTTGCCCTTGAGGTCAGCCACCGAGCGTATGGGCGAGCCCTTGGGCACGATCACGGCCTCCAGCCCAGGGCGCGCCACTGTGGCGCCCGCATAGACCAGGGGCGCACCTGCGGCCTGGGCGAAGATGGGCGGCGCCTCGCCCACGTCGCCGAAGTCTATGGAGCCCACGTTGAGCGCCTCCAGTTGCACGGGGCCGGCATTGAATTCGACCCAGCGCACGGCCACACCCAGCGGGGTCAGGCGCTTTTCCAGCGTGCCGCGCTTCTTGAGGATGGACAGCCAGCCTTTCTGGTGGCCCACACGCAGAACGCGCTGGCCTGATTGCGCGGCATTGCCGGGCTGGGCGTGCAGGCGGCCGGCAGCCAGCGCCAGCGCCGACACGGCCGCCCCGGCCAGCCAGTGACGGCGCGTGGTGCTCAGCACTTGCGAAGATGCAGCAGAAGATATGTGGTTGCTATCAGTCATGAAAGATCAATCCAGGGAATTCGCAGTCCACACCTGATTTCAGGCGTAGGTCGGCCATCACAGCGCGGAGACTGCTATCGAAACAGAGACGTTGGGAAATTGGGTTGGCCCAATCAACGGGCCAGCAGGCAAAGGCCGTGGCGGCTTTGTCTAGACGCTACATCGCACATCGGCAAACGCGATGTCTTCAAATTCGTGCGTGGCAGACCATTGCGCAGCGCGGCGCAGGTCGGTCACCAACAGCTGGACAGCGTCGTCCACCCGTTGGGCAATATCCGGTGCCAGGCCATAGCCGCCCTCCGGCAACAGAGGCAGGCTTTGATCGGTGGCATAAATGCCGGGCAGAATGTGACTGGCACCCAGCGACTGCAGCACGGGGCGCAGCGCATAGTCCAGCGCCAGCATGTGATGGGGGCTGCCGCCTGTGGCTAGGGGCAGCACACGCTTGCCCTTGAAGGCCGTCTGGGGCAGGACATCCAGAAAGACCTTGAGCAGGCCGCTGTAGGCAGCCTTGTAGACCGGCGTGGCGACCACGATCACATCGGCCTGCAGCACACGCTCCGTGACGGCGCGGATCTCCGGGGCATCGAACTGGGCTTGCAGCAACTCTACCGGGCTGAGCTGGTTGAGCTGCAGCAAGGGCTCGGGGCTCAGGCCCTGCGCCTGCAGACGGGATGCCACGGCGCTCAGCAAGGCTGTGGAGCGCGAGGGCTGCGTGGGACTACCGGCAATCAGCAAAATCGACATGGCTTGGCTTGATCTTTGTAGCTGCGTTAAGAGCTGTCAGCAGGCAATACCTCAAGGGGCTTGCACCGTGCTGGAGGATGCCTCCTGGGTTCTGCCTCCGGCCTGCGTTTGCGGCGGCTCAGGCCACAGCTTGCCGCTGGCAATCAATGCCTCGGCCTCATCCCACGAGGCCTCCCACGCCAGCAGCGGCTGGCGTGCATTCATGGCTCCCGCGCTCAGAAAAAACTGCCCCAGACGGCTCCAGAAATTGCTCATAACCCGCTCCATTTTTTGCTGTGATTGGTGTGCGGCGGGCCAGCCCGCCGCGCTGTGCTTACTTCTTGGTGTAGATCTGGTCGAAGCTGCCGCCGTCGGCAAAGTGCGCCTTGTCCGCCGCTGCCCAGCCGCCGAACGCTTGGTCGATGGTGAACAGTTCCAGCTTGGGGAACTGCTTGGCAAACTCGCCTGCCACCTTGGCATCCGTAGGGCGGTAGAAGTTCTGACCGGCAATGCGCTGACCTTCTTCGGAGTACAGATACTTCAGATAGGCCTCGGCCACGACACGCGTGCCTTTTTTATCGACCACCTTGTCCACCACGGCGACCGAAGGCTCGGCCAGGATGGACAGCGACGGCGCGACGATCTGGAACTTCTCGGGGCCGAACTCCTTGAGCGCCAGATAGGCCTCGTTCTCCCAGGCCAGCAGTACATCGCCCAGGCCACGCTGCACAAAGGTCACTGTGGCACCGCGCGCACCGGTGTCGAGCACGGGTACGTTCCTATAAAGCTTGGTGATGAAGTCCTTGGCCTGTGCGTCGCCACCATATTTGCGCTTGGCAAACTCCCAGGCTGCCAGATAGTTCCAGCGAGCACCGCCCGAGGTCTTGGGGTTGGGCGTGATCACCTGGATGCCTGGTTTGACCAGATCATCCCAGTCCTTGACGCCCCTGGGGTTGCCCTTCTTGACCAGGAACACGATGGTGGAACTGTAAGGTGCGCTGTTGTGTGGCAGACGCTTTTGCCAGTCGGCCTTGACATTGCCGTTCTTGACCAGGGCGTCGATATCGCCAGCCAGGGCCAGCGTGGCCACATCGGCTTCGATGCCGTCGATGATGGAGCGCGCCTGCTTGCCCGAGCCGCCATGGGACTGCTTGACGGTCACGTCCTGGTTCTGTGTGGCCTTCCAGTGCTTGGCAAACGCCTGGTTGTAGTTCACATAGAGCTCACGGGTGGGGTCGTAGGAGACATTGAGCAGTTGCACGGGCGCCGCGCCCTGCGCATGAGCAGGCAATGTTGGCAAAACAGATAGGGACAAGCCAGCGATCAGACCGGCGGCCAGAGGAAACTTGATAAAGTTGCGGCGATTTTTCATGTGACTGCGTGTTCTTGAAGTAAATGGGAAACGGGCTTCTCCCCCGTTGCTATGCATTCTTCAACCACAGTCTTAAAACTCAAACTACTAAGATTTCAGTTTGTTATTACTCAAACATCTGAAATCAACCCAAAGGACACTCGACATGGCACGTACCGTTCATTGCATCAAGCTGGGCCAGGATGCTGAAGGCCTGGACTTCCCTCCCGCTCCCGGCGAGCTGGGCAAGCGCATTTACGAAAGCGTGAGCAAGCAGGCCTGGGCCGACTGGCTCAAGCACCAGACCATGCTGATCAATGAAAACCGCCTGAACCTGGCCGATGCGCGCGCCCGTCAGTACCTGGCTCGCCAGATGGAAAACCATTTCTTTGGCGGCGGCGCAGACGCCGCACAGGGCTATGTGCCGCCCAGCGCTGAGTAAGCTCGTCTGACTCGGATGGAAAGCCCCATGGCGCTGGCCTGGGGCTTTTTTGTTTTGGGGTAGCTGAGGCGGGAAAGTGCTACGCCGTACCTATGCAAACTACAGTGTTCATGACTGGCTTCAGAGGCCGGGTCTCGCCCTCTGCCCTTCAAATTTGCCATCAACACCTGGTACAAACCCGAGTCAACAAGCAAAACTGGCTAGAATCCCGGCCATCCTGCGGGAGAGCGGAACCCTTCAACGGTTCCCGCCGAAGGCGCAAACTCCCATAATCGCTCAGGCAAAAGTACCGCAGGTGGATCTGAACCGATCCGGATATCGCCAACTGGAGAGCAGCCCGCCGCTGAAAACGAAATGCAGCAGGGCTCACCGAAGGGGCAAGCACGCAGCCCATCTGCGTGCGCAACTCTCAGGTACAAAGGACAGCGGGAGAGGCAAACCAGACATTCCGCTGATGTAGGTAGCTGGTCCATTTCCCCAAGAGCCGTCATGCTTCCCTCCGTATCCTTGCTGGACTCGTTCCAGACCTCCAATTTCACCGTCATGCTGGTCATCTATCTGGTGGCCATCACGGCAGAGGCCATGTCCGGCGCCCTGGCTGCGGGCCGGCGCAATATGGACATCTTCGGCGTGGTCGTCATCGCTTTCGTCACCGCTCTGGGCGGCGGCACCATCCGCGATATGGTGCTGGGCCACTACCCCATAGGCTGGACGCAGCACCCCGAATATGTCTACCTGGTCATCAGCTTCGGCTTGCTGACCACGGTGATTGCGCGCCACATGGTCAAGCTCAAACAGGTGTTCCTGCTGCTGGACGCCATGGGCCTGATCGCTTTTTCGCTGATCGGCAGCAATACGGCGCTGGAGCTGGGCTATCCCACCGTCGTCGTCATCATGGCCGGCATGATTACCGGCATCAGCGGCGGCATCCTGCGTGACGTGCTGTGCAACCAGGTCCCCGTGGTCTTCCGCCGCGAACTGTATGCCAGCGTCTCGCTGACGGTCTGCCTGTTGTTCCTGGGCCTGCGTTATCTGGATGTCAACCCGAACATCAGCACCGTCATCTGTTTTGCTGGCGGCCTGGCCTTCCGTCTGGCTGCCATTCGCTTCAAGTGGCGCTTGCCGGTCTTTTCCTATCAGCAGCGCTGGGAGTGATTGCCCCTGCGGCATGTTTGCCTTCCTCTGATGCCACGACCCTCCTTTGATGCGTGACAGCCTTAGGCGCTCTCCGCCCTATTCATACGTTCTCCATGTCCGAGCCTATGCACAGTCTGTTTGAAGGTATGTCTTCCAATGCCCAGCAGTGGTGCGCTCTGGAAACCGACTTCGGCTGCGGTCTGAGCTTTCTGCAGACCTGGGCTGCATGGCAGGAACTGCCGGAGCGCCCGCGCATTCTGCATTTTGTGGCTTTGCTGGGCGTGCCTCCCACTCAAGCACAGTTGCAGCAAGGCATCGCTGGCAGCAGCGTGCTGCAGGCTTTGATCGAGCAACTGACCACCCAATGGTGGGGCCTGCTGCCCGGCGTGCACCGGCTGTCATTTGAGCAAGGCCGGGTGTTGCTGACGCTCTATATCGGCGATACCCAGAACCTGCTGCGCAGACAGCCGCCGCTGGCCGCTGACGGCATCCGCCTGAGCAATGGGGGCGATGCCTGCTGGACGGATGACGCCCTCAAGAACCTAGCCCGCCACTGCCGCCGCGGCACACGGCTGTCAGCTTCGGCAGGCACTCTTGCCCCAGCTCTGAGCAAGCTGGGTTTCAAACTGCAAAGCACGCCCGGCACTAGCGTTCTGGCGCACTACGACCCAGCGTGGGAGCCCCGTCATCGCTCCGACGGTCTGCCGCCTCCTGTTCAAACCCCGGGCCAATGCCTGGTACTGGGTGCAGGCCTTGCAGGCGCCGCAGCCGCCTCCAGCCTGGCAAGGCGCGGCTGGCAGGTAACGGTACTGGATGCCGCAGAGCAACCGGCCGCAGGCGCATCGGGTCTGCCGGCGGGACTGTTCTGCCCCCATGTCTCACCAGATGACAGCCTGATCTCGCGTCTGTCCCGCAATGGCGTGCGCACCACGCTACAGAATCTGCAGCAGCTCAGCAGCCAGCAAAAACTGCAGCCCGGTGTGGACTGGGCACACGACGGCGTACTTGAGCACGACCTGAACCAGCCTGCGCATCTACCGCCGCAATGGCTGGACAGCAGTGATGCTCAATCGATCTGGGGCCGGCACTGGAGCCAGCCCGCCACGGCCGAACAGCTGCAGGCGGTGCATCTGCCCTCAGACAGCCATGCCTTGTGGCATGCGCAAGCGGGCTGGGTGCGGCCGGCCGAGTTGGTCAAGGCCCTGCTGAAACAACCTGGCATTCAATGGCGGGGCCAGGCTCAGGTAGCCCGACTCCAGCGCTCGTCTGATTCGGCTCCACGCTGGCAGGCGCTGGATGACCAGGGCACGGTACTGGCCGAAGCCGGGATGCTGGTGCTGGCGCTGGGCCCGGCCACTGCGCCGCTGCTGGCTGCCAGCAGCCTGGAGGCTGGACAGTGGGAGCTGCAACCGATACGCGGCCAGGTCAGTGTGGCAGCACATGATGCACGAACGCGGGCCGCCATGCCGCCCTTCCCTGTTAACGGCCATGGCAATCTGGTGCCCGATTTTCCCGACAGCCAGGGTACGCGCCAATGGGTCATGGGCTCGACCTTCGAACGCGATGTAACCGAGCTGCCCCCCTCCGCTGCAGACCAGCAGTCCGCGCACGCCAGCAACGGCGAAAAGCTGGCCGATCTGCTGCCTGCATGCCGCAGGGCGCTGGACGGCTTTTTCGGCCAATCCGATCTCCCGCCGACCTGGTCGCGCCTGCGCTGCGCTGCCTATGATCGCATCCCCGTCACCGGCCCTGTCGGAGCTGATGCAGGTACAGATACCAGCGGGCTCTGGGTGCTGACAGGCCTGGGTTCACGCGGGCTGACCTTGTCGCTGCTCTGCGCCGAATTGATGGCGGCACAACTGCATGGCGAGCCGCTGCCGCTGGATGCCAGACTGGCACAGGCGTTGGGCTCGGCGCGGCTTTACGCCAGAGCCAGCAAGCAAAGCACTTCCAAATAGATAGCTGTTGACGCTGAATGGGAAAGGGCTTCCAGCCAATTTGACTGCAAGCCCTTTGTTGCGAGGCGCTGATGCTGCGGCATTACCCACAAACCCGCATCCTCCTCTATCAGACTCAGAAATCAGAGTCTGCGGAAGTCTTAATCGCCAGCGCTGACCAACCCGCTCAGCAGACTGTCATCGGGCAGGCGGCTGGCCAGCACCTTGTCCAGCGTCTTGCCATCCATGTCCATGACTTCAAAGCGCCAGCCTTCCCATTCCACGCTATCGGCCTCCTTGGGTACGCGACCCAACAGCAGCATGACCATGCCGCTCAACGTGTGATAGCGGCCGCGCTCCTCTTCGGGAACGCTGGGCAGATCCAGGTGGTCCTTGAGCTCCGGCACGGGAATATGGCCATCCAGCAGCCAGCTACCATCTTCACGCTGTACGGCCCAGCTTGACTCGGGGTCGCGCGGCTGGAATTCGCCGGTAATCGCTTCGATCAGATCCTGCAGCGTGACAATACCCTGCACCTCGCCGTACTCGTCGATGACAAACGCCATGTGCAGATCGGAATTGCGGAAGTTGTCCAGCAGCTCCATGCCGGTAATCGTCTCGGGTACGTAGAGTGCGGGCTGCAGCGGCAGGTCCTTGAGCGTTTTCTCGCCCTTGTTGCGCACGGTCTGTGCCAGCCACTGGCGTGCATTGAGCACGCCCACGATATTGTTCATATCGCCACGAATGACGGGAAAGCGTGCGTGGTCGGCCTGTTCCACGCGCTCCAGATTCACGTCCAGGCTGTCGTCGATGTCCAGACAGATCACATCGCTGCGCGGCACCATCAGCGAGCCGATCTGGCGGTCGTCCAGGCGGAACACATTGCGCACCATGGTGTGCTCCTGCGATTCGATCACACCGGCGGTACGGCCTTCCACGAGGATGGCCTGGATCTCCTCCTCGGTCACCACCGCGTTATTGTTTTCCTTGACGCCCATGAGCTTGAGCAAGCCACGGGTCGATGCCGACAACAGCCAGACAAAGGGTTTCGTCGCCAGCGCCAGAAAGTTGATGGGGCGCGAGATCAGGCGTGCCAGTGCCTCGGGATGGGTCTGACCCAGACGCTTGGGCACCAGTTCGCCCACCACGATGGAGAAGTAGGTGATCAGCACCACGATCAGGCCGGTAGAGACATAGCCTGCGGTCTTGGCCTGTATGCCCGCTTCGGTAAGCCAGACGGCCAGAGGTCCGGCCAGAGCGGCCTCGCCCACGATACCGTTGAGCACGCCGATGGAGGTGATGCCGATTTGAATGGTGGAGAGAAAACGGGTCGGGTCTTCTCCCAGTTTGATAGCGGCCGCCGCGCCGCTGTCGCCTTCATCCACGAGCTTTTGCATACGGGTCTTGCGCGCGGTCACCAGCGCGATTTCCGACATGGCAAACAAGCCGTTCAAACAGATGAGTGCGAAAAGTATGGCTATTTCCATAGTCAGGCACCTGCTTTCAATCCAGGCGCCTCGGTCATTGAACAAGCCCCGATTCTATGAAAACCCAGGCGCAGCCACACATTGCCATACGCAAGCGCCCTCCTGGGAGATAGGGAGCGTGCGGTGAAAGCGCGGCCTCCGGGAGGTGTATGCAAGCACCTTCTGACACAACGCACCGGCACGAATGCACCCCTCCAGCAAATGCATTTTTAGATATATGTGAAGGACGAAATAATCGTTTGTTTTTATAAGGGGCCCCTCTACAGTTCGCCCCATGCACGATTTCGCGTTCATCTTTGCTGGTTTTGCCGTAGGCCTGATCGTCGGTCTCACGGGTGTGGGCGGCGGCTCTCTGATGACGCCTATTCTCATTTTCTTCTTCGGTGTCAAGCCTTACCTGGCCGTCGGCACCGACCTGCTGTTCGCGGCCTTCACCAAGATGGGCGGCACCGTCAGCCTGGCCCGCCAACGCCTGGTGCCCTGGCGCGTGGTCGGCCAGTTGTGCCTGGGCAGCATCCCGGCCGCGCTGCTGGCGCTGTGGGCGCTCAAGGAACTGGGCCCGGCCAGCGCGCAGGCCCAGCACATCATGACCACCACGCTGGGCTTTGCCCTGCTGCTCACAGCGACCGCCACGCTCTACAAGGTCGTGGTGTTCTCCCAGAAGCGCCAGAGTGAGGAGCAAAGCCGACGTGCCGGTAGCGGCCCCGAAGCCCTGCGCCCGCGCCACTGGAGCCTGCCTGTGCTGCTGGGCGCCGTGATCGGCACGCTGGTCACCTTCACCTCGGTCGGTGCCGGTGCCATCGGCGTCACGGTGCTGCTGCTGGTCTATCCGCTGCTGCCACTGCCTCGCATCATCGGCGCCGACATCGCCTACGCCGTGCCGCTGACGCTGCTGGCTGGCCTGGGCCACGCCACGCTGGGCTCCGTCGACTGGCCGCTGCTGGCGCAACTGCTGGCCGGCTCGCTGCCCGGCATCTGGCTGGGCTCGCGCCTGGTCACCCGTACACCTGAACGCCTGATCCGTTCTCTTCTTTCCGTGCTGCTCGCCTGGGCGGGCGCCAAACTGGTTTTGATCTGACCCCACCATGTACCAATACACAGAATTCGACCAACAATTCGTCAAGCTCCGCGCCCAGCAGTTCCGCGACCAGCTCGAACGCTGGCAGCGCGGCGAGCTGACCGATGAGCAACTCCTGCCGCTGCGCCTGCAGAACGGCTGGTACATCCAGCGCTACGCGCCCATGGCCCGTATCGCCGTGCCTTACGGCGAAGTCAGCAGCACCCAGCTGCGCATGCTGGCGCGCATCGCCCGCGACTACGACAAGCCCGAGCCCGAGCTGCTGGCCCACGCCCAGGCCACGCAGGACCAGTTGCAGGCGGCCCAGCCCGGCCTGACGCTGGCCGCCGCGCCGCTGAAGTACGGCTACGGCCACTTCACGACGCGCACCAACGTGCAGTTCAACTGGATTCCCATCACCAAGGCCGCCGACGTGATGGACCTGCTGGCCAGCGTGCACATGCACGGCATCCAGACCAGCGGCAACACCATCCGCAACATCACCAGCGAAGCCTATGAAGGCATCGCCGAGGACGGCATCGTCGACACACGTCCGTTTGCCGAAATCATGCGCCAGTGGAGCACGCTGCACCCCGAGTTCGCCTTCCTGCCGCGCAAGTTCAAGATCGCCTTCAACGGTGCCGAGGAAGACCGTGCCGCCACCGGCTGGTACGACATCGGCCTGCAGGCCCGCCGCAACAGCGCGGGCGAAGTGGGCTTCACGCTCAAGGTCGGCGGCGGCATGGGCCGCACGCCCGTCATCGGCTCCGTGGTGCGCGAGTTCCTGCCCTGGGACCAGGTCCTCAACTACATCGAAGCCGTGATCCGCGTCTACAACGGCTACGGCCGCCGTGACAACAAGTGGAAGGCCCGCATCAAGATCCTCGTCAAGAGCGAAGGCCAGAAATTCATCGACGCCGTGGAAGCCGAGTACAAGGCCATCACCCTGCAGGACGGCGCCCCCCACACCATCACCCAGGCCGAGCTGGATCGCGTGACGGCCAACTTCGTGGTGCCCGAGCTCAAGGCCGCCAACCTGCCTTCGAGCGTCAAGACCGATGGTCAGCTCTACCAGCGCTGGATCCAGCAGAACGTGCGCGGCCATCGCCTGCCCGGCATGCGCGCCGTCACGCTGTCGTTCAAGCGCGTGGGCTTTGCGCCCGGCGATGCCGATGCCGACACCATCGACGCCCTGGCACAGCTGGCCGAGCAGTTCTCGGCCGGCGAAGCGCGCCTCACACACGACCAGAACCTGATGCTGCCCTGGGTCTTTGAATCCGACCTGCCGGCCCTGTACGAAGCCGCCCGCGCCCTGGGTCTGGCCCAGCCCAACATCGGCCTGCTGACCGACATGATTGCCTGCCCCGGCGGCGACTTCTGCGCGCTGGCCAACGCCCGTTCGTTGCCGATTGCCGCTGCCATCACCGAGCGCTACCAGGACCTGGACGAAGTGTTCGACCTCGGCCCCATCGACCTGCACATGAGCGGCTGCATCAACTCCTGCGGTCACCACCACAGCGGCAACATCGGCATCCTGGGCGTCGACAAGGACGGCAAGGAGTGGTACCAGATCACGCTGGGCGGCGCCGACGGCTCCACGCTCTCCGGCCCGGCCATCGCCGGCAAGGCGGTCGGCCCCTCGTTCTCGGCCGCCGAAGTGCCTGATGTGATCGAGGCCGTGCTGACCACCTTCCGCGAACTGCGCAAGCCCGGCGAGTTCTTCATCGACGCGCTGCGCCGCATCGGCCACGACCCGTTCAAGGCCGCCGCCAATGGCGCACGCCACCCCAAGGCTGAAGAAGCCACCGCCGAATAACGCCGCCCCGCGAGATAAACGCTATGAAAATCATTGCTGCCAACGCTGTACCCGCCAGCGACAACGAACAAAAGACGCTGCAGATCGCCAATGACGCCGAACTCGCCGAGATCGCGGCCAGCGGCGCCCTGCAGGGCGTGGAGCGCATCGAGCTCTCCTTCCCCAAGTTCACCGATGGCCGTGCCTTCAGCCAGGCCGTGCTGCTGCGCCGCCGCTACGGTTTCACTGGCGACATCCGCGCCACGGGCGACGTGCTGATCGACCAGCTCGTGCAGATGGCCCGCAGCGGCTTCACCAGTGCCGTGCTGGCCGAAGGCCTCAGCGCCGATGCTGCCGAACGCCAGTTCGCCCGCTACAGCGCCTTCTACCAGGGCGATGCGCAAGAGCCACGCCCCCACTTCGCGCGGGAGGCCGCATGAGCCAGCTCGACCTTGCCCGCATCAATACCGAACTCGGCCATGACGCTCTCGCGCTGGTGAACTGGGCCCTGAGCCTGGGCAAAAGCGCCATCGTCACCACGAACTTCCGCCCCTTCGAAGCCGTGATCCTGCACATGGTCACGCGCGTGCAGCCCGACGTGCCTGTCATCTGGATGGACAACGGCTACAACACCGAGGCCACCTACCAGTTCGCCGACGAGGTGACCAAGCAGCTCAAGCTGAACCTGCGCACCTATCTGCCGCTGCGCTCGCGCGCTCACCGCGAGGCCGTAGAAGGCCCCACGCCCGCGCTCGACGATCCGCGCCACGCCGCCTTCACCGAGGAAGTGAAGCTCGAGCCCTTCGCCCGTGCGCTGCGCGAGACCGCGCCCCAGGTCTGGTTTACGGCGCTGCGCGCCACCGACAGCGCCGTGCGCGCCCAGATGGAGCCCGTGAGCATCAACCCCGACGGCCTCATCAAGGTGGCGCCGCTGCTGCACTGGTCGTCCAAGGACCTGTACGAGTACTGCGAGAAGCATGGTCTGCCCAACAACTTCGACTATGTGGATCCGACCAAGGGCGAAGAGCAGCGCGAGTGCGGACTGCATCTAGCGCACTGACGTGCTCCCCCTGAGCCGCTTCGCGTCTTCCCCTTCTCTCTACGCGCTCCGCGCTACGGGAGGGGGACGGCACCAGCGCGGCGGGGCGGCCCTTGCGCGGTGCCCTGACTAGGGCTGCGCCAGTTTTGTGAGACATTGATTTAAAAAAGATAGCTGCCTGCGCAGATTCTGTAAGCGTTACAGCATGATTTGATTGGATAAACAATGAACGCCCGTGTTGACACATCCGTTCTGACTCACCTCAGCAACAGCCACCTGGACGCACTGGAAGAAGAAACCATCTTCATCCTGCGCGAAGTGGCCGCAGCCTTCGAGCGCCCCGCCCTGCTGTTCTCGGGCGGCAAGGATTCTCTGGTCATGCTCAAGTGCGCGGAAAAGGCTTTCGGCGCCGGCCGCATTCCCTACCCGCTGCTGATGATCGACACCGGCCACAACTTCCCCGAAGTGACCGACTTTCGCGACCAGCGCGCCAAGGAACTGGGCGCCGAGCTGATCGTGCGCAACGTGGAGGATTCCATGGCCCGCGGCACGGTGCGCCTGGCCCACCCCGGCGAATCGCGCAACGTGCACCAGTCGGTGACCCTGCTGGAAGCCATCGAGGAATTCCGCTTCGACGCGCTGATCGGCGGTGCCCGCCGCGACGAGGAAAAGGCCCGCGCCAAGGAGCGCATCTTCTCCCACCGCGACAGCTTCGGCCAATGGCAGCCCAAGGCCCAGCGCCCCGAGCTGTGGACGCTGTTCAACACCCGCATCGCACCGGGCGAGCACTTCCGCGTGTTCCCCATCAGCAACTGGACCGAGCTGGACGTGTGGCAGTACATCGAGCGCGAGAACATCGCCCTGCCCAGCATCTACTACACCCACCAGCGCGAAGTGGTGGAGCGCAAGGGCCTGCTGGTGCCCGTGACCGAGCTGACCCCGCCGCGCGACGGCGAACAGGTCGTGGTGCGCGACGTGCGTTTCCGCACCGTGGGCGACATCACCTGCACCTGCCCGGTGGAAAGCGATGCCGCCACGGCTGCCGACATCGTGATCGAAACCCTGGCCGCCGAGGTCAGCGAGCGTGGCGCCACCCGCATGGACGACAAGACCAGCGAAGCCTCGATGGAAAAGCGCAAAAAAGACGGGTATTTCTAAAGCCCCCCCTGAGGCGCTTCGCGCCTTCCCCCTCTCTCTACGCGCTGCGCGCTACGGGAGGGGGACGCAGCCCTCGCTGCGGGGCGGCCATTGCTTGGCTGCTCTGATCCAGGCCGCGCTCTGTCTCACCGCTTGATGAAGCATTGAAAGAAATACGATGACTGAAACTATTAATTCCGTAGCTGCTAGCGCAATTGCATCAAGCGCTGCAGGCCAATTTGGCCAAAATTCCGACCATGCATCCGCGCTGCGCTTCATCACCTGCGGCTCGGTGGACGACGGCAAGAGCACGCTGATCGGCCGCCTGCTGGTGGATACCAAGGCCGTGCTGCAGGACCATCTGGCCGGCGTGACCAAGTCGGGTGAGACCGACCTGGCCCTGCTGACCGACGGCCTGTCTGCCGAGCGCGAGCAAGGCATCACCATCGACGTGGCCTACCGCTACTTCGCCACCGAGCAGCGCAAGTTCATCATCGGCGATGCGCCTGGCCATGAGCAGTACACGCGCAATATGGTCACGGCTGCTTCGAGCGCCGACGCTGCCGTGGTGCTGGTGGACGCCACCAAACTCGACTGGCAGAACCCCAAGCTGGAACTGCTGGCCCAGACCCGTCGCCACAGCCTGCTGGTGCACCTGCTGCGCGTCAATTCGCTGGTGTTTGCCATCAACAAGCTGGACGCCGTGGCTGACCCGGCTCTCGCCTTCGCCCATATCAGCGCTGCTCTGCGCCAGTTTGCGGAGTCTGCGGACATTCAGGTCAAGGCAACAATCCCCGTCTCCGCACTCAAGGGCTACAACGTGGTCAATGCCCACGAAGGCTGGGCCGGCTACCAGGGCCCCAGCCTGCTGCAGTTGCTGGAGCAACTGCCCAACACACCCAGCGATGTGGCGCTGCCGCTGGCCTTCCCCGTGCAATGGGTGGAGAAGTTCTCCTCCTCGGCCGACACCTCCCAGGGCCGCCGCGTGTTCTGGGGCCGCGTGGCCGCAGGCGTGGCGCAAGTCGGCGCCCAGGTGCAGATCCTGCCCAGCGGCCAGCTGGCCACGGTGGCCCAGGTCATCGACCATGCACGCGCGCCCAAGGCGGTAGGCGCAGGCCTGTCGGCGGGCATCACGCTGGACCGCGAGGTGGACGTCTCGCGCGGGGACTGGATCGTGGCTGCGCCCGTGCAAGCCGAAGTTGCCGAAGACGACTTCGATGCACCTTCTGCCGTCAGCCCCTGGCCCAGCCAGCGCGAGCTGAACGTCACCGTGGCCTGGATGGACGATGAACCCCTGGTGCCTGGTCGGGTTTACTGGGCACTGCATGGCCACCGCTGGATCAAGGCCAAGGTGCGCAGCGTGGCCCACCGCCTGAACATCAACACGCTGGCCAAGGAAGAGGCTCAGCAGCTGGAAGCCAATGCCATCGGCCAGGTGCAGCTGCAACTGCAGGAAGCGATTCCTGCTGCTGCCTTCACCAAGGCACGCCAACTGGGATCGCTGATCCTGGTGGACACGGCAAGCCACGCCACTGCTGGCGCCGTTCTGGTGCAGTAAATATCGCTCCTGAACAGGGCCGCAGAGGCCGATCTGGCAGACAAACCAGATCGCTCTTCGGCCTTATCCGTGCCGGGTTCTGGCGCACTTCAGGAAAAAACCTAAAATCGTGGGGTTTACCAATCCCCATCCAGAAGAAGAATCTCCATGACTCACGTCGTCACCGAAAACTGCATCAAGTGCAAATACACCGATTGCGTGGATGTTTGCCCCGTGGACTGCTTCCGCGAAGGTCCGAACTTCCTGGTCATCGATCCCGATGAATGCATTGACTGCGCCGTCTGCATTCCCGAATGCCCGGCCAATGCCATCTTTGCCGAAGAAGATGTACCAGCCGACCAACTGGCTTTCATCAAGCTCAACGTTGATCTGTCCCAGCTCAAGAGCTGGAAGAGCATTACCAAGCGCAAGGCTTCGCTGCCTGATGCCGACGAATGGAATGGCAAGCCGAACAAAATGGATTTGCTCGAGCGTTGATGCTTTGAGTCGGCGGACTGCGCTACGCTTGGCTGCATGAGCCAATCTGACGCACCGCCCACTGTCTCCCCTCTCTCACAACCCGCCGTAGATACCGATGCCCTCATCATTGGCGCCGGTCCGGCGGGTTTGTTTCAGGCCTTCCAACTAGGCCTGCAAGGCATCCAGGCCCATCTGGTCGATGCATTGCCTCATGTCGGTGGCCAGTGCAGCCAGCTCTACGGTCACAAGCCCATATACGACATCCCCGGCATTCCCGTCTGCACAGGCCAGGAGCTGGTAAAGCTGCTGGAAGCGCAGATCGCCCCCATGGCAGTGCCGCGCCATCTGTCCCAGCAGGTAGAGACCGTGCAGCCTCTGGACGATGGCCGCTGGCAGGTGGGCACCACGGCAGGTACGGTGTTTCATGCGCGCACGGTCTTCATCGCGGCCGGTGTGGGTGCTTTTGTGCCCAAGGCGCTGAAGGTACCAGGCGTAGAGGCTCTGGCTGCGGGGCAGCTCTTTTATCACCCCAGCCAGACGGATATGGTGCAAGGCCGCTGCGTGGTGATCTATGGCGGTGATGAAGAAGCGGTGAATGCCGCCATCCAATGCAGCGCTGAAGATAGGGGCAAGGCTGGAAAGACCTATTTGATGCATCGCCGCGATGCCTTCAATGCAGAACCTGCCCAGCTTGCGCAGCTGCAGCAGTTGCGCGACAGCGGAGCCATTGAGGTGCTGATTGGCCAGATCACCGAAGTGAAGCCAGATGACGGACAACTCAAAGCCGTTCAATGGATGGATGGCGATGGCAACGAGCACCCTCTGCCTGCAGAGCTATTGCTGGTCTTCCAGGGCATTTCACCTCGCCTGGGACCGCTGACTGACTGGGGGCTCGCATTGGAGCGCAAGCAGCTGCTGGTCGACCCCGTCACGTTGGCTACCAGCTCCCAGAGTATCTATGCAATCGGCGACATCGTCAGCTACCCGGGTAAAAAGCGCCTGATTCTCTGTGCCTTCCACGAAGCGACGATGGCCGCCTTTGCCGCCGCCGAATATCTGCAAGGCAGCAAACCCCTTCTTGAATACACCACCACCAGCGCACGTCTGCACGCCATCCTTGGCGTCAGCCACGGTTAAGCAGGCAATGTCCCCGCATGCTTGCTGCGTGCGGCCCCAGTCCCCAAGGCAGCTGGCAGCCGTAGGCAATAAAAAAGCCCCCACGCTTGCCCACTTCGTGTGGCCGCTGCCCCCCAAGGGGGCAGCTTATTGCCTTGGGGCGGCCCGGCGGCAATAAAAAAACCGCTATCCCATTTGTGTGGGATAGCGGTATCAATCACGACGGGGTCCAGCCCCACCGCGCGCACTTGCAGTATTCGCTTAATGTCCGTGGGCTGGCTTGGCGGCAATGATCGGCACTTCCTTGCCGTCCTTGTCGTAGACCTTGCCACCTTCAACGCGGTCGCCATCGGCCAGCATTTCCAGCACATGCTCGCTCAGGGCACGGCCATAGCCAGCCTCAAACACGGAGGGTTGATCTGTGTTGCCTTGCTTGAAGTGGTTGTAGACCAGATTCAAGGTCACGGCCACCAAAGCCGTCGCGCTGATACCGGAGTGGAAAATCGTGGCGAACCATGCGGGGAAGTGGTCATAGAACTTGGGGGCCACCACCGGCAGCAGACCCGCGCTCACGGAAGTGGCCACGATGATCAGATTCATGTTGTTGGTGTATTCCACCTTGGCCAGGGTACGAATGCCGCTGGCAGCCACGGTACCGAACAACACCAGACCGGCACCACCCAGCACGGAAGGAGGAACGCAAGCCACGATGCGGCCCATCACAGGCAGCACGCCAAATACGATCAGGATCAGGCCGGAGAAGGCCACGACAAAGCGGCTCTTGATGCCAGTCACTGCCACCAGGCCCACGTTCTGGGCAAAGGCGCTCTGTGTGAAGCCACCGAAGATGGGAGCCACGATGCTGGACAGCATGTCGGCACGCAGACCATCGCCCAGACGGCGGCCGTCCACGGGGCTGTCCACGATTTCACCAACGGCCAGCACGTCGGCCGAGGTTTCCACCAGGATCACCAGGATCACGATGAACATGGAAATGGTGGCGGCCATGTCAAAGGTAGGCCAGCCGAAATGCAAAGGTGTAGGGACGGCAAAGATGGGGCCGTTGAACACCTGCGAGAAATCAGCCTTGCCGATGAACACCGCCGTGATCGTACCCACCACGATCGCCACAAGAATCGACAGGCGTGACAGCATAGCGTTACCCAGCTTGCTGAACAGCAGCACCATGAACAGCGACAGGCCAGCCAGACCGATATTGCCCATGCTGCCGTAATCAGCAGACTTGGCATTGCCACCCATGGCCCAATGCGCCGCCACAGGCATCAGCGACATGCCGATCACCGTGATCACGCAACCATTGACCAGAGGCGGGAAAAACTTGGTGATGCGCGAGAAAACCGGCGCAATGATCAGCCCCAGGACCGAGGCGTACATGACGGCTCCCAACACGCCTTGCATGCCACCACCGGTATGCAAAATGCTGACCATGGTGGCCACGCCTGCAAACGACACGCCTTGCACCAGGGGCAGACGGCAGCCGAAGAAAGGAATGCCCAAAGTCTGCAGCAGAGTGGCAACACCGCCCATGAACAGGCAGGCAGTCACCAGCAAACCTGCATCTGCAGCAGACATGCCCGCTGCTTCCGCCACAATCAACGGCACAGCCACAATGCCGCCATACATGGTCAGCACATGCTGCAGGCCATACATCAAGTTGGCCGTAAAACCGAGATTCTCGTCCTCGGGACGCTGAACGCCTGTGTTTGTTGATGATCCGGATTGCTCGTTCATCGCTGTCTCCTAATGCTCTTCCTGCTGACCAAGGCTCGAACGGCCTTTTCTCTAACTCAATACTTTTGTAATTTGCACGCGAAATCGCTGCCATCCGAACAGACAACAGCCAAAGCGGCGCCTTCACCTGCCGACCAGGGCTTGCTCACGGCTCTTGAGCTACGTGGCGGGAGAAGCAACCGCTCTCTACCCTGGCTACAGACATCAACCCTTGAAAGCTCCTGAAGCGGCCCGATGCGACAAGCCATTCCATTGCGCTATCAAAGTCATACCCTTTAGGTCATGATGTCGAGACTGTACGTTCTCAGCAGACCAAAATTGTCTACAGTTTTGTATACAAAGTGCTGACAAGAACCTCTCCAAGGGAAAACCCATGGTTTCCCCTGATTTCCAGGCCTCCAATCAAGTGAATTTCCTGAGAAAAAGCGCCTCCGGGGGCGCAATCCAAAGTCCCCAACTGATACAAGGCGCTATATCGCAGTAAAAATCTTGGCTATTGCAAGGATCTGCACCGCCAGTCACCAGCACTGCGTCGCTGAATTGCGCAAAAGCTCTGCCACCGTTCGCCTGCTTCAGTCATCTTCAGATGCGGCAATCCCAGGAAACAGGACATCGGTAAAGCCAAACTGGGCGAAATCGCGCATGCGCATGGGATAGAGCTTGCCCCAGAGATGATCGCACTCATGCTGTACCACGCGTGCATGAAACCCCTCTACCGTGCGATCGATGGCATCCCCATAAATATCGAAGCCGGTGTAGCGCACCTTGTTCCAACGCGGAACCATGCCACGCATGCCAGGTACGGAAAGGCAACCCTCCCAATCCAACTGTTCCTCATCTCCAATAGGCGCAATGACAGGATTGATGAGTACCGTGCGGGGTACCACTGGAGCATCCGGATACCGGGGGTTCACTTGACCGGAACCAAAGACCACCATCTGCAGGTCTTCTCCAATCTGGGGAGCAGCCAAGCCTGCGCCATTTGCCGCATGCATGGTATCTAGCAAGTCCTTGAGCAATAGATGCAATGCATCCGTATCGAACTCGGTTACCGGCTTGGCTGTGCGCAGCAAACGAGGATCACCCATCTTCAAAATTGTGCGAATCGTCATGACTTTAATGATCAACCTTGCCCCAAGGCTGCCCAGGCAACAGACTGAGGCTTCTATATATGAAAGAAAGGCATCGACCCCTTAGAAGCCGCTGCCTCTGAAAAGCATAGCGCGATGCCACCGCCCCAGGCCACATGCAAGGCTTCAGCGCAACTCCTGATAAATTTTCATGAAATTCTGGCAGGCTTCTTTCGAGGCTCGTTTTACACCCTATAATCTAGGTCTTCTTCCTCAATAGCTCAGTCGGTAGAGCGCCGGACTGTTAATCCGTAGGTCCCTGGTTCGAGCCCAGGTTGAGGAGCCAAAATTTAAACGCCTTGCAATCGCTCAAGGCATTGTCAAACCGACATTTTCCTCAATAGCTCAGTCGGTAGAGCGCCGGACTGTTAATCCGTAGGTCCCTGGTTCGAGCCCAGGTTGAGGAGCCAGAATTTAAACGCCTTGCAATCGCTCAAGGCACTGTCAAACCGACATCTTCCTCAATAGCTCAGTCGGTAGAGCGCCGGACTGTTAATCCGTAGGTCCCTGGTTCGAGCCCAGGTTGAGGAGCCAAATAAAAGCCCACATGCAATGCATGCGGGCTTTTTCTTTTTCAGCAGCCATCACGCGGCTCGCACCACCCCCACGGCAGGAGATACCTGAGGAGCATCCATGATCACGGGCTTGGCTGCCGTGATATGCGAGGTCGCAGAATAGCGATGAGGAACCTCTGGCACATGATGCAGGTCACCAGCCTCCCACAACCGCAACTCTTCTTCGAGCCGGGCCGCCCGCTCCGCATACATCTGAGCCGATGACTGGTAATACTCGGCCGCGATGGAATGCTCAAGCACAGCCATGCGAGCTTCCTGCAAATAAGCCCTCGTACGGCGGATGTACCGGGGCTCAGAGAAACCAAAGCTGAAAAACTTAAAAGCCATTTCCGCCTCCTCTGTCTGCAGTGCACACAGCCATTGCATGCATCCCGCAGCCAACAAACCCAAGTTAACCCAGTCTACCTCTGGCTCTTGTCCCACGAAAAGAGTTCGACACGTAGGAGTTCTACTCACCTCAATGACCCATTGGTGAAACACCCCAGCTCCCCTCTCTTGCCACAGCCCAAAGCTGTGCAAGACTGGGAAGAATTCACGCTTTCCACCCATTCATGACACATGCCCTGCCCTGGCTGCTGCCCACACAGGAATTTCCACCTATCGATACCACCTGGGGTGACCAGGACCCCATCCCCGGCCTGCTCGCTGCTGGCAATACCCTGGATGCGGCACACCTGCGCTTGGCCTACGGTCAGGGGATATTCCCCTGGTTCAGCGAAGGCCAGCCTGTTCTGTGGTGGTCACCCAATCCCCGCATGGTGCTTCACCCACAGGAATTTCGCCTGCGCCGCAGCCTGCGCAAGGCATTGCAGAAATTCAGAGACACCCCAGGTTGCGAAATCCGCATTAACACCGATTTTTCCACGGTGATGCAGCACTGCGCTCAAACACCTCGGGAAGGCCAAAGCGGCACCTGGATCGTGCAAAGCATTGTGGATGCCTACAGCGAGCTACACCGCCAGGGGGCTGCGCATAGCATTGAGACCTGGGTCAACGACAGGCTGGTCGGCGGTCTGTACTGTGTCGCGTTGGGTCGCGCCGTGTTCGGCGAGTCCATGTTTTCACTGCAAAGTGACGCCTCGAAGATTGCCTTGTCTGCACTGGTTGCGTTGTGCCGGGCCCAGGATGTGCCTCAGATCGACTGCCAGCAAGCCACCGCTCACCTCTCCTTCATGGGAGGGCGCGAAATAGCGCGCTCGGAATTTGCCGCGATTGTCGAGCAGCAGCGTCAACGAACCGATATGCAATGGCAGTTCAGCTCCGTATACTGGAATCAGCTGCTTGGGCCGCAAGCCGATACCCAGCAGACTCACGCACCATTGCCAGCTGCCCCGGCCTGAACATGACGCACCCGAACGAACTTCCCTTGCAGGCCCTGCAGTTTTACGCGACTGCAGCCTACCCTTGCAGCTATCTGCCTGGACGATTGGCACGTTCCCAGGTTGCAACCCCCAGCCACCTCATTCAAAACCCGGCCTACTCGGAGCTGGTCAACCTCGGGTTTCGACGCAGCGGCATGTTCACCTACAGACCATATTGCGATGGCTGCCATGCCTGCATTCCTCTACGCATCCTCGCCGCCGAATTTCACCCCAACCGCAGCCAACGCCGCGCCGCCACCCAACATGCCGGCCTGATCACATCCACACAGCGACTGCATTACTCGGACGAGCATTACCAACTTTATCTACGCTACCAGCAGCATCGCCACAGCGGCGGCGGCATGGACCACGATAGCGTTGACCAATACACCCAGTTTCTGCTTCAAAGCCGCGTCAACTCTCGACTGGTCGAATTTCGAGAGCCCACAGCAGACGGCCAGCCAGGCACGCTCAAAATGCTATCGATTCTGGATGTGCTCGAAGACGGTCTGTCCGCGGTCTACACCTTCTACGACCCCGAAGACCATGCCAGCTACGGCACCTACAACGTGCTGTGGCAGATTGATCAGGCCCGCGCCATGAATCTGCCATATGTCTATCTGGGCTACTGGATCGCCGAGAGCCCGAAGATGAACTACAAGGCCAGCTTTCTCCCGCACGAAATCCGCTGCGGCGAGCGTTGGCAGCGCGTGGACCAGCAAAGCCGCAAACGCTAGCAATATTGCAGCGCCCCGCCCCAATGCTCGCCGCATGCAGATATGAGCAGACGACATGGCTGCGCAGCGATTGCTACCGCTAGAATGCGCTCATCCCGCAACGTATTTCCACCGTATGAAAAAAGACGACCTCTCGGCCTCCGCAAAGCCTAGCGTCCAGGTTCTGGAACGCATGTTCACGTTGATTGACGTGCTGGCATCGCGTGAGGAGGCGGTTTCTTTGAAGGAAATCAGCGAACGCACAGGCCTGCACCCCTCCACGACCCACCGCATCCTCAACGATCTGGCTCTGGGCCGCTTTGTGGACCGCCCCGAATCGGGCAGCTATCGACTGGGTATGCGCTTTCTGGAACTGGGCAACCTGGTCAAAGCCCGCCTGAACGTGCGCGAGGTTGCGCTTCCCCCCATGCGTCAGCTCTACAAGCTGATTCAACAGCCCGTCAGCCTGTCTGTACGCCAGGGCGATGAAATCGTCTATGTGGAGCGCGCCTATAGCGAGCGCTCGGGCATGCAGGTGGTGCGCGCCATTGGTGGCCATGCTCCTCTGCACCTGACATCCAATGGCAAATTGTTTCTGGCAGCCGATGACTCGCAGCAAGTGCGCGCCTACGCCACCCGCACGGGCCTCCCTGGCAAGACACACTTCAGCATCACTCAACTCGGTGAACTGGAGCACGAGCTGGAAAAAGTACGCCAATACGGCATTGCCCGTGACAACGAGGAACTGGAGTTGGGCGTGCGCTGCATGGCAGCCGGCATTCATGATGATCAAAACAAGCTGATTGCAGGCCTGTCCATCTCTGCTCCCGCAGATCGCCTCGATGAAAGCTGGGCTCCCAAGCTGCAAGCTACCGTCCAGGAAATCTCGGAAGCCCTGGGTTACAGCAGCCAGCGCTCAAGCCCCTCGACAGCATCCACTTACAACCGCAACCACCATCAGAGCTGATATTCATTTCATAGCGCACTACGCTTTTCCAGTAAGCGTCTCAGGTCGATTTGATATAAAAAAGCCACCCGAAGGTGGCTTTTCCAATGCGCTGATCCGAAATCAGCCGCGAATACGCTGCGCGATGGTGGTACTGGCTGTTGGGCCCATGCCCTCCACCCAATGACGCACACGCTCTGCGTCGGCCAGGCGGCTGAATTTACCCGCCGAATCCAGGAACACCATGATGAGCTTGCGGCCCGACACCTGAGCCTGCATCACCAGGCAGCGCCCCGCCTCGGAAATATAGCCAGTCTTTTGCAGACCGATGTCCCAGTTGTCACTCTTGACCAGACGGTTGGTATTGTTGAACTGCAATGTACGGCGGCCCACAGCCACTTCATAGCCAGGGGAAGTGGAATATTCACGCATCAAAGGTTCGCCATGGGCGACTCCAACCAGCAAAGCCAAGTCACGGGCACTGGACTGATTGCTGCTGGACAGACCGGTTGGCTCCACATAGCGCGTATCTTTCATGCCCAGTTGACGCGCCTTGGCGTTCATCTGTTGCACAAACTGAGCCAGACCGCCTGGATAAGTACGACCCAACGCGTGGGCTGCGCGGTTCTCGCTGGACATCAGGGCCAGATGCATCATCTCGGAACGGCTCAGCGTCGTGCCCACGCGCAAGCGCGAGCTACTGTGCTTTTCCGTATCCACATCATCCTGGGTGATGGTGATCATCTCGTCCATGGGCAAGCGCGCTTGCGCGATCAGCAGACCCGTCATCAGCTTGGTCAGCGATGCAATGGGCAGCACAGCCTGATCGTTCTTGCTCAACAGCACTTCATGCGTATCTTGATCGATCACATATGCCACACTGGATTGCAGATCCAGAGGATCACTCACCGAATGCAAACCCGCCATCTGCCCGTAGGACAGGCGAGCAGGCTCGACCGGGGCTGCAATCGCTGCTGCCGCCAGCGCAGCAGCGCCTGCACGCACCAGATGTTTTTTACCTGAGGCGCGTTCTGCGCGCTCAGCCTTGGCGATAGCCGTCTTGCTGCCGCGCTTGCCGACAGCCGCCACGCTGGCTTTTTCAGCCTTGCCTCGGCCGGGCTTTTCTGCCTTAGCACCCCGACCAGTCTTGGCCGACTTGGCATCCGCCACCACCTTACCCTTGGCTGCCGACTCCTTGGTTGCAGCTTTCTTGGCTGAAGCCGCCGCAACCGGCTTTTTGACTTCCTTTTTACCCCCGGCAGCATGCGCTGCCGGAGCGGCCAGAACACAACTGAGAAGTGCCACAGACATCAGTTGAGGAAGCTTGGCAAGGCGAAAGGAACTGAGCAGCTGCATGAGATACCCCAGACAACAAGGTGTAATGATTTAATTCAATCAAAAAAGTTGTGAAGTGACAAGCACTTGCACAACTTTTTCGATAATCTGAGTGAAATTATAAATCCTGTACTCAACCTTGTGCAGCCACAATTTCCATATTGCTGTGCAATTTGTTAAGAGCGCTCAGATATGCCTTGGCAGAAGCCACCACAATATCGGGGTCCGCCCCTACACCGTTGACCACGCGGCCGCTACGCTGCAGACGCACAGTGACCTCCCCTTGGCTCTCTGTCGATCCGCTGATGGCATTGACGGAGTACAGCACCATCTCGGCACCGCTTTGGACCTCGGATTCAATTGCCTTGAACGAGGCATCCACAGGGCCATTGCCTTCAGAGCTCGCCTTGATCTCGCGCCCTTCGTTGCTGAACACGATGGTGGCCTGTGGACGCTCGCCAGTCTCACTTTGCTGAGCCAGCGAAATGAACTGGAACTGATTTTCATGATGCTGCGCGCCATCCACATTCACCAGCGCCAAGATGTCCTCATCGAAAATCTCGCTCTTGCGGTCGGCCAGCTCCTTGAAGCGGGCAAAGGCCTGGTTGATGGCCGCCTCGCTGTCCAGCTCCACCCCCAACTCCTGCAGACGCTGCTTGAAGGCATTGCGGCCGCTGAGCTTGCCCAGCACGATCTTGTTGGCGCTCCAGCCCACATCCTCCGCACGCATGATTTCGTAAGTGTCACGCGCCTTGAGCACTCCGTCCTGATGAATTCCGGAAGCATGGGCAAAGGCATTGGCCCCAACCACCGCCTTGTTGGGCTGCACCACGAAGCCCGTGGTCTGACTGACCATGCGGCTGGCGGCCACGATGTGCTGGGTGTCTATGTTCACCTCCAGCCCGAAATAGTCCTTGCGGGTCTTGATGGCCATGACCACCTCTTCCAGTGAGCAGTTGCCTGCACGCTCACCCAGACCATTGATCGTGCACTCGATCTGGCGCGCGCCGCCAATCTTCACACCGGCCAACGAGTTGGCAACGGCCATGCCCAGGTCGTTGTGGCAATGCACGGACCAGACAGCCTTGTCGCTGTTGGGTACGCGCTCGCGCAGATTGCGAATGAATTCACCGTACAGCTCGGGAATCGCATAGCCCACCGTATCAGGCACGTTGATTGTGGTAGCCCCTTCCTTGATCACCGCCTCGATCACACGAGCCAGAAAATCGGGTTCGCTGCGGTAGCCGTCTTCGGCACTGAACTCGATGTCTTCGATCAGATTGCGACCAAAGCGCACCGCCTGCTTGGCCTGCTCCAGCACCTGCTCGGGTGTCATGCGCAGCTTTTTCTCCATGTGCAGCGGGCTGGTGGCAATGAAGGTGTGAATCCGCGCGCGATTGGCCCCCTTCAGGGCCTCGGCGGCACGCGCAATATCCCGGTCATTGGCACGTGAGAGCGAACACACCGTGGAGTCCTTGATGGTACGGGCAATCCCCTGAATGGATTCGAAGTCGCCATTCGACGCCGCCGCAAAACCCGCCTCGATCACATCCACCTTCAGGCGTTCCAGCTGGCGCGCAATACGCAGCTTCTCATCGCGCGTCATGGAGGCTCCAGGCGATTGCTCGCCATCGCGCAAAGTGGTGTCAAAAATAATGAGTTGATCGGACATGGTGGGTCTCACTTAAGTTATTTAAGTTATGGCGCAGCTTATACGCCGTTTTGATGCAGGGATTACCAACAAAAAAGCCGGAACGCTTTTGGCGACTCCGGCTTCGAACACTAGCTTCAGGCAGCAACCGCTTCTACAGTTGCCGGAGCGCGCTGCACTCCCGAGATGATGGCGCGAAGCGAGGCAGACACGATATTGGCATCCACCCCAACGCCGTAGCAAACCTGCTCGTCATCGACACGCAGTTCCACATAGGCAATCGCCTTGGCGTTGGCGCCCTCACCGATCGCATGCTCGGCGTAGTTGAGCACACGCACATTGCGACCCACTGCCGCCGAGAGCGACTGCACAAAGGCATCAATGGGGCCCGTACCTTCGCCTTCCAAAAAATATTTCTCACCTTCCACTTCAATTTCAGCAGTCATGTTGACAACCCCATCCGCCTCCTGCAAGCGGTACTGGGGGGCCTTGACTGTGTTCACAGCGTATTCACGCTGGAACAAGTCCCACAGGTCGGCTGCAGACAACTCCTTGCCGCTGGCGTCCATCTCGCGCTGCACAACCTGGCTGAATTCGATCTGCAAGCGACGAGGCAGCTGCAGACCGAACTCGCTTTCGAGCAAGTAGGCGATGCCGCCCTTGCCCGACTGGCTGTTGACGCGAATCACGGCCTCATAGCTACGCCCCAGATCCTTGGGGTCAATAGGCAGATAAGGCATATCCCAGATATCGCCATCCTTGTGAGCAGCGAAAGCCTTCTTGATGGCGTCCTGGTGGGAGCCGGAGAAGGAGGTGTAGACCAACTCGCCCACGTAAGGGTGGCGAGGGTGCACGGGCAACTGGTTGCAATGCTCAACCGTTGCACGGATATCGTCGATTTGGGAGAAATCCAGACCGGGATTCACGCCCTGGATATACATATTGAGAGCCACGTTCACCACGTCCAGATTGCCGGTGCGCTCACCATTGCCAAACAGGCAGCCCTCCAGGCGATCAGCCCCCGCCATCAGGGACAACTCGGCAGCAGCCGTGCCCGTGCCGCGGTCATTGTGAGGGTGCACGGAGATCACCACGCTGTCGCGGCGCTCGATATTGCGGTGCGTCCACTCCACCATATCGGCAAAGATATTGGGCGTGGAGTGCTCCACCGTGGTAGGCAGATTGATGATGCACTTGTTCTCGGGCGTGGGCTGCCACACGGCGGTCACAGCGTCGATCACGCGCTTGGAGAATTCCAGCTCGGTATCCGAATACATCTCGGGCGAATACTGGAAGGTCCACTTTGTCTGCGGATATTGCGCAGCGATGTCCTTGAACATTTGGGCATTGGTAGTGGCCAGTTCCACAATCTCGTCCTCACTCATGTTCAGCACCACGCGACGCATGACAGGAGCGGTGGCGTTGTAGAGGTGAACAATGGCGCGGGGCACACCGTCCAGGGCTTCGAAAGTGCGGCGGATCAGATGCTCGCGGGCCTGGGTCAGCACCTGGATGGTCACATCATCGGGAATGCGCTTTTCCTCGATGAGCTTGCGCAGGAAGTCGAACTCGGTCTGCGATGCCGAAGGAAAGCCCACTTCGATTTCCTTGAAGCCGATCTTCACGAGCTGCTCGAACATGCGCATCTTGCGTTCGATGTCCATGGGCTCGATCAGGGCCTGATTGCCGTCACGCAGATCCACACTGCACCAGACCGGGGGCTTGGTAATCACCGCATCTGGCCAGGTGCGATTGGTCAAGCGCACAGGAGCAAAGGCACGGTACTTGGTGGAGGGGTTTTGCAACATGGTCAGTCTCTTGAATGGAATTGGAAAAAAGTGAAAACCCAATCAGCGACGCCCAAACGCAAAAACGGCCCGTCGCTGAAGCTACGGGCCGTTGAGTAGGTGTGTGTTTGTACGTTTGTACGCGCGCGCTACTTCCTTTGCCCGTTGGACATTAGTAGTAGAGCTAGCGACAGGTTTTGCATGCGGATCACTTTAACACAAGAAAAGTTGACAGGGCAAGATTTTTGCGCTGCCGCATCAATCGTCATGCAGCCCACGCTCATCGGGCTCGTCCTTGCTGGTTGCCACAATGCTCACATGCTCACCCTTGGCACGGCGCCACACATAGATCACATAGCCCGAAATCGAGTAGCCCACAAACACCAGAAACAGCATGGTGGCTGGCTCCACGCTGACCACAGCCATCAGCAAGGCCACAACGACCAGCGAGACAAACGGCATGCTCTTGGCGCCGCCAATATCCTTGAAACTGTAGTAAGGGATATTGGTGACCATGGTCAGGCCTGCAAACAGCGTGATAGCGAACATGATCCACGACAGGTCGGCGCGATCCGTGGGATAACCACCGAACCAGGAAATCACGTCACCGAAGATAGGCACATCGCGGTGTGAGACCATGAGCGCGCTGGTCAGCCAGATAAAACCCGCCACCAGCGCCGCGGCAGCGGGCGAAGGCATGCCTTGAAAGTAGCGCTTGTCCACCACACCAGTGTTGACGTTGAAGCGAGCTAGGCGCAAGGCCGCACAGGCGCAGTATACAAAAGCCGCGATCCAGCCCCAGCGCCCCAGCGGACGCAGTGCCCACTCGTAGGCAATCAGCGCAGGCGCCGCGCCAAAAGAGACCATGTCGGACAGCGAATCCATCTGCTCGCCAAACGCGCTTTGCGTGTGCGTCATGCGCGCCACACGACCATCAAGACTGTCGAGCACCATGGCACAAAATACACCCACGGCCGCCAGCTCGAACTTGTTGTTCATGGCCATCACAATGGCGTAAAAACCGCCAAACAGTGCGGCCAGGGTAAATAGATTGGGCAGCACATAAATGCCTTTGCGCAGCTTGCGCGAAGTGCCACTGATCTCGCCAGACTCATTGCTGTTCTGCATTAAACAGACCTCCAGTGCTTGCATGTCAATCGCATGCAGCTATTAAAACCATAGTATTTTAAACAATGCCGCATTGGCAATGTCCACTGGAGCCAGTGTACCCGCCAGCCATACTGCGCCTGAAATGAAAAAGGCCACCCCAAGGGGCAGCCTCTTGCCAGCAAGGATTCATCGAGCCTTGGCCCGATGAAATCCATCATTAGTTGCGAGTCTGGTCAACCAGCTTGTTCTTGGAGATCCAAGGCATCATGGAACGCAGCTGGCCACCCACCTGCTCGATGGCGTGGTCAGCATTCTGACGACGACGGGCAGTCATCGAAGGATAGTTCAGACGGCCTTCGCTGATGAACATCTTGGCGTATTCACCGCTCTGAATACGCTTCAGAGCGTTGCGCATGGCCTTGCGGGATTCTTCGTTGATGACTTCGGGACCAGTCACGTACTCACCATACTCGGCGTTATTCGAGATGGAGTAGTTCATGTTGGCGATACCGCCTTCGTACATCAGGTCGACGATCAGCTTCAGCTCGTGCAGGCACTCGAAGTAAGCCATTTCAGGAGCGTAACCAGCTTCGGTCAGGGTTTCGAAGCCCATCTTCACCAGTTCCACCGCACCACCGCACAGAACGGCTTGCTCGCCGAACAGGTCGGTCTCGGTTTCTTCCTTGAAGTTGGTTTCGATGATGCCGCCCTTGCCGCCACCATTGGCGGAAGCATAGGACAGGGCCACGTCACGGGCCTTGCCGGACTTGTCCTGATAGATGGCGATCAGGGAAGGCACGCCGCCGCCCTTCAGATATTCGGAACGCACGGTGTGGCCAGGGCCCTTGGGAGCAACCATGATCACGTCCAGATCGGCGCGGGGCACGACCTGGTTGTAGTGCACGTTGAAGCCGTGGGCGAAAGCCAGGGTTGCACCTTGCTTGATGTTGGGCTCAATGTTGTTCTTGTACACCTCGGGGATGTTTTCGTCGGGCAGCAGGATCATGACCACGTCAGCGGCCTTCACTGCCTCATCCACTTCCATCACGGTCAGGCCAGCCTTGCCAACCTTGTCCCAGGAAGCGCCACCCTTGCGCAGACCCACCACGACCTTCACGCCAGATTCGTTCAGGTTTTGAGCGTGGGCATGGCCTTGGCTACCGTAACCGATGATGGCAACTGTCTTGCCCTTGATCAGGCTCAGGTCACAGTCCTTGTCGTAGAAAACTTTCATGTTGGCTCCAGGTCTCTTATCTTGAGGGGGTTAAAAAGGTTTGATCAGATTCAAAAAAAAGTCGCAAAGACAGCGATTAGACACGCAGAATGCGCTCGCCGCGGCCAATACCCGAGGCGCCTGTGCGCACTGTTTCCAAAATGGCGGTGCGGTCAAGCGCCTGCAGGAAGGCATCGTTCTTGGACTGGTCACCAGTCAGCTCGACGGTGTAGCTCTTCTCGGTGACGTCAATGATGCGGCCACGGAAGATGTCGGCCATGCGCTTCATCTCTTCGCGCTCCTTGCCCACGGCACGCACCTTGACCATCATCAACTCACGCTCGGTATACGAGCCTTCGGTCAGGTCCACCACCTTCACCACTTCAATCAGGCGGTTCAGGTGCTTGGTGATCTGCTCGATGACATCGTCCGATCCGGTGGTCAGAATGGTCATGCGCGACAGCGACGGGTCTTCCGTCGGCGCCACAGTCAGGGATTCGATGTTGTAGCCACGGGCAGAAAACAGGCCCACGACGCGTGACAGTGCTCCGGGCTCGTTCTCGAGCAGCACGGCGATGATGTGTTTCATGAGAGATTCCTCTTTTCGCCGCCCTCCCCTGACACCGGTAAGTGCCAAGCTCGGCGGACAATAGATTCGTCAAAAATATCGCTACAAAGAATATAGCTGCTAGTGCTTACTTTACTTTGACTTTATGCCGATTTCATTCACAAATCGGCATATCAGTCATCACAAATCGTCAGCACCCAACAGCATTTCCGTGATGCCGCGGCCTGCCTGCACCATCGGGAACACGTTCTCCGTCGGGTCGGTGCGGAAGTCCAGGAACACGGTCTTGCTTTCCTCGCGCACGATGCGGCGGGCCTCGCGCAAGGCTCCTTCCACGTCGGCAGGATTCTCGATCAGCAGACCGCGATGACCATAGGCCTCGGCCAGCTTCACAAAGTCGGGCAGCGAATCCATATAGCTGCTCGAATAACGCCCCGAGTATTCAATTTCCTGCCATTGGCGCACCATGCCCAGGAAGCGGTTGTTCAGCGCACAAATGACCACGGGCGTGTTGTACTGCTTGCAGGTGGCCAGCTCCTGAATATTCATCTGGATCGAACCTTCGCCCGTGATACAGAAGACTTCGGAGTCGGGCTTGGCCAGCTTGATACCCATGGCATAAGGCAGACCCACGCCCATGGTGCCCAGGCCACCAGAGTTGATCCAGCGGCGCGGCTCGTCAAAGCGATAGTACTGCGCAGCCCACATCTGGTGCTGACCCACATCGGAGGTGATGTAGGCATCTACATCCTTGGTCATGTTCCACAGCGTGTCGACCACGAACTGGGGCTTGATGACTTCGGTGTTGGCCTTGTCATAACTCAGGCAGTCGCGGCTGCGCCAGCCTTCGATGGTGCTCCACCACTGCCCCAGGGCTGCTTCGTCGGGGCGCTGGGCCGCTTCGCGCAACATCGAAATCAGCTCGGTCAGCACATCCTTGACATCACCCACGATGGGCACATCCACCTTCACGCGCTTGGAGATGGAGGAAGGATCGATGTCGATGTGAATGATCTTGCGCTCCACCGACATGAAGTGCTTGGGGTTGCCAATCACGCGGTCGTCAAAACGCGCACCCACGGCCAGCAACACATCGCAGTTCTGCATGGCGTTGTTGGCTTCGATCGTGCCGTGCATGCCCAGCATGCCCAGGAATTTCTTGTCGCTGGCCGGATAGGCGCCCAGACCCATCAGAGTGTGGGTCACGGGGTAGCCCAGCATGTCCACCAGGGTGCGCAGCTCGTTGCAGGCATTGCCCAGCAGCACGCCGCCGCCCGTATAGATATAGGGGCGCTTGGCCGACAGCAGCAGCTGCAGCGCCTTGCGAATCTGGCCTGCATGCCCCTTTTTGACGGGGTTATACGAGCGCATTTCCACTTTTTCGGGATAACCGGTGTATAGCGCCTTCTTGAAAGACACGTCCTTCGGAATATCCACCACCACGGGACCGGGGCGGCCGGTGCGGGCAATGTGGAAAGCCTTTTTCATGGTCTCGGCCAGATCGCGCACATCCTTGACCAGGAAGTTGTGCTTGACGATGGGGCGAGTGATACCGACGGTGTCGCATTCCTGGAATGCGTCAGTACCGATGTAATTGGTCGACGTCTGGCCGGCCACCACCACCATGGGGATGGAGTCGGTGTAAGCCGTGGCGATGCCGGTGACCGCGTTGGTCAGGCCGGGGCCGGAGGTCACCAGCGCCACACCCACCTCGCCCGTGGCACGCGCAAAGCCATCGGCTGCATGCACGGCGGCCTGCTCATGGCGCACCAGCACATGCTGGATGCTGTCTTGCTTGTAGAGCGCGTCGTAGATATAGAGAACTGCCCCACCTGGATAGCCCCACAGGTGCTTCACACCTTCGGCTTGCAGAGACTTGATGAGGATTTCGGAGCCCATCAATTCCTGGGCGCCCTTGGGGGAGGATGCGGCGGCTGCAGAGGCCAGCTCGGCTTTGGAGATTTCCATGATCAACCTTTGTGAATTTCTCTAACGAAAAACCTTCGGTGCCCTTAGCCTGAAGCCCTTGTGAGGCCGGTTTAGGACTTAAGACCACAAGCCATGGGCGTTTGTGTGTACGCCGGACCGTGATCCGTTTGCTTCTTTAAGTTGGAAACATTATCGCACTGCAACAAGACCTTCAACTGCAGTACGCTAAAAAACATCAAGCGGTGCCATAATCGCTCATTTTTCGTCGACCGGTAACCGGCTTCTCCAGGGTTTTCTTCTCTTGGCTACAGAACAAGAACTGACTGCATTCTTCAAGGACGTTGAAAAGCGCGCATTCAAGCGCAGCTTTTTTCACGTCCGTGATGAAGAGGCGGCCCTGGATATTGTTCAGGACAGCATGCTCAAGCTCGCTCAGCACTATGGCGACAAGCCTGTGCAGGAGCTACCCATGCTGTTTCAGCGCATTCTCTCCAATTGCACCCTGGATTGGTTTCGCCGTCAGAAGACTCAAAAAGCAGTCTTTACCCACTTCAGCGATCTGGAATCCTCCGATGAAGATGGAGATTTCAACTGGCTCGACACCTATGCAACCAATCGTGATGATGCCGAATCTCTCAATGCCGAGAGCCTGACCGAGCGCAAGCAGGTTCTGCAAAGCATAGAAAAAGAAATACAAGAATTACCGGCGCGTCAACGGGAGGCATTTCTCATGCGTTATTGGGAGGAGATGGATGTCGCCGAAACCGCTGCCGCTATGGGTTGTTCAGAGGGTAGTGTTAAAACACATTGTTTCCGCGCCATACAAACATTGAGCAAGGCACTCAAGGCCAAAGGAATCGAGTTATGAAATCCGCGCCCACTCTCCGGCAAGAACAGGCTGCCGATCGTATCGCCCGTCATATCACTGCGCGCCTCAGTGAAGGCGAAGCCTTGCTCCCTTACGAAGTTACCGAGCGACTGCGCGCCTCACGAGAGCGCGCCGTCTCCGAGCGTCGCCGCGAAATTTCCGTTCTGCACACCCAGGCCAGCACGGCGGCCTCCGCTCACGGCCATACCATGACGCTGGGCTCGCCCGAAAGCGAGGGCAATGGCTGGTGGCGCACTCTGGTTTCAGCCATTCCGGTTTTCGCACTGATTGCCGGTCTGGTGGTTTATAACGCTCCATCCGACCAGAGCCTGTTGAACGAAGTGACCGAAGTCGACACCGCTTTGCTAACTGACGACCTGCCACCCGCGGCCTACGCCGACCCTGGTTTCATCCAATACCTCAAGACCTCTGCCACCAGCCCAGAGCATTGATACACCCGACAACTGTCTGAATGCCTTCTGAAAATCGCACCTCTTTGCCACCCGTCAACAGCGCCGCCGTCATGGCGGCGATGTTGTTGATAGCCCTGGGCTACACAGGCTGGAATGTGGTGCAGCAGGTGCGACTGGCTCCCAGCTCCGTTCCGCCTGCCACTGTCGCAGCCTCCAAGACTGCTCATGCCGACCCCGGCTCCCGCCAGAAAACCACCACCATGGCAGCCGGGCCTCGCTGGGCAGAACTCAGCCGCCATCAGCGCGACGTTCTGGAGCCGCTGGAAGAACGCTGGCCCATGATTGGTGCCGGTCAAAAGCGCCGCTGGATGGCTCTTGCAGACGGCTTTGACAAGCTCAGCGAACGCGAGCAGGAAAAGCTGCGCAGCCGCATGGAATCCTGGTCCAGCCTGAGTGCAGCCCAGCGCAACCAGGCTCGGCTGAACTTCGCCATCACCAACAATCTGGCCACCGACAAACAGGCTCAATGGGAAGCCTACCAGGCACTGAGCGACGAGGAAAAGCGTATGTTGGCAGCGCGCGCCGCCCCGAAGGTAGTGACGGTCGCTCCAGCCATCAAGCCCATCCCCCAGAAGAAGCTGGCCCGCATTCCTGCGGCAACCGCCACGCCTGGCAATGTACCGAATCTGCCCAAGATTCCGCCTGCCACCATTCACCACCCACCGCCACCTGTGCCAGCGACTCCTGCCATGGTTGAGACACACCCTGTGCGCACACCATCCATCATCGTGGAGACTGCGCCCGTGGATATTCCTCGCGCAACGCCCACGACCTTACCGCCGCTCGATGCGCCAGCGCAAGAATCGGGTTCGAGCCAGGGTGGCAGCCCTCAGGGCAACTAAAGCGCCCTCTACAATGCCTCATGCAGCAAGAACTACCGGCTCGTGAGGCCAGCACAGCCTCCGTTGACAACCCTGTATTGATAGCACCCAGTCTGCGCCGCAGAATGGCTTGCTGGCTGTATGAAGGCATGCTGCTGTTTGGCGTGATCTTTATTGCCGGTTATCTGTTCGGCACCCTGTCGCAAACACGCAATGCGCTGGACAATCGCCATGCGCTTCAGGCTTTCATGCTGGTAGTGCTGGGAATTTACTTTGTCTGGTTCTGGAGCAAGGGCCAGACGCTGGCCATGAAAACCTGGCATATCCGCGTTGTGGATGCTGCAGGCCGTCCTTTGACTCAGAGCCGTTCCCTGCTGCGCTATGCTGCCAGCTGGATGTGGTGGCTGCCACCACTGGCCGTGCTCTATCCCCTGGGCCTCCCCCCCCTGGAAGTACTGGTTCTGCTCATGGGCTGGGTCCTGATCTGGGCACTGCTCAGCCGCTTTCATCCACAACGCCAGTTCTGGCATGACGCCTGGGCCGGCACGCGGCTGATTCACCAAGAACCAGCCCCCAAGCGTATCCGCTAACCACCTTTCCACATGACCCAGCCTCCGCAAGACCTCGTCAATCCGCAAAAAAGCCGCACCGGGCTATCGCGCTTTCTGCACGCTGGAAAATACTCGCTACAGGGCCTGCAAGCCGCTTGGTTTGAGCCAGCCTTCCGCCAGGAAGCCATTTGCGCCTTTATTCTTGTGCCAGCCGCGTTCTGGCTGGGCCAGAGCTGGGAGCAGACAGCGCTGCTGGCTGGCACCGCCATCCTGGTGCTGATCGTGGAGCTGCTCAACACAGGCATCGAAGCGGCCATTGACCGCGTGGGTCTGGAATGGCACGAGCTCTCCAAAAAAGCCAAGGATATGGGCACGGCGGCCGTCTTCCTTTCCCTGTGGCTATGCGGCGCCGTCTGGGCCGCTGCGCTCTATCACCGATTCATTGCATGACAAATCCTGCTTTTTCCATCTGCGTGTACTGCGGCTCTCGCCCTGGCACCAACCCTCAATTCACCGAGATCGCCAAGGCTACTGGCCAATGGATTGGCGAACATGGCGGCCAGCTGGTCTATGGCGGCGGACGCAGTGGCCTGATGGGCGTGGTGGCAGCAGCCACGCGCCAGGCCGGCGGCCGCGTCGTCGGCATCATTCCTCAGGCACTGGTGGACAAGGAACTGGCCAACCAGGCCTGCGACGAACTGCATATCGTCAAGAACATGCACGAGCGCAAGGCCATGATGGCCGAGCGCAGCGATGCCTTTGTGGCTCTGCCCGGTGGCATTGGCACTTTTGAGGAACTGTTCGAAGTCTGGACCTGGCGCCAGCTCGGCTACCACGACAAGCCCATCGGTTTGATCAATGTCGATGGCTACTACGACACCATGCTGCAATTTCTGCAGTCCTGCGTCAGCAATGGCCTGATGGGTGAGTGGCAGATGGGCCTGATCGAAAGCAGCAGCGACGCCCCTGCCCTGCTGCAGAACATGGTTCAAAACTCCGGCACCCGCCTCGACACCCCCAACCTCAGATCCGTGATCTGAAAAACAAAAAAGCCAGCTTCTCGGCTGGCTTCTTCTCAAATCACCCACACCCTGAATCGGGGGGCAACCAGCAAAGGCCTAGGCAGCCCCACTGCCTCGCAGCAATATTGCCATCCCCTTGTGGGCGCCCGGCAAGGGAATCGCGCGCAGCGCCTCAGGGGAAAGGTTAAATCGCCGAGTCGTCCAGCTCGCCCGTGCGGATGCGCACGACGCGCTCCACGGGCGTAATGAAGATCTTGCCGTCGCCAATCTTGCCGGTGCGCGCCACATTGACGATGGCGTCCACACAGCGCTCCGAGTCTTCGTCCTTGACCACGACCTCGATCTTCACCTTCGGCAAAAAGTCCACCACATACTCGGCACCGCGGTACAGCTCGGTGTGCCCCTTCTGGCGACCAAAGCCCTTGACCTCCGTCACGGTCAGGCCATTCACCCCACATTCGGCCAGCGCCTCGCGCACTTCCTCGAGCTTGAATGGCTTGATGACGGCTGTGATCATTTTCATGGGGCTTAACTCCTGGCTAGATTGAATCGGCATCGCGTCTGAAACCTGGCTTCAGGCGCGGAATTTGTTGGTGATGGGATAGCGCCAGTCCTTGCCAAAACTGCGAACAGTCAGACGCGGGCCTATGGGTGCCTGACGGCGCTTGTACTCGTTGATTTGTATCAGACGCGTGACCCGCTCGACATCGGCCGCAGCAAAACCCTCGGCAATGATGGAGCTTATGCTCTCGTTATTTTCCATATAGCGAGCCACGATGGCATCCAGCACCTCATAGGCAGGCAGGCTGTCCTGGTCTTTCTGGTCAGGGCGCAGCTCGGCGCTGGGCGGCCTGGTGATGATGCGTTCGGGGATGGGATCCAGGCCTGTGCCGAACGGGTCATTGGCATTGCGCCAGCGCGCCAGCGCAAACACCTCGGTCTTGAACACATCCTTGATGACCGCAAAACCTCCGGCCATATCGCCATACAGCGTGCAGTAGCCGGTGGACATCTCGCTCTTGTTGCCCGTGGTCAGCACGATGGAGCCGAACTTGTTGCTCATGCCCATGAGCAAGGTGCCGCGAATGCGGGCCTGCAGGTTTTCCTCGGTCGTGTCCTCTGAGCGTCCCGCAAAAGCTGGGGCCAGTGCCGCCTTGAAGGCCTCGAACTGCGGCGCAATATCGATTTCCTCATGTTGCACACCCACACGTTCTGCCATCTCACGCGCATCCAGCCAGCTGATGTCTGCCGTATAGGGCGAGGGCATCATCACCGTGCGCACCTTGTCTGCGCCCAATGCATCCACAGCGATGGCCAGCACCAGCGCTGAGTCCATCCCCCCCGACAGGCCGATGATGGCACCGGGGAAGCGGTTCTTGCCCAGATAGTCACGCACGGACAGCACCAGAGCCGACCACAGGGCCTCGTGGTGAGCAGGCGCAGGCTTGATTTCACCAGCCAAAGCCAGTCGGGTTCCCGCCGCTTGCACCGTCACAAAAAGCAGGTCTTCGCCAAATGCAGCAGCGCGCGCGGCGATCTGGCCATCGGCTTGCACCGCAAAAGATCCGCCGTCAAACACCACCTCATCCTGCCCACCCACCAGATGGGCATAGATCAGTGGTACGCCTGTTTCTATAGCGCGCTGCGCAAGCACTGCCTCGCGCTCTGCCTGTTTTCCTGCATGGAATGGCGATGCATTGATGACTGCCAGTACCTGTGCACCAGCATCCACCGCTGCCTTGGCAGGACCGGGGTGCCATGCGTCCTCGCAAATCAGCAGGCCGATGTTCACGCCATCGATGTCCACCACGCAGGTGCGATCACCGGCCGCAAAGTAGCGCTGCTCATCGAACACGCCAAAATTGGGCAGCAATTGCTTGGCATAGCTGGCCAGCAGCTGACCATCGCGCAGCACGCTGGCAGTATTGAACAATGGCGCACCGGCAGCATCCAGCTGGGGGTGACCAATGACCAATGCCAGGCCAGGCCATTGGGTGCTGGCAGCTCTGAGCTGCTCCAGTGCCTCCTGACAGGCAGCGATAAAAGCGGGGCGTAAATACAAGTCTTCGGCCGCATAGCCACATAGTGCCAACTCGGGTGTCAGCAGCAGGCGCGCGCCCTGGGTATGGGCCTGTGCAGCGGCATCGATGATTTTCTGGACATTGCCAGAGAGGTCGCCCACGACGAAATTGCGTTGGGCACAGCAGATGGAGAGCGTCATGAAAAGCAAGCTGGGTGCTAAGGCCACCTAAGAACGTGTTTACGATCTCCACGCGGGTGTGTGGTCGCGGCCTCGGGCGGTCTGCGTTGTTGCAAATCCTCGCAATAGCCAAACTATTGCTGCGGTTTGCGCCTAGCAGGCCACCCCGATCCGCATCCCACACCCCTTCGCGCAAGATCGCAAACACGTTCTCAGACAATCAGGGCATGGCCGAAAACAAGATTATCACTCGCGTGCTTGCCAGCGTGCAGCAGCTGGACGCACAAACCTGGAATGCCTTGCTGGCCCGACAGCCCACGCCCACACCTTTCATGCGCCATGAATACCTGGCCGCCATGGAGCAAAGCGGCAGCGCCGACGCCGCAACAGGCTGGGTCGGCCGTGTCATCACGGTCTGGGATGGAGACGAGCTGTTGGCTGCCTGTCCCCTCTACCTCAAGAGTCACTCCTACGGAGAATATGTGTTCGACTGGGCCTGGGCCCGTGCCTATCAGCAGCACGGCCTGCCCTACTACCCCAAAGCCATCGTTGCCGTGCCTTTCACGCCCGTGCCCGGTACACGGCTGCTGGCGCGCAGCCAGCCATTGCGCAAAGCGTTGGTGCAGGCGCTGCAGCAATGGGCCGAGGGTGAGCAGCTCTCGTCTTTGCATCTGCTGTTTGGCGATGCCCATGATCTGCAGGCCTGTCATGCCGCTGGCTGGATGCAGCGCAGCACTGTGCAATTTCATTGGAGCAATGGGATAGCCGCAGGCGGTCATCCCTTTCTGGACTTCGACGACTTCCTGGCCTCCTTGCAGCAGGAAAAGCGCAAAAAGATCCGTCAGGAACGGCGCAAGGTCAGCGAGGCTGGCGTGCGCTTCAAAAGCCTGCAAGGCCAAGAAATCACGGCCAGCGACTGGGATTTTTTCTATCGCTGCTATGAGCGCACCTATCTGGAGCATGGCAACCCACCCTATCTGACGCCGGAGTTCTTTGCCTCCATGCGCGCGTCCATGCCCGAGAACTGGGTGATGTTCATTGCCGAACGCGGCAGCCGCCCTATCGCCTGCAGTTTGATAGCTGTCAGCGCTGACCAGGCTGTACTTTCCACATTGAATCAATCTGAAATCAATGCCAATCAAGCGCCAACAGCTATCAATAGCAAAGTCGCCTACGGCCGCTACTGGGGAGCACTGGAGCGGGTGGATAGCCTGCATTTCGAGGCCTGCTACTACCAGCCCATAGCATGGTGCATTGCCAACGGCTACGGCCGCTTTGAAGGCGGCGCCCAAGGCGAACATAAAATGGCCCGCGCCCTGCTGCCCATGGAAACACCCAGCGCGCACTGGGTGGCGCACCCGGCTTTTGCCGATGCCATTGCCCGCTTTCTGGAGCGCGAAGGCGAAGGCATGGCCGACTATCTGCAGATGCTCCAGACCCACAGTCCGTTGCGCCAGACAAAGAAGCTGAGGTCGTAAAAAAGCCCCCACGCTTGCCACACTTCGTGTGGCCGCTGCCCCCCAAGGGGGCCGCTTATGGCCTTGAGGCGGCTCGGCAGCCATTAAAAGCCCTCACACTTGCCCAATTCCTGCGGCTGTTCCCCAAAGGGGCAGCCTATGACCTTGAGGTGATCCCGCGCCATAAAAAAGGCCGCTTTGCAGCGGCCCAAGAGAAAGAGACATAGCAGCCTCACATATACCTGTCAGAAGGTTTCCCAGTCGTCCTCGGTGGTCGACGTCTTGCGCGACGCGCTGCTTGCCAGGGCCTGAGGCGCCGGTTGCGGCATGGTTCTGGGCGACAGCGGCCGCTGAGATGCCGAGGTGCGCACACTGGCGGCTGGACGAACAACCGGGCGGGCCATGGCAGAACCGGCAACAGATGGCAGCGCGGCCGAATAAGCACTTGAATGGGCGCTTTGCTCATTCATTGCATGGGGCGGCAGCTGAAAGACGGCAACGGCCTGCACCAGCTCCTGTGCCTGCTTGCGCAGCGCGCCAGCAGCGGCTGCGCTTTCCTCCACCAGCGCGGCGTTCTGCTGCGTGGTCTGATCCATCTGCGTAACGGCCTCACCCACCTGGGCCACGCCCTGGCTTTGCTCCTGGCTGGCCGCACTGATCTCCGCCATGATGTCGGTAACGCGGCGTATGGCCGTCACAATGTCCGCCATGGTGCTGCCAGCCTTGTCCACCAACTGCGTGCCTTGCTCCACACGCTCCACACTGGTGGTGATCAGCGCCTTGATTTCCTTGGCCGCTTCGGCACTGCGCTGGGCCAGTGTGCGCACCTCGCCAGCCACCACGGCAAAGCCACGACCCTGCTCGCCCGCACGGGCCGCCTCCACGGCCGCGTTCAGCGCCAGGATATTGGTCTGGAAAGCAATGGAGTCAATGACCGAAATGATGTCGGCAATCTGGTGGCTGCTGTTGTTGATGCCCTTCATGGTCTCCACCACTTCGGCCACCACGGCACCGCCCTGCGCTGCCACCTTCGAAGCGTTCTCCGCCATCTGATTGGCGGTGCGGGCGTTGTCGGCGTTCTGACGCACGGTGGAGCCCAGTTGCTCCATCGAGGCCGCAGTTTCCTCCAGCGCACTGGCCTGCTCTTCGGTGCGACTGGACAAATCGGCGTTGCCGGAGGCAATCTGCGAACTGGCCGAAGCCACGCCCTCGGCGTTCAGACGCACAGCGCGCACGGTCTGCACCAGACTGGTCTGCATGCGCTCCAGCGCCATCAGCAGCTGACCGATTTCGTCATGGCGCGTGGCCTGAATATCGGCGCTCAGGTCTCCGTTGGCCACCCTGTCGGCAGCCTTGACCGCCTGCTCCAGCGGCACACGAATGGAGCGCACCAGCCAGATACCTGCAATCACGGCCAGCAGCAGCGCTACCACGGTGGCCCCGACCAGCATTACAACCGCGCGGTCGTAAACCTCGTTGGATGCCTTGGTCTCGGCACGCGCCATATCGCTGTTGTATTTGACCAATTTCTCCAGTGTTGCCGTGGACTGGTTATAGAGCGTCAGCGATTCGCCGGCCATGAGCTCCTTGGCCTTGTCCTTTTCACCGTCATGCGAGAGTTTGAGCAACTGCGTGCTCAATTCCAGATAGCGTTCACGCTCCTTGATGAACTGACTGTAGAGGCCCTGCTCTTCCTGCGAGATGATGAGCGGCTCGTAGAGTTTCTTGTCCGCCGCCAGGCGCACCTGCAGCTCGGCATATTGCTTTTCCACCTGCGCCATCTGTTCGGCGTCGGGACTGTTGACGTGACGCAATTCCAGCAGACGGGCACGCACCAGCTCGGCACTGATGGTGTTGATGATTTCCACGCTGGGCAGCGAATTACCGGTAATGATTTCGGTGTTTCCACGCATGGAACGCAGCTGCATCAAAGCAATGCTGACGACCACTACGAGCAATAACACCAGAATGCTGATGAGCCCCAATATGCGCGTGGAGATTTTGATGTTCTTCATCCCAAGTGCTCCCTCTGTCCCTAAAGATGTGGCCGAATGTCTCGTTGCAAGCTGCAAGACATTCATTTATTAATTCATATTCTCATCTGGCCAAGCCAGTTATCACGCTCATGCCGCATGCGTTTTACCCATGCACATACCGCGTTTTAGTTTATTGTATTTAATTGTTTCTTAACTAAATCAACCAGAGCCCTTACCGGTTCCGACCAGGATACAGACATACCCTTATAAAAATCGAATCTCGTTGATTACTAAAGAGAAAATCAAAACTCCAATTTCAGCTCAGTGGGAACGTCGGGATATTTTGATACATTTATTTACATTCATGCGAGTAGTTCCGCGTTCGATAAAACAAAAAAGCCTCTGGCCGCAAACAGCTCAGAGGCTTTTTCATCAAGTGATGCGATGAAGAACTAGAACTGTTCCCAGCTTGACTCATCCAGCGAGGCTGTTTCCACCTGCTTGGCAGAATTCGCCACGCGTGGTGCGGCCATGGCTGCAGGCGCTGAAACAGTTGACGCCTTGGCTACAGGGGACCGCGGTGCGGCAGCGGGCCTGATTGCAGGGGAGACCCTGTGTTGGGCCGAGCTGGCTGGAGCCGGAACATCATTGCCCAACTGAAAGATGGCCACGGAGTCCACCAGCGCACGAGCCTGACGTTGCAGAGCATCGGCTGCAGCGGCGCTTTCCTCAACCAGAGCGGCATTTTGCTGCGTACTCTGGTCCATCTGGGTAATGGCCTCACCCACCTGTGCCACACCCTGGCTTTGCTCACGGCTGGCAGCGCTGATTTCGCCCATGATGTCGGTCACCCGGCCAATGGCTGTCACGATCTCCGCCATCGTCTCGCCCGCCTTGTCCACCAATTGCGAGCCCTGCTCCACACGCTCCACACTGGCGTTGATGAGCCGCTTGATCTCCTTGGCTGCCTCTGCGCTGCGCTGGGCCAGCGTGCGCACCTCACCGGCCACCACGGCAAAGCCACGTCCCTGCTCACCCGCGCGGGCAGCCTCGACCGCAGCATTGAGCGCCAGGATATTGGTCTGGAACGCAATGGAGTCGATCACGCCGATGATGTCGGAAATCTGGTGGCTGCTGTCATTGATGCCCTTCATGGTGTCCACCACCTGGGCTACCACGGCGCCGCCACGGCCTGCGACATCAGAGGCGCTCTTGGCCATCTGATTGGCCGTCTGCGCGTTGTCCGCATTCTGGCGCACGGTAGAGCCCAATTGCTCCATGGAGGCAGCTGTCTCCTCCAGTGCGCTGGCCTGACTTTCCGTGCGCGCCGAGAGGTCGGCATTGCCTTGTGCAATCTCGCCAGAAGCCAGCGCCACGCCTTGCGCGTTGCCACGCACCTCCTGAACCACGCTGGCCAGTTGACGGCGCATGTCTTCCAGCGCGTTGAGCAGCAAACCCATCTCGTCACGGCGCTGGTTGCGCACCGCCGTGGCCAACTTGCCCGCAGCCACATCCTGCGCCAGCTTCACGGCAGTTTCCACAGGCGCGGTAATGGCCCGCGTCATGGCAAAGCCGACGACAGCCGCAATCAGCACCACCAGAGCCAGCGTGCCCAGCACCCAATAGCGAGCCAGCGCAAAAGCAGATTTTTCCGCCTGCTGTGCGTTGGCAGCAGCGTCCAGCTGCAGCGTCATAACCTTGCCCGTGCTCTCGGCCAGCCGAGCAAAGGCGTTTTCGGACTCACCCGCAAAAAACAGCCCCATTTCGTCCGCCATGGCAGCCTGCTCCTCTGCAGTGTTGTAGTGCCCATCGCGTGCACGACTGAGCAGTTGCTCGTGCAGGTCGAGAAAGGTCGCCTTGTGCTTCTGGTACTCGGCATAGGCAGTACGCAAGGCCTCACCCACGAGCAGCCCCGCCATCACCTTCTCCTGCTCGCCGATGGTCTTCAGTCGCTGCTGAATCTGCTGCTCGTAACCCTCGATTTCCAGCAGCGTACGAGCCGTTGCGATGCCTGCCTCATGGCGACGCAAGCGGTTGTATTCGGATCGCATGGAAGCCGCGTTGTAGACACTGGGCAGTGCCACTTCAGAGACAGCCGTGCTGGCCGCATGAATCTGGGTCAATTGCAGCCAGGCGACCAACCCCAGCAACGCCGAGAAAAGCACCATGACCAGAAAACTGATCCCCAGCTTGGTGCCTATGCGCCAGTTCGATATCTGCCAATTCATGCCATCCCCCTGTCTTTTTCTCGGACGATTCATGCCTGTTCGGGCAATAAAAAACGCGCCTGGCACAAACCGAGCGCGTTTCAAATTGTATCCACCCCTTGTGCGCATCAGGGCTGCGCATCCAGGTTAGAGACTCTTTACTGCCTGGGATCAACCCTTGTAGTTGGCGATACCGTCCGTAATTTCCTTGTGCGCCACGTCCACGCCCTTCCAGCCCAGAACCTTGACCCACTTGCCCTTTTCCAGATCCTTGTAGTGCTCGAAGAAGTGAGCGATCTGCTGCAGGGTCAGGTCATGGATGTCGCCCAGCGTGTTGATCTTGTCGTAGGCAGGCAGCAGCTTCTGCGTGGGCACAGCCAGCACCTTGCCGTCGATACCGGACTCGTCTTCCATCTCCAGAATGCCGATGGCGCGGCAGGGCACGACCACGCCGGTAGGCAGAGGGAAGGGAGTCATCACCAGCACATCCACGGGGTCACCGTCGCCGGACAGGGTCTGAGGCACATAGCCGTAGTTCACGGGGTAGTGCATGGCTGTGCCCAGGAAACGGTCCACGAACACGCAGCCGGTTTCCTTGTCCACTTCGTACTTCACGGGAGCAGAATTGGCCGAGATTTCGATGACGACGTTAAAGACTTCGGGCGCCTTGGAGCCGGGGGTCACATTGTTCAGAGACATGATGGTTGGGAAAGTAAAACAAAAAAGGCCCCACTAGGGGTCACCCCGTAATTCTAGGCGCAGGACCCTAACACTGGCATTACATGTTTGAAAGATGCTGCGACACAGCGCGTCAGCCGCAGGAAGTTTCAAGCCAGACTTGCCTAACCTTTTGATCCGTTGGCACTGAAAACCATTCAAAAAAACAGCAATAAAGCGTGCCGCTCAGGCTCCAGCCAATTCCCGGCGCCGCACCGGGCCGCTGCGCTGCTCGACTTCGGCCTGCAGTGGCTTGCGCAGCCCCAGGGCAAAGCTCAATTCCGCCACAACGAACAGCGGACCTATAACCAGTCCCATCACGTCGTCAAAAAACGCGGGCTTGCGTCCCTCGTAATAGTGACCGATGAACTGGATCACCCAGCCCACGCCAAACATGCCCAGCCCCCACCCCAACCAGATCGCCGTGGACTGCGCGGCAATCGGCATGACCAGAGCCAGCATGAACGCGAGCAGCCCTGTCATGAACAGGCCGTAGCGCAGGTCAAGCCTGCAGTAATAGACCGCAGCCACCATTGCTGCCAGCAAGGCCAGTGACAGGGGGACGCCGGCCAGCAGCCCCCATTGCGCACGCGCCAGCAAGATGACGACAGCCCACATGATCATGGGCACACCGATGTAGTGCGTGAGGATGTTGCGCGGGTCACGGTGATAGTCCGCATAGTTGGAGAGCTGATCGACTAGGGTTTTCATCGCTGTATCTCCTTGTGTCATGTACCAGCATGGTGGCGCAGCCTCAACCGCTTCGTCTGTCATGCAACCGACACAAGTTCCTCCCTCGCAGTCCGGGCTGACTTCCACGCGCAAGCGCAGTCTTCCCTCCACCTCTGCCAATGACCTCTGGGCCATCGTCCAGGCGGGCCGCTGGTTCCGTGCACTGCCACCCGAGCTGGTCCACGAGCTTCAGCGCATGGCCAGACCCCGCGTTCTGGCGCCTGGCGAATGGCTGTTTCGCCGAGGGGACGCACCATGCGGCATTTACGCAGTGGCACGCGGCTCGCTCAATATCTCGGGCACGGCAAGCCTGCAGGAGCAAACCCGTACCGCGCTGCTGACCCTGGTGGAGCCGCCCATGTGGCTGGGCGAGATCGCCCTCTTCGATGGCGAGCCACGCACCCATGACGCTCACGCCAACACGGCCTGCGCGCTGCTGCAGGTGCCGATTGCACCGCTGCGCGACTGGCTGGACGTCCATCCTCATCACTGGCGCAGCATGGCGCTGTTGCTGACGGACAAGCTGCGCGCCAGCCTGACAGCGCTGGAGGAGCAAACCGTGCTGCCTGCGCCGCAACGGCTGATGTGCCGACTGGTGCAGATGGCTCAGGGCCACGACCAGTGGGCCGACCGCCTGCGCACCCATCGCGAACTGGCAGTATCGCAGGAGCAACTGGCTCGCATGCTGGGTCTGTCACGCCAGACCACCAACCAGATCCTGCAGGAGTTGCAGCAGGCAGGCTGGTTGCAAGTGCGTCGCGGCAGGCTGGAGGTGCTGGACCTTCCCGCGCTGCGCGACGCTGCCACCTTCGGCCAGATCCGCACCCTGGCAAGCCGACCAGGCTGATGGCGCGGACAGTTCTGTCCTTTTTGCGCTGGACAGTGCCCTGCCAGCTTTGATAATGAGTGCTGTGCCGCATGAACCGTGGCACAGCACCCACGACTAAAAAAGCCGGCGAACCCGCAGTCCGCCAGAAACATCACCGCTCATGCCTCTGCCACCCAGCGCCAGCCGCACGCCTCTTCCCATCCACATGCGCGATGTCAAGTACCGGGGTTATGCCCGCGATGACGGCATGTGGGACGTGGAAGCAGAACTTGTTGACCAGAAGACTTATGACATCGAGCTGCACGGCCACCGCCAGGTGCCAGCTGGCAAACCCATTCACCATATGTGGATTCGCCTGACCATCGATGCCGACATGGTGGTTCACGGCATCGAAGCCGCCATGGATGACCATCCTCTGGCCCACTGCCCCGAGGCCACCCGCTCCATGCAGAAAATGCTGGGCTGCTGCATCGCCAGAGGCTGGCGTCGTGCCATTGCCGACAACCTGGGCGGCGTGGTGGGCTGCACCCATCTGCGCGAGCTGCTGTTCAACATGGCCACGCCGGCGTTTCACACCGTGCTCAACCAGTTCAAAACCGATGACTCGGGCCTTCCGCCACGCCACCTGGGCCAGTGCCTGGGATGGGACTTCAACGGCCCTGGTGTGGCCGATTTCTACCCACAGTTCAAAGGCTGGAAGCCATTGATTCAGCAGCCAGTGTCCTCACTCAAAAAGGCCTAAAGCGAAGCTGTGGCAAGCGCAGACAGCTATCAAATTGAATAGCCACCGATCAAGCCCGTGCCCAGCCCGGGCATAGAGCTTGCGGCACAATTGAACACCATGGCAGAACGAGTGATACCTCTGGTCGATGAACGCGCGGCATCGCGCCCCGCAATCGTCCCTCCCAGCCCGCAGACCCCGACCGGATTGCTGCAGGATCAATGGGGACGGCCTTTGCGCGACCTGCGCATCAGCGTGACCGACCGCTGCAACTTCCGCTGCAACTACTGCATGCCCAAGGAAGTCTTTGACAAGAACTACCAATACCTGCCACACAGCTCGCTGCTGAGCTTCGAGGAAATCACGCGCCTGGCCCGCCTGTTTGCGGCCCATGGCGTGCGCAAGATCCGCCTGACCGGCGGCGAGCCGCTGCTGCGCAAAAACATCGAGGCTTTGATCGAGCAATTGGCAGCTCTGCGCACACCCGATGGCCAGCCGCTGGAGCTGACGTTGACCACCAATGCCACGTTGCTGGCGCGCAAGGCACGGGCTCTCAAAAGCGCAGGCCTGAACCGCGTCACCGTCAGCCTGGATGGTCTCGATGATGCGGTTTTCCGGCGCATGAACGATGTGGACTTTCCTGTTGCCGATGTACTGGCTGGCATCGAGGCTGCACAAGCTGCAGGCCTGACCGGCCTCAAGGTGAATATGGTGGTCAAGCGTGGAACCAACGACGACCAGATTCTGCCCATGGCACGTTACTTCCGAGGTACGGGTGTGACGCTGCGCTTTATCGAATACATGGATGTGGGCGCCACCAATGGCTGGCGCATGGACGAAGTCCTGCCCTCGGACGAAGTCATCGCCCGCCTGCGTGCCGAGTTGCCACTGATTGCCCTGGCGCCCCGCACCGTGGGCGAAACCGCCGTGCGCTGGGGTTATGCCGGTGTCGACGGCCTGCATGACCCGGCCCTTGGCGAAGTTGGCGTCATCAGCAGCGTCAGCCACGCTTTTTGTGGCGACTGCAACCGTGCCCGCCTTTCCACCGAAGGCCAGCTCTATCTGTGCCTGTTCGCCAGTCAGGGCTGGGACTTGCGCAGCCTGCTGCGCAGCGGCGCCAATGATGCCGAAATTGCCTCGGCCATCGCTCCCATCTGGCAGCAGCGCGACGACCGCTATTCCCAACTGCGCAGCGAAATGCCACCCGATGCCACGCCCGCCCACACCGGCCGACGCATCGAGATGAGCTACATCGGTGGCTGATCCACAGCACATGGACGGTCTGCCCCTCTCGCCTTCGGACATCACTGGCTGCGTGCTGGCCGGCGGGCGCGGCTCGCGCATGGGTGGTGTCGACAAAGGCCTGCAGACCTTCCACGGCCAGCCCCTGGCCATTCATGCCTTGAAGCGCCTGGCACCCCAGGTCGGCTCCCTGCTCATCAATGCCAATCGTCATGCCGACGCCTATGCAGAGCTGGCCCTCCCGCTAGGTGCACAGCTGTGCAGCGATGCCCTGCCCGACTATCCGGGCCCGCTGGCCGGTTTTCTGTCGGGTTTGCTGCAGTGCCAGACTCCCTGGCTGCTCTGCATTCCCTGCGACACGCCTTTGTTCCCAGCCGATCTGGTGGCGGGTATGAATCAGGCCTATCAGTTGGCAGGCATGCAGGCCGACATCATCATTGCCCATGGCCGCGATACCGAACGCGCCGGCCCGGGCCAGCCCCCGGAACTGCGCTCCCAGCCCGTGTTCTGCCTGCTCAGGACTACGCTCAAGGACAGCCTGCGAGAATTCATCACTTCGGGCGGCCGCAAGATCGATACCTGGACCGGCCAGCACCGCTGCGTCGCAGCCGTGTTTGATCGTCCGGAGGACGCCCAGGCCTTCAGCAATGCCAACACGCTAACCCAGCTACATGATCTGGAGCAAGCAATGCCTACGGCAAAGGCCTGAGCCGCCGGCACACCACGCCAAACGCGTAAAGTTGCGGCAACCGCCTTGCACCATGCCCCGCCCGGCAAACGCCAAGTCCTGCGGACTCTTCATTTTCTCTGCCATGACTGCGACTTTTCATCCCGCTGCCGCCCCCACTGCTCAGAACCTGAGCACTGCCCAGGTTCTGGAGCAGTTGCATGCCCTGCTGCAACCTCTGGGCCCAGTTGCCGAACAGGAAACGCTGAGCCTGACCGATGCACTGGACCGCGTGCTGGCAGAGTCCGTGATCTGTCCCGTCAACGTCCCGCCCCATGACAACAGCGCCATGGACGGCTACGCCTTCGCAAGCGCAGAGCCAAGTTCGCCCAAGGGTGGCCCGCAGCGCCTGCATGTCATGGGAACGGTGCTGGCCGGGACACCATGGACCCAAGCCATAGGCCCGGGTGAATGCGTGAAGATCATGACCGGTGCAGTCATGCCTGCAGGCCTCGATACCGTGGTACCGCATGAGCAGGTCACGGCCTGCGGCGAAGAAATTGAATTTGACACAGGCAGCCTCAAGCCAGGCGCCAATCGCCGTCTGTGCGGCGAAGACTTGCGTCAGGGTGAGGCCGCCCTGCCTGCCGGCCAGCGCCTCACACCTGCCGCCCTGGGTCTGCTGGCAAGCCTGGGTCTTGGTCAGGTCACGGTACGCCGCCGCCTGCGCGTGGCCTATTTCTCGACCGGCGACGAGCTGCTCAGTCCCGGCGCCGAACCGCGTGAAGGCGCCATCTACGACAGCAACCGCTTCAGCCTGCAAGGCCTGCTGCGCCGCATGGGCGCCCATGTACTGGATCTGGGCTCGGTTCCGGACGAGCCTGCCGCGCTGGAAGAGCGCCTGCGTGAAGCCGCCACTCTGGCCGATGTGGTGATGACCAGCGGTGGCATCAGTGCCGGTGAGGCCGACCACACCCGCGCCATGCTCCAGCGCCTGGGCACGGTACAGTTCTGGCGTGTGGCCATGCGCCCCGGCCGCCCGCTGGCCGTAGGTCTGCTGGCGCCAGCCACCCTGGCTCTCAACCCCGTGGCTGAGAAATTCACAGAGAAATCGGCATTCAACCCAATACCAGACAGCGCCAGCAGCTCTGATAAGCAGAGCATATCTATGGCCAGCAAGCGCCCTGCCGTCCTGCTGGGCCTGCCGGGTAATCCGGTCGCTGCCATGGTCAGTTTTCTGATGTTTGTACGCCCTTCCCTGGCCTTTCTGGCGGGAGAGCGCGCCTCCCCCGCAACCATGCTGCAAGCCCTGAGCAGCGAACGACTGCGCAAGCGCGAGGGCCGCACCGAATATCTGCGCGGCGTGCTGACACTGAACGAGCAAGCGCAGGCCACAGTGCGCACCACGGGCCCACAGGGTTCGGCTCTGCTGAGCTCCATGGTCGATGCCAACTGCATCATCGTCCTGGACGATGCGCGTGGTGATGTGCAGCCCGGAGAATATGTCCACATCCTGCCCATGCACGGGCTGATCTGACGCCGGATTTCACAGGCCCGTCTTTTTTCGAGGAAGAACCATGCCCTACCACGCCACCCACTGGGCCACAGAACCCACCAGGCAGGCCATCGATGCGCTGCAAGGCGCGAACCTGCTGGAGTTCGGCACACCCTGGTGCGGCCACTGCCAGGGCGCGCAGCCGCTGCTGCAGGCTGCACTGGCGGCCTACCCGGATCTGCAACACATCAAGGTGGAAGATGGCCCTGGCCGCCCACTGGGCCGCAGCTACCGCGTCAAGCTCTGGCCTACGCTGATCTTCTTGCGCGACGGCAAGGAAGTGGCTCGCCTGGTTCGCCCCGAAAGCGAGTCACAGATTACCGAGGCGCTGGCACTGATTACCTCCTGAAAGCGCAGGCGCATCACGCCAGCCCCCGCAGCCAGCCTATCAACCCATCAGCCGTTTTTCAGTGCCAGCTCCACCCCCTTGTTGGCCAGAGCATCTGCGCGCTCATTGCCGGGATCGCCTGCATGGCCCTTGACCCAGCGCCAGTCGATGCGGTGGCCACTGCCTTGCACCAGAGCATCCAACTGCTTCCAGAGCTCGACATTCTTGACGGGCTCCTTGGACGCCGTGACCCAGCCCTTGGCCTTCCAGCCATGAATCCATTCCGTGATGCCTTTGCGCACATACTGGCTGTCCAGATAGAGCACCACGTCGCAAGGTCGCTTCAGGGCTGACAGCGCCTGGATCACGGCCATCAGCTCCATGCGGTTATTGGTCGTACCCAGCTCACCGCCAAACAACTCCTTCTGCGCCGCTCCGGCCTGCAGCAATGCGCCCCAGCCCCCCGGGCCGGGATTGCCCTTGCAGGCACCATCGGTATAGATCACAACTTGATTCAATTTTTTTCCTTGTTGGGACTTACGTAAACAAGGATGCACCAAGAACTGCAGCCCTTGAGACGAAACTCTTGCCTGAACCTTATTTGCGTAAGTCGTGCTTGTTTTGCCGGCTCAGCTCGCACCAGACCGTATCCGGCGGCTGTTTGCTGGTGACGGGCGCCTGCATGCTGGCCGGCGCATTGCGTCCACGCCAGCTGGGAGTCAGCATGCGCATGCCCTGCACGCGCTTGACGGCCACCACGCAGTAAACACCGCCCAGTACCGGCCAGCAGCGATGGCCGAGCTTTTCCATGAACTGCCAGCGAGCCAGCCACTGCGTGCTTTGCGTGGCAGGACGATAACAGCCAAATTGCACGGCTTCGATTTCGAAGCTCAACAATCTGAGCCAATCCCGCAGCCGCCAGTAGCCCACACCCAGACTCAGGTCTGGCAAATGCCCTGCACTACGCTCCACACCGCGCTGCAGCCCCAGCAAACTGGCCGGATTCAGGCCGCAGATGACCAGCCGACCTTCCGGCACCAGAACACGGGCCGCTTCGCGCAAGGCCGCATGGGGGTCCGCCGAAGACTCCAGCGTATGCGGCATCAGAAGCAGGTCCAGACTGCTTTCGGCAAACGGCAAAGCCGCAGCGTCGGTCACCAAGGAGGGGCGCACGGCATCATCCCCAGGCCGGGGCAAGTCCTGCTCCACCCCACTGACCTGTCCGGCTTGCGCTACAGTGCTGGCTTTTGGATTGATTTTTGCATCGGCGACGGTCTCGCCTGCATGCAGCGCCAGCCAACGATGCGGCATGCGATTGCTGCGCAGCCCCTGGAGCTGTGGCAAACCCAGCTGCACGGCGTGATAGCCAAAGATATCGGCCACCGCTTCGTCGCAGCGCTGCTGCTCCCATTCCAGGAGATAGTGCCCAAGGGCTGAGTCCGTCCAGTGTTGCATCTCTATAATTTTGCAGCCCATGAACCTGTTGCCTATTCCCGCCTTTTCCGACAACTACATCTGGCTGCTCCATGATGGCAAGCAGGCCATAGTTGTCGACCCCGGGCAAGCCGAGCCGGTGCTGACCGTCCTGACCCAGCTGCAACTGCAGCTGCAGGGCATTTTAGTCACCCATCATCACGCAGATCATGTGGGTGGCGTTCAGGCCTTGCAGCAGACAACCGGAGCGCCTGCCTGGGGCCCTGCCTACGAGCGCCTGCCCGAGCCCATCACCCGCGTGCAAGGGGGCGACACGGTCGATCTGCTGGGTGGCCCCTGGCAGGTCATCGATGTGCCGGGTCACACCAGTGGTCACATCGCTTTCTTCAGCGCTCATGCACAAACGCAACCGGTCCTGTTTTGCGGCGACACCTTGTTCTCGGGTGGCTGCGGCCGTTTGTTTGAGGGCACGGCTGCGCAAATGCAGGATTCTTTGGACCAGCTTGCGGCACTGCCCGGCAACACGCTGGTGTGCTGCGCCCATGAATACACAATTTCCAACCTGCGCTTTGCGCAGGTTGTGGAACCAAACAACCAGGAACTGGCTCAGTACCTGGAACACTGCCAGGCATTGCGCTCGCAGGGGCAGCCCACACTGCCATCTACCCTGCAGATCGAACTGGCCATCAACCCCTTCATGCGCAGCCGCGCCGCCGATGTGATTGCGGCGGCCATGCAGCATGACTCTCACACCCGGCCCGAAGAGCCCGCCAGCGTGCTGGCGGCCCTACGCCAATGGAAAAACGTTTTTTGATGAAGCTGCTCCACACCCTGTTGCTTTCCAGCGTACTGGTCATCACCGGCTGCGCCACTACCAGTAGCGTCGACCCCATGTACCCCAACGGCCCGCTCAAGCCACTGGGTCAAGGCCGAATCGGCAACTCCGAAGTAGCCTCTCTTGAAGCCACTGGCGATCTGTGGATGCGTATCCGCGGCGGCTTCGGCATGCCTGATCTGGAGCAGGACCTGGTTCAAGATCAGGAGCAGTGGTACGCCAGCCGCCCCGACTACATCCAGCGCATGACGGAGCGCTCGAGCAAGTACCTGTTCCACGTCGTCGAAGAGCTTGAGCGCCGCGGCATGCCCAGCGAACTGGCCTTGCTGCCCTTCATCGAAAGCGCGTTCAATCCACAGGCCGTATCCAGCGCCAAGGCAGCCGGCATGTGGCAGTTCATGCCTGCCACCGGCACTTACTTCGATCTCAAACAGAACATCTTCCGCGACGACCGCCGCGATGTGCTGGCCTCCACCCGCGCAGCACTCGACTATCTGCAAAAGCTCTACGGCATGTTTGGCGACTGGCACCTGGCCCTGGCCGCCTACAACTGGGGCGAAGGCAGCGTGGGACGCGCCATCAAGCGCAACGAAAAACTGGGCCTGCCCACGGGCTACACCGATTTGCAGATGCCGGCCGAAACCCGCAACTACGTACCCAAGCTGCAGGCGGTAAAGAACATCGTGGCCCACCCCGAGCGTTTCAACGCCGAGCTGCCCGTCATCGAAAACCACCCCTATTTCCAGGCCGTTACCCTGCCCCATGACATCGATGTGGAGCTGGTGGCCAAGCTGGCCGACGTCAGCGTCAAGGACTTCAAGGCCCTGAACCCCAGCTTCCACAAGCCTGTGATCTTCGCGCGCGCCACGCCGCAGGTTCTGCTGCCCTGGGACAATGCAAAAGTCTTCCGCCGCAATCTGCAGGCCTATACCGATGGCCAGTTTGCCAGCTGGACCGTCTGGACCGTGCCCACCACCATTACCGTGACTGAGGCCGCTCAACGCACCGGCTTGAGCGAGACGGATCTGCGCAGCATCAACAATATTCCGCCTCGCATGCTGATCAAGGCCGGCTCGGCGCTGATGGTGCCACGCGACCCCAGCGTCAAGAACGATGTTCCCGGTCATATCGCCGATAACGGTCAGATCTCCTTCGCCCCCGAAGTGGTGACCGTGCGCACCACGGTCAAGGCCCGCAAGCGCGACACCCTGGTCAGCGTGGCCAGCCGCTACGGCGTCAGCGTCTCCAATCTGGCTGACTGGAACGACCTGAAGTCCACCGCATCGCTGCATGCAGGCCAGTCGCTGGTTGCCTATCTGCCCGCGCGCGCTGCCCGGGCCGCCCGTGCGGAAGCGCATCAGCCCAGCCCGCGCGCGGCCGCCAGCCGTGGCTCGGCCAAGGTTTCCACCAGCAGCAAAGCCACAGCGGCTCCCCGTGGTGGAAAGAACGAACCCAAGCCACGCGGCGGCACACCCGCCAAGAAACGCAAATAAGCCAACCCGTTAAAAATGCCCCACGCTTGCCCATAGCGTGTGGCCCCTGCCCCTACGCCGCCGCCTGAGGGGCTGTTTTTACCTTGGGGCGACCCGGCGACAAAAAAGCCCGCTGACCATTTCCGGCAGCGGGCTTTTTCTATGGTTTTGATAGCTGATGACGCTTGATGCATAAGCGCCCAAAGCCGTTTTTACTCCAATCAGCGCCTATCCACCAGCGCATGGGCAATTGTGCCCAGGTCCACATATTCAAGTTCGCTGCCGATCGGCACACCGCGTGCCAGCCGTGTCACCAGCAGGCCGCGCGCCTTCAGCGCCTCACTGATGGCATGGGCCGTGGCTTCGCCCTCGGCCGTGAAGCTGGTCGCCAGAATCACTTCCTGCACCACACCGTCACAGGCGCGCTCCAGCAGCTGCCGCATGCCAATCTCCTTGGGCCCCACGCCATCAAGCGGAGACAAACGCCCCATCAGCACGTAGTAATAGCCCTGGTAAGCACCAGTGCGCTCCATGGCCGCCAGATCGGCAGGCGCCTCCACCACGCACAGCCGCGCGCCATCGCGCCCCGCATCGGCGCAGATACTGCAAATCGCGCCTTCGGTAAACGTGTGGCAACGCTCGCAGTGCTGCACGGAATTGACCGCGGTATCCAGTGCCCGGGCAAGTTGCAGTGCCCCGGCCTGATCACGTTGCAGCAAATGAAACGCCATGCGCTGGGCAGACTTGATGCCCACGCCCGGCAGCTTGCGCAGCGCCTCGATCAAGGCATCCAGAGATTGCACATCCGACACGGCTTGTCCTTTCATTCACCAGAAAAAAGGCGATCTGCAACTGTACAGATCGCCATTCATCGCCCAGGCTGACAAACTGGCCTGCCCCAACTCAGGGGCGCCGAGCAAGAGCCGCCTCCCGGCGATGGCGCCGCCCCCTCCCGAGAAGAGAGGGGGAAGCGGCAAAGCCGCTCAGGGGGGAGCGATCAGAACGGGAATTTCATGCCGCCGGGCAGACCTGGCATACCGGCCGTGATCTTGCCCATCTTCTCGCTGGAGGTCTCTTCGGCCTTGCGCACGGCAGCGTTGAAGGCTGCAGCCACCAGATCTTCCAGCATGTCCTTGTCTTCCGCCAGCAGACTGGGGTCGATGGTGATGCGCTTGACGTCGTGCTTGCAGGTCATCACGACCTTGACCAGACCGGCACCGGACTCGCCTTCGACTTCAATATTGCCCAGCTCGTCCTGAGCCTTCTTCAGGTTGTCCTGCATGGCCTGGGCTTGCTTCATCAGACCGGCGAGTTGTCCTTTGTTGAACATGAGAATTCCTTCTTTTGTTGAAACGCCTTATTCAGGCTGAATGGAGATTGGCTTGATGCTGCCCGGCACGATCTTCGCGCCAAAGTCCCGCCTCAAGGTTTGCACCAGAGAGTTGCTGTTCACAATGTCTTCAGCAATCCCCTGGCGCAGATGGTTTTCCACGGCCAGACGGCGCGCCGGACTATCCGTGACCGCACCCTGCTCGATCTGCAATTGTCGCGCATGACCGGCCGCTTCCAGCGCAGCACGCAAACGCTCACGCGCACCGGCCTGGTTCAGCGAGTTGGATTCCACCCGCAGCATCCACAGATCGCCCTCGCGCACCACCAGCTGCGATTGCAATGCCAGCTGCCGCGCCAGTGCGACCACGGCATCGTTTTGCAACAGCTCCTGCACCACGGTCTGCCAGAGATCGCCTTCACTGGTGCGCTCCACCGTTGGTGCATCTTGCGTATTTCCGCCTGTTTGCGCTTCCGGCTCGTCCTGATGGTCCGTCGGCATGGTCTGCATGGGCAGGCCCACGTCCACATCGGCATCATCTCCCCAGCGGCCATCATCGGCCCAGCCTTCATCAGGCATGCCGGCCCAGGCGCCTTCATCCGGACCTGAGTCATCGGGGATGTCGGAGGCGGGCTCATCGCCAGACTCTTCGAGCGCAGAGCTGTCTGCCGCAGCTTCCGCCGGTTCGGCCTGCTGCAACGGCTCTGGCTCCAACTCTGGGGCAGGCGCCTGTTCAGGCCTGACCTCCACTGCGGGAGCGGGTGCAGCCACAACTTGCTTTGCTACCGATTCAGACGCGTCTTGTGCATTCTGTATCCGCGCTGTTTCAGGTTTTGGCTCCAAATCCGCAGCAGGCTCAACCGCCGACTCAGGATGGGTCTGCACGGCTGCGACCACGGGATTGCTTGCCACAGCTGTGGATACAGGTGCCACCGCAGGTTCAACCGGAGCCGAAACAACAGTTACCACACCCTGCTCTACGGCAGGCGCTGCAATAGCCGGGCGGCTAGGCCTCAGCGCTGGAGTTTTTTTTTCAGCCGTGCCGACTTCAGCGTTTTCGGGCTTGAAGGCCAGCAACCGCAGCAGCGCCATGGTCAGAGCCGCATATTCGTCAGGTGCCAAGCCCAGTTCGGTGCGGCCATGCAGGCAGATGCTGTAGAGCAGTTGCGTCTCGTCACGCGGCATCAGACTGGCCAGACGGTCCAGCTCGGCAGCTTCAGGATCGCTGGCATCCAGCGGCATATCCGGCACGGCTTGCAGCACAGCCATGCGCTGCAGCACATTGCACATTTCCTCCAGTGTCGAAGCGGCGGACAAACCGTTGTGACGCAGCTCTTCGGAGGTCTCGACCACTGTGCGCCCATCACCCTGGGCCAGTGCATCGATCAGGCGAAAGACATGGCTGCGGTCCACACTGCCCAGCATCTGGCGCACCGTGGCTTCCTGCAACTGGCCGCTGCCAAAGGCGATAGCCTGATCGGTCAGGCTCAGCGCATCCCGCATGGAGCCACGCGCAGCGCGAGAGAGCAGACGCAGGGCCTGTGGCTCGGCAGGCACGCTTTCCTTGGACAGCACGTCGGTCAGATGTTCGAGCACCGTATCCGGCGCCATGGGACGCAGATTGAACTGCAGACAACGCGAAAGCACGGTGACCGGTACTTTTTGCGGGTCCGTCGTGGCCAGCACAAACTTCAGATATTCAGGCGGTTCTTCCAGCGTCTTGAGCATGGCGTTGAACGCCGTGTTCGTCAGCATGTGCACCTCGTCGATCATGAAGACCTTGAAGCGCCCCTGCACCGGCTTGTACACGGCCTGTTCCAGCAGGCTTTGCACCTCGTCCACGCCGCGATTGGAAGCAGCGTCCAGCTCGGTGTAATCGGGAAAACGACCGCTATCGATTTCAGTGCATGCTGCGCAGACTCCACAAGGGGCTGCTGTGATTCCACCATTGCCATCGGCACCCTGGCAATTGAGGGACTTGGCCAGTATGCGCGATACCGTGGTCTTGCCTACACCTCGCGTGCCCGTGAACAGATAGGCATGGTGCAGCCGCTGCTGGATCAACGCATTGGTCAAAGCCTGAACCACATGCTCCTGCCCCACCATTTCGGAGAAGGTACGGGGCCGGTATTTGCGAGCAAGCACTAAATAAGACATAGCCGCCGATTCTACGGGGCCAGTGCATGCCAACAGGGCGGCACCAGGAATCTATTGCCATCTAACCCTGGGATGTGTCTTTTTCGACCTATAATCGTCGGCGACGGGCCTCCTCGCATGGGGAAGCAGCCAACCGGGTCAGGTGGGGAACCAAGCAGCCCTAACTGTGAAACCAGTGCCGAGATCAGGCTCGTCACCTTTAGCTGGAAATCCTCTTTACAGACAAGAGGCTGTCTTCCGCAAAGGATATCTCCCTCTCATATGCTGTGTCACTTCAGTGTGCTGCCTCTGTCCGGATCGGACAAGCGGACTCACCATTGGCAAGCCCGCCTTCGGTTTACTGGCGGTGCAGATAATTGAGCACGCCTTGCGCTGCATGCACTCCGGAAGACATGCAAGCCGTAAGCAGATACCCCCCGGTCGGAGCCTCCCAGTCCAGCATTTCACCGGCACAGAACACGCCTGGCAACGCCGTGCACATGCCATTGGCGTCCAGAGCCTCAAAGCGTACGCCTCCTGCCGTGCTGATGGCCTCATCCATGGGACGTGGCGCAATCACGGTCATCGGAACGGCCTTGATGGTGCTCGCCAGGAGCTTGGCATCCGCCATGCCATCCTTGCCCAAGACTTCATACAACAGGCCGGTCTTGATGCCATCAAGCCCCAGCCGACCCTTGAGATGACTGCTCAGGCTGCGTGACCCACGCGGGTGCAGCACTTCCTGCTCAACGCGCTCCTGCGTCCATTGCGGCAGCAGATCCAGTTGAAACCGTGCACTGCCATCTTTGGCAATACGCTCGCGCAACAGGGAGGAGACGGCATAGATCAGGCTGCCTTCCACACCACTCTGGGTCGCGACAAATTCGCCCTGGCGCGCAAAGCTGCCGCCAGACTCATTGGCATAGTGCAAAGCTACCGACTTGAAGGGCTGGCCTGCAAAGCGCTGACTGAATACATCACTCCAGCCAGGCTCGCGCCCATCACTCCATCCCACATCGAATCCACAGTTGGAAGGCCGAAGCGGCGCCATTTCCACGCCGCGCTCCTGCAGCCAGGGAAACCATGCACCATCGGAGCCCAGACGGGCCCAGCTGCCACCACCGGTCGCCAGCACCAGTGCCTTGCATTGCAGCCTGCACTGTGACTGCTCACGTTGAAAAACAGGCAGCTTGTCCTCATCCCAGCCCAGCCAGCGGTGACGGGTGTGAAACACCACACCCTGACCCTTGAGCCGCGACAACCAGCCGCGCAACAAAGGCGCAGCCTTCATATCTGTAGGGAACACCCGGCCAGAGGTACCCACAAAGGTGTCGAAGCCCAGCGCCTTGACCCATTCGCGCAAGGCATCGCTACCCCAACGTGTCAACAAAGGCTGCAGCTGAACGGCTCGCTCACCATAGCGAGTCACAAAACTGGCGAAATCTTCCGAATGAGTCAGATTCAATCCACCCTTGCCAGCCAGCAGAAATTTGCGGGCCACTGAAGCTTTGGCTTCGAACACATGCACAGACAGACCTGATTGCGCCAACTGTTCGGCCACCATCAGGCCGGCAGGACCTGCTCCTACCACCGCGACATCACAACTCAGCACCTCATCGGCCGCCACAGGCTCCGAAACATTCATAGTTCTCTTATCCGGTTCAATATGCGGCCACCAAAAATCGGGTTCGCAGCCGCGAAAGGCTGCGCAGAATACCACCGCCGCCATTTCGGCAATATCACAGGCACTATTGGCGCCATAGCGGGAAACAACCGCCCACACTGCACAGCAGGAGATGAGTTTCTGTCACAATGAAATCACAAGGCGGATATTTCACCGCTCTTTTTGATTTTTGACTCAAGAAAATCCAGGACTACAAATGGCTAGCGAATTGATCAAGCACATCACTGATGCAAGCTTTGAATCTGACGTACTGCAACCCGGCACCACGGTTCTCGTGGACTACTGGGCCGAGTGGTGCGGCCCCTGCAAGATGATTGCCCCCATCCTGGACGAAACTGCCGAAAGCTACAAAGGCAAGGTGCAGATCGCCAAGATGAACGTGGACGAAAACCGTGAAATCCCTGCCAAGTTCGGCATTCGCGGCATTCCCACACTGATGCTGTTCAAGGACGGCCAGTTGGCCGCCACCAAGGTGGGCGCACTGAACAAGACTCAGCTGTCCGCTTTCCTGGACCAGCACATCTAAAGCATATGCTTGACAACAAGGCCTGCACCCAGGCCTTGTCCTTTTTGCGCAGAACACCGCAGTCGCGCTCTTGTTTTTTCGGGGTCTGAATGACCTGTGCCAGACACTGAAGGCCAGTCCTTCAAAAATCCTTGCGGTCTGCGCTGATTTTCCTGTCATAATGTACGAATCGCCGGCCGCAGCATGCAGGTCGCGCTAGATTTCTCCAGGCAAGCCTACCCACTATCACAGTGTTTCGTTAGGCCCTACGCCTCCCCCCTGGTTACTCCTCACTCCGCACTTGGAGTTATTTCATGCACCTTAATGAACTCAAGGCACTGCACGTGTCTGAAGTCCTGAAGCAGGCCGAAGCGCTTGAGATCGAAAACGTCGGTCGCATGCGCAAGCAGGAACTGATGTTCGCCATCATCAAAAAGCGCGCAAAGGCCGGCGAACAGGTCTTTGCCGACGGCGTGCTCGAAATTCTGCCCGACGGTTTTGGCTTCCTGCGTAGCCCCGACACCAGCTACACCGCCAGCACGGACGATATCTATATTTCTCCCAGCCAGGTACGCCGCTTCAACCTGCATACCGGCGACATGATCGAAGGCGAAGTGCGTATCCCCAAGGATGGCGAGCGCTACTTCGCACTGACCAAGCTCGACAAGGTCAACGGCGGCCCACCCGAGCAGAACAAGCACAAGGTGCTGTTCGAGAATCTGACTCCCCTGTTCCCCAAGGAGCAGATGCGCCTTGAGCGCGACATCAAGGGCGAAGAAAACATCACCGGCCGCATCATCGACATCATCGCCCCCATTGGCCGCGGTCAGCGCGCGTTGATCGTGGCACCGCCCAAGAGCGGCAAGACCATGATGATGCAAAGCATTGCGCACGCCATCACCGCCAACCATCCCGATGTGCACCTGATGGTGCTGCTGGTGGACGAGCGCCCTGAAGAAGTGACGGAAATGCAGCGCTCGGTGAAGGGCGAAATCATTGCCTCCACCTTTGACGAGCCAGCTACCCGTCACGTGCACGTGGCCGAAATGGTGATCGAGCGCGCCAAGCGCCTGGTGGAACTGGGCAAGGATGTGGTCATCCTGCTGGACTCCATCACCCGCTTGGCCCGCGCCTACAACAACGTCGTGCCCTCGTCGGGCAAGGTGCTGTCGGGCGGTGTGGACTCCAACGCACTGCAGCGCCCCAAGCGCTTCTTCGGCGCGGCCCGCAACGTGGAAGAAGGCGGCTCCCTGACCATCATCGCCACGGCATTGGTCGACACCGGCAGCCGCATGGATGAAGTGATCTTTGAAGAATTCAAGGGCACCGGCAACAGCGAACTGCACCTGAACCGTCGCCTGTACGAAAAGCGCGTGTTCCCGGCCATCGAACTCACCAAGAGCGGTACACGCCGCGAAGAACTGCTGCTGGCTCCCGAGATTCTGCAAAAGACCCGTATCCTGCGCCAGTTCATGTACAACATGGACGAGATCGAGTCCATGGAACTGATGATCAAGAACATGAAGGCCACCAAGAACAATGTGGAGTTCTTCGACATGATGCGCCGCGGCGGCTGATTTCCACGACTTGGAGCTTCATGCTCCACCCCAAGCCCGCCATGTTATAATGGTGGGCTTTTTCTATTGCGGCAAGTACGCTCAATTCACGACTGCTACAAGGGTTGTAGCAGGTTGGGCACGGCTACCGCACTTGACCAAAGGAAGATCATGAAAGAAGGCATTCACCCCGACTACCGCGAAGTTCTGTTCGTGGACCTGTCCAACGGCTTCAAGTTTGTGACACGTTCTTGCGTGAACACCAAGGAAACCGAAACCTTCGAAGGCAAGGAATACCCCCTGTTCAAGCTGGACACTTCCTCTGAATCGCACCCCTTCTACACTGGCACACAAAAGTCGGTGGACAACATGGGCGGCCGCGTGGAGAAGTTCCGCAACCGCTTCGGCAAGAAGTAATTTCTGCTTTTTGCGAGCAAAGGCAGCCGGGCAACCGTGCTGCCTTTTTTTTGCCCGCAATGATGCCCAGCCTGAAGCAGCCGAATGTGCTGTACCAGCAGGGCTGCCATACTCAAACCTCTTCAATGCTCCTATCATGGGAGCATCTTGCGCTTGCTCATAAAGCGCTACCGCTTGATTTGACCGTCAATCATCTGACGGCCCACACAGGATTGCTCGCGTGAATCAGCCCACTCCCGCCATTGTTGCCCAGAGCGCCGTGCGCAGATTGCCCCGCTGGGCACTGCTTTTGCTTTGCCTGGCCTATGTGGTGCCGGGCTTTGTCATGCGCGGCCCCTGGCGCTCCAATGACATGGAAGCGTTTGGCTATATGCGAGAGCTGGCCTTGGGCAACACCTCCTGGCTGACCCCTCAGCTGTCGGGCCTGTCGCCCAGCATGGATGGCCTGCTGCCCTACTGGCTCGGCGCCCTGTCCCTGCAAATATTTGGCGGATTGCTTGGGCCGGAGATGGCGACACGCATCCCCTTTGCCGCATTGCTGGTGCTGACACTGGCTGTCACCTGGTGGGGCGCCTACTATCTGGCGCGCACGCCAGGTGCACAACCCGTGGCTTTCGCCTTTGGCGGAGAAGCCCAGCTGGTGGACTATTCCCGAGCCATGGCGGATGCAGCGCTGCTGGCTCTTGTCGCCTGCCTGGGGTTGGCCCAGCTGTCGCATGAAACCACGAGCTACGTCACCCAGCTTGGCTGCACCGCGCTGCTGTTCTTTGCGGCGTCTGCCATGGCCTACCACCCCTACAAGGCTGTGGCCGCCATGGGGTTCGGCATGCTGGGCATGGGTTTGAGCGGCGCCCCCACCATGGCCGTGCTGTTTGGCCTGGGCGCAAGCATCATCACCTTCACCCAGCGCAGCTGGGGGGACAACCCTGGCAGGGTACATCGGCAGGCTCGCCTGTGGGCAGCGGCCTGGCTGGCTGCCACCCTCATAGGCGCAGCCCTGACCACCGGACTGCACCAGTGGAGCTGGCATCTGGTGGACTCCACCCGGGATGCCGGCGAGCTGCTGCAGCTGCTGCTGTGGTTCTGCTGGCCGGCATGGCCTCTGGCACTCTGGACCCTGTGGGTCTGGCGCCGCCAGATTGCCGAACCCAGCCATTACCCGCACCTGAGCGTCGCGCTGCTGTTTTCGCTGCTGCCGGTCATCGCCTGCCTCAGCAGCACACCAGCCGACCGAGCCTTGCTGCTGGGCCTGCCCGCCATCGCAACACTGGCTGCATTTGCCCTGCCCACCTTCCGCCGCAGCATCAGCGCACTCATAGACTGGTTCACCCTGCTTTTCTTCACTGCAGGCGCACTGGCCATCTGGGTGGTATGGCTGGCATTTCAGACCGGCTACCCCCCCAAGATTGCCGCCAACATTGCGCGCCTAGCCCCGCAATTCGAAGCCAGCATTTCCTGGCCCACCGTCATCGTGGCGCTGATCGCCACGGCAGGCTGGTTTGTGCTCGTGGTCTGGCGCACTTCGCGCAACCGTGCGGCCATCTGGAAAAGCCTAGTGCTGCCTGCCGGCGGTGCCACGCTGGGTTGGGTGCTGCTGTCCACGCTCTGGATGGCGCCACTGGATCACGCCCGCAGCTATGAGTTCCAGATGCAGCAGCTGGCTTCCAGCATGCAACAAAACCAGGCCCAGAGCTGTGTGCTGACCTATGGCCTGGGCCGCTCACAGATTGCAGCCGTGCGCTACTACACCCATGTCGACACGGCACTGCTGCGCCGCAGCACGCCCGACGTCTGCGACTGGGCCCTGGTCGATGCCGACCGCTGGGCCGGCGACCATAACCGGCAACTGCGCCAGGGCTGGGAAGAAGTCTCGCGCATCAACCGCCTTGCCGGCAAAAAGGAAGTGCTGATTCTGCTCAAGCGCAGCGACATGGCCAAAAAGCCATGAAAGGCGAGCTTCGGTATATCAGCCGCCATGCCGTCACGGTGCTGGCAGGCCAGCTGGCTGTAATGGCCTTTGGCACGACAGACACCATTGTTGCCAGCCGCTACTCCGAAGAGGCCGTGGCCGCCCTGTCCGTCGGATCGGCCATTTTTGTCAGTGTCTATGCCTCGCTGATGGGCATTTTCCAGGCCCTGCTTCCACTTTGGTCAGAACAACGCGGCGCGGGTCAGGCGCAGGCTATAGGACACTCACTGCGCCAGTCCATGTATCTGTGCCTGCTGGCCTGTCTGCTGGGCATGTCGGTCCTGCTGATGCCCGATGCCCTGTTGCGCTGGACCCATGTGCCCGAAGCCATGCAGCTCGAAGTGAAGCGCTACCTGGGTGTGCTGGCCTGGGGTTTGCCTCCAGCCCTGCTGTTTCGCATCTACAGCGCGCTCAACCAGGCCCTGGGCCACCCCAAGCTGGTGACCTGGCTGCAGTTGAGCTCCCTGCTCATCAAAATACCGCTGTCCGTCTGGTTCACTTTCGGAGGCCTGGGTCTGAGCCCCATGGGTGCCGTGGGCTGCGCCCTGGCTACCCTGACCGTCAACTACACCATGTTTGGCGTGGGCCTGTGGCTGATCCGTACCCAGAATTTCTATGCGCCTCTGGCCTTATGGACCCGGATGGAGCCGCCTGACATCCGGATGCTGACCCATTTTTGTCGGCTGGGCATTCCCGCAGGCCTGGCCATTCTGGTGGAAGTCACCTCCTTTACCCTGATGGCGCTGTATGTTGCACGCCAGGGCTCACTGTCTTCGGCCAGCCACCAGATTGCCGCCAATCTTGCCGCCATTGGCTATATGTTCCCTCTGTCCCTGGCCATTGCTGCAAGCGCCCGCGTCAGCTACTGGCGCGGTGCTGGCGACGAAGCCCAGGCTCGGCAGCTGATTCAACAGTGTTTCAAGCTCTCAGCCCTTATGGGAACTTCGGTTGCAGCTACACTTTTCATTGCACGCAGTCTGATTGCCGATATCTATACCGACTCCCCTCAGGTACAGGCCTTGACATCCTGGCTGCTAATCTGCGTGACGGCCTACCATATGGCGGATTCGGTACAGACCTACTGCATCTTTGTGCTGCGCAGTTATCGCGTCACGGTGGCTCCGCTGCTCATTTATTGCGTGCTGCTATGGGGCTGCGGCCTGGGCCTTGGTTACTGGATGGCCTATGAATGGCTGGCCCCGGCCTCGTGGCAGAGCTGGCAGGCTACACCCATGCCATTCTGGGCCTGTAGCACTGCGGCCCTGTTTTTGACAGCAGCGGCCTTCAGCGCAATTTTGTTCAGAGTCATCAGGCCTGCACCCGCGCAGGCCTAGCGCACCTCAGCTTTGCACAACCGACGCCAGCTGAGCTGTCCCCGTCGCCGCTCGCACACGGCTGGCCGGGAAAGTCACTGCAAACTCTGAACCATGCCCCTGCTCGCTCACAATGCTGAGCACGGCGCCATGGCGCTGCAACACATGCTTGACGATGGCCAGCCCCAGCCCTGTGCCCCCCGTATCGCGGGAGCGGCTGCGATCCACACGGTAAAAACGCTCCGTCAGGCGTGCCACATGCTTGGAGTCAATGCCCGGCCCCGAATCCTTGACTGCAAAGCGTGCCGAGCCATCGGCAAGCTGCTCCCAGCTCACATCGATGCGCCCACCCGCTGGCGTGTAACGCATGGCGTTGCCCAGCAGATTGGAGAATGCGCTGTGCAGCTCTGCACTCGCTCCAGCGATATCACCGGCCTGCGCCAGCACGGCATCGTCGGGGAAATTCAGTACATGGGGACGATTCTGTTTTCGCGTCAGAGTGGCGGACAGACCGCGCGCCTCGTTCTCGCAGCGCTTGAGCAGTTGGGCCACCGACATCCAGTCATTGCTGCTCGGTGGCGGACTGCCCTCCAGCCGGGACAAGGTCAGCAGATCTTCCACCAGATGCTGCATGCGCTCGGCCTGCTGGGACATCAGCTCCAGATAGCGTTTGCGCTCATCGGCATCCAGAGGCAGGTTCTGCAAGGTCTCCACAAAACCCGCCAGCACGGTCAACGGCGTGCGGATCTCGTGCGAGACATTGGCCACAAAATCACGGCGCATGGCCTCAGCCTGCTCCACGGCCGTCACATCGCGGGCCAGCAAAAGCTTGCGCCCCTCGCCGTAGCCATACAGCTGTACCGACAGCTTGACGGGCCGCGACGGCGTGCTTTCGCGCCCCTGCATCACCAGATCCCGGGTGAAATCCTGCGCCGCAAAATATGCGCTGAACTGAGGGTCTCGCAGCAGATTGCCAATGCTTTGCATCACATCGCGATGCGCATCAAAACCGAACTGACGCGCCGCGATCTGGTTGCACCACTCGATGCGCCCCTGGGCATCCAGCAGGACCACGCCATTGGGACTGGCCTGAAGTGCGGAAAGAATATCGCTGAGGCGCTGATCCCCCTGCTGGGCCTGCTGCACGGTCTGGCGAATCCAGCGGCGCATGCGTATGCTGGCCTCACCCCAGATGCCCGACAGATTGGGGGCTTCGCCAAGACTGGACTGACGCAGCCAGTCGAGCAGACGCGCACCGTTCCAGCTGTCCACCAACCACCAGATCCAGCCGCCCATCAGTGCGCCAACCAAAGCTGCCAGGCATTGCTGGACAGCACTGGCCTGCGGTTGAACCCCGTAACTCCAAACCAGCCAAGCCACCAGTGCCGCAGCGATCTGAGAGGCCAGTAACCGAAATCCACGCCACCCCATATTGATGTTCTCTTGTGATTTTTACGGAGGCCCGATCTGTGGTGATCGGGCCGTGGCAGTTCATGAGGACTTGCGCAAACAAGAATGTGTCAAGGCTGTTGCCTTGGGGCAAGGCGTTTGCCTGAGCCCGATTTGCGCAAGCCGTGATAAGGCTCAGGCCAGAGCCTGTGCACTGAAGCGATAACCTGCGCCGCGCACAGTCTCGATCAAGGTGCCAGCCACACCCAGCGATTCGCGCAGGCGTTTGACATGCACATCGACCGTGCGCTCCTCGATAAACACATGGTCGCCCCAGACCTTGTCCAGCAACTGGGCTCGGCTGTGTACACGTTCCGGGTGCTTCATCAGATAGTTGAGCAGCTTGAACTCCGTTGGGCCGATCTTGAGCAGATCGCCCTGCCAGCTTACGCGATGGGCTGCGGCGTCCAGCACCAGCTCGCCAATGCTGACCTTGTCCTGCATCTGCTCGGGGGCACGGCGGCGCAGCACGGCGCGAATGCGGGCCAGCAATTCCTGCGTGGAAAACGGCTTGGTGATGTAGTCATCCGCGCCAGCGTCCAGACCCGCCACCTTGTCGGGTTCATCACCACGCGCGGTCAGCATCAGAATGGGCACGCCTTTGGTGCGGCTATCGGCACGCCATTTGCGCGCCAGAGACAGACCGCTGGCGCCCGGCAACATCCAGTCCAGCAATATCACTTCCGGCAGCACCGCATCCAGCTCGCGTTGCGCGGAAACACCGTCTTCCGCCCAGACGGGCTGGAAGCCGTTATGCCTCAAATTGACCGCAATCAGCTCAGCAATCGCGGGTTCGTCCTCCACGATGAGGACCATGGGCATCTTCTTCATCCCTTGAATTCCTCCTGCTTACTGCAATGCAGATTCGATTTCCGCCATGGTCTGATGGCGCACATCCTTGCCTTCGACAAGGTAGATGATCAGCTCGGCCACGTTCTTGGAGTGGTCACCGATACGCTCGATCGCCTTGGCCAAGAATAACAAGTCCAGGCTGGCCGAAATCGTGCGCGGATCTTCCATCATGTAGGTGATGAGCTTACGCACAAAGCCGTCAAACTCGTCGTCGATCAGGTCGTCTTCCTTGAGGATGGCGACTGCGGCCTTGGTATCGAGGCGGGCAAACGCATCCAGGGTCTTGCGCAGCAGGTCGGATGCCATCTCGGCCGCCACACGCAGTTCGCCGCTGGGCAGGGAGCGCGCAGCACCGCTTTCGATGATGGACTTGACCATGCGGGCCATCTTGCAGGCCTCGTCACCCATGCGTTCCAGATTGGCCGTGGCCTTGGAAAACGCAATCAGCAGGCGCAGATCGCGCGCCGTGGGCTGGCGGCGGGCAATGATGGACGAGAGCTCATGGTCGATCTCCACTTCCATGGCGTTGACACGGCTTTCCGTCGCAATCACCTGGTCACCCGCTTCGCGGCTGAAGCTGGTCAGGGCGTAGACGGCATTGCGAATCTGCGATTCAACCAGACCGCCCAACTCCATCACACGGGCTGAGACACGGTTGAGTTCGGCGTCGAACTGGCTGGAGAGATGTTTTTCTGTCATATGCGTTTCATTCTTTAATGAAAATGGCCTCTAGCACCCGTCTATCAAGCGCAAGAAGCTATCAATTCAAGAGCTTCACCGATTAGCCAAACCTACCTGTGATGTAGTCTTCGGTTTCCTTGCGCTCTGGCTTGAAGAACATCTTTTCCGTTTCGCCGAACTCCACCAGATCGCCCAGGTACATATAGGCCGTGTAGTCGCTGCAGCGTGCTGCCTGCTGCATGTTGTGGGTCACGATGACCACGGTGTATTCGTCCTTGAGCTCGGCAATCAGCTCTTCGATCTTGGAGGTCGAGATCGGATCCAGCGCCGAGCAGGGCTCATCCAGCAGCAGCACTTCGGGCTTGATGGCAATGCCGCGGGCAATGCACAGGCGTTGCTGTTGACCGCCCGACAGACCGGATCCCGTCTGGTTGAGCTTGTCCTTGACTTCATTCCACAGCGCGGCCTTGCGCAGCGCCCATTCCACACGGTCATCCATGTCGGAAGCGTTGAGGTTTTCAAACAGCTTCACGCCGAAGGCGATGTTGTCATAGATCGACATGGGAAACGGCGTGGGCTTCTGGAACACCATGCCGACCTTGGCGCGGATCAGCGCCACGTCCTGCTTGCTGGTAAGCAGGTTTTCGCCGTCCAGAAGAATCTGGCCTTCTGCACGCTGCTCGGGGTACAGCTCGAACATGCGGTTGAAGGTGCGCAGCAAGGTGGACTTGCCGCAGCCCGAAGGGCCAATGAAGGCAGTGACCTTTTTTTCGGGAATGTCCAGGTTGATGTTCTTGAGCGCATGGAACTTGCCGTAATAGAAGTTCAGGTCGCGTACGGACAGCTTGGAGTTGGCGGAAACAGAAGTTGCAGTCATGTCTTGCACTCTCGAATTATTTTTGGCGAGTGATGATACGCGCCAGGATATTCAGGCCCAGCACAGCCACCGTGATCAGGAACACACCGGCCCATGCCAGGTGCTGCCAGTTCTCATAGGGGCTCATCGCAAATTTGAAGATGGTCACGGGCAGGCTGGCCATGGGCTTGCTCATGTCCGCATTCCAGAACTGGTTGTTCAGCGCGGTAAACAGCAGCGGGGCCGTCTCGCCAGCGATACGGGCCACCGCCAGCAGCACACCGGTAATCACACCGGCGCGGGCCGCTCGCAGTGTCACCATGATGATGACCTTCCACTTGGGCGTACCCAAGGCATAGGCGGCTTCGCGCAGGCTGGCAGGCACCAGCACCAGCATGTTCTCGGTAGTGCGGATGACCACGGGGATCACGATCAGCGCCAGTGCCACCACACCGGCCATGCCGGAGAAACTCTTGAAGCGCACCACGACCACGGTGTAGACAAACAGGCCGATGACGATGGAAGGCGCAGACAGCAGGATGTCATTGACAAAGCGCGTCGCGCTGGCCAGCCAGCCCTTTTTGTCGTACTCGGCCAGATAGACGCCTGCCATGACGCCGATGGGCGTGCCGACGAAAGTGGCCAACGCCACCATCATCAGCGAGCCGAAGATGGCATTGGCAATACCCCCCTCCTCATTGGGTGGCGGTGTCATCTGCGAGAACAGGGCCAGGCTCATGCCGCCCACACCCAGGCGGATGGTTTCCCAGAGAATCCAGATCAGCCAGAACACGCCAAACAGCATGGCTCCCATGGACAGGGCCAGCGCGACCTGATTCAAGCGCTTGCGCCTGTCGTACTTGGCCTGACGAACCGCAGCCAGATCGGCGGCATTGAGCATTTTGGTGGAAGTCGAGCTCATGAACGTGCTCCCTCATTCTTTTGCAGGCGGTTGAGCAGCAGCTTGGACAGCGCCAGCACCACAAAGGTAATGAAGAACAAAACCAGGCCCAGATAGATCAACGATGCCTGATGCAGACCTTCGCCCGCTTCGGCGAATTCATTGGCCAGCGCCGAAGTGATGCTGTTGGCAGCCTCGAACACCGACAGGGAGTTGAGCTGATTCATATTGCCGATCACGAAGGTCACGGCCATGGTCTCGCCCAGGGCGCGGCCCAGGCCCAGCATGACGCCGCCCAGCACGCCGGTCTTGGTATAAGGCAGCACGACTTTCCAGACCACTTCCCAGGTGGTGGACCCCAGGCCGTAGGCCGACTCCTTGAGCAGGGCCGGAGTGACTTCAAACACATCGCGCATCACCGAAGCGATGAAGGGGATGATCATGATGGCCAGAATGATGCCGGCCGACAGAATGCCGATGCCGACGGGTGGGCCGGACACGAAAGCACCCAGATATGGCACACCGGAAAGCAGGCTCTGCAGTGGTTGCTGCACATAGGTCGCCAGCACAGGGCCGAACACCATCAGACCCCACATACCGTAAACAATCGAAGGAACGGCTGCCAGCAATTCGATGGCCGTGCCCAGAGGGCGCTTGAGCCAGGCGGGCGAGAGTTCCGTCAGAAACAGGGCAATGCCGAAGCTCACGGGCACTGCAATGAGGAGCGCGATGGCCGAGGTGGCCAGCGTACCGTAAATCATGACCAGGCCGCCGTACTGGTTCTGGACAGGGTCCCAGACGCTGCTGGTCAGAAAGCCCAGACCATACTCATGAATGGCGGGCCATGCGCCAATGACCAGTGACACCATGATGGCCACCAGCAGCGCCAGCGTCAGCATGGCGGCCAGACGTGCCAAGCCACCAAATAAACGATCCGCCAGACGACCCGAAATCATCGGTGCGCGTGGCGGAGAAGGAATACGCTGCTGAGCGGATTGCTGTTTGTTCATGGCAGCCAGCGAGCTTGAGGGCGACGTAGTGGACACTGGAAGCGCCTTTATTCGCAAGAAGGTGGAAAAAGGCCGCGAGATGCCGACCGGTTCGGCATCTCGCGACGGATGGCTTACTGTGCTACGGCCTTGCCGGAAGTGTCCTTGATCTGGCCCCAGGACTTGTAGATCGCGTTCTTGACGGATTCAGGCATGGGCACATAGTCCAAGTCTGCGGCAGTCTTGTCGCCATTCTTGTAGGCCCACTCGAAGAACTTCAGCGAGGTTGCAGCTTGTGCGGGCTTTTCCTGGGTCTTGTGCATCAGGATGAAAGTGGCCGATGTGATGGGCCATGCGCTCTTGCCAGGCTGGTTGGTCAGAATCTGGTAGAAGCTCTTGGCCCAGTCGGCGCCGGCAGCAGCAGCCTTGAAGGTGTCGTCATCGGGAGAGACGAAACTGCCGTCCTTGTTTTGCAGCTGGGTGAATGTCAGCTTGTTCTGCTTGACGTAGGCGTACTCCACATAACCGATGGAGTTGGGCAGACGGCCCACGAAAGCGGCCACGCCTTCATTGCCCTTGCCGCCCGCACCCGTAGGCCAGTTCACGGCGGTGCCCTCACCCACTTTTTCCTTCCACTCGGTGTTGACCTTGGACAGATAGTTGGTGAAGCCGAAAGTGGTGCCCGAGCCATCGGCGCGGCGCACAGGGGTGATGGCAGCATCAGGCAAAGCCACACCGGGGTTCAGTGCCGTGATGGCAGCGTCGTTCCACTTGGTGATCTTGCCCAGGTAGATGTCGCCCAGAACCTGGCCATTGAGCTTGAGCTGACCGGGAGCCACGCCCTTGATGTTGACCACGGGCACAATGCCGCCGATCACGGTGGGGAACTGCACCAGACCCTTCTTTTCCAGCTCGTCATCCTTCAGGGGCGCATCGGAGGCACCGAAGTCAACGGTCTTGGCATCGATCTGCTTGACGCCGGCGCTGGAGCCCACCGACTGGTAGTTCACCTTGACGCCAGTCGCCTTGTTGTAATCGGCAGCCCACTTGGAATACAGAGGAGCGGGGAAACTCGCACCAGCACCTGTGGCTTCCTGGCTTGCATGGGCCATACCGGCAGCAGACAGAGCAGCGGTAACCAGAACGTGAATCAGAGACAACTTCATGTAACGACCTTTGGGGTTGAAAGACTCGATGCACTGGAATGTAAAAACCATTTATGACAGCGTCGTGACATAAACATTTCCGTCATTCATGTTGTCATACAAGAGGATTTATCTCCTCTGGGCTGCACCAAGGCAACAAGCCCCCTTCAAAGGTAGTCGGCATAGGGACAGCAACCGCATGCAATGGGCAACTGTGGAGACTTTTTTATCGTCATACTCCTGACACATGAGGTCTCCAGACTGGCTTGCCCTGTGTTTTTACCCCTGTCGCAGGCCCTGAGCCCGATGAATACCCGAGCACCATGAGGTTTCAAGCAGACGCTCACACCTGCAACAACGCAGCTGTTGCATATTCACATGCCTGCTGCGCAGCTCCAGGGCCGCGCCTGTTTTCAAGAACACCACACCAACAAGCTTTTGAATGGCTCCTGAATCTTTGCTTGCCGCCGTCGATCTAGGTTCGAACAGCTTCCGACTCGAAATCGGCCGTGTCGGCTCTCACCAGCGCATAGAGCGCGTGGAATACCTCAAGGAAACCGTGCGCCAGGGCAACGGCCTCAACAGCCGCCACGAGCTGTCTCAGGATGCCATGCAGCGCGGCTGGGAATGCCTGGCCCGCTTTGGCGAGCGCCTGAGGGGCTTTGCACCGGCCCATGTCCGCGCCGTAGCGACACAGACCCTGCGTGAAGCCTGCAATGCAGACGACTTCGTGCGCCGCGGCAGCGAACTGCTTGGCTTTCCCATTGCCATCATCCCGGGCGAAGAAGAGGCGCGTCTGATCTATCGCGGCGTCTCCAGCTCTTTGCCACCCAGCCAGAATCGACGCCTGGTCATCGACATCGGCGGCCGCTCCACCGAAATCATCATCGGCCAGCAAAGCCAGACGCTGCAGCTTGCATCGTTTGCACTGGGCAGTGTGTCATGGAGCAACCGCTTCTTTGCCGATGGCGCGTTGAGCAAATCCAACTTCGCACAGGCCGTCGCCGCCGCCAAGCAAGCCTTGGGCCAGGCCCGGTTCGCCTACCCCGGCACCGCCTGGGACTGCGCTTATGCCTCCTCGGGTACAGCCAATGCCGTGGGCGATGCCCTCACGGCCCAAGGAATGGACGGCAAGGTCATCACCTTGCGCAAGCTGCGCCATCTCTACGACCAGTTGCTGGAGATCGGCCATGTGGACAAGCTGCGTATTCCCGGCCTTAAGGAAGACCGCCGCCCCGTGGTGGCAGGCGGCATCAGCGTAATGCTGGCCGTGGTGGAGCTGCTGGATATCAACGAACTGGAAGTCGCACAAGGCGCACTGCGCCAGGGCGTGCTACATGATCTGCTGGACCATGAACCACCGGCCGACAAGGAGCTGGCCGAGATCCAGGCTCTGCAGCAGGACTTCGGCATTGACACCGGCCACGCTCAACGCGTGGAGCGCATCGCCATGCAGCTGTGGCAGGCCATAGAGCCCGAAAATGCACCGCAAGGCAGCAGTCAGGCCTTGCATATTGCAACGCAACTGCATGAAGTCGGCATGCGCGTGGCCCTGAGCAACTATCACCGCCATGGCGCCTACATCACCGAACACTGCGGGCTGGCCACCTGGGAACCTGCGCTGCGCCAGCGCATCACCCAGCTGGTGCTGGGCCATCAAGGCAAGCTGCGCAAGCTGGAAGACGCCATCGAAGAGCCAGAACTGGCCCTGCCCCTGATGGCCTTGCGCATTGCCGTGCAGCTTTGTCACACAAGACGTGACCCCGACATTGCAGGCCTGCAGCTCAAGCGCGCCGGTACGGAATGCAAGCTCAGCACCCCCCAGGGGTGGATGCTGGCCTACCCTCAATCTGCCAGATTGCTGGAGGAAGAAGCCATGGCCTGGAGCAAGACGCCCTGGAGCCTGAGACTTCAGCTGCGTTGAGCTAACGCACTGCGCCCATAAAAAGGGACTGCCTTGCAGTCCCTTTTTGCTTCTCGCAAAGCTCTCAAATGCTATTTGATTCAAAGCATTCAGCGCTCTACATACATGAAATTTTCAATGAAAGCATATTGAAATTGTTGTGCAGAAAGCGCCAGAAGCTCATCAAAACATAGCACCCGACATCAGCGCCCTCGTCCATAGCGCTCCACCAGCGCCTGCTGCGCCCCTCTTCCGTCAGCTGGACGTTTGGGCTTTTGATAGGCACCGGAAGCCTCCAGTGTCCAGGCATCTCTATCGTCGCCCATATAGGCCACCAGGCACTCATCAATCACACGCTGGCGCAGCTTCTTATCCAGAACAGGCCAGGCCAGCTCCACACGGCGCACCATATTGCGGCTCATCCAATCCGCACTGGACAGCAGCAGCTCCTCTTCCTTGCCCCAGGCGAAATAGAAGACGCGCGAATGCTCCAGAAAGCGGCCGATGATCGAGCGCACACGAATATTGTCGGTAAAGCCCTGGCGCTGCGCCGGCAGCATGCAAGCCCCGCGCACGATCAGATCGATCTGCGCACCCTTGCGCCCCGCATCGACCAAAGCCCGGATCAAAGGCTCATCGGTCAGCGCATTCATCTTGATGACCATGCGTGCATGCTCGCCCTTGGCCGCGGCATCGCCTACCTTGGCGATCAGCTCCAGCATGCGGTTTTGCAGCTGGAATGGAGCCATGACCAGCTTTTGCAGCTGGGGCATGGCATTGTGGCTGGAGAGATGGCGAAACACCGCGTCCATATCGGCCGTGATTTCCGCATCGCAGGTCAGCTGGCTGATGTCCGTGTACAGACGTGCGCTGCGCACGTTGTAATTGCCAGTGGACAGGTGTGCATAGCGCTTGAGCTGGTTGGTGCGTTTCTCGCGCCGCGTGATCAGCAGCATCTTGGCATGCGTCTTGAGACCGACCACACCGTACACCACTTGCACGCCCAGCGATTCCAGCTTTTCGGCCCAGTTGATGTTGGCCTCTTCATCAAAGCGTGCCTTGAGCTCCAGCACCGCCAGCACTTCCTTGCCGCGCCCCACCGCCTCGGCCAGCAAGCTCATGATTTCCGAGTCCGTGCCTGTGCGATAAATGGTTTGCTTGATCGCCAGCACCTGCGGGTCATTCACAGCTTCACGCAGCAACTCCAGCACCGCATCAAAGCTCTCGAAGGGCTGGTGAATGATGATGTCGTTCTTGCGCATCTGCGCCATGATGGAGCGCCCAGGCGTCAGCTGCGCGGGCCAGGCTGGCTTCCACTTGGGAAACAGCAAGGCAGGGTCGTCAACCAGATCGACCAGCTGCATCTGGCGCACCAGATTCACAGGCCCCTTGACCTTGAACAACGCCTCGGCCGGCAGACCATATTGCTCAAGCAGCAAGTCCGACAACATGGGCGAGCAGGACGACGAAACCTCCAGCCGCACAGCCTGCCCGTAGTGGCGATGATTGAGGCCCTGACGCAGCGCCATGCGCAGGTCGACCAGATCGTCCTCATCCACCGCCAGATCCGAATTGCGCGTCACGCGAAACTGGGAAAACTCGGCCACTTCACGCTCAGGGAACAGTTCGGCCAGATGCGCACGCACCACGCTGGAGATGCTGACAAACAGGCGCTGCTTGCCCGAAATTTTCTCCGGCAGGCGGATCAGCCGCGGCAAGGCCCGCGGCACTTTGACAATGGCCACCTCATTGGAGCGGCCGAAGGCATCCACACCATTGAGGCGCACGATGAAATTCAGCGCCTTGTTGGCCACCTGGGGAAACGGGTGGGACGGGTCCAGTCCCACAGGCATGAGCAAGGGCTGCACCTCGCGCAAAAAGAACTCTCTGACCCATTTGCGCTGCGTTGCATTGCGCTCGCCATGCGAGATCAGCCGGATCGCATGCTTGGCAAATGCGGGAATGATGGAATGGTTGTAGAGGTGATATTGATGCGCGACCAGTGCGTGGGCCGTCGTCATCAGGGACTCAAAGCTGCGGCGCGTATACAGCCCCTTGTCGTCGCCCGCATTGGCCGCCGAAACATGGGGCGCACTGCGCACCTCGAACCATTCGTCGAGGTTGGAGGAAACAATGCAGAGGTAGCGCAGGCGTTCCAGCAGCGGCACATCTTCGCGCTCTGCCCAGCTCAATACCCGCTGATTGAACGCCAGAATGCTGTGGTCACGATCGAGCAATTCCAGTGCAGCCACCGGCGGCTCTGGCGGCGGAAGCGAGACAGGAGCCTTGACTGCAGTGCGACGGCGGCGAGCAGGCTTGGAAACCGCCTTGGTGCTGGCAGGCGCGGTCGGCTGCACAGCCTGTACCGTTGACACCGCCGGCTGAGACTGGCCGCCCGGTACCGCACTGGCAGCTTCCACCGTCTCCCTCGCCAACCCCAGAGAAGCAGGTCCTGCCCCTGGATGAACAGATGTCAAAGGCTCAGACGAAGAAGAGGTACCACGAACCTCGGATGCATTAAGAGATGTAACTGAACCAGAAACAGATTGAGACATGTCATCAAAGGCAGGAAAGCCAAGAAGTACCCTTTAAGGGCTTTCCCACAGTCTGCCCGTCATTTATGACGGTCTTGTGACTCTTTGATGACTTGCCTGACTCATATCATGACGATTCAGCCTGCTTTTACAACCTGCACCAATCGTTCTGCGCAATTGCTGGCCATTGCTTCATCCCTGGCTTCCACCATGACACGCAGCAAAGGCTCCGTGCCGCTGGCCCGGATCAGCACCCGGCCGCTGTCGCCCAGCTCCTTCTCCACTTCTTGCTGAGCCAGAGGCAATTGCTCATTTTTCTTCCAGTCCTGACCAGGCTGCAAACGCACATTGATCATGACCTGGGGGAAAAGCGTCACCTTCTCCAGCCACTGCGCGACCGTCTTGCCGGAGCGCACACAGGCCTGCAGCACTTGCAGGGCACTGACCAGTCCATCGCCCGTGGTGTGCTTGTCCAGGGCCAGCAAGTGACCCGAGCTTTCGCCCCCCAGCTGCCAGCCATTGGCGCTCAGTGCTTCCAGCACATAGCGGTCACCGACCTTGGCACGGACAAAGCCCACGCCCTGCGCCTTCAAAGCCTGCTCAACGGCCATATTGGTCATCAGCGTGCCCGCCACTCCTGGCACGGCCTCATCCCGCGCCAGACGATCGGCCGCCATCAGATAGAGCAGCTCGTCCCCGTTGAACAAACGCCCCTTGGCATCCACCAGTTGCAGGCGGTCGGCATCACCATCGAGTGCAATGCCGAAATCAGCGCCGTTGGCCCGCACCGTGCGCACCAATGCATCGGGATGGGTCGCTCCAACGCCCTCGTTGATGTTCAAGCCATCCGGCGAGCAGCCGATGGAAATCACATGAGCTCCCAGCTCATGAAACACCTTGGGCGCAATCTGATAGGCCGCGCCGTGAGCCGCATCGACCACGATCTTCAGACCGCGCAATGACAGCTTGTGATCAAAAGTGCTCTTGCAGAACTCGATATAACGACCTGCTGCATCCTCCAGCCGGCTTGCCTTGCCCAGACCTGCCGAGTCCACCCATACTGGCTCTTGCAGCAATGCTGCTTCCACCTCTTCTTCCCAGGAATCGGGCAGCTTGGTTCCTTGAGCACTGAAAAACTTGATGCCGTTGTCGTAAAACGGATTGTGGCTGGCACTGATCACGACACCGAGACTGGCACGCTGCGCCCGGGTCAGATACGCCACGCCAGGTGTTGGCAAAGGGCCCAACAGCATCACATCCACACCGGCAGAGGCAAAGCCAGACTCCAGGGCGCTCTCCAGCATATAGCCCGAGATCCGTGTGTCCTTGCCAATCAATACCAGAGGGCGCTCCTGGGTACGGCGCAACACGCGTCCCACCGCATGGGCCAGGCGCAATGCGAAGTCCGGAGTGATCGGAGACTTTCCCACGGTTCCTCGAATACCGTCGGTCCCAAAATACTGACGTGCCATGGCTCTCTATCCCTTTTCTTTTCGATCAAATGCACTTAAGACTTACGCCAACAAGGATGCACCAAGACAGCCTCCTTGAGGAAAAGCGCTTGCCTGGGCCTGATTTGCGTAAGTCGCGTACTGAAGCTGAAACCGTAAATCCTAAATGGCCGAGTCCTGCATGGCCTGCCACACTGACAGCGCATCCACGGTCTCCTTGACATCATGCACTCGAACAATGCGAGCACCTCTCTCCACCGCCAGCAGCGCAGCAGCCACACTGGGAATCATCCGCTGATCCACTGGCAGTCCAGAAACCTGGCCCAGGGAACCCTTGCGGGACCAGCCAGCCAATAGAGGAAAGTCTAGTTCCAGCAGACTCTGTTGATGTGCAAGCAAGGCAAAATTTTGTGCAACGCTTTTTCCAAAGCCAATGCCGTAATCCCAGACAATACGCTCGCGTGCGACCCCCGCCTTCAGTAGCGGCGCAGTGACCTCGGCCAAGAAGTCACGGACATCCATCACCGCATTGCCTTGCATATGGTCCAGATGCATGTTCTGCGGCGTGGCATGCATGTGCATGAGGCAGACCCCACAGCCAGGGTGTGCCGTGATCGCCTCCCGGGCCCCGGGCTGGCGCAGTGCCCAGATGTCGTTGATGATGTCCACGCCCATATCGAGAGCCTCACGCATGACTTCGGGCTTGTAGGTATCGATGGAAATCGGCACTTGCAGCTTGACGGCCTCCGCCAGCACAGGCAGCACACGATCCAGCTCCTGCTGCAAAGGAACTGCCGGCGAACCAGGCCGTGTGGACTCTCCGCCGATGTCCAGAATATGAGCCCCATCGCGCAACAGCTTCTCCGCATGGCTCATTGCCCCTTTGATACCCGCGTGCTGCCCGCCATCAGAGAAAGAATCCGGTGTCACATTGACAATCCCCATGACCTGGGGCCTGTTCAGATTCAAAGTAAAGCGCGATGTTTGCCATTGCTGCGACATGACGACTCCAGTACTCAAAGATAAAAAACAAAAGGCCCCGAAGGGCCTTTTGTGACTCACTTGTCAATCAAGCGGTAGTGGGCGAAGGCTCGGCATTCGAGGCCGGAGTTCCTCCGGAAGAATTGCCGCCATCGGAAGATGGAGGATTCCGGGGGGTCCAGTCCTTGGGTGGACGAGGCTCCTTGCCGGCCATGATGTCGTCAAGCTGCTCTGCATCAATGGTCTCCCAATCGAGCATGGCCTTGGCCATGGCATGCATCTTGTCGCTATTGTCTTCGATGAGCTTGCGCGCAAGGCTGTACTGCTCATCAATGATGCGGCGCACTTCCGCATCGACCTTCTGCATGGTCTCTTCACTGATATTGCTGGACTTGCTCATGGAGCGGCCCAGGAAAGGCTCGCCTTCCTGCTCGGCATAGACCATGGGTCCCAGAGCATCGGTCATACCGTACCGGGTCACCATGTCGCGAGCGATCGCCGTGGCACGCTCAAAGTCATTCGATGCGCCAGTGGTCATCTGGTTCATGAAGACTTCTTCGGCAATACGGCCACCAAACAGCATGGCAATCTGGTTGAGCATGTACTCCTTGTCGTAGGAGTAGCGATCCTTCTCGGGCAGGCTCATGGTCACACCCAGCGCGCGGCCGCGCGGGATGATGGTGACCTTGTGCACGGGATCGCACTTGGGCAGCAGCTTGCCGATGAGGGCGTGGCCAGCTTCATGGTAGGCCGTATTGCGGCGCTCTTCCTCGGGCATGACCATGGTCTTGCGCTCGGGGCCCATGATGATCTTGTCCTTGGCCTTTTCGAAGTCCTGCATCTCGACGGTGCGCGCATTGCGGCGTGCCGCCATCAGTGCAGCTTCGTTGCACAGGTTGGCCAGATCAGCGCCCGACATGCCGGGCGTGCCGCGCGCAATGATGGCGGGGTTCACGTCTTGACCCACAGGAATCTTGCGCATGTGCACATTCAGGATCTGCTCGCGACCGCGGATATCGGGCAGCGTCACATAGACCTGACGGTCGAAACGACCGGGGCGCAACAAGGCGGCGTCAAGAATGTCGGGGCGGTTGGTTGCAGCAACAACGATCACACCCAGGTTAGTCTCGAAACCATCCATCTCGACCAGCATCTGGTTCAGCGTCTGCTCGCGCTCGTCGTTGCCGCCTCCCATGCCAGCGCCACGCTGGCGGCCGACGGCGTCGATTTCATCGATGAAGATGATGCAGGGTGCATTCTTCTTGGCGTTTTCGAACATGTCGCGCACGCGGGCCGCGCCCACGCCGACGAACATTTCAACGAAATCGGAACCAGAGATTGAGAAGAAAGGCACTTTGGCCTCGCCCGCAATGGACTTGGCCAGCAAGGTCTTGCCGGTACCAGGAGGGCCGACCAGCAGCAGACCACGGGGAATACGACCACCCAGCTTCTGGAACTTGTTGGGGTCTTTCAGGAAGTCAACGACTTCCTTGACCTCTTCCTTGGCTTCGTCACAGCCGGCTACGTCCGCAAACGTGACGGTGTTGTTGTTCTCGTCGAGCATGCGCGCCTTGGACTTGCCAAAGCTGAAGGCACCGCCCTTGCCGCCGCCCTGCATCTGGCGCATGAAGTACACCCATACGCCAATCAACAGCAGCATGGGGCCCCAGCTCACGAGCAGCGTCATGAGCAGAGAGCCTTCTTCGCGAGGCTTGACGTCAAACTTGACGTTGTTGTTGATCAAATCGCCAACCAGGCCACGATCCAGGTAGGTGGCGGTGGTACGGATCTTGCGGTCATCCGTCGTGGTAGCCACGACCTCAGTGCCGCCAGAACCTTCCTGAATGGTTGCGCTCTTGATGCGGTTGTTGCGCACCTGTTCCAGGAATTCGGAGTAACCGACATGGGAGGCACCGCCAGCGCCACGGGTGTCAAATTGCTTGAACACCGTAAACAGCACCATGGCGATGACCAGCCAGACGGCGATTTTTGAAAACCACTGATTGTTCAAGCGGGGCTCCAAGGAATATTCAGACGTAAAGACCAGAAGCGGACTTCCAGACCTAGTTGAGGTTCATTTTAGGTGTTTCAAGCGGCAAGGCCGCCTATTTCCCCCTATAGCGGCCATAGGCAGAATGCAGTCTTGCGCCAAACCTGCCCTAAGCCTCTGTTTTATCTAGGCTTTGCGCTATCAGTTTCGCTGCTTTGCTGCACCAGGCCATAAGGTCAAATGTCCCTATGTCGGCCGCCAGCTTCATCAGGCACCGTTCTTGAGGCCCATACCGACCAGGAAAATCTCGGCAGACCGGTCACGCGATGCCTTGGGCTTGATGGGCTTGACCACCTTGAAGGTCTGCTTGAACAGATCCACCAGCTCGTTATAGCCGCTGCCATGGAAAAGCTTGACCACCAGCGCGCCTTCGGGCTTCATATTGTTGATCGCAAAATCGACTGCCATCTCGATGAGCACCGCGACCCGCGCTCCGTCCGTAGCACCATGACCCGAAAGATTGGGTGCCATATCCGAGACCACCACGTCGGCCTTGCCGCCGCCCATGGCTTCTTCCAGCTGCGCCAGCACCGTCTCTTCACGGAAATCGCCCTGGATGTAATGCACGCCCTCAATGGGCTCCATGGGCAACAGGTCCAGCGAAATGATGCGGCCGTTGAGTTCGCCCACAGCCGCACCGCTGGGCGACAGACGACGGCGCACATACTGACTCCAGGCGCCGGGCGCACAGCCCAGGTCAACCACGGTGTACCCTGGTTGAATGAGCTTCAAAGACTCGTCGATTTCCTTGAGCTTGTAGGCCGCGCGTGCACGATAGCCATCCTTCTGGGCGGCTTTCACATAGGGGTCATTGATGTGATCGTGCAGCCAATTCTTATTGACCTTCTTGCTTTTGGTTTTGGTTTTCATGTCTGAATTCTCGCAGCCTTGATAATACGGGTATGCCCCAAATTGAATTAACTCCCGCAGAGCGCCGGGTACACCGCGCTGAAGCCCACCATCTGGACCCTGTGGTCATCATCGGTGGCGATGGTTTGACCCCTGCCGTACAGAAGGAAGTGGACGCCGCCCTCAATGCCCATGGCCTGATCAAGGTTCGCGTTTTCGGCGATGACCGTGCCAGCCGTGAGCAAATCTACCAACAACTGTGCGACGAGCTGAACGCTGCCCCTATCCAGCACATCGGCAAGCTGCTGGTTCTGTGGCGCCCCATTCCCGAAAAGGAAAAGGCGTTTGACGAAGACCGCATGCCCGGCCCTCGCGACATCAAGGTGCTCAAATTCGGCCGTGCTGGTCAGAAGCCTGAAGTCAAGCAACTGCGCGTGCTGGGCAACCAGCGCCTGACCGCGGGTGGCACCATCAAGCGCGCCAAGCCCAAGCAAAAGTCGGTCAAAAAAGGCCGTCAGGACTGATCGCAAGATCCGTCACACATCGCCCATTTGCCACTTTCTTTGCTGAGACCGCCTATCCATGGTTCAGACCACACAGCAGCAACGCCATATTCTTTGCATGAAATGGGGCACCAAGTACGGCCCGGAGTACGTCAACCGACTCTATGCCATGGTGCGCCGCCATCTCAGCGGAGATTTTCGCTTTGTCTGCCTGACTGATAGTTCCGAAGGGGTTCGCCCCGAAGTGGAATGCCTGCCCATTCCTGACCTGAACATTCATCTGGCCCCAGGCCAGCGTGACGGTGCCTGGAAGAAACTCACCACCTTCGAGCGCGACCTGCACGGTCTCAAGGGCCAGGCGCTGTTTCTGGATCTGGACGTGGTGATCGTAGGCAGCCTGGATGAGTTCTTCACGCTGCCTGGCGACTTCCGCATCATTCACGACTATCCGCGCTTCTGGCGCTTTGGCGAGCGCATTGTCGGTAACTCCTCGGTCTATCGCTTTGAGCTGGGTGCCCATGCGGATGTGCTGGAGCATTTCCGCGCGCACACCGAAGAGATGCGCGCCAAATACCGTAACGAGCAGGAATATCTGTCGCACTTTCTGCACAAGCAGGGCAAGCTGGACTACTGGCCTTCCGCCTGGTGCCCCAGCTTCAAGTACTACTGCATTCCGACCTGGCCGAGCAATTACTGGAAGGAACCCGTGCCGCCCGCCGATGCGCGCATCGTGATCTTCCATGGCGAAGTCAACCCGCCAGATGCCCTGGAAGGCCGCCGCAACAAGCGCTTTCGCCATATCGAACCTGCCCGGTGGATCGAGAAAGCCTGGGGCTGATTCCGCTCCTCAACAAAACACCAAAACAAAAGGCGTTGACCACAGGGTTCAACGCCTTTTTTGTTGCCCGACTACCGGCTATCGGTGCCTGGCATCCACCAGGGCATGGCCCTTCATGCGCGTGAGAATGGACAGCGGGCTGGCCTCGGGGTTGTATTCGCTGCCCGGTGGCAGGAACAAGGTCTGCTCCAGCATGTACTGACCCGACATGACCGCATGCACGGCCTGATCGGAAAAGCACACCCAGGTGGAACCGGCGGCAAACGGCACCGTCTCCTGCGGCGCATTTTGCTGATAGTCCATATCGCCCTTCATGCCATCGTGCAGCTGCAGCATCAGATGGTCGTACTCGCTGCGATAGGACTTGGTCACATGCAGCAGCTCCAGCGCCTTGGCCTGCAACGCGCTATAGGGCTTGGCACGCGGCACAAAGCGCTTGGCCACATCGGTGAAAGGCTCACCCACACGCCAGACGCGCGGCTGGCCGTCGGGGTTGACATTGGTGAAGACACGCAAGATACGCTCGCCATAGTTGGGGCGCGAGGGAAACGCGTCCACATGCATGCGCTTGTCGTCGGCACGCCAGGACTGCGCACGTGTTTCGACCTGCGAAGGCCGGTAGCTGGTAGGAGCCATACGCACGACCGGCATGTAGTCGGGGAACAGGCCAGCAATCAAGGCCGTGGCCTGGTCGCGAAAGCGTCCCACCATGGCGGCAACCTGCTGCTGCGTGGCTTCGTCACCCGCCACCCCCTTGATCGAGCCATCGACATTGAGGCTGATATTGCGCGTCTTGGGATCGCGCACATCGGGGCGCAGCAGTGTTTTTTCCTTCTCGGTCAGCTGGAAGGTCAGCTGAGGAAAATACAGCACCTTGCCGGTTTCGACAGCGGCAGTCCATTCATCGCGCCCCTGGACATTGCTCCAGTCGGTCGCGTCGATTTTTACGATTTGAGATTCCATGTCGCTGCCAGTTTACTACCCGCTGCCTGAACAGCTTTGGTCTGGATCAAGCCGACTTGCGGGCACCCGTGATTCGCCACAGCACCAGGGCCGCACACAGCCACTGCAAAGCGTACATGGCCGTACCCACACCATGCCAGAGCTTGAGGTTCTCGCGCGCCACGATCTTGGGCGAAACACCGTACTGGACAAGCAAGGCCAGCAGCATGCCCGCAATCACAAAACCGATAGCTGCTTGCGCCCACTGCTCCATCTTTTCAGCATGCTTTCGCTTTGAAAACACCAGCAGCAGTGCGCAGCATGCTATGGAAATCCAGGTCTGCGCCGCAAACAGCTTGGCCGCCATAAAGCCCGCCAACGCAGGCGTGGGCAGATTGGCAAACAGCATGGGCACAGCCACAAAGCCAATGGCACTCAGGCTACCCCACCACAAAGCCGCAAAGAAAACAGGCAAGCGTTCAAACATCATGTTGAAATTTCAGCATGGCAGAGCGCAAACCAGAGATGCCGAGCAAGAGCCGCCTCGCAGCGAGGGCATCGTCCCCTCCCGCAGCGCGAAGCGCACAGAGAGAGGGGAAGGCGCGCAGCGCCTCAGGGGTGATTAGATGTACTTTACGCCCACGATCTCATAACGACGCTCGCCACCGGGTGCCTGCACCACGGCGGTATCACCCTCTTCCTTGCCGATCAGAGCGCGGGCAATGGGGCTGGAGACATTGATCAGACCATGCTTGAGGTCAGCCTCGTCTTCGCCCACGATCTGATAGGTCACGGCTGCACCGCTGTCCTCGTCTTCCAGATCCACGGTCGCACCGAACACCACGCGGCCACCGGCATCCAGCTCGGAGGGGTCAATGACCTGGGCGGCAGACAGCTTGCCTTCCACCTCGATGATGCGCCCCTCGATGAAGCCTTGCTGCTCCTTGGCGGACTCGTATTCGGCGTTTTCGCTCAGGTCGCCCTGGGCACGGGCTTCGGCGATGGCCTGGATGACGGCAGGACGCTCCACGGTCTTCAGGCGTTGCAGCTCGACCTTGAGCTTTTCAGCGCCGCGCTTGGTAATGGGAATGGTGGCCATGGACAAGTCTCCAAATTCAGTAAACGCCGCGCATGGCACGGCACTTCTCGCACGACCCCGCCGAACAAAGCCCAGCAGGGGCCCGTGCCCCAAAAGCAAACCGCCGCACGTTGCCGCGCGGCGGTTGAAATTCATTACCGGCCATTATGCCCCGTTTGCCGCGGCACAAATCCGGTAAAACCCGGCCGCCCTTCAGGGCAGTCACGGGTTGTGACGTACATCAGTGTCGCAAATCAATGTGACAGCTGTGCGTGCAGTTCCTGTACCGAGTACACGTCCAAGTTGCCGCGCATGGCCTTCATGCCATCCACAGCGGCTTCCGCGCCGAAGATGGTGGTGAAGGTGGTCACACGGGCCAGCAGTGCGCTGGTACGGATCTGTCGCGAGTCAGCGATGGCGTTGCGGCGGTCTTCCACGGTGTTGATGACCATGGCGATTTCGCCATTCTTGATCATATCCACCACGTGAGGACGGCCTTCGGCCACCTTGTTGACGGCTTGCACGCTCAGGCCGGCAGCCTCCAGCGCAGCAGCCGTGCCGCGAGTGGCGCACAGCGTGTAACCCATGGCCACCAGCTCCTTGGCCACGACCACGGCGCGCACCTTGTCAGCGTTCTTCACGGACAGGAAGACCTTGCCTTCGGTCGGCAGCTTGACGCCTGCGCCCATCTGGCTCTTCACAAAGGCCTCGCCGAAGGTCTTGCCCACACCCATGACTTCACCGGTGGACTTCATCTCGGGGCCGAGGATGGTGTCCACACCGGGGAACTTCACGAAGGGGAACACAGCCTCCTTGACGCTGAAGTAAGGCGGAGTCACTTCCTTGGTCACACCCTGCTCTGCCAGAGAGTCGCCAACCATGCAGCGTGCAGCCACCTTGGCCAGCTGAATGCCTGTGGCCTTGGAAACGAAAGGCACGGTACGCGATGCGCGGGGGTTCACCTCCAGCACATAGATCACATCCTTGCCGTCGCGCTCCTGAATGGCGAACTGCACGTTCATCAGGCCGACCACGTTCAGGCCATGGGCCATCTCTGCAGTCTGACGCTTGATCTCGGCCACGGTTTCGGGCTTGAGGTAGTAAGGGGGCAGCGAGCAGGCCGAGTCACCGGAGTGAACGCCAGCCTGTTCGATGTGCTCCATCACACCGCCGATGAACACTGCACCGGTCTTGTCACGCACGCAGTCCACATCGCACTCGATGGCGTTGGACAGGAAGTGGTCCAGCAGCACTGGGGAGTCATTACTCACCTTCACCGCTTCGCGCATGTAGCGCTCCAGGTCACGCTGCTCATGCACGATTTCCATCGCGCGGCCGCCCAGCACATAGGAGGGGCGCACCACCAGCGGGTAGCCGATGGAGGAAGCGTGTTGCAGCGCTTCTTCTTCGGTACGGGCCGTGGCGTTTGGCGGCTGCAGCAGCTTGAGTTCGTTGAGCAGCTTCTGGAAGCGCTCACGATCTTCGGCAGCGTCGATGGAATCGGGCGAAGTACCAACGATGGGCACGCCTTCCCTTTCCAGACCCAGAGCCAGCTTCAGAGGGGTCTGGCCGCCGTACTGCACGATCACGCCAGCAGGCTGCTCCACGTCCACGATTTCCAGCACGTCTTCCAGCGTCAGCGGCTCGAAGTACAGACGGTCGGAGGTGTCGTAGTCGGTGGACACGGTCTCGGGGTTGCAATTGACCATGATGGTTTCATAACCATCTTCGCGCATGGCCATGGCGGCGTGCACGCAGCAATAGTCAAACTCGATACCCTGGCCGATACGGTTCGGGCCACCGCCCAGAACCATGATCTTCTTCTTGTCCGTGGGAGCGGCTTCGCATTCCTCGTCGTACGTGGAGTACATGTACGCAGTGTTGGAAGCGAACTCTGCCGCGCAGGTGTCCACGCGCTTGAACACAGGGCGCACCTTCAGGGCTTTGCGCGCTTCGCGCACGGCCTTGTCGGTGGTCTGCAGCAACTTGGCCAGACGACGGTCGGAGAAGCCCTTTTGCTTCAACGTGCGCAGCGTGGTGGCATCCAGCAGCGACAGCGCCTTGTCGCCATGGGCTTCAAAGTGCTTGTCCAGGTCGAGTTCGATCTTCACGATCTCTTCGATCTGCACCAGGAACCACTTGTCGATCTTGGTGATGTTGTGGACTTCATCCAGCGTCCAGCCGGCCGCAAAGGCGTCACCCACATACCAGATGCGGTCGGGACCGGGCTCGCCCAGTTCCTTTTCCAGGATTTCGCGATCCTGGGTCTTTTCGTTCATGCCATCCACGCCCACTTCCAGGCCTCGCAAGGCCTTCTGGAAGGACTCCTGGAAGGTACGACCGATGGCCATGACTTCGCCCACGGACTTCATCTGTGTGGTCAGGCGGTTGTCGGCAGCGGGGAACTTCTCGAAGGCGAAACGCGGGATCTTGGTGACCACGTAGTCGATCGAGGGTTCGAACGAAGCGGGGGTCTTGCCGCCGGTGATTTCGTTCCGGAGTTCGTCCAGCGTGAAGCCCACGGCCAGCTTGGCCGCGATCTTGGCGATGGGAAAGCCAGTAGCCTTGGAAGCCAGTGCCGAGGAACGCGAGACGCGGGGATTCATCTCGATGACGATCATGCGACCGTCCTTCGGGTTCACCGAGAACTGCACGTTGGAGCCGCCGGTATCCACACCGATCTCACGCAGAACCGCCAGAGATGCGTTACGCATGATCTGGTATTCCTTGTCGGTCAGTGTCTGCGCGGGTGCTACGGTGATGGAGTCACCGGTGTGCACGCCCATGGGGTCCAGGTTTTCGATCGAGCAGACGATGATGCAGTTGTCAGCAGTGTCGCGCACCACTTCCATCTCGTACTCTTTCCAGCCCAGCAGAGATTCTTCGATCAGCAGCTCGTTGGTGGGCGATGCCTCCAGACCGCGCTTGCAGATGGTTTCGAATTCCTCAGGGTTGTAGGCAATGCCGCCGCCAGTGCCGCCCAGCGTGAAGCTGGGGCGGATGACGGTGGGGAAGCCCATCTGCTTTTGCACGGCCCAGGCTTCGTCCATGGAGTGGGCGATGCCGGAGCGCGCGGAGCCCAGACCGATCTTGGTCATGGCGTCCTTGAACTTCAGACGGTCTTCGGCCTTGTCGATGGCTTCGGGCTTGGCGCCGATCAGCTCGACCTTGTACTTGTCCAGCACGCCGTTCTTCCACAGGTCCAGCGCGCAGTTCAGCGCGGTCTGGCCGCCCATGGTGGGCAGGATGGCATCGGGACGTTCCTTGGCAATGATCTTCTCGACCGTCTGCCAGGTGATGGGCTCGATGTAGGTGACGTCGGCCGTGGCCGGGTCGGTCATGATCGTGGCGGGGTTGCTGTTGATCAGGATGACCTTGTAACCCTCTTCGCGCAGGGCCTTGCAGGCCTGCACGCCGGAGTAGTCAAACTCGCAGGCCTGGCCGATCACGATAGGACCGGCGCCAATGATCAGAATGCTTTTAAGGTCGTTGCGCTTAGGCATTGTTGTGTTTCTCCATCAGCGCTGTGAAGCGGTCAAACAGATAGCCGATATCGTTGGGGCCGGGCGATGCTTCGGGGTGACCCTGGAAGCAGAAGGCAGGCACATCGGTGCGCTCCAGACCTTGCAGCGTGCCGTCAAACAGGCTGATGTGCGTGGCGCGGGCGTTGGCGGGCAGCGACTCGATCTCCACCGCAAAACCGTGGTTCTGGCTGGTGATGCTGACGCGGCCGGAGTCCAGGTCCTTCACGGGGTGGTTGGCACCATGGTGGCTGTTCTGCATCTTGAAGGTCTTGGCACCGGAGGCCAGGGCCATGATCTGGTGACCCAGGCAGATGCCGAACAAAGGCGTCTTGGCGGCCATGATTTCCTGTGCGGCAGCAATGGCGTAGTCGCAAGGGGCGGGATCGCCAGGGCCGTTGGACAGGAAGATGCCATCGGGATTCATCGCCAGCACATCCTTGGCGGGCGTCTGGGCGGGCACCACGGTCACATCGCAACCGCGCTCGGCCAGCATGCGCAGAATGTTCTTCTTCACGCCGAAGTCATAGGCCACGACCTTGAACTTGGGCGATTCAAGCTTGCCGTAGCCTTCACCCAGCGTCCATTCGGCTTCGCTCCAGGGATAGGACTTCTCGGTGGACACCACCTTGGCCAGATCCAGGCCCTTCATGTCGGGCGCAGCCTTGGCAGCGGCAATGGCTTCGTCGATCCTGACCTGGGTGACTTCTTCACCGGCTGCCAGACCCACGATTGCGCCATTCTGGGCACCCTGGTCACGCAGCAGGCGTGTGAGCTTGCGGGTGTCGATGTTGGCGATGGCGACGGTCTTGCCCTCGATCAGGTATTCGGACAGCGTCTGCGTGCTTCGGAAGTTGCTGGCCAGCAAAGGCAGGTTCTTGATGATGAGACCTGCGGCATGGATCTTGTCAGCTTCAACGTCTTCAGGATTGACACCATAGTTGCCAATGTGCGGATACGTGAGCGTCACGATCTGCTGGCAGTAGCTGGGGTCGGTGAGAATTTCCTGGTAGCCGGTCAGTGAAGTATTGAAAACAACTTCACCAACGGTGGTGCCTTGCGCACCAATCGAGTTGCCAATAAAGACCGTGCCGTCTGCGAGCGCCAGGATGGCGGATGGGAAGTTTCCCTTGAGAGACAAAAGCACTGGGTTCTCCGGTTTTTTAATTACGGTTACGCCCAACGAAGCCCCGGCATAGGTGCAGGGACATTTATGTCTACAGGGAATGGCGAGAAAGCGTCGCTAGGCGTATGAAGATGCTTGAAAGCCGCCCATTATAAGCCTCGGTCGCTTCAGCCCTGTGATTCGCTGCGGGATTACCCTCCGCGCCGCAGCATGCTTACGCTGCTCGCATGCAGGCAGATCGCTGCAGCCGCCCCCACATTGAGTGACTCCTCACCTCCAGGCTGCGCAATGCTGATGCGGTGCTGCGCCATCTGCATCAGGGCGTCGCCCACACCCTGCCCTTCATGGCCCATGGCCCAGGCGCAGGGCCAGGGCAGATCCGCTTCATGAATCAATGTCCCCTGATGGGAACTGGTCACTATCAGAGGCACCTGCAGAGCCTGTACATCTTCGATGGAAGCAGCCTCCACCAGATGCAGACCGAAATGCGCGCCCATGCCGGCACGCAGCACTTTCTGGCTCCACAACGCGGCCGTCCCCTTGAGGGCAACGATCTGCTTGAAACCGAAAGCCGAAGCACTGCGCAGGATCGAGCCCACATTGCCCGCATCCTGCACCCGATCCAGCACCACGGTGGACACGCCGGATTGCGGCTGGGCGCCCGCATCCCAATTCATCACATAGCCCATGCGCGCCGGCGATTCCAGGCTGCTGATTTCGTCAAACAAGGTATCGGCAAGCACTATGACTTTGCTAGCTTTCAGCGCCCATTCCTCGGGCGCTTGCGGCCAGAAGGACTGAGCAAACACCGCCACCTTGGGCGCCAGGCCACGCGCCAATGCGGCGCGGCACAGATGATCCCCCTCCAGCCAGACCTGCGCCTGCTTGCGATAGGCCGTGCTGTCCTGTGAGAGGCGACGCAGCTCTTTGACAAAAGCGTTGTCGCGCGAATGAATTTCCGTGACCTGGGGACTTGCAGCCATGTCGACCTCTGAATGCAAAAAAGCACGACTTACGCAAATCAGGTTCAGGCAAGACGTTTGCCCTATGGGCATATTCCTTGTGCATCCTTGTTTGCATAAGTCCTAAAAAGAAAACCCGGCCTGCTCATGCAAACCGAGCCCATGGTTCGAAGATAAGACGCCCGAGCCAGCCCCTGGCCGCACTCGGAAATGCCTCAGCCGTACTCAGTTGTAAAGCGACACCTGCGACATCATCAGCGTGGAGGTGACGCCGGAGACTCCGCTCTCGCACAGTACGGGCTGGGCCAGGCCGCCCTCGCAGATCGGGCCTGCTTGCAAAGCCTGGGCCACAGGCGAAAAAGAACGTCGATGCTCGGCTGTCGCCCCATGAGCGCGCAAGGCTTCCAGATGCGCAGCCGTGCCATAGCCCTTGTGGGCGGCAAAGCCGTATTGCGGGTATTGAACATCCAGCCGCTCGCACCAGCGGTCACGCGTGACCTTGGCCAGAATCGACGCTGCCGAAATCGCCTGCACCAGCGCGTCGCCCTTGACGATGGCTTCGGCCTGCACATCGATCTGCGGCAGCTGATTGCCGTCCACCAGCACCAGCACGGGCTTGAGGCGCAAGCCCATCACGGCGCGGCGCATGGCCAGCATGGTGGCCTTGAGGATGTTGATCTCGTCAATCTCCTGCACCGATGCCTGGGCTATGCAAAAGCACAACGCCTTGGCACGAATCTCGTCATAAAGCACCTCGCGGCGGTTGGCCGTGAGCTTTTTCGAGTCGTTCAGACCTGCAATGGGCTTCATGTCATCAAGGATGACTGCGGCCGCCACCACGGGGCCAGCCAGCGGGCCGCGCCCTGCTTCATCCACCCCTGCAACCAGCCCGGGCGGATGCCAGGGCAGGCAGTCTTGCTCAAGCAGAGGGGGTGGCAATGATTTTTTCGATCGCATGGGCAGCCAATTCGGCAGTGTCTCGGCGCAGTTCGTGATGTAGCGCAGTGAAGCGCTCAACCAGCGCTTCAATGGTGGCAGGAGAATCCTGGCTGGCCTTGAGCCAGCCCAGTGCGGCCTGAGCCAGCGCCTCGGGCGTTGCCGCATCCTGCAGCAGCTCGGGCACGACGAAATCGCCGCACAGAATATTGGGCAGCCCCACCCAGGGCTGCAGCTGCTTGCGCTTCATCAAACGCCAGCTCCAGGGATGCATGCTGTAGCTGATGACCATGGGGCGCTTGTAGAGCGCGGCCTCCAGTGTGGCCGTGCCGCTGGCGATCAAGGTGCAATCACAGGCAGCAAGCACATCATGCGATTGGCCCTGCACAATGATGACCCTATCCTGCATGCCGGCCTCGGCCGCAATACGGCGTACCTCGTCGATCTGTGCAGGAACTGCGGGGACTATGATTTTAGTAGCTGGCAGCGCTTTTTGCACAAGGGCTGCAGCCTTGAAAAAGCCAGAAGCGATATAGCGTATTTCCGAGCGACGGCTGCCGGGCAGCAAGGCCAGAACCGGCCCGCCCTCGGGCAAGCCCAGCCGCGCGCGCGCAGCCGCGCGATCGGGATGCAGCGGAATCACCTGGGCCAGCGGATGACCGACGTAAGTAGCCGATATGCCGTGCTGGGCCAGCAACTCGGGCTCGAAAGGAAAGATGCACAGCACATGATCGGCCGCGCGGCGGATTTTCTCCACGCGGTCGGCGCGCCAGGCCCAAATCGACGGGCAGACAAAGTGCACGGTCTTGACACCCGCCTCACGCAGCGAGGTTTCCAGCCCCAGATTGAAGTCTGGCGCATCCACACCGACAAACACCCCAGGCGGATGCGCAATCAGGCGCTGGCGCAGCTTTTTGCGAATGCCCAGCAGCTCGGCCACACGAGCCAGTACTTCCCAGCTGTAGCCGTGCACAGCCAGGCGCTCTGACTGCCACCAGGCCTCAAAACCACGCTGCTGCATCTGCGCGCCACCAATACCCATGGATTGAACCCGAGGCCAGCGCTGGCGCAGGCCATCGAGCAGCAGCGAAGCCAGCAGATCGCCCGATGCCTCGCCCGCCACCATGGCAATGCTTGGCACTATCAAATCTGCAGCTGCTTGCGCTGGCTGCCTGGTGCTTTCAGAGCTATTCACGTCTCAATCTTCAGTGTGGTCAGCGCAAGCCGCTATGCAAAAAGTAGCCGCAGACGCTATCAGCGAGCAATGCCACGAGTCGATGCCGCCAGGAAGCCAAGCATATGATCCACATCCTGCACGGCTTCGGGCATCTCCGCCTTGAGACTTTCAATAGCCTGCTTGGCGGCTTCCAGCGTCAGGCCTTGACGATAGAGCAGCTTGTGCATCTGCTTGACGGCAGCCAGACGCTCCGGCGTGAAGCCACGGCGACGCAGGCCTTCGGCGTTGAAGCCACGCACGGCCAGCGGATTACCGTCCACCATCATGAAGGGCGGCACATCCTGCGAGATATGGCTGGCAAAACCTGCCATCACATGGGCACCGATATGTGTGAACTGGTGCACGCCCGTGAGGCCACCCAGAATCGCCCAGTCGTCCACATGCACATGGCCCGCCAGCGTGGCGTTATTGGCCAGAATGGTGTTGTTGCCGACCATGCAGTCATGGGCAATGTGCACATAGGCCATGATCCAGTTGTCATGGCCAATCGTGGTCTCGCCACGGTCCTGCACGGTGCCGGTGTTGAAGGTACAGAACTCACGCACCGTGTTGCGATCACCGATCACCAGACGCGTGGGCTCACCCGCGTACTTCTTGTCCTGGGGCTGAGCACCCAGCGAAGCAAACTGAAAAATCTGGTTGTCACAACCGATGGTGGTGTGCCCCTCGATCACACAGTGCGCGCCAATCGTGGTGTTGGCGGCGATGCGCACCTTGGGCCCGATGACGGCATAAGGCCCCACCGATACCGATGAATCAAGCTCCGCCGCAGGGTCTACCACTGCGGTGGGGTGAATAAGACTCACAGCCGTCATCAACGCTTATCCCACGTGACGCATGGTGCACATCAGCTGTGCCTCGGCAGCCACTTCGCCATCGACACTGGCCACGGCATTGAACTTCCAGATACCGCCGCGCACGCGGTCGATGGTGATTTCCAGAGCCAGCTGGTCTCCTGGCACCACGGGGCGCTTGAAACGTGCGGAATCAATGCCCACGAAATAGTAGATATTGTTTTCGTCCGGAACCTGCCCCATGGCATCAAAGGCCAGCAGACCTGCAGCCTGGGCCAGAGCCTCCAGAATCAGCACGCCAGGCATGACAGGGCGACCGGGAAAATGACCGGTGAAGAACGGCTCGTTGAAAGTCACGTTCTTGATCGCCTTGATGCGCGTGTTGCGCTCAAGCTCCAGCACGCGGTCCACCAGAAGAAAGGGGTAACGGTGAGGCAGTTGCTTGAGAATTTCTTGGATATCCATCATCAATTTCCGTTGTTGCTTTGCTGGCTCCGGGCCAGCGCTTGTTCAAGCTTTTTGACGCGCTCGCGAAGCGCATACAGCTGCCTGAAGGTTGCAGCGTTCTTTTCCCATTGCTCGTTCTCTTGCAACGGAAAGATGCCTGTGTAAAAGCCCGCCTTGGGCAGGGAGCGCGTGACCATGGACGTCGGCGAGATCACCGTGCCATCCGCAATCGTCAGATGTCCCAGAATATTGGCCGCACCACCGATCTGGCAATGCTGTCCGATGCGTGCACTGCCGGCAATACCGGTATTGCCCGCAATCACCGTGTGCGCACCGATGTGCACGTTGTGGGCGATCTGCACCAGATTATCAATCTTGACGCCATCTTCAATGATGGTGTCATCGAGTGCCCCGCGATCAATGCAGGTGTTGGCACCAATTTCCACATCGTTGCCAATGCGCACCGCCCCCAGCTGCTCGATCTTTTCCCAGCGACCTGCCGATGGCGCAAAACCAAAGCCGTCGGCACCGATGACCACACCGGAATGCACAATGCAACGCTCGCCCACCACGCAGCCTTGGCCGACAGTGACGCGCGACTTGAGCACAGTGTCTGCACCAATCACCGCACCGGCATCCACCACGCATTGCGGTCCGATATAGGCCGAAGCATGTACGGTTGCCGACGCATCGACCACGGCACTGGGATGAACACCGCTAGGCTTTCGCCCCTGCTGGTGCGCCTTCCACCACTGCGTGGCACGCGCAAAATAGGCGTACGGATCAGCCGTGACAATGCAGGCGCCGCGCTGCGCGGCTTCCTCACGCATCGCCGGCGCCACAATGACACAGGCCGCCTGTGAGGCGGCCAGCTGCTGGCGATAACGAGGATTGCTTAAAAAGCTCAGATCTCCGTGGCTCGCGGAGTCCAGCGGCGCGATACGCGAGATGGACATCTCGCGATCGCCTCCAACCAGCTCTCCTCCGAGCGCATCGAGAATCTGTCCCAATAGAGCGCTCACGTTAATGCAACTCTTGGGCTTACTTGGTGCCGTTCAGGCTCTTGATCACCTTGTCTGTGATATCGAACTTGGGGTTGATATACACAGCTTCTTGCAGGATCACGTCGTACTTTTCAGACTCGGCCACTTGCTTGACGACCTTATTGGCACGATCCAGAACCGCGGCCAGCTCTTCGTTCTTGCGGGCGTTCAGGTCTTCCTGGAATTCACGGCGCTTGCGCTGGAATTCACGGTCCTGATCCACCAGCTGACGCTGGCGTGAAGCACGCTGGCTCTCGGCCATGGTGGGTGCTTCGCGTTCGAACTTATCCGAAGCAGTCTTCAAGGCATTGCCTTGATCGACCAAATCTTTTTCACGCTTAGAAAACTCCTGCTCAAGCTTGGCTTGGGCAGCCTTGGCGGCAGAAGCCTCACGGAAAATGCGATCCGTGTTGACAAAGCCCGCCTTGAATTCCTGTGCATGCGCAGAGACGGCCATGGCGCCAAGCAGCACAGCCAGAGAAAGATGGCTAGAGAGAGATTTCATTAGAAAGATGTTCCGATTTGGAATTGCAGTTTCTGGATTCTATCGCCGGTTTCCTTGCGAATTGGCTGAGCATAAGCCAAACGCAGCGGACCCAGCGGCGAAATCCAGCTAATACCGATACCCGTGGAGGCTCGCAGGGAGTTCAGCTCCATGCTTTCACCTTCCGCCCATACATTACCCACGTCCACAAAGGTGAACAGACGCAGGGTTCTGTCATTTCCGGCACCAGGGAATGGAATCATGAATTCGCCGTTCAGGGTCAGCTTGCGCGTACCGCCCAGAGCCAGATTGGTATTGACGCTGTCGTGACGACCCAGCGAGCCCTGCTCAAAGCCACGCACCGATCCCAAACCGCCAGAATAGAAGTTCTTGAAAATAGGATATGGGTTGCCACCAATACCCTTGCCCCAACCCAGTTCGCCATTCAGCGCAATGGTGTACTTCTTGTTCAGGGGAATATATTGCTGAATCTGGTAATTGGCCTTCCAGTAGCGCATATCGCTGAGGAAAGATGCTTCCAGATTCACACGCTGATAACGGCCGGCATTGGGAGCCAGGGCGCTATCGCGATTATCACGCGACCAGCCCAGAGTCAGGGGAATGCCGGTCTTCGAGCAGCCTGTATTGGAAGTGGTCGTGCCACCGCAATATTCGCTGTAGATGCCAGGCATATAGGTACCGGGCTTGATCTCGTTACCTTCGACGCCTGCGCCAAAGAAGATCGTGTCCACCTCACTGAACGGCACACCGAAGCGCACGCTGGCACCCTTGGTGACGATCTTGTAGGCACCGTCGTCGTAGTAAGGACGGGTTGTACGGTAATAGACGTCGTAGGTACGCGAGATACCTGTATCCGTGAAGTACGGATTGGTGGTGGATACCACCAGGGTGCGGTTGTACTTGCTGGTGTTGACATCCAGGCCCAGGTAATTGCCGGAGCCGAAGACGTTTTCCTGCTTGATGCCGAAGGACAGCGAGACCTTTTCCGCACTGGAGAAACCTGCACCCAGCTGAATCGAGCCGGTGGGCTTTTCCACCACATTGATCAGCAGGTCCACCTGATCGGGAGAACCGGGCACTTCCTGGGTTTCGATTTCCACCTGGGTAAAGAAGCCCAGGCGATCCACGCGGTCGCGCGAGAGTTTGATTTTCTGGCCGTCGTACCAGGACGCTTCGAATTGGCGGAACTCACGGCGAATCACTTCGTCGCGCGTCTTGTTATTGCCGCTCACATTGATGCGGCGAATATAGGCACGGCGCGAAGGCTGGGCCTGCAGCACGATCTGCACCCGATTATTCGCACGGTCGATTTCAGGAACGGCTTCGACCTTGGCAAACGCAAAACCGAAGTTACTGTAATAGTCCGTAAAAGCCTTGATGGTGTCGGAAACCTGGTCGGCGTTATAGGGCTCACCGGGCTTGATCTTGATCAGCGACTTGAACTCGTCATCACGGTCAAGGAAGTTGCCTTCCATCTTCACGCCAGACACCACGTACTGGTCGCCTTCGTGGATATTGACGGTCAAGCCGATATGCTGCTTGTCTGGAGAAATGGCCACCTGAGTGGAGTCCACGCGGAATTCCAGATAGCCGCGCTGCAGATAGTACGAGCGCAGGGCTTCCAAATCCGCATTGAGCTTGTTGCGAGCATAGCGGTCCGACTTGGTGTACCAGCTCATCCAGTTGCCGGTGTCCTGGTCGAACAAATCCTGGAGTGTGGACTCCTTGAATGCCTTGTTGCCCACAATGTGGATTTCATTGATCTTGGCGGGCTCTCCCTCGGAGACCGTGAAGGTCAGATTCACGCGGTTGCGCTCGATAGGCGTCACCGTGGTCACCACCTCCGCGCCATACAGACTGCGGTTGATGTACTGACGCTTGAGTTCCTGCTCGGCTCGATCGGCCAGGGCCTTGTCGAAAGGACGGCCTTCGGCCAGCCCCACGTCGCGCATGGCCTTGGTCAAGGTGTCCTTGTCGAATTCCTTGGTGCCGGCAAAGCTCACTTCGGCGATGGTCGGGCGCTCTTCCACCACCACGACCAGCACATTGCCATTGGCCTCCAGGCGCACATCCTTGAACAGACCCAGAGCAAACAGAGAACGGATGGCTGCTGCACCCTTTTCATCGTTGTACTCATCGCCCACACGAACAGGCATGGATGCAAAGACGGTACCCGGCTCCACACGCTGCAGGCCTTCGACACGGATGTCCTGAACTTTGAAAGGCTCCAGCGCCCACGCGGCCTGCGCAGCCAAAACCATAGCAGCCAAGGCAGTAGCAGTGCGCTTGCCAAAGCGATTGAAATGTTTTTTCATGTGTGGAATTGCCGCCAGCGCGGCTTACCGAAAGCGGTAGAAAATTAGCCCCAGAGCCGATTGATATCGTTGAAAAAGGCGACTGACATCATCAGTAGGATTACAGCCACGCCAGCGCGCTGTAGTCTCTCCGCCCAGACATCAGAGACATTCCGCCCCGTCACGCCTTCCCAAAGATAATACATCAGGTGCCCACCATCAAGAACGGGCAATGGTAGCAGGTTAAGTACGCCCAGGCTGATGCTGATAAGCGCAAGAAACGATAAATACTGTACCAATCCCATGCTTGCGGATTTGCCAGCGTAATCGGCAATCGTCAGAGGGCCGCTGATATTTTTCAATGAAGCCTGACCAATCAGCATGCGCCCCATCATGCGCAGCGTCATCGAGGACAGCTCCCAGGTTTTCTTCACCCCTGCCGTCAGGCCATCCCAAAGCCCCAGGCGCACCTGCACCATGGCAGGTTGCCCGCCAATATAGGCATTCACGCGAGCCGTTGATGACTGGCCATTCTTGCCATCTGCAAGCTCAGGCGTGACTTGCAGCTGCAGCATCCGACCATTGCGCTGAACCACCCAGACCTGAGGTTCAACTTTCCCCGATGCACCGAGCTGGCGAATCATGTCCAGCAATTGCAGGCCATCAGATGCAGGCTTTCCATTGAGGCTTTGCACCCAGTCACCCTTGCGCACGCCAGCCCGATCTGCAGGACCACCTTCCACCACATCATCAACCACCGGCGAAGTCCAGGCACCGATCAGACCAACTTGCTTCATGAAGGCCGCATCAGGCTCTTTTTGTGCCAAGCTGCTCAGATCAAGTTTGACTACCCGCGGTGCAGCATCTTTGCCTGCCGCGACCTCCAGCTGGAGAGGTTCGCCTTCGATCGCCGCCGTGGTGATGACCCAGCGCAAATTACCCAAGGAAGTGACTGCCTCCCAGTCCTGCTCGCCTTTGGCAATACGCTGGACCCAATCACCACTTTGCACGCCAGCCACCTGCAGGATCGAGCCTGCGGGTGGCGCAGCCAGCCGTGCCGCGGGCTCACTCTGCCCCATCCAGTTCACCACGGCCAGCAGAGCAACAGCCAGCACAAGATTGGCAATCGGTCCGGCAGCCACGATGGCGGCACGTGCCCGCAAGGGCTGGTTGTTGAAGGCCAGATGCTTTTCCTCAGGGCTGACCTCTGCTTCACGCTCGTCGAGCATGCGAACATAGCCACCCAAAGGCAGTGCCGCGATCACATATTCCGTGCCGGATTTCCTGCTGGTCCAGCTCAGCAAAGGTTTGCCAAAGCCAATCGAGTAGCGCAGCACCTTGACGCCACAAGCCACGGCCACCCGATAGTGCCCCCACTCATGCACTGCAATCAGAATGCCAAGCGCAACGATGAAAGACACAACTGTCAGCAACACCTGATACTCCTTTTTTCAATCAGCCTAAGGAATGCGGGCCAAAGCAGATCCCGTTACAGCTCGCAGACGGCTTCGACAAGCCACCATCACGGAATCACAGCGCCCATTGTCGCGCGATCAACGCAGCCTGCTCTCGTGTGTTTGCATCCAGAACCATCAGGTCTTCAAGGCTGGACACATTGCCGGGCTGCACTGACTCCAGCGTCTGCAGATTCACCGCATGAATACGGTCAAACGACAGGCGACGCTCAAGGAAGGCCGCGACCGCAATTTCGTTGGCAGCATTGAGCACCGTGGTCGTGCCCTCGGGCGCGCGCAACGCCTGCCAGGATAGATGCAGACCCGGAAAACGCTTGGCATCCGCCTCTTCGAAGGTTAGCGCCGCCAGCTGGGTGAAGTCCAGCAGCGGAGCACCGCTGGCAATGCGCTCAGGCCAAGCCAAGCCGCAGGCAATGGGCACACGCATATCAGGCGTTCCCAGCTGAGCAATCACCGACGAGTCCTTGAACTGCACCATGGAATGCACGATCTGCTGCGGGTGAATGACGACCTTGATCTTCTCGGGCGCCATGTCGAACAGCCAGCGCGCCTCGATCACTTCGAGCGCCTTGTTCATCATGGTTGCGGAGTCCACCGAGATCTTGCGCCCCATGGAGAAGTTGGGATGCGTGCAGGCCTGCTCCGGCGTGATCTCGGACAACGTCGCCGGATCACGCTGGCGGAAGGGGCCGCCCGAAGCCGTCAGCAGCAAAGAGTCGACGCGGTCTGCCCAGGTACCGCTGTCTTCCGGCAGACACTGGAAGATGGCCGAGTGCTCGCTATCGATAGGCAGCAACGTCGCACCGTGGCGCTTGACGGTATCCATGAACAAGGCACCACCCACCACCAGTGCTTCCTTGTTGGCCAGCAGCAGACGTTTGCCCGCCTTGGCTGCCGCAAGGCATGGAGCCAGACCAGCCGCGCCCACGATGGCAGCCATGACAGCGTCGACATCGGGATGGGAAGCTATGGTTTCAAGAGCATCTTGCGCTTGAAGGACCTGCGTTTGAAGCCCATTTTTCTTCAACTGCTCTGCCAGTTGCAGCGCATGAGGCGCACTGGCCATCACGGCAAACTGTGGCTTGAACTGGGCGCATTGCCTGAGCATCAAATCCACTTGCGTGGCTGCGCTCAAGGCAAAGACTTCATATTGATCTGGGTGGCGGGCCACCACATCCAGGGTATTGGTTCCAATGGAACCGGTAGAACCCAGAACCGTGATTTTCTGCTTCATGGATGCACAAAGGATGAGAGCATCATTGCCAACGGCAGTGTGGGCAGGAGAGCATCAATGCGATCCAGGACACCACCATGGCCGGGCAGCAAGCCGCTGCTGTCCTTGACACCAACGCTGCGTTTGATGAGGGATTCGACCAGGTCGCCCACCACACTCATTGCAGCCATAAACACTGCAGCCAGCAACAGGAACCATGTCCCATGCGACTGCAGCACCGTATAGAAACTCGAAACGCTGGAGCCGTAATGACGGTCCGCCCAGCTCCAGACCAGTGCCAGCACGACAACACCGACCATGCCACCCCAGACACCTTCCCAGCTCTTGCCAGGACTGATGGAGGGTGCCAGCTTGTTTTTGGTGAACTTGAGGCCGAAGGTGCGCCCCGCGAAATAGGCAAAAATGTCGGCCACCCAGACCAGCACCAGCACCGACAGCAGGAAGTTGACGCCAATGTTGCGAGCCTGCACCACAGCCATCCAGGACAGCCACAGGGCCAGCACACCACCAATCAGGCGTACCGCTGCGGGAATATGCGGCCATCCAGCCACTCCAGCTCGCAAAAGCAGCACACCGCCCAGCACCCAGCAAAAGCCAGCCACGATCCAGACCGTGGTCAAAGATTGCTGCAGCCAGCCAGCCCACCATGATCCAGCGCAAAGTGCTGTGCAAAGTGCTCCCAGCCCCAGTGCGCCAGCCTGCCCAAAACCATTGAGTCGCCCCCACTCCCAGGCACCAGCAGCCATGAAGATCAACATCAGCACCGCAAACGGCACCGTGCTGGCGGGATAAAACAAAGCCGGCAGCAAAATGGCCAGCAATATCAAGGCGGTAATGACGCGCTGCTTGAGCATGGCACCTCTTGTGGTTAGGCCGTCAAAGTCGCATTTGACGGTTGTTGAATTTGTTCTGAAGTCTGGCCAAAGCGGCGCTCTCGCCCACTGAACACCGAGATGGCCTCGTCCAGCGCTGCTTCGTCGAAGTCAGGCCAGAGGCTATCACTGAAGAACAGCTCGGTGTAGGCGGCTTGCCAGAGCAAAAAGTTGCTGATGCGCGTTTCACCACCAGTGCGAATCATCAGATCCGGATCAGGCACATGCGCCAGCGCCATGGCCTTGTCGAGGTTTTCCGGGGTCAGCGCCAAGCCTTGCTCGGCCACCCTCTGTGCAGCCTGGGCAATGTCCCAGCGGCCGCCATAGTTGAAGCAGACATTGAGAATCAGGCGCGTGTTGTGCGCAGTGATGCGCTCTGCCTCAGCCAGGCCTGCTCGTACCTTCTCGCTCAGACCCTGGCGATCACCGACAAAGTACAGTCGCACACCGTCCGCACTCAGTTGTCTGACCTCTTTGGTCAGCGCTGTCGCCAACAGACTCATCAGGCCCGAGACTTCTTCCTGCGGACGATTCCAGTTCTCGGAGGAGAAAGCAAACACCGTCAGCACCTGCACGCCCTGCTCCACGCAGGCACGTGCACAGCGGCGCAGGGACTCCACACCTTGCTTGTGGCCGGCAAGGCGTGGGAGCAAGCGGCGCTTGGCCCAGCGCCCATTGCCATCCATGATGATGGCGATATGGCGCGGTACCGCGCCGTTCTTTGAGCTTGTCAAAAGTGCAAGTCCTTTGGCCTGATGCCTTAGACCGCCAGGATGTCCTGCTCTTTGGCAGCCACCAGCACGTCGATCTCGGCAATATGCTTGTCCGTGATCTTTTGGATTTCAGCTTCGGAACGCTTCTGATCGTCCTCGGAAGCTTCCTTGTCCTTGACCAGCTTCTTCACGCCTTCGTTGGCATCGCGGCGCAGATTGCGGATGGCAATCTTGGAGTTTTCGCCTTCGTTGCGGGCCAGCTTGGTCATTTCCTTGCGGCGCTCCTCGCTCATGGGAGGCATGGGAACGCGGATCAGATCTCCCATGGATGCCGGATTCAGGCCCAGATCGCTTTCGCGAATGGCCTTTTCCACCTTGGCAGCCATGTTCTTTTCCCAGGGCTGCACGCTGATGGTGCGGGCATCCAGCAGGGACACATTGGCCACCTGGGACAGAGGCACCATGGAGCCGTAGTACTCCACATGGATTGCATCCAGCAGCGCCGGATTGGCACGGCCGGTACGCACGCGGGACAGGTTGTTCTTCAGAGCCTCGATGGATTGCCCCATCTTGGTTTCGGTATTTTTCTTGATTTCGGCGATCGTCATGTTCTTATTCCTTCACAGGCAATAGGCTGCAGCAAACGCTCAAGCGTACACCAGAGTGCCTTCGTCATCACCCATGACCACGCTTTTGAGTGCGCCGGGCTTGACGATGGAGAACACACGGATCGGCAGCTTCTGGTCACGGCACAGCGCAAAAGCCGTGGCATCCATGATGCCCAGGTTGCGCGAGATGGCTTCATCAAAAGTCAGCTTGTCGTAACGGGTGGCGGAAGGATCCTTGACCGGATCGGCCGTGTACACGCCATCGACCTTCGTGGCCTTCAGAACCACTTCGGCACCGATTTCGGCGCCACGCAGAGCAGCTGCGGTATCGGTGGTGAAGAAAGGGTTGCCCGTACCGGCGGCGAACACCACGACCTTGCCCTCTTCCAGATACTGCAGCGCCTTGGGGCGCACATAGGGCTCCACCACCTGCTCGATACCGATGGCCGACATCACACGAGCCGTCAGGCCCTGCTTGTCCATGGCATCCGCCAGGGCCAGTGCATTCATCACCGTGGCCAGCATGCCCATATAGTCAGCTGTTGCACGGTCCATGCCCACGGAGCCACCGGCCACGCCACGGAAGATATTTCCGCCGCCGATCACCACAGCGACCTGCACACCCACCTTGGTCACTTCCACGATCTCGGACACCATGCGCTCGATGGTTGCGCGGTTGATGCCGAACTGGTCATCCCCCATTAACGCCTCACCCGACAGCTTGAGCAAAATGCGCTTATGGGCAGGAATGGCGTTGGACATGGTGTTTCTCCGAGAGAAGTTAAGGTGAGAATGAAAATTGGGAGGGAGATAAATCAATCGCGGCACCAGGCCGCGATTGTTGCTAAGGCTTAGGTTTAAGCACCAGCCTTGGCTGCGGCCACCTGGGCGGCCACTTCGGCAGCGAAGTCGTCAGTCTTCTTCTCGATGCCTTCACCCACGACATACATCGTGAAGCCCTTGACGGTGGTGTTGGCAGCCTTGAGCATCTGAGCCACGGTTTGCTTGCCGTCGGCAGCCTTCACGAAGACCTGGTCAGCCAGGGAAACTTCCTTCAGGTACTTCTGCACGGAACCTTCCACCATCTTGGCGACGATATCGGCAGGCTTGCCGGACTCGGCAGCCTTGGCTTCGGCCACGGAACGCTCCTTGGCGATCAGCTCGGCGGGCACGTCAGCGGAAGTCACGGCCACGGGCTTCATGGCAGCCACGTGCATTGCCACATCCTTGGCAGCAGCAGCTTCGCCGTCGAATTCGACGACCACACCGATGCGGGTGCCGTGCACGTAGGCAGCCAGACCAGCGCCGTTGAAAGCCTTGAAGCGGCGGAAAGACATGTTTTCGCCGATCTTGCCGATCAGGCCCTTGCGCACATCTTCCAGAGTGGGGCCGTAGCCGTCTTGCTCGTAAGCCAGAGCACCCAGGGCGTCGATGTCAGCGGGATTGTGCAGAGCCACCAGCTTGGCAGCGGCACTGGCCATGGCCAGGAAGCTGTCGTTCTTGGACACGAAGTCGGTTTCGCTGTTGACTTCGATCAGGCCACCCTTGTCGCCTTCGATGAAAGCAGCCACAACGCCTTCAGCGGTCACGCGGGAAGCAGCCTTGCCAGCCTTGGTGCCCAGCTTGACGCGCAGCAGCTCTTCCGCCTTGGCCATATCGCCATCAGCTTCGGTCAGAGCCTTCTTGCACTCCATCATGGGAGCGTCGGTCTTGGCGCGCAGTTCGGCCACCATGCTTGCAGTAATTGCCATCGTATTTCTCCAGTATCAGTTCGATTCGTTACAGGATTCCGGCTTAAAAAAACGGGGCTACCAGAGCCCCGCTTTTTCTCGCGATGCGGTCGCGCAGCCGGACTTCGCTTAGGCGGCGGATTCTTCCACTTCCACGAACTCGTCGCCGTCTTCACCAGCGGCAGCCTTCACCACGTCGTTCAGACGGGCTTCACGGCCTTCCAGGATGGCGTCGGCAATGCCTTGGGCGTACAGTTGCACAGCCTTGGCGGAGTCGTCGTTACCAGGAATCACGTAGTCGATGCCTTCGGGGTTGTGGTTGGTGTCAACCACGCCAATCAGAGGGATACCCAGCTTCTTGGCTTCAGCGATAGCGATCTTGTGGAAGCCCACGTCGATCACAAAGATAGCGTCGGGCAGGCCGTTCATGTCCTGGATACCGCCGATATCCTTTTCCAGCTTTTCCAGTTCGCGAACGAACATCAGCTGTTCCTTCTTGGACATGGATTCCAGACCAGCTTCTTGCTGAGCCTTCATGTCCTTCAGACGCTTGATGGAGGTCTTGACGGTCTTGAAGTTGGTCAGCATGCCGCCCAACCAGCGTTGGTCAACGTAAGGCACGCCAGCGCGCTGAGCTTGCTCAGCCACCAGTTCACGGGCTTGACGCTTGGTACCCACCATCAGCACAGTGCCGCCGTTAGCAGTCAGCTGCTTGGCGAACTTCTGGGCCTCCTGAAACATCGGCAGGGACTTTTCCAGGTTGATGATGTGAATCTTGTTGCGGTGACCGAAGATGAACGGAGCCATCTTGGGGTTCCAGAAGCGAGTTTGGTGACCGAAGTGGACGCCAGCTTCCAGCATCTCGCGCATTGTTACTGCCATGTGAATTACCTCTAAGGTTAGGTCTAAAATCCGGCCCAACGATTGCTGCCAATACCTCTCGGCATTGACGGCAACACCTTGAATAGGCCGGTTTGCTATTTGCCTTGCTTACCTGAAAGAGCGCCACAGCATCGCCTGAAGCGTGCCGCATCCACCACCTACAGTGCTTTTCGAGTTGCCCCTTACGGGCCAACCCTTAGCAAAGCCGCAAAATTTTAGCACATTGCCATGCAATACGACCTCAGCCATGCAGCTCTTGAGATTCGCGAAGGTCGCGAAAGCGCATCCAGCCTCATGGAATTGAGCATTGCCGCCGCACAAAGCCCTTTGTGCGCACATGTTTTCAGCCAGACTTTTTTCGACAGCGCTCGCTGGGCTGCTGCGGAAACGCCACGCACCATGCCCCTGGCAGGCCTGGCCGTTTCCGTCAAGGACCTGTTTGATATGGCTGGCTCGCGCAGCGCCGCCAGCTCCAAGATACTTCAGGACACGCCCCCGGCAGAAAGCACCGCCGCAGCGGTAGCACGCCTGGAGGCTGCAGGTGCAGCCATCATCGGCCGCACACATATGGTGGAGTTTGCTTTTTCAGGCGTGGGCGTGAATCCGCACTTTGGCGCGCCAGCGGCGCTGGATGCCCGCCACCCCGCCAATCCTCAACTAGCCCCCACGCGCCCTGCCCGCATTCCTGGCGGTTCATCTTCGGGCGCAGCAGTCTCGGTTGCCAGTGGCGCAGCCTGGGCAGCTCTGGGTTCCGATACCGGCGGCTCCATCCGCATTCCTGCCGCCCTCAATGGGCTCGTTGGCTTCAAGAGCACAGCTCACCTGGTTCCCACAGATGGCACCGTTCCGCTATCTCCCACCCTGGACACGGCCTGCGCCCTCACACGCAGCGTGCGCGACGCCGTGCTGCTGCATGAAATCCTGGCCGCCCGCAAAGTCAATACTATTGACCGCCCCCTGAATCAATGGCGCCTGGCGGTGCCACGCCAGATCTTCTTTGAACAGATCGAGCATGCCGTCCAGGTCGCATTCGAGCGCAGCATCGCCCAGTTGCAAGCGGCAGGCGCCTCCATTGAATGGATTGACCTGCCCGAACTGGAAGAGCTGGACGCCGTCAACATCATTGGCGGCTTCTCCCCTGCAGAGAGCTATGCCTGGCACCGCCGCTATCTGCAAGACCCAGCCCAGGCCGCGCTCTATGACCCACGCGTGCGCTCACGCATCGAACGCGGCGCGACGATGAGTGCCGCAGACTACCTGGACCTGATCGCCGCACGCAAGCGCTGGATTGCCAAGATGGAAGCCGCCATTGCCCCGTTTGATGCATTGCTCTCCCCCACCACTCCCTTGACTGCGCCTACCATTAGCTCCGTCGCACCCGCCAACGGCCTGGACCCCGAGGCCGATGCCAGGCGCGATGCGGAGTTCGTGCGCGTCAATGCCTTGCTGCTACGCAATACCAGCATCATCAACATGCTGGATGGATGTGCGCTCTCCCTACCCTGCCATCAGGCCCATGAACTGCCCATGGGCCTGATGATCTGGCACGCTGCGCTGCATGACGATGCCGTGCTGCAAATCGGCGCGGCCATTGAAGCCGTGCTTCAAGCAAGTGCCTGACGCATCATTGATAGCTGCCAACGCGTACCAGCAAAGGGCTGGCAGCTTATTTCATGGAAATTTATTGCGCACCATGTGAACCAGCAGCAGCCAAGCCTCAACTCTATGAATAAGCAATGGCTACAGCTGGCGCTATGCTGGCCACATGCTGCGCATCGCCTCCGACACCACACCTATCAACGGCACTGGCTGGCCGCTGTTTGACACCGCCACCACCCGGCAGATCGAGAAAGACTGCGCCCGTCAGCTTCCCGCTCATACCCTGATGCAGCGCGCGGGCCTTGCCGTTGCACGCCTGGCCATGGCAATTGCGCCGCATGCACGGCGTATCTGGATTGCCTGCGGCCCGGGCAACAACGGCGGGGACGGCTTTGAAGCCGCTGCACAGCTCAAAACCTTGCGCCCCTTCACGCAAATCCTGGTCAGCGAGGTGCGCGACCACCAAAACCTGCCCGCAGATGCCAAAGCCTCATGGCTACGCGCCCGAGCGGCAGGGGTGCAGTGGGCCGAACAATGCCCCGAGCACATGGGAGCGCAGGATCTATGCATCGACGCACTACTCGGCATCGGACTTCAAAGCAAAAACACCGCCAAGCTCAACATTGACCAGCGCAGACTGCTTCAACTATTGCAGCAAGTGCAGCGCAGCAGCTGCCCGGTGTTATGCGTGGATATCGCCTCGGGATTGAACGCCGACACCGGGCAATACCTGCCCGAATTCACCCCAACGGCAGCACCGGAGCACGAACCCAGCCCACGTCACACCTTGGCCCTGCTGACACTGCAACCCGGCCTGTTCACCGCACAAGGACGTGATGCTTGTGGCCAAGTCTGGTGGGATGACCTGGGTTGCAACGCCCCGGGCACACCGACTCCAGCACCAATTCCTGCCGCCAGACTGAGTACACGCACATCCGCCGACTCACAACCTGCTCGCCCACACGCCAGCCACAAAGGCAGTTTTGGCGATGTGGCAATCCTCGGTGGCGAGGGCTTGGGGCACCAAGGCCTGTCCATGACAGGTGCCGCGTGGTTGGCGGCCCTTGCCGCACTGTATGCAGGTGCGGGGCGCGTGATGCTGGCTCTGCTGGATGCGGAACATCGAACCGATCAAGCCATCGCCCCCTGGCCGGAGATCATGTTGCGTCAGCCGCAAGCGCAAGACTGGCATAACGCAACCGTGGTCTGCGGATGCGGCGGAGGCCAAGCCATTGAAACCTGGCTGCCCACGGTCTTGCAGCAAGCCCCTCGTCTGGTGCTGGATGCCGATGCCCTCAATGCCATCAGCCAAAGTGCAAGCCTGGCCAGGATGCTTAGCAGTCGCGCCACGCGCCAGCAGTCGACCATACTCACACCCCACCCCCTGGAAGCCGCCCGACTGCTTCAGACTGACACCCAAAGCGTGCAAGCCCACCGTTTGCGCGCCGCGTCAGCCCTGGCACAGCAGTTTCAATGCACAGCCCTGCTCAAAGGGTCCGGCACCGTAATTGCAAGTCCTGCAGCTACCCCATGGATCAACTTCAGCGGTAATGCTCTGCTGGCGCGTGGCGGCACGGGGGACGTGCTGGCCGGACTGACAGGCGCAATCTGGGCAGCCGGCTGCACGGCAGAACAGGCGGCCGTTCAAGCCGCCTTCCGCCATGGGCGACTGGCCGATGAATGGCCTGCCCATACTCCTTTCAGCGCAAGCGCCCTGGCCATGCGGCTGGGCTGAACAGCACCACAAGCCACTGGATGTAAAAAAGGCCTTGTCACTGCAGACAAGGCCTTCTCCCTTTGCCCCTTTGCAAGAGCACGACGAGTGCTTAGCGCTCGGTCTTGCGCTTGGTGGTTTTTGCGGCCGCAGCAGACGCCCCGGCACGCTTGACAGGCTTGGCAACCCTGGCCTTGGCAGGTACCGCAACCTGCACAACCGGCTTGGCTGCAGGTGTATCACCGCCCAGCAAGGCAGCCACTTTTTTCTTGCCAGTCGCCTTGCGTGGCGATGCAGCAGCCACAGGCTCGCTCACCAAAACGGGCGTAACTGCTGGCTTTGCAGCCATGCTCTCCTGAGCGTACTCTGCCTCCAGCGCCGCCAGGTTCACCCCCTGGAGCATGGCCTTCTTGGCCGCCTTGCGGCTTTGCTTGGCACCACCCGCATCCACAGTGCCAACAGCATTGCGCTGCGCACGGCTGGCCTTGGCATCACGACGGTTCCATTTTTCGGTATAGCTGTTGCCTGCGCGATCGTCACGCTGGTCACGCGGTTCGCGACGGCCACGTCCCTCCTCCTTGCCTGCGCCACGGCGAGGTGACTGCATGATGGCATCCTCACCATCGCGCACCAGACGGAAGTCAATGCGGCGCCCATCGAGGTCCACCCGGCTGACCTGGACCCGCACCCGGGTACCGATGCCATAGCGTACGCCGGAGCGTTCACCGCGCAATTCCTGGCGCGCTTCGTCAAAACGGAAATAGTCACCGCCCAGCTCGGTAATGTGAACCAGTCCTTCCACATACATGGCGTCCAGCGTCACAAAGATGCCGAAGGTCGTGACCGAAGACACGGTGCCCGCAAACTCTTCACCCAGATGCTCGCGCATGTATTTGCACTTGAGCCAGGCCTCTACATCACGACTGGCCTCATCGGCCCGGCGCTCGTTGGCGCTGCAGTGCAGGCCTGCGGCCTCCCAAGCCTGGAACTCCTTGCCCGCTGCGCGCTTGCGCGGTTTCTGACCGGGCTCGGCCACACGCGAGGCCAGGCGCTTGGCCATCTTGGCATGAGCCTCACCTGGCGTGGGCAGGTTGGGCAGCTTGTAGTGCGTACCAGCCAACTCCGCCTTGATGACGCGGTGCACCAGCAAGTCCGGGTAACGACGGATGGGGCTGGTGAAGTGCGTATAGGCTTCGAACGCCAAGCCGAAATGGCCTGTGTTCTCGGGTGTGTAGAAGGCCTGCATCATGGATCGCAGCAGCATGGTATGAATCTGCTGCGCATCGGGCCTATCCTTGGTCGCCGCCGCAATCTGCTGAAACTCTTTGGTCGTGGGGTTCTCGCTGATGCTCATGCCCACGCCCATGGCCTTGAGATAGTTACGCAGGATTTCCTGCTTTTCCAGCGAAGGCTTGTCGTGCACGCGAAACAGGCCCAGTTGCCCGCTTTGCTCGATGAAGTCGGCGCTGCAGACATTGGCCGCCAGCATGGCCTCTTCGATCAGCTTGTGCGCCTCGTTACGGGTACGCGGCACGATCTTCTCGATACGGCCATTGTCGTCACAGACGATCTGCGTCTCCGTGGTTTCGAAGTCAACGGCTCCACGCGCTTCGCGCGCCTTGAGCAACGCCTGATAAACGCCATGCAGATTCAGCAGATCCTGCACGCGCTCCTTGCGCTTGGCTGCTTCAGGACCACGCGTATTGGCCAGAATCGCCGCCACTTCCGTATAGGTGAAGCGCGCGTGGCTGTGCATGACCGCAGGGTAGAACTGATAGGCCTGTACCTCACCCTTGGCCGTGATCATCATGTCGCAGACCATGCACAGACGATCTACATCAGGATTGAGGGAGCACAAGCCGTTGCTGAGCTTTTCCGGCAGCATGGGAATCACGCGGCGTGGAAAGTAGACGCTGGTAGCGCGATCGTAGGCATCCACGTCGATAGCGCTGCCGGTCGTCACGTAGTGGCTTACATCGGCAATCGCCACCAACAGACGCCAGCCCTTGCTGCGCCCTACCTTGGTGGGCTCGCAGTACACAGCGTCGTCAAAGTCTCGGGCATCTTCGCCGTCAATGGTGACCAGCGGAATATCCGTCAGATCAATGCGCTGCTTGCGATCCGCAGGGCGCACCGTTTCGGGCAAGGCCTTGGCCTGCTCCAGGCAAGCATCGGAGAAAATATGCGGCACATCATATTTGCGCACTGCAATTTCTATCTCCATGCCTGGGTCGTCAACTTCACCAAGCACTTCGGTAATGCGCCCCACCGGCTGACCAAACAGGGCCGGCGCTTCGGTCAACTTCACCACAACCACCTGCCCCGGCTGTGCAGAGCCGGTGGCGTTCGATGGAATCAGGATGTCCTGGCCGTAACGTTTGTCTTCGGGTGCAACGAGCCACACACCGCTTTCCTGCAGAAAGCGACCAATGATGGGCTGATCCGGACGCTCCACAATTTCAACCACACGCCCTTCCGGACGGCCGCGGTAGTCGTTGCGAGCGATGCGCACCTGGACCTTGTCCTTGTGCAGCACGGCTCGCATTTCGTTGGGGGGAAGGTAGATGTCACGCTCACCGTCATCGCGGACGACAAAGCCGTGCCCATCGCGGTGGCCCTGCACAGTGCCCAAGATTTCTTCGTTCATATCGGCAGCTTTAGCGCGAGGGTTCATTTTTTTGATATACAATCTATGTCTTTCCTGAGATGCCCAGGTGGCGGAATTGGTAGACGCACTAGTTTCAGGTACTAGCGGGTAACTCCGTGGAGGTTCGAGTCCTCTCCTGGGCACCAAGTTTAACGACAACCCAACAAGGTTTCGATGAACTGGGGAAACATTCTGACAATTGGAATGTTTTAGCCCTGTTGGCATCTCTTGAAAATTGAAGCTTGAATTTACGCTATAATTCAAGTCTTCCCTGAAAGCCCAGGTGGCGGAATTGGTAGACGCACTAGTTTCAGGTACTAGCGGGTAACTCCGTGGAGGTTCGAGTCCTCTTCTGGGCACCAAACACGACAAGCCGTTGCATGCAAATGCAGCGGCTTTTTCGTTTTCCCAGCCCCTCCACAGCACCTCGAAAAACTTTGCAGAAATTGCGCCAACTCGCCAGAACACTGCATTGGCCGCTATATAATTCACTCTATCCTGAGAGCCCAGGTGGCGGAATTGGTAGACGCACTAGTTTCAGGTACTAGCGGGTAACTCCGTGGAGGTTCGAGTCCTCTTCTGGGCACCAAATACGGCAAGCCGTTGCATGCAAATGCAACGGCTTTTTCGTTTTCCCCAGAACTTCGCTCAGCCACCACACAAACAGCTCAGACACAAAAAAAGGGAGTCTTTCGACTCCCTTTTTGTAGCTTGCCAGAACGCTTACTTGCGCAGCAACTGCTTGAGTGCAGATTGCAGACGGCGAGCCGAGGCTTCATCGCTGCCGCTTGCCAGCACAGTAGCCACATCCTGACCCCAGGTTTGCTGAGGCGATGGATCATTACGGCGGGTCAGCATCTGCAGCTGCAATACACGGCGGGCCGCCAGCTGGTCGGCAGGCGTATGCACATCGGCAGCCATTTCAAGACGCAGCAACGCTTCAGCAGCATCACCCTTTGGAGCAGCACCAATGGCATTGCTCCAGGATAAACGCACAGGCGCAGTCACCTTGCCACCCAATTGCTGAGCCGAAGGCATCTGCTCTGCATCACGCGCCTGCCATGCCCCCATGAGCTGGGTCACGGCCTCACCGTGGGCTTGGGCCGCCAGCTTGCGCAGCGCTTCCTGAGCATGCTCCATCGCATCACGCTGAGCACGGAAAGCAGGGTCTGCCAATCGCGGACCGCGCTCTTCGCGGTTGAACTCACGACGGCCGCGCCCCATGTCACGGTTGCCATCACGGCCACCGCGATCACCACGCACGGCATCGCGACCACGACCTGCATCTCTGCGATCGCCAGGACGGCCACCCGCCACAGGAGCAGCTTCTTTCTTAGCGCCGGGACGATCGTCACCGCGCACAGCCACCACGGGACGTGCAGGCTTGGCTGCAGGAGCTTCAGCAGCCGCTTCTGTTTCAGTAGCAACTTGCGCTTTATCAGCCTGGGCTTGAGGCTGATTTTCATCAGATTTCTCAGCCACAGGTTGTGCCTTCATGGCAGCTTCCAACTCGGCCAGAGCGGTACGGATTTTTTGCGCATCGCCGCTTGCATTGGCCGCTTCCACAGCCTTGGAGGCCTCGAGCACACGACGATCATGCTCGGACAGTTCCACCGCCGGACCGCGCGAGCCGCGATCGACACTCTTGCGGTTGAAGGCTTCGTCCAGCGGCTTGCGGAAAGCGTCCCAGAGCTTTTGCTCATGTTTGCGATCCAGAGGCACGCCTTGCGCCTCGGCCTGCCAGCGTTGCTGCAGAGCCTTGACGGCATCGATGCGCAGATTGGCCGCAGCACCCAGAGCCACCGCCTCGTCGATCATGGCGTGGCGACGATCCAGGCTGGCTTTCTGCGCGGCCTGCAGAGGTGCCTCGGCAGCGTTCATGGCTTGCTTGAACAGCGGCTGCAGTTCGGCAAACAGCTTTTCGCCGATATGGCCGCTTTCACGCCAGCGCTCACCAAACTGACGCAGTGCGCGCAGCATGGTCTTCCAATCCTCACTGGCCGCATGCTCTGCAGCCCACGCCTTGATTTCTTCGATCAGAGCCAGACGCTGAGTCTTGGCCTGCGTGCTGTCCTGGCGAATCTTGTCGTGCCAGGACTCAACCACCTTGTAGGCGGCGTTGCAGGCTTCATCGAACTTCTTCCACAGCGCATGATTGGCCATGGCACCCTGGTCGGCCTGCTTCCACTGCTCGCGCAAGTTACGCAGGGTTTCCTGAATCTTGCGACCACCCAGAGCCTGACCTTCGGGTCGGTTGAGCAGCGCTTCAGCCTTGGCCACCAGCTCTTCACGCAGCTTGTCGGCGTTCTGACGCAGCCAGCCATCGCTCTCACCAGCAGCCAGCAGGGCTTCGTGCACCTCTGTGACCAGGGCTTCGTCAACAAAGCGACCATGGGTCTTGATGGCAGCACGTACGGCCTGCACAGCAGCAGAGCCAGCCTTGCTGTTACCAGCCGCCGCCTCTTCCTTCAGTGCCTGCAGAGCCAGACCCAAAGCGGCCTTGGCGACCTCCACTTGCTCAGGCGAAGGCTTGCCACGACCTGCGGTGGCTGCACGGGCTGCGGGTTTGGCGGCGTCAACAGGAGCTGCCTCGGGAGGCAGACCACGGGCCACGCGAATTTCATCGGCCCAGACGGGCACCGTGGGCAGAGGAGCTGTTTCATCCGCAGCAGCGACTTCGGTCTGCGCCAATGCGGACTGGAAAGCATCCCAAACCAGCGCCAGCTGTGCGGATGCTGCTTCCAATTGAGGAGGGAAGCGACCGTCCACGCTGCTCCAGCTGGCATCCCCTGTCAGCTCCTTGGCCTGCTCCTGCCAGCGAGCCACGTCGGCACCCAGAGCTTCAAGCACGGCCTTGGCATCCTTCCAGGATTTGGTGGACAGCACTTCGATACGCTGAGCCAGCAACAGCGCCACTTCGCGCTGCACCTGGGTGCGGTGCTGCAGGTCCTCCACAGCTTTCACGCGCTCGACCAGTTGCACCTTGAACTGCGACAGCGGTTCGCGCGACAACGCAGCGCCAGCCTTTGCGGCATCGCGCTGCCAGGCTGTGGCGGCTGCGGCGTCGAAAGGCACGGCAGCCAGCAGAGCCAGGGCCTTCTCTGCCCATTCCACGGAAATCTTTTCCTGGTTTTCGGTGCGACGAATTTCGTCCAGACGCTCGCGCACAGCGCGGGCCGCGCTCTTGTCGCGGCCATTGAGCTCCTTGTGGACTTCCTGGAGTTGCTCAACCGTGGGTTGAGTGGTCAGCCAATCACGGATGCGCGCGGCGCGATCACCCGAGGTTTCGGCAGAAAAAGCACCACCCGTCAGCGCATCCAGCGGATGTTGCTCAGAATTCTTGGCAGAGGCCGGGCTTACTTCAGATGCATCAGACATGGTGCTGCTAGGAGAGATAGAGGTCATGTAGGGGTCAAAAAATGCTTGTCAGCCTTTGCAGAAATCGCTGCAACCGGCCCGTGCCAACCCATCTGAGGGCTGACATCACAAGCTCAAGCCCAGATGCCAAGGCAGCTGGGCAAAGCGGTATTTTCGCCTTTATTTGAAGACAAGCCAAAAAAGGCGAATTCAGAGTGTATTGCGTACGCCTTTGATCATTGTGCTGACAGGCTCAGCTGAGCGCGCGGAGTCCAGCCCTTGTCCTGGACATCCAGCCTCGGTGCACCCAGGAACAGACGCTCCAGCGGCAGATTCTGCGTCGCCAGATAGTCTCTGACCGCCACGCCGCGCGCCAAGGCCAACTCACGCATGGCGTCATCGGGCACCTTGATGCTGGCCACCAGCAGCGCCTTCATCTGGTCGGCTGGCAGATCCTTGGCCATTCCGACCATATTGCGGGGCTTTTTGATATCCGCACGTCCATAGACCGCCTTGAGCAGTACGGGCCGCTCGGCCTCGCTGAACTCGGTGATGTCTTCTGCGTTCTTGCCTTCGCGCAGGCTCTTGCGGCGCTTTTCAGCCAGCAACAGACGGTCCAGCTCAACCGACTTCCAGGCCTCCTTGTCTTCCGCTTCGCGCGACTCTCCTGCGACGGTCATCTTGAGCGCTGGACGGTCATTGAGCGCCTTGACGATCTTGCTCAGCTGATCCTTGGCCTTGGCATCAAGCTGGGCACTGCCTGGAGCAAAGTTCACGGCACCCGATTCATCGCCACCCGAGAAAGCACCCGACAGCAGCGCAAACGGTGCTGTCACGGCCTTCATGATGATGTTGCCTATCACCTTGAAGATGATGGGAGCCAGGCGGAACTGCGGGTCGTTGAGCGAGCCGCTCAACGGTACATCCAGATCGATCACACCGTTGCGGTCGGACAGCAAGGCCACGGCCAGCTTGACAGGCAGCGAGGCAGGCGCGCCTTCGACCTTGTCGCCAAAGGTCAGCTGGCGCAACACCAGCTTGTTGGACGCCGTCAGCTGTCCATCGGGCTGTACCTTGTAGTTGACATCCATATAGAGCTTGCCGCGTTCGATGCCATAGCCAGCGTACTTGATGGAATAAGGCGACAGCGGCGAAAGCTCCAGGTCATTCATCTGGGCACGCACATCGAGCGCCAGAGGCTTGGCCAGGGGATTGACCTTGCCACTGATATCCAGCGTCGCCGTTCCCTGCGCCCTGCCCTTGATTTCCAGATCCGCCATCTGCGGCTCGGCCTGACCTTGTGGCGCCTGGGACGAGAACGCACTCAAACGACCATTGAGCTGACTCAGATCCGCCGAGTAGTTGGGCTGAATGAAGTAGTCGGAAAACTGCACCTTGCCCCCCGTCAGCACGATCGGGCCAACGTTGATGATGGGGGCTGGACCGCTGTCTTCCACTTTAGCTGGCTCAGGGGCCTTGGCCACCTCGGGCTTTTCGCCAGCGGCAGCCTTGGCATTGGCCTGCTCGTTCTGGGCCACGGACTGCTCGGACTTTTCCGTCTTCACAATGTCCTGCAGGTTGATGCGGCCGTTGCGCTGCACGATGACACGAGCAAAGAAATCGCTGAGCGCCGTCTCGCGCACGCTCACACGCAGCGGCTGCTGCGGACGCAGGTTCAGGTCAAGCCCGCGCACGGCCAGCGTCTTCCAGGCCAGCAGATCATCGCCCAGCCCCAGGCCTGTGCGGGCCGACAAGGCCTTGGCACGATCGGCAGTGGAGTCATTGAGCACAGCCGTCAAGGCACCCTTGGCAGTGGTGGGCTTGTCGGTTTCTTCATGCACAGGTGCAGCCAGGGTGGAGCGGACCCGCAAGTCCGTCAATTCCACATCGCCCAGCACGCTGAGTTGTGGGCCCTTGGGATGCGCAAGGTAATTGAGCTTGCCGCGGAAGTTGCCGTCTGCGCGCACGAGATCCACATTGAGCTTGTGACCGAAATAAGGCTCAAACGCATGCAGTGGTACGGCCTGCGCCTGCAACTGACCTTGTGCAGACACCGGGGTCAACCCCAGCTGACCACGGAAATTGATACTCCCCGCCTGTACGCGACGGCCAGTTCCCAAACGCGCCGACACTTCCAATGGGCTGGGGGCAGCTTTGGCAGCCAACGGCTCGAATGCCCCCAGTCGCACGCGCAGCGCACTCACATCCAGCTCCACGGGTTGGGCGCGTTGCCCCTGCACAGGAGCCGCATCGCTGAAGCGCACCGAGCCGCCATCCACGGCCAGCCCTGCCAGCTTCACATTCCAGGGCTTCTCCTGACCAGATTTGGTAGCAGCCTTGGTGTTTTTTCCACCCTTGGCCTGAGGCAGCCAACGCTCGTACATCCAATGGCCTTGCGCATCGCGTAGTGCCGCCAGCTGGGGTTTTTGCACCGCCAGTGACTCCAGCTTCACCAGTTGTTGGGCCACATCGACCTGAGCACCCACCAGCTTGATCTGATCGACCGAGACCGGCGCTTGCTTGTCGTGTATCTGCAGCTTGTCTGCGGTGAACTCCTTCACCTCGGCAACCACACCTGCTTCGCTCCAGCCGACTTGGGCATCCGCCTGCAACATGGCACTGAGCTGTGGTTTGAAATGCGCCTCTATATAAGGTTGCACCCATTGCAGCGGCAACTGCTGCAACTTGATATCGAGCTTGCCGTCCTTGGGTGTTGCCTGGCCCTCTACCGCCAGAGTCGCAGCCCCCTCTTCCTTGACTTGCTCGCCAGAATGCAACTGGGCCTTCAAGTCCAGATCAAGCGGCTCGCTCATGGGCCAACGAACGTTCTTGACCTGCACGGCCACAGGCGCCAGGGTCAAGGCCGCAGGAGCTGCACCCGTAGCATCATCCCGCCAATGAACCAAGCCTTCATCCACATCGAACTGGCGCACATTGACAGCCAATGCCTGGGCAGGCTTTTGCACAGCCTCCTGGGCCTTGGCTGGCTTGTCAGCGGCTTCAGCATGTTCAGGCTTGGGAGGCGTACTCAAGCCCAGCCAGTTGATGACGCCCTGCCCATCACGGCTGGCAAAAATTTCGGGCTTGATCCAGCGCACGGACTCCAGCGTGATCTGGTTTTGCAATGGCCGCACATCGGCCAGTTGCAGTTGCAACGACTTGAATTTCAGCAGCGGCGCATTCTGACGGTCTTGCAGTTCCACGCCAGACAGCTCCAGTTTGCCGCTCACACCGACAACCGCTTGCTCCTTTTGCTCAAAGCTGATCTGCAGATCCGTGTCGAGCACGCCGGACAAAGGCTTGACGGGCACACCGGACGGCACATAGCCGAGGTAGGGCGTGAGATCGATCTGCTCCCACTTGAGCGTCATGGCCGTCTGGCGGCTATCGGCAAACGGGGTACTCTCCCCCTTTGACTCGAACTTGCTGCCATTGAGGTCAAAAGCCAGATGCGGCAGGACTTTGATCTCGCGCTTGGACTCCAGATTGCTGATGAAGGGAATGCCCAGTTGCAGGTCCTTGAGCTCATGCTTGCGCTGCACGGACTCGTCATTGAGCTCCACACGCCCATCGCGCAACGCAATGTTGTAGAGCGCAAAATTCACGGGCTTGGAAGGCTCTTCGTCCTTGGGCTCGGAGAGCTTGGCGATCACATCATCGATGTCCAGTTTGCCCAGAGAGTATTGGGTCAGGCGCACCACAGGTGCATCGACCTCGATGGCGTCCAGCACCGGAGCCAAACGGAAGATGGATTGCACACTGGCGTCGACAAAAATGCGCTTGATTTCCAGCTGCGGCTCAGCGGCAGACTGCAAATCTTTTTTCCCTTCAGCGCTTTGAGGATCTGCGCCATCAGCTACATTTTTTATAGCTTTATCAATCAGCAGATCGTGAATGGTGATCGCCATGGACCAGGGAGCAAACTCCACCTTGCCCACATGCACGCCGCGTCCCAGCTTGGCCGACACCTGCTTTTCAAGTTGGCTTTTGGCCACCAAAGGCACGATAGCCCAGAGCAGCAGCCATAACAGCAGGACGGCCAAAACAGACCAGATCAACCGGCGCAACCAGCGGTTCGATGTGAGCAATGACATATATGTTTTTCTAGAAGCGAAACTCGAAGGCCTCCCTAGGCTTTCGAATGCTTGAACTGGCGAAGAGCAGGATGTCACTTTACTCTGTGCAGAGCCGCGACGCCTCCTTGAATTGCTCTATATATAGAGAGAGCACTCTCACCTCCTGGGAGAAGTCTGCGTCAACCGGCACCGCCCATGATCAAAAACAGGGCCAAACCGGACTCGGGAATGCAAACAATCCACAAACACCAGATACAGAAGTTTTGCCATTTCAAGCCCAAAAATGACAAAGCCCGGAAGTGGTCAAAGCCGACTTCCGGGCTTTACGGCTGGTACCAGACCAAGCCGTTTTTCGCGGTCAAGGAGGGTGTGGTCCTTGCCGCTGGAAGCAAGAGATTGCTCCCTTAAGTGCCGCAGCGAAGATAACGAGCAACTGCCAAAAATCCGAAATACAGAGTCCTGGCGAAAGTTTGCTTTTCCTTTCCGTTGGCATACACCTGCGACTTGCAGGCAGATTCACTATAACCGTGCTCGCAAAGGGTTACCAACTTTTTTGCACTTTATTTCGGCTTGGTGACAAAACTAACGAAGTTAGCGTACACACAGCGAGAATCCATCATTTCTTGCTGCTTCATTGCAAGCAATCTGTACATACATACAGTTTTTATATTTCTATTACTTATATTAATTTAAATTAATAGTATTGACTGTTTATTTAGCGCACTTCTAGAATCCGCCACCGCTCGAAATGAGCCATTTTTTTGTTTCCGCTGCCTCACGACTGAGCAGACCGATGGCGCCTGACACCCACATGGCAGGCGCCTTTTAATCGGCCCGCAGCAACACCTCATCGAGGCTGTTGCCCTCGCTGCAGCAACCATGCTGGTTGCACTGCAGCACTCGGGTGACCCCTCCAGAAAGGACTAGCTATGTCAGCGTCAGGAAAATTCATCGCCACCGTGCGAACGTTGGGCCATAAGACGGCTCACGGTTTTCTTGCTCTTACCCACAACGGTTTTGCCCTCCTGGGCTTGGCCGTGGCCATCTCGGCCCTGATTTTGATTTCCCGCCCCGACCTGCGTCTGGCTGGCGAGTCCCAGCTGCGCCAGTGGCTCGATGCCCGTCATCCGCCTGTTGCAGAGGTTGAAGAAATCGAAGAGCCTCAAGCAGGCAGCATGATGCTGGCTGCCAGCGACCGTGCCACTGCGGTCAATCCCAAGAACCTGCCCAAGGAGCAGGCCGCGGTGGCCTACTGGCTCAGCAAGAAGTACCGTGTGGCTCCTGAACCCATTGCGGCGCTGGTCAGCGAAGCCTATGTTCAGGGCAAGGCCAATCAGCTAGACCCTACGCTGATCCTGGCCATCATGGCCATCGAATCGAGCTTCAACCCCTTTGCTCAAAGCTCTGTGGGCGCACAAGGCCTGATGCAGGTCATGACCAAGGTGCACACCGACAAGTACGAAACCTTTGGTGGTCAGCACGCAGCCTTTGACCCCGTGACCAACCTGAAAGTCGGCGTGAAAGTGCTCAAGGAATGCATAGCACGCGCGGGCTCCATCGAAGGTGGCCTGAAGTACTACGTGGGCGCGGCCAATCTGGAAAATGATGGAGGCTACGCAGCCAAGGTATTGGCCGAGCATCAGCGCCTGCGCATGGCCGTGGGCTTGCGCAGCAACTCCGTGATGACCGCCAAGGCCAGCACACCTGCAACCAAGCCTGCGACCACGGAAGCCACAACCACTGCCGCTACCACCACGGTGTCGCATGCCGAGCAAGTGGCGCTGGCCGACCCCAAGCTCTAAACACGGAGCTCTCCATCGACTTCAAGCTGGCCATGGCCAGCTTTTTTCATCGCCAGACCAAAACTCCGGGGCCGCCCGGGTCCTCTCGGAGTGGTCATAGCCACACGAAGTGGATAGGCATGGAGTGTCATTCTTCATGGCGCAGCCGGAATGCAGGAAAAGCCGCGTCCGGTTTCAGCCCTCTGTCAGCTCAGCTACACTAGCGGGTGTACGCAACTGGCGATAGGCGCAGAGTTCTCTGCCGCTGACGTGGAATCCGGCAGACTGCAAGGTCTGTGAACCACCGGGGAGCGTACCGCCCAGGGTCACAGCGACTGCTGCCTGCAAGCGTTTCAGCCGTTCGCCTGGGCAGCCCTTGGCCTCAAGGGAATATCTAAGTTCATAGGACTGCCATGTTTCAACGCACCGATACCGTCGCGAAAGTCGACCCCGAACTGTTTGCAGCTATTGAAGCTGAAAACCATCGCCAGCAAGAGCACATCGAGCTGATCGCCAGCGAGAACTACTGCTCGCCCGCCGTGATGGAAGCCCAGGGCTCCCAGCTGACCAACAAGTACGCCGAAGGCTATCCAGGCAAGCGCTACTACGGTGGCTGCGAGCATGTGGACGTGGTCGAACAGCTGGCCATCGACCGCATCAAGCAAGTCTTTGGCGCTGAAGCTGCCAACGTGCAACCCAATTCCGGCTCGCAAGCCAACCAAGCTGTGCTGATGGCTTTTGCCAAGCCCGGCGACACCATCCTGGGCATGAGCCTGGCCGAAGGCGGTCACCTGACCCATGGCATGGCTCTGAACATGTCCGGCAAGTGGTTCAAGGCCGTCTCGTACGGTTTGAATGCCGACGAAGCCATCGACTACGACAAGCTCGAAGAGCTGGCCCGCGAGCACAAGCCCCGCATCATCGTGGCTGGCGCTTCCGCCTATGCCCTGCGCATCGACTTCGAGCGCTTTGCCAAGATCGCCAAGGAAGTCGGCGCCATCTTCTGGGTGGACATGGCTCACTACGCCGGTCTGATCGCTGCTGGTGTGTACCCCAACCCCGTGCCCCACGCCGACGTGGTCACCACCACCACTCACAAGAGCCTGCGCGGCCCCCGTGGCGGCGTGATCCTGATGAAGGCCGAGCATGAAAAGGCCATCAACAGCGCCATCTTCCCTGGCCTGCAAGGCGGCCCTCTGATGCATGTGATCGCCGGCAAGGCCGTAGCATTCAAGGAAGCCCTGACTCCCGAGTTCAAGGCCTACCAGGAGCAAGTCGTCAAGAACGCCAAGGTGTTCGCTGAGACCCTGACCGAGCGCGGTCTGCGCATCGTCTCCGGCCGCACCGAAAGCCACGTCATGCTGGTGGACCTGCGCGCCAAGGGCATCACGGGCAAGGCTGCCGAAGCCGCTCTGGGTCTGGCTCACATCACCGTGAACAAGAACGCCATCCCCAACGACCCCGAAAAGCCTTTCGTGACCAGTGGTATCCGCATCGGCACTCCAGCCATGACCACCCGTGGCTTCGGCGAGGAAGAAACCCGCATCACCGCCAATCTGGTGGCCGATGTGCTGGACAAGCCCGAAGACGAAGCCAACCTGGCCGCCGTGCGCGCCAAGGTGGCTGAGCTGACGGCCAAGTTCCCCGTCTACAGCAAGTAAGCAGGACGCGCGGCCCGACCATGAAGTGCCCCTTTTGCAGCAATCCGGACACGCAAGTGGTCGAAACCCGCGAGTCCGAGGATGGGGGCTTCATTCGCCGCCGCCGCCGCTGTGGCGGCTGCGACAAGCGCTTTACCACCTATGAGCGCCCCGAGGTCAGCCTGCCGACCATCGTCAAGAAGGACGGCAGGCGCATCGAGTACGAACGCGCCAAGCTGCAGGGATCTTTCCAGATCGCTCTGCGCAAGCGCCCTGTGAGCACGGAACTCATCGACGAGGCCATAGACCGCATCGAAGACCGCTTGCTCAATCTGGGCCAGCGCGAGATCGATTCCAGCCGCCTGGGCGAACTGGTGATGGACGAGCTCAAGGGTCTGGACAAGGTCGGCTATATCCGCTTTGCCAGCGTGTATCGCAGCTTCGAGGATGTGGACGACTTCAAGAACATCATGGATGAAGTCCGCACCCCCAAGGCCAGGGCTAAACCCAAGCCGACTCCGCAGTGAGAAACAAAAAAGCCACCTTCGGGTGGCTTTTTTCATTGCCAACACAAATGCTATCAAATAAAGAGCGAACAGCGCCTTTCATACCTGGGTGTTGCATTCATTTTCAGCTGAACTGATTAATGGACACGCGTGATGCGCTCCTGCAAAGGTAGCAGCATGGGCGCCTGCTGGCTTTGTGCCTGTATATGCGCCACCAGCGCATCCAGATCCAGCATGCCGCCCACCACATCCATGCCTTGTGTGAAGACGCTGAAGTTGTCGCCACCGGTACCCAGATAGCTTTGCATGCCGACGCGGTAGCTCCGGGCGGGAGTCAGCAACTGTCCATTCAAACGCATATCGCTCACGCGTTGTCCCGCAGGCTGGCTGCGATCAAAGCGATAGCTGAAGCCCCGAGAGACCTGCAGAATGCGCGGCGCATCGACGGTGTTGGTCCCGCTGGCAAACTGCTGCTCCAGTGCCTGATGCAGCTGCGCGCCCGTCAAACTCATCACCATCAGCGTGTTGCCAAAAGGCTGGACGCTGAAAAGCTGCCCGTAGTTCACGCTGCCATCGGCCGCCGGCACCAGATCAGCGCGCACGCCTCCAGAGTTCATCAAGGCCAGTTGCGCACCGCCTGCCGTCTCGTCCTCGGTAGCGGCCAGGATGGAGTCCGCCACCATCCGGCCCATCACGCTTTCGCCATTGGCTTGCGGCACGCGGCTGGCTGCCGCTGCCAACCACCCAACGCTGGCCTCAGCCAGCGGCCGGGCTGCAGCCTTGTAGCGCGCCACCAGTTGGGCGACGGCAGCATCGGCTGCATAGACAGGAAAGTCGCGCTGCAGCGCCACCGGGCCGGAGCTGGCGGTGAACGCCTCACCCTGCACAATGTTCTGGCGCGCCGATCGGTGCGACACGCGGCGCGTTTTGGCATCGACGGTGAGCTGCACCTCGGTCAACAAAGTGCCGTACAAACCGGCGCTGGTCAGCAAAAACGGCTTGCGGGCATCGACCTTGGCGTAGTCGCAGAGGTAGGAGCGATGGGTGTGGCCGGAGATCACCACATCCACCTCGCTGGAGAGCTGTTCAAGAATGGGCACGATATCGCCAGACAGGCCTTGGCAGCTATCGTCCTGCAGGCTTGAGGTGGTGGCGCCGCCTTCGTGAACCAGCACCACGATGACATCCGCGCCCTGGGCTCGCAGCTGCGGAGTCAGCGCGTTGGCAGTCAGCGCCTCGCCGGTGAAGGTCAAGCCCTTGACCCCGCTGGGGCGTACCATGTGCGGCGTGTTCCTGAGCGTCATGCCGATAAAGCCCACACCTATGCGCAGACCGTCCTGCTCGAAGAACTTCACGCCCGTTGCTGGAAACAGCGGCTGGCCGTCGTTGCGCAGCGTATTGGCCGCCAGATACTGAAAATCCGCGCCCTTGAAGGGCTTGCTGAGCTGGCAAGGCTGTTTGCTCGTGAATTTCTCGCAGCCGCCGCCCTGCATGCGCAGCAGCTCGGCATAACCCTGGTCGTACTCATGATTGCCGGTGGCGGCAAAGTCCACCTTCATCAGGTTCAGCGCCTCGATGGTCGGCTCGTCCAGAAACAGCGACGAGACAATGGGTGAGGCCCCAATCATGTCCCCTGCCGTGACCAGCGCCACATGGCGGTTGGCCGCGCGGCGCTCGGCGATGGCCTGGGCCATATAGGCCGCGCCGCCTGCGGGCACGCTGACATTGCGGCCCTGGGCATTCTGCGCAACCACGGCCTGCCGGGGCGGCTCCAGGTTGCCGTGAAAGTCGTTGAAACCCAGCAGCGTGATCTGCATGCTGGATGGGCGCACGACATTGCCGCCACCGCAGGACACCAGGCCCAGCGCCAACAGGGCCGCACCCAGACCGCGCAAAGCACAACGCCAGCCCGGCGAACTGGCGCGGGGCTGGCGTTGATTTTTTTGAGAAATTGCTGCAACCATCGAACTCTCCTGAGTCGTGGTTGTACCGCAGAACGCGGTGTGGCCGATGTCAGAGTACCGGTCAGGCCGCCGATGCAGGAATGGGCTTGAGGCCGGAATCCACATCGCCGCACTGAGCGCGGTGGCGCAGCGCATGATCCATCACCACCAGCGCCAGCAGCGCCTCGGCAATCGGCGCGGCGCGGATGCCAACGCAGGGGTCGTGACGGCCCTTGGTGATGACCTCGGTGCTGTTGCCATGCACATCAATCGACTCGCGTGGCGTGATGATGGAGCTGGTGGGCTTGATGCCGATGCGCACTTCCAGGTCCTGGCCCGTGCTGATGCCGCCCACGATGCCGCCCGCATTATTGCTGCGGAACCCCTCAGGGCTCAGCGAATCGCCGTGCGTGGTGCCGCGCTGAGAAACGCTGTCAAAGCCGGCGCCGATCTCCACGGCCTTGACGGCGTTCAGACCCATCATGGCGTAGGCAATGTCGGCGTCCAGGCGGTCGTACAGAGGCTGACCCAGGCCGACCGGCATATTGCTGGCGCTCACGCGCAGCGCAGCGCCGCAGGAGTCGCCGCTCTTGCGCAGCTGCTCCATGTATTCCTCATAGCGGCTCACATCGGCCACGGGCGCGAAAAACGGGTTGCTCTGCACATGCTCCCAGCTCTCGAAAGGCAGGGACAGCTCGCCCACCTGTGTCATGCAGGCATGGAACTCGGTGCCGAATTTTTGTTTCAGCCACTTCTTGGCCACGGCACCGGCCGCCACCGTGGGCGCCGTCAGACGGGCCGAGGAGCGGCCGCCGCCGCGCGGGTCACGGATGCCGTATTTCTGGAAGTAGGCATAGTCGGCATGCCCGGGGCGAAAGCTCTGGGCGATATTGGAGTAGTCCTTGCTGCGCTGGTCGGTATTGCGGATCAGCAGCGCAATCGGCGTACCCGTGGTCTTGCCTTCGTAGACGCCAGAGAGGATTTCCACCGCATCGGGTTCGTTGCGCTGGGTCACGAACTTGCTAGTGCCGGGGCGGCGGCGGTCCAGATCGAACTGGATGTCTGCCTCGCTCAGCTCCATGCCCGGAGGGCAGCCATCAATCACACAGCCAATGGCCGGGCCGTGGGATTCACCAAAGTTGGTGACCGTGAAAATTGTGCCGAAGGTATTGCCGCTCATGGGCAATGATTATCGTTGAAGTGACAGCCCGCCTGCACAGGCCTGCTCCGGCAATTCGGGTTGCACTGCGTTGACCGCCGTTTGCCTTGCCAACTACAGTTGCCGGCATGAAGCTGCTGTTTGTGCTGGCCTCTGCCTTGTTGTCCATCGTCGTGGGCGGTATTGGCGGCCTGCTGTTCGACGAATTCGCCCCCTCGCGCTGCGCGGGCCAATACGCCTGCGGCTACGGAAAGGCCGTCATCAGCATGATGGTTGGCCTGGGCATCGCCTTGCTGTGCTTTGTGGGGCTTCTGTTTAAAGGCCTGCGCAAGCGCAGCTGATGACAGCGGCCTATCGCCAGCACGCCGGATGTGAACCCGGCGGCATGGCCAGCAGGCAGCCAGCTGCTGTCCAGGGTTTCCAGACAGGGGCTGATGTCAACGCGCGGCTGATTCCAGTCACCAGCAGCCATTTGCTCCTGGCCCAGGCTACGCATCCAGGTCAGGTTCTCTCCACAGGCGCTGTAGAGCATTCATGGCCTTTACTATGGAATTAATAGCATTTTTCGCTTGATGGGCAAGTGCCAAAGATGCTTTTTACCTTGTAAAAAGACAAACCCCGCAACCAGAGCAGCTGCGGGGTTTGATCTCTGAACCGATGGCCCGGTGGCTCAGTCAGCGGCGCCCTGACGCTCACCCTCGGGCCAGTCACGGATATAGGCCTTGAGCATGCGGTTCTCGAAGTTCTGGCTGTCCACCACAGCCTTGGCCACGTCATACAGCGAAATCACGCCCATCAGCATGCGCTTGTCCATCACGGGCATATAGCGCGCATGGCGGTCCAGCATCATGCGGCGCACCTCGTCCATATCGGTTTCCATGGTGCAGGTCATGGGCGCATCGTCCATGGCACCACGCACGGTGACACTGTCCACGCCACCGGTTTTCACAAAGCCCTGAATCACTTCGCGGAAGGTGAGCATGCCCACCACATCGCCATGCTCCATGACCACCAGCGAGCCGATGTCCTTGTCCGACATCACCTGCACCGCAGCGGCCAGGCTCTCGTCTGGTGACACCGTATAGAGGGTGTTGCCCTTGACGCGCAGGATGTCACTTACTTTCATTGCTTTTCTCCGAAATCTGATGGGCACTCTGGCAGCTTTTGTCCTGCACGTGTCAGCACATGCGGCATTGCCGTACGCAGAATGCAAGTGCGTGCACAAATATAGCCCACAATGGGCCAGATCCACAGGAATCAAAACAATGACGAAAGGTATGAATTTCTACATATTTATTCGTCAAATCGACAAAACAATCATTTGACTGCACACGTAATGCAGTGCAAATCCTCGCAAAACAATTCACGGAGACAAGCGATGCCCGGTTACTCAGACCCCGGCTTTGACACCCTGAGCCTGCATGCAGGCGCCCAGCCCGACCCTGCCACCGGCGCACGCGCCACGCCCATCCATCTGACGACCTCCTTCGTCTTCGAATCCAGCGACCACGCGGCCAGCCTGTTCAATCTGGAGCGCCCCGGCCATGTCTACAGCCGCATCTCCAACCCCACCAACGCGGTGCTAGAGCAACGCGTCTCGGCACTCGAAGGCGGCGTGGGCGCGATTGCCGTGGCCAGCGGCCAGGCGGCTCTGCACCTGTCCATTGCCACGCTGATGGGCGCGGGCAGCCATATCGTGGCCAGCACGGCCCTGTATGGCGGCTCGCAGAACCTGCTGCACTACACGCTGGCGCGCTTCGGCATTGAGACCACCTTTGTCAAGCCCGGCGACATTGATGGCTGGCGTGCCGCCGTGCGCCCCAACACCAAGCTGTTCTTTGGCGAAACCGTGGGCAATCCCGGTCTCGATGTGCTGGACATTCCTACGGTGTCTGCGATTGCACATGAGGCGGGTGTGCCGCTGCTGGTGGACTCGACCCTGACTTCGCCCTGGCTGATCAAGCCTTTCGAGCATGGCGCGGACATCGTCTACCACTCGGCCACCAAGTTTTTGTCCGGTCACGGCACGGTGATCGGCGGCATCGTCGTCGATGGCGGCAGCTTTGACTGGGAAAAGTCGGGCAAATTCCCCGAGCTGACCCAGCCTTATGACGGCTTTCACAACATGGTGTTCAGCGAGGAGTCCACCACCGGTGCTTTCCTGCTGCGCGCCCGCCGCGAGGGCCTGCGTGACTTCGGCGCCTGCATGAGCCCGCACAGTGCCTGGCTGATCCTGCAAGGCATCGAAACCCTGCCGCTGCGCATGGAACGCCATATGCGCAACACCGAAAAAGTGGTGCAGTTCCTCGCCACCCACCCGCTGGTCAGTCGCGTGGGCCACCCCATGCTGGAGACCCATCCCTCCCACGCTCTGGCCCAGAAGCTGCTGCCGCGCGGCGCCGGCTCGGTGTTCAGCTTTGACATTGCCGGCAACCGCAACCAGGGCAAGAAGTTCATCGAAACGCTGAAGGTCTTCAGCCATCTGGCCAATGTGGGCGACTGCCGTTCGCTAGTGATCCACCCCGCCAGCACCACCCATTTCCGCATGACGGACGAAGCGCTGGCCCAGGCTGGTATTGGCCAGGGCACGATCCGGTTGTCGATAGGCCTGGAAGACGCCGACGACCTGATCGACGACCTCAAGCGTGCGCTGAAGGCGGCCGAGAAAGCCGTCTGATGCAGGTTCGAGCCTTCACGCTGGCAGACACCGAGGCTGTGGTCCGGCTATGGCATGACTGCGAGCTGACCCGGCCCTGGAACGATCCGTACAAGGACATTGCGCGCAAGCTCAGCGTCTCGCCCGATCTGTTCTGGGTAGGGTGTGCCCCTAATGGCGAGATCATTGCCAGCATCATGGTGGGCTATGACGGCCACCGCGGCTGGATCAACTACCTGGCCGTGCATCCTGCGCATCAGCGCCAGGGCCATGCACGCCAACTGGTGCAACGCGCCGAGCAGGCACTGAGCGAGCTGGGCTGCCCCAAGCTCAACCTGCAGGTGCGTGCGGGCAATGAGGCGGTGATCTCCTTCTACGAAAGCCTGGGCTACGCCGACGACCGGACGCTGAGCCTGGGCAAGCGGCTGATTCCCGATCTTTGACGATCCTACGCCGATCCCCATTTATATAAAAAACAGCCTCTAGCGCTTACCCATATTGCGGAGACAGCTATGTTTTTAGAAATCAACAACACCAAAATCTATGCCTATACCGGCGGCAAGGCTTTCGATGCAGCCAAGCCCACGGCCATCTTCATCCACGGCGTGCTCTGCGACCACAGCGTCTGGGCGCTGCAAAGCCGCTATATGGCCAATCACGGCTGGAACGTCCTGGCCATCGACTTGCCCGGCCATTGCAAAAGCGGCGGCCAGGCCCCGCAAACCGTCGAAGAAGCTGCGACCTTCATCGTCGCGCTGATGGATGCTGCCGGATTGCGCAGCGCTGCCCTGATAGGCCATAGCTGGGGCAGCCTGATTGCCATGGAGACTGCGGCCAGGCTGCGGGAGCGCGTCAGCCATCTGGTGCTGGTGGGTACGGCCTTTCCCATGAAGGTATCCCCCGCGCTGCTGGAATCTGCGCTGAATACGCCCGAGAAAGCCATACAGATGGTCAACACCTTCTCGCGCGCCACGCTGGCGCCGCCCAATGGCGCAGGCAGCTGGGTCTTTGGCGCCGGCATGGCCCTGGGTCGACGCGTACTGGCCAGCAATACCTCCACGAATCTGCTGCATGCGGGCTTCAAGGCTTGTGACAGCTATGCGGGTGGCGAAGCAGCCATGGCGCAGATCACCTGCCCGGTTCTGTTCGTGCTGGGCGAACAGGACCAGATGACGCCACCCAAGGCGGCCAAGGGGCTGATGGATGCAGCCAGGGCCGCAGGCAAGACCGTGAAGGTTCAGATGATCCCCAACGGCCACAACCAGATGACGGAATCGCCCGACGCGACGCTGTTTGCGATTCGGGATTTTCTGGCTGCATGAGCCATTAAGCTTGGGCCATGAGCCAAACCTTCCAGCACCACAGCCAATTGGCTGCCGCCTGCGCCGAATGGGCCAAGATTTCACTGAACGGTCTGCAGCCCCGGCGCAATCTCCATCTGAGCGACAAAAAAGCCGACTGGAAGGAGGCACTGAGCGCGCTCAAGCACTTTGCCGACAGCGATAGCTATAAAGCGCCCCTGGATTTCAACGCACATGCCGCGCTGGAAAACTACTGGAAATGGAAGGAAGTGGGCGAGCAGGCGCGCTGGCTGCTGATCTATGGCATTGACCTGGGCCTGAGCGGCGATGTGCTGCGCCCCATCTATCAGCAAGTGGCCGCACTGTGGATCGATGCCGCAGCCGTGGCAGACCATGCCCGCACCAGCATGAGGCAGGCAACGGACGAGGACCATGGCGTGGACGCCCCGCTCAATACACGCACCGGCGATTACGCCATTGCAGTGACCTTGCTGTCGCTGGCAACACTGCTGGATGCACAGGACGACGTCCCGGCGCTTGATGAGCATGTACTGGCCTTCGATACCGACCAGTTGCTGGACTATCTGTGCGCAGGTGGACTGCAGTTGCAGGAAGTCAGCGAAGAGCTCTTCCACAAACGCCCTTATGGCAGCATGAAGCCTTTCTTTGAACAGATCGAAGCCCTGCCTGACCCGCTACTGCCTTATCTGCAAGCCCAGTACACGGAGTTTCTCAAGCTCTCCCCCAAACAGCAGAAAAAAGGCGGCAAATGGCTGGGTACCAGCTATTGGGCCCTGGAAGTGGGGGCACTGGCCGTGCTTTATGGCTGGGACGACGGCACCCTGCGCGCCGACGCACACTACCCCGCCCATCTGGTTGACTATGCGCGCCACCGCGTCGTGCAGACCGCCGAGTCAGGCGATATCTGAAAGAAAGCGGGCAATTCGGCCGGTGATGCGCTCCGGCAGTTCGCGGTGCGGTACATGGCCGCCACTGGCAATGATCTCCACCTCGGATGGCCCTCGCGACCAGGCGCTGATGTTCTCCGGGTGGACCAGGGAACCGAATTCGTCCAGCTCGCCATGAATGGCCAGCACCGGGCAATGCACCTGCTTCAATGCACTATCCAGCCGGTAATGCGCAAAAGGCTCGCTGAGCCAGGTATCCACCCAGGCCGACAGCACCCAGGCCGCCTTGTCGCCGTGATAGCGCGACAGGCGATCAAGCTGACCGGGCTTGGCGAAGTTGTCACGTGCCTCGCTGATGCCGTTGAGAGTGCGATCCTCCACAAAGCTCTGCGCCGATTCGGTGATCAAGGCCTTGCAGCGCAGAGGATAGGCGGCAGCAGTCATGCAGGCCATGCCTCCGCCCACGCTATGGCCGAGCAATACAAAATCACCGAGGCCCAACGCCTGATGGATGGGGGCAAAGCCCGCTTTCACTTCGTTTTCCACAAAGTCGGGCAACAACTGGCGCGGATTGGCATCGGAATGACCAAAGCCAAGGCGGTCATAGGCAATTACCTCGCGCCCTGTCGCTGCAGCCAGTTGCTGGGGAAAATCGCGCCACAGCGCCACGCTGCCCAGGGAGTCATGCATGAGCACAATAGGTGCCCTGCCTTCTTCGGGCTGCGGCTGCCAGCGCTTGACGTAGAGCGCACCGTCTGAAGTGGCAACGCGTGTGTCGCTGGCAGTGACTGTTGTGCTGATGCAAGAAGCTTGGTCGGACATGGGCAACAATCTGACAAAGATGAACAAAAAACAGCGCTGACAAACGAAACAGGACTTACGCAAACCAGGATGCACTACGAGCATCTCTATCGACGAAACGCCATGCCTGATCCGAATTGCGTAAGTCGTGCGAAAGTAGCACCTCATGCTGCGACAGCGCCAGCCGCAAGGAAGTCTGGCGGCATCTGCATCATGGTCGGCAGATTCTGTAGCCTGCGCAGCGCTGCCGCCTGTCCTGCAGGTGACCCACGCCAAGCCGGCACTCACATCAGGGGGCACTTACCCGCTGGCTCCAAGCCGCCCACGGCGGTATAAAAAAGTACTGCAACAGCAAGAGGTTCTGCCATGTCTCAGACCACAAGCTCCTCGCTGCAAGGCACAGCCACAGACCCACGCCAGTTCAAGAGCTTTGCCGAGTTCTATCCCTTCTACCTGGGCGAGCACAGCAATTCCACCTGCAGACGCCTGCACTTCATTGGCACCAGTCTTTCGCTGGTGTTCCTGCTGGCGCTGTTTGTCACCGGCAACTGGTGGTATCTGCTGGCCGGGCTGGTCTGCGGCTATGCCTTTGCCTGGGTAGGCCATTTCGGCTTCGAGAAAAACAGGCCCGCCAGCTTCAAGCGCCCGCTCTACAGCTTTATGGGCGACTGGATGATGTGGCGCGACATATTGCTGGGCCGCATCAAGATGTAGCACCATCACGCTGCATGCATCCGGGCTCACAACAGGCTGGACCTACCGCCACAGATCAAGAAACCCAGGCCTGGCCCAGCCGAATATTCATAGAGTTCAGGTCAAAGCATCAAACTCTATGAATATCCACAACCGGGGCAGCAATCAGCTCGGCCAGCTTCATCGATTGAATCTGCGCACGCTGCCAGAGCGGCTCGGTTGCTTGTGAGGGCGCCAGCAGCAAAGCCTGCACCAGGGGCTCAACCAAGGTGGTGTATGGATCCACCAGCAGCACATAGCGCGGCTCCGTGCTCTCCAGAGAAGCATAGGCATCAGGTGGCTGCACCGCCCCCACCCAGTCCAGCTTGGCCAGCGACTGCAGCACGGGCTGAATCTGTGCTGCCTCGATACGCAAACGACGCGACAGCTGCCGCACGAACAACCCCTTGTGTGGCAGATTGCGCTCCGCAGCCAGGCATTGCAGCACTTCCACTGCCAGCTCGAACTGCCAGCCGCGATGGCTGGTCAGACGCTCCACGCCGCTCAGCACCGTGGGCAGATAGGCCGTGACAAGCGCACCCAGCAGCACAATGCTCCAGGCCACATACATCCAGATCAACAAGATGGGCAAGGTGGCAAACGCACCGTAGATCACCGAGTACGTGGGCACGGACGAGAGGTACAGGCCCAGAGCCTTCTTGGCCACCTCCATGAACACAGCCACGAACAATCCCCCCACCCAGGCGTGACGCCATCGCACCGGCGTATTGGGCACATAGTGGTAGAGCCCGGCCATGCCGGCGGCCAGCACCATGAACTCGATCGAGTCAAAGACAAAGCGCAAGCTTTCCGGCAGGGCATTGACCAGGCCCTTGGAGGCCGACATCACATAGGACGAAAGCACCAGACTCAGGCCCAGTACCAGCGGACCCAGCGTGATGGCCGCCCAGTAGATCAGCACACGCTGGCCCAGCGGCCGCAACTGCCGCACACGCCAGATATTGTTGAGCGTACGGTCTATGGTGAGGATCAGCGCCACGGCAGTGACGATCAGGATCGAAAATCCCACCAGGCCCAGCTGGCTGGCCTTGGAAGCAAACTGCGTGAGATAGCCCAGCACCTGGCGCGCAATGGTTTCGGGAATCAGGCTGTCCATCAGCCAGCGCTCGAGCACCTTCTGTGCCTTGCCAAAAATCGGGAACGCGGTGAACAGGGCCAGAGCCACCGTGAAAAACGGCACCAGCGCCAGCAGCGAGGTGAAGGTAAGGCTGCTGGCTGTCACGCCCAGCCGGTCTTCCTTGAAACGTTCACGCAGCACCTGCGCGGTATTGCGCCAGGGAAAGGTCTGCATGCGCTGACGCGCACGATGGCTTTTGCGCCGGAACTGATCACGCAGTTCCTGCTTGCTGGGCAACCTGGGGGCAGGCACGCGCGCTGCCCAATCCTTGCAGGCTGCAGCAAGTTGTTTGGCCTTGTCCATGGACGGCCTGCTTGCAGGTGCAGCGGAAGGAGTAGCCTCCACTCCCGAAACAGAAGCATCCTGCACTTGCTGAGCATGGGGTTGAGGCTTGTTTGAGGTGGAATAGCCACTCCAGGGCTGGCCTGCCTGGCTGAACGCAACTGCAGGCGATGTCGCAGGGGGTGCCGCTGGAGCTGGAGCAGACCCCAAATCCGCTGAAGCCAATCCAGCCCCTGCGGCCATGCTCCCCACAGCCGGCATGTCAAGGCGTGGCTCCTGTCGCAGTTCTGGCTCAACTGCTGAATGAGAAATATGGGAAGCGTGTGCTCCTGCAGACTCGGCACGGTCTGCCTGCTCTACCAGAGACTTGGGGGACCGCGGACTGCCTTCCAAGGCTGCCCAGAAGCCCGCTCGCTCATTTTTCTTCATGGCCGCACTCCTTCCATTCGGGAAAAGAAGTGGCAGAACTGCGCAAAATCAAGCGCAGAACTGAAAAGAAAATGTCCGGATTCAAAGGGAGCTGGCATGGTCGATATGATGCCACTGCTATGACCGACGCCCTCTCGCCCCACGCAGCCGAAAACACTTCCTCACCAATCCAGCAACCAGGCTCCGATGTGGCCGCCACCCGTTGGCTGGCCGTGGGCAGCCTGCTCGCGCTGATCGCACTGTGCGTGGCCTGGGAACTATGGCTGGCGCCCGTGCGCAGTGGCGGCACCTTGCTGTATCTCAAGGCCCTGCCCCTGGCGTTTGGTGTGATTGGTCTGCTCAAGCGCCGCATGTACACCTATCGCTGGTTGAGCCTGCTGGTGTGGCTGTACTTCACGGAAGGCGTGGTGCGCGCCTGGGGCGATGCAGCTCCCAGCCGTTGGCTGGCGCTGGGCGAGGTTGTGCTGTGTGTGCTGCTGTTCATTGCCTGCACGGCCCATGTCCGCCTGCGCCAGCGCGCGGCCAAGGCAGCGGCGGCCTAGCCCGTCCAATCCCCTGCCGCAATGTCTGCCGCGATATCGGGCCTGATGCCCTCATGGCATGCCAGCGCCTGAATCTGCTGCGTCAAGGCCTTGAACAGCAACTGCGCGGCCGGCGACATGGCACGGCGTGGCCGCTGAATCAGCAATGTTCTACGCAAAATATGCGGCTCATCCAGCAGGCGAAAGCCCAGATCACCCTGCAGCCCCAGCGATGGGTGGCGTGCCGTCAGCGCCGGAACAATGGTCACACCGAGGCCCAGGCTCACGGCCTCAAACAGCAGTTGCGGATTGGACATGCGCAGCGGCGTCTGCAGCACATTGGCAGGCATGCCCGGCGCTGATGCCAGCAACTGGCTGATGGCGGTATCCGTGGTCAGGCCCACGAAGGACAGATGGGCCAGATCGGCGGCGACCAGCCGCCTGGCTTTCAGCAGGGGTTCATCAACTCGGGCGACCAGGCCCATGCCGTCGCTGACCAGCGGTTGAGTCAACAACTCGCCGCCAGCAGGATGGGCTGCGCCTACACCAAAATCGACGGCTCCAGCCTGCACGCGCTGGGCAATGCCTTCAGCACTATCCTCGATCAGATCCACCTCGATGCCCGGATGTCGGGCCCGCAAGGCCGGCAGCACCGGCAGCAGCAACACCGACAGCACCGAGGGTGCGGCAGCAATGCGCACCTTGCCGCGGCGCAGAGCGGCCAGATCGCCCAGGTTCTGAAAGCCCTGCTCCAGCGTCTCGAAGGCCTGGCGCACATCGAGCAAGAAGGCCTGGCCGGCGGCCGTCAACCCCACGGTTCGCGTGGTGCGGTCAAACAGCCGCAGACCCAGGGCCTCTTCCAGCTGCCGAATGGATTCGGACAGGGCCGACTGCGTCAGGCACAGCTCGCGGGCCGCTGGGGCAAACGCACCCTGCCGCGACACCTCGTCAAAGGCGCGCAGTTGGCGCAGGCTGACATTATTCGGAAAAACCGGCATAACCAAGCAATTTATTTCGATTGTCCCGTAGTCTGCCATGCTCTACGCTTGCGGCTTCATGGTTTTCCTGCCGCAGCGCTGTGCGTGGCTTAGGATTTCCGTCTGTCTCCCCTCTCTGCCGCCTTGCTGCGGCCTGCCTGCCATGACTTCCACCGCTTTGCTTGAATCCCTGCGCCAGATTGTGGGTGCTCCCCATGTGCTGACCGATGGCGACCTCAGCGCCTACGAACAGGACTGGCGCAAGCGCGTGCACGGCAAGTCCCTGGCCGTGGTGCGCCCCGGCAACACGGCCGAAGTGGCCGGCGTGGTCAAGGCCTGCGCCGCAGCCGGCGTGCAGATCGTGCCCCAGGGCGGCAATACCGGGCTTTCCGTGGGCTCCACCCCCGACGACAGCGGCCGGCAGATCGTGCTCAGCCTGACGCGCCTGAACGCCGTGCGCCATATCGACAAGGACAATCTGACCTTCACCGTCGAAGCCGGCTGCATTTTGCAGAATCTGCAGGAGCTGGCCGACCAGCAAGGCCTGCTGTTCCCGCTGTCGCTGGCCGCCGAAGGCAGTTGCACGATCGGCGGCAATCTGGGCACCAACGCGGGCGGCACGCAGGTGGTGCGCTATGGCAACACCCGCGATCTGTGCCTGGGCCTGGAAGTGGTGACGCCCCAGGGCGAGATCTGGGACGGCCTCAAGGGCCTGCGCAAGGACAACACCGGCTATGACCTGCGCGATCTGTTCATCGGCAGCGAAGGCACGCTGGGCATCATCACCGCAGCCACCATGAAGCTGTTCCCGCAGCCCGCCGCCCAGCTCACGGCCTTTGCCGCCGTCCCCTCCATGGAAGCCGCCGTGCGCCTGCTGGGCCTGGCGCACCAGCACCTGGGCGCGGGACTGACGGGCTTTGAAGTCATGGGCCAGTTCGCACTGAGCCTGGTCGTCAAGCATATGCCGCAGCTGCGCGTGCCCTTTGCCGACATGGGCGACGAGGCCCCTTATTGCGTGCTGCTGGAGAACAGCGACAGCGAGTCCGAGCAGCATGCGCGCCTGCGCTTCGAACACCTGCTGGAGCTGGCCTTTGAAGACGGCTGCGTGGTCAACGCTGTGGTGGCGGAGAGCCTGACCCAGGCCCATGACCTCTGGCATATCCGCGAGAGCATTCCTCTGGCCCAGGCCGAGGAAGGTCTGAACATCAAGCACGATATCTCGGTCGCCGCCTCGCGCATTCCCGCATTTGTCGAGCATGCCGACGCCGTGCTCAAGCGCGAGATTCCCGGCGTGCGTCTGGTCAACTTCGGCCATCTGGGCGACGGCAATCTGCACTACAACGTGCAGGTGCCCGAAGGCGAGGACGGCAAGGCCTTTCTGCGCGACAAGGAAGCCCTGGTCAACCATCTGGTCTATGAGGCCGTGGATGCCTTCGGCGGCTCGTTCTCGGCCGAGCACGGCGTGGGCGCGCTCAAGACGGACAAGCTTGAGAAATACCAGTCTCCCGTGGCTCTGCAAATGATGCGCGCCATCAAGAACGCACTGGACCCGCAGGGCATCATGAACCCTGGCGTGATTCTGGCCCGTGACTAAAGCCAAGAGCGGCCATTGAACAAGCAAAGCCCTGCAGATTCAGTCCGCAGGGCTTTTTTTACGGAAGAAGTCTTGAACTGCGTCACTCTTCCGAGGGTACAAAGAACAGGTACTCGCCAGGTCCCATATCCGGGGTGATCGAATACCCCTCACACTGCTGGTTTCTGCATCTGACGGTGATAACCCGTGGCCAGATCGTCGCAGATGTGGGGTAGCCAGGCATGTACTGCGGCACATGCCAGACGCCGAAATCGCCCACCGGCTGCGCCTGCTCCAGCCCCTGCTGTCCTTGCTCGCCACTACCCAGCAGCTTGCGCTCAATACTCAACGGTTCATTCTTCACCACAGGTGGAGCGGCAGCCAGGGCGCTCAGACAACTCGCAACCATCGCCATCCAAACAAGTGATTTATACATGGCAGCCTCCTGATATCCCGCTCTCAGTTGGGATACAGCGCGGAGGGCTGTGCGGTGTCATCAGCCACCGAGACCTCGTCAAGCGCCCCCTTGGGAGCAGGAGGAATATAGGCGGCCTGCGGCGACGCATCCGGCCCATAGTTGTTCCGGCGCTCATCAGCAGTCATGGACTGAGGGCATTTGGTACCCGTGATTTCCAAAGCGACCCGAGCTGCCGGGTCCATGCAATCCATCGCCAGGGAGGCAGCCTTCATACCCTTATTCCAAAGCTCCCGGCTCATTTTCAGGCGCTGGCAATGCTCATCACTCCAGGTAGAGCCAACACTGATGCCGAAACCGGGTCCGTTGGCACTGCCGCTGGTACTCCCCATGCAGGTGTCATTGCTGGTGGTCAGGTTAGGGCCATTTACACTGGGCACGTTCTTCATCGTGTAAGTGCCGGTGTATTCCACAATATTCTTGGACGTCCCGCTGGTCGCGTAGTTGATGTTCTGCGTTGTCGTGCCATTGGTTGTGACGGTCGAGCGGCTGTCAACGGACTGGGCAGAGCGACTTTCGGGCGGTGTGACAAAGGTGATCGATTGCTGATTGCCCACCGCAGAAGTGCTTGCAGAACTCTGGGAGCTGCTATCCGCAGACTGTGCCATGCTGTTCACGGCGACAACCACTCCTAACAAACTGAGTAAGGCTTTCATAGCGACCTCCTTGACTCCCGGACTTCATCACTGGGATGAAGTCCGGGTTGACACTGCTGCGATGGAATCAGACTCAGTGAGCGTTGGCTGTTGAGCCCGCAGAGGCAGAGCCGGAAGTTCCACCACCGTTGCCCCAGCCGAACGCATTGCCGGATACGACAGCATTCTGATAAACGCTGCTACCTGTAGAGCCCGCAGTCGAATTTGTGCCGGTCGCGGTACCGCCAGGTCCCGAGATAGCCCCAGACGATGCGTTGTAGCCGGAGTTAGTGCCCGAGGTATTGGTCACCAGAGCCGCACCGCCGCCAGGGCCGGCTGCTGTTGCAGCGGCGTTATTGGTGGTCGAATGCGCCTGGCCGGCTGCAAGGCCGCTGACGGAAGCACCAGGAGCACTGGCACCGTAGCCCGCAATGGCACCGGAGTTTGCGTTAGCACCAGTAGCAGCACCACCTGCTGCATTGCCGTTACCCGTAGTCACGGCAAGACTCTGGACCGTGCCTGTGGTCTTGGCGCTGCCATTGACGGCCGCTCCGCCAATGGCAAAGCCTGGTACGGCGACTGCACCGCCGCCGCCTGCCGCCGTGGCCGTTGCGCCAGAGGTTGCACTGTTCATGCTGAGCGCACTTCCGTTGCCTGAACTGGAAGCTGTAGACCCCGTGGCAGAGGAGGCGTTTGTCGACGTCGACGTTGCTGCAATGCTGGAACCGCTAGCCGCAGCCGAAGCCACGCCTGCCAAAGCAATCACAGCCATACCAATCAGAGATTTTTTCATGATCGTCCCTTTGAAAGCCAGCTCTCAGTCTTCTGAGAAAGTTAAGGCAACAGGCGGCTTGCATATCGGTTGCTCGCCATCCCATCCGTAACCGTCAGCAGCCCAGAGCCCGTAGAACGCTGCAGCTGTAACCGGTCAGCGCCAGTGTCCCCATGGGCGAAAAAAACAGAAATACCGCAGTCATCTCCACTTTTCCGATGACATCCTGAAGGACGAAACAAAGGAAAAATCATCTAGCCAGACGCATCTGATGCTATGGAATTTGCAATTTCTGACAAATAAATACTTGACGTTTAAAAATGTAAATTTGTTTACTCAAAGAAATAAATACAGTTTCATAAAATGATTTAAAAATAAAACTAACGATTTATAAAAATCGATAGATTTTTTTATATTTCAATTCATACAATTTATGTTTACTTTTTAAAAAGACATTTTTTGACATTTCGTAGGGATTTTTTACTACACAAGATTTCCAGTAAAAAACCTCAACATACATCGCTATTCTTGCGAATGGAGTGCAAACATGTTTTCAGGTTCACTATCTATCAAAAATGGAAATCTTCTTGGCTCAAGTGACGCTCTGTCGCCTGCCAACATACAGATGTGGCCCGAGAACATGGTTGGCCAAAAAGACAGGCCTGTAAAAACATTTGTGGTTGACGATGACATCCACATCCGACGTGTCATCGCGCAGGATCTGATGAGCGATCAGCGGACACTGCTTGTAGGACAAGCCGGTAGCCTCAGAGAGGCAAAAAAGAATATCTCCACTCATCCTTTTGACGTTTTATTGGTTGATTTAAATCTGGGAGATGGAGATGGAATCGATCTGCTGGATTTTGTCAGCGAGAAGCTGCCACATGTACTCAGTGTTGTGGTCTCCGTCACTGAGAGAGAAGACAGGGTCTTTCAGGCATTTTCACATGGTGCTCAAGGTTTTTTACTGAAAAATTCATGGTTTGGAGATTATTCCCAGGCAGTGCTTCAAGTTGCAAATGGAGGCGCTTCCATTACCCCATGTTTGGCCAAGAAAATACTGGAAAAATTACAGAGCACAAATTCAATAATTAGTAAAACAAAGAATTTCAACGAAGAAGAAAAATTATCATGCAGGGAAAATGAAATCATCCAACTTATTGCCTGTGGATATAGCAATCCAGAAATTTCCTCATCACTAAAAATAAGCATAGGAACTGTATCAACACATATCAAAAACATCTATCATAAATTACAGGTCCACTCAAAAGCGCATGCCGTAAGAACCGCCTCATTACGAGGAATAATTTAAATAGATGTCTCAAAAAATATACAGAAGGTCTTATGAATTCGAAAGACGGCAGGAAATGGCCGTATCTATTCATACTGATGCAATCAGCGATCTTGCTGTGCTGGTATTTATTATTCGACACGAAAAATAAATATATACTTATTGCCATAGTCCTGACATTGGCGACGATTGGATTCGCTGTATCGCTACAAATTTTGCGATCGCTTACCAGGCTGAAGCCACCGCTGCAGCATCAAGCAGAAGAAATATCCGAGGAGGTGCGCAAAGAGCGCACTCGAATTGCTTCGGAGTTGCACGACACTTTGGGCCTGCAATTGCTGCAAGCCCTGACCTTGCTGGAAGCTCAGCCGCCCTTTTCCCCTCACCCTGCCCGAGACCTCCTGGAACAGTCTCTCGTGGATTTAAGGTTGATCGTCGACTCCATCGATTCCGAAGATGACAACCTCGCCACTCAAATGGCAAGGTTACGCCACAGACTCACACCGGCTCTCACACACAAGGGCCTTCAATTGCATTGGTTCGTCTGCAATCCAGAATTGGAAGTAGGCCCTCACACAAACTTATCTTTGCCACGGGGGCAAATCGCCCATCAGATATTGAAAGTGTTTCAAGGCAGCATCAGCAATATCGTGGAGCATTCTCAAGCCAGTGAAATATGGGTCACCCTTCAACCAGACAAATGTGAAAACTCTTCAAGCCCTGGCTGGGACTGGTCTCTCTGCATTGAAGACAACGGCAGAGGCTTCAATCTGCAACAGGTTTTGACAGATGCATCCCAAGCAGGCCATGGCATCAAGAATATGTTTCACCGCATGGCCAATATTGGAGCCAACCTGCAAATAAAAGCTCGGCAAACTGGTGGCACCCAGGTCTTGATACGCTGGCGCCAGCACGAACTGAAGGAGTCACTCCAGCCGTAGCAGAGGGTGTGTGCCGATATAAAAAAGAGAAGCAGCTCCTGTAGGGGCTGCTTCTCTTTTCCGGCAGTTCAGAACTTGCTGCCGTCGCGCCTACCGTGACCTTCAGGCCTTCCGGATACGATCATCCTGCCTGATTGTTCATCAAGGTTTGCACCGATTCCGGCCAGCGGATTGCTTCTCCATCCACATCCGTAAACACCGTTTGCTGGCCAGCACTCAGCAACCAGACACGCAAACCGTTACGTTCGGGGTTGATCACAATCGCCGCAGACTCCTCACCCCCCTGGTGCTGGCGATTACCAGATACGTACAGTTCACCGCCCTGTGCCCTCAGGGGGCCGATCGTCTCCAGGTTCTTGAGCAGGGTTTCGTACTTGTCACCAAGCAGCGCCTTGAGCCGCTGTGCCAGCACACCCTCTTTCAGGTAGTCCACGCCATCCCAGCGATATTTGCCTTCCAGGGCGGTAAGACTGCCAAGACTCTCTTCGCCTTCCCTGGCTACATGGAGAACATTGACCTGCTTGATCTCAACCAGGGCCATGGCTGCGGGCTCCTCGGCCTCTGCGCGTGGCAGTGCGGCAGCGGCATCTGCAGCAGGTGTGGTGGTTGGAGACGGTGACTTGGTTTTGTCGCAGGCCGCCAGCAGGGCTGCAGCCGTCAGCGCCAGGGCTGCGACGTTAAAAAAATTACGTGACATGGAACTCACACTCCTTGTTTCGACTCACTTGCTTTCAGTGACATTGTGCAGATAGCAGGCGTCCGTTTTGCTCTGACAAGACAGCTCGGCGGGTCATTGACGGAGACCAAACCGGCATGCCCTGGCCCATGGCACACTTCGGCTATCTCGCGGCCCTACGGGCCCGCCCTCTTCAAGAGCAGCAGCACCTTGTGTACGCTGCCCGGCACAGCCAGTCTTTGCATGCCTTTACCCGCTTTCGCACCATGAACTCCACCACCTCCACCCTACGCCCCGTGCGTTGCCAGTACGAAACCTTTATGCGCCATGTATTCGAGCATGGAGCATCCAAGACCGATCGCACAGGCACGGGTACGCGCAGCGTGTTCGGCCATCAGATGCGCTTCAACCTCAGCGAAGGCTTCCCCCTGGTCACCACCAAAAAGGTGCACCTGAAGTCCATCATTCTGGAATTGCTGTGGTTTCTGCGTGGCGACAGCAATGTGAAGTGGCTGCAGGAGCGCGGCTGCACCATCTGGGACGAGTGGGCCGACAAGGAAACCGGTGATCTGGGTCCGGTCTACGGTGTGCAATGGCGCAGCTGGCCCAAGGCCGATGGCACGCACATCGACCAGATCGCCGAGGTCGTCAAGCAGCTCAAGAGCAGCCCCGACAGCCGCCGCATCATTGTCAGCGCCTGGAACGTGGCCGAGCTGGACCAGATGGCACTGATGCCCTGCCACTCTTTCTTCCAGTTCTATGTGGCCGATGGCAAGCTCAGCTGCCAGCTCTACCAGCGCAGTGCAGACATTTTCCTGGGCGTGCCCTTCAATATCGCCAGCTATGCGCTGCTGACTCATATGCTGGCCCAGCAATGCGACCTGGAGGTTGGCGACTTCATCTGGACCGGCGGCGACTGCCACATCTACAACAACCACTTCGAACAGGTCGAGACCCAGCTGTCGCGACAGCCTTTCGCCTATCCGACCCTGAATATCAAGCGCAAGCCCGACTCCATCTTCGACTACGAATACGAAGACTTTGAAGTTCTGGACTATCAGCACCATGCCGGCATCAAGGCACCTGTAGCGGTTTAAGCTTGCAGTCCATCTGTTCACTATAAAAATCAAAGCTGCTTGCGTTTGATTTCATTAGGTTTCAAGCTTATTACCCCATGAAACCTAAGAATGAAAAGCGCCAGCAGCTTCTTTATTGATAGCTATGGCCATTCAACTGATCTACGCCCGCGCTGCCAACGGCGTCATTGGCAAGGACAACACCATGCCCTGGCATTTGCCAGAAGACTTGGCCCACTTCAAGGAACTGACCCATGGCTGCGCCGTCGTCATGGGCCGCAAGACCTGGGACTCCCTGCCCGTACGTTTTCGCCCTCTGCCTGGCCGTACCAATATCGTCATCACCCGCCAGGATGCCTGGCAGCCCGAGCCTGCATCCGACCAGGTCGTACGCGCGGCCAGCCTGGAAGCTGCGTTAGAGCTGGGGCAGAAGCTGTCGCCGGATGTCTGGGTCATCGGTGGTGCCCAGATCTACGCCCAGGCCTTGCCACTGGCCGATGCAGTCGAAGTGACCGAAATCGGTTGCGACTATGAAGGTGATGCCTTTGCCCCTGAACTGGGTGCAAACTGGAAAGCAGTGCGCCGCAGCGAACATGTTTCCGCCAAGGGCCTGCCCTACAGCTTTGTGCGCTTTGAGCGTGATTGAGCGAACTGCCAGCACATCACGCCACCGATAGACCCGATGTTTGCCAGCCCTGTCAGCATTTACCTCGCACGCCACAGTTCTACGCCTCAAGGCATCTGCGATGCAAGCTGACATGCTTACAGTCCTCAGGGGGACAGTTTTCCTCTTGCGGACTGCATGCTGCATTGCAACAATCAACATGCGCAGGCTAACGACCGTCAAGCCTGCCTACTACCTGCCCCGGCCCTGCCTACCTTCAGATCATTGTTTGACCCTGTGCCTCCAACCATGAGCCTAGTCCAGCCTCTACCCTCCGGCGCCCTCGACATCGTGGGAGATATCCACGGTGAATACGCTGCGCTGGTGCAGTTGCTGGCCCATCTGGGTTATGACCACGAAGGTCATCACCCCGAAGGGCGACGCCTGGTCTTTGTAGGTGATTTCTGCGACCGCGGGCCGGATAGCCCTTCCGTGCTGGGCCTTGTCGGCCGCATGCTGGTTTCAGGCGCTGCACATGGGGTACTGGGCAACCACGAGATCAACCTGCTGCGCAAAGATGCCAAAGATGGCTCCGGCTGGTTTTTCGACAGCCGTGTAGAGGCAGACAAACTCAAATACGCCCCCTTCGCGCGCATGCCCGAAGCCGAAATCCCGGGCATGCTGGAAACACTCAACCAGCTACCCGTGGCACTGGAGCGTGAAGACCTGCGTGTGGTTCACGCGGCCTGGCTGCCTGACCAGATTGCCATGGCGCGTGAGTTGCCCGCCGGGAGCGCCCGCCGCTCCTACGACCACTTCGAACAGATCGCGGCCGAACGCGCGGTCATCAACTGCGTCGCCCAGCGCATGCGCGAGGAAGACCGCAGCTGGCCTCATAGTCTGGAAGATCTCCGCCACGAGCCTCCTTTTTTGCCAGCCCACAGTGAAAACGAGCTGGCCAAGGCCATGGTCAACCCACTGAAAGTACTCACCACCGGCGTGGAGCGAGAATGCCGCACTCCCTTCTACGCCGGAGGGAAATGGCGCTTTGTGGAACGCGTGGCATGGTGGAATGAATACGCCGAGGCACCTGCCGTCATCGTCGGCCACTACTGGCGTCGCCTGCGTCCCAGCGATGCGCCGGCACATGGGTCCCAGTTTGAAAACCTGTTCGGCGGCACGCCGCCCCTGTCATGGCACGGTCAGCGCAACAATGTGTTCTGCGTGGACTTTTCCGTCGGTGCCCGCTGGCTCAATCGCTTGCGTGGCGAGAACCCTAGCGAACGCAGCAAGCTGGCCGCCATGCGCTGGCCCGAACGAGTGCTGGTATTCGATGACGGCACCCAGGCCATGTCAGAGCAGTTTGGATGCAATTCATATTGCTGATCTGTTTCTGAACTATCTATCTGTGCAGCAGCGAGCCACAGATAGAGAATACGCGGGCTGACGCGACATTTCTGAGCTGCCTGTGCAGCAGCAAACACATGGACATGGAGTTTTTGCGGTCTGACGGTTTTCTGAGCTGCCTGTGCGGCAGCGAACCGGTTTAGGTGATACCGGCAAACACTTGGAAATTTCTGAGCTGCCTGTGCGGCAGCGAACTGGCGATGAAGTTGCCTTGGCGATTGACGCATTTTCTGAGCTGCCTGTGCGGCAGCGAACGTGTCCCAGCACGGCCTCGGCAATTTCAGACTTTTCTGAGCTGCCTGTGCGGCAGCGAACTTGATCTTGTCACGGGGGCCACAAACGTCACTTTTCTGAGCTGCCTGTGCGGCAGCGAACAGCGCCCACGGCGCGCCATCGGCCCGGCGAAATTTCTGAGCTGCCTGTACGGCAGCGAACTACGTCGTTCGGCGTAGCGCCGCGTGGCTCTTTTTCTGAGCTGCCTGTACGGCAGCGAACCCTGGGAAGCTTCGGAGGCCTGGACATGCTTGTTTCTGAGCTGCCTGTACGGCAGCGAACAACATGCTGACCCCGTTGCGGAGTGTGTTCGAGTTTCTGAGCTGCCTGTACGGCAGCGAACACATCCTCACCCGTCCAACCCTCATCTGCGATTTTCTGAGCTGCCTGTACGGCAGCGAACTGGTTTGTAGATCCTCCAACCCTTTGATTTTTAAAGAACAAACAACACAACTAGCACAACACCCCAATTTTCAGGGATTGAGCTAAGTTATTGATTTTCCAAGGGGCGATATCGGGCCCTAAAAAAGGGTCAAAACCACGGAATGGAGCTACCCAGGCTCAAACCATAGCTATTAAAGCCACCATCTACACCTTCAACCTGCAATGAGCCATGCTCCACGAAAAGGTAAAATGGCTGACCCGTGCTGCTGCTGCGCACTTGCACGAAAGGCAGGTTGGGCTTGCGCTCCACAGTGTCGGGGATAGCTGCAGCGGCTTGCTCTGCCGTTTCACCCTTGCGGGCCATACGGCGGCGGCGTAGGCGGTCGACGTTGGTTTTGAACTGGCGGCGTTGCACCAAACGATGCTTGGCGTCGGCGGGAGCCACACCAAGCGCCGAAACCTGCACATGGTCGCGCATGCCTTTGAGCCATTCCAGCGCCATCAACTCGTCCAGCGCACCTGATGCGCTGTGCAGTCGCAGGACAGCACCCAATGTTCGCCTGGAAAGCGGCATATCCACATGCTGCGGAAAGCTCACGCCAATGTCGCTGGTCTTGAGTTGCACCAGCGCACGGTGCAACTTGACCATCAGCGCGCCCAGCAAATGGGCATGGCTGAACTCCGGGTCGGGCAGCAGCGTGATGTCGATGTAATGCGTGGTCATACTTTAGCTCGCATCGCCAAACACGCCACCACGAATCAGCACCGCCATCACAAAATGCTGCTGCTCTACGGCAGGCACCAGGTCTTTGAGCAGCCAGTTGTCCAGCAAGGTGTAGAAGTCCAGCTTTTGCTTGGGCTGGCGGTAGGCCTTGCCTTGCGTGGTGACCGAGCCATAGGGCTCGACTGCAATCGGTCCCAGCTCACCCGCGCCTTCGTACCAGGTATCAATGGTGCGGATCGCGTTGCCGATTTTTTGCGAATGCATGGCAGCCACTTGATCCACCTCATACAGGGTCTTGCTCTTTTTGCTGGCGCCCTTGTCCAGGATCAGCTCCTGTGAGGGGAACACCTCCTGCCCGGCCCCCACACGCACAAAAGCAGTGATTTGCAGCAGCACATGGCGCTTGCCCCCCAAGCCTTCGGCAATCACGGCGCCCAGCTCTTTCACTTTGGAATCGATAGCATCCAACGCGCGCATGCTGTGCTCCAGAGCCTTAAAAGACCAGGTTTCTGCAGCTTTGCCGTCTTTCAGCACCGCAACTTCAACCAGCACCTCCTCTGCGCCCTGGCGGTTACGCCACAGAAAGCGGCCGCTGGCCAGATTGGCGGCATAGCGGTTGCCCAGTTCTGAAAAACCGTGCTTCTGCACATAACCTTGCACGGTTTGCAGCAACTTGGCCTGGTATTCGGCGCTGTTGCAGGCGGATGGCATGCCGGCACCCGCCAACACACGCAGGGTGAATTGCACTTTCAGGGTATCTGCATCTGCCGGGAGGGCTGCCACATCCACGGTTTGCAGGTTGGGGTTCTCAATCGCAGCATCCAGCTGGGCGGGGTCTTGGTCCTTGGCCTTCAGGCGGTTGCTGATGGTGCCGCGCACGGATTTTTCGCGAACGGAGACCGTGGGCCAGCTTGCGGCAGCCGCACGATCGCCCCAGTCACCTGCGCGGAAGATAGCGTCAGACGGATCCAGCTTGCGTTCAAAAGCCAGGACGGATGCGGTTTTCAGAGTATTCGACATGGTTGGAAGTCCTTGATCAATTCGTTGAAACTTGGGGTCGGGAAAAGCGCTTGGCGCATCGTCTAGTCATCGACATAGCTGTCATCCTCCTCATCCCAGTCATCGCCCTGCCCTTCACTGGCTACAGCAGCCAGTGGCGGCTGGTAGACATTGCGGCAACGGAAAAGACCCTTGGCTTCATCCGCCTCTGCACGCCACAGCAGTTGCTGCACATCGCTCAAGCGGTGCGGGCTAATCCACTCGCCCATGGAGTACACCGATTCCACAAAGCGCAGCGGCGTTGCCATATCGCGGGCATTGGCTACCGTGCCTGCATCGTGGCGTGGTGACAGCGCTGCATAACCTACGGGGATGGGCACCGTCCAGCCGCTGCCTTTGGTGCGCAGCGGATCGCCCCAACGCACCTTGCCATCCGGTGCGGGCTTGCCATCAGGCTCTGCCAGTACCTGATGGTTAAAGCGCGCTGCATGCAGCCAAGCATCCAGCAAGCTCGCCGTGGCATCGCTCTTTTGCAAATGCGCCAGGCGCTCAGCCAGCAAATCGTCTCGCGCCACCAACGCAAAGCCTGGGAGCCAGCAGCGGCGCCAGCGGCGAAACGCGTCCTCTCGCGCTTTGGCGTCTTCCGGGATCAGCTCCATCCACGGGCGCACTTTTTTCCCCGGTATGGGCCTTGATGGCAGCATGGCGCCGCCCGCCACACGCATCTGCGCAGCGATCTCGCCCACCTGCGCGGCCCAGTCTGCCTACGATCTTCACCGCCTTGTACCAGCACGCTGGCTGCGCCAGCAGACAATTTCTCGGCCACAGCCAAAATCAGCGATGCCTGTAGATGCATCCGCCCCTCTTCCACAATCGCGGCCATGCTCCCGTCCTTGTCCACGGGGTTGCGTGTCAGATTGAAGGTGCGTACATAGCCCTGGCTTACCTGCTCCTGGTGGTGGTGGCAGACCACACCCATACTCAGCAGCCTGAGCGGAATCTGCGCCTGCACCAGCTTGCGCTGCAGCGCCCACATCAAGCCGGTGAAAGCAGTGATGGAGGGAAAGCCATGCGTCAGCGGGCTGGAGATGGCATTGGCGTTTTGCACGTGCAAATGCGGCAGCACCAAAATGGCTTGGGATTGTGCCCGGGTCATACAGGCTCTCCCCGCGCGGCCACCAACTCGTCGTGTGTTTTGCGAATCGGGATGTAGTGCGGCGCATCCAGCGTGTCGCGCAGCTCTCGCAACTGCTGCTTGAAGCCGTCTTCATCGGTCAGCAACTCTTTACGCCACTCGCGGGCCTCCACATCGCCAAACTGCTCGCCCATCGCCTTGTTCAACCAGGCCCCAAAGCGCTTGCCGATTTCAGCAGGCCAGTCCATATACATCCAGTCGCTGGCAAATTGCGCTTCTTCTTTCAACTCGGCACGCAAAGGGTCCAGCCAGAGTTTTTCCATATAGGCCAAGTCTTGAAATCGCTCGTCGTCTTTGCTCCATCCTGGCTGCATCAATTGCTGCAGCTCATTGGCCAACGCCACCAGTTCGTCCAGCAATGCATCGGTATAGGCTTTGCGCATATCGCGGCTGGGCATGTTGGCCTTGGCCTCTTCGGCCAGAAATTGGCGTAGCGCACGCACAGTTCGCCGCACCTCAGGCCGCTCAATGAACATGCGGTCAAACACCGAAGCCGCCTGCACCGGCAAGCGCACAGCGCTCTGCGTCCAAGTCGGCGGCAGCGACGACAGCAGGTAGTTGACCCCACCGCGCTCACTATTCAATTGGCTGATGTTTTGTGGCTTTGTGCCGCCTATCTTCTGCGCAGCAAGGCCCGGATAGTCATGAAACACGCCATCGTGCGGTTTGCGCTCACGGCGTGCGATGCGCGCTGCCTTGTTGGCGTCACCAAAGCGGTGTTCCTGAATCTCGCCATACACCGCATGGGCCAGCGATGTGGCATAGAGCGGCGCCAGCAACTCGTACTGCGCATCATCGGCAGCATCATCGCCCGTCAACCAGTACAACTGCTTGGCCCGGCCATGGCTACTGGGGCCGTCTGCGCGTGGCGCCGTCAATGACACCAGCGCATCGCGCCATACCTTGGCTTGCGCCGGGTCGTCATGCAGGGCCTGCAAGGCAGCGGAGTCTTCCGCCAACAAGGCCGCCAGCAGGCTTTGTCCACCCACTTGCAGCTTGAGGAACTTGTAGACATCCAGCGCCGCTGCATTGCCCACTACGTCACCGGCAAACTCAGCGCCAAGTACATGGCTGCCCAGCTCGGCCAATGCCGGCAACTGGGCAGGCTCTACATAGAGGTTGGTGCCCCGCGCATCGGGGTGAATGGGTTTGAGTGAATGGGTGACGGCTTGAATCTGCTGCACACGCCTTGCGGCGTCGTCGATCCAGGCCGGGGGTTGATGCTGTGCAATCAACTCCTGCCGCTTGGGGTCATCGTCAGCCAGCTTATCCAGCTTTGCTTGCAAGCGCTCACGAATAAATGCATATGCTGCCACTTTGAAGTTGTCATGCACCGGTAATTGTTCGGCTTCTGCCATCGCGATCTCCTCCTTTCACATTGAGTTCATGTTTTCGTTTCACTAAACGGCCTTGGTAAACCCCAAAGCCTCATGCCACAGCCAGCCTCTCGGCCCGTCCGGCAGGCTGGCTGTGGCATAGCGCTTGGTACACGCCTCTAGTGACAGCCCTTGCGCCTCAGCCAATTGGTACAGCGCATCCAGCAAATCCACTTGCACCCAAGGCTGCACGCTGTGTTGCGGACTGGGTCGTAATTGCGCGTCAGCGATGGTAGTACGCATCGATTCCTCAATGCACACATACAGCTGCTCGCCGCGCCGCTGGCCATCCACCACACGGTGCAGTAGCAAACGCTCCTCGTCTTCATCGGGCAACAGCACCACATCCACACGTTTTTGCGGGTCGTCGCGAAAGCGCTGGTATTGCGGCAGCATGCCGGTCAACCACAGGCTTTGAGGTGGCGCGTCAGAGTCGGCATCCGCTTCGTACCAGGCCAGGCAGGCAGAGCGTTTGACGGCGATGGTTATGCCCGCTTCACGCGACAGCATGGTGTCGCGCATACGGGCGTGCTCCAAGTCCACCCAGTTGCGGCTGGGGTTGAGCTTGCCTTTTTTGGGATCGATGCGCTCGATGCGTGGACGCGCATCAATCGGCCATTGCGGCTGCGCCCACTCCTTGAGTTGACGCGACAGCAGCTCTCGCAGACTGTGCGATTTGAAGTGGAAGTGCTTTGCGGCATCGCTGCTCGTCTGCGACAGTTGTTCCATCTCAAATCCCGGCTTGCAATACGCAGCCTTGCCCGGCTGCTCCAGCGCGCGCAGATTGGTATCGAGCACCTCGACATTGACAGCCTTGACCTCGGCCACGCGATGCCGCCGCACACGTCCCGCAAGCTGGATCAGCGAGCGCATGGACGATGGCTCGACCACCGCCCAGTCGTAGTCATGGTCACGCCCGACCTCGGTAACGGGAGAGCCGAGCACGACAAAAAGCTGGTCTTGCTCGGGATGCGCATCTATCAGCGCCCGAATGCCGGGGCGCTGAAACACAGGATCAACGCCCTCGTCCGCACCGCGGCGGTTGAGCACGGTATCCAGTTGCTGCTCAATGACCGAGCGCGCCAGCAGCGGAAACTGCGAGTGGTAGACGCACAGGTGGACGCGTACGCCAGAAGCGGGTGCACCTTTCGCGTACATGGCTCGCGCTACGTCAAACATGGGCGCGATATTGGCCATGCGGATCAGGCCAAAGCTCACACGCTTGCCGCTGACCGGATCAATGCTATGGTTTTGAGATGACTGATGCAGACCCCATGCGCGCTGCAGCATGAATTGGGCCAAGTCCGTGCGCTGCGACTCGCTCAAGCCCACGGCGCTCAAGGCCTGGGGCACATCCACCAACTGCGCAAGTCGCCGCGCCGCAGCCTTGGCCAGTTGCGCGACGCGCTTTTGCACAAAGCTTTGGTGCACTTCGGCAAAACGATCAGCCTGCGCGCAATCCTCCGCCAGTTGGTGAAACTCATCCACCCACAGACAACAAACTTGGACCGGCTCGCTGGGCCGTTCGCTGCGGTGCCGCTGAAACACGGCACGCCCTGCGCGATAGGCCTGGAACAGCCCCTCCACCAAAGCCGGCGGCAAAGTGGCCGACGACAGCAGCACACGGCTGCCCAGCAAGCCCGCCCAATGCACCAGGCGCGTGAGCGCCGGCAGGTCAGCCATGTCAAAGTCATCAGGCTCATCCAGCACCAGATCACCGGTGAGCAAGCGCAGCATGGGCGCAATCTGGCGGCCACCGCGCAGGCTTTCTGTCGCAGGCGTCAGGTGGTCCACGGTACACACCAGCAGCGGCGCGGCAATCAGGCTGCGCAACTGGGCATCATCGGTCAGGCGGTCCAGCAACGGATGGCGGTCATTGCCTTCAAACAGCACCTGGCCGCCTTCGTCCAGCAAGGCCTGCCTGGAGGCTGAGCCCGTCGCCTCGGACTGCTGTTCCCAATATTCAAACAAGGCACGGCTGGCGGCACCGCCCACCTTGATGGCCAGTTGCTCGTCGCTCAGCCCCAAGTCATGCTGAAAGCTGCGCCCCGTCTGCAAGGTGAGCGTACGCAGGCCAATCGCAAAAGCACAGCGCATGCCCAAAGCAGGGTCGGCCAGCGCATTCATGATGCGCGCATTGCCCAGCGTTTTGCCGCAGCCGGTGGACGCCATATTGACGATGAACGCGCCCTGGCCGGCCGCGCGCTGGCGCACGCTGGCCGCCAGATCTGCCGCTTTGTCTTGCCACTGAAAGCGCGCATTGCTGTTGCGTTTTTTCAGGCCCTTGTGGTTTTGCAAGGCCGGCAAGCTGCGCGCCAGCGTGGGCAGCGAATGCGTGATCAGGCTGGTATGGGCTTGCACACCCAGCAGGTGCTCATCCAGGGTTTGATTGAAAAATGGTGGCTTTCGCCTGTCCTTCAAGCGCTGTGCGCTACTGTTTTTGAGGGTGTTGGCATACAGTGGGTAGCTGTCGTTGCGGTAGAGCTTGCGCCGCGCATCGTCCTCGATGCTGGAATAGTGGTGGTCGGCCAGCATCAAACACATGCGGCTGATGTGCATGACAAACGGGTCATGCAAGGCCGGTATCTGCTGGTAGTGCGGGGCCAGTTCGAGCAGCTTGCGGGCATAGCGAGCGGCCTGTTTGCGCCAAGTTGCCTGACTGACGGGCAGACCATGCGGAAACTGCCAGTACGATTTTTTATGTGCATCACTGGCCGCTTCGCGGGGCTCATTCCAGTCTGCATTGATGCGCACCAGCAAGCCGTGGAGCAAGCGCGCCGGCACATCCGAAGGGCGCGAGCCAAAGCGTTTGAAGACTTGCCGCCCTTCTTCCGAATCGTCGTCAGACGCCGCGGAATTCTGCCTATTGGGCAAACAAGGCAAGCGGTGGTGGGTCAGTACCAGCCAGGCAACGGCCTGCGCCAAAGGCGGTAAGCAGGCAAAGGGATTAGCCGCGTCTTTTTGCTCCGCTGTCCAGCCTGTGTCACTCCAGCCATCGCACAGCAACCGCCCACCTGCATGATCGAGCCACAGCGCCTCAAACGCCTGGCTGTCGCCATCCGCATCGGCACAGGCTGCCAGGCGCTGCAACCAGTCGGCATCGTCGCCCTGTCCCACAAAGGCCTGGAACAGCCGTACCGACACCCATTCATGCCGGTAGTGGTTGCGCTCGCGCATGCCGGGGTTTTTCAGCCGATCCTGAAACGCCTGCGTGGCTTTGCCCAGGTCGTGCAGCAAGGCGGCAAGTGCCGACAGCGCGGTGATCAGTGGCAGATGGTGCCAAGTGTTTTCATCTTCGCTGCGCAACACGTTGCGGGCCGTGGTGTTGGTTGGCACCGCCCCTTCGGTGTTGAACTGGCGGCCATCGCCCACCACCCACAGCAGCTCGCTGTGGTCGCGCCCACGTATCCAGTGGCAAGCGACCGCCGTGTTCTTGCGTGCCGTCTGGCGCAGCAGCTTGCGCACCGTATCCAGCCCCGCCTGGGTGATGGGTGTCTGCCAGGTGCGCTCGCCTCGCCGCTCGGCAAATTGATCCAGGATGCGGCGGGTTTCGGTCAGGGCGCGCTTGCTGCATTGGGAGACGAACAGCACATTCATGCCTGCCCGTCCTTGCGAGTGCGGGTTTGCCGCGCCATGCTCGCCGTGTCGGTGGCAATGGTTTTGAGGCTGTCGATGATGAAGTCCAGCGACTCACTGCGCGTAAGCGTCTCAATGCAGTTGCGCCTGAAGGCCTGCTCATCGTCGCCGCGCATGGCCGACAAAAATGCCTGCGGCAGGATGGCGGCGTCCTTGACCAGATCGGCCGCATCAAACACCAGCCCGCCGCGCCGGGTCTTGCCATGGAGCACGGCCAGACCATGCGGCAAGCCCAGCACCCAGGTGGCCGTGGCCCCCAGGCCATAACCCAGGTAATTGCCGTGGTCGAGAAAACGGTTGGCGGAATCGGTGCCCGAGCCACGCTTGGCGCGCGTGAAATCGCCGTAGCCGGTGGCATCCACGGCCAGCTTGAACAGGGCCTTGGTCAGCCGTGCTTCGTCGGTCAGCAGCGCCGTCACGTCAGGGGCCTGCGCCACCAGCGTCCTGAATTGCTGCACCAGTACCTGCAGCCGCGCCATGTCCACGCCAAAGCCCGCTTCGCGCAAGGCGCGGGCGCCCCACTCCTTGTGCAGCCTGTCCAGCCGCAGGCATTGCAGCTGTTTGGCGGCCTGCAGGCGCAGTTCATCGTCAAACCAGAAGGTGACCCATGCCTGGAGATATTCAGTGGGTCGATATTCGCTTTGCGGCGTAAGCCAGGCGACCTCCACATCCACTTCATTAGCACTGAACAGTGGCGTGCCACCGCCGCCGCAAAACCCCACCAGCATGCCCGCCTTGGCCAGTTCGCGCATGGCCGCCTGGGTGATGGAGGTGCCCGTGCCCAGCAAGATACTTGTGGTGTTGGCGATGGGAATGTTCCAGTACAGGCTTTTTTTGCCAGCGTCGGTCACGTATTCCACGCGGCCGCCGTTGACGAGTACCCGGCAGTGCTCCAGCAAATAGAGATTTGCACGCTTGGAATGGATGATGGTTTTGAGATCCTGAGATTTAACTTCTTGCACAACGCCTCCGACAGAGGCTTGTAACAAAAAATCACAATCCTAAGCAATACCTATTGCTGTTGCTATTCATGTGCATCAAATAGGCCAATGGTTCAACTTTTGGAAAATGCAACAAGACGCAGAGCATCTTGACTCCTTATGCTTGTTACCATCTCAGATAAAAGGCGTAGCCATCTTTCGCCGCCGCCTTTCGTGAAAGCAAATGAGACCAATGAAAATTGCCACCTGGAATGTGAACTCTCTGTCTGTCCGCTTGCCACAAGTGCTGGACTGGCTGGCAGCCAATCCCGTCGATGCACTGGGCCTGCAAGAACTCAAGCTGACCGACGACAAATTCCCGCACATGGCATTTGAAGAAGCGGGCTACACGGCCATCAGCCATGGGCAAAAAACCTATAACGGCGTCGCGTGGATCACCCGCAGCCCTGCACATGATGTGGTGCGCAACATCCCTGGCCTGGAAGATGAACAGGCCCGCATCATTGCCAGCACCATCGACTCTCCCTCTGGTGCAATCCGTCTTGTCAACGGCTACTTCGTCAATGGACAGGAGCCGGGATCCGAAAAATTTGTCTACAAGATGCGTTGGCTGCAAGCACTGCATGACTGGATTCAGCAAGAATTGGCACAGCACCCACGTCTGGTACTGGTGGGCGATTTCAACGTGGCCCCCGAGGATCGGGACTCCTACGACCCTGTGGGTCTCAAGGACACGATTCACCACACCGTGCAGGAACGCGAGCATTTTCAAGGTTTGCTGCAACTAGGCCTGACAGATGCATTCCGTATGTTCGAGCAGCCTGAGAAGAGCTTTTCCTGGTGGGATTACCGCATGCTGGGATTCCAGAAGAATCGCGGCCTTCGCATCGACCACATCCTGGTCAGCGATGCACTCAAGAGCAATGTCAGCGCCTGCGTCGTTGATCGGCTGCCGCGTAAAAACAAGCAGCCCAGCGATCACGCTCCTGTGGTTGTGACCTTGGGCTGATGGTCAGACATGTCCACGGCTGAGCCACTGCACAGCCTCCAATTGCCCCCTCAGCACCAGCATATGGTGGCTGAGCAACTTTCGAGCTTGCACCGGGAGCACCTCCTGGCACAACGACTCCACGGCACTCAGCCATACCTGCAGCCTGCTCAGCACTTCTTGAATATCGTCTGCAGCCATAAGCCCCGAATCGCGCCAAACCTGCCGTGAACGCTCCAGCATATAGGGCATAGCTTTGCCAGAGACAAGTGGCTGTGGCTCCGCTTCCATGGGCAGAGCCTCCATCTCCGACAACAACTTGGCAGAAACTGCTGAAAAGCGCTTGAGCGCCTCGGAGTGCATGCTTTGTGAACCGCAGGCCAGATAGCTCACACTGCTTTGTCTGAACTGGCGCGCGGCCTCTTGGGCCTGCCTCAGCTTCCTACCCGCGACGACACTCAAAACATCCGGCAACTGCGGCCTCATCCCCCGCACCCAGGCAGCTCTTGCTGCCAACCTGACCTGGCTCCAATCCAGCAAGCTGCCTCCGTTGGACTCCGTCCAGCGAAGGTTCAGCTCTCTGTCCATCGCATCGAAATCGACACCATTTCCTTCAGAAGACTGTGCCAGCTGCCATCCCAGTTGATAGGCGGGACAGTACTGATCAAAGCTGCGGCCTGCCACAAAGTAAGGCTCGAAACGGTACTGCCAATGCCAGAAGTTCGTTTCCGAATCCGGCATTTGCGCCAAGGCCACAGGCGCAGATATAGCCCCCGGCTGCTCTGCAACCAGGCCATGGTGAAATAGAGAGCGAAATGGAGCGGTGAAGAGCACGAGAGGCAACTGCAATCAAGGGATGTGATTGCAAATTATTGTCGCCAGCGATCTTTCATCCAGTCAGAAATGAGTGGTATTGCTGTAGGAAACATTGACACCTTGCGAGGTGTAATGACTGACTTCCTTTACTCAAACTCCTCGTTATCAAGCCCCAATTCCTGCAACTTTCGTGTGATGGTATTTCTGCCAATGCCTAACCGGCTGGCAGCCTCCACTCTGCGCCCATGAGTCACCGTCAACGCGGTTCGCAGCAACTGAGCTTCGAATTTCTGCGTCAGCTGGTCCCAGACATTGTTGTGACCCTGCGCCAGCAGATCCTGCGCCTGCCTGCCAAGCCCGCTGAGCCACTCTTCCGGTGAGCCTGCAATTTCCACAGCCTCCACACCATCAGCTCGATAGGCGGGGACCTCAGCCACAAGGCTTGCACCATGCGCAGCTTGCACTTCAGCAGCTATCGCTGCGCCCCCCCCAGAGGCACTCAGCACCTCGGGCGGCAGGTCCTTGAGTGCAATCTGCTGGGCGGGAGCCATCACTGTCAGCCAATGGCAGATGTTCTCCAACTGGCGCACATTGCCGGGAAAGTTGAAAGACTGCAGACGGTGCATGGCCACGTTGCTCATGCGCTTGGGCTCGACCCCCAGTTGCCTGGCGCTTTGCTGCAGAAAATGCTGCGTGAGCATGGGGACATCCTCCCGACGTTCGCGCAGCGCAGGCAGACGCAGACGGATCACATTGAGACGGTGAAACAGGTCTTCGCGGAACACACCATCCTTGACGCGCTGCTCCAGATCCTGATGCGTGGCAGCGATCACGCGCACATGCGCCTTGACGGCCTGGTGCCCACCGACACGGTAGAAATGCCCGTCAGAGAGCACGCGCAACAAGCGTGTCTGCAACTCGAACGGCATATCGCCGATTTCGTCGAGAAACAGCGTACCGCCGTCGGCCTGCTCAAACCTTCCCCGCCTCTGGGTCTGAGCACCGGTAAATGCCCCGCGCTCATGGCCAAAGAGTTCCGACTCCAGCAAATCCTTGGGAATTGCTGCTGTATTGATAGCCACAAATGGTCCGCCAGCAACGGGGGAATGCTTGTGAAGTGCATGAGCCACCAGTTCCTTGCCGGCCCCGGATTCACCGGTGATCAACACGGTGACCTGGCTCTGGCTCAGTCGCCCGATGGCACGAAACACATCCTGCATGGCGGGAGCCTGGCCCAGCATCTCGGCTTGCACCGGAGCTTGCACATCGGCCACTTCCTCACGCTGGCTTTCCTCCACGGCACGCCGGATCAGCTCGACGGCCTTTGGCACATCGAAAGGTTTGGGCAGGTATTCAAAAGCGCCGCGCTGGAAGGCCGAAACCGCGCTGTCCAGATCTGAATAGGCTGTCATGATGATCATGGGCAAGCCGGGTTGCTGTACCCTCACCTGCTCCAGCAGTTCCAGGCCCGAGCCGCCCGGCATGCGGATATCACTGACCAGCACCTGCGGCCCCTGGCGCTCGGGATCTGATGCATCGACATCGGCCAGGGCTTTGAGCACGTCTCGCGCCTGGGTGAAGCTGCGTATGGGCCAGCCTTCACGCCCCAATGCTTTTTCAAGGACAAAGCGGATGGAAGGGTCGTCGTCCACAATCCAGATTGGCTTCATTGCTGCTGCATCCTTCCCTTCTTGTCTAGTGAGTGATTTCAGGCGGCTTATGGCAAGGGAATCAGAATACGAAAATCTGTCCTGCCCGGCTGGCTGTCACACTCGATCAGCCCATGGTGACGCTGCACAAAAGTCTGTGCCAGCGTCAATCCCAGACCGGAGCCGCCATCTCTGCCAGATACCAGGGGATAGAAAATTCTCTCCTTGATGGCATCGGGCACGCCTGAACCGTTGTCAATGACATGCAATTCCAATGCCAGTCTGTAGCGCTGCCGACCCAGAGTGACCTGACGGGCCACCCGTGTGCGCAAAATGATCTCGGCATCACCCTGAGCAATCCGCAGGCTCAATGCCTGAGCGGCGTTCTGAACGATATTGAGCAAAGCCTGGATCAGCTGTACGCCATCACCACGGAATTCAGGAATGGAGATGTCATAGTCACGCGTGATCTTCAGGCCCTGCGGATACTCGATCAGCACCAGAGAGCGCACGCGCTCGCAGACCTCATGAATATTCACGTCACCCACATCGTGTGGATGCCTGTGAGGGGCCAGCAGACGGTCCACCAGCACCTGAAGCCGGTCTGCCTCATGAACAATGACCGTGGTGTATTCACGCAACTCGGGCGTCGCCAGATCCATCTGCAATAGTTGCGCAGCACCGCGAATGCCACCTAACGGATTCTTGATCTCATGGGCCAGATTGCGTATCAGCTCCTTGTTGGCCTCCGCTTGCTCGCGAATTCGCTCTTCGCGATCCTGGCGGGCCTGCTGTTCCAGAGGCCACATCTCCACCATCACATGCCCCTGTTGCTCGACCAGGGACACGGTGACATGCACAGGCAATGGATCTTGCCCAAGGCGCAGCAAAGCCGCTTCGAAGCGCAAGGCCGCAAAGTCGTTGGAGCGCGCGCCGCTTAACGCCTTGTCCAGCAGTGCGGGCTCGGAAAAACAGGTTGCAAACTCTGTCGCCTCCATGGTCCGGCGCGACTGGCCCAGCGCGTTTTCCAATGCAGCATTGACGAAGCGCACCACACCCTGGAGATCCAGAACAGCAATCAGTGTGCAAAGCCAGTCGAGAGACTGATAGCTGAGCGCGCAATCCTGATCAGTGGCGCGACCGGACTCTCCACGGGAAAGGGCTGCAGATGCGTTCATGACAAGAAAACCCGTGAAGCAGCCCTAGGGCTGCATTAATTGGCTGGCAAGCGATCCAGTTCGCGCCGGATACCCGCTACATCGCTTTCCTGGCGGGCGATATCGGCCTTGAGCTTCTCGACCCGCTCAGGATAGCCTTGAGGATTGCGCAACTCCAAAGCCGTGCGCACGGGGTTGCCGTCGTTGTATTCGGCTCTGAGAGAGTTGAGTCTGGCCTGCGCCTTGTTCAGCTCCGACTGCAAGATGGCCCGCGCATCGGAGTCTCGTGCTTTTTGTGCAGCATTGTCGCTGCGTACGGGCGCCGGACTGCTCGATGCAGCTGCGGCCGGCCTTGCCGCCTTTGGTGCAGGTGCCGCACCGCTGCCACCGCCTCCCGAAGGACGAGTGCCATGAATCACCGTCACACCGCTGCCATCCACAGGTTTGCAGCCCTTTGCTTTGGCCTGTGAAACATTGTTGGTGTACTCATTTCCACAACGGTAGATCACATCCTGCGACCATGCTGCGGTGACAATGGTCATCAGCAGTGGCAACACAAAAAACTTCTTCATTGGCTCCTCTCAGACAGACAGCAACAGCTTGACTGCAATGCAGCGAGTATCGCTCCAAGCGCATCGCACTGTAGTCATTTCTTGACATCTCGACTGCCTGAATGGTTCCTGAGCTTTCTTGGATCAAGAGCCAGAACAATAAAAAAACCACGCTTGTCACACCTCGTGTGGCTGCGGCCCTTCAAGGGGCTGCTTGTTGCCTGGGGGCGCCCGGCGGCAATAAAAAAGGCGGCCAAGCCGCCTTTTTTAGGGTTCGCCTTACAGCGAGAAGTACATGTCGTACTCGACAGGGTGCACCGACTGGCGATAGCGGGTGACTTCACCCATCTTCAGTTCGATGTAGGCATCGAGCATGGAGTCGGAGAACACGCCGCCCTTGGTCAGGAAAGCACGATCGGCATCCAGAGCTTCCAGGGCCTGATCCAGACTGTGGCACACGGTAGGCACCAGCTTGTCTTCTTCGGGCGGCAGATGGTACAGATCCTTGGTCGCGGCTTCGCCAGGATGGATCTTGTTTTCCACGCCGTCCAGGCCCGCCATCAGCAGGGCTGCGAAGCCCAGGTAGGGGTTCATCAGGGGATCGGGGAAACGTGCTTCCACGCGGCGGCCCTTGGGGTTGCTCACGTAAGGAATACGGATGGAAGCCGAGCGGTTCTTGGCCGAGTAAGCCAGCTTCACAGGCGCTTCAAAACCAGGAACCAGTCGCTTGTACGAGTTGGTGCCGGGGTTGGTGATGGCGTTCAGTGCGCGGGCGTGCTTGATGATGCCGCCGATGTAGTACAGAGCGAAGTCGGACAGACCGGCATAGCCGTCACCGGCAAACAGGTTCTTGCCGTCCTTCCACACGGACTGGTGCACGTGCATGCCGGAGCCGTTGTCGCCAGCGTAGGGCTTAGGCATGAAGGTTGCCGTCTTGCCATAGGTGTTGGCCACATTCCAGATCACATACTTCTGCAGCTGTGTCCAGTCAGCGCGCTCGACCAGCGTGGAGAAACGCGTGCCGATTTCATTCTGGCCGGCACCCGCCACTTCGTGGTGGAACACTTCGACGGGAATGCCCAGAGACTCCAGCAGCAGCGACATTTCTGCGCGCATGTCTTGCGTGCTGTCGACAGGAGGCACGGGGAAGTAGCCGCCCTTGTTGCGAGGACGGTGACCGCGGTTGCCGGTGTCGAACTTGGCGCCGGTGTTCCAGGGGGCTTCGTATTCTTCGATTTCGAAGAAGGGGTTATGAGGCTCGGTGCCCCAGCGAACGCCGTCGAAGATGAAAAATTCTGGCTCGGGTCCGAAATAAGCGGTATCACCCAGACCGGAAGCCTTCAGATAGGCTTCAGCGCGCTTGGCGATGGAGCGGGGATCGCGGTCGTAGGCCTTGCCGTCACCGGGTTCGATCACATCGCACTGGAGAATCAGCGTGGTTTCTTCAAAGAATGGGTCGATGTTGGCAGTGTTGGGGTCGGGCATGAGTTGCATGTCCGAAGCCTCAATGCCCTTCCAGCCAGCCATGGAGGAGCCGTCAAAAGCATGGCCAGAGGCGAACTTGTCCTCATCGAAATGCGACACGGGCACGGTCACGTGCTGTTCCTTGCCGCGGGTATCGGTAAAACGCAGGTCAACGAACTTGACTTCGTTCTCTTCCACCATCTGCATCACATCTGCAACGGTCTTCGCCATTAGATCTCTCCTGCCAACTTGGGCTGATCAAAAAAGGATGAAAATTACTAAGCAGTTTGCGTGCCAACTTGAGGCTTACCGCGAGTCTGGAACCTTGCCACCGTGAAATCCGGCAGCAGATAAGCATATTCACAAGCGGCATAAACCATTGGCACGTATTTCTGGGGCATACCTGATAGGCGCCAAAGCGGTGCATATTGTCTCACCGCTAGGATCCTTGATTGAAATGCACTCTTTTGGCGAGCACAAAAGCACCAATTTGGTGCAATTCAGTAGCACCACCAATTTTGGTGCACTGATTCACAAGGAAGCTGGGTTTTGTGCAGCCGCGCCGGGGGCAAACGGCACCTGCGGAGATGGCTCTGCCGGACCTTCCTGCTCGCGCAGCCGTACCAGGGCCCCCAGACAGAAGTGAGCAAACCACAGCGCCGAGAACGCAAATACCAGCGCATAAATCCAGATGGCAATAGGAATCAAAATCCAGAACGCGGCCAGGAACACCAGGCCCGAGACCCAGACAACGCCAGGTGCCATACCCAGATAGCCGCAGATCACACCCATCAAAATCAGCGACATGCGGTGACGCACAAAGAGACTGCGGCGCTCCTCCTTGCTCGCATGCTCGGCCAAAGCATCGAATGCCATAACACGATAAGTCAGCCAGCCCCAGATCAGCGGAGTGACCACCAGCATCAAAGGTGGAAACACCCAAAGCGGCAAGGTCACGATCAAGGCCAGTAGCGCAATGACGGTAGAGCCTCCCGACCAGATCAGACTGGCCATGACGGAGCCACCATGTTTTCTCTGCAGCTGAGGAAAGCGGTTGTGCGCCACCAGATCAGTCAGAGCCGGGGCCATGAACAATCCCACCAGCAGCAGCACCAGAACGACCAGCATGGGAGTTGCTCCCAGCACGACCAGAATGGACGCCACCACTTCGGAGGCATAGCCCACTCCATTGGACTGAAGCCAGACCCAAACCTTGTGCAGCCAGCCTACGCCATCGAGCAGGCTTTGCACCTTGAGCACGGCATCTGCCCAGAAAAAATACCCCAATCCCCAGGACAGCAGCCCCATCAGGAGCAAGGGAAACAGGGACCACGCAATCACCCGCTTATGCAGGCAATACGCCAATGCACGCCAGAAAGAGTCGAGTAGCAAGCTCATGCTGACAAGCATACTCAAGGAATCACGACTTACGCAAATCAGGCTCCGGCAAGCGCTTTGCCTCAGGGGAACCTTCCTGTGGTACGTCCGCAGCGGCGGCCCGGCTTGTTTGCGTAAATCCTGGGAATGACTTAAGCGCGCCCCATCAACCGCAGGACGGCCCGCCATTGTTGCGCCCAGAACCCACGGCCATAGTCACGCAACTGGCCTTGCGCATTGGGCTGCACCTGATCGCGAATGCCTGTAGGGTCATAGCGCAGATCGAAGTTGGCCGTGCCGAACAACATATCCCACCAAGGCAGCAGCACGCCAAAGTTGTTGCCACGCACTTTTTTGTTGCGCACGGGCGCCAGCGGCTCGTGCCCGATACCAATCGCATGATGGCGACGATGAAAGCGCGGGCTGATCCACAGCCGCTCGCCCAGGTGACCAAACCAGATGCGCACATTGGCATGCTGAAAGCTTTCGCTGAGCTGGGTCAACGCCACGATGGCCACAAACTGCCCCGGTGCCACACCGATCAGTTGTGCCACCAGCACGACGATGGCATCGTGAATCACGCTGTCGAGCAGGTGATTGCGGTTATCGCTCCACACCGTCATCTGCCGCTGAGAGTGGTGGACGGCATGCAGCTTCCACCACCAGCCAAGCCCATGTTGACCACGGTGAATCCAGTACTCCACCAGATCGAAGACGATCAGATAGAGGACGAGGCTGACCCACGCATTGTCGGTAACACCAGGCCAGAGGTCATCGATATGAAAACCTGGCATGCCCCAGACATGGAGCTTGCCCATGAGGGCATCCCACAGCGGATCCACCGTGAAGAACAAAGCCAGCCTGAACAAGCCCAAGCGGTGAATCAGCGTGTAGAGAATATCCACGTGAATGGCTTGTCGATCCACCACAGGCTCCACAGGCTTCCAGCGCTGCAGCGGCACGATAACGGCCACCATGACGACGATCTGCAGCAGCCCCACCAGCAGCCATCCCGTGGCCGTGTAACCGTCCTCCAGCAAATTGGCCATGCCGAAATGGAACAAAAAAGGTTGCACCGCACCTTCAAACAGGCGCTGCTGCGCGTCGGCAAAAACCTGAACCAGCCACTCCACAACTCACTCCTTGTTCAGCACTTAGCGGTGCTGCGCAATCCAGCCCTGATAGACAGGGTGCTCCGCCAGCGTGCGAAAGCAAAAACCTTGATCCAGCAAACCCAGAATCAGCGGCTCCAGCACTACTGGCGCCCATGGATCCTGGCGCGACCAGATACCCAGATGGGCCAGCAAGATATCGCCGCTGCGGATATTTTTGAGCGCCTGCTTGAGCAAGCGCTCATTGGGGTATTTATCGCTGGGCAGCTCGTCCCCCAGAAAACCTGCGGCAGACCAGCCCACATGCTGATAGCCGCCCTGCTGGGCCGCACTGATCAGCGCTGGCGATGTCTTCCCTCCTGGTGCGCGGTACAGCGGCAGCGGTTTGTGACCCGTGATCTGCTGCAGACGACGCGCCGAGCGAGCAATCTCTTCGCGGTACTCGTCTGCAGACACCACAAAACTCTGACCGGCACGTGGCCCGGCTGATGGCTTGACCTTGAAGTGAGTGACCTGGCCCGTAGCCTTGTCACGGATATCAGCCTGCCAGTACATGTGGTCGTAGGTGTGGGAAGCTAGTTGGTGCCCCTCATCGGCTCGGGCCTTCCACCATGGAGCCCAGAAGTCGGCAAGGCTGCTGCCCCCTTCCTTGGTGGCCTCATTGGCCGCAAAAAAGGTCACCGGCACCTTGTGCTTTTGCAGCACCTGGGCCACCCACTGGGCAATACCCATGTGTCCAGTATCAAAAGTCAGGTAAACCGGCTTGGAGCAAGCTCCAGCAGCTATGTTTTTAGAAGTTTCCACTGCAGCGGCCAGGCCGGGAATGGCAACAGCGGCTCCTGTCAGCATGAATTGACGTCTGAGCATCCAACCTCCTTGAGGTGGTCAATACAGCATGAAAGACTCCGGCCCGGCGGACTTGGTTCCGCGAGCCGGCATGGCACTCAGCGCGCCGCGTGGGCCAGCGTCCAGACACCGTGCGGCGACTTGCCCACATTGACCTGGTTGATGACCTTTTTCTCCACGGTGTCGATCACCGAGAGTTTGCGCGCCCAGCGGGAGCTGACCAGGATGTAGCGACCATCGGCAGACACATCCATGCAATCCGGACCACCGGGCGCCGGATAGTTGGCAACGACCTGGTTGGTCACCATATCGATCTTGCTGATCGTGTTGGCCACGCGATTGCTCACGTACAGGTGGCGGCCATCGCCTGCGGCGCGGAAAGCGTGTGCGCCAGCAGCCGTCTTGATGATGCCGGTGCTGCGCGGCTCGGGGCCGGTCAGGTCAAACACCTCGACGCCCTCGCCGCCCGTCAGGCCGATGAACAGCTTTTTACCGTCCGGGCTGCCATAGAGATCCGCCGGCATGGGGCCGGTGGGCACGCGGGATTTGATGGTCTGGGTGGCGATATCGATGGCCACCAGCGCATCGCTGTCCTGCATGGTCGAATACAGCGTCTTGCTGCCCTCGTCGATGAACAGATGGCTAGGGGTCTTGCCGGTAGAGACACGCTTGACCAGCGTTGGCGTCTGGGTGGCCGCATCCCAGCGGTAGAAATCGATGTGGTTCAAGCGATTGGCCGCTGTGATGAACCACTTCATATCAGGCGAAAAGCGCAGGTGATAAGGGTCGGTGATGTCGCGAATCACGCGCTGTACCGCCCCCGTCCTGGGGTCGATCAGCGTCAGCGAGTCCCCGAGCGCATTGGCCACGATCAACGACTTTTCGTCAGGCGTCAGGTACAGGTGATGCGGCTCCTTGCCAGTCGGAATGCGCGACTGCTCTTTCCAGGTCTGCGGGTCGATCACGCTGATGCTGGCATCCAGGGAATTGAGCACGAACACCGGCGTGGGCCCTTGCACCCCACTGGCCGCTGCTGCGGGAATCACGCCACGCGCGCCAGGTGCCGGAGCTGGCACTACCGCCGCACCCACAGCAGGTGCAGCCACCGTTGCTGCAGCAGGAGCAACAGCCACAGCCTGCTGAGGTCCGGCAGCCGTTGCCGGCTTGAACCCGGGCAACGCCGATACCCCAAACCATGCGGCCAAGCCACCACCCACCAACAAAGCTACAGCAGCGCCAGTGCGCCCAATGGTAAGACGTCCCACAACCACCACCTTCTCAGAATCCACGCAGTGTAGCCGTGCACATGCAGCCACACCATCATCAGCCCAATTCAACGCGGGGCTTAGCACGTACCTGCTCTCGATGCCGTTCAAGCAGATGTTTCGCCGTTCATCAGCATCAAAAACAGGAGCAGCTAGCGCATGATTTTCCTATGTTTCAAAGCAAAACACCTGCAAAATCGTTGTAACAACGCCGTACGACGCTCATGAAATGATGAAGATCAATCAGAAGACCTGATGCCGTACAAAAAAGGAGCCCTCTCGGGGGCTCCTTTTTGGATGCAGTCAAAGCGCCTAGCTCAGACCTTCCATTTCTCCACGAGCTTTTCAGGACGCAGAGTGTCATAGCCTTCGAAAGGCTGGTGGATCCAGGGGTTGGTGCCCAGATAGTCCACCGAATAGTCGGCCTCGAAGGTCGAAATGCCCTTGGTCCAGATCACGGCGCTGCGCAGCTCGGTGATGGGCTGATAGTTGGTCTTGAGCATGGCGATCACAGCCTTGAGCGTGGCGCCAGAATCCGCCAGATCGTCAACCAGCAGCACGCGACCAGCGATCTCGCCCTTGGGGGTCGCGATGAAGCGGCCGATGTCCAGATGGCCCTGCACCGTGCCGGCTTCGGCGCGGTAGGAGCTGGTGGACATGATGGCCAGCGGCTTGTCAAAGATACGGCTCAGAATGTCACCGGGACGCAGGCCGCCACGGGCCAGGCACAGAATGGTGTCGAATTCCCAGCCGGACTGGTGGATCTTGATGGCGAGCTTTTCGATGAGACCGTGGTACTCGTCGTAGCTCACATACAGGTGCTTACCGTCTTCCGTCAGCATGGTAGGTCCTATGGTTTGATGTATTCAGTGCCGCAATCAGGCGCTGTAGGGGTTGTGCATGAGGATGGTGTGGTCACGATCAGGGCTGGTCGAAACCATGGCGATGGGCACACCAGTCACTTCCTGGATGCGATCCAGATAGCGTCGGGCATTCACAGGCAGCTTGTCGTATTCGGTCACACCCACTGTGGACTCGGTCCAGCCGGGAATGGATTCGTAAATGGGCTTGCAGCGCTCGATATCGTCCGCGCCCAGAGGCAGCAGGTCGATCTTCTCGCCGTCCAGCTCGTAGCCCACGCACAGTTGCAGCTCTTCGATACCGTCGAGCACGTCCAGCTTGGTGATGCACAGACCGGACAGGCCATTGATCTGGGCCGAACGCTTGAGCAGCGCAGCATCAAACCAGCCGCAGCGGCGCGAACGGCCGGTAGTCACACCCTTTTCAGCGCCTACAGTGCTCATCACATAGCCGGGAGTACCGGGCTTTTCCCATTCCAGTTCGGTGGGGAAAGGGCCGCCGCCCACGCGGGTGCAGTAGGCCTTGGTGATGCCCAGGATGTAGTGCAGCATGCCAGGGCCCACGCCGGCGCCTGCAGCGGCGTTGCCGGCCACGCAGTTGGACGATGTCACATAGGGGTAGGTGCCGTGGTCCACGTCCAGCAGCGTGCCTTGCGCGCCTTCAAACAGCAGGTTGCCGCCCTGGGCATGCACTTCGTTGAGCTCGCGCGAGACGTCAGCGATCATGGGCTTGAGCAGCTCGGCATGGCGCATGGCTTCTTCGTACACCGCTTCGAACTGGATCTCGCCATCCTTCATGTAGGGAGCCAGACCGGCACCGAAGTCGAAATTCTTGGAGCCCAGCACATTCACCAGAATGTGGTTGTGCAGAGCCAGCAGCTCGCGCAGCTTGGAGGCAAAGCGCTCGGGGTGCTTCAGATCCTGCACACGCAACGCGCGGCGGGCGATCTTGTCCTCGTAGGCGGGGCCAATGCCCTTGCCGGTGGTACCGATCTTCTGCACGCCGCCCTTTTCACGAGCCGCTTCACGGCCGATGTCCAGGGCCACGTGGAAAGGCAGGATCAGCGGGCAGGCTTCGGAGACGCGCAGACGGTCACGCACTTGCACGCCCGCCTTTTCCAGGCCTTCGATTTCTTCAAACAGCTTGCCCACGGACAGCACCACACCATTGCCGATGTAGCACTTCACGCCAGGGCGCATGATGCCGCTGGGAATCAGGTGCAAAGCCGTCTTCACGCCGTTGATGACCAGAGTGTGGCCAGCGTTGTGACCGCCCTGGAAACGTACGACGCCGTTGGCGCTTTCGGTCAGCCAGTCAACCAGCTTACCCTTGCCTTCGTCACCCCACTGGGTACCGACTACGACGACGTTGCGACCTTTGGATGTATTCATATGCCAATCCGATAAATCGAAGAATTAGTCAAAAGCCTTAAATGGCTTGCACGACCCATTGCCCGCCAACATTGGCAAGCTCACGGTCGCAGTGAAACTCGTCCACTTCGCTTTCGTGCCCCGGCAGCACGCAGACCACCGTTTCGCCCTGCTGACGCAATGCGGCAATAGCCGCAGCCACTTGCACGTCATCACCCCAGGGGGCGCGAATGGCTGCCTTGAGCGGACGCTCGGGCACAACAGCCACCAGTTGTTTGATATCGAGACTGAAGCCGACCGCCGGACGGTTGCGCCCGAACACTGCACCGACTTCGTCATAGCGACCACCACGCACAAGGGCATCGCTGCCGCCAGGTACATAGATCGCAAAGCGCGTACCGCTGTAATAGGAATAACCGCGCAGGTCGGCCAGATCGAAGCTGACCTTGACGCCATCCAGACGCTGCACCAACCAACGCAAATGCGATAGCACATCGCGCACGCCAGCTATGCCGTCCAGCTGTATCTCAGCCTTGTCCAGCACTTCCATTCCGCCATACAGCTGCAGCAATGCCATCAGGCCTTCACGCGACGCAGAGGGAAAGTTGTGGGTCAGCTCAGCCAGTTCGGTGGCATTCTTGGCAGCAAGTGCGGCATGGACGCCACGCAGCACCTGCTCATCGACCATTACGCCCGCCAGCAGATTGCGCACGATGCGGACATCGGCCAAGTCCACGATGACATCCTTGACTCCTGCGCCCTTGAGGCAGTCCAGAGCCAGGTGCAGGGCTTCGAGGTCGGCCTCCAGGCCATCGTGGCCATAGATTTCAGCGCCGAACTGAAAAGGCTCACGCGTGGCGCGCGGGCGATCAGGACGTGCATGGACGACGGGGCCGCAATAGCACAGACGCGTCACCCCGCTGCGATTGAGCAAGTGTGCATCGATACGGGCGACCTGCTGCGTCATGTCTGCACGCAGGCCCATGGTGCGGCCGGAGAGCTGATCGATCAGCTTGCTCGTTTGCAGGGCCAGCGCCTCACCCGTGCCGGTGAGCAGAGACTCCAGATACTCGAGCATGGGAGGCATGACGAGCTCATAGCCATAGCTGCGCGCAGTATCGAGCAGTCCTCGACGCAATTCTTCGATGTGCCGAGCCTCGGAAGGCAAAACATCGGCAATGTGATCCGGCAGGACCCAAGCAGACATGGAGAAAGAGGGAGGCTGTTAAAAATGTGATTCTACCGACTTTGCCAGCCCTGCCCAATTTGACCGATAAGGCCTAACCGTTATCGACGGTATTCACAGCAGGATCAGCACAAGCAATCCAGCTGCGATACACAGCAGCCCACAAAAGCGCAGCTGCCCTTCACGCAGCTGCAGCAGCTGGGCAAACATCTGCTTCCACAGTCTCGGCGCGAACAAGGGAAGCAGCCCCTCAAGAATCAAAAGCAGCGCAAACGCCAGCGCCAGTGATTGCATCCAATCCATCCCGAATCACTCCTCAAGGCAACTCCCAAACGAACAATGGCCCCTTGAGGGCCATTGTTCATTCCTGCATCAGCACCTTACTTGGCAGCTGACCCACCACTGCGATAGGCCTTGAAGAATTCGCTTTGCGAAGGGTCAAGCACCAGCACATCGCTCTTCTTGGAGAAGCTTTCCTTGTAGGCATCCAGGCTGCGGTAGAACTGCGCAAACTGCGGATCCTTGCCAAAAGCATCTGCATAGACGCGAGCCGCCTCGGCATCGCCCTCACCCTTGATCTTCTGGGCATCACGGTAGGCATTGGCGATGGTGATATCGCGCTGACGATCCGCCTCGGCGCGAATCTTTTCACCTTCGGCCGCACCCGTGGAGCGCAGCTCGTTGGCCACGCGCTTGCGCTCGGCTTCCATACGGCGATAGACCGACTCGGTGATGGTCTCGGCATAGTCCACACGTGTGATACGCACGTCCACGATATCCACGCCCCAGGGCTTGGCACCGCGCACGGTTTCCAGCACCTCGCGCTTGACATCGGCCATCAGCGTTTCGCGCTTGGAAGACAGCAGCTCGCGCACGGTGCGGCGGTTGATTTCTTCCTGGAATGCATTGCGCACCACGCGGTTGAGCTGCATGGCACCAGCGGATTCGTCCAGACCCACATTACGGATGTACTCCGAGGGCTCGGAGATACGCCAGCGCACATACCAGTCGATGACCACGCGCTGCTTTTCAGCTGTCAGCATGGGCTCGGTGTCGGTGCTGTCCAGCGTCAGCAGACGCTTGTCGATGTAGCGCACGTTCTGGAATGGCGGCGGCAGCTTGAAGTTCAGACCAGGCTCGGTAATCACTTCCTTGATCTGACCCAGCGCATAGACCACACCAAACTGACGCTGATCCACCACGAACAGCGTGGAGCTCAGCAAGGCCAGCACCACAAGAATGCTGGTGACAAAAAATCCGATTCGATTCACAGCATTCTCTCCTAGCGGGCGTCACGATCGCGGCTACGTGCATCGCGGCTGCGAGCATCACCGGCAGGATTGGGCACCACGCGCGTGGTGGCTGGGGCCGTCGATGATGCAGCAGGCGCGGCAGCATCGCCCGATGCGGTCGCTGCAGCAGCACCATTGATGCCACTCATGATCTTGTCCAGCGGCAAATACAGCAAGTTGGAGCCCTGACGCGACTCGACCAGCACCTTGGTCACGTTGCTGTAGATCTGCTGCATGCTTTCCAGATACAGACGATCACGCGTGACTTGCGGTGCCTTCTGGTACTCGGCGTACAGCGAGCTGAAGCGCCCGGCATCACCCTGAGCCTGCGCCACGATCTTCGACTTGTAGGCCTGGGCTTCTTCGCTCAAGCGGGCTGCGGTACCTGTGGCGCGGGGCACCACATCGTTGGCATAGGCCTGGGCTTCGTTCTTGGCGCGCTCACGCTCCTGACCGGCCTTGAGCACATCATCAAAGGCTGCCTGCACCTGTTCGGGCGGACGCACGCCGCCTTGCTGCATATTGATGCCCACCACTTCAACGCCCACCTTGTAGCGGTCCAGAATGGACTGCATCAGGTCACGCACGCGTGGCGCAATCTGGTCGCGCTCTTCAGCCAGCGCCGTATCCATCTTCATCTTGCCGACCACTTCGCGCACAGCAGATTCAGCCACCTGAATCACGGCTTCGGAAGGACTGCGGCTTTCAAACAGCCAGGCACGCGCATCGCTCAAGCGGTACTGCACGGCAAACTTGATCTCGACGATGTTCTCGTCTTCAGTCAGCATGGCCGACTCACGCAGGCCGGTGCTGCGCACGATGTTGTCGCTACCCACATCGGCAGAGCGAATCTGCGAAACATAGACCAACTCATGCTTTTGCACAGGATAAGGCAGGCGCCAGTTGAAGCCGGCACCCACCGTGCTCTTGTATTTGCCGAATTGCGTGATGACGGCCTGCTGACCTTCCTGCACGATGAAGAAGCCGGTTCCCAGCCACACCAGTACAGCGACACCAGCGATCAGGAAAATACCCCTGCCGGCATTGAAGGGCTCGCCAGGTTGGCCGCCACCATTGCGACTAGGAGGCAGACCACGACCATTGCCGGGCTTGCCACCAAACAGATTGGAGAGCTTGCGCGAGAAATCTCTGTAGATCTCATCCAGATCGGGCGGCTGGCCTTGCTGGGAAGAAGGACGAGGACGCGGAGGCTGCTCGGGCGCGGGGGCTTGCGAAGGCCTGTCATTGTCCGAAGGAGAGTTGCTGGACTGCGAGGTATCTTCGTTGTTGTTGTCGCCACGACCCCAGCGCGGATCGTTCAAGTTGAACATCCCGCGAATGCGTTGCGGTAGCACCGCCAAGCGATGAACGCGTTGTGAAAAATTCATGCGAGAAGTCTCTGTGTTTTCATAAAGACATGAACCATGGCAGGCATTGTGCCCAATAGGGGCACAAATCCCTAGTATTGCGCCTCGTCATCAGGGGACATCCAGTACGAATCGTCGGCCCCCTGCTGCTCTTCGCGCTCAGCCTCCTGACGCACCTGCAAAACCCGATCTGCAAGCAATTGCCTCAACTGTGCCAGCCCCTGCCCAGAGCGGGCACTGACAAACACACGCGGCACTGGGTTGCCATCGAGCTCGTACACATCCTGCAAGTCCGCAGGCTGACGTTCGGGTTCTATGGCATCCAGCTTGTTGAAGACCAGAATCTGAGGCACATCGTCGGCCCCGATTTCCGCCAGAACTTTCTGAACTTGTTGTATTTGTTCCGGGAAACCTGGGTTGGACGCATCCACGACATGCAGCAGCAGGTCAGCATCAATGGCTTCCTGCAAGGTGGCCTGGAAGGCATCGACCAGGCCGTGTGGCAAATCGCGAATAAAGCCCACGGTATCGGACAGGGACACCGACTCTTCGGCCTCTGCCAGATACATCTGCCGGGTGGTCGTATCCAACGTGGCAAACAGCTGGTCGGCCGCGTAGGCACGAGCCTTGACCATGGCATTGAACAGCGTGGATTTGCCGGCATTGGTATAGCCAACCAGCGAGATATTGAAAACATCACGACGAGAGCGCTGACGGCGTTGGGTCGAACGCTGCTTCTTGACTTTCTTCAGGCGCTCTTTGGTGCGCTTGATAGATTCGTCAATCATGCGTCGGTCCAGCTCGATCTGCTTCTCGCCAGGACCGCCACGGCCGCCGATACCGCCAGCCTGACGTTCCAGGTGACTCCAGCGGCGCACCAGACGTGTGCTGATGTATTGCAGACGGGCCAGCTCCACCTGAAGCTTACCTTCGTGACTACGTGCACGTTGGGCGAAGATTTCCAGAATCAGCATGGTCCGATCGTTGACCGGCATCTGGATATGTCGCTCCAGATTGCGCTGCTGCGCAGGGCTCAGTGCCTGGTCAAACCAGACTTCCTTCGCTCCATGCATTTGCGCCAGCATGCGGATTTCATCCGCCTTGCCGCTGCCCACGAACAGGGCAGGATCAGGAGCTTTGCGCTTGCAGGTCAGTCGGGCAACAGGGAGCAAGCCAGCAGTCTGTGCCAGCAGGCCCAGCTCTTCCAGCTCGTCGTCGAAATGGGGAACACCAAAATCCACGCCTACCAGCAGCACTGGCGCCGACGCGGATCGCTCAAAGGATTCAGAACTCAAATACCTGTCCCGTAGGGTGAAAGCCGCGCCGGCAAGGCCGGCGGGCGAGATGGTGCAAAGCTTAGGATGCGGCGGCTTCGCCGTCAGCCGCTGCGGCAGCCGAGAAGTTCACGGCGCGGCCGGGAACGATGGTGGAGATAGCGTGCTTGTAAACCATTTGCGTCACGGTATTACGCAGCAGCACCACATATTGGTCAAACGACTCGATTTGGCCTTGCAGCTTGATGCCGTTGACCAGATAGATGGAAACTGGCACATGTTCACGACGCAGGGCGTTCAGGAACGGATCTTGGAGGAGTTGACCTTTATTGCTCACGATATTCTCCGTGTTCGAAGAGTGTTGTTGTAAACCGACACGTTACCACAGCCCCCAGGATGGCCTTTACAAAGGGTTTTCCCCGAAACTGCGGTATTACTTAATCCTTGTCGGCGTAAGGATTATGAGAGGTTTTCAAGTCGATGCGCAATGGCGTGCCCACCAGATTGAATTCCTTGCGGAAGCGACCTTCCAGAAAGCGCTTGTACGCATCCGTCACGTGTTCCAGAGAGTTGCCGTGGATCACGATGATGGGCGGATTCATGCCACCCTGGTGAGCGTAACGCATCTTGGGGCGGTAGGCTCCGACCTTCTTGGGCGTCTGGTACTGCAGTGCCTCCAGCAGAATGCGGGTCAGCACCGGCGTCGGCATCTTGCAGGTAGCTGCACGGTGCGCCTGGATGATGGATTTCCACAGCGGCTCAAGACCCTGGCGCTTCTGAGCCGAGATGAAGTGCAGGGGAGCAAACTTCAGGAAGGACAGACGCGTTTCGATGGAGCGCTCCAGCATCTGGCGCTGATAGTCGTCCACGGCATCCCATTTGTTGATGGCCAGCACCACCGAGCGGCCGCTCTCCAGAATGTAGCCAGCGATGTGGGCATCCTGATCGGTCACACCCTGCGTGGCATCGATCAGCAGCAGCACGACGTTGGCGCCTTCAATGGCCTGCAGTGTCTTGACCACGGAGAACTTCTCGATGGCCTCGAACACCTTGCCCTTGCGGCGCAGGCCGGCCGTATCGATCAACTCGAACTTCTGACCATTGCGCTCGAAAGGGATGGTGATGGCATCACGCGTGGTGCCTGGCATGTCGAAGGCCACCAGGCGCTCTTCACCCAGCCAGGTGTTGATCAGTGTGGACTTGCCGGCATTGGGGCGACCGGCCACCGCCAGGCGCACGGGCTTCTGGTCTTCATCGCCAAAAACCTCTTCCTCCACCTCGGGCAGATTCAGCAAGCCCAGGGCGGCATCCACCACGCTGCGCACACCTTGGCCGTGAGCAGCGGATACGGGCATGACTTCGCCCAGACCCAGCTCATAGAACTCGGACAGCTGCATGCCGTCCTTCATGCCCTCGGCCTTGTTGGCGATCAACAAGGTGGGCTTGCCCAGACGACGCAGGTAATTGCCGATCTCATGATCCTGACCCGACAGGCCGGCACGCGCATCGAGCACGAAGACCACCACGTCGGCTTCGGCCACGGCCTGCTGCGTCTGCTTGGCCATCTCCTTGAAGATGCCACGCGAAGCGTCAGGCTCGAAACCACCGGTGTCGATGACGATGTACTCATGCTTGCCCTGACGACCCTGGCCGTAATGGCGATCCCGCGTCAGACCAGCAAAGTCGGCGACGATGGCATCCCTCGACTTCGTGAGCCGATTGAACAGCGTCGACTTGCCCACATTGGGGCGCCCTACCAGGGCAATAACTGGCTTCATTCCAAAAACAATCTATCAATCAGGCTTGAAGCCGTACACCGTTCCGCTACGGCTGACGACCACCAGGGTATTGGCGGCCACAACCGGCGCAGTGGCGACTCCCGCCTTGTCAGTTTGCAAACGGGTCAGTGCAGAGCCGTCTTCTCGCGACAGCATGTGCACAGTCCCCAAATCATCAGCCAGCACCACGGAGCGGCCCAGCACCAGAGGTGCGGTCAGCTTGCGATACTGCAGCTTGTCCACGGACCACAGGCGCTCGCCGTCGGCGCGACGCCAAGCCTGCACCGTGCCATTGCTCTCGGCTCCAAAGACGGATTGTTCATCACCGTCAATACCATCGCTGCCCTTGGAGTTCTGCGTCCAACGCACATTGGCACTGCTTACATCCACGCAACCGACAGAAGCCTGGAACGCACGCGCGCAGACGCTGCTGCCCACACGGCTGACCGGGCCGACCAGATCGACCAGACGCTCCACGTCATTGGTGCCACGCGGCGCTGCCAAGGGTGCCATCCAGCGCACGGAACCATTGTCGGGATCGACACCGGCCAGACGACCCGATACCCCTACCACCAGCGTATTACCCACGGGCAGGAGCACTCCGGGCTGACGCAGGATCAGCGGCTCGTTGCTGGGACCTTCAGCCGACCACAGCTCACGACCGTTACTGGCATCAAAAGCAGCCAGGGAGCGATCTGCCGTCATCACGAAGACACGACCTCCCGCAACCAATGGAGGCGTATACACCGCCGCATTCAGGCGCTGCTTCCACAGCTGCTTGCCTTCGGCAAACACCACCAGCTGGTTGCTGCGCGTCACCACAGCGGTACGCTGGCCGTCGCTGCCCACACCCGTGGTCAGCGGTTCGCCAGCACTGAACTTGCCCAGCTGGCTTCCGCTATTGCCGTCCAGCGTGGTGACACTACCGTCCTTGGTGACCACGGTCACCGTATTGCCCTGCACCAACGCAGGCATGGCCAGCGGCACTTCGCTGCCCAACTTGGCCGTCCAGGCCTGATGCACGGCGATCTTGCCTGGATTGGGTCCCAGATCCAGCGGCTTGGGCGCTTCCTTGCCGCCAAACATGGAGCAGGCACTCAATGCCCCGGCCAATACCGTCAGCGTCAGCATACGCGTGGCAGTCCGGGGCAGATTCTTGGTCTTGGCCTTGGCCGGATTCACTGGTTGGGCAATAGTCTTCAAGATTAGTTCTCCGACACAGTTGTCTTCACCAGGGCTGCAGCTTCAGGAGCAGCTCCCAGCGCATTGAGCTTGAACTCCACCAGATGGCGGTAGTCCAGATCCTTGTCCAGTGCCTTGTATGCCAACTGATATTGGGTTACAGCCTCTTGCTGCTTGCCCAGCGCAGCATACAGATCACCGCGGCGGTCTGCTTGCAGGCCCGCAAAAGCCTCAGGCATTGCAACGTCCAGCACCTTCAGGCCTTCTTCAAAGCTCTTTTGCTGTTCCAGCACTGCGGACAGACGGATACGCGCCAGGGCCTTGGAGCCCTCGTCGCCCTTCTCCGCCACCCAGTTCAGCACCGCCTTGGCATCGTCGAGCTTGCCCGCCTCTACCGAGGCCTTGGCCATCAGCAAAGCGGTCTGACTGGCTTGAGCCGTGCCTGCGTACTTGTCCTTGAGTTCGGCGAATGCCTGATCGGCACGCGCCTGGTCCTTGGCGGTCAGCGCCTGGTCCACGGCAAACTCCAGACCGGCAGCCTGCACGGACTGACGCTTTTGCCAGTACTGCCAGCCGTTCCAGCCCGCAATGCCCAAGAACACCACCAGCAACACGCTGGTGATCAAGGTTCCCCAGGAATTCCAGAAATGCTTGAGCTGATCAAGTTGCTCTTGTTCTTCAAGATCGAGATGAGTTGCCATGGCTTCTTTGAATGATTGGAATACCTGTTAGGACTGACGCAAACAAGGATGTATGAAGGTGCTTTCCTTGAGGCAAAGCACCAGCCTGACCCTGATTTGCGTAAGTCGTGCCTGTCAGAAAACGGAAAAGCGTCTGACTCAGGCCGACGATTTTAGGCTGCCTGCCCACTGCGCCACTTCAGCCAGGGATTGCAGTTGCTGCTGGCCTTCGCCATCACGCAGCGACTTCACAGTCACCTGCCCCTGGGCCAGCTCGTCAGCGCCGAAGATCAGGGCAAAACGTGCACCCGAGCCGTCGGCCTTCTTGAACTGGGACTTCATCGAACCCATGCCCTCGGCCGAACCGCCTGCGGCGGCGTGCATCTGCACGGCCACACCTGCGGCACGCAGCTGCTGCACGGTCTTGAAGACCTGAGGCAGAGCCGCAGCATCGGGAATGATGGCGTAGGCATCGGCAGCAGGCTGAGGGATCTCGGTACCGATTTCCTTGAGCACTTCGAGCACACGCTCGATACCCATGCCCCAACCCACGGCAGGCGCGGGCTTGCCGCCGATTTCCTCAATCAGGTAGTCGTAACGACCGCCGCCGCAGATGGTGCCTTGCGAGCCCAGCTTGTCGGTAATGAACTCGAACACCGTGAGGTTGTAATAGTCCATGCCGCGCACCAGACGCGGGTTCAGCGTCCAGGCCACGCCATTGGCATCCAGAATGTCCTGCACGGCCTTGAGGTGGGCTTTGGAGCCTTCACCCAGATAGTCCATGAGCTTGGGCGCTGCATTGACCATATCCTGCATGGCCGGGTTCTTGGTGTCCAGCACGCGCAGCGGGTTGCTGTACATGCGGCGCTTGGCCTCTTCGTCCATCACCTCGGTGTGCTGCTCGAAGTAGGCAATCAGGGCTTCGCGGTGGGCCTTGCGCTCTTCGGGCTGACCCAGGCTGTTGAGCTCCAGGCGCACATCGGCAATGCCCAGCTCCTTCCACAGCTGATCGGCCAGCAGAATGACTTCGGCGTCCAGCTCGGGGCCGGCAAAGCCCATGGCCTCCACACCCACCTGGTGGAACTGACGATAGCGACCGCGCTGGGGACGCTCGTGGCGGAACATCTGGCCGATGTAGAACAAACGCTTGCCGCCGTCGTAGAGCAGATTGTTTTCCACGATGGCGCGCACCACGCCAGCCGTGCCTTCGGGGCGGATGGTCAGGTGTTCGCCGTTGAGCTTGTCTTCAAAGGAATACATTTCCTTCTCGACGATATCGGTCACCTCGCCCAGGCCACGCACGAACAGGGCCGTAGGCTCGACGATGGGCGTGCGGATATTGCGATAGGCAAAACGGCCCATCAGATTGCGCACCTTGTCTTCGAACCATTCCCAGCGCGCCGAGTCAGGCGGGAGGATGTCGTTCATGCCTTTGACGGCGCTCAATTTGTCGTTCTTTGCCACGTGAAGTCTCTCACTTGGGTCACTAGCAAAAAAAGAGCGTACAGCGCATGCACCCTCTGATTCTTAGCTAGAAACCTCATTCAAATCCATACAGATAGCGCGCTAACAGCTATCAAATCCAAAACTCTGCCTGCGGCATTGTGCCGTATGCATGCCGCAAGCCGGCAGTTAATCCGTCAGATCTGCTCAGTCCTTGGCGCCGTAGCGGCGCTGCACATAGTCCAGCACCAGACCCTGGAACTCTTCGGCAATATGTTCGCCGCGTAGCGTCAAGGCCTTTTCGCCATCGATGAACACCGGCGCAGCAGGCGCTTCGCCGTTGCCGGGCAGACTGATGCCGATGTCGGCATGCTTGCTCTCGCCCGGACCGTTGACGATGCAACCCATCACGGCCACCTTCATCGCCTCCACGCCCGGGTACTGTGTACGCCAGACAGGCATTTCGCCGCGCAGGAAATCATCGATCTTCTTGGCCAGCTCCTGGAAAGTGGTGCTGGTGGTACGGCCACAGCCGGGGCAGGCCGTAACGCTGGGAACAAATACCCGCAGGCCCAGGGCCTGCAGGATTTCGGAGGCCACCACGACCTCCTGCGTGCGTGCTTCGCCGGGCTGGGGCGTGAGCGAGACGCGGATCGTGTCGCCAATACCCTCCTGCAGCAGCACGGACAGCGCAGCAGTGGATGCCACCGTGCCCTTGGTGCCCATGCCGGCCTCGGTCAGCCCCAGATGCAGCGCGTAGTCGCAGCGGCGGGCCAGTTCGCGGTAGACCGAGATCAAGTCCTGCACACCGCTGACCTTGCAGGACAGGATGATGTTGTCGGGGTTCAGCCCCATGTTCTTGGCCAGCTCGGCCGAGGTGATGGCCGAGGTAATCAGTGCCTCGTACATGACCTGGCGCGTTTCCCAGGGCTGGGCGCGCTTGCTGTTCTGGTCCATCAGCTCGGCCATGATTTCCTGGTCGAGCGAGCCCCAGTTCACGCCGATGCGCACGGCCTTGTCGTACTTGGCGGCGATCTCGATCATCTGGCCGAACTGCTTGTCCTTTTTGTCGCCCTTGCCCACGTTGCCAGGGTTGATGCGGTACTTGGACAGCGCCTGGGCGCAGTCGGGGTAGTCGGTCAGCAGGCGGTGGCCGTTGTAGTGGAAATCGCCCACCAGCGGCACATACTCGCCCATGCGGTCGAGCTGCTCACGGATATAGGGCACAGCGGCAGCGGCCTCGGGCGTGTTGACGGTGATGCGCACCATCTCCGAGCCGGCCTGAGCCAGCTGACGCACCTGGATGGCCGTTTCCACGGCATCCACGGTGTCGGTATTGGTCATGGACTGCACGCGCACCGGCGCGTCACCACCCACGGTGACCACATTGTTGCGCCAGACCACCCGGGCCTGACGCGAGCGACGCGGCAGCGGCGCGGCTATTGCCACGGCCTTCTGAGAATCTTGCACTGTCATCATTTCAGTTATCCGAGCGCTGCGCACAAAACCTGGCGCGACCTAAGCAAGAGACAGCGAGGAAGGGCCGCCCCGCACCGAGGCTGTCGTCCCCCACCCCTAGCGCGAAGCGCGTAGAAAGAGAGGGGGAAGGCGCGAAGCGACTCAGGGGGAGCTCCATTCACTTCACCTCGAAACGAGCCACGTTGTCACGCGTGGTCGAAATATCGAAAGGCTGGCCGCGCACCAGAACCTGGGTACCCTTGGCATTACCCACGATCACGGAAAGGGGCAGCTTGCCTTCGGCCGTCACGGACTGGTCCTTGGCCAGAGTCTTTTCCAGCACCACCTTGCCCGATGCATCCTTGACCTTGACCCAGGACTGGGCCGACGCCTTGAATTCCACCACGGACGCAGACCCTGCGTCAGCGGCAGGGCCAGTCGCCGCAGTTGCCACCGCTTCGGCAGGAGCTGCTGCAGCCGAAGCAGCAGCCGTACCGGCCGCTTCATTGGCTGCCGGCGCCGATGGCAGAGGCGCGACAGCTTCCGCGGGCGTTTCCGAAGGAATCACCACCGAACCGGTTTCCACCACCACACCCGAAGCCGGTGCCTGAGCGACCGCAGGGGCTTCGGTCACTTGCGACGACGGAGCCTCCACCGAGTCATCCGAGGCCTGATGGAAGGGCACAAAGTAGACCGCTGCGGCGGCTGCCAGCAGCAACAGCACACCGGCGATGATCTTGCGCGAGCTGCCGTCACGGGAGTCAAACGAAGGGCCCGAAGACTTGAAGTGACTGCGCTCCTTGACGGTTTCGTTGATACCGCCTCCGGCGCTGCCCAAGCTCTTGAGCGCAGTGCGGGGCAGCAGGGCCAGCACAGGCTCTGCATCGATATGCAGGTTGCGGCACATGCCCATGGCCAGGGCACGCATGAATACATGGTCGGGAAAGGCGTCGTACTGATCAGCCTCCAGTGCCTCCAGCTTGTGCTGCGGCACCTTCAGCATGGCTGCCATGGTCGGCAGCTGCATGCGGGCGGCTTCCCGCGTCTGACGCAATATGGCCCCGGCGCTGGTCTGGATTTGCGCCTGCTCTTCGCTTTGCATAGTCACCTCTCTCACCGCACCATCACTCATTGAAGGCTCCACGCTCATAGGCCAGCCACTGGCGCGATTGCGGGAAGCGATCACGCAGCTGATCAGCCAGCTGACGCACTCCAATATCGTCGTGCAATGCCCTATTTATTTTGATTCCCAGCCACAGACTTTCCGGACTGGCTTGATTGCTATTGTTATTCACGCGGCGGATATAGAACTGCGCTTTGCTCAGATCACCCTTGAGCCACAGCACATTTGCCAGGTTGTAGCCAGCAGCGGCATTGCCCAGATCCATTTCATAGGCGCGGAACATGCTTTCGTAGGCCTGATCCAGCTGCCCGGCCTGCTGATAGCACATGCCCTTGGCCAGCAAGGTCTTGGGCTGCTCACGATAGCCAGGTGCGGCCAGCGCCTTGTCGAACCAGGGCTGCGCCTCGTCGAAGCGCTTTTGCTGACACAGCATCCAGCCGTAGTTGTGAATCTGGTTGCCATCCCTGGGATTCAGGTCGATGGCCTTGCGCATGGCGATATCGGCCTGCCCCCAATCCTGATTCTGCATCAGGATCAGGCCCAGCAAGCCATAGGCATCGGCGTAATCGGGCTTGGCGGACAGTGCCTGGCCCACCTCTTCCATGGCGACATCCAGACGACCCGCCTGGTAGTAGTTGGCTGCAAGCTCCAGCCGGATCTGCGCGCGTCGACCGGCATCGGCGACCGAGGGCGTCCCCGTGCCCACAACCGAAGTCTGTGGAACCGAGGTGGAAGAAGTCGTGGTGGTCGTGGTGCTGGTGCAACCGACCAACGCGGCAGCAACAACCGGAACTCCCCATCGGGCCAGCAGACCCCAATGCTTCAAAACCGGCTGGCTTACCACTGCCCTCATGTATTGTCCTTTATTCAAAACTCCGTCAAGACACCTGCTTGAGCGGGATGGTGCGCTGCTTGGCCATACGCTCGGCAGCGCGGGTTCTATCCTTGACATCACCTGCAAGCTGGCCACAGGCTGCGTCGATATCGTCGCCACGCGTCTTGCGCACCGTGGTCACAATGCCCGCATTGCTGAGCAAGGTGGCGAACTCGGTCACGCGTGCCGTGGGTGAGCGCAACAGGCCTGAAGCAGGGAAGGGATTGAACGGAATCAGATTGAACTTGCACCAGCTCTTGCCATCGCCACGCGCGCGCACCAACTCTATCAGCTGGCGAGCGTGCTCCGGCTGATCGTTGACGCCATCAAGCATGCAATATTCAAAGGTGATGAAGTCGCGCGGCGCGAACTCCAGATAGCGCTCGCAGGCATCCAGCAGTTCGGCAATCGGGTACTTCTTGTTCAGCGGCACCAGGTTGTCGCGCAGCGGATCATTGGGTGCGTGCAGCGACACGGCCAGCGCCACGGCGCAGTCTTGCGACAGGCGGTCCATCATGGGCACCACGCCCGAGGTAGACACCGTCACACGGCGACGCGACAGGCCGTAGCCGTGGTCATCCAGCATCACCTTGAGTGCAGGCACCAGCGCGCCATAGTTCTGCAGCGGCTCACCCATGCCCATCATCACCACATTGGAGATGATGCGCTCATCGGTACCGAAGCGCTTGCGCAGCGAATGCTCGGCGTACCAGAGCTGGGCAAGGATCTCGCCGGTATTGAGATTGCGGCTGAAGCCCTGATGCCCCGTCGAGCAAAAGCGGCAGCCCACGGCGCAACCGGCCTGGGACGAGACACACAGCGTGCCACGGTCGTCCTCAGGAATGAAAACGGATTCGACGGCATTGCCGTCACCCACATCGAACAACCATTTGACGGTGCCATCGGCCGAGACATGCTCGGTCACCACAGGCAGCGCGGTGATATGGGCCCGGCTCTTGAGCTTTTCGCGCAGGGACTTGGCCAGATCGGTCATCTGGTCGAAATCGGATGCGCCACGCTGGTGAATCCAGCGGAACAGCTGCGTCGCACGGAAACGCTTCTCCCCGAGCTGCTCGCAATAAGCGGTCAGTCCTTCGAGGTCAAAATCAAGCAAATTAGTAGTCATATCGGCATGTGGCGAGGCGTCTTGCGAACGGTGTTGGCCACGCCGTGGCCAGCATCTTCAAGTGCTGACACCGGCTTCGCCCAGGCGAAGCACTGGCGTCAGCGAGAGCATGCTGTAGGGCTAGCGTGGATTAACGCGAGTACACGTTCATGCCAGGGAAGAAGAAGGCAACTTCCACAGCAGCGGTTTCAGCAGCGTCGGAGCCGTGCACGGCGTTGGCGTCGATGCTGTCGGCGAAGTCGGCGCGGATGGTGCCCTTTTCGGCCTTCTTGGGGTCGGTGGCGCCCATCAGTTCACGGTTCTTCAGGATGGCGTTTTCGCCTTCCAGAGCTTGAATCATCACGGGGCCGGAGACCATGAAGTCCACCAGATCCTTGAAGAAAGGACGGGCAGCGTGCACAGCGTAGAACTGCTCGGCTTCGCCGCGCGACAGGTGCACCAGCTTGGCAGCCACGACCTTCAGGCCAGCAGCTTCGAAGCGGGCGTAGATTTGGCCGATCACGTTCTTGGCAACTGCGTCGGGCTTGATGATGGAGAGGGTACGTTCGATAGCCATGATGATTATTTCCTAATCAGGGTTACTATGGTTTTTTGCCGAAAAAGCAAAACGGTTGATTTTAGCGGTGCCGCCATAGACCTTGAAGTCCAGGCAGCACTCAATTCCTTACAGACGCCTTTTTAGCGGCCGCCGCGACGGCCACCACCACCGCCACCACTTGGACGGCGCTTGGCGTTCTGGCGGGCACGCGACAGGCTGTCGCCGCCGATATAGCCCACCGAAGTGCGCATGGGATCGGGCTGACTGCTCTGCGAGCGGCCCGCGGCACCGCCCGAGCGATTGCCCCCCTTGTTGCCACGCTGACCGTCGCGGGGCACATTGCCCAGCATGCCGCTAGGCGCAGGGCGATTGCCATCCCATTCGCCTCGGCGCTGACCACCGCCTTCGCGGCGACCTTGCGGTGCACGGTCGGCATTCATGCCGTTGCCGCGACCGCCGCTGCGATTGTTGCGGCCACCACGGTTGTTGGCGCCACGGGCACCACCAGTGCTGCGCTCCACAGGAGCGCGCTCCTTGACGCCGGCTGCCGACATCAGGGCCTGGATATCGGCCTGATCGAGTTCCACCCAAGCGCCGCGCTTGAGGCCACGCGGCAGCATCATGGCGCCATAGCGAATACGGATCAGGCGGCTGACCGCATGACCCACAGCCTCGAACATGCGACGCACTTCGCGGTTGCGGCCTTCGGAGATGGTGACGCGATACCAGCAGTTGGCACCTTCACCGCCGCCATCCTCCACAGCGCCGAAGCTGGCTTCGCCGTCTTCGAGCTGCACGCCATCCAGCAGACGCTGCTTTTCTTCCTTGCTCAGCGCGCCCAGCACGCGAGCCGCATATTCACGTTCCAGACCGAAGCGGGGGTGCATCAGCGAGTTCGCCAGCTCGCCCGAGCTGGTGAACAGCAGCAGGCCTTCGGTATTCAAGTCCAGACGACCGACCGACTGCCACTTGCCGTGCTGCAGCTTGGGCAGCTTGCGGAACACCGTGGGGCGGTTTTGCGGATCGTCATGCGTGACGACCTCGCCCACGGGCTTGTGATAGGCAATCACACGTGCGGGCGGTGGATCAATGCGGAAGCGGATAGGCTGACCGTTGACCTTGACCACATCGCCAAACTGAATGCGCTGACCGACGTGAGCTGGCTCGTTGTTGACCGAGATACGGCCTTCGAGAATCAGCTGCTCCATCTCCAGGCGCGAGCCCATGCCGGCTTGTGCCAGCACCTTGTGCAGCTTGGGAGAATCGACCTGAGGTGCCAGCACACGCTTGGCGGGCATGGCGCTGCCGTTTTCCTCTTCGTCGTCAAAGTCGCCCGAGATCACATCGGCGAAGTCGATGTTCTGGCCTTTGTGAGATTTAGGGCTTTTTTGCGCTGCAGCGCTGTCTGCAATTGCGTCATCAGCTACAAGGTCTGCAGCATCCTGCAACTCCAGTGCGGCATCCTGCTCGACTACGGGCTGAGCCAGCTCCTCGGCGGCTGGAGCCTCTTCTGCACGAGGCTTGCTCACGCGCTTGCGGGCCGGCTTGGCTTCTGCAGCGCCGTCCTTCTTGACGCCGGCACGCTTGCGCGCAGCTGCGGGCTTCTTGGCTTCAACGCCATCCTTGGGCTTGACCACGCGCGGCTTGCGGGGCTTCTTGACCGGCTCGGCTTCAGGGGAAGCGGCTGCAGGCTCTGGCATCTGATTCGATGTCTCGTTGTTCATTCCGGTTTTCCTTCGGGGATGACGCCATCGTCATCCTCCACAATTCGCTCGTTTGCTGAGTCGCCGTGCAATGCATCGTCGGCCAGCGCAATGTTCTTGTCTTCCACGGTCTCGTCGTCATCGGCGCCGTAGTCATCTTCGAGAAACGCCTTCAAGCCCACCCACTCTGCGCGCCCTGCCTTTTTGGCAACCGGCTTGGGCACAGGCTCTGCTGCCTTCACCGCTTTGACGGCCTTGGCCACCTTGGGCTTGCTGGCAGCACCGACCGTGGGCTTCTCCACTTCAGGCTCGGCCACAGGTTCAGTCACGGACTCAAGCTGCGATTCGGGCAGCTCAAGCTCTGCCATTTCCATAGCTGCTTGCGCAACATCCACCAGCGTTTGAGCCGGGTTTGGCTCCAACTCCTGAATTCCAGTCTCTGGCTCAGCCGCGTCGGCAGCCACTGACTCCACTCCAGACTCTGGCCGAGCTTCGGCAGTTTCTGTGCGGCCCGCACCTTCCTCTGCTTGATCGACCTCGGCCTGCACTTCAGGCTCTGTCACACCTTCTGTTTCCTCTGCGACCTGCTCCGCGATATCGACACCATCCTGTGACAGTGGATCCTCGGCTCCAGTCTCCGGTGCAGCAGCTTCGCCACTTTCCTCTCCATCCAGCGCCTTGAACAAGCTTTGCTGGGCCTGAGTTTCTTCCAGCATGGGCAACTGATCCAGCGACTGCAACCCCAGATCGTCCAGAAACTGGCGTGTGGTGGCAAACAGCGCCGGGCGGCCCACGGTTTCCCGATGGCCGATGACCTCAATCCAGCCTCTATCTTCAAGCTGCTTGATGATCAGACTGTTCACCGTCACGCCACGAATATCCTCGATATCGCCACGCGTGACCGGTTGACGGTAGGCAATGATGGCCAGCGTCTCCAGCGTTGCGCGCGTGTACTTGGGCGGCTTTTCGGGATGCAGCTTGTCCAGATACACCCGCATCTCGGGCCGACTCTGGAAGCGCCAGCCCGAAGCCACCTGCACCAGTTCCACGCCCTTGAGGGCCCAGTCTTTTTGCAGGTCCAGCAGCAAATCCTTGATCGTGTCCGAGCCCAGCACATCATCAAAAAGTGAGCGCAGCTCCCGCAGGGTTGCAGGCTGCGGAGCACAAATCAATGCTGTTTCAAGAACCCGCTTGGCATCTACCGTATTCATGGGCGCAGCGTTTCGGGAGCGGCCGTCGCACCGATTGCAGTGGGACGCCTGATTCTAAGAAGTGAAGGAAGCGCCCCAGAGATGCCATGCGAGTGATGGTCAGAGGCTTTCGGGGGGATTGTAACGCAGACCCCATAAATCCAGTGCTGCGGCCATGTCTTGCGGTGGCTGCGCATACAGCACCAGCGGCTTTTGGGACACCGGATGTTCAAAGGCCAGCCTGAAGGCATGCAGGGCCTGGCGCTCCAGCCCACCCTCGGGATGACCACCATATAGCGCATCGGCGATCAAGGGATGGCCCAGCGATGCCATGTGCACGCGAATCTGGTGCGTACGCCCCGTGTGCAGCGTACAGCGCACCAGCGTATGCGAAGCGTCACCAGCCAACCAGTCGAAGTCGGTACGCGCCTGCTTGCCGGGGTGCAGATTCAGGTCCACCACTGCCATGCGCAGGCGGTTGCGCGGGTCACGGCCAATGGGCGCATTGACTTCGCGGTGCTTGCGCGCACCCCAGTCCTTGTGGGCAATGGCCAAGTACTGGCGACTCACATCGCGCGCCGCAATCATCTTGATCAACGCATCCATGGTGCTGCGATTGCGCGCCACCACCATCAGACCACTGGTGTCCTTGTCAAGGCGGTGAACGATACCGGCCCGCGGCACCTGACGCGCTTTTTCGTCACGCGCCAGCAGGCCGTTGAGCAGCGTACCCGTCCAGTTTCCAGGCGCAGGATGCACCACCAGACCTGCAGGCTTGTTGATGACCAGCAGATCGTCGTCCTCGTAGACCACCTGCAGATCCATGACTTCGGGCTGGAAGGCCATGGACTGCTGGGTGGGCCGCATTTCCACGCGCAGCAGATCGCCCACCGCCACCTTGGCCGAAGGCTTGAGCAGCCGCTTGCCGTTGAGCGTTACCGCGCCATCGGCCAGCAACTGCTGCAGATAGCTGCGCGAGAATTCGGAAACCCCTTGTGCCAGCACCTTGTCTGCGCGCTGGCCATGGAACTCGGCTGTGACGTTCAGCTCGCGCTGCTCGACCTCGGGGCCGCCAATGGCATCCTCGGCCGACTCGTCCCAGTTTTGATCGGTGGTATCCGTCATATTCTGAGCCTCAGAAGACACAAGCCCCTGCTGGGCAGGGGCTTGTGAGGCTTGTTTGCGTTGTCCCGCCATGCTCAACGAGAGGGCAGATAGCGCGAAGGATCGACAGGCTTGCCCTGGCGGCGCACCTCGAAGTGCAGCTTGACGCGATCAGCATCGGTGCTGCCCATTTCGGCAATCTTCTGACCCTTTTTCACCGACTGGTCTTCCTTGACCAGCAGCGACTGGTTGTGGGCGTAGGCCGTCAGATAAGTGTTGTTGTGCTTGAGGATGATCAGGTTGCCGTAGCCACGCAGGCCGGCACCGGCATACACGACACGACCATCTGCAGCAGCAACCACGGGGTCGCCAGCCTTGCCGCTGATGTCATAGCCCTTGTTGCGGGCCTCATCGAAACCGGCAATCAGCGAACCGCTGGCAGGCCAGATGAAGTTGACATCGTCAGCACCCTTGGCCACCGGCGCAGGGCTGGTTGCCGGGGTGGACGGCACGGGCGTTGCGGTTGCAGCAGGAGCGGTCGTCGTCGAAGATGGTGTCGCGGTGCTGCCACCGCCCACAACCACAGGCGCAACACCGCGGCCCGATCCCGACGATGCGACAGGCGCATCACGTCCTGGCGGCACCACGCGTACCACCTGACCCACTTCGATCACATTGGGGTTTTCAAGATTGCTCCAGCGAGCAATGTCCTTCCAGCTCTGGCCATGTTCCAGACCCACCTTGATCAGCGTGTCGCCGGGCTTGATGGTGTAGTAGCCGGGCTTGCCCGCATTTTCCGCACCAGGCAAGGACTTGACATCCACACTGGAAGATGAGGAGGCCGACTGTCCGCGATCCTCCACAGGAGCCCTGTTTGCCTGGGTGGAGCAACCGGCCAGGATGACACCTGCCAGCACAGCCGTTCCCAATGCACCAAGACTTCGCGATACCAACATAAGCTATTCCCTTCTAGGCGATCCCCGATTTTAGAGGGACAAAGTTGACTGCTTCCAAAACTGTCTGTTTAAAACCGTGTGAACTCTTGTCAATCACCAGCAGCGCCTGCTTACCGGCACCCACCACGACAGGAGCCACCAGGCGCCCGCCTACGGCCAGCTGGTCGCACCATTCCTGCGGCACGGACTCTCCGCCCGCCGCCGCAATAATGCCCGCATAGGGCGCGCCGCTGGCAAAGCCCACCATGCCGTCACCAAGAATCAGATGCACATTGGACAGACGCATGGGGCGCAGATTGCTGCGAGCTTTTTCATGCAGGCCGCGCAGACGCTCGATCGAGTAGACCTCCTTGGCCACCATGGCCAGCACGGCCGCCTGATAGCCGCAGCCCGTACCAATCTCCAGCACGCGCCCCAAGCCTGCCTTGCCGGCATCGGAGTCCAGCAGCAACTCAGTCATCCGTGCCACCACACTGGGCTTGGAGATGGTCTGGCCCAGGCCTATCGGCAGACTGGTGTCTTCATAGGCCTGATTGACCAGGGCGCTATCGACAAAACGGTGGCGTTCCACCGTCGCCATGGCCTGCAGCACCGCAGGGTTGCTGACACCAGTTGCACCAATGCGCTGCGCCATGCGCGCCCGCACCGTCGAAGAGTCCAGCCCCACACCGACGGGGGACGCAGCCACGCGCAGCGGATTGAGAGGCTTGGGCGCAGCAGGCGCGCGCGCCGCGCTGGCACTGGTCTGCACCGAACGGGCGATCCAGCCCGGCACCTGAGGCGAGCGACGCTCGCTCACGACGACACCGCCGGCGCAGAGGCCTGCTGGCCCGCGAGCTTGCTGGCCGTCTGCGCCCAGTAGCCCAGATTTTCATGATCGGTCAGATCCACCTTCAGCGGTGTCATCGCCACATGACCATGGGCTGTCGCATGGAAATCCGTGCCTTCCGAATCATCCTTGGCCGCACCCGCGCTGCCGATCCAGTACATGGTCTCGCCACGCGGGCTTTGCTGCACCACGGCCTGTTCGGCCGAATGGCGTCGCCCCAGACGGCACAGCTTGACGCTTTTGAGCGCATCCAGCGGCATATTGGGGATGTTCACATTGAGCAGCCAAGGCAAGGCGCCGATCAGCTGCTGGCTCTGCATGTCCTGCACCAATTGGCGTGCCGTGGCAGCTGCAGCCTCAAGTTCGGCCCAGCCCTTGTCCACCTGCGAGAAGGCAATCGAAGGGATGCCGAACAGATAGCCTTCCATGGCCGCCCCCACGGTGCCCGAGTAAATCGTGTCGTCGCCCATATTGGCGCCGTTGTTGATACCCGAGACCACGAGGTCAGGCCGATAGCCCAGCAACCCCGTCAACGCGATATGTACGCAGTCGGCCGGTGTGCCGTTCACATAACGAAAGCCGTTGTAGGCCTTGTGCACATACAGTGGCGCATTCAGCGTCAGCGCGTTGGACTTGGCGCTGTTGTTGTGCTCGGGCGCCACCACTTCGACGTCTGCCACGGTGCGCAGTGCATCGTGCAAAGCCACGATGCCTGGGGCCTGAAAGCCGTCGTCATTGCAAATAAGAATCTTCATGGATGCTGCGGATTGTAGGCGTGCCGCGCGTCACGACAGAGACACGCGGCATTCACGCCACACATCCATCATCGCCGATGCATACGGCCCCGAAGAGCAGAAAAATGCCACTTCGGCCGACATTGGGAATGTACATAAAACGGAGCCCGGCCCTCACCCCTTGGCAAAGGGAAGGGCAAGGCCAGCAGGTACGAGGCAGCCTGCCACGCCAGAAAATCCTGAAAAAGGAGCTTCTGGGGCTTATGGGATAAGGGCTAGAGCCGGATCCGGCTTGATTCAACGCCGGGACAGGAGCGCCTGCTCCCTCACGGACTCCGGCAGCTTGAAACCTGCCACCACATCAGCCAGGTTCTGCGCCTGCTGCTGCAGCGACTGAGCAGCGGCCGTCGCTTCTTCCACCAAAGCGGCATTCTGCTGGGTCGCCTGGTCCATAAGACCTACCGCCGTACCGACCTCGGCAATACCGGTGCTTTGCTCCTGGCTGGCGTTGCTGATTTCCGCCACGATGGTGTTCACCTGCCGGATGCTATCCACCACTTGCGCCATGGTGGCGCCAGCGCCTTGCACCTGGCGACTGCCGCTGGCGACCTGCGTCACGGAGTCTTCGATCAGCGCCTTGATTTCCTTGGCCGCTTCAGCGCTGCGCCCGGCCAGGGTGCGCACCTCGCTGGCGACCACAGCAAAGCCTCGACCTTGTTCCCCGGCACGGGCAGCTTCCACGGCAGCGTTCAGTGCCAGGATGTTGGTCTGGAAGGCAATGCCGTCGATCACGCTGATGATGGCCTCGATCTTGCGCGAGGCCTGCTCGATGCCGCCCATGGTTTGGACAACTTGGTCAACCACCTCCCCTCCATGCACGGCAATGTCGGAGGCGTCATGCGCCAGCTTGCGTGCCTGCTGGGCATTGGCCGCGTTCTGCTGCACGGTGGCCGTGAGCTCTTCCATCGCTGCGGCGGTTTCCTCCAGGCTGCTGGCCTGCTGTTCGGTGCGATTGGAGAGATCCTGGTTGCCCGAGGCAATCTCGGTGGTCGCTACCCGCACGTTTTCCGCAGAGGCACGGATTTGCAGCAGCACGGCGGCGATCTTGTCGGCGAACTGATTGAAGGCGTGGGCAATCTGCGCCAGCTCATCCTTGCCGGAAGCATCCATGCGGCGGGTAAGATCGCCTTCTCCGCTGGCAATATCCGCCAAGGCATTGCGCACCAGGGGCAGGCGACGCAGCAGACGCGTGATGATCAACAACATCACCAAGGCCGCACCCAGGGCACTCAGGAGAGTGACACCACCGGCAATCCAGGCCAAATGCGTCAGCCCCTTCAGAGCATCGCTCTTTTCGGCAACCACCAGCAAAAGCCAGTCAGTCCCTTTGATTTTTGCGGCATAGACAAAGTCATCCTCCGCACCCAGGGTGGCTTCGGTATGCCCGTTGCTGCTGGCAAGCTGCAGGACACGATCCAGGCTCAGATCATCATCCAGGGCAGTAATCGGCTTCAGCGTCAGATCGGCACTGGGCGCCACCAGAATCTGGTTGCTCTTTGCATCCAGCAGCACACCAAAACTCTTGCTGGTGGGATGAATCGCCTTGACTTTTTCGATGACGGTTGTCAGCTCCACATCCGAAGCGATCACTGCCGTGGTCTGGCCGTTTTCGATGATGGGCTCAACCAGGCTGACCACCAGCCGCCCCGTGCCAGAGTCTGGATAGGCGGCGGTAGTGCCAGGCTTTCCCTCCTGCACGGCCTGCTTGTACCAGCCGCGCTGCGTGCCGTCGTAATCTGCGGGGCGAGGCGAAGTAAAGGCGTGGGATTTGTCTGCACGCACAAAGTAGGCCAGATCCAGCCCAGCTTTTTCTGCAGCTCGCAACATGGGCATGGGATCGGGCTGATCCAACGCCAGGCGGATGGAACTAGTGACCTGACGCTTGTCGCCTATCCACTGTGCCAGCTCGCCGGCGTATTGCTGGGTCTGCCCGCTCAGATGCTGATTCAGATCCCGCAGCATGTTGTCACGGGTGACGTACAACACCGCGCCGGAGAGGGTCAACACAGCCAGAACGGCCACGCCAATGCTGGCCAGTAATAGGCGGGTACGCAAGCTATGCCACATAAAACTCCCTCTGATGATTGGTTGTGATTTGACTTCACACTATGTCACGAATGAAACATGGTGCTGTCAAAGCGTGGGCTAGGATTTTCGACTACGGATTCGGTGGCGCCCTGTGGAGCACCGCCGTATTGAATTCAGCAATATCAGGAGACTCCCCATGCACGCTTGGCTCTGCACCACGCCTACCGGCGTTGAAACCCTGAAGTGGACCGAGCAGCCCACTCCCGCACCAGGTCCCGGCCAGGTGCTTCTGGAGATCAAGGCTGCCAGCCTCAACTTCCCGGATCTGCTGATCGTGCAGAACAAATACCAGATCAAGCCGCCCCTGCCCTTTGTGCCCGGCTCCGAGTACGCAGGCGTGGTGCAGGCCGTGGGTGAAGGTGTCAAGCACCTCCAGGTCGGCCAGCATGTGGCCTGCCTTTCAGGAACGGGCGGCTTCGCTACACATACACTGGCGCCCGCCGCCATGTGCATGCCGCTGCCAGGCAATTTCCCCTTTGTCGATGCCGCCGCCTTCATCATGACCTATGCGACGTCGCATCACGCGCTGATCGACCGGGGCCAGCTCAAGGCCGGCGAGACCGTGCTGATACTGGGTGCAGCTGGCGGCGTGGGCACGGCTGCCATACAGATTGCCAAGGCCGCTGGCGCACGCGTGATTGCCGCTGCATCCACCGACGAAAAATGCGCGCTGTGCAAAGCACAGGGGGCTGACGCCACCATCAACTACAGCCAGGGCGACTTGCGCGAAGCCATCAAGGCCGCCACCGATGGCAAAGGCCCTGATGTGATCTACGACCCCGTGGGCGGCGAATTTGCCGAACCGGCATTTCGCTCCATCGCCTGGCGCGGCCGCTATCTGATCATCGGTTTTGCCTCCGGCCCCATTCCCTCGCTGCCGCTGAATCTGCCGCTGCTCAAGGGCGCCTCGCTGGTCGGCGTGTTCTGGGGCGACTTCGCCAAGCGCGAACCACAGAACAACGCGGCCATGATGCAAGAACTGGCTCAGTGGTACGCCCAGGGCAAGATCAAACCGGTAATCGACCGGGCCATGCCCATGGGCGAGCTGTTTGCCGCCTATGAGCGCATGGGCTCACGCCAAGTACAAGGCAAGCTGGTGCTGGTCAACGAGTAAAGCTGCTGTAAACCGCGGCGATGTCTGCCGGGTCAAGGGGGATACTTCCGACCACTGGCTACACAACCCAAGTACCACAGCATCGCCATGTTTTCACCACTCCACACACCCGCACCGAATCGCCGCCACTTTCTGGTGGCCTCCAGCCTGGCTACCGCATTGGGCGCGCTGCCCACCTGGGCTCGCGCTGGCGAGGCGCTGGCGCACAACCCCTTCACCCTGGGCATTGCCAGTGGCGACCCGCAGCCCGACAACATCCTGATCTGGACCCGGCTGACCGCACCACTGGCCTACCTGGGCAGCGATGTATCGCCTGAGCTGGCGCCCCAGACCGTGCACTGGGAAGTGGCCCATGATGAGCAGTTTCGCCAACCCGTCGCTCAGGGCCAGACAACGGCCCTGCCAGAGCACGGCCATACTTTGCACATCCAGGTCAACGGACTGAGCCCTGACCGCTGGTACTTCTACCGCTTTCGCTGTGGCAACGCCTTCAGCACCACGGGCCGCTGCCGTACCGCCCCCGCTGCCGGCTCCAAAGCTCAGAAGCTCCGTATGGCCGTGGCCTCCTGTCAGCGCTGGGAGCATGGCTTCTACACCGCCTGGGCCGATGCTGCGCAGGCTGCACCCGACCTGGTACTGTTTCTCGGCGACTACATCTATGAATATGCCCAACCCGCCAAACCAGTAGGGCTGGCGCGCCCCCAGCCGCTGCGCACTGCCCAGACACTGCAGGACTACCGCGACCGCTACGCCCTGCACAAAAGCGATGCGCACCTGCAGGCCGCCCATGCAGCTTGCAACTGGTCGGTCATCTGGGATGACCATGAAGTAGAAAATGACTATGCATCCCAATATGGGCGTGGGGAACTCGCTCACTTTTTGGCAAGGCGCAACGCTGCCTGGCAGGCTTTTTATGAAAACATGCCGCTGCGAGCCAATGCCTTGCAGCAAGGCTCCCCAGGCCTGGCCCTCTATCGCAGCCTGCAATGGGGAAATCTGGCCAGGCTGCATCTGCTCGACGGCCGCCAATACCGCGATCTGCAAGCCTGCCGCCCGGAAGGCAAGGCCAGCACGGGCACGGTAGACCCCAAGGAATGCACAGCGCTGCACGATCCTGCGCGCAGCTTTCTGGGCTGGGAGCAAGAGCGCTGGCTGGCCCGGCAGGTGCAGGCTGATGCAGGCTCCGCCAACAATGCACCGCAATGGAGCGCGCTGGTGCAGACCACACTGTTCGCCGCCCGCAGGCACCCCAGCGGCAAACAGTCCACCGACAGCTGGGACGGCTACCCCGAGGCACGCCAGCGCCTGGTTCGGCAGATCAGCGAAAGCCGGCCCCGCAACAGCGTGCTGCTTGGTGGCGACATTCACCAGAACTATGTCTGCAGCATTCCAGCGCAAAGCGATGAGGCACCAGACAAGCGCAACCCCGTGGTTGCCAGCGAGTTTTGCGGCACCTCCATCAGCTCGCACAGCGGCATGACACAGACCAAGGTGGACGCCATTGTGCAAAACAGTCCGCAAGTCACTTACGCACGCTGTGATGAGCGCGGTTACAGCCTCGTGGAAATCACGCCCCGCCACATGACCACGGAGTTGCGCGCCGTCACCGATCCGCTCAAGGCCGACAGCAGCGTCTACACCCTGGCACGCTTCGTGGTGGAAGACCGCAAGCCCGGACCCATCCGCATCGACTGAACCATCACTCTGCCGCTCGGGCTCTGGTCGCACCAATCGGCTGCGGCATACTTGGTGCATGCGATATACAAGTGCTGCGGCCCCTGCGTTTCCATACTGGCAGTCTGCCGCCACCGGCCTGCTTCTGGCAGGCCTGCTTTCAGGCTGCGGGCTCCCCCCCATGCCGCAGCGCACAGAAACACATGCCATCAGCGCCGAGGAGTCCCGGCAGACCTTGCTGGGCCAGGGGCTGGCGCCACTGGAACAAAGCAATCCTGGCAAAAGTGGCATCCACTTTCTGCCTGATGCCTATGACGCGTTTGCAGCCCGCGCCCTGCTGGCCCGGGCGGCCCAGCGCACGCTCGATGTGCAGTACTACATCTGGCGCAACGACACCACAGGCCACCTGTTGCTGGACGAATTGCTGCAGGCCGCAGATCGCGGTGTGCGCGTGCGTCTGCTGCTCGATGACGGCGGCACCGGCGGCCTGGATGCCACACTCTCCGCGCTCGACCAGCATCCCAATATCGAAGTACGCCTGTTCAACCCCTTTGCGCTGCGCACACCCAAGGCCCTCGGTTACCTGACCGAGTTCTCGCGCACCCAGCGGCGCATGCACAACAAGAGCTACACGGCGGACTCTGCAGCCTCCATCGTCGGTGGGCGCAACATCGGTGACGAGTACTTTGCCGCGACAGACGGAGTGCTGTTCGCCGACCTGGACGTGGTCACCACCGGGTCCGTGGTCCACGAGATTTCACGCGAATTCGACCGCTACTGGAACAGCCCGTCGGCCTATCCCGCCACCAGCCTCCTGCCGCCCATGCCCGAGCGCGCGGTCGAGCGCGTCTATGAAGGCCTGCACGCCGATGTGAACCGGCCCGAATCCAAAGCCTATGTGGAAGCCGTGCGCCAAAGCCGCTTCAGCCAGGAACTGCTGGCCGGTACCCTGCCACTTCAATGGGCCCCCACCACGCTGGTCAGCGATGATCCCGCCAAGGTTCTCAGCGAGGCAGCCAAGGAAGACCTGATGCTGTCGCAACTGACGCCCATCATCGGGCAACCCAGGCATTTCCTGGAACTGGTCTCCCCCTACTTTGTGCCCACCAAGGCGGGGGTCGAAGCCTTTGCCCGGCTGCGCGATCAAGGCGTGCGCGTGCGTATTCTGACCAACAGCCTGGAGGCGACCGACGTCACCATGGTCCACGCCGGCTATGAAAAATACCGCAAACCGCTGCTGGAAAAAGGCGTGGAGCTGTACGAGATGCGGCGCGAGGTCGATCTGCAGCCCCAGTCCACCACGGCCAAGGTCGCCAGCAGAGTTCGCGCCGAGGAAAAGCGCGAGCCGCCCTCACCCGCAGCACTCAGCGGCAGCTCGGGAAGCTCGGCCACCGGCAGCTCCGGCGCCAGCCTGCATGCCAAGACCTTTGCCATCGACGGACAGCATCTGTTCGTGGGTTCGTTCAATTTCGACCCGCGCTCGGCCATGCTCAACACCGAGCTGGGCGTGGTGATCAAACACCCCGAGATGGCCCAGCAGATCACCAATGCGCTGGATCAACATCTGCCGCGCATGGCGTACAAGGTGGAACTGGATCAGCTCCAGAAACTGCACTGGAGCAGTCTGAACCCGCAACCACCCCACGAACCACAGTCCTTCGATGCCGACCCCGGCACCAGCTGGCTCAAGCGACTGCTGGTGCGGGTGATGAGCTGGCTGCCGATAGAAGGCTTGCTTTAATCCAGACGAATCGAAGGCCGCAGCCGCGAATTCATCAAATCGATCAGCCACAGCAGACCGCCGCGCCAGAAGCCGTAGAGCCGGGCTTGGTGCGAGCGGTACAGCATGATGTGGCTGAGCATGGCCAGGCGGCCACGAATCACGCCACCATTGAACAGGCCAAACTTGCCCAGCGACCCATAAGCGTCGTAATGGGCGAGCGAGACCAGTGCGCCAAAGTCGCGATAGGCAAAGCCCACGGTCTGGGCTCCGGGTCTCTCCAGCACATGCGGCAGCGTCTCGATCAGATAGCGGGCCTGTTGATGCGCTACCTGCGCCGTGGGTGGCAGAGGGGCCTCCTGGCCAGGCAGCGTGTAGCTGGCACAGTCGCCCAGCGCATAGATATCGGGGTCGCTGGTCTGCATCGCATCGTTGACCAGCAACTGATTGCTGCGCGTGGTCTGCAGGCCCAGCCGGGTCAGAAATTCCGGCGCCTTCACCCCGGCCGCCCAGACACGCAGGCTGGCCGGGACCAGCTCGCCATTGGCCAGCTCGAAGCCCTGCCCGGTCGCACAACTCACGCGTCCGCCCACAATGACCGAAACACCCAGCGCCTGCAGCCGCACACGCGTCGCCTCGGAGATCTCTTCAGGAAAGCCGGGCAACAGCCTTGGGCCGGCTTCGATCAGCACGATGCGAAACTTGGCGGCTTCGCCAAGTGCTCCGTATGCAGTAGCACTTTCCGCAAGCTGTACAAGCTCTGCAGCCAATTCAACCCCTGTGGCGCCACCACCCACAATGGCGACCTGCAACTGCTCGCCACTGGCCATGCAGCGCACCATGCGCAGACGGATTTCCTGATTGAAGGCATCGGCCTTGCGGCGCGAGTCGATCATGAAGCAGTGCTCGTTGACGCCCGGCGTGCCGAAGTCATTGGCACCGCTGCCCACGGCGATGACCAGCTTGTCATAAGGCAGACGGCGGCCCGCAACCAACTCACGGCCATCGGGAGCGTAGATCGGAGCCAGCAGGATTTCCCTTGCCTCGCGGTCCAGACCGCACATCTCGCCAGGCTGGTAGGCAAAGTGGGCATCGCTGGCCTGTGCCAGATAGGTGGTCTGCTGCTGGGCCAGATCCCGCGTGCCCGCAGCAATGGTGTGCAACATGGGCTTCCAGACATGGGCCGAATCGCTGTCCACCAGCGTCACGCTGTCTACGCTGTCACTGCCCAGTTTGCCCAGCGCCGTGGCTACTTCCAGCCCGGCCACTCCTCCGCCCACCACCACAATGCGTGCCCCATGGGAGCTGCGGTTCTTGCGCTCACTGCGGGTCTGTTGAACATCGGTGTGCTCGACGGGATCGACGGTGTTTTCCATGAATTTCTGTTTGATTGCAGGGGCTGGACGTTTGCCAGTTCAACCCTGTGCCGGAAGGCATCCACAGATTTTTCTTGCATTTCGATAGCAGGAAATGCAGAAGGGACATAGGTAAAACAGATGAAATATATCTTTTATAAGAGTTCAAGGAGTGAGCTCCTTATTCACTGCATCAGGTCTTGCAGCATTTATCCTCAAAAATGCTTGAATCCCTTTCCAGGCAAGCGCTAGAAGCTATCAAAATTTTCAGCGCCCAGTCAAATTCCTCGCATGCTCTGGGCACCCTGGCATGCAGGATCTGTCAACGCTTTCAAAATCCGCACGCACTGCCATGCAATTGCCGCTTGTCAATATACGAAACGTATATAGCCGCTATGATCGCCGTCCATGGGAATCGTCAAAATTTCAGATCAGTTGCACGATCAAGTGCGCCTGTCCAGCGCGGCTCTTGGCCGCTCCATCAACGCTCAGGCCGAGCACTGGCTGCGGGTCGGCCAGATGGCTGAGCACCACCCTCAGCTCAATTACGAAGGCATCTGCGCCCTGCTGCTGCAGCAGGCCGAACGGGATCTGCAGCTGAGCGAGCCCGCTCCTGCACCGGTCGCCCTGCGCCGCCCGCGCCCCGTGCGTCTGGTCGGAGGTCTGCAATGAAGCGCGGCAAGCAAAAGGCAGTGCCCATCCACGACGCATCGGATATCTACCTGTCTCGCAAGGCTGGCGGCCTGGCCGCCAAGGTGCTGGCCATGCTCACACCCCATGTACAACCCGGCATCAGCACGGGCGAGCTGGACAAGCTGTGCCATGACTACATCGTCGATGAACTCAAGTGCGTGCCGACCAATGTGGGCTACTACGGCTTTCCCAAGACCGTATGCACCTCGGTCAACCATGTGATCTGCCACGGCATCCCTGACGACAAGCAAATCCTCAAGGACGGCGACATCATCAACGTGGACGTCGCCGTGACCACGCCCGAAGGCTGGATAGGCGACACCAGCCGCATGTACTACGTGGGTCAGCCCAGCAATCTGGCCAAGCGCCTGGTCAACACCACCTATGAAGCGCTGGTGGCCGGCATTCATGCCGTCAAACCCGGCGCAACGCTGGGCGATGTGGGCCATGCGATTCAAACCGTGGCACAGCGCGAGCGCTTTTCCATCGTGCGCGAGTACTGCGGTCATGGCATTGGCAAGGTCTATCACGACGAACCTCAGGTGCTGCACTACGGTACGCCGGGTCAGGGCCTGGTGCTGCAGCCCGGCATGATCTTCACGATCGAGCCCATGCTCAACGTCGGCAAGGCCGCCACGCGCGAACTGGCCGATGGCTGGACGGTCATCACCAATGACAAGTCGCTGTCCGCCCAGTGGGAGCACATGGTGCTGGTCACCGAAACCGGCTTTGATGTGCTGACGCCCTGGCCCGAAGGCACGGGCGACTATCCAGCCATCTAAGCTGTCCCCCTGACCGGTCCCTGGCGGCCCTGCCTTCGCGAGCAAGGCCGGGGTACCGGAGCGCTACATTCGCCACCATGAACAATTATCTGTATCTGGGTTTGGCCATCATCAGCGAGGTGATCGCCACCTCGTTTCTGGCCAAGTCCAACGGCTTCACCAATCTGGCACCTACCGCCATTGCCCTGGTGGGCTACACCATCTCTTTTTTCCTGCTCTCCCTGACCTTGCGCACCGTTCCTACCGGCGTGGCCTATGCCATCTGGTCAGGGGTGGGCATCGTGCTGGTGTCGGCCGTTGCCTATTTCTGGCAAGGCCAGAAGCTGGATGCACCGGCCCTCCTCGGCATGGCCATGATCGTGGGCGGCGTGCTGGTCATCAATCTGTTTTCCAAGACTGCCGGTCACTGATCGTCATCGGCTGCGGGCTCCATCAGGTCCTGCAACCATTGCATGCTGGCGCGGAGTTCTTCGGGGCGTATCTCATGCGCTCCCGGATATTCCTGATAGCTGAGCTGCAGCGGCAACTGCGCCAGCCGGTCTCGTATGGCATGCGCGCTGGTCAGCGGGATCACATTGTCATAAGTGCCGTGGCTGACCCACGCGCTCTTGCCCCCAAACGCCTGAGCGGGTGCGTGCAGCGATGCGATCTCGGACAGCAGGCGGCTATGCCAGATCAGCACCGCGTGCAAGGTCTGGGGCTGGGTCAGCAACTGGCTCAGCGCCATGATGCCGCCCTGGCTGAAGCCTCCCAGCACAATGCGCTGCGCCGGGATGCCAAGTTGCTCCGCACAGGCCTGCACGGCCTGCTGGACCAAGGCTCGGGCCTGCTGCTCCTGCGGCACATGAATGTGACGGGTGCCATCGGCATCCACGGTGAACTGGAACCAGGCATAAGCCCCCTGCCCCATGGCAAACGGCGCACGCAGGCTGATGACATGAAACTGCGGCGGCACATAGGGCGCCAGTCCGAACAAGTCCCGCTCGTTGCTGCCCACGCCGTGCATGAGCACCAGCAGCCAGGGCTGCTGCCCAGGTCCAGGTTGGGCAGGCCGCTCCAGAAAGCTCAAAGATGATGAATTCATGGCAAAAACTCCCTATGACCTATATCTGGAAAGCGCTGTCAGCTATCTTTTTCTGTGCGGCAACATAGTCCACCGCCGAAGGCCGGACCATGTGCCATTGTCGATCAATATTATTTTGATAGCAGCCATCGCCCACTGTCGTAGGTTAGATGCCACAAAGGCTGCTAATCCCTATCGACAGGACGGCTGCGCAGCTGCTTGACTCCGCTGCGCAGGCTTTTGCCTTGCAGCCGTCGCTGCTGGGAAGACCAGGTCGGCTTGGTCGCCTTGCGCACCAGGGGCGCTCTTGCCACGCTGGCCACCAGCGCATTGAGGCGCTGCAGCCCATCCCAGAGATTGTGTTCCTGCGTGCGGTACTTCTGTGCCTTGATGACCACCACGCCCTCGGTGGTGATGCGGGAATCGCCGAGGGCCAGCAGCCGCTGCTGCACATCCTGCGGCAGGCGCGAGTTGCGCACATCAAAGCGCAGATGCACGGCACTGGCCACCTTGTTGACGTTCTGGCCGCCAGGACCTTGCGAGCGCACGGCCGTCCATTCGATATCGGACTCCTGCAATTCCCAAAGCAATGGCTGTGTCATGCCAGCACCTCGAGCAGCGCCGCCGTGGTGGCCTCCGGCCCCTCATGCTGCACCCAGTGACCCAGACCAGAAAGCATCTGCCAGTTGACGCCCGCAGCATGGCTGCGCTGCAGGACCGCCTGAAGCTCATCCATGCGGCCGATATACAGCGGATCAAACTCGCCATAAATGGCTGCCACGCTGGCCTTCACCTGCGGCAATGCCTGGGCCAATATGTCGGTCCGCGACAGACGTCGGCGCGGCAGCCGGTCGCGCGCCACGTTCAGCGCATGCAGGACCAGGGTTTCCTCATCAATGCGGCTGGCGTCATGCAGCATCAACTCCGCCAGATTGTGATGATGAGCCTGCATCTGCGCCGGCAGGCCCTGCAGATGGCGCCAGCCCTTGAGCCTGACCACTCGCCCCTCGGTAATGCCCAGGGCTGGTGCACCGACCAGCACCAGCCGCCGAATATGTTCGGGAAACTGCGCGGCCAGCAAGCCTGCAGCCATGCCGCCAAAGGAAAACCCGATGAGATCGCAGACGGGCGAGCGGCCATGCTGCGCCAGCAACTGGCCCACGCCACGGGCCAGCGGCGCGATCATGGTGTCCACATCCGTGCCACCGGGCACGCTATCAGACTCGCCAAAGCCGGGCAGATCCGCAATCCACAGGCTATAACCCGCCTGAGTCAAGGGCTCGATCATGCGCAGCCAATGCGTCCAGCTGCCGCTGCCGCCATGCAGCAGCACCAGCGGTACTGCCTGACGAGCCACACCCGCAGCAGGCTCCCAGCCATGCCATACCATGCGTCCCGCATCTGCCTGCTCGCCAAGTGCTGTGGTGACCCGCCGGCTGCGTGCCAACAGGCTCTGAATGCTTGCAGGCACCTCCAGCCCCAGCTCATCGGCCACGGCTTGCAGTGTCTGCGACTGCTCGGCCGTGGCTACCACTGGGCTACCGCTTCAATGGCCAGCCCATAGCCTGCCACGCCAAAGCCGCACATCACGGCACGGGCAGCAGCGGACAGATAGGAGTGGTGGCGAAAGCTTTCGCGCGCATGGACATTGCTGATATGCAACTCCAGCAGCGGCACACCCGTACCCTTGACCGCATCGAGAATCGCCACGCTGGTATGGGTGTAGGCGGCCGCATTCATCACCACGGCGGCCAGTTCGCCCTTGGCATGCACACGACCCGCCTCATGCACCCAGTCCACCAGCTCGCCTTCATGGTTGGTCTGGCGAAACTCCAGCGCCAGCCCATGGCGCGCGCAAGTCGCTTCGCAAAGCTTTTTCACATCTTCGAGGGTTGCCGAGCCATAGATGGCAGGCTCACGCATGCCCAGCAGATTGAGATTGGGGCCATTGAGGACATAAACGGTTTTCACGGACTAGCTCTCCTTGTTCTTGATCTGTCCCAGATTCACTGCCCGGATTATGCGAGCGCCCAGAGTTGGCCCGGGCATAAAAAAACGGCTGCCGAAGCAGCCGCGCACTAAAACCTTACAACCCCAGGCCTGATCTCTGCTTACCAGCGATGACCGTGACCATGGCGATGACCGTGCCAGCGAGGGCCGCCACGATAGTAACCATAGCCGGGAGTCACATAGACCGGCACAGGACGGTAGATGGGACGTGGCTCATAGTAGACCGGAGCGGGGGGCGCATAGTAGACGGGGCGCGGAGGCGCTACATACACAGGGGGAGGAGGCATGTACACAGGCGCCGGAGCACCCATGACCACGCCAGGCACGCCCACACCGATGGACAGGCTCACACCGCCATGGGCCTGAGCCGCCACACCCACCATCAAACCAGCGACAGCCACAGCACCTGTGGCCAGAATTTTTGTCATCTTGGGGAAAGTTGCCTTGAACATCACAATCTCCTCTTTCTCATTGAGTTGGGCAGGCCGGCAAATGCATGCTAAACCTGTGACCCTATCGATACAACGCATGAGAATACGATTTGGATGTCAAGGTTCCTCAAAAACATTGTGTCCGCAGGTAAATGCGAGGTCATGAGGCTCGCCCTAAAATGGCACGATGAGCTCTGCTGACGCATCCAAATCCAATAACGCCGCTCCCGAAGCGGTCAAGCCCACCAACTTCCTGCGCCAGATCATCGAATCTGATCTGGAAAAGGGTACTCATCTCCAGCGCCGCTGGGGCGGCAGCCCAGGCGACGCCCAGCATCACAGGCAGGGCCAGCCCGATCCGGCCAAGATCCGCACCCGCTTCCCGCCCGAGCCCAACGGCTATCTGCATGTGGGACATGCCAAGAGCATCTGCGTGAACTTTGGTCTGGCCCGGGACTTTGCCGGTACCTGCCACCTGCGTTTTGATGACACCAACCCTGTCAAGGAAGACCAGGAATATGTGGACGCCATCATCGATGCCGTGCACTGGCTGGGCTTTGACTGGAAAGATGCCGACGGGCACGAAAACCTCTACTTCGCCAGCAACTACTTCGACTTCATGTACCGCGCCGCCGTGTACCTGATCGAACAAGGCCTGGCCTATGTGGACGAGCAGTCGGCCGACGACATGAAGGCCAACCGGGGCGACTTCACCCGCCCCGGCGTGAACAGCCCCTTCCGCGATCGCAGCGTGGCCGAAAACCTGCAGCGCTTTGCCGACATGAAGGACGGCAAGCTCGAGGACGGCGCGGCCGTGCTCCGCGCCAAGATCGACATGGCGTCGCCCAACATCAATCTGCGCGACCCTGCGATCTACCGCGTGCGTCATGCAGAACACCACAACACGGGCAACCAATGGTGCATCTACCCGATGTACACCTTCGCTCACCCGATCGAGGATGCACTGGAGCACATCACCCACTCCTTGTGCACACTGGAGTTTGAAGACCAGCGTCCCTTCTACGACTGGTTGCTGGACCACCTGCGCGAAGGCGGCCTGATCGATGCGCCCCAGCCTCGCCAGTACGAGTTCGCCCGCCTGAACCTGACCTATGTGGTTACCAGCAAGCGCAAGCTCAAGCATCTGGTGGACAGCGGTCTGCTCAACGGCTGGGACGACCCGCGCATGCCCACCATCTTCGGTCTGCGCCGTCGCGGCTTCACACCCACTTCGATCCGCAATTTCTGTGATCGCATCGGCGTGACCAAGGACTACAGCTGGATTGACTACTCCACGCTCGAGGGATGCCTGCGCGAAGACCTGGAAAACCAGGCTCATCGCGCCATGGTGGTACTGGACCCCATCAAGCTGGAACTGACCAATTGGGCCGAAGTGTTCGGCAGCGCCGATCACCTGGAGCAATGCACTCTGCCTGCCCTGCCCCACCACGCCGAAGGCCAAAACGGGGAGGCAAGTGTGCCCGAGCGCCACTTCACTCTGGGCCGCGAGGTCTGGATCGAGCGCGAAGACTTCGCCGAAGTGCCACCCAAAGGCTACAAGCGCCTGTTCCCTTGCAACAAGGTCCGTCTCAAGGGCGGTTATGTGATCGAGTGCACCGGCGCCGAAAAGGATGCCGACGGCAAGGTCACCAAGGTACTGGCTACCGTGGTACCTGACACCAAGAGCGGCACGCCTGGTGCAGACAGCGTCAAGGTCAAGGCAGCCATCACCTGGGTGGGCGCCGCCGACGGCGTCGAAGCCGAGGTGCGCCTGTACGACCGTCTGTTCACCGATGCCCAGCCTGATGCCGGTGGCAAGGACTATCTGGCACTGATGAACCCCGATAGCCTGAAAGTGATCACGGCCTATGTGGAACCTTCGCTCAAGACTGCCCAGCCCGACGACAAGTTCCAGTTCGAGCGCTTTGGCTACTTTGTCGCCGACCGCAAGGATCACAGCGCGGAAAAGCCCGTGTTCAACAAGATCACGGGCCTGAAAGACAGCTGGGGCAAATAAGCCCTCGCTCTTGTTTCCCGCCCGAGTGCAAGCTGCCTCTTTTCCAGGAGGCAGCTTTTTTTATTGCCGCTGTCCTCCAAGGCAATAAGCAGCCTTAGGGGACAGCGGCGACAAGTTGGTGGGCAGGCGTGGGGACATTCATGCCTGTTTCAGCACAATGACTGCAGAACACCGGAGATTACGTCAACTTTCCGCATGCAAGACAGCTTTTCCTTATCGCTAGGCCCCCAGACAGTATCACCGCGCACCGCCAGAAGTTGCGCCTGCCGCTACTTCCGAAAGAAAAATGTCAGAACAGCATCAAAAACAAGAACTACAACCTTTTCTTTCTACAATTCCGCACAAGATCCCGCGATCAGGCGGTGAATTTCAACTGTTTTAGTCAATAACCAAGGGACACAATGAGCAAGAAAGTGGGCATAGGTATTGCGGCAGCCGCCGTGGTTGTGGTCGCCGGTGCACTGGGCACCAGCTATTACATGGGTGGCAAGCTGGAACAAGAGTTCACCGCCAATCTTCCCAAGCTGAACATGAACGGAGTGACGGTCAAGGTCGTCAGCTACGAGCGCGGAGCCTTCTCCTCCACCGCAAGGACCAGCTGGACCATGGAAGGCGCTGACGAGCCCGTGCAGTTCATGGCTGATCACAGGATCTCGCACGGCCCGCTGCCCATGGGCCATGCGGCGCAGATCCACACCAGCTTCCAGCTGCCCGCCGATGCCGATGAGGCTTTGAAAACCGCTCTTAATGGCCGCTCCCCCCTGGAAGTCGACACCAAGCTTGGCTGGGGCCGCAGCAGCTCCAGCGTCATGACCTCGCCAGCCGTCACCGCACATGTCAAGGACAGCGATGTGAACTGGGGCGGCATGAAGGTGGAATGGGACATGCCTGCCGATATGAAGGCCGCCAAGGGCACCGCCCAGTTTGCAGCCCTGCACTTCAAGGATGAAGAAGGCAGCGCAGGCATGGACAAGGCGCAGATGCGCTTCGACATCAAGCAGCCCGAAGGCCAGAAGTTCTGGGTCGGCCCCTTTGCCATGACCATCGACAAGCTCTCTGCACTCAAGCAGGAAGAGGAAGGCAAGACCTCGGCCTCCAGTTTTGAAGGCATCACCATGGACAGCGACACCAAGCTGAATGGAGATGTGGTGGAAATGACGCTCAAAAGCGGCATCAAGAGTATCAAGCTGGAAGACGCCAAAGCCGATGATCTGCTGCTGGATATGAGCTTCCACAACCTAGATGCCAGCTGGATCAACAACGTCATAGACATGAGCAAGCGCAAATCGGACAGCAGCGATGAAAGCGAGGCCTCTGACGACCAGGAGCCCGATCTGCGCGAAAAGCTGATGAGCAGCCTGACCCAGGCTCTGGCACGCAAGCCGTCCATTGACATCAACCGCGTCTCCATGCGCACCGAAGACGGCGTGAGCGAATTCGGTGCATCGCTGTCCTATATCGGCGATGGCCAGAAGATGGGCAATCTGCTCAAGGACGTCAAACTCAGCCTCAAGGCCGATGTGCCATCCAAGGCCCTGGATTCCTTCATGGTGTCACGCAAGAAAAATGCCCTGCTGGCGGTCTTCGAGGGCGAGAGCGAGTACAAGCCTGAAGACATCGAAGAAACGGCCAAGCTGCAGGCCCAGGCCAGCGTGCAGGCGCTGAAGGAAAAAGGAATCCTGCTGGAGAAAGACGGCAAGCTGAATACGCAGATCGTCTATGCCAATGGCGAGATTCAGGTCAACGGCAAGGCACTGGACGACACCGGCACCGCCGTGCTGATGGGCGAAGCCCTGGAGTAAACAAGGGAGCAAGCATGACATTCATCCTGGCTGTACTGGTGGTGGCTGCCATCGTGGTCTGGCTCATCATGCGCTGAAACCTTGACTCTTTTACCCCTCAAGCCCAGGCCCATCCTGGGCTTTTTGCTATCCAAACCATGGATTCCAAAAACTCTTCTTTGCTTACAAACAGCTGTCAACGACAAGCCCATGATGGCGTTGAAATAGCAATGGACACAAGTCCCAGGAGAGCCAGATGTCGTACCCATCCACCAGGAATCAGCAGTCATGGCGACTCGCCGCCACCGCTTGTGCAGCCCTTGTTCTGCTCAGTGCATGCAATGACAAGGACAAGCCTGCAGCCTCGGACACGACGACAGCCCCGCCCCAGGCGGGCATGAGCAACAGCAACTCGACAACCCGCCCTCAGGCCATCGCCCCCGTAGCCTATACACCGCCGTCTGCCGAAGTGCTCTATCAGATGGTGGCCCCTATTGCTCTGTACCCCGACAAACTGGTCGCCCAGATTCTGGCCGGCGCCACCTACCCGGAACAGGTCACCGCCGCAGAAAGCTGGCTAGGCCAGAACCCCGGGCTGCAAAAGACCGCGCTGAGCAATGCGGTCAACGCCCAGAACTGGGACCCGTCCATCAAATCGCTGACCCAATTCCCCAATGTGCTGGAGCAACTGGCCTCCAACCTGCCCTGGACCACCGCACTGGGCAAGGCCTATTACAACGACCCGGCTGATGTGCTCAATGCCATACAGGTCATGCGCAACCGTGCATACAAGGCTGGCACGCTCAAAAGCTCCAAGCATCTGGTCGTCAATGCAGGCAGCGCTCCCAGCCAGGACAACTACATGCCCAGCAACGCTGCCTCCGCCATTCCACAGGCAGTGATCGCGCCGCCCGAGCAATACATCGAAATTGCGCCCTCCGAAGTCAGCACCGTCTATGTACCCCAATATGACCCCGGCGTTGTCTACGGCGACCCCCTGCCGGTCTACGGAGGCTATAACTACGCCTCTGTTCCTGTCGCCGTAGGCGTCCCCGTCGCTGCTGGCCTGCTGGGCTTTGGCGCAGGCGTGCTGCTGGCCCAGGCCAGCATGCCACACCCGTCCTGGGGTTGGCATTCCTGGGATATGCACTGGGGCTCACCCGAGCGGCATGACTGGCGCCCGGGCATGCCTCCGCCCCCTCCCATGGCCAGACCTGCCGTGGTCTACAACAACCAGACCTATATCTCCCAGTCGCGCACGGTGCGCACCGTGGTGCAGAACAATCAGCACACCGAGAATGTCAGAGTCACCAACATCTATGAAAACGGCGCGCCCAGCCATGCCATGCCGCAGGCAGCCATGGCCGCCGGAGTTGGAGCCGCCGCCGGGGCGGCAGCGCTCAATGCCAGCCATGGCATCGGCTCCAGGCAGATGCCCATGCAGCAAGCCATGCCCGCAACCGGCCTGCCTCCGGTCCGGATGCCCTCATCTGCTGCCGCGCCTGCAATGCCTGCCGTCCCCATGCATCAGCAAACCCATGCCCAGGGCATCCTGGATCAGCGTGCCAGCATGCCATCCGGGCAAGCCCAAGCCTTGCAACAGCAAAGAACACAGCAAGCCATGGTGCAGCAACAACATCAGCAACAGTTACAGCAGACGCAACGCGAGCAGCAGCAACGCCAGCAGCAGGCTCAACAAATGCAAGCGCAGCAACAGGCTCAGCAGCAAGCCGCCATGCATCAGCAACAGCTGACTCAGCAGCGTGCTGCAGCCCAGTCGCAGCAACGGCAGGCCGAACAACAGGCCCAAATGCAGCAACGCCAACAACAGCTGCAGCAAGCTCAGCACGAACAGCAGCAGGTTCAGCAACAGGCACAGCGGGAAGCCGCCCAACGCCAGCAGCAGCAGCAACAGATGGCACAGCAGCGTGCGGCCCAGCAACAGCAACAGCAACGCCAGGCGGAACAGCAGGCTCAAATGCAGCAACAGCGTCAGCAGCAGGTGCAACAAGCACAGCAGGCGCAACGTGAGCAGCAGCGCCAGCAACAGGCCCAGAGGGAGGCACAGCATCAGCAACAAATGGCCCAGCAACGGGCAGCCCAGGTGCAGCAGCGCCAAGCCGTCGCCCGCGCAGCCCCTCAACAGCACGGCGATCATCACGAACACCGATAGCCGCGCCGGCATCCGGTTAGCATGGACGGGCCTGCCTCTTTACATACTCTCCGCACCCCGTCCATGTACAATCCCAGCCACTTTGCCGTTACCGACGAATCCAGCCTGCACGCCCTGATACGCCAGCATCCTCTGGGTTGCCTGGTCATGCATGGCCCGGACGGGCTGGATGCCAATCACCTGCCTTTCGAGCTGCTGCAGGCCGATGATGGCACTCTGCGCCTGCAAGCTCATGTGGCCCGTGCCAACCCGCTGTGGCAGCAACTGGCCAATGGCGATCAGGTCATGGTCATCTTCAAGGCCGCAGACAGCTATATCTCGCCCAACTGGTACCCGAGCAAACATCAGACACATGAGCAGGTTCCGACCTGGAACTATCAGGTCGTCCATGCCCATGGAAAGATTCAGATCCGCGATGACGAGAAGTTTCTACGCGGCGTTCTGGGCCGCCTGACCCGCACTCACGAAGCCCGTGCTGCCGCCTTGCCAGGCCATGACTTCAAGCCCTGGAAGATGAGCGATGCACCTGCGGCCTACCTGCAAAAATTGCTGGGCGCCATCGTCGGGCTGGAGATCGAGGTGCGGCGCCTGGAAGGCAAATTCAAGCTCAACCAAGACGAGCAGGCCAGTGACCGGGCGGCATTGGTGCAAACCTTGTCGGTGCTGGGCCAAGCCGAGATGGCTCAGGCTATCGATAAGCCCGTATGAAAATCGACTCCAGCACTTACTCATCAAGCGCTGACAGCTACTGATTTCAAAGCCCTTAGTGCAGCAGACCGGCCAGGAAATCGCTGGCCCGGTTGAAACGGTAGCGCTCATAGGCACGCTGGCGGTAGGTCAGCACCGTAGCGGGCTTGATGTCCAGCGCCTGCGCAATTTGCGCCGCACTCTCCCCCAGCAAGGTCTGGGCCACGATGGAGCGCTCTCGTTCTGTCAATTGCGGAAAAGAGCGTTGCAGCCGCTGCAGCAGCACCTGCTCGGCATCGGGCTGCGCAGGCTCTGCGGCAATGCTTGACTGGCATTGCGCATGCAGGCTGAGCGCCGCCATGGCAACCTGCCCCAGCGACCAGAGCTGGCTGGCAGATTCCCCTTGCGCATTCAGGCCACGGTAAAAGCTCAGTACCATGAGCTTGCCCGGCTCCTGCCAGCCGAAGCTGACCTTGTCCAGAAAGCCCGGTTGCTCAAAACACAGCTCGCGATACTCGCCCTTGGGAATATCGGCAGCGCGCACCTGACGGCTGAAACCGCTAGCCTTTCCCGCCAGCGAACCCGTCAGCAGCGGATCGGAGGCATGAAAGCGGCGCGCATACTCACCCGTGCGCTCGGCAATACCCTTGCGCTCGCCCGATGCGAGCAGAGTCCGAACATCACCCATACCTGTATTGACCTGATAGGCAAACACCTCGTCAATACAGTCAAACTGACGTGCGGCCCCAAGCAATGCCGAGGCAAAATGCGGCGTCGCGGCCGCCTCTATCAGCGCCTGTCCGAGGCTGGGGCTGAGTAGCGCCGGTCTGGAGAAAATTGCAGCCATGGCCTGTCTCGCTTTGCTGAGAGCCTGCAATGGACTTCACTACGGCACCGCGCGCCAGTGGCCTCACAAGCTCTTTTGAATCATCGGCAAAGAATAGCCTGCCTTCACTGCAGACGCAGCAGGGCGATTCCTGATAAGCAGGCAGCAGCCACCCGGCCATTGGAATTTCAGCTCTGCAGAGCCGGAATGATGAAATTCCTCAGCAACGGCGCAACATCCATCGGTACGGGCTGACTCAGCGGCAGCCACTTCATCTCCGCTATTTCGGCAGCGTGGCTAGGAGACTGGCCCTGCGGCAACTGGATCAGAAAGGCATGGGCATGCACCGTGGTGTCGGCCTCATTGGCGGCCACCGCATCAAAGACGCCCAGAGGCTTGAGCAAAGACTCTGCAATCTCCAGCTGCAATTCTTCCCGGATTTCGCGGATCAGTGCCTTGGCCGGGGTTTCATCGGCATCCAGCTTGCCGCCAGGAAGCATCCACGCTGACGTGTTCTTTTTGCGCACCACCAGCAGCTCCTGTCTCGGATTGACAAAGCATGCGGTGGCAATTTTCAGATTGTGCATTGCACAATTTTAAGTGTCCGCATTGGCTGGCAAGCGCATCCGAAACAGAGCGAAGCTTCCTCCTGTCAGTGTTCTGAGCCCTCCACCTTGCCCTTGGCCAGCGCTATTGCCTCCAGTACCACGGCGCTGCTACCAATATGGTTGGACAGAGCCAGAATCAGCCGGGCGCAGGCCTTGAGACTTTGCGCCTCGTCCAGGCCCTCGTGCATCAGCAGCAGCTGCTGGTAGACATCGTCCACACGATCCAGATTGGGGGTTCGAATCAGCTGGGTCATTGCTGCACTCCTTGGGCACGGGCCAGACTGGCCTGCACCGTGGCGGCCGATACCGGCGCTTGCCAACGCGCTGCCACATAGTGATCGGGGCGTATCAGATAGCCGCAACCCGGCTGCAACCCATAGCGCGCCAACAGCAGGCTGTGATCGCCAGCCCACTGGGTAATGTCTATCAGCTCCACATCGGCCGGAGGGCCCTGCGTCCAGCCATTGGCCAGCAACACAAAGCGCCCGCCCAATTGCGGCAGCAGCCATGCTCCGTTTGCAGGAGCATCCAGCGCAGGTGAGCCGGGCGCTATACCGCTACTCCATACCTGATCATCGGGCGTGTTCAAACCGCTTTGCGGATAGGAAATCGCCGTGGACAGCCGCCCCGAATTGACAAAGGGACGAGCGAACGCCTCTGTGGCCGCCAGTTCCAGCACCGCATCGCGAAAGGCCTTGCTGACCGTGGTCTTGGGTGTCAGAAAGTCGGTGGAACGCGTGGAGTTGAGAATGTTCTCGTCCGCCGTGGTCACGGCTTCCTCGTTATAGCTTTCCAGCAGCGCCTGGCCCGCCTGGCCACGCATGACCAGATCCAGCTTCCAGCCCAGGTTGTCGATATCGGCAAAGCCGCCGTTGCAGCCACGCGCGCCAAAGGGCGAGACCAGATGCGCGCTATCGCCGGCAAACAGCACATGACCATGCACAAAGCGGCTCATGCGGCGGCACTGAAAGGTGTAGATGCTGTACCACTCCTGGCTGAACTGCACATCCGGGCCCAGCATGGCGCGCACATAGCGCTCCACGTTCTCGGGCTGCACGCAGGCTTGGCGGTCTATGCCCCAGCCCAGCTGAAAATCCAGCCGCCACACACCATCAGGCTGGCGATGCATGAGAGCCGACTGGCCGGGGTTGAACGGCGGATCGAACCAGAACCAGCGCTCCGCAGGCATTTCCTTGTCCATGCGAATGTCGGCGATGAGAAAGTTTTCCTCAAATACGCGGCCATCGAAATCCAGCCCCATGAGGCTGCGCACCATGGACTTGCTGCCGTCGCAGGCCACCAGCCAGTCAGCGTGGATCTGGTAGCGGCTCTCGCCGGCCTGCACCTCCAGCTCCACACCGCCTGGCAGATGGCGCACGGCCTCGATCTGCTGGCCCAGGCGCAGCTCCACATTGGGCAGGCTTTGCAGGGCACGCAGCAGTGCGTCTTCCACGTAGTACTGCTGCAGATTGATGAAGCCCGGATATTGCTGGTCCTTCACGGGCAGCATGTCGAACTGATAGACTGGCTCTTCGCGGTCGCCCCAGAAGACCTTGCCTACATTCCAGGTCACGCCTTTTTGCAGCAGCTGCTGACCCACACCCAGGCGTTCCAGAATGTCCAGTGAGCGCTTGGAAAAGCAGATGGCTTTGGAGCCACCAGCGATGAAGTCCAGCTTGCTGATGACCAGCACCTTGTGCCCGCGCCGTCCCAGATCCAGCGCCATGGCCAGCCCTACCGGGCCCGCGCCGACAACCACCACCGGAGCGCGCTCCACCACACCCGCTGCCGGGGCCGCAGTGGCGCCAATATGTCGCCACACAGGCACGCCACGATGGTGCGTGGCAGGCTGTGGGGCCATGCTTGCTGCTTGCTCCATCTGCATCATCCTTGCAGCTGAGCCCAGACTTGCCTGTCGCGTTCGGCCGTCCAGATGCGTGGCCAGTCAATACCGTCGAACTCATCCCACAGACGCTGCACATCGAAGGGCAGGCAGTGTTCGAAGATGGGCCAGCGGCCAAACTTGGGTGCCAGCGCCTTGTGCGTGGCTTCGAACGCCTCCTTGAGCGTGCCTCCACGCTTGTGCACTGCACCCACGTTGTCAATCATGCCGCGCAGGAACTCGCGCGTCTGCTCGATGGCCGCATCGGTGGCCACCGTCCCCTTGGCCACGGCACCACGCCCGCCCACAATGAACTCGGCGCGGTACTTCTTGAGGTTGTCCAGTGTCTTGCTGGCCCACTCCATATGGAAGGCATCACCGGTATAAAGTGCGGCCTCGGCCTCGACCAGGTCACCGGCAAACATGGTTTTGGTCTTGTCGTGCCAGACGATGATGTCGCCCGCCGTGTGACCTCGACCTTCAAAACGCAGGTCCAGCTTGCCGCGGTTGCCGCCCAGCTCGATCTCAAAATGCGTGTCGAAAGTCTGCGTGGGCCAGGTCAGGCCGGGAATGCCTTCAGGCTCCTTGAACAATCGCGGCATGCGGCCGTACTCGCTGTCCCAGTCCTGCTGGCCGCGCTCTTCGATGAGTTTGCGTGTGGTCTCGCTGGTGATGATGTGCTCGGCATCGAAGGCCGATGCTCCCAGCACACGCACGGCGTGGTAATGGGTCAGGATCAGGTACTTGACGGGCTTTTGCGTGTGCTCGCGCAATTGCACCAGCCAGTCGCGCGCAGCTGCTGGCGTGGCACGGGCTTCGATGGCAACGATGAAGTCTTCCCCTTCGAAGGCACCCACGTTGGGATCGCCTTCGGCCGTCAGCGCATAGACGCCATCGGCCAGAATTTCCAAGGTTTCTTTTTTGGCGGCTGTGTCGGCCGATGATGCAAAAGGCTTTGCCATGGGGTACTCCTTGGATCTTGGATGGATGAACCGGCGGGCTTGCCGTCCCGCTTCGGCATTCGCAACCACGCCAGTCTGCGCAAAGTTGGCGCCCCTGTCTGTCCATAGTTCTATGGACAAATTGGCACAAACCACGACCAGAGGCCGACCTGAGCACGCATGGCTTCGTGCTATGGTTCCTGTATCAGCAAGCGCTTGATGCGCCTGCGCTAGAGCCACTTTCTTCCTGCAGGATTTCTTCATGAACCATGCTCTTGACCGCCGCCAGTTGCTGCAATGGATGGGCACAGCCGCCGCCGCCAGCGCCCTTCCCGCCTGGGCTGCCAAAGACAACAGCCTCTGGCCTCAGGACAGCCGCGTGCCCGGCGGCGTGGCCCGCTTGTCGCTGGGCCCGGCTTCCAACCGTCCCACGCTGAGCTTCAATGACGCACCCGTGCTGGTGCTTGGCGACATGATCGAATGGACGGCCATCGTCGGCATTCCGCTGTCCACCGCGCCCGGTCAGTACAGCTTGCAGGTGCAGGCCGACGGCCAGAGCCGCGAAAAATCGCTGGCGGTGGCAGACAAGAAATATGTGGAACAGCGCCTCAAGGTCTCGCCCAAGACTGTGGACCTCTCGCCCGAGGACAACGCCCGCTATGAGCGCGAGGCCGCTCACCTCAAGACCGTGATGGCCAGCATGGCCCAGCCCCTGCCCATGGCGCAGGATCTGCGCATGCAGGTGCCCGTGCCGGGCCGCCGCTCCAGCAGCTTTGGCCTGCGCCGCGTCTTCAACGGCCAGTCACGCAACCCGCACAGTGGCATGGACATCGCCTCGCCCACCGGCACGCCGGTCAAGGCACCTCTGCCGGGCAAGGTGATTGATGTGGGCGACTATTTTTTCAACGGCGGCACCGTCTGGCTGGACCATGGCGGTGGCCTGCTGTCCATGTACTGTCACCTGAGCAAGGTGGACTGCAAGGTGGGCGATATGCTGAAAACGGGAGACGCCTTCTGCAAGGTCGGCGCCACCGGCCGCGTGACCGGCCCGCATCTGCACTGGAGCGTGATACTCAACCGCGCCATGGTGGACCCGGCACTCTTCATCTGAGCGCTGCTCCCACCTACAAAAAAAGCGGCCTTCGATGCCGCTTTTTCTTTGCTATGAATTCAAGACTTCTTGCGCAGGACCCGCAAGCGCTGCAAGGCAATTTGCTGTAAATCCGCATTCACGGCGTATCCCTGTCCTGCTTCAGATAGTTTTCTACCAGTTCGAAGAAGCTGTCGTAGAAACTGCGCGCGGAAATGGTTTCGCTCCCCACCTTGACCAGGGAGTCACTGCTCGATGAGAACGGCAATGACAAGGAGCCCAGCGCCCCCACTCCCACACTGGCCGAACTTGCACTCTTCTTGAGCGCATAGCGGTCCTGCAGGGCCGTGGCAAAACCCAGGCTCACCTGGCCATCACTGGTCTGCGGCACACAGACCACGCGGAAATTGATCTCCAGATTGGTCTCCATATTGGGCTGAAAGCTCTTGCGCCCCTCGATCAGTTCCTGGGTCCTGGCCGTGGCGATATAGCCCTGGCTCAGCAACGCACGGCGCGCCGCCTCGCAGGTCTGGGCAGGTGTGGAATCAAAGCCGCGTGAGAAGGTGGAGCTGGAATCAAAAGTCTCCTGCAATGCAACCGGGCTGGGGGTATTGGACGCACAAGCTGCCAGCCCTGCTGCCAGCAGACTGACAAAGCCCAGACGCAACCCTGTTTTTCCTGACAAAACAACTCCACCTGCGCGCACAAAACCTCCTAGGTACATCAACCGCGGCACCAAGCGTAGCAGCTTGACAGGTGTGCTCGAGCCCGGTTGAGCCCGGCATAGATTTTTTTTCGATCTTTACATGACAGAGCAGGTGGACAGCCGCATAGGCTGACATTCTTTGCATTCCCTTCATGCCTGCGGCCGGCTGCGTAGGTTATGGTTCCGTCTCTACAGGCGTCTGCGAGCGCAGTCTTTGGCCCGGAGCCAGCTCAGGGAACTGTCAGGGCGCGGCAGACTCCAATACGGTAGATTTTTTTCATCCATATCTTGAAGGAACACTTATGAAATTTCGCTGGACCTGGTGCCTGCCCCTGATCGCCTCTGTGACGCTGGCCGCCTGCGGCACCACCGGTGGTGGCGGCGCCAGCAAGCCCGGCCCCAGTGGCCCTGCAGGAGATGCCAACTCCCTGACGGCCTACCACTGGAAGCTCCAGCAGGCGTTCAACCCTGCTGGCGCTGATGACCAAACCTGGTTCCTGGATTCGACCAAGGCTCCCATCGAGCTGGAATTCATCGAGCAGCGCGCAGTCGTCAAGAACCTGTGCAACGTCATGTCCGCAGGCTACAGCGTGGAAGGCCAACGCCTGAACGTGCAAAGACCCATGAGCACACTGCGCGCCTGCGCCGACAACCAGCTGATGATGCTGGAGCAGAAGGTCGCCCGCATTCTGCCCACGACCAAGCAATGGAATGTGCAACTGCCTGCCAGCACTGCCGAGCAGCCTCGCCTGACCATCCAGTTCATCGACGGTACACGCTGGCAACTGCAGGGCAGCCCCACTCCGCAGACCAAGTACGGTGGCAAGCCCGAACGCATGTTTCTCGAAGTCGGCCCCGAGCGCAAGCCCTGCAGTGCAGGCGCAGGCCGCCACCAGTGCCTGCAGGTGCGCGAGATCCGCTATGGCGACAACGGTGTAAAGACCTATACCGGCCAGTGGGAGAACTTCTACAGCGAGATCGAGGGCTACAAGCATCAGCCCGGTATCAGCAACACACTGCGCATCGACCGCTACAAGCTCCAGAACGTGCCAGCAGATGCTTCCAGCTACGCCTATGTGCTGGACATGGTGATCGGCTCCGCAGTCGAAAAGCCAAGCAAGTAAGCAGTTCAACCTCGCTTGCACCAAGCCGGCCTCTGGCCGGCTTTTTTATGCCTGTCATCAATGTTTCACGCCACGCCCATGGATAGGCCCTGCGTGGCAGGAAACTATCTATTTCCCATAATTACTCTTTGATGACAGCCACTTGCAAACAAGACACCAGCCGCTGACGATTTGCAATGCATTTGTAAAGTTATACCCAGTTGCTGTGGGCCGTCCTGTGGACAAACCCTCGCATACCCCTGCAAACCCGCATAAAACCTGGGTCGATGTTCCGCGATCAAAAAATACGCAGGGCGTTTGGCGCCGCACAATGTTTCACGGATGAAAAAACTTCCACGCTGGCCCACTTCGTGTGACCGAAGCCACCAAGGGTGGTACTTATGGTCTTGAGGCGGCTCAGCGCCCATAAAAAAAGCCGGCACCTTTGGGATGCCGGCACAGAGGAGAGACACGGATTCAACACACAGCGCAGAATTTCAGCAGGCACTCATCACCATCACGTCGGAAGCGCCACGACCTGCATTTCCAGGCTGGCCTCAACGCAGATGGAAACTGCCTTGAACGAACATGGACGAGCGATGACCTGTAGCGCACTGCTCATCGGCATAAGACCAGAAGGCCTGTACCGTACCTTTGGCGGAGTCGATGACCTGGCTCACGGTAAAGCCGGTTTTTTCAACCCAGTTCAGAAAGTGCAGATGGTCGCTGAGCTGGAGATAGCTCAGGCATTCACACCCTTCGGAGACATGCCCTTGAGAGTCCACCACTCGCCAGCGCATCTGTCCCTTGGCGGTGTAACGGACTTCCGCTCGGCTATCGGGAAACTCGATGACCGCTTCGCGACCCAGCAACGTTCCAGCGTATTGGATGGAAAGCATGGACATGATGGCGACTCCTTCTACAACTGCACGATCTATGGCAACAGAATTCATTGAGCTGTAACTATGGTGGCGCTGCGCCTGAGGGCCGCTTGTGGGATTGAACCGCATGCCATCGTCGGTAAACATTTTTTGACAAGTAGCGCTTCAGATCACGAATTCATAGCTGTACCGCCAGGGCCAGTAACGCCGGAACTTTCCACGACAGTCAGCACCTGCACAGCGCAAAAACGCAAGATCACAGATACTTCCCTCCTGCCCGCCCGCCATGCACACTGCGGCAGGCTTTTCCCTTCCCTGCCGCGCCTTCACACTCCACCGTGCCCAGCACCGCCTCTTCCTCACTCCCGCCTCTGCGCGACCGCGCCTTTGTCTCTTTTGTGCTGGCCCGCATGCTGGCCATGTTCGGCCAGCAGATGCAGGCCGTGGTCGTGGCCTGGCAGGTCTATGACATCACGCGTGATCCGCTGTCGCTGGCCTATGTGGGTCTGGCCCAGTTTCTGCCCATGATGTGCCTGCTGATTCCCGCAGGTGACCTCAGCGACCGCATGAGTCGCAAGCGCCTGCTGGGCATGAGCTGGCTGCTGGCCACCGTCTGCTCGGGCCTGCTGTGGCTGCTCTCGGAAACGGGGGCTCATAACGTGCAGTGGATTTATGCCGTGCTGGTGCTGTTCGGTTGCAGCCGCGCCTTCAGCGGGCCTGCGCTGCAAAGTCTGCTGCCGCAGATCGTGGCCCGCGAGCAACTGGCCAAGGCACTGGCAACGAACAGCATGCTGATGCGTATTTCCGCCATCGCCGCTCCGGTGCTGGGCGGCGTGCTCTACGCCCTGGGTGGCGGGGTACTGACCTATGCGGTCTGCGGCCTGGGATTGCTGTTGGGTGCGGCGCTTTTGAGCCAGGTTCCCGTGCGTTTTGCCGATGTGAAGCGATGGGGTGAACAGGATGAAAGCTCGATGTGGCAACGCTTTGCCCAGGGCGTGCACTTCATGCGCACGCGGCCCATCATTCTGGGCACGATCTCCCTGGATTTGTTCGCCGTGCTGCTGGGCGGCGTGGTGGCGCTGTTGCCCGTCTATGCGCACGAGGTGCTGCAAGTCGGTCCTCAGGGTCTGGGCCTGCTGCGCTCGTCGATGGCCATGGGAGAGGTCTGCATGGGATTGTGGCTGTCGGCCCGCCCCATCAACCGCCATGTGGGCAAGGTGATGTTCGCGGCCGTGGCCGTGTTTGGGCTGGCCAATCTGGTATTTGCGCTCTCGCACTGGTTTGTACTGTCCATGCTGGCACTGGCCCTGGCGGGCGCGGCCGATATGGTCAGCGTCTATATCCGCGGCGCGCTGGTGCAGTTTTCCACGCCCGACCATATGCGTGGCCGCGTGAATGCGGTGAACATGCTCTTCATAGGCTCATCCAACGAACTGGGCGAATTCCGCGCGGGCAGCAGTGCTTCCTGGTTTGGTGCCGTGCCCGCCGCCATTCTGGGCAGCTTGTGCACTCTGGGCGTGGTGGGCGGTTGGATGACGCTGTTCAAGCCGCTGCGCGACGTGGACAGGCTGGAAGACGCAGCCCGCGTAGGCACCGGAAAAGACAATCCTGTCAATTCCTGATTTGATAGCTGACAGCGCTTTCCGGATAGGCGCTTCAAGCATTTTTCATATAAAAAAGCCTCATCCGGAGATGAGGCTTTCTACCTGTAGCTCAGTATTGTTTACAGCAGCTCGGCACGCAGCTCGGCTGCGCTCTTGGGCGACAGCAGGCCTGGGGCCACGTCAAACACGGTCTTGCAACCATGCTGGCCGCCCTGAGCCATGCGGTGCACAGCGCGGGCATAGGCCACCAGCACGCTGGAGGTGAACTCGGGGTTGCTGTCCAGCTGCAGGCGGTATTCGATGACCTGCTTGTTTTCGGCACTGGTGTTGCCGCTGCGGATCACAAAGCCGCCATGGGGCATGGCAGCGTGATCACGGGCCAGCTCTTCGGCACTGATGAAGTTCACCGAGGTGTCGTACTCGTCGAAGTAGTGGGGCATTTCCACGATGGTCTTACGCACGGCCTCGGCATCAGCGCCGTCTTTCAGCACCACGTAGCAGTCACGCTTGTGCTTTTCGCGCGTGGACAGCTCGGGACGTACACCGGAGCGCACCTTGTTGACGGCCTCTTCCACGGGAATCGTGTACTGCACGCCACCGGCCACGCCTTCGACACGGCGGATCGCGTCCGAGTGCCCCTGGCTCAAGCCCTTGCCCCAGAAGGTGTAGGTTGCGCCATCGGGCAGCAGGGCTTCACCCATCACGCGGTTGATGGAGAACATGCCGGGGTCCCAGCCTGCAGAGATCAGCGCCGTGGTCTGCCCGCCCTGGGCAGCCTTGTCCACATTGGCAAAGTGCTCGGGGATGCGAGCGTGGGTGTCGAAGCTGTCGATCAGGTTGAAGTGGGCCGCCAGCTCGGGAGCCTGCTTGGGCAGATCATCCTTGGAGCCACCGCAGAGAATCAGCACATCGACCTGTCCCTTGTGCGAGAGCAGGCTGTCCATGGTGTACACGGGCGTGCCGGCGTGCAAGGGCTTGAGTTGCGCGGGATCACGGCGGGTGTAGATGCCCACCAGCTGCATGTCGGGGTTCTTGGCGATGGCGGCTTCCACGCCACGGCCCAGATTGCCATAACCAACGATACCAACGCGCACAGAGGATGTTGTCGATGCCATTCGGGGCACTACCTTTCGAGAAAAAGCCAAAAGGTAATTATTGCCTTGTTGCACCGTGCGGTAATAGCTGCGCTCAGTGCAGTCTGTGTGAACGCACGCACCATAAATGCCAGATACCGTCGACGATTAGCAGGCCCACCGCCACAAAGATCAGCGCATAAGTCAGCACCTGCTGCGGTGCAATGCTCTCGCCCAGCAACCAGGCCACCACCACCAGCAGCGCGGGCTCCACATAGGACAGCAGCCCGAACAGGCCCAGGGGCAGCCAGCGACTGGCAATCATGTACAGCGCCAGCGCCACGGCGCTGACCACGCCCAGCACCGCCAGCAGTACCCACAGCTCTGAGTGACCGGCCACCAGCGGCCAGCTATTGGGCGCACGCAGCGTGAAGGCAATGGCCGCAGGCAGCAGCAGCGCCATGTCTATCCAGTGACCGGCCAGCGTATCGGTCCGCAGCCAGCGACGCAGTGAGAAATACACGGTGTAGCCCAGCGCCACCACCCAGGTTTCCCAGGACATGCCGCCCGCCTGCCAGAACTCGTGACCCACGCCCACGGCCGCCACCAACGTGGCCAGGGCCTGGCCCCGCGTCAACCGCTCGGCAAACAGCAGCCGCCCCGCTACCACCATCACCAGCGGCAGCAGAAAATAGCCGAGCGACACCGGCAAGGCGCGCCCGTTCATCGGCGCCCACATGAAAATCCATAGCTGCACACCCAACAGGGCTGCACTCAGCAGCAGCAAACCGCCAAATCGGGGTTGCGTCCAGGCTCGCGTCAGCAGCGTGCGCACGGCAGCGGTCTCCTTGAGCGCGAACAGAAGTGCCGTGGTGAAGGGCAGTGTCACCAGTACCCGCCAGCCGAAGATCTGCTCGCCGTCGAGCGGCACCAGAAATGGCGAAAGGTAATAAAGGGAAGCGAACAAAACGGACGCCAGAACCGAGACAACAACGCCCTTGAACATCACAGCAGAAAAAATCAACAAAAAATGCCTCAAACGCTTATGTGTAAAGCGCAAGAAGCTATGGATAGAGAAGCATTGCAGCAGGCAGACCGCCTCTGCAGACCAGAGCGACATTGTCCGTGAATGCAGGCCGGGACATGCCGGCCACAGCGCATGACAGCCTGGGGCGCCAGGAATGTGCGGGCCGCTGTGCGCACAGGCCAGCGCTGCGGTAGAGTGCGGCTCGCCCTGCATCGCCCACTCTTGCCCATGACCGAATCCGCCCCGCCTGTCCATCCTCCGCTGCACATCCTCTGGCAGGACGAGCATCTGGTTGCGGTCTACAAGCCTGCGGGATGGCTGGTGCACCGCACGGGACTGGATGCGCACGAGACCCGCTTCGTCATGCAGGCGCTGCGCGACCAGCTGGGTCGCCATGTCTGGCCCGTACATCGCCTGGACAAGGGCACTTGCGGCGTGCTGCTCATGGCTCTGCACAAGGAAGCGGCGCAGGCCCTGGCCACCAGCTTTGCGGCGCATGAAACCCGCAAGGAATACCGGGCCCTGGTGCGCGGCTGGCTGCCCGATAGCATCGAGGTGGACCACGCCCTCAAACCCGATGATGCCCCCGAAGATGCACCGGTGCAGGAGGCTCACACGGCACTGCGCTGCCTGGCGCGTCTGTCCTGGCCCGAGAGTTATGACGGCCGCCACCCGGAAACCCGCGTCAGCCTGGTCCAGGCCCTGCCTACCACAGGGCGCAGGCATCAGATTCGCCGTCACCTCAAGCATGTGGCTCATCCCATCATCGGCGATGCCACCCACGGCAAGGGGCCGCTGAACCGCTGGTGGGCAGAACGCCTGGGCCAGCAGCGGCTATGGCTTCATGCCCAATCGCTGACAATCGCACACCCCATGAGTGGCGAGCTCCTGCGCTTCGAGGCCGACTGGTCCGCCCTGCCTCATCTGCAGGAAGCTCAGGACTGGCAGAAGCTGCTGGCTTTGCCAGGCTGGCAAAACACTCAATAAAAAAGCTGCCAGCGCTTATCCATCAAGCGCTGACAGCTATGCTTTTTACGTTTTAGGCGGACTTGGGCGTAGCGCGAATCCACTTGCCCTCTTCGTCAAACTGCAGGCTGGGCGCTGCCACGAACTCATACTGGCCTTCGGGGTCGGACTTGAGTTCACCCTGCAACAGCTCCACCAGGCGCTCGTTGGGCATCTTGAAGCCGCAGGCCTGGGCATGGCCGCCGCCGCCAAAGCTCTCGGCCAGCGGAATGCAGTTGAACTCCGAACGCGAGCGCAGACCTGCCTTGACCCCTTTGTGATTGGCATGCCACATCAGGGCAAAGCTGCCGCTCTGACGTGCCAGCAGATCGCCCACCTGGCTGTGGAACATGCCGGGACAGTTGACCATCAAACCCTGCTTGCCGTTGAAGACCAGCACCTGCGCGCCATCGGCGATGTCTGCACACAGCTTCTGGAACTTCTCGTCCATCGCACCGCCGCGGGCCATGTAAGCGGCTTCCTGCTCGGGCGTGAAGGCTGCGAGTTCGGCCCAGCGCTCGAAAGTACGCTCCGGCTCCATGTCCAGGGCCGCCAGAAAGGCAGCGCTTTCGGGGAACTCCCATTTCCAGATGTCACGGTCTTCGATGTAGCGGATCAGACCGGGCACGGGTTTGTCGGCCTGGAAGAACTCCCAGCCCAGGCGCGCGCCCGACTTGTGCATATCGAAGTGCACCACGCCACAGTGGCACTGATAGCCACTGAGCTTTTCTGCCGCGCTTTTGTGGTGGTCCAGCACCACAAGCTTGGCCACGCGCGATTCGATTTCAGCCATCAGTGCGGGCTCGAAGGCAAAGTCCAGCACATAGACGGCACGACCGCTCAGATCACCGAGGTCATCGGCGCTCAAAATCTCGCCATGGTCCAGACCGCGAAACTCGGCCTGACCTTCATAGAACAGCCAGGCAGCCAGGGCCGCGCCAAAGCCGTCTGGGCAGCGACGGCCGTGATAGAGGATCAGAGGCTTGGGATCGTTATGGTCAGGGCGCACCAGCAATTGCTGGAACAAAGTGGGTTTGACGTTCGGTGGGGGGTTCTGTGCGGTCATAGCCGGGTATTTTCGCCGTTTGCTGCACTGCACGGCAAAGCGCGGGCATTGCGGGCTCGTGAGATCTGGCCCACGCTGGCAGGGACTCGGTGCTGGGCGAGTCTTTCGTAAGTCACCGCTTGCTACCGAGCGAATTAGCACAAGCACTGATAGCCCTGATTTCGGTATCTACCTAAGCCCGGCACGACCGCATACGCCTATGATGGGGGTCTTGCTATTGAAATGCTGCGGTCACCGGCAGGCCCGCCTTGCTCGCTTGCCAGGACAGTTACAGCACTGGGTGCTCCGCAGCCCCTGTATGCGATCTACACCCGATATCACTCCTCACCTCGGCACACTGCTCAGTTTTCGCCGCGATCTGCACGCCAATCCTGAGCTCAAGTACGAAGAGCACCGCACCGGTGACAAAGTCGCCGCATATCTCACCGCCCTGGGCCTGACCGTGCACCGGGGCCTGGGCCAGACCGGCGTCGTGGCCAGCATCTACGGCAAGGGTCGCAGCAAGGACAACCCCGGCCGCAGCATTGGCATCCGCGCCGATATGGACGCCCTGCCCGTCACGGAAATCAATACCTTCGACCACATCAGCCAGAACAAGGGCCGCATGCATGCCTGCGGCCATGACGGCCACACCACCATGCTGCTGGGTGCCGCCACCACACTGGCACAGCACCCCGACTTTGACGGCACCGTGCACCTGATCTTCCAGCCCGGCGAAGAAGGCGGCGCTGGCGCCAAGGCCATGATGGACGACGGCCTGTTCGAAAAATTCCCCTGCGAAGCCGTGTTTGCACTGCACAACTGGCCATCGCTGCCTGCAGGCCAGATGGCTGTGCGCGTGGGCCCCATCATGGCTTCCACCCTGCGCTTTCAGATCAAGGTCATGGGCAAGGGCGGTCACGCTGCCATGCCCCACACCACGCTGGACCCGATTCCCGTGGCCTGTGCCATCGTCACGCAGTTGCAGACCCTGGTCTCGCGCAGTACCGACCCACTGGATTCGGCCGTGCTCACCGTGGGCAAGATTACCAGCGGCACCGTGGAAAACATCATTCCCGACGAAGCCATCATCGCTGGCACCGTGCGCACCCTGAAGAAGGAAACGCGCGAGATGTTCGTGGAAGGCCTCAAGCGCATCAGCAGCCATGTGGCCGCCGCGCACCTGTGCCAAGCCGAATTCACGCTGCGCCCCGGCGCCTACCCCAACACCACCAACCACGCTCGCGAAGCCAAGTTCATGGCTTCGGTGATGCGCGAGGCCGTGGGCGACGCCAATGCCTTTGACGATGTGCTGCCCGCCATGACGTCCGAGGACTTTGGCTTCATGCTCGAAGCCGTGCCCGGCGCCTATGGCTGGATCGGCAACGGCCCCGGCAACGGCCAGCCCGGCGTGAGTCTGCACAACCCGGCCTACGACTTCAACGACGACAACATCGGTCGTGGTTCCAGGTTCTGGGATCTGCTGGCGCGCCGCTATTTCGAGCAGCCAGCAGCTTGAACGACTTTGTGATTTATTGAAAAAGCCCGCAGCCATTCATGGCTGCGGGCTTTTTTCATCGCCGGGGCCGCCTAGGCTCTCCTGGAGGGGCAACGACCACACGGCAGCGGGGAGCATGGGGAGCCATTTTTCATTCCGGCCCCGAGCTGTCAGGCTCACCGAGCACCTCGGCCAGCCACTGCTGCTGCGGCATGGGTTTGCCCAGCAGCAGACCTTGCAGCACGATGTCCGGATTCCACTGCATCAGCTGCTCCGCTTGCTCCTGCAGCTCCACGCCTTCGGCCACCACACGCAAACGCAGGCGGCGGGCAATCAGCAGCATGGCCTCGACCATGACCGCATCCATGTCGGAGCGATGGCTGCCACGCACAAAGCCCTGGTCGATCTTGAGCTCCTGGATAGGCAGATGCTTCAGGCTGTACATGGACGAGTAGCCGGTGCCAAAGTCGTCCAGCGCAATCTCTATGCCCATATTGCACAACTCCTGCAGCAGGTTGCGCACCTCGTTCATATCGCGAAGCACCACGCCCTCGGTGATCTCGAGCGTGAGCTGATGAGGGTTGGCTCCAGTCTCAAGCAACACTGCCTTGAGCATGGGCATGAACTCCTCGTGCCCGAACTGGATGGCGCTGATATTGACTGACAGCCGCAGGCCGCGCTCCACAAAGGCAGGCTGCGCCAGCAGCATGCAGGACTGACGCATCACCCATTCACCGAGGCTCACGATCAGCTCTGACTCCTCGGCCACGGGAATGAACTCCACAGGGCTGACCAACCCCCATTGCGGATGCTGCCAGCGCACCAGTGCCTCGGCACCTACACATTTTCCATCGGCTGAGGCCTGGGTCTGCAGGAACAATCTCAGCTCGCCCTGCGAGATACCGTTGCGCAGGTCCTTGGCGATGCGCATGCGCTTGATCGCCTCCTTGGCCATGCGCGGCTCGAACAGCAGCACACTGCCCGGACCGATTTGCTTGGCCTCGTGCAGGGCGACGCTGGCAAAGCGCAGCACATCGCTGTTGTCCATCGCATCGGCGCCAGGCTCCATCACGGCCCCGCCCATGGAGCAGCTGACGGACTCTGCGTCATCCCTGCCCAGCAGCTGGAACGGCCGCTGCACGGCTTTTTTCAGCGTACGGGCATATTGGTTCAGCTGCTCTTTCGCACCGGCGGCGGTGACGTCCAGATTTTCGAAAAACAGAGCAAACTCCGCCGATGCAATGCGCCCTACCCAGACATCATCGGGCAGGACCTCCACCAGCCGCGCACCGATGGCATGCACCAGCTCGTCGCTGTATTGCATGCCATGCGCATCGCCAAACAGGGAAAAGCTGTCCACATCCAGCAGCAGCAGGCCATGACAAACCCGCTGCTTGCCATAGGCCAAGGCTCGCAAGTGCAGCGCCAGGGAATGGCGGTTGGGCAGGCCGGTCAAGGAGTCCAGATACACGAGGTCATGGATACGCCGGGCTGCAAGCATTTTTTCCGACAGATCCCGCTTGAGCTCGACATAGTTGACGATCTCGCCCTGAGGCGCGCGAATCGGTGCCACAAGCACAGATTCACGCAACGGCTCTCCCTTGCGGGTGCTGTTCGTCATCTCACCGCTCCAGACCTCACCAGCCTTGAGCCGCTCCAGCGCCCTTTGTCGGGCAGCCTCGCTCATTCCCACCGTGGATATTTTCTCCGTAGGCTGATGCAGCACTTCACTGCGCGTATAGCCGGTGCGCGCCAGAAAGGCCTCATTGACGTAGACGATCTTCAGCCCGGGATCGGTGATGACGATGCTTTCGGGATGCTGCTCCACTGCACGCTGGAACTTGCGCAACTCAAGCTGGCTGGCTTCCAGCGAAGCCAGCATGTCCAGGCTTTTCTGTTCGCGCCGACTCAGGCTGGCGCGGGCTATCAAGGTCGTCACCAAGGCTAGGCCCAGCATGCCCAGCATATAGAGCATCGCCGTCAGCGGAAACGCGCGGCCTGGCGTCAGATTGAAAACATCGAGTGCCCATAGCCCCAGCAGAGTCAGCGCAGACAGCAGCAACATCGCCACCGCCTGGGAAGCCCCCAGCAGCCAGGCAGTAACCAGCACCCAGACCGGAAACCCCATCGTGGCCTTGCTGACCAGCCCGCCCGAGCACAGCGTGGTGGCCACCCCCAACGCCCAGTTGGCCCAGACAAAGAACAGCGCAGCCATTTGCCAACGTCTGGCCTTGATCATCTTCTGCGTGATCAACGCCGTGGGCAGCAGCAGAAACACCAGCGCAGCCATCAGCCATGAAACCTGCGTCAACATCAGTGCAGACACCGTCAGCACTATCCCCATCCCACTCATCCAGAGACAGGCAAAGCGCAGCACATGCCGCATGGACAGACGGTTTCTAACCTCGATGAAATGACCCTGCATGCGAAGCCCGCGACCTTGGTGGTGATGTCAAGTCCTATGCTAGCCGCACACGATAACCTGACTTCAGCCCCCGGCACGCAGGGAAACTTCGCCAATCAGTGTTTTGGTGCGCGGGCCTTGGTGCCGGCCTTGCCAGGCTCGGCTCTGGCGGATGCCCCCTTCTTGCTGACCGAAGTGTCGGCACGGCCGCCATCTTCACGCGGTGGACGCGGAGCACGGTTCTTCTTGCGTGCAGCGGCCTGCGCGTCCTTTTTGGCCTGACGCTCGGCATCTTTTTGCTGACCTTCCGCCAGCCAGGCCTCAAACTCGGCAGGCGTCTCCAGCGTGATACGCCCCAGGATGGCATCACGGAAATCGGTCAGTACCAGCTCCGCCGCTTTTTGCAGATTGACACGACCACCGCTCATCACGGCACCGCGCTTCTTGCCGATCAGCGTCAGCAGTTCGTCATCATGCAGCGCAGCAATCCCGGCCGCATCCAGGCCCAGCTTGTAGCGTGCATCCAGCAGCGGCGCATAGTGCTTTTGCAGATAGATCAGCAACTCCAGCACCACCAGTTCTTCGTCATAGGCATTGCGGCCCACGGCGCCACTGGCGGCCAGGTTGAAGCCGCTCTTCTCCACGATGATGCGCGGCCACAGCATGCCCGGCGTATCCCAGAGATAGAAGTCATCGGCCAGCACAATGCGCTGCTCGATCTTGGTGATGCCGGCTTCGTTGCCCGTCTTGGCCTGGGTCTTGCCGCTCATGGAATTGATCAGCGTGGACTTGCCCACATTGGGCACACCGCAGATCAGCACGCGCATGGGCTTGGCCATGCCACCACGCGTGGGAGCCAGCAGCTTGCACTGCTCGATCAGTCGCTTGGTGGGGGCGGGTTCGGAGGCATCGAGCGCGATGGCACGCGTCTCGCTCTGGGCGTTGTACCAGTCCAGCCAGGCCCGGGTGTGCACGGGGTCGGCCAGATCCTGCTTGTTGAGAATCTTCAGGCGTGGCTTGTGGCCTGTCATTTCCTGCAGCAGGGGGTTGGCGCTGGAGCCTGGCAGGCGTGCATCCAGCACCTCGATGACCACGTCGATTTCCTTGACGCGTTCCATGATGGCCTGGCGTGTCAGGTGCATGTGACCGGGGAACCATTGGATGGCCATATCAGCGTATCTCTCTTCTCAGGTAGGTGAATTCAGGCGCGCAAGGATAATCGCCCTCTGCTTTTCTGACCCGCGCACCTTGTTATGCCCCTGCCCTCTACCCCCCAAAAATCCAAATCCCGCAATGAAATTCTGATCAAGGGCCTGACGATAGCGCTGATCGGCATCATTATTTTGCTCGCCCCGGTCTTCAAACCCGAAAGCGGCATTGGTCAATTGTTTGCCCAGTCCTATCTGGTGGGCTGGTTTGCGCTGGTGCTGGGTCTGGCCTTCATAGCCCAATATCTGCTGAACCGCTTCAAGAAGTGACGGATCCCGCATTGATGCAGCCGCTGGCCCAGGCCCGCAGCCAGATTGCGCAGTGGCAGGCCCGTGCAGCCACGGCCGGCCTTGTGCTGCGCAAGCCGCCACCCGAGCCGACGAGCTGCTGTGGCCGCGGCTGCAACGGCTGTGTCTGGGAAGGCTATTACGGCGCGTTGGGCTTCTGGCTGGAAGATGCCGCCGAAGCTTTGCAGACATGCTGAAAGCCTGCGGCTTCGGCCGGTTCAAGTCATTTCGGTCTCCGGCGCAGGCAGGTAAAGCGCATGGACTTCTTTTTCCATAGCAGCCTCATCCCACTCGGCCTGTTGCTGATCGCCGATGCGAAAGCGTCCGGCCCCGGCTTCCAGCCGCTGGGCCTGATGAAATAGTTCGCGTGCCGCAGCACTGGATTCGGCTACCAGACCCGCGTTCTGGCTGGTCATATGGTCCAGTACCTGCACGGCCTCGCTGATCTGGGCAATGCCCTGATTCTGGGCCTGGGCCGCCTCGGTGATCGAGGCAATCAGGCCGCTGACCTTGTGCACATCGCGCACGATGTTCTCCATGCGCTGGCCGGCCTGCAGCGCCAGGGTCTGACCCGATCGCATCTGCTTCGTGGAGTGTTCCATGAGCTGGCGGATCTGCTTGGCCGCTTCGGCGCTGCGCTGTGCCAGCTCGCGCACCTCGGCCGCCACCACGGCAAAGCCTCTGCCCTGCGAGCCCGCCCGTGCGGCCTCTACCGCCGCATTGAGCGCCAGGATATTGGTCTGGAACGCAATACCGTCGATCACGCCCACGATCGCGGCCACCTGCTGATTGCTTTGCGCCAGCTGCTGCATATTGCTGACCACCTGCTGCACCACGCTGCCACCACTTTCCGCAGCCTCTGCCACGCTGCGCGCGCTGTGGTCCGCATGACGCGCGCTGTCTGCGGAATGGGTGACCAGGGTGACCATGTTCTCGATGCTGCTGACCGTGACCTTGAGCTGCTCGGCCGCATGGGCCGTGCGATCTGACAGGTCGCTGTTGTCCTGCGCCATCTGGCTGGAGGCAGCGGCTACGGCTTCAACCCCCCCCTGCACCTCTCCCACCAGGCCGCGCAGCTGCTGCGTCATCTGCGCCAGCGCCTGCATGAGCTGACCCAGCTCGTCGCTGCGCTCGCTGTGCGGCGCATAGCTCAGATCTCCGGCCGCAATCGTCTGCGCCAGTTGCACGGCCTGACTCAGCGGCGTGGTGATGGAGCGTATCGTCGCCAATGACAGCAGCGCGCCTAGCAGGCCCATGAACAGGCCCACACCGGCCGCCATCCGCTTGGCCAGCAGGCTTTGCGCGCGACCCTGCAGCTCGGCCTCCTGGCGCTGCTGCTGCTGGGCAACGATAAAGGCGTCCTGCGCCTGCACATAGCGCTTGGCGGCCGGAATCAGTTGCTCATCCACCAGTTTTTGCGCCTCCCAGGCCTTGCCCAGATCACGCGCCTGATAGGCTTTTTCATAGATTTCGAGCACGGACTTGCGCTCCTGCTCCACCCTGGCCAGGCCTGTCCTGTCCAGCTCGCTGTGTGCGCCAGCCTGCACCTGCTGCTGCAGGCTGTCGGCCTGCTGCATCAGACCCCGTGCCTTCTGCGAGAGCTGGGTGATCAGATGCTCCTCCGACGACAGCACACTGGCCAGGGCCGCTTCCACGCTTTGCAGAGTCAGAGCCTGCCAGCGCAGCGCCAGATTGATGCGCTTGTCCGTGGATTGCACCGCCGTGCTCATGCGTTGCTCCACATTCTGCAGGTAGCTGAACAGACCGCCCGCAACCAGCACGCAACAGAGCAGCAGGCCCAGGAACAAGGCCCACATCTTGCGGGCCACGGAGAGATTCTGGAATCGGAATAGAGACACGTTGCATCAACCGGATAGTGCGCGGCCCGGATAGGTCGCGGCCATTGATGTAACGATATGCAACTCAAATGTCACCTTTATGACAGAGCCACCCTTCATCCCGCCTGACTCCAAAACAAAAAGAGCCTGCAGCCAGGACTGCAGGCTCTTTGTCGAGGCCTTGGGCTCTATGCCAGCTCTGCGGTCGGCGCGGCCTCCATCAGCCGTACCAGACGCCGCACCGCCGCCGAAATCGGGGCAATGATGGGCACACCGAACTGCGGTGCCAGTTGCAGTGCTACCTGGCCCAGCGGGCCGCCGCCAATGATCACCGCCTCCGCCCCGTCGTCTTCGATACACCGGCGCACGACCTGCGCCAGCGCGGCTTCCAGCGCCTGGGGATCGGCAGTCAGCCCACGCGGATCGCCCTCGGTCAGGCGAATGCCCGTAAAAAGCCCGGCCAGCCCCAGGTCTCTGGCCTTGCCATTGATGGCATCGGCCAGATCGGGCGTGACGGTGGCCACGGCAAAGCGCTTGCCGCCCTGCGCCGCTTCGAGCATGGACGACTCGCAGATACCCACCACCGGCAGGGCGGTCGAACGGCGCACCGCCTCCAGCGCCGGGTCGCCAAATGCGCTGATGATGACGCCCGACCAGTCGTCTGCCGCCACCTCGCGCCAGGCAGCTTCCACCTCCAGCGCCGATGCGTCCAATTCCTGCTGGTTGACGATCATTAAAGGCGCGCGCTGCGCCGTGAGGCCGCTGACGGCCACACCGGCGGGTGCTTCCTCTGCCGCGATATCGACCATCATGGTCGTGGTGGCCTGGGACGAGTTGGGGTTGATGACCAGAATGTTCTGCATTCGAAAATTTTCCTGAAATCTTGGTGCTCAGTGCGAACGTGCCGGCGTCACAGCGGCCGCCGCAGCCACGCCTTGGTCCTGCTCGCCGCCGTCGATAGGCATGGCGTCGGGCGATGTGCCATAGGTCTCGGGCACGCTCTGGATGCTGATCACGAAGATGGCATACATCACGGCAACCATGGTGAACACGCCGGGCAGACCTACCGTATCCAGCAGCTTGCCGGCCACCAGCGGCATGCAGGCGCCGCCAGCGGTGCCGGTCGCCAGAATGAAGGCCGTGCCGAAAGCACGCACGCGGGTGGGATAGAGCTCGGGGGCAAAGATCCAGATCGTGGTGTTGAGCAGCAGCACAAAGAACTGGAACACGGCGCCAGCCGCCAGCAGCACCACGATGTTCTTGGCCAGGAAACCGATGGACAGCGCGGCGATGCAGGCGCAGACCGCACCGATGGTCAGCACGCGTTTGCGCGGGAAGTGAAAGCCCAGCGCCGAGGCAGCAATCGCGCCCAGCAGGCTGCCGCACTGCATCACCATGGTGAACATCAGGCTCTTGGAGATCGAATAGCCCAGCGACACCAGAATGGTGGGCATCAGCGTCAGCACCGAAATCTGCGCGCCATAGGTCATCCAGATCGTGACGCACAGCGGGATGGTGCGACGCGCCAGGGCACCACGGAAAATCTCGGTCACACGCACCTTGATCCTGGACTCGGGCGGAGCCACGCCGTCATCGTCAATGAACTCCTGCTGCGGAATGTTCTTGCCCGACAGGCGGCCGGCGGCCAGCTTGGACAGCACGGCGTTGGTTTCCTTGACCTTGCCCTGCGAGAGCAGAAAGCGCGGTGTCTCGGGAATATAGCGGCGGTAGAACGCGCCCAGCAGCGCCGGCACCATCAGGCACAGAAACAGCCAGCGCCAGTTGTTGTCGCCCGGAAACAGCCAGAACACCAGCAGGCCGAAGCCCGGCGCCAGAAAGTTGCCCAGCCCGCCGGCCGCCACGTTGACCGTGCCGATGGCCGCACCGCGCGCCTTGGCCGAGCAGAACTCCGCCAGCATGGTCACGGCAATCGCGATCTCGCCGCCCAGCCCGAAGCCGACGACTGCACGGCCGATGGCCATCACGGTCAGATTGGGCGAGATGGCGCAGATGCCTGCACCCAGGGTGAACAGCAGCAGGTCGATGCTGAGCATCACGCGGCGGCCATAGCGGTCCGCCACATAGCCGGAGATCACGCGCCCGATGGCGGCAGCGGCAAAGGTCACCGTGTTGAGCATGCCGATATGTGCGGCATCCAGCCCCCACTGTTCGCGCAGCACCGGACCCACGATGCCGACCGCGTTCTGCTCGAAAGCATCGAACAGGCAGCCGATCAGGATCAGAAAAATGATGGTGTGGTGCGATCGCGTCATCCCGATCTTGTCCAGCGACTGGTCAAGCTGGGCCATCTTGGGAGAGCTGGGAAGCGATGAGAGCTGAGGTCCGCCTGCCATAAGAGACTCCGGTTGCGTTCAGAATGAAGGAAACTAAATTCCAAATAAAAATAAATTTGAAAATTAATTTTCACATTGAGCGCAAAAAAATGTCCCCAGGACAAACCCTTGCGGGTCAAGAAAGCATGGTCTTCTGAAAAAGTGAGCTTATGACGCCTGCCCATCATTCATTTCAGAGTCTTCTTCATCTGAAACTCAATAGGCTCAAGCGCAAGAGGCTATCAGTTTTGCAAATTCCCCATCTCTCCGAGCCGAAGCCAGAGGATGGACTTCTTCCATTTATCAATCATTCGAGTACGCGAAGGCGAAGCGCATGCAGTGCTGGCGCACGAAAAGGCTGGGCGCTCCGCAAAGCCGACAAAGTAACCGGATGATTTAGAAATGGAATTACAACTCTTCCAGATCTTCGTGCAGCAGTTCGATGCTGGCCAGGCGCTTGCGCCCCGCCGCCCCGGCACCTTCCATGACCATCGAGGCCACCAGATCGCACAGCGCCATCACGGACACATGGTTGTCCAGCAGACCCGGGCCCGCGCATTGACACTGGATTGACCAGGTCGCCTCGCTGCGGTCGGGTGACATGGCATCGCAGATGAAAAGGATTTTGCAGCCCGACTTGCTGGCCACCTCCAGCAGGCCGGAGATCTGCCGGGTCTGACGCCGGATGCCGAACACCACCAGACAGTCCTGCGGCGTCAGTCCGGCCAGGTGCTCGGCCAGCGACTCGCCCGCCTCCGGCATCGCCACCACCGAGGGCAGCACGCGCAGCATCTGCCAACGCAGATAGCGCACAAAACCATGGCTGCCACGTGTGCCGAAGATCAGCACCCGCGGCGCCTCGACCAGCGCGGTGACGATGTCCTGCATCTGCTCATCACTCAGTTGGCCAAAGGTGCGCGCCAGATTCGATTGCGATTGCTCCAGGTGCGTGGCGATCAGGCTGACCTGCCCCCCTGCATCGTTCTTGACTGCCTGAAACAGCGGTGACCCCGACTCTTTCTCGCGCCGCACATCCCGCTTTGCCTCTTCATAGCTGGCATAGCCCAGGCGCCGGATGAAGCGGCTGACCGTCGCGTTGGAAACCCCGGCCAGCGCAGCCAGCTCGCTGGCCGCGTAGCTGGCAAGCTCGCCGGGAAACTCCAGCATGAAATCCGCGAGACGGCGCTCGGCTGCCGAGAGCGACTCAAGCTGGCTGCGAACGCGCCGGACAAAGGAATTGGCGGAGGTTTTGGAAGAGGTCATTGACCGGATATGCCTGCTGCGGGAATCGCCCTATCGTAAGCCAGATGAAACGGCCGACACGTGCAGCCACACGGCTTGGAGCATGGCTGCGCTGATCGTGAACAGGTACTTAGAGCAGGCTGGCCGGGTCCATATAGCGCTGGCGCCACTCCTCGAAGGTCAGCGTGTCGGCGGCCTCCAGCGCGGCCTGGGCGGCCACCGATGCATCGCTCATTTGCTCAAAGCGCTGTTGCTGCTCGGCGGTCCAGGGCATGGCCAGCAAGGTATCGCGCGCCCTGGCCGACTGTGCCGTCATGAAGTCGATAAAGCGGTTGTCGTAGGCACTGGTCAGTTGCTCCAGCACATGGGCCGAAGGCGTGATCTGCGCGCCATTGACGCGGTCCAGTGCCTGCTGCAGCGCAGCCGTGTAGTCGCTGCAGCCGTGGGCTGTATCGAGCGCCTGGGCATAAGGCTGGCATTGCTGCAGCACATCGAGTGCCCAGTCTGTCAGCAGCACCTGCTGACCGTTGCGCACCAGCTTCAGACCGGGCTCGCGGCCCTGCTCTGCCGTCAGGTGCTGGTTGTGCTTGAGATCGGCAATCTCCTGGGGCGTGTCGGGCGGGCTGTCGCTGTGCAGGCAGTGCAGCAGGAAGACGTCAAGCATGCGCATGGTGGCCGGGGCGATGCCCACGGTCTCGAAGGGATCGATATCCATGAGACGCACTTCCACATATTCCACACCGCGCTCGCGCAATGCGTGCAGCGGGCGTTCACCGCTCTTGACCGTGCGCTTGGGGCGGATGGTGCCGTAGAACTCGTTTTCGATCTGCAGCAGGCCCGTGCCCAGTTGGTTGTAGTCACCACCAGGGTTGCGCACGCCCAGTTGCTCATATGCCGGGTAGGGACGTGTCAGCGCCTCGTGCAGCGAGTCGGCATAACCGTCCAGGCCGTTGTAGCTGACGTTGATGCTGGACTGCGCATCGCTCTGGTAACCGAGGCGGCCCATGCGCAGCGAGGTGGCGTGTGGCAGATACAGCGCGTCCTTGCCATCGCCCAGCGGTTGCAGGCGGTGCTCGCGCCCTTCGACAAAACAGGGGCACAGCGCTGGCGACGCGCCATACAGATACAGCAGCACAAAGGCATTGCGGCGGAAGTTGCGGATCAACGCAAAGTACTCGTCGCTGCTGACGCCAGGCAGTGACCAGTTGTAGTGAATGCCCGAGATGGTCTGCATGCGGCGACCATAGCGGTGGCCCAGACCCATGCGATAGACGCTCTTGGAGCGGCCCGAGTGAGAGCTGCCGTAGCGGCCCAGCGGAATCGTCTCGTCGATGGGCAGCCTGCAGGGCATGCTGGAGTTCCACATCAGCTCACCGCTTTCGCTGAGGTTGCGCAGCACGAACTGATGCACCTCCATCAGCTCGTCCAGGCATTCCTCCACGCCCAGGCGCGCGCCAGTGATGAGTTCCAGCTGCGATTCGCTGTAGTCGGTGGTGATATGAGGATGCGTCAGCGCCGAACCCAGCACCGCTGGGTGCGGGGTCAGCGCCAGCGACCCGTTGGCCAGTGACCGCAGCCCCTCTTTCTCGATGCCACGACGGATACCCAGCAGCCGCTGAGCGGAGGGCATGTTCATGGCAGCCTGCGATGTCGTCATTCTTTTTACCTTTTGGTGAAGACGCTGACGACAAACTTCGTCTGCCCAATCGCGCCCAGACGGCGAATCATAGAGAAACACAGGGCAACGCGATGGACGCTGGCCGCTAAACCACTGGTTTCGGCCTGTCGGCCTTCAAGAGTGCAGAGGATGCGCCAGCAAAATGTCAGCTTAATCCGTTAATCCAGCGTGAGCACACGCCCACTTTCAGGCATCAAAAAGCCCTCCAGAGAGGGCTTATGCAAGACGTGCTAGTCGCTCAGTGCCCATGCGCCTTCATGGCCTTGCCCACTTCCACCTGCCCCTGCACCGAGCCGCTGCCAGGCACTTGCTCGCCTTCGCGGGCCGTGACTTCGGCCAGCCGCGCGGCCAGCTCCTCGGGCACGGTATCACCCATGCCCAGATAAACACCCTCGGTCATGGTGATATGGGCAGCCTCGAACCCACCGGCGCCAGCACACAGAATCGTGCGCGTGGGCGCACTCTCATGGGCCAGCACCAGCATGGCAGGCACCACGGCCTCGGGTTTCAGGGCTTCGAGCACGGGCTCGGGCAGCAGACCCGCCGTCATGCGCGTAGCCGCTGTGGGTGCCAGGGCATTGACGCGGATGTCGTGCTTGGCGCCTTCGATGGCCAGGGTCTGCATCAGGCCCACCTGGGCCAGCTTGGCCGCGCCATAGTTGGCTTGGCCGAAGTTGCCATACAGGCCTGTGGACGAAGTCGTCATCACGATGCGGCCATAGTTCTGCGCCTGCATATGCGGCCACACGGCCTTGCAGCAGTTGGCCGCGCCCATCAGGTGCACATCGACGACAAGGCGGAAGTCCGCCATGTCCATCTTGGCAAAACTCTTGTCGCGCAGAATGCCGGCGTTGTTGACCAGGACGTCCACACGGCCCCAGGTATCGATGGCCTGCTGCACCATGGCCTGCACCGCTTCGAAGTCCGTCACCGATGCAGCATTGGCAATAGCCTCGCCACCGGCTGCGCGGATTTCATCAACCACCTTCTGCGCCGCCGTGGCCGAGCCACCCGAACCGTCGACCGCGCCACCCAGATCATTGACCACCACTTTGGCTCCGCGCTGCGCCAGCGCCAGCGCATGCAGGCGCCCCAGGCCGCCGCCCGCACCGGTCACGATGGCCACACGGCCTTGAAAATCCATTGCCATGATGTTGAGCTCCTTGCTCTGTGCATTGATGGCAGCCACTGTAAGCGCTGCATGCTGCAGTGCAGCGTAGCCTTGGCGACTGATACGGGTAAGTCAGGAGCATTTACTATGAATTCAGGAGCTTCTAGCGCTTTCAAATATTCAATTTCAAATATCTTTTATCTTGAAGTGGCATAGATTCATGCGTAAAAAGCTCATTTAGTCATAGCAAACTCATTTCATGCACAGGCTGAAGCTTTTCCCCAATTTTTTGCTACAAGCCTGTGGACAAGCCTGAATAGCTTCTGCATCACCTTAAAAAATCATTGATTTCATTGATATTTTTTAAACTGCTTTATTTTTAAGCAGCCTCCTGAAAAACATCGGCACTTATCCTGCATCTTGCTGAACAAGCTTGTGAACAACTGCTCAAGCCAACTGAATAAGCAATGCAAGCCTTTGATTTTAAAAGAAATCATAGGAACTGCTTATTTAATAGGCAGATAATCAGAGTTTCTGCACCCGGCATCCATCCACAGAGACCTCCGGGCCCTGAACCGGAATTACCCCCATTTCCGCTGAACAAGCATGTGGACAAGGCCGCTCAAAGCGCATGCAATTTCTGTAAGTCATTGTTTTGCAATGCATCTTGATGAAATGCTTAAAAACAAGGCAAACCGCTCGCGCTTCACGGCCTTGGCAAAGGCGATACAAACAGGGGTTTTGCATGCTCTTAGCCGCACCGTATTCATGTCCAACGATTCCCCCTTCGCCCCACCTTTTTTCATTGCCAAATGCGAGCCCAGCGGCCATCAGGTGGATGCCTGGGCTGACCAGCCCCTGCTCGACTCGCTGGAGGGCGGCGGTGTGGACTGGCCCAGCTCCTGCCGCAACGGCACTTGCCGCACCTGCCTGGGTCAGCTGGTTTCGGGCTCGGTGCACTACGAGATTGACTGGCCGGGCCTGACCGCCGAGGAAAAGGCCGAGGGCTATGTGCTGCCCTGCTGCGCCTACCCTGACAGCGATTTGGTTTTGAAGAATGCCCCCTGAGCCGCGTTGCGGCTTCCCCCATCGGGGGACGGCAGCATCGCCGCGAGGTGGTGGGGCCGCCTAGGCTCTTGCTCGCTGCCCCTGATCTGGCGAGCGCCTGGTTCTTGCTCTGCATCACGGTTTCAGGGGCAACTGCCGCGCTGAAACCTCGCTCTGCAATAGAATGACTGCTTTGTGCAAGGCTTCGCCCTGCTACAAAGCGGCCCTGCTCTGGCGTCCGCCCCACACGTTCTTTGGAAGTCCTGCCTGCGCCCCCTGGCGGCGTAGTCAATGCCTGACTGGTGCGTGTAAGCGCCAGTTGCCGACTGCAATGCATCGCATCATCACGTCCCAAAAGGCATTCCATGAACAGCTCCCTCCAACCTGTGCCCATCTCGCCCATCGAAGAAATCGTGGCGGAAATGCGCGCCGGCCGCATGGTCGTTCTCGTTGACGAAGAAGATCGCGAAAACGAAGGCGATCTGGTACTGGCGTCGGACCATGTCACGGCTGAAGCCATCAACTTCATGGCCCGATTCGGGCGCGGCCTGATCTGCCTGACGCTGACCCGCGAGCGCTGCGAATTCCTCAAGCTGCCTCCCATGGCGGCACGCAACGGCACCGTCTACAGCACGGCCTTCACCGTCTCCATCGAGGCTGCAGAAGGCGTCACCACCGGCATCTCTGCCGCCGACCGTGCGCGCACCGTGCAGGTGGCCGTGAACAAGGACAGCCAGCCCACCGATCTGGTGCAGCCCGGCCATGTCTTCCCGCTGCAGGCCGTGGACGGCGGCGTGCTGATGCGCGCCGGCCATACCGAAGCCGGTTGCGATCTGGCGGCTCTCGCCGGTTGCTCCCCCTCGTCCGTGATCTGCGAGATCATGAAGGACGACGGCACCATGGCCCGCCTGCCCGATCTGCAGTTGTTCTGCGCCGAGCACGGCATCAAGATCGGCACGATTGCCGACCTCATCGAATACCGCAGCCGCAACGAGTCGCTGCTGCAGAAAGTGGGCAGCCGCCCCATGCAGACGGCCCACGGCGAATTCACGGCCCATGCCTTCCGCGACATTCCCAGCGGCTCCGTGCACCTGGCTCTGGTCAAGGGCGAGTGGCAGGCCAACGCCACCGTGCCCGTGCGTGTGCACGAGCCTCTGTCGGTGCTCGACGTGCTGGAAGCGGGTCGCAACCAGCATTCCTGGTGCTTGGACGAAAGCCTCAAATACATTGCCGACAACGGCCAGGGCGTGGCCGTGCTGCTCAACTGCAGCGAGTCGGGCGAGCAATTGCTGACCCAGTTTGAAGGCAAGGCCCGTTCAGCCCAGGCGCCCGAGCGCGGCCGCATGGATCTGCGTACCTACGGTGTGGGCGCGCAGATTCTGCGCGAGCTTGGCGTGGGCAAAATGCAGCTCATGGGCCAGCCCCGCCGCATGCCCAGCATGGCTGGCTACGGCCTGGAGATCACTGGCTACATCCCCAAGAAGTAAAGAGACGGAATACCAAGCATGCAAAACGCAGAAAAAGGCCAAGGCCAGAACATGAACGGCGCCGAACTGAAGATCGGCATCGTGCAGGCACGCTTCAACGAAAGCATTACCAACACCCTGTTTGCCTCCTGCCGCGACGAGCTGCTGAAGCTGGGTGTGAAGACCGAGAACATCGACCATGTCACGGTGCCCGGCGCACTGGAAGTGCCCGTGGCACTGCAGGCCATGGCCGAAACCGATCAGTACGACGCCCTGGTGGCGCTGGGCTGCATCATCCGTGGGGAGACATACCACTTTGAACTGGTGGCCAACGAATCCGGTGCCGGCGTGACACGCCTTGCCCTGGACTTCCACCTGCCAATCGCCAACGCGATCATCACCACCGAAAACATCGAGCAAGCCATTGCCCGCCAGGTTGACAAGGGGCGCGACGCCGCCCAGGTCGCCGTGGAGATGGCCAATCTGCTCAACACCTACGACGATTACGAAGATCATGAGTGAAGAACAATCCAGCGACTCCAGCTCGCGCCGCCCAGCCCAGAAACGTACGGGCCTGACCAGCACCGGTGCACGCAAGGCGGGGTCCAAGTCCAACCGCAGCCGTGCGCGTGAATTTGCGCTGCAAGGCCTGTACCAGCACATCGTGGGCCGCAACGCGGTGCTCGATATCGACCGCTTCACCCGCGATCTGGCCGGTTTTCACAAGGCCGATGTGGTGCATTACGACGCACTGCTGCGCGGCTGCGCCGAGAATGAAGCGGCACTGGATGCGCTGATCACCCCCAAGCTGGACCGAGGCCTGACCGAAATCTCGCCCATCGAGCATGCCTGCATGTGGATTGGCGTCTACGAGTTCCAGAACTGCCCCGACGTACCCTGGCGCGTGGTGCTCAACGAGTGCATCGAACTGGCCAAGGAATTTGGCGGCACCGACGGCCACAAGTATGTGAACGCCGTGCTCAACGGCCTGGCTCCCGAGCTGCGCGCCACCGAAGTGGCCCACGATCGCTCAAGCAAGAATCAGGCTTGATACGTAAGCGGGCTGGTGCAGCCTGCCCCTGAGGCGGACTCTACCCCGCCCTGCCCGCTTCTTCGTAGCTTCCCCGCCGCCTTTTTTCGCCGCCTAGGCATGCGCAAGGACCATCCATGGACTCCTCTCGTCTGGCATCTTTGGCTCCCAGCCCCGAACTGACTCCTGAAATCGCTCAGGAGCTGGCGCCCTGGCTGGCTCTGAACACCAGCGCCTGCTGCGTGCTGGAGGTTGGCGGTTTCAGACCCAGCGGCGATCCGGCGGCCTCGCATTTCGGTCTCTCCCCGTTGATGGCGACCAACGAGGCCTGGCCCGTCGACAGTGCGGGCCAGCCCATGCAGTTCATCGCCCAGCTCAATCTGGAGCAGGCTCCCTGGAAGCCCAAGGCACTCCAAGGCTTTGCACTGCTGCAGTTCTTTGTCGGCGAGAAATTCATCGAAAGCGGCTGCGACCCCGAGACCTGGGCTATCCGGCTGCGCCAGGACATTGTGGGCCTGACACCACGCGAGCAGCCCCTCTTTCGAGATGACGCCTGGATAGGCAAAGGCTTCGAAGCACGCTGGCTGGCTCCGCAGCAGGATCATCCTTGCTACGACGATTCCAGCATGCGCCTGCCCGAAGACATGCCGGAGTTTCCCGACGGTGCCCATGGCCTGTGCTCAGGCCGCACCAAGCTGGGCGGTTACGCCAGAAGCCTGCAGCACGAAATCGCGTTCCTGCGTGCCATCGAAGATGAGGACGGCAACTGGCAGCCCTCGCCCGACGAGCCCGAATACCTGCTGCAGATCGACAGCGAAGTCAAAGCAGGCCTGAACTGGGTCGATGGCGGCATCGTCTACCTGGGGCGCAACCCCGCTACCGGCCAATGGTCGGTGCACTGTCAGTTTTATTGAGAGAACACTGCTTCATGTCTGTCATTGAGCTATCCCGCCGCGCCCAGCGCATCGAGCCGTTCTATGTCATGGAAATGGCCAAGCACGCACAGCAAGTGGCCCGCCAGTCCAGCGCCAGCGACTCGCCCATGATCTATCTGAACATTGGCGAACCCGACTTCAGCGCGCCACCCCTGGTGCAGCAGGCTGCAGAGCGCGCCATTCGCGACGGTCGCACCCAATATACGCAGGCACCGGGCCTGCCCGAGCTGCGCGAGAAGATCAGCGCCTGGTATGCCAGCCGCTTTGGCGTGGACGTGCCGGCGCGCCGCATCATCATCACGGCCGGTGCATCGGCCGCGCTGCAGCTAGCCTGCCTGGCGCTGATCGACGAGGGCGACGAGGTGCTGATGCCCGACCCCAGCTACCCCTGCAACCGTCACTTTGTCTCGGCAGCCGAGGGCAAGCCGGTGCTGATACCCTCCTCGGCCGCAGAGCGCTTTCAGCTCAGCGCTGGCAAGGTCGAAGCCGCCTGGGGCGAGCGCACGCGCGGCGTGATGCTGGCCTCGCCCTCCAATCCCACGGGCACCTCGATTGCGCCCGACGAGCTGCGCCGCATCCACGAAGTCGTGCGCGCCAAGGGCGGGCTGACCATCGTCGACGAAATTTACTTGGGCCTGTCGCATGACGAAGCCTTTGGCCAATCGGCCCTGAGGCTGGGCGATGACATCATCTCCATCAACAGCTTCAGCAAATACTTCAATATGACGGGCTGGCGCCTGGGCTGGATGGTGGTGCCGGAGTCTCTGGTCGCACCGATAGAGATGCTGGCCCAGCACTTGTTCATCTGCGCCAGCACCGTGTCGCAATATGCGGCCCTGGCCTGCTTCGAACCCGAAAGCATTGCCGAGTACGAACGCCGTCGCGCCGAGTTCAAGGCCCGCCGCGACTACTTCATTCCCGCACTGGAGTCTGTCGGTCTGCCCGTGCCCGTCAAGCCCGACGGTGCTTTCTACGCCTGGGCCGACTGCCGCGCTGCGGCCGAAAAGCTGGGTGTCAAGGGCAGCTGGGACTTTGCCTATGCCCTCGTGGATCGCGCCCATCTGGCCATCACGCCCGGCCGCGACTTTGGTCAGGCCGAGACAGCCGACTATGTGCGCTTCTCGACGGCCAATTCCATGGAGCAATTGCAGGAAGCGATTGCGCGTCTGCGCAAATTGCTGGGCTGATGACCATGGCTTTTGTATTTCCAATACGGGTGTACTGGGAAGACACCGACGCCGGCGGCGTCGTCTTCTACGCCAACTACCTCAAGTTCTTCGAGCGCGCGCGCACCGAATGGCTGAGATCTCTGGGCATCGCCCAGCACAGTCTGCGGGAACAAACGGGCGGCATCTTTGTCGTAACTTCAGCGCAGATCGAATATCTGCGTCCGGCGCGGCTGGACGACCAACTCATTGTTACCGCAAAGCTGCAAAGCTCGGGCCGTGCTTCGCTCACAATCGAGCAGCAGGCATTGCTGGTGAACACTGACAATCAAACCCAACAGCCTGTGCTGCTGAGCACAGGCCTTATCCGAATTGGGTGGGTGGATGGCCAGACCATGCGCCCCACGAGAATTCCAAACCGTATCCTGGAGCAACTTTCATGAACTCCCAAGACATGTCCATCCTCAGCCTGATCCTGCAGGCCAGCTGGGTGGTGCAACTGGTCATGCTGATTCTGGTCATCGCCTCGATTGCCAGCTGGGCCACCATCTTCCGCAAGGCCCAGACCTTGAAGCGCGTGCGCTCGCTCAACGACAACTTCGAGCAGGACTTCTGGTCCGGCACCAGCCTCAACGACCTCTATGCCTCCGCGGCGCAGAACGCCAAGAGCGGCGGCCCCATGGAGCGCATTTTTGCCAGCGGCATGCGCGAGTACCAGAAGCTGCGCGAGCGCCGCATCGGCGATGTCGCCACGCTGATGGACGGCACGCGTCGCGCCATGCGCGCCAGCTTCCAGCGCGAACTCGACGAGATCGAGTCCGGCCTGTCCTTTCTGGGCACCGTGGCCTCGGTCTCGCCCTATGTCGGCCTGTTCGGCACCGTCTGGGGCGTGATGCACGCCTTCACGGGCTTTGCCAATATGGAGCAGATCACGCTGGCCACCGTGGCCCCCGGCATTGCCGAAGCCCTGGTGGCCACCGCCATGGGCCTGTTTGCCGCCATTCCCGCCGTGACCGCCTATAACCGCTACGCCCACAACATCGACCGCATTGCCAGCCAGGAAGAGACCTTCATCGAAGAGTTCTCCAACATCCTGCAGCGCAATGTGGGCGCCACCACCAGTGCCTCGGGTCATTGAAATGGGATACCCCCTGAGTCGCTTCGCGCCTTCCCCCTTGAAGGGGGACGACACCTTCGCTGGGGCAGCCCCTGCTGCGGAGGCTGCCCTTGCCCGGTGTCTCTGGCCTGTGCTGTGCAACCTTTTTGCAAGGAGTGAGGATTCATGCCAGCCATGAGTTCACGCGGCCGCAACCGCCGCACCGTCAACGAAATCAATATGGTGCCCTTCATCGACGTGATGCTGGTGCTGCTCATCATCTTCATGGTGACGGCTCCCATGCTCACGCCGGGCTCCATCAACGTGCCCAGCGCGGGCAAGTCCTCGCGCCCGCCAACCAAGAACATCGCCTATGTGCTGCTGGACAAGGATGGCAGCATCCAGTTCAAGAACGGCAGCAGCACACAGACCGTCAAGCTTGATGATCTCAAGGGCCTGGCCCAGTCCTGGCAAGAAGGCCAGGGCGAAGACAGTGCCATCCAGATCGTGGCCGACAAGGGCCTGCCCTTCGACGATGTCATGAAGGCGCACACCACGCTGTCCCAGGCCGGCGTCAAGCGCATCGCCTTTGGCGTCGTCTCCTCTTCCAATCACTGAACTCATTCATAAAACTCTGCGCCCCGCTGCAACCTTGAGGCCGCAGTCCGGCAGAGCACCCATTCACCATGCCTAACCAGCAAGACCGCGACCAGTTTGCGCCACCCCGCCCCAAAGGCCGGGTGCGCTCCTGGTCGCTCGCCCTGGCCGCGCACGGGCTGCTGATTGCGGCCCTGATGTGGACGGTGCGCCCCCCCAAAGAGGCCGACGAAGCCATGGTCGAGGCCGAAGTCTGGAGCAGCTCTGCCCCGGCTTCTGCCCCTGCCGTGACGCAGCCTGCACCGACTCCTGTGCCCTCACCGGAGCCCGTGCCCGAGCCTCCTCCACCGCCCCCACCTCCGGCGCCGGCTCCCGAGCCCGTTGCTACTCCAGTGCCCGCACCAGCCCCCAAACCTCAGGTTCATGACGACGATCATGAGGCCGAGATAGCGCTGGCCAAAAAGAAGAAGCTGGAGCAGCAGAAGAAGGAAAAGGCCGAGCAGGAAGCCCGCGAACAGCGGGAGAAGGAGCGCAAGGAAAAAGCCGAAAAGGCCGAGAAGGAAAAGGCTGAAAAAGCGCACCAGGAAAAGCTGGACCGCATGAAGGCAGAGAAAGCGGAAAAAGCCGAGAAAGAGCGCAAGGAAAAGCTCGAACACGAGAAAAAGGACAAGGCAGACAAAGCAGCCAGGGACAAGGCCGACAAGGAAAAGGCAGAGAAAGAAAAAGCCGAAAAAGCAGCCAAGGACAAAGCCGAGAAGGAAAAGGCGGAAAAGGACAAGGCAGCCAAAGACAAAGCCGCAAAGGACGCCAAGGAAAAAGCCGCCAAGGAAGCCAAGGCTGCCGATGAACGCCGCAAGGCAGAACTGGCACGTCTGCAAGGTCTGGCTGGCAGCGCTGGCGGCAGTGGCGGAAGCGACCACAGCGGCAGCGGTGGCAGTCGCAGCGGCGGTGCGGGCAGCAGCGCCAACGGCGGCCCCTCGGCAGGCTATGCGGCCAAGGTGGCAGCACGCGTCAAGCCCAACATCGTCTATCCCGATGCGGTCAGCGGCAATCCGCGCGCCGAAGTCCGTGTACGCACGGCCCCGGACGGCACCATCACCGGCGCCACCATCTCCAAGTCCAGCGGCAATCCCGCCTGGGATGAAGCCGTGGTCCGCGCGCTGCACAAGACCGACAAACTGCCGCGCGATATCGATGGCAAGGTTCCATCCGATCTGGTCATCGGCTTCCGTCCCCAGGATTGATGGAAGGTCAGCAACTGGCAACTATGAAAAAAATAGCTGCCAGCATTTGATAGAAAAGGGCTTGAAGGCAAAAACCTTCAAGCCTTTTTCATTAAGCGATATGACAGGTTCTGTGACGCGCCACGCACGATCGCGGAGGTGAACGCGGTAGACGTCAATTCGGGCCGAACAAGCCTGACGGAGCGACTAGAAAAGCATATACACGCCCAGCACCATCAAACTGCCCATCAATACCTTCTTGAAACGCGCGGGTGAGAGCCCTTCACGCAGCACCTCACCCCAATGCATGCCAACCAATGCGGGAATCAGCATCAAGCCCGAAACCACCAGACTGAGGCCCAGGCCGCCAGAGACCGCGCCCTCCTTTCCAAACCACCACATACCCAGCCCCAGTGCCACAGTGGACACGGTGAAGCACAAGCCCATGGCCTGCATCAACGCCTGACGGGCCAAGCCCAGAGACTGCAAAAAGGCTACGGCAGGCACGACAAACACGCCCGTCAGTGCAGTGATACCTCCGGTGACAAAGCCCACAAGCCAACCCAACCAGACCTGGTGCCGCTGCGGCACCAGCCATTGCGGCCCGCACAGACCCCAAAGCCCATAGGCCACCAGTGCCAGCCCCAAAGCCATGCGCGCACCAGGCAGGCTGCCCACGCTGCCCCAGATGGCCATGCCGCCCAGCGTGCCCGCCACGATTCCCAGCTGCATGCCTCCCAGACGCCTGAGCAGCAAAGGCAAGGTGTTGATGGGCCGCATCTGCACCACATTGGTCACCAGCGAGGGCAGCAGCAACAGCGCCGCCGCTTGCGCTGGTGGCATGAACAGTGCCAGCAAGGCCATGGAAACCGTGGGCAGACCCAGGCCCACCATGCCCTTGACCCATCCAGCCAGGCCAAACACCGCGACGGCAGTGGCGACCAGCCACGCTTCATGCAACATATTCATCCTTCAGGTTTTCCGAACCATCTGCTCATGAAAAATCGATTCACAAGCGCTTGATGCCTCCGATAATCCATCGATGAACAGCTTCGTACCAGCTGGAATTTTCAAACCAAGGCTTCGTTAAAACCTGAATCTCTTGCCATGCGCTTTGACCTCACCGATCTGCAGCTATTCGTGCATATCCTGGACAGCGGCACCATGACGGCTGCCGCAGCGCTCTCGCACATCACGCTGGCCTCGGCCAGCGAGCGCGTGCGGGGCATGGAAGAGCAACTGGGCTGCGCTCTGCTGATGCGCAAGGCGCGCGGCGTGCAGCCCACCGCAGCCGGCCACACGCTGGGTCAGCATGCGCGCCAGGTGCTCGCGCAAATGCAGCAACTGCGCGGGGCCATGGGGGAGTTTGGGGCAGGTCTGGCTGGTCAGATCCGGCTGCGCGGCAATACCTCGGCCGTACGCGAGCACCTGCCACTGGCCGTCGGCGGCTTTTTGCTGCAGCACCCGCAAATCGCGTTGGAGCTGCAGGAATGCCCCAGTACCGAGGTTCTGGACGGCCTGCGCCAAGGCCTGTGCGACCTGGGTGTTGCCGCCTGGGATGTAGACCAGCCGCCGTCACTGGCCGGCCTGGACTGCAGCATGTGGCGCTCAGATCAACTGGTTGCCGTGCTCCCGGCCAGCCATCCGCTGGCTAGGCATCCCAGCCTGCTGCTGGCGGATCTTGTCCATGAAAACTGGGTAGGCTTTCCACGCGATTCGGCCCTGCAGCAGTTGCTGCTGAAGCAGACCCTGAGGCTGGAGAACACTACAGCGACAAGCCGATCCCAGTTCATGGACGGTGCACTGCGCATGCGCGTGCAGTTGCCACACCCCGAAGGTCTGTGCCAACTGGTCGGACAGAACGTAGGCATCTGCGTCCTGCCTGCCGCCTCGGTCCGGCGCCATGCCGTGGCCACCGGAGTTGTGGCCGTGCCGATGGGAGATGCCTGGGCGAGACGCCAGCTATGGTTGTGCACGGCCAGGGGCGATGCACTGCCTGGCCCGGTCAACCAACTGCTGGCGCATCTGCGCCAGGAGACCATGCAGTCGCCTTAGCCAGGCTCTGACAGCAGGTCCACCGGGACTCAGAAGGTTTCCCAGTCGCTTTCATCATCGCGGGAAGTTGCGCTTGCGGTGCCCGAAGCCAGCACAGATGCAGATGGGCGCTTGGCGGCCATGGGTCGCGTGGCAGCGGCCGGTTTGGCCGCTGCTGGCTTGAGGGCCGCAGACTGCGGCGCCGCTACTGGACGAGCCTTCGCCTTTGTGCTCTCGGGCCGGCGCGCTTGGCCACCGATACTGCCTGTATCGCCGGGCAGCCGAAAGCGCGAAACGGCTTCCTGCAAACGGCGGGTCTGCGCCTCCTGCGATCCCGCTGCGGCCGCCGCTTCCTCTACCAAGGCCGCGTTCTGCTGCGTGTTCTGGTCCATCTGGGTCACTGCCTGGTTGACCTGGGAAATGCCCGAGGCCTGCTCCTGGGAGGCTGCCGATATCTCGCCCATGATGTCCGTCACGCGCTGCACCGAGGCCACGATCTGCTGCATCAGTTCGCCCGCATGCGCCACCTGGGCAGAGCCCTCATCCACCTTGGTCACGGAGTCCTCGATCAGGCCCTTGATCTCCTTGGCCGCCGTGGCCGAACGCTGGGCCAACGCCCGCACTTCGGAAGCCACCACGGCAAAGCCCTTGCCCTGCTCGCCGGCACGTGCCGCCTCCACGGCGGCGTTGAGCGCCAGGATATTGGTCTGGAAGGCAATCCCGTCAATGACGCCGGTAATATCGGCAATTTTCTGCGAGCTGCTGGCGATGTCGTGCATGGTTTCCACCACGTTGGCCACCACTTTGCCGCCCTTCTGCGCGGTTTCGGAGGCGCTCAGCGCCAGTTGGCTGGCCTGACGCGCGTTTTCGGCGTTTTGTTTCACCGTTGCCGTCAGCTGTTCCATACTGGCGGCAGTCTCTTCCAGCGAGGCCGCCTGCTGCTCGGTGCGCGACGAGAGATCGTTATTGCCGGCGGCGATTTCCGACGCGCCGCTATAGATGGCATCCGCCCCCTGACGCACGCCGCTTACCGTTTCGATAAGCTCGTTCTGCATGTGCTTGAGGCTTGCGGCCAGCACGCCGATTTCATTGCGGCTGGTCACCGGGATCGGCTGAGTCAGATCGCCGGATGCAATACGTTTAATGTGTTCAATCATGCGGTTAAGCGGGCGTACCAGGATATGGTGAATGCCCATCCACACGCCGACGATCGCCGCCAGCACCACGATGATGACCACAATCAAGGTCCAGATAGCCGAGCTATAAGAGCTATTGCTGCCGTCAACGGCTATTTGATACAGCTTGCCGTTTTGCTGCAGATAGGCGTTATAGGTCTGCTCGAAATCATCCTGATATTTCTGCGTCGGCTGGTCGAAGAAGGC
>JAITLR010000017.1 GCA_031277805.1 Comamonas sp. | reverse complement strand
GGCTCTTAGCTCAGTTGGTAGAGCAGCGGACTCTTAATCCGTTGGTCGAGTGTTCGAATCACTCAGGGCCCACCAAAATCAACAACCCGCTGTTCGCAAGGACAGCGGGTTTTTGTTTTTTTTGTTTTTTGCTTTACTCTTCAACTCATTCCATCTGGCTCCTCATTTTACGCACCCCATTGCTTAAAACAATGTCAAATTTTTAACATTATCGAAAAACTATTGTCAGCGTATACCAGAATATCAATACAGGCACGACTTGGTGTAGCCGATTCACCCCGCCAACAAATCAGCTTGAGGAGCAAAAGTGTCCCCAATCCCGAATAGATCCAACATTCCTCATTGGGCTCTTGCCGCCATCGGACTGACTCTGCTGACCCCTGCCATTTGTGGCTTTGCGCAGGAACAGCCACCCAATGCTCCCACAGCCGCCGCATTGGCTGTCAATCCTCTTGCAGGGCTTCCTCGTCGCGAACTCACACCGACCTTCCTGCAACTGGGACAAGGCAGCTCCATGATGCTGCGAGGTGTGGAAAGCGAAGGCAGCGTCAACATCAGCGTGCGCCGTGATGAGCTGGTCGAATCTGCCCTGCTACGCCTGACCTTCACGCTGTCCCCGTCCCTGATTCCCTCTCTGTCACACATCAAACTGCTGCTCAACGAGGAACTGCTGCAGACCATCTCGCTGCCCAAGGAACAGTTGGGAATCCCGCAGAAGCTGGAAATTCCCATCGATCCACGACTGTTCACGGATTACAACCGATTGCGCTTTCAGTTCGTCGGCCATTACACGATGGACTGCGAGATGCCCAACCACACCAGCTTGTGGGCCTCCATCAGCAATGACAGCCAACTTGAGCTGGCGCTGCGTCAGTTGCCCTTGAGTGACGATCTGGAACTTCTGCCCGCCCCATTCTTCGATTCGCGCGACAACCAGATCGTCAACGTACCCTTTGTCTTTGCCGATGCCAAGGATATGGGGCAACTCAAGGCCGCAGGCTCGGTGGCCAGTTGGCTAGGCATGTTGTCAGGCTACCGCGGCAACCGCTTCCCGCTTTTCGAAAATCAGTTACCCGAGCGCAACTCCGTGGTCTTCGCCACCAACGAGCACCGCCCTGATTTCCTCAAGGCGCAGCCCCCCGTCACTCAGCCCACGCTGACCATGATGTCCCACCCCGAGCATCCGGCCATCAAGCTGCTCGTCGTGCAAGGCAAGGACAATACCCAGTTGCAGCAGGCTGCTGACGCCCTGGCGCTGGGCAAGGCCGCGCTGACAGGCAGTAGCATTCAGGTGACCAAGCTGGAATATCCCGAAAAGCGCAAAGCCTACGACGCGCCACGCTGGCTGACCACCAAGCGCCCCGTGCTGCTGTCCGAGCTGGTGAACAATCCATCGGACCTGCAACTGCGTGGCTATGCGCTCAACAACACGATCAACATCCCTGCGCGCATGGCGCCGGACCTATTTTCCTGGAATGCCCGCGGAGTTCCGCTGCAGCTGAACTATCGGTACACCCCGAACTCGGTATCACAGCACGGCTCTCTCAGCGTCTCCATCAACAACCAGTTCATCAAGGCTTATCCACTGCGCGCCGCGGATGATGACAAGAGTGGCAAAAGCACCATCATGCTGCCTCTGTTCGAGGATGGAAGCACTCAGGCCAGCTCGGACTTTCGCATTCCCTCTTTCCTCGTTGGCGGAGACAACCAGCTGCAGTTGGGCTTTCAGCTGCCTGCCACTGATCTTGGCCAGTGCCGCTCCACCCAGCCAACGGAGCTGCGCGCAGCCATAGACCCCGAGTCCAGCATTGATCTGCGGGGCTTCAGGCACTACCTGCCCATGCCCAATCTTGCGGCCTACGCCAACAGCGGTTACCCCTTCACCAAATATGCCGATCTGAGTCAAACCTCCATCGTCCTGCCCAATCACCCCACTGCAGCCGATGCCGAGGCCTATCTGACCGCCGTGGCCCGCATGAGCGCAGCCACGGGCCTGGCCGGCATACGCTTCAACCTGATGAATGCAGACCAGATCGAGAAGGCCCGCGATACGGACATTCTGCTGATCTCTGCGGGCGACAAGGATGGCCTGCTGCAGAAGTGGTCGCAAGACATTCCAGCCCTGATCGTCGCAGGCAAGCGCACCACCCACCTGCTGGAGCGAGCCGTAAGCTCGCTCAGCGAACTGTTCCAGCATGCCTCGGATGCCCCCAACCCCGGCAGCAGCGGCTTGGCCACGCTGGAAGGCAAAGGGCCGCTCGCCGCCATCGTGAGTTTCGAGTCCCCGTTGAAGAAGGGGCGCAGCGTCGTCGGCTTTACCGCCAGTGACGACATTGCCATGGCACAGATCTACCGGGGTCTGAGCGACTCAGGCAAGATCAGTGCCATGCGTGGCGACCTGAGCTTTCTGCGCGCCGACCAGGTGGAGAGCTTCCGGGTGAACCCCATCTACTACGTGGGTGACCTGCCCTGGTGGCAACGTATGTGGTTCCACCTGCACAACCACCCTGTGGCACTGGCTCTGGCAGGCATCGTCACGGGCCTGCTGCTCACCTTCCTGGTCTATGGTGCGCTACGCTCCATGGCGGCACGTCGCCTTGCAGGCAAGAACAATGCCTGAGCGACAAATCCAACGCCGAAGCTGGCTGCTGTCAGCAGCCAGCCTGTCCCTGAGCGGGCCTCTGGTTGGCCTGACGATGGCCGCGGAAGCTCCCTGGCCGATGTGGGAGCAGTTCAAACGCAGCTTCATGACCCAGGATGGGCGCGTTGTCTCCGATGATGAAAAAGGCGGTCAGACCTATTCCGAAGGCCAGGCCTATGCTTTGTTCTTTGCACTGGCGGCCAATGACCGCCCCGCCTTCGAACTGTTGCTGCAATGGACAGAAAACAATCTGTGCGCGGGCGATCTGAGCACCGCCCTGCCTGCATGGTTGTGGGGGCAGAAGCCGGATGGCAGCTGGGGCCCACTGGACACCAATGCAGCCTCTGATGCCGATCTGTGGATCGTCTACCTCCTCGTGGAGGCTGGACGGCTGTGGAATGACCGGCGCTATCGCGCCATGGCCTCGGTCATGGGAGCCTTGCTGCTCGACAAGGAGACTGAAGACCTGCCGGGCCTGGGCCCCACTCTGCTACCCGGACCTCAGGGGTTCAAGCTGGGCGAGGGACAGTGGCGCCTCAATCCCAGCTATGTACCCCTGCAGGTACTGGACCGGCTGGCCCAGGCACTTCCCCAACAGCCCCGCTGGAAAGAGCTGCGAGCCAGCTCCCTCAAACTCACCGTGGACACGGCCCCCAAGGGGATCTCGCCCGACTGGGTGATCTACGATGCCAAGCAAGGCTTCCAGAAGGATACGGACAAGGACAAGGCCATCGGCGCCTACAACGCCATCCGTGTCTATCTCTGGGCTGGCATGCTGCACCCCGAGGCCGCAGCGCGCGCTCAGGTACTGGCTGCGCTGCGCCCCATGGTCAAGCTGGTGCGAGACGCCGGCCGCCCGCCAGAGCGCATAGACCCCGCAAGCGGTGAAAGCGTGGGCATGGCACCCAGCGGTTTCAGCGCCGCCATGCTGCCCTTTCTGCGCGCCCAGGGCGACGAAGAGACTGTACAGGCCCTACAGACCCGCATCCAGGAGCAACCTCTGCGGCCCACGGCTTACTACGAACAATGCCTGGCCCTCTTCGGGCTCGGCTGGATGCAGCAGCAATTCCGTTTTGGCAGGCTTGGCGAGTTCCAGCCCAGATGGACCACCCGACCATGAACCCTTTCGCTTGCACGTATCAGCCGCTGGGCGCCATTGCAATGGCCGTCCTGCTGTGCTGCACCTCCTCCATGGCGCAGTCCAGTTCAAGCCAGGCTGTGGAGGCCGAGCTGCTTCGCACGGCCCAGATGTGGAGCGGCCGCCAGCGCGCGGACCTGGCACGCCAGACGATAGAGAAGCTGCTGGCCATCAATCCGCGCTCACCCCAAGGCCTGGCCACACTGGGAGACATCGCGCTGCAGGAAGGCAAGACCCAGGAGGCGCAAAGCCTTCTCGCCCGTCTACAGAGCATCAGCCCCTCAAGCCAGTCAACTCGCGACCTTGCGGCGCTAATCAATGCCTACGGTCCTGGCAAGCAGCAGCTGGCACAGATGCGGCTCATGGCTCGCGCAGGACGCAAGGCCGAAGCTGCGGCCATTGCCCGTCAGCTTTTTCCCGCGGGCCCACCCCAGACGGGCAGCCTGATGCGAGAGTACTACCAGATCGTCGGCGACAGTCCTCCACCCGCAGCACAGCCTGCTGCGACCCAGGCTGCAGCTCAACCCACCTCTCCGAGCACCAGTGCGAACACCGAGCGATCTACCCAGCCCACGCTGGAGGAGGTCTCGCGTCAGTCCGGCGACGGCCAGCTACGCCTCATCGACCTGGAGGCTCGCCTCAAGCGCAGCGGCGCCACACCCGCACTGATGCGCGATGTAGAACAACTGGCACGCACAGGCGACGCGCCCCCGAACGAACTCCAACCGCTATGGCGTCAAGTCATCCTGAGCTCCCCTCCCGTCGCCAGCATCGCCTCCATGCGCAACTATGTGCAGCGCTTTCCCGACGATCAGGAAATCACCGAGCGCCTGACAACAGCCACCCAGACCCAGTCTCGACAGGCCCAAGCTGCGCGCGACCCCGCCAACATCGCGCTCAGGGCTGGCCTGGCCGCGCTGGACAAGGATCAGTTCGAACTGGCCGAACGCAGCTTCGACGAGGTGCTTCAGCGTCGGCCACGCGATGCACAAGCGCTAGGCGGCAAGGGCCTGCTGCGCATGCGCCAAGGCCGCCACGCCGATGCACTGCCGTTGCTTGACCAGGCCTACGCCATAGACCACCAGAGCAAATGGCGGGACCTGCGCACTACGGCCCAGTTCTGGACCCATCTGCGCGCCGCCGAAGCTGCATTGCAGGCCAACGATCTCACCTCGGCGCAGCAACTGTCGCAGCAGGCCCTGCAGCAGCAGCCCGACAATCTGCAGGCGCTGATGCTGGCAGGTGAAATCAAGGCCCGACAGCAGGATGCAACCGGAGCTGAAGCCTATTATCAACAGGCCCTGCAACGCAGCCCAGGCAATGTCTCGGCCCTGACCGCACTGGCCGATCTCTATGCCGCCCAGGGCCAGCCCGAACGCGCATACCAGTTACTGGAGAAGACTGCACAGCAGCAGGCCAGTCTGGCCAAGGACCTGCAGCCCGTGCAGGCCAATCTTCTCGACCGCGAAGCCAATACCGCGCTGGAGGCTGGGCAGCTAAGCAAGGCGCTGGGATTGCAGGAACAGGCACTGAAGCTCACCCCCGCCGATCCCTGGCTCAGGCACCGGCTGGCACGCACCTATCTGCGCATGCAGCAACCCGAATCGGCGCTGCAGGTAATGGACGCAGGCATAGGCCTCGCTCCTTCCAAACCAGACATGCGCTATGCGCGGGCCCTGATCCGCAGCGCCGTCAATGACGACGAAGGCGCACTCTCCGACATGCGGAAAATCCCCGATGCCCAGTACAGCGACTCCATGCGCAGTCTGCTGAACAGTGCACAAATCCATACCTACATCGCCCAGACTTCGCGCGATCCCGTACAGGCCAAGGTGCGGCTCGAAGCCGCCGAACGCGCGGCAGGCAACGACAGCGACCTGCTGTACGCAGTCTCCAACGCCTGGTTCCGCATGAACCAGCCCCAGGAAGCTGTAGCAGTCTTCGACCGCCGTATGGCCAGGCTACCCGCCCCCGACCCCGCTGACCAGTTGCGCCTGGCTCAGTTGCTCGGCCGCGCGGCCGAGGACAACCGCTTGCGCTCCCTGCTTCCGCAGTTGCTGGCACGAAAGGACTGGACAGCCGATCAGGATGCGGACCTGCTGGGCATACAGGCCAATTACCTGGAGCGACAGGTGGATCTGGCCATGAGCCAGGCTCGCCCGGCGCAGGCCCGTCGGCTGGCGGCCTCCCCCCTGCACCAGGGGCACACCACTCAGGCTCAGCACAGCGCGGCCCGAGCCCGCCTGATGCTCGCGGCCAATGAAAACGCCGCAGCCCTCGAACAGTTCGACATCGCACTCAAGGACTCGCCCGACAGCTACGACCTGCACATAGGCCGCGGCAATGCGCTCGCTCGCATGTACCAGCTAGAAGCCGCCCGTACGGAAGCACAGTGGGCCCAGCAGCGTGCGGCCAGCCAGGAGTCCTATCACCAACTCGCCCTGGTACGGCTGTGGCAACGGATCGGCCAGCCCGATAAGGCCAGGGCACTGCTCGCATCGCTGAAGGCCGGCAACCCCGACGACACCGAAGTACTGCTGCACAGCGCACGCCTGGAGCGCTCGGAAAACCACTATGCCCAGGCCCTGTCTTCATACCGCGACGCACTGGCCATCGAGCGCCGCAGCCTGCCTGCGGAAAGTGCTGGCGCGCCCCTGCCCAGTTCCATAACCAAGATCGAATCGGATATCGCATCCATAGAGGGACGCCGCCAGAGCTGGATTGAAGTCGGCCAGACCGGCCTGCGCAAGTCATCCACCGATGGCATCTCGTCCCTGCACGGCTGGGAGCGTCCCGCCGTGGCCTGGTTCCCGCGCGGCTACGACGGCCTCTATTTCCTGCATGTGGACCAGGTCCATCTCGATGCTGGCGCCCTACCCAGAAATGCCGACGATGCGATGAGCTACGGCCAGGTAGCCGCCTGGCCTTCGGCCCGCTATCCGACTGCGGGAGCGCACTCCAAGGCGGACGGCTTCAATGTCGGCTTCGGCTACCAGGCCGATCGTTGGCAATGGGACCTAGGCACAACCGGCGCAGGCATGCCCGTGACCAATGTGGTTGGCGGCATTGCGCATACAGGCGACTGGCGCGATATCGGCTACCGGGTCGAGGTATCGCGCCGTCCGCTGACCGGCAGCCTTCTTGCCTATGGCGGAGCCCATGACCCCATCACGGGCCAGACCTGGGGCGGCGTGGTCGCCACAGGCGTGTCCGCACGCGCCTCCACCAATATAGGCGGCTTTGGTGCCTCACTCAGCGGTAGCTATGCAGCCCTGACTGGCAAGAACGTACGCAGCAACACCCGCTGGCAACTGCGCGCGGCTCTGGATCGCGACGTCTGGCGCACGCCCAACCAGGTCGTCAACCTGGGCACGGCCCTGTCCTTCTGGGGCTATGCGCGTGACCTGTCCGAATACAGCTGGGGCCATGGTGGCTACTACAGTCCCAACAGCTACGCCTCTATCGCACTGCCGCTGGAATGGAGCGGCCGCGAAGGCAAGTGGACCTGGCTGCTGCGCGCCTCGGTTTCCTTTTCGCGCAGCTCCAGCAACCCCATGGACTATTTCCCCACCGATCCACAGCTGCAGATGCAGGCGAACGCGCTGGGACGGTCTGCAGTCTATGCGGGAGGCAGCAGCACGGGCTTCGGCAGGTCGCTGCGCGCGGTTGTCGAGCATCAGCTCACCTCCAACCTGGCCTTGGGGGCTCAGTTCGAGATGGACAGATCGGCCTACTACGCACCATCCAGCCTGATGCTCTATGCCCGCTTCCTGCTCGATCCGGTGACGGCACCGCTCGTGAACCGGCCCCGCCCCGTACAGCCCTACTCAAGCTTCTGACATGCAACAGACGACCACGGCCCACACCAGCACCAGTCCCGCCGTCGACGGCCTGGGCATAGACGGCCTGCCGGACGGCATGGGAAAGCTGCCTCACAGCGGCGTGGTCGCGCTCGCAGGTGCACCCGGCCCGGCCTTCGAGAACTGGCGCAGGCATCTGGTCCAAGGCCTGTGCAAGGCTTCTCCCACCATGCTGGTGGCTCCAGATGCGCCCCTGCTGGACCATCTGTTCGGTCCCCAGATAGACACTCCGGCCGCCACAGCTGACCGCCCAGACGCCTGGATACTGCCCGGAGCCACCCTGAGCCAACTGCAGGAGGCTGGCTTTGCAGCCCTGCAAAAAGATCTCAAGCGCGCGGGCCTGAGTTCAAAGCAGGCGCTGTGCCTGCTTGATGCCTCACCCCTGTTCACCGGAGCCTCCCTGGAACGCATCCACCGCCTTGCCGGCCAACTCCACCAGTGGGCTGCCCAGCGCAAGGCACCCGTGATACTGTGCTTCGAAGCTCCGGGGGACGAAGTGCGCGGCATGCTGGCCAGCTTCGCCTACGCCTTCCCGTACTGCGCTTTTCTGGAGCAGGACGGCAGCAGCCTGGCGCTGTACCTGGAGCGCTGGAACAGCGCGCATGGCGCCGTCTTCGCCACCCGGCTGGGCCTGCAGGCCCCGGACTGGGCCAATGCGGCCCTGCGCATGCAGGCCAACGGCGTCGTCATGCAGGGAGCTTCCGCCCAACTCATACACACTCCCGACGAACTGGACATCTATGCCACGCAGGCTGCCGTTGCGGACCAGCGCCAGCCACCTTCGTCCTGGCATGTGATCGAGACTCGGGAACTGATTCCCGAGGCCGTACAGCACGCCATCGGCGCGACCGTGCTGCTGGACACAGGCAGCAGCGTCGAATTCGAGGCCCTGGCCCGCATGGTGCACCAGCTACGGCGCACCCATCCACAAACGCTCAAGATCGTGGTCCGCGAGACTGAAGGCAAGCTGCGCCTGAACAGCGAGCAGGCGCTGCTGCGCCTGGGAGCCAACGACGTCATCTACCGCGAGTTGGGCTTTTCACGGCTACTGCAACGGCTGCGGGATCTGCAGCCCCAGCGTTTTTCACGCCAGATTCCCGAAAGCTACGAACAGGCTCTGGATGCCTTCCTGCCCATTCCTGAACGGGGCTATCAGCCGCCCGAGCATTTCTGCACTCTGGTCCTGAACATGCTGCGCAAGACTCAGCCGATTGGTCTGAGCCATAGCCTGATTCAGTTGCGACTGCTCAGCCATGCCTCCCATGTCCAGGCCATAGAAGCCTATCGCCCCTCGCGGGACGGCGACCTCATCACTGCCGACCAGGGCTCCATCTACGCCTTCCTGTTCGCCTGCGGGGAGTCCGATATCGACACCGCCCTGCCCCGCCTTTTCCAGCAGCCACTGGCTCAGCTGTTCAGCTCCCAGATTTCAGACAGCAGCCATGAAGGCATGCTGCAGATGCTCAGTCGCTTGCAATCTGCTGCCGAGGCCGGACTACCCGACTACACCGCAGTCGCAACGCCAGGCGCTGCTGCCCGCTCTCCCACGGACCTGCTGGCGCACAGTACCAGCACCGCACAGCCATCTGCGACCCTGCCCCGTATCGCGCCACCAACAGGCGCCTCCATGGCCGTGCCAACCATGAGCCCACGACCCATCTCCAAACGTCAGGCTCCGCCTCACCGCGCCTAGGAGTACGTCATGTCTTTTTTCCTGTTCTTCACCGGTATCACTGCAGGCATCGTCATCGCCGTGGCACTGTGGCAGTTTGGGCGTGCCGAATCTGGCAACAAGCTACTGGGCCGCCTGCGCAAACCTCGCTATCTCCAGCCCTATCAACCAGGGCCGTCGGCACGCTCCCCTGGAAAAGGCTAAGCCTCATGCAACGTCTCGTCTTTCTCTCCCCTCTTGGAGGCACAGGCTGTACTACTCTGGCTGCCCATGTGGCGGTCCTGGCAGCGCAGCGCGGCAGCGACTGCCTTGCCCTGGACCTTAGCCCTGGCAACATGCTGGGACGCTACCTGGGTTTGCCGTCCTGTGCCGCGCAGGGCTGGAGCAATGCGCTGCTTCGGGAGCAGTGGTGGGGCCAGGCCGCGATGGCCAATTCCGAAGGCCTGCAATACCTGCCGCACGGCCGCATCGACACAGAGGAATGCAGCCGCCTGCATGCGCACTGGCAACAGTACCCCGGCTGGCTGATCGACAACCTGCAGGCACTGGACCTGCCATCCTCCGCCCTGGTGGTCATGGATGCGCCATCGCCATGCTCACCCCTGGGCCAACAGGCACTTCAGGCCGCCGATCTGGCGGTCGTGGTATTGGATGCTTCCGAACGTTCTCTGCAAGCACAGACGACCCTGCAGGCTCTGCAACAAAGCCTGGCGCCCCAGGCGCGGCTACAGCTGGTGGTGAACCGCTATGCACCGCGCCGTCCCACCCAACAAGCCGCGCTGGAGCTCCTGCGCCAGCAATGGGGCGATGTCCTGCTGCTGGATCTGGTCCATGACGACGAAGCCATCTGCGAAGCCCTCTCGCAAGGCCTTTGCGTGCACCAGAGCCTGCCCGAGGCGCAATCCGCTCACGACTTCCAGGGACTGGCCTTGCGGCTGCTGTCAGAACTCGGCCCCCTGCCCCAGGATCCTCCATGAATCCTTTGCACTTCAGCGCCCTCTGGCTAGCCAACCAGCTGCAGGTCGAGCAGCCCGCGCAGTGGTCCTCGTGGGCTAGGCGACTGTTCGTGCTGCCCCGTCGCACGCAGGCCTGGATGCCTCTGACTTCCGCACAGGTTCCCGACCCGCTGCAATGGCTGGCGCATCAGTTGCAGCTGACTCCCGGAGCCTCGCCGCAGCAGTGGCTACTGGCCCTGTTCCTGCGCCCCGATCCTTCGGGCCGTCAGAGCAGCCTGCGCCTGGAGAGCCTGTTGACTGCCGTGCTGATGCCCATGTTCCAGGCCTTGGCCTGGATCTGGGGTGGCGTGTGGCTGCTGCTGCGCCCCCTGCTGCTGATCCTGTCTTGGCCCATACGCCTGGCCATGCGCGGCGCCGAGCGTGTGGCTTCGCGCATCGACTCGGATACCTTCGGTCGCCAAGCCGACTCCCTGCTGCACCCACTATTCGCCGTTCCCGGCATGCGCTGGGTGGTGCTGGGCGCCGGTGCCGCTGTCACCGCCGTGGTCATGACCACGCCACTGAGCTGGGCCGGGCAACTGCTGTTTCTGATCATCATCTGGCTGCTTTCGCTGGTTCTGCGCAAGCTGCCAGGCCGTTTTCCCTCGCTGGCGCTGTCAACGCTGAGCCTCATGGCCATGGGCCGCTATGCCTGGTGGCGCATGAACAACACGCTCCAGTTCGACAGTCCTCTGGAAGCGGCGCTGGGCTATGGCCTGCTGGCCGCAGAGGCCTACACCTGGCTTATCGTCGTCCTGGGCTTCATACAGACGGCCTGGCCGCTGCAACGCAAGCCAGCCCTTCTGTCCGGCCCTCCGTCTTCCTGGCCCACGGTTGACGTCTTCATCCCCACCTACAACGAGCCTCTGAGCGTGGTCAGGCCCACCGTACTGGCCGCCATGGCGCTGGACTGGCCAGAGGACAAGCTCAAGGTCTACATCCTGGATGACGGTCGCCGCGAGGAGTTCCGGGAACTCGCCAGCCAGCTTGGCGTGGGCTACATCAGCCGCACGGACAACCGTCACGCCAAGGCCGGCAACCTGAACCACGCTCTGGCCCAGACCCATGGCGAACTGGTCGCCATCTTCGACTGCGACCACATTCCCACGCGCAGTTTCCTCAAGACGGCAGGTGGCTGGTTCCAGCGCGATCCGCTGTGCGCCATGCTGCAGACACCGCATCACTTCTTCTCGCCCGACCCCTTCGAGCGCAACCTTGGCACCTTCCGCCGTGTACCTAACGAAGGAGCGCTGTTCTATGGTCTCATCCAGGACGGCAACGACTTCTGGAACGCCACCTTCTTCTGCGGCTCCTGCGCCGTACTGCGTCGAGGCCCCTTGTTGGAGGTCGGTGGCATCGCAGTGGAGACGGTGACTGAAGACGCCCATACTGCGCTCAAGCTGCACAGCAAGGGTTACAACACGGCCTATATCAATGAGACACAGGCTGCAGGCCTGGCCACGGAGAGCCTTTCGGCCCATATCGGCCAGCGCATACGCTGGGCGCGCGGCATGGCGCAGATCTTTCGCCTGGACAACCCTTTCCTCAAGGCCGGCCTGAGTCTGTGGCAGCGCATCTGCTATGCCAATGCCATGCTGCACTTCTTCTTCGGCTTGCCGCGGCTGGTGTTCCTCACGGCGCCCATGGCCTACCTGTTCTTCGAGCTGCACATCATCAACACCAATGCCTTGCTACTGATGCTCTACGTGCTGCCCTACATACTGCAGACCAACATCGCCAACGCCCATGTGCAGGGCAAGTTTCGCCACACCTTCTGGGCCGAGGTCTATGAAACCGTGCTGGCCTGGTATATCGCACTGCCCACCACGGTGGCCTTGCTGTCGCCACGCCATGGCAAGTTCAACGTCACAGCCAAGGGCGGACTTGTCACGCACACCTATTTCGACTGGGCCATCTCCCGCCCTTACACGGTACTGGTGCTGCTCAATATCTCGGCCTTCTTCGTGGGCTTGTGGCGCCTGGTGTACGCCAACTCCGACGAGCCCCTGACCGTGCTGCTCAACATGGTCTGGACGGCCTACAGTATCTTCATGCTCGGTACAGCGCTGGGCGTGGCCACCGAGTCCAAGCAGGTGCGACGCATGCACCGCGTGGCTTCCGAGCTACCCGCCACGCTATACCTGCCCTCGGGCCATGTGCTCAGCACCCAATGCACAGACTTCTCCATGTCCGGCCTGGGTCTGCAGGCCGCGTCAGGTCTGACGCTATCCCCAGGCAGCAGCCTGGATGTGGGTCTGTGGTTCGACCAGCGCGAATGCGTATTCCCCGCGCGTGTCATCGCCTGCCACGCCAACGGTGCCATCGGCCTGGAGTTCGGTGAGCTGAGCAAGTCCCAGCAGATACAGCTGGTGCAATGCACATTTGCGCGTCCCGCCGCATGGCGTGAATGGAACGATGAACACGACACCGACAAGCCCATGCAGGGCCTGCTCGAACTCGGCATGCTGGGCCTGTATGGATACCGCAAGTTCTGGCACTCACTCATTGCGGAAATGCGCCACGCCCGACAGTCCCTTCTCACGCCTTCTAAGAGCACACCATGAGCTACTGGAGTTTTTATTTCCTCGCAAAGGTCGGCCTGCACTATGCCGGTTACCTGAGCCTGCACTGGCCACTGAACCTGCTGCTGGCCATCGTGGTGTTCTGGCCACTGCAGTCACGGCTGTGGAAGAACCTGCGCCTAGCTGCAGGTAGCATCGCAGCCGTCGCCCTGCTGTATTACGACACCCACTTCCCACCCATCTCGCGCGTACTGTCCCAGGTTTCGGCACTGGCTGACTTCAGCGCTAGCTACATGCTCGAGCTGGTGCAGCGCGTCGTGTCCTGGCAAGCCCTGCTGGGCTTCGTCGTATTGCTGGCGCTGTACAGCGCGCTGGCTCGCCGCATCCGCTTTGCCACGTTTGCACTGCTGGCCATTCTGAGCGTGCCTCTGGTCACTCGCTTGCAGCAAGGTCCTGCCAAGCCCGTGCTGGCCCAGACCCAGGACAGCGCCCAGCCCGGTGCAGCTGCGCCTGCAGTCACGCCCGACGCCATACTTGCCAACTTCTACGCCAGTGAGCACCTGCGCCGGCTGAACTTCGCTTCGGGCAACACGCCCCCCTTCGACATCGTGCTGCTACACGTATGCTCCCTGGCCTGGGACGACATGGAGTTCGAGGGCATGCGCGACACACCGCTGCTGCAGCGCTTCGACGCAGTCTTCACCCAGTTCAACAGCGCGGCCAGCTATAGCGGCCCTGCCCAGCTGCGCGTGCTGCACGGCAGTTGCGGTCAGATGCCGCACAAAGCCCTCTACGAAGGCACGGACGCGGCCTGCAACGTCTTTCCCAGCCTGGAACAGGTTGGCTACCACACCAGCGCCCTGCTCAACCATAACGGCGTCTTCGACGGCTTTGCCCAATCGCTGCAGGAGCGTGGCGGCTTCGCAGGCAAGATGGAGAAGAATCAGGGTGTGCCCGAAGCCATGCAGAGCTTCGACGGCTCGCCTGTCTACAGTGACCTGGCCTTGCTGTCACAGTGGTGGAAGGAGCGACAAAGCCGCGGCAACGAGCCCGTGGCCCTGTACTACAACACCATCACGTTGCACGACGGCAACCGCGTACCCGGCATTGCCTCGCGCAACAGCCTGCAGACCTATAAGCCGCGCCTCACACAACTACTCTCGGACTTCGACCGCTTTGTCAGCCTTCTGGAGTCCAGCGGCCGCCCCGTGCTGCTGATGCTGGTGCCCGAGCACGGCGCCTCTCTGCGCGGCGACAAGATGCAGATCTCGGGCATGCGCGAGATCCCCGGCCCACGCGTAACCCTGGTGCCTACCGCCATCAAGCTTATCGGCTTGCCGCACGCGGCCGGTGCGACTGGTACAGCGGGTACGTCCAATGCAGCCGTTCCCAGCCAATCCGGCCCCGTGATCGTGAGCAAGCCCACGAGCTACTTCGACCTCTTCACGCTGGTCAACAACCTCATGCAGGACAACCCCTATCGCCCCGGTGCCACACCGCTGGCCGACCGGGTGGCCCAGTTGCAGGGTACGCGCTTTGTTGCGGAAAACGCCGATGTCGTCGTCATGCATGACGACAACGGACAATATCTGCTCAAGTCCGGCTCCGACGCCTGGATCCCCTACACCAACTGAGCAGCGCTGAGCAAAGTTCTGTTGGACTTGTGGCATGCTCGGAAGCCTGCGGCGCAGTGGCTGCAGGCTTCCAACTGATCTCCTATGCAACATTTCTGGCGCGGTCCACGCTGGACACTGGCCATTCTCCTGGCCATCCTCGGCATGCTCGGGCCGTTCTCCGTAGATACCTACATCCCGGCCTTCTCCGGCATCGCCCAGGCATTGGGTGCCACGCCCATAGAGATGCAGCAGACACTGTCTGCCTATCTGCTGGGCTTTGCCTTCATGAACCTGTTTCATGGCGCGTTGGCTGACAGCTTCGGCCGTCGCCCGGTGATCCTGTGGGGGCTGGTGGCCTTCACTCTGGCCTCCGCAGGCTGCGCCCTCTCCCGCGATATCACCCAGTTGGTGGTATTTCGCACGCTGCAAGGTCTGTCCACAGGTGCGGGCATTGTGGTCTCACGCGCCATCGTGCGCGACATCTTTCCGCCCGCCCAGGCCCAGGGCCTGATGGCTCAGATCACCATCTTCTTCGGTATTGCACCGGCACTGGCGCCCATCATCGGCGGCTGGCTGCTCGTACATCTGGGCTGGCAGGCCATCTTCTGGTTTCTGAGCGCGGTGGGCGTGCTGCTCTGGGCCATCAACATCAAGTTCCTGCCCGAGTCGCTACCCGCCGAAAAACGCCAACCCTTTCGCTTCAAGCCGCTGATGCAGGGCTATGGCGTGCTGCTGACCGACCCGCGCTTTCTGCTGCTGGCACTGGCCAGCGGCGTCCCGTTCAACGGTATGTTCCTGTACCTGCTTTCGGCGCCAGCCTTCCTGGGCGACATCCTGCACCTGGAGCCCACGCAGTTCTTCTGGTTCTTCATCGCCTCGATCGGCGGCATCATGGCTGGCAGCTGGACCAGTGGGCGCCTGGCAGGGCGCATCCCACCCAAACGTCAGATCCGCCATGGCTTTCTCATCATGTGCCTGACCTCCATCGTCAATCTGGTGGCCAACATGATCTGGCCTGCCCATGTGAGCTGGGCACTGATTCCCATCAGCCTGTTTGCCTATGGCTGGGCGCTGATGGTGCCCGTGGTGACGCTGCTGGTACTGGACATCCACCCCGAGCGGCGCGGTCTGGCCTCTTCCTTGCAGGCCGTGGTCGGCTCGGTGGCCAACGGCTTTGTCGCGGGCGTGATCGCGCCACTGGTCATGCACTCTGCCGTGCTGCTGGCGACGGGCTCCATCCTCATGATGCTGATCGGCCTGGTTTCCTGGATTTATCTGCATCACCACTGGCCTGAGATTGGCCGCCATGCTTCCGACCAATGAAATATCAGTAGCTGCCAGCGCTTTCCAGACAAGGATTTCAGTATGAATCCTTTCTGAATCCAATACTCATCAAACGCAAGCAGCTCACTTTTTCAAAGCCATAGATACAAAAAAAGCCAGCGTAAAAGCTGGCTTTTTTATTTCAGGCTCGAACCCTTAGCGATTAACGCTCGTCACGACGGGGAGCACGGGGCTTGCGTTCGAAGCCGCGATCACCACCACGCTCGCCATGAGGCTGGTAAGGCTTGCCGGCGCTTTGGCCGAAAGCGGGGCGACGGTCGCCGCCACCAAAGCCGCGCGATTCACCGCCGCGGAAGCCGCCTTCGCGACCACCGTGGGCAGCGCCGTCACGGCCACCACCAAAGCTCTTGCGAGCGAAATCACCACCTTCACGGGGACCATCGCTGCGACGCTGGCCGCCGAAGCCGCCACGCGACTCGCCGCCACCAAAACCGCCACGGCTGGCGCCGCGATCATTGCCACGCTCGCCGCCGCCGAAGCTGCGCTCGCCACGTGGCTCGAAGCTGCGTTCCTGACGCTCACCACCAAAGCCTGGACGACCACCGCCGAAGCCGCGATCACCACCGCGATCACCACGGTCTGCAAAACGGTCGCCGCGAGGGGCACCGAAGCCGCCGCGATCGCCGCCGCCGAAGCGGTCACCGCCACGATCGCCACCGAAACCACCACGGTCGTTGCCACGGCCACCGCCAAAGCTGCCGAAGCCGGACTTGCGGCCATAGCCGTCACCATCACGGCGCGCGCCGAAGCCACCACGGCCACCGCCATTGCCGCCACGGCGGCCATCACGCTCGCCCGCTGCGGGGAAGCGCTGGACGGGCTCCAGACCTGGCAGCACTTCAGCCTTGAATTGCTGACGTGTATAGCCTTCGATATCGAACACGCGACGACGATCACGGAATTCGGCAAAGGTCACAGCCGTGCCTTCGCGACCGGCGCGGCCGGTACGGCCGATACGGTGGGTGTAGTCTTCGGCCTTCATGGGCAGGCCGTAGTTGAAGACGTGGGTAATCGTGGGCACGTCGATGCCGCGGGCAGCCACGTCGGTAGCCACCAGGATTTGCACCTGGCCATTGCGCAGCGCCATCAGACGGCGGTTGCGCAGGCCTTGGCTCAGAGCACCGTGCAGCGCCACGGCGGAGAAGCCTTCTTGCTGCAGATCGTTGGCCAGACCGTCGCACTCCACTTGAGTAGAGGCAAACACAATGGCCTGGTTGATGCTGCTGTCGCGCAGCCAGTGGTCCAGCAGCTTGCGCTTGTGCTGGGCGTTGTCGGCCCAGAACAGCACTTGCTTGATGTTCTCGTGCTTTTGCTGTGCGGTCGTGATCGTGATCTTTTGCACGTTCGCGCCGTTGTCGTGCATCACACGCATGGCCAGCTGCTGAATGCGGGGAGCAAACGTGGCACTGAACATCATGGTCTGCTTGCGCTGAGCCGTCATCTGGTTGACTTCGGCCAGGTCGTCGGCAAAGCCCAGGTCCAGCATGCGGTCGGCTTCGTCCACCACCAGGAACTGAACCTGGTCCAGCTTGATCTGCATGGAGCGCTGCAGGTCCAGCAGACGGCCGGGCGTAGCAACGACCAGATCAGCGTTCTGCAGCTTGGCGATCTGCAGTTGGTAGGGCATGCCACCAACGATGTTGGCAATGCGAATGCCGCGGCAGTGCTTGACCAGCTCGATGGCGTCATGCGCCACTTGCTGAGCCAGCTCGCGTGTGGGGCACAGCACCAGGGCGCCGGGCACGGCAGCCTTGAAGTTGCGGGCGTTGGTGGGGTCCTTGCGCTTGGCGCGCTTGGGGGCGGGCTGGCCGTTGGCGGCGGCTTCAGCGCACAGACGGTCGAACTCGGCCTTGGCGGCCACATCGGCTTCGGCACGTTGCTTGATCAGCGTGTGCAGCACGGGCAACAGGAAGGCAGCAGTCTTGCCGGAGCCGGTCTGGCTGGACACCATCAGGTCGACAAAGGGGTGCTCGCCACCGCTGTTCATGGCCAGGGGAATGGCTTGCTCTTGCACGCCTGTGGGCTTGGTGTAGCCCAGGTCGGCAACAGCTTGCACCAGCTCGGGAGCCAGGCCCAGCTCAACAAAACCATTGGGTTCAGCTTGCTCTTCTTCAGCAGCTTGCTCGGCGCCAGATTCCTCTGCATCTACGGCAGCCAGCATGGCGTCGAGACGGGAATCAAGTTCAGGAGAAGACAAAGACATATCGGCAGCGGCCACTTGGCCCTGCTCCAGGGATTTTTCAGTCATGAAAAACTCACGAAAAAAAGCGGCGCAGTCAGCGTGCTGCCCACTTCTTTTGACGGTTGGTTTCAACATCCACCGTCAGACTTTGACTGCCCGTTCGCAAAAGGGGCAGATGGGCGTTATGGCTTGGCGTGTCGGCTGTATGCAGGCCGCTGCACGCAAGTAAGAACCCGGTGTGTGATGGAGATGCGCAAATTACCCATATATCGGGTAAGCAGCGCATTGTCTCATGTACCGGGTTTTCCCGCAAGTGGCAGGGCCATACCACTGTACCGTTGGCCTAGACGCTCAGCAATTCCTTGCGATAGTGCTGCAGCTCGTCGATGGACTCATGCACATCTGCCAGTGCCGTGTGGCGCTGGGCTTTTTTAAAGGAGGTATAGGCCACGGGCTTCCAGCGCTTGGCCAGCTCCTTCAAGGTGCTGACGTCGATATTGCGATAGTGAAAGAAATTGTTGAGCTTGGGCATGTAACGCTCCATGAAGCGCCTGTCCTGACCAATGCTGTTGCCGCATAGCGGTGTCTTTCCCTTGGGCACGTATTTGCCCAGAAAGGCAATCAGCGCAGCCTCGGCCTCGGCCTCGGTCACCGTGGATGACTTGACCCTGTCGATCAGACCGCTTTTGCCATGCGTGCCCTTGTTCCAGGCGTCCATGCCCCCCAGAAGCTCGTCCGACTGATGAATGGCAAACACCGGCCCCTCGATGCGGGTTTGCAGGTCTGCGCTGCTGACAACCACCGCGATCTCGATGATGCGGTCGTGATCGGGGTTCAGGCCCGTCATCTCGCAGTCGAGCCACACCATATTCAGGTCGGATTTGGGCAAAACAGGGGCGTCGGCGGGCAGTGACACGGCACTGACGGAATTCGTACAGGAAGCTTCAGACATAGCGCAAATTGTCGCCTACACTGCCAATACATGGCTTCCAACCTAGATTTTTCATTGGCACTTTCGCTGCTGTTTGCAGCAGCTGTGCTCTTGCAATGGCTGCTGCGTGTCTGGCTGATTTCGCGCCAGGTGCGATATGTGGCACAGCACCGTGCCGCCGTGCCGGCAGCCTTTGCCCACCGCATCAGCCTGGCCGCACACCAGAAGGCCGCCGACTACACACTGGCCAAGGCCAAGGTCTCGCTGATCGACATCACACTGTCCGCTGCCGTGCTGCTGTGCTGGACGCTGCTGGGCGGGCTGAACTGGCTCAACCTCCTGCTGTTTGAATTCATCAATCCAGGCCTATGGCAGCAATTGGCATTGTTGGCCAGCTTTGCCGTGATCTCGTCGCTGATCGAGCTACCACTTTCGCTGTACCAGACCTTCAGGCTGGAGCAGCGCTTTGGCTTCAATCAGATGACACCGGGCCTTTGGCTGGGCGACCTGCTCAAATCCACGCTGGTGGGGGCCATCATCGGTCTGCCACTGGCAGCCTTGATCCTCTGGCTCATGGGCACCACAGGCCCGCTGTGGTGGCTCTGGGCCTGGATAGCCTGGACGGCTTTCAACCTGCTGCTGATGTGGATCTTCCCCAGTTTCATCGCGCCGCTGTTCAACAAATTCGAACCACTGGCCGACGAAGACCTCAAGGCCCGCGTGACCCGCCTGATGGAACGCTGCGGCTTTGCCGCCAAAGGCCTGTTCGTCATGGATGGCAGCCGTCGCTCGGCCCATGCCAATGCCTATTTCACAGGTTTTGGCAATTCCAAGCGCGTGGTGTTTTTCGACACCCTGCTCAAGCAACTGAGCCCTGACGAGGTGGAAGCCGTGCTGGCCCACGAGCTGGGCCACTTCAAGCACAAGCACATCACCAAGCGCATGGTGCTGATGTTTGGTGTGTCCCTGCTGGGCTTTGGACTGCTGGGCTGGCTCAGCCAGCAACCCTGGTTCTACTCGGGCCTGGGCGTCAACATCATGCAGAGCAAGTACTTGGGCGTGCCCGCCGAGAACAATGCTCTGGCACTGCTGCTGTTCATGCTGGCCGTGCCGGTGTTCAGCTTCTTCATCACACCGCTGATGTCGGCCCAGTCGCGACGCGATGAGTTCGAGGCCGACGCCTATGCCATGCAGCAGGCCGATGGTGCACAGCTCGCCTCTGCACTGCTCAAGCTTTACGAGGACAATGCCTCAACCCTCACGCCAGACCCTTGGTATGTGAGCTTTTACTATTCACACCCTCCTGCCGTGGACAGATTGGCGCGCATGCCAGCTCCAGCTGGCAGCCTGTAACTCCACAAGAGTTTCCAATATGAGCAATATGACCCTGCAACAAAAAGACTGGTCCCAGCAAAAGCGCAGTGCCTTGAGTCCTGAACAGACTCGCGAACAGTTGGCCGCACTGGGCGGCTGGGAGCTGGTTGGCACCGATGCCAGCCCCGCCATCCGCAAGACCTACCGTTTTGGAAATTTCTACGAAACCATGGCTTTTGTGAATGCCCTGGCCCTGATCGCCCACCAGCAGGATCACCACCCCGACCTGGAGGTCGGTTACAACCGCTGCCAGGTCAGCCTCAATACCCATGATGTGGGCGGCATCTCCGACGCCGATATCGACTGCGCCCGCCGCATCGAAGCGCTGCTGAAACTCGCCTGATTTCTATGGCAAAACAAGGACGGCGCCCCGACGCCCAAGCAGCAGGTGACGTTCAAACAGGCTTGGTCGTCGCCAGTTATGGCCGCCACTGTGTGGTCGAAACTCCGGACGGCGTGCGCCGCATCTGCCATCCACGCGGCAAGAAAAGCCAGGCGGTGGTGGGCGATCATGTTCAGTGGCTTGCGCCACCTCCCGGCCAGGGCGATGAAGGCACGATCGAGAAGGTCGTCGAGCGCCGCAATGTTTTCTACCGCCAGGATGACATTCGCACCAAGACTTTTGCCGCCAACCTCGACCAGCTGCTGATCCTGATTGCGGCCGAGCCTGTATTCAGCGAAGTACAACTGGCCCGAGCTCTGATCGCCGCCGAGGCGGCTCACATCACACCCATCATTGCGCTCAACAAGATGGACCTGGAAGAGCCATTCCTGCGCGCCTGGGAACGGCTGGAGCCCTATCGCACCATGCGCGACGCCGTGGATGATCCACCGCACTATATGGTGCTGCCGCTATCGCTGGAAGATGCCGACGAAGAAGACCGGGATGCCATCATCGGCCTGCTGCAAGGCAAGACCACGCTGGTGCTGGGCCCCTCAGGTGTTGGCAAAAGCACGCTGATCAATCTGCTGCTGCCCGATGCCAAGGTCGCCACCAACGAAATCTCACAGGCGCTGAACACCGGCAAGCACACCACGACCAGCACCACCCTGTACTGGGTGGACGAGTCGCGCAGCACAGCCATCATTGATTCACCAGGTTTTCAGGAATTCGGCCTCTATCACATCGCGCCCACGCAGCTACCCGCCTGCATGCCGGATATCGGCGCCCACACCAAGAACTGCAAGTTCTACAACTGCACCCACCTGCATGAGCCAGGCTGCGGCGTGATTGATGCTGTCAAAAATGGCTCTGACACTTTGCCCATCAGCGATAACCGCTATCGTATTTACGGCGAGCTGTTTGATGAGCTGAGCCAGGTAGGCTACTGAATAGACTTCCAGATCAATAGCAGCCAACGCTTTGTGCATAAGCACCGGCTGCTATTTTCACGAGTTAGCCCAGCAGACGTGCAAAGGTCAGCAGGGCCAGCAGCAGCAGCCAGACGACGACCGAGCGCCAGACTAGGCCAACCACACTGCGCAAATGCGCCATCTCTGGCTCGCGGCCTGGGGTGACATCGCTGCCGAGCTCCCACTGGGCCTCCTCGCCCTCTTCGCCATAGCTAGCGTCGCGACGACGCAGAGCTTCCCCGCCTAGGCGCACATTGATGGCGCCAGCCGTCGCGGCCAGAATCACGCCATCGTTGTCATTGGGAAAGCGCTGGGCATACAGACGCCAGTTGTCTATGGCCTCCTCGAAGCTGCCCACCATGGCAAAAGACAGGGCCGTCAGTCGAGCTGGCAGCCAGTCAATCACATACCAGGCCCTGGCGGCAGCGCGCTGCAGGCGCTCACTGGTCGGAGCCTGCAGCCCTTCAGCCCCCTTGCGCGACCAGGCACGCGACAGGTACTCGGCCATGCGGTACATGACGGCTCCCAACGGCCCCAGGCCCAGGGCCGAGAGAACGGAAAACCAGAACAGCACGCCGAACACATGGCGGTGCGCGGCCAGCACCGAATATTCGATGACATGGCGCACCACCTCGCTGCGCGGTACTTCGCTGGTGTCCACCTGCTGCCAGTCCGCCAGCGCCTGGCGTGCCGCGTACTCATCGCCAGCATCCAATGCGTCGCGAATGCGTGTGAAGTGATGGCTGAACTGGCGAAACCCCAGCGTCACATACAGCACGGCCACATTCCAGAGCATGGCCAAGGGCCAGCCAATCAGCTCCAGCAAGGCGAAATAAATGCCCAGCACCAGCACACAGGGCAGCAACACCGCCATGACCCAGGCCAGCCAGCCGTGGTGAGGCTTGCCTGCGTCAAAGTTGCTGCGCACCGTCACGGTCCAGGCACGATAGCCCGCCTGCACCAGATTGGATCGGGCCAGCGGGCGCGCCTGCTCCAGCAGCAAGGCGATCAGGATGGCAAAAAAGCTCATTGCTTCATCATACCGGCGCAGTCGTGCAGCTTGTTACAAGCATCATTTCAGACCGCCAAAAAACGATAGAGATTACGCAGCATGCCTGCCGTAGCACCCCAGATATAACGCTGCTGTGCGCCATCCTGGTAAGGCATGGCAAACCACTGCCGCTCCACCCCTTGCCAAAGCATGCCCCGACGTTCGTGATGTGCAGGGTTCAGCAAGAAGGAGAGTGGGACCTCGAACAGGTCCGCCACTTCCCCCGGATTGGGAAAATAAGCTGGCTGCGGCTGCACCAGCGCCACCACGGGTGTGATGTTGAATGCAGTTCCCGTTACATAAATCGGCAACCGCCCCAGCACTTCCACATTCTTGGTCAGCAAACCCACTTCCTCATGCGCTTCGCGCAGCGCCGTGGCCTCTGCAGAGACATCCTGCGGGTCGCGCTTGCCCCCCGGAAAAGCAACCTGCCCCGAATGGGTGGAAAGCCTGGCCGAGCGCACGGTCAGCAGCACTGTCGGCTGCTCACGCATCACGATGGGTACCAGCACCGCTGCATCCGATGGCGTGCGGGTCGTGAAGCGCTTTTCCTCCATGGTCTCGGGCACCCAGTCCCTGCTGCTGGCAAAGCGGTGACGCAGAGCCTGCGGGGTTTGAGCATCCAGCGGCACGCTGGGCAACTGGCTGTCCACTCCCAGCAAAGGCGCCAGCCTGGGGTCGCCGATTCCCACGGAGCTTGTGTTCTTGGAAGCTTGATCGGATGAAAGCATGTATTTGACGCAGCAAGGCATGAAAATCCCCCACGCTTGCCCGCTAGCGTGGGGCCGCTGCCCCAAGGCGAGCTATTGCCCTGGGGCGGCCGACGACAATAAAAAAAGCCGCCACAGCGAACTGTAGCGGCTTTCTCGGAATGACTTCCTAAGCGCGGATTACTCGGCTGCGGCTGCAGTCTTGACACGGCGCTGGGGCAGCTTTTCCTTGATACGAGCAGACTTGCCGCTACGCTCACGCAGGTAGTACAGCTTGGCACGGCGCACATCGCCGCGACGCTTGACTTCGATGCCGGCGATCAGAGGGGAGTAGGTTTGGAACGTACGTTCCACGCCTTCACCGCTGGAGATCTTGCGCACTGTGAAGCCGCTGTTCAGGCCACGATTACGCTTGGCAATCACCACGCCTTCGTAAGCCTGCACGCGCTTACGCGAACCTTCCACCACGTTCACGCTCACGATGACGGTGTCACCAGGGGCGAATTCGGGGATGGTCTTGTTCAGGCGAGCGATTTCTTCTTGCTCGAGGGTCTGGATCAGATTCATGATTTAGTCCACCTTGATCTTGTCCGCGCCAAAATTGGCAAGCTCCGGGATTGGAGCTATGGCTGTATTACAAAGCAGCAAGCTAGGCTGCTCCGCTATTCCTTACAGCGGCCGAATAGAGGATCAAAGAACCTGCAATTATAGCTTGGTCCTTGTTTTTGCCAAAAACCCCTCGTCTTTGGCATTGAGCAACCCCTGCCCGCGCGCCTGCTCGATCAGTTCCGGACGGTGTTGAGCCGTAATGCGCAAGCGCTGATCCCGGCGCCAGCGCTCGATATTGGCGTGATGACCCGACAACAACTCGGCAGGCACTTCCTGCCCATTCCAGACTTCAGGGCGGGTGTAATGCGGGCAATCGAGCAATCCATCCAGTGCAGGATTGAAGCTGTCCTGCTGAAAGCTGCCTTCATCATTGAGCACGCCGGGCTGTAGCCGTGTCAGAGAATCGAGCAACACCATGGCTGCCAATTCACCGCCGGAAAGCACAAAATCCCCCAGGCTCAGCTGATGCGTCACGTGGGTATCGATAAAGCGCTGATCAATACCCTCATAGCGACCACACAGCAAAACTGCACCACGGCTTTGTGCCCACTGCGCAACCACCTCATGCTTGAGTGTGGTGCCTATCGGCGAAAACAGCAGGACCGGAGCTGGCTCGGCCTGCTCCAGCGCATCGGCGTCAACGCGCGCTGCGCGAATCGCTTCCAGGCAATGCTGCAGCGGCTCGGCCATCATCACCATGCCCGGGCCGCCACCGAATGGACGATCATCCACGCGGCGGTAGTTTCCCTCCGCCCAGTCCCGCGGATTCCACAGGTGAACGGCCACCTGACCCGAGCCATAGGCACGTCGCGTCACCCCGCTCTCCAGGAAAGAGGCAAACAGCTCGGGAAACAGGGTAATAATGTCGAAACGCATGATTTAATTACGCTTTAAGCTATTTATTTAATAGCAAACTGCGCTACAAAATTCAATAGTCCAGCTGCCAGTCGGCAACGATTTTCCTGCCGGCCAAGTCCACCGAATCCACATAGGCATCGACAAAGGGAATCAGGCGCTCCTGCTCCTTGCCGTCCAGCTCATAGCCCAGCACCAGCACGGTCTGCGGGCCGGTGGCCATCAGATCCTTGACCACACCCAGCTCAACCCCTTCGCGGTTGACCACGGTCAGGCCCATCAGATCCACCCAGTAGAACTCGCCGTCCTCGGTCTTGGGAAAATGCTCACGCGCCACAAAAATACGGGCACCGCGCAAGGCTTCTGCGGCATTGCGGTCCGCCACCTCGGGTGAGGTAGCCACGATGGTGTCCGAGTGAAAGCGGGCCTGCTTGACGGGCAAAACAACCGTTCCCGTGAACTGCTTGGCACCTTTTTCTGCCGGCTGCAAGAACCAGGACTTGGCAGAAAACAAAGCCTCGGGGGCGCTGCTGAAGGCATGGACCTTGAACCACCCCTTGATACCCCAGGCATCGGCAATGCGACCAACCTCGATGGCATCCGCTGGCAAGCTCGTGGTTTCAAGAAGAGGCATGTGGCTCATAGGAATCAACCGGAAATATTTAAAAATTCAATAAAAAACGGGTTCCGTCAGGCAAGCCAACGGAACCCGCTTTGAGAAGTGCCTTGAGGGCAGCTACCTGAAATTAGGCAGCAACCTTCGCCGCAGCTTGCTTGATCAGGCGTTCAGCCGTTTCAGAAGCCTGGGCACCCACGCTCTTCCAGTAAGTCACGCGATCCAAAGCGATACGCAGACCTTCTTCAGCGCCACGGGCGCTGGGGTTGTAGAAACCCAGACGCTCGATGAAAGCACCGTCGCGACGCACGCGCTTGTCGGCAACGACGACGTTGTAGAAGGGACGAGCCTTAGAGCCGCCGCGGGACAGACGAATAACAACCATGATATTTCCTTCGGGTGGTTACAGACGGCAGTCAAAAAATTGCCGACTGCGCAAGTTCTCTTACAGCGTTTGAGACACGCGACATGACCACCCGGCCAGCGACACGCTGTAAAACCCGCGATTATATCGAGTTCTCCGGAAGATGCCTATTCGAGCTTCAACAGACCCGCCTCCGCTGCGGCATAGCCCGCAATTGCCCTGAGCCCGAAATGTTGCAGCGCATGAATAATGGATTCGTTCCCAAGCCCAGAATCCTTTGTCCATGAGCCGCATACTATCCACACCCTCCGTTACCGCCAGAACCAAGCACAAGACGGTCGCAACCTGGCTGGCCTTTCTGGGGGGTTCTTTGGGCCTTCACCGCTTCTACCTCTACGGCATGAGCGACTGGATGGGCTGGCTGCTCCCGATCCCCACAGCCCTTGGCGTCTACGGGATCGAGCGCGTTCAGCAACTGGGGCAGGACGATCAGTTGAGCTGGTTGCTGATACCCATGTTGGGCTTCACCTTGGCTGGCTGTGCGTTGCGCGCCATTCTCTATGGACTGATGGACAAAACCCGGTGGAACCAGCGCTTCAATCCCGATGTGCCAGCCGATGCGCCTGCTGGCGGCACCCACTGGGGCACCATCCTCGGAGTAGGCCTGTCATTGATGCTGGGAGCCACCGTGCTCATGGCCAGCATCGCCTACAGTTTTCAGCATTACTTCGAGTATCAGGTCGAGGAAGCGCGCAAGATATCCCAGTGACCTCGGGCCGGGAAAGATGCCTAACAGCCCCAAATGCCCTAGTCCATGTAGGCAAAAGTCTAATTTTTACCATTTCACATCCAGGTAGAGCCGTCTTTACAGCGGGCCACCCACAATGTAACCACTGCATACATCTTGTAGTAACTGCAGACCTCAGCCGCCCTGCCTTGCAAGCTCTGGGGGCCCTGCTTGCCTCATGTTTGCCTCAAGAGGTTCCATGTCCGCACCTACCGACAAGTCTGCCAAGATTGAATCCCCATTCCCCGCGGCCGCCAGCCTTGTCGGGGTTTATGGCGAGCAGTTGTTCCGCATTCTGGAACAAGCCTGCAGCGGCTTTGTTCTTCTTGACGCACAGAACCGTGCACAGCGCTGGAACGAAGGCTATCTCCTGCTCTTCCCATGGCTGACTCAGGGCTTGAAGGTCGGCTCTTCACTGCACACCGTGTTGCAAGCAGCCTGCGTGACCGAACGCTATAACAGCGTGGCGGCCGCCCATCTGGGCATACTTTCCCGGCAACTTACCTGTGCGCAAGCCACGCTTCCCAATGGACGCGAGGTCTTGCTTGCGACCCACACCATATCGGCCAGCTACAGCCTGCTGACTTGCAAGGAAGTCGTTTCCGACGCCAGTCACCTGACATTCTTTGATGCACTGACTCATCTGCCCAATCGCCGCCTGCTGCTGGATCGGCTCTCCCAGGCCATGCTCCAGTCTGAACGCACAGGCTGGCGCGGTGCTCTGCTGACCATAGACATGGGGGCGGGCGAAGCCCTGCAGCAAGCAGATGCCAGCGCTTGCGCAAGCCATCTCCAGCAGGAAGTTGCTCAGCGCCTGCTCAGCTGCATGAGAGTGTGCGATAGCGTGGCGCGCCTGGACGCCGAGCATTTCGTCATCATGATTTCGGACCTTTCCCCGGACTCCGAGCTGGCCAGCCTGCTCGTGGAGCGACTGGGTGAGCGACTGCAAGAGAGCTTAAATGCGGGCTACACCATCTCTGGCAGATTTTTCAAACTGCAGGCCAATATCGGTGCCACGCTGTTCGGACCCCACTCACGCTCGGCCAGCGAACTGCTCAATCAGGCCGAGATTGCCATGTACCGCCTGCGTGACGAGGAAAGTCGCGGCCTGCATTTCTTCCGCCCCAAGCAATTGATGGCAGCTCCTGATCGCAGCCTGCTGGAACAGGAACTGCGCGAGGCCCTACGCCTGAACCAATTCGAGATGCAGTTCCAGCCTCAATATTCTGTCCATGGAACGGCAACAGGTCTGGAGGCTCTGTTGCGCTGGCGCCATCCCAAGCGCGGGCTGGTACCGCCCCGCATTTTTCTTTCGGTCGCAGAAGACTCAGACATCATTGTTTCGCTGGGCCTGTGGATCATCCGAACCACCTGCGAGCAGATGGCTCGCTGGAAAAGCGATGCTCAACTGAGTCACCTCCCCATCAGTGTCAACATCAGCCTCAGGCAGCTGCAGCAGCCCGATTTCGCCGCACAGCTGGAAAGCATTCTTTCCCAAACAGGCATCGCCCCGGCTTCGCTGATTCTCGAGATTTCCAGCTGTTCGCTACAGCCTCTTGGCGCCGATATTGCAGCCATGCTCAGTCGACTGAGCCGCATGGGCATCCGCTTGTCACTTGACGACTTCGACAACGAAGCCAGCAATCAGGATGTTCTGACCCGGCTTCCGCTTTCTCAGGTCAAACTGTCCCAGACTCTGGTGCAGCGCCTGGGACCCAACAACGCCAGCGATGCCGCAGCACAAGCGGCCATGGCGCTGGCCCGGCAGGCCCAAGTTCTGCTCGTCGCCTCCGGCGTGGAAACGCTGGAGCAAAGAGCCTTGCTGGCCCAGCATGGCTGCAGACACTTCATGGGCTATTTGTTCAGCGCGCCAGTGCCTGTGCACCAACTCAAATCACTGCTGCGTATGCCGCAAGTTGGTCAGCTGCAACAAGTAGCCTGACACGTTCTACGCCCCAAAGAAAAAGGCTTCGCAATGCGAAGCCTTTTTGGCATTCATCTCTTACCCATAAAGCGGTATAAGCTACGAATAAAGGAGTTGAGTCGATCAATACAGCTGCAGGCTGACCCAATAGGCAATCGAAGCCACAAATGCGCTGGCAGGGATTGTCAGAACCCAGGCCCAGACGATATTGCCTGCCACACCCCAGCGCACGGCGCTGGCGCGCTGAGTGGAGCCTACGCCCACGATGGCACCGGTGATGGTGTGCGTGGTCGAGACGGGAACACCCAGAAAGGTGGCAAGAAACAGCGTCAGCGCACCGCCGCTTTCGGCACAGAAGCCACCCACGGGCTTGAGCTTGGTGATCTTCTGGCCCATGGTCTTCACGATACGCCAGCCACCGAACATGGTGCCAAGGCCAATGGCCATGTAGCAGCACACGATGGTCCAGGTGGGAGGAGCGGCATCGCCCGCGTTGGAATAGCCCGTGGCGATCAGCAGCAGCCAGATGATGCCAATGGTTTTCTGCGCATCATTGCCGCCGTGCCCCAGGCTGTACGCACCGGCCGACAGCAGCTGCAGACGGCGAAACCAGCGGTCCACCTTGAGAGGGCTGGTGCGTCGGCAGATCCAGGCCACCAACACCATCATCAGCGAGCCCAGCAAATAACCCAGCACCGGGGAGACGAAGATGAAGGCAACGGTCTTCCAGATGCCGCCAGCAATCAGCGCGCCCGCACCCGCCTTGGCAATGACCGAGCCCACGATGCCGCCAATCAGCGCATGCGAGGAACTGCTGGGAATGCCATAGATCCAGGTGATGATGTTCCAGGCAATGGCGCCGACCAGGGCACCAAAGATCACGTGCGTATCCACCACGCCTGGCTGCACGATGCCCTTGCCCACCGTCGCGGCTACGCTCAGATGGAAAATGAAGACGGCGACCACGTTGAAGAAGGCCGCGAACACCACGGCCTGCGTGGGCTTGAGCACCCCCGTGGAGACCACGGTGGCAATGGAGTTGGCAGCGTCGTGGAAGCCGTTCATGAAATCGAACAGCAAGGCCAGCGCAACCAACAGAATCACAACCCAGAGGGCTGCTTGTACGGGTTCCATCATCCGGCTCCGGCAAGAATCAGGAATTCTCGAGGACGATGCCCTCGACCAGCTTGGCCACGTCTTCGCAGCGGTCGGTAATCGTTTCGAGCAGCTCGTAGATCGCCTTGAGCTTGATGACCTCGCGCACATCGGGCTCTTCACGGAACAGCTTGCTCATGGCGGCGCGCAGCACGCGGTCGGCATCGCTTTCGAGACGATCGATCTCTTCGCAGGTCTTGCGGGCGGCCTCGACCACCGTAGGCTCGGCAATGCGGCCCAGCATCTTGACCACATCGCTCACGCGCTCGCAGCAGCGCACGCACAGCTCCGTCAAGCGCGTGATTTCGTCAGTCATGTGACGCACGTCGTACAGCGCCATGGTCTCGGCCGAGTCCTGAATCAGGTCAGCCACATCATCCATGGTGTTGATCAGCGAGTGGATGTGCTCGCGGTCCAGCGGCGTGATGAAGGTCTTGTGCAGCAGCGTGGTGACTTCGTGCGTCACACGATCCGCCGCGCGTTCGGCATTGTCGACATCTGCGTTGTATTTTTCGCGCAGATGGGCGTCGTTGTAATTTGCAACGAGTTGCGAGAAGGCGTGAGCTGCTTCAACGATGCGGTCCGCATGTTGATTGAACATCTCGAAAAAATTACCTTCGCGCGGCAATAGCTTGCCAAACAGCATGAATGCTCCTTACCGGGGAAAAAGAAACCAGGCGACGCACTGCAACACAGCATGGTTCCCGGCTTAAACGGGGCGAAGTTTACTCTTGAGTCTTTGTGCGTTTGTGCGCGCATTCAAGACACCCCTTCAAGCCTCACGAAAAATAAAATACACCGCTTCCGTCTGGCCTTGACCTTCCATAAAGAACTTCACTCAGCCTGAGAGCTCAAACAAAAGAGCCCAGACACATCCCAGGCAGTGCATGCAACAGTTCCTGCGCGGCTGGTCGTCTCACCGACCTCGCCATGGCGCTTTGCGGTATTGAACCGCGAGCCTCACAAGCAAGATTTACAGGGTATTCCCCAGGTTTTTTGAGGTAAAAATCTGAGATTCAATTCCCGGCCCCCCGCCCCAGATCAATGCACCCCAGGCAGCAGCTCTGAAGCAGAAAATCAACCGCCAGGTCGACAAGGTCACCTGCCAGCAATGACGATCAACCAAGACCTGGGCTAAGTCGAAGCGCTCACATACCCAGCGTTGCGGATGTTGCGATTTCGTTCCAATAAATTCTTTTTAATCTATTCAAATTTCTTCCAGTTGTGAAATCGAATTAAAAGGAATCGTAAAGAAAAAAATAAAACAAAAAAAAAATGACACAAAAACGTCATATTTTTGTCACTCAGCTGGATTCAGGGGAGATTTGAATCTGCGCAGAGAGAAGGTCAGCATGCCACGCATCGGCAACGATCAATGATGAACCTGCCGCCACTCTCTCGCTTGCTCAGCTCTACTCTCCCAGATAGGCAGCCCTCACCCGCGGGTCGCTGAGCAAGGTCTGGCCGGGTCCGGTCATGGTGATGATGCCGGACTCCATCACATAACCGCGATCAGCCACAGCCAGCGCCCGGCTGGCGTTTTGCTCCACCAAAACCATGGTCACTCCCAGCGCATAGACGTCCGCAACCACCTCGAAAATCTTGTCCACCATGATGGGAGACAAGCCCATCGATGGCTCATCCAGCAGCAACACCTTGGGCTGGCTCATCAAGGCTCTGGCCATGGCCAGCATCTGCTGTTCGCCTCCAGACATGGTGCCCGCCAGCTGGTCCTTGCGCTCCTTGAGGCGCGGAAAAATACCGAACATGCGCTCGATATCGGCCTGGATACCGGCCTTGTCATTGCGCGTATAGGCGCCCATGAGCAGATTCTCGGTAATCGTCATGCGAGCAAAGACACCGCGCCCCTCGGGCACCATGACCAGCCCTTCAGCCACCAGATCCCAGGCCCCCTTGTTTTTGATGCTTTTACCCAGGTAAAGAATGTCTCCATCCGCCATGGGCAGACCGCGCGTCACGGCCTTCATGGTAGTGGTTTTTCCAGCGCCGTTGGAGCCGATCAGAGACACCAACTCCCCCTGGCGCACTTCAAAATCCACCCCTTTGACGGCTTGAATACCGCCATAGGCCACTTTCAGTCCGGTGACTTGCAGCAACACCGCACCTGCAGCCTTGGTGGTCTGAGGATGTTCCTGTACTTGATCCTGCATCTTCAGTGGCCTCCGGTGCCCAGATAGGCTTCAATCACTTTTTCATTCTTCTGCACTTCGGCAGGCGTGCCTTCGGCGATCGGCTTGCCGTAGTCCAGCACCGTGACGCGGTCGCACAGGCCCATGACCAGCTTCACATCGTGTTCGATCAGCAAGATAGTACGGTGGTCGTTGCGAATGCGGTCGATCAACTCGCGCAGCTGCACTTTTTCGGTGGCATTCATGCCGGCGGCCGGCTCATCCAGCGCAATCAGCTGCGGGTCCGTTGCCAGCGCGCGGGCGATCTCCAGACGGCGCTGGTCGCCGTATGACAGCGTGCGCGCCCTGAAGTCTGCGTACTTGCCTATGCCAACATATTCCAGCAGCTCCTGCGCTCGAGCGCGAATCGCCGCTTCTTCGGCTTTGAAGCGCTGGGTGCGAAAAACCGCGCCGATCAGGCCCGAGTGCGTGCGCACATGGCGCCCCACCATGACGTTCTCCAGCGCCGTCATCTCTGCGAACAGACGAATGTTCTGAAAGGTGCGTGCAATACCGGCTCTTGCCACCTTGTGCACTGCCGTAGGTTCGTAGGGCTTGCCGTTCAACTCGAACTTGCCGGTATCGGGCGTGTAAAGGCCGGTGATGACGTTAAAGAAAGTGGTCTTGCCCGCGCCATTGGGGCCGATCAGGCCATAGACCTGACCGCGTTCGATCTTCATGTTCACGCCCGACAGGGCCTGCAGCCCGCCAAAGCGCTTGGAGATATCCGAGACGTGGAGGACCGTGGAAGTCATGCTATCTGCCATATCAGTTCATCCCCTTGTCTTCACGATGGACGGCTCAGGTTCTTGCCATGCTCAGGGGTCGGCCACAGCCCGCGCGGACGCAGCAGCATGATGACGATCATGGCCAGCGCAATCAGCAACTGGCGCAGGATGGAGGCATCCAGCCGTCCACCCGTCATCTCCTGCAAGGGGCCAGCCACATAGCGCAACACCTCGGGCAAGGCCGACAGCAGCACGGCGCCCAGAATCACACCAGGGATATGGCCCAAACCACCGAGCACCACCATGGCCACGATCATCACGGACTCCATGAGGCTGAAAGACTCGGGTGAGACAAAGCCCTGGAAAGCGCCGAACATGGAGCCAGCCACACCGCCGAACGATGCCCCCATGCCAAAGGCCAGCAGTTTCATATTGCGAACATTGATGCCCATGGCCTTGGCGGCGATTTCGTCTTCGCGAATCGCCATCCAGGCGCGACCTATGCGCGAGTCCTGCAGGCGGTAGCAAATCACAATCGTGAACAGTACCAGCACCAGAAACAGGTAGTAGTAGAGCGTGACGGAAGCGATATCGAAGCCGAAGATCTCCTGGCGCTTGGCCAGATCCAGGCCGAAGATCTTGACCGAGTCGATCTGGCCAATGCCCTTGGGGCCGTTGGTGATGTTGACCGGCTGATCCAGGTTGTTGATGAAGATACGGATGATCTCGCCAAAGCCCAGGGTCACGATGGCCAGATAGTCGCCGCGCAGCCGCAGCACAGGCAAGCCCAGCAGCACTCCCGCACAGGCGGCTATTAGCATTCCCAGCGGAATCACCAGCCAGATGGAGGTATGCAGGCCATTGGGGAACATGGCGGCAAAGCCTTCAAAGGTCTCGGCCAGATGAGGCGAGGCCATGAGCGCAAACATATAGGCGCCCACCGCATAGAAGGCCACATAGCCCAGATCCAGCAGACCGGCATAGCCCACCACGATATTGAGACCCAGCGCCAGCATCACATAGAGCAGAGCCAGATCGGCGATACGGACCCAGGCATTGCCGAAGTATTGAAGAATCAGCGGCAGCACCAGCAAAGCGATACCGCCCAGAATCCAGTGGAGTGTCTTGTTATCTTTCATGGCGTTCCATTTCCGTCATTCATGGCACCAAGCGTCCATACCGCACAAAACTGGCGCAATCCAGGCGCAGAACGGCCAGCAAGGGCCGCCCCGCAGCAAAGGCCGTCGTCCCCCTTGGGGGGAAGGCGCCGCAGGCGACTCAGGGGGGTCTTCATATCAGGCCCGATCCGCCACACGCTCACCCAGCAAGCCCGAGGGGCGCAGCGTCAGGATGATGATGAGCACGATGAAAGCAAAGATATCGGTGTACTGGCTGCCCAGCACGCCGCCTGTCAGATCGCCGATATAGCCCGAGCCGATGGACTCGATCAGCCCCAGCAGCACACCGCCCACCACGGCACCGGCCAGATTGCCGATACCGCCGAACACGGCCGCCGTGAAAGCCTTGAGGCCCGGCAGGAAACCCATGGTGTGATGGGCCGTACCGTAGTTGGACGCATACAGAATGCCGGCAATGGCTGCCAGCACCGCACCAATGATGAAGGTGGCAGAAATCACCATATCCGGACGCACACCCATGAGAGCCGCCACGCGCGGATTCTCGGCCGTAGCCCGCATGGCGCGGCCTAATTTTGTGTAGTTGACCAGATACATCAGCGTGGCCAATGCCACTGCCGTGACCACCAGCACCAGAATCTGCGTGGGCGTGATCACCGCCGTGCCGATCTCATAGGGCGTGGAGGGCAGCAGCGTGGGGTAGGCCTTGTAATTGGGCTTCCAGATGATCATGGCCAGCGTCTGCAACAGGATGGAGACACCGATGGCCGTGATCAACGGAGCCAGACGTGGACTATTGCGCAGCGGTCGATAGGCCACTTTTTCGATTACAAAGTTCAACGAGGCGGCCACTACGCAGGCAATGATGGCGGCTATCAAAAGCATGAGCCAGCCAGGCAGATAGGGCATGGCTTCCTGCATCAGACCTATGCAGCTCCAGCTGGTCAGGGCGCCGACCATCAGCACCTCGCCATGGGCAAAATTGATCAGTTGAATGATGCCGTACACCATGGTGTAGCCCAGGGCTATCAAGGCATACATGCTGCCCAGGACCAAACCATTGATGATTTGCTGCAGCAGAATATCCATACGCGCGCACTCCTTCTCCCGTCAAAGATGGAGACACTGCAAGCCTCTCATCCCGAACGACGGAGCCAGCGATGCCATGTCTGCGCCCTGCTTTGCCACGACCTTGTGGGCCGCACGCAGCAGGAAGCTGGCGCGATTCTAGGCAGCGCCTGCCTTGGCGTAAGGGCGGGGTTTCCCGTGGCTTTACAAGAGGACACAAGGCTTTTATGCAGTGGTGCAACATAAAAAACAGGAGCACCCAGCGCTTTCAAATCAAGCACTTAACCCTTTGAGCACCACTCAAATGCATTCAAAACGTGCGCTTGGCGCTAGCATTTCAATAGATAAATAGCCACAGGCGTCAAGCCAATGAAAGCTCTCGACATGCAGCCTGTTGGCAACGGATCAGTCCACCAGCATCACATGAACCAACCACTGCCCACCCCGGCCCAGCCCTCCCAGCTTGATGCGCTGCTGGAGCGCGTGCGCGCCTGCACGCTGTGCCAGGGTCTGCCGCTAGGGCCCCGGCCTTTGCTGCAGGCCAGCAAGGGCTCACGCATCCTGATTGCGGGCCAGGCACCGGGACGGCGCGCCCATCTGAGCGGCATTCCGTTCGACGATGTGAGCGGCGAACGCCTGCGCGCCTGGCTGGGCCTGTCGCGCGAGCAGTTCTACGACGCCGGCCGTGTCGCCATCATTCCCATGGGCCTGTGTTTTCCCGGCACCGGCAAGAGCGGCGACCTGCCGCCGCGGCCCGAATGCGCGCCGGCCTGGCGCACACCCCTGCTGGCGGCGCTGCCGCAGATAGCGCTGACCGTGGTGCTGGGCCGCTATGCGCTGGCCTGGCACTGCCCCGAGCAGGCGCGCGCCACGCTGTCCGATGCGGTGGCGGCCTGGCTCAGGGCACCGGGGCCGGTGATCCCCCTGCCCCACCCCAGCCCGCGCAACATGGCCTGGCTCAAGCGCCACCCCTGGTTCGAGGCCGAGGTGCTCCCTCTGCTGCGCGAGCGCATACAGCTCGCGCTGAGCGCCGCCTGACTATTCCTCGGTGGACTCACCCCCGGCCGGCTCCCGCGCGGCCGCATTGAGCGCACGCAGCTCCGCCAGCTTCTGGCCGATCTTGATCTCCAGCCCGCGCGGCACGGGCTGATAGAAGCCGGGCTCTTCCATGCCGTCGGGCAGATAGCTCTCGCCCGCTGCAAAGCCGCCTTCTTCGCTGTGGGCGTAGCGATAGTCCTTGCCATAGTCGAGCTGCTTCATCAGCTTCGTCGGTGCATTGCGCAGATGCAGGGGCACGGGCCGCGTGGTATCGCTCTTCACAAAGGCCTTGGCCTTGTTGTAGGCCATGTAGCCCGCATTGCTCTTGGGCGCCACGGCCAGGTAGATCACCGCCTGGGCCAGCGCCAGCTCGCCCTCGGGGCTGCCCAGGCGCTCGTAGGTGGCGGCCGCGTCGTTGCACATCTGCATGGCGCGCGGATCGGCCAGGCCGATGTCCTCCCAGGCCATGCGCACGATGCGCCGTGCCAGGTAGCGTGGATCGGCGCCGCCGTCGAGCATGCGGCAGAACCAGTAAAGCGCCGCATCGGGGTCTGAGCCGCGTACCGATTTGTGCAGCGCACTGATGGTGTCGTAGAACTGTTCCCCGCCCTTGTCGTAGCGGCGCATGCGTTCGCCCAGCACCTTGAGCAGCCAGGCGTCGGTGATGGTCGCCACCTTCGCCTGCTCGGCCGTGATGGCCAGAGTCTCGAGCGTGTTCAACAGCCGGCGTGCATCGCCATCGGCGTATGCAATCAGGCGCTCCAGCGCTTCATCTTCGATAGCTGGAACCGCTTTGATGGCCTGTGCCTTGACCACAATTTGCTTTAGATCTTCAGTCGTCAGGCTTTGCAGCACATAGACGGCTGCACGCGAGAGCAAGGCCGAGTTGACCTCAAACGATGGGTTCTCCGTGGTCGCGCCGATAAAGGTGAACAAGCCGCTTTCCACATGGGGCAGAAATGCATCTTGCTGACTCTTGTTGAAGCGGTGCACCTCGTCCACAAACACGATGGTGCGCTGCTGCATCAGCCCGTCGCGCGCGATCTGGGCCTGCTCCACGGCCTCGCGGATGTCCTTGACGCCACCCAGCACGGCGCTGATGGAGATGAACTGTGCATCGAAGGCATCGGCCATGAGCCGCGCGATCGTGGTCTTGCCCACGCCGGGCGGCCCCCAGAGGATGCAGCTGTGTGGCCGCCCCGACTCGAAGGCCAGGCGCAGCGGCATGCCCTCACCCAGCACATGCTGCTGGCCAATGACTTCAGCCAGCGTGCGTGGGCGCAGCCGTTCTGCCAGAGGCTGATGGGCTGCCATGGAGGATGGAGTATGGGATGAGTTGCTGTTGTGCGTGACCATGACCCTCAAGTATCCATTGCCGCGCTTGTCCGCTGCTGCATGCGGGTTGGAGCCCGATCAAAGCAGTTTTTCCCGGCATGGCAAGCTCACCTGGAAAAACTCTGTTAACCCCAGTTTTGCTATCAGAATAAACTATCATGGAAAATAGGTGTTTTAGCGGATCACTAATCTCCATTAGCGAGGTCACCCCTCACCTACATGGACTGCCGCCCTGAACCTGTCTGCCACAAGCCAGGCTGAGCGGCTTTCTCTCTGATGTTTGCCTGCTGCCACCCCTGGCTAGCAATTCCTGCGACTGATGCGGCTACCACCTGTCAGCCAGAACTCAATCGAAAGAATCCGCAGCTTTCCTTGGTTCCAACTGCTCCAGGGTGTGCCGCTGCATGGGCACACGCCAGAGCCTACGCTTATGACAACACTCAAGACGCGGGACATCATTGCCCTCGGCTTCATGACTTTCGCCCTGTTCCTGGGCGCGGGCAACATTATTTTTCCTCCGATGGTGGGCATGGCTGCAGGTCACAACCTGATGGGTGCCTCGGTCGGCTTTTTGCTGACCGGCGTGGGCCTGCCCCTGCTGGGCGTTGTGGCGCTGGCGCGCGTCGGTGGCGGTCTGGACACACTGACCAGCCCCCTTGGCCGCATTGCAGGCCTGATCCTGGCCATTGCCATCTACCTGACCATAGGCCCCTTCTTTGCCACACCGCGTACGGCCACCGTTTCCTTTGAAATGGGTCTGGCACCATTCGTGGGCAACACGCCCTCCATGCTGCTGGCCTTCACCATCACCTATTTTGTGCTGGTGTCGCTGCTGTCGCTGTTCCCCGGCAAACTGATGGACAACGTGGGCAAGATCATCACCCCGGTTCTGATCGTCGCACTGGCGGTGCTGGGCAGTGCCGCCTTCATGGCACCCGCCGGTGGCTACAGCGTGAGCACCGATGCCTATGCCACGCAGGGCGCGGCCTTTGCCGAAGGCTTTTTGCAGGGCTACCAGACCATGGATGCGCTGGCCTCGCTGATCTTCGGCATCGTCATCGTCAATGCCATCAAGGCCGCTGGCGTGACCGATGGCAAGCTGCACACACGCTATTGCATCTACGCAGGCCTGATCGCCGCCACCTGCCTGGGTCTGGTCTATGTTTCGCTGATCTATCTGGGTGCCACCAGCAGCAACCTGACAGAGAACGCCACCACCGGTGTGCAGATCCTCACAGCCTTTGTGCAGCACACCTTTGGTCCCGCCGGCCTGTGGCTGCTGGCCATCGTGATCATGCTGGCCTGCCTGACCACTGGCGTAGGCCTGATCACTGCCTGCAGCAGCTTCTTCAGTGAACTCACAGGTGTTTCCTACCGCGCGATGGTCATCGGTCTGTCCGTGTTCAGCGCAGTCGTGGCCAACCAGGGTCTGGCCCAGTTGATCGCCGTGGCCGTACCCGTGCTGGTGGGCCTGTACCCTCTGGCCATCACGCTGATTGCCCTGAGCCTGCTGCACCGCTGGAATCGCCCCGCACGCGTCTACAGGCCTGTGATGCTGGTTGCCCTGGTGCTGGGTCTGTTCGATGCGGCCAAGGCTGCCGGTTTCGATGCCCTGGCTCCTGGCTGGCTGGCCAAGCTGCCCGGTGCCGAGATGGGAATGGGCTGGATCACACCCGTGGTTGCCATGCTGCTGGTCTGTGGTCTGATGGACTTCATGGCCGACAGCAAGACCCAGACTGCAGCCAAGCAAGCTTGAGAAACTATCAAAACATGAGCTGACCGCGCTTCACAGACAAGCGCTACCGGCATATTCGACATAAAAAAGGCCTGCGGACTTTCATCCACAGGCCTTTTTTGCATCTGCACCAGATCACTGCTTGAGCACATCCGCCCCCTTGGGCGCCGTGAAGCGGAAAGTCGACGCAGGCAACGAAGCCTGGGCCTGCAGATTCTTGAACTGCATCAGCGAACGCTGACCAAAGCTGTCCTCGATATCCAGCGCTGCCAGCTGCCCCTCGGGCGTGAAGCCAATGCGCACCGTCTTGAGCTGACCGCCCTTTTGCTTGGGATTGGCCAGCACCCATTCCAGACCTTCGCTATCGGGCTGGTTGCTCAGGGCAAAGTCGCTTTGCAGCATCTTGAGGTCAGTCGCCGATGTCAGAATGGCCGCAGGCGTACTGCCCAGAGCCTGGGCCTGGGCACGCTCCGTCACCTGATTCAGGTCCACGTCATACAACCACAGCGTCTTGCCATCGGCCACGATGAGCTGCTCGAAGGGCTTGGTGTAGTTGAACTTGAATTTGCCAGGGCGCTGGAACTCGAAGTTGCCGCTCGACACCTTGGTGCGCGACTCCTGCCCTGCCTTGGGCGGCGAAGTCACGGACTGGGTGAAATCCGCCTTGCCCGCCTGGGTGTTCTTCATGAAGGACTCCAGGCTTTTCAGCCCATCAGCCCAAGCAACACTTACGCTGCCAGCTATCAAAATTGCAGTCAAAAGACGTTTCATCTTTTCTCCAAAAATCTTCCCGTTGCGTCACAGCTCCATCAGAGACATCGAGCAAGAGCCGCCTCGCAGCGAAGGTGCCGTCCCCCTCCGGGGGAAGCCGCAAAGCGGCTCAGGGGGTCTCCCTATTCGGCACTAAAACATCACGCTGCCCACTGGATGTGAGCGAGCTGACCAGCCCGGCGTGCTCCATCTGCTCCAGCAGATTGGCCGAACGGTTGTAGCCGATGCGCAGTTTGCGCTGAACGTAGGAAATGCTGGCCTTGCGGTCTTTCAGCACGATCTCCACGGCCTGGTCGTAGAGCTCATCCTTCTCGCCACCGCCTTCGCCGCCCTCCTCGCCTTCACCTTCGGCACTGCCGTTGTCCAGCACGCCGTCGATATAGTCGGGCTCACCCTGTTCCTTGAGGTAGCTCACGACACGGTGCACTTCGTCGTCCGAAACAAAAGCGCCATGGACGCGAACCGGCAAACCCGTGCCGCTGGCCATGTAGAGCATGTCGCCCATGCCCAGCAACGATTCGGCGCCCATCTGGTCCAGCACCGTGCGGCTGTCGATCTTGCTCGATACCTGGAAAGCAATACGCGTGGGGATATTGGCCTTGATCAGACCGGTGATCACGTCCACGCTGGGACGCTGGGTCGCCAGAATCAGGTGAATGCCCGCGGCACGCGCCTTCTGGGCCAGGCGCGCAATCAGTTCCTCGATCTTCTTGCCGACCACCATCATCAGGTCGGCCAGCTCGTCGATGACGATGACGATATGCGGCAAGCGCTGCAGCGGCTCGGGCTCCTCAGGCGTCAGACTGAAGGGGTTGGGAATCGATTCCTCGCGCGCCTTGGCCTCGTCGATCTTGGTGTTGTAGCCTGCCAGATTGCGCACGCCCAGCTTGCTCATCAGCTTGTAGCGGCGCTCCATCTCGGCCACACACCAGTTCAGACCATTAGCGGCCTGCTTCATATCGGTAACGACAGGGCACAGCAGATGGGGAATGCCTTCGTAGACCGACATTTCCAGCATCTTGGGGTCGATCATCAACAGGCGCACGTCGCGGGCCTCTGCCTTGTAGAGCAGAGACAGAATCATGGCATTGATACCCACCGACTTGCCGGAGCCCGTGGTACCGGCAACCAGCACGTGTGGCATCTTGGCCAGATCGGCCACCACCGGGTTGCCCACGATGTCCTTGCCCAGACCCATGGTCAGCATGCTCTTGGCATCGTGATAGACCTGAGAGCCCAGCACTTCCGATAAGCGAATCGACTGGCGCTTGGCATTGGGTAGTTCCAGTGCCATGAAATTCTTGCCTGGAATCGTCTCGATGACGCGAATGGACACCAGCGACAGCGAACGTGCCAGATCCTTGGCCAGATTCACGATCTGCGAGCCCTTGACGCCCGTGGCGGGCTCGATCTCGTAGCGCGTGATCACGGGGCCGGGCATGGCTGCGACCACGCGCACTTCCACGCCGAAGTCCTTGAGGCGCTTTTCGATCAGGCGACTGGTCATCTCCAGCGTTTCGGGCGAGACGCTTTCCTGGCGCTGCTGCGCCGCGTCGAGCAGATCCACCTGGGGCAGCTTGCTGTCCGGATGATCGGTGAACAGCGGCTTCTGGCGCTCCTTGACCACCCGCGCGCTGGGCTGGGCCGTATCCTGCAGCACCGGCTCGATGATCTGCACGGGCTGATGCACAGGGGCCGTGATGGCGCCTTCGGTGCGGTCGAACACAACTTCCTCGCGCTCACGCTCACGCGCGGCCTTTCTGCCCACAGAAACATCCTTGGCGATTTCACGGCGTTCACGGCCAAACTGCACCAGGCCATCCAGGCGCGCGCCCAGGCCTTCGGCCAGCTTGCCCCAGGAAAAGCCGAATACCATGGCCGCCCCCAGCACGAACAGGCAGATGGCAATCAGACCCGAGCCAGCAAAACCCAGCCATTTGAGGCTGTTGAAGCCCACCATGTAGCCAAACACCCCACCTGCGGGACCGGGCAGCATGTTTTCAAAGCGGTACAGACGCGTCCACTCCAGCGCGCAGCTGGCAACCATCAGAACTACCAGACCACCCCAGAACAGGAAACGGCGGCGCCACAGAGGCAAAGGAGAGCCGTTCTTGTCCACGCCGCCACGCATCCAGCGCAGCAGCGATGTGCTCCATGCCTGCACCGTCGCCAGCACCAGCCACCAGACCGACAGGCCAAAACCGAAATAGCAGGCATCGGCCAGCCATGCCCCTACGCGCCCCATCCAGTTGTGCACAAAGGGCTTCTGCCCGGCACCGGATGTCGACCACGCCGCATCCTGCGGCGAGTAGGTGAACATGGCCATAAGCCAGAAAACAAGCACCAACAGGCCGATCAGCAGCAGGACTTCCTGACTGAAGCGAATCACCCCATAGCGCGGAGCGGCCGTCCGGGATTTGGATTTACTGGAAGAAGACGCGTTGGAAGCGTTCAATGTATATGTCATACGCAGGCGCAAGCTTACCTTAGGCCCCTATCCACGCGGTGCATTAGGCCAAGCGGGCTCTCAGCGTAATGCAAGCACATGCAACAGAGCATGCCATCGAACTGTGCAAACAGAGTGTCACTATCATTTTTAACAATTCCAGTGATTAAGACTGCCGAAAACGCAGGCCTTGATCCGGAGCGATACTCCCATACCTCATTTCATGCTTTCATGACCGCGCGCCGGTTGTCGGCCTGCTTTTTTCCAAGTCACGCTTCATGTCCTCTACCCAACACGCACAAGTTCTCATTCTGGGCTCCGGCCCTGCCGGCTACACCGCTGCCGTGTATGCAGCGCGCGCCAACCTCAAGCCTCTGCTGGTCACCGGCATGGCCCAGGGTGGCCAGCTGATGACCACCACCGAAGTGGACAACTGGCCCGCCGACGTGATGGGCGTACAGGGCCCCGAGCTGATGCAGCGTTTTCAGGAACATGCCGAGCGCTTCAAGACCCAGATCGTCTTTGACCATATCAACAAGGTGGACCTCTCCAAGCGCCCCTTCACGCTGACCGGCGATAGCGGCACCTACACCTGCGACAGCCTGATCATTGCCACCGGCGCATCGGCCAAGTATCTGGGCCTGCCTTCCGAAGAGGCTTTCATGGGCCGCGGCGTCTCTGCCTGCGCCACCTGCGACGGTTTCTTCTACCGTGATCAGCCCGTGTGCGTGATCGGTGGCGGCAACACGGCCGTGGAGGAAGCCCTGTATCTGTCCAATATCGCCAGCAAGGTCACTCTGGTGCATCGCCGCGACAAGTTCAAGGCCGAGCCCATCCTGGTGGACAAGATGATGGAAAAGGTCAAGGAAGGCAAGATCGAGCTCAAGACCCATTTCACGCTGGATGAGGTGCTGGGCGATCAGTCGGGCGTAACCGGCATCCGGCTCAAGAGCACACAGGACGGCCACACCGAAGAGATCAAGCTGCAAGGCGCCTTCATCGCCATCGGCCACCACCCCAACACCGACATCTTCCAGGGTCAGCTGGAGCTGGAAAACGGCTATATCGTCACTCAGGGCGGCCTCAAGGGCTTTGCCACGCAGACCAATGTGCCCGGCGTGTTTGCCGCTGGCGACTGCCAGGACCATGTCTACCGCCAGGCCATCACCAGCGCCGGCACGGGTTGCATGGCCGCACTGGATGCCCAGCGTTTCCTGGAGCAGGAGTCCTGAGCAAGTCCTGCTGATCGGTGCTCAGAACCTGTTGACGCACGATCAAGGCAAAAGCCCTTGGGTTTGGCCAGTTTTGGCATGCCCCAAGGGCTTTTTTGCGGAAACGCTATAATCGCAGACTTTGCTGAATTCCAGGTTCGCGCCTTACCGTGCTGCATGGGACTTCCGCAATCGGGCTACCGCCACCCATTACAAACTGGCGAGGTGAGGTTGTCGACACACCCTGCTGCACAAGCGGGGCTACAGAGTCGGCGGCCGATTCAACTATCGGAGTGTCCCAATGGCACGCGTATGTGAAGTTACGGGCAAGAAGCCCATGGTGGGCAACAATGTTTCCCACGCCAACAACAAGACCAAGCGTCGTTTCCTCCCCAACCTGCAATACCGTCGTTTCTGGGTGGAAACCGAGAACCGTTGGGTGCGCCTGCGCGTTTCCAGCGCTGCTCTGCGCCTGATCGACAAGAACGGTATCGACTCCGTGCTCGCAGACATGCGCGCTCGTGGCCAAGCTTAATTTCCTGAAGGAGAAACACCATGGCTGCTAAAGGCGGACGCGAAAAGATCAAGCTGGCTTCCACTGCTGGTACCGGTCACTTCTACACAACGACCAAGAATAAGAAGACGATGCCTGAAAAGATGTCGATCATCAAGTTCGACCCCAAGGCTCGCAAGCACGTCGAGTACAAGGAAGCCAAGCTGAAGTAATTCAGCCTGTCTCCTCAAAAACCGCCTCACGCAAGTGCAGGCGGTTTTTTTATGCCTGCAGCGGTACAAGGGTTGTGGCCAGGACCATCCCTATACTTGGCACTTTGCAACGCACAGGGACGAAACACATGAATCACAAGACGCTGAGCACATTGCTTTTTTCACTTGCCGTGTCGCCAGTCGTCTTCGGCCAGACGTTCATCTGCCCCACGGGCCCAGGCCCCGGCCAGCGCCAGGTCGGCATGACGGGTGGTTCACCGGGCCTGGCCTCCGTACCCGTCTGTGAACAATTCAGCTCCGCGCCTGCTGCCACCCAGCGCGCCGAACCTTCGCCTGCCGATGCACTGGGCGGTCTGGCACGCGGTCAACTGGAGCTGCTGCGCGAGGGGCAGGAGCTGATCAAGGAAGGGCAAAGAATTGCACAAGATCCGCAGTACCAGAAACTGCGCAAGGGCTACTGGGTGTTTTCGCATGACGAAAAAAACCCTCGCTCGGGTCTTGAATGCGCGGCGATGTTTGGCAGCATGTCCGGTGCCGTTCAGCTTTCCGGCCCCACGGCCAAGCACAACGGCGCCCTGCTGACCTTTCTGGGCATGAGCATTCCCCAACCCACCAGCCCACGCAAGGTCAGAACCACGCTGACCCAGAACAAGGAGCAACCCCAGGATGTCGGCGCCATCAACTACACCATGTCCAATGGCAAATGGGGAGCCATGGTCTATGCGATTGGCGGGTCTGACGCGCTGGTCAAGGAGCTTGAGGAGGAAGCCAGCTTCAAGGTATCAGTCGAAGGCAAGGAGGTCATCAGCACCTTCTACAAGGAGGGCAGCAAGGCCCGCGAATTCCTGCGCCAGTGCATGGCCGGTCAGCTGGCGAAATAAAAAGCTCTAGCCGCGCACACCCTGCCCCAGTTGCTGACAGGCCATGGCCCCCAGATCCTCCATGGCTCTCTCCATAAGCTCGTTGACCGGATGCGTGCATGCCAACCGCATGCAGTGCTCGTACCTGCCGGAGTTCGAGAACATGCTGCCCGGCGCAATGCGTATGCCGCGTGCCAAGGCAGCCGTGAACAGATCCGAGGTGGACATCTGCGCCGGGAACTCCAGCCACAGGCACAGGCCCCCACTGGGCAAACTCATACGCGTCCCCACCGGGAAATAGCGCGCAACCAGCCTGGCCATGGCTTCGCGCTGCCGCTTGAGTTGCTGCCTGAGCTTTTCCATGCCGCGCTGATGAGTGGGTGAGCCCAGCACTTCGGCCACCACCAGCTGCCCCAGTGTCTGCGTGTTGCGGCTTTGCGCAAACTTCAGCATCTGGATACGGCCATGCCACTGGCCACCATTCATCCAGCCCTGGCGCAGGCCTGGTGCCAGACTTTTGTTGAAGGCCTGGCAATAGATCACATGCCCGGAGGCACTGTCCCAGGCCTTGAGCGGCTTTATCTGCGCCCCTTCCACAAACAACCCGTAAGAATCATCCTCGATCAGCGCCGCACCATAGGCCGCACACAGCGCAACCAGCCTTGCCTTGGCCTCATCAGGCATGCGCGCGCCCAGCGGCATCTGCAGATCCGGCACCACCACCACGGCCTTCAGCCGTGGCTGGGTCTGGAAGGCCAGTTCCAGCGCCTCGATGGACATGCCCGTGCGCGGGCTGCAGGGAATCTCCAGCGTTTGCAGCTGCAGCGACTCCACCACCTGCAGCAAGCCGTAGTAGGTCGGTGACTCGACAGCCACCATATCCCCAGGCGATGCCACGGCAGCCAGCGCCAGACTCACCCCTTCGGAATTGCCCGTGGTGGCCAGCACATCGGCTGGTGCTACACGGATACCGGTGGCCAGCGCCCTTCTGGCCATGGCCTGCTGAAACAGCGGATGATTGCCCTGGTTGGCCAGCAGCGAGCGTCCCTGGGACAGCAAGGTCGGATGCTCGCGCAGCAAACGCGTCACAGTCTTGTTCAGAAACAGATGGTCAAAAAGTTCGGGGGGCGGCGTGCAGCCTCCGATATCCATATAGACCTCGGCCTGACGACCACGCTCCAGCAGCAGGGAGATGTGCTCGTTGATACCCACGAAATGCGCATGCGGATTGGGCTGCACGGGCTGACTCAGGTCCGGCTCGCTGGTCAAGGGCAGTCCTGTGCTCATGGCCCTCACAAAATAGCCGACTCTTGGACGCGCTTCCAGACTGCCCTGCTCTTCCAGAAAGCGCAGCACCTGCAAGGCCGTGGACAAGCTGATGTCATGCCTCGCCATAAGCTCGCGCACCGACGGCATGCGCTCTCCGGCCTTGAGCGTACCCAGGACGATAGCCGTGCTGTAGTGAGCAGCCAGCCGCTGATACAAGGGCAGGTTCTGGCCTGCCATGGGTAAGGATTCAAATGCAGCGGCGGAGGTCAGCATGGTGATGAGAGCGTGCTTCTGGGCCGTCATCATGCCATCGCCCCCTGTTCTGCAACAGATACAGATTTCCTGCAAACAGACCAGAACAGGCACATCCTCATCTGCACTGATGCGCATGCACGCAGCACCGGCTGTGCCTGTTGCGAAATATCGGCAAAACCTACGCTAGGAGCCCTGAATCACTCCTAAAGAAGCTATTCATGCAGACCAAAAGCACCATCGAGCAGCACACACTGACACCCGGCAATTTGCTCACTCTGCGCCTGCCCGAAGGCAGCACGCTGTTATGCCTGGGTGCTGCGATTCAGCTATCCACCACACCACTTCCCTCGCTGGATGCCTGCAGCGGCTATCAGATGCAGCTGCATAACGGCCAGAGCTGGCGTGCCCCTGGGGCTCTCTGGGTGCAGTTGCTGTGCGTGGACGAGCGCAGCCGCATACAGCTGCAGATGAACCCGGCTGCCATAAAAGAAAACCGCCTCGGTCTTACGAACCTGAGGCGGTGGATGGTTCTTCAGTGGTCAGCGGTACTGCGCAAGACCACCGGAAATATCAAGCGTGGACGGCGCGCAGTCTGATGGAGAAGTCCTTGAGTGCCGCAATGCCGCTTGCCTCGGCACGCTGGCACCAGGCCTGCAGCTGGCCGGTCAGCTGTTCGCGGCTCAGCGTGGTATTGAGCCATAGCTGACGCAGCTCTTCGCGCATGACCAGCATCTGGTCGATGACCGGGTGCGCGGCACGAGCCTGCGCCAGCTGCCCCGCGGCATTGGCAGGCACCTTCTCGGCATCGCGATGCAGCCAGCGCTGGGCACTCTTGAGCAAGGACACATCGGCCTGCTGGGCCTTGCGCGCCTTCAGCCCTTCAAGCTCCTGCTGCACCGCAGCACGCACGCCGCGCGCATAGCGGGCCATGACCTCATAACGGTTGGCAATGATGGCTTCCAGTGTCAACTCGTCGGCCACGGGCTTGACCGCACCGCTACGCAGACGGGGCGGCGTCTTCTTGACCTTGGCCCAGCCCAGCTTCTGCATGACGCTGATATAGGCCCAGCCAATGTCGAACTCATAGGGTTTGACGGAGAACTTGGCCGACGTTGGGTACGTATGGTGGTTGTTATGGAGTTCTTCGCCGCCAATGATGATGCCCCAGGGCACCAGATTGGTAGAGGCATCCGAGGCTTCGTAGTTGCGATAGCCCCAGAAGTGGCCCACGCCGTTGACCACACCCGCCGCCCAGAACGGAATCCAGACCATCTGCACGGCCCAGATCGTCAGGCCGATCACACCGAACAGTGCCACATTGAGGATGAGCATCAACGAGGGACCCAGCACCGAATGGCGGTAGATATTGCGCTCCATCCAGTCGTCGGGCGTACCGTGACCGTATTTCTTGAGCGTTTCCTGGTTCCTGGCTTCGACGCGATACAGCTCGGCGCCTTCGCGCATCACCTTGCCCAGACCACGAGTCTGGGGGCTGTGCGGATCATCCTCGGTCTCGCACTTGGCATGGTGCTTGCGGTGGATGGCCACCCACTCCTTGGTCACCATGCCCGTGCCCAGCCAGAGCCAGAAGCGGAAGAAATGCGAGGGGATGGGTCCCAGATCCAGCGAACGATGGGCCTGGCTGCGGTGCAAAAAGATGGTCACCGCCGCAATCGTGATGTGGGTTGTGAACAAGGCGTACAGCAACAGCTGCCACCAGGACAGATCCCACAGCCCGTTGGCCATCCAATCCACGGCGACATTCCAGATCAAGCCGATATCCAGCGACATAAATAACAAAGCCTTTGGCAAAAAACCGCGCCCTCCCAATAAAGCACGGTCGTGCCATTTTAGGTGGACGCTGACAAGCCTACTGTCGATTGCCCGACAGCGGATACCGGATTTGCACCGAAGTTACGCCTTTTTCACCCAAACGGCAGCGAAAAACCCGTCTGTCTCGTGCTGATGCGGCCACAGACGCAGGTAGCGCCTGCCGCCCTCGCCGCCGCTGCACAGCTTGTCGCCATCGGCGATCTTGAGCTGCTCCAGCACCTCGCCCGCATCCAGTGGCACGAACTCGGGGTGAGCAGCACTGAACGCCTCGGCAATGGCCTCGTTCTCCTGAGGCAGGATTGAGCAGGTGGCATAGATCAGGCGGCCGCCGGCCTTGACCAGACGGGCGCTGCTTTCCAGGATGGAAGCCTGCTTTTGCGTCAGCTCTTCCACGGCCTTGGGGCTCTGGCGCCACTTGAGGTCGGGGTTGCGACGCAAGGTACCGAGGCCCGAGCAAGGTGCATCGACCAGTACGCGGTCGATCTTGCCAGCCAGGCGCTTGACGCGTTCGTCCCGCTCATGGGCAATGGCTGCAGGGTGCACATTCGACAGGCCCGAGCGGGCCAGACGCGGCTTGAGCGCATCAAGGCGGTGACCCGACACGTCAAACGCATACAGACGGCCGGTATTGCGCATGGCCGCGCCAATGGCCAGGGTCTTGCCGCCGGCACCGGCACAGAAGTCCACCACCATTTCGCCACGCTTGGCATCCAGCATCAGCGCCAGCAGTTGCGAGCCTTCGTCCTGCACCTCGATGGCGCCGCGATTGAAGGCATCGACCTTGGCCAGCGCGGGCTTGCCATCCACGCGCAGGCCAATGGGCGAGAACGGTGTGGGCTCGGCCTGGATACCAGCTTTTTCCAGTTCCTTGCGCAGATCGGAGCGCTTGTCGTTGAGAGTGTTGACGCGCAGGTCCAGCGGCGCGGCCTGCTCCATGCTGGCAGCCAGCGCCCAGAACCCGTCACCCAGCTGAGCCTTGAGCGGCTCGACCAGCCATTCGGGCAGGTTGTGGCGGTGCGCCTCCATCAGGTCTTCAGGCTTGATGCCGTCACAGGCTGCCAGCCATTTGAGTTCCTGAGGCGTCAGCGCAGCCTTGATAAAGGTTTCGCTGTCCTGGCCATCCTTGTTCTTGACCTTGCCTTCCTTCTTGCCCTGCTCACGCAGCACGGCGGCAAAGCCCAGAATGGCCAGGCGGCGCTCACGCGCACCGCTGCCCGAATGCGCCAGCGCTTCGAACAACAGCTTCTTGCGCAGCACGGTGTAGGTGGTTTCAGCCAGAGTGGCACGCTCGCGCGGGCCCAGGTAACGGTTTTCGCGGAAAAAGCGGGACACCACGGCATCGGCCGGGTGTTCAAATGTCATGGCGCGCTTGACCAGTTCAGAGCAAGCGTCGAGAAGGGCTTTGGGATGCATGGGCGCAATTGTCCCACTGCCCGCATATCCATATGACGCCCTCTGACTGCTTGCAGCAAAACTATGAAAACCATAGCTTTCAGCGCAATATCTGCCTTGATCTTGAATTCAAAACTGCTTGAAGATCAATGAAAACAAGCGGTAGCAGCTATGTATTTAGCCGGCAAAAGCACGCAGATACACGGATTTGAGACCCTGGCGCGCTATATCGTCTAGCGTTGCGGCCTGCTGCACCCGCATGACATAGAGCTTGCCAAGCAACTCCAGGCGATCATGAATCTGCTCCCCCAGCGCATCGCCCTCCTCTTCGCCCAGTCCGTCCATTTCTGCCAGCAGCAGGAAGACAGGCCGGCTGCGAATGGTCGCCAGCTGCTTGCGCACCAGCCAGGCCTGAGATACCGCGCGGAAGTTGCGCAGCTCGGCCTCAAGCTCCGCAATCTCGAAATCCGTCAGCCCATGCGGCAGCAGAGCGTTCAGCAATGGCGTCTGCATCAGCTCTTCGGAGAAGCGGTCCTCCAGCTCGCTGGTCTGCCTGACCCGCTCGCGCCATCGCTTGAGCGCCAGGACCGGCTCGCCCTCCACCCCTATCTGTTGACGGGATTCCAGCAATTCCACCGCAAAATTGGCCGCCCACCAGCGATATTCCACATGCAGGTCGAACAGGCGCTCCAGCATCTCAAGCTGCACGTCACTCATGTCCGGCGGCAACACATCCACCATGCCCGCCAGCGCCTTGGCGTTATCCGGTTCGCGGCGCAGCACCTCCTGATACAACGCTCTGACTTCGGCATGGGGGTCCAGCTTCAGCATGAGCTGCACGCGCAGCAGCAGGTCGGCCACGGACTGGTAGCCCTCGCCGTCGAGCTGAGCCAGCACCTGCTCGCAGCGGGCCAGACGGGCGTGGTGTTCCTTCCAGGCACTGGCGTTCTCCAGACACCATTGCTTGTCAAAGCTCTTGAGCCATTCACCGAGCTTGTGCGAATTGAGCAGGGCCAGCGCACCGCCCGCCGACCATTGCTGCGGCAGTTGCGGACGCTGGCCGGTCAGCGCATCCACGCGCTCCCTGAGCACCGGGTGGGTATCTTCCAGACCGGACTTGAGACTCAGGCTGGCCTTGAGCGCCTGGCACGCAAACGCCGGCTTGACGGGCTGCGCCAGCCTATGCTTCATGGCACTGTACGGTCCCGTGGGCACAGCCTGCTTGCGGGCCGAGCGCCAGTGCAGCGGCCAGAATTTCTGCTGGAACCATTGCTGGCGCACGTCGATTTCCACCAGCGCATCGGCCATGACGGCCTGACCCAGCAGGCCGGCCGCGGCCTTGTCGGCCTCGTACTCGTCCTGGCGTGCCATGGCAAAGGTCTTGGCCAGAAAGCGCGGGAAATACCAGTGCAGAAACCTGCGCGTGGCAAACGAGGCCACACCGGAGTCATCCTGCATGCCTTCATACAACCGGGTCCAGCTCAGCCGCGTGCGGTAGACCCAGGCACCGAACTTGCCATGTCCGCCGCGCAGATGGCCGTATTCATGGGCCAGTACGGCCAGCAGACGGTTTCTGTCCTGCGCCATCATCAGCGGCAGGCCCAGATTCAGCTCATTGCGCACGCCGCCCAGCACGCCCCAGCGCGGCACCTGGCGAATGCTGGCGTTGAAGTCCTGGGTCAGATACACCGCATCAATCCTGGGGCCGGCCATCTTGCGGCGAATGCGCTCCAGCGCCTCGAACAGGGCCGGAGCATCCTCGGGCATCAGCGCAATGCCCTCGGCCTTGTCCACCTTGAACCACAGCGCGCGCAGGCTGTTCCAGAACAGGCTCAGGCTGGCAATCGCCGTCATGACCCAGACAAAGCGCCATTGCCCGGCCAGCAGATGCGAGCCCGACCAGAACAGCAGGCACAGTGCCAGAATCAGACAGCCCAGCACCCAGGCATAGCCCAGTGCCGCAAACAAGACCACGCTGCGCCGATACGCCTGACTGTTTTCGGCGCTGGCAAGCTCGCTGACGCGAACCAGATGCACATAATCTGCCTGTTCCATGGCGCTGCCCTGCCTCCCTGATGCTGGTTTTTTTCAGCATTCTCACACGGCAGTCGTCACGCCCTTTATTGATTGCACCCAACCATGAGCAACTCCGAACTCCCCCCGTTGATCGAAACCACACCCGGTCTGTACGAGCATTACAAAGGCATGCACTATGAGGTGGTCGGTACCGTGCGCCACAGCGAAACACTGGAGCCCATGACGCTGTACCGCGCCCTGTACGGCGAACACGGCCTGTGGGTGCGCCCTGCCGCCATGTTCAATGAGACCGTGGTGATCGATGGTGTGGAGCAGCCACGCTTTCGCCGCTTGCCCGCAGAGCAGCAGAAATCCGAATGAAAACAAGCGCCAGCGCTTATGTATCAAGCGCTGACAGCTATCAAACCTGCATTAACCCCTGAGCAGGTTGAGCACGGCGCGCGGGTAAATGATGTGCTCCTGCACCAGCACCCGTGCCGCCAGCAGCTCGGCAGTGTCACCGGGCAGCACAGGCACGGCAGCCTGATCGAGGATCGGGCCCACGTCTAGCTCGGCCGTCACGCGGTGCACGGTGCAGCCCGCAAACTTGCAGCCTGCATCAATGGCCCGCTGGTGGGTGTGCAGCCCCGTGAACGCAGGCAGCAGCGAGGGATGGATATTGACCATGCGCCCCTCGTAATGCGAGACAAAACCCGGCGTGAGAATGCGCATGAAGCCGGCCAGCACCACCAGATCGGGGGAATGGCGGTCAATGACCTGAGCCAGCTGGGCATCAAAGGCCTCGCGGCTGTCGAACTGCTTGTGATCCAGCACCTCGGTGGCAATGCCGTTGTCGCGCGCAAAGACCAGACCCTGAGCGTCGGCCTTGTTACTCACCACGGCCGCAACCCTGGCGTTGTACTGCTTTGCCCAGTTTTGCTGCTGGGATGCACGCACAATGGCGGCCATGTTCGAGCCGCCGCCCGAGATCAGGATCACGATGTTTTTCATGGGCGGCGATTGTCGCATTGCCGATGCCAACCCTTCGGGGTTTGCCCCCAGTTTCCATGCGCTGCCCTAAGACTTTTAAGGAGGCTTCATGCCATTTGACCCACGCAACACACCACTGAGCGCTATCGAAGCCCGCGTTCTGGCCACGCTGATGGAAAAAGCCCGCACCGTGCCCGACAGCTACCCGCTCACCCTCAACAGCCTGGTCACCGGCTGCAACCAGAAGTCCAGCCGCGACCCGGTGATGGAAGTCAGTGAAGGCGAAGCCCAGGAAGCGCTGGACAGCCTGCGCCTGAAGACCCTGAGCGTGCAGATCAGCAGCACAAGATCCACCCGCTGGGAGCACAACTTCCCGCGCGGCATCGGCGTGCCTGACCAGTCGGCCGTGCTGCTGGCCCTGCTGATGCTGCGCGGCCCTCAGACCGCGGGCGAGTTGCGCATCAATTCCGAGCGCTGGCACCGCTTTGCCGATATTTCCTCAGTTGAGGCTTTTCTAGACGAGCTGCAAGAACGCAGCGAGGAAAAAGGCGGCCCCCTGGTCGTGCTGCTGCCCCGCGCACCCGGCGCCCGCGAGCAGCGCTGGGCTCATCTGCTCTGCGGCCCCGTCGATGTCAGCACCCTGGCCACGGCCAGCAGCGCCAGCACGGGCAGCAACGCATCGGCTCTGCAGCAACGCGTGGACGCCCTGGAAGCCGAAGTCGCCCAGCTGAATGCCACCGTAAAGATGCTCTGCGAGTCGCTGGGCGTAGAGCCACCCGCCGCCCCGGCCGCGTAAATCCAAACAGAAATTGATAGCTGCCAGCGCTTACCAGCTAAGCGCTAGCTGTCAATTTCACAAAAACTACCAACTGGCGCACCCCAACGTCAGAGACAGCAAGCAAGCGCCGCCGCGCAGCGAGGCTGTCGTCCCCCTTGGGGGCGCCCGGCCAGGGGAAGGCGCAGAGCGCCTCAGGGAGTAACCCGTGCTTTGTCACGATTTGGACAGCCGGAAAAAGAACGTGCGTGCTACAAAAGCTCCAGATTTGCAGGAGACCACGCATGGATTTGGCTTTCACCCCTGAAGAACAGGCATTTCGTGAAGAGGTTCGCACCTGGGTGCGGACCCATCTGCCCGAGGATATTGCGCACAAGGTGCGCAGCGATCTACACCTGACGCGCGATGACATGCAGCGCTGGGCCAGGATCCTCGGCAAAAAAGGCTGGCTAGGCTATGGCTGGCCCAAGGAATTTGGCGGCCCCGGCTGGACGGCCGTACAAAAGCATTTGTTCGAGGAAGAATGCGCGCTGGCCTGCACGCCACGCATCGTGCCCTTCGGCCCCGTGATGGTCGCCCCGGTCATCATGGCCTATGGCTCGCCCGAGCAGCAAAGGCGTTTTCTACCCGGCATTGCCAGCGGTGAAGTCTGGTGGAGCCAGGGCTATTCGGAGCCGGGCTCCGGCTCGGACCTGGCCAGCCTCAAGACCCGCGCCGAGCGCGTGGGCGACAAATACATCGTCAATGGCCAGAAGACCTGGACCACACTGGGCCAGTACGGTGACTGGATGTTCAACCTGGTACGCACCAGCAGCGAGGGCAAGCCCCAGACCGGCATCAGCTTCTTGCTGCTGGACATGAAATCCCCCGGCGTGACCGTGCGCCCCATCAAGCTGCTGGACGGCGGCCACGAGGTCAACGAAGTCTTTTTCGACAATGTGGAAGTGCCGGCCGATCAGTTGATTGGCGAGGAAAACAAGGGCTGGACCTATGCCAAGCACCTGCTCAGCCATGAGCGCACCAATATTGCCGACGTGAATCGGGCCAAGCGCGAGCTGGAACGCGTCAAGCGTATTGCCAAGGCCGAAGGCGTGTGGGAAGACCAGCGCTTTCGCGACCAGATCGCCCTGCTCGAAGTCGATGTGATTGCACTGGAAATGCTGGTGCTGCGCGTGCTCTCTGCCATGAAGTCGGGCAAGAACCCGCTGGAGATTGCCGGCCTGCTCAAGATCAAGGGCAGCGAGATTCAGCAGCGCTACTCCGAGCTGATGATGCTGGCCGCCGGCCCGTATTCCCTGCCTTTCATCCTGGAAGCCATGGAAGCCGGCTACCAGGGCAACTTCCCTGGCGGCGTGTTGGGCAATGCTCCGCTGGCCGCCACCTATTTCAATATGCGCAAGACCACGATCTACGGCGGGTCGAACGAGGTGCAGCGAAACATCGTCGCCCAAACCGTGCTGGGCTAAAGCCCGGCACCGTCTGCATTTTGCACGTACGGCTCCCCGTGCCCCTCCGGGAGGGGGTTCTTGCTAGAGCTTCGCTGAATGTGATGGTGCGCAGAGCGCACTCGCTTCGGCAGCAGGAGACATATATGGATTTCGATTTTTCCGATGACCAGCAACAACTGCGCGATGCCGTGGCCCGCTGGGTGGACAAGGGCTATACCTTCGAGCGCCGCCAGAGCATTGCCAGGCAAGGCGGTTTTTCACGCGAGGTCTGGAACGAGCTGGCCGAGCTGGGCCTGACGGCCCTCACCGTGCCCGAGCAATATGGCGGTCTGGGCCAGAGCGCGGTCGATGTGATGGTGGTCATGGAAGAGCTGGGCCGTGGCCTGGTGATGGAGCCTCTGTCCCAGGCCTTTGTGGCTTCAGCCGTGCTCAGCCAGTTTGGCGATGAGACGCTCAAGCAAGCCTGGCTGCCGCAGATCGCTACGGGCGAAAAGCTGGTGGTGCTCGCATCGCAGGAGCGCAAGGCGCGCTACCAGCTTGATGTCTGTGCAGCAACTGCGACTAAAACAGCCAATGGCTATGCGGTAGACGCTACGAAGAACATAGTCCCCGTCGGCGACCAGGCCGATGCCTTCATCGTTCCTGCCCAGCTCGATGGCAAGATTGCCCTCTTCCTGGTGGAAAGCGGCGCCGAAGGCCTCAGCACCCAAGGCTATGCCACCCAGGATGAAAGCCGTTCCGCAGACCTGTTCTGCAAGGCCGTACCTGCCACCCTGATCACCGCCAACGGCCTGACGGCCCTGACGCTGGCGCAGGATGTGGCCAATGCAGCCCTGTGCGCCGAAGGCGTGGGCGTGATGGAGCAGACGCTCAAGCTGACTGCCGAATACATGAACCAGCGCAAGCAGTTCGGCGTGGCGATTGCCAGCTTCCAGGCCCTGCGCCACCGCGTGGCCGATATGAAGATGCAGCTGGAACTGGCCCGTTCCATGAGCTACTACGGCACGCTCAAGCTCGGCGCCCCGGCGGAAGAACGCCATACTGCCATTGCCCGTGCCAAGGTACAGCTGGGCCAGGCCATGCGCTATGTGGGCCAGCAGTCCGTACAGTTGCATGGCGGCATTGGCGTGACCGACGAATACGCGGGCAGCCACTATTTCAAGCGTCTGACGCAGATGGAGATGACAGGTGGCGACACGCTTCACCACCTGGGCATTGTTTCGGCCAATATGCAGGATTCTGCGGGCGTATTCGCTTAAATAACCGCCAAAATCAGCCAACTTTCGGCAAGTCAACAGCACGCTGAGGCGTGCTGTTTTGCTTTCAGGGTGCGCTATGGGAGCTTGCAGGCTTCCTATGATCTTCTCCAAAGGAGACGCCAATGAGCAATCGAGACACCGAAAAATACCTGCTGGAATCCATTCGCCTGGCCATGGCCAACGTCAAGGGCGGCGAGCGCGCCACCTGGCCCTTCGGCGCCGTGCTGGTCAAGGACGGCCAGGTGCTGGCCCGTGCCGTCAACCAGGTCGAGGAACTGTGCGACCCTTCGGCACATGCCGAAATGCAGGCGCTGCGCATTGGCGCCAAGGCCCAGGGCAGCACCGACCTGTCGGGCTCCGTCATGTATGCCAGCGGCTACCCTTGCTCCATGTGCGCCACCGCCATGTTGCTGGCAGGTGTGAAGAAGGTCTTTGTGGCCTATTCCAATGAAGACGGTGAGCCCTATGACCTGTCCGCCTCGCGCGGCTATGTCGAGCTGGCCCGTCCCAAAGACAAGCGCGAGATGCCCATCATCAACCAGCGCGTACGCGATGCTGGCGAAGATCTGTACGAAGCCTGGCAAAGAGCCGTGGATGAAGATCGCGCCACGGTCTAGGCAGAGCATGCGCTAGTCGCTATCAAAAACAAAGCCCTGAATGACGAATTCAGGGCTTTGTGGTTTGTGGCGGCTACGCCCAGGCCAACAGATATCAAGTCAGCAGATAGTCCACGGGCTTCAGAGGTTCTGGAATCTGAGGGTCGCCCAGCGAATGGCTGAGGCTGATCTCGATACCACGGCAGATACTGTCCAGCGCCAGGTCGTTGCTCTCCGTGCCAAAAGGCTCTTCCAGCTCGTCGCCCAGCACGTCCAGACCGTAGAAGGTATAGGCCACGATGGCCACGACAAACGGCGTCATGAAGCCCGTGATGTCCACCAGACCGAAAGGCAGCAAGAAACAGTACAGATGGGCCGTGCGGTGCAGCAGCAAGGTATAGGAAAACGGGATGGGCGTATTGCGTATGCGCTCGCAGGATGCCGCAGCGGCGGTCAGGCCATTGAGCGTCTTGTCAATGGAGACTGCCAGACAGGGGTCGATGCGATGATCATGCACGCATTGGCCCAGGTCCTTGCCCATGGCCAGCATGATGGCGTCCACACGGTGGTTCAGTGGCAGTTGCTGCACGTGCTTCCACTCCGCATCCACCAGCCAATGCTCGGCCGCCGTGTCTTCCTTCAGTCCACGCAGCTGGGCACGCAGAGCATGGGCAAAGGCCACGGTGCGGTGCACCATGCGCACGCGCACATCGTTGGCGCGCTGGCGCGGGTCCACGGGTAGATCGGACTGAATCAGGCTCTGACATTGACGCGCCAGGGTTCGCGCGTAAATCAGGATCTCGCCCCAGAGCTTTCGCCCCTCCCAGTAGCGGGCGTAGGCCGTGTTGTTGCGAAAGCCCAGAAAGATCGCCAGCGGCAAACCGATCAGCGTGAACGGGATGGGCGTGATGGGAATCTTGGTATGAAACAGATTGCCGTGAGCCACCGTCACGATGATGGCCAGCACGATGTTGACAGCCAGCACAGCCTTGATGCGCTGGAGCACCGAGCCTCGAACAATCCAGAGCAGCTTGAAGCCTGAAGGACGGTCTCTGACGATCATGGTGTATATCAACAAGGGGAAACCCTGTATTTCACCATGAAGCAGACCGATTTTTGGCGGCCCCAAAACTATATTTCCTAGGACGTTCCCCAGGAGCCCTGCGCCAGATGGACGCCAAAACAAAAAGGCCCTGCAATCTGCAGGGCCCGACGGTGACAGAAACAGGTGCAGACCGATTACAGGCTGCCGACACTCACGCGCTGTGACAGGCGCAGACGGCTGATGAAACTGATCTGACGCAGGGCTTCGGCAAATTCTTGCTCCGTGTCGCGCTCGGTGCGCGATGTCAGCTCGGCAAACAGGCCGGCGCGCGTGTAATGGCGCACACAGGCGATGAAGGGGAAGCCGTGGCGCGTGAGATAGGTCTTGTTCAGCGTAGCCAGGCGCTCACCCTGCTCCTTCTCCAGATCGCCGAGACCGGCGCTTTGCTGCTCCTGCTGCGAATCGCTGGTCAAGGTACCGGAGCGCACGGCCGTGGCCGACAGCTCGGGGTGGCCGCAGAGAAAGCGCACGGTCTGCTCGCGGGGACTGGCGTGCACGGCAGCCAGCATGGAAGCATGCAGCGCATCAAGGCTGTTGAAAGGACGCTGAGCCGCAGCCGATTCTGCGACCCAGGGGGCGTACTCGAAGACTTCACCCAACGCAGCCACAAAGGCTTCGCGGGTCATGGTGTTGAGTTCGGCTAGCGTGGGGTGGGTAGTGGTGGTAGTCATGGAAGCCAGTGTAGAAAGCGCGTTTGCCGTCTCACAGTCCTGACTTGTTATAGCCCGTATAGCAGCCGGCTACGTCAGCTCCGTCAGCACCTGCGAAGCCTGGTTCAGCAGCCCACGCAACCAGATATGCGAAGCATCCCGGTGCCTCGACGAATGCCAGAGCTGATAAAAGCGCATGGTGCGGGCACCCATGGGCAGAGGCACCATGGCCAGCGGCAGGCGTCTGGCGTGATAGGCCGCGAAATGGCGGCTGGTGGTCAGCAGCAGATCGGTTCCCACCAGCAGATCCGGCGCCAGCGAGAAGTGCGTGCACTGCACGCGACCATCGCGGCTCACACGCATGGTACCCAGGCTGGTCTCCACCACGCCCCGCTGATCGGGCGAGTACGGCGTAAACACCACATGCGAAGCCTGCAGGTAGAGCTCCGTCGTCAGCGCACCCTGCACGGCCAGCGGATGCTTTTCATCGAGCAGGCAAACCACCTCATCCTCGATCAGCGTGGACATGTGCAAATGCTCGGGCGGACTGGGCCAGTTGCCGATGACGATATCCACATCACCACTTTGCAGCGCCTGCTCGTAGTCGAAATTCTGGCCCAGCGGCAGCATGACCAGCCGGGCACCCGGCGCCTGCGCACGCATGAGCTGAACCACGCGCGCCATGAAGGGCGGAGCCAGGTAATCGGGCATGGCGATGGTGAAGCGCTGCTGCGTGGTTTCGGCAGAAAACTCCTTGCCCGAGGTCAGCAACCCGTCGATCAGACCCAGTGCTGCACGCGCCTGCTCCACGGCCTGCAGCGCACGCGCCGTGGGCACCATGCGGTTCTTGTCACGCACCAGCAGCGGGTCATTGAAGATGGCCCGCAGCCGCCGCAGCGCTGCACTGATGGCTGGCTGCGACTGATTCAACCGGATGGCGGCGCGCGACACGCTTTTCTCGCTGATCAAGGTGCACAGCACGCGCAGCAAGTAGGTGTCGAACGGGTCTTCGCTTCGAGACAAGTGTTTTCCCTAGAAATATGCGATTTGCTATGCGGCTCATAGCAGCTGCCTAGTTTCGCATACCGCCGCAACCCGCGACCATGCAAGCGTCCACAAACCCAAACAACAAACTTCCGAGACAAGGACTTGCCATGAGTGCTCAACATGTGCCGATCAGCGGCACTGCCTCCCACAGCGTCGACGAAATCGACGCGACCTATTCCAAGATATCCTGGCGCTTGCTGCCCTTCCTGGGCGTGCTGTGGGTGCTGGCCTGGCTGGACCGCGTCAACATCGGCTTCGCCAAGCTGCAGATGCTCGACGACCTGAAGTTCAGCGAGGCTGTCTACGGCCTGGGCGCCGGCATCTTCTTCATTGGTTACTTTCTGTTCGAAGTACCCTCCAACGCACTGCTGCAAAAGATCGGCGCCAAGAAGACGGTGATGCGCATCACCATAGGCTGGGGCATCATCTGCATCTTGCAGGCCTGGGTGACTACCTCTACCCAGTTCTACATCCTGCGCTTTCTGCTCGGTGCCTTTGAGGCGGGCTTCTACCCCGGCGTGATCCTGTACCTGACCTACTGGTACCCCTCCAAGCGCCGCGCCAAGGCCTTTGGCACTTTCATGTCGGCATCGGCCCTGGCGGGCGTGCTCGGCGGCCCATTGGCCGGCAGCATCATGACCTGGGCTTCGGGCTTCCACGGCATGCACGGCTGGCAATGGCTGTTCATCATCGAAGGCATTCCCTCGGTGCTGGCCGGTATCGTCGCCTATTTCTACATGACGGACCGTCCCGAGCAAGCCAAGTGGCTGAACGACAGCGAACGCGCCATCGTCAAGCAGCAGCTCGATCTGGATGAAAAGGCTCAAGGCAAGCGTGACAGCGACTGGCGCACCATGTTCACCAACCCCATGGTGTGGCTGCTGATTGCCGTCTTCTTCTGCCTGTTGTGCGCCAACTCCACGCTGACCTTCTGGATGCCTACCGTGATCCGCGAAGCAGGCTTCACATCCCCCATGGAAGTGGGCTGGATTGCCGGTGCGGCCTATCTGCTCGGTGCCGCAGGCATGATCATCAATGGTCGCCACTCCGACAAGCGCGGTGAAGTGCGCTGGCATTTTGCGGGCTCGGCCCTGCTGGGTGCCGTCGGCATGCTGGCCCTGGCCATCACCATGGGCATGGAAAGCATCCCCGTGCTCGCCGCACTGACCGTCATGGTCCTGGCCCTGGTGGGCACCATGAGCGCGATTCCTGTTTTCTGGCAGATGCCCAACATGCTGCTCAGTGGCGGTGCCGCCGCCGTGGGTGTGGCGCTGATCAACTCGGTTGCCAACCTGGCCGGCTTCGGCGCTCCCTACCTGATGGGTCTGATCAAGGCCTCCACCGGCAAGGTTGCCCCCGGTCTGTACCTGGTGGCCATTGTCGAAGCATTGGCAGCCATCCTGGCCATCGCCTTCATTGCCCGCATCCAGCGCCGCAAGAGCGCCTGAAGGAGACATGAGCATGCAATCCACGAAACCGCTGGCGCCATCGCGCAGGCAATTTGCACTCTCGGGCCTGGCGCTCGGCGCCTCGGCCCTGACGGCCGCTCGCGGCGCGCTGGCGGCCGATGCGCCCGCCGCGTCTACAGCACCGGCCCAATCCTCCGGCCCCATCGTGCTGCACGGCGTGAGTCCCCGCCTGACCGTACACACCATTGATACCTTCCACGGCATGGCAGCCACCGGCCTGCGCATCGACTTCTCCCGCTTTGACGGCGAAGCCTATGTACCGGTGCGCAGCTTCACGATCAATGCCAACGGCCGCGCCGACGAGCCGCTCTTGATCGACGACAGCTACCGCGCCGGCCGCTACGAGCTGCTGCTGCATGTGGACGAGTATTTCGCCGCCAAGGGCGCCAAGCTGCCCCGTCCGGCCTTCCTCTCCAAGCTGCCAGTGCGCTTCCAGATCACCAACGTGGCCGAACGCATCCATCTGCCGATCCAGTTCGGCCCCTGGAGCTACACCTATTCGCGCGGCAGCTGAGCCCCGCCATATCACCGCTCTATCGCAACCTAACGAAAGACATATATGGCAGGCATCAGCACCCATGTACTCAACCTCACCACCGGCCGCCCCATAGCCGGCATGCTGGTGGAACTCTACGACGTTGCGCAAACGCCCGCGAAGCGCATCACCAGCACCCGCACCAACGCCGACGGCCGCACCGACGCCCCCATGATGCCGGCCGCCGATGCCCGCACCGGGGACTTCGAGCTGCGCTTTTACACCGGCGAGCACTTCAAGGAGCCCACCGCCCTGTCGGACGAAGTGCTGGTGCGCTTTTCCATCTTCGATGCGACCCAGCACTACCACGTACCCATGCTGTGCTCGCCGTGGTTCTTCAACACCTACCGCGGCAGCTGATTTTGATCTTTAACTAGGAGAACGACTCAATGAGCAACGATAACGACACCGGCAAGTACCTGGTCGAATCCATCCGCCTGGCCATGGGCAACGTCAAGGGCCGCGAGCAGGCCACCTGGCCCTTCGGCGCCGTGCTGGTCAAGGATGGCCAGGTGCTGGCCCGCGCCGTCAACCAGGTTGACGATCTGTGCGACCCCTCGGCCCACGCCGAGATGCAGGCCGTGCGCATCGCCGCCAAGGCCCTGGGTACGACCGATCTGTCGGGCGCCGTGGTCTATGCCAGCGGCTACCCCTGCACCATGTGCTACACCGCCATGCTGTTTGCCGGCGTGAAGAAGGTGTACTACGCCTACTCCAACGAAGACGGCGAGCCCTACGACCTGTCGGCTGCGCGCGGCTATGTGGAGTTTGCCAAGCCCGAAGACCAGCGTGAGCTGACCCTCATCAGCCACCATGTGCGCGACGACGGCGAAGACCTCTACGACGCCTGGCAGAAGGCTGTCGCCACCACGGCCTGATTGCACCTCTCTCTCTTCACTCATTGCCCCGTGTGCTCCGGCCCGGGGCTTTTTTTCATTGCCGGGCCGCCCCAGGATGAGAACGCCAGAGCTGCCGAGGTCCTCCAGGAGCGGCGCCGAACCACACGCAGTGGGGAGCTCAGGGTGCCATTTTTATGTCTGGGCGCCAAGTGGCCACAAAAAGGAGTCTGCGGCCTAGCTGCACCAGCGCGAGCTGCGCGGCACATGAGCCACAAGAAACTCCATCTGATCGGCCAGTATGCGGCGATTGCGCAAGATGAAGTCCTCCCACAGCGTAGGTGTGTAGGGCGTATACAGCAGCGGCATGCGGGCCTGCTCCGGCGTTCTCGCGCCCTTGCGGTGATTGCAGGCACGGCAGGCCGTGACCAGGTTCATCCAGGTGTGTTCGCCCCCGGCACTCACGGGCTTGATGTGTTCGCGCGTCAGGTCGCTTTCATGGAACTGGCGCCCGCAATAAGCGCACAGGCAGCGATCGCGTGCAAACAGCTTGCCGTTGGTCAGACCCGGCAGCAGCTCGTGCGGGTTGATATTGGGAACACCCTTGGTGCCGATGATGGAGTTGATGTGAATGACTGACTGCTTGCCGGTCACCGCATTGTGTCCTCCACGAAAGCAGGCGATCTCCGCGCCTGCTTCCCAGCGCACCTCATCTGCTGCATAGTGCAGCGCCGCTTGCTCCAGCGTGACCCAGGACTGCGGCAGCCCCTGGGCTGTCAGCTTCAAGACTTTCACAACACGCCTCCAGTCAAACAATTCGACAGCAGAAACGGCAGAGCGTCTTGGCGCTCTTTGGAAACAGGTTTGTACCTTGCAAAAGCCTGTTCCTGTGCCGCCTCCCAGCGGCACGGATGGAAGCAATATACTCTGAAATTATGTCAAATTGACGGCTTGCGCCGCATGCATCGGCGCCAGCTGCTACGAAAAACAAAGCAGCCCATGAAGATTTTCCGCGGAATCAATCATCCCGGCCTGGCTCCCGCCTGCGCTGTGACCATTGGCAACTTTGACGGCGTGCACCGGGGACACCAGGCCATGCTGGGCCTGCTCAAGGCTGAAGCCGCCCAGCGCGGCATTCCCAGTTGCGCCATGACCTTCGAGCCCCATCCGCGCGACTATTTTGCGCAGAAGCTGGGCAAGCCCGACTTGGCCCCGGCCCGCGTGGGCACGCTGCGTGACAAGCTCAGCCAGCTGGAGATCTGTGGTGTCGATCAGGTTGTGATCCTGCCGTTCAATGACGCACTGGCCAATCAAAGCCCCGAGGACTTCATCCACGATGTGCTGATCTCCGGCCTGGGCGCCCACTACGTGCTGGTCGGAGATGACTTCCGCTTCGGCCGTAAACGCGCGGGCGACTACGCCATGCTGGACAGCTCGGGCCAGGCTCTGGGATTTGATGTGGCGCGCATGAACAGCTATGAGGTACATGGCCTGCGCGTCTCCAGCACCGAGGTGCGCGCCGCTCTGGCTGCGGGCGATATGCAGCAGGCGGCCAAGCTGCTCGGTCACCCCTATACGATTTCGGGCCATGTGGTCCATGGCCGAAAGCTGGGTCGAAAGCTCGCGGAATCACAGGCGGGGGCCGACGACGGCTTTCGCACGCTGAATCTCCGCTTTGACCACTGGAAGCCTGCTGCCAGCGGCATCTTCGCCGTGCTGGTGCATGGGCTGTCAGATCAGCCTTTGCGCGGCGTGGCCAACCTCGGCGTGCGCCCCTCGCTGGACCCCAATGACGTCAACGGCGGGCGCGTGCTGCTGGAGACGCACTGTTTTGATTGGCCCGCCGAGCTGGGTGGGGAAGGCGCCTACGGTAAAATCATCCGCGTGGAACTTCTGCACAAATTGCACGACGAGTTGAAGTACGACAGTCTCGATGCCCTGACGGCCGGCATCGCCAAGGACTGCGAGGACGCGCACGCGTTTTTCGCATCCGTCCACACGCCTTCTCATCTGCCGTCTTTTACCGAGACCCGTCGCCAGACCACGCGCGACCGAATTTGACGCTCGCTGCTCGCACGCCACCGGCGCAGCAGCGCTCTGGCGCTCACTTCTCCATTCACGCCCTGGCAGCCCTGCCCGGGCAATGCATTGCTTTCAAGGTTTTCCATGTCTGATTCGAAGTCCAACAAGCCCGAAGCGTCCGTCTACCGATCGACGCTGAACATGCCCGACACTCCCTTCCCCATGCGCGGCGATCTGCCCAAGCGTGAGCCAGGCTGGGCCAAGGAATGGGACGAGCAAGGCACTTATCAGAAGCTGCGTGTGGCGCGCAAGGGTGCGCCCATGTTCATCCTGCACGATGGCCCTCCCTATGCCAACGGCAAGATCCACATCGGCCACGCCGTGAACAAGATCCTCAAGGACATGATCGTCAAGAGCCGCCAGCTCGAAGGCTTTGACGCGCGCTATGTGCCGGGCTGGGACTGCCATGGTCTGCCCATCGAGAACGCCATCGAAAAGCTGCACGGCCGCAATCTGCCACGCGACGAGATGCAGGCCAAGAGCCGTGCCTTTGCCACCGAGCAGATCGAGCAGCAGATGGTGGACTTCAAGCGCCTGGGCGTGCTGGGCGACTGGGACCACCCCTACAAGACCATGAACTACGCCAACGAGGCGCTGGAGCTGCGCGCCCTGAAGAAGGTGATGGAGCGTGGTTTTGTCTACCGCGGCCTCAAGCCCGTGTACTGGTGCTTTGACTGCGCCTCATCGCTGGCCGAGTTCGAGATCGAATACGCCGACAAGCAAAGCCAGACGCTGGACGTGATGTTCCCCGCTGCCGAGCCTGCCAAGCTGGCGGCCGCCTTCGGCCTGCCCCAGCTGGACAAGGAAGCGTTTGTGGTCATCTGGACCACCACGGCCTGGACCATCCCCGCCAATCAGGCGCTGAACGTGAACCCCGACCTGGAATACAGCCTGGTGGACACCGAGCGCGGCCTGCTGATCGTGGCCTCGGCCCTGGTCGAAAAGTGCCTGGAACGCTGGAAGCTCGACGGCAAGGTGGTCGCCACTGCCAAGGGCGAAAAGCTGGACCATATGCCCTTCAAGCACCCCCTGGCCCATGTGGACAAGGGTTTTGACCGCGTCTCGCCCGTCTATCTTGCCGAATACGCCACGGCCGACGACGGTACCGGTATCGTGCACTCGGCCCCTGCCTATGGCGTGGACGACTTCAACAGCTGCATGTCCAACGGCATGGACTACAAGCAGATCCTGAACCCCGTGCAGGGCAATGGCGTGTACGCGGCCGATCTGCCCATGTTCGGTGGTCAGCATATCTGGAAGGCCGTGCCCGTCATCCTCGATGCGCTCAAGGTCGCCGGCCGCCTGATGGACACCACCACCATCAGCCATAGCTACCCTCATTGCTGGCGCCACAAGACGCCGGTGATCTACCGCGCTGCCGCCCAGTGGTTCATCCGCATGGACGAAGGCGAAGGCGTGTTCACCGACCCTGCGCAAAAGCCCGAGCAGACCCTGCGCCAAATCGCGCTGGAAGCCATCGACCACACCAGTTTCTACCCGCAAAACGGTCAGGACCGTCTGCGCGCCATGATCGCCGGCCGTCCCGACTGGTGCATCTCGCGCCAGCGCTCGTGGGGCGTGCCCATCCCCTTCTTCCTGCATGTCGATACCGGCGCGCTGCACCCGCGCACCATGGAGATCATCGACCAGGCAGCCGACATGATCGAGCAAGGCGGCATCGAGGCCTGGAGCCGCGTGAGCGCTGAAGACATCCTGGGCGCCGAAGAAGCCAAGCTCTACACCAAGAGCACCGACATCCTGGAAGTCTGGTTCGACTCGGGCTCCACCTTCTGGCATGTGATGCGCGGCACCCACGCCGATATGCACCACGACCAGGGTCCCGAAGCCGATCTGTACCTGGAAGGCCATGACCAGCACCGCGGCTGGTTCCACTCTTCGCTGCTGCTGTCCGCCGCCATCTTCGGCCGCGCGCCCTACCGCGGCCTGCTGACCCATGGTTTCACCGTGGACGGCCAGGGCAAGAAGATGTCCAAATCGATCGGCAACACCGTGGCGCCGCAAGACGTGTCGGGCAAGATGGGCGCCGAGATCATCCGCCTGTGGGTGGCTTCGACCGACTACTCGGGCGACCTGGGCATCGACGACAAGATCCTGGCCCGCGTGGTGGACGCCTACCGCCGCATCCGCAACACGCTGCGCTTTTTGCTGGCCAATACCAGCGACTTCGATGCGGCGACCGAGAGCGTGGATTACAAGGACATGCTGGAGATCGACCAGTACGCCCTGGCGCGCGCGGCCCAGCTGCAGAAAGAAATCATCGGCCACTACCAGGTCTATGAATTCCACCCCGTGGTGGCCAAGCTGCAGCTGTTCTGCTCGGAAGATCTGGGCGGCTTCTACCTGGACGTCCTGAAGGACCGCCTCTACACCACGGCGCCCAAGAGCCTGGCCCGCCGCTCGGCCCAGACCGCGCTGCACCAGATTACCCAGGCACTGCTGCGTTGGATGGCACCCTTCCTGTCCTTCACGGCAGAGGAAGCCTGGAAGATCGTGGGCAAGAGCGAAACCATCTTCCTGGAAAAATTCCTGGATCTGCCCGAAGGCGACGAAGCCCTGCTGGCCAAGTGGACCCGCATCCGCGAAATCCGCGACCTGGTCAACAAGGACATCGAGACCGTGCGCGGATCAGGCCTGGTGGGTGCATCGCTGCAGGCCGAGGTCACCATCTCGGCCCAACACGAAGACCTGGCCCTGCTGCAGTCGCTGGCTGATGATCTGAAGTTCGTGCTCATCACCTCGGCAGCCGATGCCGTGGCCGGCGATGCGCTGGCCGTGGAAGTCAAGCCTTCGCAAGCCGCCAAGTGCGAGCGCTGCTGGCACTACCGCGACGATGTGGGCGTGAACCCCGAGCACCCCAATCTGTGCGGCCGTTGCGACAGCAATCTGCACGGCACGGGCGAAGTGCGCACCAAGGCCTAAGTCCTCAAAAAGTGAGCTGCCAGCGCATGCTGGTAGCCTCTTTGAGGCTGGAATCATCTTGAAAGAGTTGATTGACCAGCGCCAGCCACTCTCAAAAACATAGTCATTGAAGAGCTGCCATGAGCAACACCCAGACATCTTCCGCAGGCTTTGGCCGCATCTGGCCCTGGCTTCTGTGGGCGTTGATCATCATCGGCCTGGACCAGATCACCAAGCAGATGATTCTGAGCCACTACCAGTACGGTGACTGGACCCCCATCACCAGCTTCTTCAACATCGTGCGTGCGCACAACACGGGCGCCGCCTTCTCCTTCCTGGCCGGCGGCAGCGGCTGGCAGCGCTGGCTGTTCGTGGGCATCGCCGTGGTGGCAACCATCATCATCGTCTGGCAGCTGCGCAAGCATCCCGAGCAGAAGGTGTTCTGCCTGTCGCTGTCCAGCATCCTTGGCGGCGCCATCGGCAACGTGGTGGACCGCCTGCAGCATGGCTATGTGGTGGACTTTCTGGACTTCTACTGGGGCACCAGCCACTTTCCGGCTTTCAACGTGGCGGACATGGGCATCACCCTGGGCGCCATCTTGCTGATCCTGGATGAGGTTCTGAGGGCCAGACGCGCCAAAACACAGGCCTGACAAGCGCAGGCCGCTATCAGTTTCAAAGACCCGCTGACTCGCAAGAGCAGCGGGTTTTATTCTCACGATTGACGCCAATCAGGCTCAGGCAAGACGTTTGCACCATGGCTGCATTCCTGGTGCATGCTTGTTTGCGCAAGTCCTAATCGTCATAGCCATAGTCCGGCGCCTTCGCCCAGACCAGCTCGCCATCGCGCCAGTAACGCACGGCAATGGGCTGGGTTTGATAGCAGCTGTCGAATACCCAGTCCGCCATGTTCAGCGGTCGGGCCTGATACACCGGATAAGGCACATCTGCGAGCAATACAGGCTCCTTGAGGGCGTTGAACTGTGCAGTGAATCCGGCAGGGCAGTCCTCTGCCTGCGCCTGAGCATGCGCAGCAAAGTGGTGAGGCCGGGCCAGCTCCAGCACCAGCTGCCTGCCGCTCAGGCTCATGGCATTCACCGAAACCCCGCCCCAGGTCACGGCCTGCGCAAAGCGTATATCCGTCAGGCTGCGCAGATCCGAGACATCGCCCTTCAAGCGCTCATCGCCCTCCAGCAGCTCGCGTTGCGCATGGCTGCCTGCAGGCAGGATGATCTCGCCCCAGGGCAGGGCCTGCTGCAAGGTGAAATGCTTGAGTTTGTCCTGCCGCGCCATTTCTTGCTCCCCCATGAAGTCATGCAGGGCCCACTGTGCCAGTGAGAGCGCCGTGGATATGGGCAGCACGGACAGCACGATGGCCAGCCCCCACTGCCATAGCCGCAAGGGTGGGCGAGGTGTGCCACGCCGCTCATTCCACAGCCGCCAGCCCCACCAGAGCAGCAACAGCGCTCCGATGAACGCCGCCAGCAACATCAGCAAAAAACCGGCAGCCGCCGCGCCGCCCGCACCAGGAATCATGTTTCACCTATCTTGATAGCAGCTGGCGCTTGACAGTCCAGCGTATGGAGCACTTTAAGGGCTTTCCGCCATCTCCTGCCCGGCCTGGGCCTGCAGCCAGTCCAGAAACTGGCGCAGATGACGGGGCTTGTCAGAGTCCAGCGGCACCAGGGCCTGAAAGCAGCTGCCGCGCAGGCTGACATCGGGAAAAGGCGCATGCAGGCGCTGCTGCCGGATATCGTTGCTCAGCGTCGGCAGCGGTCCCACGCCGTAGCCCAGGCCATCCATCACGGCCTGCTGGCAGACAAAGAAATGGTCAAAGCGCAGCACCTGTACGGGCCGCAGCTCGGGCTGTCCGGCCATCTTCAGCCAGCTCTCCCAATCGCCGGGCCGGGTCTCTGCTGCCAGCCAGATGGTTCTGGCCAGATCCTTGACGGACTTGAGCGGCTTTTGCTGCCACAGCGCCGGACTGACGATGACGGTATTGGACTCGGTGTACAGCGGCAGCACCTCGTACTGCCCGGCCTCGATGGGCCCACGGCGAATCGCCACATCGAAGCTGCCCTTGAGCGCGGGCTCGGTGCTGAAGGCCGTGGAGACACGAACCTCGATACCGCGGTACAGCGCATGAAAAGCCGTCAGGCGCGGGATCAACCAGCGCATGGCCATGGTCGCCGGTGCATTGACACGTATGACCTTTTCGGTCGCCCGCTTGCCGTATCGCTGGGCCGCATCACCGATATGGTCGAAGGCCTGGCTGATTTCGCGCGCAAAGGCCTTGGCATGCGGCGTGGCCACCATGCGCTGGCCTTCCTTGCGAAACAGCGACTGGCCCAGCGCCGCTTCGAGCAGCGCAATCTGGCGGCTGACCGCACCATGGGTCAGGTGCAGCTCTTTGGCAGCCTCGGTAAAGCTGGTCGCCCGGGCGGCGACTTCAAACACACGCAGGGCGTGCAAGGAGGGAAGCTGATGCGGCATGACAGGTGAGTGAGCGGGTTCTTGATGACGGCTCGGTGACTTTATCCGTGATTTTTCATCACACCTATCGCATTATTTGTCGATAGTGTTCACAAAGCGCACTGCCTAAGCTGCAGGGCATGACACACATCACCATCAATCAGCGCAGCTACCGGCTGCCCAGTGCCCCTGTCGTGATCGTCTGCATAGACGGCTGCGAGCAGGAATACATCAACCAGGCCGTGCAGGCCGGCGTGGCGCCCTTCTTCGCCAGCCTGCTCAAGAAAGGCACGGTGCTATCGGGCGACTGCGTGATGCCGTCGTTCACCAACCCCAACAATCTGTCCATCGTCACCGGCGCGCCACCCGCCATGCACGGCATCTGCGGCAACTACTTCTACGACACCGAGCAGAACGCCGAAGTGCTGATGAACGATGCCCGCTATCTGCGCGCGCCTACCGTGCTGGCCGCCATGGCCGAGCAAGGTCTGAAGGTGGCCGTGGTGACGGCCAAGGACAAGCTGCGCGCCTTGCTCGGCCATCGGCTTCGGGGTATCTGCTTCTCCGCCGAACACGCGGACAAGGCCAGCCTGGAGGGCAACGGCATTGACGATGTGCTCGCCAAGGTGGGACTGCCGCTGCCTTCGGTCTATAGCGCCGATCTGTCGGAGTTCGTCTTCACCGCCGGCGTGATGCTGATGCGCAGCCAGCGCCCCGATCTGATGTATCTGTCCACCACCGACTATGTGCAGCACAAGCATGCGCCGGGAACCGCTGAAGCCAATGGCTTCTACGCCATGATGGACCGCTATCTGGGCGAGCTGGACGCCATGGGCGCTGTCATCGGCATCACTGCTGACCACGGCATGAATGCCAAGACCGATGCGTTGGGGCGCCCCCAGGTGGCCTTTCTGCAGGACGCTCTCGACCAGGCCTTTGGCACCGACAGCACCCGGGTACTGCTGCCCATCACCGACCCTTATGTGGTGCACCACGGTGCCCTGGGCTCCTACGCCACGGTGTACCTGAAAGAGGGCAGCACACAACAGTCCGTGGTCAATGCGCTGCAAGCCATTCCCGAAGTCGAACAGGTGCTGGACCGGGCCACGGCCGCCGCACGCTTTGAACTGCCGCCCGACCGCATCGGCGATCTGGTGGTGCTGGCCCACCGTCTGGCCGTGTTGGGTACCAGCGCCAGCAAGCACGACCTCTCGGGTCTGACCGTACCGCTACGCTCGCACGGCGGCCTGTCGGAACAGGCCGTGCCACTGCTGTTCAACCACCCTCTCAAGGACATCCCCAAGCGCCGCCTGCGCAATTTCGATGTCCTGCAGCTGGCGCTCAATCACACCGCAGTGCCTGCGGCCAGCGCCGCGCCGCAGCAGCAAGCTGCGCTGATCTAAGCCTCTCTCCCCGCTCCTTGTCTTTCCCTCGCAGTACCAGCCTCGGTTGGTACGGCGCGGCGCTGCTCGCTCTTTTTTGCCCCATCCCTTAAAACCAGCCCAGGAGCCCACGATGAACCTGCCCCGCCATCCAAGCCGCCCTACCCGCCTTCCCCGCTTTCGCACGCCGCTGTTTGGCGTCTTGCTGCTGCTGTCCGCCCTGGGCGCTCAGGCCCAGAACTTTCCCAACAAGCCCATCCGCCTGGTCGTGGGCTTTGCCCCCGGAGGCTCGACCGACAAGCTGGCCCGCGTTCTCGGCAAACGCATGGGTGAATTGCTGGGCCAGTCCGTGGTGGTCGAGAACCGCCCCGGTGCTGCCGGCAATCTGGCTGCAGAAGTGGTGGCCAGCGCTCCTGCAGACGGCTACACCCTGTTCATGACCACGCTGAGCAGCCAGGCCATCAACCCGCATATCTATTCCAAGCTGCGCTTTGACCCGGCCAAAAGCTTCGAGCCCATTTCATTGGTCGCCAAATATCCGCTGCTGCTGGTCGTGGCACCGCAACTCAAGCTCAACTCGGTACAGGAGTTGATTGCCTATGTGAAGAAGGCCGATCAGCAGAGCTTTTTCAGCTCGGCAGGCACGGGCTCGCCCGCGCATCTGGCCGGCGAGATGTTCAAGGCCCGTACGGGCGCCAACCTCCAGCATGTGCCCTACAAGGGCGGCAGCCCTGCTCTGCTGGCAGTAATGTCCAACGAAGCCCAGTTCGCCTTCGAGACCATTCCCAGCGCCCTGGGCCAGACCAGGGGTGGCAAGCTCAAGCCCCTGGCCGTGTCCTCGGACAAGCGCTCCAGCGCGGCACCGGAACTGCCCACGTTGCAGGAAGAAGGCTTGCAGAAATTCGTCGTCACTTCATGGGCCGGTCTGGTCGCTCCCGCAGGCACTCCACGCGATTTGCTGGACAGGCTCAACCAGGCAACCCAACAGGCCCTGAACACCCCGACCGTTCATGCTGCGCTGGTCGCGGATGGGGCCGAGCCCGCGGGTAGCAGCAGTGCGGAATTTGCGCGATTTCTGGCTCAGGAATTCAACGCCTGGGGCGATGTGGTGCGCACCGCCCAGATCAAACTGGACTGATTTCATGTGGGTTCGGGTGCGTTTTTTCTAAAACGCACAATTTCGCGCCAATATTTACCCTTAATTCGCACTGATATGCACCTTTTGGAAACTGCGAAGCCAGCATGGCTCATCAGTCAGAGGTATATTTGATTGCTTCTTCGCCTATAGCACATGAAGCATCTACTGAATCTTTTAGCAGCCATAGCCCTGTTGGTCTGGGGCTCACAGATGGTTCGCACCGGCGTTCTGCAGGTCTTTGGCGCCAATCTGCGCAACATCCTCGCACGCAGCATGAGCAACCGCTTCTCGGCGGCACTCTCGGGCATGGGCGTCACGGCGCTGGTGCAGTCCAGCACCGCCACGTCGCTGATGACCTCGTCCTTTGTGGGTCAGGGTCTGATCACCCTGCCTTCGGCGCTAGCCGTGATGCGCGGTGCCGACGTTGGAACGGCTCTGATGGCCGTGCTGTTCTCCACCGACCTGTCCTGGCTGTCGCCGCTGTTCATCTTTGTCGGCGTAGTGCTCTACATCACGCGCAAGGACTCCAAGCCCGGCCGTATTGGCCGCGTGCTGATTGGCCTGGGCCTGATGCTGCTGGCCCTGCGCCTGGTGGTGGAAGCCACCGAGCCTTTGCTGCAGGCCGAGGCCGTGCGCACCCTGCTGGCCTCGGTCAGCAGCGATCTGTTCATGGAACTGCTGCTGGGTGCCGTACTGGCCGTCGTGGCTTATTCCAGTCTGGCCGTGGTGCTGCTGATTGCAGCCATGGCCAGCTCGGGCGCCATTCCGCTCGATGTGGCCTTGGGCCTGACCCTGGGCGCCAACCTGGGTAGCGGTCTGGTCGCCGCCATCACAACCGCCAAGTCGGCCGTGGAGGAACGCCAGGTCACCATCGGCAATCTGCTGTTCAAGATCATGGGCGTGGCCATCGTTGCGCCTTTTATCGGTCTGTGGCCGCACTATGTCCGCCCCTATCTGTCGGACCCCGGCCAGAACGTGGTCATGTTCCATCTGGCCTTCAATATCTTCAACAGCCTGTGCTTCATCGGTCTCACGCAACTGGTGGCCCGCTGGGTCACGGCCATGCTGCCCAAGCCCGAGGAGGAAAGTTCGGCCAAGCTGCTGCGCCCCCGTCACCTGGACCCCTCGGCACTCTCCACTCCTTCGCTGGCCATCACCTGCGCCGTGCGTGAATCGCTGCACCAGGCCGATGTGATCGAGTCCATGCTGATCGGCCTGCAGAAAGTGGCTGAAACCGACGACGCCAAGCTGTCCGAAGAGGTACGCAACCTGGAAGCGACCGTCGACGACCTGTACTCGGCCATCAAGTACTACATGACCAAGATTTCGCGCGCCGAGCTGGACGAGCGCGAAGGCCAGCGCTGGACGGAAATCATCAGCTTCACCATCAACATGGAGCAGATAGGCGACATCATCGAACGTGTGCTGCTGGACCTGGAAGACAAGAAAATCAAAAAGGGCCGCCGGTTCTCTGAAGCCGGCATGCAGGAAATCCACGAGCTGACCCAGCATCTGCTGGACAATCTGCGCCTAGCCATGAGCGTGTTCCTCAACGGCAATGCACGCGAGGCACAGAAGCTGCTGGAGGAAAAAGCACGTTTCCGCGATCTGGAACTGGCCTATTCCGCCACTCACCTGGCGCGCCTGTCCCAGCACACGGTATCGAGCATAGAGACCAGCTCGCTGCATATCGACATGATCAGTGACTTGAAGCGCATCAACTCCCTGCTGTGCTCGGTGGCCTATCCGATTCTGGAGCAGGCCGGTGCGCTGGCGCCCAGCCGCCTGAAGCCCTCCGCGCTGGATACCAAGCGCTAGGCGGCCCCGCATCGGGCCGCCTAGCGCAGCTACCAGCCCATATAGGCGGCCAGGATCAGAGAAGCCTCGTGTGTGAAGCGGCCCTGCACCAGCCAGGCCTCCACGGTTTGCGGGGGCAGCAGCTCAAAGCGCTGCACCTCGCCATCCTGGTTGACGGGTAGGAGAGACTCGGGAAGCTGTGCGGCAAACCAGTCAATGCGCTCGCGCATCAGGCCCTGGCCTTCGGCCTCGTCGCTGGGCCGGGAAAATTCCACGAACCCTCCATAGCGCAAGCCTTGCAGGCTCACCACCTGCAGCCCTGCCTCCTCCCAGGTTTCGCGCGCCAAAGCCTGCTCCAGACTGTCCTCGGCCGACACCATTCCGCCCATCAAGGTATCCCACATGCCCGGGTTGTTGGCCTTGCCCTGCGAGCGCTGCTGCACCCACAAACGCCCGTCTGCCACAGCCCCCACCAGATGCACGGCACTGGTGGCAATTCCCAGCGGGCGCACCGCCCCCCGCTCTATCGTGGCAATCCGCTGACCAGCACCGTTGCAGACCGCCAGCTGCTCGTCACGCCAGGCCCCCGCCAGGCCGGCTCCGCGCAAGGCCAGCGCCAGCTGGTTCAGCCGCTGTGTAGCGCTACCCTCGCCTTGCAGATGCCATTGCCCGTCACGCTGCTGCAGATGCACCGCATGGGCATCCAGCAAGGGCTGCCCCAGTTGCTCCACCAGGACGGGTTCTATGCTGCCTACCAGCTCGCCATCCACACACAGGTCCTGCCTGCCCCGCAATGGCGGCTGATGGGCCTGGGCACGCTGCTCCTGCAGCCACTGTCGCGTTTGCTGATTCATGAAAAATCTCCCATGCTTGGCATTGTGCTCAGCTTCTCGATCTGGGAAGGCTTGCCTCACTATTTGCGGCGTCCCGCACAGGACTGCACGCGCCATGAGTCCACGCGCCACGGCCTCTGTCGCAGCCGGCAGGCGGTACAGTTGCGCTCCATGAATGCTTCGCTCAAGCCCTCCACCGCAGCCATGCTGGCTCTGGCACCGCTGCTGTGGGCGGGAAATGCCATCGTGGGCCGACTCGCTCATGAGCTGATTTCCCCCTTTACACTCAATTTCTTTCGCTGGGGCATCGCCTTTGCCCTTCTGCTGCCGCTGGCCTGGCAGGTATTGCGCAGGAGCAGCCCCATCTGGCCCCTATGGCGCCAGTACGCATTGCTGGGCCTGCTGGGCATAGGCTGCTACAACGCGCTGCTGTATCTGGCTCTCAAGACTTCGACGCCGCTCAATGTGACGCTGGTGAGTTCCAGCATGCCGGTGTGGATGCTGGCCATCGGCCGCCTGTGCTGGGGAATCGCGATCAGCCGCCGTCAGCTCTGCGGCGCGGCGCTGTCCATACTTGGCGTGGCGGTGGTCATGTCGCGCGGCGATCTGCAAACCCTGCTCGGTCTGCACTTTGTGGCAGGCGACCTTTTCATGATGCTGGCGACGATTGCCTGGGCCTTCTACACCTGGCTGCTTTCGCGCAGCACGGGGCCGCAGGAAGTCAAGGCGCACTGGGCCAGCTTCCTGTTGGCACAGGTAACGTTTGGCCTGATCTGGTCGGGTCTGTTTACCGCCGGTGAGGCCTTGCTGGGCGAATTCCGCTTTGTACCCGGCTGGCCGCTGCTCGGTGCCTTGCTTTTCATTGCCGTAGGGCCGGCCATTCTGGCCTACCGCTTCTGGGGCATGGGCGTGCAGCGCGCAACGCCTGCGATTGCGGGCTTCTTCGGCAATCTGATTCCGCTGTTCACCGCCTTGCTGTCGATTCCAGTGCTGGGTGAGACTCCGCGCCTCTATCACGCCATCGCCTTTGCGCTGATCGTGACCGGCATCGTCGTCTCATCCCGCAAATAAGCACCGCTCCCAACCACAAAGCCCCGCGATGCGGGGCTTTGTTTTGTTCACAGATCCACCATGAATCAATAAGTACCGGGATAGAGACCGCCATCGGGCAGGATGTTCTGCCCTGTCATATAGCCGGCCTGACGGCTGCACAGGAAGGCGCAGATGGCACCAAACTCTTCGGCCGTGCCAAAGCGCTTGGCGGGAACCTGCGCGGCCTGAGCCTGACGCACGGCATCGAGGTCCTGACCGGTCTTGTTGGCTGCGGCCTGATGCGTTGCCACCAGACGGTCGGTATCGAACTTGCCCGGCAGGATGTTGTTGATGGTCACGCCCTTGGCGGCGATGCTCGAACGAGCCAGACCCGCGACAAAGCCCGTCAAGCCGCTGCGGGCACCGTTGGACAGGCCCAGGATGTCGATAGGCGCCTTGACCGCACTGGAGGTGATATTGACGATGCGGCCAAAGCCACGCTCGGCCATGCCATCCACCGTGGCCTTGATCAGCTCGATGGGAGTCAACATATTCGCATCCACAGCCTTGAGCCAGGCTTCGCGATCCCAGCTGCGGAAATCGCCGGGTGGCGGACCACCGGCATTGGTCACCACAATGTCGAAGTCCTTGCCAGGGCCACCGGCGGCTTCAAACACGGCACTGCGGCCTTCGGGCGTGGTGATGTCGGCAGCGACGCCAATCACCTTGATCTGCGGAGCAATGGTTTGTAGCTTCTGCACAGCCGTCTGCAACGCTTCGGCATTTCTGGCGTTGATGACCAGATTCACACCCTCTTCCGCCAAAGCCTTGGCACAGCCAAAGCCCAGTCCCTTGCTGGCGCCGCAGACCAAAGCCCAGCGCCCGGAGATACCAAAGTCCATTTCAGAGTCCTTTCACGGTTTACCATCCGGGCCATTCAACCCGGAAACATCAAAATACATAGCTGCTAGCGCTTGATACATAAGCGCTAAACCCTAATTTCATGCATGACGACCAAACAGTTTGTGGTGCAGTCTGCGCAACGACCACCAGACGGCGAAAGCCACGACGGGGATGGCCACGGCCGCCGTGGACTCTGGCGACCAGGGCCAGCCCAGCTTCTGTGCCCCCTTGGCCAGATAGCTGATAAGCCCGGTGATGTAGTAGGTGATGGCAGCCACCGACAAACCTTCCACCGTGGATTGCAGCTTGAGCTGCATGCCCTGGCGGTCGTTCATGGTGCCCAATAGTTGCTGGCTGCTTTGCTGCTGCTCGATCTCGACCCGCGTGCGCAGCAGGCTGCTGACACGCGAGACCCGCTCGGACAAGGCGTTCTGACGGCGCGTGGCCCATTCACAAGTGGCACGCGCAGGAGACAGCCGCCTGTCCATGAACTCGCGGATGGTCTGAATACCGTCCACCCGGCTTTCCTGCAGCTCCTGAATGCGCCGCTCCACCAGCTCAAAGTAGGCCGAGCTGGCCGAAAAACGCGAATGCGTGGCCGCATATTCACTCTCCACCTGACCGGCCAGACGCGTCAGGCGGTCGAGCAGCGCAGGTTCGGCATCACGGTCGGCTGCGCGGATGGCATGGGCCAGCTCGGCCAGCTCGCGCTCTGCCGTAGCCAGCACGGATGCGGCCTTGCGCGCGGCGGGCAGGCCCAGCAAAGCTGCCATGCGATAGGTCTCGATCTCCAGCAGTCGCTGTACCAGACGCCCCAGGCGGCGTGGCGTCAGCTCATCGCTGGCCAGCAGCAACATGCGCGAAAAGCCATCGGCGTGAATGGCAAAGTCGGTATAGATGCTGCCTGCATCGCCTGCCACGCGGGAGCCTACCAACGTGTCCGTATGCAGCATATGACGCACCAGCTGCGGCGCATCGACCGCGCTTTCGCTCAGCGCCCACAGATGCAGGCTGCTCAGGCACTGGCCAGGCAGCTTCCTGAGCCAGCTTTGCGGCACGGCATTGATGGCGGTTTCAGGCTCTCGCATATCGGCCGTGGAAGACGGCTCCATGGGCGTGGCAAAGGTCCAGGCCACAAACTCGGTGTGCTGCTCCCAGCGCAGGCGGAATGCGCCCAGGTCGATCAGCACATGGGTAGTTGCAGCATCGGGCAGCGGGCGATGATGGTCACGCAACAGCGCTGCCACATGGGCACGGCTGGCTTCACGCTGGGCAGCATCTGTCAGCATCACGATATGCGTGATGGCCAGTGGCGCTTCAATGATCTCGGCGGGGCGAGCGTGAATTTCGTTGTGCAGCTGAACCCGCTCCGGGTGCTGCTCGGGCAATAGAGACGAAGCCATGCAATCCTCAAGTAACTGCAGCTATTGTGACGCGGTCATCAGCATAGGCGGGTGCAAAAGTCCCGATAGAAAAAAGACCCCCACGCTTGCCCACTTCGTGTGGCCGCTGCCCCCCGAGGGGGGTCGCTTATTGCCTTGGGGCGGCCCGGCGGCAATAAAAAGCCCCCCACGCTTGCCACTGACATGTGGTAGTTCCTCTACGCCGGGCGCCCCCAAGGGAGCCGCTTATTGCCTTGGAACTGCCTGACAGCAATAAAAAAAGCGGCCCTTTCGGGCCGCTTCAAGCTTTGTCAGCAATCAGGCAAGACTATCAGTCTTCCACGAAGGCTTCTTCACGCTTGTTCTTCACTGCGGGCATCAGCACCACCACCAGCAGCACCACGGCAGCAGCCAGCAGACCGGCAGAGATGGGGCGGGTCACGAACACCGACCAGTCACCACGCGACAGCAGCAGGGCACGGCGCAGGTTTTCTTCCATCATCGGGCCCAGGATGAAGCCCAGCAGCAGAGGCGCAGGTTCAGTACCCAGCTTGTGGAACACGTAGCCGATGAAACCGAAGATACCGACCATCCACACATCCCATGCGTTGTTGTTGGTACCGTACACACCCACCGCGCAGAACAGCACGATCGAGGGGAACAACCAGCGGTAAGGCACGGTCAGCAGCTTGATCCAGACGCCGATCAGCGGCAAGTTCAAGATGATCAGCATCAGGTTACCAATCCACATGGAGGCAATCAGACCCCAGAACAGTTCCGGGTTGCTGGTCATCACCTGAGGACCAGGCTGGATGTTGTGGATCGTCATGGCACCCACCATCAGCGCCATCACGGCGTTGGGAGGAATACCCAGGGTCAGCAGAGGAATGAACGATGTCTGCGAACCGGCGTTGTTGGCCGACTCAGGAGCCGTCACGCCACGGATGTTGCCTTGACCGAAAGGAACTTCGCCGGGTTTCAGCTTGGTCTTCTTTTCGATGGTGTAGGCAGCAAAGGCCGACAGCATGGCACCGCCACCGGGCAGGATACCCAGGGCCGAGCCCAGGGCCGTGCCGCGCAACATGGCGGGCAGCATGCGCTTGAAGTCTTCCTTGGTGGGCATCAGACCGGTCACCTTGGCAGCGAACACTTCGCGTTCGTCTTCAGGCTGAGACAGGTTGGCAATAATTTCACCGTAGCCGAACACACCCATGGCGATCACGACGAAGTCGATGCCGTCGGTCAGTTCAGGAATGTCGAAGCTGTAGCGGGCCACGCCAGAGTTCACGTCGGTACCGACCATGCCCAGCAGCAGACCCAGCACGATCATGGCGATCGCCTTGAGCAGCGAGCCGGAAGCCAGCACCACGGCACCGATCAGGCCCAGGGTCATCAGCGAGAAGTACTCGGCAGGGCCGAACTTGAAGGCGACTTCGGTCAGAGGAGGAGCGAAGGCAGCCAGAATCACGGTACCCACGCAACCAGCGAAGAAGGAACCGATACCGGCCGCTGCCAACGCAGGGCCTGCCCGTCCTTTTCGGGCCATCTGGTAGCCGTCGATCACCGTCACAACGGACGAGGATTCACCAGGCAGGTTCACCAGAATGGCGGTGGTGGAGCCACCGTACTGGGCACCGTAGTAGATACCGGCCAGCATGATCAGCGCCGCCACGGGAGGCAGTGCATAGGTGGCAGGCAGCAGCATGGCGATGGTCGCCACAGGGCCGATGCCTGGCAGCACGCCAATCAGCGTACCGAGCAAACAGCCCACAAAGCAGTAGATCAGGTTCTGGAACGTGAAAGCCACGCCAAAACCCGTCGACAAGTTCTGAATCAGATCCATGGACGATGCTCCTGATTAGCCAGCAATGAAGCTAGGCCACACGGGGAACTGCAGATTCAGCGCCCACACGAAAGCGAAATAGCTACCAGCCGCCAGGACGGTGGACAGGATGGCTGTTTCCTTGAAGTTGAACTTATCGCCCGCCATGCTTGCGATAAAGACCAGTGCGTAGATCGCAATGACCAGACCGAACTGGGGAATGCCCAATCCAGGAACACCGACCAGCAAGATGCCGAAGGCAAAGTTGGCGGCCAGAATGAAGAACACCTGCTTCCAGGCCCACTTACCGATCTTGTCACCACCTTCGGGGCCCTTGGTCAGGCCGCCGATGCAGATGGCTGCACCCAGGATGGCCATGAGCACACCCAGGATCAGAGGGAAGTAACCTGGACCCATACGGGCGCCGGTGCCAATGGTGTAGTTGGTTGCGCCGATCGCAAAAGCGAGGCCGACAACCAAGAACATCAGACCGGAGAAAAAGTCTTTTTGGCTCTTGATTTTCACAAAACGTCTCCTTACGGAAATCACGACTTGGCGATTCTCGTTTCTTTACAAAGCAGACCTGATGTGGATTCCACCTACAGAGGGCATACCCTAATGCCGACGTTTTGTACACATTTTCCGTATTGAAAAAACGGTCATGCGCTGCTTTGTTTACCTGCATCAAGGCGCAAGCAGGCGCACACATTTCCCAGTTCAGATTTCGCTCATCAAAGGCGTGCAGGCCAGCACTTCGGACAAGGTTGTGACGCCTTCGGCTACTCGCAATGCACCGGCAAGCCGCAGTGGGCGCATGCCATCCTGCACCGCCTGCCGGCGCAAGGCATCCATCGATGGTGCATCGTGAATCTGCTTCTTGAGCGCTTCCGACACCATCAGCAATTCATACAAGCCCATGCGCCCCCGGTAGCCCGTCATGCGGCAGTCCTCGCAGCCTACGGGCTTGTAGGGCTGGTAGCTGCCGCTGAGCTTCCAGGGCTTGACGGTCTCAGCCAACTCCTCGGGCGTGGCCGCTTCATCGCGCTGCTTGCAGTTGGTGCACAGCGTGCGCACCAGGCGCTGGGCCAGCACGCCCAGCAGGGTGGCATTGATCAGATAGGCCGGCACGCCCAGCTCCATCAGGCGGCTGACCGCGCTGGGCGCATCGTTGGTATGCAGCGTGGAGAACACCAGGTGCCCGGTCAGCGCGGCCTGCACGGCCATCTCTGCCGTGGCCAGGTCACGGATTTCGCCCACCATGATGATGTCCGGATCCTGGCGCATCAGCGCGCGCAGCCCCTCGGTGAAATTGAAATCCAGCTGGGGCTGCACCTGGGTCTGGTTGAAGCTGGCCTCGATCATCTCGATGGGATCCTCCACCGTGCTGACATTGACCTCCTCGGTTGCCACGCGCTTGAGCGTGGAATACAGCGTGGTCGTCTTGCCCGAGCCCGTAGGGCCGGTGACCAGAATGATGCCGTGGGGCCGCTTGACCAGCTCCTCCCAGCGCTGCGCATCATGGGTGCTGAAGCCCAGTGCATCGAGATTCTTGACCGTGTTCTCGGGGTCGAAGATGCGCATCACCATCTTCTCACCAAAGGCCGTAGGCAAGGTGGACAAGCGCATTTCCACTTCCTCGCCGCGCGGGTTGCGAGTCTTGATACGGCCGTCCAGCGGGCGGCGCTTTTCCACCACGTCCATGCGCCCCAGCAGCTTGATGCGAGCCACCATGGCATTGAGAACCCCCATGGGCATCTGGTAGACCGGGTGCAACACGCCGTCGATGCGAAAGCGAATCACACCCTGCTCGCGCCTGGGCTCCAGATGGATGTCGCTGGCGCGCTGATCGAAAGCGTACTGCCACAACCAGTCCACCACCTTGACCACTCCCTGGTCGTTGGCGTCGAGCTGCTTGTTGCTCTTGCCCAGCTCCACCAACTGCTCAAAGCTGGCCGAGCTGGCCGCCCCTCCGGCCTTCTCGGCCGCACGCACGGACTTGGCCAGAGCGAAGAACTCGGCGGTGTAGCGCTTGATATCGAGAGGGTTGGCCACCACACAGCGCACGCTGCGACGCGCCTGGCGCTCCACCTCGCTGACCCAGTCGGTAATGAAAGGCTCGGCCGTGGCGATCACCACCTCCTTGCTCGTGACCTGCACGGGCAGCACCTTGTGGCGCTCGGCATAGCTGGCACTCATGACTTCACCGACGCGGCCCACATCCACCCGCAAGGGGTCAATGCGCAGATAAGCCAGACCACTGCGCTGGGCCAGATACTGGGTCAGGGTTTCAATATCCAGCGTCCTGCCGGACTGCGCGCCCTGCACGCCCACATTGGCCAGCCGCACCAGCGGCAGTTGCACGCTTTCGGCCGCCGAGCAGCGTGCCACTGTACGCTCGGCCTCCTGCGCCGTGATGATTCCGTCGTCCTTCAACCACTGCACCAGCGTGCGCCAGTCCAGCGGGCCCTGATAGGCTGCAGACTCGATGGGCCGGGTAAGAGTGGGTTCAATCAAGGACATGATGGGCCTGGGCAGAAAAACTGCCTCGACTGTACCCCGTTCGTCGACTCTGCTTCAGCGCCGGGAGCGCCTTCACCTTATCCTGGACACCATTGGCTGATTCAGCTCATACCGCTATTGATCATGCAGGCGCCCAAGTCCGCCGCTGCCCTGGATGCCTGCTCTACGATCAGGTCTTTCCAATCAGTCCGCCTGGGCTCTGTTGATCTTCTCGATCTTGGCTTTGACCTTGGCCAGCGTGCTGCCCGCCTCGGCATCCCGCGCGGGGACAAACACCTTGGCCCAGCGCGTGGTGTTCAGATCCCAGCGGGCCTGCACCTGATCGCAAGCCACATCCAGCTCGGCGCCCTGCAGCACACGCGGCGTACGCTGGGCCAGCACCACCGTATTACCCTCGCGCGTGGGGCGGAAGGCCCAGAGTGCATCTTCGCCAAAAGCCTGAGCCATCTGGTCCAGGCTTTTGTCAAAACTCGACGAGCGACCAAACAGGTTGACCGTCATGATGCCGTCCTCGGTCAGCAGATTGCGGCAGTCGGCATAGAACTCGGCGCTGTCGAGCACCGGCGCCGCCGCCTCATGGTCGTACAGGTCCACGGCCAGTGCATCGACCGTGCCATGCCATTCGGGCTTTTTGATCTCCACCGCCGCATCGGCCAGCACCACCTGCAGCGCACTGCTGTCGGGCGGCAGCTTGAACCAGCTGCGGCACACAGTCAGCACCTGCGGATTCAGCTCGATGGCCGTGGTCTTCATGCGCAGCTTCTTGTGGCAGAACTTGGTGATGGCACCTGCCCCCAGCCCCAGCTGCATGGCATGCATTCGGGGTACTTCCGCGGGGTCTGCGAACAACAGCCAGCCCATCATGCGCTGCACATACTCGAGATCGATATCGAAGGGGTCGCGTATGCGCATGGAGCCCTGTACCCAGGGCGTGCCCAGGTGCAGATAGCGAACATCACCGTCGTCGGAGACGCTGACTTCGGGCAGTTCAGGCGCTGTTGCCGCTTTCTTGTCTTGCGCGGACTTGGCTCCGCCACGGGTTTTACGAATCACGTTTCACACCAATCTTCAATAAGACTTACGCAAACAAGATCGAGACAAAACTCTTGCCTGGACCTGGTTTGCATAAGTCATGTTCAAAGCAGTTCATGGGTGGCCAGGGCCTCGCGCCATGCCTGCAGCTTTTTTTCGAATGACCAGCTGGCATGAGCCGGGCTGGTCGATGGCAGCTTGAGCGCCGTCAGACCCAGGGCCTCGGTCTGGCGCGCATGCTTGTAACTTTCCCCCCCGTTGTGCAAGGCCAGCTTCAGGCCGGGACAACGTTCGCGCAGGCCCGCAAAGTCATTGACCTGGGCGGCACGGATGGCACTATCCAGGCTGCCTTCACGTTCGCAGCTGTCATAGACATCCCACAGCCCCAGCCCGCGTGCCAGCAGCCATTCGCAGCGGCCCGCGTAATCGCCCCGTGGCGGCTGCGCATGCTGAGGCCACAAAGCCTGAAGCAAGGGCCAGAACTGGTTTTGCGGATGAGCATAGTACTGCTGCAGCTGCAGCGAGCGCACACCGGGAAAGCTGCCCAGCACCAGCGCTTTGGTGCGTGCATCTGCCACCGCCTCCAGCCCCTGCCAGCGCACAGGCTCGGAAACAGCGTCAACAGCGGATTGTTTCTTGGGCATGCCCAATTGTCGCCCAGCTGCCATCGGCCTGTGTGCCGCAGCGCTATTCAAAACAGGAGCAGCTTGCGCTTGACAGGCATGCGCTTGCTTCTAATTTCATGCTTGATGCAGCATGGGCAACCCCAGCACCTGCCTGGCATTGGCCGTACTGGCTTCGGCCAATGCATCGACGCTGATGCCACGCAGCTGCGCCACCTGGGCCGCGATTCGCGGCAGCTCGGCCGGACTGTTTCTGCCCTGGCTCATGCCGGTGGCGCGCTGCTCGGCCGTGGTGTAGAGCCAGTGGGGCGGGATGTCAGGGGCATCGGTTTCCAGCACCAGTGACTGCAGTGGCAGACCGGCCGCCAGCTCGCGTAGCTTGAGCGCTCGGTCGTAAGTCACCGCACCACCAAAGCCCAGTTTGAAACCCAGATCGATGAAAGCCTGGGCCTGCTGGGCACTGCCATTGAAAGCGTGGGCAATGCCGCCCACCACCTTGTGCGTGCGCAAGGTCTTGAGCAATCGATCACTGCTCTTGCGCACATGCAGGATGACGGGCAGTTCGAACTCACGCGCCAGACGGATCTGCTGTTCGTAAAACCAGATCTGGCGCTGCGCATCCAGTCCCGGTACGAAGAAGTCCAGACCGATTTCACCCACCGCCACCAAGTGCGGATCGGCGCGCTGCCGGGTCAGCAAATCGCGCAGAGCGCCTATATCGCTTTCGTCGGCCCTTGGCGTATAGAGCGGGTGAATGCCCAGCGCATAGCTGTCGCCGTGGCGGTGGGCCAGTTCGAGCACTTCCTGCCAATGGCTGCGCTCCACCGCCGGAATGAGCAGATGCCCGACACCCGCCGCACGGGCTGCCGCGCGCACATCATCACGGTCCGGCGCAAATTCGGCAGCATCCAGATGGCAGTGGGTATCGATCCAGCAAGGCATGCAGACATCATGCCATCCGTCCAGTAACGGACTCAGGGAATGCTCTGTGTCCGAGCAGATGCAAGAAGCTGTTTCGTCCTACACATAACAAATTGAAACAAATGAAACATTAGCAAACTTTCCGACTACCGATGGGAGCGTGTCATGACCGGCTTTCTCTGGGGAGCTCGCAGCCAACGCCAGCAATACGTTGACATGCGAGGCAAACTTGATGCGCTCAATGAGGTTCAGGCGGTAATCGAATTCGACCTGCAAGGCCATGTCCTGGCCGCCAACGACATCTTTCTGCGCACCATGGGTTACAGCGCACAGGACATCATCGGCCAGCACCACCGCATGTTTGTCGACGAGCAAACGCAGCAATCCGCAGAATACGCGAGCTTCTGGCAGCGTCTGGGCTCTGGCGTGCATGACTGCGGACGCTACCGTCGCATCAACAGCCAGGGTCAGGATGTATGGCTGCAGGCCAGCTACAACCCCATCTTCAACAGCCAGGGCAAGCCCTGCAAGGTGGTCAAATACGCCACCGACATCACCGATCAGCAGCTGCGCGAAGACGATGCACGCGGCCAGCTCAACGCGATCGCCAAGGTGCAGGCCACCATCGAGTTCGATCTGAACGGCATCATCCTGGATGCAAACACGTTGTTTCTGCAGACCATGGGCTATGCACTGCACGAAATCGTGGGCCAGCACCACAGCATGTTTGTGCAAACACAGGAACGGCAAAGCCCCGCCTACCAGCAGTTCTGGCGCAAGCTGAGTCAGGGGCATCACGATGCCGGGCAGTATCTGCGCATCGGCAAAAATGGCCGCAAGGTATGGATAGAGGCCAGCTACAACCCCATCCTGGACGCGGAAGGCAGGCCTTTCAAGGTCGTGAAGTTCGCCACCGATATCACCCGCCGCGTGATGGCCGTGCAGACCTTGCGCCAGACGGTGCAAGGCCTGACATCCAGCGCCAGCCAGGCACGCCAGGCCAATGCGCTGGCACAGGATGCCTGCCATGTAGCCGAAGCTGGCGGGCGCACCGTGCAGAGCGTGGTGAGCACCATGGAATCCATCAGCGCCAGCTCCCGCAAGATTGGCGACATTATCGGCATGATGGACTCCATCGCCTTCCAGACCAATCTATTGGCACTCAACGCCGCCGTGGAAGCCGCCCGCGCAGGCGAGCAAGGCCGTGGCTTCGCCGTGGTCGCCAATGAGGTGCGCCAACTGGCACAGCACAGTGCAGAGGCCGCCAAGGAGATCAAGCAACTGATCCAGGCATCGGCCCATCAGGTCACCCAGGGCGTGACCCAGGTGCGGGATGCCGGAAAGACCATGGAGGAGATCGTTGCTTCTTCGCACCAGGTCACGCAGATCATGGGCGATGTGGTGCAGACCTTGCTGGCCCAATCCTCCAGATTGCATGAGCTGACCGAAAATCTGACAGCTCAGGACACGGTCAGTGCACAAGACCTGGAATCATCCGAAATCGTGCCTGCACCGGCCCGTAAGCTGGCACGCGAGCAAGCCCATCTTGCTATCAAGAATGCAGCCATCAGCGCTTGCTGATAAAGGGATAGAGCTTTATTTCAATGTGAAAGGCTCCCAGGGAGCCTTTCACGACTTACGCAAATCAGGTTCAGGCAAGAGCTTCGCTTCAAGGCAGCAATCCGAGTGCATCCTTGTTTGCGTAAGTCCTACCTTTTTTCGTCTACCCGCTTCAGGCCAGTTGTCCGCGCACCAGCCGCACCATGCGGTCGCAGCGTGCAGCCAGCCCCTCGTCGTGAGTGACCATCACAAACGCCGTGCCATGACTGCGCGCCAGCTCCAGCATCAGCGCAAAGACGGAATCGGCCGTCCCCCTGTCCAGATTGCCCGTGGGCTCATCGGCCAGCACGCAAGCCGGACGCGTGACCAGTGCACGGGCGATCGCCACACGCTGGCGCTCGCCGCCAGACAGCTCGGCCGGACGGTGTGACATGCGTTCGCCCAGACCCACGGCGCGCAGCATCTCGGCTGCGCGATCCATGCAATCTTCCTTGGCGTCGCGGCGAATGCGCAGCGGCATGGCCACGTTTTCCTGGGCCGTGAACTCCGCCAGCAGATGGTGAAACTGATAGATGAAGCCCAGGTGCTGGTTGCGTAGCGCTCCCTGCTTTTGCGGGCTGAGCCGGTGCAGTGGCTGCTCCATCAAGGTCACGCTGCCGGTCGTGGGCGAATCCAGTCCGCCCAGCAGGTGCAGCAGGGTGGACTTGCCCGAGCCCGAAGCCCCCACAATCGCCAGCGTCTCGCCGGCGTTCACCTGCAGGTCTACACCCTGCAGTACCGTCACATCAAGCTTGCCCTCGGCAAAGCGCTTGGTCAGGCCCTGAGCTTCCAGCACGGTCTGTTCTGTCACAAAATCATTCATAACGCAGTGCCTCCGCAGGGTTCACGCGGCTGGCACGCCAGCTGGGATAAATCGTCGCCACAAAGGAAAGAATCAGGGAAATGACGGCAATCGGCACGATATCTGCGCTTTGTGGCTCGCTGGGCATCTTGCTGATCAGATAGATGTCCTTGGGCAGGAAGCTGGCGTGCAAGGCATGCTCGATGGCAGGCACGATGACGTCGATATTCACGGCAATCAGCAAGCCCAGCGCCAGTCCGGCCAGCGTGCCGATCACGCCCACCATGGCCCCCTGCACCATGAAGATCCCCATGATGGACGAGGGCGACGCGCCCAAAGTACGCAGAATGGCGATGTCGGCGCGCTTGTCCTGCACACTCATCACCAGCGTGGAAACCAGATTGAAGGCCGCTACCGCCACGATCAGCGTGAGGATGATGAACATCATGCGTTTTTCCAGCTGCACGGCAGCAAACCAGGTCTTGTTCTGCTGCGTCCAGTCGCGGATGAAGAGGCGGTCCGTCAGCGTGTCGGCCAGCTCATGGGCCACGCGCGGTGCTTCATGCAGATCCTTGAGCTTGAGGCGAATGCCCGTTGGCCCTTCCAGGCGGAAGATGCGCTCTGCATCCTCGTAATGCATCATCACCAGCGTGGAGTCATATTCGTAGTGGCCGGAGTCGAAGGTACCCGCCACCGTCATCTGCTTCATGCGGGGCAAGACTCCAGCTGGCGTGACCTGGCCGCTGGGCGCGATCAGCGTGATCACATCGCCTTCGACCACGCCCAGAGAACGCGCCAGCTCTATGCCCAAGACCACCTTGAACGCGCCGGGCTGCAGGCGCTGCAGCACCTCGCCGCTGGTGGCAGCCAGATCGGTGACCTCGCCTTCACGCGCCGGGTCTATGCCGCGCACCAGCGCGCCCTTCATGTCCTCGCCACGCGCCAGCAATGCCTGGGCCGAGACAAAAGGCGCTGCGCCTATCACCTCGGGGTTGGCGCGCGCCTCGCGCATGGTGCGCTCCACATCGGGCAGCGGTGCGCCCTGCGGCGCAAAGATTTCCACATGTGAAACCACACTGAGCATGCGATCGCGCACTTCCTTCTGGAAGCCGTTCATCACGCTGAGCACAATGATCAAGGCCGCCACGCCCAGCGCAATGCCAAGCATGGAAACACCGGAAATAAAGGAGATGAAGCCATTACGGCGTGTGGCGCGCCCCGCACGGGTATAGCGCCAGCCGACGGCCAATTCGTAGGGAAATTGCATGTTGCCCGCATTGTGGCACCGGCAGCGATGCCCTTGCTCCAGCCCTCCCTCAATCGGGCTTTTCTTGTGAAACCGTCTGCAAGACAAGCGACAACATTCGTGAAAAACAGTGTCCAAAGCCGCACTTGGCAAGAGCCGCCTCGCGGCGATGGCGCCGTCCCCCTCCCGAAGAGAGAGGGGCGCTCGGCCAGGGGAAGCCGCGCAGCGGCTCAGGGGGAGTCACCTTTTCCTGCTCCGCTCCACACGCGGCAGATCCGCGTATTGCGGCAGTTGCTCCAGCGTCTGGGCATGGGCCTGCAATCTGGCCAGCATGGCATCGAACTGGGAGATCTCCTCGTCACTGAGCACCGACACCAGATCCATATGAATCTGGGCCATCGCAGGCAGGATGCGCTCGTACATGGCCCGGCCCTCCTCCGTCAGATAGATGGCAACCCTGCGGCGATCGCCGGGCAAGGGCTGGCGCCGTACCCAGCCCTTGTCCTCCAGACCACTGAGCGCGCGTGATGTCCGCGCCCTGTCCAGCTGCGCCTTCTCTGCCAGCTCCGACGACAGCAAGCCCTCGTTCATGGCCACCGTGGCCATCACGCCCCATTCGCGGCGCGTCAGTCCGAAGCGGGCCTCGCACATGCGCATGGCCACGCCGCCGGCTGCGCCAAAGAAGCGGTTGATGCGAAACAGCAGCATCTGATGGATGGTTTGCGGAACCGGTCGGGTATTCACGGGCAAGAGTTGATTAGGTCAATTGAAAGGCCGACTTCTACAGTGAACGCTCCATTTCAGGAGACAAGGCGCGGCAGCGGAATTTTCCCAGACCCCTGCGGCGCCGTGCACACAAGAGATTGTCCATGACCCGTCTGACCGCACCCCTCAGCCGCCTTCTTCAAACCAGCCTGGCCCTGCTGCTGGGCTGCAGCGCACTTGCCGCACACGCCCAGTCCGATGCCTCCGCGGCCACCGCCAGTTGGCCCTCCAAGCCCGTGCGCCTGGTCGTTCCCTTCACACCCGGCGGCGCCGCCGACACGCTGGCGCGCAGCCTGGGCGAAGTGCTGCAGCGCGAGTTCAAGCAGCCCTTCGTCACCGACAACCGCCCCGGCGCGGGCGGCAACATCGGCTCCGAGAACGTGGCCAAGTCCGCGGGCGACGGCTACACCTGGCTGGTCGGGCTGGACACCACGTTCAGCATCAACCCCTTTATCTACAAGAGTATGCCGTTCAAGAACGCCGACCTGCGTCCGCTGATGGTGGCGGCCTCGCAAGGCTCCATCATTGTGGTCAACCAGAAGTCCGGCATCAAGACACTGGATCAGTTCATAGAGCGCGGTCGCAAACAGGCCCTGTCGCTGAGCTCGGCCGGCTACGGCACGCCCGGACACCTGGGCTCGGCCATCCTCACCGACGCCACCGGCATCAAGGTCAATCACGTGCCCTACAAGGGCAACGCGCCGGCCAGCACCGCCGTTCTTGCCGGCGAGGTGGACGGCGGGGTGCTCAGCGCCTCCATCCTCGTGCCTCATGTCAATGCGGGCAAGGTGACGGCGCTGGCCATCACCACTGCGCGCCGTAATCCGCTGATGCCCAATGTGCCCACCGTGGGCGAACTGGGCCACGCCAACCTGGGCATGGAAGTGCTGTTCGGCGTCTGGGTGCCGGCCTCCACGCCCCAACCGCTGGTGCAGAAGATACAGGCCGCGCTGGAACAGGCCGGCAAGGACGCGCAGTTCCAGGAACGCCTGCGCAGCAACGACCTGTTCTACGAAGGTCTGACCGGCGACGCGGCCGTGCGCCGTATGCAGGCCCAGACCGAGCGCAACCGCGCCGTCATCCAGGCCACTGGCATGAAGATGGAGTAGGCCTGCAGACTTCGTTGAGCAGGCTTTTCCATCCGACGCCCTCTCCCCCTCAGCGTTTTTCGCTTTCCGTTTCTTTGCTTCTTCATGTCCCGTCCCAACATCATCTTCATCGTGGCCGACGACCTCGGCTATGCCGACCTCGGCTGTTATGGTGGCCGCGAGGCCGACTTCGGTCCTGTCTCCCCCGTGCTCGACCGCCTGGCCGCGAACGGCCTGAAGCTCACCCAGGGCTACGCCAATTCGCCCGTATGCTCGCCCACGCGCTTTGCACTGGCCACGGCACGCTACCAATATCGTTTGCGCGGCGCGGCCGAGGAACCCATCAACAGCAAGACGCGCGGCACACCGCTGGGCGACAAGCTGGGCCTGCCGCCCGAGGTGCCCACCGTGGCCTCGCTGCTCAAGGATGCGGGCTACCGCACGGCGCTGATCGGCAAATGGCATCTGGGCTACCCGCCCCACTTCGGCCCTCTGCGCTCGGGCTACGAGGAATACTTCGGCCCCATGTCGGGCGGGGTGGACTATTTCACCCATCTGAGCAGCTCTGGCCAGCACGATCTGTGGATTGGCGAGGAAGAGCATCACGACGAAGGCTATCTGACCGATCTGCTGTCGCAGCGCAGTGTGGACTTCGTCAACCGTATGAGCGAAGGGAACGCGCCCTTCTTTCTGAGCCTGCACTACACGGCCCCGCACTGGCCCTGGGAAACACGCGACGACCGCGCCACGGCCGAGCAGTTGGGCGCGGGCATCGCGCATCTGGCGGGCGGCAACATCCACCAGTACCGCCGCATGATCCATCACATGGACGAAGGCATAGGCTGGATCGTCGAGGCGCTGCGCGCCAACGGCCAGCTGGACAACACGCTGATTGTCTTCACCAGCGACAACGGCGGCGAGCGCTTCTCGGACAACTGGCCGCTGGTGGGCGGCAAGATGGATTTGACCGAAGGCGGCATCCGCGTGCCCTGGATTGCGCACTGGCCCGTCGTGATCGGCGCCGGCCGCACCAGCACCCAGCAGTGCATGAGCATGGACTGGTCGGCCACGGCGCTCGCCGCAGCGGGCGCGGTCGCCGATCCCGACTACCCGCTGGACGGCATCTCACTGCTGCCCGTGCTGCAGCGCGAAAGTGCCGAGTTCGCACGGCCGCTGTACTGGCGCATGCTGTACCGCGGCCAGCGTGCGCTGCGCGAGGGCGACTGGAAATACCTGCGCGTGGACGAGCACGACTATCTGTTCAACATCGCCAGCGACGAACGCGAGCGCGCCAATCTGGCGACCCTGCAGCCCGAGCGCCTGCAGCGCATGCGCGCCGACTGGGAAGCCTGGAACGCGAGCATGCCCGCCATCGCCGACGATGCCAGCTACAGCCTGGTCTATACGGCCAAGAACATGCCCCAGCGCTAGGCCATTTCAAAAAGAAGAGCTGCTTGCGCTTGTCTTTGAATGATTTCAAGATTTTTTCCATGAAAAAATCAGAGCCAGCAAGCGTAATAAGCTCCCCAATTAATAGCACCGTAAAAGCAGCAAGACACCCCGCGCTGTACCTGCACAACCGGCATGCTTGACAATAGCGGCCATGTCTTTGACCGCGCCTTTGCTCCCTGCTGCCCAAGTCCTGGCTGCAGATGCTTCTGAAATCATTGTTGCCTACGCCAGCGGCCCTGCCGACATCCCCAAAGTCTGGGAAGGTCTGCAACTGCCACATTTGCAGGCCTTGCTGGCCAGCCTCTCGCCCACCACCGTGGTGCAAGGTGACGAGATGGATTTCTCCCCCCCGCACGAACGGGTTCTGGCCCGCGCCATGCAGTTGCCCGACACACCAGGTCTGATTCCCTGGGCCGCCGTGACCGCAGCCGATACCGCGCAGGCCTGCGCCTTCATCACACCTTGCCACTGGCATATCACTCCCGATCAGGTGCATCAGACCGACCCGGCCAGCGCGCCGCTGGGTGAAGATGAATCCCGCCAGTTGCTGGCGCTGATGACTCCCTGGTTCAGCGACGACGGCATCACCCTCGAATACCTGCGCCCCGACACCTGGCTGGCGCGCGGAGAGGCCTTGAGAGACCTGACCACCGCATCCATGGACCGTGCTATAGGCCGTGATGTGCGCCCCTGGATGCCCGACCCGATTCAGGGCGCCGTCATCCAGCGTCTGCAGACCGAGCTGCAGATGCTGCTCTACACCAATGTCTTCAACGACCAACGGGCAGAGCGCGGCCTGGCACCCATCAACTCCTTCTGGGTGCATGGCACAGGTAGCCTCCAGCAACTGCCCGCCGGCAAGACCCAGGCCATCTGCGTGGGCGATCTCAGCCAGCCCGCGCTGCAAGGCAATGTGCAAGGCTGGCGCCAAGCCTGGCAAGCGCTGGACCAAAGCCTGATCGCCACGCTGCAGCAGCGCGCCGCCAAGGGTGAGGCCGTCAAGCTCACGCTGTGTGGCGAGCGCAATGCCGTGACCTGGCAAAACAAGCCACAGGTTTTGATGGACAAGATCAAGAGTCTTTTTGGCTCCAAGCCCTTGCCTGATCTGTGGGAGATGCTATGAAAACAGTGAGCACACTCTCCTCTTTCGGGGCGGCCCGGCGATGAAAAATGACACCCCACGCTCCCCACTTCGTGTGGTCGCTGCCCCTCCTGGAAGGGCGCATTTTCATCTTGGGGCGGCCCGACGATGAAAATCATTCCCCGCGACATCCCTGACGCCAGCGTCTCGGCGCTGCAACAGGCGGGTATACACCCGCTGCTGGCCCAGCTTTATGCGGCACGCGGTGTATGTTCACCCGACGAGCTGGACGACGCACCCGCGCGCCTGCTGGCGCCGTCTGGCCTGCGCGGTATTGATACCGCCGTGCAGTTGCTGGCCGATGCGATTACCCAGCAAAAGCGCATGTGCATCGTGGCCGACTATGACTGCGATGGCGCCACCGCCTGTGCCGTGGGCCTGCGCGGCCTGCGCCTGCTGGGTGCCGCCCACGTGGACTATCTGGTGCCCGACCGCGTAGTCGACGGCTATGGTCTGACGGCCCCCATTTCGCGCCGCGTCAAGGAAACCGGGGCCGACATGCTGATCACCGTGGACAACGGCATTGCCAGCGTGGAAGGCGTGGCCGTGGCCAAGGAACTGGGCCTTGCCGTGGTCGTCACCGACCACCACCTTCCCGGTGCGCATCTGCCGTTGGCAGACGCCATCGTCAACCCCAACCAGCCCGGCTGCACCTTCGAGAGCAAGGCCATGGCCGGTGTCGGCGTGATGTTCTATGTGCTGCTGGCGCTGCGCACCGAACTGCGCAACCGTGGCCATTTCGACCGCCACAGCCAGCCACGCCTGGAAGTGCTGTTGCCACTCGTGGCCCTGGGCACGGTCGCCGATGTGGTCAAGCTCGATGCCAACAATCGTCGCCTCGTGGCGCTAGGCCTCAAGCAAATCCGCAAAGGTCAGATGCAGCCTGGCATCCGTACCCTGTTCGATGCTGCGGGACGTCGCTTCGACTCCGCCACCACCTTCGACTTCGGCTTTGCGCTGGGCCCCCGCATCAACGCTGCCGGCCGTCTGGCCGACATGACCATAGGCATCGAATGCCTGACCACCGAAGACGCAGGCCGCGCCGACAATCTGGCCCGCATGCTGGACAGCATCAACCGCGAGCGCCGGGAAATTGAAGTCGGCATGCGCGAGCACGCTTTTCTCATGGCAGAAGGCCTGTGCGAAGACGGCATGACACCACCCGCCGCCGTCAGCGTGTTCGATCCTGACTTTCACGAAGGCGTGGTCGGCATCGTGGCCTCGCGCATCAAGGACAAGCTGCACCGCCCCACGTTTGTCTTCGCAGCCAGCGGCGCCCCCGGCAAGGAGCATGAGCTCAAAGGCTCCGGCCGCAGCATTCCCGGCTTTCATCTGCGCGACGCACTGGATCTGGTCAGCAAACGCCATCCCGGCCTGCTGCTGCGCTTTGGCGGTCACGCCATGGCGGCGGGCTGCACGATTGAAGAAGCCCGTTTTGACGAGTTCGAGCAGGCGCTGGCCCAGGTCGCCCAGGAATGGCTGGATGCCGCCACGCTGACACGCCGCCTGGAAACCGATGGCCCGCTGTCACCGCAATGGCTGACCACAGCGCTGGTCGAGCAGATGCAACTGGCCGTCTGGGGCCAGGGCTTTGCCGCGCCCACCTTCAGCGAAGAGATGGAAATCACCTCGCAGCGCCTGGTCGGTGAAAAGCATTTGAAGCTGGAATTGCTGCACCACGGCAGCAAGATTGACGGCATCTGGTTCAACCACACCGAACCACTGCCTGCGCGCACCATGCTGGCCTACCGTCTCGATATCAACGAGTGGCGCGGTGAACGCAAGGTGCAGTTTCTGGTGGAAGCTGCGGCGCAGATCGCCGAATAGGTGGTTCCATCCCAGCAGAGGCTCCGTCATCGGGGCCTTTTTTTCATCCTCGAAAATAATTTTTAACTAACAACAAAAAAAGCTTGATAAGAATTTTTAACACTCTTAATATTCAATCAAACGAGTTACAGATTTCAATAGAAATTCTTAATTTGTTGCATGTCCTCTGGATCGTGATTCGGCACAGATGACTGGAATACGGCCAACGGGCCACCAGCCGATCTGATGCACAGCGTCAGCAGGTGACGCGGAACATGGTTCGCTGGGCCTAACCAATGAGGGGTGTGCCGTGGACTTCACCGAATTCCGAGCCGCAGCCGAACTGCTGGGCATGCTTTTGACGGATCTGCGCTCACTCACCTTGCTGCTGCTTTTGCTGGCAGCTGCCATCTGCGACCTGCGCACACGCCGCATCCCCAACCTGCTGACCTTTGGCGGCGCGGCCATTGCCCTGCTGTACGGTCTGGCAGCGCCTCACCATGGCGGCGGCCTGCTGTGGGCGCTGGGCGGCCTGGGCCTGGGCTTTGCACTCATGCTGCCGCTCTATCTGCTGCGCGCCATGGGCGCCGGCGATGTCAAGCTGATGGCCATGGCCGGTGCCTTTATCGGCCCCGACGGTGCCTGGCAGGCCGTGATCTTTGTTTTCATCACGGGCGGCATCGCTGCCATGGCCTATGCGCTGTGGCACCGCGTGGCGGGCAAGCTGCTGCGCAACACCCTGCAGACCACGGAACTTCTGTTCGTGACCGTTGCTGCTGGCATCCGGCCCGATGCCCGCGCAAGCTCGACGCAGTCAGTGGGCAGTCTGCCCTATGGCGTCAGCATCGCCCTGGGAACCGTCGCGTTCCTGGTGGCCCGCCAGTTCACCTGGGTATAGCCAAGACAGGCCCATAGCGCTGCCCATCACGGCAAGCGCAACAGTCAACGCAACGGCATAGCAAGGGGGTCCCATGAAAAACCTCAAGGCTCTGAGTTTGTTCGTCCTGGCGGTGCTCGCCAGCCTGGCTGCCGCGGTCTATGCGGCCAACTGGGTCGCTCAACGCGGCAGCATAGACGCCGACAAGGTTGTCGTCGCGGCCGCCGACATACCGCTGGGCAGCAAGATCACGCCCACCATGCTCAGCACGGTGGACTGGCCCCGTGGCTCGATTCCCGAAGGGGCTTTCAACGACATGCAAAAGCTGCAGGAGCGCGTCGTCAAGGTCGGTGTGCTGCGCGGCGAAGCTGTGCTTGAGGGCAAGCTGGCGCCCGAGGGCACCAAGGGCGGTCTGGCCGCCATCATCGCCCCCGGCAAACGGGCCATGAGCGTGCGTGTCAACGATGTGGTCGGCGTTGCGGGCTTTGCCCTGCCCGGCAACTATGTGGATGTGGTGGTCAATGCCCAGCAGGAACAGAACGGCAAGACGGAAGAGTCGCGCCAGATCAGCATGACCGTGCTCGAAAACGTGCTGGTGCTGGCCGTGGCGCAGGAGGCCGGCCGGGACGAGACCAAGCCCAAGGTGGTCAGCGCTGTCACGCTCGAGCTCAGCCCGTCGGATGCCGAAAAGCTGGACCTGGCCCGTAGCGTGGGCAGCCTGTCGCTGGTACTGCGCAACCAGATCGACAAGGACCCGGTGGGCACCGCCGGCATCACCAAGCACCAGCTCTTCGGCACACCCGAGCTGCCCCAGGCACCCGCTGCACCCATCAAGGTCGCAGCAACTGCCAAACCCGCAGTACAGCGTGCACGCCCCGCCCCGCAGCCCTCAGCAGCCACCTGTGTCGAAGTGATCCAGGGCGGCAGCCGCACCCTCAACTGCTTCTGACGCCATCGCTTTCCTCACAAGCAACAACCAACCCACCACCTAGAGAGGCCGGCCGTGCAATACCACCATCTGTACACGGCAGCTAGCATGCTGCTTGCCAGTGCCACACCAGCCCTGGCCGCCGACGCCCAGCCTGCGGGCGCCCCTCAAACCATGGCCATGGCGGCACCTGCAGCCCCGGCCCAAGCACCTGCGGCAGCGCGCAGCGCCATGCCGGCCCGCAACTGCAGCTCCATCCGCACGGAAGAGCCTGCCACCGTCACCTTGGGCAAGTCTGTTGTCATACCTCTGGCTTCGCCCATGGCGCGCATCCTCGTGAGCGGGCAGACACCTGGCAACTCCCAGGCAGCAGCCATGCCCGCAGGTGGCCAGATGCCAATGCAGGCACAGACCGGCATCGCCGACATCGAAGTGCAGCTGCTCAGCCCCCGCGATCTGTTCTTTCGCGGTCGCAGGGCCGGAGCCATGAACGTCATCCTGCAAAACGCCCAGGGCACCTGCTTTATCAAGGACGTGGTCGTCACCATGGATCCCGGTCCGCTGCAGGCCAAGCTCTCCGAACTCATGCCCGAGGAACGCGGCATTCGCGTACAAGGTGCCGACAACGCTCTGGTGCTCAGCGGCGAGATCAGCAACCCGCTACGCCTTGACGATGTCATGGCACTGGCCTCGGCCTATGGCGACAGCAAGAAGATCGTCAATCTGATGCGCACCACCTCACCGCATCAGGTGATGCTTGAAGTCAAGATTGCCGAAGTCAGCAAGACCTTGCTCGACAAGCTGGGTTCCAGCTTCGGCAAACAGACCGTCAATGGCTCGAACACCTACTCCGTCATTTCCAACTTCCTCAGCGGTGGCGGCGGAGTGCTCAGCGCCCTGCGCATCGGCAAGGCCTCGCTGAGCATCGACGGTCAGAAGGACGACGGTCTGGTGCGCATCCTGGCCGAGCCCAACATCATGGCCATCAGCGGTCAGCAGGCCAGCTTTCTCTCGGGCGGCAAGATCTTCATCCCTGTGGCGCAGAGCAATACCAACGGCGTGCCGGTGATGACACTGGAGGAGAAGGAGTTCGGTATAGGCGTCAAGTTCACACCCACCGTGCTCGGCAACGCGCGCGTCAACCTCAAGCTGGTCTCCGAAGTCTCCGACCTGTCGCAGACCGGCTCGCCCTTCACCGCCATCAACGGCGTTACCTCCGTCATTCCTTCGCTTACCGTGCGTCGGGCCGACACCACGGTGCAGCTCAATGACGGGCAAAGCCTGGTCATCGCAGGCCTGATCAAGAACAACCTCACCGAAGCTGTCAAACGCTTTCCAGGCCTGGGCGAGATTCCCGTGCTTGGCGCGCTGGCCCGCAGCACCGAGTTCCAGACCGACCAGACCGAGCTGATGTTCGTCATCACCCCGCGCATGGTCCAGGCCCTGGCCGAAGCCCCGCGCGTGCCCACCGACAACCATGTCGTACCCTCGCGTGCCGAGGTCTATATGAATGGCGCGCTCGAAAGCAGTACACCGCGCCAGTCACCCTCCTCAGCCCCCTCACAACAAGTCCCCGAACCGGTAGCACCAGCCCCCGCCGCTGCGCCAATGCCAGCCACCTCCGCCGAGCCTATCCCGGCTGCGCCCCTGAAGCCGACTCGCCCGATGGACTCCGTGCTGTATTCACCCTCATGAACCAGAGGCCCGCCATGACTACACATTTTCCCCTGCTCCCCCTGGTCACCAGCACCGCCTGCGCCGTACTGCTGGCCGGTTGCGGCAGCACCACACCCAATTACGACGCTCGCTTTGGTGAAGCCGTTCGCACCGCCCGCCTGCAGATGACCATCAACCCCGATGCCGGCCGAGCCGTGGGCACGGGCGTGGATGCCGCCACCGGCATGGATGGCCGTGCCACCAACGAGACCATGCAGCGCTACGAGCGCAGCTTCAAGACGCCGCCGCCAGCGGTCAATGTCATCAATATCGGCGGCTCGCTGACCAGCAACCAGGGCGGCGGCGCGGGTAGTGGCGGCGGCGGTGCCTCCTACTGATTCATGGGTCTTCCCGCCACGGATCAACCGATTCCAACCCATTGCCATCGAAAGGAGAGCAGATCGCACCGCGGCCTTGCACGCCAGCCACTGCCGGCCCTGCACACCGGCATCACGCATGTACATGTTTCCAATCCAATACTCACTTTTTGAGGTATCACGATGAACAAGTTCGCCCAACAGTTTGGCCATTCCCTGCATGCCTTTGCCCGTGATGAGGAAGGCGCGCAGATTATCGAGTACGCATTGATCGTTGCGGTGGTTTCTTTGGGGCTGATTGCTCTGATGTCAACGAGCGGTCTCGGGTTCGATACATGGCTTGGAAAAGTCAAGGCCTGCCTGACTGGCGGCACCTGCGGCACGGCCCCTTCTACTCCCTAGTACCTAGCTTTGCACCATCGAGAAACCATGGCGACGGCCCAGGTCGCCATGGCTCTATGCATCAAGCCAATCTACACGTAATGCGCTATGAAACACCTCCCGCACTCCAGGCCCACAGCCCGGCCCCTGCGCGGTTCTGCCGCCGCACATCGGCGCCAGCATGGTGCCTTTCTCATCACCTTTGCGCTGTTCATGCTGTTCCTGCTGGGCTTCATGGGCATTGCGCTGGATTTTGGCCGGCTGTTTGTCGTCAAAACCGAGCTGCAGACCGCAGCCGACAGTTGTGCACTGGCTGCTGCGCGTGAGCTGGATCTGCAGCCCGGTGCCGTGGCCCGCGCCATCAGTGCTGGTGGCTCAGTGGGCGGCCTCAACGGTGTGCAATTCCAGAGCGGCAAGGCCAACCAGATCAACATCGGCTTCAGCGAGACACTGGTTCTTCCTGGCGGCTATAGCGCGGCTTTTTCAGATAACAAGGCCAAATATGCCGAGTGCAGTTATGCACTGACGGGGCTGAAACCCTGGCTGCTCCAAGCCATGGGGGCCTTCAGCGGCAACAGCGCCTATGCCAATAATCTCTCCGTCGCGGCCCGTGCCGTGGCCACGCGTGCACCGTCGCAATCGGCCTGCATCATCCCGGTAGCGCTGCGCTGGGACACCGGTCTACCCGCCGTCGGCCAATGGATTCCCTTCAACCCCGGCCAGGCGAAGTCCGGCAACATGACCTGGGGCAATCTGAACGGCAGTACCCCGGCTTCTACCACCGAGGCCGACATGCTCAGCGGCTATTGCGTTTCCCCAAAACCCGGAACGATCTATACGCCTGGCACACAGGCCAACAAGATTGCCGAGGTTTGGAATTACCGCTTTGGCATCTACAAAAATCAATATGACCCAAGCACTGCAGGTCATCCCGACTACTCCAGCTTTAGCTACACCACGACCACTTGGAAAACTGGGCACGATGCCTATCAGGACTTTCTGGCCAAACGACTGACCTTTACGGCCTGCGGCATTAACCCGACGGCATGCGGCTTGGGCAGCGGCGGCTACAGCACCGTGTTGCAAACGCCAGCGCTTAAAGCCAATGGTGCCGACCGCCGCATTGTGACCTTGCCCATTACTTCAGGGGCTGGCAATTATTTCAATAACCAGTTTGCCTGCATGCTGATGCTGACGCCGCTGCAGCCATCCACCATGACGTCGGCGTTCGAATACCTGGGCCTTGCGAGCGATCCCTCCAGTCCCTGCAAAGGCAGCGGAATAGCCGGCGGTACAGCTGGGCCGGTGGTACCCACTCTTGTGAGGTGAACACCATGCGCAAACACCATCCGCAACAAGGGGTAGCGCTGATCGAACTGGCGCTATCCATTCCCTTCATGCTCATGCTGAGCATGATCGTCATTGAGTTTGGCCGTGCCATGTACGAGTACAACACCGTGACCAAGTCGGTACGCGACGCCGTGCGCTATCTGACAGTGCAACTGCCGCCTGCGCCCACGAGCTGCACACAAAGCGCCACGAATTTAGCCCGGTATGGCAGTCCCAATCCGCTGCCGTCCGACAGGCCTCTGGCGCCCGGCTTGGCCAGCGCCACCATCAGTTGCACCTGGCAAACCAGCGGCACCGTGACTGTAGCCGTGAGTGGCTACCGCTTCCAGTCCATGGTCTCCAATGTATTCGGCCTGCAGCTGTTCACCAACGGCGGCATCACCTTCGGCCCTATCGCCGCCACGATGAGGATGCCGACATGAAACACCTTTCCCATCAGCGCGGTGCCACGATCATTGAGTTCTCCCTGGGGCTTCTCATCTTTCTGATGTTCCTGTTGGGCATCGTGGATTTCAGCCGCATGCTCTATACCTGGGCCGCAGCCAACGAAGCCACGCGCGCCGGCGCGCGCTATGCAGTGGTATGCGACGACAAAAGTCAGAAGGCCGAAGTACTGGCTTACATGCAGGCCAGGCTGCCGCAGATTCTCGATGTGAGTGTCGACTGGACACCGCCCGGTTGCACCACAACCTCTTGTCAAGGTGTGACGGTGAGCATCCCTCCGGAAAGTTTGAAATTCCAATGGATCGCACCCATTGTGGGCTCGGGGTTACAGACAGCTATCAATGTGCCGAAGTTGTCCACCTATCTGCCACGCGAAGTCATGCGCCAGGACCCCAACAGCGGTCCGGCCTGTAGCTCCTTCTGACCAGCGAGAGCCCGATCATGAAAATCACCATCATCTCTCCAAATACAGCCCATCTGCATGAGGTTGTCCAGCTTCTGCAGCGCTCGCATCAGGTGCAGATCTTCGAAGGCGGCAAGACGCGCATGCCGGCCATTGCCGAGCAGGAACGGCCCGACCTGATGATTGTGGACGGCATGTGCTGCGACCCGGGCGACCTGGCGCCCGTGGAGTCCGTGACCAACCGCTACCCGCATATGGCGGTGCTGCTGCTGTGCGCGCTGCAGACGCCGGAGTTTCTGCTGCAGTCCATGCGCGCCGGCGTGCGAGAAGTTCTACCCTCCCCCCCATCCACTCCAGCGCTGCTGGATGCCGTTCAACGCATTGCAGCCAAGTTGCCAGATCGGGGACAGGAGCACGTACAGGGTCGGATCATGGCCTTTCTACCCTGCAAGGGTGGCAGTGGGGCCACTTTTCTGGCGACCAATCTGGCCTGGATGCTGGCGCGCAACCATTCGGTGCTGCTCATTGACCTGAACCTGCAGTTTGGCGATGCACTGGCCTACCTGCATGAAGGCAAGCCAGCATCGACTCTGGCCGATGTGGCGCGCGACATCCATCGCCTGGATGCCTCGTTTCTGATCGCCAGCACGGTCAAGTTCACGCCCCGGCTGCATATGCTCGCGGCCCCGGAAGATGTGATCCACGCCATGGAGGTGGAGCCTGGGCATGTGGAGGCCATCGTGCAGCTGGCGGCCGCGCACTACGACTTTGTGCTGCTGGACCTGGGCCGCGTGCTCGACCCGCTGGCCTTGCGCATGCTGGACCGGGCCCAATGCATCGTGCCGGTGCTGCTGCCCAATGTACCGGCCGTGCGCAATGCCCAAAAGCTGCTGCGCATGTTCCGCGACCTGGGCTACCCCGAAAGCAAGCTGCAACCGGTGCTGAACCGTGTGGACAAGCGCCATGAAATCGGTCTGACCGAAGTGCGCAAGACGCTGGGCCTGGAGCAGCAGCAATGGCGTGCCATGCCCGATGCGCCGCAGGAAGTACAGGCCGCCATCAATGCCGGCGTGCCGCTGGCCGAATCTTCGCGCCATAGCGCCGTGGTGCGCGAACTGGCGGCCTGGGCCGAAGCACTGGCCCCCGCAGCCCAGGAAGACAGCGGCGGTTTTCTGAACCGGCTCTTTCGCCGGGCCTGAAGCTGCCAGCCCACAGAGGAGGAGTCGATCATGTCATTGCGAGACCTGCTCACCGCACCGGCCAGCCGCGTGCCCCAGCCTGCACTGCACGCAGTGCCCGAGCCCGGCGATATACCTGCGGCCCCGGCGGTGGACACTGCGCCTGCCGCAGCACCGGCATCCTTGTCGGCATCGCTGGCCGGCCGCGCTGCCTCCTATCTGGCGCTCAAGAGCCGCATCCATGCCAAGCTGCTGGAGCGCTTTGACCTCGCAGCCCTGGAGTCTGCGTCCGCCCAGACGCTGCAACAGGAAATCACGGCCATGACCGAACGGCTGCTGGCTGAGGACTCCGCCGCGGTCAACGATCTGGAAAAGCGCATGCTGATCCGCGACATCCAGCACGAGATGCTGGGTTTCGGCCCTCTGGAGCTGCTGATGGCCGACCCCGCGGTGTCGGACATTCTGGTCAACCGCTACGACAGCATCTATGTGGAGCGCCACGGCAAGCTGGAGCCGACGCAGGTGATTTTCACCGATGAAAAGCATTTGCTGCGCATCATCGACAAGATCGTCTCGCGCATAGGCCGGCGCATCGATGAATCCAGTCCCATGGTCGATGCCCGGCTGCCCGATGGCTCGCGCGTCAACGCCGTGATTCCGCCCGTGGCGCTGGACGGCCCCATGATGTCGATCCGGCGCTTTGCGCGCACGCCGCTGCGCATGGAAAACCTGGTCAATGACCTCAAGAGCCTGACACCGGCCATGGCCAGCGTGCTGGAAGCACTGGCCAAGGCCAAGGTGAACATGATCATCTCGGGCGGCACGGGCGCCGGCAAGACCACGCTGCTCAATATTCTCTCGGGCTATATACCCGAGGTAGAGCGCCTGGTCACCATCGAGGACGCCGCCGAGCTGCAACTGCAGCAGCCCCATGTGGTGCGCATGGAAACGCGCCCGCCCAATATCGAAGGGCGTGGTGAAATCACGCAGCGCGCGCTGGTTCGCAACGCCCTGCGCATGCGGCCCGACCGCATCATCATCGGCGAGGTGCGCGGCGCTGAGGCCGTGGACATGCTGCAGGCAATGAACACGGGCCATGAAGGCTCGCTGACGACCATCCACGCCAACACGCCGCGCGATTCGCTGGCCCGGCTGGAGAACATGGTGGGCATGGCCGGCATGAACCTGCCCCACCAGGCCGCGCGCCAGCAGATCGCCTCGGCCATCACGGTCATCGTCCAGGTACTGCGCATGACGGACGGCAAGCGCAAGATCACCAGCATCCAGGAGATCACGGGCATGGAAGGCGAGGTCGTCACCATGCAGGAAATCTTTGCCTTCACCCAGACCGGCGTCGGCACGGGCGGCGAGGTTCAGGGCCACTTCCATGCTACGGGCGTGAGGCCCAAGTTTGCCGACCGGCTCAAGGGCTTTGGCCTGGCATTGCCGGACACGGTATTCGACCCCGGCAAGCGCTACCAGTGACCCCGGCCAGAAGGAGCTGCCATGCCGTCCTTTTTTTCCTCCCACCCGGTGCTTGTGATCGTCGTGCTGGTGTTTGCCGCGGTGCTGCTGCTGCTGCAGGCCGCCCATGCGCTGTGGAAACAGTACAAAAGCCCCGAAGCCAAGCGGCTGGAGCGTCGGCTGCGGGCACTGTCCGCCGCCCATGACGACAGCGCATCCACCAAGCTGGTCAAACGCCGCGTGCTGAGCGACATGCCCAGATTGCAACGCACGCTGCAGCGCATGCCGCGTGCGCACCGGCTGGACCGTTTCATCCTGCAGTCGGGCCTGGAGTGGACGGTCTCGGGCTTGCTGTTGGGCTGCCTGCTGCTGTGTGCCACCGGCCTGCTGGCTGCCACCGTGCTGCGCCAGCCCATGACCCTAGGACTGCTAGCCGGTGCCGTGCTCGGAGCCCTGCCGCTGCTTTACGTGCAGCGCAAGCGCCACCAGCGCCTGGACCTGATGGAGCGCCAGTTGCCCGAGGCGCTGGACCTGATTGCCCGGGCGCTGCGCGCGGGCCATGCGTTTTCCTCGAGCCTGCAGATGGCGGGGGACGAGCTGGCCGAGCCCATTGCTGGCGAGTTCCGCTTGGTGCATGACGAGATCAACTACGGCACCACAATGCAACAGGCCCTGACCAATCTGAGCGAGCGTGTGCCCATCACCGATCTGCGCTATTTCATCGTAGCCGTGCTCATACAACGCGAATCGGGCGGCAACCTTACGGAAATGCTTGGCAATCTAAGCCATCTGATCCGCGAGCGCCACAAGCTCCACGCTAAGGTACGCGTGCTCTCGGCCGACGGCCGCATGTCGGCCTGGATTCTCGGCCTTATGCCGTTCGGCCTGGGGGCGCTGCTCAAGCTGCTGAACCCGGAGTTCATGTCCCCGCTGTGGACTGACCCCATAGGCATCACCATCCTCAAATGGCTGGCGGCAATGATGGTGATAGGCCTGCTGCTGCTGCGCCGTATTGCCCGCATCCGGGTCTGAAGCTGATTTGAATATCAGGAGTGCATCATGCTGATAGTTGCCCTGCTCACCTTTACCGCCCTCATGCTGGTCGCAGGTGCTCTGTTCTTCTGGTTGGTGCCAACAACCACGGAACAGCGCCTGCAGGCCTTGGCGCCTGCCTCCAAGGAAAGCCACTGGACGGAGACCGCCGTCAAGCTGGTCGGCCCGTTCGCCCACCTGTCGTCGCCGACCGAAGGCATCGATGCCTCGCCGCTGCGGCTGCGCTTTCTGAATGCCGGCATTCGCAATGAGCACGCGCCGCTGATCTACTTTGGTATCAAGACGCTGTTGCCGTTGGCTGTGGCACTGACTGTGTACTCATCCCTCCTGGCTTCCGGCACGACAGATACATCCCAGCTTCTGCTATTTACCGTAGTGACAGCCCTGATCGCCTGCTATCTACCCAATCTGGTGCTGCGCTGGCTGGCCAGGCAGCGCAAGCGCGAAATCTTCGAGAACTTTCCCGATGCCGCCGACCTGATGCTGGTCTGCGTGGAGGCTGGCCTGGGGCTGGATGCTGCCCTGGGCAAGGTGACCGAGGAGATCCGCATCAAGAGTGAAGCCCTGGCCGAAGAGCTGCACTGGACCAATCTGGAAATGCGCGCCGGCAGCATGCGCGAGAAAGCCCTGCGCAACCTGGCCGCGCGCACCGGCGTGGATGAAATCCATACCTTTACGGCCATGCTCACGCAGGCAGACCGCTTTGGCACCAGCATCGGCGATTCGCTGCGCGTGTTCTCCGAGGACCTGCGCCACAAGCGGCAGATGCGCGCCGAGGAACTGGCCGCCAAGATTCCCACCAAGATGCTGCTGCCCTTGGTGACCTGCATCTTTCCAGCCATTGTGATGGTGGTGCTGGGCCCAGCCATCATTCGGATGGTACGCATGATCGGCCCTATGCTCGGCGGCGGCGCATGAGAAGGTCTCGACCGCCTCAGAAGGTTTCCCAGTCATCATCCGCACTACCAGCCACTGCGTTCACAGGCTTGCCCTTGTCAGCAAGAGTTGCCGGTACAGCAGCCTTCTGGTTGAACGCCGCAACCGCCTTTGCCTGAGGCCTCTGCACGGTCTGCACTTTGACGGAATTAGCAGGGGCTGCCACCACGGCAGACCGCAATGCAGCGTACTTGACCGCGCTCTGTGCCTGTTGGCCCAGTTTGAAGATAGCGACTACATCAGACAGGCGGCTTGCCTGCTCCTGCAGCGCCATGGCTGCTGCACTCGACTCCTCGACCAAAGCGGCGTTCTGCTGCGTCATCTGATCCAGATTGCTCACGGCCTGGTTGACCTGGTTGATGCCGTCACGCTGTTCGGTAGACGACGCCGTGATCTCACCAATCAGGTCGCTGACGCGGCGTACGCTGGCCACGATCTCGTCCATGCTGCGACCCGCCTGCTCCACCTGCTCGGAGCCCGATTGCACGTTGTCCACACTGGTAGTGATCAGTTGCTTGATTTCCTTGGCAGCTTCGGCCGAGCGCCCGGCCAGCGCACGCACCTCGCCGGCCACCACGGCAAAGCCGCGGCCTTGCTCACCCGCACGGGCTGCTTCCACAGCAGCATTCAAGGCCAGGATATTGGTTTGAAACGCAATGGAGTCGATCACGCCAATAATGTCGGCAATCTTGCGGCTGCTGTCCGTGATCTGCTGCATGCTCTGCACCACCTGCTGCACCACCGTGCCGCCTTGCTCGGCGGCCTGGGCGGCTGTGGCTGCCAGCTGATTGGCCTGACGGGCGGTGTCGGCAGACTGGGTGACCGTAGCGGTCAGCTCCTCCATGCTGGCAGCGGTTTCCTCCAGATTGGCGGCCGTCTGCTCAGTACGCGCCGACAGGTCCTGATTGCCTGTGGCAATCTCGCCCGAAGCGGTGGACACGGAATCCACGCCGGAGCGGACCTCGCCCACCACAGAGCGCAAGCGCTCGGTCATGGCATTGAGAGAGCCCAACAATCGTCCCAGTTCATCATGGCGATTGATGGTCACCTTGGCCGTCAGGTCGCCATCGGCAATGCGATCAGCCAAAGCCACAGCCTCGTGCAAGGGAGCTGTGATGGTGCGAAGAATCAAGGTAGCAGTCACCAAGCCCAGCAGCACGACGATGCCGCAGACAACCGCAATCACCACATAGGCATTCCTCTGGCTGCTTTCGCCGTTGAGCACAGCTTGGTTGCGTCGCTGCTCCTGCAGTTTCACAAACGTCTGCTGCGCCCCCATGTATTCAAGCGCAGCTGGGCGCAGCTGCTTTTCCACGATGTCATAGGCCGACGCAAAGTCACTTTCGCTGCGGGCCTTTTGTACAGCACTGTTGGCCGCCAGCGTCTTGCTGCGCCACTGAGCTACCTGTTCCAGCGATTTGCGCGAGGCATCGTCCTGGGCCAGATCGGTCACCTGCTTTTGCAGCTCATTGATGCGGGCAATGCCATCGGTCATCAGCTTGCGCTGCTGCTCGACCAGGTTCTCCTCGGACGAAATAGCCGCCACGATGGAGCGATCCACACTGATCTCCGTCAGGTGCCTCCACTCACTGGCCAGACTTGCCACCTGCTGCGCCTGCTGCACCTGCTGAGCGATGCCCGCGTAGACGCCATTCAGATAGAAAAGACTGCCTGCCGTAATCAGCAGCAAGCCTGCCAGCAAGGACCCAACCAGCAACCACAACTTCTGGGTTACCGTGAACTGATTCAATCTCATGAAAATTTGACCTCATCAACATCTGCGCAAGCCCCCAGTGCCAGCTCATCCGACCACAGGGCCACGCACGCTGATAGCTTTTCGGCGCATTGACGCAAAAGTTGAGCCCGCAGCGGCAAACCCTTGGGCCAAGGCCCGGCCTACAATGAAGCCGTGCCTCAAACCTATCTCAACGCCGACCTGCACTGTCACTCCGTCGTCTCCGACGGAACGCTGACACCCGAACAACTGGCCCAGCGCGCCGCTGCACGCGGTGTTGAGCTGTGGGCGCTGACCGACCACGACGAGGTTGGCGGCCAGCATCGCGCCGCAGACGCAGCGCGCGCAGCAGGGATGGACTATCTGACTGGCACGGAGATCTCGGTCAGTTTTGCCGACAGCACGGTGCACATCGTGGGTCTGGGTTTTGATGCGAATGACGCGGCCCTCACCCAAGGCCTGTACGACACCCGTAATGGCCGCGGCCCCAGAGCCCGTGAAATGGCCAGACAGCTGGAGCTGGCAGGGATTGAAAAGGCCTACGAAGGTGCCCTGCGCCATGCGGGTAACCCCGAGCTGATCTCGCGCACCCACTTCGCCCGCTACCTGGTGGAAACCGGCGTCTGCAGCGATACCTATGAGGTATTTCGACGTTACCTGACCGAGGGCAAGCCCGGCTATGTGCCCCATACCTGGGCCAGTCTGCGCGACGCCGTGCACTGGATCACCCATGCCGGAGGCGTTGCCGTGATCGCCCACCCCGCGCGCTATGACTTCAGCCCCAACCTAGAGTACGCACTGTTTTCGGAATTCAAGCAGCTGGGCGGACAAGGCGTGGAGGTCATCACCGGCAGCCATCGCCCATCGGAATATCTGACCTATGCCGATATGGCACGGGAGTTTGAGCTGGCCGCCTCACGCGGCAGCGATTTCCACAGCCCCGATGAATCCCAGATCGATCTAGGTGAACTGCCTTATCTGCCAGTGCATCTGACGCCCGTGTGGGAGCTGCTGCAAGAACGCATACAGCGCGCCTGACAACGACAAGGAATCGTATGACGACCGTTTTTGAAGTCTATCCAGAAAATCCTCAGCCACGCATCATCAAACAGGCAGCCGAGATGCTGCGCAAGGGCGCCATCATGGCCGTCCCCACGGATTCGAGCTATGCCCTGGTCTGCCATCTTGACGACAAGAACGCCGTGGACAGGCTACGTCGCATTCGCCAGATCAACGACAAGCATCACCTCACTCTGCTGTGTCGCGACCTGTCGGAGCTGGCCAACTATGCACGCGTGGACAACCGCCAGTACCGCTTGCTGAAGCTGGCCACACCCGGCCCCTACACCTTTATCCTGGAAGCCAGCAAGGAAGTGCCCAAGCGATTGAGCCACCCTTCACGCAAGACGATTGGGCTGCGCGTCCCCAACCGCAAGGGCCTGCAGCTGCTGCTCGATGAACTGGGTGAGCCCTTGCTGGCCACCACACTGATTGCACCGGGCGAAACCGAACCCCTCAACGATGCCGAAGCCATTCTGGAACGCTTCCCTCATGAGCTGGATGCCGTGGTCGATTCTGGAGGCTGTCCCAGCGAACCCACCACGGTGCTGGACCTGACCCCCATGGCCTCCAACAATCCTCCAGCCTTGGTACGCCAGGGCCTGGGCAGCCTCGAGTCTCTGGGCCTGCAAGCGCAATGAGCGAACCAGCCCCGGCGCTGGCCCCAAGCCCTGACTTTGTCCAGGCTCGCTGGCCACTGCTGATTGCGGGTATCTGCACCTTGGCGGCGATGACGGCTCTTGTCTCCATGCCCGGCGCACATTTCGGCTTGATTTACGCCATTGCCACGGCCTGGACCTGCTGGGCCATCCATGCCTATGCCAAGGGCAAGAGATTCCATGTCTCGCCAGGCCTGTACGCCGCAGCAGATGACTCCCAAAGACGTCGTCGCATCATGCTGGGCATCAGCATCTGCATGCACCTGGGCTTTACCGCACTGTTGATCGGTAGATTGTTCACCCAGGGCAGCTAGATCACGCCTCTTCGTACTCCAGTTCTCGGCTTTTCTGCATGGCTGGTCGCGTGGTGAAGTCATGTCGCACAGCTGGAGCAGCGAAGGCAGCAGGCGCCAAGGCCGGCATATCGTCGTCATCCAGCTTGAAGGCGCCCACGGCCTGCTGCAGATCTTGCGTGCGGGCATTGAGCTCGCCCGCAGCCTGCGTGGCCTGCTGCACCAGCACGGCGTTTTCCTGGTTGGTGCTGTCCATATGCGCTACGGCCATGTTCACATGGGCAATGCCTTCGCTTTGCTCCTGCAGTGCATGCGAGATCTCCCCCAGCAAACCGCTGACCTGCCCAGCCGCCTGCATGATGTCCTGCATGGTGCTGCCCGCCTGGCTCACCAGCCCGGCACCGCTTTGCACCTGGCTGACGCTGGCATGAATCAACTCCTTGATTTCCTTGGCGGCCTCGCCGCTGCGCTGAGCCAACGAGCGGACTTCGCTGGCCACCACGGCAAAACCACGTCCCTGCTCACCGGCGCGAGCCGCTTCCACCGCTGCATTCAAGGCCAGGATATTGGTCTGGAAGGCGATGCCTTCAATGACCTGGATGATGTCCACGATCCTGCGCGAACTGCCGCTGATCGCATCCATGGTATGCACCACCTGCCCGACCACCTCGCCGCCCCTTTCGGCACGCGCCGACGCAGAGACAGCCAGCGAGCTGGCCGAATGCGCACGCTCTGCGTTCTGCCGCACGGTCGCCGTGAGCTGCTCCATGCTGGCCGCTGTTTCGGTCAGCGCGCTGACTTGCGCCTGCGTCCGGCTGGAAAGATTGTCATTGCCAGCATCGATTTCACCGGCCGACACGCTGATGGCATCGGTCGACTGCTTGATGCGCCCCACCAGTTCGGTCAATGTGTCTTCCATGGTGCCCAAGGCTGTCAGCAAACGGCCAAAGTCGCCCTGGATATCGGAAGAAAACTCCTGGCTCAGGTCGCCGGAAGCCACCGTCTCCGCAATCAGGATGGCCTGCTGCAGCGGCTGCACGATACCTCTGCGCAGGCTGAACCACGCCACTACACAGACCGCACACACCATTCCCCCCAATCCCAAAGCCCACCAGCGTGTGCTGCGTACATCCGCCAGCAAGTCCTGTATCTGGGCAGGCTGCAATGCACCTGCCTGCAAACTTGCATCTACCGCAGAGAGCGAACTCGAAATCATGGCCATCAGAATCAACATCAGCATGCCGATGGAACCAAATACGATCACCAGCCTCATGCTGATGGGCAGTCTTGCAAAAATTCCCACGATGGATTCCTAACCTTGTCTCCAGTGTCAATGACGTCAATGACCGGTTTTCGTTGCATTTTGCAACAATCTGCACACAGCACAACTAATTGCTTGCCCTGGCTTCACCAGCATCCTCTGCGCTTGGGCCTCTGGTCTGAGACAATCCAGACGTGGAAATCCAAGAACTCATACAGACCGTACTGATTTACGCCCTGCCCGTGCTGTTTGCCATCACCATTCATGAGGCAGCACACGGCTACGCCGCGCGTCACTTTGGCGACAACACGGCCGCCATGATGGGTCGCATCACCCTCAATCCCATCAAACATATCGACCCCATTGGCACCATCTTGATGCCGCTGTTGCTGTACTTCGCCACATCTGGGGCTTTTCTGTTCGGCTATGCCAAGCCGGTGCCCGTGCGCTTCGACCATTTACGCCATCCCAAGCGAGACATGATCTGGGTGGCGCTGGCCGGTCCAGCCTCCAATTTCGTGCAAGCCATTTTCTGGGCTCTGATGCTGGTACTGATGGTGGGCATGGGCCTGCACGAGCGCTTCTTCCTGGAGATGTGCCGTGCCGGCATCATGGTCAACCTGGTGATGTGGGCCTTCAATCTCTTTCCGCTGCCTCCGCTCGATGGCGGCCGCATCCTCGTCGGCCTTTTGCCCTGGAAGCAGGCACAGGCCGTGGCCCGCGTGGAGCCCTATGGCTTTTTCATCGTCATGGCACTGGTGATTGCCGGTGTGGTGGGCAGTTACTGGCTGCGCCCGCTGATGAGCCTGGGCTACTCGGTCATCGACCTGATTCTCTACCCCTTCATGGCCTTGCTGCGCTGACACAGGCGCTGCAGACCGTTACCGACATTTGCTGTGGATCCTATGAGCACTACCCGTTTTCTGACTGGCATCACCCCCAGCGGCACACCTCACCTGGGCAACTACGCAGGCATGATGCGCCCCGCCATTGCGGCCAGCCGCGACAAGAAGGTAGAGAACTTCTACTTTCTGGCCGACTACCACGCGCTGATCAAGAGCCAGGATCCAGACCGCGTGCAGCGTTCCACCATCGAGATTGCCGCCAGCTGGCTGGCCGCAGGTCTCGACCCCGAGCATGTGACCTTCTACCGCCAGTCGGACATCCCCGAGATTCCCGAGTTGACCTGGTTTCTGACCTGCGTGACCGGCAAGGGCCTGCTCAACCGCGCCCACGCCTACAAGGCCGCCGTGGACAAGAACAATGCCTCGGGCACCGAGCCCGATGACGGCGTGACCGCCGGCCTGTTCATGTACCCCGTGCTCATGGGTGCCGACATTCTGATCTTCAACGCCCACAAGGTTCCCGTGGGCCGCGACCAGGTCCAGCACCTAGAGATGGCGCGCGACATGGCCTCAAGTTTCAACCACATCTATGGCGCCGACTACTTCGTGCTCCCCGAAGCTGTGGTGGAAGAGTCCGTCGCCACCCTGCCGGGTCTTGATGGCCGCAAGATGAGCAAGAGCTACAACAACACCATCCCGCTGTTCACGCCGCGCGATCAGCTCAAGAAACTCATCAACAGCATCACCACCGACTCACGTGCGCCCGGCGAGCCCAAGGAAGTCGAAGGCTCGGCCCTGTTCCAGATCTACCAGGCCTTTGCCAGCGAAGAGGAAACCGCCGCCCTGCGCCAGCAATATGCCGACGGCATTGCCTGGGGCGATGCCAAGCAGATGCTGTTCGAGCGCATCGACCGCGAAATCGCGCCCATGCGCGAGCGCTACGAATATCTGATCGCCCACCCGGCCGAGCTTGAGGAAATCCTGCAAGCGGGTGCTGCCAAGGCCCGCAAGCTGGCAACGCCATTCGTGCAGCAGCTGCGCAGTGCCGTGGGTATCCGCAATCTGGCACAGGTGCAAAAGGCCAAGGTCAAGGCAACCAAGGCATCACTGCCCCAGTTCAAGCAATACCGCGAAGCCGATGGCCAGTTCTACTTCAAGCTGGTTGCCGCCGATGGTCAGTTGCTGCTGCAAAGCCAGGGCTTTGCGGCTCCCAAGGAAGCCGGCCAGAGCATTGCGCAGTTGCAGCGCGAAGGTGCCGAAGCACTGTCCGCTCTGAAACCTCGTCTGCAAGCCGTGGATGGCATACAGGACGAGCAGGTGATACAAGCCCTGGAGCAGCTGCGCGAAGCTGCCGAACAGTAAACGCTGGGCCCAACCCAATGAGCATCAGCCCGCCAGCAATGGTTCGGGCTGTAAGGATGAAATCCTTCGAACAAAAGGAATGACACATGCGTATCGCCGCTTTGGATGACGATGCCCTGCAACTGCAGCTGCTGGAACAGGTCGTGACGGAAGCCGGCCACAGCTGCCACAGCTTTCTCAAAGGCACGGCTTTGCAGCAGGCACTGCGCCGTGAAAGCTTCGACCTGCTGCTGGTGGACTGGGAATTGCCCGATGTTCCCGGCACACAGGTCGTGCACTGGGTGCGCGAGCAGGTCAGCAAGGAGCTGCCCATCATCTTCATCACCCACCGCAGCGAAGAAGCCGATATTGTCGAAGGGCTGAACTGCGGGGCCGATGATTTCATGATCAAGCCCATACGCGCGGCCGAGCTGCGGGCGCGCATGTCCGCTCTGCTGCGACGCGCCTACCCTCTGTCCGCCCAAAGCGTGCTGAATTTCGGCCCCTACCGCTTCATCACCGCTACCAACAGTATCGAGATGGAGGGTCAGCCCGTGGAAATCACTCACCGCGAATACACGCTGGCGCTGACCCTGTTCCAGAACCAGGGCCGCCTGCTCTCGCGCGATCATTTGCGCGAAGTGGTCTGGGGCCATAACTCCGAAGTGCAATCGCGCTCCCTGGACACCCACGTCTCGCGCCTGCGCAATCTGCTCAATCTTCGGGCCGGCCAGCCTTACTCCATCTCCGCCATCTATGGCTATGGCTACCGCCTCGATGTACCGGAAGCTGAAACGGCTTCCACCCCCAGCGACAGCTGATCTCTTTTTTCATAGCTAACAGCGCACACCCCATCTACGCCTTATGCCTATTTGCCTTAATTTTCAGCCGCCCCACACCTCCCGCAAGCCACGGCTTGGCATGCAGGTCGTGCTGGCCTGCACCGGCGCCGCCGGTCTGGCCCTGGCAGGCCAGGCAATGGCGCAGATCCGCCCCGCATCACCGAACGGCGATGTGCTGGAGCACAGGGTGAGCACCGGCGATACGCTGGAACAGCTGGCAGCGCGCTACCTGGGCGACCATACCCGTTGGACAGCGCTGCAAAGCCATAACCACGTGCAAAATCCCCTGCGGCTGCGCCCGGGCTCCGTGCTGGAGATCCCCACCAGACTGCTGCGTGCCGCAGCGGCGTCGGTGGAGTTTGTGCAAGGCGATGTGCGCAGCACCCGTTCGCTCAACCATCTGGCCGACACCGAAGCTGCAGCTTCACCTGCGACAGCCAGCCTGCCTGTGCAAAAAGGCCAGTTGCTGCAGGAAGGTGATTCGCTCAAGGTACCAGCCAATGGCTTTGTCTCCGTGCGCCTGGCCGATGGATCACTGGTGCGCGTGCAGTCCGAGTCCGATGTGCAGCTGCGCCAGATGCGCCGCAAGGGCCGCGCTGGCTCCTTGCAGTCTGTGCTGGACCTGCGCGAAGGCGGCGTCGAAGCCTCTGTCACCAAGCAGGCCCAGACCGAGCGCCGGTTCGAGATCCGTACACCTGCAGCATCAACCAGCGTGCGCGGCACTCAGTTTCTGGTGCTGACCGATGCGCAGGGCCAGACAGCGGCAGCCGTGGACGAAGGCTCGGTAGCCGTGCAATCCGGCCAGCCCTCCACCCTGCTCAAGCCCGGTCAAGGCGTGGCAGTGTCTGCCGATGGCAAGCTGGGCAAACCCACCAAGATGCTTCCCGCGCCAGACATCACTTTCTGGCCCGCTCTGGCCGAAGATGCCAACTGGGTCAGCCTGCCCCTGCCGACCATGTCAGGCGCCGTGCGCTACCAGGTGCAACTGGCTGAGCAAAAGGACTCAAAACAGGACTTGAATCAGGTCGTGCGCGGCGGCATGTTCCAGCAATCTCCCGCCCGGCTGACCGGCGTCGCGGATGGCGACTACCTGGTCTCCATCCGTGCCATCGACACCAGCGGCATTCCCGGTGCACGCAGCACACACCACCTGCGTGTCAAGGCCACGCCTGTGCCACCGCTGTATGAATCGCCCGAGCCCGATGCCGTGATCGGCCTGGGCCAGCGCGGCCTGGAGTGCACCAAGGTCAATCAGGCATCGGCCTACCGCATTCAAGTCGTCCCTGCTGACGGCAACTTTGCCCAGCCAGCCGTTGATGCCAATCTGCTGCAGGACTGCAGCCTGCCCGCACAGGCGCTGGCCCAACTGCCTGTAGGCGACTATCTGTGGCGTGTCGCCAGCATCCGCACGCTGGCCGATGGCAAGCTGGACCCTGGTCCCTTCGCCCCAGCACAGCGCATGAAACTGGCCGAAGCCCCGCGATCGCCCGAGCTGAAACTCGACGGTGCCACCGGTGAAGGCAGCCGCAACATCCGCTGGGCCGGCGAGGAAGGACACCGCTATCACATCGTGGTTGCCCAGGATGCCGGCTTTGCGCAGCCCGTGGTCGACACCTGGCTGAGCGAGCCACAATGGACCACCCAGGATCTTGCGCCCGGCCACTACTATCTGCAGATGCAGGTGGAAGACCGCAACGGCCTGCGCAGCAATTTCACACCCGCGCGCCAGTTCCAGACCGGCAACTGGGTCACCACAGGCGACGGCCAGACGCTATCTTCCGGTGATGGCATACGCCTGATGCGTCAATAAAAATGTGAGCGGCCAGCGCATGATGACTGCGGAACTTCATACGCTTTTCATTCAAAATCAATGCATGACATGCGCAAGCAGCTATGCATTGATGAGCGCATTGGCAAGCCAGCCGGCAGACCAGCCTCATGCCTGAAGCCATGGCCCGCAAACCGCAAAAGCTGCGCTACAGCTGGCTGCTACTCAGCGCATTCTTGCTGACCCTGGTCTATATATTGAGCGGCCCCAACCAGCTCACACGGTTCAACGGCGCCCTGCAGGACACCTCGGCCTGGCTCCATCAACGCCCGGCATCTGCCGACATCGTCATCGTCGCCATCGACGACCACAGCATAGAAGCCATAGGCCGCTGGCCCTGGCGCCGCGCTCTGCACGCGGCGGTGATTGACCGCATCACAGCAGGCCAGCCGCGTGCCATCGGCATGGATATCGTCTTCAGCGAAGAAGATCTGGACTACCCCGGCGACGACCTGCTGCTGCAGCGCGCACTGCAAAAAAGCGGCCGTACCGTGCTGCCCGTCACCCGCAGTGCAGCCGCCCAGCTCAGCGAGCCCTTGCCCAGTTTGCGCCAGGCCACCGCCGCTGTCGGCCACACCCAGATGCCTGTGGATACCGATGGCGTGGTACGCCGCTTCAACGCCATCGAAGGCCCCAAGGACGCACTGCAGTGGCATATGGCGCTGAGCCTGCATTGTGTAGGGGAAACAGGCGCAGCTTGCATGGCCCCGGCATCTGTATCTGCCGCCAATGCACCAGACCATCAGTGGCTGCAGCTGCAGCCCGAAATCCTGGCCTTTGCCGCGCCGCAAAAAGGACAGGAATCGCAGGGCAGCTCCCCCTTCACCACCTACTCGTATATCGATGTACTGCGCGGCAATATTCCCGCCGCCGCTTTTCGCGGCAAATATGTGCTGATCGGCGCCACGGCCGCCGGACTGGGGGAAAAATTCACCGCCCCAGTGGGCTTTGGTGCACGGCTGATCTCGAACGTGGAAATGCTGGGCCATGTACTCAGCGGCATTCAGCAGGATCTGCATCTGGAACCCGCCTCCACGGTTTTGAACCGAGCCCTCAACCTGTTGCCCGTGCTGCTGGCCCTGCTGGGCCTGGCCTGGTTCGGCCCCTCTGGCGGCCTGTTGGCATGCGCAGGCCTGGCGGTGCTGGTGCTGCTGACCGCGGGCCTTGCTCCGCGCTGGGGACATATTCAAACCGAGCCGGCTGCGGCTCTGCTGGGACTGGCGCTGGCCTATCCGCTCTGGAGCTGGCTGCGCCTGCGTTCGGCCACCCATTTTCTGGCGCTGGAGCTGCAAGATCTGCAAGGCCAGGGCCTGCCTATCAGCAACGCCAATGTGCTGACCGGCGACGTGCTGGACCAGCGCATCGCGGCAGTGGAACAGGCCTCACGCCAGCTGCGCTCCTTGCACCATTTCGTCAGCGAGAGCTTGCGTCAGCTGCCATCTGCCACCTTTGTCTGTGACCGCAACGGCAGCATCCTGCTGGCCAACACCGCAGCCCATGCCTATATCGCAAGCCTGGGACACACACTGCAAACAGGCGATGACCTGACCGGCTTGCTGGTGAAATTGGTGAGCGCTGAAACCTCCACATCACACAGCAGCCAACCCGTCAGCCGCATGCCGCTGCTGCAACGCTCCGACATGCAGCAGGCCAGCTTGCCCAGGCAAAGCGAAGGCCGAGATGCCCAGGGCCGCCATCTGATGCTGCTGAGCCAGGCTTTCGATGCGCCGCCCAATTCGGGCTGGCTCATTACGCTGGTTGATATCAGCGAGCTGCGCAGCGCCCAAACCCAGCGCGACCAGGCCATGCAGTTCATCTCGCACGACATACGCACGCCCATTGGCTCCATCATCACCTTGCTGGAACTGCAGCGCGGCAGCCAGGTGCAGCAGGCCAGCCAGGAACTGTTCACGCGCATCGAAGCCTATGCCCAGTCTTCCCTGAAGCTGGCAGACGACTTTGTCCATCTGACCCGTGCGCAACAGCAGAACTACCGCAGCGAGGAGCTGGATCTGGGCCTGCTGGCCGATCAAGCCGTCTCGGACAGTTGGGCCGCTGCGCAAAAGCAACAGGTCAGGCTGGTTTTCGAGTTGCCCGAAACCGAAGCCATGGTGCGCGGCGACCCTGGCCTGCTCTACCGGGCCACCATCAACCTGTTGAGCAACGCCATCAAGTATGGAAAACCTTCAGACCTCGAAGCCACAGCCACGGTGGAATGCAGCCTGATCGACAATGACGCCTTCTGGGGCCTTGCCGTGCGCGACCGCGGCCCGGGCATGGATGCTGCCTCGCTGGCTCGTCTGAGTCAGCCATTTGAGCGCCTGCAACAGCATCAGCTCATGGACGGCGTGGGCCTGGGCCTGGCCTTTGTACGAACCGTCGCTGAGCGACATGGCGGCCAGTTGCAAATCCAGAGCGAGCTGGGCCAGGGCAGCACCTTCACCCTGCTGGTTCCCAAGGCTTGACATCGAACAAGCACCCCAGAAACGAAAAATCCCCAGAACCTTTCGATTCTGAGGATTGACGTTTTGGTGCGGCTGGCAGGAATCGAACCCACGACCCCTTGGTTCGTAGCCAAGTACTCTATCCAGCTGAGCTACAGCCGCAACAGGGTTGTATTCTAGCAGCGCAAAAACACGCTCCAGGCCAAATCTGGAATTTTTTCGCCATCTGGCCAAGAAAAAAGCCCGCTACGGTTTAGGTAGCAGGCTTTTCATGAATATTGGTAGGGCGTGGCGGACTTGAACCGACGACCAAAGGATTATGAGTCCTCTGCTCTAACCAACTGAGCTAACGCCCCAACACTGACAACAGCCGTGGCTGCCGACAGAAAAACTCCGCCATTGTAGGGCCTAACGCTTGTGACTTAGGGCATTACTCACCAGTTTGGATGTGATATCGACAATCTGGATCATCTTGTCGTAGTGCATGCGTGTTGGCCCGATCACACCCAGCGTGCCCACCACCTGCCCATCAAGCTCATAGGGCGCGCTGACGACCGAGAGATCCTCGAACGGCACGGTCTGGCTTTCTCCGCCAATGTAGATGCGCACGCCGTCAGCCTGATTGGAAAAGTCCAGCAGCCGCAGGATCTGGGTTTTCTGCTCGAACAGATCGAACGCACGGCGCAGATTGCCCATGTCGCTGGAAAAATCGCTGACGGACAGCAGATTGCGCTCGCCGGCGATCACCACATCCTCCTGCTCGTTGCCACTCATGACCTCTGCGCCCACATTGACTGCGGCCTGCATGAGGCTGGCCACTTCTCCACGCAGCTGCTCGACCTCCGTCTTCAGGCGCACGCGGACTTCCTCCATGGTCAGTCCTGCATAGTGGCGGTTGAGGAAGTTGGAAGCTTCGATGAGCTGCGAGGAGCCGTAATCCACGTCCGTGAAGATCACCCGGTTCTGCACGTCGCCCTCGGGCGAGACAATGATGACCAGAAAGCGCCGGTCCGACAGTCTTACAAACTCGATATGCTTGAAGACGGAGCTGCGACGCGGCACCATGACCACGCCCACGAACTGGGAGAGGTTGGAGAGCAGATTGGCCGCATTGGTGATGACTTTCTGCGGTTGCTCGGGCACCAGATCCGGCGTTACAAGGTTCGCCCGGTCCACGGTAAGCATGGTGTCCACAAACAGACGATAGCCTCTGGCCGTGGGCACCCGGCCCGCCGAGGTATGAGGGCTGATGATCAGCCCCATTTCTTCCAGGTCGGCCATCACATTACGTATGGTGGCAGGCGACAATTCAAGCCCGGATGCACGTGAGAGTGTGCGCGAGCCGACTGGTTGACCGTCAGCGATATAACGCTCGATCAGCGCTTTGAGCAATAACTTGGCACGTTCGTCGAGCATGATTTCATATTTTAATGATGTAATTTCCCAGATGACATCCACGTTTCGCCATATTGCCTTGATAGGCAAGTACCACACCCCTTCTGCTGCGGCTCCGTCAGCTGAGTCGAGTGCGTCGCTGCAGCGTATTGCTGCCCATGTGCGCAGCCTGGGCTGTGAAGTGATTCTGGACACCCAATCCGCCATTTATGCAGGCATGACCGACTACCCCAGCATGGATGTGGATGGGCTGGGCAAGTATTGCGACCTGGGCCTGGTGGTCGGCGGAGACGGCACCATGCTGGGCGTCGGCCGCCATCTGGCACGCTATGGCACGCCACTGGTGGGCATCAACCAGGGCCGCCTGGGATTTGTGACCGATATTGCACTCGATGACTTCGAGTCTTCCATCTCCTCCATTCTGCAGGGCGAGTACGAAGAGGATGAACGTCCCCTGATGCATGCGCGCGTCATGCGCGACGGTATCTGCGTCTTCGAGGCTCAGGCCATGAACGATGTCGTGGTCAACCGTGGCTCCACCTCCGGCATGGTGGAGCTGCGCATCGAAGTCGGCGGTCATTTCGTTTCCAACCAACGTGCCGACGGTCTGATTGTGGCGACACCCACGGGCTCCACCGCCTACGCCTTGTCCGCAGGCGGCCCCATGCTGCACCCGTCCATCCCGGCCTGGGTCATGGTGCCGATTGCACCGCACAACCTCTCCAACCGACCTATCGTGCTTTCTGACACACAGGAGATCACGATCGAAGTTGTCGGCGGCCGCGGCGACGTCAGCGCCAATTTCGATATGCAGTCGCTGGCGTCGCTGCAGCATGGCGACCGGATTCTGGTCAAGCGTGCCGATCACAGCGTGCACTTTCTACACCCCAAAGGCTGGAATTACTTTGCCACATTGCGCAAAAAGCTGGGTTGGAACGAGGGAGGTTCCTGACCATGGCCTTGAAACGCATCGTCCTGCGGGACTTTGTGATTGTGCAGTCGCTGGATCTGGACTGGCAGACAGGTTTTACGGTGCTGACCGGCGAGACCGGTGCCGGCAAATCCATCATGCTCGACGCCTTGCAGCTGGTGCTGGGCGCACGCGCCGACGCACAAGTCGTGCGTGAAGGCTGCAATCAGGCGGACATCTGCGCGGCATTCGACTGCCCCGCTTCATCGCAGACCTGGCTGGAAGAAGCGGGCTTTGCACAAGAGCCTGAATTACTGCTGCGCCGTGTGATCGACAACCAGGGCCGCAGCAGAGCCTGGATCAACGGCACTCCGGCCACTGCCACCCAGCTGCGCCAGCTCGGAGATCAGCTGATCGATATTCATGGCCAGCATGCCTGGCAGAGCCTGACGCGCCCCGACTCGGCGCGCTCCATGCTGGACACCTATGGAAGCATCGACACCAGTGCCCTCAAAACGCTGTGGTCCAACTGGCGCACCGCCAGCCAGGCCCTGGAGCATGCATTGGCAGCCCAGGACAATCTGCAGCGCGAACGTGAGCGCCTTCAATGGCAGATTTCCGAGCTGGACAAACTGGCCCCGCGCGACGACGAGTGGGAGGATCTCAACGCGCAGCACACAAGACTGTCTCACGCACAGACCTTGATGGACAGTGCACAGACCTGTCTACAGCTGCTTGAAGATGATGAGGCTGGTGCAGCTACGCCATTGGGTAGAGCCCACCACATGCTTCAGGATCAGGAGCATCTGGAGCCGGAATTCAAGGACATCGCCGATGTGCTGGGCTCCTGCGTGGCCCAGTTGCATGATGCCCGCCATTCGCTGCAGGCCTATTTGCGCCGCGCCGATCTGGATCCGGAGCAACTGGCCGATCTGGATCAGCGCCTGTCACTCTGGATGCAGCTGGCACGCCGCTACAAGCGCACCCCACAGGAGCTGCCTGGCCTGCTGCAGGGCTGGAAGCAGGAGTTGCGCCAGCTGGATGCCGCCGTGGATGTGGATGGTCTGCGTGCTACGGAGCAAACAGCCTTGCAGCGTTTTCAAACCGAAGCGCGCCAGATCTCGCAACAACGCGCCCTGGCCGCTCCACGTCTGTCACGCGCCATCACGCAATCCATGCAAAGCCTGGGCATGAAAGGCGGGCGCTTCGAAGTTCAGCTGGAATCCTCCCAGACCAACGGCCCTGCAGGCACGGACAACGTGACTTTTTTGGTTGCAGGCCATACGGGTGCCAGCCCCAAACCGATCGCAAAAGTGGCATCGGGTGGCGAGCTGTCGCGCATCTCCCTGGCAATTGCCGTCACGACCAGTGAACTGGGCCAGGCCGGCACGCTGATTTTTGACGAAGTGGACTCCGGCGTCGGCGGAGCCGTGGCAGAGACTGTAGGCCGCCTCATGCATTCGCTGGGCGTATCTCGCCAGGTACTGGCAGTAACCCACCTGCCCCAGGTTGCGGCCTATGCCGACCAGCATTACCGCGTCACCAAGCGCCCCAAGTCCAACACCACCATCAGCAGCGTGGACCCTTTGGAAGGCGAGGAGCGCGAGATGGAGATGGCTCGCATGCTGGGCGGTGAGCACCTGTCCGAAGCGACCATGGCACATGCCAGAGAAATGCTGTGCATGGCAAGATTGGCGCCTAACCCCCATCTGAATACACCCGGACCCCGGGACAACAAATCGGCGACTGTGGCCCGCAAAACGGGCAGCAGAGCCAGAGGAGTCTGAAATCATGTCTATGGAGCTTGTTCTGATCAGCGGCATGTCCGGATCGGGCAAATCCGTTGCACTGCATGCGCTGGAAGATGCAGGCTATTACTGCGTGGATAACCTGCCACCCGAGCTGCTGCAAGCCTTTGTCGAGCTCAAGCTCAGCCAGAGCAATGACAAGGTGGCAATTGCCATGGATGCACGCAGTGCCCAGGGCCTGCCCCAGTTGCCAGAGCAACTGGAACGCCTGTGTTCGGCACTGGGAATTCGACCTCACCTGATCTTTCTCGATGCCAGTACCTCCACCTTGATACGGCGTTTTTCCGAAACGCGCCGACGCCACCCTTTGTCGCCGGGTTTCAAGGTTGCAGAGCGTCAGGCACTGGTGCAGGACATCGAGAAAGAGCGAGAGCTGCTGGGCGCACTACGCGATCAGTCCACCGTCATCGATACCAGCGACCTGAAGTCCGCACAGCTGCAAAGCTATATCAAGCAGGCCATCCAGGCTCCCGAGAGCCAGATGACGCTGATGTTCCAGTCCTTTGGCTTCAAGCATCGCATGCCCACGGACTCGGACTATGTGTTCGATGTACGCATGCTGCCCAATCCGCACTATGAGAAAGACCTGCGTCCGCTGACCGGGCTGGACGAGCCGGTAGCCAGCTATCTGCGCAACCTGCCCGAGGTGCAGCAGATGCAGCAGGACATCCAGCAGTTTCTGGAACGCTGGTTGCCCCTGCTGGCCGAAGATCACCGAAGCTACGTCACCATCGGCATTGGCTGCACGGGTGGGCAGCACCGCTCGGTCTATCTGGTGGAAGCACTGGCCAAGCACTTCGAGAAAACATGGCCCACGGTGCGCCGCCATCGCTCGCTCGACTTCCATGGTCACTTCATGCAGGTTTCTCAGCAGTTTTTGACAGCTCCTGTCGCCGGTTGATTCTGCATGCCCACCAACGCGCCCCATGTGCTGCTGCTCGAAGATGATCCGGCCATTGCACGCACCATCTGCTATGCGCTGGAACGCGAGGGCATTTCCGTCACTCACAGCCTATTGATTGCCGATGCACGTCAGCAATGGGACAGCAGATCGTTTGATGTACTGCTGATGGATGTGGGTCTGCCCGATGGCAACGGCCTGGACTGGTGCCGCGAGCTGCGTTCGGCAGGCTCCGTCGCCCCCGTCCTGGTACTCAGCGCGCGTGGCGAAGAGATGGACAAGGTGCTGGGACTGGAGCTGGGCGCGGACGACTATCTGACCAAGCCCTTCAGCCCACGCGAGCTGCTGGCCCGCACACGCGCCCTGCTGCGCCGGTCAAGGCAATTCCAGCCTGTAGCGCAGACCCAGCCTGCGGCAGCAATTCAAATAGATGAGCAAGGCCAGCGCGCACTTATCCACGCCAGGGCGCTGGACCTGACACGCCGCGAGTACCAGTTGCTGCAATGCCTGATGCACAGCGCAGGCCGCATTCTGAGCCGGGAGCATCTGCTCGAACAAATCTGGGGCCTGGACAGCGAAAGCACCGACCGCACGGTGGACACCCACATCAAAACCCTGAGAGCCAAATTGCGCGAGCACCTGCCTGACAGGGAGATCATCACCACGCATCGCGGTCTGGGCTATAGCCTGAGCCTGCCCGGCTAGCCGCCATGCGCCTGGGTCTGCGCCTGTTCTTCGCCTTTTTCCTGATCAACGGGCTGGCCGCATTTTTCGTGCTGCGCGTCTTCATGGTCGAGATCAAGCCCAGCGTGCGCAAGGTGACAGAGGACACGCTGGTCGAGACTGCCTATGCCCTGGCCACGCTGGCCAGCCCCGACCTGGCCAGCGGCCATTTGCAACCGGGCAAGAACAGCCTGTTTCGCCAGCAACTGGCTGGCTATACGCAGCACCCCATTCAGGCCTGGATCTGGGACACACGCAAGACCACGCTGGACATGCGCATCACCGTCACCGATGCGCAAGGCATGGTGCTATTTGATTCGGATGGCAAGGACGAAGGCGCCAACTATTCGCGCTGGCGTGATGTCTATCTCACGCTGCGCGGCGAGTATGGCGCCCGCACCACACGCGCAGTCAAGGACGATGAGTCCAGCAGCGTCATGCATGTCTCTGCCCCCATCATGGTGGACGGCAAGATCGCAGGGGTGCTGACGGCCTCCAAACCCTCCCGCTCGGTGCAGAAAATCGTGGATGGTGCCGAACGCAAGATTTTGCGCGGTGGACTGCTGTTTGTGCTGCTCTCGGCCGGCGTGGGTTGCGCCGTGACCCTGTGGTTTGTGGCCCATGTACGCAGGCTGCGCCGCTATGCCCAGCAGGTACAGGCCCCCACACTCAACGAGTCGATTCACCCGGATCAGGCCAGTACCGCACTCACGGTGCCGCAAATGCCGGGCGAGCTGGGCGAGCTGGCCCAGGCCATGGACACCATGCGCAAACGCCTGGAAGGACGTGACTACATCGAAGGCTATGTACGCGCCCTGACCCACGAACTCAAGAGCCCGGTGGCAGCCATACGCGGCGCGGGCGAACTGCTGCAGGAAGACCTGCCCGCTCAGGACCGTGAAATGTTTGCACGCCAGGTGGTAGATCAGAGCCTGCGCCTGCAAAACCTGATCGACCAGCTGCTCCAGCTCAGCCGCCTGGAACAGCGCCAGCAACTGGACAAAAGCCATAGCTGCAGCCTGCTGGACTGCGCCCAGCAAGCCATCCAAGCCCTGAGCAGCCACGCCAGCCAGCGCGGCATCACGCTGCAGCTGCAAGGCGTGGACAGCACCGGCCCCTGGGAAGCGGGCCTGGTCGTGCTGGCCGTCAGCAATCTGCTGCAGAACGCAATCGATTTTTCACCCGACGACAGCTGCATCACAACCACACTGGCACCCCATCGCATCGCCGTCAGCGACCAGGGGCCGGGCGTGCCCGAGGCCATGCTGGCCCGCCTGGGCGAGAGATTCCTGACCACGCCCAGACCCAATGGCGAGCGCAGCGGCACGGGACTGGGGCTATCCATCGTCACCCGCATCATGCATTTGCACGGCGGTTACATGAGCGTGCGCAATCTGAACCCCGGTCTTGCCGTCTCACTGGACTTTGCTCCTGAGAAATGACTCGACTTACACACATCAGGCTCAGGCAAGAGCTTCGCATCAGGGGGCAGCAGTCCTTGATACATCCTTGTTTGTGCAAGCTGCCAGTAATCTGAAGCCGACTTCACACTGGCTTCACAGACTTCATTGGCAGCACACAGACACTGCCCACACTCGCTTCCGAATCTGAACTTCGGGAGCATTCATGAAACACCAGCGACTATTCAAGACAGTCTCGCTGCTCATTGTTCTGGCCTTGCTGATGCTGGGCCTGAACATCATCCAGGACGTGGTCAGAGACCGCATCAACAACCGGGAATACGCGGTACAAAGCGTGGTCTCCAGCCTCGCTGGTTCGCAGACGCTGATAGGTCCTGCACTGGTGCAAAGCTGCACAGAAACGACCGCCATCCCCAACGGCAAGAAGGTCGAATACACCACGCGCGAATTTCAGCGCCAGCTGTTGCCCGACAGCGTGCACCACAACGCCAACGCCACGATGGAAGAGCGCGCTCGAGGCCTGCACCGTGTCAATGCCTATGTGCTGCATGACCAGATCCAAGCCAGCTTTAGCAATGCCGAGCAATTTGCCCAGCCCCCCGGATCTGGTGGCTCAGAGCGTCTGAGCAAACCGCCCGCAGCCGGCAAAACAGTTGTCAGCTGCGAAAAGCTCTATCTGACATTTGCTCTCAGCGACCCCCGCGGCATTCGCAGCGCCACCATGCAGGCCAATGACAAGGAGCTGTCGGTCGAGACTGGCACCTCGCTGCAGCGCTACAGCAAAGGCATTCAGGCCGAGGTCAACACCTCCGCCCTGAAGAAAGGCGAGCCGCTGAACATCAGCCTCAAGCTGCAACTGCTGGGCACGGAGCGCCTGGCCTTCACGCCTATCGCCACCGAGAATAAAGTCACGCTGACGGCAGACTGGCCCCACCCCTCATTCGGCGGCAGCTTTCTGCCCACACGTCGTGAAGTGACGGACAACGGCTTTAGCGCCGACTGGGAGATTTCCTCGCTGGCCACCTCGTCCAGCACCGCCTTCAATCGCCAACAGGCATTGTGCGTAGACCATGGCAATTTCGAATTCGCTCGCACCATGAACGCCGCGGCTTCCGGCGAGGATGGCCCTTGCATCGAGACCATGGGCACGGAGTTCGTCAACCCCGTCAACATCTACTCGCTGAGCGAACGCGCCACCAAGTATGGCTTGCTGTTTGTGGTGCTGACCTTCGTGGCCGTGGGTCTGTTCGAGGTTCTGAAAAAGCTGCGCGTTCATCCTGTGCAGTACCTACTGGTGGGCACAGCGCTGTGCAGCTTTTTCCTGCTGCTGATCAGCCTGTCCGAGCACCTGGGCTTTACCACTGCCTATGCGATTGCAGCCAGTGCCTGCGCGGCTTTGCTCGCCTTCTATGCAAGCCACATTCTGGGCAGCATCCGACGCGGTTTGCCGTTTGCTGCCGCCATCGCAGCCCTCTACGGCCTGCTGTTTGTGCTGCTGCAGCTGGAACAAACCGCACTGGTCGTAGGCTCCATCGCTCTGTTTGCCGTGCTGACCCTGGTCATGGTCTGTACCCGCCGGGTGGACTGGTATGCGTTTGGTCAAAGCGCCGATGCCAATCCCGCCAAGCAAGCCCCGGACTCCACCAAGGAGCAGCAAGCATGAACAACGACCACCTGAATCAGCACACCGCCGCGCTGCTGGAAATCTCGGCTCGCCACTTGCTCGGCAATGAAGACTGGCAAACCTGCGTTCAGCAATATCAACAACTGTGGCAGGCAGCCCGGAGCAGCGGCAACCGTCAGGCCCAGCAATCCATACGAGATCTGGTCGTGACAGTGGGCCGCCAACTGCAGGCAAGACGCGGCGACCCGAGAGCCAAAGCGCTGTGGCTGGCCTTGATGGGCTTGCGCTGTTCCATGCTGATGCCGCGCATGCGTTTCTAAAACCGCTTGTAAGGTCCAAAAAGCTGAGCTCTTTACAGGCTCAGCTTTTTTTGTGGGATGCGCTGAATCGAATCAACTCAACTCCGTATCCAGCAATTTGCGAATGGGAGCAGGCAATCCCAGATCTGCCCAGCCCGCAGCGTCAACCCAACAGGACTCATCTGCTTCAGAAACCATAGCTGCCTGGGCATTACCAACAGGCACTACAACAGGATGCAGGTGCAAATCCTTGTGGGTCAGCACATGCAAAAATCCTGGCAGCTCCCGCCAAGGCTGTGCAATGCTTTGCGGCCAGCGCTGCTGCGCCAAACTATGCAATGCCTCATAGCTGTCAAGCACAGGCGGGCTGTAGAGCCCGGCCCAGATACCCGCCTGCGGACGTTTTTGCAGCCAGACACGCCCCAGCCCATCCATGGCAATCAACAGCCACCAGGCCTGCGCCGTGCGTTTGACCTTGCGAGTGCGTACCGGATAGTTTTCCGGATTGCCTGCGCGACCGGCACGGCATTCGCCGTGCAAAGGGCAGACCAGACAACTGGGCTTGCGCGGTGTGCAGATGCTGGCGCCCAAGTCCATCATGCCCTGGGTGTAGCGTGGCATGGCTTGCTGCAGATCCTGCGTGGGGCACAGCTGCTGGGCATGTTCCCAGAGCTGCTTTTCATTGCGGGATTGAGCCAGGTCTGCGTCAAAAGCCAATACACGCGTGAGCACGCGCCGCACATTGGCATCCAGAATCGGTACCCGCTCTGAGAAGCAAAACGATGCAATCGCCCCCGCCGTAGAGCGGCCGATGCCAGGCAGTGTTTCCAGGTCTTCGGCCCTGCTCGGGAAGGCGCCGCCCCATAGCTCCATCACTGCTTGCGCGCACTTGTGCAGATTGCGCGCACGACTGTAGTAGCCCAGACCGCTCCACAGCGCCAGTACCGCGTCCTGTGGAGCGGCGGCCAGACTGGCAACATCGGGGAATGCATCGAGAAAGCGCTGGTAGTAGCCCAGCACCGTGCTCACCTGCGTTTGCTGCAGCATGATCTCCGACAGCCAGACACGATAGGGGTCACGGGTTTGCTGCCAGGGCAGATGGTTGCGGCCATGGCTGGCCTGCCACTGCACGACGGCAGTGGCAATCGAAGGAAAGGTCAAGGTCTCAGGCTACCAAATTGATGTCCAGCGGCACGGTGCCTGCCTGCTTTGTGGACACCAAAGAAAGCAGCAATTGCTCGGTCACGCTGGCCAGTTGTGACTGCAGCACACCCAGCCGGTCCTGGGCACTCTCCATCTCGGAAATGCGCTCTTCCAGGCCTGTGGCCGCACCTCGTATGCGGTCCACGGCTTCCAGTCGGCGTGTGTAGCTGCGTTTGCGTTCCCGCAATTGTGCATCGACTGGCGCAGTCAGGGATTTGCTCCACATATCCACGTCGTTGGATGCTGCTTCGAACACCGTGCGCATGCGCAGCGCCAGCGCCTTGATCAGGCGCTGGGAAAAGGCTGCACTGCTGAGCTTGATGGCACTGCTCAAACCCAGATACTGGGTATAGCTGGCTTCGATACTGTGCAAGTCATCCGTAAACTCCGGCAACACCAGTTGCGGCGGCGCCTGCAGCGAGAAACCATATTCGGCGTTGAGCTCCTTGAACGCGGAGCTGAGCATGGCGTGGATCTCCTCGGCCTGCACCTGAGCCTTGGCAGCGATGGCGTGCAAGCGCTCGAAGGTCTGGGCATAGACCTTGCGTGCGCCCAGCTTCAAGCCCCGCTGAGCCAGCGCGTCCTTGAGCTCGACCAGCTCGGTTTTGAGCGCACCAGAGCTGAGCAGCTGGAACAGCTCCTTGAGCATGCGCATATGTATCGCACGCATGGCCAGAATTTTGCTCGTGCTTTGTTCGAACTCTTTTTGCTCTGCCTCGATACGGCTACGCATGCCGGCAATCACATTGACGTTCTTGCCACGCAGGCTGCACAGCTCTGCCAATTGGTCGTCGAGATCACTGCGGCGCATATTGATGACGCGCTCGACCTCACCCTGCAGCTGGGCCACATTGGCCTGCATTGCGGCCTGCAAGACCTGTTGGCGCCGCCCCATGATGCCGCTGGCCAGCAGGTTCTCGAAAGCCGGCAGGCCGCTGGCCTGCAACAGAGCATCATTCTTGCTGACCTTGGCAACCAGCCCCTTCTGCGCGGACACCGGCAGCACGCGATCTTCGGGCAGACCCAGCAGATGGGCCGAATCCTGCTGCTGGCGACGCAACTGGGCCTGCACCTGCGCCCCCGAGCTCAGGCTGTCCCACAAGGTGTCTATCTTGTTGAGGACCACCAGCCGCGACGCCGTCAAGGCTTCGTCCCCCGCAAGCTTGCCCGCGCCCGCAGGCAGCACATGGTCGCGCCAGATGGCAAGGTCGGACTTGGTCACTCCCGTATCGGCACCCAGCACAAACACAACTGCATGGGCCTGGGGGATCAGGTTGACGGTCAACTCAGGCTCTGCGCCCACAGCGTTGAGACCAGGCGTATCCAGGATTACCAGCCCCTGACGCAGCAGCGGGTGCGGCATATTGATCAGCGCATGGCGCCACATGGGCACTTCCACCATGCCCTGTGCATCCACCAAGGGGTTGTCTACCGCTTCGTCGTCATGCCACAGTCCCCATTCACGCGCCTCGTCGACAGTGACCTTGCGCACCTCGGCCACCTTGGCCAGGGTGTCGGCAATCTGCTGGGCGCTTGCGATGTCCAGCATATGCTGCTGCCAGGCATCGGCACGCATGCGCCACTGGCCCAGGCTTTCCGCCGAGGCACGGGTTTCGATGGGCAACAGACGCAAGCAGGGTTGCAGCTCCGAATCCCAGGCCAGCTCGGCCGGGCACATGGTGGTGCGGCCTGCGCTGGCCGGCATCAAGCGGCGTCCGTAATGGGCAAAGAAGATGGCATTGATCAGCTCTGACTTGCCACGCGAGAACTCCGCCACAAAAGCCACCATGACCTTGTCGCTGCGCATCTGCTCTTCCAGCCTCTGCAGGCGCTCCTGCACGGAAACGTCCAGCAGTTCCTGGGCCATCAGCCACTCGCGCAGCTCCTGCAGTTGCGCGGCAAAGCCTCTTCGCCATGCGCCATGCTGGTCAAACTGCTCGTTGAATGAAGCTCCCACGTGAATCCCTCTTTTATTCGTGCTGCAGGCCCTGACAGCGTCTGCTGCCAAGCCTTGCAAAATATAGCACCGGCCCATGACAGGGCAGCACAGGGCTAGGCCCGATGGCTTTGGGATACGAAGTATCGCGCCTGCATGCCCCGCAGTCCCAAGAGACAGCCCGCTTGCGCCCGCCCTCTGACACATATCAAGCGCCGCGCCAGAATTTATACAAAAAACACCTGCAGCGCTTTCTCCATAAGCGCAAGCAGCTATTAATTTTGGTGCATCAGGGCGATTTCTGGCAATGCGCGCAGTAATAAGTGCTGCGCTGCCCCTGCTTGAGCAGCCGGATGGGAGCGCCGCAGTGGGTACAAGGCATGCCTTCGCGCCCATAGACCTTGGCCTGCAATTGAAAGTGTCCCTCCATGCCGTTGGCTGCCGAAAAATCGCGCAAGGTAGTACCGCCCTGCTCCACGGCCAGCGCCAGAACCTCGCGGATGGATTCGTATAGAACCTTGACCTTGCGCGGGCCTATGTCCCGAGCCGGTGTTGCCGGGTGGATGCGAGAGAGAAACAAGACCTCGGACGCATAGATATTGCCCACGCCCACCACCACGCTGCCACTGAGCAGCAGTTGCTTGATGGGCGCCCGGCTGGCTGCCAGCCCCGCTTTGAAGGCAGGCAAGGTAAAGCCATCGCCCAGCGGCTCCATGCCCAGATGATCAAGCAGCTTGCGCGCCAGTGCATCGGTTTCGGATGGCACATAGATCACCGCCCCGAAGCGGCGCGGATCATGAAGGCGCAGCAGGCCGCGTGTGGTCTGCAGATCAAAATGATCATGCACTCCGGCTGGCCCCAGAGGCTCTTCGTCACCGCCCACAAAGCGCAGACTGCCCGACATGCCCAGATGAATCAGCAGCAGACCCTCACTCAAATCCAGCAGCAGATATTTACCCCTGCGCCGCACACCCTGCACCAGCCGCCCCTGCAATGCCTGGGGCTGCAGCCCCAACGGCCAGCGCAAAGGCTTGCCCAAGGCTGAAGAAACAACGCGTGCACCGGCAATGCGCTCGGCAAAGGAGCGGCGCGTGACCTCGACTTCTGGCAACTCAGGCATGCAATCTCATCTTCGGCAAGTGTTCGACAGGCTTCGATTATTATGGGCCGATGGCTCATCCTCTTCGTTTTCAGGGACTCGCCGTGGCCGCCATTCTGGCCATGGGAACGGCAATCGCCTCCGCACAACCATCAGACCCTCCTGCCAAGCCAGCCGAATCGGAGCAGACCTCTGATCTGGAAAAAGCCATGGAGACCGAGAACCGCCAGGCCGCCATGTCTGCCGAGTTGTTCTATGAAATCCTGGTGGGGGAAATGGCCGCCCAGGAAGGCGCCCTGACCGATGCCCAGGCCCTGATGATGGAGGCTGCTCGCAACAGCGACAACGAAAAGCTGTATCGCCGCGCAACCGAACTGGCCGTGCAGTCTCGCTCCGGCGAGCAAGCGTTGCGCAACGCACGCGCCTGGCTCAATGCCTACCCCGAGTCCCGGGATGCCAACCGCGCCGTGCTGCGGCTGATGGTGACGATGAACCGCATTGCCGACTCCGCCAGCTATCTGCGCCGCGAGGTGGAGCTGACACCTGCAGAGAGACGCGGCTCCACTTTTCTGGCGATCACCCAGCTCTATGGCAACGCCTCCGACAAGCCCTTGGCTGCCGACGTGGTTGAACAAGCCCTTGAAAGCAGCCTCAAAGATCCGCAAACCGGCCCCATGGCCTGGGCTGCCATCGGCCATATGCGCCTGGTCGCAGGGCAAAAGCCCGCCGCATTGCAGGCACTGCAAAACGGCGAAAAGCTGAACCCCGACTCCAGCGCTGTCGCCCTTCTGGGCATGGAGCTGCTGGAATCGGGCTCTGCCGAGGTGGAGCCACTGGTACAGCGCTATATCGACAAGAACCCCTCGCCTCAGTTGCGCATGGCTTTTGCCCGCGTGCTGATTGGCCAGAATCGGCTTGCCGATGCCAAGGCTCAGATCAAGGCGATTACCGGTGAGTCGCCCGAATTCCCCGAGGCCTGGGCCGTCCTTGCCAATCTGCAATTGCAGGACAAGGAATATGACGAGGCCGAACAATCCATCGCACAGTTTGCGGCCCTGCAGCCCAGGCTGCCCGATGGTGTGGCACGCAAGGCGGGCCAGGCTCAGCTCTATCTGCTTCAGGCCGATCTGGCCGAAAAGCGCAAGCGCTATGACGAGGCAGACGCCTATCTGCAGCGCATTCCAGACGCCCCCAATCTACTGAGCGTACAGGCCCGCCGCGCCGACATGCTGGTCCGCCAGGGCAAGATCAGGGAAGCACGCGCCATCATTCGCGCCGTCCCGGCCGAAGGGCCCAACCAGCAAAGGCTCAAGCAGATCGCCGAAATTCAACTGCTGCGCGATGCCAATCTGCCCCAGGAAGCCTATGCGCTGCAGGCCCGTCTGCAGACTCAGTTTCCCGACGACATCGAGCTGGCCTACGATACGGCGCTGATGGCCGAAAGAGCTGGCAAGACCAACGAGATGGAACGCCTGCTGCGCAGCATCATCGAGCGCAAACCCGATTTCCAGCATGCCTACAACGCACTGGGCTACTCCTACGCAGACCGCAACATCAAGCTTGAAGAGGCCCAGGCACTGATCCAGAAAGCACTGGACATGACACCAGGTGATCCCTTTATTACGGACAGCCTGGCCTGGGTGCATTTCCGCCGAGGCCATCTCGACGAAGCGGAAAAGCTGCTGGAGCAAGCCTACGAAACGCGCCAGGATGCCGAAATTGCGGCCCATCTCGGTGAAGTGCTGTGGGCGCAGAACAAGCGCGACCGTGCCCTGAAAATCTGGCGCGAAGGCCTGCAGACCGATGACAGCAACGCCACCCTGCTTGAAACTCTCAAGCGCCTGAACGTCAAGCCATGAGATTGCCGCGCTCTCTTTCCGCTCTGCTTGTACTGGGTGCCCTTCTCGCGGGCTGTGCCCAGCCCGTGCGCCAGCTCCAAAGCGATGCTGGAGCAAGCCATCACTGGTCTGGCCGCATGGCGCTGCAGGTGCAGGACTCGCAACAGCAATCCTTCAGCGCCGGGTTCGAACTGCAGGGCCGTCCCGAACAGGGCACGCTGCTGGTATTCAACCCTCTGGGCTCGGTCATTGCACGCTTGCAGTGGACGCCCCGGGGCGCAACCCTGCAACAAGGCGAAAACATTACCGAGTCCGAATCTCTGCCCGAACTCATCAGTCGCATGACCGGCAGCGACATTCCGGTGACAGCACTGTTTGACTGGCTGCAAGGCAAGAACACGGCAGTCAGTGGCTGGAAAACCGACCTGAGCAATGTGACCCAGGGGCGCCTGCGCGCCGACCGTTTCAGCCCGCCACCAGAAGCATCGCTGCGTATTGTTCTGGATCAGGACGCCCGCTAGGACCTGTTTTCGGTGCTAAGGTTGTGCCGTTTTTCCTTGATATTTCGCCATGCACTCGCTCTATGACGTGCCGGCTCCGGCCAAGCTCAATCTTTTTCTGCATATCACCGGCCGCAGGCCCGATGGCTACCACCTTCTGGAATCGGTCTTCATGCTGATCGACTGGCATGACGTGCTGCACTTCGAGTGCAGCAGCACCGCCCAAATCAGCCGGGAAGACCTCAGCGGCATGGCCTTGCCAGCTGATGACCTCATCACCCGGGCGGCTCGCGCACTGCAGCAAGCCACGGGCTGCACGCAAGGCGTGCATATCGGCATCCACAAGAACCTGCCCGCTCAGGCCGGCATGGGAGGAGGCTCATCCGATGCAGCCAGCACCCTGATTGCACTGAACCGGCTCTGGAACCTGGGCCTGACACGGCAGCAGCTGCAGTCCATTGGCCTCACACTCGGCGCCGATGTGCCGTTCTTCCTTTGCGGCCATTCGGCCTGGGTTGGCGGTATCGGCGAAATCATCGAACCTCTGACGGGCAGCCATGCACTGCCCAGCCAGCAGTTCGTTGTGATCAAGCCCGAGCATGGACTGGACACAGGCAAGATTTTCACCAGTAGTGCGCTCAGGCGTGACACAAAGCCTGCTACAATCGCCGACTTCGCTGCAGAGCACTTTGGCTTCGGCCATAACGACTTGCAGCCAGTCGCGGAAGGCTTGCAGCCTGAAGTGAGTCAAGCCATACAATGGCTGGAGTCATTCAAACTGCATGCTAGAATGACAGGCTCAGGAAGTGCAGTCTTTGCACCGATGACGCAGACCATTGACATTCATAGCGCACATCGCACATGGAAAGTCAAAATCTGCAAAAATCTCGAAATTCATCCGCTTTCAAGTTGGGTTTCAGATCAAAAGTTTTAAGGCTTTTTGTTTTCTACGGAAAGCCTGTGTAGGGGAGTCGCCAAGTTGGTTAAGGCACTGGATTTTGATTCCAGCATGCGAAGGTTCGAATCCTTCCTCCCCTGCCAAACATCTTCTTGCGTCAAAGCAACCCACAGCACTGGGACGCACAATGCATTCACATCACTCTGATTTCATGGTCTTCACAGGCAATGCCAATCCTGGCATGGCTGAAGAGATTGTTAAGCACCTTGGCACCACCCTGGGTGCTGCTGACGTTGGCCGTTTCTCTGATGGAGAAGTTGCGGTCGAGATCAAGCAGAACGTCCGCGCCCGCGACGTGTTCGTGGTTCAGTCCACCTGCGCACCGACCAACGACAACCTGATGGAGTTGCTGGTCATGGTCGATGCCCTCAAGCGTGCATCTGCCGAGCGCATCTGCGCCGTGATCCCCTACTTCGGTTATGCCCGCCAGGATCGCCGCCCCCGCTCCAGCCGCGTGCCCATCACCGCCAAGGTGGTCGCCAACATGCTGCAGGCTGTCGGTGTCGAGCGCGTGCTGACCATGGATCTGCATGCCGACCAGATCCAGGGCTTCTTCGACATCCCCGTGGACAACATCTACGCCACCCCTGTGCTGTTGGGTGACCTGCGTCAGAAGAATTACGAAGACCTGATCGTTGTCTCCCCCGACGTTGGCGGTGTGGTGCGTGCTCGCGCCCTGGCCAAGGAACTGGGTTGCGATCTGGCCATCATCGACAAGCGCCGCCCCAAGGCCAATGTGTCGGAAGTCATGCATGTGATCGGCGATATCGACGGCCGTAACTGCGTGATCATGGACGACATGATCGACACCGCCGGCACGCTGGTGAAGGCTGCCGAAGTGCTCAAGCAGCGCGGCGCCAAGAACGTGTACGCCTACTGCTCGCACCCCATCTTCTCGGGTCCCGCCCTGGAACGCATCGGCAACGGCAGCGCCCTGGACGAAGTGGTTGTGACCAACACCATTCCTCTGAGCCCCGCCGCCCAGCAGTGCGGCAAGATTCGCCAGCTGTCCGTGGCCGGCCTGTTTGCCGAGACAATTCACCGGATTTCCACAGGTGATTCGGTAAGCAGCCTGTTTACCGCTTAAAATCTCTGGTTTTTCGGCCTTGAGCCCAAGCAGACCTCCTTCGGGAGGTTTGCCGCGTTCGAGGCCACCGCAAGAGTCCAGGGCCTTTCTAGTAGGTACAGATTCTTTTTTCAATCGGGCGAGACTGGTCGCGGTCCGCCCCTCAAGGAGTTAGTTATGCAATTCGTCGCTACTGAGCGCGCCAAGCAAGGTACGGGTGCGAGCCGCCGTCTGCGTCTGTCGGGCAAGACCCCTGGCATCGTCTACGGTGCTGGTGAAGCCCAACTGATCGAAATCGATCACAACGCCCTGTGGCACGCTGTGCACAAGGAAGCTTTCCACTCCAGCATCCTGGACATGGATATCAACGGTCAAGTGACCAAGGTTGTTCTGCGCGACGTGCAGTTCCACCCCTACAAGAAGCTGGTGCAACACATCGACTTCCAGCGCGTGGACGCCAACACCAAGCTGCACATGAACGTGCCTCTGCACTTCGAAGGTCTGGAAGAGTCTCCCGCCGTGAAGGGCGAGAACTGCACCGTGACGCCTCTGATGCACGAACTGCAAGTGATCTGCGAACCCGCAAGCCTGCCCGAGTTCATCAAGGTGGACCTGAGCGCTCTGACTTCCAAGTCCGTGGTGGGCCTGCAATCCGTGAAGCTGCCCAACGGCGTGAAGGCTGTGGTGCGTGGCGCCAACAAGAACCCCGCTCTGGTGTCCATCAAGCTGCCCGAAGTGGCTCCTGCCGAAGGCGCCGCACCTGCTCCCGCAGCTGCTCCCGCCAAGAAGGGCAAGAAGTAATTCTTGTGTCCCAGGTACAGCGCCTGCCGCTGTATCCAAAGAAAAAGCCCACTTCGGTGGGCTTTTTCTTTGGGGCCTTGCCCAATCCCCCGTCCACCTTTTTCAGCAAGAAGATAATCAAGCCATGATCAAACTGTTTGTCGGCCTCGGCAATCCTGGCCCTGAATACGAAGATACGCGCCATAACGCAGGCTTCTGGTGGATAGATGCACTGGCACGCGAACTCAAGGTCACGCTGGTTCCCGAGCGCAGCTACTGGGGCCTGATGGCACGCACCACCATCCACGGCCAGAACGTCTGGCTGCTGGAGCCGCAGACCTTCATGAACCTCTCGGGCAAGTCGGTCGGCACATTGGCCCGCTTTTTCAAGATACAGCCAGAGGAAGTGCTGGTCGTGCATGACGAGCTGGACTTCGAACCCGGCGTGGTCAAGCTCAAGCAAGGCGGCAGCCATGGCGGCCATAACGGCCTGCGCGATATCCATGCACAGCTGGGTTCACCCAACTACTGGCGTCTGCGCGTGGGCATAGGCCACCCCGGCAACAAGGGCGAAGTCGCCAACTGGGTACTCAAAAAACCCTCGCCCGATCACATGAAGCTGATCGAGGACGCCATCGCGCACTCGCTCAAGTCCTGGCCCGAAATGGTGGCCGGCCAGATGGACAAGGCCACTCTCGCCATCCACACCACCAAGGCGCCACGTCCCAAGCCCCCACGCAAGCCCGCCCCCGAAGCCACTGCCAACCCGCAAAGCCAGCCTGAATAAAAAATAGCTCCTGGAAAAGGAGCTATCAGCGCTTGACAGGCCATGGGTTTACCCAAAAAAGGCCTTACTCTGATTTCTTGGCTTGCGTAAGCTGCTCATATTTTTTGAGCAGTACCTCGCGGCTTTCGATGTATTCGGGATTGACGGGAATGCAAGCCACGGGGCAGATCTGCACACACTGAGGTTCGTCGAAATGCCCCACGCACTCGGTGCATTTGTGCGGGTCAATTTCATAGAACTCTTCGCCCATATAGATGGCGTCGTTCGGGCACTCGGGCTCGCACACATCACAGTTGATGCATTCATCGGTGATCATCAATGCCATATTGTCTTCCCCCTGAGGCGCTGCGCGCCTTCCCCTTGGCCGGGCGCCCCCAAAGGGGACGACAGCCTCGGTGCGGGGCGGCCCTTCCTCGCTGTCCCTGGCTTGGGATACATCGACGTTGGCGGGCCGCCTATGTCCATAAGTTATTCAAGTCACATTATCCTGCGCGCCAAGAGACAGCGCTGCCCGTCAGGCAAAGCCTGGGGCCGCAGCACGGCACTGCACAATTGCCGCTATGCTGCACAGCGCAATCGAAGCCTGGATACGCCTCCCCTCCGATTTTTCCTCCGATGAAATCCGCCTGAAGCCATGAGCATCTTTCTGCTCAAACGCCTGATCACCCTGATAGTCACTCTGCTCGGTGCCTCCATCGTGGTCTTTGCCGTGCTTGAAATCCTGCCCGGCGACGCGGCCCAGATGCTCATGGGTCCGGATGCAGAGCCCGAGGCCGTGCAGGCCATGGTGCAGCAATTGGGCCTGGATCAGCCGGCTCTCACCCGTTACGGCCAGTGGATCAGCGGCCTGCTGCACGGAGATATGGGCAACAGCTACGCCTACGGCACCCCCGTGTCCGAGCTGGTCTGGGAGCGCCTGCTGGTCACCGTGCCGCTGGCGGTGCTGGCCATGCTCATCACCGCCGTGCTGGCGATTGCCGCCGGTGTGTTCGCCGCAGCCAGGCACAAGCGCTGGGGCGATATCGGCGTCATGGGACTGGCGCAGATCGGCATTGCCATTCCGAACTTCTGGTTTGCGATTCTTTTGATCCTGCTGTTTTCGGTCAAGCTGCAGTGGTTCTCGGCCGGCGGCTTTCCGGGTTGGAGCGCGGAAGATGGCGGTGGCTTCTGGCCCGCACTGCAGGCGCTGCTGCTGCCCGCCATCTCGCTGGCCGTGGTGCAGGCAGCCATCTTGGCGCGCATCACGCGCTCCGCCGTGCTGGAGGTGCTGCGCGAGGACTTTGTACGCACGGCCCGCGCCAAGGGCCTGTCCCGCCGCGCCGCGCTCTGGGGCCATGTGCTGCGCAATGCCATGATTCCCGTTGTCACCGTCATGGGCCTGCAGTTTGCCAATCTGCTGGCCGGCACCATCGTGGTGGAGAGCGTGTTCTATCTGCCGGGCCTGGGCCGGCTGATCTTTCAGTCCATCTCCAACCGCGATGTGATCGTGGTGCGCAACTGCGTGCTGCTGCTGGCAGCCATGGTGGTCTTCGTCAATTTTGTGGTCGACATGCTCTACGCTGCCATCGACCCGCGCATTCAGGCCAGCGATATATGAGCGCGCCAGAGCCTTTTTCCTACCCCACGCGCGCGCTGAGTCGCCAGCAGCCGCAAAACCTGCTGCAGCGGGCCCTGGGTCATCGCAGCTTTGTGCTGGGCGCCGTGCTCACCATCTTGTTGATTGCAACAGCCCTGCTCTCCTTTGTCTGGACGCCGGGCTCCGCCTACGAGATGGATATGGATGCCGCCTTGCAACCGGCCAGCAGCCAGCACTGGCTGGGCACGGACGCTTACGGGCGCGATGTGGTCTCCCTGATCCTCATCGGCGCCCGCGCCTCGATTGCCGTGGGCCTGATTGCCGTGGGCATTGGCCTGTGCCTGGGCGTGGCGCTGGGCCTGATCGCCGCCGCGCGCCGTGGCTGGGTGGAAGAAATCATCATGCGGCTGGCGGACTTCACCTTCGCCTTTCCCGCCCTGCTCTCGGCCATCATGCTCACGGCAGTCTTCGGGCCGGGCATGGTCAATGCCATCATCGCCATCGGCATCTTCAACATTCCGACCTTTGCGCGCATCACCCGTGCCTCTGCCAATGCCATCTGGGCACGCGACTACGTGATGGCGGCGCGCGCCTGCGGGCAAAGCCACACAACCATCACCTTGCACCATGTGCTGCCCAATATCGCATCGGTACTGGTGGTGCAGGCCACCATACAGTTTGCGCTGGCCATTCTGGCCGAGGCCGCCCTGTCCTATCTGGGGCTGGGCACCCAGCCACCCCAACCATCCTGGGGCCGCATGCTCAGCGAAGCCCAGACCCTGATGTTCCAGGCACCGCTGCTGGCCGTCTGGCCCGGCGTGGCCATTGCGCTGTCGGTGCTGGGCCTGAACCTGCTGGGTGACGGCCTGCGCGACCTGCTGGACCCCCGATTGAGCCGGGAGCGCTGATCCCCCATGCCTTTGCTAGAAGTCACCAATCTATCCATACAGCTGCAAACACCACGCGGCCGTGCTCAGGCAGTGCGTGATGTCAGCTTCACGCTGGAGCGCGGCTCCACCCTGGGCCTGATCGGCGAATCTGGCTGCGGCAAATCGCTGACTGCGCTGGCTCTGATGGGACTGCTGCCCGAGCATGCCCAGGTGGGCGGCAGCATCCGCCTGGACGGCCAGGAGTTGCTGAGCCTGAACGAGCGCCAGTGGTGCGCGCTGCGCGGCAACCGCATGGCCATGGTGTTTCAGGAGCCCATGAGCGCCCTCAACCCCGTGCACAGCATAGGCCGCCAGGTCGCAGAACCGCTACGCCTGCACCTGGGTCTGAGCCGCGCCCAGGCGCGTGCCCGCGCCACCGAGCTGCTGGAGCGCGTGGGCATTGCCCAGGCCGCCCAACGGCTTCATGACTACCCGCACCAGTTCTCTGGCGGGCAACGCCAGCGCATCATGATTGCCATGGCCCTGGCCTGCGGCCCCGACCTGCTGGTGGCCGATGAACCCACCACCGCGCTGGACGTGACCGTGCAGCAACGCATTCTGGACCTGCTGCAGGAACTGGTGGCCGAGCACTCCATGGCCCTGGTACTGATCTCGCACGACCTGGGCGTGATTGCCCAGAATGCCGAGCAACTGCTGGTCATGTACGGCGGCACGGTGGTGGAGTCCGGCAGGACAGAGGCCGTATTCGCCCGCCGTGCCCACCCCTATACACGCGGCCTGTTTGCGGCACGACCGCAGCTCAATATCGCCAGCGGCCTGAGCTATCGGCCAACCCCACTGCCCACAATTGCGGGCACCGTGCCAGAGCTGGTGGACCTACCCGCAGGTTGCCCCTTCGCAGGCCGCTGCCCCTATACCCAGGACGACTGCTATCTGCAGCCACCACCCTCTCGCTTGCTGCAGGCTCCCGGCACATCGGCCCCTGCCTCCCTCGCATTCTGGCGTCAACCTCATATCGTGCACTGCCTGTATGAGGCAGCCTTGCAGCCTGGGGAGCAGTCATGAATCCAGCAGCAACTCCTGAAATCGCAGCATCCAGCGCGCCACTGCTAAGGGTTAGCGGGTTAAAGCGTGCTTATTCCAGGCCACGCACCTCCTTGTGGCGCGCTGCGGAGCCGCTGCAGGCGCTGCGCGGCGTGAGCTTTGAGCTGACTGCGGGCCAGAGCCTTGGCGTGGTCGGCGAATCAGGCTCTGGCAAATCCACGCTGGCCCGTCTGGTCATGGCGCTGGACCAGCCCGATGCGGGCAGTGTGGAGCTGCTGGGCCGCAATCTGCACCAACTCGGAGAGCGGGAACTGCGCGCCGCACGCCGCGATTTTCAGATGGTGTTCCAGGACCCCTACGGATCGCTGGATCCGCGCATGATCGTGGCGCGGATTCTGGCCGAACCCTTGGCCACCCTGCGTGAAAAACTCGGCGCCAACGAACAACTGCAACGCGTGCGCAGCGTGCTGCAGCAGGTGGGCCTGCGCGAGCAGGATGCACACAAGTACCCGCATGAGTTTTCTGGCGGCCAGCGCCAGCGCATTGCCATCGCCCGGGCGCTGATGACCAGGCCACGCCTGATCGTGGCCGACGAACCCGTCAGCGCACTCGATGTCTCGGTGCAGGCCCAGGTGCTGAACCTCATGCAGGATCTGCAGCGGGAGCTCGGTCTGTCCTATCTGTTCATCAGCCACGATCTGGCCGTGGTGCAACATGTCTGCGATCAGGTCATCGTGCTCTATCAGGGCGAGATCGTGGAGCGAGGCACACCGCAGAAGCTCTTCAGCGCCCCCAAGCACCCCTATACCCAGTCCCTGGTCCGCGCCGCTCCGCGCATAGGCTGACGGAAGTTACCGCTTATATGCCGATCAAGCGCGGGTAGCACCCGTGGCGTGGTGTAAAAAGGCAGATGAAACAGTCCAGGCCCTGCTGCCATGGACTGCACCGCCTTTTTGCGCAGCTTTCAGGGTTGCGCACGCCCTTCGGAGACTTTGTTGATGCTCAATCGCCGCTCCTTGCTGGCCAGCTCGGCTGCCAGCTTGCCCTTGTTCACCGCCTGGCCCGCTCTGGCCCAGGCCAAAAAAGACAGCGTCACGCTGGCCATGACGCTGGAGCCGCCAGGACTGGACCCCACTGCAGGCGCGGCCTCCTCGATTGCCGAAGTGGTGCACTACAACCTCTTCGAGACACTGACCAAGATCAACTCCGACGGCAGCGTCTCCCCGTTGCTGGCCGAAAGCTGGGAGGTCTCTTCCGACCTCAAGACCTATACCTTCCGCCTGCGCAAGAACGTGAAATTCCACAACGGCGAACCCTTCAACGCCGCCGCCGTGAAGTTCTCGTTCGACCGCGCAGCCGGCGACAAGAGCACCAACAAGGACAAGCGAACCTTTGCCAACCTCGGCACCCAGGTTTCGGACGAGCACACCATCGTCATCACCAATAAGGACATAGACCCCGATTTTCTGTTCGTGATGGGCCAGGCCACTTCCATCATCGTCGAGCCCAAGAGCGCAGCCACCAATGCCACCAAGCCCGTGGGCACTGGCCCCTATGTGCTGCGCAGTTGGAGCAAGGGCTCCTCGGTGACCTTGGCTGCCTGGCCCGAGTTCCGCTCGGCCCAAAGCATCCGCATCAAGCGCGCCGTATTCCGCTTCATCCCCGACCCGGCGGCCCAGGTCGCCGCACTGCTGGCAGGTGATGTGGACGCCTTCCCGCGTGTGACGCCGCGCAGCGTGCCCCAGTTCGAGCGCAATCCGCGCTTTCAGGTCGTGGTGAGCAATTCGCGCGCCAAGACCATTCTGGCCATCAACAACGCGCGCAAGCCTCTGAACGATGTGCGCGTGCGCCGTGCCATCGCCGCTGCCATAGACCGCAAGGCCGTGATTGCCGGTGCGGCTGACGGCTATGGCGTGCCTATCGGCAGCTATTACGTGCCTACGGCCTTCGGCTATGTGGACACCACGGGCGTCAATCCCTTTGATCTGGAAAAGGCCAAGGCGCTGATGGCCGAGGCCGGCATCAAGACACCGCTGTCGCTGACCATGACACTGCCGCCCACGCCCTATGCGCGCCAGGGGGGCGAGCTGATCGCCGCCCAACTGGCCAAGATCGGCATTCAGGTCAAGCTGCAGAATGTGGAATGGGCCCAGTGGCTGTCGGGCACCTATGCCAACAAGAACTACGACCTGACCATCATCTCCCACGTGGAGCCCTTCGACCTGGGCAACTTTGCCAAGCCCGACTACTACTGGGGCTACCACTCCCAGGAATTCAACGAGTTGTACGAGAAGATCAAAAGCACCCCGCGCCCCGCCGACCGCGCCCGCCTACTGGGCGATGCGCAGCGCCTGCTGGCCAGGGATGCGGTGCACGGCTTCCTCTACACCCCGCAATGGGTCAGCGTGGCCGACAAGAAGCTGCGCGGGCTGTGGAAGGACATGCCGGTGTTTGTGAATGATCTTTCCGCCCTATCCTGGGGATAGCGCGGAGCGCCCTCTGCATACAAAAGCCCGCCAGGTTCACCAGCGGGCTTTGTGATGGAGCAAGCTCTATTTCTTGGTGAATGTCATTTCATCGGAGCCGCGATTCCCTGTCACGCTGCCATCGTCATGCAGATGAAGCTTGACATTGGTGTCTTTACATCCAGGAATGACTTCCGAATGACGGACTGCCATGCGCAACTCCTTGGGTGAAACGCTCTTGATTTCAATAGGAGCTTCTTTTCCGACGCAGGGATCATTCTTGCGGGTAACCAGTGTTTGCCATGTGCCACCGGCTTCGACAATGGACACATCGGCTTGCAGCGGCCTTCCCCCCTTGTTTTCCCATGTCGCGATCCATTTGCCAATAAATGGGTTTGCCTCCTCCGCAAGCGCAGGTGAGATGCCCCCCAGCAAAACCGCCAAGCAGGCAATTGCAGACATGGGTATGGAGCAGGTGTTCATGGAAAACTCCACTCGTTATGGAGCAGCCAATATCAAATACACCGTCCAGTACTGACATAAGGGCTTACGCTAGTCGCAGACATGTTCCGCCCTCGCCTTGCATCCTCAAGTCGGCTGCGCCGGTTCTGGCGCTCGCTTTTCTAACGTTGCACCAGGGCCAGCCGTAGCGCCAGCGCGCCGAACACCGTGGCGGCGATGCGGTTGAGCCAGCGCTGGGCGCGGGCCGAGCGCAGCAGCAACTCGCCGAACAGGCCCGAAAAGCAGGCGATGGAGCCGAACACCAGCCAGGCCGCCAGAATGAACACGCAACCCAGCACCATGACCTGCAGCGCGACGCTGCCGCGCGCAGGGTCGGTGAACTGGGGCAGGAAGGCCAGAAAGAAGATCAGCACCTTGGGATTGGTGAGATTCATCACCACACCGCGGCCCACCCAGCGCAGGGCCGAGCCCCAGGTGAGTCGGTCGCGTTCCGACTGCTGCTGCACCGCGCCCCCGGCGCTCACCGGTGCACGCCAGGCCCCCCAGGCCAGATACAGCAGGTAGGCCGCGCCGCACAGCTTGATGGCCGTGAACAACATGGGCGATGCCGCCACCATGGCAGCCAGCCCCAGGGCCACGGCGGCCGTGTGGCCCACCAGACCCAGGCACAGACCCAGCACCACACACAGACCCACACGCCAGCCGCGCTGGGCCGACTGCATGAGCACGAAAAGATTGTCCGGCCCCGGACTCAGGCCCAGCACGACGGCCACACCGAAAAACGCGATCAAGGTCTGCAAAGTAGGCATCTGGTTTTCTCTGCTGCAATCAAATCAATAGCTGCTCGCGCATTCCAATCCTCCGATCCAGATTGATTGCACGTCCAAGTTCCGAATTATCAAGTGCTGCCAGCTCATCTTTTGATAGTCACTCGTTTCTCACAAGCCAGATCGGCGAACGGACCGTCGTAGAGGCTCCAGGCCTGGCCCGGTGAGAACTGCTGGCAAGTCAGCGCGCCATCAAGCTGGCTGCGCCATAGATACCAGGGCGCAGGGGCGGCCTGGGCAGCTGACTGCAGCAAGGCCAGCAGGGCTGCGCATAGGCACAGCGGGAGATTCCAGCGGAAATTCGGTTTCATCAAGACTTGGTTCCTTTCGGCAATGGCGCACCCGCAGTGACGATCCAGCCCTCCAGCGCATCCATGTCCGGCGGCAGGCCATACAAGCTGTCGCCAGCCTGGCGCCGGCAGGCAGCCCAGCCGGACTGCATCAGGCATAGCACGGCATCCAGCGCATCCCCTTTGCCATCGGCCAGCAGACGGCTGCGCTGCACTTCGTCCAGCTGCAGCCTCAGCCCCAGGCCTCCCGCATCGCCCTGCTCCAGTGCCTGCAACAACAGGGCCCTGGCGTCTGTACGTGCTGTCGTCTGTTTGCTCGCCTCATCGCTTTTGTAGCTGCGCCGCCCCAGTACGGCACGCGCCAGCAGGCCCGGATAGGCTTCCAGAGCCACGCGTTGCGCCTGGGGTTTCAAGGGCTCAAGTCCCGGCAGATGCACACCTGCCGCGCGCAGTCTGGGCAGACCCGCATGCAACATATAGGCCACCGGCGGGTTCACCCATTTCATGGATGGACTGGAGCCTGCAGGCAGGTCGGTAGCGCGATGCGCAAACTTGCCGCCTGCAGGCCTGGCATCGCAGAAAGACTTGAACTGCTCGCGTATCTGCACACGGCTCAGACTGGCGTAAAAATCCATGCAGGCCGCCCACTCCATGGGCCAGCCCAATGCCTGCACCAACTCCCTGGGCAGGCCAAAAGGCAGATCAAAACCGCCTACCCAGGGGCCATGCTCTGCATCGGCCAACCACCTCTGCCAAGTATCGAGAGAGTCAAACTCCACGAGCTGCTGCAACTGTATGCATCGCTCATCGATACGCTGCCCACGTGCAATGACTATGGGCTTGCGCCGGTTTGGACTGCTGCTGAAGTCACAGCCCAGCAATTGCGTGAACGGCATGCCAAGCCCCTGCTCAGCCCAGGCCCAAGGCCGTCACTCCGAGAGCGATCATGACGGCGCCGGCAATGCGCAAGCCTCTATCGCCCTCGCCCAGGAGCTTGCCGCCGATCAGCGCCGCAAACAGCATGGAAACCTCGCGCGCGGGCGCCACATGGGAGATGGGGGCGCTTTGCACTGCATACAGCACCAGCACATAGGCAATGGGGCTGAAGAAGGCCACCAAAGCCGCATAGCGCCACTGCACACGCCACAGGCGCTTGGTTTCGGGCCAGTCCTGCACCGCCAGCGGAGCCAGAATGACCAGCCGGATCAGATTGCCCACATAGTCCACCAGAATCGGCGACATCAGCAGTACCTTGACCGCGTAGCTATCCACCACCGTGTAGCTGGCAATGAACATGCCCGTCAGCAGGCCATAGTAAAGCCCAGCCAGCACACGCTGACGGGCCTCGGCATTCTCACCCTCTCGGATGGCCGCAATCATGCGCGGGCCGCCCGCAATCAGAAACACGCCCAGCACCACGCCCGCAATGCCGGCTGCACCGAGTGTGGAAATCTGCTCGCCCAGAAACAGCACTGCCACCAGCGAGGAAATCAGCGGCCCGCTGCCACGCGCCAAAGGATAGACCACCGTCAGATCCGCCACGCGGTAGCCGCGCAGCAGCACGACAAAATAGCCCACATGCAGCAGGGCGCTGGCCGTGACAAAGCCCCATTCCATCCAGCCCCATCCTGGCACCACGTCCCGCCCCAGCCACCAACCCAGCGGCGCCCAGATCAGCGCATTGAAGACCGAGACATAAAGCGAAAAGCGCGCATCGCCTCCCGCCTTCTTGGCCACGATATTCCAGCCCGAATGAATCAGGCCGGCCAGAATGATGAGAGTGAACGCTTGCAGGGACATGAGGGCCAGAAATGCAAAAGGCCGCGCGACGCGCAGCCTTTTGAGAGGAAAAATTCAGTTGCTCATCTGACCAAGTATGGCCGACACCTCATGAAACTGGCGCCAGCCATCAGAGGGATGCCGAGCAAGAGCCGCCTCGCAGCAAAGGCATCGTCCCCCTGGGGGGAAGGCGCGCAGCGACTCAGGGGGGATCATTTACTTACGGGCTGCTATGAGCGACAGGAATTCGCGGCGCAGTTCGGGGTTGGTGAGGAAAGCACCTCGCATGACGGAGTTGAGCATCTTGCTGTCCATCTCGCGCACACCGCGCCAGGACATGCAGAAGTGGGACGCCTCCATCACCACGGCCAGACCGTCGGGGCGGGTTCTGTCCACAATCAGGTCGGCCAGCTGGATGATGGCTTCTTCCTGAATCTGCGGGCGACCCATGATCCAGTCCACTAGGCGCGCGTACTTGGACAGACCGATCACATTGGTGTTCTTGTTGGGCAGCACGCCGATCCAGATCTTGCCGATCACGGGGCAGAGGTGATGGCTGCAGGCGCTGCGCACGGTGATCGGGCCGACGATCATCAACTCGTTCAGGTGCTCGGCATTGGGAAACTCGGTGATCGCAGGCTGGGTCACATAGCGTCCGCGGAATACCTCGTTCACATACATCTTGGCCACGCGACGGGCCGTGGCGCGCGTGTTGTGATCGTGCTCGGTGTCGATGACCATGGAGTCGAGCACGCCCTGCATCTTCTCCTGCACCTCGTCCAGCAACTTTTCCAGCTCACCGGGCTCGATGAATTCGGAAATATTGTCGTTGGCGTGGAAGCGCTTTTGCGCTGCTTGCAGCCGCTCGCGGATCTTGACCGAGACGGGCGTGCCCTCGGCTGAGTTATCTTTTTTCATGTCGGCGAGATCTCTGAACATGGCAGGCATGGTACCAGCGAATCATGCACTGGTTCTCACAAAGGATTTAGCATCAAATGCACGCTTGCTTGGCACCGCAAGCTATCTTTTTAAGAGCAATTGAAGGCTAGAGACGGAATTCGGCGATAAGGGGCAGATGGTCCGACATGCGCCACCAGATGCGCCCCTTGGGCACCTGCAGACCCAGTGGTGTCAGCCCGCGCACATAGATGTGATCCAGCTGCGCAATCGGCAGGCGCGAGGGATAGGTCAGCGCACCACGGTCACCCTCGAACTCGAACAGACCGAAGCCGGCCAGCATGCGCTTGATCTGGTTGCCCCAGTCATTGAAGTCGCCAGCCACCACCAGCGGTGCATTGGGCGGCACTTCGCGCTCGATGAAGCGATGCATCTGGGCTATCTGGCGGATGCGGCTGCCGTGAATCAGGCCCAGATGCACGACGATGGAGTGCACGCGCTTGCCCTGAATATCCAGCTCCACATGCAGCAGGCCACGCTGCTCGAAGCGGTGGTCGGAGATATCCTCGCGCTGGTAGCCGATCACGGGCCAGCGGCTCAGCAATGCATTGCCGTGCTCCCCATCGCGGGTGTAGGCATTGGTCAGGTAGACGGACTCGTAGCCTTCGGGAGCCAGGTATTCGGCCTGCGGCACGCTGGGCCAACGGTCGAAGTACTGCTCCTCCTTGCGGTTCATCTTGCGCACTTCCTGCAGGCAGACGATGTCGGCATCGAGCTGCTCCACGGCCAGCCCCAGATTGTGGATTTCCAGCCTTCTGGCAGGCCCCAGGCCCTGCACTCCCTTGTGAATGTTGTAAGTGGCCACACGCAGAATCTGCGGATCGGCTGCTGCGGACAACTGTGTTTCAGACATAGGCTCAGGCTTGTTCATGGCTGTTGCAAACGAACTTAGGCACCGGCAAGCTCCGGTGCGAAACGCGGCAACAGCAAAATCGCTTCGGCATTGGAAGAAGAAAAGCAGCGCCGGGCTGCGTCGCGCCAATCATGCCAATCATGTGCGGTGTGCTCTCTCTGATTCAAGTGCACGGACATGTAGGACGGCACACGAAGCCCGAAGACTCTTTCATGGTTGTGCCAGACCCCCGGCGCATAGCGATGCTGCCACTCTGGATAGATGGTGTAGATGTTCTCAAGTTCCCAGTCCGTGAGCTGGCAGCCTTCGGCCAGCGCATCGATACCGGTCTCTTCCTGCACTTCACGCACGGCGGTCTCGCGCCAGTCTTCCTGCGCGCTGTCCTTGCTGCCGGTCACCGATTGCCAGAAGTCCTCGCCCTGTGGCGCCGGCAAGGCACGACGCAACAGCAGGACCTGTCCGTCCTCGCGGTAGATCACCACGAGCACGGATTCCGGAATCTTGTAGGGCCTGGGCAATGGCCTGGATTCTTCGGACGATGAAATCATGCCGCCATACTACGCCTTGAGCATGACGGCAGGCTGAGCATAGCTATATGACTCAGGAGCGCTTGGCCTTGGTGGCCACGGCTGGTGGCAGCTCCTTGGCCTGCAACGCGCGCAGCTGGTGCACCAGCTGGTTATGGGCATCCAGAAAGGCCGCAGCGATGACCTTGCCCTCGTTGGTATTGCTCCAGCCCGCGCCGCCAGCACCGCCCAACTTGCCCAGCACCAGGCCGCCCACGCCCAGATCCGTGGCGCGGGCCGAACCGGTGGAGGCTGCCACCTGCTCCGTGGTTTCGGTATCGGTCAGGAACAGCGCGGTCTGCGCCTCCTTGAGCTTGACGTTCTCGGCAAGGCCCGCCAGCCCCGCAATATCGCGCAACACGGGAATCATGGCGATGATGCCGGACAGGCCTCCACCCGCGCTCTGCTCGCTGAAGGTCAGACTGGGCACCAGCTGGTACTGGGCCTCGTAGCCCCGGCCCTTGTGCACCGTGCCGTTCTTGCGCAGCACGCCCGAGTCGCGCAGTTCGCCCTCCTGAATCGTGCCCTGCAGACCTGCGTTGCGGTCCACCACGCGGAAGCACCCGCTTTGCTGGGCCAGCAGCTTGATCAGAGGTACTGGCGTGGGCGGCAACTGACCATTGCCATAGGGCATGACGTAGCCGCGCGGGTTCTCCACCAGGGCCACGGTGGCGATGGGCGCATCGCACTGTTGCAGCGACTTCGCCGCCTGGCTGGCCCCCTGTGGACCCGCAGAGCCCGAGATCTCGGAACCACCCTGGCCCAGCTCGGTCTGCTGTTTGTTGCAGCCGACCAGGGCCAAGGCCATCAGCACGGCAGCTGCAGCAGTTTTGATAGCTGGCTGCGCACGTCCATCATGGATTTCAGAGATCGAATGCATGGAATTTCCGAAAAAGCAAGAGGAGCAAGCTATTGATCAAATAGCAACAAAAAAGCGCCAGCAGCGAATTCGCTGTCTGGCGCCCGGACTATCGCACAAGGTACGGCACAAAGCTCAAGGCCTTGTGCCGACAGCAATGCATCAAGCCTCGGTGGTGGTCACCACGGGGTTGCGCAGCTTGATGTGCAGGTCGCGCAGCTGCTTTTCGTCCACGGGCGAAGGCGCCTGGGTCAGCAGGTCCTGGGCGCGCTGGGTCTTGGGGAAGGCGATCACGTCACGGATGGAGTCCGAACCGGTCATCAGCGTGATCAGACGGTCCAGACCGAAGGCCAGACCACCGTGGGGAGGCGCGCCGTACTGCAGCGCGTCCAGCAGGTAGCCGAACTTGGCGCGCTGGTCTTCTGGCGAGATGTTCAGGGCGGCAAACACCTTGGCCTGCACGTCGGCGCGGTGGATACGCACCGAGCCACCGCCCAGCTCCCAGCCGTTCAGCACCATGTCGTAGGCCTTGGCGATGCACTTGCCGGGGTCGGTGACCATCAGCTCTTCGTGGCCGTCCTTGGGCGAAGTGAAGGGGTGATGCACAGCCACCCAGCGGTTGTCTTCCTCGTCATGCTCGAACATGGGGAAGTCCACCACCCACAGCGGTGCCCACTTGTCTTCGAACAGGCCGTTCTTCTTGCCGAATTCGCTGTGACCGACCTTCAGGCGCAGCGCACCGATGGAGTCGTTGACGATCTTTTCCTTGTCGGCACCGAAGAACAACAGGTCGCCGTCTTGCGCGCCGGTGCGCTTGAGGATTTCGGCGATCGCGGCATCGTGCAGGTTCTTGACGATGGGCGACTGCAGGCCATCACGGCCCTTGGCCACTTCGTTGACCTTGATCCAGGCCAGGCCCTTGGCGCCATAGATCTTGACGAACTCGGTGTAGCCGTCGATTTCGCCGCGCGAGATCGCAGCGCCGCCGGGCACGCGTAGGGCCACGACACGACCACCCTTGGTCGTGGCAGGCACGGAGAAGACCTTGAAGTCCACATCGCCCATGCAGTCGGTCAGCTCGGTGAACTCCAGCTTGACGCGCAGGTCAGGCTTGTCCGAACCGAAGCGGAAGGCCGCGTCCTGGTAGGTCATCATGGGGAACTCGCCCAGATCGACACCTAGTTGGGTCTGGAACACTTCCGTGATCATCTGCTGGAAGATGGCGCGGATTTCTTCTTCGTTCAGGAAGGAGGTTTCGCAGTCGATCTGCGTGAATTCGGGCTGGCGGTCGGCGCGCAGGTCCTCGTCGCGGAAGCACTTGGTGATCTGGTAGTAACGGTCGTAGCCGGCCACCATCAGCATCTGCTTGTACAGCTGGGGCGACTGGGGCAACGCGAAGAATTCGCCGTCATGCACGCGCGAGGGCACCAGATAGTCGCGCGCGCCTTCGGGTGTGGACTTGCCCAGCATGGGGGTTTCGATGTCGATGAAGCTCAGCTTGTCCAGATAGTTGCGCACCTGGATGGCGGTCTTGTAGCGCAGCATCATATTGCGCTGCATCACGGGGCGGCGCAGGTCCAGCACGCGGTTTGTCAGGCGCACGGTTTCCGACAGGTTGTCGTCGTCCAGCTGGAAGGGAGGCGTGACGGAGGCGTTGAGCACGTTCAGCTCATGGCACAGCACTTCGATCTGGCCGCTCTTGAGCTTGTCGTTGGTCGTGCCTTCGGGACGGGGGCGCACCAGACCCTTGACCTGCACGCAGAACTCGTTGCGCACGCCTTCGGCAGTCTTGAACATCTCGGCGCGATCGGGGTCGCACACCACTTGCACATAGCCTTCGCGGTCGCGCAGGTCGATGAAGATCACACCACCGTGGTCACGGCGGCGGTTCACCCAGCCGCACAGGGTCACGGTTTCGCCCATTTGGGCTTCGGTCACCAGACCGCAGTATTGAGTACGCATTGCCATGAAAGTCTTCCTGCACCCTTAGGGGTGCGACAAGGTTGTTTGTTGTTTGGATTCTTCGATCAGAGCGAGGTCTGGCGGTGCCACCACGCCCATCGAAACAATATATTTGAGCGCAGCATCCACACTCATTTCCAGCTCAATGCACTCGCTCTTGCGCACCAGCACAAAGTAGCCGCCCGTGGGGTTGGGCGTGGTGGGCACAAAGACGCTGACATAGTCATCGCGCAGCAGGGCTGCCACTTCACCGCTGGGCTGACCTGTGACGAAAGCCACGGTCCAGACGCCCTCGCGCGGCCATTGCACCATCACCGCCGTGCGAAAAGCATTGCCGCTGTCGGAGAACACGGTGTCCGAGACCTGCTTGACGCTGGAATAGATGGAGCGCACCACGGGAATGCGGCGCACCAGCGCATCGCCCCAGCCCACCAGCTTGCGGCCGATGAAGTTGCTGGCGATACCGCCGACCAGCAGCAGGATCAGCAAGGTCAGAATGACACCGAAGCCCGGAATGTGCACGCCCAGCAATTTGTCGGGCTGCCAAGCTTCCGGAAGAATGGCCAGCGTCTGATCCAAGGTTCCGATGATCCAGTTGAGCACGCCCAGCGTGATCACCAGGGGAACGATGACCAGCAGACCGGCGATCAACCACTTGCGCAATGCAGACATAGTGTGAGTGAGCCTCAGGAATTGGCGGTGGCAGGAGCAGGAGCGGCTGCAGGCGCAGCAGCACTGTCAGTGGATGAAGAGGTGCTTGCAGCCGGTTTGCTGCCGCTGTTCTTGAAGTCCGTGGCGTACCAGCCAGAGCCCTTGAGCTGAAAGCCCGGGGCTGTGAGCTGCTTGGAAAAGGCCTCGACCCCGCAAGCAGGGCACACGGTCAGCGGCGCGTCCGAGATTTTCCGCAGCACATCCTTGGCATGGCCACAGGAGCCACACTTGTATGCATAGATAGGCATAGCGCTAAAACGAGGGAAGTGCAAAAACCCTCAATTATAGGCGCCGACCCTTGTTTTGCTGCATTGCAACGACATCTTGGACAGCGCCCGAATCGGGATTCAGGCCTTGACCTGCGCGTAGCCCTCGATTTCACGCTGGTGATTGCCGATCCATTGCGGCAGCAAGGAACCCGCCACCATGCCAAAGACGGCCGACAAAAGACCAGCCAGCTGCTGTGGGAAAGCCGTATTCAGCACTGGTGTGACCATGAAAACCAGCCACACGCCAATCCCCAGAACCACTGCACTGACGGCACCTTGGGTCGTGGCGCGCTTCCAGTACAAACCAAAGACCAGGGGCACAAATGCGCCCACCAGCGGCACCTGATAGGCGCTGGCAACCAACTCGTAGATCGGCGTGCCCTGCATCATGATGGAATAGCCCAGCACGCAGGCAGCAAACACCAGCACGCTGATGCGCATGGTCTTGAGGTTGTCCTTGTCCGTGGTGTACGGGCGGAACTGACGCCAGATGTTCTCGGTGAACGTCACGCTGGGCGCCAGCAAGGTGGCCGAGGCGCAGGACTTGATGGCCGACAGCAGCGCGCCGAAGAACAGCACCTGCATGGCGAACGGCATCTTGTCCATCACCAGCGTGGGTAATACCTTCTGTGGATCTTCGGCCAGCAGGGCCGCGGCCTCGGTCGGCATGATGATGAGCGCACTGGCCACGAGAAACATGGGCACGAAGGCAAAGATCACATAGCAGGCGCCACCGATGATGGTGCCGCGCACGGCCGATTTCTCGGTATCAGCCGACATCACGCGCTGAAAGATGTCCTGCTGGGGGATGGAACCCAACATCATGGTCACGGCAGCACCGATGAAGAACACGACTTCGTGGAACGAAGGCTCCGGCAGAAACTTGAACAGATCACGGCTGGTGGCCAGATCCACCACCTTGCCCGCGCCGCCCGCCATATCACCAGCAAAAAAGGCCAGCACCAGCAAGCCGATGACCAGAATGATCATCTGCACAAAGTCCGTCACGGCCACGGACCACATGCCGCCGAACAGCGTGTAGACCAGCACCGAGAGCACGCCAATCGTCATGCCCATGGGAATGCTGACTGCGCCGCCCGACAGCAGATTGAACACCAGACCCAGCGCAGTGACCTGCGCCGAGACCCAGCCCAGATAGCTGAGCATGATGATCATCGAGCAGATCACTTCTATCGTGCGCCCATAGCGCGCGCGATAGTAATCGCTGATGGTCAGCAGATTCATGCGGTAGAGCCTGGCGGCAAAGAAGGCGCCCACCAGAATCAGACACATGCCCGCACCAAACGGGTCTTCCACCAGCGCGTGCAGACCGCCCTCGATGAACTTGGCAGGCACGCCCAGCACCAGCTCGGACCCGAACCAGGTTGCGAAGGTGGTGGTGATGATCATGTACAGCGGCAGATGACGCCCTGCAATGGCAAAGTCGGCCGTGTTTTTCACCCGTTTGGCCGCCCACAGGCCAATGCCTATGGTCACAAACAGATAGACGATGACCAATGAGAGCAGCACGCTGGCACTCCTGTTGCAGAAATTGGAAGTTGTTTGTTAGAAGCGGATACGCAGCAGAATCTGCAGCACCACCAGACCGATGACGAAACCGATGCCGCCGCAGAGAATGGCCTGCAGCAGACGGTTCGTGGTCTTTTGTTGTTTGAGCAACTCTTTGAGCAAGTCATCGTGCTCGCGGTCGGCGCCCTTGCTGGAGAGGTACTGGTGAAGTACGCGCGGCAGATCGGGCAGGATTTTCGCGTAACGCGGAGCCTGCGCCTGAATTTCACGCCACAGGCGCTGCGGCCCCATCTGGTCCAGCATCCATTTCTCGAGAAATGGCTTGGCCGTGCTCCAGAGGTCCAGATTGGGGTCGAGCTGACGGCCCAGCCCCTCGATGTTGAGCAGGGTTTTTTGCAGCAGCACCAGCTGCGGCTGTATCTCGACCTGGAAGCGGCGCGATGTCTGGAACAGGCGCATCAGCACCATGCCCAGCGAGATTTCGGCCAGAGGACGATCGAAATACGGCTCGCACACGGCGCGAATGGCGGCTTCCAGCTCTTCCACACGGGTATTGGCCGGCACCCAGCCGCTTTCCACGTGCAGGGCCGCAACGCGCTTGTAGTCACGACGGAAGAAGGCCAGAAAGTTCTGCGCCAGATATTCCTTGTCGAATTCGGTCAGCGTGCCGACGATGCCGAAGTCCAGCGAGATATAGCGACCGAAGGTCTCGGGCTCCAGGCTGACCATGATGTTGCCCGGGTGCATGTCGGCATGGAAGAAACCATCGCGAAACACCTGGGTGAAGAAGATGGTCACTCCGTCACGCGCCAATTTGGGAATGTCCACGCCGGCTTCGCGCAGACGCTCGACCTGGCTGATGGGCACGCCCTTCATGCGTTCCATCACCATCACATCGGTGTGGCAGTAATCCCAGTGGATTTCAGGGATCAGCACCAGGTCCAGACCTTCCATATTGCGGCGCAGTTGCGCGGCATTGGAGGCTTCACGGATCAGGTCCAGCTCGTCATGCAGGTAGTTGTCGAACTCGGCAACCACTTCCTTGGGTTTGAGCCGCTTGCCGTCGTGCGAGAGCTTTTCCAGCCAACTCGCCATCATATGCATCAGAGCCAGATCCTTGTCGATCACGGTCTTCATGCCAGGTCGCAACACCTTGACTGCGACCTCATGCTCCACACCGCTCTTGTCACGGATCACGGCAAAGTGCACCTGAGCGATCGAAGCGCTGGCCACCGGCTGGCGGTCAAAGCTCACGAAAATCTGATCGAGCGACTTGCGAAAGGATCGCTCGATGGTGTCCACAGCGATCTGGGAATCGAAAGGTGGCACGCGATCCTGCAGCTTGGCCAGCTCTTCGGCCACATCTGGAGGCATCAGGTCGCTGCGGGTGGACAGCACCTGACCAAACTTCACGAAGATGGGGCCCAGCTCCTCCAATGCCTCACGCAGGCGCTGGCCGCGCGGCTTGTCGAGCTTGCGACCGAAGGTGAGCACGCCACGCAGCCTGCGCAGCGCAGGATGGGGCAGGCCGGAGAGCACCAGCTCATCCAGACCATAACGAAACACCACCCAGAGGATGGCCCAACCTCGCAGAAAACGGCTCATGGCTGTGTGTAATCGCCGCCGGGCATGGAAGCCACAGGCACTGTGCTGGCGGTGTTGGCTTCAGTCGCTGCCGCGTCGGCCTTGCTGCCCATGCGCGCACCCACAAACTGGCGCAGTCCCTGGGAAGCTGTGCGTGCCACCTTGGCGATGGTGTGAGCTGGTACATCACCGATCACGCGCGCCAGGTCTTCTTCCACATCCCACTTGACGTTGTCCACCAGCCAGTTGATCTCGGCCGCAAACTGCACATCGCCTTCAATGCGAATGGAAGGCTTGTCGCCGCGCAACGCGGTCTGAGCCAGGGAAAAAGGAGAGGTCTCGGTCACTTCCAGCATCAGATCTGGCGTGGCGTCTTCGGGGGCCACATCGAAGAGGCCTGCGGGCGTGACCAACAGCGCCACCGAATACTGGCGCCATTGCACGCGTGCAATGCGGCCCTTCTGACGCACAAGGCGATCCATAGCCTCTTTTTCCTGCATCAGCACATGGTTGAGGAACAGCACCAGACGCTGGTGCATTTCACTCACCAGCCATTGGGGAGCCTGAGGTCCGGCCATCGCGCGTTCGACGAGACCGCCCAGAAAAGAAAAAGGGGACTGTGTTGCCATAGCCCCCGATTATTCATGAAATTGATTCCCCCCTGTGGCGCTACGCGCCTTCCCCCTGAGGGGGACGGCATCTTCGCGGCGGGGCGGCCCTTGCTTGGTGCCCCTCGCATGGGCCGCGAGTGATGCCAATCTTCTGCGTTTATTGCAGCGCCTGCACGCCAGCGACCAGCCAGCCGCTGGAGCCGCTCTTGGGCTTGGTCATGTTCCAGACCTCGCGGAACGGGCTTGGACCTGCGGACGCATCTTCGCGGATCATGCCCGAGAACTCGACGCTGGCCATATAGTCATTGCCCAGATCCTCGATACCCAGCAGCTGGGCGTCGATCATCAGGACTTCCGTGTGATTGGGCTCGCCCGGGCGCTGCGCTTCGCGCTCGGACAACTGCGAGCGGATCTCGGTCAGCATTTCGTCGGTCATCATGGCGCGCAGCGACGTGATGTCGGAGCGGTCCCAGGCAGACTGCAGGGACACGAAATTGCGCTTGGCAGCCGTGAGGAAACCGTCGGCATCGAAGCCAGGAGGCACACCCCAGCTTTGCGAGCCGGAGAGCGCCGAGCCGATCATGGCACCGCCAGCAGCAGCTTCGGGCAGATGATCCTGTTCCCAGGGACGAGCCGATGCGTCGTTACCGATCTTCTCGGGGTTGTACTGGCGAGCCTGAGACGCGTTGACGTTGCCACCCATATTGCCGGCACCCACGGGCGTTGCGCCCTGGAAGGCAAATGGATTGCTATTGCTCTGCACAGCAGGCGTTGCATTGCGACGGCGCATGATCATGCCGATCACGGCCATGGCAACCATGGCCAGCAAAGCGATCAGCAAAATATTGCCGAAGGCTGCTCCCAGGCCCAGAGAGTTGGCCAGCCAGGCCAGGCCCAGGCCCGCGGCCAGACCGCCGAGCATGGCACCCCATGGTTTCTTGGGTGCAGCAGCCGCAGGCGCAGGTGGTGCAGCACGGTTTTGCTGGGCCGTATTCTGCTGAGGAGCCTGCTGCGGGTTGTGAGCGGGAGCACGAGAAGCTTCACGCTGTGTGACATTGCCGGACTGCTTGCCGAACGACGAGCCGCCGCCCATGCGCTTTGCATCCGCCTGACCGTGAGCCACGACCAGCATTGCCACCAAGGCGATTGACCACAATTTTTTCATCTCATCTCCCTTCTTCTGGAAAGTCGCTACAAATCCGCGCACAAGGCGCTCTTAACACTTGATTCCCACATGCAAGGCACAGATGCCTCCTGTCATGTTGTGATAGTCCACATGGCCAAAGCCGCATTGCTGCATCAGGGCCTTGAGTTCCTTCTGACCAGGGTGCATGCGAATGGATTCGGCCAGATAGCGGTAGCTCTCTGCATCACCAGCGATCAGCTTGCCCATGGCTGGCAAAACCTTGAACGAGTAAAAGTCATAGGCCTTTTCCAGGGGCTTGGCCACCTTGGAAAACTCCAGCACCAGCAGCTTGCCGCCAGGACGCAGCACGCGATTCATTTCCTTGAGTGCGGCATCCTTGTGCGTCATATTGCGCAGGCCGAAAGCCACGCTGACCAGATCGAAATAGTTGTCGGGGAAAGGCAGCTTTTCCGCATCGCAGACCATGGTGGGCAGGATCACCCCCTTGTCGGTCAGGCGGTCACGCCCCACGCGCAACATGGCTTCATTGATGTCGGTGTGCACCACCTGACCCGAAGCGCCCACCTTCTTGGAGAAAGCCAGGGCCAGGTCTCCCGTACCGCCTGCGATATCCAGCGCCTTGTCACCTTCCTTGAGGTTGGCCACCATCAGGGTGTAGGCCTTCCAGGCACGGTGCAGGCCACCGGACATCACGTCGTTCATGACATCGTATTTGGAGGCCACGGAGTCGAACACACCGCGTACGCGCGATGCTTTCTCGCTTTCATCAACAGTCTGGAATCCGAAGTGTGTGGAGCTCATAACAAAGAATGCTAAGCAGGCAGTGCTTGCGCGTACAGCGACAACCCCGTATGACTACAGGCTTTGAAGCACTATGGTTTTTTGAAAGAATTGGCCTTAAGCGCTTGGTACGTCTGCGCTACAAGCTATTGTAAATATAGCATCAGCCTCAATAACCCTGCGTGCAACGCATGGGTGGTGTGGTACCAGAGGGACGCTGCTGCAGGCTTTTGGCACTGCAGGCAAGCCCTGAAAAGTCATATCTCAGTGAACGCTGCAGCCATGGCCACCGGTGCCCTTCTCTGGCATGGGCGTGTCGCGATCCAGGCCAGCCTCCTGCAGGCGCTGCAGATATTGCTGCCACAGCTCATCCTGCTGACTGCCCAGCTGGTACAGGTATTCCCAGGTGAAAAGGCCGCTTTCATGGCCGTCGCTGAAGAAGGGCTTGATCGCGTAGTTGCCCACGGGCTCGATGGTGGTGATGCCCACCTCGCGCTTGCCCGTCTGCAGCACTTCCTGGCCCGGACCGTGGCCTTGCACCTCGGCCGATGGCGAATATACGCGCAGCAGTTCGAACGGAATACGGAAGGTCTTGCCGTCCGAGTATGAGACTTCCAGCACGCGCGATGCGCCATGCACGGTCAAGGATTCAGGGGTGGGAGTATGGGCTTGCAATCCGGCCATGACTTTCTCCTATTCAATGCGTAAAAGGGCAGCCGGTGCTGCCCTTTGAATCTCCAGCCAGGAGACAAAAACACGACTTACGCAAACTCGAATCAGACAGGCGTTTCATCCATAGAAATGCTCGCTGCACGTCCTTGTTTGCGTAAGTTCTAAAAAACTTCAAGCTGCCCAGCGCGTCAACGCCTCTTTCAGCGCTGCGTCCACTTGTGACAGTTGCCGGACGAGAGCTGCTTCCCTGGCCTCATCACGTGGGCGCAAGGCTTGCGCCCAGACGGAGCCCGGGAAATGGCTATCCCAGTCATAGCGCGCGATCACATGCCAGTGCAGATGCGCCACCATATTACCTAGCGCTGCCAGGTTGATCTTGGCAGGCGAGAGCTGCTCTCGCAGCACCTGTTCCACCACGGCCACAGCATCCATGCACAGATGGCGCTCTGGCGCGCTCAGATCCGTGAATTCAGCCACATGGTCATTCCAGACAACGCGGTAGAAACCGGGAAATCCGGCCTCCGCCGCGTGGATGACGCGCAACTTGTCGCCACGCCAGATCAGCGTACCGCCATCGGCGGCGCACAAAGGACAGTTGTCTTGATGACTCATGACAACCTCACACCAACACGCGCTCGATGCCGCCATCGTTGGCACGCTTGACGTAATCGGCCATCCAGTTCTCGCCCAGGATATCGCGCGCCATCTCGACCACGATGTAGTCGGCTTCGAGCAGACCGTTGTTCAGATCATTGCCGTAGCGGCTCAGGCCCTGCAGGCAGCTGGGGCAGCTGGTCAGGATCTTGACGTTGTCCTTTTCGCCCAGCTTGCCCGACTCGCGCAACACCGCTTCGCTCTTGCGGATTTCCTCGGTCTTGCGGAAACGAATCTGCGTGGAGATATCGGGACGCGTCACACCCAGCGTGCCGGACTCACCGCAGCAACGCTCGCTCTTGAGCACGTCGTCGCCCATCAAGGCCTTGACGGTCTTCATGGGATCCTGCAGCTTCATTGGCGTATGGCAGGGGTCGTGGTACAGGTAAGCACCCTTGTTCTGCAGCGTGATGCCTTTTTCGAGCAGATATTCGTGGATGTCGATGATGCGACAGCCCGGGAAGATCTTGTCGAACTGGTAGCCCTGCAACTGGTCATAGCAGGTACCGCAGCTCACCACCACGGTCTTGATGTCCAGATAGTTGAGCGTGGTCGCCACACGGTGGAAGAGCACACGGTTGTCCGTGATCATCTTCTCGGCCTTGTCGAACTGGCCCGATCCGCGCTGGGGATAGCCGCAGCACAGATAGCCGGGGGGCAGCACGGTCTGCACGCCGGCATGCCAGAGCATGGCTTGCGTGGCCAGGCCCACCTGACTGAACAGGCGCTCCGAACCACAGCCCGGGAAGTAGAACACCGCCTCGGTGTCCGACTTGGTGGCCTGCGGGTCGCGGATGATGGGCACGTAATCCTTGTCTTCAATATCCAGCAAGGCGCGCGCCGTCTTGGTGGGCAGGCCACCGGGCAGCTTCTTGTTGATGAAGTGGATCACCTGCTCCTTGATGGGAGCCGTTCCCACCGAGGCGGGCGGATGCGCGGTCTGCTTCCTGGCCACGGCGCCCAGCACATCGGCGGCCAGACGCTGGGCCTTGAAACCCACCCCGACCATGGCCGAGCGCATGAACTTGATGGTGTCCGGGTTCGTGGCATTGAGCATGGCCATGGCCAGCTTGTTGCCAGGACGGAAGCTCTTCTTGTCCATCTTGCGCAGCAGGTTGCGCATATTCATGGTCACATCGCCAAAGTCGATCTTGACCGGGCAGGGGTTGAAGCACTTGTGGCAGACCGTGCAGTGGTCGGCCACGTCCTCGAATTCCTGCCAATGCTGGAGCGAGACACCACGGCGCGTCTGCTCCTCATAGAGGAAAGCCTCCACCAGCAGCGAGGTCGCCAGAATCTTGTTGCGGGGCGAGTACAGCAGATTAGCGCGCGGCACATGGGTCGCGCACACGGGCTTGCACTTTCCGCAGCGCAGGCAGTCCTTGACGGAGTTGGCGATGGCACCGATGTCCGACTGCTGCATGATGATCGACTCATAGCCCATCAGTCCAAAGGACGGCGTGTAGGCATTGGTCAGATCGGCATACATCAGCGATTCGCGTGGCGAACGGCCGTCATGGCTTTGATGGGCCGAAGCATCCCATTCCTCGTTGCGGATCAGCTTGCCCTTGTTGAAGCGGCCTTCGGGGTCGACGCGCTTCTTGTAATCGGCAAACGGTGCCAGCTCGGCGTCCGAAAGGAACTCCAGCTTGGTGATGCCGATGCCGTGCTCACCCGAGATCACACCGTCCAGGCTGCGCGCCAGCTCCATGATGCGTGCCACGGCTTCGTGCGCGGTCTGCAGCATCTCGTAGTCGTCGGAGTTGACGGGAATATTGGTGTGCACATTGCCGTCACCGGCGTGCATGTGCAGGGCCACCCAGACACGGCCCTTGAGCACCTTCTGGTGAATCTCGTTGAGAGATTCACGCAGCGGCTGGAAGGCCGCGCCCGCAAAAATCTTGGACAGCGGCTCCTTGAGCTGGGTCTTCCAGCTGGCGCGCAAAGTGTGATCCTGCAGCTGGGGAAACAGCGTGGCCACGCCATCCAGCCAGCCTTGCCACAGCGCACGCACCTCGGCCACCAGGCCCAAAGCCTGCTGCACGCGGTCCTCCAGCAGCTCGGCGCTGGGAATATCGCCCGCATCGTCGCTCTTGCCCAGCGGCAGGTCGGAATGCCTGAAGAAGCTCTCCAGTTCGTTGCAGAGCTTGAGCTTGTTGCGCAGAGACAGCTCGATATTGATGCGTTCGATGCCGTCCGTGTACTCGGCCATGCGCGGCAGAGGAATCACCACGTCTTCGTTGATCTTGAAGGCGTTGGTGTGGCGCGAAATGGCTGCCGTGCGCTTGCGGTCCAGCCAGAACTTCTTGCGCGCTTCCGCACTGATGGCAATAAAGCCTTCGCCGTTGCGCGAGTTGGCAATGCGCACCACTTCACTGGTCACACGTGCCACTTCGTCGGCATCGTCACCGGCAATATCGCCCAGCAGCACCATCTTGGGCAGATGGCCGTTACCCTTCTTGCTCTTGGTCGCGTAACCCACGGCCTTGAGGTAGCGGTCGTCCAGATGCTCGAGACCGGCCAGCAGCACACCCGAGCGCTTTTGCTCGGCGAACATATAGTCCTTGATCTCGACGATGGAGGGCACGGCATCCTTGGCATTGCCGAAAAACTCCATGCAGACCGTGCGGGTGTGCGCCGGCATGCGGTGCACCACCCAGCGTGCACTGGTGATCAGACCATCCGTGCCTTCCTTCTGGATGCCAGGCAAACCCGAAAGGAACTTGTCCGTCACGTCCTTGCCCAGGCCTTCCTTGCGGAAAGTGCTGCCCGGAATATCCAGACGTTCGGTACGAATAGGGGTCTTGCCGTCGGCCTCGAAGTACTTCAGCTCGAAGCAGGCCATTGGGGCATCGTGAATCTTGCCCAGGTTGTGATCCAGACGCGTGACTTCCAGCCACTGCGCGTCGGGCGTCACCATGCGCCAGGACACCAGATTGTCCAGTGCCGTCCCCCAGAGCACGGCCTTTTTGCCGCCTGCATTCATGGCAATATTGCCGCCGATGCAGGAAGCCTCGATGGAGGTCGGGTCCACTGCAAAGACGAAGCCGCCGCGCTCGGCCGCATCGGCCACGCGCTGGGTCACCACACCGGCTTCGGAGTAGATGGTCGGCACTTCGTGATCCACACCGGGGATCATGCGCATCTCGACTTCGGTCAGCGCTTCCAGCTTTTCGGTATTGATGACCACCGAACGCCATGTCAAAGGAATAGCACCACCCGTATATCCGGTGCCGCCTCCACGTGGAATGATGGTCAGACCCAGCTCGATACAGCCCTTGACCAGACCAGCCATCTCTGCCTCGGTGTCCGGCGTCAGCACCACGAAGGGGTATTCGACGCGCCAGTCCGTGGCGTCGGTCACATGGGCCACACGCGACAGACCATCGAACTTGATGTTGTCCTTGGCGGTATAGGGGCGCAACGTCTTCTGCACTCGGCGGCGCAGTTGCTCGGCTTCCACAAACGTGGCATTGAACTCGTGCACGGCACGATGCGCAGCCTCCACCAGTTGGCCCACCAACTGGTCGCGCACGGCATCCTGATTGGGCTCGCGGCGCTTGTCGATCTCCGCCAGACGATGCTCCAGCGCCTCAACCAGCGACTTGCGGCGCTCGGGGTTGTGGATCAGGTCGTCCTGCAGATAAGGATTGCGCTGCACAACCCAGATATCCCCCAACACCTCATAGAGCATGCGCGCAGATCGCCCGGTGCGACGCTCTTGCCGCAGCTGGTTGAGCACATCCCACATGGATGAGCCCAGCAGGCGGATCACGATCTCACGGTCAGAGAACGAGGTGTAGTTATAAGGAATCTCGCGCAGTCGAGCGGGTTCGGCAGCCTGTGCCTGCAAGGCGGCAGCCAACGCAATCGGTACATTCATGGGGTAGACCGTGTTGGGCGCCCGGTGGCGCCCCTATGCCAGTGGGACGCTGATTTTAAGCGACGCCCGCCTCCTCATGCTTTGCTGAGGGCTCTGTCATGCCATCGCCATGGACGACAGGCACCGCATTGAAACCAGCAGCGCCGCTATCGGCAGCTTTTCCTGGCTCCACCCCCTGCTCATTGGCACATATCCAAGCAGGATATTTGAAAAATCATTCCGGTCATTCTCTGGCGCAACTCCCGATTTTCATAGGCTATTTACGACAAAACCAACCATTTACGAATCAAAAACAACTCAATACGAAAGACTACCAACAACAAACGAAATTGGCTTGCCATAGAATGGCGCAGCTTCGCGCGACCTTGGTTCGTCATTCCGACGTCATCAAACTGTCAAACCTCTGAGGGTTGAGACCTACGACAGTCCGCGAAGTCCTGGCAAACAATGACACATATATGTCATATGCATGACCTAATGTGCGTGCTGCACATTTAGTCACCCATAGTTAGAGGAGCCCTCATGCAATTCAAGCAACTGGCCATGGCCGCCGCCGTCGCCGCTACCGCCTTCTCGGCACAAGCCACCACCGAAATTCAATGGTGGCATTCGATGACTGCCGTAAACAACGAGTGGGTCAACGACCTGGCCAAGCAGTTCAATGAAAGCCAGAAGGATTACAAGGTCGTGCCGACCTTCAAGGGCGTGTATGACGAGTCCATGACCGCTGCGATTGCTGCGTTCCGCTCGGGCAATGCACCCGACATCCTGCAAGTGTTTGAAGTGGGCACCGCGACCATGATGGCTTCCAAGGGCGCCACCGTGCCCGTGGGCAAGGTGATGGCCGACGCTGGCGTGGCCTTCGACCCCAAGGCCTATATCCCCGCCGTGGCTGGTTACTACACCGCCCCCAACGGCCAGATGCTGAGCTTCCCTTTCAACAGCTCCACCACCATCTTCTATTACAACAAGGACGCCTTCAAGAAGGCCGGCCTGAACCCCGACAAGGCCCCCACCACCTGGCCCGAAGTGTTCGAAGCTGCCAAGAAGCTCAAGGCCAGCGGTCACAGCTGCCCCATGACACTGGCATGGCAAGGCTGGACCCAGCTGGAATCCTTCTCCACCTGGCACAACGTTGAGTTCGCTACCGAGCAAAACGGTCTCTCCGCCAATGGCTACAAGGCCCGCCTGAAGATCAACTCGCCCCTGCACGTCAAGCACATCCAGAACCTGGCTGATGCCGCCAAGAACGGCGAATTCGTCTACAAGGGTCGCGGCGCGATTCCTCAGGCTTCTTTCACGGCCGGTGAGTGCGCCATGATCCAGACCTCGTCCGGCTATTACGGCGACGTGGCCAAGAACACCAAGTTCGCCTACGGCCTGGCACCGCTGCCCTACTACCCCGATGTCAAGGGCGCTCCCCAGAACACCGTGATCGGCGGCGCTTCGCTGTGGGTCATGGCGGGCAAGTCGGCTGAGCACTACAAGGGCGTGGCCAAGTTCTTCGAATTCCTGTCCCAGACCAAGGTTCAGGCCGCTTCGCACCAGCGCACCGGCTACCTGCCCGTAACCATGGCCGCCTATGAGCTGACCGACAAGTCCGGCTTCTACCAGAAGCACCCCGGCACCGACACTGCCGTGACGCAGATGATCCGCAAGGTCACTAACAACTCGCGTGGTATCCGTCTGGGCAACTATGTGCAGATCCGTACCATCGAGGACGAAGAACTCGAACAGGTGTGGGCTGGCAAGAAGACCGGCCAACAAGCTCTGGACGCCATCGTGACCCGCGGCAACGAGCTGCTGGCCCGTTTCGAGCGTTCTTACAAGAAGTAATCCCGTCGGCGCCGCAAGGCGCCTGCGGGCCCGCTGTGCCTTCACCCAAGGCACAGCCCCTTGAATGCCACGTTGACTGAACCCAGGCTCCGGTGGTTTTTTTATTTGTGACTCCTCATGGAAAAACGCGTTCTTTTCCGATCCAGATGGCTGCCCTGGGTGCTGATAGCACCCCAGCTCCTCATCATCGGTATCTTCTTTTTCTGGCCCGCTGGTCAGGCTGTCCTCCAGTCATTCCAGATGGAAGACGCGTTCGGCATGAGCTCCGAATGGGTAGGGTTGGACAACTTCAGACAGTTGTTCGGTGACCCCACCTATCTGAATTCCTTCAAGCGCACGGCATTGTTTTCCGTGCTGGTCGCTGGCATCGGCATCGCCACATCGCTGGCCCTGGCCATTTTTGCCGACCGCATCATCCGCTTCGCCATGGTCTACAAGACCTTGCTGATCGTGCCCTACGCCGTCGCTCCCGTGATCGCCGGTGTGTTGTGGGTGTTCATGTTCTCCCCCTCCATCGGTGTGGTGACCTACTACCTGGGCAAGCTGGGCTATGACTGGAACCACCTGATGAACGAGAGCCAGGCGATGTCCCTGATCGTCATCGCCTCGGTATGGAAGCAGATTTCCTACAACTTCCTGTTCTTCCTTGCGGGCCTGCAGTCCATCCCCAAGGCGCTGATCGAAGCAGCCTCCATCGACGGTGCCGGCCCATGGCGTCGTTTCTGGAACATCCAGCTGCCCCTGCTGTCGCCCACCACCTTTTTCCTGCTGGTGATCAACATCGTCTACGCGTTCTTTGACACTTTCGGCATCATCGACGCAGCCACTCACGGCGGTCCTGGCCAGTCCACTTCGATTCTGGTCTACAAGGTCTATCTGGACGGCTTCAAGGCACTGGATCTGGGCGGCTCGGCTGCGCAGTCGGTCATCCTGATGTTTATCGTTGTCGTGCTGACTGTGATCCAGTTCCGCTATGTTGAAAAGAAAGTGCAGTACTGATCATGGTGGACCGCAACCCCTGGCTTAATTTCCTCTCTCACGCCGTGCTGATTCTCGGCGTGGCCATCGTCGCCTTCCCGCTGTATCTGGCACTGATCGCCTCCACGCATACGGCCAGCGAAATCGTGCAGGCGCCCATGCCGCTGCTGCCCGGCGCCCACATGTGGGACAACTACAAGGAAGCGCTGCTGGGCTCCGGCAAGCTGGGCTCCAACACCAATGTCGTGCGCATGATGTGGGTGAGCTTTGTCGTGGCAATGATCATCACCGTGGGCAAGATCGCCATCTCCCTGCTCTCGGCCTTTGCCATCGTCTACTTCCGCTTCCCCTTCAAGATGCTCTGCTTCTGGGCCATTTTCCTGACCCTGATGCTGCCTGTGGAAGTGCGTATCCTGCCCACCTACAAGGTCGTGGCCGAGCTGGGCCTGCTCAACAGTTATGCAGGCCTGTCCCTGCCGCTGATCGCATCCGCCACTGCCACCTTCCTGTTCCGTCAGTTCTTCCTGAGCGTGCCGGACGAGCTGGTGGAAGCTGCCCGCATCGACGGTGCCGGCGCCATGCGCTTTTTCAAGGACATCCTCGTGCCCTTGTCCAAGACCTCGATCGCAGCCCTGTTCGTGATCCAGTTCATCTATGGCTGGAACCAGTACCTGTGGCCTTTGCTCATGACCACCTCGGAAGACATGTACCCCGTGGTCGTGGGCATCAAGAGCATGCTGGGCGGTGGCGGCGACGCCAGCGTGGACTGGAATATCGTGATGGCCACTGCCATCCTGGCCATGCTGCCGCCTACGGCCGTGGTGATGCTGATGCAAAAGTGGTTTGTGAAGGGTCTGGTGGATACCGAGAAGTAAGCCTCGCTCCAAGACTCCCCCCTCTTTTGCCCCATTGAACGAATACCTGGAAGACCTCTCATGGCATCCATCTCTCTGAAGAACATCATCAAGCGTTACGGCACCGGCAAGGCTGCCGTGCCTGTCATTCACGGCATCAACGTCGAAATCAAGGACGGTGAATTCATCGTTCTGGTCGGCCCCTCGGGCTGCGGCAAGTCCACGCTGCTGCGCATGATCGCCGGCCTGGAGGAAATCACCGACGGCGACCTGCTGATCGGCGACAAAAAGGTCAACGACCTAGAGCCCGCCAAGCGCAACATCGCCATGGTGTTCCAGAACTACGCGCTCTATCCGCACATGAGCAACTACGAGAACATGGCCTATGGCCTGAAGCTCGCCAAGGTGCCGGAAGACGAAATCAAGCGCCGCGTGGACAAGGCCGCCAAGATTCTGGAGCTGAGCCACCTGCTGGACCGCAAGCCCCGCCAGCTGTCAGGCGGCCAGCGCCAGCGCGTGGCCATGGGCCGCGCCATCGTGCGCCAGCCCCAGGTGTTCCTGTTCGACGAACCGCTGTCCAACCTGGACGCCAAGCTGCGCGGCCAGACCCGCCTGGAAATCCAGAAGCTGCACGCCGAACTGGGCATCACCAGCCTGTTCGTGACCCACGACCAGGTCGAAGCCATGACGCTGGCCCAGCGCATGGTGGTGATGAACGGCGGCTATGTGGAACAGTTCGGCACGCCCGAAGAGGTCTACCACACGCCCGCCTCCACCTTCGTGGCCAGCTTCATCGGCTCGCCTCCCATGAACCTGCTGAAAAACTCGCCCAACGGCAAACCCGGCCTGATCCAGGGCATCCGTCCCGAGCACATCGATCTGGTCGAAACTGGCGGCATGGAGTTCAAGGTGCATACCGTGGAACTGCTGGGCGCCGAGCGCCTGCTGTACGGCAAAGTGGGCGATGAGGATGTGACCGTGCGCGTGGAAGAAGGCAAGCCCTTCCCCAAGCCCGGCGAAACCACCCGCATTTCTGCCCGCGAAGATCGCCTGCACTGGTTCAATGCCGAGACAGGCAAGCGCGTCTGATTCAGACCAAGGTCACACTGAACTGACTTTTTAAAGAGCACCCCAGGCACCGGCTTGCGGTGCTCTTGTCACGTAAAGGCATACGAAAGCTATGACTACTGCATTGAAACCCTGGCCTTACCCCCGTTGGGTGGCCCACCGTGGCGCCGGCAAGCTCGCGCCTGAAAACACCATGAGCGCCTTCCGTCTGGGCGCCCAGCATGGCTACCGCATGTTCGAATGCGATGCCAAGCTCAGCCGCGACGGCGTGCTGTTCCTGATGCACGACGCCACGCTGGAGCGTACCACCAATGGCCATGGCATCGGCAGCAAGCTGAGCATGGGTGAAATCGCCCAGCTCGACGCAGGCAGCTGGCACTCGCGCGCCTATGCGGGCGAAAACCTGCCCACACTGGAAGCCCTGGCACGCTGGTGCCTGGCCAACCATCTGCACCTGAATGTGGAAATCAAGCCCACACCCGGCCAGGAAGAGGAAACCGGCCGTGCCTGCGGTGAGCTGATGAACCGCATCTGGCCCAAGGACATCGTTCAACCGCTGTTCACCTCGTTCAAGCCCGACTCGCTCAAGGGTGCACGCGATGCAGCACCGCATATCCCGCGCGGCCTGCTGGTGGACAAGCTTGCCGATGGTGCAGGCACAAGCCCCGGGGACATCGATCTGAAGACCGCGCTGGATCTGGACTGCTCGGTCATGGTGCTCAACCAGGATCTATGGAACCCGGAGCTGGTCGCCAAAGTACATGGTGCAGGCCTGCGTTGCAGCAGCTACACCGTCAACGACGAATGGGCCGCCCAGCGCCTGATAGCCCTAGGCACGGACGGCATCATCACAGACCACGTGGACCTGTTCAGCCCCGCGCAGACGGGTGATCACATCTAATTTGAGAGCTGTTGTCGCTTACCCAGCCAATATTTCAGAATTGATCAAATCTGAAATCGTTTGATAGAAAGCGCTAGAAGCTCTCTTACTGATAGCAAACAAAAGCCCGGCCACCGCAAAGTGACCGGGCTTTTTTGCGTTCACAACCCCTCCAATACTGGCGCTGACAGAATCAGAGCAGCCCAGCAAGAGCCGCCTCGCGGCGATGGCTGCGTCCCCCAAGCCCGAATTGCAAAGCAATTCGAGAGCAGGGGGAAGGCGTACAGCGCCTCAGGGGGTTAGTCGAGTTTCGTTCCCGACGCCTTGACCGCAGCAGCCCAGCGCGGTGTTTCGGCCGCCAGGAACTTGCCAAAGGCTTCCGAGTCCAGGAAAGCCGGGTCCGCACCCTGCTCCACCATGCGACCACGCACATCGGCCATGTTCATGACTTGGCCAAAGGCGCTGCTGAGCTTGGCCACCACATCCTTGGGGGTGTTGGCAGGTGCCAGAAAACCGTAGAAGCCCACGACTTCAAAGCCCTTGAGACCGGACTCGATCGCTGTCGGCACCTCGGGCAATGCAGGGTTGCGCTCCTTGCTGGTCACAGCCAGGGCACGTACCTTGCCCTGCTTGTGATAGGCCGCCGCCTGGGGAATGCTCTCGGCCATGAACTGCACCTGGCCACCGATCAGGTCGGTAAAGGCCGGGGCACTGCCCTTGTAGGGAATATGCACCAGGTCCACGCCTGCAGCACTCTTGAACATCTCGGGCACCAGATGGCTGATGCCGCCATTGCCGGCCGAGCCGAAATTGATCTTGCCGGGGTTGGCCTTGGCATAGGCAATGAACTCCGGCAGATTCTTGGCAGGCACCTTGTTGTTGACCAGCAAGGCCAATGGCTGCATGGCAGTACGCGCAATCGGCGTGAAGTCCTTGAGCGTGCTGTAAGGCAGCTTGCTGTAGAGCGCAGGATTGATCACCATCACGCCGGTATTGGCCAGCATCAGCGTGTAGCCGTCCGCCGGTGAGCGCATCACATCCTGCGCCCCCACGGACCCACCTGCACCGGGTTTGTAATCCACCACGACAGGCTGACCCAGAATGCCTTGCAACTTGTCGGTCAGCAAACGGGCGTGCTGATCCAGCGGGCCACCAGCCGGAAAGCCCATGACGATGCGAATGGGCTTGCTGGGGAAGGCATCGGCGGCCTGAGTCCCCATGGACATAAGCAGGCCTGCACCAGCCATCAGACCTGCCAGGCAGGTACGAAAGATTTTCTTCATTGTTGTCTCCATCATGAATAGAAATTGCGCGAGCGCACCCAAGCCTGACCGACCTGTAATGCGTCCCTCTCCGAGAGGCTGCAGTGTAGCGGCGCATTTCATGCCGCCCATCGTTGATTCAGAAGTGAAGCATCCGCATAAACCCATGGACAAGGCCCATGAAAAAACGCTTCACCAAGGAAGCGCTTTTGCAGAAATTTCGACCGTGTATGCGATCAACGCTTGGGCTGCCAGGCCAGAGCCTTGTTCTGCTGCTCTGCCACCTGGGCAATCGAGAGCTTCTGCGCGGTCTCGTCGCGGCGCTTGGCAGCATCACCACCCAGTTCCATGGCGGCCAGGTTGTACCAGAAGTAAGCCTTGGCATTGTCACGCGGCACGCCCTGGCCCTGTGCATAGACCATGCCAAGGTTGAACTGGGCTGCGGCATCGCCTTGCTCGGCGGAGCGCTGGTACCACTGCACGGCCTTGCCGTAGTCGCGCGCCGTACCCTGGCCTTCGGCATACATCACGCCCAGCCGGTTCTGTGCGCCAGGGTGACCTTGCTCTGCCGCAGCCGTGTACCACTTCACAGCCTGTGCGGGGCTGGCGTTGCCGCCCTGGCCATCGGCATACAGGCGAGCCAGGTTGAACTGTGCCGAGGCATCGCCCTTGTCCGCTGCACGGCGGAACCATTGCATGGCATTGGCATAGCTTTGCGGCACACCTCGGCCTTCGGCGTAGAGCGTACCCACGTTGTTGATGGCAGCGGCATGACCTTGCTCGGCGGCCTTCTGGTACCACTGCAGCGCCGTACCGTAATTCTGGGGCGTACCCAGGCCTTCGGCATACACGGTACCCAGGTTGTACTGGGCATCCGCATGGTTCTGGTCGGCTGCACGCTGGAACCATTGCGCGGCATAGGCCGGGCTTTGCTCCACACCCAGGCCATAGAGATACAGGCGGCCCAGATTGTTCTGGCCGTCGGCATTCCACTGCTCGGCACTCTTCTGGAACCAGGACGCCGCCAGTTTGTAATCGCGCGATACACCCACGCCATCCATATACATGCGGCCCAGACTGTTCTGCGCGCGGGCATCGCCCTGCTCGGCAGCACGCTGCAGCCATTGGGCGGCTTGCACAGGGTCCAGCTTCACGCCCACACCGTCGGATAGCATGGAGCCCAGCTGGTTCTGCGCCTCGGCATGGCCCTGGTCGGCAGCCTTCTTGAACCAGTCTGCCGCCGTCATGTAGTTGACGGCCACGCCATTGCCCTTGAGGTAACGCTGACCCAGCTCGAACTGTGCAGTCACATGACCTTGCGCTGCAGCTTTTTCCAGCCACTGGGCAGCCGTGCCGAAGCTCTGAGGCACGCCCAGACCTTCCTGATAGAGGTGAGACAGGTTGTACTGCGCCACGGCATTGCCCTGCTGGGCTGAACGCGCATACCACTGGGCCGCCTCACGGTAGTTCTGCGGCACACCCTGGCCGTTGGCATAAAGAGTGCCCAGACTGTTTTGCGCGCCCACATGGTTTTGTGCGGCGGCCTTGCGGAACCATTGCACGGCCGTGGCCGCATTCTGCGGCACGCCCTGACCATGCATATACATCTCGCCCAGTTGATTCTGGGCCTTGGCGTCACCACGTTCGGCAGCCTGCAAAGGCCCGGCAGTGGAAGCAACGCGAGAGCCAGAAATCGGCAAAGGCCCGTACTGCAGACGACTGAACTCGAATTGTGGACCGGAAGTACTGGCGCGGGCATCGCGCAGGAAATTCATACGGCCTTCTGCTCCGGCTTGCGCGGATGCGCTCTGGGCAAAAGCCGCCAGACTCGACATGACCAGCACTGCGATGGGAGTGAACTTCATTCCGGTACGATTCCTAGACGCTTTGTTTCGTGTAGTTACATCAGATATACGATGACACCAACCTGCGAGCGTAACTGATTCTGATAGCAGGTGAGGCAAGGAATCCCTGAATCGCAGCTTCCCCGCCACAGTTTTTTGACATTTCCAGACTGAAATAAAAAGCCCGGCAATGCCGGGCTTTGAAGAGTTTTTTCTGGATTTCTCAAGAAATTCACAGTCAGGTTGTAGCCATTTGTTGCTCGACATAATCGGCCACCACCTGCATGAGCTGGGCGAAGTGACCTCGCAACGGTTCGAAGCCGGCATTGGTCTCGCGCGTATCCTCATCCATATAGACAGGACGACGGATTTCGATCTGCAGCGAATGGCGGCCCAGTTGCGGCTGGCCGATGCGACCAATCAACTCCACCCCCTTGTAAGGCTCGTTATAGGCCACGCTGTAGCCAAAGCCTTGCAGCGTATCGCCAATCAGATGGATGAATTCCGGCGCGCAGGTTGTGCCGTCGCGGTCGCCCAGCACAAAGTCAGCCAGCGGCGGCGCATCGGTGCGCCCCAGGCGCTGGTAAACGTCGTTGGGCATGGAATGCAGATTCAGGTGCCAGACACGGCCAAAGCGGCTCACGCTGCCATCGATCGCCTGCGCCAGCGCCGCATGGTAGGGACGCCAGTAATTGGCAATGCGGTGCTGCACTTCGGCCACCGTGCGCTTGCGCTCATACAGCGGCGTCGCCACACCGGCCTTGCTGATGCGCTGCCAGATCAAGCCCAGCCCCTGCTGGGTCTTGACGCTGGGTGCCAGCGGCACCGGCCACTCGCCCTCGATCTGCGCCGGATCCAGATCGGACTCGTTGCGATTGGGATCGATATAGGTGCGCGGGAACGTGGCCTCAAGCAAGGTCGCTCCAAACTCTGGCCAGCGGTCCCAGAGCGCTGCCACATGCGTATCCTCGCCACGGCGCAGCAGGCTCATGGGCACAACCGTGCCAAAGTCTTCTGGATAGGCCGTGCCGCTATGCGGCGAGTCGCAGACTAGGGGCAACACCCGGCCCCGGGGCAGTTGTACCAGCACCGGCTGATCGGGCCGGGCTTGCAAAAAGTCAGGCAAAGACATTCAGGCCTTCATCAATCCAGCTTGATATTGGCGCGTTTGGCCACTGCGGTGTAGCGTTCAATGGCAGTCTTGATCTGCTTGGCGAACTGCTCGGGCGTGTTGCCCATGGATTCACCAGAGATGGATTTCTGCTTTTCCAGATAGTCAGGCATGGCCATGGCCTTGTGCGCTGCTGCATTCAATTTGTCGATGATGGGCCTGGGTGTGCCAGCAGGCGCGACCAGACCGAACCAGCCGCCATCGCCCATCTGGGGAAAACCCAGTTCTGTATAGGTGGGCACATCAGGCAGCACATCGGCGCGCTTGAAGGCCAGCACGGCCAGAGGGCGCAGCTTGCCATCCTTGATATGCGGCAGTGTCGAGGGCAGGTTGTCCGTCATGGCATTGACCTGGCCACCCAGTGCATCGGTGATGGCCTGGCCCGCGCCCTTGTAAGGGATGTGCAGCAGGTCGATACCGGCCAGATTCATGAAGTTCTCGATATTGGCATGCCCCAGCGAACCCGTGCCAGGAGAAGCGAAGCTGTACTTGCTAGGATTGGCCTTGGCCAGCGCGATGAATTCCTTCATGTTCTTGGCAGGTACGCTGGCGTTGACCACAAACACGCTGGGCACGGCCATCACATTGGTGATGGGGGCGAAGTCCTTGATCGCGTCGTAAGGCAGCTTGCGGAAGATCGCGGGGTTGGAGCCATGGGTTGACACCGTGGCCATGCCGATGGTGTAACCGTCAGCAGCGGCCTTGGCCACTTCAGAAGCGCCGATGGAGCCGCCGGCACCGCCCTTGTTGTCCACCACCACGGACTTGCCCAGCACCGTGCTCATCTTCTCGGCCAGCAGACGCGCCACCATATCGGTGGAACCACCGGCGCCGAAGGGCACGACCAGACGGATGGGACGGCTAGGGTAGTCGGCCACGGCATCGGCCGCAAAAGCGGGAGCAAAAGCAGCCGCTGCCGCACATGCGGCGATGGAAGACAGAACAGTACGACGAATGGCCATGCGGCTTCTCCTTGGAGTCAGGTTATGTATGGAAGAGAAGCTCTTCCTTTTCTTCATTCTCTGGCCTGCACAGCCCCGGGAAAAGCGACAAGAAGACACACAAGTATTACCAACCGTCATAATTCATGCCGTCATGCGCATGCACTCCCCTTCTCTGTCAGAGCTTCACGCTTTTGCCGCTGCCGCCCGTCTGGGCAGTTATTCATTGGCCGCGCAGGAGTTGTATGTGACCCAGGGTGGCATCAGCCGCGCCATTGCACGCCTCGAAGAACACCTGGGCTTCGCCCTGTTCGAACGTCTGGGCCGCCGTAACACGCTCACGCCAGCCGGACAGGAGTATCTGCAGGCCGTGGAGCCCTCCGTCATGGCCATCGAAGCCGCTTCTGCCGCCGCACGCAGACGCCGCCACGGGCCTCAGCTACGCCTGTCCGTCACGCCCACCTTGTTCAGCCACTGGCTGATTCCGCGCCTGCCGGACTTCAATGCCCGCTACCCGCAGGTCATGCTCTCGTTCTCGCCCTACCGGCGCGACGACCCGCTGACCGCGCCGGAAATCGATGCCTGGATTCGCGTGGGCGCTGCCTGGCCCGCAGGCATTGAAGCGGAATACGTGGTTGGACGAGATCTGATCCCCATCTGCCACCCACGTGAGTTGCAAGGCCGCGACGCCATTCACAGCGCGCAGGACCTGCTGGCCCGCCCCTTGCTGTTTCACACCAACTACCCCGGCAACTGGGCGCGCTGGATGCAGGAACGCGGCCTGAGTCAGGCTTGCCCCCCACCTGCAGCGGACTTCGAGACCGTGGCATTGCTGGTGCAAGCCGTGGCTGCCGGTATGGGCGTGGCCATGGTGCAGCGCTGCCTGGTCGAAGAAGACCTGGCTACGGGCCGCGTGGCCCTAGCTCTCGATGCACCAGTCAACATCGAGCGCGGCTACTTTCTGTGCCGCCCGGCCAACCGCGCAGCGACGGAAGCACTTGATCAATTCAGGGACTGGATACTGGAGCAGGCCGCGCCAAGGGCCATTTCACTGTGAGTCGCGGGCGAAAATACAACAATCGCCTTGAGTCACATCAAGCTTTTGCACAAAACAGCTTCTCGTCTGGTGCCGTAATCAGCGCCAACCGCGTGAAAGCACCCACTGGCACAAGGCACATAGGCCAACCAGGCTTGCATAGCTGGCCATCTTTCCATCCCGGGAAAACAGCCATAAACCAGCAAACAAAATCAAGCTTCCCAATATGAAATTGATAGCTACTTGCGTAATGAAGGATTGGGATCCAGGCTTGTTTTGCTGAAAAACACGAGCGCACAGCGCCAGGCCCAACGCCAGGAAAAACGCCGGTGCAACAAAGTTCAGTAAATGATTTACGCTCGCAATAAGACCCATGACAGCAATCGTTTCCAAGGCTTTGAGACGGCAAGGTGCCCAATCCGGCACGAAATTTTATAATCTGCACCTATGGCAGTCTGGGCTTTAGGTATCAATCACCACACGGCTCCGCTCGATATGCGGGGCCGTTTTGCGTTCGCGCTCGATCAGATCGCGCCGACGCTGCAAGGTCTGCGCAGCTCTCTGAGCAGTACCGGCAAGGCCCATGACGCCGTGGAAACCGCCATTCTCTCCACCTGCAACCGCACGGAAATCTACTGCGCCGCCAATGCGCCGGCCATGGAACACACCGTGCACTGGCTGGCCAATAGCGGCGGCGTCGCACCCGAGTTGCTGCGCCAGCACTCCTATCTGCTGCAAGACGGCTCGGTTGCGCGCCACGCCTTCCGCGTTGCTTCGGGCTTGGACTCCATGGTGCTGGGCGAAGCCCAGATCCTGGGCCAGATGAAGAATGCCGTGCGCGCTGCCGAAACAGCGGGCGCTCTGGGCTCCACGCTGAATCAGTTGTTCCAGCGCAGCTTTGCCGTCGCCAAGGAAGTTCGCAGCTCCACCGAAATCGGCGCGCACTCGATTTCCATGGCCGCCGCTGCCGTGCGCCTGGCCGGCCAGCTGTTTGAAGACCTGTCCAAGATCCGCGTGCTGTTTGTCGGTGCAGGCGAGATGATCGAGCTGGTCTCCACCCACTTTGCCGCGCGCAATCCCAAGCAGATCACCATCGCCAACCGCACCATGGAGCGCGGCGAGAAGCTGGCTGCCCAGTTCGGCGCTGGCACCATGCGTCTGGCCGATCTGCCAGAGCATCTGCACGAATACGACGCCATCATCAGCTGCACCGCGTCCACCCTGCCCATCATCGGCCTGGGTGCGGTGGAGTCCGCTCTCAAAAAGCGCAAGCGCCGCCCCATCTTCATGGTGGATCTGGCTGTGCCGCGCGACATCGAATCCGAGGTCAAGAACCTCAACGACGTCTATCTCTACACCGTGGACGATCTGGCCACTGTGGTGCGCACCGGCCAGGCCCAGCGCCAGGCTGCCGTGCAGCAGGCCGAAGTCATCATCGACACCGGCGTGCAGCACTTCATGCAGTGGATGGACCAGCGCAGCCCCATGGGTGGCTCGGTTTCGCTGATTCAGCAGGTCAATGCCCAGGCCGATACTTGGCGCGCCATGGAGATTGCTCGTGCCAAAAAACTGCTGGCCAAGGGTGAAGACATAGACACCGTGCTGGAAGCCCTGTCACGTGGACTGACACAAAAAATGCTGCACGGCACCATGGCCGAGCTGCACAAGGGCGGTGCCGAAGAGCGTGCCCAGACGGCCGACGCTGTCTCCCGCCTGTTCCTGCGCGCCAGCCGCAACTCCAGCAAGCTTTAGCGGCGCTCGCCCGCATACCGCGCTGCTCTTTCCGCAGCGCCCAGGCCCTGTCGCGGCCTGAAGACTTCTCCCCTCTCTCCTTCAAGGAACATGCTGCGGTGCATGTTCTCAGCCATTGGTAAACACCATGCAAGACTTTTTGCGCAATCAGCTAGAACGCTATGCCCAACGCCTGCAGGAGCTGGACTTCCTGCTCTCGCGCGAGGACATCATGGGCGACATGAAGCAGTACCGCGCCATCTCGCGCGAACATGCCGACGTGACCGCCATTGCCAGCCGCTACACCCGCTACCAGCAGACCGAAGCCGATGTCTCCGCCGCCCGCGAAATGCTTGGTGATCCCGACATGGCCGAAATGGCGCAGGAAGAAATCACCAATGGCGAGCAGGAACTGCTCAAGCTTGAGGCCGAGCTGCAGCGTCTGCTACTGCCCAAGGACCCCGATGACGCCCGCCCGGCCTTTGTCGAAATCCGTGCGGGGACAGGTGGTGACGAGTCTGCCCTGTTTGCCGGCGATCTGACCCGCATGTACACCCGCTATGCCGCCAACGTAGGCTGGAAGGTGGAAGTCATGAGCGCCAACGAGAATGAAATCGGCGGCTACAAGGAAGTGGTGTTGCGCATTGAAGGTGACAACGTCTACGGCGCGCTGCGCTTCGAGTCCGGTGGCCACCGCGTGCAACGCGTGCCCGCCACCGAAACCCAGGGCCGCATCCACACCAGCGCCTGCACCGTGGCCGTGATGCCCGAGCCTGACGAAGCCGAGGCCATCACACTCAACCCCGCCGACCTGCGCATCGACACCTTCCGTGCCAGCGGCGCTGGTGGTCAGCACATCAACAAGACCGACTCCGCCGTGCGCGTGGTCCACCTGCCCACCGGCATCGTGGCCGAATGTCAGGACGGACGCAGCCAGCACAGCAACAAGGCCAAGGCCCTGCAGGTGCTGCAGGCCCGCATTCAGGAAAAAGAGCGCAGCGAACGTGCAGCCAAGGAAGCGGCCATGCGCAAAGGCCTGATAGGCTCTGGCGACCGCAGTGACCGCATCCGTACCTACAATTTCCCGCAAGGTCGCCTGACCGACCACCGCATCAACCTCACGCTATACAAGCTGCTGGCCGTAATGGAAGGCGATCTGGGCGATGTGATCGAAGCCCTGCAACATGCCCGCGAAGCCGAACTGCTTGCCGAACTAGAGACCCATTGACATGAGACAACTGCTGCCAGACCTGGGCCCCCTGCTACTTTCCTGCACCCTGCTGACAGCCTTCATCGGCCCCGCCCATGCACTGGTGGTGCGCAAGCCCTCGGCCTATGACTCCGGCGCTGGCAGCCCGGTCGATGCCAGCGGCAACCGCGCCTCTCCCGCCAGCCTCAGCCTCCTGGGCAGCCGCGCGGACTTTGACCGTCTGGCCCGCGTCTACGACGCCGGCAGCGCCAGCGCCATGCCGCATCTGCTGTTTGTCATCGACCGTCAAAGCAAGCCGGCCAAGGTCTATTTCATCAACACGCCGCGTTACGCCTTTCACGAAGATTTCCTGCATGCCAAGCGCCTGCTGCCACCGGGCAAACAGGCGCTCAATCGCAACTACCGCGAGCCTGAGCGACGCTTTATCTTGGGCACACTGAGCTGGCAGCCCACGCTCAAGGACTACAGCTATGAGTTCTGGGAAGGCGACCAACTGACGCCCCAGTTGCTGCAGACCACGGCCAGCGCACTCAAGGCCAGCTTCTTTGCCCCGCTGCGCTTCAAGGCCAACTCCACCCTGCATGAGTCCGTCGCCCAGGCTGCCGGCATCGAAGCCGTCACGCAAGCCCAGTTGCTGGGCTCGCAGACCTTCCTGCCACTGAATCAGGGCCAGGCCACGGGTCGGCTGCGCATTCTGTCCTCCGCAGAAGCGGTCGACGACCTGAAACCGCAGGACATCGTCCTGCTGCGCGAGGTCCCCATCAGCCTGCCCCCGGTGGCTGGCGTGCTCACGGAACGCCCCTCTACCGTGCTCTCCCACGTCAACCTACTGGCCCGCGGCTGGGGCATACCCAATGCCTATGTGCAGAAAGCCGCCGAGCAATATGCACCGTTCAACGGCCAATGGGTGCATATCGAAGTGCAGGCTTCGGGCATGCAGCTGCGCGCCGCCACGGATGCCGAACGTCAGGCCGCTGAAAAGCAGGCCCAGAACAAGCCCGCCAATGGCAATCGCGTACTCATCAAACCCGATCTGAAACGCAGCGATCTGATTCCACTGGCCAGCCTGCGCGGTGCGGACCGGCAACGCTGCGGTGCCAAGGCAGCCAACCTGGGCGAGATTCAGTCGGCCAAGCTGGCCGACGTGATCGTGCCCGATGGCTTTTGCATTCCTTTTGCCTCCTATACCGACTTCATGCGTGCCAACGGCCTTGCCGAGCGCATTGCCCGCATGCGCCAGCAGCCCGGTTTTGCTACGGATGCAGGAGTTCGCAGGCAGGCCCTGTCTAAGCTGCAGTCCGAAATCGAACAATGGCCTGTCAGCCCGGCTGTCGCAGATACCTGGGCCAAACGCTGGGCCAGCCAGCTGGGCAGCCAGGGCGTGTTCGTACGCAGTTCCTCAAGCTCCGAAGACCTGCCGAATTTCAGCGGTGCCGGGCTCTACACCACCGTTCCCAATGTGCGCAGCAGCGCCGATCTGGCAGCCGCCGTGCGCAAGGTCTGGGCCTCGGTCTACAACTTCGAAGCCTGGGAAGCCCGGCAGGCCGCAGGCATTGACGACCAGCAGGTTGTCATGTCGGTCTTTGTACAAAAAGCGGTGGACTCCGCAGCCTCTGGTGTGATGATCACGCGTGACCCGTTTGACGCTGGCCGCCGCTACGCCACCTATATCGCCGCCAAGCGCGGCATAGGCATACGCGTGGTGGAAGGCAAGCGCGTCGCAGAGCAAATCCTCTACAACAGCCGCAGCAAGGCCGTTCAGGTGCTCAACCGCTCACAAGATGATGTGGCCCTGCAGCTGGACAGCAAGGGCGGCGTGCGCGAAGTGCCTGTGGCCGCCGGCCGCGCCGTGCTCAGCGACGAACTGGTGCAGCGCCTGGCCCGTGCCGGCGCCGGCGTCAAGCAGCGTTTTGGCGGCAAGGACCAGGACATTGAATGGGCCGTGCAGGGGGATCAGGTCATCATCCTGCAGTCACGTCCATTCATCTCGGCGCCGGGTCGCTAAAAGTCCTGCCATGCTGAACTTTGAATCGCCTGTTGTACTTGAGCTGCTGATAGCGCAAGGCTGGACGCCGGAGCGAGAAGCCGCTATTCCCGCCATCGTTCGGAGTTCTCTGGATACCCAGCCCCGGCTGGCCAGCCATCCCGCAGTTGCCGCACTGCAAAACCTGGCTGGTTTGCATATAGGCCAGGCAGGCAGTGGTCGGGAATGCGCAACCAGCAATATAGAGTTTGACTGGCTTGAAGACCATTTCACGGGCGAAGATCCGGACGACACCCTCATCGCCTGGGAACAGCGCCTGAACACCCGGCTGATACCCTTGGCCGAAGTTCACCATGCCCACAGCCAGTTGCTGATGGCGCACGATGGGCGCTGCTTTTCCTGGTCTTTTGCAGGCATCAGCTTCGAGGGCGAGAATATTCAGCAAGCTCTGGAACATCTGTTGCTGGGTATACGCTCACGCCCCATGCTGGAGCCCGGCCAGTCCGCCACCACGCTGTATGGACTGAAGTACAAAGCTGGCGATCCCGAGATTTACCGTTACTGAAGAAGATCGTCCACAGCGAGAGCATGACTGAACCCGCCTCCTCCTCATTCACCGTCGCACAGGCTCTGGCGCACGCCGCCAGACAAGGCATGGCGCATGTCGATGCACAGATGCTGTTGCTGCATTTAATGCAGCAGCCAGCGCACGCCCGCGCCTGGCTTATCACGCATGACACCGATGTACTAAGTACGGAGCAGCAGCAACGTTGGGCTCAGCTGTGCATCCTGCGCCAGCAGGGCACCCCCGTGGCCTATCTGACCGGAAACAAAGAGTTCTACGGCTTGAATCTGGCCGTGGACCGCAGAGTGCTGGACCCACGCCCCGATACCGAAACCCTGGTGGACTGGGCACTGGAACTGATGCCTGAAGGGCAGCCAACTCGCGTCGTAGATCTGGGCACCGGCAGCGGCGCCATTGCTCTGGCATTGCAAAGCCAGCGCCCTGCCGCGCAAGTCTTCGCAGTCGACGCCAGTGCAGATGCGCTGGCCGTTGCCCAAAACAATGCCCAGCTGCTGAAACTGCCCGTGCAGTTTGCCCACGGCAGCTGGCTGGAGCCGCTGGCCGGCCAGGCTGCGTTTGACCTGGTGGTCAGCAACCCTCCCTATATCCGCTCGGACGACCCCCACTTGGCCGCCCTCACTCATGAGCCGCTTTCGGCATTGGCCAGCGGTGCCGACGGACTGGAAGACATCCGCGCCATCGTCAGTCAGGCACCTCAGGTGCTCAAGGCCGGTGGCTGGCTCATCTTCGAGCATGGCTGGGATCAGGCCGGCGATGTGGCCCAGTTGATGCGCAATACAGGCTTTGTCCAGGTACAGCACCGAAGAGACCTCGCCGACATAGAGCGCTGCACCGGTGGTCAATGGCCTGGCAAGACTTGAAATTCCGCCTGGCGACCACATCTATGACCGCACAGGACTTCTTCACATTTCCTCACACCACCGCCTTGCTTACAGACGGTGAAATAATTACAGCCATTGCGGCTCAGGCCGCCATCCATTGAACTTGGAGCCCTACTATGAGCAACACCCAACAACGCATCGACGACCTGGTCAAGAACAACGACATCCTGCTGTTCATGAAGGGCAACGCCAGCTTCCCTCAGTGCGGCTTCTCCGGCCGTGCCATCCAGATCCTCAAGGCCTGCGGCGTGGATGCCAAGTCCATCGCCACCGTGAACGTGCTGGAAGATCAGGAAATCCGCCAGGGCATCAAGGACTACAGCCAGTGGCCCACCATTCCTCAGCTCTACATCAAGGGCGAATTCATCGGTGGCTCTGACATCATGATGGAGATGTACGAGTCCGGTGAGCTGCAGCAGGTGCTGGCCGCCAAGTAAGCCAAACATGGTCACAAGCCACCGGCATTCCGGTGGCTTTTTCATGCCAGCCCTACCGCCTCCCCCACCCCACCACTGCTGCATTCATATCGATGGCAGCTCTTTGCCCAACCCTGGTCCCATGAGCCTGGGCGCCGTGCTGCGCATGCCGGATGGCGGCGAACACCATCTCTCGCAAAACCTGCACCGCAGCGGCTGCAACAACGAGGCCGAGCTACGGGCACTGATGGCCGCACTCAACCTGGCCCGATCACTGGGCGCACGCAGCCTGACAGTGCGCACGGACTCGCATGTGCTGCTGGAGCAATTGGGCCCGCCGCTGCCCAAGCCCGCACGCCCCATCGCCCGCCTCAGTCATCTGTTTGAAGAAGCACGCATATCCATGCAAGGCTTTGACGAACTGGTTCTGCAATGGGTTCCACGTCATAGAAACACCGAGGCCGACGCTCTGGCCCGAGCCGCGCACTCAACCGTCGCATAACCGCTTCTGCTCCACAAGCCTGCACTGATATCTGTAGCACGCTTTATGTGGTCGAATAGGGTCTTGTTCTACAACCGGTTGCAGGCACCCATTCGTGCCGCAGCAGCCTTGCCTATGAGTGTGACCCAAAGCCTGTTGGTGATTTGCCTGCTGATTCTGCTCAGCGCCTTTTTCTCTGTTGCCGAGATCGCATTGGCCGCATCACGACGCCTGCGCCTGCGTCAGATGGCCGATGACGGTGATGGCCGTGCAGAGCGTGCACTGCGTGTGCAAGAGCAGCCAGGCGAGTATTTCACCGTGGTGCAAGTGGGTCAGAACGCAGTTGCCATCCTCGGCGGCATCGTGGGCGAGGGAGCTTTCAGCCCTTCGCTGACCGAAATGTTCAGCCTCTGGGTATCGCCCAGCCTGGCTGGAACCCTGGGCTTTCTGTTCTCATTTTTCATAGTCACATCCGCCTTCATTCTGCTGGCCGATCTGCTGCCCCGGCGCCTGAGCATGAATGAGCCTGAGCGCTATATCGTGCGGGTGCTGGCCCCTATGCGCTGGTGCGTGATGGTCTTCAAACCCATCACCTGGTTCTACAACCATGCCACCGAGGCTCTGTTCAAACTGCTGGGCCTGCCCACCACACGTGACGAACGCATCACCTCCGAAGACATCCTGGCCATGACCGAGGCCGGCACCAAGGCCGGTGTGCTGGCCGTACGCGAGCAGCAGGTGATTGCCAATGTGTTCGAGCTGGACTCCCGCACCGTGGCCTCGGCCATGACCCAGCGTGACAGCGTGGCCTTTTTCTACCGCGACGACAGTGATGCCATCATCCGCGCGCGTATTGCCGAAGAGCCTTTTTCCACCTACCCCGTCTGCGAAGGTGATATCGACCATGTGATCGGCTATGTGGATGCCAAGGACCTGTTCCAGCGCGCGCTCAACAACCAGCCCTTGTCGCTGACCGATGACAGCCTGATCCGCAAGGTGCTGATCGTGCCCGACCGCCTGACGCTGGCCGAGGTGCTGGAGCAGTTCCGCATGGTGCATGAGGACTTTGCCGTCATCGTCAACGAGTACAGCCTGGTCGTGGGTGTGGTGACCCTGAACGACGTGATGAGCACGGTGATGGGTGACCTGGTAGGGCCTACCGACGAGGAGCAGATCATCCGCCGCGACGAGCATTCCTGGCTGATTGACGGTATCACCCCCATCGAGGACGTGATGCGCGTGCTGCAGCTGGACGATATGCCGCATGACGACGAGTACGAGACACTGGCCGGTTTTCTCATGGTCATGCTGCGCCGCGTGCCGCGCCGCACGGACACCGTGAACTGGAATCACTACAAGTTCGAGGTACTGGACGTGGACAGCTACCGTATCGATCAGGTCATGGTCACACGCCTGTCCACGGACTCCGCAGAGTCGGCGGCACCTGCGGCCGCTGCCGCAGCCAAGGTACAGAGCTCGGCCATATCAGCCAAAGACTCCTCGAACCATAGCTGACAGCGCTTGACCTCACTGGGTTTCAAGCCTTTTCAAGCTAAAAAAAAGCGAGCCTCAGGCTCGCTTTTTGCATGAAAAATTGGTACTTAAGCCGAGCGTGGCTCTTCAATCAGCCAGCGCCTTTGTGCACCAAATACCGCATTCGGATACTGCGGCTGCCCACGGCTGCCGTTGTAACGCCCCAGGGCCATATAGGCATCACCTTTTTCACGGTCCAGGTAATGACGCAGGATCACGCAGCCAAAGCGCAGGTTGGTCTGCATATGAAACAGCTTGCCGGCGTCTCCATCGCCAATCAAACGCATCCAGAACGGCATGATCTGCATATAGCCGCGCGCGCCCACGCTGGAGATCGCATATTTGCGGAAACCGCTTTCCACCTGGATCAGCCCCATGACCATGGACACATCCAGACCCGCGCGCTTTGCCTCATACCAGACGGTCTGCAAAAATTCGCGCCGCACCTGTGGATCGGGCTTGCGCTTGACCAGCTTGTCGCTGCTAGCCACCAACCAGCGCAGATAGCTCATGCGAGATTCAGTGGAGATGAACTCCAGTTCGGGAGGCGCGCCCGATCCGGCCACGGCAGCACTCATGGCTGTGCGTACCGAATCGGCCAGCGGCTCTTCCAGCTGTCCTCCAGCCCATGCCGCTTGCGGCAGCAGCCAGCCTGCCGACGGCAGGGCTAGCGAAGCAGCGGCAAGGCAGGAACGTCTGTTGAGCGACATGGAAGCAGAAGCTTACAAGCCCAGACGGCTCTTGAGGTGGTTCAGCACCTCATTCGTCGCCAGCTTTGTAGCTTCCGTGTCACGGCGCTGCTGGTACTCGACCACACCGTCCTTCAGACCACGGTCGCCCAGCACCACGCGGTGGGGCACGCCGATCAGCTCCCAGTCGGCCAGCATGGCACCGGGGCGCTCGTCGCGGTCGTCGAGAATCACGTCCACACCCAGCGCCAGCAGCTCGGAGTAGAGTTTCTCGGCTTCGGTCTTCACGGCCTCGCTGCGCCCCATGCCGATGGGGCAAATCACCACGGTGAACGGCGCAATCGCATCGGGCCAGATCATGCCGCGTTCGTCGTGGTTCTGCTCCACGGCTGCGGCGGGCAGGCGGGTCACGCCAATGCCATAGCAACCCATTTCAAAGTGCTGAGGCTTGCCGTTGTCGCCCAGGAAGGTCGCGTCCATGGCCTTGGAGTACTTGGTGCCCAGGTAGAACACATGGCCGATTTCAATACCGCGCTCAATGGCAAGTTCACCCGCGCCGTCGGGCGACTGGTCGCCAGCCACCACATTGCGCAGATCAGCCACTACGGCAGGCTCGGGCAGGTCGCGGCCAAAGTTCACACCGGTGATGTGGAAATCTTCCTCGTTGGCACCGCAGACCCAGTCAGCCATCACGGCCACATCGCGGTCCACCACGATATTCACGGGCTTCTTGAGGCCGATGGGGCCCAGATAGCCGGGCTTGGCGCCAAAGTGCTCTTCGATCTCGGGCACCGAAGCAAAGCGGAAGCCCGCCAAGCCTTCGACCTTGCCCACCTTGATCTCGTTCATCTCGTGATCGCCGCGCAGCAGCACCAGCCACACTTGCGTCTTGACGATCAGACCCTTGTCATCCAGCTCGTCCGTGGCCAACACCAGCGACTTCACGGTCTGGCTCAAAGGCAGGCCCAGTTGCTCGGCCACGGCTTCGCAGGTGCTGTTACCAGGCGTGGCAACCTTTTCCATGGCCTTGGCAGCTGCAGGACGGGCCTGGGTGGGCGCCAGGCTCTCGGCCTTCTCGATATTGGCTGCATAGTCGCTATTAGGGCAGTAGACGATGGCGTCTTCACCCGTAGAGGCGATCACCTGGAATTCTTCGCTCAGATCGCCACCAATCGCGCCAGAGTCAGCGCGCACGGCGCGGTACTGCAGACCGAAGCGGTCAAAGATGCGCTTATAGGCTTCGCGCATGGTCTGGTAGCTGATCTGGGCGGCGTCGCGGTCCTTGTCGAAGGAGTAGGCGTCCTTCATGATGAACTCGCGGCCACGCATCAGGCCAAAGCGGGGGCGACGCTCATCGCGGAACTTGGTCTGAATCTGGTAGAGGTTCTTGGGCAACTGCTTGTAGCTCTTGAACTCCTGACGCGCGATATCGGTCACCACTTCTTCGGAAGTGGGCTGGATCACGAAATCCCGGCCATGGCGGTCCTGGATACGCAGCAACTCGGGGCCCATCTTCTCGAAGCGGCCGGTCTCCTGCCACAGCTCGGCGGGCTGCACCACGGGCATCGTGGTTTCGATGGCGCCAGCGCGGTTCATTTCTTCACGCACGATGGCCTCGACCTTGCGGATCACGCGCAGGCCCATGGGCATGTAGTTATAGATGCCTGCACCCAGCTTTTTGATCATGCCAGCCCGCGTCATGAGCTTGTGGCTGACCACTTCGGCGTCGGCCGGAGCTTCTTTCAGGGTGGAGATGAGAAATTGGGAGGCTTTCATGGAACTGGCAATTCAGTGGAAATAGGCATGGCCCGCTTGTCGAGCACAAGGGGCCATGCATAATGAACACAATTCAAAAATTTGGGGTTTGATTATGCTTGACCGGGACGGATTTCGCCCGAACGTCGGCATCATCCTGCTCAACCAAAGAAACCAGGTGTTCTGGGGTAAACGCATTCGCACCCACAGCTGGCAGTTTCCGCAAGGTGGCATTGACCGGGGGGAGACACCCGAACAAGCCATGTTCCGCGAACTGCACGAGGAAGTGGGGCTGAAGCCCAATCACGTTCGCGTGGTTGCCCGCACCAGGGACTGGTTGCGCTACGAGGTGCCAGACAGGTACATCCGCCGCGACGCGCGCGGGCACTACAAAGGCCAGAAGCAGATATGGTTTCTGCTTCAGTTGGTGGGTCACGACTGGGATTTGAACCTGCGTGCCACCGACCACCCTGAGTTCGATGCCTGGCGATGGAATGACTACTGGGTTCCTCTGGATGTGGTGGTCGAATTCAAACGCGGTGTGTATGAAATGGCGCTGACCGAGCTGGCACGTTTTGTGCCACGCAGCGAGCAGCAACGCAATCGCTATTTGCGCAGCGGCATGCGTCCGCGCGAACAGGAAGCAGGTAACGCAGGCCCGGTAGCCCACGCTACCTATCACCTGCCTTCATTGCATCCAGCTCGCACGGGAAGCTTCCGCATCAATCCAGGAATGGAGCTCCCTCCTGGGGCCAGCTTTGACCCGGATCCACAAAGTGAATTTGGTGCGCCTGAGGACAACAAACCGCTGCAATGAAAAATGGCCCCTGCGCTTGCCCACTTCGTGTGGCCGCGCCCCTTCCAAGAGGGGCGTTTTTGATCTTGGGGCAGCCCGACAATGAAAAAGCCGTAATGCTGAAAGGCATTACGGCTTTTTTGTTTCTTGGCCTCAATGATCAACTACCCAGCAACCACCATATTGTCGCGATGAACCATTTCAGGGCCTGCCGAGTAGCCCAGCAGGCTTTCAATTTCGGACGAACTCTTGCGGCACAGCAAACGCGCTTCGGCGCCCGCATAACTGGCCAGACCACGAGCAATCTCCACGCCATTCTCATCGCGCACGGCAATCACTTCGCCACGTGAAAAATCGCCTTCCACGGCAATCATGCCGATGGGCAGCAGGCTCTTGCCTTCGTCACGCAGCTTGGCCACAGCCCCCGCGTCCACGGTCACCGAGCCACGCAGCTTCAGATGGTCAGCAATCCACTGCTTGCGTGCCTGGGTCTTGTGGGTATGAGCCACCAGCAGCGTGCCGATGGATTCGCCCTGCGTCAGGCGCAGCAGCACATCTTTCTCTCGCCCCCAGGCAATCACGGTGGAAGCACCGGAGCCTGCAGCACGCTTGGCCGCCAGAATCTTGGTGATCATGCCACCCGTGCCAATGGACAGACCGGCCCCGCCAGCCATGGCTTCGAGCGCGGGATCACCTGCTTCAGCCACATCAATGAATCTGGCATCGGGGTTCTTGCGCGGATCGGCACTGTAGAGGCCACGCTGATCGGTCAGGATGACCAAGGCATCCGCTTCCACCAGGTTCGCCACCAAGGCGCCCAGCGTGTCGTTGTCGCCGAACTTGATCTCGTCGATGACCACCGTATCGTTCTCGTTGATGACAGGCACCACACCCAACTGCAGCAGGGTCAGCAACGTGGTGCGGGCGTTCAGATAGCGCTCGCGATCGGCCAGGTCGGCATGAGTCAGCAGCACCTGGGCGCTGGGCACGTTTTCCTCACGCAGCTTGGTCTCGTACATCTGGGCCAGGCCCATCTGCCCCACGGCTGCAGCGGCCTGCAGCTCATGCACTTCGGTTGGACGCACTGCCCAGCCCAGGCGCTTCATGCCTTCGGCAATGGCACCACTGGAAACCATGATGACTTCGCGCTTGACGCCGTCCTCACCATGCACCAAGGCGGCCAGCTGACGGCTCCACTCCTGAATGGCAGCCTCATCCAGCCCTCGGCCTTCATTGGTCACCAGGCTGGAGCCGACTTTGACGACGATGCGATGGGCATCACGCAACACGTTGGAAGACATGGAATCTATAGTATTTTATGCCGCTAACGCTTACCTATCAAGCGCAATCAGCTATGAAATTCAAAGCAAAACAGCGCACCAAGTGCGCTGCCAAGCAACACCGCCTAGCTTATTCCGGATCTTGAGGCGAGAAACGCGGATCGGTCAAATCCAGACCGGAATCGTCAACACCATTGAAGCGTGGATCAATCTCCTTTGGCGCTTGCTCAGCCAGCTGCTGGTTATGCACATGTTCGAAAATCTTGCGGATCAGCGGCTCGCAGCCTTCACGGGTCAACGCCGAGATTTCAAAGACCGGCCCCTTCCACTTGAAGCGCTTGACGAAATCCTTGACCCTGGCCTCACGCTCCTCCTCTGGAACCATGTCCAGCTTGTTGAGCACCAGCCAGCGCGGCTTGCTGTAGAGCTCGGCGTCGTACTTCTTGAGCTCGCCCACAATCGCCTTGGCTTGCTCGACCGGGTCCACGCCCTCGTCGAACGGCGCAATGTCCACAATGTGTAGCAACAGGCGTGTGCGCTGCAGATGGCGCAGGAACTGGTGACCCAGGCCCGCACCTTCCGAGGCGCCCTCGATCAGACCAGGGATGTCGGCCACCACAAAGCTCTGCTCGGCCGCCACACGCACCACGCCCAGATTGGGGTGCAGAGTCGTGAACGGATAGTCGGCAATCTTGGGACGGGCGTTGGACACGGCCGTGATGAAGGTGGACTTGCCCGCATTGGGCATGCCCAGCAGACCCACGTCAGCCAGCACCTTCAGCTCCAGCTTCAGGCTGCGGCGCTCGCCAGGGAAGCCCGGCGTCTTCTGACGCGGTGCGCGGTTGATGGCGCTCTTGAAACGCAGATTGCCAAAGCCACCATCGCCGCCCTTGGCAATGGTGATGACTTGGCCGGGCTCCAGCAACTCGAACAACACTTCGCCGGTATCGGCATCGCTGATGATGGTGCCCACAGGCATGTTCAGCGTGATGTCATCGCCCGCAGCGCCAAACATGTCGGAACCCATGCCATGCTGGCCGCGCTTGGCGTCATGGCGACGCGAATAGCGGTAATCCACCAGCGTATTCAGATTCACATCGGCCACGGCAAAAACATGGCCGCCACGGCCACCGTCACCACCGTCGGGGCCGCCAAATTCCTTGTATTTTTCGTGCCGGAAAGACACACAACCATTGCCGCCGTCGCCAGCTGCAATGTCGATAAAAGCTTCGTCAACAAACTTCATGAGGCATCCAGTCTACAAAATCAGTGTGCACCAGAAGCCTCGGGCCACACTTTTACATGTCCTATTACCATGCCCCATCTGCCAGAAATCTGCGGCCAGGAGCCTTTTCAAACAACAAAGCCCCGACAAGTCGGGGCTTTGTTTGAGTCAAATACGACTTAGGCAGCCGTGATGTTGACTGTTTGCTTGGACAGAGCGCCCTTCACACCGAACGACACGTGGCCGTCAACCAGTGCAAACAGGGTGTGATCCTTGCCCACGCCGACGTTCTCACCGGGGTGGAACTTGGTGCCGCGCTGACGCACGATGATGGAACCGGCTGTCACCAGCTCGCCACCAAAGGCCTTCACACCCAGCATTTTTGGCTTGGAATCACGTCCGTTGCGCGTAGAGCCGCCGCCTTTTTTCTGTGCCATGTCTAGCTCCTAAAAATTAAGCAGCAATCGCCACGATTTGCAGTTCGGTGAACTGCTGACGATGGCCTTGGCGCTTTTGATAGTGCTTACGACGGCGCATCTTGAAGATGTGCACCTTGTCGTGCTTGCCGTGAGCAACCACAGTTGCCTTTACAGATGCACCGGACACCAGGGGAGCACCAACCTTGATTTCAGCGCCGTTGCCGACGGCCAAAACTTGGTCGATCACGATTTCCTGGCCTACGTCCGCAGCAATCTGTTCTACCTTGATCTTTTCGCCAGCTGCAACGCGATACTGCTTGCCGCCGGTTTTTATGACTGCGTACATGAAAACCTCTAAAGTTTGAGAGTTCTGCGAAATGATTTCCACAGAGCCGTAGATTCTAGCATGCATGGAATTTTTTCGTTCTTATTCCCCCACAGCACGCACTACCCCATGCCGGCATCTGCTGCTCTAAGAGGTGCCGCATCTTTCTATAATCACCAGTCCACTTGGCGGTTCATCACCTTGACTACAGAAATTTCCACATCCAATCCGCTTGCCCTGATCGCAGACGACATGCGTGAAGTGGACCATGTCATTGCTCAGCGGCTGACAACCAGCGTTCCCCTGATTGGCCAAATCTCTCAGTACATCATCGCTGCAGGCGGGAAGCGCCTTCGCCCTGCCCTGCTGCTCATGATCTGCGGCGCTTTGGGTTACAAAGGCCATCACAAGTACATTCTTGCCGCCGTGGTGGAGCTGATTCATACCGCGACCTTGCTGCACGACGATGTGGTGGACGAGTCCACATTGCGCCGTGGCCGCCCCACGGCCAACGAGACCTTTGGCAACCCTGCCAGCGTGCTGGTTGGCGACTTTCTGCACACCCGCTCCTTCCAGATGATGGTGGAAGTGGGCAGCATGCGCGTGCTGAAGATCCTGTCCGATGCCACCAATGTCATCGCAGAAGGCGAAGTACAGCAACTGATCAACACGCATGATGCCTCGCTGGATGAAGCGGGCTATCTGCATGTCATCCGCTCCAAGACCGCGCAGCTCTTCGAAGCCAGCGCTCAGCTGGCAGCCGTTTTGGCGGATGCCCCTCCCAAGGTCGAGCAAGCTTGCGCCACTTACGGACAGGCACTTGGAACGGCATTCCAGATCATCGACGATGTACTGGATTACACCGGAAACGCTCAGGAAATGGGCAAAAACCTTGGCGATGATCTGCGCGAGGGCAAATGCACTCTTCCACTGATTGCAGCCATGCAACGCGGCACAGCCGAACAAGCAGCCATTGTGCGCAACGCCATAGAACAAGGCTCTACCGACCAGCTTGACGCCGTTGTCGAGATCGTGCGCAGCACAGGCGCCCTGGATATTGCGCGTGCAGCGGCACATGACGAGGCACAGCGCGCCATCGACTCCTTGGCTGCTCTGCCCGACAACGAGCACACGGCAAGTTTGCTACAATTGGCCTCCCAACTTTTGGAGCGCCGCACCTGAATCGACAGGTGAATCAAGGTGCTCGGCAAGAAAAGTTCGCGGGGTGTAGCTTAGCCTGGTAGAGCGCTACGTTCGGGACGTAGAGGCCGGAGGTTCGAATCCTCTCACCCCGACCACCTCCTCATACCCGCTTTTATTGAGCCACTGCAATGGCCGTTGCATCAAGGCCCGTCATGGGCGCTTGTGCGCATCTGATTTCCCTGCAGCAATGGTAGGATTGTCCCTCCTTGTCCTACAGAGCTTGCTTACATGGCTGCTGCCGATTCGCTGCAAAAAAACCCTCCAGCACCCATTGCCATCCCTGGCCTGGGTCGTGCCCTGATCTCTGCTGGCAAGGTTTCACAGCAAGCGGCGGAAGCAGCCGCGAAAAAGGCTGTTGGCAGCAAAACCCCATTCATTTCTGAGCTCAGTCAATCCGGCGAAATCAGTGCCCTGGAAATCGCGGAGACGATCTCCACCATGTTCAGCACGCCTTTGCTGGACCTGAACGCAGTGGATACTTCAGGGCTGCCGCGCGACTTGCTGGATGCCAAGATCAGCAGCACCTACCGCGTCCTGGCCCTGAGCAAGCGCGGCAACCGACTGACGGTAGCCACCGCCGACCCCACACAGCAGGAAGCGGCCGAGCAGATCAAGTTCACCACCCAACTGTTTGTGGACTGGGTGGTCGTTGAAGCCGACAAGCTGCACAAACTCATTGACCAGGCAGGAAAAAGTGTCAGCGAATCCCTCGACACCTATTCCAGCTCCGGCGACTTCGACTTTGATGATGTCAAGATCGAAGATGCTCCCGAGGAAAAAGACAACGCCATCGGAGCCGATGTCGAAGATGCACCTGTCGTCAAATTCCTCCACAAGATGCTGCTTGACGCATTCAACATGCGGGCATCCGACCTGCACTTCGAGCCCTACGAGCACCAGTATCGCGTGCGCTTTCGTATTGATGGCGAGTTGCGCGAGATTGCATCTCCACCCATCGCCATCAAGGACAAACTGGCTTCGCGCATCAAGGTGATCTCGCGCCTCGATATTTCCGAAAAGCGCGTTCCCCAAGATGGCCGCATGAAGCTCAAGGTCGGCCCGGATCGGGTCATCGACTTTCGTGTAAGCACCTTGCCCACCTTGTTTGGCGAGAAAATAGTGATCCGTATTCTGGATCCCAGCTCCGCCAAGATGGGCATTGATGCCCTGGGCTACGAGCCCGAGGAAAAGGATCGCCTGCTGTCGGCCATCAAGCGCCCTTACGGCATGATTTTGGTCACAGGCCCCACAGGCTCGGGCAAGACCGTGTCGCTCTATACCTGCCTGAATCTGCTCAACCAGCCGGGCGTGAACATTGCGACCGCTGAAGACCCTTCCGAAATCAACATGCCTGGCGTCAATCAGGTCAATGTGAACGAGAAAGCTGGTCTGACCTTTGCGGCAGCTCTCAAGTCCTTTCTGCGTCAGGACCCGGACATCATCATGGTCGGCGAAATTCGGGATCTGGAAACTGCCGACATCTCCATCAAGGCCGCCCAGACAGGCCACCTGGTGCTATCGACGCTACACACCAACGACGCCCCGACCACGCTCACACGTATGCGCAATATGGGCATCGCCCCCTTCAATATTGCATCCAGCGTGATCTTGATCACGGCCCAGCGACTGGCAAGACGCCTGTGTGCGCAGTGCAAGCAGCCGGCCGACATACCGCATGAAGCCTTGATTGACGCGGGCTACAGTGAAGATGAGGTGGACGGCAGTTGGGTAAGCTATAGGCCCGTAGGATGCGCGGCCTGCAACAATGGCTACAAGGGACGCGTCGGCATCTACCAGGTCATGCCCATCAGCGAGGAAATCCAGCGCATCATCTTGCGCGATGGCAGTGCGCTAGAAATCGCCGCACAAGCCAGGGCCGAAGGTGTTCGCTCTCTGCGCGAATCCGGTCTGCATAAAGTGAAACTGGGCCTGACATCACTCGAAGAAGTGCTGGCTGTCACCAACGAGTAAAAACACAAAATCAGCGAGGGAATGCCATGGCGACTGCAGCGTCCAGCGGTATCAAGGAGTTCGTCTTCGAGTGGGAAGGCAAGGACAGGCACGGCAAGATCGTGCGCGGAGAAACCAGAGCAGGTGGCGAAAACCAGATTCAAGCCATGCTGCGCCGCCAGGGCGTCACGCCTTCCAAGATCAAAAAGCGCAAAACCCGCAGCGGCAAGAAGATCAAGCCCAAGGACATTGCCCTGTTCACCCGCCAATTGGCCACCATGATGAAGGCTGGCGTGCCACTGCTTCAGGCCTTTGACATCGTGGGCCGCGGCAACAACAACCCCAGCGTCACAAAGCTGCTCAATGACATCCGCTCGGATGTGGAGACCGGCACATCCCTGAGTTCGGCCTTTCGCAAGTTTCCCCTCTACTTCAACAGCCTCTACTGTAATCTCGTGGAAGCTGGTGAAGCAGCCGGTATTCTGGAGTCTCTGCTGGACCGCCTTGCCACCTACATGGAGAAGACGGAAAACCTGAAGTCCAAGATCAAATCGGCATTGATGTATCCGGCTTCGGTGGTCATCGTGGCTTTCATCGTGGTGACCATCATCATGATTTTTGTCATCCCGGCTTTCAAGCAAGTCTTCTCCTCCTTTGGCGCCGACCTGCCCGCACCCACCTTGATCGTCATGGGCATCAGTGACTATTTTGTGGAGTACTGGTGGCTGATCTTTGGCATTCTGGGCGGAGGCATCTACTTCTTCATGCAGGCTTGGAAGCGCAATGAACGCGTGCAGCAGTTCATGGACCGCACCATGCTCAAGATGCCCATCTTTGGTGTGCTGATCGAGAAATCCTGTGTGGCGCGCTGGACGCGCACCTTGTCCACCATGTTTGCTGCCGGTGTACCACTGGTCGAGGCCCTTGACTCCGTCGGTGGAGCTTCAGGCAATTACATCTATCGAAACGCCACAGAGAAGATCCAACAGGAAGTCTCCACGGGTACCAGTCTGACCGTAGCCATGGTCAATGCCAATATCTTCCCCTCCATGGTGATTCAGATGTGTGCCATCGGTGAAGAGTCCGGCTCCATCGACCACATGCTCGGCAAGGCTGCCGACTTCTATGAAGAAGAAGTGGATGACATGGTGGCCGGCCTTTCCAGCCTGATGGAGCCCATCATCATCGTGTTCCTGGGCACGCTGATCGGCGGGATCGTGGTGTCCATGTATCTGCCCATCTTCAAGCTGGGCCAAGTCGTCTGATGATTTCCGAAGTCGCAACGAATGCCGCCCTAGGGGGCGTACTGGGTCTGCTGATTGGCAGCTTCCTCAATGTCGTCATCCATCGCCTGCCCCGCATGATGGAGCAGGAATGGAATACCGAAGGCGCGCAATGGGCCGAGGAGCAAAAAGAAAAAGGCGCCAAGATCCAGTTGCCACCCGCTGCAGACCCCATCACGCTCAGCACACCTCGCTCACGCTGCCCCCACTGCGGTCACCAGATTGCCTGGTACGAGAACGTTCCCGTACTCAGCTATCTGTTTCTGCGCGGGCGCTGTGCGGAATGCAAAAAACCGATCAGCCTGCGCTACCCCGTGGTGGAGTTGATATGTGCGGCTCTGTTCGCCTTTTGCCTGAGCCGCGACGGGCTCACTCCCACTGGCTTTGCCTGGTGCGGCTTCAGCGCTGCGCTGCTGACACTGGCGCTGATTGACTGGGACACCACCTTTTTGCCGGATTCCATCACCTTGCCCTTGCTCTGGGCTGGACTGATCGCCTCGGCCTTGCAGTGGACCACTGTGCCGCTGGTGCAGTCGCTTTGGGGCGCTGTCGCTGGTTATCTATCGCTGTGGTTGATTTTCTGGGCCTTCAAGCTGGCCACGGGCAAAGAAGGCATGGGCTATGGCGACTTCAAGCTGTTTGCCGCCTTGGGCGCATGGTTTGGCTGGCAGGCACTGATTCCCATCATTCTCATGGCTTCCGTGGTGGGAGCAGTCATTGGCATCGCGCTCAAGATCAACAGCAAGCTGCGCGAAGGCGGCTATGTCCCCTTTGGCCCATTTCTGGCAGGTGGCGGCTTTGTCAGCCTGATCTGGGGTCCTCAGGCCGTGTTGAGTCTGGCTGGGCTCTGAGCGCACACGGATATGGCAGCAACGACATCAGCCCGGCCTTTCCGTCTCGGCCTGACCGGTGGCATCGGCAGCGGTAAAAGCACCGTGGGCATGCGTCTGGCCCAGCGCGGTGCTGTGCTGATCGATGCCGATGCCATTTCCCGCAGCCTTACAGCGGCAGGCGGTGCTGCACTGCCTGCCATCGCGCGAGTTTTTGGTAACGATTTGATGGATGAAAATGGAGCTCTCAATCGCTCCCGCATGCGTGAACTGGTGTTTGCCAATGCCCAGACTCGCCAGCAACTCGAGAGCATCCTCCACCCCTTGATTGCAGCGCAGACCCAGCAGCAATATGCGGCTGCCGTGGCAGCGAACTGCAAGCTGGTGGTGCATGACATTCCCTTGCTGGTCGAGTCTGTCCGCTGGCGCCAGGAACTCGATGGCGTACTCGTCGTCGATTGCCGCGAAAGCACCCAGGTGGACCGTGTCATGGCTCGCAACGGCCTGAGCGCCGATACCGTGCAGTCCATCATGACAGCCCAGGCCAGCCGCGCACAGCGCCTGGCAGCGGCCGACTGGGTGCTCTACAACGATGAGGGCGTCACGATCGAAGCTCTCGACGCATTTACAGACCAAATCGCGGCATGGTTCGGGCTATGATGCGCGCATGGCTTGGCCTGTGCGTGTGATCGCCGCATGTGCACGTTAACCGCTGTTCCTGTGTGCACCAAGGAGCCCAGCAAGCGTGATCCTGTACGAATATCCATTTAACGAGCGTCTTAGAACCTATCTGCGTCTGGAGCAGTTGTATCGCCGTCTGAGCGAACTGCTGACGCGCGCGCACGCGGTCGATCACCACTTCACGCTGACCACCATCTTCGAGATCATGGAAGTTGCATCGCGAAGCGACCTCAGGGCGGATGTACTCAAGGATCTGGAACGCCAGAAAACACTGCTCGAAGTACTGCGCGACAACCCCGACATCTCCCAGCACATGCTGCACCAGGTGGCACGGCAGGTCGAGCACTGCTTCAAGATCATCAATGAGCAAACCGGCCGCACCGGCCAGGCACTGACGGAAAACGAATGGCTGATGTCCATTCGCAGCCGGGTGGGCATTCCAGGCGGCACCTGCAGCTTTGACCTGCCGGCCTACCATGCCTGGCTCAATATGGACCCACGCTATCGCCAGCGCGACCTGGAAGACTGGGCCGCCGAGTTGATGCCACTGGGCCAGTCGCTGGAGCTGATCCTGCAGCTGCTACGCGAGACAGGTGTTCCCCAGCGTGTGGCAGCCGAGCAGGGCGTTTTTCAGCAGGCCATGCCAGCGGGGCGCAGCTTCCAGCTACTGCGTCTGCGCATAGCACCGCACCTGAATCTGGTGCCGGAAATCAGCGGCAATCGCCTGCTGGTATCCGTGCGATTGCTCAAGATGGAAAGCGGCAGCAAGCCTCAGCCCTGCACCGAGGACGCCTCGTTCGAACTCACGCTGTGCGCCTGATCACGGTCTGATTTACCCCCGCATCAAAGTCCGCACTGCGCGCACATTTTCTGCCTGTGATACATCTACGCCATGAGTAATGACAAGCCATCGCCCACCATGGTGACATGCCCCACCTGTGGCGGCCCCAGCGTTTTTGCACCGAGCAACAAGTTCCGGCCATTCTGCGACGAACGCTGCCGCAATATCGACTTGGGCGCCTGGGCCAATGAAGAGTTCCGCGTTCCCGCGCAGACACCGCCCGAAGATGCCCCCTTCGGCGATCCCAAAACCGAACCCTGACTCTAGCACTCTCAAAAAGCAGCTACCCAAAGTTCAAGCGGGCTGACGATCCTTGTAATACTGGGCATCAAAGTTCAGCCCACGCTCCTCGCTCAGCCATTGCAGCACGGGATAGGAACCAGGCAGCACCGGATGCACATCCAGCGGAAGCTGCTGCCAGGCCATTTTCTGGCCCTCGCGCATTTCAAAACTTCCCGTCCACTCGGTCACCTTGCACCAATGCAAGCGCACCAATGCATGCGGATAGTCATGCTCGGTAATCTTCCAGGGAATGGCCGCGCCTATGGTCACACCCAGCTCTTCGATCAGCTCACGGCGCAATGCCTGCTCCACGCTCTCGCCCTCTTCCAGCTTGCCGCCAGGAAACTCCCAGTAGCCCGCATAAGGCTTACCCGCGGGGCGGCTGGTGATCAGCAGCGCTCCATCCGATTCGCGCAGCAGCACGCCCACCGCCACTTCGGTATGTTTGCGCACAGGCTTGGCCAGGTTTTCAGCAGTCACTTTCAGTCTTTCTCATCAATAAGGTGGCAAGGCGTGGTGCAGAGCACTATTCCAGATCCGCCTCTTCGGCCAGACCCTGCACATCGGCAATGCGTGCTCTGCCGGGCGCTGGGCGCTCTGCACGGCCCGCATAGTCGCGTGCAAACTGGTGGGCCACACGGCCGCTGCGCGAGCCGCGCTCCAGCGCCCAGACCAGAGCCTCGGGCCTTGCCGCCTCGATCGTGGCTTCATCCATACCCAAAGCCGACAGCCACTGTGCCACCACGCGCAGATATTCATCCTGACTGAAAGGATAGAAGCTCACCCAGAGGCCAAAGCGCTCGGACAGGGAAATCTTCTCCTCCACCACCTCTCCGGGATGGATTTCGCCGTTCTCGCCCTTGGACTGGGTCAGGTTGTCCGTCATGTACTCAGGCAACAGATGGCGGCGGTTGCTGGTCGCGTAGACCAGGACGTTCGGTGTGGCTGCCGAGATCGAGCCGTCCAGCATGGACTTCATGGCCTTGTAGCCGGGCTCGCCCTCTTCAAAGCTCAAATCATCGCAATAGATGATGAACTTCTCGGGCCGACCAGCAACCACATCCACAATATCGGGCAGATCGGTCAGATCGGCCTTGTCCACTTCGATCAGACGCAGGCCCTGGGGCGCAAAGCTGTGCAGGCAGGCACGAATCAGCGAAGACTTGCCCGTGCCGCGTGCGCCCGTCAGCAGCACATTGTTGGCCGTGCGGCCGCTGACGAACTGCTCGGTATTGCGCGCAATCTTTTCCTTTTGCACGTCAATATTCTGCAGATCGGACAGCTGCATCGCGCCCACATGGCGCACCGGCTCCAGCACGCCACAGCCGTTCGCCCGCTTGCGGTAGCGCCAGGCAATGGCGTCATTCCAGTCAGTAGGCGCCTGCAAGGGTTGGGGCAGCACGGATTCGATGCGCTGCATCAGCTGCTCGGCACGCTCGACCAAGCGCTCCAGGGGGTTCATCACATCTTGCACAAGCCAATCTCCATCTGTTTTTATAGCTGCCAGCGCTTGATATTGATTGGTTTCAGCACATAAAGCACTGAAAATCCAATACAGACAAGCGCTAGCAGCTTCTGAATTTGCAGCACCAGCAACGCTTAAAACTGGCACTCACCACACAAGAGACAGCAAGCAAGCGCCGCCGCGCAGCGAGGCTGTCGTCCTCCTCCCCTAGCGCGCAGCGCGTAGAGAGAGGAGGAAGGCGCGTAGCGCCTCAGGAGATGATCAAGACCGATAATCAGCGTTAATGGTCACGTACTCGTGACTCAGATCGCAGGTCCACACGGTCTGCTCCGCATTGCCACGGCCCAGCAGCACGCGCACCACGATCTCCTGCTGCTTCATCACGCGCTGGCCGTCTTCTTCCTTGTAGGAAGGATTGCGGCCGCCATCAACCACCACATGCACATCGTCCAGGTACAGATCGATTCGTGTCTGATCCAGATCGGCAATGCCGGCATAACCCACAGCGGCCAGGATGCGGCCCAGGTTGGGGTCGGAAGCAAAAAAGGCTGTCTTGACCAGGGGCGAGTGGGCGATGGAGTAAGCGACCAGACGGCACTCCTCCTCGCTCTTGCCGCCTTCGACCTTGACGCTGATGAATTTGGTAGCACCTTCCCCATCACGCACAATGGCTTGAGCCAGTTTTTGCGCAACTTCCAGCAACACCGCCTTGAGCTGCTCGCCTTCGGCGCTGGTCAGCGAAGCAATTTGCGCATTGCCCGCCTTGTGGGTCGCAATCAGCACAAAGGAGTCATTGGTGGAGGTATCGCCATCAATCGTCACGCGGTTGAAGGAACCGTCGGCCAGCTCCTTGACCAGGGGTTGCAGCAGCTCGGGGGCGATGACTGCATCCGTGGCCAGAAAGCCCAGCATGGTGGCCATATTGGGGCGAATCATGCCCGCGCCCTTGCTGATACCGGTGATGGACACGGTCTTGCCGCCAATGCTGACGCTGCGGCTGAAAGCCTTGGGCAGGGTGTCGGTGGTCATGATGCCCTCGGCAGCCGTGGCCCAGTTGTCGGCCTTGGCGGCAGCGATGGCCTTGGGCATGCCGGCCACGATGCGATCCACAGGCAGCTCTTCCATGATCACGCCGGTGGAGAAAGGCAGGATTTGCGTGGCGGCGAGGTTCAACTCCTTGGCCAGTGCATCACAGGTGGCGCGCGCATTGGCTAGACCTGCTGCGCCCGTGCCTGCATTGGCATTGCCAGTGTTGATGACCATGGCGCGGACGCTGCCGCCTGCGGCCAGATGCTCGCGGCAAATCTGCACCGGAGCCGCGCAAAAACGGTTCTGAGTGAACACACCCGCCACCGACGCACCTTCATCGAGCAGGAACACGGTCAAGTCCTTGCGATTGGCCTTGCGCACACCGGCTTCGGCAATGCCGATGCGAACGCCGTTGATCGCCAGCAGATCAGCAGCAACAGGAGCGGAGAGATTCACGGGCATTGCAAAAGTCCTTGTGATTGAAAAACGCGCTCCATTATCGGAACAATCCAGGCCTTGCCAGACTTTATTGGCATTGCCTGAGTAAAAAGCCGCCCCACAAATGCAAACACGGGCCTCAGCCCGTGTTGTGGATTGCCATGCCCCTTGATCAACAGCTGACACAAGTCAGAGCTGCCAAGCAAGGGCCGCCCCGCAGCGAGGGCAGCGTCCCCTCCGCGAAGCAGAGAGGGGGAAGGCGGGGCCGCCTAGGCGCGAAGCGCCTCAGGGGGTGTCAGGACAGCTTCCCGTGGCAGAGCTTGAACTTTTTGCCGCTGCCGCAAGGGCAAGGGTCATTGCGTCCCACATGCACGCCCTCTGGCATGGACAGAGGCTCGGCCAGCGTCACATCGTCTTCTATGCTCATGGCTTCGGTGTCCGAAGGCGAGGCATAGCTCATGTGCTCCAGGCTTTGCGCGCCGCGCTCGTTCATGGCAACGGCGGCTTCGTCCATCTCTTCACGTGAGCGCACCTGCACCGTCATCAACACACGGGTGACTTCGGACTTGACCTGATCGATCAGTTGGCGGAACAGCTCGAACGCTTCACGCTTGTATTCCTGCTTGGGCTGCTTCTGGGCATAGCCACGCAGGTGGATACCCTGACGCAGATAGTCAAGCGCAGCCAGGTGATCACGCCAGTTGGTATCGAAGCTTTGCAGCAGTACGGCACGCTGGAACTGGGTGAAGTTCTCCTGGCCGATCAGGGCCACCTTGGCATCGAACATATCGTTCGCGGCCTTGAGCACCATCTCCAGAATATCTTCATCGGTGATGGACTCCGAGGCAGCCACTTCCTTTTGCAGCGACAGCTCGACCTGCCATTCGCTGGACAAGGCTCTTTCCAGACCAGGAATGTCCCACTGCTCTTCCATGGACTCGGGTGGCACATACTGGTGCACCACGCCTGTGATCACATCGTCGCGCATGGCGGCCAGCATGCCGGCCAGATCGGAGGAGTCCAGAATGTCGTTGCGCTGCTGGTAGATGACCTTGCGCTGGTCATTGGCCACGTCGTCGTATTCCAGCAATTGCTTGCGCATGTCGAAGTTGCGGGCTTCCACCTTGCGCTGGGCCGACTCGATGGATCGAGTCACGATACCCGCCTCGATGGCCTCGCCTTCTGGCATCTTCAGGCGATCCATGATGGCCTTGACACGGTCGCCCGCAAAGATGCGCATCAGCTGGTCGTCCAGGCTCAGATAGAAGCGCGAGGAGCCAGGGTCGCCCTGGCGGCCCGAACGGCCACGCAGCTGGTTGTCGATACGACGCGACTCATGGCGCTCTGTCGCAATGATGCGCAAGCCACCCAAGGCCACGATCTTGTCGTGCTCCTTACGCCAGTCAGCTCGCAACTCTTCAATCTTGCGCGCACGCTCAGATGGGCTCAGGGCTTCGTCGTTCTCGATCGCAGCCACATCCTTGTCGATATTGCCGCCCAGCACGATGTCGGTACCACGGCCAGCCATATTGGTAGCGATGGTGATCATGCTTTCGCTGCCGGCCTGAGCAATGATGTCGGCTTCACGATCGTGCTGCTTGGCGTTCAGCACCTGGTGAGGCAGGCCTTCGCGTGTCAGCAACTGGTCGATGATTTCGGAGTTCTCGATCGAAGTCGTCCCCACCAGCACGGGCTGGCCGCGCTCGTAGCATTCGCGGATGTCCTTGATCGCTGCGTCGTACTTTTCCTTGGTGGTCTTGTAGACGCGGTCCAGTTGGTCCTCGCGCTTGCTGGGTTTGTTGGGCGGCACCACCACGGTTTCCAGGCCATAGATTTCCTGGAATTCGTAGGCTTCGGTATCGGCCGTACCTGTCATGCCCGACAGCTTGCGGTACAGACGGAAATAGTTCTGGAAGGTGATCGAGGCCATGGTCTGGTTCTCGGCCTGGATTTGCACGCCTTCCTTGGCTTCCACGGCCTGGTGCAGACCATCGCTCCAGCGGCGGCCTGCCATCAGACGGCCGGTAAACTCGTCCACGATCACGATTTCGCCATCCTGCACCACATAGTGCTGGTCACGGAAATACAGCTGATTGGCACGCAGTGCTGCGTACAGATGGTGTACCAGCGAAATATTGGAGGGATCGTACAGAGACGAGCCTTCGGGAATCAGACCGGCATGCGCCAGCAGACGCTCTGCCGCCTCATAGCCCTGGTCGGTCAGATAGACCTGATGAGATTTTTCATCGACCGTGAAGTCACCCGGCTTGGTCACACCCTCGCCGGTGCGAGGATCAGCTTCGCCTTCCTGGCGTACCAGGCTGGGAACAATCTGGTTCATGGCCACATACATGGCCGTGTGATCCTCGGCAGGGCCGGAAATGATCAGAGGAGTACGTGCCTCGTCAATCAGGATGGAGTCCACCTCGTCGACGATGGCGTAATTCAGCACGCGCTGCACGCGATCCACGGGCTCGTAGACCATGTTGTCGCGCAGATAGTCGAAGCCGTACTCGTTGTTCGTACCGTAGGTGATGTCGGAGTTGTACGCAGCCTGCTTCTCCTCACGCGAGAGGTTGGGCAGATTGATGCCGACCGTGAGGCCCAGGAAGTTGTACAGGCGCGACATGGTCATCGCATCGCGCCTGGCCAGATAGTCGTTGACGGTCACCACATGCACGCCGTCGCCGGACAGAGCGTTCAGATAGACAGGCAGTGTCGCAGTCAGCGTCTTACCTTCACCCGTACGCATTTCGGCGATCTTGCCTTCGTGCAAGGCCATCGCGCCGACCAGCTGCACGTCGAAATGGCGCATCTTCATGACGCGTTTGGAGCCCTCGCGCACCACGGCAAAAGCTTCGGGCAGCAAGTCGTTCAGCGATTCGCCCTTGGAAACGCGATCCTTGAACTCCTGTGTCTTGGCGCGTAATGCCTCATCGCTGAGCTTTTCGTACTCAGGCTCCATCGCATTGATGCGAGCGACTGTCTTGCGGTATTGCTTGAGCAACCGGTCATTGCGGCTGCCGAACAGTTTGGTGAGGAAATTGGTGGCCATGCGTGCAAAGGCACCCTGCTCTCATGCGTCACAGACGCAGAGCACGATGCCCAGAATCCCTTGATTGTTGGTATTCAAATGGGGCCGTCCCAGCGGCAATCAAGAGCCCGCTTTAACCAATAAAGCCGGCCTGGACTGCCAAAAACTGAAACACGGACCAAAAAATGATTCTAACCGCGCAAGCCACCCTAGGTTTTTCGCTGTTTTTGCGCCGGGACAGGGCATATGCCCTTGCCCTGCAAGCCTGCTGGCCATCCGCTCTGGGATAAGCTGCCTTCCGCACCCATCAGCCAACCACCGCCCATGACCATTGTTCGCCGCCATCACGCCGTCACAGCCATCAATGCCGTGGAGTCCTCACCCACATTGGCCAAGCTGGCGGCGCTGACCCAGGATTCCAGCAAGCGACTCAAGGCCGTGCAAGCCCTGATTCCCCCCATGTTGCGTGCCAGTCTTCAAGCCGGGCCCATCGAAGGGGATTGCTGGTGCCTGCTGGTCAAGAACAATGCCGCAGCGGCCAAGGTACGCCAGCTGCTGCCGGCCATGGCCGCCCATCTGCGCAGCAAAGGCTGGAATGTGGCCAGCATCCGCATCAAGGTTCAGGGCTGAAGCCATCCAAGGCCAGAAAACAAAAAAGGCCTCCGAAGAGACCTATTTGTTTGGTGCCGGTTGTCGGATTCGAACTGACGACCTACCGCTTACAAGGCGGGTGCTCTACCAACTGAGCTAAACCGGCGAAGACCAAATTCTAACTGAGAAATTTGCTCTCAAAATTGAAAGCGGCAATTTATTTGGAAATTCCCGCTGCTGCCTACTTGACCCGCTTCAACGCAGGGCGACCGCCTGCGGGAGGTGGAGTACGGGGCTGATCGCCATCTGGGCCCTCTTCCTCGGTCTTCGCCGTGACCAGTTGCACCACGCGATCCTCGGCAGCTTCTTCTACATCCAGCGCTGCCTCCAGCTCTTCGGACTCAGCGCCTTCTTCCAGCTCCTCATCCTCTGGCGGGAAGGCCATGCCTTGCCCTGTCTCGCGTGCATAAATGGCCATGACATTGACCACGGGCACCATGATCTCTCTGGGTTGACCACCGAAGCGAGCCGTGAACTGCACATAGTCATTGCCGATGAGCAGGCCGCTGGTGGCGTCATAGCTGATGTTGAGCACGATCTGTCCATCGCGCACAAACTCCATCGGAACCTGGGTGTTGCGATCCACACGCACTGCGATGTGAGGAGTGAACCCATTGTCGGTGCACCACTCCATCAGGGCACGCAGCAGATAGGGGCGGGTCGATGTCGCTTCAGGGGCTGTCATATCATTTCCTGACCAATCAATTCCGGACATTTGCAAAGACAAAAAAGCGGGCAGATGAAGGAAGTCTCCTTCAGCATGCCCGCTCAATGCTCATGTGCAATTACTTGCGCATGACCTTTTCAGAAGGCGTCAGCGCTTCAATGTACGCGGGGCGCGAAAAGATGCGCTCGGCGTACTTGAGCAAAGGAGCTGCGTTCTTGGACAGCTCGATACCGTAGTAGTCCAAGCGCCACAGCAGAGGAGCAATGGCCACGTCCAGCATGGAGAAGTTCTCACCCATGATGTACTTGTTCTTCAGGAAGATGGGAGCCATCTGGGTCAGGCGATCACGGATATGGGCTCGGGCCTTTTCCAGCGCCTTTTCATTGCCCTTGACGTTACGCTCTTCCAGAGTGTTCACGTGCACGAACAGCTCTTTCTCGAAATTCAGCAGGAACAGACGCACGCGAGCACGATCCACGGGGTCACCGGGCATCAGCTGGGGGTGAGGGAAGCGCTCGTCGATGTACTCGTTGATGATGTTCGACTCGTACAGAATCAGGTCACGTTCCACCAGGATAGGCACCTGACCATAGGGGTTCATCACGCTGATTTCTTCAGGCTTGCTGAACAAGTCCACATCGCGGATTTCGAAATCCATGCCTTTTTCAAACAGCACAAAGCGGCAGCGGTGTGAGAAGGGGCAGGTCGTTCCCGAATAAAGCACCATCATGGTGGAGGCTCCTAAAAATCAAAAAGAGTGGGTCGCCCACGGCGCCCCACTCTGCACTAACACGGTTTGGCTGCAGACAGCATCTGCACAGCAACAACTTACTTGACGTCTTTCCAGAACGCGGCGTTCAGGCGCCAGGCTACAAAGATGAAGAAAGCCAGGAAAATCAGCACGCCCACGCCAACCTTTGTACGGGTATTTTGGGCAGGCTCCCCCATCCACTGCAGGTAATTCACCAGATCGCCAACCGCCTGATCGTACTGCACTGCGGTCATCTTGCCAGGAGTGATCTGCTCCCAACCCTTGAAGACCTGGGTCTTAGTGCCGTGAGCATCATGTTCCTCGAAGATCGCACGACGCTCGCCCTGCAGCTCCCACAGCGCATGCGGCATGCCTACGCTGGGAAAGGCCAGATTATTCCAGCCTGTGGCTTTTGTGTCATCCCGGTAGAAAGTACGCAGGAAGGTATACAGGTAATCCGCACCACTTCCGCCCGATCCCGCACGCGAGCGTGCAATCACGGTCAGATCTGGTGGATTGGCGCCAAACCACTCCTTGGCTTCCTTGGGGTTGATGGCAGCCTTCATGGTTTCACCGACCTTGTCAGTGGTGAACAACAGGTTGTCCTTGATGTCCTGGTCGGTCAGCCCAATATCTTTCAGGCGGTTGAAACGCATGAAAGCGGCAGAGTGGCAACTCAGGCAGTAGTTGACGAAGATCTTGGCGCCGTTTTGCAGCGATGCCGTATCACCAGTGTTGACCGGAGCCTTGTCCCAGTGAATGCCACCTTCGGACGCTTGTGCGCCACCCATGATACCCAGGGCTGCAACCAGGGTCAGAATCAGTTTCTTCATTCTTGTTGTCTCCCGGTTCAGTGAGGCTTGAAGGTCACACGCTCAGGCACAGGCTTGGGTTCACCCAAACGGCTCCACCACGGCATCAGCAGGAAGAAGCCGAAATAGAACAGGGTTCCAACCTGCGACACCTTCTCGCCGATGGGCGAGGGAGGCTGCACGCCCAGATAGGCCAGGATGACAAAGTTCACGACGAACACGGCATACACATACTTGTGCCAGCTCGGACGATAGCGAATCGATTTGACCGGGCTGCAATCGAGCCATGGCAGGGCAAACAGGATGATGACGGCACCACCCATAATCACCACGCCCCAGAACTTGGCATCGATGGACAGCATCATGGCGATCACGGCCAGAGCCACGATTCCCACAGCGCCCTTGGCAAAACCAGGCAGGCGGGACTTCAGAATGCCGTAGCCGGCACCCAGCACCACGCAGGCGATCAGCACATACACCATCTCGCTGGTGATGGCACGCAGCATCGAATAGAAGGGCGTGAAGTACCAGACGGGAGCGATGTGATTGGGCGTCTTGAGCGGGTCGGCCGGGATGAAGTTGTTGTATTCCAGGAAGTAGCCACCGAACTCAGGCGCAAAGAACACCACGGCCGAGAACAGGAACAGGAACACCGTCACGCCAAAGATGTCGTGCACCGTGTAGTAGGGATGGAAAGGCACGCCATCCAGCGGGCGGCCCTTTTCATCCTTGGGTGCCTTCGGACCCTTGATCTCGATGCCATCGGGATTGTTGGAGCCCACATCGTGCAGCGCCAGCAAGTGCGCCACCACCAGGCCCAGCAGGACCAGGGGCACGGCAATCACGTGGAAGCTGAAGAAGCGGTTCAGCGTGGCATCACCCACCACATAGTCACCGCGAATCAGCAGTGCCAGATCGGGGCCGACGAAAGGAATGGCGGCAAACAGGTTCACGATCACCTGTGCACCCCAGTACGACATCTGGCCCCAGGGCAGCAGATAGCCCATGAAGGCTTCGGCCATCAGCACCAGGAAGATGGCGCAGCCGAAGATCCAGACCAGCTCGCGCGGCTTGCGATAAGAGCCATAGAGCAAGCCACGGAACATGTGCAGATACACCACGATGAAGAAGGCCGATGCACCCGTGGAATGCATATAGCGGATCAGCCATCCCCAGGGCACATCGCGCATGATGTACTCGACCGACGCAAACGCCTTGTCTGCATCAGGCTTGTAGTGCATCACCAGGAAGATGCCGGTCACGATCTGGATCACCAGCACCAGCAGAGCCAGCGAACCGAAGATGTACCAGAAGTTGAAATTCTTGGGAGCGTAGTACTCCGACATATGGACGCGGTAGGCGTCAAAAGCTGTCGGGAAACGGTTCTCCAACCAGTTCATCGCCTTCGCTCCGGTGGTGGAGTTCGGGTCAATTTGCTTGAATTCGTGGGCCATTGTTATCGTCTCCCTCAGGCGGTCTTCTTGTCTTCACCAATCAGGATCTTGGTGTCTGACAGATACATGTGCGGAGGCACCTGAAGGTTATCGGGCGCAGGCTTGTTCTTGAACACGCGGCCTGCCATGTCAAAGGTCGAGCCGTGGCAAGGGCACAGAAAGCCGCCCTTCCAGTCGTTGGGCAGCGAAGGCTGAGGGCCTGGCTGAAATTTGTCGGTAGGAGAGCAGCCCAGATGGGTACAAATGCCCACTACCACCAGCACTTCGGGCTTGATGGAGCGCGCTTCGTTCTGCGCATAGACGGGAGTGAACTCTTCCGGATGGCGCAGCGACTTGGGGTCGGCGAGCTCCGCATCCAGGCTGGGCAGCTCCTTGAGCTGCTCGGCCGTGCGCTTGATGATCCAGACAGGCTTGCCTCGCCATTCGACGGTGAGCTTCTCACCCTCTTTGAGGCTGGAGATATCCACCTCTACCGCAGCACCTGCTGCCTTGGCTTTTTCAGAAGGCTGAAAGGAGCTCACAAAAGGGACGGCCGTTGCCACACCGCCCACGGCACCAGCACAGGCTGACGTGATGATCCACGTGCGCTTGCTGGAGTCGACTGGAGAGTCACTCATGGATTTCCTCGAAGTACATCGCTTGATTTGGGGTCAACTGCAAATTCTAGCGGCGGGGTTATGGTTATTCCAGCCCATGTCCGACGTTGACAAGCGCCAAAGTCACGCAATACTGCGCTATCTCAAACTCTCAGTGACTGGAACTGCTTATGGGCATGATGCAAGAATTCCGCGAATTCGCAATCAAGGGAAACGTGATGGATCTCGCCGTCGGCGTGATCATTGGCGGCGCGTTTGGCAAGATCGTGGACTCGGTGGTCAGCGATCTGATCATGCCTCTGGTCGGCCTGATCTTTGGCAAGCTGGACTTCTCCAACTTGTTCGTGGTGCTTGGCAGCATGCCCGAAGGTGTGCCGCGCACACTCGATGCTTTGAAGAAAGCCGGAGTTCCTGTTTTTGCCTACGGCAACTTCATCACCGTGGCGGTGAACTTCCTGATTCTGGCCTTCATCATCTTCATCATGGTCAAGCAGATCAACCGCCTCAAGCGTGAAGCACCGGCTGCTCCAGAAGAAGCGCCTGCTACGCCTGAAGACATCCAGCTGCTGCGCGAGATCCGCGACAGCCTCAACCGCAAAGCCTGAAGAACCGCTCTCCAGATACTCAGCCTGCTGACCCCAGCAGGCTTTTTTCATCTTGATCAGGCGCTTGCAATGCCGTGCAGCGATACCTGAACGCCCTCTCAAGGAAGGGTTCGGTGCTCAAGAATCAGGAGAGCATTACCGGCGGATGCTGGCAATCCACCGTCACTTTGGGCTTGCGGTTCAGGCAGCCAGATTGCGCGCCATCTGTACGGCCTGCAGCAGGCTGGCCTCGTCGGCAATGCCTTTTCCTGCGATGTCAAAAGCGGTTCCGTGGTCCGGGCTGGTGCGCACCAGAGGCAGTCCCAGCGTCACATTCACGCCATCTTCCACACCCAAATATTTGACAGGGATCAACCCTTGGTCGTGGTACATCGCCAACACTGCATCGAATTCCCCTGGATGACTCTGCGTATTTCGCGCGCGCATGAACACGGTATCGGGTGCAAAAGGCCCGGATGCATCGACCCCCTCGGCTCGCGCAGCAGCGATGGCTGGCGCAATGATATCGACCTCCTCTCGGCCAAAAATGCCGCCCTCCCCTGCATGCGGGTTCAACCCAGCCACGGCAATACGCGGCGAGCGCCCCAGACTTTTGCTCAAAGCCTGATGCGCGATGCGCAGGGTCTGCAGAATCTGCGGCTGCGTGACAGCCTCGATGGCTTCGCGCAAAGAGACATGGATGCTTACCAGCACGGTGCGCAATTCGTCGTTGGCCAGCATCATGCGTACGGGCATCTGCGCAATCGAAACACCGGCATGCATCGCGGCCTCGGCCTGCAACAGCTCGGTGTGACCGGGGAAGGTGACACCGGCCAGATGCAGCGCCTCTTTGTGCAGAGGGGCCGTCACCAGAGCTGCAATCTCACCGCGCAAAGCAGCCTGCGCGGCCCAGACCACACACTTGGCAGCGGCCTCACCCGCCGCCGCCGATATCTGACCATAGGCCTGAGGGCCTGCAAGGCCCGGCAGCTCCAGCAGCGCAATCACACCATCGGGAACAGACCAGACATCCTGTGGTTGGTCGATCACGGCAATGGGCTGGGCAATGCCCTGCTCCCCGCCAGCGACCCTGGCTGCCAGAGCCGTGGCACGGCGCAGCGTCTGCAACTCTCCCACGACAAAACAGCCGCGCAACGCCTGCGGCTCCGTGCGAAAAGCCTTGGCAATGATTTCAGGGCCAATACCGGCACAGTCCCCTTGGGTGATTGCGATGGGCAAGCCAGCAGTTTTTTCGGCAGAAAACATAGAAATTTTCCACAAACCCTTTACCTGAAAGCGCTTGCAGCTATCAAATTGAAGAAACGGCTCAGGCCGGATTATCGATCTCTATCCACTGGTGCTCTATGCCGCACTCCCGCGCCACATGGTCAGCCACTGCCGGTGCACCATAGCGCTCGGTTGCATGGTGCCCGGCCGCAATAAAGCTCACACCGGTCTCACGCGCCAGATGGGCCTGAGGCTCTGAAATTTCCCCCGTGATGAAGGCATCGGCACCCGCGGCAATGGCAGCCTCGAAAAAGCCCTGAGCCCCCCCTGTACACCAGGCCAGTTTGCGGATGGGGCGCGAAGCATCTGCACTGACCAGGGTTGCACTGCGGCCCAACACTGTTTGCACATGACGGCTCAGAACATCGGCATTGGCAAAGTCGGCATCGGCCAGCCAGCCCAGATTCTGGTCGCCGAATGCGGCCTGCCCTTGCACGCCCAGCTTGGCGCCGAGCTGCGCGTTGTTGCCCAGTTCCGCATGGGCATCCAGCGGCAGATGGTAGGCAAACAGATTGATGTCATGGGCCAGCAGCAGGCGTATGCGTTCCTTGAGCCAGCCGGTGATGCGGCCATCCATGCCGCGCCAGAAAAGACCGTGGTGCACGAAGATGGCATCAGCCCTGGCGTCAATGGCCGCCTCAATCAATGCACGGCTGGCGGTGACGCCGCTGACGATGCGACGGATCTCGCTCTTGCCTTCCACTTGCAGACCATTGGGGCCGTAGTCCTTGAATCGCTCGGGTTGCAGCAGTCCATTGAAGACGGACAGCAGGTTGTTTCGCTCAATGCTCATAGTCCTCATTGTGCCCAAGCGGCCAGATGCTCAGGCGGCATGCCCCTTGCATCAGCATAAAAAAGAGCAGCCGAAGCTGCTCTTTTCTGGATTCAGGCTCAAGCCTTCTTGGCTTGCCAGCCATTGCAAGCCAGCGGCCAGAAGCCCATGGCCACACCCAGCACGCCCATGGCCGCCACATAGTGGGCAGGCGCCATCACATCCACCTGCTGCCATACCGAAACCAGCATGGGGGTCAGACCACCGAACACCGCATAAGCCATGTTGTACGAGAAGGACAGGCCGGTGAAACGCACTTCAGGCGGAAAGGCACGCACACCCACAACGGGCAGCAGCGAGATGGCCCCCACAAAGAAACCCACCGTCGCATAGGTGCAGACCAGTGAGGCTTCGGTACCGGGCAGGTTCAGATAGAACAGATAGGCAGTAACTGTCATGCCGCCCCAGCCAATGATCATGGCCAACCTGGTGCCGATCTTGTCGGACAGCCAACCCCAGAACACGCAGCCGATGGTCAACGTCACCGTGGCCACGGCATTGGCCTTCAAAGCCATGGCAGGAGCGATGTGGAAGACCTTTTGCAGATAGGCGGGCGTGAACAGAATCACCACCACGATGGCTGTGGACAGCACCCAGGTCATCAACGCCACGACGATGCTGGCCTCACGGTGGTCACGCAGGATGGTCTTGATGGGCAGCTCGCGGTCCACGGCCTTGCGGGCCTGCATCTCCTGGAAGATGGGAGTTTCGTGCAGGAACTTGCGCAGATACACCGACACCAGGCCAAACACGCCACCCAGAATAAAGGGGATGCGCCAGGCCCAGTCATGCACTTCCTCCTGGCTGTATGTGCTGTTAAGCCATACGCCAATGATGGAGCCCAGGAAAATACCGCCGGTAATGCCCGAAGTCAGCGCACCGATGGCAAAGCCATAACGTTTTTTGGGTGCGTGCTCGGCCACGAACACCCAGGCACCGGGCATCTCGCCGCCAATGGCAGCGCCCTGCATCACACGCATCAGCAGCAGCAGGATGGGGGCTGCAATACCAATGGAGGCATAGGTGGGCAGCAGGCCGATGACCAGAGTGGGCACGGCCATCAGGAACACCGATAGCGTGAACATCTTCTTGCGGCCCAGGATGTCGCCGAAATGGGCGATCAGAATGCCGCCAATGGGGCGAGCCAGATAACCCGCCGCAAAAATACCCAGCGTCTGCAGCTGGCGCATCCATTCAGGCATCTCGGCCGGGAAGAACAGGCTGCCAATCACATTGGCAAAAAAGACGAACACCACGAAGTCATAGAACTCCAGCGTTCCGCCCAGGGCCGACAGGCCCAGGGTCTTGTAGTCCCCCCGGTTCAGGGAACGGTTTTTCGCAGCAGCCGACGTGGTTATCGGAGCTGCGGTGTCAAGCGTAGTCATGGTGTTTCCTAGATCGAACAGCAGGACAGCGCGGAAGAAGCGGCTCGCACGGGTCAGCGTGCAGCAGCAAACCGATTGCGGCGGGCTTCAGGTGTAGAGCCACGCTTGGCAAGAGATGAGCACTTGGTGGGCAATCACTCTGGCAAACGGCGACATTGGCGCAGTCGAAAAATCATTCTAGGGTTTACACCCATGATTACAGCCACCGCAAAACTCTGGATGGCTGCAACCCTATGCCCGCCCTGCCTGCAGAACTTGCAACTTTGCGTTAAGCAAATACTGGCAACCGAATACCCGCCATCAGGGCCCATGGCGCCATGCTTCACAATGGGGCTTGTTTCCACCACTTTTCATACGCATTACATGAAACGCACCTGGTTGCTGTTTTCGCAGGTCGTCACCGTGCTGGTGGCTATCTATTTTGTAGTGGCTACCCTACAGCCCACCTGGCTTCAGCGCGGAAATGTCCGCAGCAGTGCGGGTGTGTCCCTGCTGCAGGCTCCGCCTGCGCCAGCCGGTGAGGTCGCCCCCGGCAGCTTTGCACCAGCCGCCCGCAAGGCTGCGCCCGCCGTGGTCAGCATCAACACCAGCAAGGCCGTGCGCCATCCACGCGCCAACGATCCCTGGTTCCAGTTCTTCTTTGGCGACCAGGGCCCGCAGGAGCAATCTGGTTTGGGTAGCGGCGTCATCATCAGTCAAGATGGCTACATCCTGACCAACAACCATGTAGTCGAAGGCGCCGACGATATCGAGGTCACGCTGACCGACAGCCGCCAGGCCAAGGCCAAGGTGATCGGCACCGACCCCGAAACCGATCTGGCCATTCTCAAGATCGAACTCGACAAGCTGCCCGTCATCGTGCTGGGCAACTCCGATCAGGTGGCCGTGGGTGATCGCGTGCTGGCCATCGGCAACCCGTTCGGCGTGGGCCAGACCGTGACCAGCGGCATCATCAGCGCCCTGGGCCGCAGCCAACTGGGCATCAACACCTTCGAGAACTTCATCCAGACCGACGCCGCCATCAACCCCGGCAACTCCGGCGGTGCACTGGTCGATGCCAACGGCAGCCTGCTGGGCATCAACACCGCCATTTATTCACGCTCGGGCGGCAGCATGGGCATAGGCTTTGCCATTCCCGTATCCACCGCAAAAATGGTGCTGGATGGCATTGTCAAGGACGGCAAGGTCACACGCGGCTGGATTGGCGTCGAGCCCAACGAGCTTTCGCCCGAGTTGGCTGAAACCTTTGGCGTCAAGGCCGATGCCGGCGTCATCATCACCGGCGTGCTGCAGGCTGGTCCCGCGGCCCAGGCCGGCATGCGTCCAGGCGATGTGATCATCAAGGTTGGTGAGACCGACATCCACAATGTCTCGCAACTGCTGACGGCCGTAGCTGCGCTCAAGCCCGGCGAGGCCTCCAAGTTCGAGGTACGCCGTGGCGACAGCGAAGTGACTCTGGACATCACCCCCGGCGTGCGCCCTGCAGCCAGCACCTTGCAGCAAGGTGCTCGCCGCCGCTAAATCCGGCAGCACCAGCGGGACCCCGCGGTTCCGCTTCTGTTCACCAGCCAGCGCCATGCGCTGGCTTTTTCATACCTCAAATCGACCTCCATCGCTTTTCCATCAAGCGCTTGCAGCTATCAAAACCTGCAAAACAAAAGCCCTTGAATCGCTTCAAGGGCTTCGATGTCAAAGCTCGGCCCGCAGGCCCCAGCTTCAATTCTGATCGGCAGGCTTGTCCACTTCCGTGCTTTCGGGCAACTCACCCTCGGGGCGCGATGCCTTGTTGAACCAGCGGGCACCAACGATGCCCACCTCGTACAGCAGACACATGGGGATGGCCAGCGCCAGCTGCGAGATCACGTCGGGAGGCGTGATGACGGCAGCAATGATGAAGGCCACCACGACAAAGTAGCCACGGAAGGACTTGAGCTTTTCAATCTCCACCAGGCCAAAGCGCACCAGCAGCATCACCACGATAGGCACCTGGAAGGCCGCAGCAAACGCGATGTAGAGCGCCAGAATGGCCTCCACATAGGAGGCAATATCCGGTGTCGCCGCCACACTGGCCGGCGTGAAATGCTGGATGAACTTGAACATATTGCCCAGCACGAAGAACTGCACAAAGGCAATCCCGGCATAGGCCAGCAGGCTGCCGAACAGGATCAGCGGCAGCGCAAACTTCTTTTCATGGCTGTACAGACCCGGAGCCACAAAGGCCCAGACCTGGTACATCAGCCAGGGCAGCGCCATCAGCACGGCCACCATCATCAGCACCTTGAGCGGCACAAAGAATGGCGAGAACACGCCCACCGCAATCAGCTTGGCACCGGGTGGCATGTGCTCCTTGATCGGGTGAGCGATGAAGTCGATCAACCCGTCTGGGCCGGGCCAGAAAAACAGAATGGCCAGCGCCACGCCAATGCCGTAGATGCAGTACAGCAGTCGATCGCGCAGCTCCATCAGGTGCTGCACAAACGGCTGCTCGGTGCCGGCCAGTTCGTCTTCTTTAGAGGGTTCGGACATGGTGCAAAACCGCGTCGAAGCCGATAGGGCTTCGCACGCTTGAAACAACAACGCCCGTTGAGACGGGCAAGGGGCGAACTGCCGGAGCAAAACCTGCTGCCTCAGCAGTCCAGCCAAGGATCTGCAGGCTGCGTCCGCGCATGCTCAATGGAACTTCTTGGGCCGGAAACGCGCCACGCGCGCAGCGCCCGACTGAACCTTGGTGCGCACGCCTGCGCGTGCCTTGTACCACTGCGGCACGGCACCACGCTTGAGGCGCCAGTTCTTGCGCGGATGTCGGTAGCCCGGCACCACGGCGCTATGCGTATCGGAGTCGCCATAGCTGCCATAGCCGCCATCCGAGCCATAGGACTCATAGGACGATGCGGAAGTCATGTGCGCGTCATCGCGCAAATCCTTGGTCGCTTCGCTCAGGTCCTTTTCGAGGTCGGAGGCCTGGGTACGAATGCTGGACTCCACATCCCGCGCCGCACCTTCGACCGTTTCCTTCATCTTGCGCAATTCATCCAGCTCCATGGAGCGGTTGACTTCCGCCTTGACGTCGGCCACATAACGCTGCGCCCGGCCCAGCATTGTGCCCACCATGCGGGCAACGCGCGGCAACTTCTCGGGGCCGATGACCACCAGGGCCACGGCTCCGATCAGAGCCATCTTGGACAGGCCAATATCAAACATCTATCAGTGCCAAGTTGCCAGCGATCAGCTCTTTTGCTTGGCTTCCACGTCGATGGTGGCCTTGTCTGCAGCCTGCTGGCTGGCAACCTGACCAGCAGCGGGTGTGGATGCGGGATCGGCAGTGCCTTCCTTCATGCCATCCTTGAAACCCTTGACGGCACCGCCCAGGTCGTTGCCGATGTTCTTGAGCTTCTTGGTGCCAAACACCAGAACCACGATGAGCAGCACGATCAGCCAGTGCCAGATAGAAAACGAGCCCATGAGAATCTCTCCTAAGAATTGCAAACCATTTTAGACGGCGCCTGTGTCAGATTGTCTGCAATGACCCAAAAAGCCCGCCACTCGGAGCTGTATCTGGGTGCAAGCCCTGTATGACGATGGTCTGGCTGCGATCGGCCCTTGAATCAGCCCTTGAGCCAGGGACGGGGGCCGCCCTTGACGTGGAGATGCAGGTGATGGACTTCCTGACCACCTTCGGTGCCGGTATTGACCATGACGCGGAAGCCGCCATCGGGGTAGGGATTGCAGCCCTGTTCCAGCGCCAGCTTGGGTGCCAGCACCATCATGCGCCCCAACAGCGCCGCATCTTCAGCACCAGCCTGGGCCAAGGAAGGGATGTGCTTCTTGGGGATCATCAGGAAATGCACCGGGGCCGACGGATTGATGTCGTGAAAAGCAAAGACTTCCTCATCCTCGTACACCTTGCGCGAGGGGATTTCACCCTTGGCAATGCGGCAAAAAATACAGCTGGAATCGTAATGGGAATCGTGGTCGTGCATGGGTGCTTATCAATTCAATGGTTACGCCACTCATCCTTGTGAGCCTGGCGCGATCCAAGCCAGGGGCGGCCAGCAAGGGCCGCTCCACAGCAAAGGCCGTCGTCCCCCGGGGAGATGGCGCGGAGCACCTCAGGGGGTCAGACCATATTGTCGTTGAATCGCAGCGTCTGCCGCACACCGAGATGCTCGCGGTTGCGGTGCAGCCATTCCTGGCCGCGCTCGCGCCCCAGAGAGAACAGCTCGCGTACCAGGGTGATGTCGGCCCGCGCCTTGCTGGATGCGCCAAAGGGCTTGAGCACCTCGCCGCCATCGATGCGGTGCATCAGCACATGCTTGTAGCGATCCGAGTCCAGGCGCTTTTGCTCCAGCATGCGCACCACGAACTCGATGGCTCGCAGCTCGGCCAGCAAGCCCGCATTGAAGGTCACCTCGTTCATGCGATCCATGATCTCGCTGGCGCTATCGGGCAGCTTGTCGGACTCCTTGGGGTTGATCTGCACCAGCAGAATGTCCCGGCTCTTGGTCTCGTACAGCAGCGGATACAGCGCCGGGTTGCCTGAGAAACCGCCGTCCCAGTAATGCTCGCCATCGATTTCCACGGCCTTGAACATCTGGGGCAGACAGGCCGAAGCCATGATGGCATCCGCCGTGACCTGCTCTCCGGTGAAGATCTTGCCGCGACCCGTACGTACATTCGTGGCGCAGACAAAGAGCTTGGGCACCACGGCGGCATTGTTCGGGTGCACCAGGGTATCGAAATCCACCACGCGGGTCAGCAGCTGGCGCAGCGGATTGATATTGAGCGGATTGGTCTGGTAGGGAGACAGGAACTGGTTGAGCACGCCCATGATGGGCACGCCCGGCAGCGGCACGCCCCACAGCATATTGCCCATGCTGCCCATGGTTCCCACGCCCTCCCATAGCTCGCGCAGCGCCTGGCGGGCCAGATCCCGCCCCAGATGCAGGGCATCTGCCGGTTTTTTTTCCTGCGCTGCAGCCTGGGCAAAGCCGTGGGCCAGCACCACGGCGTTCATGGCTCCGGCACTGGTGCCGCTGATGCCTTCAAACACCAGGCCATCGTCTTCCAGCAATGCATCCAGCACACCCCATGTCAAGGCTCCGTGCGATCCTCCGCCCTGCAAGGCCAGGTTGAGTGTGTGCGGTGTTGCTGCAGCCATGCGCGATCCTGTGATTCGTGAAGATGAGGACACAGGTTAGCGGCTCGCAGTGCTTTCGCCCAGCCATGCATCGCTCAATACGATGTCAGCGTTGTTCTGGTGCACCGCAGCATCAGCAGGTACAAAAAAGCCCCTGCGGTCCTCACAGGGGCTTGGGCTCAGTCCTTGGGATTCAGGATTGAACGGACTGGTTCTTGTTCATGGCGACCATGCCGCGCACGATACGGTAGAGGAACCAGATGGAGATCACCACCCAGGCGGGGTTGAAGATCAACAGGCCCAGCAGGAAGAACGGGAAGGTGACGGCGTAGAGCACGGCGGCCCACAGCACGCTGCGCAGACGCCAGGAGAAATGACTCTCCTGCCAGGTGCCGCGTGCATCGTCACGTTTGACCAGGTCGATGATGACGGCCACGATCAGCAGGAACACGCTGACCTGCGCGCCCGGCAGCACGGCGGCCACAGCCACGATCAGGTGCAGCAGATAGCTGACCCAACCCCAGGCCTTCAGGCCTTCGATCTCGGACTGGGTGCTGCTGTGCACGTCCACAACGTCTCGATCATTCATCAGGCATTTCCTTTCTCCTGCTCGGCACGCGCTTCGGCCTTGCGCAGGGCTTTTTCCTCCAGACCGCTGAGACCTTCACGACGCTCCAACTCGGCGATGACCTGCGCGGGCGTGAGATCAAAGTGTGCCAGCGCAATCATGGAGTGAAACCACAAGTCCGCCACTTCATAAAGGATTTTGCTCTTGTCGCCGCCATGCTCGGCATCCTTGGCCGCCATCACGACCTCGGTGGCCTCCTCGCCGACTTTCTTGAGGAAAGCGTCCGGGCCCTTGTGCAGCAGGCGCGCCACATAGCTTTTCTCGGGGTCGCCACCGTTGGCCGCCTTGCGGCTTTCGATCACCGCAGCCAGACGGGCCAGAGAATCTTGAGAAGAAGTCATATCGATTACTTATAGATGCTTTCCGGATCTTTCAAGACCGGATCAATGGGCGTCCACTGGCCGTCCTGCAGCGCGCTGTAAAAACAGCTGTGGCGACCCGTGTGGCAGGCAATGCCGGGCTCGTGGCCGGTCTGCGTGATCTTGAGCAGGATCACATCGTTGTCGCAGTCGATGCGCAGCTCGTGGACGGTCTGCACATGACCGGATTCCTCGCCCTTGAACCAGAGCTTGTTACGCGAGCGGCTGAAGTAGACGGCGCGGCCCAGCTCGGCCGTCTTGGCCAGCGCCTCACGGTTCATCCAGGCAAACATCAGCACATCGCCGGTGTCTTTTTCCTGGGCAATGACGGGCACCAGGCCCTTTTCATCCCACTTGACTTGATCTAGCCATTCCATGGTGATTCCTGATTTCATAGCTGCCTGCGCTTGATTGCTCTCGTATTTCAATGAAAACCATTGAAATATGAGATTCAACTAGCGCCAGAAGCTATTGATTAAATAGCATTGATATTTACAGGCGAACGGGAATGCCGCGCGCACGCATGCATTCCTTGGCCTGCTGCACCGTGTACTCACCGTAGTGAAAGATGCTGGCGGCCAGCACGGCATCCGCACCACCAATGGTGACACCATCGGCCAGATCGTCCAGATTGCCCACACCGCCCGAGGCGATCACGGGCACGCCCACGGCATCGGCCACGGCGCGGGTCAGCTTCAAATCGAAGCCGCTCTTGGTGCCGTCCTTGTCCATGCTGGTCAGCAGGATCTCGCCGGCGCCGCGCCTGGCCATTTCCGCAGCCCAGCGCACCACATCGAGGCCCACATTCTTGCGGCCACCATGGCTGTACACATCCCAGCCCGGACCCATGGGTGTGCCGCCCGGGCCCATGCGCTGCTCGTCTTCGGGCGTGCGGCGCTTGGCGTCGATGGCGACGACGATGCACTGCGCACCGTACTTGTCGCTGCAGGCGTTGATGGTGTCGGGGTTTGAAATGGCGGCCGAGTTGAAGCTGGTCTTGTCGGCCCCGGCGTTGAGCAAACGGCGCACATCGTCCACCGTGCGCACGCCACCACCCACCGTGAGCGGGATGAAGACCTGCGAAGCCACGGCCTCGATGATGGGCAGGATCAGGTCGCGACCATCGCTGGTAGCGGTGATGTCCAGAAAGGTCAGCTCGTCCGCACCCTGGGCGTTATAGCGTGCGGCGATTTCCACGGGGTCGCCCGCATCGCGCAGCTCCAGAAAGTTGACGCCCTTGACCACGCGGCCACCGGTCACGTCAAGGCAGGGAATGATGCGTTTGGCAAGCATGATGGACTCTCTGAACGATGAAAAACAAGGGCAGCGCAGATATCAGTGCGCCGTCAGATGCTGGGCCGCTTTCCAGCACTGGCCGGGGGCGACGATGACAGCTGCGTCAATGGCCGCAGCTTCCACGCAGAGCATCTGCTGCCAGCCGGCAGGCTCCATATCCTTGAGCGTGGCGCACAGCGCGGGGCCGGGGTTCCAGACCACGGTTTCGCTCCAGGCCGCGTCCTGCGCAATCTGCAGCCAGGGTTGATCGCCGCTCTGTAATTGCAGTGGCTGTGCGGCACGCGGATAGACACTGTCAGTCTCCACACCAAAGCACACCGCGCCCTGCTGCCGGGGATGGGTATCGGCGACTGCGTCCCAGTACGTCAAATCCTGCAGGCCCCGCAAAGCAACTTGCTCAACATCCGGCACACGCAGATAGCTGTGCAGCGCGGCGGTAAAGGGCAAGTCCTGCGTGCCGCCGTTGTTCACCGCCAATTCCACACGCAGCTGACCGGGCGTGAGCTGCACAGTCAGCACCGCTTCAAATTCGTGAAGCCAGACGGTACGTGTGGCCTCGGTGTCTTTCAGACGCAACTTCAGCTGCACGCCGTTGTCATCCAGTGCCTGCGCCTCATCGGCCGCCCAGTGCATGATGCGGGCAAAGCCATGTTTGACCAACGGGCCGCGCTGATTGAACTGGGGAAAGCAGACCGGAATGCCGCCGCGAATGGCGGCCCGGCCATCGTGGGCGGCCAGCGGGCTGAGGAACAGACGCTCCTGCCCCTGGCTGACCCAGGACAGCACCTGCGCGCCTTGCAGGCAGATCAGGGCCGAGTCCCCCTGACCCAGCTTTAAAGCAATGGCAGGCAGCCCTTGCCAGTCGATGGCCCGGGCCTGAAATACCGAATCAGTCACCTGTCAACTCGTCCGCACGCGCCTGGCCTGCAGCAAAGTCCAGATCGCCGGTATAGATGGCGCGGCCGCAGATCACGCCTTCCACGCCTTCGTCCTGCACCTTGCACAGGGCTTCGATGTCGGCCATGCCGGCCAGACCGCCAGAGGCGATGACGGGAATCTTCAGCGACTGGGCCAGCTTGACGGTGGCGTCGATATTGATGCCGCTGAGCATGCCGTCGCGGCCGATGTCGGTGTAGATGATGGATTCCACACCCCAGTCCTCGAAGCGTTTGGCGGTCTCGATCACGTCCTGGCCGGTCAGCTTGCTCCAGCCGTCGATGGCGACCTTGCCGTCCTTGGCATCCAGGCCCACGATGATGTGGCCGGGAAAAGCGCTGCAGGCCTCCTGCAGAAAGCCGGGGTTCTTCACCGCTGCCGTGCCGATGATCAGGTACTCGATACCCAGATCGATATAGCGCTCTATGGTGTCCAGATCACGGATGCCGCCGCCCAACTGCACAGGAATCTCTCCATCGACTTCCTTGAGGATGCTCTTGATGGCTGACAGGTTCTTGGGCTGGCCCGCAAAGGCCCCGTTCAAGTCCACCAGATGCAGGCGACGGGCGCCTGCGTCCAGCCACTTGGCGGCCATGGCAGCGGGGTCCTCACCGAAGGTTGTGGACTGGTCCATATCACCCTGAATCAGGCGTACGCAGTGGCCGTCCTTGAGGTCGATAGCGGGGATGAGCAACATGATGGTGATCTGCTAGCAAGTTTGGCCGTCAGAAATGGCCAGTGCACAAAGAAAACTTCAGGGCTTCCAGCCCAGAAAGTTGCGGAACAACGCCAGCCCCTGGTCCGAGCTTTTCTCGGGGTGGAACTGGGTGGCGAAAATATTATCGCGTGCAACCGCACATGCAAAGAGGCCGCCATAGTCGGCCTCGGCGGCGCAATGCGTGCTTTGTTGCACCAGCGCATAGAAGCTGTGCACAAAATAGTAAAAGCTGTCGTCGGGGATGCCTGCCCAGAGCGCATGGGGCTTGCCACCATGCAGGGTCTGATGCACGCGGTTCCAGCCCATTTGCGGCACCTTGAAGCGGCTGCCGTCTGCCTGGTTTTTGCCCGCCAGATCGAACTTGCGCACATTGCCGGGAATCAGGCCCAGGCCGGGCACATCGCCCTCGTCGCTATGGTCGAGCAGCATCTGCATGCCCACGCACACGCCAAACAGCGGCTTGTTGGCTGCCGCATCAAGCACGGCCTGCTGCAGGCCCGATTCGCGCAGCTCACGCATGCAGTCGGGCATGGCGCCCTGGCCGGGCAGGACCACGCGGTTGGCCGCATGGACCACCTCGGGATCGGCCGTGACGACCACATCCCAGCCCGTGTCCGCAGCGGCGGTGCGCACGGCCTGAGAGACCGAGCGCAGATTGCCCATGCCGTAATCGACCACGGCCACGGTGTTGTTCTTCAAACTCATAGCAGCTACCGCTTTTTGATAGTCGTTTTCAGAATGAATTGATATTGAAATCAAGTTGCAGCAAGCGCTACAAGCTCCTGTTTACAGAGCACCCTTGGTCGAGGGAATCACACCGGCCATGCGCTCATCATGCTCCAGCGCAAAACGCACAGCGCGCGCAAAGGCCTTGAAGATGGTTTCGCACTGGTGGTGGGCGTTGAAGCCCTTGAGGTTGTCGATGTGCAGCGTGACGCTGGCATGGTTCACAAAGCCCTGGAAGAACTCGTAAACCAGTTGCGTATCGAGCTGACCAATGCTGCCGGCGGTGAACTTCACATCCATGTGCAGGCTGGGACGGCCCGAGAAGTCGATGACCACGCGGCTCAAGGCCTCGTCCAGCGGCACATAGGCATGACCGTAGCGGCGGATGCCTTTCTTGTCGCCAATGGCCTTGGCAAAGGCCTGGCCCAAGGTGATGCCGATGTCTTCCACCGTGTGGTGGCCGTCGATGTGCAGATCGCCCGCACATTCGATGTCCATGTCGATCAGACCGTGGCGCGCGATCTGGTCCAGCATGTGGTCAAGGAAACCGATACCGGAGTTGAGGCTGGCCTTGCCCGTGCCGTCCAGGTTCACGCGCACTGCCACGCGGGTTTCGGCCGTGTTGCGGGTGACTTCAGCGGTACGGGGCAGCGGCGCTGCGGGGGTGGTCACCAGATTGTTCATAAAGACTCCTTGAGGGCCGCCAACATCTGGGCGTTTTCTTCGCGGGTGCCCACGGTCAGGCGCAGGCAGTTCTTGAGCAGCGGATGCATGGCCGAGACGTTCTTGACCAGCACGCCGCGTTTTTTCATTTCGGCTTGTGCCCTGCCCGCGTCAGCCACGCGCAGCAGCACCATATTGGCTTCGGAGGGCCAGATTTTTTCCACGCCGTTGATGGCGGCCAGCGCATTGATCAGCGGCTGGCGTTCGGCACGGATGGCGGCGGCCTGTTCGGCGTACAGCGACTCATGCTCCAGCGCAAAGATGGCGGTTTCGCAGTTGAGCACGCTGATGTTGTAGGGCGGGCGTACCTTGTCGATCTCATGCACCAGCACGGCCGGGCCGATCAGATAGCCCAGACGCGCGCCGGCCAGACCGAACTTGCTGAGCGTGCGCATCAGCAGCACATGCTGATTGCGTTCGGGCTCTGCCTTCATACGCGTGATCCAGCTGCGGCTGGCGAAGGGCTGGTAGGCCTCGTCCATGACGACCAGACCGCCGATCTGCGCCACGGCGTCGATGATGGCCTGCACCTTGTCCTCATCCCACAGCGTGGCCGTGGGGTTGTTGGGATAGGCGATATAAGTGATGGCAGGCTTTTGCGCAGCGATGGCGGCCAGCATGGCGGGCACATCCAGGTCGAAGTCGGCCGTCAGGTTGACGGAGACAAAGTCCAGCCCCTGCAACTTGGCCGACAGCGGGTACATCACAAAGCCGGGCATGGGTGCCAGCATCTTGGCGCGTGCACCTTCGGTGGGCTGAGCCGTTGCCAGCGCCAGCAAGGTGATGATTTCGTCCGAACCATTGCCCAGCAGCACGGCCGAACCGGCAGGTGCGCCAGCGTAATCGGCCAGCATTTTCTTGAGCACTTCGAGGCGCTCGCCCGGGTAGCGGTTGATTTCGAGCGCCCCCAGACGCTCGCCCAGCTGCTTTTGCAGCGCAGCCGACAGACGGTAGGGGTTCTCCATCGTGTCCATCTTCAGCAGGCCTTGCGAATCCTGCACGTGATAGGCCTGCATGGCGCGCACATCGGCGCGAATACGTTGCAGAGCCTGGGAGGAGGTATCTGGAGTCGTCATGGAATTCACTCTTTCACACGGAGCTGGAGTTGGCCTGTGGTTTTGCAGCGCTCACGCCTCTGGATCTTGGGGAGCAGCCTGCTGCAGCGGGTGCACCACGGTCACGCCGCCGAACTCTGCACCATGAGGCAGATGCAGACTCAGAATATGGCTGCAGCCGCTGTGCTGGGCGCAGGCCACGGCCAGGCAATCGCCAAAGTCCAGGGCATGGCGGGCCTGCACGGCCCAGGCGGTTTCCAGCGTGGCTGCATCGGTCTTCCACGGCGTCCAGGTCTGGTAGCGGCGAATCGCGGCGCGGGCATCGCCCTGGGGCATGGGGTTGGCGGCGGTCGTGACCTGGTCGTAGAACTCGACCAGCGCCTGGTTGCCGGTACGGCCCGTGCGGCTGCGCCACAGCGCATCGAGCCAGTTCAGTGTGACGGCATACAAATCGCTGCCGGCCACATCCTCGGCCGCCACCAGCACCGAGGTATCGACAAACACGGTGGTCATGGCGCTCATTGGGCCACTCCGGTTTTCAACTCTTTTTGCACGCCCGCACGTTTGGGACTTGCGCTGCGCGCCATGGATTTTGATACCGAGGCGGACTCGGCCTGCCAGCTGCGCTCATCCGTGCGCCAGGCCAGATAGGCACGCTCGTACGAGTCTTCGCGGCGCTGCATCTCGGCCATGAAATCACCCAGCATGCGCGAGACACTGGTGCCGCGACGGGCGGCTTCCACACGCGCCCATTCAAGCACGCTGTCTTCCACGGTGATGGTGACGTTCTTCATGCTTCGCATATTACACGAATTTCGTGTCACACGAAATTCGTGTCGATATTGCAAATTGCCAATTCCCCTGGCCAACTCCATACTTCGTAAAAATCTGTGACTCGCAAACCTATAAGCAAAAGGGGGAGCCAACCGTGAACAGACAAAACGAGCCTTCGCCAACACGGCGCCAGATGCTGAACCGGACGCTCCGGATCGGAGCCAGCCTGGGAATAGGTACTAGCGCCGGCCTTGCACTGCCAGGCTGCGCCGGGGACGACGACCGCAAAGGCCTGAGCGCCGCAGATGCGGCCCGGAGACTGCCGGAGCTTGCCGAACAGTTGCGAAAGATCACCAACATTCCCGGCCTGGCCTGGGCCGTGGTGCATGGCAACCAGACCATTGCAGCTCAGGGCCTGGGTGTATGCCAGGCCGGACGCAGCGATACCGTGAATGCCGACACCACTTTCCAGCTGGCATCGGTATCCAAATCCCTGGGGGCCACGGTGGTTGCACGCCAGGTTGGCGAAGGCCGGGTCTCGTGGGACAGTCGCATGCAGGAGCTGCTGCCCTGGTTTGCACTGCGCAACCCTGGCAGCAGCGCAATGCTGACCGTGGGCGACCTTTATGCCCATCGCAGCGGCCTGCCTGACCATGCCGGTGACAAGCTCGAGGAGCTGGGCTACGGGCAACGCGAGGTTCTGGAGCGACTGCGCCTGCTGCCCGTCAAACCATTGAGGACCGAGTACGCCTACACCAATGCAGGACTGACAGCCGCCGCCATTGCCGTTGCCGGTGCAGCAGGCACCGACTGGGCCAGTCTGTCGCAGCACACGCTCTATACGCCGCTGGGCATGACGAGAACCACCTCGGTCCACGCGGAGTTCATGCGGCAAACCAACCGGGCGATCAGCCATGCGCGCGCAGACGACGGTAGCTGGCACCCTGGCACCCTACGCAATGCAGACCCACAGTCTCCGGCTGGCGGGGCCAGTTCCAGTGTCAACGATATGGCCCGCTGGCTGACCCTGCTGCTGGCTCAGGGCCGCTGGCAGGGGCAGCAATTGGTCGCTGCTTCCGCCCTGCAGCCGGCCATGCAGCCTCAGGCACCGGGCGATCATTATGGTTTCGGCTTCAATGTTGGCGCCACTGACGCGGGACTGAAGTTCATCAGCCACTCCGGCGCTTTCATGCTGGGGGCCGCCACCTGCTTCATGCTCATGCCATCACTGGACGCAGCCATCGTTGTACTAACCAATGGCATTCCCATCGGTATCCCCGAGACCTTATGCCGCCAGTTCGTGGACCTGATGGAGAACGGTCGCCTCACACAGGACTGGTGGACCCTATACAGCGAGAAAATCGCACCCTTGATGGCACCTACCGGCTCCCTGCTGCAGCAGAAACCGCCCTCCTCGCCTGTATCCCCCGGGCCGCTGCAGCGCTATGTCGGCGTCTATGACAACGCCTATTACGGCCCCTTGCAGATCAGCATCGTCAACAACAGCCTGCAATTAAGCCTTGGCCCTCAGGCCCAGACCTATGCACTTCAGCATTGGGACGGCACTCAATTCAGTTTTGCTCCAGGCAATGAGAGCGCCGCCCCGCACAGCATCTCGCTGGCCGTTTTTACGGCCGGCGATACAGGTCCGGCTCAAAGCATCTGGCTGGAGTTCTATGACGATGAAGGCCAGGGCCTGTTCACCCGGCGCATCTAAGGCCGTGACACAAAAAGGCCCGCTCTGCGGGCCTTTTTTGCATGCCGATCACCGGATCAACGACGGTACTGCGGTGGCGGTGCATAGCGTCCGCCATCGGCTGGAAAAGCCTGCGGCTGGCCGCGCTGCGCAGCGGGCACGGGGTCCACGGGCAGATCCGGGTCACGCTCGTCCAGGCGTACTTCAAACAAGGCCGAGCCGATCATCCCCACATTGCGCGCATCGCCAGCCGGTGTGTTGTTGACATAGGCGCGCTCCTTGTTCGAGAAGCGGAAGGCTGCGACTTCCCGGTCATTCTTGCGAAAGCCATCAATCACCAGTCGCTCGCCAGGGCGCAGCAGATAACCTTCATTGCGCACGCTGCCTGGCTGCCCCGTCAGCACATCCAAGCCATCGACCGTGGCCACCACCTCGTAATAGCGATTGCTGCGATTGGTATAGATCAGCTCATAACGCTCACCGGCACGGCCTGCCACGTAATAGTCCTGCGCACCACGAGAGCTGAAGATACGCAGAGGCGGCCGGCCCTGACCGCTGCCGATCTGCATTTCCACGTCGCCATCGGCCAGCAAGGCGTTGAGCTGACGCTCCGCATATTGGCCCAGGGCGCGGCGAATGCTGGCTTCATCGGAATAGCGCATCTGCCCCACAAAGCGAGGCTGATCTGGCGTCAGCCGCGAAGCGCGCACCACCTTGGTGACCGATTCCAGCCCTTCGCCCCATTGCGTCCCCAGCGTGGACTCAGCCTTCGCCGCTTTCGGCGCAGGAGCTGCCATCTTGGCCGATGCGCCATAACTGGCGCTGGGAGCGGAGGCACTGTCTTGAGCTACGGTTGCCACAGGTGGCTGCATGCTGCATGCAGAAAGACCGGCAACGAGCAGCAAGCCCAGAAGGAACTGCCACCATGAACCAATGCTTTTGCGCATGAAATCGCTCCTCTCGATGATGTGATGCAGGGCAGTGTCTCCGCAAACCGGTAAAAGCACGAGCGCTAAAACATCTTGAGAGCATTTCACCCCCATCAGCGGCCGCAAAAAAGCCGCGCAGAGCGTGCGCGGCCTGGCGGGAGTGCGAGAGGTTTACTTCAGGCGCATCTCGGCTGCGCGGGCGTGACCCTGCAGACCCTCGCCATAAGCCAGCACCGCAGCAGTCTTGCCCAGAGTCTGGGCACCAGCTTCGCTGACTTCAATGAGGCTGGAGCGCTTCTGGAAGTCATACACCCCCAGAGGCGAGCTGAAACGCGCCGTGCCGCTGGTCGGCAGCACATGATTGGGGCCCGCGCAGTAGTCGCCCAGGCTTTCACTGGTGTAGGCGCCCAGGAAGATGGCACCAGCGTGTTTCAGCAGAGGCTCCCATTGGTGCGGGTCGCGGCTGGAAACCTCCAGATGCTCGGGTGCGATACGGTTGGAGATGGCGCAGGCCTCTTCCATATCGCGGGTCAGAATCAGCGCACCGCGGTCCGTCAGGCTCTTGGCGATGATGGCCTTGCGGGGCATTTCGGGCAGCAGGCGGTCGATCTCTCGCTGCACCGCTTCGATATAGGCTGCATCGGGGCACAGCAGGATCGACTGGGCCAGCTCGTCATGCTCGGCCTGGCTGAACAGATCCATCGCCACCCACTCGGGCGGTGTTGTGCCGTCGGCCAGCACCAGAATTTCCGAAGGGCCGGCAATCATGTCTATGCCCACGATGCCGAACACGCGCTTCTTGGCGCTGGCTACATAGGCATTGCCGGGGCCTGTGATCTTGTCCACCTTGGGCACGGTGGCCGTACCGTAGGCTAGGGCCGCCACAGCCTGGGCACCGCCGATGGTGAAGGCGCGGTGCACGCCGGCCACATAGGCGGCGGCCAGCACCAATGCATTCTTTTCCCCCTTGGGCGTAGGCACGACCATGATGATCTCGGGCACGCCAGCCACATGGGCAGGAATGGCGTTCATCAACACGCTCGATGGGTAAGCGGCCTTGCCGCCGGGTACATAGATGCCCACACGGTCCAGCGGAGTGACCTTCTGACCCAACAAGGTGCCGTCTTTGTCGCGGTAGCTCCAGCTTTCTCCGTTAGCCTTCTTTTGTGCCTCGTGATATGTGCGAACACGACGGGCAGCAGATTCCAGGGCCTCACGCTGCTCGGCAGGCAGGCTGTCGAAAGCCGCCTTGAGCTCATCCTTGCTCAGCTCCAACGCAGCCAGATTGTCGGCATTCAGGCCGTCAAAGCGGGCCGTGTACTCCAGCACGGCAGCATCACCACGGGCTTGTACATCGGCCAGGATATCGGCCACGCTCTGCTCGATGGCCGCGTCCGTATCGGCCGACCAATGCAGACGCTGGGCAAAATCATGCTCGAAAGCAGCATCAGCGGTTGATAGGCGGGCGGGAGCAGCTACGAATTCCATAGTAATTACCTGCAAAGAGAAGCGAGTTAGCCGTTGTTCTTGGCAGCCACGGCTGCCGTGAATGCATCGATGATGTGGCGCAGCGGAGCCTGCTTGAGCTTGAGCGAAGCCTGGTTGACCACCAGGCGCGAGCTGATGTCCATGATGGGCTCGACCTCGACCAGATCATTGGCCTTGAGCGTATTGCCAGTGGACACCAGGTCGACAATGGCGTCGGCCATGCCGGTCAACGGTGCCAGCTCCATGGAGCCATAGAGCTTGACCATGTCCACGTGCACGCCCTTCTTGGCAAAGAAGTTGCGCGCGATCTCGGGATATTTGGTGGCAATGCGCAGACGCGCACCCTGCTTGACGGCGCGCTCGTAGTCGAAGCCGTTGCGCACGGCCACGCTGACGCGACACTTGGCGATCTGCAGGTCCAGCGGCAGATACAGGCCCTGGCCGCCATGCTCGATCAGCGAGTCCAGGCCCGACACACCGAGGTCCGCGCCGCCGTACTGCACGTACACGGGCACATCGGAGGCGCGCACCAACACCACACGTACATCGGGCTGGTTGGTGTCGAAAATCAGCTTGCGCGACTTCTCCACATCCTCCGTCACCTCGATACCGGCAGCAGCCAGCAAAGGCACGGTTTCTTCGAAGATACGGCCCTTGGACAGGGCAATGGTCACAGGGGTGGCGGTCATTGCGAAATTCTCTCGATGTGTGCACCCAGCGCGCGCAGCTTGTCTTCCATGCGGTCGTAGCCACGGTCCAGGTGGTAGATGCGGTCGACGATGGTTTCACCTTCGGCCAGCAGGCCTGCAATCACCAGGCTGGCCGAGGCACGCAGATCGGTAGCCATCACGGTGGCCCCGGACAGGCGCTTGCCGCCTTCAATGGTCGCCACACGTCCATCAGTAGTGATGTGCGCGCCCAGACGCATCATCTCGTTGACGTGCATGAAGCGGTTTTCGAAAATCGTCTCCGTCACCACGCTGGCGCCTTCGGCCACCAGATTCAGGGCCATGAACTGGGCCTGCATATCGGTGGGGAAGCCCGGATATTCGGTGGTGCGGAAGCTCTGCGCCTTGAGCTTGCCCGAAGACGCGACCTTCAGGCCCGCCTCCACGCATTCCACCTTCACGCCGGCTTCCTTGAGCTTGTCGATCACGGCGCCCAGATGGTCGGCGCGCGCATGGTGCAGCAAGGCTTCACCGCCCGTGGCCGCCACGGCGCAGAGGAAGGTGCCGGCCTCGATACGGTCGGCCACCACTTCATGCTCGCAGCCGTGCAGCTTGTCCACACCCTCGATCACGATGCGGCTGGTGCCGTGACCGCTGATCCTCGCGCCCATCTTGATCAGCATCTCGGCCAGATCGGTGATCTCGGGCTCCATGGCGGCGTTTTCCAGCACGGTCTGCCCGTCGGCCAGGGCTGCAGCCATCAGGAAGTTCTCGGTGCCGGTCACGGTCACCATGTCGGTGGTGATGCGTGCGCCCTTGAGCTTGGTCCGGCCCTCGGGCAGGCTGGCGTTCATATAGCCGTTTTCCACGGTGATCAGCGCACCCATGGCCTGCAGGCCCTTGATGTGCTGGTCCACGGGGCGCGAACCGATGGCGCAGCCGCCTGGCAGCGAGACCTTGGCGCGACCGAAGCGGGCCAGCAGCGGGCCCAGTGCCAGTACCGAGGCGCGCATGGTCTTGACCAGCTCGTAAGGCGCTTCAGGCGTCAGGCTGTCGGGAGCGACAAAGCTCATGCCGCCACGCTCGCCATGGGTCTCGGTCTGCACGCCCATATTGGCCAGCAGCTTGCGCATGGTGGCCACGTCATGCAGGCGCGGCACATTGTGCAGATGCACGGGCTCATTGGTGAGCAGTGCTGCGCACATTTCCGGCAAAGCGGCGTTCTTGGCGCCGGAGATGATCACTTCGCCCTTGAGAGGACGACCACCGTGGATCTTGAGTTTGTCCATGGCTTCAGGCCTTGAATCGATGATGGAACTAAAAATGACCACAAACGCTTATCCATCAAGCGCTTGCAGCTATCAAATCAGATGATTTCGTGAGCCTCAGACCTGGGCAGTGGCCCATTCGGCAGGGGTGTAGGTCTTCATGGACAGGGCATGGACCTCGTCGGTGGCCATGCGGTTGCCCAGCGTGGCATAGACCAGTCGCTGGCGACCCAGCAGGCGCTGACCCTCGAACTGGGTCGAGACGATGGTGGCAAACCAATGTCGGCCATCGCCCTCCAGCGCAATGTGCTCGCAGGGCAGGCCGGCGGCGATCAGGTCTTTGAGTTGGTCTGCAGTCATGAAAAAAGCCTTTAGGCGCTGAGCACACGAAACCGGACATTGTCTCGCAAGCTGCAGCGCGGGAATCCTAAAAATCAGTTACGAATCTTGTAGCCGATGCGCAGCAGATGCACTGCCAGCGCGCTCACGGCCAACCAGGCCGCGCCCACGATGGCAAAGCTCAGCCACGGAGAGACATCGCTCTGACCGAAGAAGCCGTAGCGAAAGCCGTCAATCATGTAGAAGAACGGGTTCACATGGCTGACGGTTTGCCAAAAACCGGGCAATGAATGTACGGAATAGAACACGCCGGACAAAAAGGTCAGCGGCATGATCAGAAAGTTCTGGAAGGCCGCCATCTGGTCGAACTTCTCGGCCCACAGGCCAGCGATCAGGCCTAGCGTGCCCATGAGAGCACAGCCCAGAAAGCCGAAGACCAGAATCCACAGCGGCGCCGCAAAATCGGGAATGGCAAAGAACAGTGTGACGATGAACACACCCGCGCCCACCAGCAGGCCGCGCAGAATGGCCGCCCCCACATAGGCGCTGAACCATGCCCAGTGCGACAGCGGCGTGAGCAGCACAAAAATCATGTTCCCCATGATCTTGCTCTGCACCAGACTGGACGAGCTATTGGCAAACGCGTTTTGCAGCATGCTCATCATCACCAGACCGGGAATCAGAAACGCCGTATAGGGAATGCGGTCATAGACCATGACCCGGCCTTCCAGCACATGGCCGAAGACCAGCAGGTACAGCACAGCCGTGAGCACGGGCGCGGCGATGGTCTGAAAGCTTACCTTCCAGAAGCGCAGCACTTCCTTCTTGAGCAGGGTTTGCCAGCCGTTCATGCCGCACCTCCGGCCTTGTGGCCCTCTTCATTCATGACGTGGATGAACACATCCTCCAGGTCGGCGCGGCGGATTTCCACATCTTCGGGGGTGATGCCCGCTTCACGCAGCGCAGCCAGCAGTTGCTCCACATCGCTGGCGTTGGCCGCAGGAATCTGCACGATTCGGCCTGTAATCCGGGCGCGGTCGGTCAGGGGTTTGGGCAGCAAGCTATCCGTCTTGAACTGCAACACATTGCTGGAGGCCGACTTGAGCAGCTCGCTCATGGTCGAGAGCTTGATGATCTCGCCATGCTTGAGCATGGCCACACGGCTGCACAGCGCCTCGGCCTCTTCCAGATAGTGGGTCGTCAGCAGCACCGTGTGGCCCTGCTTGTTGAGCTTGGCGATGAAATGCCACAGCGTCTGGCGCAGCTCCACGTCCACACCGGCCGTGGGTTCGTCCAGCACGATGATGGGCGGCTTGTGCACCAATGCCTGCGCCACCAGCACGCGGCGCTTCATGCCACCCGAAAGCTGACGCATATTGTTATGGGCCTTGTCCGTCAGGCCCAGGCTGTCCAGCAGCTCGTCGATCCAGTCGTCATTGTTCTTGACGCCGAAATAGCCAGACTGGAACTTCAGCGCTTCGCGCACATTGAAGAAGGGGTCGAACACCAGCTCCTGCGGCACGATGCCCAGCTTGCGGCGTGCGTCGGCGTAATTGGCCTGCACATCGCTGCCCTGGACCAGCACGCGACCGCCCGTCGCCTTGGACAGGCCTGCCAGAATGCTGATAAGCGTGGTCTTGCCAGCGCCATTGGGGCCAAGCAGACCGAAGAATTCGCCCTCCTCGATATCCAGGCTCACCGATTTGAGCGCCTGGAATTCCCCTTTGGGGGTTCGGTAGGACTTGGAGACGGATTGGAATGAGACTGCGGACATGTAGCCTCTGATTCTAGGACTTCGCCGCCACCTGTGCCGCGGCGGGGAATCCGGGCAGCCTCCAGTGAGTCAGCGTTGCTGCGCCGTACTGGAATCAGGCAGGGTCTGCGGCATCAGCAGGCCATCCACGCCATAAAGAGCCGCCATAGACTGCAGCCCCTTGGGCAGGCCTTCAACCACGAGCCGTTTACCTACTTCCTGCGCGGCTCGGCGGCAAGCCAGCAACACGGCAAGCGCCGCAGAGTCAAACACCTTGACTGCGCTGGCATCCACGGGCACCAGCGAGGCCGAAAATGCCACCACCTGCGGACGCAGATGCAACAGGCACTCGCGTGCCTGACGGTAGGTCAGCTCCCTGGGCAGCTGCAGAGCTGGAGATGAGGTCGATGCCATGACAAAGCGAGCCGCAGCGACTTATTTGCCCACGTTCGCAGGCATGGAGCTGCGCGAGGCCAGGGTCTTGATCAGGCCATCGATGCCGTTGGCATTGATTTCCTGCGCAAACTGGTTGCGGTAGGTCTCGACCAGCCACACGCCCAGCACATTGAAGTTGTAGAGCTTCCAGCCGCCGTCGGACTGTTTTTCAAGGCGAAAATCCAGCTGCACTGGGTCACCACGGCCATTGACCTGGGTGCGCACCAGCACGTCAGTGTCGCCAGCGGCCATGCGCAGCGGCTTGACGGTGATGGTCTGATCACCGACCTGGGACAGAGCACCCGAGTAGGTACGGATCAACAGGGCCTTGAATTCATCCTGCAGGCGCTGACGCTGATCTGCCGTGGCCTGGCGCCAGGCCGGGCCGACGGCTGCCGATGTCATGCGGCGGAAGTCCACATAAGGCATGACCTTGTCATTGACCAGTGCATTGATCTTGCTGGCGTCGCCATTGCGCAGAGAAGCATCTTTCTTGATGGTTTCCAGTACGTCGGAGGAGACGCGCTTGACCAGCAGGTCAGGTGTTTCTTCGGCGGCCTGCGCAGGCAGGCCCAGATTCAAGGCAAGCATGGCACCAGCGGCCATGCCCAACATACGACGAGTAATCTTCATTGCTTTCTCCACGAAGCCTGCAAGTGTCATCGCACCTGCAGGACTTGTGCATCTTGGTTTGTAACGGTCTGCGTCCAGTCTTACTGGCCTTCGGGAGGCAGCTTGCCAGCGTTGTCGTCATCATAGTTTTCGAGACGACCATCTCCGCCAGACGCCGCGCCGCCAATGCGTGAGCGCAGATAGACATCGCGCACCAGGCTGTACTTGTCGAGCGCGACCGAATCGAGCACATCACCGGCCTGGAGCAGGTCGGCACGGCGGTTTACGACACGCAGGGCGTAAAGGCTGTTACGCCAGCGCACATCGTCGAGGGTATTGGCAGGGTAGCCGTAGGCATCGACCACCATGCCGGCGGTATCGCGAATCGTGGATGGTCCCCAGAACGGCAGCACCAGATAAGGACCAGTCGGCATGCCCCAGCGGCCCAGGGTCTGACCGAAATCCTGCTTGGCACGTTGAATTCCAGCCTCACTGGCCACATCGAACAGACCGCCAATACCGAAGACGGTGTTGACGCTGAAACGAACCATGGAGTTGTAGGCGCCCTCACCCTGGCCTTGCAGCAGGTTGTTCACAAACGACCAGGCATCGCCCAGGTTGTCGAAGAAGTTGGTCACGCCGGCACGGGCCAGACGCGGAGTCACGGTCTGGTAGGCCGTGGCCACGGGCTTGAACACCGCCTCGTCCACGCCTTCATTGAAGGAATAAATGCTGCGGTTCATGGACTCCAGCGGGTCAGCCGGGTTGGCAGGGCCGCTGGTGGTCGTGGCACAGCCCGAGAGCAAGGCCGCTACAGAGACGCTAGCTGCCAGCGCCGTACGGGTAACGGCTGAAGCCTGATTTGACTGTGTTTTTTGCAATGGTTGGCGTGTCATTATTTGGTCGCTCCTGCATTGGAGTCCGCGGAATCAGCGCCGCCCTGCTCGGCACGGCCATAGAGGAACTGGCCAATCAGATTTTCCAGCACCACGGCAGACTGCGTGGAGGTCAGGCGGTCACCGTTCTTGAGGTTTTCTTCGCTGGCACCTGCCTCGATACCAATGTACTGGTCACCAAGCAGACCGCTCGTCAGAATTTTCAGCGAACTGTCCTTGGGGAAGGCATAGCGGGTCTGCATGCTCAGCTGCACATCGGCCTGGAAGGTCTGGTCGTTGAAGGTAATGCCCTCCACTCGGCCCACGACCACGCCCGCGCTCTTGACTGCAGCCTTGGGCTTGAGCCCGCCGATGTTGTCAAAGCGTGCCGTCACCGTATAGGTCTTTTCAAAGTTCAGGCTCAGCAAATTGGCCGACTGCAGGGCCAGAAACACCAGAGCCAGTACCCCGATCAGCACGAACATGCCGACCCACACATCACTTTTGTTCTGTTGCATGATTTTTTTACCTTTTGTCTGCTGCCAGCCTCAGATGCTGAACATGGTGGCCGTCATCAGGAAGTCCAGTCCCAGCACCGTCAGCGATGCCACCACCACCGTACGCGTGGTGGCTCTGGAAACCCCTTCGGGCGTAGGTTTGGCCGCATAGCCCTCAAGCAGAGCCACGAACGTCACGGCCAGGCCAAAGACAAAGCTCTTCATGACGCCATTGCCCAGATCCGCCCACCAGTCCACGCCGGACTGCATCTGTCCCCAGAAAGCGCCGCTGTCCACACCGATCATCACCACGCCGACCAGCCAGCCGCCCATGATGCCGACGGCACTGAAGACGGCCGCCAGCAAAGGCATGGTGATCAGCCCCGCCCAGAAGCGCGGAGCCAGAATACGTTTGACGGGGTCAACCGCCATCATTTCCATGGCCGAGAGCTGCTCACCAGCCTTCATCAGACCAATCTCCGCTGTCAGCGCCGTGCCTGCTCGGCCCGCAAATAGCAAGGCCGTGACCACAGGACCCAGTTCACGCAGCAGGCTCAGTGCGACCATCATGCCCAAGGCCTCGGACGAGCCATAGCGCTGCAGGATGTAGTAACCCTGCAGTCCCAGCACAAAGCCCACGAAAAGGCCCGAGACGCCGATGATGGCCAGCGAATAATTGCCCAGGAAGTGAATCTGATCGCCGATCAGGCGCGGGCGCCTGAGCGCCGGCCCCATCAGGGTCAGCAACTGCCACAGCAGCCGGGCGCCCATGCCCATATTGATCAGCTGTTTGCGCACGACCGCACCAATGTGCGCAGGATGCAGGGGATTCATGCGCGCCTCCGACTATCGGCCGAAACACCAAAATCGTCCTCGGCACTCACGCCGGGGTAATGGAATGGCACAGGGCCTGTGGCTCTGGCATGGATGAACTGCTGCACCAGCGGATCGGTGCTGGCGCGCACCTCGTCGGGCGTGCCTTGTGCAGCCACCGTACCACCGCCCAGGATCACCACATGGTCAGCCACGCGGAATGTCTCTTCCAGATCGTGGGAGACCAGAATCGATGTCAGCCCCATGGCGTCGTTGAGTTGGCGAATCAGCTGCGCGGCCGTCCCCAGGGAAATCGGGTCCAGACCCGCGAAAGGCTCGTCATACATGATGAGTTCGGGGTCCAGCGCAATCGCTCGGGCCAGCGCCACACGCCGCGCCATGCCGCCCGAAACTTCGCTGGGCATGAGCTGGCGCGCTCCACGCAGACCCACGGCGTGAAGCTTCATGAGCACGATGTCGCGGATCAATTCTTCGGGCAGGTCGGTATGTTCACGCAGCGGAAACGCCACGTTGTCGAACACGCTCATATCGGTGAACAGCGCACCGAACTGAAACAGCATGCCCATACGGCGACGCGCGGTATAGAGCTGCGCCACATCCATATTCGAGACATCCTTGCCGTCGAACAGCACCTCGCCCTTCTGGGCATGGTTCTGGCCGCCAATCAGGCGCAGCACCGTGGTCTTGCCTCCACCGGAAGCTCCCATCAGTGCCGTGACCTTGCCACGCGGCACCTGCAAAGACAGGTCGCGCAGAATGACACGTTCACCATAGCCAAAGGTGACATTGCGCAATTCCACAAAGGGTGCGTTGAGAGACATGCGAGGTGAGTTAGGGCGGTAAAGAGTCGAACGCGTATTTTGCCGAGCCAGCGTCAAAATTGCAGGAAGCGGCCGGAATTAAACATACACGAATGAATGTTTAGAGCGATTATGCCATGCCACGCAAAAACAAGAGCTACTTTAAAAATAGCAAAAAGCCCAATACGGAATTGGGCTTAAAGGCATTTTCGATCCTATCCGGATCAACAGTATTTGCGGTGTTTTTACAACATGTTGTGCAAAAACGCCTTGGTTCGCCCATGTTGCGGTGACGCGAAGAATGTCTCGGCCGGGCCTTGCTCCACGATATGGCCGCCGTCCATGAAGATCACGCGGTTGGCCACTTCACGGGCAAAGCCCATCTCATGGGTCACCACCAACATGGTCATGTGCTCCTCTGCCAGTCCGCGCATGGTACGCAGTACTTCGCCGGTCAATTCGGGGTCCAGCGCTGAAGTGGGCTCGTCGAACAGCAGAATGTCCGGTTCCATGGCCAGCGCACGGGCGATGGCCACACGCTGCTTCTGACCGCCCGAGAGGCGGTTGGGATAGGCATCGCGCTTTTCCAGCAGACCCACTTTTTTGAGCAAAGCCTCGGCCTTGGGTACGATCTGCTCGCGCTTCATGCCCTTGACGATGATGGGCGCCTCGATGACGTTTTCCAACACCGTCAGATGGGGGAACAGATTGAAGGACTGGAACACCATGCCCATCTTGCGGCCGATGCGGCGAATCTCGGCATCGCCCACATACTGGGCCTTGGCATCGCCTTCCGAACGAGCCAGGGTCTCGCCCTCGATGGTGATCGTGCCGCGATCAATCGTCTCCAGATGGTTGAGGCAGCGCAGAAACGTGCTCTTGCCCGAACCCGAAGGACCGATGACAGCCACCACCTCGCCGCGCAGCAGGTCAAGAGAGACGCCACGCAGCACTTCGTTGCCGCCAAAGGCCTTGTGGATGCCCTGGGCGGAAATCATCACATCAGGCGTCGTACTTGGCATAGCGTTTCTCGAGGTATTGGAAGCCCCAGGTCAGCACCAGGGTCATGATCAGATAGAAGGCCGCAGCCACAATGAACGGAGTGAACGTGAAGTCGCGCTGCACCACACCGCGTGCCACGCGCAACAGATCATTCAGCGCCAGCACATAGATCAGCGAGGTGTCCTTGACCAGGGTGATGGTTTCATTGCTGACGGGAGGCAGAATGCGCGCCCACATCTGGGGCAGAACAATGCGGCGCATGGTCTGACCATAGCTCATGCCCAGCACCTTGGCACCTTCATACTGACCGCGATCCACCGACTGGATGCCGGCGCGGAAGATTTCGGCAAAGTAGGCGGCATAGTTCAGCGCAAACGCCACGACGGCGGCCGGAAAATCCGGCAAGCGCATGCCGATATAGGGCACGAAAGGCAGCGCAAAGTACACAAACAGCAACTGCAGCATCAAAGGCGTGCCGCGCATCAGCCAGATATAGCCGCCCACCGCCGTACTCAGTGCCCTGATGCGGGAAAGACGCATCAGCGCCAGTGCCAGCCCCAGAGGAATGGAGAGCACCAGAGTGATGAAAAAGAGCTTGAGAGTGACCAGCGCCCCATTGGTCATGGGCCCCAGCAGCGAGATTACATAGTCCATCGAAAGGCCTTCAGTGTGGCGCCCTGGCTGTCAAAGCCTGCCACAGGCACAGGCGCGCGGCGAAGAAAGTGGTCGCCTGCACGCATTGTCATTGCAAAGCAAAAAAAACCGGCAATGCCATGCATTGCCGGTGTAGCACCATCAAAAATGATCAGTGCTTGATGACGTCCGCACCAAACCACTTCTGAGCGATTTCGGCAGCCTTGCCGTCCTTCTTCATCTCGGTCAGCGCGTCGTTGATCTTGTTGCGAGTGGCTTCGTCATCCTTGCGGAAACCCACACCGTAGTCTTCGGTGCCGAAGTCTTCGGCCAGCACCACATAGTTTTCAGGCTTCTTGTTCACATAGAAGCGGCCCACGACCTCGTCCACCACCACAGCGTCCAGACGGCCAGCTTCCAGGTCCATCAGCGCAGCGATGTTGTCGCCGAACAGCTTGGTTTCCTTGAACTTGGAAGACAGCTCCTTGTCCTTCTCCAGAGCCGTCACAGCGCTGGAGCCTTCCTGGGCACCCACGATCTTGCCAGCCAGGTCAGCCTTGGTCTTGATGGGCGAGCCCGCCTTCACGATGACGATCTGCTTGTTGACCATATAGGGGTCGGAGAACAGGATCTTGGCCTTGCGCTCTTCCAGAATCGTCAGACCATTCCACAGCGCATCCACGCGCTTACCCAGCAGTTCGGCCTCCTTGGCATTCCAGTCGATGGGCTTGAATTCCACTTCAATGTTGGCGCGCTTGGCAGCTTCACGAGCCATGTCAATGTCGAAACCGATCAGCTCATTCTTGTCGTCACGGAAACCCATGGGCGGGAAGTTATCGTCCAGGCCTACCACCAGCTTGGTGGCAGCAGCCGCAGGAGCCGGTGCAGGAGCTGCAGCAGTGTTGCTTGCGGGCTCGTTCTTGCCGCAGGCAGCCAAAATTGCAGTCAGGGCCACCGAGGCCAGCAGGGTACGTTTTTTCATGGCGTCAAAGATTGAAGTGGGAAAAGCGGAGGCAGGGGCTTTGTCTCCCGTCCGAGGACGCCGTAGCCTCCCCCGGAGCCGGGCTGCCGCCAGCGCCGAATCCGCTATTGTCGCGCAGACGGGGCACCACGTCACTCAACGCTCGCAAAACCATGAACTTGTTCGGAGCATGAGTCACGCCAAAAGCATTGCCCCCGGGCGAACCCAACGGCCGGGGCCGATTACTGCAGCATAAAGGTCTTGTATTCCAGCCGATCCAGTTCGCGCGTCAACAGGAACAGACCTGTGCACAGGGTTGCCAGCATCGCCAGGCAGAAGCCATAGCCGTAGAAAGCCGCACCCAATGCCAGCGAAATGCCGGTAAAGACGATGTTCAGCACTACCATCAGCACGCAGAGCAGAAGCACGATGCGCCGTTCATCGAGGTAGAAGAACACATTGAGCACGGCCATCACGCCCACCTGCAGGCCTGCACCGACGACCTGCACATGCAGCAGCGGCAGGTATAGCTGCGATATGCCCAACAGATGCAGCACGGCCGGACCTGTGACAAAGGTCACGAGAACAGCCAGCGTCTGCACCTTGGCAATCTCGCCCAGGCCGGCCTGTATCGCATACACCATCTCGTTGCGCATGGACTGTATGTAGCTCAGGGAGCCACCGCCGCGCACCGCATCGAAGAACTTGTCGTAGTACTCGACGAAGTCGGTCTCTATGCGCACCAGGAACACCGCCATGCCCGGAATGATGGACAGATAGGAAAGGAAAACCGGCAGGTCGTAGATCAGGGAAGCTCTGAGCCCGCCGATGATCTGCTGCGAGGTCGGCGGGAAATACCAGAACATGAACTTGTCGATCCAGATGCCCACGTTGTAGAGCAGACCTACAGCGATCAGTACCGGAAAGATCAGCGAGCGCTGCATGAAATCGAAGGCAATCCAGCGCTTGCTGATCGAGAAAGCACGCAGCACGATCACCCACATGCCCGCCACCAGCACGATATTGCCAAGCACGAAACTGCTCAACAGCCCTTCCAGCCCCCAGCGACGCAGAGGCAGCGACAGCACGACGATAAGCGCATAGCTGACCCCGAACAGTGCGGTGATGGCCTTGTAATGCTTGAGGCCTGACAGCAAAACGGTCAGCATCCAGACCACGCACATCAGCGTGAAGCCGGCCAGCATCAGCATCCGGTACAGCAAGCTCTGGCCCGGCAACACCACGAACAGGGCCAGCGTGCCAACGCAGCTGGCGGCAGCCACGATCAGCAGCAGCAATCCGTGCAGGTTGGGCAGGACGGATTCGTCCTGCTTGAGAAACAGCCGATCCGAAATGAAGCGCGTGAACATCAGTTGCGCTGCGCCGGTCAGGATCAGGCTGCAGGCCACCAGATAGGTCACCGAGGTCTGGAACTGGGTCACCAGCAGCGGCGGAGCCACGACGCTGAGACTGAACACCCCCACCAGCAAAATGCCGATGATGGAAAACACCCAGGGCCCCGAGCCGATCACGCCCGCATAGGCATAGGCCTGGAGCACACTGGTCAGCGTGTTTTTGCGCAGCAGGTGGCGCAGTTCAAAGCCAATGCCAGCCATCAGTGATATTCCTCGGAATGTTGCACGGCCCGGTCATAGACTTGGCCGTAGCGGTCGAACAGCAGGTGATCGGAGTAATAACGCTCCACGCGTGCAATCCCTGCGACGCTCGCGGCCCGCCAGGCCTCGGGGGATTTCAGCAGCTCCAGGGCCGCATCGGCCAGAGCCACGGGGTTGGCGATACCGACAATGCGCCCACAAGCTCCCAACGCCCGATCCTCGGGTTCCAGCCCTTCGATGAGCTGGCGGCAGGACCCTACGTCAGTGCTGACGACGGGCACGCCCGCGGCCTGCGCCTCCAGCACCACCAGGGGCAGAGCCTCGCTGATGGACGAGAGCACCACCAGGCCGACACGCGGCAAAAGATCATCAATCTTCTGCATGCCCAGAAATCGCACCTGAGCCTGCAGGCCCAGGCTGCCCACAAGATTGCGGCACTCCTCTACATAAGCAGGGTCCTCGGCCGTGGGGCCGGCGATCAAGGCCTGCGCTGCGGGCAGGTGATTGACCACACGGCGCATGGCGCGGATAAAGGTCTTGATGTCCTTGATCGGCACCACGCGGCCTATCAGGCACAACACGGGCGGAGTCACGGCCGGACGCAAGGCTCTCAGCGGCGCAAAGCGCTCGACGCTGATGCCGTTGGGGATATTGCAGGTTCTAGCCGGCGCAGCACCGTCCGCCACCTGACGCAACCGGTTGGCTTCGAACAACGCGATGATGGGATCGGCTGCCTCGTAGCAAAAGCGCCCCATCAGATCGAAGAACTGGATCCACATCTGGCGGAAAAAGGAGACCTCCATCGGATCACGCTGGAAGACATTTCGGTTGTCGCGTATCCACTGGCTCTGAAGCAGGTCGATCTGCCGTTCCTTGGTATAGATGCCATGTTCGGACAGCACCAGCGGCAGCCCACGCAGATGGTGCAGCATGCCACCCAGAAAGCCCGCATAGCCTGTGGACACCGTGTGCAGCACACGTACCGGGATCAGCTCCTGTGCAATGCGTGCCAGCAGCCACAACGGCTGCAGCATGATGCGCACCGTCCAGAAGAAGTCGACAAAGGACGGATCGCTGCAATGGCGCCGGTAGCTGTCCTGTATCAGCTCCCACATATATTCGCTGTGCAGAAAGTCTTCCTGCGGCAGGCGGCCTCCCGGCAGCAGCTCCACGGCAACAGCACGCATGGCAGCCAGCACTTCCGCCCTGCCGGCGGGACTCTTGTCCCGTCGCTCGAGCGCCTGCAGCAATTGCTGCAGCTTGGACATGGCTTCGGGATCACCTCGGCGTGGCGCAGGCGACGGCGTCCCCGATGCATGACCATAAAGGAAATGTTCCTCGAAATGCACCACATTGGGCGGCAGCTCGTAGCGAAAATCGCCATAGTCCTCGCGCCGGCTACCGATGAAGACGATGGCAAAACTGTGCTGCGGGAAGGCCCTCAGGATCTGGTTGACCCAGCTCGATACACCGCCGCTCACATAGGGGAAGGTGCCCTCGAGCAGCAAGGCGATATCGGCCCGTGCGGCCTTGGGAAAGGAACTCATGGGGCACTCCAATACTGGACGCAGGGGCGTAGCCGGGGCAGAACCTGCTGATTCTCGAGTCTGCGCATCAGTTCCTTTACCTTGGCAAACTGACGCTGCTCGAACAGCAGCTCGGCCTGATAGGGAATGACGCGAGCCGCCGGCAGACCCAGGCCCAGAGCCCTCTGGTAGCAGGACTGGGCTCCGTCGCTGTCGGCCAGCAGATGCAGCAAACGCCCTTTTCGCAGCAGCAGCAGCACGGTATCCGGGCGCTGGGCCAGCACCTGATCACAGTAATGCAACGACTGCTTGATGGCGTGATCGCGCACATCGCCCTGGGCCGAGCCCTGGTAAATCAGCTCCCAGTAGAGATCGGAAAGCGCCCAGGCGGCCTGCAGACTGCGGGGGCCGGCTTCACCCCCCTCGGCCGCCCGCGCGTGCTCCAGCGCCTGCAGTTCCTGGTGAATGGACTGACTGAGCTGACGCTCCTTGGCATCCAGCATGCTGTAGGCCAGCAGCCGAAGATCATCGCTGGAATCGCTCAGCGCCATGCGCAGCATGGGCGAGGCGATACGCCCGGAGACATGGCTCAGGGCCGCCAGGGATCGCATGCGCAAGGGCACGGGGACCGCCTGATTCGCCAGAAATGACTGCAAGCCCACCTGCCTCCTGCTGCTGCTCGCCTGCTGGTGCGGGTCGAACTCGGGCAGCGGCAACGAAGAAAATTGCTTGTGTGCTGCCACGCCGCTGCGTCGGTGCAGCGCCACGGTGGCGATCACCGAGCCGAAAAAACCGGCTATCGGCACAGCATAGGAGAGCAAGGCCATCAGCGCGACCAGGGGCAGACGCTGCCGCCGCGCATCAGCCTCCGATACCAGAAATGGGGACAGGCACAGCGCCAGCAGCACACTGGCCAGTGCATGCACGGCCAGATAGCTGAACAGCGCCGCATCCGAGTGGTTATGCAGCAGCCACAGACTGCTCCAGGAGGCAATCTCTGCCAATAGAGCGGACAGTGCCAGCTTGACGTTAATCATGGGTCATCCTGTCGATCTGCTCCAGCACGCTCAGGGCCGAGCAGCGGTCCAGCAAGATGGTGTGCGGGAAGATGCCGGCCGCGCCCAGAGATTCCATGCCGCGCTGGCCCAGCCAGCCTTCGATGCGATTCAGATACCCCTCTGCCGTGGCGCTGTTGCCCAACGGCATGAGGATGGCCAGCCACTGCTTGCCCTTTCCTTCGATCAACCAGGAGCGATCCAGCATACGCTCCAGGCGCATCAGTTGCTGGGCCATCTGGCTCTGCACTGCCTTCGGCGAAAGCTCAAGCATCACGACCAAGCTGCTCAGATGGGCACTGCGATTCACATGCTCCATGCGCTGCAGCTCGGACGCAAACGGCTGCGGGCACTGGGGATAGGCCTGCAGCAGCGGCTGGGCCAGACGGTTGGCCGCCACGCTGTCCGTGTAGTAGCCAAGCAGCAGATTGATGGTCTGCAGCGTTTCCTCCTGCAGAGCAAAGAAAGGCATCTCCTCTACCAACAGCAAGCCATAGATTTCGCCACCCAGGTCCAGCATCGGTGCCACTACCAGATAACGGGTCTGCTGCGCGTCCCTCAGGCCCTGAGAGACATGGGTCAGCACACGGGCTTCCAGCGCCTGGCGCAGCAGCGGATCTTCGGGTCTGATCTCGTGGGCACCGCCCAGTTGCCCAATCGGCTGGGGATCGAGCTTGTCGTCGCGCACCGCCACCAGGCTGGCCACGCTGATCTGACAGAACTGCGCAAGCAGGTTGAGCAGACTCTGCGCATCGCCGGGCGCGCCGCTAAGACCGCTGAGCACGCTGATCGCATCACGCATAGACACCGGGCGGCCGATCAGCTCCTGCTCCAACTGGTCGTGCGACAGGCGCAGCAGATAGTGCTGGCGGATGAGCTGTTCGGTGCGCTGATCCATATAGTGTTGTGCTGTGCGCGCGCGCCGTATGCGGGCCCGCCAGAGACTGGAAATTTCACCCACTATCATCACCACTATCAGCCCCCCCAGAAAGTATTGCTGGGGAAAACTGCTCAGGTCCTCGCGATTGAACCCCAGCCAGCCTAGCAGCAGCACACCGGCCGCCGATAGGCCCGCGATCGGCCCATAGCGCAGGGCCACAATCATGGGCGCAAGCCAGGACCAGGGGAACTCGGCATGCACCCACAATGGATCACTGCGGCTGAAAACATAACCTATCAGCAATGCCAGCAGGGGCAGCAGCAAGGTCTCGGCCGCAACCACCCCAGGGCGTTCGCTGGTTTGCACCAGCAGCCCCAGCGGCGAGCTTCTGAATTCCGCGGCAATGCCCAAGCGGCGCGCGGAATCCGGCGTGACAGAGGTTGTCGTGGCGTGATCTTGCATGGTTGGAAATCCTGTTCAGTGTTATCGGGCTCCGGCCAGGCCTGTGCCCAATAACTTGCGAATCAGCTTTTGCCCGACAGCCGACAATGCCTCACGGCTCCACCCACTTTGACCGCCAGCACCGCTCCAGACCGTGGCACCACTATCCATATCGACGATCTCCATAGCCACTCCGACAGCAGGTTCACCATCCACGCCGACCTTGTAGCGCCATTCTTCAACTGCTCCCAGCAAGGCGTAGCGCACCCCTTCGCTGCGCGCCCAAGCCAGCGCATCTTCGCGTCGCTTGGCATCACGGCCGTCGAACAGCGTCTCCTGCTGAGCCTCGCCCGTATAGCGCTTGACAGCACCGATGCCGCGGCTGCTCAACAAGGCCGTGGCAATGCTTTCGGCCCGGCTACCAGCCATGGGCGTTTCCGTATGGTTCTCGAACGGCAGCACCGCCCAGCTGGCATTCGTCTCCAGGGCCGGGGACTTGCCTTGGTCCACGGTGGAACAGGCGCCAAGCAGCCCCAGCAGGGCTGCGCCCGTTAGCATGCGGACGCGGGAAGAGAGGAAAGTACGGTGAGTCATGAGAGAGCTCCTTGAAATCTTCAGTAGTGGAGACGGTAGGCGAGCTGCAGCTCGCGGGTGGTGCCGGTGGTATTCACGCCCGATTTGGAGAAATTAAGCCCAAGCATCAGGTGATCCGCCCCCAGCACACTGGTGGCTAGGCCGAAGCTCAGGTCGTAGCCCGCCCCGTTGATGCTGTGGTGAGTCAGCGCCAGGCTGGCAAACGGCCGCAGTGCACGCGAGTACTCCTGCGCATAAGGCATGTTGGTCGAGATCCGCACTCCCGAGAAACGGAAATTTCCGGGCAGCAGATAATCGATGCCGGCATCGCTGCCGGGCGGCAGATAACGCAGCACTGCGGCATCCCGCCCACTCAGCCCTCCGGGGTTATTGCGGCCGTAGCGATGCCAGGAGGTGAAGGCGTCGAACTGGACCATGGGCGCTTCGCTGCGATAGCTATGGGTATATTGCAGCGTGGTCTGGTTGCCCTGCCCCACGCGCGCGCCGGTCTGCACGTGGAAACGCTCATAGGCATATTCCAGGCTGAGTTCGTCCAGCCGCGACAGCCGATAGGTCGCCCCAACGGCGGCGCGGTCCTTCATCCCGCCCATGCGCATGGGCAGAGTTTCCTGCGTCGGCAGATTGCGGCCCAGCGATGCCTGCAGGCTCAGACGACTGTCCAGGGTCTGGGTGTGCGAGATCTGCATGGGCATATAGCTGTCCAGACTCTGGCGCTGGCCCAGCATGAACACGCTGCTGGAGCCTTGAGTCTTGCGCGTCAGGCGCAGGCCCAGACCATGCTCGGAAGAAGGAGCCGCCACGAAACCGCGACCGTTCAAGCTGCGGCGCGTGTGATCGGCATCGATGTCCAGAGCCCAGCGCGGACTCAGCGCCAGATGCCAGCTCAGGCGCTGTGCTTTCTCGTCTATGCCGTCCAGCCGCCGACTGTGCAGTTGCAGGCCTGCATGGTCGCTGAAGGCCAGCAATTGCTCGGTAAGAGCCAGATGCAGGTTGTCATCGTCGGGTTGGTCGTGTTGCGTCTCGAATGCCGCCGACTGCGCCAACCGGCCGTCGCCCGTCAGGGCCGCGGCATTGATACGGTCGTAGCGTGACAAGCTGGCATCGTATTGCTCCAGCAACTGGCCGACCTGAGCATGATCCTTTTCAGCCAGGGCCACGGTGATCTCGGCCCACAGTGGTCTATTCGCTCGTTTGCTGCGACTGAGAGCGTACTGCTGCCACAGATAGCCCCGCTCTGTCGAGTACTCGCCCTTGTCCTGCAACCAAGCAATGGCCAACTCCACGGCCGCCGGGGAGAGCTCTCGGTTCGCATCGCGGTCCATGCGCATAAGCTCGCGCAGCAGGATCAGTTCGTCATCGCCGTGCGCTTGCGAGAGCATCAGCCGGTTGCGGGCCTGCTTCTGCACCTTGCTCAGGTCCTGGGGATTCAACCAGCGGCGCAGCTTGCCAGCCGTGGCCTTGCCAGCAGTATCGACCAGCCCGGGATCCCGTGTCTGGAAGGCCTGCTTGGTCCACAGCTCTCGTCGCAGTCTCCAGGCCAGATCAACCTGCTGGTTCTGCTCCAGCGCATCGGCATAGCTCATCATCCAGAGAAAGTCGTCGCCGTTCTCCTGCAGATGGGGACGCAGATAGCGCTGCAAGGCCACGGCCGGGCGTGACAGAGCCATATAGGCGGCGGCCAGCGCATCATGCATCTCTGGATCCTGTGCCCAGGTTGGCTCGGCCTGTGCCAGCAGGGGCGCGAGCAATGCGGCATTTTGCGTGTCTATCAGCAGCCACAGCAGCGACTGGCGCATCAGAGTCGAGCTCCCATCCAGGGCCAGGCCTTTTTGCAGCAGCTCCAGGGCTTTCTTCCCCTGTCCTGCATGCTGGTAGTAAAGCGCTGCGGCGTGGAGAAATGAAGGCTGCCCCAGCAAAATGCTGGCTACCTTGGGGTCCGCCATGACCAGATCAAGTTGCCTGCCAACACTGCCCCAGTCCCCCTGGTCTTCCAGCATGTAAAAGGCCTGGGTCAGATGACGCGGATCGTGGAACTGCTCCCAGGCGCGCAGAGAGACCTGCGCTGCCTCGCTTTTGTTCGTGCGCATCAGCAGGTTAATGACCTCGTCGAAATCCCGTGCCGTCGCATCTGGCATCTCCAAAAGGCGCCGGAAGGCTTTCAACGACAAAACCTCTTGTCTCTGTTTCTGCGCCATCTCACCCAGCAAGCGCCAGTATTCGGTCTCGGCTTCAGCCCCCATACCGGCAGGAATCCTCGTCTGTGCATCTTCCAGCCAGCTCAGGCCTAGCGCCCGCTCGCCTTGCAGAAATGCCAGCACAGCAGCCTGCATGACATTGGCCGGAACACGTTGCGCCGGATCGCTGAGCAAGCGCTTCCAGGCATTGAACGCCACCACGGGCTGGCCAGCACGCTCAGCCAGCTGGGCCAGCAGAACCTGCGCCTGCGGCGTATTCCCATGGGCCTGCAGATAGTCGATTGCCGGCTGCGGCTCGGCCTGGCGTTCGTAGGCCTGGACCAGCGCCAGCTGCAGCTTTTCATCGCCGGGACGGCGGTCCAGCTCATGCTTGATGCCAGCCACCAGCGCGCGATCATCGAACAGGCCCGGTGCCAACCGCATCACGGACTGCCAGGCAGCCTCTCGCTGCGTGGCCTGGGCAATGGCCAGCCAGTTATCCAAGGCCACCTGCTGGCGACCGCTCCATTCGGCGACCTGAGCCAGACGCTCGCGCCACACCATATTGCCCGGGGCCTGACTCACAGCGGCCGCGGCCACGCGCCAGGCATCCTCGAGATTGCGGTTCTCAAGGAATACCTGATAGCCCAGCTCATAGGTCTTGTCGTCGAACGGCAGTCCCGGTGCCTGACCCTTGGCCGGAGCGGCCGTGTGCTGCAGCGCCCATCCCGGCGCCTTCCAGAGCACGGGGCGCAACGCCCAGGCGCCATCGTCAGCCTCACTACCCATATCTGCCACGACCGTGGCGGCCTGCATGCCTTGCCATTGCTGCAGCAGCGAAAGCTTGAGCAGTTGCTTGGCATAGCGCTCGGCCTCGGCCGAAGCACCGGCCGCACGCGCCAGGCCTATCAGGCGGCGCAACGTCTCGGGGTCGCTGCCCAACAGCTCCTGCTGCTCGCGCGCCAGGGCCAATGCCTCCTGGGCGCGGTTGCTGGCCTGCAACACCTGCAAGGCCTGCCACATATAGTCGCGCGACCGCTGCACGTCCTGCGTCGCTGCGCTGGCCTCGCGCCACAGCCGGGAGGACTGCTCGTACATGGACAACCCCAGCGCCTGGCGTGCGGCAGCCTCGTAGACCTGCGCCTTACGCTCAGGAGATGCCTGCTTGCTGGCCAACTCCTCATAGATTTTCAGGGCCTGTGACTCATCGTTCAGCACCAGCGCCGAAGATGCCAGATAAAGGCTTTGCTCCTGGCTCAGATCGCTGCGCGGCACGGCCTTGAGCGCCTGCACTACCGCAGGAACCAGTTGCTCGGTCTGGCCAGCCGACCCATGGCCCTGTTGCTTGCTCTTCAGATAACGCTGGTACAGCGTCTGCCAACGATCCCAGGCCTGGGCTGCCGCCGTGGGCAAGGCTTGTTTGCGAGCATCCTCGGCCGCTTGCCTGATGGCATCCAGGCGCTGCTGCTTGGCCTTGAGCAGAGCTTGCAGGCGCTCGTTGTCCGGATCGCTTTTGAGCAGATTGTTCAGATAGTTGAGCGAGAGCTCGGAGTCATCCGCAGCATCAGAGAGCCGGCGCTCAAGAGCTTGCTTTGGAAAAAGCATCCATAAGGCCCCGCCGATCAGCACCGCCAGCAGTGCGATCAGCCAGGAAGGAACCGTGATCGGGCGCTCAGAGCGCTCGACATTGCGCTTGGAGTTGGGCACTGTTGTTCGCACTTCTAAAGGAACGGATGGCAGAGCGGTCTGCTGCGGAAACCGCACTGATGGAGGAATTGGCGTTAGCTGCGCTCAGCGAGCAGCCGGGCGGCAGATACATGCGTAGCTCCAGCGGCACATGCCCCTCCAGCGTGAAGCGCAGGCTACCGTCTGCCTGGGGCTGCCAGTCTTTGAGGCGGGCATTGGCATCCACCAGATAGGGAATGGATGCGGCGGGTACAGACCCTGTGTGCACCACCATTCTGGCCGCACCATCGACCAGGTGCAGATAGCTGCCGTCCACTCCAGGCGCATAACCTGCAACGCCTGTGCTTTCGGCCATCACAGGCGTGCCCAGACCCGGCGGCAGGCGCAGCGTGCGCAGCCGCCCGGGACCGCGCAGGCGCCAGCCCTCGCCGTCCCGGCCGATGGCAAACTGGTAGAAGTCCTCCACCTTGCGTATGTATTCCGAACCGTAGACCGGATGCAGCTTGTGGCTCAGCGCCCATTGATAGGCCTTGTGCAAGGCCTTGAGGCTAGCCTGCTTGCTGGCCGAGTAGGAGTGGTAATAGATATCCACAGCCTTGAGGCGTCGCGGCGTATCGGTCATCTCGAAGGTTTCGATGACGCGCTCAAAGCCGTAGAACGGGCCATGCCAGAGGTTGGTATAGATGTTTTCGTTGGTGACGGGGGCGTAGATCTGCAGATGTCCGCCTTTCTGAATCCCCCAGCTCTTGACCTCGGTCAGCGACGGACTGCTGCGCGTGATGGAGGTGTCCCCGCCATTCATGTTCAGCAGCCCGGCAGCATCGGAGATCGCCAGAGCTTCGGCGCTGGGCGCCGTATCGCCGGTCCACAGAAACACTTTGACCGGTTTGCCTTCTGGCGCAAGGCGCTTCTGGATGTAATCGACCGAACCGATGATCTCGCGGCGCAGGTCCATCTGATAGCCTGGAATATTGAGATTCAGGTCGACCTCCTTGCTTTCCGCAAATAGGCCGTGGCTTACACTTCGATCCCAAAGATAGGGGTGGGAATAGGAATGGCTGGCGATTTCGACATACGGCATGGCGAAGATACGCTTGGCAATGCCTTCGAGTTGGTCTGCCCATTTCGGGTATAGCCCCTGGGGAGACACCTCGGCTTCGATGACGGATACCGTATGCGGGATGCGGTAGCGCTCAAGGATCTCGCGGCGCAGCATCTCGCCAGCAAAGGGCGCGCCGGGCGCTTCGGCCTTGGATGGGAAACCGTCTCCGTCCACATGGGCCAGCAGCAGGCGGCGGCCGTTCTCGGTGGTTACGTCGGGAACGGGAATGTCGTTGAGCCGCAAGGCCTGCTTGAGCAGGGCGAAAGGATCGACTATCCAGCGTGACTGCTCTGTGCCCGGCACATCCGTCAGCACATAGGGCGTCATCACGAAGCCGCCCCAGGGAGTGATGGCCGCGGAGACGAAGCGCTGGCCCCTGGCATCGTCAAAGGACAGCAATTGCCGGCTTTGCTGCTGCAACTGCGGCGTCAGCAGCCAACCCGTATAGTCATGGGCCGGCATCGCTGGCTCAGTCTCGAATCCCATGATCGGCGCCTGCTCGGCCTTTTTCAGCGGGAAGGTCGGTGCGCTCTCCATGTTGCGTACGCCCAGCGTAGTCGCCAACGTACGGTCCAGTGACACGCCGGGCGCCTCCATCATCAACAGCGGCATGCCCTGCTGGACCTGGCGCACCATCCAGCTGCGCACATCCTTGAAACGTTCATCGGGGATGGCTCCCCCGAACCAGCTCACCACCCCCGCATAGCGGTCACGCCCTACGTCAACCGGCAACGGCGAGCGAACATCGGCATAGTCCACGATATAGCCCATGTAGTTGATGGGCATTTCCAGGAAACGATGAGCCGAGGAATAGTTGAGCGAAGGGTCATCGGAGCCGTTGTAGAGAACCAGCAAACGGCGCGCCACGGCTTCTACGGCACCGATGCCCAGAGTCTGCAGACCGGCATCGGTCACCCAAGGGATGATGCCCAGCTGCGCAATACGCTGTGCGGTGGCTCGCGTGGTATCGCGGTCATGCGGAGCCACATAGTCAATGGATAACACCGGCAGCTTGTCACGCTCACGAATGGTCTGCAGTTGCTGCTGCAGCCATTCGCGGTCGTTGGCGGATATCTCGACATAGCGCTTAAGATTTGCATCCCAGCCGCGATACAGCGATTCCGCAGCCACCATTTGAATCTTGTCGCGTACGCGCGGCACGATTTCGAAGCCGCGATTGAGGATCAGCTTGATGCCTGGGAAGCGGCTATGCAGAGCATTGATGACACGGACCAGCCCATCCTGCTGCGCAGTTTCGTCAAAGCCCTTCGCCAGACGGTAGGAGTCCAGCGTGTCCAGGAAAAATCCTCGAAACCCCTTTTCCCAGAGCGGAGCAATCACCTCGTCTGCGAAGAAAGCAGGCCATTGTTCAGGGGTCTGGTCCACCACGATCGAACGCCAGGCACCATTGCGAGCCATCTTCCATTCCGCCGGGATCTTCTGGAAATATGCCCTCGTCGGCAGTACCTCGGCCACCGAGGCATAGGCATAGAGCTCGCTGCCTGGCGCCTGCTTGCGAAAACGCACTGGATCGTAACCATGGTCCGGCTCGACAACAGCAATGTCGTACAGACTCAACTCGCTCAGCGAGGCCTTGTCTCCGTAATAAACGGCAACCATCGGCTCCGCAGCCTGGAGACACCAGCTGTACAGCAATGCGCAACAGAACACACAGCTTCGCAGGAAAGCGTTCACGACCTCGTCCTTACAAATGTGTTTTTGAGTATCAATATAGTTATTTTGTATTAGATTTCATTTTTTGTTTGTTAAAAACTCTCGAAACCAGGGTAAACACCGAAGCTGACTCACTCTGCTTGCAGAGGCTTTTGGGTGATCTCGTTTTTTGTTGTGTTAAAGCGTATCAGCTGCAACAGTTATGGCAAGACAGCTTGGTACAAGCACCAAGATCGCCCAATCAGAGGTCCAGCCATGAGCAGCATGGGCTTGCCAAAATGATCCAGTTCGCCATATTCGGAGCTTGATAGACAGGCCATGCATCGCAAGAACACACAGCTGCCTGCGTCATTGCAGCAGGCCTATTGCCGCGCCATATACCGTGTACACGGTGAACCCAAGCACGCAAGCGATTGGTGGCTGCAGGTCGGCGTGCACCAGCCTCTGCTGCTGGCCGGCTATGCGCAGCACCGGGTCCGCTGCGCGACCTATCTGACGGCCTGCAATCCGCACGGGCAACTGCTCGACGCCGATGACAATGCCCTGCGCATGCGCCAACTGTGCGAAGCCTTGGCGGCCGGGGACTGGATCTTCGACAACGGCTTCGGCGAGGACCCGCAGGGCCGATGGCCCGGCGAAGCCAGCGTGCTGATCTGGGGCATGGACGCTTCCAAGGCCCGTCTCTGGGGTGAGCGACAGCAGCAGAACGCGCTACTATTCTGCGCTGCCGACGCGATACCCAGAATGCTGTGGCTACGCTGAAACTCTTATTAAATTGATAGCTGCTTGCGCTTTCTGTATGTCGATTTATCGGTGCTTTCCATTCACACAGCAGATAAACCCGGCGCAATCAGCTATCAAAATAAAAAAGCGCCCCAAGGGGGCGCTTTGTCAAAGGCTGCAGTCCTATATCAGCGAGGCAGTTCGCTGGCGCCCATCAGGAACTCGTCCACGGCACGGGCCGCCTGGCGGCCTTCACGAATCGCCCACACGACCAGCGACTGGCCGCGGCGGATGTCGCCGGCGGCGAACACCTTGGGCACGCTGGTGGCATAGCCGCCGATGAAGTCGGTGCTGGCCTTGGCATTGCCGCGTGCATCCTTGTCGACGCCAAAGGCTTCGAGCACGGTGACCACCGGGTTCACAAAGCCCATGGCCAGCAGCACCAGATCGGCAGGCCAGACCTTTTCCGTGCCGGGCACTTCGCTCAGCTTGCCGTCCTTGAACTCGACCTGGACGGTGGTCAGGCTCTTGACCTTGCCCTTTTCGCCGGCGAATTCCTTGGTGGAGATGGCGAACTCGCGCGTCACGCCTTCGTCGTGGCTGGAGGACGTACGCAGCTTGATCGGCCAGTAAGGCCAGACCAGGGGCTTGTTCTCCTGCTCGGGCGGCATGGGCATGACCTCGAACTGGGTCACGCTCTTGGCGCCATGGCGGTTGGAGGTGCCCACGCAGTCGGAGCCGGTGTCGCCGCCGCCGATGACGATGACATGCTTGCCGTCGGCACGGATCTGGCCCTTGAGCTTGTCGCCCGCGTTGACCTTGTTCTGCTGGGGCAGGAACTCCATCGCGAAGTGCACGCCTTCCAGATCGCGACCGGGCACGGGCAGATCACGCGACTGCTCGGAGCCGCCGGTCAGCAGCACAGCATCGAACTCGGCGTTGAGCTGCTCGGGGCTGATGGTTTCCTTGGCCCAGTTGGTGACCTTGGAATCCTTGCCCAGACCGTCCTTGCCGGCGATCAGCACGCCGGTGCGGATCTTCAGGCCTTCGGCCACCATCTGCTCGACACGGCGGTCGATCAGGCCCTTGTCCAGCTTGAAGTCAGGGATGCCGTAGCGCAGCAGACCGCCCACACGGTCGTTCTTCTCGAACAGGGTCACGTCGTGGCCGGCGCGCACCAGTTGCTGGGCCGCAGCCATGCCTGCAGGGCCGGCACCGATCACGGCCACCTTCTTGCCGGTCTTGTGCTTGGCAGGCAGGGGCTTGACCCAGCCTTCGCTCCAGGCACGGTCGATGATGGAGTGCTCGATGGACTTGATACCGATGGCGTCGCCATTGATATTGGCCACGCAGGCAGCTTCGCAGGGCGCGGGGCAGATGCGGCCCGTGAACTCGGGGAAGTTGTTGGTGCTGTGCAGCGTGGTGATGGCGTTCTTCCAGTCACCCTGGTACACGAGGTCGTTGAAGTCCGGAATGATGTTGTTGACCGGGCAACCGTTGTTGCAGAACGGCGTGCCGCAGTCCATGCAGCGTGCAGCCTGCACCTTGGCCTGATCGGTCGTCAGGCCGATGACGAATTCCTTGTAGTGCTTGAGACGTTCCGCAACGGGGGCATAGCCCTCTTCGATGCGCTCGTATTCCATGAAGCCGGTGGTCTTTCCCATGATCTTTAATCCTTGAAATCTGTGTTCGCTTGCAGTGCGGTGGCCGCCTGGCCGCCACCGCTTCGAGCCGTGTTTACTTGGCGGCTACTGCTTCTTTCTGAGGAGCTGCTGGCGCTTTCGCAGCTTGCGAATTCGTCATTTCAGCCTTCTGTTTGCGTTCAAAGATCTCGCCCAGGGCTCGTTGGTACTCGGTCGGGAACACCTTGACAAACTTGGCACGCGCTGCGGCCCAGTTGTCCAGCAGATCACGGGCACGCTTGGAACCCGTCCAGCGGCTGTGAGCCTCCACCATATTACGCAGCTGCTGATCGTCGCTCTGGCCGCGGTGCCAGATGCCGGGATCGACACGCGAGACAAACTCGTCGTGCGGCAGCACCTTCTCCAGCTTTACCGAAGCGGTGTTGCAGCGCTCGGCAAACTTGCCGTCCTCGTCATAGACATAGGCCACGCCGCCGCTCATGCCGGCCGCGAAGTTGCGGCCGGTCTTGCCCAGCACGACCACGGTACCGCCGGTCATGTATTCGCAGCCGTGGTCACCCACGCCTTCGACCACGGCCGTGGCGCCGGACAGACGCACGGCAAATCGCTCACCGGCCACGCCGCTGAAGAAGGCTTCGCCGCTGGTGGCACCGAACATCACGGTGTTGCCCACGATGGTGTTGTTTGTCGTCGCGCCACGGAACTCATGGCTGGGGCGCACCACCACACGGCCGCCGGACAGGCCCTTGCCGGTGTAGTCATTGGCTTCGCCGCTGAGGTTCAGCGTGATGCCGTTGCACAGGAAGGCTCCGAAGGACTGGCCGCCCGTACCTTCAAAGTGGATGCGGATGGTGTCGTCTGGCAGGCCTTCGGCATGCTGCTTGGTCACCGCGCCCGAGAGCATGGCACCGACAGAGCGGTTGACGTTGCGCGCCACTTCCATGATGCGCACCCTCTCGCCGTTTTCGATGGCAGGCTTGCAGCGCTCGATGAGCTTGACGTCCAGCGCCTTGTCCAGCAGGTGATCCTGGCTTTCCACGTGATAGCGGGCCACGTCGGCGGGCACTTCGGGCTGGGCGAACAGACGGCTGAAGTCCAGGCCCTGAGCCTTCCAGTGCGCTATGCCCTTGCGGGTGTCGAGCAGGTCGGAGCGGCCGATCAGGTCGTCGAACTTGGCGATACCCAGCTGGGCCATGATCTGGCGCACTTCTTCGGCGATGAAGAAGAAATAGTTCACCACATGCTCGGGCTTGCCGGTGAACTTGGCACGCAGCACGGGGTCTTGCGTGGCCACCCCCACGGGGCAGGTGTTGAGGTGGCACTTGCGCATCATGATGCAGCCTTCCACCACCAGAGGAGCCGTGGCAAAGCCGAACTCGTCGGCACCCAGCAGAGCGCCGATGATCACGTCGCGGCCGGTCTTCATCTGGCCGTCGGCCTGCACACGCACACGGCCGCGCAGACGGTTCAGCACCAGGGTCTGCTGGGTCTCGGCCAGGCCGATTTCCCAGGGACCGCCGGCATGCTTGATGGAGGACCAAGGCGAGGCACCGGTGCCGCCGTCGTGCCCTGCGATCACCAGGTGATCGCTCTTGCACTTGGTCACGCCTGCGGCGATCGTGCCCACACCGACTTCGGACACCAGCTTGGTGCTGATGCTGGCGTGCGGAGCCACGTTCTTCAGATCGTGGATCAGCTGTGCCAGATCCTCGATCGAGTAGATGTCGTGGTGCGGAGGAGGCGAGATCAGGCCCACACCGGGCACCGAGTGACGCAGTGCACCGATATAGTCGGAGACCTTGCCGCCGGGCAGCTGACCACCTTCGCCGGGCTTGGCGCCCTGAGCCATCTTGATCTGGATCTGGTCCGAAGAGGCCAGATATTCGGCAGTCACGCCGAAACGACCGGACGCGACCTGCTTGATCTTGGAGCGCAGCGAGTCGCCGGCCTGCAGTTCGATATCGGACTCGACCTTGTCCTTGCCGATGATGGAAGCCAGGGTTTCGCCCTTGCTGATGGGGATGCCCTTGAGCTCGTTGCGATAGCGCTTGGGATCTTCGCCGCCTTCGCCGGTGTTGCTCTTGCCGCCGATGCGGTTCATGGCCACGGCCAGCGTGGCATGGGCTTCGGTGGAGATGGAGCCCAGCGACATGGCGCCGGTGGCAAAGCGCTTGACGATTTCCTTGGCCGACTCGACCTGGTCCACGGGAATCGCCTTGGCGGGGTCGAACTTGAACTCAAACAGGCCGCGCAGCGTCATGTGGCGCTTGGTCTGGTCGTTGATCAGCTGGGCGTATTCCTTGTAGGTGCTGAAGTTGTTGGCACGTGTGGAGTGCTGCAGCTTGGCGATCACGTCAGGCGTCCACATATGCTCTTCTCCACGGGCACGCCAGGCGTACTCGCCGCCGGCATCCAGCATGGTTTCCAGCACGGGGTCATCGCTGAAGGCAGCCTCGTGGTTGCGGATGGTTTCCTCGGCAATCTCGAAGACGCCGATACCTTCCACACGGCTGGCCGTGCCCGTGAAGTACTTGTCCACGGTCTCGCTGTTCAGGCCCACGGCTTCGAACAGCTGGGCGCCGCAGTAGGACATATAGGTGGACACGCCCATCTTGGACATGATCTTGGACAGACCCTTGCCGATGGCCTTCACATAGTGATAGATGGCCTTGTCGGCAGTGATGGGCGCGGCTTCGCGGCTGAAGATGTCGACCAGGGTCTCCATCGCCAGATAGGGATGCACGGCTTCCGCGCCGTAGCCGGCCAGCACGGCGAAGTGATGCACTTCGCGGGCCGTGCCGGTTTCCACCACCAGACCGGCGGTGGTGCGCAGACCCGCGCGTACCAGATGCTGGTGGATGGCGGACAGCGCCAGCAGCGCGGGGATGGCCACTTGCGTGGCGCTCATGTTGCGGTCGCTGATGATCAGGATATTGGCACCGCCCTTGATCTCGTCCACGGCGTGGGCGCACAGCGAAGCCAGCTTGGCTTCCACACCCTGCTTGCCCCAGGACAGCGGGTAGGTGATGTCAATGGTCGCGCTCTTGAACTTGCCGTGTGTGTGCTTTTCGATCTCGCGCAGCTTGGCCATGCCTTCGAAGTCGAGCACAGGTTGCTGCAGCTCCAGGCGCATGGGCGGGTTGACTTGATTGATATCCAGCAGATTGGGCTTGGGACCCACGAACGACACCAGCGACATCACGATCGCTTCGCGGATCGGGTCTATGGGGGGGTTCGTCACCTGGGCGAACATCTGACGGAAGTAGTTATACAGCGGCTTGTTCCTGTCGGACAGCACGGCCAGCGGGCTGTCGTTACCCATGGAGCCAATGCCCTCTTCACCCTTTTCGGCCATGGGTGTCAGCAGGAACTTGATGTCTTCCTGGGTGAAGCCAAATGCTTGTTGGCGGTCCAGCAAAGACAGTTCTGCCTTGGGAGCGGAAGCCTTGAAGTCGGCAGGAATTTCCACCTGATCGAGCTTGATGCGCAGGTTCTCGATCCACTGTTTGTAGGGCTTGGTGTTGACGACGTTGGCCTTGAGTTCCTCGTCCTCGATCATGCGCCCCTGCTCCAGATCGATCAGCAGCATCTTGCCGGGCTGCAGACGCCACTTGCGCACGATCTTGCTGTCGGGCACGGGCAGCACGCCAGCCTCGGAAGCCAGGATGACCAGATCGTCGTCAGTGATGCAGTAGCGCGAGGGGCGCAGGCCGTTGCGGTCCAGCGTGGCACCGATCTGGCGGCCGTCGGTGAACACGATGGAGGCGGGACCATCCCAGGGCTCGATCATCGCAGCGTGGTATTCATAGAAGGCGCGGCGGCGCTCGTCCATGGCTTCGTGCTGCTCCCAGGGCTCGGGAATCATCATCATCACGGCCTGGCTGATGGGGTAGCCGGCCATGGTCAGCAGTTCCAGGCAGTTGTCGAAAGTGGCGGTGTCGGACTGGCCGGCAAAGCTGATGGGATAGAGCTTCTGCAGGTCTTCGCCCAGCACGGGAGAGGCCATCACGCCTTCGCGCGCCAGCATCCAGTTGTAGTTGCCGCGCACGGTGTTGATCTCACCGTTGTGGGCCACATAGCGATAGGGGTGGGCCAGAGGCCACTCGGGGAAGGTGTTGGTGGAGAAACGCTGGTGCACCAGACCGATGGCCGAGACGCAGCGCTCGTCGGACAGGTCCTTGTAGTACACGCCCACCTGGTCGGCCAGCAGCAGGCCCTTGTAGACCACGGTGCGGCTGCTCATGCTGGGAACATAGTATTCCTTGCTGTGCTTGAGCTTGAGGTTCTGGATGGCGGCGCTGGCCGTCTTGCGGATCACATACAGCTTGCGCTCCAGCGCGTCCTGCACGATCACGTCGGTGCCGCGGCCGATGAAGACCTGACGCAGGATAGGTTCCTTTTCCTGCACGGTGGGCGACATGGGCATGTCGCGGTTCACGGGCACGTCGCGCCAGCCCAGCAGCACCTGGCCTTCGGCCTTGATCGCACGCTCCATCTCCTGCTCACAGGCCAGGCGCGAGGCATGCTCCTTGGGCAAGAAGATCATGCCCACGCCGTATTCACCGGCCGGCGGCAGCTCCACACCCTGCTTGGCCATCTCTTCGCGGTAAAGCTGGTCGGGAATCTGGATCAGGATACCGGCACCATCACCCATCAGAGGATCGGCACCCACAGCGCCGCGGTGGTCGATGTTTTCCAGAATCTTGAGTGCGCCCAGAACGATGTCGTGGCGCTTGACACCTTTGATATGGGCCACAAAGCCCAGACCACAAGCGTCATGCTCGTTGCTCTTGGAATACAGACCGTGGTCTTGGAGATGCTTGATCTCTGCAGCCGTCGTCATGGGGGAATCCTCTTATATCAATCGCGGGGATCGTTAGATTACGACGAGACATAACCTTATGCAAGAAAATTTAATTAGGGTCAGATCCTATTTATATATTTATTTGATTTGTTTTTAATAAATAAGGGACACATTAAATGAAATAAAATTTATCCTTAAAAATCAAATAGATAAATATTCAAGGACGCAACACTTGCTCTTTCAAGCCTGCTTTTGAACAGCCTTTGGGGGCCGCCCAGCTCGCCCACGCGTTACACGCCGCTCGGTTTTCTGTTGCAAATTTTCTATAAACAGCGGGTCACCCAAGGCCCAACCACGCAAGGCTGCATGGCTGATCTGCTCCTGCTCATCTCTGCCCACACCTGCTTCCACCGCAGCAACATATGCGGCGTCTCGTGCAAACGGCGTGTTGCCCATGACCCAGAACCGGGCGTGAGGACTGATCAAGACATCGTTTTTCAAGCCTGCGTTGTGTGCATAGCTGGACCAGACCCAATCCGATGCGCGAGCCACCAGACCCGCACGCACGGGATTGAGGTCCATGGACACCATGGTCGGTATCAGCCATGTCTCGGCCTGCAGCACCGTACAGCGATAGCGCCCTTCCCACATGGTTCCGCTACGTCCATGCCGGTTATTGAAATAGCGAACATAGCTGCGCCCCACTGCCTGCATGAACTGAGGCAGCCCATCCGCCATCTTCGGCGTGACCAGCAGATGGAAGTGGTTGGGCATGAGCACATAGGCATGCACATCCACCGCAAAGCGTCGCGACATTTCACGCAGCAGATCCAGCATGGTCTGCCTGTCTTGTGCATCCACAAAAATCTCGGTGCCATTGTTTCCGCGCTGGATGATGTGGTGCGGCAGGTTCGCCAGCGCAAGACGGGGAAGTCGGGCCATGGTTGCAAGGTATTCAAAAGTCAGCGCTTTCATTATCCGGCCTGCCGTTGTCACCAGTGCGCGCTGACATTTGCCACCCACGCCTCTAGACTGTGGCACGCCTCACCCACTACATGACGAGACATCTGGAGACTTTATGGCAAGCAGCACTCAGGCTTTTATCTGCGATGCAATCCGCACGCCCATCGGCCGCTACGGCGGTGCACTCTCAAGCGTGCGCACCGATGATCTGGCCGCCCTCCCCATCAAGGCGCTGATGCAGCGCAATCCCGCCGTGGACTGGAAAGCCGTGAGCGATGTGATCTATGGCTGCGCCAACCAGGCCGGGGAAGACAATCGCAATGTGGCACATATGGCGTCCCTTTTGGCAGGCCTGCCTGTAGAAGTGGCTGGAGCCACCATCAACCGCCTGTGCGGCTCTGGCCTGGACGCCGTGGGTATTGCGGCCCGCGCCATCAAATCAGGTGAAGCACGGCTGGTGATTGCCGGTGGCGTGGAAAGCATGAGCCGCGCCCCCTTTGTCACGCCCAAGGCCGACTCGGCCTTCAGCCGCAGCAATGCCATTTACGACACCACGATTGGCTGGCGCTTCATCAACAAACAGATGAAAGCTCTCCACGGTGTGGACTCCATGCCCGAGACGGCGGAAAACGTGGCCAACGATTTCAAGATTGAGCGCGACGCGCAAGACCGCATGGCACAGGCCAGTCAGCAAAAGGCTGCTGCGGCAATCGCAGCCGGATATCTGGCCAAAGAAATCGTGCCAGTCGCCATTCCTCAACGCAAAGGAGAGCCGGTGTTGGTCAACCAGGACGAGCACCCTCGCGCCACCACGCTGGAGTCCCTTGGCAAACTCAAAGGCGTGGTTCATCCCGATGGCTCGGTGACGGCAGGCAATGCATCTGGCGTCAATGACGGAGCCTGCGCCTTGCTGCTGGCCAACGAGGATGCGGTCCAGCAATACGGGCTTAGCCCTAAAGCACGCGTTGTCGGCATGGCTGTGGCTGGCGTGCCGCCTCGCATCATGGGTATAGGTCCTGCACCCGCTACACGCAAGGTGCTGGAGCTCACAGGTCTGACGCTTGAACAGATGGACATCATCGAACTCAACGAAGCTTTTGCCGCTCAAGGCTTGGCTGTGTTGCGCGAGCTTGATCTCAGGGATGATGACCCCCGCGTCAATCAATGGGGAGGAGCCATAGCGCTGGGCCACCCTCTGGGCGCATCAGGCGCACGCCTGGTCACCACGGCCGTCAACCAGCTACATACCTTGGGTGGACGCTATGCCTTGTGCACCATGTGCATTGGCGTAGGTCAGGGCATTGCCATGGTGATTGAGAAAGTTTGAAGCAGCCGGTTTGATAGCCGCTAGCCTGTATAACGCTTGGCTCTGAGGTTGTTCTTCATCTGCTCCAGCGCTGGCTGCAGCGCTGGACCTATACGCAGAGCCACACAAGTCGCCAGCACGTCGATGATGAGCAAATGCAGCAACCGCGAGACCATGGGGCTGTAGCGATCGTAGCCCTCGGGGTGGTCGGCCGCCAGATGTATCTGGCAAGCCGATGCCAGAGGTGATCCGCTGGCAGTGATGGCGATGGTGGTTGCTCCATTTTTGCGAGCAATATCCGCAGCATCCATCAAGTCCCGTGTGCGTCCCGAGTTGGAAATGATCACCACACAGTCGCCAGGCCCCAACAGGGTGGCGCTCATGACCTGCATATGTCCATCGCTGGTCGCCAAGCTGGTCACACCCAGGCGAAAGAATTTGTGCTGGGCATCCAGAGCCACAATGCCCGAGTTGCCTGCGCCATAAAACTCGATGCGCTTGCCCGTCTGCCAGGTTGCAGCGATGGCCTGGGCAGCCTGCTCGATCACCGCCGTGCTGGCGGCATTGCGGTACTGCAAGAAAGCTGCCACGGCGTTATCCACCACCTTGACCATGACATCGCTGGTCTTGTCGTCGCTGTCCACGCTGCGGTGGATAAATGGCACGCCTTCGCTGACGCTGCCTGCCAGCTTGAGCTTGAAATCTGCGAGACCGTCGTAACCCATGCTGCGGCAAAAGCGCACCACGGTCGGCTTGCTGACATGCGCCCGCACCGCCAGCTCACGCACTGGCAGATGCGCAAACACCCGGGGATCCGCCAGCACCAGGCGCGCCACACGCTGCTCTGCGGGCGCCAAGGACGGAAGGGAGGCGGTGATGCGATCAAGCATAGGTGCAGCAGATAAAGGCAGAAGGATTTAAGAACGGGAGTACTGAAGCATAAGACCGAAGTGAAGCCCCAGACCGCGCGATATGGAAAAACGTCCATATTTAGCTCAATAAGCTGAAGCAGGATCCACAAAATCACAGCATTTACATGGCGGCTCGCGGCAAACCATGATCTGTCATTGCTTTTGGCAGAGGATTCACCCTCTACACTTATCCAATCGTCTGAATAGCAGCAAAGGATGGACATGAATCAGTTGGAGGCTCTCAAGCAGTTCACCACCGTCGTCGCAGATACCGGTGATTTTCATCAACTGGCGCAATTTCAGCCTCAGGATGCCACCACCAATCCTTCTCTGATTCTCAAGGCCGTTCAAAAGCCTGAATATGCTCCGCTAATGCGCGCCACCGTGATGCAATTCAGGGACCGTTCTCAAGATGAGATCATGGACCGGATTCTGGTGCGCTTCGGTTGCGAGATTCTGAATACCATTCCGGGCCGCGTGTCCACCGAAGTCGATGCACGCCTGTCCTTCGACACCAACGCCACCATTACCCGCGCCGAACGCCTGATCGAGCTGTACCAGGCAGCAGGGGTGCACACGGATCGCGTGCTTATCAAGATTGCCGCCACCTGGGAAGGCATTGAAGCCGCCCGCACACTGGAACAGCGCGGCATTCACACCAATCTGACGCTGCTATTCTCATTCTGTCAGGCCGTGGCCTGCGGACAGGCCAAGGTTCAGTTGATCTCACCTTTTGTGGGCCGTATCTACGATTGGTACAAGAAGCAGGCGGGCGCGCAGTGGGACGAATCCGCCATGGCAGGAGCCAACGACCCAGGCGTGCGCTCGGTCACCCAGATTTATCACTATTACAAGCACTTCGAGATCGCCACCGAAGTCATGGGTGCAAGCTTTCGTAACACCGGGCAGATTCTGGCGCTGGCCGGCTGCGACCTGCTTACCATTGCACCCGAGTTGCTGGCGCAACTGTCCAGCCAAGATATAGCTCCCCCCCCTCTGGCCCATGCCCTCAACCCGCAGACAGCCAAGGAGCAATCCCTGGAGCGCGTGTTGTACGACCAGTCTTCATTCCGCTTTGCGCTCAACGAGGATGCCATGGCCACCGAAAAGCTGGCCGAGGGCATACGCGCTTTTGCCGTCGACACCCACAAGCTTGAAGTGCTGATGCAGCAAGCCGCCGCCTGATGGAACGGAAATTCCTTTGACCTCTCTTTGTCACGAACTGCCCGCCTGGTCGTTATTGCAAACCCATTACCAGTCGCATATTCAGCATCTGGATTTGTGCCAGGCTTTTGTGCAGGACGAACAGCGCCTGAGCCACTTGAGTCTGCAGGCACCTCATGTGTTTGCCGACCTGTCCAAAAGCCTGTGGACCCAGGAAACCGCCGCACTGCTGCAGCAACTTGCCGAACAAAGCCAGCTCGGCGCCAAGCGCGATGCCATGCTGGCAGGCGAGGCTATCAATACCAGTGAGCAACGCGGCGTCATGCACTGGCTGCTGCGCGCGCCGCGTGATGGCGGCGGCCTGGCGAATTCTGAAGTCTTCAAACACTGGTCGCCTGCCATGCAGGCCGCGCTGGCAGAGGTTCACGAGACTCTGGATCAGATGTTGGCCCTGGCCGATCAGGTGAGAAACAATCCTCAGATCACCGATATCGTCAATATCGGAATAGGTGGCTCGCATCTTGGTCCCGAGGTCGTGGTCAATGCGCTGGAAGACTGGATAGACACAGGCAAGAATTTCTACTTTGTCTCGAATGTCGATGGCCATGAACTGGGCCATGTGCTGCGCCGGGTCAAGCCGGAGAGCACGCTGTTCCTGATCGCCTCCAAATCCTTCACCACGGCCGAGACCATGCTCAATGCCCGCTCGGCACGGCAATGGTTTCTGGACCAGGGCGGCAGCGAAGACCCGAAGGCGGCCTGCTCCATCGATGCCCACTTTGTGGCTCTCACCACCAACAAGAAGGCTGCCGCAGAGTTCGGTATTCAGCGCACGCTGGGCTTCTGGGACTGGGTGGGCGGGCGATTTTCGCTATGGTCGGCCATTGGCCTGCCGATTGCGATTGCCATCGGTTCTAAACAGTTTCGCGCCATGCTTGGAGGTGCACATGCGATGGATGCTCATTTTTTTGAGGCACCCACGGCACAGAACCTGCCCATCCAGCTAGGTCTGCTCGACGTCTGGTATCGAGACTTCTGCCATTTTTCCAGTCGCTGCATCGCGCCCTACAGCCATGGCCTGCGTCGGCTGACGGCCTATCTCCAGCAGCTGGAAATGGAAAGCAATGGCAAGCGCGTCACCAAGGACGGGCAAGCTCTGGGCGTACCTTCGGCCCCCGTCATCTGGGGCGAACCCGGCACCAATGGGCAACACGCCTTCTTTCAGATGCTTCACCAGGGTCAGGATGTGATCCCCGTAGAATTCATCGCCCTGCGTGATGGAGGCAAATATCTGGGCGAGCACCACCAAAGCCTGGTCGTCAACGCGATTGCCCAGGCCCAGGCCTTAATGGTGGGACGCGATGGAGACGGAGCCGAGAAATTCTGCCCTGGCAATCGTCCCAGCAGTTTTTTGCTGCTGCAGCAACTGGACCCCGCATCGCTGGGCGCCTTGATTGCCTTGTATGAGCACCGCATCTTTGTCTCCGGCGCCATCTGGAATATCAACAGCTTTGATCAATGGGGCGTGGAACTGGGCAAGAAACTGGCCACTCAGTTGCATGCCCGCCAGAGCAGCGGGGACTGGAAAGGCATCGATGCCTCCACACATGGGCTGATGCAGCGCTTGACCCAGGGCTAAGCATCAGGCAAGCGCGCGCTAGCACCACAGCGGCGCTTGCCGAATTCAAAAAGAGGAGCGGTTAGCGCTTGCTGCAAATTGATTTCAGCATGTTTTTCATCTGAACTCGTTATACATCAGGCGCCAACAGCTCACTTTTATGAAGTTCAGGCAAGGCGCTAAAGCGGCTTTGCAGCAGCGACTCAATGCCGAATTCGGCCAGCAACTGACGCAGGCGTTGCGCCGCACTGCGCTTTTTCTGACCGGTGTAGCGCGCCACGATCAGCTCGTTCTTCATGCTGTGCTCCCAGCCCACCAGCTCGGTCACCGTGACCTGGTAGCCGCAGGCTTCCAGGTATAGGCAACGCAGCACATTGGTGATCTGGCTGCCCATCTCACGCGTATGAATGGGATGGCGCCACAACTCGGCCAGCGGCGTGCGCGACAGGCTCATGGCCTTGGTCTGGCGCAGGCAGGCGGCCACCTCGGCCTGACAGCAGGGCACCAGCACCATGGCCCTGGCTTTTTTCTCCAGCCCAAAGGCAATGGCATCATCGGTCGCCGTATCACAGGCATGCAGCGCCGTGACCACATCGAACTGCGCTGGCATGAAGTCCGCACGCGTGGACTCCGCCACCGACATATTGAGAAACTCCATGCGCTCAAAACCCAGCTCGGCGGCCAGCTTTTGCGAAGCCTCCACCAGCGGCGCACGGGTTTCGATGCCGTAAATCCGGCCCCGGCCCTGGGCCTTGAAATGCAGATCGTAGAGGATGAAGCCCAGATAGGACTTGCCCGCACCGTGGTCGGCCAGGGTCACCGCATGCTCGTCCTTGGACAGCTCGGCCAGCAAGGGCTCGATGAACTGATAGAGGTGGTAAACCTGCTTGAGCTTGCGGCGTGAATCCTGATTGAGCTTGCCTTCACGCGTCAGGATATGCAGGGCCTTGAGCAGCTCAATGCTCTGCCCCGGTTTGAGATCCAACTGCGCAGCAATGTCTTGATTGGCGGCCACAGGTTTTTGGCCACCCTGCTTTTTGTCCAGCCTTGCCATCAGTCGCCCGCCTTGGCCGCGCCATGGCCTGTCACCGGACAACGCGCACCCACATCCAGATCCAGCCAACCTTCGATGCCGATTTTTTCCAGCGTTTCCATATTGCGCTCGTAAATCGACTCGGCTTCGGGGAAGACCTCCACCGCCTTGTCGATGCTGTCTTCACGCAGCAGATGCAAGATGGGATAGGGCGAGCGATTGGTGCAGTTGGTCACATCGTCGACATCCGTGCCCTCGAACTGAAACTGCGGGTGAAAAGACGCCACCTGCAAGATGCCGCCCAGGTCCAGCTCTTCGACCATGGCATCGGCAATTTCCAGGAAATCGTTGAAATCCAGAAAATCCTGCAGCGCATGGGGCAGGATCAGCAGCGTGGTATCGCGCTTTTCGGCGTTGGCTTCAGCCAGTGCCTCCAGCTCGCGGTACAGGTCTTCGGCCACGCTTTCAGCATCGGTGGCGGCGCTGATGGCGTAATGAATCTGCCCCTTGACATGCACGCCTTTGGCAAACGGGCACAGATTCAGCCCGATCACGGCCTTTTCCAGCCAGCGCACAGTGTCTTCAATCACGAGTTCAGGCGGAAAGCCCTGATCGGCGATGGTGTTGGTTTCGGTCATGACTAGGCCCTCCAGAATGCAAACGGGGGCAGCAGCCCCCAGAGATTGCGCACTGGGCGGGAAAAACTCCGGCACTGGCGCGCAGTGGCGGCATTTTAGCGAGCCTGCTTCCAGATTGCTCAGCCAAGCTCGGAATCCACCCTAGCCCCCACCCAGCAATTGCAACCCTGTGATGCGCTCATGCTCACGCGCGGCATAGCGGTCTGTCATGCCCGCCACAAAGTCGGCCACCACGCGCGCTCTTTCATTCAAGGTCTCCGCTGCCTGCACCCGCTGCACAAAGCGGGGCTTCATGCGCTCCGGCTCGACCATATAGGCCACAAACAGATCGTGCACCACCTGCTGCGCGCTTTCCATGGTCTGCATGACCTGCGGATGACGATAGAGCTGACGAAACAGAAACTGCTTGAGTGCCTGGGACTGGCTCTTCATTTCCTCGCTGAAGCCAATCAGCAACCGCCCACAGTTACGCACCTCCTGCACCGATTTCACGCCGCAGCCTTCGATCTGCTGGCGCGATTGGCCGATCACATCGTAGACCTGATCGCTGAGCATGCGGCGGATGCTTTCATACAGCAGCTTGCGCTGGGCATCGGGCACGACAAGCGCCGGCCAGTCACGCAAGGTCGCTTCGTAATAATGGGCAAACAGGGGCACCGCATCGCGCAGCTGGACCATGGTGATGAGGCCCGAGCGCACGCCGTCATCCACATCATGGGCGTTGTAGGCAATGGCATCGGCCAGATTGCAGAGCTGTGCCTCAAGCGATGGCTGGGTGCCATCCAGAAAGCGCTGAGCCACGCCGGCAGGCTCGCGCTCATTGAGAAGCTGTGCGTTGCTGCGGGAGCAGTGCTTCAGAATGCCTTCTCGTGCTTCAAAAGTGAGATTGAGACCATCAAAAGCGGGGTAGCGCTCTTCCAGCCTGTCCACCACCCGAAGGCTTTGCAGATTGTGCTCAAAGCCTCCATGCGGCCGCATGCATTCATTGAGCGCGTCCTGCCCCGCATGGCCAAACGGCGTATGCCCCAGATCGTGAGCCAGGCAAATCGCCTCGACCAGGTCTTCTTCCAGGCTTAGAGCGCGCGCAATGGAACGGCCCAGCTGCGCCACTTCCAGCGAGTGCGTGAGCCGGGTGCGAAACAGATCGCCTTCATGGTTCACAAAAACCTGGGTCTTGTAGACCAGGCGACGAAACGCCGAAGAGTGAACGATACGGTCTCGATCACGCTGAAAATCACTGCGCGTGGGAGCCGCAGGTTCATCGAAGCGGCGGCCCCGGCTTTGCCGGGGATCGCAGGCACAAGGGGCCAAAGTCTGCATTCAAGCCTCTTTACTATGAATCAAAGAGCTTCCAGCGCTCATCAATCAACAATCTCAGCCACAGAACCACTTTAAACCCTTTGATAGTCAGCGCAAGCAGCTATCAAGTTCCATCATTTATCCATGATGCTGCGCACCATTCACAGCACATGAAACTGGTACGCTCCAACCCAGGGCCGCCGAGCAAGGGCCGCCCCACAGCGAAGGCGGCGTCCCCCTCCGTTAGCGCGCAGCGCGTACAGAGAGAGGGAAGGCGCGGAGCCGCCGGCGAAGCGACTCAGGGGGCGCTTCATTTCAGGCGCAGCAGGCGTCTATCACCTCACGCACCAACGCATCAGGTGCGGAACGCACCACGGCCTTGCCAGGACCGTCAATCAGCACAAAGCGGATCTCGCCCGCTTCGGATTTTTTATCCACGCGCATCAGCTCCAGATAGCGGCCCGCGTTGTCCTTCGTGTCGATCACCGCGCCGCGCACCGGCAGACCGGCGCGTTCAATCAGGCTGCGCAGGCGCGCAACAAACACTTCATCGGCCAGACCCAGACGCCTGGACAGCTCCGCCGCCATCACCATGCCTGCAGCCACGCCCTCACCATGCAGCCAGTTGCCATAGCCCATGCCCGCCTCGATCGCGTGACCAAAGGTATGGCCAAAGTTCAGCACTGCGCGCAGGCCTTGCTCCGTCTCGTCCTGGCCCACCACCCAGGCCTTGATCTCCACGCTGCGCTTGACCGCATGCGTGAGTGCGGTGCGGTCGCGGCGCTGCAGGGCGTCCATGTTCTGCTCCAGCCAGGAGAAAAATGCCATGTCCGCAATCGGCCCGTACTTGATGACCTCGGCCAGTCCCGCACTCAGCTCGCGCGCGGGCAGGCTGTCCAGCGTTGCCAGATCACAAACCACAAGCTGTGGTTGATAGAACGCGCCAATCATGTTCTTGCCCAGCGGGTGGTTGATGGCGGTTTTGCCGCCCACGGAGGAGTCCACCTGCGACAGCAAGGTGGTCGGCACCTGCACAAACGGAACGCCACGCATATAGCTGGCCGCCGCAAAACCCGTCATGTCGCCAACCACGCCACCGCCCAGAGCAAACAGCACCGTCTTGCGATCGCAGCCGCTGGAGAGCAGACCATCAAAAATCAGGTTCAGCGTCTGCCAGTCCTTGTGCGCTTCACCATCGGGCAAAACCACCTCATGTACCTGCGCATACCGCTGGCTCAAGACCTGCTTCAAGGCCGAAAGATAAAGCGGCGCCACCACATCATTGGTCACGATCATGGCTGCAGCAGCCTTGGGCAAAGAAGCCCAAGTCTGCGTCTGAGCCAATACCCCCTGAGAAATCACGATGGGGTAGCTGCGCTCGCCCAGATCAATTTGCACGGTTTCCACAAACATCCTTTACCAATAAGTTGCTACCCTGTCCTTAGGCAGGACTGCCCAGCTCCACCTGCATGGCCACACGCTGCGCTACCTGGGGTGCAGAAAGACCTGCGCCAGAAACTACAAAATTGGCAACCTCCCGATACAGCGGGTCTCTAACGGCATGCAGGTCCAGTAAACGCTGTAGCGGGTTGCCCACCTGCAACAAGGGGCGCTGAGTATCTTTTTGCAAACGGCGAGCAATTTCATGGGGAGCAGCGCTCAGATAGACCACTTGGGCATGCTGGGCCAGTTGCTCGCGATTGGTGCGCTTGAGCACCGCGCCGCCGCCTGTCGCAATCACAGCCTTATGCTCAGCGGCCAGCAAACGTGCCAGCACCTCCTCTTCAATTGCACGAAATGTCTCCTCTCCTTCCTTGGCAAAGAACTCTCGGATCGTGCACTGAATCTGCTCCTCAATTGCCGTGTCCACGTCCACAAAAGGCATAGACCAACGCCGCGAGAGATAGCGCCCAATGGTGGACTTGCCACTACCAGGAAGACCAATCAAAGCAATATGGGAGTTTGTCACCACGTTTATTCCTTCACAGCAAGGCCTTCTGCCAGCGCCTTTCATTGAGCTGGGATTGTCGCAGGCTCTGACACTGCAACCACAAAAAAGGCCTGCATGATCGTCATGCAGGCCTTGCTTGAAAAAGCGGTAATACTCCTAGAAGGTACTCACCGCCTTACGGAAAGAAATAAACAAGCCCTCACTCAGGCAAGCACTTCGATGTCACACCATAAGGAGAGACTAGGAAAGAGCCATTCTTTTCGTCGCCTTCAACAAAGTCCGTCACAAAAACGCGCTCTGCACGACCTTCAGATCCTGCAACCCCGGAGCTGACGCTTAGCTTGTAAGTCAGCCATGTGGCAACGTTCTGTGGATACTCCACCTGGATGGCAAGCCTCCCGTTGGCCCCTGTCTTACGACCATTCAAGTAAGACACCACGATGTCCGCCTTCGGAGGAGTCAGCTTGCCATCTCCATTGGCATCCTCGCCAGCATCCAGATTTCCGTTACGGTTGATGTCCTCATTCAGGCAAGTGCCTGAATCAGGTGTATGTCCAGTCTTGGCGCCATTGAATGCGCCAAATCCGTAACGAAGAATATCGACACTGACGGATGTTTCGGCATCGGCAACGGCCTCGCCAGCTGCATTGGCAACCGCCACATCGAATTTCTTGATGTAAGTGAGATTGTTGGCCCCTTTTACCAGCTCGTTGTTATCACCAATGGTGATGGAAACGGGCTCATTCGCAACAGTCAATGTCCCAGAACGCGATGCAGGGCATTGACCATTGGCCAAAGAGGCATCCGACGGGCCATAGCAAACGCGGATATTCACGCCGTTGGTGGGGCTATTGCGCATGCCAGGAATATATTGTGCAAGAGCCACTCCACTCGCATTGGTAATCACAGTTTGCGCACCGGTGGAAATGGATTCCCCCGATCCCAAGGCCGGTGGAACAATCTCAAAGCGCACCCGCATATTGGGGATTGCACGGTTGTCCTTGTCCAAGAACAAAGCACGCAGCTCTGCCGTGTTGACTTTACCTCCATCGAGGTTGGGCTTGACTGTATTGGGAGTAATGGACAGGCTTGCCGCACTGACGACGCCCACTGCATCAGGAACCTGGGATGCGCCGCCACCCGACACAATGATCGGCTCGCTCTTTGCAACGCCCGATGCCTTGGCTTGCAAGGTATAGGTCTGAGCACTTGGGGCCTTGAACGTCCAAGTCGCCCGGCCCGATCCATCCGTATTTTTGCTAGCAGGAAGGCTGCCCCCCAGTATAGAGCCCGACAAGGCAACGGGAATATTGCCAATAGCCGCACCTGTCACATCCGAAACCTTGGCATCAACCTGTACATCCTGCCCGGGCAACGGCATAGACGGAAGTATTGTCAACGCAATCTGGCTTCCTGTTACTGCAATCACCCCGGAATCTGACTGGCCACCTGCTGTCAGCTTGAAGTGAATATCCCGGTTGGCCTTATTCCCGCCCACCGTGATCTTGCCACTCATCCGTCCAGATGCATCTGTAACATCCGAACTCGGTGTGAAGACCCCCGAATCCAACACCACTTTCACCGGCACATTAGCTACGGGATTTCTGCTGCCATCCAATGTCGTCACAGTCAACGTAGCTGCATCACTGCCCGAATTGACAATGACCGTTTTATCCAACTCGAGCTCAATAGAAGCTGCGACTGGCGTATCTGGTGTCTCTGGCGTAGTAGGTGTTGTCGTACCGCCTCCATTGCCGGACGAGCCACTGCCTACCGGAGTGCCACCACTGCCACCACCACCACCACAGGCAACCACCATTACCGCAAGTGAAATTGCCGAAATCAAAAACCTCATCTCTATCCCCTCTTTAATTACGAATGCTTGCGTTCGCTATTACTTTTGGCGTTATAAAAACCAGCATTTCCCTTTTGGAAGACTGGCGAACCCGACTTTTAAAAAGATTACCCAATACAGGAATATCTCCCAGCAGCGGGATTTTATTCTCCTGATTGGTTTCTTCCATCTCAAAAATACCACCAATCACAATAGTCCCACCATTCTGAACAAGAATCTGGGTCTTTATATGCTTGGTATCGATTGCAACGCCCTGAGTGGTAGTTTCTCCACGAGAGTCTTTATTAACATCCAGATCCAGAATAATGTCACCCTCAGGCGTGATTTGTGGGGTAACTTCCAGCTTCAGAACAGCCTTTTTAAAGGAAATGGTGGTGGCGCCATTGGGAGCTGTCACTGAGTACGGATACTCAGTACCCTGCTCAATCAAGGCTTTGGTCTGATCCGCGGTCACCAGTTTTGGGCTCGAGACAATTTTTCCTTGCCCATCCGCCTCCATCGCACTCAGCTCCAACGCCAGGAACCTATTCGCCGCAGAGTTGAAGATGGATATCGCAAACGAGCCTGTCCCCGTCACACCAGACAAGGTTCCTGGCAAATTGACAAAGCTGCCGCTGGTATCAACCTTCCCCCCCATTCCCGTAGATGCCACGGCATTGTTATAACCAGTTCCAATCGCCAAGCGATTATTACCAGACAAACTATAGCCACCATCACCGCCTTGCTGCGCTCGCAAATCGCCACCGCCCAAACGCACTCCCAGCGCTCTACCAAACGTGTCTCGAGCCTCCACAATTCGCGCTTCGATCATGACCTGGCGTACCGGCACATCCAGAGTCGCCAGCAAAGCTTTCATCTCTTCCAGTTTGGTTGGTGTGTCGGTGACAAACAACTGGTTGGTACGCGGCTCGGAAATAGCCGATCCACGAGAAGACAGGAAACGCGTGCTTGTGCCAGTGCCTCCCGCTCCGCCGCCAGTCGAAGTCGTGATCTGTTGAAGAATATCTGTGGCCTTGGCGTAGTTCAGCTGAAAGCCTTGAGTGCGCAAAGGCTCCAGCTTCTGGATCTCCATTGCGGCCTCGTAATCACGCTTGGTGCGGGCGTCGATTTCATCCTTGGGTGCAATCCACAGAACCGAGCCGGATTTGCGCATGCCAAGTCCCTTGGCATCCATGATGATCTGCAGCGCCTGGTCCCAAGGAACATCCTTGAGCCGCAACGTCAATGCCCCAGTCACGGTATCGGATGTCACGATATTGAAGTTCGTGAAATCGGCAATGACCTGCAGCAGCGAACGGACCTCGATATTCTGGAAATTCAGCGAAAGCTTCTCGCCACTGTATCCCGGACCTTGAGTGAGTTTGCTGGTATCGACTTTTTTCTGACGCACTTCCAGCACAAACTGGTTGTCGCTCTGGTAAGCGCTGTGCTCCCACTCACCCACAGGCTCGATACGCATGCGTACGCGGTCACCCTGCTGATGGGTCGTAATCGTCTGAACCGGTGTTCCGAAGTCTGCTACGTCAAGCTTGCGACGGAGATTCTCAGGCAGCGCCGTGCGTAGAAAATCAACGGTCAGCCCCTTGCCCTCCTGGCGCAGATCCACGCCCGTCTGGCTGTTGCTCAGACTCACCACAATCCGGCCGGATCCGTCGCTTCCGCGGCGGAAATCCACGCCCTGAATGGGAGCCACATCAGAAGACGCCGTCTTGCTGGCGAACACATTGGTCACGGGTGACGACACAGCACTGGCAGCCGCAGCAGAAGCGCCTGCTGGGTCCAGCAAAATCAGCAGGCTTTTGCCTTGTCGCTGCACACGATAAGTCGTTGCCGTTTTGAGATTCAAAACCAGACGAGAGCGACCGGATGCCTCAACGATATTCGCAGAGCGCAAGTTGCCCTGATTGAAGTCCACAAGCGACTTGCCAGATGCATTGCTCACGCCCGGAAAGTCCAGAGCAATACGCGCGGGCGACTGCACCACAAAGCCTGTGGGATCAGCGGCCAGTGGCTCCGACATTTCAACACGGATGACCTCGGAACCAGACTGCAGCCCCCCCGTCACCGATTCAATACGAGCCTGCGCCCAAGCTGCCGAAGACAGCAGGAGTCCGCCCAAAGCAAAGCCCCAATGGGCTTTCGCCAGAATGCTGCGGTTAATGCCCATCATTTACTCCCCTCCTGCAACTCCAAAGTACTTGTTCTCTCAATCCAGTCACCACCACCGTCCTGAACAATTTCCCTCAGCTGGATGGAGTTTTCGGTGATCTTGGCAATTTTTCCGTAGTTCTGCCCCAGGTAGTTGCCTACGCGGACCTGGTAGAGCAAGGTGCCAACCCTCAGCAAGGCAGTCGGCACGCCCTTTTTGTCCAAGCTTCCCACCATGGTCATGGCATCCAGAGGTTCTGCCTCCAACGGTTCCTTGCGACGATTCAGCTCTGGCGCAAGCAAGTCCGTGCTGATATTGGCCTGCGCAGACTCCTTTCGCAGAACCTGGATCAGCTTCAGCGGGTTGAAGGGTTCCATACCCTCTGAGGCTGTATAGGCCTGAGGCTTGAAAGGCTTGGGCTCTTCCAGCGGCGTCACGTGCGGTTTGGCATTGGCCCTCTCCTGAGCCATCCATGCCCGCAGCTCGTCTTCATCCGAAGAGGTACAACCCGACAGCAATGCACCGCCCAATAGCAGACACAAGGGAGTCATGATTTTGTTCATTTCTTCCCCTTCGCTGCCGCTCGCTGCGCCTGAACTTCATCCGCATCCAGATAGCGGAAGGTTCTGGCCGTGGCATCCATCGTCAAAATTTCAGCGTCCTTGCCTGCCGGCGCAATCGACAAATTGTTCAAGGTCACGATACGCGAGAGAAACGCCACATCAGAGGCAAAAGCGCCGATGTCGTGATAGCGCCCCGTTACCTTCAGCGTAATTGGCAACTCCGCGTAGTACTCCTTGGTCACCATGGCGCCAGGACGGAAGACATCGAACTGCAAGCTGCGCCCCAGGCCAGCCTGGTTGATATCGGACAGCAACGCAGCCATTTCTGCCTTGCTGGGAAGCTGCTTCTCGAGCTGCGTCACATATTGCTCAACCTGCTCACGCTGCTTCTTCAAGCCTTCCAGGCTCACTGCCTTGATCAGCTTCTTCTGATAGTCGCTACGTAGCGTGACCTCGGTGCTGCGCTCCCGTTCCAGTTCTTCCTCATAATCCTTGAGCATCACAAACCACAGAAGCGCGGCCACTGCGACCGCCACAGCCACATAGAGCAATGCCTTGGGCAGCACTGGCCATACCGATGGATCATTGGGATCCAGATTGCGAAACTGGCGCTGGATCTTTTCCTGCAGCGCAGCGAAATCCATGTTCAGAGATTTTCTTTGAGCCATTACTTCGCCTTCACCTGGGGAGTGGACGGGTTCTGACTTTTCTCTGCGTCACTGGCTCGAGTCAGGTGGAATTGCAACGTGAAGGCTGCGGCTCGGCGCTTTTCCTTGGCACTCACGTCCACGGTCTTGGCAACAATTTCCATGAGTTCAGGCTTGGAGAACCAAGACGTACCGTCGGTCAGATTGCGCAGCATTTCAGAAATGCGTTCATTGGACTGCGCGGTTCCCTGCATGGTCACAAGCAGGCCGTCTTGCTTGATGCTGGTGATATAGACGCCATCGGGCAGCTGCTTGACCAGCTCGTTGAGCAGATGTACAGGCAGGTTGCGATCCGACTGAAGGTCTTCCACGGCCTTCTGACGCGCGCGCAACGCCGTGATTTCGTTTTCCAGGCCTTCAATTTCCTTGATTTGGGCTTCCAGCACCTTGATCTCGGAGCGCAGCAGATTGTTCTTCTCCTGCTGCCCCTCGATCATGACTTGAAAGTACCAGTAAACCAGACCAGCAACCAACAACCCACCCAGGGCCGCCAACACCATATTTACCTGAAACGCTTCTTTTCGGCGCTTCTTCGCAGCTTCGCGATGCGGTAAGAGATTGATCAGAATCACGCTGTAAACCTCCGCATCGCCAGACCGCAGGAGGTCAGATAGGAAGGCGCCTCACGGGCCATCCTCTTGAGCCGCACGCTGCTGCCGATCTCCATGCCGTCGAACGGATTGGCCAGACTGCAGGCACAGCCCGTTTGCTGACTCACGGCTTCCACCAAACCAGGCAAGGATGCCGAGCCACCGGCCATCAGAATATGGTCAATGCGGTTGTACGGAGTGCTTGTGAAGAAGAACTGCAGCGCACGCGCCACTTCCTGGGTCAGACTCTGCACAAAAGGTTTGAGCACTCCCGAGGCATAGTCTTCGGGCAACTCGCCGCTGCGCTTCTTGGCCTCTGCTTCTTCGGGCGAAAAGCCATATTGACGCGCAATCAACTGAGTCAGCTGCGCACCACCAAACGCCTGATCCCGCTCATAGAGCACATCTTCATTGCGCAGCACCTGCATGCTGGTAGTCATGGCCCCCACTTCAAACAGAGCAACTACCGCATCCTGCCCCTGGTTTGGCAGACGCGACACCAAGCGCGTTGCGGCCATACGCGCCGCATAGGGCTCAATGTCAACCACCACCGGCTTGAGGCCGGCCGCTTCGGCAAGCCCTTGCCTGTCCTGCACTTTTTCCTTGCGTGATGCAGCAATCAGTACATCAATGTCGCCGGCAGACACGGCCGATGCCCCCACCACACAGAAATCCAGACTCACCTCGTCCAGAGAGAAGGGTATGTATTGATTGGCCTCGGACTCGACCTGTACCTCCATCTCCAGATCTGTCAGACCGGCAGGCAGGGAAATCTTTTTGGTGATCACCGCAGCCGCAGGAAGCGCCATAGCCACATGCTTGGTGCGGGTGCCGCTTTTCTTGACCAGGCGGCGCACAGCCTCGGCCACCTCATCGAATTTCTCGATGTTGCCGTCGGTGATCCAGCCCTTTTCCAGAGGCTCGATCGCGCAGCGTTCCAGCTGCCACTCACCGCCTTTACTTTTGCTCAGCTCTACCAGCTTCACACTGGAGGAGCTGATATCAATGCCCAGCAAAGGAGCAGGCTGACGGCTGAATAAGGAACTCAGAGCAATCAACATGCCCCCCATTTTTGTAAGAATAGAAACAAAAGCCCACAGTACGACGGAATGCTAGCAGCAAGCTATAGCAGTCAGCCCTTTACAGCAGGCTGTTTTGCCTCGATTCGTGGCCAAAAAAAGACATTTTTGCTCACGGTCAAATACAAGGCCTGTTTCAACCATCATCAGGGCAGTGCTAACCCTGTGCTTTAGGATTCAGCAAAATTGCAGCCTTCCGACTGCCCTGTCTTGCTTCAAGGGTGCATTTCTATAATGCTTCACCCTCTGTACCAACAGCGAAATGCCGCCTTCAGAATATTCAACTCATCAGGCTCCGCCACCCGGCCAGCCCGCTCCCAAAAAACGCATGCACTGGCTGCCTCGCTCCATCTTCTGGTTGTTTGGCCTTGCGCTTGCCGGTGCACTGGCTGTCTTGCTCGCAGTCGCCGTGGCTCTAGCCATGGCCTACCCCAATCTGCCGGATGTCTCCGAGCTCGCCGACTACCGCCCCAAGCTGCCGCTCCGGATCTATTCGAGCGAAGGTGCACTGCTGGGTGAGTTTGGTGAAGAGCGCCGCACACTGACCCCCATCAAAGAGATTCCCAAGGTCATGACCGATGCGGTGCTGGCCATTGAGGACACACGCTTCTTCGAGCACGGGGGCGTTGACTACAAGGGCATGCTGCGTGCCGCGCTGGCCAATCTGGGCAAAGTCAAAAGCCAGGGCGCATCCACCATCACCATGCAGGTAGCACGTAATGTGTATCTGTCTTCCGAAAAGACCTACACCCGCAAGATCTACGAAATCCTGCTGACCTTCAAGCTTGAGCATCTGCTGACCAAGGAGCAGATTCTCGAGATCTACATGAACCAGATCTTCCTGGGTAACCGCGCATACGGCTTTGCTGCGGCCTGCGAGGCCTATTTCGGCCACCCGCTCAAGGACATCACCGTTGCTGAAGCGGCCATGCTGGCAGGTCTGCCCAAGGCACCTTCTGCCTACAACCCCATCAGCAACCCCAAGCGCGCACGCATCCGCCAGCTCTACATCATTGATCGCATGGAGGAAAACGGCTTCATCACCGCCGAGCAGGCCAAACAGGCCCGCGAAGAGCCGCTGAAGCTGCGCACCGCCAGCAACTCCACCCGCGTACATGCTGAATACGTGGCCGAAATGGCCCGCCAGCTGATCTTTGCCCAGTACGGCAACGAAGCCTATACCCGTGGCTTGAATGTCTACACGACCCTCAATGCCGGCGAACAAGAGGCTGCCTACAAGGCCTTGCGCGACGGCATCATGAACTACGAGCGCCGCCAGAAATATCGCGGCCCCGAGAAGTTCATCAACCTGCCCAGCAATGCGCAGGAGCGTGAAGATGCCATCGACGATGTCCTGGCCAATCACCCCGACAACGGCGATGTGATCGCGGCAGTGGTGCTGGAGGCATCTCCACGCAAGATCGTGGCTTCACGCGCTGATGGAGAGCATTTCGAGATCACGGGCGATGGCTTGCGCCCTGCCGAATCGGGTCTGAGCCCCAAGGCTCCGCCCAACACCAAGATTCGTCCTGGCGCCGTGATTCGCGCCGTCAAAACAGCCAAGGGTTCCTGGGAAATCACCCAGCTGCCCGAGGTCGAGGGTGCTTTTGTCGCCATGTCTACCGAAACCGGTGCCATCCGCGCACTTATCGGCGGCTTTGATTTCGAGAAAAACAAGTTCAATCACGTGACCCAGGCTTGGCGCCAGCCTGGCTCCAGCTTCAAGCCCTTTATCTACTCGGCTTCGCTGGAACATGGCTTCTCTCCTGCCACGATGATCAACGACGCTCCCATCTTCTTCAGCGCGGCCACCACTGGCGGCCAACCCTGGGAGCCCAAGAACTACGACGGCACTTACGCCGGCCCCATGACCATGCGTACGGGCTTGAACAAGTCCAAGAACATGATCTCCATCCGTCTGCTGCAAGCCATAGGCCCCAAGGCAGGTCAGGAATGGGCAACACGCTTCGGTTTTGACGCAGCCAAGCAACCCGCCTATCTGACCATGGCCCTGGGCGCAGGCTCGGTCACCCCCCTGCAGATGGCCGGTGCCTATTCGGTGTTTGCCAATGGCGGCCACCGCATCAACCCCTGGCTGATTGCACGTGTCACCGACCACAAGGGGCGCGTACTGTCCGAGTTCACTCCCCCGCCCGTCAGCCAGTTGCCCCAGGCCATTCCGGCCCGTAACGCCTTCGTCACCGGCACCATGCTCAACGACGTTGCCAGGGTAGGCACTGCCGCCAGGGCCCAAGCTACGCTCAAGCGTCCGGACCTCTACGGCAAGACAGGTACGACCAATGACTCCGTGGATGCATGGTTCGCTGGCTATCAGCCTTCTCTGGCCGCAGTGTCCTGGATTGGCTATGACACCCCCCGCAATCTGGGCTCGCGTGAGACCGGCGGCGGCCTGAGCCTGCCCATCTGGATCAACTTCATGCAGCATGCTCTCAAGGGTGTCCCTGTGGCTGAAGTTCAAGCACCTCCTGGCGTGGTGAACATGGGGGGCGACTGGTACTACGAAGAAAATGCCCGTGGCGGCGGTGTACCAAGCCTGGGCATGGAAAGCGTTGCACCCTCTGATGCCGGCCCTGGGGCAACCCCGGCTCCCGCGGCAGAAGAACGCAGCCGGATTCTGGATCTCTTCAGAAACTGACGCTCCCGGAGCCGCTACGCGGTTCCCCCGAGGGGAACGACGAATTTGGCTGAGTCATGACTCCAAAGTTTCACCCCCCGAAGCAAAAAAGCCTGCCACCATCGGTGACAGGCTTTTTTATTGAGAGCGAAGATCAGGCTCAGGCCAGTGCTTTGAACTCCAGCTTCAGGCCCGATTGCTCGCTCGCATACTGGCTGAGGTTGGCAAAGAATTCACCAGCCCCCTTGGTATCCAGCCAGACCTGCTGCACCTCGTCAAAGCGATAGTGAAAACCACCTGCCTTGGCCGCCAGCCAGATTTCATGCAGGGGCTTTTGCTGGTTGATCACAATCTGGCTGCGGTTTGCAAACACCAGAGTCACCATGCCACCCACACGCTGGGCATCGATATCGGCATCGGTTTCGTCGTCGATACGGTCACAGCATTGCTCGACCGCCAAAAGCAGTTGGTCGGCGCGGTCCAGATATTCAAGGTCAGTCATTACAATTTGCCCATGTTGAAAGCCAATCAAATTCTAGTCCGGGGCATTGCCCTTGCAGCTTGTGCGGCGTCCATGGCCGCTCTTTCTGGCTGTGGACAAAGAGGCCCTCTCTATCTGCCCTCCGATCCGGCCGCACAAGGCCGCGCCACACTGCCAGAAACATTGGGCATCTCAAGCTCTAAAGCACCTGCTACACCAGCACCGGATGTCACTGATACCGACAACGACAAGTACTCGCTGGAAAAGTTGCCCCCGCTCCGAGATTGATACACATCAACACAGCATGGGAGCTTCGCCCCTAAAGTGAACGCATATTGTCTTTTGACAAATTGCCATGCCCATAGAGCTTTATCGCGACAAACACCATGCCTGCCTGATGTTCACCGACCTCATAGAGGAGGATGGACAGGCGATTCAGGCCAATCAGTTTCTGATCGTGGACAACGGCACAGGTGCCATCATCGACCCGGGCGGCAACCTGGCTTTCAATGAGTTGTTCATGGGCATGTCGCGTCACTTTCCGCCACAAAAGCTGGCCTATGTGGTGGCATCGCATGCGGACCCGGACATCATTGCCTCGCTGGATCGCTGGATGACCAGCACCCGCGCCCAACTGGTGATCTCGCGTATCTGGGAGCGTTTTGCGCCGCACTTCACCAAGGTCGGCAAGACGGAGAACCGCGTCATCGGCGTGCCCGACTCCGGCGGGCGCCTGCCACTGGGCAACAGCGAGCTGGTACTGCTGCCCGCGCACTTTCTGCATGCCGAGGGCAATTTCCACTTCTACGACCCGATCAGCAAGATTTTGTTTACGGGCGACCTGGGTGTATCTCTGACCACCGGCGCCGAAGCCCAGACGCCCGTCACCGACCTGCTGCCTCATATTGCACGGATGGAGGGCTTCCACCGCCGCTACATGGTCTCCAACAAGATCCTGAAACTGTGGGTGCAGATGGCGCGCCAGTTGCCCATCGCCATGATCGTGCCCCAGCATGGGGCACCCATCATGGGCCAGCAAGCCATTGGCGATCTGTTCAACTGGCTCGAAGGCCTGCAGTGCGGCATCGACCTGTTCGACCAGCGCTCCTACCAGCTACCAGCGGCCGAGATCGACCCCGTATCGCGCCAGGTACGCCCGCCGCTGCGCGCTGTTGCAGGCTGATCTCTCATCGAACGATTATTTTTTGATAGCGCGCACCGCGCGCCAGCCAAGCAAAGCGGCAAGAATCGCTGCATAGACAAAGACTTCGGCAAAGTTGTTCTTGCCCGCGCGCATCCAGAAAAAATGCAGCAGTGCCAACGGCACCACCAGATAGACCGCGCGGTGCAGCCACTGCCAGCGCTTTCCGCCCAAGGCCTTGAGCACGGCTTTCGGCGAGGTCACAGCCAGCACCAGCAGGATGCTCCAGGCCGCAAAGCCCACCAGAATGAATGGCCGCTTGGGGATGTCTGCCACGATGTCGCCCCAATCCAGCCCCATGTCGAACCATGCATAGCAAAGCAGGTGCAGACAGGCGTAGAAGAACGCATACAGACCCAGCATGCGCCTATAGCGCACCAGCAGATTCCAGCCGGAGATCTGGCGCAGCGGCGTCACCACCAGCACGATGCAGAGAAAGCGCAGCGTCCAGTCACCTGTTCGCCGCAGCAGGGCTTCGGCAGGATTGGCGCCCAGCCCGTCGGTAGAGGCCGCATAGAACAGCCATATGCAAGGCAGCAGGCACAGCACAAAGACCAGCGGCTTGGCCCAGGGTTTGAGCAACCAGGCCTGCATCAATAGAACTTTTTCAGATCCATGCCCGCATACAGCTGCGCCACCTGATCGCCATAGCCGTTGAACAGCAGCGTCTTGCGCTTTTTGGCAAACAGGCCGCCCTCGCCTATGCGCCGCTCGGTGGCCTGACTCCAGCGCGGATGGTCCACATCGGGATTCACATTGGAATAGAAGCCGTATTCGTTGCGCGCAGCCTTGTTCCAGGCAGTGCCCGGCTCCTTGTCGGTCAGCCGAATCGCCACCAGCGACTTGGCGCTTTTAAAGCCGTATTTCCACGGCACGACCAGGCGCAGCGGCGCGCCATTCTGGTTGGGCAGCACTTCACCATACATACCAAAGGCCAGCAGCGTCAGCGGGTGCATGGCTTCGTCCAGGCGCAAGCCTTCGGTATATGGCCAGTCCAGAACACCGCTGCGCAGCCCTGGCATCTGGGATTTGTCGGCCAAGGTGACGAATTCCACGTATTTGGCGCCACCCAGGGGCTGCACCTTCTTGAGCAGCTCGGACAGCGAATAGCCAACCCAGGGGATGACCATGGACCACCCCTCCACGCAGCGCAGCCGGTAGATACGTTCCTCCATAGGTGCGAGCTTGAGCAGGCTGTCGATATCCAGCGTCTGCGGCTTTTGCACCAGACCTTCTATGCGCACCGTCCAGGGCCGGGTCTTGAGCGTATGGGCATTGCGGGCCGGCTCGTCCTTGTCCAGGCCGAACTCGTAGTAGTTGTTGTAGCTGGTCACATCCTGGTAGCTGGTCACCGCTTCCATGGTCATGGCTCCGGCCACCTTGCTGGCCACGCCCTTCAGGGCGGGAAGATGTGCACGTTCGGTAGCGGCAAACGCATCACGGCCGGCCCAGCCGGCCAATGTGGCCCCCACAGCCCCCATGGCCAGTGCCTGCATGAAGGCGCGGCGTTGCAGATACCTGGCCTGTGGGGTGATCTCGCTGCCCAGCGGGTGCTCGAAGCCTTGGTTGTGATGGCGTATCAGCATAGGAATGCTCCCAAACGACGATCAAGAGTAGTGCGTTTTGGAAGCCCCCTGCGTCAGCAAAGTTCCTTCGCCCTACTGAATAAAAAAAGGAGCTGCTTGCGCTTTATGGATATCGACTTCAAGGCTTTTTCAACCGGAAATCATTCATCCACCAGCGCAAGCAGCTCCTTTTATCAGAGTGCCAGCCTATAGAAGCCCAAAGGCTTACAGCTCGCCGTAGCTATGCAGGCCCGACAAGAACATGTTCACGCCCAGGAAGGCAAACGAGGTGACGGCCAGACCGGCCAGCGCCCACCAGGCCGACACGGTGCCGCGCAGACCCTTCATCAGGCGCATATGCAGCCAGGCCGCATAGTTGAGCCAGACGATCAGCGCCCAGGTTTCCTTGGGGTCCCAGCTCCAGTAGCCGCCCCAGGCCTCGGCCGCCCACAGCGCGCCGAGCACGGTGGCGATGGTGAAGAAGGCAAAACCCACGGCAATGGCCTTGTACATCACGTCGTCCAGGATCTCGAACGAGGGCAGGCGCTGGGCAATGCGTTTGCGCGAGAGCAGGATGCCAGCCACGATCAGTGCCGAGATGCCGAAGTAGACGATCCAGTAGCTGCCGCCGTTGTCCGTCGCGCCCTTGCGGAAGACGATGGGCTCGAAGCACAGCACCACACCCAGCAGCCACAGCGGTGCCAGCTTGTACCACTTGGCCTCGGTTGCCTGCTGCTTGATCAGATAGGCAAAAGCCACCATGGCCGACAGTGCAAACGTGCCGTAACCAATGAAGTTGGCAGGAACGTGCAACTTCATCCACCAGCTCTTGAGAGCAGGCACCAGCGGCTGAATCTCATGGGCCTGACGCACCAGCGTGTACCAGAGCAAGAAGCCCACGGCCGCACTGACCACCAGCATCACAAAACCGCCCAGGGCGCGCGTGTCGTAATGCTGCTCGTAGTACAGATAGAAGATGGTCGTCATCCAGCAGAACATGACGAACACTTCATAGAGGTTGCTGACGGGGATATGGCCGATGTCCGGACCCAGCAGATAGCTCTCGTACCAGCGCACCATGGTGCCGATCAGCGCCATGGCCACGGCCAGCCACGCCAGGCGCGAGCCCAGCAGCGACATGACGGAGCGCTCACTCCTGGCGAACACGCCAATCCAGTAGAACACCGTGCTGATGAAGAACACCATGCTCATCCACAGAATGGCGGACTGGCTGGAGAGGAAGTATTTGAGGCCGAAGACCGTCTCCGAGCGTGCCAGCTCGCCTCCATCTGCGCCCTGGTACAGGCCTATGGCCATCAACGAGAACGCCGCCACCGCCAGCATCAGCACCGATAGCGGACGCCAGAACCAGCCCAGCCAGATCATGGCGGGAATCGAGGCAAGCAAGATGCCCCTCTCATACACATCCATATAGCTGGCATAGCGCTGCAGCGCATAACCAAGCCCCACGGCCACCACAACCGCGAACAACCAGTCAAACCAGTTGCGGCGGGCGAAATAGCCTTCGTTCAGTGTCAATGTCGTCGTGGCGGTGTTCATACAGAACCTCCGGGAGTCTTCTTTTGCACGGGTTTGGCCCCGATCAGCTTGTCGGCCAGCATGGTGAATTCACGATCCCCATCCATGGTCTTGCGGTTGGTGGACAAGGCCATGTTCGCATGGCTTGCACCGTTGTTGGCGGGAGTCAGCCAGATCCAGATGCGGCGGTCACGCACATACAGCATGGCAAACACACCGATGATCAGGAAGAGGCAGCCCAGATAAACAATGTTCTTGCCAGGGGCACGCGCCACCTGGAAGACGCTGGCCTGCACCTGTTTGAAGTCCGTCATCATGAAAACCACGGGAGCCGGGTAGAACTGCGCGTCGCTGAGCGAGAAAACCGACTGAGTCATGAAGGCCTGGGTCTTCTCGTCACCCTCGAAAGGCTTGAGACCCGCCTGAGCCCGCACCTGCCGGGCCAGCTCATACAGCACGCCATTGAGAATGCGCACCAGCACCTCGCCTGCTCGCTCACGCTCGGCCTCGGGCACGTTGCTGTCCATGAAATTCGAGATCGCCTGCAAGCCGCCCAGTTGCCTGCCATCAGGGCCCTTGATCTTGCTGTCCTTGCCGGCAAACAGCTCCAGCGCCTTGAGGGCGGATTGGGTCAGCGGCTCGGCCAGCTCGGGCTTGGAAACATCGACTGCCTTTTGCACATAAGCGCGGGCCGCCTTTTCGGCCATGTCCTTGTCCTGCATGGCCTGGCGCAGGCCCAGGAAAGTGTTCATCGTGCCTTCGGGGTCGGCAGGCACGCGCAGATAGCGCATTTCATCGGCCTGGTTTTCACGCACGCCCAGCAGGAAAACGGGCTGCCCATCTCCTGTATCGACGGGCACCATGTAATTCTGGAACTCACGCGCCTGACCCGATGCATCACGCAGCTTGTAGCCCACGCTGGGGCCGATATTGCGCAAATCCTTTTTGTCCGTGGTCTTGTGGCCAGCACCCAGTCGATCTTCAATCGACTGCTTCAGGTCCACCTTGCGCACATCGGTGGCCGAGGCGCTCTTGTCCTTGCCGCCAAAGTTTTCCACATTGATGGTGCGCAGCGCCGTATATTCCAGCCTGAGTTTGTCCTGCGTGCCATCCGTCAGCTGACGCACGATTTCAGTGGAGTTGCCGATCACACCCTCCACGTCAAAAGGCTGAGAAATGCCATCCATGGGCATGGCATGCAGCTTGACGGTGGAGCCACCGTCATCAAAGCTGCTCTGGTAGATCTCGATGCCCTTGTAGCTGGCCGGATGGTTCACTTCCACGCGCTTTTCCAGCTTTTCACCGGTTTCGCGATCGTGAATCACGATGTCGCTGGCAAAAAGCTTGGGCATGCCTGTGGAGTAGTACTCCACGATGAATTTCTTCAGCTCCACCGAAAATGGCAAATCCTGCAGCAAGATGCCATCCGACTGCGCCAGGATGGCGGTACCTGACTGGGTGCCTTCAGACACCATGAGGTTGCCTCGGAAGGTGGGATTCTTGGTCGACAGGCGGTGCTCTGGCGCCACATCGGAAATCATGCCGCCACCGGTATACGGCGTTTTGCCGCCCAGCAGCATCTGGGCACGCACGATCAGATCGCCGTCAAACAGGCCGCCCAGGCAAATCAGAATGATGGCCGTGTGCGCCGCGATATAGCCGAGCTTGTTGGCCGCACCGGCCTTGGCAGCCAGCATCCATCCGGTGCCGGGGCCTGCAGCCGTGTCGCGCTGCTGCAGCTTGACCTTCCAGCCGCCACTTGCCAGTTGCTGGCCAATGCGCTTGGCCGCTTCCTCCGTGGTTCCGGGTACATCTGCCTCTGCGCGGTGGCCGAAGGCCTTGAGGCTTTGCTCGCGAATGTTTTCCTTGTAGGTGCGGATATCGGCCAGATATTTCGGCGCATGACGCGTCACGCACAAACCGGTGCTGATGACCAGAAAGGTCAGAATCAACAAGAACCACCAGGCGCTGTAGACCGCATTGAGCTTGAGCGCCAGGAACAGCTGGGCCCAGAACGGCCCGAACTGGTTGACGTAGTTGACCAGCGGCTCATGCTGCTTGAGCACAGTACCAATGACCGATGCGATGCAGATCACTGTCAGCAGTGAAATGGCGAAACGCATCGAGGCCAGCAACTCCAGGGTCGCGCGCATTGCCTGTGAGCGAGAGGAGTCACGATCGCGAAGTGGAAGGTCTGACATGAACGATTTGAAATATCCGGACGCAAAAAGGCGGGTCCATCTGCTGATGCAGCCGATGGCCCGCCTGACTTGGGGGTTGCCTTAAGCCTGAAAGTTCCCGGAATCACCCAGGCATGGCAGTGAAAGACCTTTAACGCAAGCCAGCCATATAGTCTGCCACGGCCTTGATTTCGCGATCGTTAAGCTTGGCAGCAACCTGGGCCATGGGAATGCTATTGGTACGCTTGCCGTCACGAAAGTCCGTCAGGGCCTTCGCTGTGTAGTCTGCATGCTGACCCGAAAGACGTGGGTATTGGGCCGGCAGACCTGCACCATTGGGGCTGTGGCAGCCAGCGCAAGCGGCGATCTGACGATCCTGGATGCCACCGCGATAGATACGCTCGCCCAGGGCTACCAGATCTTTTTCCTTGGAGAAGCCGTTCTTGGGAACCTGTGTGTGCAACCAGGCGGCAATGTTCTGCATATCGCCTTCGCTGAGCGAAGAGGCAAAGCCCTTCATCACGGGGTCGTTACGCTTGCCGTCCTTGAACTCGCGCAGCTGCTTGACCAGATACTCGGGGTGCTGGCCTGCCAGCTTGGGCTGCAGAGGAACGGAGGAATTGCCGTCAGCGGCGTGGCAAGAGGCGCATACCGCCCCATAACTGGCCTGCCCTTTGGCGGCATCTGCCTTGACAGGTGTTTCTCCTGCTGAAAATGCAGGGAAGGCAGGTGCTGCGAAAATGGCAGCAGTCAGCAAAGAGGCAAGCAACTTCATATCGAGGGGCTGGGTCTATTGTTGAGAGTGCTAATCCGTCAAATTCTACAATGGGCCTCCCTGAAATAGTTACCGTCATGACCCATGCTTCCCCGGATACAACTCCCGGAAAAACACATTCTTTGATCGACAGCAAGCTTGCGATGGGCTGGATGCACACCGCACGCTTTTTTACGACCGCGGCCCAGCTCAATCAGCTGCCCAAGGTCGATGTCCCTGAAATCGCCTTTGTGGGTCGCTCCAATGCGGGCAAGTCCACCGCCATCAACACTCTGACCCAGCAAAAGCAGTTGGCGTTTGCCTCCAAGAAGCCCGGTCGCACCCAGCACATCAACCTGTTTTCCCTGGGCAAGCAGGGCGTGACCGATGCCGTGCTGGCCGACCTGCCCGGCTACGGCTATGCCGCCGTGTCGCGCACCGACAAGGAACGCTGGCAGCGCGTGATGCTCAACTACCTGATGAGCCGCGAAAGCCTGTCCGCCGTGGTGCTGCTTTGCGATCCCCGCCTGGGTCTGACCGAACTGGACGAAGCCCTGCTGGACGCCATTCGCCCGCGCGTGGAGCAAGGCCTGAAGTTCCTGATCGTGCTGACCAAGGCCGACAAGCTGACCCGCGCCGAGCAGGCCAAGATTCTGTCCATCACCAAGCTCAATGCGGGTGGTGGCGAGGTGCGCCTGTTCTCCGCCCTCAAGAAGCAGGGCGTGGATGATGTGGCTCAGTTGCTGTGGCACTGGTGCCACCCCGAGGGCCTGTCTACCCCTGCAGACGTCACGCAAGCGACGCAGTCTTCAGCCCGGCCTGAACAGAATTCGTCAGACCCGTCATAGGCGCTGGCGCTGCAAGCGCCATAAGCTACAAAAGGAGAGCTTCATGGTCACGACTTGCATGCACAAGGTCTCGGCAGACATTTCTCTGGAGTGCCGCATCAGCGGCCAGCCCGGGCAGCCATTGCTGCTGTTTCTGCACGGCTTTCCCGAGGGCGCGTTCATCTGGGATGAGTTGTTGGAGCAGTTCGGCTCGCATTACCGCTGTGTCGCGCCGAATCTGCGCGGCTACGGCCACTCCAGTCAGCCACAAGGCATCAGCGACTATCGCGCCAAACACCTGGTCGAAGACTTGGCCGCCCTGATTGCCTTGGAGAGCGACGACAAACATGCTGCTTGCGTGATTGCTCATGACTGGGGTGGCGCCCTGGCCTGGGGACTGGCCAACCGCTATCCTGATCGGCTGGAGCGCTTGTTGATACTCAACGCACCGCATCCTGGCTCCTTCCTGCGCGAATTGCAGCAAAACCCTGTACAGCAAGCGGCCAGCCAGTACATGCATTTTCTGCGTCGCCCAGATGCGCCGGAGTTGCTGGCTGAAAGCCGCTGGCAGCGCATGCTGGGATTTTTTCAGAACCCCGACGGCCACATGCCCACCTGGCTGACGCCACAGCGCCAGCAGCAGTACCGCGACCACTGGGAGCTGGGAGTGCATGGGGCCTGCATGTTCTATGCTGCCAGCCCGTTGGTGCCTCCGCATCCGGACAGCAGCGGCGATGAGCTGCAGGACATCCGCGGGTTGAGCCTGCCCGAGGAGATGCTGCATATCCCCGTGCCGGTGCGCATTTTGTGGGGCGATAGTGATCTGGCTTTGCAGCCGGCATTGCTACAGGGGCTGGAGCAATGGGTGCCCAATCTTCGGATCGAGCGCCTTGCGGGCACAGGCCACTGGGTGATCCACGAGCAGCCAGAAGCCGTGCGCCACGCGCTCAAGAACTTCCTCGAAGAGAAATAGCCCTCTAAAACGATAGCTTTCAGCGCTTCACCATCAAGGACTGAAAGCCATTTTCAGCCATTTTTCTTTTCGTAAAGCGAGGGTTCGCCATCGGGACGCGTCTTGAAGCGCTTGTGCACCCAGTAGTACTGGGGGACCATGGTCATGATGGCAGCCTGCAGCTCGCGGTTCATGCGAGCCGTGTCGGCCACATGATCGTCGGTGGGGAAGTTGTCCCAGGCCGGCGTCAGCTCCGCCACATAGCCTTCGGGTGTCATGCGGTTGTAGAGTGCCACCACCTTGGCCTTGCCCAGACGCGCAAAGCGCGAGAGCGAGGGAATCGTGGCCGTACTCTGCACCGCAAAGAACGGCACGAAGACGGAGTCGTTCTTGCCATAGTCCATATCGGGCAACAGATACAGCAGACCGCCCTTGCGCACGCAGGAGATGATGGGTTTGACGCCATCGGCACGGTTGAGCATGCGCACATTGCCAAAGCGCTGGCGACCGGCCATGAACCAGGCATCCAGGTCGGGATCAGGGTTGGTCGCAAAAATTGATGTGAATTCGCGCTCGGTGTTCAGCGGCAGAGCCAGGCCTCCCGCATCCATGCTGTAGAAATGCGGCGCAAACACGATGGTAGGCGTGTCTCCCTCCAGCTCGTGCGTTGCGCCAACCAGCTTGACGCGGCTGCGCACCAGTTCTTCGGAGCCAAACCACAGCCAGCTTCTATCCAGAAACGTCTGACAAAAGACTTCAAAAGACTCTTTTGCCCAGGCTTTGCGTTGGGCCTCGGGCACGTCGGGAAAACACAGCTCCAGGTTGCGCAGCGCAATACGGCGACGCTGACCGGCCACCACAAACAACACCCGGCCCACGAGCTTGCCCAGACCGCGCAGCATGGGCAAGGGCAGCTTGGCCAGCACATGCATGAAGCCGATAGCAATCTTGCTGGCGCTCATGCCTTGTCTCCCTGCGGCTTTTCTTCACGTGGCTGCTTGTAGCGACCATAGCCCCACAGGTATTGCTGAGGGCACTGGCGGATGGTGGCCTCCATGGCCTCATTGATGAGCTGAACTGTCGTTTCCAGCGTTTGCGATTCGGGCACAGGCAATTCCTCTAAGTAAAGCGTGTAGCCCCGCCCCCAGGACTTGCGCTCGCACCGGGCCACGATCACCGTGGCTCCGGTCTGCAGCACCAATCGTGCCGCCAATGTCATCGTATATGCATCGCGCCCGAAAAAAGGCGACCAGACCCCCAAACCGTTGGGCGGCACCTGATCGGGCAGCAGACCCACGGCCGCCCCCTGACGTAGCGCCTTGATCATCTGACGTACGCCGGACAAGGTAGTGGGCACGGCCTGTACACCAGGGCGATTGCGCGCGGTCTCCAGAATTTCGGCCAGCCATGCCTGGCGCGCCGGGCGGTAAAGCACGGTGATATCTCCATGCGCCGCCGACCAGCGCTGCGCCGCGGCCTGCACCGACATCTCGAAGCAACCCAGATGGGGGGTGAGAAACACAATACCCTTGCCCCGGCCATAGGCCTTCTCGGCACTTTCACCACCGACGATGTTGCACGGCGGCAACTGTCCCAGCCAGATACGCGGCATCTCGAACACCATGCGCCCCGCATGACCCACGGCCGCCTTGACCTGACCAAAGCCATAGCCAGCTTGCGCGGCGTTAGCCACAAATCGGCGCCGATAGGTTGGTGATAGCAGCAAGATCAACCAGCCCATGGCAGCACCCAAACCATGTAATAGCCACAAAGGCAATGCAGCAAACAGTCGAAACAGGGAAGGCATTAGAATAGGCGGGTCGCTGAGTTAAAGAGCAACTTGCAGGGCGACGTAAAAACAAAACTGCTAAAGCGTTCGCCAGGCTCCTGAAGGCTCGGGCAACGCAATTGCCCAAGTACTGAAGGAGTTTTTCATTTATGGCAAACAGCGATTTTCTGTTCACCTCGGAATCGGTTTCTGAAGGCCATCCAGACAAGGTGGCGGACCAGATCTCCGACGCGATTCTGGACGCTATTTTCACCCAAGACCCGCACAGCCGCGTGGCAGCCGAGACACTGACCAACACCGGTCTGGTGGTATTGGCTGGTGAAATCACCACCGGCGCGAATGTGGACTACATCCAGGTCGCACGCGACACCATCAAGCGCATCGGTTACGACAACACCGAATACGGCATCGACTACAAGGGCTGCTCCGTGCTGGTGGCCTATGACAAGCAAAGCCAGGACATCGCCCAGGGCGTGGACAAGGCCAGCGATGACGAGCTGAATACCGGTGCCGGCGACCAAGGCCTGATGTTCGGCTACGCCTGCGACGAAACGCCCGAGCTGATGCCCGCGCCCATCTATTACGCACACCGCCTGATGGAACGTCAGGCCCAGCTGCGCAAGGATGGCCGCCTGCCCTTCCTGCGCCCCGACGCCAAGAGCCAGGTGACCCTGCGCTATGTGGATGGCAAGCCCCACAGCATCGACACCGTGGTGCTGTCCACCCAGCACAGCCCCGATCAGTCGGAAACAGCAACCAAGATGAAGGCATCGTTCACCGAAGCCATCATCGAAGAGATCATCAAGCCTGTGCTGCCCTCCGAGTGGCTGCAAGACACCAAGTACCTGATCAACCCCACGGGCCGCTTCGTCGTGGGTGGTCCTCAGGGCGACTGCGGCCTGACCGGCCGCAAGATCATTGTGGACACTTACGGCGGTGCCTGCCCCCATGGCGGCGGTGCATTCTCCGGCAAGGACCCAACCAAGGTGGACCGCTCGGCCGCCTACGCCGCCCGCTATGTGGCCAAGAACGTGGTGGCTGCCGGTCTGGCGCGCCAGTGCCAGGTGCAGGTGGCTTACGCCATCGGCGTGGCCCGCCCTATGAACATCACCGTGTACACCGAAGGCACGGGTGTGATTCCCGATGCGGAAATCGCCAAGCTGGTGGCAGCTCACTTTGACCTGCGTCCCAAGGGCATCATCCAGATGCTGGATCTGCTGCGCCCCATCTATAGCAAGACCGCTGCCTATGGTCACTTCGGCCGCGAAGAGCCCGAGTTCACCTGGGAACGTACGGACAAGGCTGCCGCGCTGCGTGCAGCGGCCGGGCTGAAATAACCCACTGCCTTCCAAAAGCCACCCTCGGGTGGCTTTTTTCTTGCACCTGTAATTGACCGCATTGCGTGGCACTTGGGCACAGGCTTGCCATCGCGTCTGCACCCCTCTTCACAGAAGTCATTGCCAGCTTGGTCCAGCAGCCCAATCCGCCTGAAGATTCAGCAATGCGAGTATTTTTATGCCGAACTCAAAGGCCTCTGGGGCTCAGCGCCAGTTCCTGCCTGAAGGCTGGCTTGACGCGATAAAGCTGGGCGGGCCTGTGCGCCCCTCCTCCCAACATTGCACCGGGCACAGCCTCCAGCCAATCCATTTCATCCATCTTGCGGCGAAAGCTGACCTTGTTCAGCGGCTCGCCCAACACGTTTTCATAGACCTGCTGCAGTTGCGGCAGCGTAAAGGCCTCGCCGCACAGATGCACAGGCAAGGACGAATACAGGCTTTTGCTGCGCACGCGCGCCAGCGCTGCATTCAGGATGGAGCGATGATCAAACGGCAGCTGGGGCAGCGCAGACACGGCCACCACTCTGATGTCTTCACGCTCTGGCGGCAGGTTCTGCACCGGCAGCAAGGCGCAGTAGGCAATCGCCACCGACCAGCCGCGCGGGTCGCGTGCCGGGCCGGTGAATGTGGCCAGCTGCTCCAGATAAGCCCCTTCGATACCCACCTTGCTCCGGAGCACCCGCGCCGCGCTGGCCTTGGCATCGGCATCCTCATCGGCATGGATATAGCCACCCGGGAGCGCCCAGACACCCGCAAATGGCGCTGCCGCGCGCCGCAGCAGCACGGCATGCAGCTCTTGCTCAATGAGGGTCAGCAGCACCACATCCACGCTGACATGCACCGATGCCCTGGACCCATTAGTTTGATTCATTTTTTTACCAACTACTTTTTCATTTCGTTGATTATTTCACAATCACTTGAATTTACTTAGTTGCATTTTTAATTTAAGTGTTTTAGACTGCAGCCATTGCATTAAGCACGGAAGATGAAAACCATGAGCACCCGCAGCACACAGCTACTCATCATTGATCCGCAAAACGACTTCTGCGACCTGCCGGACAACTGGTTGCCCGCCTATTCCAACCCAGGCCAGGTCCCTGAAGCCGTTCACGCACCGGTGCTGCCGGTAGCGGGTGCGCATGAAGACATGCTGCGTTTGGCGAACTGGATCACGGCCCACGCCGCAAGCATCGACCAGATCACCGTCACCCTGGATTCGCACCAGGCTTATGACATTGCCCACCCTGCCTTCTGGCAGCAGCGCGATGGCGCAGCCGTCACGCCTTTTACCCAGATCACCGCCGCGCAAGTGCGTGCCGGCGACTTTGCGCCGCGCAACAGCGCCGAGCGCGAGCGGACCCTGGCCTATCTGGACCAGCTCGAAGCCCAGGGCAGCTACACGCTGATGGTCTGGCCCATGCACTGCGAAATCGGCAGCTGGGGCCATGGCGTGCACGCCAGCGTGCTCAAAGCCTGCCGCAACTGGGAAGAGAGCCAGCTGCGCGCCGCACACCATATCTTCAAAGGCATGAATCCCTGGACCGAGCACTACAGCGCCGTCCGCGCTGAAGTGCCCGACCCGCAAGACCCCGAAACCGGTCTGAACACCGCCTTGCTGGCCCAGCTGCGCGACTGCGACCACCTGGTCATTGCCGGTGAGGCCAGCAGCCACTGCGTACGCGCCACGACCGAGCACATTGTGGAGAACTGGGGTGCCCAGGACTTCTCGCGCATCGTGCTGCTGACGGACTGCATGAGTCCCGTGGGCGGCTTCGAATCCGCCCACACCGACTTCCTGCAACGCATGCAGACACTCGGTGTACGCTGCGAAACCAGCGCCAGCTTTGGTTTATGAGACAAATCAGCCCCAAGCGCCTATAAATAAAGCGCTAGCAGCTCCTATTTTTGAAAAGAAAAACGGCATGACTCCCATCATCACCAGCCTGCTGGATACCGACCTCTACAAATTCACCATGTGGCAGGCCATGCTGCACCGCCACCCCCAGACCGAGGCTGAATATGAATTTGTCTGCCGCACACCCACCGATTTCCCTCTGACAGAGCTGCTGCCCGAGGTGAATCAGGAGCTGGATGCCCTGTGCAGCCTGCGCTTTACGCAGGAGGATCTGGACTATCTGGCCAGCCTGCGCTTCATGAAGAGCGACTTCATCGACTTTCTGCGCATATTCCAGTTCCAGCGCGCCTTCATCCAGGCCTGGGCCGAGGGCGACACCCTGCACATCGTGGCTCGCGGCCCGCAGGTGCATGTGATGGGCTTCGAGATCTACGTGCTGGCCATCGTCAACGAGCTGTACTTTCGCCGTTTCGATGCCGAGGCCGCTCTCACCGAGGGGCGCAAGCGGCTGGCACTCAAGATCGAGCAGCTCAAGCATCTGGCCGTGGAAGCCAAGCTGCGCAACCCCTTCGAGCTGTTTGACTTCGGCGTGCGCCGCCGCTTTTCGGGGACCTGGCAGCGCGAGGTGGTGCAGGCCTTTGCGCAGGAAACCTCACAGTGGTTCAAGGGCACATCCAATGTGCTGCTGGCCCGCGACCTGAATCTGGTGCCCATAGGCACCATGGCCCATGAATATCTGCAAAGCTATCAGGCACTGGGCGTACGGCTGCGCGACTTCCAGGTCGCAGCACTCGAAGACTGGGTGCAGGAATACCGCGGCGACCTCGGTATCGCCCTGACCGATACCGTGGGCATGGACGCATTTCTGGCCGACTTCGATATGTACTTCGCCAAGCTGTTCGACGGCCTGCGCCATGACTCCGGTGACCCCTTCGAGTGGGGCGAAAAAGCCCTGGCCCACTATGCCCAACTGCGCATCGACCCGCAGAACAAGCGTCTGGTCTTCTCGGACGGACTGAATCTAGACACGGCCCTGGCTCTCTATCACCGCTTTGCCGACCGTATCCAGTGCGGCTTCGGCATAGGCACCCGCCTAACCAACGACATGGGCCTGGAAACCATCAATATCGTGATGAAGCTTACTCACGCCAACGGCCAGCCCGTGGCCAAGATTTCGGACTCGCCCGGCAAGACGCTGTGCAATGACGAGACCTATCTGGCCTATCTGCGCCAGGTCTTCAATATTCCCGAGCCCGCAACCAAGGCCGTCTGAACACCAACCATGACCCGGAGAGACAGCATGTTGAAAGTCACCCTTGCCCAGCTCAACTACATGGTGGGCGATGTCAGCGGCAATATCCGCCGCATGCGTGAAGCCGCCGCCAAGGCCGCTGCCGAACAGGCCGACCTGGTCGTTTTTTCCGAGCTGTCGCTGTCCGGCTACTATCCCGGCGACATGCTGGACGAACCCAGCTTTTTGCAGCGCCTCGATACCGGCCTGCAGGAACTGCTGGCCACCACACGCGAATTTCCTGGTCTGCACTGGGTGGTAGGTGCGCCCACGCGCCACAAAGGGCCGGGCAAGCCGCTGCACAACAGCCTGCTGGTGCTCAAGGACGGACAGATTCGCCTGCAGTACGACAAGCAGCTGCTGCCCACCTACAACATCTTTGACGAGCGCCGCCACTTCGAGCCAGGCGCCGACACGGCCAAGGTGCTGCGCATAGGCCATTGCCAGGTGGGCTTTCTGGTCTGCGAAGACGGCTGGAACGATGAGGGCGCGGACTATGCGACCAACCCCTTCTCGCGCATGGGCGACGCCGCGCCGGACATGGTCGTCAGCATCAACGCCAGCCCCAGCCACCTGGGCAAACGCGAGCAGCGCCACGAGGTCTTCACCCAGGCTGCAGCGCGCCACAAGCTGCCCATCCTTTATGTGAACCAGATCGGCGGGCAGGACCAGATCGTTTTTGATGGCGCATCGTTTGCCGTCGAGCCAGAAGCCGGTGTGGTGTTCGAAGCCAGGCGTTTTGAAGAAGACATCTGCACACTGGAGCTGGGCGACGACGGCCGCTTTCAGAACGTGAATGGCACACCTTTCAAGGCCGTGCCCGTGCAGGGCCTGCCTACCATGGAGTTCTACCGCCAGCAGATCGTGCTGGGTCTGCGCGACTATGCACGGCGCTGCGGCTTCAAGCAGATCGTGGTGGGCAGCTCGGGCGGCATCGACTCGGCACTGACCATGGCCCTGGCGGTAGATGCGCTGGGCGCGGACAACGTGGTCGGCATCACCATGCCGTCCAGCTATTCCTCGGCCGGCTCGGTCGATGATTCGGTGGATCTATGCCGCAATCTGGGCATCAAGCTCTATGAGCACCCCATCAAGGAGCTGGTCACCACCTATGCGCGCCAGTTCGAGGCCAGTTTTGGCGAGCCGCTCAAGGGCCTGGCACTGGAAAATCTGCAGGCCCGCGCACGCGGCACCACGCTGATGGAGTTTTCCAACGCCTTCGGCCACCTGCTGCTGACCACGGGCAACAAGTCCGAAGTGTCCGTGGGCTACTGCACGCTGTATGGCGACACCAACGGCGGCCTGGGCCTGCTGGGCGATCTGTACAAGACCGAGGTTTTCGAGCTGTCGCGTCACATCAACCAGCACGCAGGCCGCGAGCTGATTCCGCAAGCCATCATCGACAAGCCGCCCTCGGCAGAGCTGGCGCCCGGTCAGAAGGACGAGGACAGCTTGCCGCCCTACCCCGTGCTGGACGAAATTCTCAAATGGCATATCGAAGGCCAGCACCTGCCCGGCAAGGAATACGAGCAGGCCGCCGCATTTGTGGAGCAGCTCAGACAACAGAGCGGCGGGCCCGAGACCATTGCCCGCGTGCAAAAGCTGGTGTTCCGCAGCGAATACAAGCGCCGCCAGGCTCCACCCATGCTGCGTGTGCGCCCACGTGCCTTTGGCACGGGCCGGCAAATGCCAATTGCGGCACACTATGAGTAAGTGTCGATTCAGAGACGCTCCCACAACAGCGCAACCCCAAGGCTTGCAATGGAGGCGAAGTGCAAAGCCGCAAGGCCGAGCAACACGGCCTCAAGCCCGTGGGAACACCTCTAAAAAGTGAGCTGCCGGCGCTTATCTAATAAGCGCTACAGCCACTTTCGACCAATATCTGCCCTTCGAGGCATTGATTTCTGTACGGGTTTTGCTCTCATGCCTCAAGCCAGTTCCCACACCCTCAGCAAGCGTGTTCTTTCCGCCGCTCCTGAGACTTTGCCGACCTCGGTGCCCCTGCATACCGCCGTGCTGATAGGCCGCTTTCAGCCGCTGCACAACGGCCATATGGCGCTGCTGCGCGCCGCACTGGAGCGCGCACGCCAGGTTGTGGTGGTGCTGGGCAGCGCCTGGCAGGCACCCAATCCCAAGAACCCCTTCAGCTGGCAGGAACGCGCGCAGATGATGCGCGATGCGCTATCGAAAGAGGACGCAGAACGTCTGCACTGCGTGCCCGTGCGCGACTATTACAACGAGCCGCTGTGGGTACAGGCCGTGCGCGACGCCGTGGCCAGCCATGTGCCCGAAGGCGCCAGCGTGGCCCTGGTCGGCCACTTCAAGGACTCCAGCAGCAGCTATCTGGCGCGCTTTCCGGGCTGGGAGCTGATCAGCCTGCCGCGCCTGGGCCAGTTCGATGCCACGCCGCTGCGCGAAATCTTCTTTGGCGAAGGCTCGGGCTCGCCCGAGGCCATGGAGGCTGCACTGACCAAGCTCTCCAGCCAGATGCCGGCGAGCACGCTGGCCTTTTTGCGCCGCTGGGCCCATACGCCGCTGTATGTGCGCATGCAAAAAGAGTGGCATATGTTGCAGGCCTACAAAGAGGCCTGGGCCAAGGCGCCATACTCGCCCGTGTTTGTGACCGTGGATGCGCTGCTGCGCTGCCATGCCAAGGGCAAGGACCAGGTACTGCTGATTCAGCGCGGCCACGCACCCGGCCAGGGCCTGTGGGCCATGCCCGGCGGTTTTCTGGAGCAGCGCGACAGCCTGTGGCAGTCCTGCCTGCGCGAGCTGCGCGAGGAAACCTGTTCGGCTGTCAGCGAGGCCGATCTGCTGGCCGCGCTGCAGGCCGTGCAGGTGTTTGACCACCCTGACCGCAGCCTGCGCGGGCGTACCATCACCCATGTGCACTACCTGGATCTGGGCGTACAGCCCAGCCTTCCGCCCGTGCAGGGCGCAGACGATGCCGCCCTGGCCCGCTGGGTACCGATTGCCGATCTTGCTCAGATGGAGAGCGAGTTCTTCGAGGACCACTTCCAGATCCTGTGCCAGTTCCTGCCCATCACCCTGGCCCAGCATGAGCCAGCGCGGCAGGTCGCCTAAAACAAAACCATAGCTGCAAGCGCTTATTCATCAATCGCTTGCAGCATTTTTCACTGCTATTTCATGAGCCAACTGAATATCCGCCCCGCCACCGAGCAGGACATAGCCCTCATCCTGCACTTTGTGCGTGAACTTGCCATCTATGAAAAGGCCGAAGATGAGGCCAAGGCCACGCCCGAGCATGTCCGCCGCACGCTGTTTTGTGAGCATCCTGCTGTCTTCGGCCTGATCTGCGAAGTGGAGGGCAAGCCCATCGGCTTTGCCGTGTACTTCTTCAATTACTCCACCTGGCAAGGCCAACATGGCCTGTATCTGGAGGATCTGTACATCACCCCCGACGCCCGCGGTCATGGTGCAGGTAAGGCCTTGCTGCAACGCCTGGCCCAGATTACCCTGGAAAAAGACTGCGGCCGCTTTGAATGGAGCTGTCTGGACTGGAACACCCCGTCCATCCAGTTCTACGACAGCCTGGGCGCATTACCCCAGACCGAGTGGATTCGCTATCGCATGACGGGAACTGCGCTGCAGTCCCTGGCTCAACCAAAACAGCCCGCATGAAGTCAGAAAACGGCAGCGATTCCTGTGTAAAAGGCCATCAAACTGACGCGAAACCTGTGACCAAATGCTGTGTACGCAATATCCGCGCTGTTCACAATTCCGGTTTCGGTCAGAATGAGGGGTTTGCCAAAAAACAAGAACAGAGGCGGTACCAGCCGCCCTATCACACACTATGGGAATCCGTGGATGCCTAGCTACCAAGAACTCATTGCTCGCAAGAACGAGCTGGACAAGCGCATAGAAGAAGTGCGCCACACCGAGGCCAAGGAGGCCTTGGCTACCATCAAACAATTGATCGACACCTTCGGCTTTACGGTGCAGCAGGTCTTCCCCTGGAAACCCGAGGAAAAGAAAAAGGCCGAAGCCAAGTATTACGACCCGGAAAGCGGCGCATCCTGGTCCGGCCGCGGCAAACCTCCCAAATGGATCGAAGGCAAGGATCGCAGCCAGTACGAGATCAAGACCACTCCCTCGTTTGACTTCAACGCACCACGCGACGAGAACAATCCTTTCCCGGTTCAGTAACCTGGAGCCCCACTGCCGTCTGGTGTAAGCCGTCAACCCGGCCATCCCAAAGTGTGCACCAGAGCGAGCAAGGGGAGCCCTCTCATTCATCAGGCACATCAGCGGTCTGAAATTTTCCCAAGCCGGTGCCCGCGGCACGCACCGTGGCTTATGTCTATCCCGCTTTTTTCTGAGCTCTGCATCAGCGAACTGCCGAGCCACATCACGCATCCCCTTCAATCAAAGCGGTAAAACAAGCGCCCGCATTGGCCAAGTGCGGCTCTCCAGGCTAGTACTTGCCCTCGGCATGACAGGGTCTGCTCTTGAAAGCAGGACAATTTGCCTTATTATTAGCACTCAAGGGGGTTGAGTGCTAACAGCTTGACCCCATATGTTCCGAATGTCAGCCAAGAAGGCTGGCAAGTCTTGTTTCAACTTTGTTGATGTATTTAGGAGTTGGTATGAACCTGCGTCCCCTGCACGATCGCGTGATCGTCAAGCGCCTCGAAAACGAAACCAAGACAGCCTCGGGCATCGTGCTCCCTGATGCTGCTACCGAGAAGCCTGACCAAGGCGAAGTGCTGGCTGTGGGTCCCGGCAAGCGCAATGACAAGGGCGAGCAGATCGCTCTGAACGTGAAGGTCGGCGACCGCGTTCTGTTTGGCAAGTACTCCGGCCAGACCGTGAAGATCAACGGCGACGAGCTGCTGGTCATGAAGGAAGACGATCTGTTCGCAGTCGTCGAAAAGTAAATCTTCTCGATTTACTCCTGCCTCAGGGCTGACTTTCAGCACCTGAGGCAATAACTTCAAGAACTCCCATATTCATAGCTTTTAGCGCTTATTCAGTAAGCGATTAAAGCCAAATTGAACCAAATTTCTAGGAGCCAAAAATGGCAGCTAAAGACGTAGTATTCGGCGGTGAAGCACGTGCACGCATGGTTGAAGGCGTGAACATTCTGGCTAACGCCGTCAAAGTGACCCTGGGCCCCAAGGGTCGTAACGTGGTGCTGGAGCGCTCGTTCGGTGCCCCTACCGTGACCAAGGACGGCGTGTCCGTTGCCAAGGAAGTGGAACTGAAGGACAAGCTGCAGAACATGGGCGCCCAGCTCGTGAAAGAAGTGGCCTCCAAGACCAACGACATCGCCGGTGACGGCACCACTACCGCCACCGTGCTGGCTCAGGCCATCGTGCGCGAAGGCTCCAAGTACGTGGCCGCCGGTCTGAACCCCATGGACCTGAAGCGCGGTATCGACAAGGCTGTCGCCGCCCTGGTGGAAGAGCTGAAGAAGCAATCCAAGGCCACCACCACTTCCAAGGAAATCGCTCAAGTTGGCTCCATCTCCGCCAACTCCGACGAATCCATTGGCCAGATCATCGCTGACGCGATGGACAAGGTCGGCAAGGAAGGCGTGATCACCGTGGAAGAAGGCAAGTCCCTGGACAACGAACTCGACGTCGTTGAAGGCATGCAGTTCGACCGCGGCTACCTGTCGCCCTACTTCATCAACAATCCCGAAAAGCAATCCGCTGTTCTGGACAACCCCTTCGTTCTGCTGTTCGACAAGAAGATCAGCAACATCCGCGACCTGCTGCCGACACTGGAGCAAGTAGCCAAGGCTGGCCGCCCCCTGCTGATCATCGCTGAAGACGTCGAAGGCGAAGCCCTGGCGACTCTGGTGGTCAACACCATCCGCGGCATCCTGAAGGTTGTGGCCGTCAAGGCTCCTGGCTTCGGCGACCGTCGCAAGGCCATGCTGGAAGACATCGCCATCCTGACTGGTGGCAAGGTCATCGCCGAAGAAGTGGGCCTGTCGCTGGACAAGGTCACTCTGGAAGATCTGGGCCAGGCGCAGCGCGTCGAAATCGGCAAGGAAAACACCACCATCATCGACGGTGCTGGCCAAGCTGCTGAAATCGAAGCCCGCGTGAAGCAAATCCGCGCTCAGATCGAAGAAGCCACTTCCGACTACGACCGTGAAAAGCTGCAAGAGCGCGTGGCCAAGCTGGCCGGCGGCGTTGCCGTGATCAAGGTTGGCGCCGCCACCGAAGTCGAAATGAAGGAAAAGAAGGCTCGCGTGGAAGACGCCCTGCACGCTACCCGCGCTGCCGTGGAAGAAGGCATCGTGGCTGGCGGTGGTGTGGCTCTGCTGCGCGCCAAGCAAGCCGTGGGCGCCCTGGCAACCGGCAACGCCGAGCAGGACGCTGGCATCAAGCTGGTACTGAAGGCCGTGGAAGCTCCTCTGCGCGAAATCGTGGCCAACGCCGGTGGCGAGCCATCGGTGGTGGTGGACGCTGTCCTGAAGGGCAACGGCAACTTCGGCTTCAACGCCGCCAACGACACCTACGGCGACATGCTGGAAATGGGTATCCTGGACCCCACCAAGGTGACACGTACTGCTCTGCAGAACGCCGCTTCCGTAGCATCCCTGCTGCTGACCACCGAGTGCATGATCGCCGAAGCCCCCAAGGCTGAAGGCGCCGGTGCCCCCGACATGGGTGGCATGGGTGGCATGGGTGGCATGGGCATGTAACTGCCAAGCTGCTGGCCGGATGCTTCAAACCATCCGGCTCCGCTCAAAACAAAAGGCCGCATTTGCGGCCTTTTGTTTTTACCGTACTCAATCAATTTCTATGCATCGAGCAACAACATTGGCGAGGTGGCTACTTTAGAAACGGTGGCGCAGTCCCACCGTTACACCTGTTCTTGAAGTGGCACCATTCCCATCAACAAACATATTAACCCCACCCTTTACCTTAGTATGGTCTACACCAAAATATGCATCTGTCCGCTTGGAAAATGCATAGTCAACAACTGCGACTACAAAATCAGCCTTTCCGTTATATGCACCACTTGCAGAACCTGATTGTTTTGCATGAAAGTAATGCACACCCGCATTTACCTGAGGAGTTACTTGATAGCCAACGCCGATCTTAAACATCTCTCTCTTGTTAGCATCGCCAGCACTATATGCCCCATTCGCCGCAGCATAAACACCCGGCGTACCTTGCCACATAGATGTCAGAATTGCGATATCTGTCGGCCCTTTCACATCCTTACGTTTATTCTGGGCATAGCCCAGATTAAAGTACCAACCACCTGTCCGATAAGAGCCACCCAAAGTCCAGGCATCGACCTTTGTACCCATTGGTAAAGTTGTACCCAAATAACCTAATCCAGCGGAAATTCCGTTCTGTGAATAACGAAGATAACCACCAGCCGTTTTCATGGCCGCATTGGTTGGTGAAAAATTAGCACCTGTATTTTTTTCATCAAATGAATATTGCAAAGCTCCACGAACCGGCCCGAATTCCGCCACATATTTCAGCATATTATCGGCACGAGCCCCCATTGACATACCAATTTCAGGCTTGTAAGCCTCCATGTATGGAGAATATGGGAATGATGAATATGTAGAGGTTACCAAATCAAATAGCATATTGTATTGGCGTCCCATAGTGATCTGTCCAAAACTCTTGCTACGCAATCCAACCCACGATTGCTGAAAATAATTAGTGGACGCTGTTGTTCCAGAATCTGTCAAGAATCGATTTTCCAAATTAGCAATTGCAGCCAACCCACCGCCTAGATCTTCAGTAACATTGATACCCCATCGGCTTTGCGACATACCACCGCCAATCATTTGAGTTTTTCCGCTCTTTGTTGGCCCCTCATTCGTTGTATGCCGAATAGCCGCATCCACAATGCCATAAAGCTGCACGCTGCTTTGCGCATAAGTCAGAGTTCCCAGAGAACCCAGAACCGTCAAAGCCAATGTTTTTTTCACAAATGAAGCTGTCATTGTGTTGTCTCTCTCTTAGTTAACACGTTGGTGGAAATTTCATTCTAGAAATCCATCCATGCATTGCGTAAGCATTGGCACAAGCACAACACAGGCCTTTCCCTCTTAGAAACAACCTTTCAGTACTTACCCTTTCAGGATTAACACTCCAAAAAACAAAAAGGCCTGTCTTTCGACAGGCCTTTTTTAAGCTTTAAACAGTTACTGGCTTACGCCAGCAATTGATTAGAAAGCGTGGCGGATACCAACTTGCACGCCAGTCTGGTTCTTGCCGGGAGCCGACAGAGCACCGTCTGTCAGGTTCTTAGCTTGCAGACCCAGCTCGGAGTTCTTGTTGTTCTTCATGTAAGCAACAGTGCCGTACAGCGCAGTACGCTTGGACAGGTTGTGCACATAGCCCAGAGACAGTTGCTGAGCCTTGGTATTGTCACCCTTTTGGTCGTAGTAGGCGTACTGAGCCTTCACTTCGCCAACGCCACCCACGGGAGCAGACACGCCCAGCAGGTAGTTGTTGTACTTGGCGCTGGAACCAGATTCAGGCTTGTACTTGATTTGCTGAGCCAGACCCACAACCTTGGCCACGCCGAAGTTGTAAGAAGCACCGATAGACATTTCGTCACGATCGCCATTCGCAGCACCAGCCAACGTACCATATGCAGCAGTCACGCTCAGAGGACCGTTGTCGTAGCCAACGTTACCACCGATGTAACGACCCACGCGGTTAAGGCCTTGCTTTTCGTCGAAAGCGTAGCTGATGTTGCCTGTGAAGCCGCTGAAGTTAGGCGAAGAGTACGACACCATGTTGTTGGCACGGATAGTATTGACATCCGAGCCATAAGCGCCGCCGAGTGTAGACCAACCCTTGTAGCCCATGAACTGACCGATACCGGTAGCACTGAACAGGTCATACTTCAGACCAGCACGGAAAGTGGGAGTTGTTTCGCGACCCAGGCGAACTTCACCGAAGTTGCCGGACAGACGAACTGTGGATTCACGCTTGAAATCCAGAGAGGTACGGCCTGCACCAGCACCACCGGTGTCACCGAAGATTTCGCCTTCCAGCCAGAAGCCAGCCTTCAGACCACCACCCAGATCTTCGGTACCACGCAGGCCCAGACGGCTGGTAGCGTTGCCGCTAGTGCTCATGCCGTAGTTGTTGCCATTGTTAGCAGTAGAGTTGTTCACGTAGCCGATGCCAGTGTCAACGATACCGAACAGGGTCACGGAAGATTGAGCCATTGCGGCGCCGGAAGCGGCCAGCACTGCCAGGGCGATCAGAGATTTTTTCATTACGAGTTACTCCAAGGTTTAGAAGGGCGCCGGTTCTATGGGAGAGAGACTTGAGCCTCGAGCTCCACCGGTTTCCCGCGCCAACCTCCTGGTGGGGAAGTTGGGTCTATTGCACCAGACCCCTGCCAGCAGCGCAAAGGAATTCACCTAAAACGGGCTGATTCCGCCGATTTCCGTTGCAGCACCGCAACAAACCGAGCTCAGCACCATAGGGGGCAGCACCTACGGGTTCTCACCTTGGATTGCCCCAGCGCAAGTCGCGGGTGAAGCGCTCTGGTGTACCTTATGCGCATTGCTGCCACCACAAGCGTCGCGCCTTGTTGTTTAAGAGCCATGGATAAATTTTTGACCGCTGCAGATGCAGCCCTTCGCACCGTGTTTGCTGATCCTCCTGCCGCCGAACGCTCACCGGCTTCTGGCATTGCCGAGGCCAACCTCTCTGACGAGCAGCGCCGCCTGTCTGGCGCCCTGATGCGCGTCAATCATGTGGGGGAGATCTGTGCACAGGCGCTGTACAACGCCCAGGCCATGGTGACCAAGAATGCGGAGCTGCGTGAGCACCTGCTGCAGGCTGCACGTGAAGAGATGGATCACCTGGCCTGGACGAGAGAGCGGCTCCATGCGCTGGGCGATCGCCCTTCTTTGTTGAACCCCTTGTGGTTCGCCGGCGCCTTTGCCATCGGCACGATTGCCGCCAAGGTCAGCGATGCCGCCAGCCTGGGTTTTGTGGTGGAAACCGAGAATCAGGTCTCAGCCCACTTGGCCAGCCATCTGGGACGTCTGCCCGATGAGGACGAAGCCTCGCGTGCCGTGGTGGAACGCATGAAGGATGACGAAGAACGCCATGCCGCAGCTGCCATTGAGGAAGGCGCCATACAGCTGCCTCCGGCCATACAAGGCTTGATGCGCTTCGCGGCCAAGGTCATGACAACCACGGCTCACCGCATCTGATCGGGTTCCAATAAAAAACGGGCCCTGTCGGAGCCCGTTTGTTCATCCGCAATGAGTGCCTATTAGGCTTCAATGATATCGAAGCCCGTGGTGATCTCAGCCGTCTTGCCCAACATGATGGTTGCCGAGCAATACTTGTCGTGGCTCATGGCAATGGCACGTTCCACTGCAGTTGCAGGCAGGCCCTTGCCGCTGACGGTGAACTGCATGTGGATCTTGGTAAAGACCTTGGGATCGGTATCTGCGCGCTCGGAAGTCAGCTGGACGCTGCAGCCCCGCACATCATGGCGGCCACGCTTCAAGATCAGCACCACGTCATAGGCGGTGCACCCACCGGCACCAGCCAGCAGCATCTCCATGGGGCGCGGCGCCTGATTCCGGCCACCATTGGCTGGGGTCTTTTCATCGGGGGCGCCATCCATATTGACTACATGACCGCTGCCGGTCTCTGCCACAAAACCCATGCCCGAGCGCGTCCCGATGGCCGCGCCTGTCCAACTAACCGTGCATTCCATAACATCTCCTCTCAAAACTGTTGCAATTTTGCATCAAATCCAGAAAAACCCGAATATTTTTGCACCGCAAAAAACGAATCCTCTACAATACAACTCAAGCGTTACCTGTGGGGTCTAACCCATAGATGGACCACAGAACCCTGGTAAGTCCTAGTCTGTATCGCACCACTTGTCTCCTCCACCTCCTCTAATGGTGGATTCAGCCCCTAGCTTCACAGCTGGGGGCTTTTTTTTGGCCTGCAGACATTCAGTTCTCCATCAGACAGCACTCACCTCTTGAGCCAGTACAGCAGCTGCACTTTCAAGAGCCTATGATGGTCACAATCCTGCGCCCGCTCTCACAACCACTGTGCCTTGCTTGGGCGCCAGGCAATTGCTCTGCTCTTTTTGCCCATGTCCCAAGCACTGACTCCCGCTGACTATCTGACCCGCATTCTCAACGCTCGCGTCTACGACGTGGCTGTGGAATCCGATCTGCAACCCGCCAAGAATCTCACGCGCCGCCTGCACAACAAGATTTTGCTCAAGCGTGAAGATCAGCAACCTGTCTTCAGTTTCAAGCTGCGCGGCGCCTATAACAAGATGGCCAACCTCACGGCCGAGCAGTTGCAAAAAGGCGTGATCTGCGCCTCTGCTGGCAATCATGCCCAAGGCACGGCACTGAGCGCCAGGAAGCTGGGCTGCCGCGCCGTGATCGTGATGCCAACGACCACACCTCAGGTCAAGATCGATGCGGTTGCCGCTCTGGGCGGCGAGGTGGTGCTGGCAGGCGACAGCTATTCCGACGCCTACAAGCACTCGGTCAAGCTGCAAAAGGAGCAAGGCCTGACCTTTGTGCACCCCTTTGACGACCCCGATGTCATTGCCGGCCAGGGCACGATCGCCATGGAGATGCTGAGCCAGCTGCAGAAGCTGGGCAGCCCGCGTCTGGATGCCATTTTTGTGCCCATCGGCGGCGGCGGCCTGATTGCCGGCATTGCCAACTACATCAAGGCGGTACGCCCTGACGTCAAAGTGATTGGCGTGCATACCAAGGACTCGAACGCCATGCTGCAGTCGGTGGAAGCTGGCCAGCGTGTGGAACTGGCCGATGTAGGCCTGTTCGCCGATGGCACGGCCGTAAAGCTGGTGGGCGAAGAGACCTTCCGTATCACCCAGGGCCTGGTGGATGACTTTGTGGTGGTGGACACCGACGCCGTCTGCGCCGCCATCAAGGATATCTTTACCGACACGCGCTCCATCGTTGAGCCCTCGGGCGCCCTGGGCGTGGCCGCCATCAAGCAGTATGTGGCCAAGCACAAGACCAAGGGCGAAACCTATGCCGCCATCCTGAGCGGCGCCAATATGAACTTCGACCGCCTGCGCTTTGTCGCCGAGCGCGCCGAAGTCGGCGAGGAGCGCGAGGCTCTGTTTGCCGTGACCATTCCCGAAGAGCGCGGCAGCTTCAAACATTTTTGCGAGGTCGTGGGCAAGCTGCCCGGCGGCCCACGCAATGTGACCGAGTTCAACTACCGCATCAGCCACGAAGACAAGGCCCATGTGTTCGTGGGCCTGACCACCCCCACCAGGGGCGAATCGGAAAAGATCACCAAGAACTTCCAGAAAAACGGCTTTGAAGCCCTGGACCTGACCTTTGACGAGATGGCCAAGGAGCATCTGCGCCACATGGTGGGCGGCCATTCACCGCTGGCTCAGGAAGAGCGTTTGCTGCGCTTTGTCTTCCCCGAACGCCCCGGCGCGCTGTTCAAGTTCCTGAGCCTGATGGCGCCGACCTGGAATATCTCGCTGTTCCACTACCGCAATCAGGGTGCGGACTATGGCCGCATTCTGGTCGGCATGCAGGTGCCCGCCAAGGACAGCAAGAAGTTCGACAGCTTCCTCAAAAACCTGGGCTATCCCTGGGTGGAGGAAACCAATAACCCGGCTTACCAGCTTTTCCTGAAGTAATACATACAAAATCAGGAGCTGCTAGCGCTTGCAACAGCTTGATTTCAGATAGAAAAATATCTGAAATCAAGACCTACCTGGTGCAACCAGCTCCTTTTTTTATTAACCCCATGAAAGCCCTGCGCCACTACCTGCTGGCTGTGCAGTTCTTCAGCCGCATCCCCATCCATGGACGGCTGATGGCCTGGGTAGGCTGGAGTCCGGAAATGCAGCGCGCCAGCGCCGCACATCTGCCGGGCGTAGGCTGGCTGGTCGGTCTGTGGGCCGCAGCCTTGGTGGCGCTGATGCAGTGGTTGACGCTGACAAGCCCCTGGACGCCGCTGCTGGCCGCCGTCATCAGCACGGCGGGCACCTTGTGGCTGACCGGTGGTTTCCATGAAGATGGACTGGCCGATGTGGCCGATGGCCTGGGCGGGTTGGTACCGCCAGAGCGCGCCCTGGAGATCATGAAGGATTCGCGCCTGGGCTCCTATGGCGTGATGGCACTGCTCATGGCACTGCTGATCAAAGTCACGCTGATTGCCGTGCTGATCACCAGCGTCGCCACTTTCTGGGGACCCGTACCCGTCATGGTGCTGCTGTGCTGCGCCCACGTGCTGTCGCGCTTTGCGCCGCTGCTGCTCATGCACACCTTGCCTCATGTGGGGTTGGCTGCCGCCAGCAAGACCTTGAACATCGCTGGCAAGCAACTGGACTGGCGCGGGCTGATGACGGGTGCCACCTGGTGCCTACCGGCACTTGGCCTGCTGTGGTGGCTGGGTACCTGGGCCTTGATTGCAAAGATCGTGCTGGCCTGCGCAATCGTTACCTGGCTGCTGCAGCGCTGGTTTCGCAAACGCCTGGGCGGTATGACGGGCGACTGTCTGGGCGCCTGCCAGCAGCTCAACGAACTGGCCATTCTGTTGGCCGCGACTCTGGCCGTGCGCCCCATCCTATGAAAACGCTTTGGGTAGTGCGCCACGCACGTCCACTGATTGAGACCGACCGCTGCTACGGCCGCCTCGATGTCGCAGCCGATGCGCAGGCCACTCAAAAAGCAGCAGAGACTCTGGCCCAGGCCTTGCGCCCCTGGCGGGACAACATCAAACTCCTTCACTCTCCATTGCAAAGATGTGAGCAGCTTGCGCATGCACTGAAAGCGTTAGAGCCTGATTTCATTGCCCAACCAGATGCACGTCTGCAGGAAATGGATTTTGGTCAATGGGAGGGCCTGCGCTGGGATGAAATCGGCGAGCCCGCCATCAGCGCCTGGGCCGAGAACCTGGGCAGCCATGCGCCAGGCGGTGGTGAATCACTCATGGAGATGCTGGACCGGGTGAACGCGGCGCTGCAAGAGGCCGAACTCAGCCCGCAAAGCCAGCAGGTCTGGATCTGCCATGCTGGCGTGGCGCGTTGCGTGCAATGGCTGCAGCAGCATGGCCTGCAGCAACCGAAAAGCGCAGACTGGACCTTACCCGCCCCTGCGTACGGGCAGTGGCTGCAAATTCCACTCAGTTGAAAGCTGCGATCGCCGGCTTGGGCAGTTCCAGCACCGTGGCAGCAGGTCCGTTGGCAGGCCCCAGACGGGCTTCACGCGTGCTCAGCGATTGCAGAATCACACCCTCTTCCACCGCCTCGCCCACTCGCACAGCCTTGGCAGGCTGACCGCCCACGGCAATCACCACAGCGCCAGCGCCCGTCTCTCGGCCAGCTACCACACCCATCAGCGCATAGCGGCTAGCCACCGGTGTCGCTGCAGGACCGCTGGCAGGCAAGGCCACCGCCCCCAACGCCTTGGCCAATGCCTGTGCACTGGCCTGTACCGGCTGGGCAGCAGCCACCACAGGAGCTTCGCTGCCAGAGTGACCTGCAAAGCGCAGTCCCCAAAAGACAGCAATTCCCGCTGCGGCCGCCCACAGCAGCAAGGTAGTGAGTTTGACGGACATGGCACTGCCCTGACCGGGGCTGAAAGATAAGCGTCGCATTCGCAGATTATGATCGTGGCGTACAGCATTCATCCTACAAGCGCCACATGACAATTTCCTGCCGACGCCACCTGAAAGCCATCCGCCACGCTGCAAGCCGTGGTTTCACGCTGATTGAACTGATGGTGGTGCTGGTCATCATTGGCGTGCTGGCAGCCCTGATCGTGCCCAATGTGCTCGACCGCGCCGACGATGCACGCGTGACGGCCGCCAAGACCGATATCGCCAATATCAACCAGGCACTCAAGCTCTACCGTCTGGACAACCAGCGCTATCCCACCAGCGAACAAGGCCTGCAGGCCCTCGTGACCAAACCCACCTCCGGCCCCGTGCCCACCAACTGGAAGCCTTATCTGGAGAAGCTGCCCAATGACCCCTGGGGCAATCCATACCAGTACCTGAACCCCGGCATCAAGAGCGCCATCGACATCATGTCCTTTGGCGCGGATGGCAAGGCCGGTGGCGAGGGCAAGGATGCGGATATTGGCTCTTGGCAATAAAAATGAGCCCCCACGCTCCCTCACTGCGTGTGGTCGCTGCCCTCCGAAGGGCCCCTGACCGGCTGACGCCGGTTTTCGTCTTGGGGCGGCCCGGCGGCGGCCCTTCCCACCACTGCGGCTGATGAGCAAGCTGCCGCGCATCTCTATGAGCCGCCTCAAACGATCCGGTTTCACTTTGCTGGAGCTGCTAGTCGTGATCTCCATCATGGCGCTGGCAACGGCGGGCGTCAGCCTGGCCATCCGCGATGGCGGCGAGCGTCAGCTGGAGCGCGAGGCCGAGCGACTGGCTACGTTGCTGGAGTCTGCCCGAGCCCAGGCGCGTACCAATGGTTCTTTGGTGATCTGGCGACCTCTGCCGCAGGGGTTTCGCTTTGAGGGCCTTCCTCAAGGCGTGAAGATGCCCGGCCAGTGGCTTCAAACTGCTGTCACCGTACAGCCCTCCACTCCTGTGGTTCTGGGGCCTGAACCTTTGATTCCGCGCCAGACCATCACGCTTTCACTACCCGACGGCTCGTCTCCCGCACTGCAGCTGGTGACCGATGGTCTGCGTCCATTCAAGGTGCAGTCCTTGCAGGGCAGCAGGCCATGAAGCCCCATCGCATCCAGCAAGGCTTTACGCTGATCGAGGTTCTGGTCGCCGTGGGCATGGTGGCCGTGGCTCTGCTGGCAGGGCTGCAAGCCAGCAGCGCATTGACCCGCAATGCACAGCGGCAGGCCGATGTCATCCTGGCCCAGACCTGCGCTCAGAACGAACTTGTCCGGCTGAGGCTGATCAACCAAATGCCGGCCGTGGGTGACTCCACCGTCAACTGCCCACAGCTGGGCCGCCAGTTGCAGGTAGAGGTCAGTGTGCGCCCTACCCCCAACCCCAGTTTCCGGCGCGTGGATGCCCAGGTGTTTGCCGACTCCTTTCCCGTGCTGCGCGTCTCAACCATCGTCGGAAGATATTGATGCCCCCCCTGAGTCGCTTCGCGCCTTCCCCCCAAGGGGGGACGACGGCCTTGGCTGCGGGGCGGCCCTTGCTGGCCGTCTCTGGCTTGGGCCGCGCCGGTTTTATGCTTCACCGACCTATTTCAGCCTCCCCAACAAAACGGGCTCGCGGTTTTACGCTGATCGAACTGTTGGTGGCGCTGGCCGCCATGGCCTTGGTCGCCCTCATGAGCTGGCGCGGGCTGGACGGCATGATCCGCACCCAGGAAAGCACGCGCACCCAAGGCGAGCAGCAGGCCGTGCTGCAGACCGTGCTGGCGCAATGGAGTGCAGACCTCAATGCCCTGATGCCGTTGCAAGGTCGTCAGGTGCTGGACTGGGATGGTCAGGTGCTGCGCATGACGCGCAAAAGCAGCGGACCGGTGGACCAGGGCGCCTGGGTCGTGGCCTGGAGTCGCCGCAACGTGGATGGGCAGTTTCAATGGGTGCGCTGGCAATCGCTGCCAGCCCGCACGGTCAGCGAATGGAACGATGCCTGGATACAGGCCGCGCAATGGGGACGCAATCCGTCCAGCGACCAGATGCGCCGCGAAACCGTGTTGTTGCCTCTGGAGCTGTGGCGCGTGTACTACTACCGCAACAATGCCTGGACCAACCCGCAGTCCAGTGACGGCAGCAAAACCAATGCGCAGAGCAGCGATCTGCCCGTCACTCCCGATGGCATTCGCATCGAACTGACCTTGCCGCCAGGCCGCGCCATGAACGGCGTGCTGACGCTGGACTGGGTGAATCCGCTGCGCTCGAATAACAGATCATGACCCCCCCTGTGTCGCTTCGCTCCTTCCCCCCAAGGGGGACGACGCCATCGCCGCGAGGCGGCTCTTGCTCGGCGTCCCTGATTTGCACCGCTCGCATGGGCCTCGCCAGTTTCAAGCGCGTGGCTTGTGCCACGCCGGTTGCACGCCGCGCGCGCCAGCGCGGCGCAGCGCTGCTGGCGGCCATGCTCACCGTGGTCATGGTGGCCACCTTGGCCTCGGCCGCACTGTGGCAGCAATGGCGCGATGTCGAGGTGGAAACCGCCGAACGCAACCGCGTGCAGGCGGCCTGGCTGCTGCTTAGCGCCCTGGACTGGTCTCGTGTGGTGCTGCAGGAAGACTCTCGGGCCAACCGCAGCAATCCCATCGACCACCTGGGTGAGCCCTGGGCTGTGCCTCTGCAGGAGGCGCGCCTGTCCACTTTCCTGGCGGCACAGAAAAACGTGACTCAGGTGGGTGACGGCATGGCCGATATGCAGGACGCTTTTCTGTCCGGCGAGGTCATAGATTTGCAGTCACGACTGAACCTGCGCAACCTCTACAGCGGACGCGATCAGGCCATCACACCCGAAACCCTCAAGCCGTTTTTGCGCCTGTTCAACCGCTTGGGCCTACCCGCCAGCGCCGTCACCCAGATCGCCAACGGCCTTCAGCAGGCCGCACGTGGCAGTGCCCAGAATGCGCCGCTGATGCCGCGAACAGTTCGTCAACTGGCATGGCTGGGCATGGAGCCACAGCTTCTGGCACGCATCGAACCCTATGTCACCTTGCTGCCAGAGCCCACTCAGGTCAATATCAACACGGCCAGCGCCGAGGTGCTTTACGCCAGCGACGAGGATCTGGACTGGGCCGGTGCCAGCCAATTGGTGCAATTGCGCGACAGCACTCCCTTCAAATCGGTTGCAGCGGCCCGCATCGCGCTGGGACGCTCGAACATACTGGACAAGAGCGCGCACAGCGTCACCACCTCCTACTTCGAAGCCCGCGGACGCTTGCGGCTTGGTGACAACATACTGAGCCAGCGCTCACTGATACAGCGCAAGGACATGACTGTCACCACGCTGTGGCAGGAGCAATCCGACTGGGGAATGCCCGCAGTCGCGCAGCGCTGACGCTCTACTGTCACATTGACCTCATAGAATGCTCCATCCCTCCCATGAGCAACTTGCTAATACAACTGCCAGCGGAATACGCCAGCGCAGGCGGTGAATATTCCTACGTTCTCAGCAGCGATGGCCAGCACATCCAGCGCAGCGGCCAGGCTGCTGCATCCCTGCTTCCCGAATCCGGTCGTGCGGGCCAGATCACAGCCGTCATTCCCGCAGCGCGTCTTTCCTGGCATGCCGTCCCTCTGCCACCCGGCCTGCAGCTGCGCAGCCGCCGCCAGCAGCAGCGCGTGCGCGCTGCACTCGACGGCTTGCTGGAAGAAAAACTGCTGGACGACTCCAGCCAGTTGCACCTGGCCCTGGACGCAGATGCCGAAGCGGGACAAACCAGCTGGGTCGCCACCTGCGACAAGGCATGGCTGCAGGCCCATCTGCAGGCACTGGAAACTGCCGGTCACGCCGTAAGCCGCATTGCCCCTCAGCTGTGGCCTGCCAGCACGCCGCAGTTGCTGCTATCCGGTGATGATGCTCAGGCACAACTTACGATCACAGGGCTGGAGCAGAAAACCAGCCTTGCCCAAATCCCGCTCCAGGCCGACACTGCACTGCTTCACGCCCTGCTGAGCCAGCTGCCGCCCGAGTTGCCCGTGCTGGCCGAACCCCAGCACACACGAGCAGCAGAAGCCCTGCAGCGCCCGGTCAGCATTTACACCCAGGCCCAGCAACTGCTGGCCGCCAGCCAGTACCGGGGCGACCTGGCCCAATTCGATCTGGACCTGGGCGGCAATACCCGGCTGCGCCGCCGTCTGCTCGATGCCTGGCAAAGCTTTGCCAAGGCTCCCCAATGGCGCGCAGCCCGCTGGGCCGCAGGCATCGCCCTTTTCGCCCAGTTGCTGGGATTGAACGCCTGGGCCTTCAAGGAAAACCGCGCCATTGCCCAGCGCCAGCAACAGGCCAAACAGGTGCTGCAAACTACCTTTCCCCATGTACCGGTGATTGTGGATGCACCTGTGCAAATGCAGCGCGAGCTGGACCTGCTGCGCAGCAACTCCGGCGCGCTCTCCAGCAGCGATGCAGAGGCCCTGCTGACGGCCAGTGCCACCATTAGCGGTGTGCAGAACGCCACTGCGCTGCAGTACCAGGACAAGCAGCTGCGCATCTCCGGCCTGAACCTCACGCCAGAAGCGCTGACCGATGCACAGCAAAGCCTGCAGGCCACCGGCTACCAGCTCAACCCCGAAGGCGCGGATTTGCTGCTTTCCTCCAAGCCCATGTCCAGCCAGCCATGAAGCAGTCCAACGCTATTCAGACCGCCCTGACACCTCTGCGCCAGCGCTGGAAGGCCCTGGCTCAGCGCGAGCAGAACCTGATGCTGCTGGCTGGCTCTGTCGTGCTGCTGGCTCTGCTGTGGTGGGTAGCCCTGGCCCCTGCCCTGAGCAGCCTGCGCACCGCCCCGGCACGCCATGCTGCAGCCGACCGCGAGCTGCAGACCATGCTGCAGATGCAGGCCCAGGCCGAACTGCTGCGCCAGCAGCCGCAAAGCAGCAGTGCCGATGCCAAGACTTTGCTGGAGCAATCCGTCACAGCCGAGCTGGGTTCCAGCGCCAAACTGCAGTGGCTGGGCCAGCGCGCCCAGATCACGCTGACACAGGCTCCTGCACCCGCCCTCGCACGCTGGCTGAGTCAGGCTCGGGACAACAGCCATGCCGCCGTCGCCGAAATGAAGCTCAACCGCCAGGCTGCCACGGGTAATTCCAGCAATGCTGGCGATGCCACCACGCGCTGGAGCGGCAGCCTGCTGCTGGACCTGCCCGGCAGCGCCGCGCAGTAAACCAGCCATGAGATTACGTCAGTCCCCCATCGCCCCGGCACGCGCAGCACGTGGCAGCAGCGCCCTGCGCTCGCCACGCGCCTGGGCCGTCAGTGGTGCCCTCTGTGGTGCCCTGCTGGCTGCTGTCATCTGGGCGCCCGCGGCCTGGCTGGTCAGCGCCGTGCGGGCCGCGTCCGCAGACAAAGTGCTGCTGCAGGAAGCCCGCGGCACGGTCTGGAACGGTTCGGCCCGCCTCGTTCTGGCCGAGGGTGCGGGCAGCCGCGACCGCACCAGTCTGCCAACAAGACTGGAATGGACATTACGCCCGGCCCTGAGCGGCTTGCAGATGTCGCTGCACAGCGACTGCTGCACGCCGGCCCCGGTGAAGGCCAGGATCAACCTCGGCTGGAACGCCATGACCGCGCAGGTCCAGGACAGCCTGGTCGAGCTGCCGGCAGAATTGCTGGCGGGCCTGGGCACGCCCTGGAATACCGTGGCACTGCAAGGCCAGTTGCGCCTGTCTACCCAAGGCCTGCAACTGCACTATCGCGCGGGCCGTGCCAACAGCGAAGGTCTGACCCGGCTGGAAGCCCTGGCCGTATCCTCAAGGCTGTCGCCCCTCAAACCTTTAGGCAGTTACCGCCTGGACATTCTGGGCGGAGACAGTCCCCGTCTGCAGCTGTCCACGCTGACCGGAGACCTGCAGCTCAGCGGCCAGGGTCAGTGGGTGGACTCACGGTTGCATTTCAACGGCGAGGCATCTGCCAGCCCGGAGCGCGAAGCCGCGCTCTCCAATCTGCTCAATATTCTGGGACGCCGCCAAGGCGCGCGCTCCATCATCACTTTTGGTTGACCTATGACTCAGCATCCGGGTTCCGCTTGGCGCAAAACTCTCAAATCCATAGCTACTGCCGCAATTGTGGTATGCGCTAGCGGACAAATTCATGCTCAATCCACACCCAGCCTGCGCCCTGGCGAGCCAGTCACCCTGAACTTCACCAATGCCGATATCGAGGCCGTCTCGCGCGCCATGGCGGCCATCACCAACCGCAACGTGGTGGTGGACCCTCGGGTCAAGGGCCAGATCACGCTGCTGACGGACAAGGCCGTCTCCCCAGCCACTGCCTACCAGCAATATCTGGCCGCACTGCGCATGCAGGGCTTCACCGTGGTGGAGTCCGCCGGTCTGTTCAAGGTCATTCCCGAAGCCGATGCCAAGCTGCAGACCCATGAAGTTGCCGTGGGCCGCGGCAACCAAGGCGGTGGCGGCATCGTCACGCAGATCTTCAAACTCAATTACGAAAACGCCAACAATCTGGTGCCCGTGCTGCGCCCGCTGATCAGCCCCAACAACACCATCAACGTCAACCCCGGCAACAACTCGTTGGTCATCACCGACTATGCGGACAACCTGCAGCGCATCTCGCGCATCATTGCCAGCTCCGATGTCTCCAACGCCACCGATGTGGAAGTGATCCCGCTGCGCCACGCTGTGGCGGCTGACATGGTGGCCCTGGTCAACCGTCTGCTGGATGGTGGTTCTGCCTCCTCAGGCCTGTCGCAGGCGGGTGGCGCTGCTGTCCCGGCTGGCCAGATGGACAACAGCTTTCGCTCTTCCATCCTGGCCGAGCCGCGCAGCAATGCGGTACTGGTTCGCGCAGCCAATCCAGCCAAGCTGGCGCAGATCCGCTCGCTGATCGCTCGCCTGGACCAACCGGCCATGATGGGCGGCGGTGATGAGGGCAATATTCACGTCGTGTATCTGAAGAACGCAGACGCCGTCTCCCTGGCCACCACGCTGCGTGCCGCCATCAGCGCTCAGACCACGGCCGCGGGCGCCATGGGCAACCAGGCGGGCATGACCAGCACCGCAACCGGCAGCACAGGCTCCGCCACCCAGCAACCTGTGGTCTCGCGCGGCACCGACGGCAGTGCCACCGTGGGCCTGGGTGGTGGCAACACCGGCCCCAGCTCGCGCTTCGGTACCGCGCAGCAGCCATCCACAGGCGGCTTGATTCAGGCTGACCCGACGACCAATTCGCTCATCATCACCGCGCCCGGCCCCATGTACCGGCAACTGCGCGCCGTCATCGACAAGCTGGACGGCCGCCGCGCCCAGGTGCTGATCGAGGCGCTGATTGTCGAAGTCTCGGCCGACAAGGCTGCCCAGCTGGGCGTGCAGTGGAGCTCCATCATCCGCAACAACGGCCGCGTGCTGGGCGTGTTGGGCAGCGGCACTTCGGTGAGCGGCATTCCCAATATCTTCAGCATCTCCGGCGCGGTCGGCAATCTGGTCAACGGAACCCCGCTCTCCGGTGACAACGCCAGCGCCATTGCCGGCATGAAAGGCATGAACCTGGGCTTCACCCAGTCGGTGGGAGGCAACACCAGCCTTGGCGCACTGGTCAATCTGATGCAGGGCGATGCGGACACCAATATCCTTTCCACCCCCAATCTGATGACCCTGGACAACGAGGAAGCCAGCATCATGGTGGGCGAAAACGTCCCCTTCCCCGCCACCACGTCCGTGGCCTCCGCAGTCAGCAACCCCTTCACCACCTACGAGCGCAAGGACGTAGGCACGCTGCTCAGGATCCGCCCACAGATCAACGAGAACGGCACCATCAAGATGGCGGTCTACCAGGAGACCTCCAATGTCAAGGCCAACACGGCGGCCAACCCCGCGACGAACGGTGGTGCCACCACCACCAAGCGCTCCATCGAGTCCAATGTGCTGGTGGAAGACGGTGCCATCCTTGTGCTCGGCGGCCTGATCGCCGAGGAATATCAGCAGAATCAGGAGCGGGTGCCTCTGCTGGGCGACATCCCTGTCGTCGGCAACCTGTTCCGCAACACGGCTCGTACGCGTAAGAAAACCAATCTGATGGTCTTTCTGCGCCCCACGGTGCTGCGCGATGCCACGGCGACCTCGCAGCTGTCCCAGGACCGCTACGAAGCCATTCGTGGCGTGCAGCAAAACGCGCAGCCCGACCCGAATCTGCTGATGCGCAACGTCAATGCCGCGCCCGTTCTGCCCGGCTTCGGCAGCCCCTCCACCACGGTGCAGCCTAATGTGGTCATCGTTCCCGGCGCCAAGCCCGAGCTGGTGGACTTCACACGCCCCGGCCACCCCACCGTGGACGGCAAGCCCGTGAGCGTGCCGCCCGCCACACCCGGCCCGGGCACTCTGTAAACAAAGGCTCAGCATGCGCTACCCACTGCCCTATGCCTTTGCACGCAGCAACCAGTTGCTGATCGAGGATGACGGCCAGGAAACCGTGCTCTGGCACAGCCCGCAACCCGATTGGTCCGCTGTTTCCGAAGTGCAGCGCAAGCATGACGTGCAGCGCTGGCAGTTGCTGGACTCCGCTGCGCTGGCCCACCGCATCAGTGCGGCCTACGCACAAAGCGACTCCAGCGCCGCCATGGTGGTCAGCGAGGTCGAGTCCGATGCCGATCTGGCACGCATGATGCAGGATCTGCCCGCTGTGGAGGACCTGCTGGAAACCGCTGACGACGCGCCCATCATCCGCATGCTCAACGCCCTGCTCACGCAGGCCGCGCGCGACGGCGCATCGGACATTCATATCGAGCCCTACGAGCGCCACTCCAGCGTGCGCTTTCGCGTGGACGGCGATCTGCGCGAGGTCGTGCAGCCCAACCGCGCCCTGCATGCGGCCCTGATCTCGCGCCTGAAGATCATGGCCGACCTGGACATTGCCGAAAAGCGCCTGCCGCAGGACGGCCGCATCAGCCTGCGCCTGGGCACACGCGCCATTGACGTGCGTGTTTCCACCCTGCCCAGCGCCCATGGCGAGCGCGCCGTGCTGCGTCTGCTGGACAAGAGCGAGAGCAAGCTCAGCCTCGAAGCCGTGGGCATGGGCGGCCAGACATTGCAGCGCTTCACGCACCTGACCGCGCAGCCGCACGGCATCGTGCTGGTGACCGGCCCCACGGGCTCGGGCAAGACCACCACGCTGTACGCTGCGCTGCAGCGCATGGACGCCAGCCACAACAACATCATGACGGTGGAAGACCCCATCGAATATGAGCTGGCCGGCGTGGGCCAGACCCAGGTCAACAGCAAGATCGATCTGACGTTTGCCAAGGCCTTGCGCGCCATCCTGCGCCAGGACCCGGACGTGATCATGATCGGCGAAATCCGCGACTTCGAAACCGCGCAGATCGCCATTCAGGCCTCTCTCACCGGTCACCTGGTGCTGGCCACGCTGCACACCAATGACGCGCCCAGCGCCGTCACCCGCCTGATCGACATGGGGGTTGAGCCCTTTCTGCTGTCGTCCTCGCTGCTGGGCGTGCTGGCCCAGCGTCTGGTCAGAAAGATCGATAGCAGCGAGCCCAGCGGCTACAAGGGCCGTACGGGTATTTTTGAAATGCTGGTGGTGGACGACACCATACGCGCCCAGATTCACCGTGGCGCCAGCGAGGCCGAGATCCGTGACACCGCGCAAGCCAGCGGCATGCAGCTGATGCGCGAGGATGGCGAGCGTCTGGTGCGCGAAGGCATCACCACCGCCGAAGAAGTCATGCGCGTAACTCGCGACTGATTCCAGCCGGCGCATCAGCGCTGCTGCGGGCATGGCCTCTGTGCGCAAAGCTCTTTTCGCTTTGCCACAATGAATCCATGCTTGAAAACCTTCGCTCCTTCGCCCAGCCCTATGGCGGCGATCTTTTTCTGCTGCTGATCGCGCTGGCCGTCGTCAGTCTTGCCGCGCTGGTCGGCATCCGCAAACGCCTGCCGATTGAGCAGTTGCGCCGCGTGATCCGCATAGCCGCACTCGTGGCCCTGCTTGGCTCGGTCTTTGCCATGCAGGTCGGCAGCGCCTATTACGCCATCGCCGGCGTGCTGCTGGTCTGGGGCGTACTGGTCGGCATCATCTTTGGCAGAGAAATCGGCACGAAACGCTGATCCATCAAGCGCTGCCAGCTATCCATTCCGAAGCATAAAGGCTGTTATGAAATCCCTGAATACCGTCAAGCTGTCCATGCTGGACCTGGTCGCCGTGCGCGAAGGCGGCACCGTGGCTGACGCGCTGCAGATCGCCGTGCGCACGGCCCAGCAGGCTGAGAAACTGGGCTTCGAGCGCTACTGGCTGGCCGAGCACCACAATATGCCCGGCATCGCCAGCTCGGCCACGGCCGTGCTGATCGGCCATATCGCAGGCGCCACGCAAAAGATTCGCGTGGGCTCGGGCGGCATCATGCTGCCCAACCATGCACCGCTGGTCGTGGCCGAGGCCTTCGGCACGCTGGCCGAGCTGTATCCGGGCCGCATCGACCTGGGCCTGGGCCGCGCGCCTGGCACCGACGGCCCCACCATGCGCGCGCTGCGCCGCGACCGCGTGGAGACCGAGGAAGACTTTCCCCGCGATGTGCAGGAGCTGCAGCGCCTGCTGGGCGACGACCAGGATGGTGCGCGCATCGTTGCCATGCCTGGTGCGGGCACCCATGTGCCCATCTGGCTGCTGGGCTCCAGCCTGTTTTCGGCCCAGCTGGCCGCGCACCTGGGCCTGCCCTATGCCTTTGCCTCGCACTTTGCGCCACGCATGCTGCACCAGGCTCTGGCCATCTATCGCCAGACGTTCAAGCCCAGTGCCACACTGGCCAAGCCCTATGCCATCGTCGGCGTGCCCGTGATTGCTGCGCCCAGCGACGAAGAAGCGCAGTTCCTGGCCAGCAGCACCTACCAACGCGTGCTGGGCATTCTGACGGGCAACCGCAGCCGCCTCATGCCACCTGTGGAAAACTTCTGGGAACAGCTGGACCCGCGTGCCCAGTCGGCCATCGGCGACTTCCTGGCCGTGGGTGTCGTTGGCGGACCTGACACCGTGCGCCAGGGCCTGCAAAAGCTGGCCAATGAAACCCAGGCCGACGAGTTCATGATGGTCAGCGATGTGTTTGACGCCGATTTACGCCTGCGCAGCCTGGAAATCACGGCCGGCGCGTTCCGGTAAAGCCCAAGGCAATCGCCCCGGCACAAGGCACGGGGCGATTCTTCCTCAGACACGAGGTGGCAGGCGCTCACCTGCACACCGTCATGCAGCTCATTCGGACAGTTGCATCTTCACCAATTCCGGGTTGGCGGCGATCTCGGCTTCAGTGAACGGCACCTTCAGCCACTGCTGTGCGCTGTAGGCCTGGGTGTAGTCACCGTAGTGCGGCGACGCAGGGTCGTCGGACAGAGAGAAAGTCAGGAAAGTGTAGGCATCGACTCCGCCCTTCGGAAAGGAGACGACCTGCATGTACGAGTTGCCGTGCGGCTGGTTGTCCATTGCGTAGCCTGCCTGGTTCAGAGCCGCCTGCGAGCAATCGACGGTGAAGTAGCCCACCGCACTGCAACCGCCAAACAGCGGCAGGCGCTGGGCACCGCGCGTCACGTACAGCACGCTGCCGCGCGGTGCGTCAAACGCAATGCCGCTGGCCTTGACCGTGGCGACCGCGGCATCGAATGCCTTGCCGATCTGCGCCGCCGCTGCGGAGTTGATATCCCGCGGCGTATTGAGCGGGTCTGCCGGGTTGAACTGAACCTTGTAGAGCGTGGACTCGGGCACGGACAGCGCGGTCAGGTTTGACCAGAACTCATCCCACACATGCGAGCCGGTCGAGGTCTTCGAGCCCTTGCCATCCCATGCGGCCAGTGCCGAACAGGCCGGAGCACGATCCCCACTGACGCTGGCTCCGCAAACCAGCGCCAGGATCTGGTCCTTGAACTGCGCCGACTGCACCCGGCTATCCAGCACCATCTGGCGCACGATCTCGCTGGTGGCAGATTTCCCTGCATAGCCGTCGGAGCCTGCCAGGCGTTGCACGGCCATGGTATGGCCGAGCCGGGTGCGCAACGATTGCGACTGCGTGCCCGCCGGCCCGAAGATCGCCGGGAAGCCCGTCAGCGGCTGATTCACATTGCTCAGCCAGTAGCTGTCGTTCATATTGCCCACATAATCGTCACGCATCAGCGTCGGCATGCGGCTCACGCCGATGGCCCCGGCCTGCACCGAGTCGGTATCGGTCACCCACTTGCAGGCCGCGCTCGCACCGCTCAAGACCGGCACGCGCGGCAGCGCCACAGCTGCGGCGGCGCTGAACGGCGTCGTGCAGGTTTTGAGCAGCGCATCCGGTGCATTCGGCACCGCGCCCAGATCGGCATACCAGGCCTGCTTGCTGTCCCTGCCCACAGCGACCGTATTGACCCAGGGAATTGCCGCTTCTTCACGCTGGATCTGGGTGAACTCGTCCAGCGACTTGGCCTGGTTCCAGCGCATCCATGTACGCAGCGTGCGGTAGTTGCCGGCATTGATGTCGCGAATGGCGACAGCGCTCTGCGAAGTCCAGCCCATGGCCGGATTGAGACTTGCAAGATTGACGATGGGGCCATGCTCGGACTGGTACATCGTGCGCGTGACCTGATCCACACCGCCATTGGCATTGCGCACGCCGATGGTGACCTCCTTTGCGGTCATCGGCACGGATTGGCCGTCCATCATGTAGCGCGTAGGATCCTTTGGGTCCAGGCCCAGCACGAAGAAACCGAAGCGCCGTGCGGTGGACACCGTGTGGCTCCAGGCCACGTTGTTGTTGAAGCCGATCTGCACGATGGGCAGGCCCAGGAAGGCCGCGCCGCTCACATCCACCTCGCCGTCGATGGTGAGCTGCATCTGATAGAAGCGATCAGGCCCCTTCCAGTACCAGTGCGGGTTGCCGAACAGCAGCGGACTGTCTCCGGCCGTGCCGGTAGTACCAAAGCCATATACGTTGCTGCCGATGCCGGCCTTACCGCCGACCTGCAGTTCAGGCACCTTCATGGCAGCCAATTGCACGGTGGCCGGCTTGGCGCTCGCCGTCTTTGTCACCGGCGGCTGGGCATTGGCAATCGCCGCCACGAAATTGGCATATCCGCCCGCCAGCCCGGCTGCATAGGCACGGCGCCAAATATCGTCAGCCGTGATGGGCTGCACCCAGTCCTGTGCACCGCAGGCGGCATTGCCCTTGGACTGGCCCGACTTCACCTCCTTCACATAGCGGTTGTAGCCGGCAGCAAAGCCCTCCACCATCCTGATCAGCTTTTCGGGCTGCGCGGCCTCCATGGCGGCGATGTTCTCGTCGGAGATCACCTGCCGGAAATAGAAGTCGGAGTCGATGTTGCGCGGCTGCGCAATGGTGCTGTTGTAGACCGCCAGCGCATCGCCGCCGAAATGGCGGGAACGCTCGCCACGGTAGGTCAGCATCGAGTCGGCGATGGTGCACAGATTGTCCTGCGCCTGCGTATAGCCGACGCCATAACCCAGGGACCCCCAGTCCTTGGCCTTGATATGCGGAACACCCATTGTGGTGCGTCGGACCTCCGCGCTGAACTTGCTCTCTGGCGGCTTAACAGGTGAATCCGAGCCGCCGCAGCTTGCCAACAAGGCTGCGGCGGCTGCAATTGAAGAAAAGGCGAGGTACCGTGTGTACCCAACTCGATGCATTGGCATGAAATTGTCTCCGTTGTCGTTTTGAGGAATAGCACGACCGTGCCATTCAACAAACCATCTTAGGTGTTACAAAATTTTCAGACCCGGGGTAAATTCCCAATGGCTCTTCTGACGCCTTCATACTTCCCCCTACTCTGCGGCCTTCGCAGGCTGATGCTCGGCGCCCACTCCACAAAGTGATCCGCTCTCCGGACAGGGTGCCCCCAGAGATGCTTCTTGCAGACCATCTCAGCCCTGAACTACTACAGTTCCACAAACCATCGATAGCCAAGAAAGCCCACACCATGAGCCGTTCCGCCCGCCTGTTGCAACTGCTGGATGCCCTGCGCCGCGCACGTCTGCCGCAGACCGGGCCGCAACTGGCCCAAACGCTGGACGTGAGCCTGCGCACCATCTACCGCGACATTGCCACCTTGCGCGGCCAGGGGGCGGACATTGTGGGTGACCCGGGCCTGGGCTTCGAGATGCGGCCCGGCTTTTTGCTGCCGCCACTGATGTTCAATGCCGATGAGCTGGAAGCCCTGCTGCTGGGCGCCGGCTGGGCCAGCCTGCAAGCCGATCCGCAACTGGCCCAGGCCGCCAATGCCGCCATGGACCGCATACGCAGCGCGCTGCCGCTGGACCTGCGCATTGCCGTCGATACCAGCGGCCTGCTGGTGCCCAACATGCAGCAGTCGCCCCAGCCCGAAACCTGGCAGGCGGCTCTGCGCCGGGCCATCCGGGCCGAGCATATCGTGGTGCTGCACTACAAAGACCAGCATGGCACGCTGACCGAGCGCCAGGTCTGGCCCTTTGCCATGGCCTATTTCGAGCGTGTCCGCGTGGTCTCTGCCTGGTGCGAACTGCGCCAGGACTTTCGTCATTTCAGAGCCGACCGCGTCCATGCCATGCAGGACATGGGCCAGCGTTACCCAGAGCGGCGTCAGACGCTGATACAGCGCTGGCTGGAGCAAACCGGCTATTCGATCTGAGCCTCATTCCGGTCTGGGTTCCTGCTGCTGACAAAAACTGTCAGCCTCTGCTCCTACATTGGCTGCATGGCGTTTTTGCCATGTCACAACCGCCCGCCAAGGAGAACCGCAATGTCCACATCCCACCAGCCCAAGCTGCGCTTTTTCAGCAACCCCAGATCACGCGCCCGCATGGTGCGCTGGATGCTGGAGGAATGCGGCGCCGACTATGAAACCGTGAATCTGGAATTCGGCCCCGAGATGAAGTCGCCCGAGTATCTGGCACTCAACCCCATGGGCAAGGTTCCGGCGCTGCAGCATGGCGATGCCGTGGTCACAGAGACCGGGGCCATCCTCGCCTATCTGGCCGAGCTTTTCCCCGAGAAACAACTGGCACCGGCCATGGGCAGTCCCGAGCGCGCCAGCTACCTGCGCTGGCTGTTCTTTGTCGCCGGGCCGGTGGAGGCCGTCACCACCGCCCGCAACGAAGGCTGGCTGGCAGTTCAAACCCATCAGCAGGCCATAAGCGCGGGCTTTGGCCGCTTTGACGATGTGCTGAACACGCTGCTGCATGCGGTGGCGGGCAAGCGCTATGTCTGCGGCGACCACTTCACGGCCGCCGATCTGTATCTGGCCAGCTATATCGGCTGGAGCATGATGGATGGCAGTCTGCCCAGGCGGCCCGAGTTCGAGGCCTATGCCACGCCACTGCTGCAGCGTGCTGCCTCGGTGCGCGCCGACGAGATCGACGGCGATATGCAAGCCGCCGCCACGGCGCCAGTTGTTTAAAGGTTTTTGGCCGGTAGCGCTTACCAGTCAAGCGCAGGGCCATCAAAATCTATAGCTAACTGCGGCAAACCCCTCAACGCGCCAGATAGCCGCCGTCCACCGGGTAATAAGCGCCCGTCACAAACGAGGCGCGGTCACTGGCCAGCCAGGCCACCAGCTCGGCGATTTCCTCGGGCTGACCCAGCCGCCCCATGGGATGGGCCGCCACCAGCGCTGCGTGGGTGGCGGTATCCTGCTCCAGCCCGCTGATCATGGGTGTGTGGATAAATGCCGGCCCCACGGCATTGACGCGGATGCCCCTGGCCGCGTATTCCAGCGCCGCCGCCTTGGTCAGCCCCAGCACGCCGTGCTTGGCCGATGTATACGCCACGGAATTGGCAAAGCCCACGGCGCCCAATATGGAGGCCATATTGATGATGGAGCCGCCACCATTCTGTTGCATGGCCGCAATCTGGTATTTGCAGCCGTAGAACACGCCCGACAGATTGATGCGCAGCACATCGTCCCAGGCATCGAGCGCATAGTCTGCCGTGGGTGCACTCGCACCGCCAATACCGGCGTTGTTGCAGGCCACATCCAGATGGCCGAAGTTGCGCAGCGTCTGCGCCACCAGCTCTTCGTGGTCAGCAGCCTTGCCCGCATCGGCGCGCACAAACAGGGCTTCGGCGCCCAGTTCGCGCACCAGCTCGGCGGTTTCCTGACCTTGCTCCTCGTTGATGTCCGAAACCACGACCCGGGCACCCTCGCGCGCCCAGACCAGGGCCACCGCACGGCCTATGCCTGAAGCCGCTCCTGTGACCAATGCAACCTTGTCCTTGAGCATGTCGACCTCGCAATCTGTGGATGGGAAAAGACTTGCGATGCATTGTGCCGTTCACGCTGCCTGACGTCATGCGCTGGCGCAAGACGCACCGGATTCGCCTCAATCCGACATCAGCACAACCCAAGCCAACAAAGAGGCGCCAAGTGCATTTCCATCGCACCCACGCCTTGCCTGAGCCTGCTTTTGCGCAAGCCGTCATCAATACTCGCTACCATCTGCGCTAAACCGTCACACAGCCCCGACTCGCGCATGCCCGCATTTACCTTTGAAGCCCTGGATGCCCAGGGCCAGACCCGCAAGGGAACCCTGGAAGCCGACAACGTCCGCGCTGCCCGCAGCCAGTTGCGCAACCAGGCGCTGGTGCCGCTGCAGGTCGAGCCCGTCTCTGCGGGCCAGGGCAAGCGCGGCGGGACAACCGATTGGTTCACACGTCCGGTCTTCAACTCCACCAGTCTTGCGGTGTGGACGCGACAGCTCTCGGGGCTGGTCAATTCAGGCCTGCCGATCGAGCGCGCCCTGTCTGCCCTGGCGGAAGAAGCCGAAGACGCCCGCCAGCATCAGCTGCTGGCCGCGCTGCGTGCCGAGGTGAACGCAGGTTCCAGCTTTGCCCGCGCGCTGGAGCAGCACCCGCGCGAGTTCTCCGACATCTTCTGCGCCGTCATCGGCGCTGGTGAGTCCAGCGGCAGCCTGGGTCCGGTGCTGGACAATCTGGCCAACGACCTGGAAGCACGCCAGGCCCTGCAGTCCAAGCTGATAGGGGCTTCGCTCTACCCCGCCATCGTGACGCTGGTGGCCATTGTCATCGTCATCTTTCTGGTCAGCTATGTCGTGCCGCAGGTGGCCAGCGTGTTTGCAGGCACCAAGCGCGCGCTGCCCATACTCACCGTCATCATGCTGGCCGTCAGCGACTTTGTGCGCAGCTATGGCTGGCTCATGCTGGGTCTGCTGATCGCAGGTGGCATAGGCTTTCGCATGGCACTGAAGAACGAGTCCTTTCGCGAACGCTTCGACGCCCAGTGGCTGCATCTGCCGCTGGTGGGCCGTCTGTCGCGCAGCTATAACGCGGCCCGCTTTGCCGGCACGCTGGCCATGCTGGCCGGAGCTGGCGTACCCATTCTCAAGGCCTTGCAGGCTGCCGCCGAAACCCTGAACAATCGCGCCATGCGCGCCGATGCCATGGATGCACTGGTGCTGGTGCGCGAAGGTGCGCCGCTGGCTTCGGCCCTGGCGCAGAAAAAGCGCTTTCCGGGCCTGGTTGCCATGTTTGCGCGTCTGGGTGAACAGACCGGCCAGCTGCCGCTGATGCTGCAGCGCGCCGCCACCCAGCTCTCCACCGAGGTGCAGCGCCGCGCCATGCATATGGCCACCATCCTGGAGCCCCTGCTGATCGTGGCCATGGGCCTGATCGTCATGCTCATCGTGCTGGCCGTGCTCATGCCCATCATCCAGCTCAACCAGTTCGTCAAATAATTCCGTTTATCAATCATTCGAGTACGCGAAGGCAAAGCGAAGACAGTGCTACAGCACGGCGAGCGAAGCCGACAAAGTAATCGGATGATTTAGAAATGGAAATAAGCCCGTCGGCCGATACAGACGCAAAAAAGCCCGGGCATGACCCGGGCTTGATATCTCACTTCACTCAAGAGGTTTGAAGCCTCGATCCCTGGCAGCTCAGGCGCCAAAGTTCAGCAGGCCTGCCGCTTCCGCAGCTGCGGCTTCCTGGCGCACTTGTTCACGGCTCAGGGAGCTGCCTTTTTGTGCAGTGGGCACCACATATTGGTCACCTTGAAGAGGCATGGTGTGGTTGGCCACCGCCTGCTTGACTTGATTCGACACCTCGGCACGGGTCAGCTGGCTTTGCGATTGCTCTTGCACAGGATAGTGGTCACCAGTGAAGTCAAAGCCAGCCGCTTGAGCGGCAACAGCGGACACAGCCAGAGCGGCAACAGCGGCGAAACGGATGGTGTTCTTCATGATTTTCTCCAAACCTTGTTGTTCAGAAGTTCGTTGACTGATGCTGAAATTGACCGGTTGCAGCGAACCCATGACCTGAACTTTAGGCATCTTTGGACCTAGTAGGAACCCTTAAAATCACAACGCACCATTTCAAAAACTGAAACAATAAAAAGCGTATATGGCAGCGAGGCTGCGGCTTTGCCCCTCAGGCATCACTTCTACAGTCATAGCTGCCTGCGCAGACGGAGCAACGGTTTAGAGCAGTTTTCATGCTTGTTTCAGAGCCTGCGTATGATGCTTGGACATCCACCCCTAACCCAAGCTCAACCGCCATGGCCGTGACTCTGGACGACAAGCTGGTCGTCGCCATTTCTTCCCGCGCACTCTTTGACTTCGAAGAGGAAAACACGGTCTTCGAGCGCAGCGACCCCGACACCTATCTGCGCCTGCAGCGCGAGCGGCTGAACACACCAGCAGCCCCTGGCGTGGCGTTTTCGCTGGTGCAAAAGCTGCTGGCCTTCAATACCGGGGGACAGCAGCGCGTGGAGGTGGTGCTGCTGTCGCGCAACGACCCGGTCAGCGGCATGCGGGTGTTTCGCTCTGCCAAGGCCCATGGTCTGGACAGCATCCAGCGTGGTGTGTTCACCCAAGGGCGCGATCCGTTCGGCTATCTGCGTCCGCTGGGGGCCCAGCTGTTTCTGTCGGCCAACGCCGACGATGTGACACAGGCGCTGCAGCTGGGCTACCCGGCCGCCCATGTGTTCACCGACTCCATGCGTGCCAGCGCCACCCACCCGCAGGAAGTACGCATCGCCTTCGACGGTGACGCCGTGCTGTTTTCCGACGAGGCCGAGCGCGTGTTCCAGTCCCAGGGTCTGGAAGCCTTCCAAAAGCACGAGCTGGAAAAAGCCGCGCAGCCCCTGCCCGAAGGGCCGTTCAAGCCGCTGCTGGCGGCGCTGCACCGGCTGCAGCAGATGCCGGTGCCCGGCATGCGCATACGCACGGCCCTGGTGACTGCACGCAGTGCCCCCGCGCATGAGCGGGCGCTGAACACCCTGATGGACTGGAAGATCGATGTGGACGAGGCCATGTTCCTCGGTGGCCTGGCCAAGGGTGCCTTCCTGCGCGAATTCGAGCCCGACTTCTTCTTTGACGACCAGACCGGCCATGTGCGCAACGCGGCCAGCCATGTGCCGTCCGGCCATGTGCGCAGCGGCATTGCCCACGAGAAGGCGCTGAAGTCTTCCTAGGTCTTACGCAACAAGAACGTGCTGGGGCTACCGTCTTGAGACGAAGCTCTTGCCTGAACCTGATTGGCGGAAATCTTGCTTCGTAAAGCTGCGGCAAAGCCCTGAAAGGGATTGCAAAAGCCTGACTGCAGACGGCATGTGCACTTGAAAATACGGCCCTGGCCCTCACTTTCAAGATCATGCGTCAAGCCAAAAAACACTCTCTGCCCCAGCGCAGCGCTTCCGTCATGAAGGCGGCCATGGGCGTGCTGCTGACCAGTGCTTTCCTGCTGCTGCCCACTGCACGCGCCGAAGACACGGCCGCCGAAAAGCCCGAAGCCCAGATCTCCAAGGGTGAACTCAAGGCCCAGCGCCAGTTCAAGATGCTGGACTTCAACCACGACGGCAAGCTCAGCCGCAGCGAAGTCGCCATCATCCCCAAGCTGGCCGCCGCCTTTGACGAAACCGACACCAACAAGGACGGTTTTGTGAGCTATGAGGAAGTGCGCGCCTTCGCCGTGAAGTATCGCGCCCAGCGTGGTCTGGACAAGGCTGCAGCCAAGGCACCCGAAGCGGCGCCCGCCGCTACACCCAATCCAGCGTCCACTCCTGCGCCCGAACCAGCTGCTATCAAATCAGAAGCTGATAACGCTCAACCGGAGGCTCAATAAGCCATCTTGAGCATTGAAGCGCCTGCATATCAAGCGCAGAAAGCTATCAAAGCAAGAGCATCCGGCTATTTGCTGCCGCCGGTACGCTTGATTCGTGGCTCGGAGTAAGTCAGCGGCTCATTGCGGGCCGTCTGCTTGTTCTGCAGCAGATCCTCGCTCTTGCTGGTTTCCTGGGCCTGCTCCACCGCCTGCGCGCTGGCACGCCACATGGACTGGATGAATTCGATGAGCTGCTTGGAGATCGGCTCCTTGGGCGGCTCATCCACCTCTTCCTTTTGCTTGATCTCTTCGGCCAGCGTCCAGTCGCGGTTTTCCGTGTCAGGCGCAGACGGCTTTTCGGGCTCACGCACGGTACGCCCTTCACCGATCTTGTCCACGGATTCGGCAGCATTGACGGCATTCACGGGCCGCACCGGCGTTGCGCCGGAAGCGCCTGTGGAATACAAATCAGCCCCCTGGGTACGCCAGGGCGTCTGTGTACGATCTAGAGGTGGAATTTGCATGGCGTGGCCCTCGGCAGTTGAAAAGGTTCAGGCGGGAAAACAGCTATCTCGCCTTGTTATCGACCAGTCTTGAGAAATCTTTAGCAATTTTTTACAACTCTTTTTAATAGCAGGTAACGCATATTGGACATGCGATTACCCGCGATTTCATGTCAGTTTCGAAGGCATCAAAAAAAAGACCTCGCCAGTTGCCCGCGAGGTCTTTTTCTTTGGGAAGCTGTTCGCTAGCGCTCAGAGGAAGCGTTCCAGCAGCTTGCGCGAGTGTCTGTCCAGCCTGTTGCTGTCGGGAATGCGGTACTGCACGCCATCCTGGCCCGTGATCTGCAACTTGGTACGACCGGCCAGCTTGCGGATATCTTCCTCGGCCTTGAGCACCATCTGTGTCAAGCCACGATCCGTCTGTAGATCCCAGGTACTGGGGGTGGAGAAGCTGGAGACCTTGAGGATGCGCTCGATGGTTGGCACGAATTCGCGAACGGCCAGGTCCTGCTCGATCAGTTGACGATGCTCGGGCTGCAGATCATCCATATGAGCCACCCACAAAGCCTCCTTGCCATCGGCCGCAATCAGCGACAGGCCTTCGGTGGGCGCAGCAATGGGGAAGGCACGCACAGGCACCACGGCTTCAAACACGGTGCCGCCTTCCAGCGTCAGCACCAGACGCCCATGGGTATTGCGCACCAGTTGCATGCCGCTCAGATCGGTTTTTTCGGAACGAGTTGCTTCAATCATGGTTATTCCTTGCTCTGCAGCTTCAGACCTGCGGCCTGGGCATCTTCTTCGGCACGGCGGGCCTGGGCATCGTAGAGGCGGAAATAGTGGCCTTTGAGCGCCATCAGCTCGTCATGCGGGCCAACCTCCACGATCTCACCACGGTCCATGACGACCAGACGATCGGCCTTGCGCAGCGTGGACAGACGGTGGGCAATCGCAATCGTGGTACGACCCTGGACCAGGTTGTCCAGAGCGCGCTGGATTTCCTTCTCGGTCTCGGTATCCACGGCCGAAGTGGCTTCGTCCAGAATCAGAATGCGCGGGTCGATCAGCAGGGCACGCGCAATCGAGATACGCTGGCGCTCGCCGCCCGACAGGCCCTGGCCGCGCTCGCCCACCAGCGAGTCATAGCCGTGGGGCAGGCGCAGGATGAATTCATGGGCATGGGCGGCGCGCGCCGCGGCCACGATTTCCTCGCGCGTCGCACCGGGCTTGCCATAGGCAATGTTCTCGGCAATGGTGCCGAAGAACAGGAAAGGCTCCTGCAGCACCAGACCGATATTGCTGCGGTAGTCAGACACGGACATGCGGCGCACATCCACACCGTCAAGCTGGATCGACCCTTCGGACACGTCGTAGAAGCGGCAGATCAGGTTGACCAGCGTACTCTTGCCCGAGCCGCTATGGCCCACCAGGCCGATCATCTCGCCGGGCCTGATCTGCAGGTCCAGATGCTTGATGACGGCACGGCTGCCGTAGCGGAAGCTCACGTCCTCCATGGTGATGGCGCCCTGGGCCTTGCCGGGCAGCTTCACGGGGTTCGTGGGTTCAGGCACGTTGCTGACGTGGTCCAGGATGTCGAAGATGCGCTTGGCGCCGGCCGCGGCCTTTTGCGTGACCGAGACGATGCGGCTCATCGAGTCCAGTCGCGTATAGAAGCGGCCGATATAGGCGATGAAGGCCGTCAGCACACCGACGGTGATGGAGCCGCCAGCCACCAGATAGATGCCGAAGCCCCAGACGATCAGAATGCCGACCTCGGTCAGCAGCGTCACCGTGGGAGTGAACAGCGACCAGGTCTTGTTGACCTTGTCGTTGGCCTGCAGATTGACCAGATTGGCGTCGGAAAAGCGGTCGGCTTCGCGCTTTTCCTGGGCAAAGGCCTTGACCACACGGATGCCGGGAATGGTATCGGCCAGCACATTGGTCACTTCGGACCAGACGCGGTCGATCTTCTCGAAGCCCGTGCGCAAGCGGTCGCGCACGGTATGGATCATCCAGGCAATGAAGGGCAGCGGCACCAGGGTCACCAGCGCCAGCCAGGGATTGATGGAGAACAGAATGGCCGATGTCATCACGATCATCAGCACATCGGTCGCAAAATCGAGGGCATTTAGCGACAGAAACAGGTTGATGCGATCGGTTTCCGCACCGATACGCGCCATCAGATCCCCTGTGCGTTTGCTGCCGTAGTAATCCACCGACAGGTTCAGCAAGTGGTTATAGGTGGTGGTGCGCAAGTTCGAGCCTATGCGCTCGGACACCTTGGCCAGCACAAAGGTGCGTCCCCAGCCCAGGCCCCAGGCCAGAACCGCCGACAACAGCAGCATGCCCAGATAGAAAGTCACCAGACTGGAGTCGATCTTCTCCCCGTTCTGGAACGGGATCAGGATCTTGTCCATCAGCGGAATGGTCAGATACGGCGCCACCAGTTGGGCTGCCGTCGTGGCCAGGGTCAGCAAAAAGCCCAGCAGCAGCTGGCCCTGATAGGGCTTGGCAAAGCGCCACAGGCGCAGCAGCACCCAGGTCGAGGTCTGCGGGGCCTGCTGGCGCGCGCAGGCCGGGCATTCCTCGGTATCGGGAGGCAGCACCGTATGACAGACTGGGCAATGGGCCGCATCCTCATCGCTGACCGCGCTATAGGCTTCCTGCTTGGCAATGCGCTCGCGCTGGCGATCAAACTGCTGTATCAGCTGCAGCATCGAGGTCTGATGCTTGAGCGTTACAAACCATTGCATCAGACGGGCGTCGTGGTTGTGCAGCTCCAGATTGCCCACACCGCCATGGTCCTGCAGCTTCAGGCTTTGGTCCACGGCCAGGGGCCACTCGGCCCACTGCCGGGTCTGGGAATCGCAGGCCAGCAAACGTTCCTGCGTCAGGGCCAACAGGCCGTTGCCAAACTGTAATTGCGCGCTCAGGTCAACCGGGACGATGGCTAATACGTTTTCATGAGAAGCGAGCTTGGCTCGCAGTTCGTCCCCCAGGGGGCCGGCAAAGACTGCCGAGGCGTCCACAGTATGGTGATGTTGCATGTTGAGTTATTTTTCTCCGCCGATGACGGCTCCAAGAGTCATGCGGGCAACCGCATCGACATGGTGAATGTGGCTGTGCGTGACGCTCGATACATCCTGGTTAACGCGCGAACCTGCGTTTAGGCTGACACGCTCCGGAATGCAAATTCTGAGCGCACAATGCCAATCCATCTTGGGCAGGATTCTAAAAAATCCTGTTCTCCCCCCATCTATCCGCTGACTGACATGGCGAAACTCAACGACATCCAACTCTTGCGCACTACTTTCCTGCGTGGTCCCAGTGTCTGGACCTACCGCCCGGTACTGGAAGTCTGGCTGGATCTGGGAGAGCTGGAAGACTGCCCGTCCAACAAGATTCCCGGTCTCAACGAGCGTCTGACCAGCTGGCTGCCCGACCTGATCGAGCACACCTGCGGCGTGGGCGAACGCGGCGGCTTCATCCAGCGCCTGGAAGGCGGCACCTGGATGGGCCATGTGCTGGAGCACGTGATCATCGAGCTGCTGAACCTGGCCGGCATGCCCGCCGAATTCGGCCAGACGCGTGAAATCTCCAAGCGCGGTGTCTACCGCATGGTGTTCCGCTGCCCCGAAGAGGCCGTGGCCCGCGTGGCACTGGAGCAGGGCCACAAGCTGCTGATGGCGGCCATCAATGACGAGAAGTTCGATCTCAAGCCCGCCGTCCACGCCATCAAGACAGCGATCAACGACCGCTACCTGGGTCCCTCGACCGGCTGCATCGTCGATGCCGCAACCGAGCGCCGCATCCCCCATATCCGCCTGAACGATGGCAACCTGGTGCAACTGGGCTATGGCGCCGCACAGCGCCGCATCTGGACGGCCGAGTCCGACCAGACCAGCGCGATTGCCGAAGGCATTGCCCAGGACAAGGACTTCACCAAGCGCCTGCTGGCCGCCTGCGGCGTGCCCGTGCCTGAAGGCCAGATCGTGGCATCGCCCGAGGAGGCCTGGGAAGTCGCTCAAGACATTGGCTTCCCAGTCACCGTCAAGCCCTCGGACGGCAACCATGCCCGTGGCGTGACGCTGGAGCTGTCGGAAGAGGCCAATATCAAGGCCGCGTTTGCGCTGGCCGAGCCCGAGGGTTCGGACGTGATCGTCGAAAAGTTCATCGACGGCGTGGAACACCGCCTGCTGGTGGTCGGCGGCAAGGTCGTCGCCGCGACCAAGGGCGAAACCGTTTCGGTCTACGGCAACGGCAAGTCCACGCTGCGCGAGCTGGTCGAGGTGCTGAACCAGGACCCCCGCCGCGGCCCTGAACAGGAATATCCGCTGGACTGGATCAATCTCGATGCCGGTGCCGTCAAGCTGGAACTCAACCGCCAGCATGTCACGCCCGACAGCGTGATCCCGCAAGGTCAGGCCGTGCTGCTGCAGCGCAACGGCAATATGGCCATTGACTGCCTCGACGATGTACACCCCGATGTGGCGTACTACGCCGTGCTGGCCGCCAAGATCGTGGGCCTGGACATTGCCGGCATGGACATGATCTTGAAGGACGTCTCCCAGCCCATGCAGGGCCAGGGCGCGATTCTGGAAGTCAACGCCGGCCCCGGCCTGCTGATGCACCTCAAGCCCACCAGCGGCGCACCGCGCCCCGTGGGCATGGCGATTGCCGATCACCTCTTCCCGCGTGAAGACGGCTCTGGCGCTGGCCGTATCCCCATCGCCGGTATTGTCGGAACGCGCAACAACGCTTTCATCGCCCGCCTCGTGGGCTGGCTGCTGCAACTGTCGGGCAAGCTTACGGGCGTGGCCAGCAGCGAAGGCATGTTCATCGCCAACCGCCAGACGCAAAAGACCAATACCGGCAACTGGGCCGGCGCCCACCGCCTGCTGACCAACCGTCTGGCCCAGGCGGCCGTCATCCAGACCACGGCCCGCTCCATTCTGGAAGAAGGCCTGGCCTATGACCGCTGCCTGGTGGGCGTGGTCACCGACATGGATGGCTTTGAAACCCTGGCCGACCACGATGTGCTGGAAGCCGGCCAGATGCGCCGCGTGATGCGCACGCAGATCGATGTGGTGCTGGACGAAGGTGCTGGCGTGCTCAATGCCGACCTGCCCGAAGTAGCCGATCTGGCCGAGCTCTGCGACGGCGAAGTGATTCTGTACTCGATGGATGCAGCCAACGAGGCCGTCGCCGCCCACCGCGCCAACACCGAAGCCCAGCATGAAGGTGGCCGCGCCGTCTTCGTCCGGGGCAACAACGTGGTGCTGGCCACCGGCGCGCAGGAGCGCGTGCTGGGCACGCTGGATGCACTGTCCCTGCCCGGCGGCAAAAAGCCCGATACCCCCGCGCTGCTGGCCGCGATTGCCACGGCCTGGGCACTTGATATCACGCCCGATCTGATCGGCGCTGGCATCAAGACCTTTGAGTACCAGGCTTGATTGCTCCCTAGAACGCTTCAATAGATATAGCTGCTAGCGCTTGCCAGATAAGCTCTAGACCAAGAAAAAGCTTGAAATTCAGCTGAAAGAAAACTATGCAGATCACCCGCACCAGAGCCCTGCGTGGCCCCAACCTCTGGACCCGCAGCACCGCCATCGAGGCAATCGTGCACTGTGACGACAGCGAGCTGCTGTACACCGCCATGCCCGGCTTCGAAGACAAGCTGCGCGCGCGTTTTCCCACCATTGGCACCTTGCAGCCCCATGGCGCAGACCAGCGCCTGTCGCTGGCCCATGTGCTGGAGGTCGCCGCCCTGTCGCTGCAGGCCCAGGCAGGCTGCCCAGTCACTTTCAGCCGCACGCACGAGACCGTGGAGCACGGCACCTTCCAGGTGGTGGTCGAGTACACCGAAGAAGCCGTGGGCAAGCTGGCCATGGAACGCGCCGAAGCCTTGATCCAGGCCGCGCTGAGCGGCACGCCTTTTGATGCCGACGCCACTATCGCCGAACTGCGCGAGCTGGACGAAGATGACCGCATCGGCCCATCGACCGGCGCGATTGTCGACGCCGCCGTGGCCCGTGGCATACCGTTTCGCCGTCTGACCAGCGGTTCGCTGGTGCAGCTGGGCTGGGGCTCCAGGGCCCGCCGCTTCCAGGCTGCAGAGCTGGACTCCACCAGCGCCGTGGCCGAATCGATTGCCCAGGACAAGGACCTGACCAAGCGCCTGCTGCATGCCGCCGGCGTGCCCGTGCCCATGGGCCGCCCCGTGACCGACGTGGAAGACGCCTGGGCCGTGGCCCAGGAGGTCGGCCTGCCCGTGGTGGTCAAGCCTCAGGACGGCAACCAGGGCAAGGGCGTGGTGGTCAACATCACCAGCCGCGAAGGCCTGGAGGCCGCCTACAAGACCGCCAGCGAGTTTGGCGACGAGATTCTGGTCGAGCGCTTTCTGCCCGGCCACGACTTCCGCATGCTGGTCGTCGGCGGCCAGCTGGTCGCTGCCGCCCGCCGCGAGCCCCCACAAGTGCTGGGCGACGGCACCCACACCATTCGCGAGCTGGTGCAGATCGTCAACCAGGACCCGCGCCGCGGCTCCGGCCACGGCACGGCGCTGACCAAGATCCGTCTTGACGACATCGCCATCGCCCGCATCGCCAGCGAAGGTTTGACACCCGAATCCGTGCCCGCCCAGGGCCAGCGTGTGGTACTGCGCAACAACGCCAATCTGTCCACCGGCGGCAGCGCTACCGATGTGACCGACGATGTGCACCCCGAAATCGCGGCGCGCGCCATCGAGGCGGCCCAGACCATCGGCCTGCACATCTGCGGCGTGGACGTGGTCTGCGAAACCATGCTCAAGCCCCTGGAAGAGCAAAGCGGCGGCATTGTGGAAGTGAACGCCGCCCCCGGCCTGCGCATGCATCTGGCACCCTCGTTTGGCCGTCCCCGCAATGTGGGCGTGCCCATGGTGGACGAGCTGTTTGCCCCTGGCGACGATGGCCGCATTCCACTGGTCGCCGTCACCGGCACCAATGGCAAGACCACGACCACGCGCGTGATCGCCCATTTGTTCACCTCGCATGGCTGGCGCACCGCCATGACCAATACCGATGGCGTGTGGGTCAACGGGCGCCAGATCGACAGCGGCGACTGCTCGGGTCCCAAGAGTGCCCGCAACGCCCTCGCCCACCCCGAGACCGATGCAGCCGTGCTCGAATGCGCACGCGGCGGCATTCTGCGCGAAGGCCTGGGCTTTGACCGCTGCCAGGTCGCCGTGGTCACCAATGTCGGCGAAGGCGACCACCTGGGTCTGAACTTCATCACCACCAAGGAAGATGTCAGCGTTCTCAAGCGCGTCATCGTGCAGAACGTGGCCCCCACCGGCTATGCCGTGCTCAACGCAGCCGACCCGCTGGTCGCAGCCATGGCCCATGTCTGCCCCGGAAAGGTCATCTTCTTTGCCGCCGACCGTCACCACCCCGTCATGGCCACGCACCGCGCTCAGGGCAGCCGCGTGGTCTATGTGGACGGCGACTCCATCGTTGCGGCAGAAGGCTCGTGGCGCGAATCGATTCCGCTGCGCGAGATCCCGCTGACCCGGGGCGGCACCATCACCTTCCAGGTGGAGAACATCATGGCCTCCATCGGTGCGGCCTGGGCCTCCGGCCTCCCCTGGCAGACCATCCGCCGCGGCCTGGCAGGCTTTCTCAACGACAGCGACAACGCCCCGGCACGTTTCAACGTGATGGATTACAAGGGCGCGACCATCATTGCCGACTACGGCCACAACCCCGACGCCATGCGCGCCCTGGTTCAGGCCGTGGAAGCCATGCCTGCCAAGAAGCGCAGCGTGGTGATCTCTGGCGCTGGCGACCGCCGCGACCAGGACATCGTCGAGCAGACCCAGATCCTGGGCAAGGTGTTCGACGACGTGATTCTCTACCAGGATGCCTGCCAGCGCGGCCGTGAAGATGGCGAAGTGCTGGGCCTGCTGCGCAAGGGCCTGGAAGGCGCTGCCCGCACCAGCTACAGCACCGAAATCCACGGCGAGTTCATCGCCATCGACCACGCACTGAGCCGTCTGCAAGCCGGCGACCTGTGCCTGGTGCTGGTGGATCAGGTGGAAGAAGCGCTGGAGCATCTGCGAAAGCATGTGGCAGCTCAGTAACCCCCTGAGGCGCTGACGCGCCTTCCCCCTAGCCGGGCGCCCCTTTCTCTACGCGCTTCGCGCTAAGGAAGGGGAACGACAGCCTCGCTGCGCGGCGGCGCTTGCTGGTTGTCTCTGGTTTGGGACACGCCAGTTTTGAAGGTCGCTTGCGGTGCTTGAGTCATCAATTGCAGCGAAAAACACACCCGGCCCAGGCCGGGTTTTGTTATTGAAAGCAGAGCATGTTGCGCAGATGCAGCAAGCGTTTGCAACATATTTCACACATGATGGCGAACCTTTATGATGCCAGCCATGACTTTGCAATCGCTGCGCCGCATTGCCGCCTGCCTGCTGGGCCAGTGCGTGCTGGCATGGTTTGCACTGTCAATGGGCGCCGCCGTGGCATCGCCGCTGGTTCAGCCGCATGGCTTCGAGCTGATCTGCACCAGCACCGGCGCCGTAAAGCTGATCGTCATCGGTGATGGCGGCGGCAGCGATCACATAGCCTTGGGCGCGGGACATCTTGATTGCCCGATGTGTCTGCCCCTTGCAGCACCACCGCCGCCAGAGCTGCAGCTACCGCCTCCGACTGCTTCCCCTCTCTGGCATGCGCTGCAGCCTGTGGAGCGGGCCCGCATCGCGTCGATTACCGCCGCCCCTCTGCCCGCGCGCGGGCCGCCTTCTGCCTATCTCTGAACTATTTCCGGCTCCGGCGCAGCCCTGATCTGCGCTGGCCGCTATCAGTTTTTCTGGACATCGCGAAGAACCGCATGCTCCGAGGTAAGCATCCATGAACAAGATTTTTTTGCCACTGGTGGTCAGTGGCATTGCATTGCCATGCCTGGCGCAAAGTGCACAGGACATTTCCGAAACTCCCGAGCGCAGCAGAGAGTTGGGCGTCGTCACCGTCACAGGCGGCCAGCCCAGCTCGCTGCCCACGCAGATTCCGACCACGATAGAAGGCATCACACGCGAGGAGATAGAGACCCGCATCAACGCCGCCGACAGCGAGGACGCGCTCAAATACATGCCCAGTCTGCTGGTGCGCAAGCGCTATATCGGCGACTACAACCACGCCATCCTCTCCACGCGTGCTTCCGGCACGGGCAATAGCGCACGCTCGGCCGTCTATGCGGACGGAATTCTGCTGTCCAACTATCTGGGTAACGGCATTGCCAACGGCAGCAATTACGCACCACGCTGGGGCCTGGTCACGCCCGAGGAGATCGAGCGCGTCGATGTGATGTATGGCCCGTTCTCGGCCGCCTATCCCGGCAACTCCGCCGGCGCCGTGGTGGACTATGTGACGCGCATGCCCGACAAGCTCGAAGCCCACGCCGCCGCAGGCTACTCGTCCCAGCCCAGCCATGTGCTGGGCAGCAGCGGCCACTACAGCAGCTGGAACAGCAGCGCCTCCATCGGCAGCAGAAGCGGCCCCTGGTCGTTCTGGATCAATCTCAACCATACGGACAGCAACAGCCAGCCGCTGACCTTTCCCTTTGTGCTGCAATCGGCCGGCTCGGCAGGCAGCGCGGGCACGCCGGTGACTGGCGCCATCGCAGGACTGAACACCACCAACCAGCCCTGGTACATCCTGGGTGCGGGCACTCAGTACCGCACGCAGCAGGATCACGCCAAGATCAAGTTGGCCTATGACATCACGCCCACGCTGCGCGCCAGCTACACGCTGGGCTGGTGGCAGAACAGCGCCCAGGGCCGGGTCGAAAGCTACCTCAAAGGCCCCGACGGCCAGACCATCTACAGCGGCCCGATCAATATCGATGGCAAAAGCTATATGGTGTCACCCACGGCCTTTGGCCTGAGCCAGGACAGCCAGACCCACACCATGCATGGCGTCTCTCTCAAAAGCCACACGCGCGAGACTTTTGACTGGGAACTCAGCGCCAGCCTCTATGACTACGGCAAGGATCAGCAACGCGCTCCCAGCATCGCCCTGCCCGCTGCAGCCCAGGGCGGCGCCGGCACCTTGCAGGATCAGGGCGGTACAGGCTGGAACACCGTCGCCGCCAAGAGCATCTGGCGGCCCGACGGCCTGCAGGGCGCGCATATCGTGGACTTTGGCGCGGGCCGCGATGCCTACAAGCTGAACATCGGCAAATACGGTGTGCTCGGAGACTGGCAATCCGGACCTGCCAATCCGCAAGCATTGGTCAGCCAGGTCGGCGGCCGCAGCGAGACCCGCTACCTCTGGGCGCAGGACAGCTGGAAGATTTCCTCCAGGTGGAAGTCCGTGCTGGGCCTGCGCTGGGAAGACTGGACGGCCAGCGACGGCCACACCGCCACGGCCAGCAGCCAGCTCGGCTATGACAAGCGCAGCGAATCGCATTTCTCGCCCAAGGCGGCACTGGCCTACCAGCTGGCCCGCAACACCACGCTCAAGGCATCGCTGGGCCGCTCGGTGCGCTTTCCCACGGTGGGCGAACTCTACGGCGCGACCTCGGGCGGTGCGCTGTCCTTCATCAACAACCCGAATCTCAAGCCCGAACGCTCCTGGACCAGCGAGCTCTCGGCCGAGCAAGACCTTGGCAATGGCCTGCTGCGCGCCACGCTGTTTCATGAGAGCACGCGCGACGCGCTCTACAGCCAGCTGATTCCCGGCAGCACCACCTCGGCCGTGCAGAACGTGGACAAGGTACGCACCACGGGGCTGGAGCTGTCCTACTCGGCGCAGTCCGTCGGACGATCCATAGGGCTTCGCGGACTGGACCTGGGCGGCAGCCTGACCTGGGCCGACTCCCAGATCGTGGCCAATGCCGCCAACCCCGCCAGCGTGGGCAAATGGCAGCCGCGTGTGCCGCGCTGGCGTGCCACCGCCTGGGCCACCTATCAGCCCACGGACCGCTGGGCGCTGACGGTGGCTGCGCGCTACAGCGGCCGCCAGTACTCGAACCTGGACAACAGCGATGTCAATGCCAGCACCTATATGGGGGCCAGCAAATACTTCACTGTCGATCTGCGCGCCCGCTACCAGATCGACAGGCAGCTATCGGCAGCCTTTGGCATAGACAACCTCAACAACTACCAGTACTGGAACTTCCACCCCTATCCGCAGCGGACCTACACCGCCTCGCTGCGCTGGGATCTTTAAGCGGCTTACAGACGGTGGGTCTTGCGCATGCTGAAAGTGCCAAGACCCGCCATCACCGCCAGCGCCACGCCCAGGACACATGCGCCCTGCCAGCCGTCGATACGCCAGGCCAGCGTACCCAGGGCAGAGCCTGCGGCGGCGCCGGTGAAGTAGCCCGTCATATAGACGGCATTCATGCGCCCGCGTGCTGCGGGCAGCAGTTGCGCCACCGTGGCCTGGTTGGTGATGTTCAGGCATTGCAGACCCAGATCGATCACCACCATGCCCAATACAAACCAGCCCAGGTGCGCCCCGCCCCACCACAGCATGGGCCAGGACAGCAGCAGGGCCAGGGCGCCGATCGCACAGCTGATGCGTCCCAGGCCCTTGTCCACCAGTCGCCCGGCCTGCGTGGCGACCAATGCACCCGCGGCTCCGGCCAGACCGATCAAGCCGATCTGCCCATCATCCAACCCCAGCGGGCCGCTGGCCAGCTGCAGCGCCATGGTGGAAAAAAGTACGCTGCAGGAGGCAAACGCCAGCGCGCTGACCAGGGTGCGCTGACGCAGACCCGGCTGGCTGCGCAGCAGCTGCCACATGCTGCCCAGCACCTGGGGATAACTGGTGGGGCTGGGGTTGCGTGATGCTGGCAACGCCTTCCACAGCCACAGAGCCACCACGGCCATCAGCAGAGCCGCGCCCTGGTACACGGCTTGCCAGCCCCAGGCGTCTGACACCACACCGGCCACGCTGCGCGCCAGCAGAATGCCCAGCAACAGCCCGCTCATCACCCAGCCCACGGCGCGGCCGCCCTGGCCCGGTTGTGCCAGTGCTGCAGCCATGGGCACCAGCACCTGGGCTGCCACCGAAAACAGGCCCGCCATCAGCGTGCCCAGCAAAAACAGATTCAGATTGCCCGCCAACCCGCATAAGGCCTGGCCCAGGGCCGCCAGCAGCATCAAGCCGCAGGCATAGGCCACCTGAGCCAGCGTCACGCTGGCGGCCGCTGCCGATTCGGCGACCTCAAAATGCTGAGCAATGGAATGCAGCAGCGGCTGATTGAAATAATTGCCGCCCGCGCACAGACCGCAGGCCAGCGCCATCAGCAACAACGAAGAAGCGCCCAGACCGGGCGCGGATTTTGGAGATGACATGGAAAGCCAGCCACGGCCAGAACGGCTGCGGCACACCAAAGAAAGCAAGAGGGTTGGTGCGTTACGAGCAGGTCGGCGCACCCGGGAGAATTGGCAGGTGCTGAAGAAGCACCCCAGGAATCTGTATTGCCATGCAGACGAGCAAGCGTCGCGGCAGAGCTGTATTGTCCCCAGAGCACAGCTTTTTCGGCGGCGATCAGGCACAATTTCCTGTCATTGACAAGGGTTAACCCTTAATTTCTTTCACCTCTGCTCTCACCCATGCGCACCCCCATGAAAATTCTCTCCGCTGTTCTTGTTGCCGCTGCAGCCACCGTTGGAACCATGGCCTTTGTGGGCATGAGCCATGCCGAACAGATCGGCGCGGTGGATACCGTCTTCAAATGGATTGGCCCCGATCACAAAATCGTGGTCGACGCCTATGACGACCCCAAGGTGCAGGGCGTGACCTGCTACGTCTCGCGCGCCAAGACCGGCGGTATCAAGGGCGGCCTGGGTCTGGCCGAGGACCGCTCCGAAGCTTCCATCGTCTGCCAGGCCACGGCAGGCATACAGATTACCGAGCCGCTCAAGCAGCAGGAAGAAGTGTTTACCGAGCGCACCTCGCTGCTGTTCAAGCGTCTGCGCGTGGTGCGCATGGTGGACGCCAAGCGCAATGCCCTGGTCTATATGACGTATTCCGACCGCGTCATCGAAGGCTCGCCCCAGAACAGCGTGACGGCCGTGGCCGTGCCTCACGGCACACCCATCCCGCTCAAGAAATGAAGACAGGTATCACCCTGACCCTGCTGGCCATGGCTCTAGGCGGCCCGCTAGCCCATGCCCAGCCCTCCGAGCGTGCTTTGCCCGGCAATGCCTCGGAGCACGACATCAAGCTCAGCCTGATAGAGACGGGGGCCACCATGAGCGAGCAGACCCTGAAATGCGGCCTGGTCAGCGAGAAAGACGTACAGGCAACCCGTGCCCTGCACCGCAAGAGCATGCCCGGGCACCTGGGCTTCAGCTCCGCCGAATACGACAGCATCTATACCCGGGCGCTGACCAGCTTTCAGCAGAGATGGGCAACCATGAGCACGCAGCAGCGCGAGCAGGAGTGCCAGCAGCTTCACATGCTGAACAAGGACTCGCACTGAGCGCGCATGACCGTCCGGCCGGCGGTTAACCGAAGGCCAGCCCTCCAGCATCCAGCGCCGGCGGGCGCTCCAGGTCTTCGTTCACGCCCATGGTCTGGCTGGCACGCTCCACGGCCTGCCATAGCGGCGCCGGCATTTGCAAAATCGCTTCGGGGGAATCGGCTGCGTCAATCCAGTGGCTGATCTGCAGATGCTGCTCATGGGTCAGCAAGTCCAGGTGCAGCATTTCGTCAATGGTTTTCATGGTGATTCTCCCTGCTTGTCTGGCCCGGCGCTGCACGATTTGTGGCGGGCTTGTCTATGCAATATAGGGGCAAAAAGCCTCAAGACAAGAAAATGTTGCGCCAGCAAAAACCATAGCTGCCAGCGCATGCACTGCATGCCGAAAGGCGATTTTCATGGAGATTCCGGCGGCACGCTGGCATGGCAGGCCGCCACAAAAGCCTCCAGCGCGGGAGAGCGCCGCTTGCCCGCGCGCTGCACCAGAGAGAAGTTGCGCCACATGCGCGGCAGCGTCGTGGGCAGAATCTCCAGCGCCTGGGTCTGCAGCTGTGCCTCCACCAGCACGCGCGACAGGCAGCTGATGCCAAGACCCTGCTCCACGCAGCGCGCAATCGCCTCCGAGCTACCCAGCGTGGCCGCTGCCGGCAACTGGTGCAGATGCGGCAGCAGCGCATGCTCGACCATTTCACGCGTGCCCGAGCCTGCCTCGCGCAACAGCCAGGCGGCCTTGCGCAGCGCCGCCACGCCCAGCGGCTTGCTGCGCGCCTGCTGGGCCAACGGATCGCTGGGCGAGGCCACAATGACCAGCTCGTCGCTGAGCCAGGGTTCCACCTCCAGCCCCTGCCAATGGCTGCTGCCTTCGATCAGGCCCAGGTCCACCTCCAGCGCCTGCACGGCTTCGCCCACCTCCTGGGTATTGGCAATCTGCAGATCCACGCGCACCAGCGGATGCGACCGGGCCAGCCGCGCCAGCACCTGCGGCAGGGCGTAGGTGCCGATGGTGGTACTGGCCGCCACGCGCAGGCGTACCGGCATATTGGCCGCCTTGGCCGAAAACGCCTGCTCTATGCCCCGGGTCTGCTCCAGCACGGCCAGCGCCTGGGGCAGCAGGGTACGGCCCGCATCGTTGAGTACCAGGCGTTTGCCCACACGCTCGAACAGCGGCACGCCCAGGCCGGACTCCAGTTGCTGCAGTGCGGCGCTGGTCGCTGATTGCGATAGCGCTACCGCTTCTGCAGCAGCCACCGTAGTTCCCTCCTGGGCTACAGCGCAGAAGATCTCCAATTGACGCAAGGTGAGATGCAGCATGGTTGGCCGGTGTTCAGAAATGCTTGCCTTACCAAGCAAATCAAGAGCTTATTCAAATAGCAGGAGTACAAGCCTTCAATCTACCTATTTTATCAATTGATCTTACAAAAACTATTCGTTATACAAATATAACCAACAAATCTAAAGTGAACCCCGTCACTGCCAGCCGCGCGCCGTGTGCATCAGGTAGTCGGAGGATTCATGAATACAAGTACTATTTCCCATGCCAGCCCACCCCAGGGCTGGATGCACCGGACAACGGCCATGGTTCCCGGCCTGCTGCTGGCGGGCGCGATTGCCGCTGCCGCCACCTGGCTGGCCCAATTTCCCGTCATCAAGAACAATGGACTGAGCGCGCTGACGCTGGCCATCATCATCGGCCTGGTCATCGGCAACACCGTCTATCCGGCCATCGCCAGCCAGTGCGGCAGCGGCATCGCCTTCACCAAGGCCCGCCTGCTGCGCACCGGCATCGTGCTCTACGGTCTGCGCCTGACCTTTCAGGATATTGGCCAGGTCGGCATGGCTGGCGTGGTGATCGACGCGCTGGTGCTGTCCAGCACCTTCCTGCTGGCGCAATGGATAGGCCAGAAGCTGCTGGGTATGGACAAGCGCACCACCTTGCTGGTGGGTGCAGGTGCCTCCATTTGCGGCGCTGCCGCCGTTCTGGCCACCGAGCCCGTGGCCAAGGGCCGTGCCGAAGACGTGGCCGTGGCCGTGGCCACCGTGGTGGTGTTCGGCACCATCGGCACCTTTCTCTACCCGGCGCTGTTCCACTGGAATGCCGAGTACGGCTGGATAGACACCAGCATGCAGCAGTACGGTGTTTTCGTGGGTTCCACCGTGCATGAAGTGGCCCAGGTCGTGGCCGCCGGCGAAGCCATAGGCAGCCAGGCCGCCGATACGGCCGTGATCGCCAAGATGGTGCGTGTGATGATGCTGGCCCCCTTCCTGCTGGTGCTGTCCATGTGGCTGACACGCAGCGAACGTGCCGTGGGAGTGAACAACGGCCAGCCCGGCAACAAGATCACCATTCCATGGTTTGCCCTGGGCTTTGTGCTGATGGCCGGTATCAACTCCCTGGGCGTGCTGCCCAAGGAAGTGGTCAGCGTCGGCATTCAGCTGGACAACGCGCTGCTGGCCCTGGCCATGGCCGCCCTGGGGCTGACCACCCATATCCGCGCCGTGCGTGCTGCCGGCACCAAGCCACTGATTCTGGCCCTGGCCCTGTTCATCTGGCTGCTGGTCGCCGGCCTGGCATTGAATCTCTGGATTCCCACCCTGTTTTGATAGCGGTTCGCGCTTGATTGGATTACAACTCAAATATTGATAGGGCTGAAATCCTTTGAAGGAGAGCGCAATGCGCTCTCTTTTTTATTGTTCTCTCGCACACACCAAAGGGAATACCCTATATATCAATGCAGATTCAATTAGTTTGAATTACAAATTAATTGATGGTGCAGCAAAATTCATTCCCATGTCTTTTGCCGATGCCCCCTCCCGCGACCGTCTGGGCTTTCTCATGGTCACCCTCACGCGCCAATGGCGCCGTTTTGTTGAAGAGCAACTGGCCGCCAGCGGCCTGACCGATGCCACCTGGACGCCGCTGCTGCATCTGCGCGCCTGGGGCGATGGCGTGACGCAAAAGGAGCTGGCCGAGCGCGTGGGCCTGGACAGCTCCAGCCTGGTGCGCCTGCTGGACATTCTCGAAGGCAAGGGTTGGGTGGAACGCCGCGCCGATGCGGCCGACCGCCGCAGCAAGCGCATCTTTCTGACCGATGAAGGCCATGGCGCCGTGGACAGCATCCGCGCCACCATGCTGGAGGCCGAACTCAGCATGCTGCAGGACCTGGATGACGCCGAAGTCGAGACCATGCTTGGCAGCGTCAACAAGATTCGCGCCCGCATCGAACAGATGCACGGCCAGCGCTGCACTCAGGCCCATCCCGAAGCCGAGGAGCGCACATGAGCGTGGCCGCCTATGACCGCCTGCTGGAGCGCGCCACCCAGTGGGGCTTTGACAGCCCGCGTCTGCGCCAGCATCTGCGCACGGCTTTTGCCGCCTGTATCGCCGTGCTGGCCGCCTGGGCCCTGGGGCTGGAGCACCCGCAATGGGCGGGTATGACGGTCTGGGCCGCATCCCAGCCGCTGCGCGGCCAGTTGCTGGAGAAAAGCTTTTTCCGCGTCACCGGCACCATCATCGGCACGGCCGCCGGCGTGGTACTGGTGCTGATTGCCAATGGCGATCTGCTCTGGCTGGTCACGGGGCTGGCCGTGTGGATGGGCGTCTGCGCTGGCCTGGGCAATCTGCAGCGCAGCTTCGCCTCCTACGGCACCATGCTGTCCGGCTATTCGGCAGCCATGGTGGCCCTGCTGGACAACGGCAACCCCGCCCATGTCTACGAGCTGGGCTGGGATCGCTTGTTCACCGCACTGACCGGTGTGGTCGCGGCCCTGATCGTCGGCTGGTTGTTCACGCCCGTGGGCGCGGAAATCCCCGGCGACGGCAAGGTGCGCCGCCTCTGCGCCCGCCTGCTGCGGGATATTGCAGCGGCTGCGCAGGCCACGGCTCGAGGCCAGAGCAACCTCAGCCCCAGGGATCTGGCCGAACGGCTGGCCACGATGGCAGCCATTGAAGAGGGACTGGACCCGCATGCCGCTGGCTCCCAGCGCTCACGCCGCGCCGTGCGGGCACTGCGCCGCCTGATCAACACACAGATCTCGGCCCTGCTCTGGCTGCGTGACAGCACGGGCAAAACCATCACTCCCCAGTTCACGGCGGAACAAGCCCGGGCCATGACGGCCGCACTGGAGCAGGCCGCCAAGCTGCTGGAAACCCAGCCCGCACCGCTGGCCGCCATCGAAGCCATCGCCACGGCCCGCGTCGCCGCTACCGGCTGGGGTCATGCCGAAGAAATCCTGACCAATCTGGGTCTGGCACTGCAGGCCCATTTTGTGGCGGCCAGCGATCTGACTCTGCCCGCCCACCACCGCGCACGCCAGTTGCCCGTGGTACTGCACAGCGACTGGGTAGGCGCACGCCGTGCCATGCTGCGTGCCTTCAGCGCCATCTTTCTGGTGGGCCTGATCTGGGTGATCACGGGCTGGCATGGCGGCGCCTATATGCTCTTGGGCCTGTCGGTGATGATCACCGTGTTCTCCTCGTTCGAGAACCCGGCCTTCACCATGCGCTTTGTCATTCTGGGACAGGCCATGGGCGCGGTCGTGGCGCTGATCTGCCAATGGTTTGCCTGGCCGTTCGCCCACAGCCAGTTGCAGATGGTGCTGATGATGCTGCCCTTCATCATCATCGGCGCCTTGCTGTTCAGCCACCGCCGCACCATGGTTGCCGGCTATGACTGCAATATGGTCATCCTGCTCGCGCTGTCTCCGCATTTCCCTTACCAGCTGGACATGGGCCACTCCCTGTCCATGGCATTCGCCATCGTCACCGGCCCGCTGGCCGGCTGGGCCGCGTATCGCTTCATCCTGCCCGTCACCGTGCAGGGCAGACTCAACGGCCTGCGCGCCATGATGGTTCATGAACTGCAGGACATGGCTGCCGCACCGCTGCATGCCCGCGACGTGCGCGTGTGGCGCGCCCGCCTCTACCACCGCCTGCTGCGCCTGGTGCGCGCCTCCGAAAAAGTCAGCGCCCCCGCCGTGCAGGACGCTGCCGACTGCGGCCTGGCCGCGTTGCGCGTAGGCAAGGCCGTGCTGATTCTGCACACACTGGAAGATGATGTGCTTTTGTCCGAAAGCACCTTGCGCGGTGTGCGCAGCGCGCTGCAAAGACTGCAGCAATTACCCAGTGCACCCGCCAAGGCGGCCCCACTGCTGCAAGGCGTGGCCCGGCGCATACAGCAACGCCAGCCCGAGCAAGCCCTGCAGTTGCGGCTGGCCGCCCAGGACATAGGCGAGCACCAGGGCTTTTTTGCCAGCACTGCAAGCATTGCCTGACGGCAATCACCCGGAAAAGCCGCTTTCACAGCGGCTTTTTTCTTTCCAGCGAACTTGACTCGGCCGCCTGCGGCCGCGATACCCCTGATGCCTGCGCGGAGGATGCGCAGCGCCTGTCACAGGCGTACAGTAACTGAACGTCCATCCGTGGAAAGGCAACCGCCATGTGGGTGCTGCTCCTTCTGCCGTTCATCGGCCTGCTGTACGTGCCGCTGTACAACCATGCGCAGCCCACGCTGTTCGGCTTCCCGTTCTTCTACTGGTATCAGTTGGCCTGGGTCTTCGTCAGCGCGCTGCTGACCTGGCTGGTCTACCGCCATTATTTCGGTGCGTCCGACAAGGAGAGCTCATCATGAGCGGCACCACCATCCACTGGACCGCGCTTGCGGTCTTCGTGTTCTTCTTCGCGCTGGTCACGGTGCTGGGCTTTGTCGCTTCACGCTGGCAGCGCGGGGCGGCGGCACCAGCCCAGCATCTGGACGAATGGGGCCTGGGCGGCCGGCGCTTCGGCGGCTGGATCACCTGGTTCCTCGTGGGCGGCGACTTCTACACGGCCTATACCGTGATCGCGGTGCCGGCCCTGGTCTACGCCGTCGGCGCCTACGGCTTCTTCGCCCTGCCCTACACCATCGTCGTGTACCCCATCGTCTTCGCGATCATGCCGCGGCTCTGGCAGGCGGCCCGCGATGCCGGCCATGTGACCGCGGCCGACGTGGTCTACGGCCACTACGGCTCGCGCACGCTGGAGCTGGCCGTGGCCCTGACGGGCGTGATCGCCACCATGCCCTATATCGCGCTGCAACTGGTCGGCATGCAGGTCGTGATCCAGGCCCTGGGGCTGCAGGGAGAGCTGCCGCTGGCTCTGGCCTTCGTGATCCTGGCGCTCTATACCTACTCGGCTGGGCTGCGCGCGCCGGCGCTGATCGCCTTCGTCAAGGACTTGATGATTTACATCGTGGTGCTCGCCGCCGTGGTGCTGGTGCCGGCCAAGCTCGGCGGCTACGCGGCCGTGTTCCAGGCTGCGGACAGCGCCTTCGCGACCAAGGGCGGCAGCACGGGCCTGCTGCTGCAACCCGCCCAGATGCTGCCCTATGCCACGCTGGCCCTGGGCTCGGCACTGGCGGCCTTCATGTACCCGCACACGCTGACCGGCATCTTCGCGGCCAAGAGCGCCAACACCATCCGCAAGAATGCGGTGTTCCTGCCCGCCTATACGCTGCTCCTGGGCCTGATCGCCCTGCTGGGCTATATGGCCTATGCCGCACACCTGAGCATCAAGACGCCCAATGATGTGGTGCCGGCACTGTTCGCCACACTGTTCCCCGAATGGTTCAGCGGCTTCGCGTTCGCGGCTATCGCCATCGGCGCGCTGGTGCCCGCGGCCGTGATGTCGATTGGCGCGGCCAACCTGTTCACGCGCAACTTCTGGAAGGCCTATGTGAACCCCGATATCACGCCCGAGGGCCAGGCCAAGGTGGCCAAGCTGGCTTCGCTGGTCGTCAAGCTCGGTGCCCTGGTGTTCATCCTGTTCGTGCCCACGCAGTTTGCGCTGTACCTGCAGCTGCTGGGCGGCGTGTGGATCATGCAGACGTTTCCCGCCGTGGTCTGCGGCCTTTACTTCAAGGGGCTGCGTGCACCGGCCCTGCTCACCGGCTGGGCCTTGGGCATGCTGGCGGGAACCGCCCTGGCGTTTGGCGATGGCATCAAGCCGGTGCACAGCTTTGTGCTGGGCGGCCACAGCTTCGCGATCTACACCGGGCTATTCGCGCTGCTGCTCAACTTCGTGGCGGTTCTGGCCGTACAGGCAGCGCTGTCCATGAAGCATCACGCAATGCCCCATGCCCATACCTGAGTCATCAGACAGCTACTGACAGGCCGCTCGAAAGATGGGCGGCAATCGCCGCCTCGCTGATGCCATACAGCTCAGCCAGCGCTGCGGGCGTGGCCACGGCACGCGGCTCGCCCACACCCAGCAACCGCCCATGACCCAGCAAAGCGATCCGGCTGGCCACGCGCAAGCCGTGCTCGGGCTGGTGGGTGGACAACAGCATGGCCATGCCCTGAGCGCTCAGCGCCTCGATCTGCTCCAGCACGCGGATCTGGTTGCCGAAGTCCAGGCTGGCCGTGGGTTCGTCCATGACCAGCAGCGCCGGCTCCTGCGCCAGCGCGCGTGCAATCAGCACCAGCTGCCGCTCGCCGCCGCTGAGTTCCGTGTAGCGGCGCGCGGCCAGATGGGCGATCTGCAGCCGCTCCATGCAGGCCAGCGCCATGGACCGGTCCGCGCTAGAAGGCCTGGCCAGCAGCGGCAGACGCGCGGCGCGGCCCATGAGCACCATGTCCAGCGCCTCGAAGGCAAACACCCCGGCCTGGGCCTGGGGCACATAGCCAACGCGGCGCGCGAACTCCGCGCGCGGCCAGTGCTGTACCGGCTGCCCTTGCACCAACACCCGACCCGCCAGCGGCGGCAACAGGCCCAGTACCGTGCGAAACAGCGTGGTCTTGCCACAGCCGTTGGGGCCGAGCAGACACAGCACCTCGCCGGCGGCAATGGACAGATCCACCGCTTCGCTGACCACGCGGCGGCCGTGGCCGGTGCGCAGCCCTTGCAACTCCAGCACCGCCATCAGCCCTCTCCTTCGCGGCGCCCCGTGCGGGCCAGCAGATACAGGAAAAAAGGTGCACCGACCAGGGCCGTCAGAATGCCCAGCGGCAGCTCGATACGCGCCATGGTGCGGGCCAGCGTATCGGCCGCCACCACAAAGCCCGCACCCAGCAGAGCTGAAGCCGGCAGCAGCCGCACAAAATCAGGACCGACCAGCAGGCGTGCCACATGCGGCACCACCAACCCGACCCAGCCGATGATGCCGGCCAGCGACACAGCCGCCGCCGTGCCCAGGGTGGCGCAAACCACCAGCACCAGGCGCAGCCGCCCGACCGGCACGCCCAGAGCCCGCGCTTCCTCATCGGGCAGAGCCAGCAGATTGATGCGCCAGCGCAGCAGCAGCAAGGGCAGCAGGACCGCCAGCATCACGGGCGCCGTGGCGGCCACTTCCTGCAGCGTCACGGCCGACAGCCCCCCCATGAGCCAGAAGGTGATGGACGGCAGCTGGGTGTTCGGGTCGGCCAGGGTCTTGATCAGGGCAATGCCGGCACCCAGCAAGGCCCCCAAAGCGATGCCGGCCAGCACCAGCACGAGTACCGGATCGTGCCTGCGCACGCAGGCGCTGATGGCCACCACAACGGCCACAGCGACCAGCCCGCCACCAAAGGCCAGCCACTGCACGGCAAACATCGACAGGCCCAGATAGATGGCGACGACGGCCCCCAGGCCGGCACCGGCCGAAACACCCAGGATGTCGGGCGAGACCAGCGGATTGCGAAACATGCCCTGGTAGGACGCGCCTGCAGCAGCCAGCATCGCACCGACCGCCATGCCGGCTGCGATGCGCGGCAGCCTGATGTTCCAGAGCACGGTTTCGGCCGCTGGCGGCAGCGGCGACGCCACCCCCGTGGCACGCGCCCACAATGCTTCGGCCAGCTGTGCCGGCGCGAGCGCAAACTGGCCCGAGCCCAGCGCCCACAGCAGTACCAGAACCAGCAAGACCAGGGCCGTCCACCAACCCAGGTTCCGGCGCACCCGACCGCGCCGGCGGCACTGGCTGGCATCCGCACCCGAAGCAGCGTCTGGTCCGGAATCAAAGGACTTCATGCAGGCACCATGCCTTCAACGTGCGGCTTCCAGCAGCGCTCGCAATTGCACCGGTGACAGCTGGGCACCATAGAACAGCGCATAGAACTCGCGCACTGCCTGCTCCAGGGGCTTTGCGTCCTGCCGGGCGAGGCGGCCCGGATGCAGCTTTTCGAGCAGCCAGCGCACGCCGATCAGCCGGTTCACGCTGGGCGGGCCGTCCAGCCAGCCGAAGGGCAGCACGGGCGCGCAGTGCACACGGCCGCTGCGCACGGCGCTGACGCCGCGCCACAAGGGGTCCTGGCGCACGCGCTCGGCGAAACCGGCTTCCTGGGTCAGGATGACTTCGGGGTCCCAGGCCAGGATCTGCTCCATGGAGACGCGCGTGAGTCCGCCCCTGCCGGCCTGGGCCGCCACATTGCGGCCGCCCGCATAGTCGATCACCTCGACATTGATGGAATCGGCCAGCCCGGTTTCCAGGCCGTTGGCGCCGCGCCCCAGATAGACACGCGGCCTGGCCTGCTCCCCCAGCCCTGCGGTCACGGAGCGCACCAGCCTGGCGGCTTCGTCGGCATAGCGGGCCAGGGTCTCGCCACGCTCGGTCACACCCAGCAAGCTACCGACCTCGCGCAGCTGGCGCGCATGTTCGGGCAGGCTGCCCTGCACCAGCACACAGGCCAGACCCGTCTGGCGCGCCAGACGCTCGGCGGCAGAGACATGGGTGGCATCGGAAGTGCCGGAGTCCAGCACCAGATCGGGCTGCAGCGCCAGCAGCTTCTCTAACGGCAGCGTGCTGCCACGGCCCGACAGGCGACCCAGATAGGGCAGGGCCTGCAGCTGCGGCCCCAGGTAGGCGCGCGCTGCGTCGCTCAATTGCATGGGCCAGCCCAGCAGCTGCTGCGGCGCCAGCGCCGCCAGCAGCACGCCGGCCGGCGGCCCCGAGGCGAACACGCGGCCCGGCCTTGCAGGCAGCGAGCCGAATCGAGCAGCGATGACGGAGCGACCGTCCTGCGCCCATAACGTCCCCTGGTACAGGCTTGAAGCCAGCACCGCTGCGCCTCCATGCAGCCATTGGCGACGTGTCAGCATGGCAAGCCTTCCGTGCCCTGCGTTTGCAACTGCAGCAAGCACCAGCGCAGCACGGCTTCTTCATCCACCGGCAGGCTGACAAAGTCTCCGCCCGTAAACGCCTGCCAGCCGGCCTCATGCCGGGCAGCCACAGCGGTAATGACGGGAATGTCGGCCCCAATCAGGCCCGCGATTTCCTGGACAAAGCCGCCACCCGCCGCTTCCAGCTGGCCAAAGCAATTGACCACGGCCAGCTCCACACCATCGGCCAAGGCCTGGCGCAGCACCACACTGGCCTGGGCCAGGGCCTGCGGGTTCAGGCTACAGGCCTTTGAGCGGCCCCCCAGGTCCTCGGTCATCTCGAACTGCCGGCCGCTGCGCAGATCCAGCAGACGCATGCACTTGTTGCCATTGGCATAGTGGCTTTGGTGATGCACCAGCCCGCCCACATTCCGGCCCGATTGCTGCAACCGCCGCGCCACACTCTCCAGCAAGGCCTCGATATCGTGCTGGTCATCAGGGTAGATCAGCGCCGCCAGTGGCGGCACATTGGAGTTGGTGCTCATACAGGTCCTTTGACGATCTCTAGCCAGCAGCGCCAGCGCTCATGCCCGCAGGCACGCTGTCGCGCGCAAACACCCAGGTGCCGTCGCTGCCGTTGGCATTCCTGAGTATCTGTTGCCCGGCGTCCGAGAGCAGATAGTCGGCCAGCTGACTGACCGCCCGGCGCTGTGCTACCGTGGCCAGATGGCGCGGGCCAGGCGTGAGCAGCACATAGGGGCGGCGCATCAGCGGATCGCCATGCAGCAGCAGCTCTATGCCGGGGGCGCCCATCTTGCCGAAGGCCAGCGGGATATGGCCAACCACGGCATAGGCCTGCTCCCGCGCCGCCAGCTCCAGCACGGCCTGCGGGCGCGGGCCGGTGTCGGCGCGCAGCCAGCGCGCATCGGGGCGTACGCCGCCGCGCCGCCACAGGCGCTGCACCACGGTATAGCTGCCGGGGTCGCGCAGCGCGATAAAGGGCGAGCCGGTTTCGGCAATGCGCCGCAGCGCCTGCGTGCCGTCAGCGGCCGTACGCACGCCAGCAGGGTCCTGGGCAGGGCCGGCAATCACATGCTCGTTCCAGCCCCAGACACGCGCGGCGGATGCCATGCCGCTGGCCTCCAGCGCCATGGCTTCGTCGCTGGCGTGGATCAGCAGCATCTGCGCCTCGCCGCGCGCGAAGGCGGGCACTACACCCTCCTTGGGTGCGGCCGCCACGGTGGTGACCGGCATGGCCATGGCCTGGCTAGCCTGTTCGGCCACGCGCGGCCATACGCCGCACAGCACCAGCCCGCCCACGGCCGCCACCTGCACGCCGGTGCCCGAAGCCGACTTGGGCTCGGCCGCCAGGGCCGGACCTCCGGCCAGGCCCAGAGCGGCCAGGGCTTGCAGCCATTCACGGCGCGCCAGCGGTATCTGGAACAGGTTTTCCATGGCCATCAGAATCGGTAACCCAGGTTCATATACCAGCTGCGGCCCGGCATGGGCAGACCGTCGGCCATCTGGTACCACTTGTCGCCCAGATTGGTCACACCGAAGTCCAGCGTGGTGTCCGGGCGCGGCAGATAGCGGGCGCGCAGATTGACCACGCCATAGCCGGCCATCTGGTAGACCTGGGCCTGGCCGCTGGCCGACAGCGGCACCTTGCGGCCCTGCTCGGCCTCCAGCTCGGCGCGCAGCTGCCACTGGGCCTGCGGATTCCATTGCAGGGCAGCCGTCAGGCGCTGGCGTGGCGTGTCCGTCAAGGTGACGCTGCGATCGCTGAGATTGGTGCGGCTCAGATAGGTGTAGCCCGCATGCACAGCCCATTGGGCCGAGAGTTGCTGCGCCAGCGATAGTTCAAAACCGATATTGCGCGTGCGTCCCACGTTCTGTGCCTGGTTGCAGGTCTTGCCGCCGCAGGCCGTGGAGTCCACGACCATGGTCTGGATCTGGTCGCGCACCCGGCTGTAGAACACGGCCGCCTGCCCCTTGCCGCCCTGCCATGGCTTGCCGCTCAGGCCAAGCTCCAGATGGTTGGCCACCTCGGGCTTGAGATCGGGGTTGGCCAGGGCCGTGCCCATGCGCGCCGAATAGCGGTCCTTGATGGTCGGAAAGCGGGTCTTGTGCGAGGCGATCAGATAGACCTCGTCGCCCTGGGCCGTGAGTGCATAGCTCAGGCGCGCCAAGCCGTTGGTGGCACTGGTGGAGCCCGTGGGCCACTGGTAGACCTCCTTGGCGTCGCGCTGGTCATGGCTCAGACTCAGCGTCAGGTGCCAGCGTTCGGCCAGGGTGATATGGTCCTCTAGTACCAGCGAAGTGGTCACATCGCGGTAGTGCTTTTGCGGGTCCTTGCCCGAGGCGGCGTCGGTGTGTTCGTCCTGCTTGTAGTGGAAGGCCGCATGCAGCTCGTGACCGGATAGGGCGTAGTTGACCCACTCCAGGCTGGCGCCCTTGCTCACGTCCTTGTAGCTGCTGGTCGGATCGTGGGCCGTGTAGCTGGCATCCTTGTACATGTCGAGACCGTTTTTGTAGGTGTCGTGGTACAGGCGGGTCTTGAGCACATTGCTGCTGTTCAGGCGCGTCGTGCTCAGGAAATACAGGCTGTCCTTGTCCCAGTAGGGCCAGCGCCAGTAACGCACGGCATTCTTCTGCGTGGACTGACCGGTGTAGACGGGATTGCCCTTCTCGCCTTCCTGGCGTACATAGCCGATGGCGTATTCATCCGTGGCATTGGGCGTGAGTCCCAGTTTGAAGGACAGGCGCTTGTCGGTGCGGTCCGCGTTCTCGCGATTGCTGCCGGTATCGGTGGGCTGTTTTTTGTAGTCCCTGAAGCCCCGGGGCAGAGGAAAGCTGTCGGCATCCAGGTAGGAAGCGCCCAGCTGGTAGTACCAGTTGCCCTGGTTGCCGCCCAGGTTGAAGCCGGCCTTGCGCTCGCCGCCACTGCCCACACCGAGACGCACATCGCCCTCGAACGGCTTGACTGGCTTGCGCGTGACCAGATTGACGGCGCCGCCCAGCGTATTGGGACCATACAGCAGCGAAGCACCTGCCTTGGCCACGTTGATCTCGGCCAGATCGAAGGTGGTGAAGCGGCCCAGATCCACATAGCCGTCATAAGGCACATACAACGGTACGCCATCCACATAAATGGGTACCTGGCGCGAGTCGAAGCCGCGCAGACTGATCATCTCCTCGTTGCGGTTGTTGCGCGACAGGCTCACACCGGGAAGATTGCGCACGGCATCAGCCACGGTATTGGCATTGGTCCGCTCCATCTCGGCGCTGCCAACGCGTTGCATGTCGCCGGCCCCAAGCTCTTCGGCATCGCGGCGCGTGCTGACCTCCACCGTTCCCAGCGTGAAGGTCTGACTGGGCGTTTCGGCTGCGGTCACCGGGGCCGTCTGGGCCCAGGCGGCCCCCATGGGCACGATGGCCAGAGCACCCCACAGCCAGCTGCGGCGAAGAACAAAACTCGGAGGATGGACCTGGAAAACCGTGGAGTGCAGTGGCATGGCGTGGGCGGGTAATTGTTGTCGGATGTAAAAAACCGTCGATTCTAGCCATCGCTATTCATTTTTGGAATAACGCTTACCAAAGGCCTCTCATAAGCCAAACGACATACACCCTCCAATGGAAAAGGCCACCGCAAGGGTGGCCTTTTCCGCCAAGCGCTTTCCAGGCTCAGACGCAGGTAATCGCCACGGCCTTGGAAACCAGATAGGCCTCCAGCGCCTCGGGGCCACCTTCGGAGCCATAGCCCGAATCCTTGATGCCACCGAACGGCAGCTCGGCTGAAGGCAGAGCGGGCTGGTTGATCCACAGCATGCCGGCTTCCACATCCTGAGACAGCTGGTGCGCAGTCTTGAGCGAGCGGGTGAAGGCATAGGCTGCCAGGCCATAGGACAGGCGGTTGGCCTCCTGAATGGCATCCTCGATCCTGTCGAAGCCTCGAATCGCGGCCACGGGGCCGAAAGGCTCCTGATTGAAGATATCGGCCGTCAAAGGCACGTCGGCCAGCACCGTGGGCGCAAAGAAGTTGCCTGCATCCCCAAAGGCCTTGCCGCCGGCCAGCAGCCTGGCGCCGCTTTGCTCTGCGTTCTGGATCAGCTGGGTCAGCGCGGTCACGCGGCGTGGATTGGCCAGCGGTCCCATCTGCACGCCCTTCTCCAGGCCGTTGCCCACGTTCAGCGCCTCGGCATGGGCGACCATGGCGCTGGTGAACTCTTCGCGCACGCTGTTGTGCACCAGAAACCGCGTGGGCGAGATGCAGACCTGGCCGGCGTTGCGGAACTTGGCAGCGCCCGCGGCCTTGACGGCCAGTTGCACGTCTGCGTCCTCGGCCACGATCACCGGAGCATGACCGCCGAGTTCCATGGTGGAGCGTTTCATGTGCAGGCCGGCCAGAGCCGCCAGCTGCTTGCCCACGGCCGTGGAGCCTGTGAAGGTCACCTTGCGGATCACGGGATGGGCAATCAGATATTCGGAAATCTGCGCGGGATTGCCATAGACCAGACCCACCACACCGGCAGGAATGCCGGCATCGACAAAGCACTTGAGCAGGGCGGCGGGGGAGGCCGGAGTTTCCTCGGGTGCCTTGCACAGGAAGGAGCAGCCCGAAGCCAGGGCTGCACCGATCTTGCGCACGATCTGGTTGACAGGAAAGTTCCAGGGCGTGAAGGCCGCCACGGGGCCCACAGGATCCTTGATGACCAGTTGCTGCTGTTCGGGCTTGCGCGAGGGCACGATGCGGCCATAGACGCGCAGGGCCTCATCGGCAAACCATTCAATGATTCCGGCTCCAGCGACGATCTCTACCTTGGCCTCGATCAAGGGCTTGCCCTGCTCCTGCGTCAGCAGCGCAGCAATCTCGTCGGCACGCTCCTTGAGCAGGCTCGCGGCCTTGCGCATGATGGCGCCGCGCTCGTGAGCCGACATCTTGCGCCAGACCTGAAAGCCTTTGTCGGCCGCGGCCAGCGCGCGGTCCAGGTCGGGAATGTCGGCATGGGCGACATGGCCAATCACCTCGCCCGTGGCCGGATTGCGCACATCAATTTTCTTGCCGCTGGCAGCGTCCTGCCACTGACCGTCGATCAAAAGCTGGGTATCAGGATATGCAGTGCTCATCGCATGACTCATCTATGTCGGCCGTCATCTCCCTGCAGACTTTCCGGGCCGGTTGTGGAGAACATTCAGGGGAATGCCTGAGCAATGTCAGGCAGAAAAAATTCTAGCCGCCCATGCTAACTTGCCATGACAAGCATGAGACGTCTGGAGAACAGAACCAAGCCTCAACCGTCAGCTTGAATGGACAGTTTTGATGGCCCAACGCCATCTCCCAGGAGCCGGCAGTACGGGCTCAATGAAGCTTGGGGTCCGGAAACGGCAGCTTGTCCTGAGATGCGCTGGGCTGAGCCTTCCACTTCTTGCCCTGCTTGAAGAAGTCAAGCTGGGTCTCGTTGGTGGCCGCGCCCAGAGTTACCGCCACAGTGCACGCAAGCTGCCCTGGATGGCTGGAATCAACTGCGGCAATGCAGGTTCCGAGCTGCACCCTCGAAGGCTGTGGAAGACCCGAACCGGAGAACATATCGACAATCGCCACCGTGGCCTCTGACGTGCTGGGTAAAGCCAGGTTTTGCGCCTGCGCCATCAGAGTGCACCCCAACAGCAGCGCTGCTGGAACCAGTGTTTTCATAGTTTGGGACATGAGCCACTTCCATCATTGCCAAAAACCGTGGCAGCTTAATAGGCTTCATATCCACTGTCTGTATCCCAATGTGCCTCGGCGTCACCAGACCAGCAGCCTGCCCCTGGGATATTTGCCGCCCTCCCAACCACAAGGCAAATGCCCTGACGCATAGACCTTGAGCAGCGCATGAAAAAACTGCGGCAAGCCGCGCTGCTGACGATAGGCATGCTCCATGCACAGCGCCAATATGTCCCACTGCACGCAATGCAAGAAATCCGTATCCAGCCCCTGCTGCTGCGCATAGGGTCGCCAGAATTTCTCTGCCAGAGGTTGCGCCACCTCCACCTTCGCCAACTGCGTGATGGTGTTCCACTGCTGATAGGCATCACGCGCATGCACGGCCAGAAAGCCCGTCAGTTCATTGCGTGCTTCCAGCGTTGCGTCTTCCCATTGCGTGGAGCCCCACTGGCGCATGGCTTTTTTCAGCGTGGCAACCGGTGCGACCTCAAACGGCAGGCTCGCAGCAAGATCCGCAGGCAGGCCTTGCCCACAACGCGAAAACCAGGCCATGGCATGCAGGGACTGCACAAACTCCGGCTCAAAGTACGTCGTGCTATTCATCGCTCTCGTCATCCCATGCAGGCAGAGTACAGCCCTGCGCCACCCATTGCGCAAGATGCGGAGACAGCGGCTCACGGCAATCGACGAACAGCGCACCCAGGCCGCAGATCCAGAGCGCACCGTTGCCATCCACCAGAATGCCCCGGCCACCGCTGTCATCACCAATCATCAGATGGCCTGGCAGGTACTGCGCCACTTCATAGGTCCGGCTGCGCTCTGGCAGATCCTCGGGCGCATAGATCATCAACCCGTCATCACGCGGTTCGCCCGTCTGCCATGCGAGAAACGCAGGCACGCTGGCCACCTCAAACATCATGCGAAGCTCCCCAATCAAAAGCCCATGGTCCACAGCTACCTACCGCTGCAGCCACCGCTGCCAAACCCAGTCCAGCGCAGCACCCAGCGCAATGCCCACGACATAGGCCAGCAAATCCAGCGGATCAAAACCGTTGCCCAGCACCAGATACGCCAGCTTGTTGGCGCGCAGCGCCTGCATCCATGGCGCCTGGTAGAGCTGAAGGAATTCAATGGCAAAGGCAATGACCAGTGACCACCCTACCAGGCTGATCCGCGCAATGGCCGGCCGCATCCAGGCCACGCACAGCAACACCACCCAGGCCCAGAGTGCGTCACCCGGGTAATTGCCCAGCATGGACGGAAACGGTGAAAAGCCGCGACGCGAAGCCAGACCCAGGGCAACGACCAGCAACATCAGAAGCAGCAAAAACAGGCGGGAACGGCGGAAAACCAAAACAGACATCCAGGCAGTCATAACAGTGAAAAAAAGAGGCGTCAGTCGATATGCGCGCCCGAGTCCCTGACTACCTGCCGCCAATGCGCCAGCTCGCCCGGCAACATGGCCTTGAAGCTTTGCGGCGTGGACTCCACACGCTCGGCGCCCAGAGTCTTGAGGCGTTCGCCCATCTCGGGCTTTGCCAGTACCGTGCGAATGGACTGGTACAGCCTGTCCACGATGGGCTGCGGCGTGCCGGCCGGAGCGAACAGCCCGTACCAGCTGGTCACGGCCAGATCCTTGCCCAGCGGGGCAATCTCGGGGGCCAACGTCGTGGGCCTGTCGGAAGCCACACCCAGCACGCGCAGCTTGCCGCTGGCGACAAAGGGCATCACCCCCGGAAAGCTGCCGAAGGTCATGGGCAGCTGGCCGGCCACCACATCGGTGGCAGCCGCCGAAGCGCCCTTGTACGGCACATGCAGCAACTCGATCTTCTTCTGCTTCTTCAGCATCTCGCCCAGCAGATGGTTGAGCGTTCCATTGCCGGCCGAGGCATATTCCACCTTGCCCGGATTGGCCTTGGCATAGGCCACCAGCTCATCCAGGGTCTTCGCCGGAAAGCGGGGATTGACCACCAGCAGATAGGGCGCCACGGCCAGCTGCATCACGGGCGTGAAATCCTTGATGGGGTCGAACGGAACCCTGGAGTACAGCGCGGGATTGATGGTGTAGGCACTTTGCGCCGTCACCAGAAAGGTATAGCCGTCGGCCGCCGAACGCGCCACCTGGCCTGTGCCCAGATTGCCATTGGCACCGGGCCGGTTCTCCACAATCACGGGCTGGCCCAGGGAATTTTCCAGGCCTTGCGCTACGGCACGAGCGATCACATCATTGGCGCCGCCGGGAGCCTGGGGCACGACAAAGGTGATGGGCTTGGCAGGCCAGTTGCCCATTGCATCCTGTGCCCAGGCCTGCGGAACAGCGACCAGGGCGGTCGTACCAGCCGCCAAAAGCAAGCATTGACGCCTGAGGGAGGGAACAGCCTCCAGCACGCTACCGTCATGCGCTACGGCATCAAATTTCATAGCATCTTCTTTCCGTCTTCAGCTCCCCTCCACACAACAGCCGATCCGTTGCAGGAGATACCGGGAAACCCATCGAGATCCAGTGCGTCCATTGGCTCGCACAGTGGCTCGTAGGGTTACGCAGTCTGCCAATTTAACGGCAAAGCGGTCCATCCGAGGGACCGCCTCACCGTTGACCATGCCTCTCGCGCCACGGCCTTATGGCCGCTCATCGTCCCAATCCTCCGGCATCTCGCCGGGCACATAGTGCAGCAGGTCTCCAGGCGTGCAGTCCAGATGGCGGCAGATGGCATCGAGCGTTGATAAACGCATGCCCTTGACCTTGCCCTGCTTGAGCAGAGACAGGTTCTGCTCCGTGATGCCGATGGTTGCTGCCAAATCCTTGGACTTGACCTTGCGCCTGGCCAGCATCACGTCGAGTGTGATTTCAATCGCCATGGTGCGCGCTCAGACGAACTGCTGATTTTCTACATGCAGATCGCTGGCGCGCAGCAGGATGCGAGCGATCACGACCACACAGGCCGCCACAAACAAGGCCAGGAAAACCGAAGGCTCCAGGCTCAGCGTGATGACGCGGTGCCCTATGGGCTTCAGCATGGTGACCCAGTAGCTCAGCACCGGTTCGCTCGCAAAATCCAGTACCACCCAGGCCGCAATGGTGCGACCTATTTTTTCCATGTGGCCATAGGCGGAATGCGCAAAGTAATTGCCGCAAGCGTATTGCTGAAACAGTGAGCGCAGATGCAGCAACCCGTAGGCCATGGCCAGCAGCGGTATGGCCGAAATCAACGCTGCTCCCAGTTGCTGCCACCAGGCCAGGCCGGCAAGCTCCAGCCCCTCCATGCCAAGAATGCGGTGGCTTAACGAGAAGGACAGCCCCATGCCGCCATCCACAGCGCCCAGTGCGGGGAAGAACCATGCGGCCGTGTTCAGCGCCAGCATGACGACCACCAACACCAGGGCGGTTGCTGCGATGTACTGGCTGCCGCGCGCCAGTCGATCCGGATGGGACATGATCCACTCCTTGAAATCATTGGAATGAATTCATTCTATATAAATTATCGTTTTTCGATAATTTTTTATCAAATTATTTTAATTTTCTACAGATACAGGCCCACCGACACGGCCGTTCCAGGCCAGGCCTGCGCGGGATGAAAGCACCGTTACAACAGCACCAGCCCCGGCGGCAAACTATCCCCTAGGCTGCGTTTCTGGTCCTCAGCCTCCATCTGCACCACCTGCTCGACCATCGCCATCCAGCGCTCGGGGGCACCGCTGCTGCGCATTTTCTCCAGCACCCGTGCTCGCACATCATCAGGCAGATCACGCGTGCGGTCGCCCGTCATGCGGGCCATCTGTACGGCGGCAAACATGGCGGTTTCGTTCTTGCGCCAGTCCTGCTCCAGCGTGGCTTCCAGGAATTCCTGCGCGGCCTCGGGTGGCATCACGAGGTGGGCGTTGGCTGCCAGCGACTGGCGCGCGGCCAGGCGCCCTATGGCCCACCAGGTCTGTACCGTTTCCTCGGGGCGCTTGAGGCGCTGCAGCATCCACTGCCCCATTTCCTGGCGGTACTGCCAGGGCACGGCCTCCATGGCGGCAAACAGGCGCAGCATGTCGTCGTAACTGCCGTGACTGGATTTGCCGCGCACGCTCTGCTGCACGGCTTTTTGCATATGACCGGCCACGTCTTCCAGCAGCTCCATCTGCTGCGCTTCGTCAAGACCTGCCGCCACGCGGCGCCAGAAGACCCACCACTCGGTCCAGTTGGCCGCCTCCTTGGCGTGGCCCAGCCCCTGGGCATACAGCGCCCAGACCTGGTCCATGCGCCAGGCATCAAGCTCCGCACCCACACCGGGCCGCAGGCACCAGCCAGCGAGGTTGAGCCAGACGCGCTCATGGTCGGCCGTGCGGCGGCGGCGTTTGGCACGGGCCAGCAGCGCATCGAACAAGGCACGCAACAAACTCACATCCCAGGTTTCGCGCGAGCCCAGCAGCTTTTCCAGCGACTGACGCAGCTGACGCACCTCCTTGGCCGTCACTTCCTGCGCCTGCGTGCCAAAGATGCGGTCCATCAAATCGATAGCTGCTTGCGCTTGATTTACCTTTATTTCAGAATGTTTTCCATTTAAACCTGTTGTGTATTGAGCGCTACCAGCTACAGATTCAGAAGCACCCAATGCACCGCGCACCGCAAACGGCAGCAGCCAGGATTGCGTGGCATCGTGCACCGCCACGCAGCGCACCTCCAGCGTGCCGACTTCGCTCATGCCGGCCTGCAACTGCACCTCGACCTGGGCAGCAGCCTGGCCTTGGGGCGCGGGCAGCACGGCGGACAGCGGCGGCAGCTCCACCCAGCCATCACCGCTCAAGGGCGCAATCTGGCCGGCCTGATGTGGCAGCTGACTTTGGCTATTGGCCAGCAGATTGAAACGCACGGCCTGGCCCAGCTTGAGTGCAAAGCGTCGGCCCGAGAGCACGATGCGCACGCCCTCCTCGGTGCCTCGCGGCAGCAGGCAGATGCCTTGGGGCAGTGCGCCTTTTTTGCCGGGCAGCAGCAGCCAGTAGCTGCGGGCCGAACCACCGCCTATGCGGGGAACGATCTTCGGAACACTGCCTTTGATAGCTGCTTGCGCGCTCTGTGCCTGCGTTTGCGGCTGATCTGGCTGTGACTCTTGCAACGCCTGCGCAGCCTGATGGTGGGCCAACCCATAGGCCGCCGCGCCGCGCGCCACGGCCCAGTCGGGGTGCGGGTTGTGCAGCACGCGCACGGGGCTGCCGCGCCACTGCGCCAGCAAATCCGTCAGCCGCTGAGCGATGGCATGGGCATGGAAGACACCGCCATTGAGCAGCACCGTATCGGGCAGTTCGCCCTCGCCATGCCGGGTCAGAAACTGCGCCAGATGACGGCTGATGGCCGCATCAGCCGGATACGGCAGGCCAAAGCCGCGCAGCGCGCCCTGGCGCCTGGCAGGCATATCGCTGATCTGCGCTGTGGGCAAAAACCCTTCCACCACCCATTGCTGCACCTGCTCCCGGGTCAGCGTGGCCGACTGCGCCCTGGCCAGCAGCTTGCTGCCACCGCCCAGCAAGGTGATGCCGAGCTGATCGGGCGCGTTCTGCGCCAGCAGTTGCTCCTTGGCGATACGGCAGCGCTGCACCAGCTGGGCAAAGCGCGTGGCAGGCAGCTTCTGGCCCTCGCCGGCAAACGCCCCCTCCAGCTGATGTGCCAAAGCCAGATCCATGTTGTCGCCGCCCAGCATCAGATGCTCGCCCACCGCCGTGCGCGTCAGCGCGGGCAGGCCGCCATTCTGGGATGCATCGACACGAATCAGCGTCAAGTCGGTGGTACCGCCACCCACGTCGACGACCAGCACCAGACGGCTGCCCTCCAGCTGCTTGGCCAGCGCATCACCCTGCAGCAGCAACCAGTCGTGGAAAGCCGCCTTGGGCTCTTCCAGCAATTGCACATCGGGCAGCCCGGCCAGTTGTGCGGCCTCCAGCGTCAGCGCGCGTGCGCCCTCGTCAAACGAGGCTGGCACCGTGAGCACCACGGTTTGCCGATGCAGCGGTGCATCGGGGTGGACTCTGTCCCAGGCCGTTCTGACATGGGCCAGATAAGAGCTTGACGCGGCCAGTGGCGAGACCTTGACTACATCGTCCCCCGCGCCCCAGGGCAATATGGGCGCCGTGCGGTCCACTCCGGTATGCGACAGCCAGCTTTTGGCACTGGCCACCAAACGGTTGGGCACGGCAGCGCCCAGATCACGCGCCCAACGGCCTATGACGGCGGGAGCCTCAGCGTTGGCGGCCTGAGGCGGCCAGGGCTGCTGCCAGGCTTCGCCCAGTTCGCCGGGCGCGGCCTGGTAGCGCACCGAGGGCAGCAGGGGCTGAGAGACCACCTCGCCCGCCGCGCTGCGCTGGGGAATATCGAACAATGCAATATCGTCCGCAGCCCCGGCAAGCGGAACGCTGGCGACCACCGTATGGCTGGTGCCCAGGTCAATGCCGACGGCGAGGTTAGCAATTGAATTCATGATTCAGTCACGCCAGCTCCATCACGGCGAAACGGCACATCAATCAAATACCCATCAAATAAAAAATTTTGTTCAAAATCAAATACTTGAAGTGTCACCAAGGAATTTTTAAAGCAATTTCTGCGACTGCAATCAAATAGCCACTCCATGGTTTACGCCCAAAAAGGTTGGTACTGCATCATTTTGCGCGACCTGTTTTCTGGATTGGATTGCTTGATCAAACCCGCATCGACCGTCTCGGCAATGATTCGTGATGCTTGCGCAGAGTTAGCCTCCGAAATTTCGAAACGCTGCCGCAAGCTGGCATTCGTTAATACTTCATTGGACACATATCTCAAACAAGCATGCTGGTAGCAGGCGCGTGTTCTGTCGTCCTTACTCATGTCTTTCAGAGCACGATGCGCATACAGGGTGACCACCGTGGCATGTTCTTTCAGCACAAAATTCGGTGCTGGCAGTTGGAACAGTTCCACCTGATTGACGACTTTGTCGATACCACTGCCTCGCTCCTCGCACATATTCATGCGACGCATCAAGGAAGCCAAAGACTCATTGGAGCGTGGAGGCTCATCCATCATGCGTAACGTGTCCATCAGCGGCTTTCCTGGATTGCTGATCTCAAGCCGATCATCAAACAACTCCACCATCGGCCCTGTTCCCGTCAGAGTGAAGTCCTGGTGAATAAGAGCATTCGCAACCAGTTCACGGATAGCTAGCTCAGGATAAGTGCGAACCTCGCGACGCAGGGCTTGTCCAATTTCCTCACTCACTGGCAGCAAGGCATTGATATAGCTGATCGCGTTTTCAAAACCGACGGCATAACCCTTACTTCCAGGCGCTTCTCTCAAGGTCTGGATGCGATTCTTTCCCGCATATTGAATCACCCGCAAACCTTTGCGCCCCAGCCCACCAAAGTCGTTGAGATTGCGGGCGAACAAAATAGCGCCAAGATTAGATATGGCCCAACCTTGACGCCCATTCAGCACAAGCCCATCGGCAACCAGGCGCTCAAGAATGCCATCTCTTCCAACGGGCAAGGGCTGACCAGTCAGCTCAAAGTATTTGGGGTACTCCAGCAGTTGCAAGATCTCATCGGCCTCGACACCTGCTTTCGCCACACCTTGTTCAAAGCGACTGGCATTCAAGCGCAGCCATAGCTCGCGCTCCTTCTCCGGGTAATCCTTGAGCTTTTTGCACAAGCTTCCCACACGAATGTATTCACATCCAAAAAACTGAACAGGTGTGTGCATCGCTGCAGGTATTTCCAACAGCACCACATGCTTTCCCTCTATTTCAAGGGAATGGAAGCGCAAGTCCAACCGGGGCGCGAGAGATCGAACCAGCCAGTGTTCCAGCTCTTCATTACCCCTTTTGGCCGCTTCAGGACAGAACTCGGTTCCCACAATTCTGTGATCACTATCCCGAACGCCCCAAACCAAATAGCCGCATGGCTCGCCACGCAACCGAGCGCCATTGGATAGCGCAGACACGGTTGAGCCGATCATGTCTGGGTCATGGTTGTTCTCTTTGAACTCCACCCACTCCTGCTCTCCCGCCAAAGCACACAAGTTTTTCAGCAACAGGACAAGATGTGGGTTGTGCATATCAACAAGTTCAAAAAGTTTCAGGCGTACCGCGTGCGGACACGCTTACTGATCAATGGTCTCCGCACGCACATCGAACTCCACCTTCCAGCGTTCGCTGCCGCCCACGGGCACGGCGTTGAGTTCCAGCGTGCCGATGTCGGTCACGCGCGCATGCAGGGTGACGGGGACAACCTCGCCGGGCTGGCGGCCCTCCGCGGGCAGATGGGCTTCGATTTCCTGCAGCTCCAGCAGTTCTTCGGGGCCCCAGAAGTCCAGCATGGTGCCCACGGCATCAGAGCGGCGCACCGATGAGCCGAAGAAGCGCAGGCGCACGGGCTCGCCCACGACCAGACCAAACTCCTGCGCGTCCAGCGCCACTTCCGTGCCCTCTTCCATGCCGAACGGTGCCAGGCACAGGGCCGAGATTGGGGGCTCCATGCCGGGGATGGCCGGCATATTCGATTCCACGCCGATGTAGTACGACTGGGCCGTACCGCCGCGGATGCGCATGCCGCGACCCGATGCCGCGATATGGCCGAAATAGGCAGCGCCCCGGGCCACCGCCAGATCGAGGTTGGCGCCACCCAGCAGGCGCGCGGGCTCGCAGGCCTCGTCATCCAGCCAGCCGTTGATGACCTGCAGAATGCGCTGTTCGATCTGCGTGGCCTTGAGCACGCCGCCGTTGAACAGAATCGCCGTGGGGTGCAAAAAGGTGGAGCCCTCTTCCTGCCGGCCTTCCAGACCTTCAATCTGCTCCAGCGCATTCACCTGGCGGCTCAGGAAGGCGGCCAGATGGCGGGTGACGGCGGCATCCTGCGCGTAGGGCAGGCCCAGTTGCGTGAGCGCGGCGCGGGCGCGGGTCTGGGGCTTGTCGCTGACGGCGACCTTGGGGAAGAAGCCTTCGACCAGCATGGCCAGCACTTCGGCACGTGTGACTTCGGTGCGGATGCTGCCGCCGATCAGCTTGCTGCCGCGGCTGGGCACGACCACGGGCACGGACTGCAGGTTTTCGTCGGCCAACAGTTGTTCCTTGGCAGCGCGGCAGCCATGGGCCAGCGCGCGGGTCTGCCAGGCGTCCAGCTGCCTGCCTTCCTGCGCCAGCTTGCGGGCCACACCGTAAGCCAGAGCCAAGTCCATATTGTCGCCGCCCAGCAGAATGTGTTCGCCCACGGCGATGCGCTGCAACTCCAGATTGCCATCGCGCTCGCGCACGGCAATCAGCGAGAGGTCGGTGGTGCCGCCGCCCACGTCCACCACCAGGATGATGTCGCCATGCGTGACCTGCTTGCGCCAGTTGCCGCCGCTGGCCTGGATCCAGCTATACAGCGCGGCTTGCGGCTCTTCCAGCAGGGTGAGGTTTTCAAAACCGGCGGCGCGGCAGGCCTCGGCCGTCAGCTCGCGCGCGGCGGGGTCGAACGATGCGGGGATGGTGACGGTGATGTCCTGCTGGGCAAACGGTGCCTCGGGGTGGGCTTGCTCCCAGGCCCAGCGCAGGTGCGAGAGATAGCGAATCGAAGCCGTGAGCGGCGAGATGCGCGCCACTTCATCCGGTGCGTCGGCAGGCAGAATGCCGGCGCGGCGATCCACGCCGGGGTGGCAGAGCCAGCTTTTGGCGCTGCTGACCAGGCGGATGGGCGTGGCCGCTCCGCGCGTGCGGGCGAACTCGCCGACGATGAAATCGCCAGACTCTGCACCGGGCAGGCTGCGCTCGGCCTCGGTCAGCTCGCTTTCATGGGGCAGGTACAGAAACGATGGCAGCAGGGGCTTGGCCTCGACACTGGCAGGCGCCGTGAGCTGTGGCACGCTGAGCACGCCTTGCACGACCTGGTCGCCATCGCTGGCCTTCTTGTCGACATAGGACAGCGCGCAATGCGTGGTGCCCAGGTCGATGCCAATGCTGAATTGTGCGTTGGGGCAGTTCATGTTCACAGCTCCACCTCGGCCTGGGCGATGATCCTGGCAGCTTCGGTGTCCGTCAGCTGAGGCAGCTTCACCTCGCTGACATACCAGCCACGGTGGGACAGCGTTCCAGTGAACGGCGCCTGGCCCACCACATTGCCGCTCAGGCGCACAGCCGTGGCATCAAAACCGGCCTGCAGCGTGACGCGCGCGCCTTCGGCTTCGTCACTCACGGGCGCCAGCGTGAAATGCTCGCGCAGCACCTTGCGGCAGCCCTCGTGCACCACGCGGGCGGCGGCGCCGATCTCGGCGTCGGTATAGGGCGCCACATCTTCCTGGATGAAGTCCACAAAGCGCGCTTCGCGCTGCAGCAGGCCCAGCAGTTGCAGGGCGGCGGTGTCGGTGGAGACCAGTTTCTGGACTTCAACGGTCTTCTCGACCAGTTTTTCTACCGGTACCTCGACGCGTTTCTCCACCGTCTTTTCGACGATCTTTTCCACGGGCACTTCCACGCGGACTTCGACGATCTTCTCGACCGGGACTTCGACGCGTACTTCCTTGGGCGCCACATCGGCGGCAAAGGCTTCGCCCGCGCGCACGCGGTTCACATCGGCGGCCAGGCGGCCATTGCCGAGGATGGCGAAAAAGCTGCCGATCGCGATGGCGATGCGGCTGAGGAATGAGGGGGGAGTATTGGCAGTCATGGAATCTGTCTCAAAACAGGTTCACGCATGCCCGGGTCTTCTGCCCTTGCGGGCCGGCGCTGCGCAAACCGAAAAAAGCCGGGTCTGGCAACATCGGCCCGGCCTTGCGGCACCAGGCGGGACGCGTCGGAACATATGCGCGCGGGCCTGTGCAATAGGCGCAGATGTTACCCAAAAGCATGATCTGCCGTTCCGCTACGGCTTTGCCACCGGTGCCGATGCAGGAAGGTCATACGCCACGCGCATGACCTTCTTCCGTTTCATCGTTATGACGGCACCGTCAATTGCCGGATAGTTGATGCAGGCACTTGACGGACGGCCACGGAGCCATCCGGCATTCCCATCATTTCCGAGGAGACTTCCCCCATGCGCTTGATGACCGCGAACATAACGCTGGCATGTACCGCCCTTGTAGCCGCCATGACCGCCTTTGGCGCTCAGGCACAAACCACGCCCGACGGCACGCTGGACAAGATCCAGAAGACCGGCAAGGTCGTCATCGGCGTGCGCGAAAGCTCGGCGCCCATGGCCTACGCCATAGGCGCCAACCACCGCTTCACCGGCTATCACGTGGAACTGTGCGAGAAGGTTCTGGCCCAGATCGCGCCCAGCGCCAAGATCGAATACATGGCCATCACCGCCCAGAACACCATGCCCCTGGTACAGAACGGTACGGTGGACATGGGCTGCGGCCCCACGACCAACAACCTCAGCCGCCAGAAGCAGGTGTCCTTCGCCGTCACCACCTATGTGAGCCAGGTGCGCATGGCCGTGCGCGCCGACTCGCCCGTGACCTCGTTCAAGCAGCTCGACGGCAAGACCGTGGCGGCATCGGCCGGCACCACCGCCGTGCAGCTGCTGCGCAAATACAGCCACGACAACAACGTGAAGCTGCCGACCCAGCTGGGCAAGGACCACTTCGAGAGCTTTCTGATGCTGGAGTCCGGCCGCGCCGACGCCTTTGTGCTGGACGACAACCTGCTGGCCGGCGTGATCGCCAACTCCAAGGATCCCAAGGGCTACAAGATCGTGGGCGAGGTGCTGGGCTCAGAGCCCATCGCGCTGCTGATGCGCAAGGACGACCCCGCGTTCAAAAAGGCCGTGGACGACGCGCTGGTGCGCATGATGAAGTCGGGCGAAGTCGCCAAGATCTACGGTAAGTGGTTCATGCAGCCCATCCCGCCCAAGGAAATGCCGCTGAACCTGCCCATGAGCGACACGCTCAAGCAACTGCTGCAGGAGCCCAACGACAAGCCGCTCGAAGCCTATAGCAGCTGAGCATCAACTTTGATTCGATAGCTGGCAGCGCCCTATACATGGTCGCTTCAGCTAGTTTTCAAATTCAAACCCTTCAAGGAGCTGCGCTGGCAGCTCCTTTTTTTATAGGCGTCAGGGTGCTACAGGCGGCGCGAACTCCTGGGCGGCCTGCTTGAGCCAGCTCTGGAAAGCCTGCAGCGGCGGATAGGCCGAGCGGCTGGTCGGCCAGGCCAGGTAATAACGCTCGGCGCTTTCCACCTCCGGCAACTGCGGCAAAGCCTGTACCAGATCGCCGCTCTGCAGCTCGCGTGCAATCAGAAACTTGGGCAGCAGCGCCACGCCCACGCCAGCGATGGCAGCCTGTGCGGCCGTCGCAAACTGGTCGAACAACATGCCCTGCATATCGCTGGCCTCACAGCCCTGGCTGCCGAACCAGCGCCGCCAGGCATCGGGGCGCGAGGCCAGATGCAGCAAGGGCGCGCGCAGCAGATCCTGCGGCTGGGCAAAACGGTACTGGGCCGCGACATCGGGGCTGCAGGCCGGGACCACGGTCTCGCTCATCAGAAACTCCAGCTCGGCGCCAGGCCAGCTCGGCAGGCCGAAATGAATGGCGGCATCCACGGCTTCGAGCTGAAAGTCGAACTGCGACAGCCGCGTGGTCAGATTGATGGTGATGCCCGGATGCGCACTGAAGAACTGCGGCAGCCGCGGCGCCAGCCAGCGTGTGCCGAAGGTCGGCAGTATGGCTAGGTTCAGGCTGCCGCCCTGCGGATTGGTGCGAAAGCCCAGCGTGGCATTGGAGATGCGCACCAGGGCTGCGCGTATCTCCTGCGCATAGGCCTGGCCGGCGGCGCTCAGGCGCACGGTCTGGCGCTCGCGCACGAACAGCTCGGTACCCAGGCGCTCTTCCAGCGCGCGGATCTGGCGGCTGACGGCGCTTTGCGTGAGGTGCAGCTCGGCCGCGGCCGCGGTAAAGCTCTGGTGCCGCGCCGAAGCCTCGAAGGCGCACAGCAGGGACATGGGGGGCAGAAAGCGACGGGACAGCTGCATGGGTGAACCGGTGAGTGGGGGTGGGCGCTGGTTCATTCCGTTTAGGTATGACCTGCAGGCCGGATTATCGTTTGACCGAAGTCAGGACAGCGCAGAACATGCTGCGTATCTTTGCGGCCACAGCCTGTGGTGCGGCCGTTCCAATCAACCCAGCCCTTCTTCCCGTCATGAGTGCCACGCATTCCCCCAGCCCCCACTTTGTTTCCACCAACGAGATCCGCACGCGCTTCTCGCGCGCCATGTCCGAGATGTATCGCAAGGAAGTGCCGCAGTACGGCACGCTGATCGACCTGGTGGCCGATGTCAACGCACTGGCGCTGCAGGATGACCCCGAACTGCGCCAGCGCATGGCCAGAAGCGGCGAGCTGGAACGCCTGGATGTGGAGCGCCACGGCGCCATCCGCGTGGGTACCGCCGAGGAGCTGGCCACGCTGCGCCGCCTGTTCGCCGTGATGGGCATGGAGCCCGTGGGCTATTACGACCTCTCGGTGGCCGGCGTGCCCGTGCATTCCACGGCCTTTCGTCCCGTGCATGACGAGGCGCTGCTGGCCAACCCTTTTCGCGTCTTCACCTCGCTGCTGCGCCTGGAGCTGATCACCGATGCCGCGCTGCGTGAACAGGCTGCCGAGATCCTCCAGCGCCGCCGGATCTTCACGCCGCGCGCGCTGGAACTGATCACCCAGGCCGAGCGCGACGGCGGGCTGGACAGCCAGGATGCCGACGCCTTTGTGCAACAGGCGCTGGAAACCTTCCGCTGGCATAGCGACGCCACCGTGGACGCCGCCACCTACGAGGCCCTGCAGAAGGCCCACCGCCTGGTGGCCGATGTGGTGTGCTTCAAGGGCCCGCACATCAATCACCTGACACCGCGCACGCTGGACATAGACCAGGCCCAGACAGGTATGCCCGCGCGTGGCATGGACGCCAAGGACGTGGTCGAGGGTCCGCCCCAGCGCGCCTGCCCCATCCTGTTGCGTCAGACCAGCTTCAAGGCACTCAAGGAGGCCATACGCTTTACCGGCGCCGACAGTGCTGGCGCCCATACCGCGCGCTTTGGCGAGATCGAGCAGCGCGGCGTGGCGCTGACACGCAAGGGCCGCGCGCTGTACGACGAGCTGCTGGGTCTGGTACGCAGCATAGACAGCGCAGGCAGTGCCGCGCCCGACTATGACTACCGCCTGCAGCAGGTCTTTGCGCAGTTCCCCGACACGCACGAGGAATTGCGCAACCAGGGCCTGGCCTTCTACCGCTACAGCCTGACCGGGCAGGGCCAGGCCCAGTCGCCTCAGAGCGCCGCCGAGGCTGGCCTGGAAGAACTGATCGCTCTGGGTCTGGTGCTGGCCGAGCCCATCACCTACGAAGACTTTCTGCCCGTGAGCGCGGCCGGCATCTTCCAGTCCAATCTGGGCGGCGAGGAACAGAAACAGTACCAGGCCCATGCGGCGCAGCAGGTCTTCGAGAGCGCTCTGGGCGCGCGCGTGCACGACGAGATCGCCCTCTACGAGGCGGCCCAGCAGCAATCGATGACCCGAGTACGCGCGGCCCTGGCCGGAGCCCTCGCATGAGCCCGGCGCTGGCCCCGTTTGCCGCGCCGTTTGCCGAGCCAGCTGGCTCGCCCATACGCGAGCTGTTTCCCTACCTGTCCCGCCCCGGCATGATCTCGCTGGCCGGCGGCTATCCCTCGCCCAGCCTCTTCGATGCCGAGGGCCTGGCTCTGGCCGCCCAGCAGGCCATGGCCCAAGGCCCGGGTGCACTGCAGTACGGCGCCACCGAAGGTCTGGCCGAGCTGCGCGAGGCCCTGGCGCTGCAGGCGCGCGAGCGCGGCATGCAGGCCGCAGCCTCCGACATTCTGGTGACCACGGGTTCGCAGCAGGCCTTCGACCTGCTGGTGCGCGTGCTCGTCGAGCCCGGCGACACGGTGCTGGTCGAGGTGCCGGCCTACCCGGCCACGCTGCAGGCCCTGCGCCTGGCTCAGGCGCGCATCCTGCCCATCCCCATGGACGAGCAAGGCCTGCAGACCGAAGCCCTGGCCCAGTTGCTGGCCGAGCTGCCCGCCCAGCAGCGCCCCAAGCTGCTGTACACCGTGCCCAATTTCTCCAACCCGCGCGGTACGCTGCTGGCCGCCGAGCGCCGCGAGGCCCTGGTGAGCCTGGCGCTGGAGTACGGCTTTCGCGTGGTGGAGGACGACCCTTATGGCGAGCTGCGCTTCGACGCCCATGACGGCGCCCTCCAGGCCATGCCGGCCACCGTGCGCGCCACGGGCGAGCGGCTGGCCGCGGCGGGCAGCAATCCGGTCGTCTATCTGTCCAGCCTGTCCAAGACCGTGGCACCCGCGCTGCGCGTAGGCTGGATGCTGGCCGACGCGCCCCTGCTGCGCCGCTGCACCGTGGCCAAGCAGACGGCCGATCTGTGCACCTCGCCGCTGACCCAATCGATCGCGGCCTGCTATCTGCATGGCGGCCGCTACCCGGCCACGGTGCAGCGCGCGCGCCAGGAATACCAACGCCGCATGCAGGCCCTGGTGCGGGGCCTGAGCGATGGAGAGGACAGCGGCATACGCTGCTCGCGCCCCGCAGGCGGCATGTTCGTCTGGGCCGAGCTGGACCGCAGCATCGATCCGCAAAAACTGTTCGACGCCGCCGTGGCGCAAGGTGTGGTCTATGTGCCCGGCAAGGCCTTCTACCCTGCCGACCCCGACTTGCACACGCTGCGCATGTCGTTTGCCGCGCCCGAGGTGCCGCAGATAGCGCAGGCCGTCGAACGACTGCGCATGGCCGTGCAACAGGTCTTGAAATAGACCTTGAAATAGGCCTTGAACCAGGCCAGGCATCGGCAAGGACGGCAGGGGCTCTGCCGCCGCCTGTGGCACCGACAGGTAGCGCGCGGCATAATCCGGTCCTTGCCTGTCTTCTGAACCATGGCCTGCACGCATCTTTCCACCGCTGCCCGCTTGCGCCGCTTTGCCTTTGCCGCAGAGCTGCCTGCGCGTGCCTGCGTGCTGCGTGCGCTGCATACCCGCCGCCATGGCATTCCGACCGCATTCGTGAGCCTCAGCGGTGTCACGGCCATGCTTTCCGCCGCCGTGCGGATGGCTTGAAGCACCACAGCTCACCTCCTCCGCACGGCCTTCCAACAACAGCACAGCCCCAGGTGCAAGGCGGAAGTACGTCCAAGGCCATCAGGCCATGTCCCGCCACGCACCGACTTTTGCTCAACGGACGATCCGGAGGTCAGCCATGGACATGGAACTCACTCAAAACTTCTTGCGCGGCAAAAACCCTTGCGCCATGGGTTACCGCTGGTTTGTGCGCAACAACCTGGCCGGCGGCGACTACCAGGCCGCCATGGATACCCAGGTCGGCGCAGGCCGCGTGGAAGATGCGCGCTGGCTGCTGGAGAACTTTGGCTCCACCAACAGCGTGCTGGAGCTCGAACATCTGGAGGCCGACAACTTTGTCTATGCCGGCACGCTGATCGTGCATGGCGATGTGCGCGTGCCCGGTCAGTTGCTCGTGGGTCGCAGCCTGCAGGTGGGCGGAGGCATACGCGCTGGCAAGCTGGAAGCCGGTGAAGAGATTCAGTGTGGCGGCGCCATCTTTGCCGACGAATTACTGCAGGCTGGCGGCAATGTCAAGGTGGCCTGGAGCGTGGAAGTGCAAGGCGATATCCGCGCCGAAGACCTGCGCACGGGCTGGGAGCTGCGCAGCGGCGGCCATGTGAAGCTCAAAGGCAATGCCCATATCGGCCAGGAAGTGGAGGTGCAAGGCGATATGCACTGCGCCAAGGGCTTGCGCGCAGGCAATGCCATCCAGGTGCAGGGGCTGCTGGAAGTGGGCCACGGTATCGCCAGCAACAGCCATATCAAATGCGGCAACCATATTCAGGCTGGCTGGGGCATCAAGGCACTGGGCGATATTCGCGCGGCCTGCAGCATACGCACGGGCGAAACCTTGCAGGCTGACGGGGAAATCACCGCCGGCCCCGGTTATGGCGTTTTTGCCGGCATGAGCGTGCAGATGGATGCATGGCCCGACTGCGCCTGGGTGCGTGCACTCAAAAAGCCGGAGGCATTGATTAGCGGCTTCTGGGAAGGCCGGCCAGCCTTCGCCTAGACGCGGGTCGGGTTAAGGGGCAAACAGGCAAAATAGCTTTTTTGACCCAAGGCCAGCGCCCGGCGCCCGCCTGTTGATAAGAGAGTCTGCCCTGTGTTTACCGGCATCATTCAGGCCGTGGCAAAGATTGCCGCGCTGCGCGACCAGGACGGTCTGCGCACCTTCACCATGGAGTTTCCCGAAGGCTTCTGTCAGGACCTGGCCATAGGTGCCAGCGTCTCGCATGATGGCGTGTGCCTGACGGTGACGGAAAACCTCTCGCCCACCAGCGCCACCTTCGATGTGATGCTGCAAAGCCTGAACATCACCACGCTGGGCAGCTATCAGGAGGGTGACACGCTCAATGTGGAGCGCGCTGCCAAGGACGGGGCCGAGATCGGCGGTCATCCGCTGTCCGGCCATGTGGACTTCACGGCGCCGCTGCTGGAAATCGTCAAGACCGACACGAACCACAAGATCCGCTTCGGCATCCCCGAGGCCTTTCGCCCCTATGTGTTCGCCAAGGGCTATATCGCCGTCAATGGCGCCAGCCTGACCGTGGCCGAGGTGAATCGCAAGCAGGGCTGGTTCGAGGTCTGGCTGATTCCGGAAACCCTGCGCATGACGGTGTTCGGCAACAAGAAGGTCGGCGATCTGGTGAATATCGAGATCGAACGCGGCACCCAGGTGGTGGTGGACACCGTGCGCGAAACCGTGGAAGCCAGTCTGGGCCGACTCAAGCCCATGCTTGAAGCCCTGCTGGCCGAAAAAGGTCTGAGCCTGGATGATTTTGTGGATGTGCCCAAGCTCAAGTAAGCACTCTCAATAAAAGAGCTGCTCCCGCTCTATCTACCTGAGTCTTAGGGAGGAATCTCTCTGAAACCCAGTCTGATATTGCGGGAGCAGCTTCTTTTTGAATAGCTCTCAGACCTTGAAGCGCTTGAGCCGCAAGGCGTTGGAGAGCACAAACACGCTGGACAATGCCATGGCCCCCGCCGCAAACACGGGCGAAAGCAGCGTGCCGTTGACCGGGTACAGCGCACCAGCGGCCACCGGAATCAGCGCCACGTTGTAGGCAAAGGCCCAGAACAGGTTTTCGCCAATGTTCTTCATCGTGGCCTTGGACAGCGCAATCGCGTTGGGTACGCCCGAGAGATCGCCCGACATCAGCACCACATCGGCTGCTTCGATGGCGATATCGGTGCCAGTACCAATCGCAATGCCCACATCGGCTTCGGCCAGCGCAGGGGCATCGTTGATGCCGTCGCCCACATAGGCCAGCGTGCCGTGTTCGGCCTTGAGGCGCTGCACCGCTTCGACCTTGCCTCCGGGCAGCACCTCGGCCACCACTTCGTCAATGCCCAGCTGCCTGGCGATGGCCTCGGCCGTGTGACGGTTGTCGCCGGTAATCATGGCCACCTTCAGGCCCAATGCATGCAGCGCATCGATTGCAGGCTTGGTCGTGGGCTTGATGGGGTCGGCCACGGCAATCATGGCCGCCAATTGGCCTCCAATGGCTGCATACAGCGGCGTCTTGCCTTCGCTGCCCAGGCGCTGGGCTTCGGAGGCAAAACCATCCACGCTCAGGCCCAGTTCGCGCATGAAACGGTCGGCGCCAATCTCGACCTTGGCCGCATCCACCACAGCGCGCACACCAAAACCGGTCACCGATTCAAATGCGCTGATGGCGGGAATCTGCAAGCCCTCGGCCTTGGCCGCATCGACAATGGCGCGGGCAATCGGGTGCTCGCTGCGGTCCTCCACGGCCGCCACCTGGGCCAGCACGGTGCTGCGCTGCAGGCCGACATTGAGATGATGTGCCAATACCAGATCGGTCAGTTCAGGACGGCCCTTGGTCAGGGTGCCGGTTTTGTCCACAGCCACCACCCTGGCATCCTTGAGCTGCTGCAAGGCCTCGCCCTTGCGCAGCAGCACCCCCATTTGCGCAGCGCGGCCCGTGCCCACCATGATGGAGGTCGGCGTGGCCAGACCCATGGCGCAAGGGCAGGCAATTATGAGCACAGCCACGGCATTGACCAGCGCAAAGCTCAGCGCGGGTGACGGGCCCCAGATCAGCCAGACCGCAAAGGTCAGCAGGGCCGCGGCCATGACCGCCGGCACAAACCACATGGTGATCTTGTCCACCAGTGCCTGGATTGGCAGCTTGCTGCCCTGGGCCTGTTCCACCATGCGAATGATCTGCGCCAGCAAGGTGTCGGCACCGACCTTGGTGGCCTTGAAGGCCAGCGCGCCGTTCTGGTTGACGGTGCCGCCCACCACTTCCGCGCCCTCAGTCTTTTCCACGGGCACGGGCTCGCCGCTGATCATGGATTCATCGACAAAGCTCTGGCCTTCGATGACCTCGCCATCGACGGGAATGCGCTCACCGGGGCGCACTTCAATCACATCGCCGGCGCGCACCTGGGCAATGTCCAGCTCCTGCACCACGCCATCGCGGCGCACGCGGGCCGTCCTGGCCTGCAGTTGTACCAGGCGACGGATTGCTTCCGAGGTATTGCCCTTGGCCCGCGCCTCCAGAAAGCGCCCCAGCAGAATCAGTGCAACGATGACGGCAGCCGCCTCGTAATACACATTGACCGTACCTGCGGGAAGCAACTGCGGCATGAAGGTCGCGACCACCGAATAGGCAAAGGCCGCCGTGGTGCCCACAGCCACCAGCGAATTCATATCGGGCGCGCCGCGCAGCAGTGCGGGAACACCTTTTGCAAAGAAGCGGCGGCCAGGGCCAAACAGCACAATCGCCGTCAAGATGAACTGGATGTACCAGCTGTTCTGCGTGCCGATGGTCTGCGCAATCCAGTGGTGAAACGCGGGCACCATGTGACCGCCCATTTCCAGCAGAAACACTGGCAGCGCAAACACAGCGGCAAAGATCAGCGACTTCCTGAGCGACTCGCGCTCCGCTGCCTGGCGCTGGGCCGTGGCGTCTTCCACGGCCTGGCCTTCGCGGGCCTGCGGCACCGGCGCTGCTTCGTAGCCAGCTTTGGCAATGGCGGCAATCAGCACACTCACATCGGTGCCGTCACTGGCCTGCACGCTGGCGCGTTCAGTCGCCAGGTTCACACTGGCAGACTGCACGCCCGGCACTTTCTGCAGCGCACGTTCCACGCGCCCCACGCAGGAGGCGCAGGTCATGCCGTCGACCTGCAGGTCGAACTGGCGCTGCGGCACGGCATAGCCGGCCTTCTCCACTGCCGCAATGGCGGCGGGAACCACGGTCTGGGCTTGCGAGGGGTCGTCCAGGCTCAGGCTGGCTTTCTCGGTGGCCAGATTGACCACGGCGCTGCGCACGCCCGGCACTTTCTTGAGCGCACGCTCCACGCGCCCCACACAGGAGGCGCAAGTCATGCCTTCCACCGGCAGTTCGACCAGGGCACTTTTCGTCAATGCATTCATGGCTTTCTCCATCAGGTTGAAGCCACTGTAGAGATTGACATCATGTCAATGTCAAGCATGACGCAAGATTTTTTCACCCACCGTTTGCCCCAGCACCAAAAACAGCTCCAGCCCTTTACAGCAAAACGCCTCCAGCTATCAAGTCAGGATCAGGGTTTGCCGGTGACCACAGCCGGAGGCTGATAGTCGGGCACGGCGTTGCGCACCGGTGGCTGGGATTTGAGATAGGCGAACATGGCCTGCAGATCCGCATCCGTCAGCTGGCCGAAATGCTGCCAGGGCATGGGCGCAACGATGGGTCGACCCGTGCCCGCATGCTTGCCGCTGCGCATGGCCTGTATGAACTGCTCTGCGGTCCAGGGCCCCAGACCTGTGGCATCAGGTGTGAGATTGGCCGCATAGCTCACGCCCCAAGGCCCCCAGAACGCCGTATTCGTACCCGAGCCGCCCCAGATCCAGGGCCCCTTGGATGCTGCAGGTGCCTGAAGCACCTGCCCCTGGGGATGGCCCGAAAGCCCGCGTGAGAAATCAGGCTCTGGGCCGCGCGGGCCTGTCTTGAACGGCGTATGGCAGTCCGCGCAACCGATGGTGCTGACCAGATAGGCACCACGCGCCACCGAGGCCTGGGCGGAGACGCCTGTCGGCCCCCCAGCCTGTACGCCCATAGGGACAGCTGCGGCAACCAGTACCAGGGCGGAGCAAGAAGCAGTGCTCGGGGTTCTCATGGCGGTCTCCAGTTGCTGGCCTGGGCCAGGGATGGCGCCAGTCTGGCACCGCCGGAGGGATTTCAGAACTACCGCAGGCGCCGTAACATTGCCGAAAGAAATTCCTTAATCCCACACATGAACAGCCTGCAGCAACTGATGGCGTTCTCGCACACCGCACGGCTGGGCAGCTTTGCGGCGGCGGCCCGCGAGCTGGGATGTGCACCGTCCACGCTGGCCAAGAGCGTGGCCCGCCTGGAGTCTGCGCTGGGCGTCAAGCTGTTCCACCGCACCACAAGACAGGTCAGCCTGACGCCGGACGGCGAGCACCTGTACTGCCGCTGCGAGCGGGTGCTGGCCGAACTGGGCGAGCTGCAGACCGAGGCAGCAGGCAGCCGTGGCACCGTGAGCGGCACGCTGCGGCTGGACGCACCCCTGACCTATGGTCGGCGTGTGGTTCTGCCCCTATTGGCCCGGTTGCTGCAGGCCTACCCGGCGCTGACGCTGGATCTGCGACTGCGCGACAGCTATGCCGACCTGGCGCGCGAGGGCCTGGATGCCGCAATCCGCGTGGGGACCCTGCGCGATTCCACCCTGGTGGCTCGGCGCTTCGACTGGCAGCGGCTGGTGCTGGTGGCCAGCCCCGGCTATGTCGCAGCCCACTGCCAGCCAATCTGTATCCAGGAGCTTTCGGCCCATGGGGCCATCGTCTTTCGCCTGCCCTCCACGGGCCGCGACCAGTCCTGGCAGTTCTCGGGTCCGCAAGGCCTGATCAAATGGCAGCCGCGGGCACGAGTGCAGGTGAATGATAGCGAAGGCATGGTGGCAGCGGCCCTCGCTGGCTGCGGGCTCACGCAGGTGCCGGACAATATGGTGGTGGACGAGCTGCAAGGCGGCACACTCGTCGAGTTGCTGCCGGAATGCCGCCCACCGCCCATGCCCATCAGTCTGGTGATGCCCTCGGCTCGGCTACAGCCGCCCAAAGTGCAGGCATTGCAGGCGCTGCTGGAAACCCTGAGCACGACTCGCCGCACGTGAAACCGGCACAGCCCCCGCGCGGGCAGCCGAGCAAAGGGCGCCCCGCAGCGAGGACTGCGCCGGTAGCCCGTACGCCCCCTCCCCTAGCGCGCAGCGCGTAGAGAAAGGGTGGAAGGCGCAAAGCGGCTCAGGGGATGATATTTAGGACTTGATATGCGCCAGCACGCCACCCAGCGCCTGGGCCGTGCCTGCCTGTGCAACCAGCGTGATGCGGCCGCTGCGATGGGCGCTGACCTGCATCTCCATCTTCATGGCTTCCATCACGGCAATCACATCGCCTTCCTTGACCTCGTCGCCATCGGCGACCTTCCAGGCGTGGAGATTGCCTGCAATCGGCGACTGCACGGCCGAGGCATCCACGGACTGCGGCTCAGCTGCTGCGACGGCTGTCTGACCCGCCCCCGAAGCCAGACCTTGCAGCAGCATGGCGGGCAGGCCCAGCTGCACGCGGCGGCCGTCGATTTCGATGGCGGTGCGCACCAGGCTGGTATCGACCTGCGGCTGGGCACGCACGGCGGCGGCCAGCGGCTCGGCAAAGTCGGACTCGATCCAGCGCGTATGCACCTTGAAGCCTTGCTCGCCGACAAAGTCCGCATGCGCAATCACAGCGCGGTGGAAGGGCAGTACCGAAGCCACGCCTTCGATCTGGAACTCGGCCAGCGCACGGCGGGCGCGGGCCAGTGCCTGTTCCCGCGTGGCTCCGGTGACGATGAGTTTGGCCATCATCGAATCGAAAGTGCCGGGGATCACCGAGCCGCTTTCCACGCCAGAATCCAGGCGCACGCCCGGCCCCGAAGGCGGTGCAAAGCGCGAGATCAGACCTGGCGTGGGCAGAAAGCCCCGGCCCACATCTTCGGCATTGATGCGGAATTCAATGGAGTGCGCACGCGGCGCAGGCGTTTCGGTGATGGACAACGGCAGACCATCGGCCACGCGCAACTGCTCCATCACCAGGTCCACGCCCGTGGTTTCCTCGGTCACCGTGTGCTCGACCTGCAAGCGCGTGTTGACTTCGAGGAAGGAAATCGCACCGCTGGTGGACAGCAAAAACTCCACCGTACCGGCGTTCACATAGCCCGCCTCGGCGCAGATGGACTTGGCGGCACTGTGGATGCGCTCGCGCTGCTCGTGGCTGATGAAGGGCGCGGGCGCTTCTTCGACCAGCTTCTGGTTGCGACGCTGCAGCGAGCAGTCGCGCGTACCCATCACCACCACATTGCCATGCGTATCGGCAATCACCTGGGCCTCGATATGACGGGGCTTGTCGAGGAACTGCTCGACAAAGCACTCGCCGCGGCCAAAAGCCGTCACGGCTTCGCGCACGGCGGACTCATACAGCTCGGCCACCTCATCCATGCGCCAGGCGATCTTCATGCCGCGCCCGCCGCCGCCGAATGCGGCCTTGATGATGATGGGCAGGCCATGCTGCTCGGCAAAGGCCAGCACCTCATCGGCGTTCTTGACCGGGTCGGGCGTGCCGGCCACCAGCGGCGCGCCAACCTTGAGCGCAATCTTGCGCGCTTCCACCTTGTCGCCCAGCTTGGCGATGGTGTCTGGGTTCGGGCCAATCCAGATCAGACCCGCATCCAGCACGGCGCGTGCAAAGGCTTCGCTTTCGGACAGAAAGCCATAGCCGGGGTGGACGGCATCGGCACCCGACTTCTTCGCGATCGCAATCAGCTTTTCGATATGGAGATAGCTGTCTGCAGGCTTGTCGCCATCAAGGCCATAGGCTTCATCGGCGCGGCGCACATGCAGGGCATCGATATCGGCATTGGCGTAGACAGCCACGGACTGCGCGCCATAGTCGGCGCAGGCACGGGCAATGCGGACGGCGATCTCGCCACGGTTGGCAATCAGAACTTTGGTAATCATGGTTGCCACCTCAGGAAGCGAAAGACAGGGATGCGAGACCGCCGTCGCCTGCTGCGCAGGCCCGGCAATCTGGTGAAACAACTGCTGCGCAGCTGTTTTCGCCACGGTTGGCAATCAGAATTTTTTTCATAGAACGCTCCTCATTTCGCAGCTGCAGGCGCAAGCTCAGCAAAGCTGTGAATGGGGTTAAAACGAATCCAGGCACCGACAGGAATCTGCCCTGCCAGATCAAGATGATGTGGGGCCACACAGCCAATGACGGGATAGCCGCCGGTCAGAGGATGGTCGGCCAGGAACAGGACGGGCTGACCGCTGGCGGGCACCTGTATGGCACCCAGGGGCGTGCCCTCGCTGGGCAGTTCTTGAGAGGCGGCACGGGTCAAAGCCGCGTCGCCGGCCAGGCGCAGGCCCACACGGTTGGACTGCGGCGTGACCTGCCAGCGCTGGCTGGCCAGCAGGGCCACGGCCTCGGGCGTGAACCAGTCCGTGCGCGGGCCCAGTTCCACATCGAGCACGACTTCGGCATCTGCGGCAGGAAGATTTTCGGGCGGCAACTGTGCGTCCGCGACCACCGCGTGGGTACTGGCTCGCACAGGCAAGAGCTGCCCCACTTGCAAGGCTGGCGGACCCACATGGGCCAGCGTGTCGGCAGAAGCACTGCCCAGCACCGCAGCCACCTGATAGCCGCCGCGCACCGCCACATAGCAGCGCGCACCAGCGACCGGCTGGCCGATGCTCAGCAAATCGCCATCGGCCAGCGCAATCGCGGCATAGCGCGGCGCGGCCCAGCGCTGGCCCTGGGCGGTGGTGATGGTGATGGGGGCATCGGCACCGGTCACCGCCACCACGTTTTCGCCCAGGCTTTGCAGACTCAGGCCGCCGCCCACGGTTTCCAGCACCGGCAGATCGCTGGCATTGCCCAGCAGGCGGTTGGCGCTTTTGAACGCCGCCTGGTCCATGGCGCCGGAAGCCGATACGCCCTGCCCGGCCTGGCCATGGCGACCACGATCCTGAAACACCGTCAGCAGACCTGTGCCACGGACTTTCAGCCCGCTCCCAACTACTGATTCAGTAGCTGCTTGCGCCTTCTCTTGCTTGGTTTCATATGCTTTTAAATCTGAAACCGTTTGCTTATCAGCGCCAGCAGCTATGTTTTTTACAGCACCCACGTCAACAAACTGCACGCGATAGCCAGGCTGCAGCAGCGCGGGCAGGTCGCGCGACAAGTCCCACATGGCCGTGTCGGTTACGCCGATGATCTGCCAGCCGCCGGGGCTGGCCTGGGGATAGACGGCGCTGAAAGTTCCGGCCAGGGCCACGGCGCCCGCAGGCACCTTGGTGCGTGGCGTGGCGCGGCGCGGCACGTTGAAGATGGCATCGCCGCCGCTCAGATAGGCAAAGCCCGGCGCAAAGCCGGTAAAGGCCACTGACCATTCGCTGCCCGTGTGGCGGTGCACCACTTCCTCGGCACTGATGCCCAGGATCTGCGCCACTTCGGCCAGGTCCTCGCCGTCATAGCGCACGGGAATCTGCACCAGCACTTCGGAGCGCTGCACCGTGCCTTGCAGATCGCGGCTGGCAATGGCGTTCACCAATTGCGCCGCCGTGATGCGATGAGGTGCAAAGTAGACCAGGATGGTGCGCGCGGCGGGCACCAGTTCCTGCACGCCGTCAATGGGCCGGGCCTGCAGCGATGCCAGCAGCACCAGGGTTTGCTGCAGGTCTGCCAGCTCCACCATGATGGCCTGACGGTTGACGGGAAGAAAGCGCATGCTGCTCATCCGGGCCATCCGTTTCAAGCCACGAAGGAGGCGATCTTCACGCCTTCCTGCTCGAAGCGCAGGCGCAGCTGGCGCGCGATCGCCACGGCGCCGGGGCTGTCGCCGTGCACGCAGATGGAGTCTGCCTCCACGCGCACCTGGCTGCCGTCCACGGCTTCGATCACGCCTTCGCGCACCAGTTTGAGCATGCGTTCGGCGATCAGCTTTTCGTCGTGCAGCACGGCACCTTTTTCGCGGCGCGAGACCAGGGCGCCCTGCGGGGTATAGCCACGATCGGCAAAGGCTTCGGCCACCACGGTCAGGCCCGCGTCGCGCGCCCAGCCGATCAGCGGCGAACCGGCCAGGGCCATCAGCACCAGCTTGGAATCAATCGCCTTCATGGCGTTGATCACATCGTTGGCCTGACGCTTGTCCTGGGCAATGGTGTTGTAGAGCGCGCCATGGGGCTTGACGTATTTCACCGTCGTGCCAGCCGCCTGCGCCAGGCCCTGCAGCGCGCCGATCTGGTAGATCACATCGGCCACCAGATCGCTGCTGGCCACGTCCATGTTGCGGCGGCCAAAACCGGCCAGATCGCGGTAGGCCACATGGGCGCCGACGACCACGCCGCGTGCCTGGGCGGCCTTGAGTGTGGCCAGAATGCCTGCCGCATCACCGGCATGGAAGCCGCAGGCCACATTGGCGCTGCTGACGATGTCCAGCATGGCGGCATCGTCGCCCATGGTCCAGGCGCCAAAGCTCTCGCCCAGGTCGCTGTTCAGATCCATTTTCATAACTCTCTCCTTGCTGCCGTCAATACAGCTGACCGGCGTTTTCACGCAGGTCCTGGTGCACGGTCATTGCCGTGCGAATCGCTTCACGTATGCCTTTGATCTGCAGGTCCAGATCCATGCCTGGCTGCGATGCAACTTGCCCGGGCAGGACAGGCGTGTGGATGAAGCCACCGCGCACGCCCGGCGCGGCGCGGCGACTCAAGCGGTGCATGAGCGCATAAAAGATGTGATTGCAGACAAAAGTGCCTGCGGTGTTGGAAACCGAAGCGGGAACACCCATGTCGCGCATATTGCGCACCATGGCCTTGATGGGCAATGTGGAGAAATAGGCCGCAGGAGCATTGGCTACCACAGCTTCATCCACAGGCTGCTTGCCCGCGTTGTCGGGTATGCGCGCGTCATCGATGTTGATGGCTACGCGCTCGGGAGTGATCTCCGATCGCCCTCCGGCAAAGCCGAGGCAGATCACCAGAGCGGGCTGCAATTCGGCCAGGGCTTCATCCAGCGCCACGATGGCAGCGCCAAACACGCAGGGCATCTGCAGGGCATGAACAGCGCCGCCAGCAATGACTTCGCCATCCAGCGCGCGTGCCACCTCCCATGAAGGGTTGATCGGGTCCTGGTCAAACGGCTCGAAGCCGGTGAGCAGGATGCGGGAAACAGTGGGCGCAGTCATGGCAAGCCTCCAGCACTCAACGGAACATCAGGAAATTGAGCAGGAACACATTGACGATCAGCAGTGCGATGGCCGTCGGAACCTGGGCACGAATGACCGCATTCTTGTCAATTTCCAGCAGGGCCGCAGGTACCAGGTTGAAGTTGGCCGCCATGGGCGTCAGCAAAGTGCCGCAATAACCCGAGAGCATGCCCACGGCTGCCATCACGGCCGGGTCCCCGTGATAGACGCCCACCAGCACAGGCACGCCCACGCCGCCGGTCATCACGGGGAAAGCCGCAAAGCCATTGCCCATGATGACGGTGAACAGCGCCATGCCGATCACATACACGGCCACGGCGACAAAGCGCACGTCCATGTTGATATAGGTGGTGCTGATATAGGCCACGGCCTTGCCCACGCCGGCATCGGAAAACACCAGGCCCAGCATGCCCAGCATCTGCGGCAGCACCAGCGCCCATCCCAAGGCGTCGATCAGACGGTGCGATTCGCGCAGGCCCTGCATGGGCGTCTCATGCGTGAGCTTGCAGGCCAAGCCCAGTGCTATCACGCAACCGATGCCCAGGCTGACCAGCGTGGCGTTCTTGGGGTCGATCAGCGGCACACCACCCACCATCAGGTGCTTGGCAGACAAGGTGCCCACCATGGTGATCAGCGGGATGGCCAGCGCGGGAATGAAGAGCTTGTTGCCCAGGCGCCTGGCGCTTTCCAGGTACTGCGCATCGGTGCGCGGCTGGTGCTTGCCGCCCAGCACGCCGCCAAAGCCCGCGATCAGCGCCATGGCCACGGCAATCACGCCCACCCAAACAGGCGGCAACGTATCACCAACCAGAAACACCACGGCATACAGTGCCCAGAAGATGCCTGCCGAATAGCGGCGCGGATTGCTGGCATCGCGCAGCGTCATCACGGCCGTGATGGCCAGGATGATGCCAACCAGGTAGTACAGATACTGGATGGAAATGATCATGCCTGCTCTCCCTGCGAGTTCTTGTTTTCTTCAGCGATCTCGCGCTCCAGCGCCTTGTCCAGCCGATACAGACGGAAAGCATGGATGGCGAAGGCGCAGGAGGCTGTGGGAATGCCCCATAGCGCCACATGGATGGGCTCCACATCGATACCGGCCTCCTTGAGGAAGGTGGTCATCAGCACGATGGCGCCAAAGGCCACGAAGATGTCTTCACCAAAGAACAGGCCCACGTTATCGGTGGCTGCGGACATGGCGCGCAGCTTTTCACGGACCTTGGTGGACAGCTTGCCGTAGCGCGATTCGGTCGCGCCTTCGGCCATGGGGGCCAGCAGCGGACGCACCATTTGCGGATGGCCGCCCAGGCTGGTCAGGCCTATGGCCGCAGTCAGCTGGCGCGCCGCCAGATAGACGATGAGCAGACGGCCTGCGGTGGCCGACTTGATGGAGCTGATCCAGTTCTGCGCATGCTGGCGCAGGCCATGGCGCTCCAGCAGGCCGATCACGGCCAGCGGCAGCAGGATGATCAACGGCAGGTTGCGCGTCTTGACAAAGCCCGTGCCAATGGCGGCCAGCACCTTGTCGACGGGAAAGCCCGCAGCGAATGCCGTACCGATGGCCGTGACGATCACGACCAGCATGGGGTTAAAGCGCAGCGCGAAGCCGGCAATGATGATGAGCACGCCAATCAGCGGCCACAGATTGATATCAGCAGGCATGTAGACCTCCGGAAACAGGTTTCACTCTTGTTGCAAAACCACGTTCGGACAGCAGTGGGCGATGCACCAGCCGCTATCCGCTCTCTTGGACTGAAAGCGCCCATGTTCAACTTTCAGCAGCTCCTGGGTCTTTCATATTGTTGAACAATCAATATCAATTAACTGCACAAATTTAATTTTCCAAAGAACAATCAAATTCCATGTATAGAACAAACCCTAGGTTTTGCTGATTTTTTGATAGCTGCAGCATCGGCAGGGCAATCGCTACACTCGGGCCATGACTGACAGGAGACCTATGAAAGCCGCAACAGACAACCAGAATCTGACCGAGCGGATTGCCCATGAGATACGCGAAAAGCTGGTCAACGGTGAACTGGCTCCTGGACAGCGACTGTCCGAAGCGGCTCTTAGCGAAGCGCTGGATATCTCACGCAACACCTTGCGTGAGGTGTTCCGCGTACTGACCAAGGAGGGCCTGCTGGTGCACGAGCCCAACAAGGGCGTATCGGTGGCCGTACCTGACATGGCCTCCATCATTGATATCTACCGTGTGCGCCGCATGATCGAGTGCCAGGCCCTGGCCCAGGCCTACCCCATGCACCCGGCACGTGCCCTGATGCACCAGGCGGTGGCCGATGCCCGGCGCTACAGCGAGGCCGAGAACTGGGCCGAAGTGGGCACGGCCAATATGGCGTTTCACAAGGCCATCGTCGCCCTGGCCGACAGCGAACGCCTCAACGAAATGTTCTCGCACCTGCTGGCCGAGCTGCGCCTGGCCTTTGGCCTGCTGCGCGACCCGCATTTCCTGCATGCACCCTATGTGGAAATGAATCAGCACATTCTGCAAACCTTCGAAAGCAGCAAGCCTGCAGATGCAGCGGCAGAGCTACACGATTACCTGGTGCATTCGGAGCGCATCATTCTCGCGGCCTATGCCCGGCAACTGGCCCAGACCGGCCTCAAAACCGCTTGAGAGTTCCGGCGGCTGCCAATCAAGGCAAGTCACAGTCCGATGAATTCTTCTCCCGCCGCGGTGCTTGCCGGCAAACGCGTACCACGCCCCAACACCCTTGGGAGATTTCTCCGCAGTCCTTCAAAGTCCACGATCAGCAATCAATCGCTGAACAATCCAGGCAACTCAACTCACCAAAAATACCGAGAAATTCCAACAAAAACAATTCATTGTTGAAATCCCTAGTGCTCGCTTCAGGACAGGAGTGATAGTTTTGGCCTGCGAATTTCCAGCCATCACTGACTACACAGAGGCTTGCCCAGCAAGGCCCTCGCCCTCTCACTCAGGAGTTCACATGAAGCGCCGCATCTTTTGTGCCACCGTTCCCCTGATCGCCAGCCTCACTTTTGCGGGCATGGCCGCAGCCCAGACCAAATGGGACTTCGCCACGGCTTATGGCCCTGGCAATTTCCACTCCAAGAACGATGAGCTGTTTGTCAAGGATGTGGATGCCGCCACAGGCGGCAAGCTCAAGATCACGCCGCACTTTGGCGCATCGCTGTTCAAGATGCCCGAGATCAAACGTGCTGTGCAGACCGGCAATGCACAGATGGGCGAATTCTTTCTGGTGAGCTTCCAGAACGAATCACAGATTTTTGGCGTGGATGGACTGCCCTTTCTGGTGAGCAGCTATGACGATGCGTTCAAGCTGTATCAGGCGCAAAAGCCGGCGCTGCAGAAGCTGCTGGACAAGCAAGGGCAGATCCTGCTGTATTCCGTGGCCTGGCCGCCTCAGGGCATCTACACCAAGAAACCCATCCATTCGGCAGCGGACCTGAAGGGTATGAAGTGGCGCGTGTATTCGCCCACCACGGCCCGTATCGGTGAGCTGATTGGTGCCCAGCCTGTCACCGTACAGGAGGCCGAGCTGGCCCAGGCCCTGGCCACCGGCGTGGTGGATGGGCTGGTCACGTCGAGCGCCACCGGGGCCGACAACAAACTGTTCGAGAACCTGAAGTACTACTACAACGTGCAGGCCTGGATTCCCAAGAATGCCGTCACCGTGAGCAAGAAGGCATTTGGTGCACTGAGCAAAGCCGAACAGGATGCCGTTCTGAAGGCAGCAGCCACAGCGGAAGAGCGCGGCTGGAAGGAATCCAAGGAAGTGGATGCCAAATCCATCGCCGCGTTGAAAGCGGGCGGCATGAGCATCGAGCCTGGTTCGGCCCAGCTCAAGGCCGATCTGGCCAAGGTCGGCGAAACCGTCATCAAGGAATGGACGGACAAGGCCGGCGCCGAAGGCAAGGCCATTCTGGACACCTACAAGGCCGCCAGATAAGGGCTGCATCGATCTCCGCAAAAAGCAGGCACCCGTCCGCCGTGGCAGATGGGCACGCCTTGTTGGGGCATATACATGCGCAAATTACTCGATGGTTTGTACACCGCCGCCGCATGGCTGGCAGGGCTGTCGATGATCGGCATTCTGGTGATGGTGCTGCTCACCGTCCTCAGCCGCGTCATCGGCTTCAGCGCGCCGGGCACCGATGCCTATGCGGGCTACGCCATGGCCGGCGCCGGCTTCATGGCACTGGCCAGCACTTTCAAGAAGGGCGAGCACATCCGCGTCACTCTGCTGCTAGGTGCCCTCAAGGGCCATGCACTCAAGGCGATGGAGGTCATTGCCCTGGGCATTGCCACCGTGCTTGGCGGCTTTCTGGCGTTCTACTCCGCTCGATTGACCTGGCAGTCATGGGAGATCGAGGACATCTCGGTGGGCATAGATGCCACGCCGATGTGGATTCCGCAGATTTTCATGGCGCTGGGCACCATTGTCTTTTTCATAGCACTCTGCGATGAACTGGTGCTGGAACTGCTGGGAAAGCGCCAATCCGTGGTCAACGAGGATGCCCACCATGAATGAAATCACCGCAAGCATTGCCTTGATCGTGGTGTTGCTGGCCTTGCTGGGTGGCGGTGTCTGGGTCGGTCTGACATTGGCGGGCGTGGCCTGGTTCGGCATGGAGTTCTTCACCGCACGCGCTGCTGGCGATGCCATGGCCATGACCATCTGGGGTTCGGCCAGCAGCTGGACGCTCACGGCCCTGCCGCTGTTTGTGTGGATGGGCGAAATCCTCTACCGCACCAATCTGAGCGAGAGCATGTTCCGCGGCCTGGCCCCCTGGGTCAATGCCCTGCCCGGCCGCCTGCTGCACACCAATGTGATCGGCTGCACGATTTTTGCTGCTGTCTCGGGCTCGTCTGCCGCCACCTGCGCCACAGTGGGCAAGATGAACGTGCCCGAGCTGATGAAGCGCGGCTATCCGCAGGATCAGGTGATCGGCTCGCTGGGCGGCCCGGCCACGCTGGGCCTGCTGATTCCACCCTCCATCATCCTCATCGTCTATGGCGTCTCGGCCGAGATGTCCATCTCCAAGCTCTTCATGGCCGGCGTGCTGCCCGGCATCATGCTGGCCTTGATGTTCAGTGGCTGGATCATGATCTGGGCGCTGCTCAACCCCGGCAAGGTCCCCAAGGCCGATACGGCAATGAGCTTCAAGGAAAAGCTCTACGAATCGCGCCACCTGATTCCGGTGGTGCTGCTGATCGCCTCGGTCATCGCCAGCATCTACACCGGCATTGCCACGGCCACCGAAGCGGCGGCCATCGGCGTGGTGGGCTCGCTGATTCTGTCGGCCGTGCAGGGCGCACTGACCTGGAAGAACTTCAAGGATGCGCTGTTCGGAGCCACACGCCTGTACTGCATGATCGCGCTGATCCTGGCGGGTGCGGCCTTCATGACCCTGTCCATGGGCTATATCGGCCTGCCGCGCCAGCTGGCCCAGTACGTGGGCAGCCTGAACCTGTCGCCCGCCATGCTGATCATCGTGCTGGGATTTTTCTACATCGTGATCGGCTGCTTTCTGGACGGCATCTCCACCATCGTGCTGACCATGAGCGTGGTGCTGCCCATCATCCAGGCTGCAGGCATCGATCTGCTGTGGTTCGGCATCTTTCTGGTGATCACCGTGGAGACCGCGCAGATCACTCCCCCCGTGGGTTTCAATCTGTTCGTGCTGCAGGGCATGACCGGCAAGCAGATCACCTATATCGCCCGCGTCTGCGCACCGTACTTCTTCCTGATGGTGACGGCGCTGGTGATTCTGTGGTTCTTCCCCCAGATCGTGACGGTGCTGCCCAACAATATGTAGCGGCCCAATGCAAAAGAGCGCTTCTAACGAAGCGCTCTTTTCGGGGGCGGGTAAAGACGCTTCGACGCCTTTCAGAGACTTACTCCACCGTCACGCTCTTGGCCCAGGCTATGGGCTTGTGCCGCCGCATAACTTCGCTGCGCGAAGTGAGTGGCGTCCAAACCGCGCCACCTGAGCGCTACGCGCGACGGCTACGCCGCCCCAAGAGCGCACCGGTCATTCGACCGTCACGCTCTTGGCCAGGTTGCGCGGTTTGTCCACGTCCGTGCCGCGTGCCACAGCGGTGTGATAGGCCAGAAGCTGCAGCGGGACCACGTGCAGAATGGGGCTCAGCGCACCGTAGTTTTCAGGCATGCGGATCACATGCATGCCTTCGGCGCTTTCGATATTGCTCTTGGCATCCGCCAGCACATACAGCACACCGCCGCGTGCGCGCACTTCCTGCATATTGCTCTTGAGCTTTTCCAGCAGTTCGTCGTTGGGAGCCACCGTGACCACGGGCATGGCGCTGTCCACCAGCGCCAGCGGGCCGTGCTTGAGCTCACCGGCCGGATAGGCTTCGGCGTGGATATAGCTGATTTCCTTGAGCTTGAGCGCGCCTTCCAGGGCGATGGGGTAGTGAATGCCTCGGCCCAGGAAAAGTGCGTTGTCCTTTTTCGCAAAGTCCTCGGCCCAGCTGATGATCTGAGGCTCCAGAGCCAACACGGACTGCAGCGCCACAGGCAGATGACGCATGGCTGTCAGATATTGCTGCTCTTTCTCTTCGGGCAGGCGGCCCTTGGATTGCGCCAGAGCCAAGGTCAACAGGAACAGGCCTGCCAGCTGTGTCGTGAAAGCCTTGGTCGAAGCCACACCGATTTCCACACCTGCGCGGGTGATGTAAGCCAGCTCGCATTCGCGAACCATGGCGCTGGTCGCCACGTTGCAGATGGTCAGCGTGTGTGTCATGCCCAGGCTTTGCGCATGGCGCAGCGCAGCCAGAGTGTCGGCGGTCTCGCCCGACTGGCTGATCGTCACGATCAGGGTCTTGGAGTCCGGCACGCTGGTGCGGTAGCGGTATTCGCTGGCCACTTCCACATTGCAGGGGATACCTGCAATCGACTCAATCCAGTATTTGGCCGTGCAACCACTGTAGTAGCTGGTGCCGCAAGCCAGGATCAGCACGCGGTCGATCTCCTTGAACACTCGCCAGGCGGCTACGCCTGTCTTGCCTTCGGAGGTCACACCATCGAACAGCTCGGGAGCCACGTTCTGCACACCTTCCAGCGTGTCGCCAAAGGCACGCGGCTGCTCGAAGATTTCCTTTTGCATGTAGTGGCGATAGGGGCCCAACTCCACCGCACCGCTGTGGGCCAGCACGGTCTTGACCGGACGTTGCAGGGGTGTCAGCTGGTCACCCTTCTTGCTCACGATCCAGTAACGGCCCGGTTGCAGGTCCACCATATCGCCCTCTTCCAGGTAGACGATCTGGTCGGTCACGCCTGCCAGCGCCATGGCATCGCTGGCCAGGAAATGCTCGGCACCTTCCTGGCCAACACCCAGAATCAGCGGAGAGCCGGCACGGGCACCCACCACGCGGCTGGGCTCGTCCTTGTGCATCACGCCAATGGCATAGGCGCCATGCAGACGAGCAGTAGCTGCCTGCACGGCCTCGAACAGGTCTCCGGCATAGAGACTGTCTACCAGATGCGCTATCACTTCCGTATCCGTCTGGCTGGCGAACACATAGCCCTTGTCCTGCAGCTCGGCACGCAGGGCTTCGTAGTTTTCAATGATGCCGTTGTGCACCAGGGCCACGCGGGCAGGTGCGTCGGCATCAGCCACGGCAGAAATGCCAGGGCCGTGGCTGAAATGAGGGTGAGCATTGCGCACTGCAGGCTCGCCATGTGTAGCCCAGCGCGTGTGGGCAATGCCGGTCAGGCCCTGCACATGTTCGATCTTGACCTGCTCCATCAGCTCCGCCACCCGGGCCGTCGAACGGGCTCGCTGCAGACCCTGGCTCAGGCCATCGGCATTCAGCGCCTGCACCGCCACGCCGCAGGAGTCATAGCCGCGGTACTCCAGACGCTGGAGGCCTTGAACCAGAACAGGAACGATATCGCGATGAGAAACCGCCGCCACAATGCCACACATAGATAGACCTTCAGGTTGATTTGCTGGGCATGCTACCCCTCCAATCAAGAAATTTTCATTCATTTAGATATAAAAAATGATTGAAAATTTCTCAGAAAAATTGATTTGAACTTTTATTCAATAAAATTACTTTTAATGAATGAAGATTCCATCAATCTGGATGCCACCGATTTGCAGCTATTGCGGCAGCTGCAACGCGACGCCAGCCTCAGCAACCTGTCTCTGGCCTCCCTGCTGCATCTGTCACCGCCCACCTGCCTGCGCCGGGTCAAGCGCCTGCAGTCATTGGGGCTGATTGAGCAGCAGGTTGCCATTCTGAGCTGCGAACGATTGGCAGAGGTCACAGGCCACGGCTTGCAGGCGATTGTCGAAGTGTCGCTGGACCGGCAAGACAGCAGCTCTCTCATGCAGTTTGAACGCAAGGCCGTTGCCGAGAGCGGCGTCCAGCAATGCTGGCGTGTTTCACCCGGGCCGGACTTCGTACTGGTCATCGCCACGCTGGATATGCCTGCCTATCTGACACTGAGTCAGAAACTGTTCACGCAAGATGCCAATGTGCGCAATGTGAAGGCTTTTTTCGCGGTGAAGCGTGCCAAATTCAGCACCGAACTTCCCATTCCAGAAGTGTTCCGGTAATCGTCCGCAGGACCTCTTTCGCCCTGATTTCAGGCTGTGGTGTAAACGCCTCGCAAGTCTGTTGTAAATTGATACAAATTATTTAATTTCAATTATTCTCTGCTCCTTTGACCTCCAGCCATTAGCCAGATGCCGCTGCATCAAAGGATCCACCGCAGGACTTATCCCGTGCGAGCCTCATATATGGGGCTGGGCGGTCTGGTCGTGGCTGCGAGCCTGGCATATCAGCCAGCAGATATTGTCTGGTGGGCATTTACGACAGTCAGCGCACTGATCTGGCCTCATATTGCCTACCTGCATTCCTGCAGACAGGCGGATCCTTTTCAGTCCGAATACCTGAACTGCCTGATTGATGCTTTGATCGTGGGCTGCTGGGTCGCGCTCATGCAATGGAGCTTGCTGCCCAGCATCTGCATCCTGGCCATCAGCATGTCGGACCGCTCCTATCTAGGGCTCAAGCAGCGCTGGCTTCCCTTTGTGGGCGCCTTGCTGGCCGGCATGGGACTGATGGCAGCCCTGGTTCAGCCTGCTGCGCAATGGCTTGCACCATTGGGAGTGCAGATCAGTCTGCTGCCATTGGTCATTCTGCATACCGCCTATACCAGCCGCTCCACACGCAGAATGCTTAAAACACTGGCCAAACAGAATCTGCAACTCAAGCTGCTGGGACGCATCGACCCGCTGACCACGGTTTACAGCCGGGATTACTGGTGGAAAGTGGCCCGCACGGCTTTGCGCCAGCATCACATACGCCAGGAGCAGACCAGCCTGCTGGTTATCGATATTGATCACTTCAAACGCATCAATGACGAATACGGCCATATCGTCGGAGATGAAGTGCTGAAACTCATAGGCCTGAACATTCGCCAATGTCTGCGCAGCCATGATATTGCCGGTCGTTATGGCGGCGATGAATTCACGGTGCTATGCAAAAACGCCAAAGCCGAGGATGCCTACTTTGTGGCGCTGCGCATTCGCGACAAATTGGCGCAGATTCGCCTGCGCGAGCACCCAAATCTGAAGATCAGCGCCAGTATTGGCGTGGCTGCGGCCGATGACAGCTTTGAGTCCGTGACAGCCTGGATCAAGGCTGCCGACACCGCTCTCTACAGTGCCAAGGATGCTGGCCGCGATCAGATCATTGATGCCGGCCCCAGCAGTCGCATACCCAACAGTCCGGCAACGATTCCCATGCCGGCCAACAAGACAATCCTGAACCCGGTGACGAAAGAGCAGTCCATCAAAGACGATCTGACTTACTGAGACGGGAAAGACGCAGACTGAGGCCAGCTCAGCCGCAAAGTGCAGCCCTGACCCAGCTGAGCCTCGATACTGGCCTGCCCTCCATGGCGCTGGCAGATGCTTTGTATCAAAGCCAGGCCTGTCCCCACACCGTCGAATTCCGAGTCGCGATGCATGCGCTGAAAAATGCCGAACAAGCGATCAGCGCGCGAACCATCAAAACCTGCGCCGTTGTCGCGCACCAAGATCTGCATCGCCTCGGAGACCTCTTCCACCGTCACAGCAATCTGCGCCTGAATCTGCTGATGGCTGAACTTGACAGCATTGGACAAGGCTGCCGTCAGCGCCTGCTCCAGCAGCTGTGCATCGCCTTGAACGACAACAGCAGTCGCTGGCAGCCTCCATTCGATGTTGTGACCGGGGTTCCGCGCCTGCAACTGGACCTGGAGACGCTGCAACATGGCCTGCAGGTCCACGGCTTGCCATTGCAGAGGCTGCCGCGCGGCCCGTGACAACAGCAGCAAACCATCAAACATGGCTGCCATGCGCTTGGCCGATTGATCCATGGTCTGCAGAAAGCTGCACGCCTCCTGCAGATCATCGGCACTTGGCGCAGCCTGCTGCAGCAGCTCGGCGATCAAGGGATTGAATGCCAGCACATGGCGCAGAGGAGCGCGCAGATCATGCGATACCGCATGTACCCATTGTTGCTGGACATCGCGCAAAGCTGCCAGTTCGGCATCACGCCGGGCCAGCAGGGCCAGCGCCTCTTCCAGCGTTTGAGGCGCTATTTTTTCAGAAGCTTGCTGCGCTTTGTCCATAAGAGTTACGGCTGTTTTTGAGGACGTTTCCAGTTACTGATACCCACCTGCTTGCCGCGCGCCACGGTCAGCGAGCCTGCCTCGGTACTCTTGGTCACGGTGGAACCTGCCCCCACGGTTCCACCTGCAGCGACGGTCACCGGAGCGACCAGCACGCAGTTGCTGCCGATATGCACATCAGCCTCGATCACCGTGCGGTGTTTGTTCACGCCGTCGTAATTGGCGGTAATGCTGCCTGCGCCGTAGTTCACACGTTCACCCACCGAGGCATCGCCCAGATAGGCCAGATGGTTGGCCTTGGCGCCATCGGCCATGGTGGAGTTCTTCACTTCCACGAAGTTGCCGATATGCACTTCCCGGCCCAGCCTGGCCCCGGGGCGCAGACGGGCAAACGGACCGATCAGCGCCCCCTGCCCCACTTCCACGCCGGCCTTCTCGCCGTCGATATGGGTGAAGGGGTGAATCACCGCATCGTCGGCAATGCTGACGTTGCTGATATGGCAGTTGGCACCAATCTTCGCGCCCGCGCCAATCGTCACATGGCCGGTGAAGATGCAGTTCACATCGATCTCCACATCCTGCCCACAGGTCAGATCCGCCTTGGCGCCGCGCACATCGTCGCGCAGGTCAAAACGCTGGGGATCTGCCAGACGCACGCCCTGTTCCATCAGGCTGCGCGCCTGGCGCAGCTGATGGGCTCGCTCAAGTTCAGCCAGCTGCAGCGGGCTGTTCACGCCTGCAACCTGCAGCGCATCGAAGATGCGGTGGCCCACCACGGGCACGCCGTCGGCGACTGCCATGGCAACGATGTCGGTCAGGTAATACTCGCCCTGGGCGTTGTTGTTGTCGAGCTTGGCCAGCCAGGCCCTCAGATGCTTGGCGGGCACGGCCATGATGCCGCTGTAGATCTCGGTGATGGCGCGCTGCTCCTCGCTCGCATCCTTTTGCTCCACGATGCGCTGCACGGTGCCCGTATCGTTGCGCACGATACGGCCGTAGCCCGTGGGATCAGCCATGGTCACCGTCAGCAGCGCCAGCTTGTCGGCCCCCGCTGCATCGACCAGACCTTGCAGGGTGTCGGCTTCCGTCAGAGGCACGTCGCCCGACAGCACCACCACCAGGCCGTCATCCTTGAGTTGCGGCACCGCCTGCTGCACGGCGTGGCCAGTGCCCAGCTGTGGCTCCTGACGCGCAAATTTCAGATCAAAACCGGCTTCAGCGCTTTGTGCACCTGCGATAGCTGCTTCTACTTCTGCAGCACCATGACCGGTAATCACCACGGCCGAGCGTGCCTTCAGCTGCGCTGCCGTATCCAGCACATGCTGCAGCAGGGCGCGACCGGCCAGCTTTTGCAGCACTTTGGGATGGCGGCTTTTCATGCGAGTGCCTTTGCCGGCAGCCATGATGACGATGTCCAGAGGTGCAGTCATAGTTGTTCGTGAGCTCATTGAACGGTCGATTATCGGCTCATACACGCGACGGCTTGTGTTCGGCCTGCGCAACAGCTGCATCAAACACCGTATGCTTGCCCTGTCATGCCACATGCGACTTCCAGCCCCACCCCTCTGCTTCGCACCCGCGCCATCGGTGCAGGCCATCTGCGCGCTTTTCTGGCTGTAGCCAGGCACCTGAATTTTCGCGCGGCCGCCGATGAGCTGGCCCTGACCCAATCGGCCGTCAGCCGCCAGATCCAGTCGCTGGAAGACGAGGTCGGCATGCCTTTGTTCCTGCGCCATTCGCGTGCCGTGGAGCTGACGGGCGCTGGCGCCCAGTTGCTGCACTCCGTGCAGCCGGCTCTGGAGTCCATTGATGCCACCGTACGCCAGATACGCCAGACCGCAGGCCGCAAGAGCGTGGCCATTACGACCTGGGCCAGCTTTGCCGCCATGTGGCTGATTCCGCGCCTGGAGGCCTTTCAGCGCACCCACCCCGACATCGATATCCGCATCGATACGGGCGACGCCGTGCTGGACCTGGAAACCACCGATGTGGATCTGGCCATACGCTACAGCGCCAGCGTGGCGGACCCCGGCGCCCGTTTCCTGTTCGGTGAAGAGCTGGTGCTGGTGGCCAGCCCTGCCCTGCTCAGGAATGGGCCGCCGCTGCGCGAGCCTGCCGACGCGGCGCACTTCACCTTGATAGAAACCGGCGATGTACACCGCATGCCGCAACTGGAGTGGCTGAGCTGGCAACGCTGGTTCGCCGCCAATGGTTGTGATCAGCTGCAACCTCCGCGCTGGCTGTATTTCAACTATGCCCACCAGATCGTTCAGGCAGCTCTGGCCGGTCAGGGCCTGGCGATCGCCCGATTGCCGCTGGTGGCCGATGCGCTGGCTGCAGGCAATCTGGTCGAGGTGCTGCCAGAACACCGCCTGGCATCGCCACTCTCGTACTGGCTGCTGCAAGGCCCACGCAGCAGCGAGCGGCCCGAAGTTCAGGCTTTCTGCCAATGGCTGCAGGAGCAGGCAGCGCTGACATTCGCTGCGATAAAAGGAGCTTCCAGCGCCTGATTTGCATAGGTTTCAGAGATGAAAGCATCCGAAACCCTTGACTGACCAGCGTTAGCAGCTCCTATTACCGGTTCGCTGCTGTTTTCAGGACAGCGTGACACGCGCAAATTTGCGCTTGCCCACCTGCAGCACGAAAGTGCCTGCCTCCAGCTTCAGACCACGGTCGCTGATCACGGCTCCATCGATGCGCACACCACCGCCGTCAATCAGTCGGTTGGCTTCGCCGGTCGACGCAGCCAGATTGGCCTGCTTGACCAATGCGCCTATGCCCAGCGGCGCGCCGCTCAGGCTCAGCTCGGGGATGTCATCGGGAATACCGCCCTTGGAGCGGTTGATGAAATCCTGCTCGGCCGCATCGGCCAGCTCGGCGCTGTGGAAGCGTGCAGTGATTTCCTTGGCCAGCGCCACCTTGGCATGCTTGGGATTACCGCCGGCGGCAATCTCGGCCTTGAGCGCGGCAATCTCGGCCAGGCTCTTGAAGGACAGCAGCGTGTACCAGTCCCACATCAGCTCGTCCGAGATCGACAGCACCTTGGCGAACATGGTGTTGGCGTCCTCGGTGATGCCGATGTAGTTGTTCTTGGACTTGGACATCTTGTGCACGCCGTCCAGGCCTACCAGCAGCGGCATTGTGAGCACGCACTGCTGCTCCTGACCATATTCAGCCTGGAGATGGCGACCCATCATCAGATTGAACTTCTGATCGGTACCGCCCAGTTCCAGGTCGGCCTTGAGCGCCACCGAGTCATAGCCCTGCAGCAGCGGGTACAGAAACTCGTGCAGGCTGATGGAGCTGCCTTCGGTGAAGCGGGTATGGAAGTCATTGCGCTCCATCATGCGCGCCACCGTGTACTTGGCCGACAGCTCGATCATGCCGCGCGCACCCAGCTGGTCGCACCATTCGCTGTTGTAGCGCACCTCGGTCCTGGCCGGGTCCAGCACCTTGGCGGCCTGGGTGTAATAAGTCTCGGCATTGACCTTGATCTGCTCGGCCGTCAGCGGAGGACGCGTGGAATTGCGGCCCGAGGGGTCGCCGATCAGCGTGGTGAAGTCGCCAATCAGGAAAATCACCTGGTGGCCCAGGTCCTGCAGCTGGCGCATCTTGTTGAGCACCACGGTGTGGCCAAGGTGGATGTCAGGTGCCGTGGGATCCAGGCCCAGCTTGATGCGCAAAGGCACACCCGTGGCCTCGGACTTGGCCAGCTTCTGGACCCATTCATCCTTGGGCAGCAATTCATCGACCCCGCGAAGAGTGACTTCCAGTGCCTGGTTCACTCTGTCGGTCACGGGGAAACTTGTAACAGCAGATTGATTCATAAGGGTTTTTCGGCAGGCGTGGTAGGACGCGGTCGATATACTCGGGAGTTTGGTGTCACGGCCAATTCTAGACTGCTCCCTCATATAGACCTCTGTGGATGGACTTATGGCACGGTTGAGCCGCTGGAGACGTGTCAGTCGTGACCTACACCAACTTCTCGGACACGTTTTCCCAAGGACCTCCAATTCTGATGACTGGCTTGAAAAATGCCGGCGGTGCACTGATTGCGCGGCTGACATCGGCCCTGCAAAAACATCCTCGGCGCGCTTCGGCGGCGCTGGCGGCTGTTTTGCTGACCGGTGGCAGCGGTGCCTTCGCTGTGGCCAATCTGGGCCCCGACCCCGCCGACCTCCCCGTACGCACACTGACCGAACCCGTGGCCTCTCTGGCCCAAGGCCATGACCTGGCCGAACTCACGGACCTTCAGGCCTTCTCTCTTTACCGCAACGAAACCACGCGCGGCAACGACACCGCCGAGTCCCTGTTGCAACGCCTGGGCATTGCCGACCCACAGGCCGCGGCCTTCATGCGCAGCAACGAGGCTGTGCGCCAGAACGTACTGAGCCGCGCTGGCCGTCTGGTCTCCGCCGAGACCACGGCCGACCACCAGTTGACGGCACTGACTGTGCGCTGGGCTCCCGATGAGGATGGCACTTTCCGCCGCCTGACCGTCGAGCGCGTGGACGGCAAGCTGCAGACCAAGATCGAAACCGGCAAGCTCACCGCCAGCCCCCGCCTGGCGGGCGGCGTGATCCGCTCCACCTTCTACGCAGCATCCGACGCGGCGGACATTCCCGAGAATGTCTCCATGCAGATGGCCGACATCTTCGAAGGCCAGCTGGACTTCCGCCGCGGCCTGCGCAAGGGCGACCGCTTTGCCGTGGTCTATGAATCCCTGGAAGCCGACGGCGAGCCCCTGCGGGCCGGCCGCGTGCTGAGCACCGAGTTCCTCAACAATGGCAAGGCCCATCAGGCCATATGGTTCCAGGAGGAAGGCAGGAAAGGCTCTTACTACACGCTGGACGGCAAGAGCCTGCAGCAGGCCTATCTGAGCTACCCCGTGGAGTTCTCGCGCATCAGCAGCAATTTTTCCATGCGCCTGCACCCCATTCAGAAGACTTGGCGCGCCCATCTGGGCACGGACTTTGCCGCGCCCACAGGCACCAAGGTTCGTACCGTGGGCGATGGCACCGTGTCCTTTGCCGGCGTGCAAAACGGCTATGGCAATGTGATCTTTGTCGAGCATGCCAACCAGCACACCACGGTCTATGCACACCTGAGCCGCATCGACGTCAGGCAGGGCCAGCATGTGGACCAGGGCGACATCATCGGCGCCGTGGGCTCGACCGGCTGGGCCACAGGACCTCACCTGCACTTTGAATTCCGTGACAAGGGCGAGCAGCGCGATCCGCTGACCATTGCCCAGATCACCGATTCGGCCAAGCCCATCAGCAAATCCGCCCGCGCCACCTTTGACAGGCAGGCCGCGCAGATGCGCATCGAGCTCGATGCGGGCACCCAGTCCGTAGCCGTGGCCAGCGCACGCTGAGGCGGCGTACCAGACACTCACTCACCAAGGGCTGCATTTGCAGCCCTTTTTCATTGCGGGACCACCTCGGTTCTCTCGACGGGGTAGCGAACCACACGGAGTGAGAAATGGGGGTGCCATTTTCATGAAACAGGCATCAAAATCACCCCAAGCGCTTATCTAGCAAGCGCCATGCGCTACAGCTAAGATAGTGCACACACATCCTTACTGACTGCTCTCCATGCCCAACGCCATTGAACCAGCTGCTCAACGCCCTCTGTACATCGGACTGATGTCCGGCACCTCGCTGGACGGGGTCGATGGCGTCATCGTGGACTTCAGTCAGGGAACGCAGGTGCTGCAACATGCGAGCTGCGGTTTTGACAGTGCACTGCGTGCAGAGCTGCTGGCCCTCAACAGTCCCGGTGGCAGTGATGAGCTGCATCGCGCCGCACTGGCTGCCAATGCTGTTGCCCGCCACTATGCGCAGGTCGTGCAACGGTTGCTGCGGGCCAGCGGTCTGCAATCCGGACAAATCGCCGCCATCGGAGCGCATGGACAGACCGTGCGCCACCGCCCGCAGATGTTTGATGGCACGGGCTACACCCTGCAACTGGGCAACCCTGCTCTGCTGGCCGAGCTGACAGGCATCTCCGTCATCGCCGATCTGCGCAGCCGCGATGTGGCGGCCGGCGGCCAAGGCGCCCCTCTGGTGCCAGCCTTTCACCAAGGTGTGTTTGGCAAGCCTGGGGAAACGGCTCTGGTGCTCAATATCGGCGGCATCGCCAACCTCAGCGTACTGGGGGCCGATGGATCGGTCATGGGCTTTGACACCGGCACCGGCAATGCGCTGATGGATGGCTGGTGCCTGCGCCATACAGGCCAGCCCTATGACGCGGGCGGCCAGTGGGCGGTAGGTGGCCGGGTACTGCCTCAGCTATTGGCCGCCATGCTGACCGACCCCTACCTGGCACAGACTCCGCCCAAAAGCACGGGCCGCGACCTCTTCCACGCAGGCTGGCTGGAGCAACGCCTGCAGCAGCATGCGGCCCAGGCTGCGCCGATGGATGTGCAGGCAACGCTGACCGAATTCACCGCCGCGAGCTGTGCCGATGCCATCAAGCGCTTTGGCATGGGGGGCACAGAGCTGTTGGTCTGCGGCGGCGGCGCACTCAACACCCATCTGATGCAGCGTCTCGCGGCCTTGCTACCAGGCGTCCAGATCGGCACCACCGCGCAGCGTGGCCTGCCCCCCCTGGAAGTGGAGGCTGCTGCCTTTGCCTGGCTGGCACGCCAGTGCCTGCTGGGCCTGCCCGGCAATCTGGCCAGCGTCACCGGTGCGCGCGGACCACGCGTCCTCGGTGCCATTTACCCCGCCTAAAGGCGGGTACGCGCCCTATCAACATGCTGTTGCAGATGCTGTCATGCCCGTATGACAGAATATCGTAACAACTCGCAACCCTCCCGAGGCACCACCAACCTCCCATGCCCCGCACCTTCATCCACCTGCATGCCTGGCGTCTTCGTGGCTTGATCCGCGCCACAGCCTGGGTTTCAGTCTGCATGCTGAGCGCTTGCGCGTCTGCAAGCCGAGCCGAGCCAGGTGCGCAGACAGCGCGTCCGCAGGTGCTGGTACTGATGTCCTACCACCCTGGTCACAGCTGGGAGGATCGAATTCTGGCCGGCCTCAATGAGTGGGGGGGAGAAGGGGCTGCCAAGCCGGTATTCCATACCGAATGGATGGACACCAAGCGCTACCCGGGGCTGGAACAACGTCAGCGGCTGGCCCGCTACCTGACCGACAAATATGCACACCAGCGCTTCGATCTGATCGCCACGGTCGATGACAACGCGCTCGAATTCGTAGCCCGGCAAAGCGCTCTCTTCGGCAATACGCCCGTGGTATTCAGCGGCATCAACGGCGATCCAGCCCAGATCGTCGGTGAGCGCCCCAAGGTCACTGGCATTCTCGAGCGCTTCGACCTGACACGCACGCTGCGCATCGCCCTGTCCCTGCATTCGGGAACCCGGCGCCTGATCTTCATCACGCCGCAGGATGAGACCGGCATCGAGCTGCGCAACGGAGTGGATACCACCCTCGCGCTGCTGCCGCCTGGCCCGCAGGTCGAGCACTGGGTCGCACCCGATCTTTCGCGCATCGGTGAGCGCTTGCAGCACCAGCACCGGGACACGCTGATCTTCGTGCTGGGCTCGATTCCCGCATTGCTAGGCCAGCCGCCGCTGGAGCCCGAGGAAGTGACGGCTTTTGTGCACGCCCGCACCGGGCTACCCGTGTATTCCGACCTGGACACCTCGGTTGGCCACGGCATTGTGGGCGGCTACATGAACAGCGGGCTGGAAACCGGCCGGCTGCAGGCCGCCATGGCGCAACGGATATTGGCCGGTCAGGCCCCTTCACAGATTCCCTATGTGCGCGAGACACCGCTGGCCCTGCTGTTTGACTATCAGGAACTGCACCGGCTGGGCGTGAGCGCCCGTAACCTGCCCGAAGGCAGCACGCTGCTCAATGAGCCTGCCTCGATCTTCGACTCCAAATACCGCCAGCCGCTGATCGGCTTTTCGCTGGTCGTGGCCCTGCTGCTGGCCAGTGTGGCCATCCTGGTCATACGCAGCCGTGTGCTGGCCGAGCGCCAGCGCGCCCTGCACTATCAGGCTACTCACGACGACCTCACAAGCCTGCCCAACCGCCACGGCCTGCCCCCGCTGCTGCTGCAGGCCGCCCGCAATGCCACCAGCGACCAGGAGCATGTGGCGCTGGTGATGCTGGGTCTGAACCGTTTCAAACTCATCAACGACACCTATGGCCACGCCTTCGGCGACGCCATTGTGGCGGCCATGGCCGAGCGCCTGCGGCACTGGCGCGTGGAACGGGAGGCGCTGGTGCGCTTTGGCGGTGACTCCTTCGTCATCGTCTCTCATTTCTGCGGCGAACCTGCGCTCGAGCATCTACGCTCGCGCTGCGAAGCCTTGTTCAGCACGCCCTTCACCATCAACGGCCAACGCATTCCCGTCGCAGCAGCCTTCGGCATGAGCTCCGCACCGCTGAATGCGCTGGATCCCGAGCAACTGCTGCGCGAGGCCGAAACGGCCATGTACGAAGCCAAGCGCAGCCGCCGAACAGAAGTCGTTGCCTTTGACTGCCGCATCCATGTCCGTACCACGCGCCAGTTCCAGATCGAAGCCAGCCTGCCCGATGCCATCGCGCGCGGCGAAATCGAGGTGTACTTCCAGCCCATCATGAATACCGCCAGCGACTGCATCGCGGGTTTCGAGGCGCTGGCACGCTGGCAGCACCCCGAGCTCGGAGCCATACCGCCGCCCGAGTTCATCCGCGTCGCCACCGAATCCGGCCATATAGGCGCTCTCACCCAATGCGTGCTGCGCAAGGCCTGCATAGACTTTCTGCCACACCTGGACAGCCCCGCTCACCCCTACCTGGCCGTGAACGTGTCAGTCAGCGATATCTACAGTGGCGAATTTCCCATGCAGCTGGCCAAGACACTTGCCAGCCTGGGCATGCCCGCAAACCGCCTGGTACTTGAGGTGACCGAGGACATGCTGCTGGGCGATGAACAGCTGGCGGCCGAGACCTTGACCCAGCTGCGCGGCCAGGGCGTGCGCATCGCCATTGACGACTTCGGCACCGGCTACTCCTCCATGAGCTATCTGTCGCACTACCAAGTCCACATCATCAAGATCGACCGCAGCTTCGTGCGCAACCTCACCACCAATGCACAAGACCAGAAGATCGTGCGCGCCATCATCTCCATGGCCACCGATCTGGACCTCAGCGTGATCACCGAAGGTGTTGAGACCCGGGAACAATCGGCCCTGCTGCGCAGCATGGGCTGCGTGCTGCAGCAGGGCTATGTATTCAGCCGTCCGCAGCCTGCCAGGCAATGGGCCGGTCAGACCATGCTGCCGGCTACCACTGGATAAACGGCCGGAACCGTCAGGGCCGGAAAAAGAAAAGGGAACGTGTCGCCACGCTCCCTTTCTGCGCTTTTCGCGCTTCTCCTCAGCCCGGGTTGACCCGGGACTCCCTCTTTATTCGTTTATCCGCCGATGTAGATGAACTTGAAGAGGAACACGCCACCAATCAGCCACACCATCCAGTGCACTTCCTTGCTCTTGCCGGTGAACAGCTTGAGCACGGCGTAGGTGATGAAACCGAATGCCAGGCCGTTGGCCACCGAATAGGTGAAGGGCATCAGCAGTGCCGTCACCGCAGCAGGTACGGCCTCGGTGGTTTCATCCCACTCGATCTCGGTCAGCTCCCTGAGCATCAGGCAAGCCACGAAGAACAGCGCCGGAGCCGTGGCGTAGGCAGGCACGACACCCGCCAGAGGCGCCAGGAACAAGCAACCCAGGAACAGCACGGCCACAGTCAGAGCCGTCAGACCGGTACGACCACCCGCTTGCACGCCAGCAGCGCTTTCCACGTAGGCCGTGGTGCTCGATGTACCCAGCAGCGAACCGGCAAAGATGGCGCCCGAGTCGGCCAGCAGCGACTTGTTCAGTCGCTCCATGCGGCCCGGCACCAGCAGACCGGCGCGCTTGGCCACGCCCATCAGCGTACCGGTGGCGTCGAACAGTTCAACCAGGAAGAACACCAGCACCACATTGAGGATACCGCCCGTCAGCGCCCCCTTGATGTCCAGATGCAGGAACGTCGGCTCGATTGATGGAGGCGCCGAGAAAATGCCCTTGAACTCATTGCCACCGAAGAAGAACGAAGCGATGGTCACCGACACAATGCCGATCAGGATGGCACCGGGAACCTTGAGGCGATCCAGCACCACGATAAGCAAAAAGCCCAGCGAAGCCATCACCACCTGAGGCGTGTGCAGGTCGCCCAGCGTCACGAAGGTCGCGTCCGACTTGGCCACGATGCCGGCGCTCTTGAGCGCGATCAGTGCCAGGAACAGGCCGATACCCACGGTGATCGAAATCCGTATGGACTGCGGTATGCCCTTGATGATCAACTCCCGCAAGCCAAACAGCGTCACGATGAGGAACAGACAGCCGGAAACAAACACGGCACCCAATGCGGCCTGCCAGGTGAAGCCCATGTGCAGCACCACGCCGTAGGCGAAGTAGGCATTGAGACCCATGCCCGGAGCCAGCGCGATCGGATAGTTCGCGTACAGCGCCATGATGGTCGTGCCCAGTGCCGCAATCAGGCAGGTGGCCACGAAAACGGATCCCTTGGGCATCCCCGCATCCCCCAGAATCGAGGGATTGACGAAGATGATGTAGGCCATCGTCAGGAAGGTTGTCAAGCCGGCAATCAGCTCGGTTTTTATATTGGTGCCGTGCTCATTGAGCTTGAACACCCGTTCGGTCCAGTTCATCGCAATTGTCTCCGTGTTGTTTTCGCATGCGGGGGCGCAACGGTTGAGAAAGCGCCCAGGGGTTGAGCGCCGGACCATAGGCCCGGCACAGGGCATGGCGACTTAGCTAAGGCAGCCATGGACTCCGGTTCGCGCACTGATGCGCGGAATATGAATGAGAAGAACGCTGGAAGCTCAGGCCTGGCCAGCCTGCACGGCTTCTACGGCACGCAAGATTGCCTCGGGCGTCGCTGGCGCACGCAGCGGCGGATTGCAGCTTGAGCTACCCACGGATGCCACCGCATCGCGAATGGCAAAGAACACCGAGAACGGCAACAGCAGCGGGGGTTCACCCACAGCCTTGCTGCGGTGGATGGAGTCCTCAAAGTTCTGGCCTTCGAACAGTTGTACGTTGAACACGGGCGGGCAATCGTTGGCCGTGGGGATCTTGTAGGTGCTGGGTGCGTGGGTGGTGAGCTTGCCGCTTTGCGGATGCCAGACCAGTTCCTCGGTGGTCAACCAGCCCATGCCCTGGATGAAGGCTCCCTCGACCTGACCAATATCCACAGCCGGATTCAGCGATTTGCCAGCATCGTGCAGCACATCGGCGCGCAGCAGCTTCCACTCGCCAGTCAGCGTATCGATCACCACCTCGCTCACGGCTGCACCATAAGCAAAGTAATAGAACGGACGGCCCTGCATCTTGTCCTTGTCCCAGGACAGGCCGGGCGTGGCATAGAAGCCGTCGGACCAGAGCTGCACGCGGTCGAGATAGGCTTCGCCGACCAGCTTCTCGAAGGGGATGGACTGGCCATTGACCTGCACCAGGTCATTGCCGAAACGCACGTCTTCGGCCTTGCCACCGTAGCGGTTGGCAGCGCACACCGCCAGACGCTCGCGAATCTGGCGTGCCGCATCCTGCGCCGCCTTGCCGTTGAGGTCGGCGCCCGTGGAGGCAGCCGTGGCCGAGGTATTCGCCACCTTGGTGGTATCGGTGGCCGTGGCACGCACGCGCCCGAAACTCACGCCCAGTTCGTGAGCCACCACCTGAGCCACCTTGGTGTTCAGGCCCTGACCCATTTCGGTGCCGCCATGGTTCACCAGCATGGAGCCATCGGTGTAGATATGCACCAGCGCGCCGGCCTGGTTGAAATGCTTGACGTTGAAGCTGATGCCGAACTTGATGGGTGTGAGAGCCAGCCCGCGCTTGAGCACGGTGCTCTGTGCATTGAAGGCATTCACGGCCTCGCGGCGTGCACGGTAGTCGCTGCTGGCCTCCAGTTGACCGACGAGATCGTGGATCACATTGTCCACCACCGTCTGCCTGTAGGGGGTGACGTTGTTGGCGTCCGTGCCGTAGAAGTTCACGCGGCGCACATCGAGCGCATCGCGGCCCAGACTACGTGCAATCGTTTCGATGATGTTTTCAATGGCAATCGCGCCCTGGGGACCGCCGAAGCCGCGGAAGGCCGTATTGCTCTGCGTGTTGGTCTTGCCGCAGTAGCCATGCATGGACACATCGGGCAGCCAATAGGCATTGTCGAAATGGCACAGCGCACGCGTCATCACCGGCGCCGACAGGTCGGCCGAATGGCCGGCACGCGAGACCATGGAAATCTCCGCACCCAGGATGCGGCCGTCGTCGTCGTAACCCACTTCGTATTCAAACCAGAAGCAGTGGCGACGGCCCGTGATCATGAAATCGTCGTCACGGTCCAGGCGCAGCTTCACGGGACGGCGCAGGCGTATGGCGGCCACGGAAGCCACGCAGGCAAACAGGGCCGACTGCGACTCCTTGCCGCCAAAGCCACCGCCCATGCGGCGGCATTCCACATGCACCATATGCGAATGCACGCCCAGGGCATGGGCCACCAGATGCTGCATTTCGCTGGGGTGCTGGGTGGAGCAGTGCACATGCACCGCACCATCTTCCTTGGGAATGGCGTAGCTGATCTGGCCTTCCAGATAGAACTGCTCCTGGCCGCCCAGATCGAAGGTGCTCTTGAGTCGGTGCGGCGCCTTGTCGATGGCCGCACGTGCGCCACCTTCGTTGGTGCTGCGCTCCAGGTGCATGGGGGGCAGCACGTACTGCCCCAGCTCGTGCGCCTTCTGCGGCGTCAGCACAGGCGCGGCTTCGGTGATTGTGGCCACGCTCTTGGCCAGGGCAGCCGCACGGCGCGCGGCGTCGCGGTTGCGGGCAATCACGGCAAACAGGGGCTGGCCCACGTAGCGGATCTCTCCATCGCACAGGATGGGATCGTCGTGGATGATGGAGCCGCAGTCGTTGACGCCGGGAATGTCGGCCCCCGTGATCACGTCCACCACATCAGGCATGGCGCGCACGGACTCCAATGCCAGCGCCATCAGGCGGCCGTGGGCGATGGGCGACAGGCCCAGCGCGCAGTGCAGCGTGCCATCGAGTTCGGGCAGGTCGTCGATATAGGCGGCCTCGCCGGCCACATGCAGGTGCGCCGATTCATGGGCACGGCTGATGCCTACGCGGGCACCGCTCTGCAGGGCATGAGCTTCGGTCTTCACATCGATGCGGGAGGCCGTGTTCTTCAGGTAATGGGCAAAGGCTTCAGCCGACTGTGCTTCGACGGCGGGAGCAATAGGTTCGCGGAGGTTGTTCATTTCAGGCTCCTACAGTCTCAGACCACGGCATGCGGCATGACGCTCCAGACGCTGGTCTCGGCAATCGAGACCGGCTGCTGGGCACGGGTTTCCAGCCACAGGCGCTGGATCAGGTTCTGCGCCACCTGCAGGCGGTAGTCGGCGCTGGCGCGCATATCGGACATAGGCTTGAAATCCTCGGCCAGTGCAGCCTTGGCGGCGTTCACGTTGTCCTGGCTCCAGGGCTTGCCGAGCAAGGCGGCCTCCGCCTTGGCGCTGCGCTTGACCGTGGCGGCCATGCCGCCGAAGGCCAGGCGCACGGTCTTGACCACCTCTCCGTCCAGCTCGATGGAAAAGCCCGCGCACAGTGCCGAGATGTCGCAGTCGAAACGCTTGCTGATCTTGTAGGCCCGCACCTGGCGGCTCGCCACATGCAGCGGAATCGCCAGGCCTTGCACAAACTCGCCAGGCTCCAGCTGATTCTTCATGTAGTCCAGATAGAACTCTTGTAGCGGCATGCGGCGCACGCGCGCGCCCTTGCGCAGCTCGATCTGCGCATCCAGCGACATCAGCACCGGAGGCGAGTCACCGATGGGCGAACCGTTGGCCACATTGCCACCCATGGTTCCCGCGTGTCGGATGGGCATGGAGGCAAAGCGCAGCCACACGTCGGTCAGGCTGGGGAAACGCTGGACCAGCGCGCCCCAGGCTGCCTCCAGCGAAGCGCCGGCACCGATGTAAAGCTCGCCGCCTTCGGCATCGGGACGCTCCTCGACACGCTTCATCTCGGCCACATCGCCCACATAGATCATGTCGCCCAGGTCGCGGAACATCTTGTTGACCCACAGGCCCACGTCGGTGGAGCCGGCAACGATGCGCGCCTTGGGCTTGGCTTCGCAGATGGCGGCCAGCGCGTCCAGCGTGCGCGGCGCGTGGAAATGATCGGTGCGAGCGTTTTGCGTCGCCGCGTAATCGAACGAGTCAACGCCCTTTTGCTGCTCCTGCAAGCCTTGCAGCGCGGCCACCACGGGTGCGGCGTCCAGCCGCACGGAAGGCAGGTCGAACATGCGCTGGCCCGCGTCCAGGATGGGACGATAGCCCGTGCAGCGGCACAGATTTCCCGAAAGCTCATCGGCCAACTGCTGGCGCGTGGGTACGGAGCCCTGCTGCTGATGGTGCTCATAGGCCGACCACAGCGACATCACAAAGCCTGGCGTGCAGAAACCGCACTGCGAGCCATGGCAGTCCACCAGAGCCTGCTGTACGGGGTGCAATGCCTTGTCATTGGCCTGGCTGTGGCCGTGCGCATGGCCATGGCCGCAGGCGCCGCCGGCCTTGCCCTGGCACTGACTCTTCAGGTCTTCCACGGTGAACAGCGCCTTGCCTTGCAGGCTGGGCAGGAACTGGATACAGGCGTTGACAGTCTGCAGGCGCAGGCCGTTCACTGCGTCCGGTGCTCCGGGTTCGGCCAGCTCACCGATCACCACGGTGCAGGCGCCACAGTCGCCTTCGTTGCAACCTTCCTTGGTGCCGGTGCAGTGTGCGTCCTCGCGCAGCCACTGCAGCACGGAACGGGTGGGGTGCGGTCCTTGCACCTCGACCACCTCTCCGCGATGGAAGAAGCGTATGGGTTGTGTGTTATGGCTATTGCTCATGATCGTGGGACTGAAATGAGAAGGAATGCCTGCATGCAAGATGTATTCCACGCACGGCATTTGTCAATATGGCAAGACTAAGCGTGCCGTTACAGCTTCTCATATGACAGCACTCATAGCGGCTATGTAGCGCTGCATATATCCGTGACCAAAATCAAGGGAGAACCCGGAGAAAACACCCTACCCCTCGGGTAAATACCGAGTCATCTCCCTGTGCCAGGCGGAAGATCGATTCTCAATATTGATAGCTGCCAGCGCCGGTCATTCATGAAAATACGAGTGTATTTTCCATGAAACCATTACTGATACAGCGCTAGCAGCTATCAATTTCAAGCATCCCCACCATCGGGAGCCGGGCGCACCGGCTCGTCGCTGTCGAGCTGGCTGAATACCAATGTCGCCGCCAGCGTCATCAGGGCCACGGTCACAAATGTTGCACGAATGGCCAGCATGCGCTCATCAGCCTGCCCGGGCCACATATCACTGAAGCCCGTGAGCAAAGCGCCCGCCAGCGCCACGCCCATACTCATGGCCAGCATCTGCACCATGGACAGCAGGCTGTTGCCGCTGCTGGCAAATTCACCCTCCATGTCCTTGAGCGTGACCGAGTTCATGGCCGAGAACTGCATGGAGTTGAAGCCCCCGAAGATGAACATCTGCACCAGCAGCAACCAGATCGGCATACCGGGCGTGACCAGGCCAAACGAGGCCAGCATCAGTGCCAGCATGACGGAGTTGACCTGCAACACCCGCTTGTAGCCAAAGCGCTGTACGGTGCGCACGGCGATGCGTTTGACCAACATGCTGCCAATGACAGTCGCCAGCATCATCATGCCCGCGCTCATGGGCGACATCTGCAACCCTATTTGCAACAACAGCGGAATCAGAAACGGTGCTGCACCACTGCCAAAGCGGGCAAACAGATTGCCCAGCAGTCCCACACGCAGCGAACGCACCTTGAACAGCGCCGGTGCAAACAGCGGCTCATCCACGCGCAGCGCATGCATCCAGTAGCTGGCCAGACTGGCTAGGCCAAACACCATGAGCACCGCCACCAAGGCCATGCCCAACCCCATTCCCGAGAGGCCATCAAGCGCCACGGAGATGGACACCATGCCAAACGCCAGCATGGCATAGCCCGCGCCGTCAAAGCTGCGCACCACAATCGGTGCATTGCGCGGAAACCAGCGCCAGGTGGCCCACAGGCCGATCAGGCCCACTGGCACGTTGATCCAGAAGATCCAGTGCCAGCTCGCGTACTCGACCATCCAGCCGCCCAAGGTGGGCCCCAGCAGCGGCCCGACCTGGCCCGGAATGGCGATAAAGCTCATGGCCCGGATGAACTCGCCACGCGGATAGGTGCGCAGCACGGCCAGCCGCCCCACGGGCAGCATCATGGCACCGCCCACACCCTGCACCACGCGCGCGGCGATCAGAAACGGCAAGCTGGGCGAGAGCGCGCACAGCACCGAGCCCAGCACAAACAGGCCGATTGCCCAGCCATAGACGCGCCGCGTACCGAAGCGGTCAGCCACCCAGCCCGTGGCAGGGATCAGCATGGCGGTGGTCAGCGCATAAGCCACGATGACGGATTGCATCTTCATCGGGCTCTCGCCCAGCTCTCGCGCCATGGCAGGCAAGGCCGTGTTGAGAATGGTCGCGTCCAGCGACTGCATGAAAAAACCGATGGCCACCAGCCACAGCAATCTCTCTTTATGGGGTGCACTACTGTGCATGACGGGCGTTTCACCCATGGGCAACTCCAGGAGGGTCCAGTTGCAAAAACAAAAAAGCCGCTGACAGGCAGCGGCTTAAATGGAGTGCACACACCAGACCTTGGCGGCTGGCGTGCAAACAGGCATAAGGTTCAGACCGAGAAGCTGGAGCCGCAGCCGCAGGTGGTTGTGGCGTTGGGGTTCTTGATCACGAATTGAGCGCCTTGCAGGTCTTCCTTGTAGTCGATCTCGGCCCCCAGCAGATACTGATAGCTCATGGAATCGATCAGCAGAGACACACCGTTCTTGGTCATCGTGGTGTCGTCGTCGTTGGTGATTTCATCGAAGGTGAAACCGTACTGGAAACCCGAGCAGCCACCACCTTGCACGAACACGCGCAGTTTCAGATCAGGATTGCCTTCTTCGGCGATCAGATCAGCCACCTTGGCAGCAGCGCTGTCGGTGAAGACGATGGGGGAAGGCATTTCAGTGGTCGTGGTTTCAGCAACGGCGCTCATGGCAGTACTCCGTGGTTCTTGATTGCCCGAAATGGTACAGCAAGGGGCTCGGGAATTCAGACCGTATTTCTTTGTCGCCAGAGCAAGTGGGGGCATTGCTCAAGGCCGGCAATGCAGGCGCATGCCGCGAAAGCTGCGGGCATGAAAAAGGCACCCCACGCTTGCCCACTTCGTGTAGCCGCTGCCCTTCCAAGAGGGCCTGGGCGGCCCCGGCGTTTTCATCTTGGGGCGGCCCTACAATGAAAAAACCGCCCGGAACTTGCGTTCGGGGCGGTTTTCGCGCAAAGGCTTCCGGGAATCCGGAAGGCCTTTGAGGCTGGGAAACGAATTAACGCTTCGAGAACTGCTTGGCGCGACGGGCACCACGCAGACCAACCTTCTTACGCTCGACTTCACGAGCATCGCGAGTCACAAAGCCGGCTTGGCTCAGGACAGGCTTCAGCGCTGCGTCATAGTCGATCAGGGCACGGGTAACACCGTGGCGAACTGCACCGGCCTGGCCGGATTCGCCGCCGCCGTGCACGTTCACTTGCACGTCGAATGTTTCCACGTTGTTGGTCAGCACCAGAGGTTGCTTCGCGATCATGATGGAGGTTTCGCGGCCGAAATACTGCTGAATGTCCTTGCCATTCACAGTGATCTTGCCGGAGCCCTTCTTCAGGAACACACGAGCGACGCTGGACTTGCGACGGCCGGTGCCGTTATTCCAATCACCAATCATCTAGGTCTCCTTAAATTTCCAGAGCCTTGGGCTGCTGTGCGGTATGGGGGTGCTCGGCACCGCCGTACACCTTCAGCTTCTTGATCATGGCGTAGCCCAGGGGACCCTTGGGCAGCATGCCCTTGACGGCCTTTTCCAGAGCGCGGCCAGGGAACTTAGCCTGCAGGTCGCGGAAGTTGGTGGCAGTGATGCCGCCGGGGAAACCGGAATGACGGTAGTACACCTTGTCCAGGTTCTTGGTGCCAGTGACCTTGAGCTTGGAGGCATTGATGATGACGATGTAGTCACCGGTATCAACGTGAGGTGTGTAAATGGCCTTGTGCTTGCCGCGCAGACGGAGTGCCACTTCGCTGGCGACACGTCCGAGCACCTTATCGGTGGCGTCAATCACAAACCACTCGTGTTGCACCTC
>JAITLR010000020.1 GCA_031277805.1 Comamonas sp. | reverse complement strand
GCTTGCAGCTGCATGATGTGTAGCAAAGCTTCCTGCCAGGAGTGGTAGTTCAGTTGGTTAGAATACCGGCCTGTCACGCCGGGGGTCGCGGGTTCGAGTCCCGTCCACTCCGCCAGTTTCAAAAAACCGCCATCAAGCAATTGATGGCGGTTTTTTTCTTTGCCTGAAAGGAAAACAGGCCTTCGCAAAGGCCTGTCTTGAGCGTAAGGTCGCCGCTTACTTGGGTGCCATGCGGATGGCGCCATCCAGGCGGATCACTTCGCCGTTAAGCATGTCGTTATCCAGAATGTGTTTGACCAGCTTGGCGTAGTCTTCGGGCTTGCCCAGGCGGCTGGGGAAAGGCACGCTGGTCGCCAAGGCATCCTGCACTTCCTGCGGCATGGTGAAGAGCATGGGTGTGCCAAAGATGCCGGGTGCAATCGTCATATTGCGGATGCCGCTGCGTGCCAGGTCGCGGGCGATGGGCAGGGTCATGCCGACGACTCCTCCTTTGGAGGCTGCATAGGCAGCCTGGCCGATTTGCCCGTCATAGGCTGCAACACTGGCCGTGGAAATCAGCACGCCACGCTCGCCGGTAGCCTCGGGCTCGTTCTTGCTCATGGCATCGGACGCCAGACGAATCATGTTGAAGCTGCCGACCAGATTGACCATGATGGTCTTGGTATAGGTGGCCAGATTGTGGGGGCCATTCTTGCCAACCGTTTTTTCTGCCGGAGCGATGCCCGCGCAGTTCACCAGGCCAACCAGCTTGCCCAGGGTGGTGGCCTTTTCCACCACAGCCTGGCCATCGGCTTCGCTGCTGACATCGCAGCGTAGATAAACACCACCGATTTCGCGTGCCACGGCTTCACCACGCTCGGCATTCATGTCTGCGATCACTACCTTGCCGCCATTGGCGGCCAGCATGCGGGCCGTGCCCTCTCCCAAGCCCGAAGCACCGCCGGTGACGATGAATACCCGATCCTGAATTTGCATGAGTTGTCTCCTCAAATATGACGTTGACGTAAACGTCAATTATGCACAGAGACTGACGAATCTTCGTATTGCGGAAAGCGCGCAAAAAAAAGCCCGGTCTTAAAAGGCCGGGCTTGAAGGGATCCATGAAACGGGGGTTTCAGGAGGATCCAAGGAGACAACTTGTGTGAGATCGTCCGATCTCGCATGCTGGCAATTATAGGTGTAAACCCTAGGTATTGCCAGGCCTGCAGAAAAACCTTGCTTAGCGCTTGCCGTTGGAGGCAGTCTTGACTGCTTCGGCAGCGGTTTGGGTAGCTGCGTTGAAGTTGGCTTCAGCGACGTCGGAAGCTTGCTTGACAGCCTTTTGCACGGAGTCAAAAGCGCTGTTGGCGGCGGAAACGGCGCTCTTCAGCACGGCTACGGCGGACTCGGAGCCAGCAGGAGCGTTCTTGGCGGAAGTTTCCACCAGGTTGTTGAAGTTCTTGCGAGCTTCGGCGGACTGGGCTTCCAGGGCCTTGTTGAACTCGGCAGCAGTGCTGCTGGCGATGTCATACAGGTGGCGGCTGTAGGAAGCGGTCTTCTCTGCCAGGGGCTGGAACAGGCCGGCTTGCAGCGTCAGCAGCTCTTGTGCGTCCTTGACGCTCAGAACAGCTTGTGTGTGCTGGGCGGCTTCGCTCAGGGCTGCACGAGAAGCGGTGACATTCAGCTCCACCAGCTTTTCCACGCCGGCAAAAGCCTTGCTTGTCAGGCCGAACAGGGTTTCGATGTTGGCTTTGTGGGCGCTCAGGATTTGGTCAGGGGTCAGGCTCATTTCAATACTCCAAATTTACGGATCTAACAAAGGGATCGGGCCGGAGAAACATCTGCTCTGACATGATCATTCTCCTTGAATGACTTTATGTTGCAGTGCAGCATGGGATGAATTGTGAAAGAGTTTCTTCGGCAATGCAAGCATTAAATTATTGCGGTGCAGCACAAAAGATTCATGACTGTTGTTTTTGAGTAAGTATTTGATTTTTCTCAATTTTGTTATGTCGGATAACTGACTTTGAATGAGGCAGGCATTACCTCAGGCACGCATGTCGCCTGCGTGCTGGCTGCTTTCAAGGCGGGCTGCAAAATGTCTGGATGAGTGATATTCAATCCCCAAAACCAGGCCGGGCTCAGCCGCAGGAGCGCAGCAGCTATTCCGTATTTCGCGACATCAGTACGCGCTGGTCCGACAACGACGTCTATGGGCATGTGAACAACGTTGTCTATTACAGCTGGTTTGATACTGCGGTGAATGCCTATCTGATCGAGTGCGGGGCACTGGATATTCATGCGGGCCAGACCATTGGTCTGGTCATAGAGACGCAGTGCAATTACTTCGCCCCCTTGGCCTTTCCGCAATCCGTGGAGGCAGGGATTCGCGTCGCACATATAGGCAGCTCCAGCGTGCGTTATGAGGTGGGACTGTTTGCCAAAGGGCAGGCGTATTCGGCGGCGGCCGGGCATTTTGTCCATGTCTACGTGGACCGTGAGTCACGCAGGCCGGTGAGCCTGCCTGAGTCCCTGCGTCAGGCGTTGCTGTCGTTGAAGATCTGATTCCTTCAGAAAACATAGCTGAAAGCGCTTGATGGATAAGCGCTGTAGCCGTATTTCATCAAATTCTTGCTGAGCCCTTGGCTCAGGCAGGGCAGTTATGGCCAGAGGCCGTCGTTTCACGGTGAATCGCCTACACTCGTAAACCTTCTTGAGGCGGGCTGGATGCGGCTTGCCTTGTCCAATGATTGAACACGGACCGCCAAGGCCCACCGTCGTCCATGATCATCACGAGCCTGCTAGACACCGACCTGTATAAATTCACGATGATGCAGGTGGTGTTGCATCAGTTTCCCGGTGCGCAGGTGGAATACCGCTTCAAATGCCGCAATCCCGGTGTGGAGCTGGCCCCTTATGTCAATGAAATCCGCGAAGAGATTCGTTCGCTGTGCAAGCTGCGTTTTCAGGATGCCGAGCTGGCCTATCTGAGCTCGCTGCGCTTTATCAAAAGCGATTTTGTGGATTTTCTGAGCCTGTTTCAGCTCAACGACAAATACATCACGGTCACACCCCTGGCCAACGGCGAGATCGACATCACCATCAAAGGCCCATGGCTGCACACGATTCTTTTCGAGATTCCGGTGCTGGCCATCGTCAATGAGGTGTACTTCCGCAACACCCAGCCCGTGCCTGACTTTCTGGAGGGGCGCAAACGCCTGGACGAGAAGATTGCGCTGCTGCAAGGCCCGGGGCTGGAGTCTCTCAAGATTGCCGATTACGGCACGCGCAGGCGCTTTTCCAAGGCCTGGCATGAAGAGGTGCTACGCGTGCTGTGCGCCAAGCTGGGCCATGCAGGCGCGCGCGTGAATGGTGGAGCTTCGGGCCAGCGCAAGGGCCAGTTGGCCGGCACCAGCAATGTGCTGTATGCGATGAAACTGGGCCTGATTCCGCTGGGCACCCTGGCTCATGAGTATCTGCAGGCCTGTCAGTCTTTGGGCCCTCGGCTGCGTGACAGTCAGATCTTTGGTTTCGAGACCTGGGCGCGGGAATATCGTGGCGACCTGGGCATTGCACTGTCCGACGTCTACGGCATGTCGGCGTTCCTGCGTGACTTCGATTTGTACTTTTGCAAGCTGTTCGATGGCGCGCGCCATGACAGCGGCGACCCGTTCGACTGGGGTGAACGCCTGATCGCGCACTACAAGGCCAACAAGATCGACCCGTTGAGCAAGGTACTGATCTTCAGCGATGGCTTGACGGTGCCCAAGACCATAGAGCTGTTCGAACGCTTCAATGGCCGTTGCCAGCTGGCCTTTGGCATTGGCACGAATCTGACCAATGACCTGGGCAGCCCGCCCCATCATGTGCCGCTGCAGATCGTGATCAAGATGACGCGCTGCAATGGTCAGCCCGTGGCCAAGCTGTCGGACACGCCGGGCAAGAGCATGTGCGATGACGAAAAATACCTGGCCTATCTGCGTCAGGTGTTCAGCATTGCGGCACCACAGCAGGCTTGAGTCGGAGTTGCGATGGCGCGGGAAGACCCGCTCATCGCGGGAGAGGTAAATGGAGGAGGCCTTTTGAACAAGCGCAAACCCTGGATCAAGGCCGCTGTGGCCATGGCAACGACCTTGGCTGTTGGCAGTGCCAGAGCTGCAGAAATCGATGGTGCAGCCATGTCGATGGCTTGGGGCATTCCGTTTGTGGGCATGCTGTTGTCGATCGCATTGATGCCTTTGCTGGCGCCGCATTTCTGGCATCAGCACTTTGGCAAAGTGACTGCGGGCTGGGCACTGGCTTTTCTGTTGCCGTTTGCTTTGATCTACGGCATGGGGGCAGCCGGAGTGAATCTGGTGCATGCGCTGCTGGCCGAATATTTGCCGTTTGTCATTCTCCTGACCGCGCTATACACCGTAGCTGGCGGTATTTATGTGCGCGGCAATCTGCGCGGGTCGCCGGGGCTCAACACGGCCATTCTGGCGATAGGCGCCGTGCTGGCCAGCTTCATGGGTACGACGGGCGCTTCCATGCTGCTGATTCGTCCCTTGTTGCGCGCCAATGACAACCGACACCATCAGGCCCATGTGGTGGTGTTTTTCATCTTCATCGTCTCCAACGCCGGTGGTGCGCTCACGCCCTTGGGTGATCCTCCTCTGTTCCTGGGCTTTCTGAAGGGCGTGGACTTTTTCTGGACAGTGCGCCATATCTGGGGCCCCATGCTGTTCCTCACGCTGGCGCTGCTGGCGATCTTTTACGTGATCGACCACCGTCTGATGAGCGAGAAGGGCGAGGCCGATCTGCCCGACCCCACTCCCAGCGTCGATGTGACGGGTACGCAAAGCCGCCTGGGGTTTGATGGCAGAGTGAACTTTGCTCTGCTGGCGGTGGTGGTGGCTCTGGTGCTGATCAGCGGCGTATGGCGAACACCGGCGGGCTTCGAGATTGCTGGCACCCATGTAGGCGTGCCAGGACTGGTACGCGACGTGGGCCTGCTCGTGGTGGCGCTGCTGTCGCTCAAGCTCACCCCCTCTCGCGTGCATCAGGCCAATGAGTTTGGCTGGGGGCCGATGCAGGAGGTCGCCAAGCTGTTTGCAGGCATCTTCCTGACCATCATTCCCGTGATTGCCATGCTCAAGGCGGGTGTCGACGGTCCGTTCGGTGCCGTGGTGCGCGCGGTCACCAACAGCGATGGCTCGCCCAACCCCGCCATGTATTTCTGGGCCACGGGCGTGCTGTCATCCTTTCTGGACAATGCGCCGACCTATCTGGTCTTCTTCAATACCGCAGGCGGTGACCCTGCTCATCTGATGACCGATATGGCACTGACGCTGACGGCCATCTCGGCCGGGGCGGTTTTCATGGGGGCCAACACCTATATCGGCAACGCACCCAATCTCATGGTCAAGGCAATTGCCGAAGATCGTGGCGTCAAGATGCCCGGCTTTTTTGCCTATATGGCCTGGTCCATCTGCATTCTGCTGCCGTTGCTGGCGGCGATCACCTGGCTGTGGTTCATGCCTTGAGAACGTATTTACGATCTCCTCGTGTGTGTGCTGGCGCGGCCTAGGGCGATCTGCGTTGTTGCCTTGCCGGCCGCGCAAATCCTCGCAATAGACAGCTATTGCTGTGGTTTGCGCCTAGCAGCTCATCCCGATCCGCATCCCACACACCTTCACGAAAGATCGTAAACGCGTTCTGAGGCAGCACCCCCAGCCACTGAGGAGACAACAATGAATCACAAGCCCCGCATTCTGATTGCCCGTGCCATCTCGCCCGAGGTCGTGCAGCGGCTGCAGCAGCATTTTGAAGTCCAGTCCAACCAGGACGATGTGGTCTGGTCCGCATCCGAGCTGGCTCTGCAGTTGCAGGGCAAGGATGGCGTGCTGACCACAGGCTCGCAGACCATCAATGCGGAGCTGCTGGCTGCCTGCCCGCAGCTGAAGATCGTGGCCAATATGGCTGTGGGCTACAACAATTTCGATGTGCCGGCGATGACTGCTGCAGGCGTGCAGGGCACGAATGCACCCGATGTGCTGACCGAGACCACGGCGGATTTCGGCTTCGCATTGCTGATGGCGACCGCACGCCGCATTTGCGAGAGCGAGCACTATCTGCGTGCAGGGCGGTGGAAGGACTGGCATTACGATCTGTTTGCCGGTGCCGAAGTGCATGGTTCCACGCTGGGCATTCTGGGCATGGGTCGTATCGGCCAGGCCATTGCCCGGCGTGCGGCCCACGGTTTTGGCATGAAGGTCATCTATCACAACCGCTCGCGTCTGGATGCAGCGCTGGAGGCCGAGTGCAAGGCCAGCTACGTCAGCAAGCAGGAACTGCTGGCTCAGGCCGACCACCTGATGCTGGTGCTGCCTTTCACCCCCGAAAATCGCCACACCATCGGCGCGGCAGAAATGGCTCAGATGAAGCCTACGGCCACGCTGATCAATATCGCGCGCGGGGGCATTGTCGATGATGCGGCCCTGGCCCGGGCTTTGCGCGACAAGCGCATTGCCGCAGCCGGCCTGGATGTGTTCGAGGGCGAGCCTGCCGTGCACCCGGATCTGCTGACCGTACCCAATGTGGTGCTGACGCCCCATATCGCCAGCGCCACCAGGGGCACGCGTTCGGCTATGGCGGGGTTGGCTGCCGACAATCTGATTTCGTTCTTTGCAGGCAAAGGGCCGCTGACACCGGTCAATCAGCTGCTCTGATGGACTGGGGCTGGGTGGCAATTAGGCTGTATCACGTCACATCAGTTTGAGGGCGGATGCGTGGTCTGAGCGCCTTCCCAGCTTTGATAATTTCTGCCCGCCAGGCACCTGTGTGCACGGCGGGCTTTTTTATTTCAAGCGAGACAGCCATGCCTTTTATCCGCACCAGCGTCCACAAGGACACCCCAGCCGCTCAGCGTCAGGCCATCGTGAACGGCATTCATCAGGCTCTGATCGACGGCATTGGCATGCCTGCCGATGAGCTGTTCAACATGGTCGACGACTATGACGAGCAGAAGTTCTTCTTCAGCCGTACCTTCAACGGTTACAAGCGCTCGGATCGCGTGGTGGTGGTGGAGATCACCATGCGCCGTGGCCGTAGCGATGCCATGAAGCGTGCGCTGTACGCCAACATCGCCGCCAATCTGGAGAAGAACGCAGGCGTGGCTCCTGCCGATGTGTTCATCTTCACCCACGAAAACGACTATTCGGACTGGTCGGTAGGCGGCGGCAAGTTCGCCATGGCCATTGCCCAGCAAGTCGGCCCAGACGCCTGATTTGGGCAGCAGCCTGTTGCCGATTCAAGGCCTCCACGGTCGCAACAGGCGCTCACACTTTTGTCTCGTTTGATTTCGCGCTGAACGCGCAGGACTGATAATTTGCTCGCACGCAAGTGTTTGCAAACTTCAGCTTGCGTGTGAAAGCCGGCTGGCCCTTGTCTTCAATGGCTGGTTGCTCGGTGAAATCTATGCGGAATATGGTTGTAACGCTTATTTAAAAAGCGCTATCAGCTATGAAAAGAAGAGTGTGAAAGGCGTGCAAGACAGTGACGACGTGGTGGCTTGGGTTGGCGGCAGCAGCCGTATTGATCGTGGTCTTGCTCCTGGTGCTGCTGTGGCGGCTGCAGGACTTGCGCCGTCAGACCGAATCAGCGCTGGGTCCGGAGGCGCTGAGACTGCAGGCTCAGTTGCTGCAAGGCTTGCAGGCACTGGATGTGCGCTTGCAGCAACTGGAGCGCAGCAGCCAGAGCACGCAGATGAGCGTGGCCAAAAGCGATGGCGCACTTGACCGTGTGACGCAGCATGTGCAGACACAGCTGGCCCAGGCCCAGCAGGATGCTCAGTTGGCGCGTCGGGAGCAGGGCGCGGCACTGACGGCTTTCCGGGAAGAGGTGAGCCTACTGGTGCAGCGCCTGACGGCGGACAGCCAACAGGCTCGTGCGGCGCTGGCGCAAAGCAGCGCCGAGCAGACGGCTCATGTGCAGCAGCGCTTCGAGGCATTGGCCGAAACCACGCGTGGCACACTGGATTCGCTCAAGGGTGATATCCAGCAGCAGCTCACCCACATGAGCACCAATATGGGTGCGGCGCTCAAGGACCAGCTCACGGGCAATGGTGAACAGCTGCGCCACCAGTTTGCCGTGTTGCAAGATGCGATGAGCCAGCAACTGGGCGCATTGGCGCAAGGCCAGCAGACCACGGCCGAGCAGCTGCGCGGTACGCTCAACGAGCGGCTGGCGACGATTCAGAGCGACAACGCCGCCCGACTTGACGAGATGCGGCGTACCGTCGATGAAAAACTCCATGCCACGCTGGAGCAGCGCCTGGGCGAATCCTTCAAGCTGGTCAGCGACAGACTGGAGCAGGTACACAAAGGCCTGGGCGAGATGCAGACCCTGGCTGGCAGTGTGGGTGATCTCAAGCGCGTGATGACCAATGTGAAGTCGCGCGGTACCTGGGGCGAGCTGCAACTGGGCAACATCATCGACAACGTGCTGACGCCCGAGCAGTACGCCAGGAACGTCAAGACCGTGCCGGGCAGCGACGAGCTGGTGGAGTTTGCGATTCGTCTGCCGGGCCGTCAGGACGAGCAGCCCGTGTGGTTGCCCATTGACGCCAAATACCCGGTCGAGCATTACCAGCGCCTGCAGGATGCTCAGGACAGCGCGGATCGCGTAGCCATCGTGGCTGCGGGCAATGCCTTTGAAACCTCGATCCGCGGCGAAGCCAGAAAGATTGCGGGCAAGTACATTGCGCCGCCGCACACCACGGACTTTGCCGTGATGTACCTGCCTACCGAAGGCCTGTTTGCCGAGGTGTTGCGCAGACCGGGTCTGGTGGAGGCACTGCAAAACGAAAGCCGCATCGTGATTACCGGCCCGGCGAATCTGGCAGCGATGCTCAGCAGTCTGCAGATGGGCTTCAAGACGCTGGCGATCGAAAAACGTTCTTCCGAAGTCTGGGGCGTGCTCGGTCAGGTCAAGACGGAATTCGGCAAGTTCGGTGAAGTGGTCGAGGCCACGCGTAAATCCATCGATGCGGCGGCACGCAAGTTTGATCAGGTGGGGGTGCGCACCCGAGCCATTCAACGCCATCTGCGCCATGTGCAGGAGCTGCCGGCCACTGCCGGGTCCGAGGAGCAGCCGTTGTTCCCGGCAGCACCGCAGAGCAACGATCAGGCCGGTGCAGAGGATGAAGAATGAATGCTGCGTTGCTGCGCCTGATCCTGGCGCAAATCTGCATTCACGGCTGCATGACGGGCATGCGCATGGCCACGCCACTGCTTGCGCTCAGGGAAGGCTATAGTGCGGCGGCAGTGGGCATGCTACTGGCGCTGTTTGCTCTGACGCAGGTGTTCCTGTCCCTGCCGGCCGGGCGTTATGCGGATCGCAATGGGCTCAAGCGTCCGTTGATTCTCAGCGTGGCGGCTGCAAGTTTGGGTGCTGGCCTGGCTGTGGTCTTTCCGCTGTACCCTGTGATGTGTGTGAGTGCCCTGCTTACCGGAGGCGCCGCGGGTACGGCCTTGATTGCGTTGCAGCGCCATGTGGGCCGCATGGCGCATAACAAGGACGATCTGCGCAAGGTCTTCAGCTGGCTGGCCATAGGGCCGGCGATTTCCAATTTTCTGGGGCCGTTCGCCGCCGGTCTGCTGATTGATTACGCCGGTGGCGAGGCTGCCAGCGATGTGGGTTTCAGGGCGGCTTTTGTGCTGCTGGCCTTGATGCCTCTGGCTGCCTGGTTCTGGGCACGCACGGTGCAGGAGCTGCCGCCAGTGCAGGTCTCTGGCGCCGGTAAAAAGGCCACGGCCTGGGATCTGGTGGAGAGTCGAGGTTTCAGGCGCTTGCTGCTGCTGAACTGGGCTCTGTCCTCTTGTTGGGATGTACATACCTTTGTCGTGCCGATTCTGGGGCATGAGCGCGGGTTGCCCGCTTCGGTGATCGGCTCCATTCTGGGGGCATTTGCCATTGCGGCAGCCGTCATTCGCATGCTGATCCCGGTTCTCATGCGTCATATGGCAGAGTGGCAGGTGGTGCTGGGCGCCATGGTGTCGGCTTGCATTCTTTTCATTGCCTATCCACTCATGCCTGGAGCCTGGAGCATGGGGACCTGTTCGGTTTTCTTGGGCATTGTGCTGGGATCGGTGCAGCCTATGGTGATGAGCATGATTCACCAGATTACCCCTCCCGAGCGACATGGCGAGGCTCTGGGTTTGCGCATGATGGCCATCAACGGCTCCAGTGTCTTGATGCCGGTGTTGTTTGGCTCCCTGGGAACGGTGGTCGGTGTTTCTGCGCTGTTCTGGGCTGTGGGGGTGCTGGTGGGTAGTGCAACGCGTCTGCCCTGGCTGATAGGGCATCAGGATATGCCCAAGGGCGAGTGGGAGCCGCATTGACGCCGTGCTCCTTGGCTCCGCTCCTGGAATGAAAAAGCCGGCTGGCTTCGCATGCCACCTCTGAACAGCGAGGGGGGCGAAGCCAGCCGGCTTTTTGATGCTGTGAAGGATGCTGTCGTTTAAAGCTCTTCAACGCGACGCGCAGGGTAGCTGTCCCAGCTTTGGCAGCCCGGGCAATGCCAGAAGTGAGTGCGGGCCTCGAAGCCGCAGGCTGCGCAGCGGTAGCGCGTCAAAGGCTTGGTGGCATGGTTCAGCGCCTTTTGCACGGCACTGTGGTACTGCTCTTCCGCCAGGGTCTCGCCTTCCAGCCATTGGGCTGCAGCTACCAGGGATGGCTCGTGCTGCAGATGTTCGACCAGACGTGTGCGGCCGAGGGCATTCGAGCTCTGGCTCTTCTTGTCCAATGCAACCAGGGCTTGCAATAGATCCAGCGAGGGCTGCTGCTCATAGTGCTTGAGCAACAGTGCGCGCATGGGTTCGATCTTGCCGGTGGCTTCGGCAACCTCCACCATCAGACTGGCTGCTAGCGGTAGTGCGATGGAACTATTCTGTGCCAAAGCCTGCAGGCTGGCCCAGGCCTTGTCGGACTGACCCTGGCGATGTTGGAGCTGCGCCAGCTCCAGGCGAGGGCGGGGAGCTTGCGGAGCGGTCTCCAAGGCTTGTTGCAACTGGGTGAAAGCCTTGTCCAGCTGGCCGTGGGCAACCTGAGTCTGAGCGTCCTCGCACAGATAGTGAGCCAGGCGGGTGCTGAAGTCTCCCTGGTTTGCCGCCTGCATTTTGCGCACGATGGCCGCGGCCTGAACCCAGTCGCGCGAGCGTTCGTAGATGGCCAGCAGGGACAGGCGGGCGTCGCTTTCGTACTGCGTGCCTTCGAGGCGGTTCAGCGCTTCCTCGGCACGGTCAAGCAGGCCGGCCTTGAGAAAATCCTGTGCCAGTGCATGCTGGGCGCGGTCGCGATCAGGGCGCGAGAGGTCGGCGCGGCTCAGCAAATGCTCGTGCACGCGCACGGCGCGGTTGTATTCGCCGCGGCGGCGGAACAGATTGCCCAGGGCAAAGTGCAGCTCGGTGGTGTCGGGGTCGTTCTGTACGGCCTCGATAAAGGCGTCGATGGCCTTGTCCTGCTGCTCGTTGAGTAGAAAGTTCAGGCCTTTGAAGTAGGCCCTTGGCGCCTGACGATTGTCTGCGCGTACCTGGCGCAAGTCCCAGCGCGAGGCCAGCCAGCCCAGCACAAAGGCGACGGGCAGGCCCAGCAAAATCCAAGTCAGATTAAATTCCATGCAGATCGCTCGGGGAAATGATCGAAGAAGAGGGTTGTGGTGCAGCCGCCGAGGTGGAGTTCTCAACCGTGGATGGGGTGGCGGCTGCAGGAGCTGCATGTTTGCCAGCCTGCACTTCGCGGGCAGCACTGCGATGCTTGAGCCAGCGCGGCACCATGCCCAGCACTCCCACAAACAGCCCCAGCGCGAAAGCCGCAAGCACGATCAACACCAGAGGAGCTGTCCATGCCGTGCCGAAGAAGAAATGCACGGTGGCGTCTTGCTGGTTGTTGAGTGCGAAGGCGAACAGAGTGAAAAAAATGGCTGCCTTGAGCAGCCACAACAGGTATTTCATGCTTCCCCTTGTGTGACGGGAAGATTTTAGGCCAGCCCATGTGCCTGTCGGCAATAGGCTTGCATTGCTCAGAGGGCCTGCTCTTGGGAGGACTGTTCCTGAGTCTTGAGGTTGTCCACGGCTTCGCGCAGGGCCTTGCCGGGCTTGAAATGGGGAACGCGCTTGGAGGGGACTTGAACCGATTCTCCGCTGCGGGGGTTGCGGCCGATACGAGGCGGGCGATGGTTGATGGCAAAGCTGCCAAAACCGCGAATTTCGATGCGGTGACCGCGTACCAGGGCATCGCTGACAGCGTCCAGAATGGTCTTGACGGCCTGCTCTGCATCGCGCTGGTTGAGTTGGCCGAATCGGGCGGCAAGTTCTTCGACGAGGTCGGATCGGGTCATCGGATGGCGGAAACTAGGTTGAAAACAACAACGGGCGCCCAGGGCGCCCGTTGTCTTTGACGCTTAGCAGCCGGTCAGACAGGCTGACCGACCCGCTGAGGCAAGAATTTACTTGTCAGCGTCCAGCTTGGCGCGCAGCAGAGCGCCCAAGCTGGTGGTACCAGCGTTTTCCTTGGAGGATTGAGCCGACAGAGAAGCCATGGCTGTCTGCTGTTCAGCGTGATCCTTTTGCTTGATGGACAGCTGGATGTTGCGGCTCTTGCGATCCACGTTCACCACCACGGCAGTCACTTCGTCGCCTTCCTTCAGCACGGAACGGGCATCTTCCACGCGGTCGATGGAGATTTCCGAAGCGCGCAGGTAGCCGATGATGTCTTCGCCCAGGTCGATTTCAGCGCCCTTGGCGTCCACGGTCTTGACCTTGCCGGTCACGATCTGGCCCTTGTCGTTCACGGTAGTGAACGTTGTGAAGGGGTCGCTGTCCAGCTGCTTGATGCCCAGGGAGATGCGCTCGCGCTCAACGTCCACGGCCAGCACGATGGCTTCGACTTCCTGGCCCTTCTTGTAGTTACGAACAGCGGCTTCGCCGGTTTCGTTCCAGGACAGGTCGGACAGGTGCACCAGGCCGTCGATACCGGC
>JAITLR010000012.1 GCA_031277805.1 Comamonas sp. | reverse complement strand
GTGATCGACTTCATCGACATGGAAGAGTCGAAGAACCGCCGCGAAGTGGAAAACCGCCTGCGCGACGCGCTGCGCCAGGACCGCGCCCGCGTGCAGTTCGGCACCATCAGCAAGTTCGGCCTCATGGAAATGAGCCGCCAGCGCCTCAAGCCCGCCCTTTCCGAAGGCGCGCACATCAACTGCCCACGCTGCGGCGGCTCCGGCCACATCCGTGACACGGAATCCTCAGCTCTGCAAATCCTGCGCATCATCCAGGAAGAGTCCATGAAGGACAACACGGCCGCCGTGCACTGCCAGGTGCCCGTGGAAGTGGCTTCCTTCCTGCTCAACGAGAAGCGCAGCGAAATCACCAAGATCGAGCTCAAGCAGCGCGTCAACGTGATCATGGTTCCCAACAAGTCCATGGACACACCGCACTACAAGCTCGAACGCCTCAAGCACGACGACGCACGCCTGGAGTCCATGGAAGCCAGCTACAAGCTGGCCGACGAACCCGAGGAGGTGACCACCGTCACGCGCCGCTCGCAGGAACCCACCAACAAGCAGACTCCCGTCATCAAGGGTGTGCTGCCCGATGCTCCAGCCCCGATTGCCGAGCCTCGTGCCCCACGTCAGCCGCGTCCCCAAGCGGGTACGCCTGCAGCGGCTCCCGCCGCAGCCGCGCGCCCCGTGGTGCGCGAACAAGGTTTCTTCGCCTGGCTCAAGAACCTGTTCGGCTTTGGCACGCCTACACCTGTGGCAGCTCCCGCTCCTGCGGCAGAAACCCCCACACCCGCAGCCCGCGAAGGCAGCCGTGACGCCCGCCGCAGCGAAGGTCGTGGCGACCGCAACCGCCGCGGTGGCGAGCGCGGTGACCGCAATGAGCGTAACGGCGGCGAGCAGCGCGCCGAGCGCGGTGGCGATCGCAACAACCGCCGCAATGGCGCCAACCGCGACAGCGAGCAGCAACGCAACGATCGCCCCGAACAGCAACAGCGCCAGGAACGCGGCAACCGTCGTGAGCGCAGCAATGAGCGTCGCGACGATCGTCAGCCTCAGGTGACAGAAACCGCGCTGAACGCCAATGAGGAGTTCAACGCTCAGGCAGCACCCAAGCAGGAACGCAACCGTTCGGAACGCGGTGAGCGCGGCGATCGTGGTGACCGCAACGAAGGCGGCAACCGCCGCGAACGCCAGCCTCGCAACGCCGATGCCCAGACCGTGATGCAGCCTGTGGCAGATGAAAATCTGCAGCAGACCGCTCAGGTGGAAAGTACTGACCAAGCTCAAGAGGCCCAGGGCGAACAGCAGCCGCGCGAGCAGCGCCAGCGCCGCTCTCGCGACCGCTACGGCCGCGACCGCCGCGACCGTGCACCACGTGATGCCCAGGCCGTCGAGGAGCAATTGCCCGAACAGACCGCAGAAGCCCAGGCGCCTGTGGAAGCACCTGCCGCCGAAGCATCCGAGCAGCCTGCACGCCGCAGCTACTTCGACTCTGTTGCCCCTCAAGCCCAGGCAGAGCAAGCGCCAGCTGCTACGGAAGTGCAAGCACCAGCGGCTCCGCTGGTCGAGGCCGCTGTACAGGCTACACCTGTGAGCACTGATGTTGCAGCCCCTGTGGCAGCTATCGCGGCCGAGCCTCAGCAAGCCGCTGTGGTTGCAGAAGCCGTTGCAACACCCGCAGTGCCTGAAACCATGTCAGAGCAGCCTGCTGCCAAGGTCATGTCCAAGGTCCAGGCTTACGAGCTGCCCACAACGCAGTTGCAGGAGCTGGCTAGCGCCTGTGGTCTGCAATGGATCAACTCCGACGCAGACAAGGTTGCGGCAGTGCAAGCGGCGATTGCTGCCGAACCCAAGCCTGTGCGCATCCCACGCGAGCGTCCCCCTGCAGTGGTGCTTGACGAAGGTCCACTGGTCCTGGTTGAAACCCGCAAGGACCTGAGCCTGATGCAGCTGCCATTCGAGAAGGAAGAGCAGACTGCTGGCCAGAACGCCTAAGCAGACTGCCTTCCGGCATCACAGGGCCAAGGGGACCGTCCACTTCAGTGGATGGGGCCTTGGCCCTTTTTCATCGTCGGGCCACGCCAAGATGAAAAGCCCCCTCCTGGAGGGGCAGCGAACCACAGGCAGTGGGGAGCGTGGGGAGCCCTCTTTCATGCACCTGTTTTTTGATTTTGTTAGCGTCAAGCCATGTTGTTTCTGATCTCGCCAGCCAAATCGCTGGACTATGAAAGCCCTGTTCCCAGCGAACTTCCCCACACACTGCCCGTCTTCAAGAAGCAGCCGCTGGAGCTGATCGAAGTTCTGCGTGAGAAATCTCCGCAGCAGATTTCAGAGCTCATGAGTATCAGCGACAAGCTGGCCGTGCTCAACGTGGGCCGCTACGAAGCCTTCAGCCCCAGGTTCACTGCCAAAAATTCGCGGCAAGCCGTGCTGGCCTTCAACGGCGATGTCTACGAAGGCCTGGATGCGCATAGCCTCAAGCCCAAGGAGCTGGACTGGGCGCAAGAGCATGTCGTGATCCTCAGCGGCCTGTACGGCGTGCTGCGCCCGCTGGATCTGCTGCAACCCTATCGCCTGGAAATGGGCACCCGCCTGCAGAACGCCAAGGGCAGCAATCTGTACCAGTTCTGGGGCAGCCAGATTGCCGACTATCTGAACCAGCGCAGCAGCGAGCAGCCCGAAGCCGAGCGCATCGTGATCAATCTTGCCTCGCAGGAATACTTCAAATCCGTGGATCTCAAGGCTCTCAAGGCGCCCGTGGTGGAGTGCGTGTTTGAAGATTTCAAGGGCGGCAAATACAAGATCATCAGCTTCCATGCCAAGCGTGCACGCGGGCTGATGGTGCGCTGGGCCGTGCAACACAAGGCAAAAAAGGTGGCCGATCTGCGCAAGTTCAATCTCGAGGGCTATGCACTGGCCGAACAGGCGAGCATGCCGGGCAAACTGGTGTTCCGTCGCAAGCTGGAAGACTGACCCTGCGCATTGAAATCGACATCAGTGCACACTAGCATTGTCGACATGAGCACCTCCACCCAAGACGAGTTCGTCACACCTCCCGGCCTGACACCCGAGCTGATGCAATGGGTTCGTACACAAAGCGCGGCTGGCGTGCCTCTACCCTCCCTGCTGCAATCCATGCGCAAGGCGGGCTGGGCCGAGCACCTGGCACGCCGGGCACTGACCCTGCCCGAGGAAGGTGAACTACCGTTTCCCTTTGCTGCTGCCACCACGCCAGCCGAGCTGCAGATCCAGACCCTCACCTCGGGCGTTCCCGAGCCTGACCTCAAGACCGACCCCTGCTGCATCCATGCCGGGGACCGCGAGGTTTATGTGCTCACCAGCATGCGCCATCCCCGGGTCGTGGTGTTCGGCAACCTGCTCTCGGACGAAGAATGCGAGGCCATCATTGCCGATGCCCGCCCGCGTATGCAGCGTTCATTGACCGTGGACAACCAAAGCGGCGGCGAATCCGTCAACGACGACCGCACCAGCAACGGCATGTTTTTTCAGCGTGGTGAAAACGAGTTGATTCGCCGCATCGAGGAACGCATCGCCAGGCTGCTGAACTGGCCGCTGGAAAATGGCGAAGGCCTGCAGGTGTTGCATTACCGGCCAGGCGCCGAATACAAGCCGCATTACGATTATTTCGCTCCCAACGAACCTGGCACGCCCACCATCGTCAAACGTGGCGGTCAGCGCGTGGGCACGCTGGTCATGTATCTGAACGAGCCCACACGCGGCGGCGGGACCACCTTCCCGGACGTGGGCCTGCAGGTGGTGCCGCGTCGCGGCAACGCGGTATTCTTCAGCTATGACCGCCCGGACCCTGCCACCAAGACGCTGCATGGCGGTGCGCCCGTGCTCGAGGGCGAGAAGTGGATAGCCACCAAGTGGCTGCGTGAACGCGAATTCAAGTAAAAACGAGCTCAACTCCAATTCACATAGGCGCAAGCAGCTCCTTCGCTGCATGCGCCCTGGTTTCCTGAACTGCCATGAACACCCCTGAACAATCGCAGCTGGGCAAAAGCTCGGCCTATGTGGATCAGTACGATTCGTCCCTGCTTTTCCCTATTCCTCGCCTGGTCAAGCGCGAGGAAATCGGCGCAGGCAGCAACCCGCCGTTTTTTGGCGCAGACCTGTGGACCGCATTCGAGCTGTCCTGGCTCAACCTGCGCGGCAAGCCTCAGGTGGCACTGGTGCACTTCACCATTCCCTGCGAGACACCCAACCTGATCGAGAGCAAATCCTTCAAGCTGTATCTGAACAGCTTCAACAACAGCCGCTTTGCCGATGCCGGCGAGGTTCTGGCACGTCTGCGCACCGACCTATCCGAAGCTGCATGGCGCGGCAGTGAAAGCAAGGGCAGCGTCGGCGTGCAGTTGCTGGATTTTGAAAAATTCGATGCCCAGCAGGTACATGAGCTTGACGGCCTGCTGCTGGACCGCCTCGACGTGGAATGCACGCAGTACACGCCTGCCCCGGAACTGCTGCGGGCCAGCCATGACGAAGCACCCGTGACCGAAACCCTGGTCAGCAACCTGCTCAAGAGCAACTGCCTGGTCACCGGTCAGCCCGACTGGGGCAGCGTACAGATCCAGTACAGCGGCGCACAGATCGACCAGGAAGGTCTGCTGCAGTACCTGGTGAGCTTTCGCAACCACAATGAGTTCCATGAGCAATGCGTGGAGCGCATCTTCATGGATGTCTGGGCACGCTGCAAACCCATCAAGCTGTCCGTCTACGCCCGCTACACCCGCCGCGGCGGTCTGGACATCAACCCCTTCCGCACCAGCCACCCCGGCGCCCTACCCGCCAATGTGCGCACGGCAAGGCAATAAAGCCGGCCAACCCCTCCACGCCCCCAAGCCAGAGGCAGGCCCAGGGCGGAGCAATTAAACCGCAACAGCCCAGGCCAGAGACAGCAAGCAAGGGCCGCCCCCGCAGCGATGCTGTCGTCCCCTTAGGGGGAAGAGGCAAAGCCTCTCAGGGGGGAGTCAATTCCTCCAAGGGCAGTCATCCTGCCCCTGCAAGGTCTGCGCATAGCGCAGATCCTGCTTGCGCAACCACAGGCCGTTCGTGCCCTGACGCAGCGGCTCCGTTTCAGCCTTGTCCCACATGGATAGCGTGATCAGCTGCGCTGCGCCTGGAGCATCAGAGGAGCTGACGTCCTCTTCGTCAGGCTGCGTGTCCACCCAATGCAAGCCCTGGGTATCCCAGGCTGTGAGCAGCGGCATATTGCCGGCCAGCACCAGTGTGCGCAGCTCTTTTTCCACGGGGTTGAGCCAGTGCAGTTTCCACTCATTGGGACGTGCGTAATGGTGATCCACAAACTCCAGCACGGCCCAGCCCTCACCTGCGGGATGAGGACAGGCACAGGGACCGGTGCCGCATAGTGCCAGGCCGCTGCGCGTCATGGCCACACCCTCGATGCGGCACTCGTCCTCGCTCCAGTAGCTGTTGACCCTCTGGTTCTGGCCGCCCCACCACCACAGCGCATCGCCGCGCGCAGCATCGCGCCAGACATAGTCGCCGTCGGCACAAGGATGCTGGATCTGGCTGACCTCGCGCCAGCGCGGCAGCAGCCGCCAACGTCCCAGGGCATCAGGTGCAATCTCCCTGTGCATATACACCGGCCGCCAGTCGGGCCTGGCCAGATGGCTGGACGAGACCGAGTGCACAGGCCAGCGCCAACTGCCCAGGCTCGGGTCCCAGTCCTTGTCATCCAGACTGGCCACCAGTGCAATCAGCTGCACACGCAGTGAAGCGCCATTGCTCTTGCCTGGCACGGGCCTGATGCGTTCCACGGGCCATGGCAGGTCCACGGTCTGCAGGCGCTCTCCATCCCAGACCTGGAGCTGGCCCGCGCCGCCGCGAATCGGTGCACGGCCAAACGGCATCAGCACGGCCCAGCGCCCCCGCACAATCACATGCTCCAGCGCCCAGCTGCCGCTGAAGTGCTTGTCGCCCCACTGCAGATTCCAGGCCGATGTCTCGCCCTGCTCGTCCCTGGCATCCTTGCTCAAGGTCCAGATCAGCGGTTTGCCCTGCACCGGCTCGCTCTGCGCCCGCCAGACCTCAGGCCGGGCAGGGTCGCGCAGCCAGCAAAAGCTCACAACAGGAATGGGCCCCAGCTTCACCTGCCCATCCCGCTCATGCTCCACACAGCCCTCGATACGGCTGGCCACACAGCTGATGCTGGTGCCATCGTGCAGCCGCTCGGTCTCCGGAGTGTCTACCTGAACCCGCTGCAGCAGCAGCGTTTCAGTCCAGCTCAATGGTGGCAAAGGGCTGGGTTCCCCCGGTTCTGGCCAATAGGCATTCACGCTCCATGACTTGCGATCATGAGGCTGATAGGCAGACCATTGCTGCCAGCCCTGCTCTACGGTCCAGACTACCAGCCGTCTTTGCAGGTACTCCTGCGCATCGTCGGCCGGATAGGCATACAGAGCCAGAGCCTGGGCATCGCCGCGCCAGACCATAGCATGGTCGTCGTCAATCATCCAGGGCGTGGGCTTGCCCGCCATCAGCAGACGCCAGTTGGGCTGCTGCAAAGGGGCCAGCGGCGAGTGCAGGTGGCGCAGGGATAGCGGCCAATGCCGCTCCAGTGCCAGCTCGGGCGCAGGAATGGCCAGCTTGCCGGGCTTGGCCTTGAGCACGGGGGCCACAACCAGCTCCGGCGGCTGCTCACCCGCCTGGGCCGGCAGGTATTCCCTGGGCAGCCAGATGTCCTGCAGTTGCACCAGCGGCTCGGCCTGGGCGCTGATGTGTTCCGTCAACCAGGCCTCGAAGCTGGCATCGGACAGAATGACATGGCTGTCGTCGGCAATGCCGCTTTCGTTGATGGTCTCACCGCTCCAGCGCGGCATGCGCCAATGCACGGCATCGAGTGCCTCGGCTTCGCCAGACTGGATCAACCAGCTGCGCCGGGTCTTGCGGTCCACCAGATGCGCGGTCTCGCTGTCATAAAAGCCGGTGCGCAGCCAGCGCCCATCAAAAGAGGTATGGATGTCCGACTCCCAGACATGGGGCAGGTAGACGCCATCGGCGCACATCACATCGCCATAGACCGGGCCGCCCATGCCGCGCTCGCCCCGAATGCGGAAATGCACATCCTTTTGTGCCTCTGGCGCTTGCTGTGCCTGCGCTGCCAGCTCCGGATTCGATAGTTCCTGCTGGCTTGCACGGGTCGGCTCCACGGACGGCTCAGCCTGCAGTTTCTCCTCCGCTCCAGATCCTTTTCGAGCACGCAGACGCGACAGCAACCAGATCAGCAGACACAGGGCCAGTGCCGAAATCGACACCAGAGTCAGCACAACATTCATTCCGCAATCCTCAAGCAGCAGATACGGCAGATACAAAAAAGGCAGCTGTCTGTGTCAGCTGCCGGTAGGTTTCAGACAAGCGTCCGATGCTATCAAAGATGGAACACGTCCACAGAGCGTTCCAGTGTCTTGGCGCTCTGGCGCAGCGAATCCGCCGCACTGGTGGACTGCTCGACCAGCGCGGCATTCTGCTGCGTGACGGAGTCCAGCTGAGCCACGGCTTCGTTGACCTGGGAAATGCCGATCGATTGCTCGCGCGTGGCGATGCTGATCTGATGCACCAGCGCGCTGACCTTGTCCACGGAGTTGACCATGCCATCAATGGTCTTGCCCGCCGCACGCATGCGCGAATTGCCGTCGTTGATGCCATCGACCGTGCGGTTGATCAGGCTGCTGATTTCCTTGGCCGCCTCGGCACTGCGCTGGGCCAGGGCTCGTACCTCACCGGCCACCACGGCAAAGCCACGACCTTGCTCGCCCGCACGCGCCGCCTCCACCGCCGCATTGAGCGCCAGCAGATTCGTCTGGAAAGCAATGCTTTCGATCACGCCGATGATCTCGCTCATGCGGGTCGAGGAACCACGGATATGCTCCATGGCCACGCCCACCTCGTTGATGGCCGTGCCGCTGCGACTGGCCACGCTTCGGCTCTCGTCACTGGCGCCTGCCATGAACTGGGCTGTATCAGCCGTCTGCGACACCGTGCCCGAGATTTCCTCCATGGAGGCAGCGGTCTGCTGCAAGCTGGCCGCCTGGGCTTCCGTACGCCCAGCCAGCTCGAAGCTGCTCTGGGCAATATCGTGAGCAGTATCGGCAAAGCCACGCACTTCGGTACGCACATCGCCGACCACGGCCCGCAGATTGATCTGAATCTGCTGCAGCCGCAGCATCAGCGCCCCCATATCGCCGTCGTAATCGTGGCTGCATTCGGTGCTGAGGTTGCAACTGGCCACATCGGCCGCAAAACGGCTGGCTTCCTCCAGCCCTGCCACGCAGCGGCGGTAGAAGCGCCACAGCACAAAGCCTCCGCCCAGCACCAACGCCGCTGTACGCCAGCCCCAGGCCATGCTGCCTTGCCAACCCAGCAGATCGGGCAGCATGGCGATCAGTGCCACCACGGCCAGCAACCAGGCCATGCGCGCGACCAGGCCCACGTCCTTGCGGCTCTCCCACCACCCCATCAGGCCCAGGCGACGCACTTCGCCGGCGCGCAGCCGAAAGCTCACCTGGCCTTTTTGCTCTTCGGCACGCATGCGTGCATACAGCGCTTCGGCCTCTGCCACTTCCTTCGCTGAGGGCTTGGTACGCACCGACAGATAGCCGCTGGGCTTGCCGCCCTCCATGATGGGCGTGACATTGGCACGCACCCAGTAATGGTCGCCATTCTTGCGGCGGTTCTTGACCAGTGCCGTCCATGGATAGCCATGGGCAATGGTGCGCCACATGTCCTTGTAAGCCGCGGCCGGCATGTCGGGGTGGCGGATCAGGTTGTGGGGCTGACCGATCAGCTCCTCATACACATAACCGCTGACGCGCACGAACGCGGGGTTGCAATGGGTAATTTCGCCTTTGGTGTTGGTGCTGGAGACCAGCAACTCGTCGCCAGGGAAGTCGTAGTTTTGTTGGGTTACCGGCAGATTCAGGCGCATGCCCTCACTCCTCAATGAGCCTGTTTTCAAAACGTGTTGACGATCTTGCGCGAAGGTGCGCAGGATGCGGATCGGAATGGATTTGCGCGGCAGCGAGGCAACAGCGCAGACTGCGCCCGCCTGGGGGTCGTAAACACGCTCTTAATGTTCGAGACGGCAAACTGGCGGGCTCAGCAGCCACTGCTTACCAAGATACACAATCTCACACTTGGATCATCGCACAGCCTGCATGTCCGCGAGCGACGCTCAGAACAGAGAAGCAGTATAGGGATCCGAGTTCTTGACGGATGTCAAACCTGTGGGTCTGAGCAAGGCTTCTCGCGCCACCGGATCATGCTCCGATGTCTGCCAGTCGGCGGTCCGTATCAGGCTGGCGACCTTGACTCCCAGCAGCCGGATGCGGCGCTCCAGCGGCACGCGCTTGAGACATTGCCCTGCGGCATGCCGTATGGCAGCAGCATCGAGGATAGGCAGCGGCAGCGTCTGATCCCGCGTGGCGATCTTGAAATCGTCGTAGCGCAGCTTGATGCCTACCGTTCGGCCCATGTAACCCTTGCGCTGCAGATCTTCGGCCAGGCGCTCGCACAGATCGGTGAAGATGGCTCCCAGCTCGGCCTTGTCGCGCACGGCATGCAGATCACGCTCGAACGTGGTTTCCCGGCTCATGGAAACAGGCTCGCTCTCGGTCACCACGGGGCGCTCGTCCCGCCCCCAGGCAGACTCATGCAGCCAGTGGCCATAGGACTTGCCGAACCAGTTCAGCAGCTGCGGCAGGCTTTGCTGCGCCAGTTGGCCTATGGTTTCTATGCCCAGGCTTTTGAGCTTGGCATCGGCCTTGGGTCCTATGCCATTGACCTTGCGGCAGGCCAGCGGCCAGATCTGGCTTTGCAGATCATCGGGCTGCACGATGGAGATGCCGTTGGGCTTGTTGAACTCGCTGGCCATCTTGGCCAGCAGCTTGTTGGGCGCCACCCCCACCGAACAGGTCAGGCCCGTCGCATCGAAAATGGATCGCTGGATCAGCCGTGCCAGCACGCGTCCGCCTTCGCGCTGGCCGCCGGGCACGTCGGTGAAGTCGATATAGACCTCGTCCACGCCACGGTTCTCCATGAGCGGAGCAATCGAGACAATGATTTCCTTGAAAGCGCGCGAAAAGCGCCGGTACTCGGCAAAGTCCACGGGCAGCAAAATGGCCTGCGGGCAGAGCTTGGCCGCCTTCATCATGCCCATGGCCGAGCCCACGCCGAACTGCCTGGCCGGATAGGTGGCCGTGGTGATGACGCCCCGCCCCGTGTAGTCGCGCAGCAGCGGAAAATCCTGCACTGGAATTTCCGACAGCGGCAGATGCGCATGCCGCGCCAGCAGCGCATCGTCAAAGCTGCGCCGCCCGCCGCCAATGACCACGGGCAAACCCTTGAGCTGCGGATAGCGCAGCAGCTCCACCGAGGCATAGAACGCATCCATATCAAGATGCGCTATGCGCCTGGGCTTGGTTTCGGGGCTGACGGGAAGATCGCTCACACCGTCGATTTTGCCTGCGCTGGCAAGAACCGGCAGCTATTGCGAGAAACGGACTTGCCCTGGACAAGAGCAAGACCCCGGCCTTATCTAGAGGCAGGCTTCCAACGCCTCAGGAAGCCGCTTTTCCCCGCTTGATATCTTCAGCCTCGTCAAAGCGCATTTCGGAATAGCTGACCCAGGTATTGCGTTTGACCAGCCAGTAGCCCAGCCAGAACAGCAGGAACAGCGGAATGCCCAGATAGGTGGAGATCACACCACCCCAGTCGATGCGCTCCTCCAGAAAGGCCTGATAGTTCTGGCCCAGCGTCACCACCAGACACAGCACAAAGGCAAAAATGGGACCGAAGGGAAAGGCCCCAGCCTTGTAGGGCAGCAGGCCCACATCATGGCCATGCATCACATAGCCGCGGCGGAAGCGGTAGTGGCTGACGGCAATGCCGAGCCAGACGATGAACTCCGTCATACCCGCCAGATTCAGCAGCCAGATATAGACGGCCTGCGGGCTGTACAACGACGAGAACAGGCACAGGCTGGCAATCAGCGTGCTGCCGATCAGCGCATACAGCGGCACGCCGTTCCTGGTCAGCTGAGAGAACATGCGCGGCGCATTGCCCTCGGTCGCCATGTTGTAGAGCATGCGGGTGGCCGCATACATGCCCGAGTTACCGGCCGACAGCACCGAGGTCAGGATCACCGCATTCATCACCGTCGCCGCCGACAGCAGACCCGCGTGCTGGAACACCAGCGTGAAAGGGCTGACAGCAATGTCGGCCACATCGGTGCGCAGCAGTTGCGGATCGGTATAGGGGATCAGGAAGCCGATGACGATGATGGCCAGCACATAGAACAGCAGAATGCGCCAGAACACCTGACGAATGGCACGCGGCACATTCTCGCGCGGGTTCTCGGATTCGCCCGCCGCCACGCCCACCAGCTCCGTGCCCTGGAAGGAATAGGCCACGATCATGGCCACGCCCACAAAGGTCGCGAAGTTGCCGACGAAAGGCGCATCGCCCGTGGTCCAGTTCTCGAAGCCGGGCACATGGCCGTTGCTGATGATGCCGAACAGAATCAGCACACCTGTGATCAGGAATGCCACCACGGCCAGCACCTTGATGAGCGCGAACCAGTACTCGGCCTCGGCAAAACCACGCGCCGAGAAAGCATTGAGCCCCACCATCAGCAGCAGAAACAAAAGGCTCCAGATGATGCCCGGCACATCGGGAAACCAGTAGGCCATGACCAGTTGGGAAGCCACCAGATCCACCGCCACCACCACGGCCCAGCTGAACCAGAAGTTCCAGCCCAGCGCAAAGCCGAAGCCGCGGTCCACATAGCGCGAGGCATAGGTCGAGAAAGAACCGGCCACGGGCATGAAGGCCGCCAGCTCACCCAGGCTGGTCATGATGTAGTACACCATGATGCCGATGAGCAGATAGGTCAGCACCGCGCCGCCCGGACCGATCTGGGCAATCGCAGAACCGGAAGCCACAAACAGGCCCGTGCCGATGGCCCCGCCAATGGCAATCATGCTCAGGTGACGCTGCTTGAGCACCCGGTGCAGCCGGGGTTGCTCGCTGTCACTGCTGCAAGAGGCCTGCGCCGTCTGCTGCTGGCCGGAGTTGGGTTGGGACATAAGTCTTGTTGTATTGGTTTGCGCCTGCTCAAGCCAAAGCACCAAACCATCCCGCAGGCGCTGCTGCATGCAACGCAAAAAAGCGACCATTGCGATCGCAGACAACAAGGACAAAGGAACGAAGCCATGAGGCAGAACGCGGCGGCGGCAGATAAGCCGGCTGCATTCTGTATCGGTAGCCACCCCAGTCGGGTGCTTCAAAGGCCGGGCGCAGATATCACCGGGCCCATTGACAGGCAAAACCCGTATTCTGCCCAAAACCCCGGATCGCCACTTTGGCCCCGGTCAATGCAATGACGGGCTCTGGGGCTGCTCCAGCTCACTTGACAGGCCCAAGCGCTATGAAAGTGCAAGCATCTACCGCTTTATTTGCATCACTTTCTTGAAGTTTTATCCCAAAATCAAGCAATGCAAGGCGTTGAAAGCTATCAAAAACAAAGCGCCTGCCTCAAGCCACCGCCATGACGTCAGCATTTGTAAGTCTAGAAAACCCGTATATCCAATGGCTGGCGTTCTTTCTACATTTGCTCGCAGGCTTTCAGCCCGGTGATATCGAGAGAGACTGCCGCTCGTCAAAAAGCAGGCAGCGCCGAAGGAGCAACCGCCCCGGAAACTCTCAGGCAAAAGGATCGGCATCACCGCTTCACACACTCTGAAGAATGCCCGGACGTCATCGTCCGCCGGGCATACCGAAGGAGCAAGCGAGTAGCGCCCCGGCAATGCCTCGTGAATCTCTCAGGTCCAGAACAGAGGGGGCGTCCGCTGCGCATATCGCGCACGGGCTCCACCCTTGACGTATCTGGAACCTCAATCATGAAGACAATCGCCGTCATCGGCGGTGGCATCACGGGCGTGACCACCGCCTATGCCCTCGCACGCCGCGGATTTTCCGTCACCTTGTTCGAGAAGCAGCGCTACGCTGCCATGGAGACCTCGTTTGCCAATGGAGGGCAACTCTCGGCATCGAATGCCGAGGTCTGGACCCATTGGTCCACCATCCTCAAGGGCCTGAAGTGGATGCTCAAGAGCGACGCACCGCTGCTGCTCAACCCCAAGCCCAGCTGGCACAAGATTTCCTGGTTCTGCCAGTTTCTCGCGGCCATGCCCCACTACGAGAAAAACACCATCGAAACCGCGCGCCTGGCCATTGCGGCGCGCGAGCATCTGTTCACCTGGGCCGAACGCGAAGGCATTGACTTCGACCTCAAGAAGCAGGGCATCTTGCATATCTACCGCGACCAGGCAGGCTTTGAGCATGCAGGCAAGGTATCGCAGTTGCTGGCCAAGGGCGGGCTGGAGCGCCGCGCCGTCACGCCCGATGAGATGCATGCCATCGAGCCCACGCTGTCGGGCAAGTTTTACGGCGGTTACTTCACCGAAAGCGACTCCACCGGCGACATCCACAAATTCACCAGCGGCCTGGCGGCCGCCTGCGAACGACTGGGCGTGCAATGCCGCTACGGCCAGGAAATCGTGGCGGTGGACAGTGACGGCAAGAGGGCCAGCGTGACCATGCGCCAAGGTGCAGACACCGAGACCTCGACCTTCGACGCCATGGTGGTCTGCGCCGGCACGACCAGCCGCGCGCTGGCCAACCAGCTCGGTGACAGCGTCAACATCTATCCGGTCAAGGGCTACTCCATCACCGTCAACCTGCAAGACGAGGCCAGCCGCGCCGCAGCCCCCGTGGTCAGCCTGCTCGACGATGAAACCAAGCTGGTCACCAGCCGCCTGGGCGACAGCCGCTTCCGTGTGGCGGGCACGGCCGAATTCAACGGCTACAACAAGGACATCCGCGCTGACCGCATCCGCCCGCTGATCGACTGGGTGCAGCAATGCTTCCCGGGCGTCAGCACGCGCAGCGTCGTGCCGTGGGCCGGTCTGCGCCCCATGATGCCGGACATGCTGCCGCGCGTGGGTCGCGGCAAAAAATCCTGCGTGTTCTACAACACCGGCCACGGCCATCTGGGCTGGACCTTGTCGGCCATTACCGCCGATATGGTCGGCGATGTCGTGCTGCAGTCCATGGGCAGCACCAGCAAGCAGTCACGCCCCTCCACGCTGACCACCGCCAGCGCCTGATCTCTACTTAAAAAACTTCACCAACAAGCCAGACACGGCAGCCACAGCGCCCCGTGAGGGATGACTGTTGCCGTGTGAATGGCAAAACGGAGACATACAACATGAGCCGAAATCATCAAACCGCAGCCAGGGAGTCGCTGCAGCAGACAGGGGGCCTGGAGCGCGGCCTCAAGGACAGGCATATCCAGCTGATCGCCCTGGGCGGTGCCATTGGCGTGGGCCTGTTCCTGGGCTCGGCCAAGGCGATTAACAAGGCCGGGCCACTGCTGCTGGTCAGCTACGCCATTGCGGGGCTGGCCATCTTCTTCATCATGCGGGCACTGGGCGAGTTGCTGGTGCACCGCCCGGTGGCCGGCTCTTTTGCCACCTACGCCGAAACCTATGTCAGCCCCTGGGCCGGGTTCGTCACCGGCTGGACCTACTGGTTCACCTGGGTGGTGACGGGCATGGCGGAGCTTACGGCCATAGGCATCTACACCCATTACTGGTTTCCGGCCATTCCGCAATGGGTTCCAGCGCTCGCCACCCTGGCCGTGCTGCTGGGCGTGAATCTGATTGCGGTCAAGGTTTTCGGCGAGCTGGAATTCTGGTTCGCGCTGATCAAGGTCGTGACCATTGTTGCCACGCTGGTGTTGGGTGTGGCCATCATCACCACGGGCTGGGGACCGCTGGGCCAGACGGCAAGCTTCACCAACCTATGGTCACATGGAGGCTTTGCACCCGTGGGCATGGTGGGCGTGGTCTTCACCTTGCAGATCGCCTGCTTTGCCTACACCGGCGTGGAATTGATAGGCGTGACGGCCGGTGAAGCCGAGTCGCCCGAAAAAGTGTTGCCCAAAGCCACCAACAGCATCGTCTACCGCATTCTGATCTTCTATATCGGTGCCCTGATCGTCATCATGTCGCTGGTGCCCTGGAACGAGCTCAGCCCCGACATGAGCCCCTTCGTCCATGTCTTCGACAAACTGGGCATTCCTGCCGCTGCCGGCATCATCAATTTCGTGGTCATCACGGCAGCTGCCTCTTCGTGCAACAGCGGCATCTTCAGCACCGGGCGCATGCTCTACACGTTGGCGCAGTTCAAGCAGGCCCCTGCCCGCCTGGGCAAGGTCAATTCACGCCATGTGCCGGCCGCCGGCATTGTGATCTCTGCAGCCTTCATGCTGCTTGGCGTGGTGCTGAACTATCTGGTGCCCGAGGAGGCCTTCATCTACGTGACCAGCATTGCCACCATCGGTGCCGTCTGGACCTGGGGCATCATCGTCTTTTCCCATCTGCGCTATCGCCGCGCCGTCAGGCTGGGTCATGCCGCAGCCGTGGCCTACCGCATGCCCGGCGCGCCGTTCACCAACTGGTTTGTGCTGGCCTTTCTGGCCGTGGTGCTGGTCTGCCTGTCGCTGGATGCCAGCACCCGCGTGGCGCTATATATCGCGCCCCTGTGGTTTGCGCTGCTGACGATCGGCTACCGGCTCTACGCGGCCAAGCCCGCACCGCATCAGGGCCTGTCGCAAGCGCAGCAAGTTGCCTGAGACGCATGACAGCCGCCAGTCAACTCCGCGCCTGCGCCGTTTGATACTGCGGCTGATATTGCAACGGCACGCTATTGATTCATGAGCTTCTTGCGCTCCATTCTGCTTGATTTCAGATATTTTCCAATATGAAAGCGAGCCAGATGAAGCGCAGGTAGCTCTCAAAATCAGAGCTGCAGACAGATCAGCACCAGCCCCAGCATCATCAGCGCCATGCCCAGCTTCTCGGTCAGGGACAGCTTTTCGCTGAACACGCGGCGCGAGACGATGTAGCTGAACACCACCTCGACCATGCCCAGCGTGCGCACTGGCGCTGCGCCCTGCATGGCATAGGCCGTGAACCAGGCCAGCGATGCGGCTGCACCCATGCTGCCGGCCAGCAGGGAAATGCGCCAGGATTGGATCAGGGGGCGCAGGCCCTGCTCATGGGTTCTGGCAATCCAGGCGCCCAAACCCACCGACTGCATGGCCTGTGCAATCAGCACGCCCCAGGCGCCGGACAGCCAGGGGGAGCTCACGCCCAGCTTGGCAATTTCTACCGCTCCACCGCGAAAGCCGATGGTGGCCAGCGCAAAGCAGGCGCCGCAGATCAGCCCGTAAACCGAAGACTTGCTGGTCCAGGCCGACAGGCTGAAGACCTGGCCGCGCGGCGGCAGCGACAGCATCAGCACGCCCACCGTGGCCAGCACCATGGCCAGCAGCGCCAGCGACGTGGGCAATTCGTGCAGGAACATGGCGGCAAACAGCGCCACCTGCAGCACCTCGGTCTTTGACAAGGTCACTGCCACGGCAAAGTTGCGCTCCTTCATGGCCATCAGCAAGGCTGCCGTAGCCGCCACCTGAAAGAAAGCCCCCAACGCAATCCAGCCCACATAGACCCAGGAGAACTGCGGCAGTGCCTGGCTGCCATCACCCAGGGCATAGAGCGCCAGCAGATAGACGGCGGCGAATGGCAGACCGTAGAGAAAGCGCACCAGCGTGGCCGGCAACGTGCCGATCTGCGCCGTCAGCGAACGCTGAGCCGTGTTGCGCACCGTCTGCGCCGCCGCCGCAAACAGCACGACGAACACCCATAAATATTCCATTCCCATGCCAGACATCTGCCGTCCCAATCCTTGTAGACCGTCAGCATAGCGGCCGCAGCGGCCCGACGCTGACGCCATCCGCGCAGCCCGGCCCCACCAGCCGAGGCGACGCGGAATGCGAGCCGAGATCGCCCGGATCGCGATGCCCGCTTTGACACCAAATAACCCGAAATCCAGGCCGTTTAAGCAGTGTTCGCTACAATTTCCGCCGGGTGTCCGTCACACAAGGTGGCGATGGCAGGTGAATGTTCATGCGCAGGTCGGGCCGCCAGCGCGCCAGTCGTTTGCAGCGCTTTGTGCAGCATGCGGGTCTTGTCTCGCGCACCAGGCGTTCAACAGACACAAGCGACTGCCTCACCGACCGACAGATGGACCCACAGACTCTTGTGCAGGCCCCTGCGCCTTCTGCACCCCAAAACCAGCCTCGCATTCCCGCCCTGCAAATCACCACCGAGCGGCTGCAGGAAAAAATCGCGCATCTGCTGCATATCGAATCCTTTGCCGGCATGGTGCTCATGCTGGCCGCAGCCGCAGCGCTGATCTGGGCCAACTCCCCCTGGGCAGCCAGCTACTTCGCCACCTGGCATGCCCCCGTCGCCATGACGCTGGGGCCCTGGAGCTTCAGCACCGATCTGCACTTCATCGTCAACGACGTGCTGATGACCATCTTCTTTCTGGTGGTGGGCATGGAAATCCGGCGCGAGCTGCATGACGGCGCCCTGGCCAGCCTGCGCCAGGCCAGCTTGCCGCTGATTGCGGCCATAGGCGGCGTGGCCGTGCCCGCACTCATCTACATGGCCCTGGCGGGCAATGACAGGACGCTGCTCAACGGCTGGGCAATTCCGACGGCGACCGACATCGCGTTTGCCGTGGGCGTGCTGGCCTTGCTGGGCCGCAATATTCCGGGCGCACTGCGCATCTTCCTTTTGGCCCTGGCCATCATCGATGACATCGTGGCCGTACTGATCATTGCCTTTTTCTACTCGGGCGGCCTGCAAGCCATGGGCTTTGTGATTGCCGGTGCCGGTGTGCTGCTGGTGCTGTTGTTCAACCGCATGGGCATTGCGTCTGCGCCGCTGTATGTGCTGCCGGGCGCCGTGCTGTGGTTCGGTCTGCTCAAGACCGGCGCCCACCCCACGCTGGCCGGCGTGGTGCTGGGCCTGATGACGCCCGTTTTTGTACGTCCCGCTCCCACACCGCTGCTGATCACGGCACAGGCAGCCATGCGCAAGGCCGGCGAGCAGATGCTGAGCCGCCAGCCCGACCCACAAAACCTGCTGCAGAACCTGCGTACCGCCCAGCTCGCGCAGCGCGATCTGCTGCCGCCCGCTCTGCGCCTGCCCATGATTCTTCACCCCTGGGTGGCTTTCTGCGTCATGCCCATCTTTGCACTGGCCAATGCCGGCGTGCAGTTCTCAGGCGTCGACCTGAGCGCAACCGCACCGCAGACCACGACCATGGCCGTGCTGATCGCACTGGTGCTGGGCAAGCCCCTGGGCGTCTTCATCTGCACCTGGCTGGCCGTCAGGAGCGGGCTGTGCAACCTGCCCGCAGGCCTGAACTGGCGCGGCGTGTTGCTGGTGGGCCTGCTGGCCGGCATTGGCTTCACCATGTCCATTTTTGTCGGCGGTCTGGCCTTTGAAGATGCCACCTTGCTGGGTGCGGCCAAGCTGGGCATTCTGGCGGGCTCGGCCATCGCCGCCGTGCTGGGGCTGGGCTATGGCTTTGCCATGCGAAAACGCCTGCAGCACAAGTAAGCACTTCTAAATCACGATACCCGGTCAGCCTCCGGGCAGAAAAAGCGCCCCTGATCAACGAGCTTTCGCCACCAGTCGAGGGCAGCGACTGGGCGGCGGCCAAGCGGGTTACGTGACTAGAATGCCTGCTCGCTCTGGCCCGCAGTCCGTACATCTGGAACCTGTTCCGTTGGCTGCGGCATCCGGCGCTCCAGGGCGCTATCCATTCCGACCAAGCGTGAACGGGCAGTGTCCGGATGATCGGTCTGGCAGCGCTGTTCACGGCACGCTCTGTGAACTGCCTCAAGGTGGCAGCGCTCAAGAAAACATCGAGTTGCCGGAAGTCATGGCGAGCTTTGCAGTCGCAGGCCGAACACCCTGCCCTTTTCGCAAGACCATCAGGAAAAAATGAAGAAACACATGGCTCATCTTTACTCCGCTGCTGCATTGTTGCTCGCCAGCACCCTGGCAATGGCCCAGCCCGCGGACCTGCTGCGCAAGGCACAGGAGGGGGATGTCCAGGCTCAGCTTGACCTGGGCCAGATATACGTGGAAGGCCGTGGTGTGGCGCAAAGCGACGAGAAAGCCGCTCAATGGTTTGGCCTTGCTGCCGCGCAGGGCAATGCCTTGAGCCAGAGCAATCTCGGCTTGATGTATGACCAGGGCCGTGGTGTGAAGCAAAGCGACCAGGAGGCCGTCAAGTGGTATCGCCTTTCGGCAGCGCAGGGAGAAGCCAACGGCCAGTTCAATCTGGGCGTGATGTATGACGATGGGCGTGGCGTCGAGCAAAGCGATCAGGAGGCCGTCAAGTGGTACCGGCTCGCTGCAGCGCAAAACCTTCTCGATGCCCAGTACAACCTGGGACTGATGTATGTCAACGGCCGCGGCGTGGAACAAAGCGATCAGGAAGCCGTCAAATGGTTTGGCATGGCGGCTGCAAAGGGTCATGACTCGGGGCAGGCCAACCTCGCCGTGATGTACGCCACCGGTCGCGGCGTGCCACTCGACGAAAAGGAAGCCGCCAGACTGCTGGGCCTGGCCGCAGCGCAAGGCAATGCGACAGCCCAGGTCAACCTTGGCACGATGTTCGAGGAGGGTCGCGGCGTCAAGCGCAGCCTGTCTCAGGCCTATTTCTGGTATGCCCTGGCGGCCGCTCAGGGCCTGGAAGACACTGTTTCGCTGCGCGATGCGGCAGCCCGCAAGCTCAAGCCTGCAGAGCGCGCAGCACAAGACAAGAAAATCAGCGCTTGGAAGCCCAAGACCACGAATCGCTGAGTTTGTAGCCCCGAAGCAGCAACTCTTTACCGACAAGCACGCAATGAAAAAACAATTCGGCCATCTCCTTTGCGCAGCCGCCCTGCTGCTCTCCAGCTCTCTGGCCATCGCGCAATCGCCCGACCTGCAACAAAAAGCCGAGGCCGGTGACGCCCAGTCACAGTTCAAACTCGCAGCCGCCTACCTCACAGGCCGTGGTGCCCCCAAAAATGATGATGAAGCAGCCAAGTGGTTCACGCTTGCGGCAAAGCAGGGTCATGCGGAAAGCCAGGCCAATATCGGCTTGATGTACGGCCGCGGACGCGGCGTGCCGCAAAGCGACGAGGAGGCTGTGAAGTGGTATCGCCTGGCGGCAGAACAAGGCGATGTCGACGGCCTGTTCAACCTCGCGGTGATGTATGACGACGGCCGGGGCGTGGCCGAGAATCAGGAGGAGGCCGTCAGGCTATATCGCCTTGCCGTGGCGCAAAACCATGTATCGAGCCAGAGCAATCTCGGATATATGTACGACCATGGCCGTGGCGTGGCGCAAGACAGCAAGGAGGCCTTCAAGTGGTACATGACGGCTGCAGAACAGGGCGATGCCAATAGCCAGTTCAACGTAGGTTCCATGTATGCGCTGGGCCGCGGTGTGGAGCAAAGCTGGCCTCAGGCCTATTTCTGGGCGCTGTTGGCAGCCAGGGATGGCGAGAAGGATTCGGCCAAGCAGCAGGAAATCATCGCCAAGAAATTGAAGCCGGCGCAACGGGCCAAAATCCAGCAGCAGGTGCAGGAGTGGAAGCCCAGAGCCAGCCACTCCTGAAGCAAGTCTTCAATCGCGGCGACTCGCAGCACGGCAAGCCGCCGGCAACACCGATCAGATCACAGCAAACGGCTTGGGATAGGTGCCTGGCAACAGGATTTCCTGACCAACATTGTTGATGTTGGTGTGACCGCAGAAGGCCATGGTCGTATCGAGCTCCTTGTGGATGATCTGCAGAGCCTTACTCACGCCGGCCTGTCCATAAGCACCCAGGCCGTAGAGAAAGCTGCGGCCGATCATCGTGCCCTGCGCGCCCAGTGCACGGGCCTTGAGCACATCCTGGCCGCTGCGAATGCCGCCATCCATCCAGACTTCGATGTCCTTGCCCGCAGCCTCCGCAATCGATGGCAGGGCTTCTATCGACGAGGGTGCGCCGTCGAGCTGGCGGCCACCGTGATTGCTGACCACCAGCGCGTCAGCACCGCTTTGCGCGGCCAGGCGCGCGTCTTCGGCATCCATCACGCCCTTGAGAATGATCTTACCGCCCCAGAGCTTCTTGATCCATTCCACATCGCTCCAGTTCAACGAGGGATCGAACTGGTCGGCCGTCCATGACGACAGCGAGGACACATCGCCCACGCCGTCCACATGACCGACGATATTGCCGAAGCTGCGGCGCTTGGTACCCAGCATGCCCAGGCACCAGTGCGGCTTGGTGGCCAGATTGATCATGTTGGCAATCGTGGGCTTGGGGGGAGTCGACAGGCCGTTCTTGATGTCCTTGTGGCGTTGGCCCAAGATCTGCAGGTCCAGCGTGACCACCAGGGCCGAACAGTTGGCCGCCTTGGCGCGGTTGATCAATCGCTCCATGAAAGCCTTGTCACGCATCACATAAAGCTGGAACCAGAAGGGATGGCGGTCGGTGTGCTCGGCAATGTCCTCCAGCGAGCAGATGCTCATGGTGGACAGCGTGAAGGGAATGCCGAAAGCCTTGGCCGCCTTGGCCCCCAGGATTTCGCCGTCGGCATGCTGCATGCCGGTCAGGCCCGTGGGCGCAATCGCCACCGGCATGGCCACATCTTCGCCAATCATGGTGGTGCGCGTGCTGCGCCCCTCCATGTTCACGGCCACGCGCTGACGCAGCTTGATCTTCTGGAAGTCATCCTCGTTGGAACGGTAGGTGCCCTGGGTGTAGGAGCCCGAGTCTGCATAGTCATAGAACATGCGGGGAACGCGGCGCTTGGCCACCACACGCAGGTCTTCGATACAGGTGATTTTGGAAAGATCAGCCACGGTTTCTACCTCTGTAACTTGTGTTTCTGAGTTGCGGTTGATGGTAGTACCGACAAGGTGTTTCTTTCTCGAACTCGGGTTTGAAGTGATTTATTCCTGTATTGAAATTTTCTGCAGCAGGAGCAAACCAAGGGCTTTCGCTAGTGTAGGAAGCCACCCACGCCGCCACCATCGTTCCCATTCATTCATGGAGGAGAAGTAAAAGATGATTTGGCAACAGGTATACGACCCTTTATCAAATATGTGGCTATCGACCTTGCTGGCCGCCATACCGGTAGTGGTCATGCTCGTGGGTCTGGGCTTTCTGCACATGAAGGCCCACTGGGCCGCCGGCGCAGGCCTGGTGGCTGCGCTGATCATTGCGGTTTTCGTCTACAACATGCCGGCCGACATGGCTGGCCGCGCGGCCATGCTGGGTGGCCTCACCGGCCTGCTGCCCATAGGCTGGATCGTGCTCAACATCATCTTCCTGCACCAGCTGACCGAAAAGAACGGCAGCTTCAAGATCCTGCAGGACTCGATTGCCGGCATCACCGAGGACCGCCGCATCCAGCTGCTGCTGATCGCCTTTGCCTTCGGCGCCTTCTTCGAGGGCGCGGCCGGATTCGGCACGCCTGTGGCCGTGACGGCCGCCATCCTGATCGGCCTGGGCTTCTCGCCACTGGCCGCCTCCGGCCTGTCGCTGATCGCCAACACAGCGCCCGTGGCCTTCGGCGCCCTGGGCACGCCCGTGATCACGCTGGCCAAGGTGCATGGCTACGACCTGATGGAAGTGACGGCCATGATAGGCCGCCAGCTGCCGTTCTTCTCGGTGCTGGTGCCGTTCTGGCTGATCTGGGCCTTTGCGGGACGCAAGGCCATGATGGAGATCTGGCCCGCCATCCTGGTGACCGGCGTTTCCTTTGCAATCCCGCAGTATCTGGTGTCCAACTTCATCGGGCCCGAACTGGTGGACATCATTGCCGCCATCATCTCCATGGTCTGCCTGGTCGCCTTCCTGCGCGTCTGGCAGCCCAGGAACATCTGGCGCACCACCACGCTGCGCGGCCATGAACACAGTCAGGGTGAAGGCGAAGGCGATGCCCCGCGCGCCATCACCAAGCATTCGCGCTCCGATGTGATCCGTGCCTGGACGCCCTGGGCCATTCTCACGGTCTTTGTGTTCATCTGGGGCCTGCCCTCGGTCAAGACCGCGCTCAACGGCCTCTTCAGCCCTGCTTTTCCTATGGAAGGCCTGCACAACCTGATCGAGAAGATGCCGCCTGTGGTCAAGCAGCCCACCAAGGAAGGCGCTGTCTACACGCTCAACCTGCTGTCGGCCACCGGCACCGGTATTCTGCTGTCGGCCATCGTCGGTGGCCTGGTCATGAAGTACAACCCCGTGCAGCTTGTGGGCCAGTTCTTCAAGACCATCTACATCGTGCGCTATTCGCTGCTGACCATCGTGCTGATGCTGGCCCTGGGCACGCTGACGCGCTACTCCGGCACCGACACCACATTGGGCCTGGCCTTTGCCAACACCGGCGTGCTCTACCCCTTCTTCGGCACCCTGATGGGCTGGCTGGGCGTGGCGCTGACGGGCTCGGACACGGCGTCGAATGTGCTGTTCGGCGGCATGCAGAAAGTGGCCGCCGACCAGCTGGGCCTGTCGCCCAACCTCATGGGTGCGGCCAACAGCTCGGGCGGCGTGATGGGCAAGATGATCGACGCCCAGTCCATCGTCGTGGCCTCCACCGCCACGCGCTGGTTCAACCACGAAGGCGACATCCTGCGTTATGTGTTCTTCCACTCCATCGCGCTGGCCTGTCTGATGGGTATCTTCGTGACGCTGCAGGCCTATGTCTGGCCCTTCCATCTGATGGTGAACTGATCCCCGGACCGCCATGCGGCTTCCCAAACAGGACGGCAACTTCGCCGGGGCCGCTCAGGCTCTTGCTCGTTGCACCTGGGTTATCCAAGGCAGTCTTGAGCATCAAGTTCAAACCCGTCATCAGGCTAGCAACTGAGCTTGTCCATAAAACCGCAGAGCCCCAGGGCCTGCGGTTTTTTTGCGTCTCAAGAAAGATGGTTTCATAAATTGGTATTACCAATAATTCATAAAAACCAAGGGAAAACCATTAATTCATGATGAAAATCAGATTTTTATAATTCTTTTCGCAATCTGATTTTTATATTGGTAATACCAATATTCAAACCAAAGACAAGCGCGCCGCATCCTGATCAGGGAATGCCATGGCGCGTTTTCCGCATGGACACCGTTGAAAAAAGTGCGCGGGGAGCATCCCGCCCATGTTCAGGACATCAAGGCAATGCAAGAAATCTGGTCACAGAATTACGACCCCGCGGGCAATGTGTGGGTGTCTGCGCTGGTGGCGCTCATACCCATCATCTTTTTCTTCCTCGCGCTGACCAAACTTCGGCTCAAGGGCTATGTGGCAGGCACCATCACGGTGGTGCTGGCACTGGCCGTGGCGCTGCTCTTCTATCGCATGCCGGTTGCCAACGCGCTGGCCGCAGGCGTCTATGGCTTCTTCTATGGCCTGTGGCCCATTGCCTGGATCATTGTCGCGGCGGTGTTTCTCTACAAGGTCTCGGTCAAGACCGGGCAGTTCGACATCATCCGCTCGTCGATTCTGTCGGTCACCGAAGACCAGCGCCTGCAACTGATCCTGGTGGGGTTTTGCTTCGGCGCCTTCCTTGAAGGTGCGGCCGGTTTCGGCGCGCCCGTGGCCATCACGGCGGCACTGCTCGTGGGCCTGGGCTTCAAGCCGCTGTATGCGGCCGGCCTGTGCCTGATCGGCAATACCGCGCCAGTGGCCTTCGGTGCCATGGGCATTCCCGTCATCGTGGCTGGCCAGGTCTCGGGCGTCGATGCCATGGCCATCAGCCAGATGGCCGGCCGCCAACTGCCGTTCATGACCATCATCGTGCTGTTCTGGCTCATGGCCATCATGGACGGCTGGCGCGGCGTCAAGGAAACCTGGCCTGCGGTGCTGGTGGGCGGCGGCAGCTTTGCACTCGGTCAGTTCCTGACGGCCAACTACATCGGCCCCGAACTGCCCGACATCACCTCCGCCATCTTCGCCCTGGTGACGCTGACCACCTTCCTGAAGTTCTGGCAGCCCAAGCGCATCTTCCGCTTCGAAACCGAGCCCGGCACAGCCAAGATCCAGACCACGTCTTCCATCAAGCTGACGGCAGGTGTGGTGCTCAAGGCCTGGTCGCCTTTCATCATCCTCACGGCCATGGTGACGATCTGGAGCCTCAAACCCTTCAAGGCACTGTTCGCATCGGGCGGCGCGCTTGCTGGCACGGTCTTCAACATTCCCGTGCCCATGCTGCACAACCTGGTGCAGAAGATGCCGCCCGTGGTGGCCTCGGCCACGCCTTATGGAGCGGTGTATTCGTTCAACTGGCTGTCGGCCACCGGTACGGCGATTCTGATCGGTGCCGTGCTTGCCATCCTGTTCCTGCGCCTCAAGCCCGCCGTCGCGGTCAAGACCCTGGGCGAGACCTTCAAGGAACTGGCCCTGCCCATCTACTCCATCGGCATGGTGCTGGCCTTTGCCTTCATCGCCAACTATTCGGGCCTGTCCACCACACTGGCCATGGCGCTGGCCCACACCGGCAAGGCCTTTGCATTCTTCTCACCGTTCCTGGGCTGGGTCGGCGTGTTCCTGACGGGTTCGGACACCTCGGCCAATGCTCTGTTCGGCGCTCTGCAGGCCACGACGGCAGCCCAGCTGGGCCTGCCCGAGGTGCTGACGGTGACGGCCAACACCACGGGCGGCGTGACCGGCAAGATGATCTCCCCCCAGTCCATAGCCATTGCCTGCGCAGCCGTGGGCCTGGCCGGCAAGGAATCGGACCTGTTCCGCTTCACCGTCAAGCACAGCCTGGCCTTCCTGGTGCTGATCGGCATCATCTGCACGCTGCAAGCCTATGTGTTTCCGTGGATGATCCCCACCACCTGAAACTCACGCCAGATCTCATGTCCGCTCCCCGCCTGTCCGACCGCATTGCCCAGCAGTTGCTGGAGCTGATCCAGAGCACCCAGCTCCAGAGCGGCGCCAAGCTGCCGACCGAGCGGGCGCTGGCTGAGCAAATGGGCGTGTCGCGCACGGCGCTGCGCGAGGCGATACAGAAGCTTGCCAGCCGCGGCGTGCTGGAAAGCCGCGTGGGGGCCGGCACTTTTGTGGGATCGCGCCAACCGCTGTGGCACGAACAGGCCGTCGCACCGCTGGAATCCTTGCTGCGCGACGATCCCCAGTACCGCTATGACGTGCTGGAGGCGCGCCAGGCGCTGGAGCTGAGCACCGCCTGGTACGCGGCCCAGCGCGCCACCGACAAGGACAGGGATCGCATCCGCCGCTGCTTCGACGATATGCTGCGCCACCAGCAGGCACACGACGCGGCCAGTGCTGCCCGCTCCGATGCCCAGTTCCATCTGGCCATTGCCGAAGCCTCTCACAACGCCGTGCTGGTGCAGCTCATGGGCAGTCTCTTCGAGCTGGTACTGGGCACCGTGGCCCAGAACCGGCGCCTGATGTTCGTGCATGACGATCTCTCGACACTCGAACATCTGACCGCTCAACACCAGAATCTCATGCAGGCCATTGTCGACGGCGATCCCGAGCAGGCCAGAAACGCCATCGGCCAGCACCTGGCCTATGTCCACGACAAGTTGTCCGAATCGGATGCAGAAGCGGCCCGGCGCAAGCGCCTGGACCGCTTCTCATCCTCTGCAGCCATTTTTTCATGATCATCTCCTCCACCACCGACTACCGCGCGGCCGCGCAAAAGCGCCTGCCGCCCTTTCTGTTTCACTACATCGACGGCGGCGCCTATGCCGAGAAGACGCTGGCCCGCAACGTCGATGATCTGGCCGACGTGGCTCTGCGCCAGCGCGTGCTCAAGAACATGAGCCAGCTCGATACCAGCATCGAGTTGTTCGGTGAAAAATTCTCGATTCCCGTGGCACTGTCCCCCGTGGGGTTGACCGGGATGTACGCGCGCCGCGGCGAGGTACAGGCCGCCGTGGCCGCAGACAAAAAGGGCATTCCCTTCACCATGTCCAGCGTCTCGGTCTGCCCCATCGAGGAAGTGGCTCCCAAGCTGGGGCGCCCGATGTGGTTCCAGCTCTATGTGCTCAAGGATCGCGGCTTCATGAAGAACGCGCTGGAGCGCGCCCAGGCCGCTGGCGTCTCCACCCTGGTCTTCACCGTGGACATGCCCGTGCCTGGCGCTCGCTACCGCGATGCGCATTCAGGCATGAGCGGGCCCAATGCCGCCATGCGCCGCTATCTGCAGGCTGCGACTCACCCGCAATGGGCGCTGGACGTGGGCCTGCTGGGCCGCCCGCACACGCTGGGAAATATTTCCACCTATCTGGGCAAGAACGTCAGCCTGGAAGACTATATGGGCTATCTGGGCGCGAACTTCGACCCCTCGATATCGTGGTCGGATCTGGAATGGATCCGCGACTTCTGGAAGGGCCCCATGGTCATCAAAGGCATCCTCGACCCCGAGGACGCCAGGGACGCGGTACGCTTCGGCGCCGACGGCATCATCGTCTCCAACCATGGCGGACGCCAGCTCGACGGCGCACTCTCGTCGGCTCGTGCGTTGCCTGCCATTGCCGACGCCGTCAAGGGACAGATCAAGATCCTGGCCGACTCGGGCATCCGCAACGGCCTCGATATCGTGCGCATGTTGGCCCTGGGTGCCGACTGCACCATGATCGGCCGCGCCTTCATCTATGCGCTGGCCGCCGAGGGCGAGGCCGGCGTGACCAATCTACTCAACCTGCTGGAAAAGGAAATGCGCGTGGCCATGACGCTGACCAGCGTCAAGAACGTGGGAGAGATCACGGGAGACCTGCTGGTACGGGCCTGATCCCCCAACAGTCACCGTGCAGATCGGTGTGCTGCGCACCGCTGGAAGGCTGGAGCACGGTGAAGACATGCTCCATGCCATCTCTCCATCGTGCCAGCATGTGGCCCCCAAGCTGCGTGCATTGCTGGACTTTCTGATAGAGCAGTTCGATCAGGGCAAGAGCGCCTGACCGGTCTGTACTCAGCGTCGGCGCTGGCTGTGGATCTGCTCGGGCCCTGCCACCAGCGCCCCCGCACCGCGCACCTCCAGCTGGATGCTGTCCAGCACCTTGCCCGAGGCATCGAGCAGCTCCAGCCGGTGGCGGCCCGGCCAGGGCAACCAGCCCAACTGGCTGCCGCGCCCCAGCTCGCGCGCAACCTCATGCAGCACAGGGGTCACCGCTTGCGGCTTGCCGTCTGCAGCCTTGGGCGGCGCCACATACTGGCGCGTGACCAGACGCCAACGCAGACTGCTGTCGCGCCAGTCCTGCTCTGCCGCCATACCTGCCTGACGGGCAATCAACTGCACACGCTGGTTGTCGGGCGGGATGTCCGGGTCCAATGCCAGGATAGTGCCATTGGCCGGGCGCGAAATGCGCACCGCGCTCACCGCACCTGACGTGCTGCCGGCGCTACCGGACTTGGAGCCTTTCTGGCCTGTAGCGCTTGATGGTCCAGCGCCATCAGCTATGTGATCCATAGCAAAAACCGCCTGCTGCGTTCCCGCCACAAACCATTCGCTGCGCTGGCTTTCGATGGGCGAGCCGCCCGACCCTGTTCCGAACTGCACCTGCTGCTGCACTAGGCCCTGCGGAGCCTGGGGGGCGCGGCTTGGTGTGCCGCGATGCAAAAAGCCCATGACTTCAGCCCAGATGGGTGCAGCGCCGCTGGTGCCGCTGACCGAGTGCATGGCCTCGCCGCGCGCATTGCCCACCCAGACACCGACCGTGTAGCGCTGCGACCAGCCCACTGCCCAGTTGTCGCGCATGTCCTTGCTGGTGCCGGTTTTCACGGCAGTCCAGAAGCGCGTGGCCAGAACGCTGTCGGTACCGAAGGTCGGCGCGCGCGCCATATTGTCGGAAAGAATATCGCCCACGATGTACGCCGCGCGCGCATCCAGTGCCTGCATGGGCGCTTCGGCCTTTGCGGTCTGCTCGCCATCATTGGGCTTGCGGCCAGCCATGTGGCTGCCTGTGGGTGGCAGCGTCCAGCTCACAGGCCGGTACAGGCCACCATTGCCCAGAGCGCGGTAGGCATTGGTCAGATTGAGCAAAGGCACTTCGCTGCTGCCCAGCGCCAGGCTGAAACCGTAATAACCGCCGCTTTCGCGCAGCGGCAGGCCCAGGCGCCTGAGCTGGTCGAAAAACGCATCGGGTGTGACCATGACCAGGGTGCGTACCGCCGGCACGTTCAGCGACGACGCCAGCGCCGTGCGCGCAGAGACCCAGCCCTTGAAGCGCCGGTCATAGTTCTGTGGAATGTAGAGGCCGTTCTGCGTGGGGATATGGGCCGATGAATCCTCGATCAGCGACGCCGCGGTAATGCGCTTTTCGGCGATGGCCTGTGCATAGAGAAAGGGTTTGAGCGTGGATCCAGGCTGGCGCATGGCCGTGACGCCATCGACCTCCGAGGCCTGGCTCAGCGTGCCCGAAGAGCCCACCCAGGCCAGAATTTCACCGCTACGGTTGTCCAGCACCACCAGCGCACCATCCTCCACATTGCGCCCCTGCAGCTCGCGCAGATGCTGCTGCAGACTGCTGACCGCAAAGCGCTGCAGCGGCGCGCTCAGGGTGGAGCGCACCTGCTCCTGCCCCTTGTTCTGCGGCAACGCCAGCCAGCGCCGCGCAAAGTGCGGCGCGATGCCTTCCACCGGCTGCCATTGCCTGCGCTGCAGCACGCTGGCCGTAAATAGCTGCATGGCGCTGCAATCCTTGGCCGCCACATCGTCGGGCGCCATCACCTGCAGCACACCGCAGGCACGCTGGGCCACACGCTCGGCCGAGGCATTGGGTGCGCGCACCAGCGCCGCCGCAATGGCGGCCTCTCGCGCATCCAGGCCATGGGGTGCCTTGCCGAACAGGGTTTGAGACAGGGCCTCGATGCCCACGATCTCGCCGCGAAACGGCACCATGTTCAGATAGGCCTCCAGAATCTGATCCTTGCGCCAGCGCCGATCCAGCACCTGGGCTGCCACCGTCTGACCGATCTTCTGCACCACCGAGCGTCCACCAGGCCCCTGGCGCCAGTCGCCATCCAGCAGGCCGGCCAGTTGCATGGTGATGGTGCTGGCACCGCGCGTGCGGCTGTTCCAGAGATTGCCCCAGGCCGCCGAGGTCACGGCCGCCCAATCCACGCCACTGTGTTCATAGAAGCGCTTGTCCTCGCTGAGCACCAGCGCTGTGCGCAGCGCCGGGGACACATCGCCCAGCCCCACCCATGGACCACGGCGCACGCTGCTATCGGTACGTATGCGCTGCAGCTCTTCACCTTCGCGTGAGAGCAGCAGGGTCTCCGACGAGCGGTGTTCCCGCCGCACCTCGTCAAAGTTCGGCAAGGCATGACTGCTGCCAATCAGCCCCAGCCATAGTGCACCGCCCCATAGCAGCCCTTTCGCTGCACTGCCTGCCAGTTTCTTGCCTTGTTGCTTGTCCGTTGTCTGCATGGTTTGCCTTTTGAACCATTGTCCCAAAGATGTGAGGCAGATCCCGGTGCAGGAGCATCACGCACAACGGATGGACACAAAAAAGCGGCCCTCCACCGGGGCCGCTTCTGATGCACTCAATCTCAGAAAGCTCTTCTGACCTTGAAAGCCAGAATCACCATCAACACGCCAAACACCACGGCATAGGTGGCCAGCACCCACAGCATGGCCATCATTCCGGCAGCCGGCTGCATGAGGACAAAAATGCCAAACAGCACGGAAATCAAGCCACCCAGAATCAACAGCCATTCCCCCTGGATTTCCTTGCGCAGGCGCATGGCCGCCACGATCTCCATCACCCCCGTCATCAACGCCCAGACTCCGATATAGATCGTCATCACCAATGCCGTGACTGCGGGCTGGAACAGCATCAGCAGACCGACCACGGCACTGATCAGCCCCCAGATCAGCACCACCCACCAATGGCGTGACTCCTGGCGGCTCTGGAAGGAGGAAATGATGGCCAGCACACCGTCCACCAGCACGTAGATACCGAACACCAGCACCAGCGCGGCCGCCGATGCGGCTGGCTGCAGCCAGGTCAGCACGCCGAACACGATGGCCGCCAGACCACGCAGCAAAAGCGCCCACCAGTTGCGACGAAACATGACGGACATGGAAGCAATATTGCTATGCATGAAATCCTCCTTCAGGTGACTATCAAAACAGGGGCACAAGGCCTCAAGCACTCTCCAGTATTTCTTGGCCAGTATCAGCCCAGCCCCAGCAACACGGGTTGATGATCGGACGCTTGCGTGCTGCTGTCCACCCGCCAGTCCCTCACATGGCTCTGCAGGCTGTCGCTGACCCACAGGAAGTCGCAAGCTCCGGGCTCCGGCCCCCAGGTCCTGTCCAGCAGGCGGAAAGTAGGTGGTTGTGGCTCTCCCGGGTGCAGCACGCTCCAGCTGTTGAGCCACTGACCGGGCTTTGTGCCATCGACGGCGCATCCGCCCCATGGCTCAGACAGCTGCGCATACTCGGCCTCATGCGGCTCGAAGTTGAAGTCTCCGCACAGCACTGCATGGCGGGTGTGCGGCTTGGTCTGGTAGGGAGAACCATCGCTGGCGGGCCGAGGCGGCGCATCGGCCAATGCGCAGGCCTGCATCTGCAAGGCGCGCAAGGCCTGGGCCTGGGCCATGCGCTGGCGCCCGGAAAAATATTCCAGGTGCGTGGTCATGATACGCACCGGCCCCAGAACTGCATCGCTGACCGTCACCACCGAACACATGCGCGGCATGCAGCGCATATCGGCATCCACCGGCATGGGCAGAGGGTGATGCTGCAGCTGCAGCACGGGCATGCGGGTGGCGATCACATTGCCAAAACTCTGGCGCCCCTGAGTGGTGAACTCGTCCACGCTTGCGCCCATGAATACCGTCCAGCCCGGCAGCAGTGCACGCAGTTCGGCCAACTGGTCGCCAGGAGAGCCCTGCAGCGCCGGGTAATTGACCGCGATTTCCTGCAGGCACAGCACATCCAGCCCGCCAACCGCTTCGCCCATCTGCAGGGCATGGCCAACAATGCGCTCCACACTGACTTGGCCGTCCATGCCACAACACCACTGCGTATTCCAGCTCAAAATATTCATCGCCATTTTTTTCAGCCAAACAGGCTTTTTGCGCTGACCCAGCAAGCGCAAGAAGCTATTGTTTTTGAGATGCAGATTCAATTTTCAGACCGGGCCACTCACACTGCCAGCGTTTGCAGGCCATGCGCTCGGCATAGACAGCCGCGCTGACACGCCCCGCATCGCTGCTGTTGTAGCGCACGCGCAGCGCCAACAGATCGTCTAACCCCAACGGCGCCACCAACTGCAGTTCATCGCGCGCATCCAGATAGACGCCCACGCAGGTAGCCACCTCCGGCCAACTCGCAACCGCCTGCTCAAGCGATACAAAGGGCGGTACCGGCTGGCCTGTGGCACCGCGATACCAGCAATGCACGGCCGCCTGATTCACGACCTCCCAACGTGCCCATGGCAAACGGTCCTGGAGTTGCTGCCTGGCCAATGCCTGCGCCGACTGCCAGTGATCTGGCTCCACTTCTCGCGCATCGAAATACACCACGTCGATGTCGCCTAGGCTGGACGGCGGCAACGCACCCGCAGCCCGCCCATGCAGCGCTTCCCACACGGCACAACGCACAGCCCCCGCACCTATGCACCAGGACACCCAGCCCTGCGGCCTGACCGCATCCAGCACCTGCATCAACCAGGGCGTGCGCCGCACAAAGCCTTTAACCTGCTCGTCCTGCGCAATGCCAAGCGTAATGTCATGCATGGCCTGCCGTCCATTCGCGCAGCTGGAACACATTGCCTTCACAGTCCATGGCATTGCAGAGCGCAAAGTCCGGCCCCTGCCAGCGCTCATCGAAGACCTGGCCGCCCAGAGCCTCGGCAGCCCTGACGGTTTCGGCAATGGACGGAACGGTGGCAAAGAACTTGAGCGCCACGTTCTCGCGCCGTACTGGTGGCGAGGCAATGCTGACCTGGCTGGCAATGGCCTCGGGCATGGCATGGATGACCAGTTGCAGCTGCGACGACGCCATCACCGTCAGGTGCTCGTCGCGGTGCAACTGCTGCATGCCCAGCACCTGGCCGTAGAAACTCGCGAGCGCATCACGGTGTTTGGCGTAGATCAGCACGCCTGCTGCAGCGGGTCCGGACATGGCAAATACTCCATTACACAATCCTGCCACTGTACCCCGCCGCCCACCTCCGGATCACTTGATGCCGGCGCGCATGAAGCTTTGCACGAACTGGCGCTGGAACAGCAGAAAGGCCACCAGCAGCGGGCCAGAGGTCATCAGCGTGGCCGCACAGATGGTGGACCATTCCACGCCCGACTCCACGCTGGAGAACACCTGCAGCCCCACGGTGAGCGGGCGTGCCTCCACGCTGTTGGTGATGATCAGCGGCCACAGAAAATTGTTCCAGTGAAAGCTGACCGACACCAGCGCAAATGCGGTGTACACAGGTCGGGCCAGAGGCACATAGACACGCCAGAGGATCTGCAGCGTGCTGGCGCCCTCCACGCGCGCGGCCTCGTCCAGTTCCCTGGGTATGCTCATGAAGGTCTGGCGCAGCAGAAAGATGGCAAAGGCCGAAGCGAAATACGGCAGGCCAATGCCCAGCAGCGTATCGACGGCACCCAGCTGCGACATGGTCTGGTAATTGGCCACCAGCAGGATGTCCGGCATGATCATCAGCTGCACCAGCACCAGTGCAAAGGCCACACTGCTGCCGCGAAAACGGTAGCGTGCGAACGCAAAGGCCGCCAGCGTGCTCAGCACCAGTTGCGCCGCCAGGATCAGCGTCACCAGAATCACCGTGTTGAGAAAGTAGCGCGCAAACGGTGCAGCCTCCCAGGCATTGCGGAAGTTCTGCAGCGTCCAGGGTGCGGACAGATCCAGGCGCGTGGACACATCGGCAGGATGAAACGCCGTCCAGACCGCATAGGCCAGCGGCAGTATCCACAGCAAGGCCAGCAGCCAGGCGGCAACGGTGTCCAGCCACGAGGCTCCATAGATGGTCGCCTCGGCACGATTGCGCGTTGAGGGAAGTGCAGGGGCACTCATTGGTAATGCACCTTTTTGTCGAGCACAAAGAACTGCAGCAACGCCACGCCTGCCAGCACCATCACCAGCACCACGGTGATGGCTGCGGCATAGCCGGTATCCCAGAACTTGAAGCCCACTTCGTACAGGTGATAGAGCAGCAGCGTGGAAGCGTTGTCCGGCCCGCCGCGCGTGAGGATGAAGATATGGTCCACCAGGCGGAAGGCATTGATCACCGCATTGACCAGAATGAACAATGTCGTGGGCATGAGCAGCGGCCACTGAATACGGCGGAAGAAGTACCAGCGCGATGCGCCCTCGATGGCTGCCGCTTCCTTGAGGCTGGGGTTCAGCGTCTGCAGCGCGGCCAGGTAGAAGATCATGAAGAAGCCCGCCTCCTTCCAGACGGCCACCAGGGTCACGCAGGCCAGGGCCGTGGACGGATCACCGAGCCAATTGTGCGCGGACAGGCCCAGTGCGCCGCGCACCTGCTCCAGCAGGCCATATTGCGGCGTATAGAAGAACAGCCAGATATTGGCCACGGCAATCATGGGCAGCACCGTGGGCGTGAAATACGCCATGCGCAGAAAGGCCCGCCCGGCCAGTTTTTCGTTGACCCACAGTGCCATCAGCAGCGCCAGCCCCATGGACAGCGGAATGGTCGCCGAGGCGAACCACAGGTTGTTGCGCACGGCCTGCCAGAACACGGGGTCGTCGACCATGACCGCATAGTTCTCCAGGCCCACCCATTCCCCTGGCTGCCCGCCACGGCCCGTGGCATGCAGGCTATCGATCAGCGTGGATAGCGTCGGCCAGTGTGTGAATCCCAGCAGCAGCAGCAATGCAGGCATGAGCAACAGCCAGGCATGCACGGCCTGCCGGCCTTGCGCAGACCGGGCCGAGCACAGTGGCTGCGCCGGCTCCGGCTGACGGATTTCAGAAACAGAAGCCGACATCAGTGATAGCGACGCAGAATGCGGTCGGATTCCTTCTGCGCCTCTTCCATGGCCTGAGCCGGAGTCTTGGTGCCATTCAGAGCCGCCTGAATGGCATCGTTGAGTACCTTGGTCACACGCTGGTTCTCATGCGTGGAGTACTCAGCCACCGACACGGGCAGCTGGTCGCGTGCCACCAGGGCCTGCGGGAATTCCTGGCCATACTTCTTGAGCACGGGCGTTTCGTAAGCAGCAGGCGAGACAGCCACATAGCCGCTGTCCATGCTCCACTGCGCCGCGCGCTCGGGCTGGGTGATCCACTTGGCAAATTCAAAGGCCGCCTGCTGCTGCTCCTTGGGGGCCTTCTTGAAAATGTAGAAATTGCCGCCACCGGTCGGCGAGCCCTTGCGGATGTTGCCGGCGATCTGGCCCACGCCGAAATCGAACTTGGCGTTGGACTTGATATTGGTCAGATTGCCCGTCGTGGTCACGATGATGGCGGCCTTCTTTTCCATGAAGTCCTTGGGCGTGGTGCCCCACTCCACCACACCAGCCGGATGCACGCCTTCCTTGACCAGGCTGACCCAGAAGTCCAGCGCCTCGATGGCCTTGGGGTTGTTCAGCGTGACCTTGGTGCCAGCCTCGTTGGCCAGCAGCACGTCATTGGGCGTGGTCAGCGTCTGCAGCATCCAGTAGGCAAAGCCCGTGGACGGGATCTGTATGCCGTACTGCACGACCTTGCCACTGGCATCCTTCCTGGTCAGCTTGTGCGCGGCTTCCTTGAGTTCCTTCCAGTTCTGGGGAGGCTTGCTGGGGTCCATACCAGCCTCCTTGAAAGCCTGCTTGTTGTAGTACATGACCACGGTGGAACGCTGGAACGGGATGCCCCAGGTCTTGCCGCCCGCCTGACTGTTGGCCATGAAGGCCGGATAGAAGCCCTTGAGCCAGGCCTTGTCGGCATCGGTCTTCACGAAGTCGTCGATGGGCGCAATGGCATCCTCGTCCATCAGCGTGAACATATCGGTGGACAGCAGCACCGAGGTCGCGGGCGCCTTGCCGGCCTTGTGGGCCGTCAGCGCCTTGACGATGGTCTCCTGATAGGTGCCTGCGTAAACCGGCGTGACCCTGTACTGGGGATGGACCTTGTTGAACTCGGCCGCATAGCCGTCGATCACCTTGGTGATCGGGCCGCCCACGGCCACGGGGTAGTAGAACGGCACTTCAAGTGGGGCCTGGGCCAGGCTGGCAAGGCTCAGGGTCGCGCCTGCAATCAGGCCATGGATAAAGGTTTGGCGACGCATGGGAATTCCTCCTCAGGATCAGCGGATACGAAACAGAAAATCGAAAAGCCGGAGCCGATGTGCAATGACGGCTCCGGCACAAGGCATCAGAGGTGCTCAGGCACTGGCCAGAAGCAGCGGGTCTGCCACTGCGCCTGCGGACAGCGCTTCGATACGCTGGCCCTGGCCATCAAACCAGTGCGCTGCCGTATCGGGCCAGCGCAGATACACGCCGTGCCCAGGCTCCAGACCTGCATGGGCATTGCCCGGTGCGCGCACCGTCAGCAGCTCCGAGCCCACAAGACAGCGCAGCACCAGGTCGGCGCCCAGATACTCAAAACCCTGCACGGTGGCAAACACGTCTTGCCGGTCTTCAGTGACGGCAATCAGTTCAGGCCTGATGCCCATGAGCTGCGGGTAGGCACTGCCAGCCACCATGCTGGGAGCCACTTCGCAATCGCTGCCGGCAATGCAGCGCCCTTGCAGCCTGACGATGTTCATCGCCGGTGTACCGATAAAGCGCGCAGCAAAAGTCGTGGCAGGCTGCGCATAGATGTCGCGGGGTCTGGCGCATTGCTCGACACGCCCCTGATGCAATAGCACGACCTGGTCGGCCATGCTCATGGCCTCGGCCTGATCGTGTGTCACATAGACCACGGTCAACCCCAGGCGCTGCTGCAGCTCGCGCAGTTCGGCACGCATTTCCTGTCGCAACTGGGCATCGAGGTTGGACAGCGGTTCATCCATCAGGCAGACCTTGGCCTGGGCCACCAGCGCCCGGCCCAGCGCCACGCGCTGCTGCTGGCCGCCCGAGAGCTGACCCGGCTTGCGGTCCAGCAAGGCTGTAAGGCCCAGCAACTCGGCCGTCTGTTGCAGGCGCTGCGCGCACTCGGCCTTGGGCACCTTGCGCACCTGCAGGCCGAACTGGATGTTGTCGGCCACCGACAAATGAGGAAACAGCGCGTAGTTCTGGAACACCATCGCAATGCCGCGCTCTGCTGGCGGCAGGTAGGTGACATCGCGGCCATCAATGCGCACCGCACCAGAGCTGGGCATATCCAGCCCGGCAATCATGCGCAAGGTAGTGGATTTCCCACAGCCCGAAGGGCCCAGCAAAACACAAAACGAGCCTGGCTCAATTCTCAGATTCACGGCCTGCAAGGCCGTGGTGTTGCCCCAGGATTTGGCAACGTTCTCCAGCTCGATCAAAGACATCCCGCCAGTCTAGAAAGACTGGATGACAGCCGCGTGTCAACCCGGATGCCATCAAAAACAAGAGCTTCTTGCGCTCGCTATTCATTGATTTCAGATAGAAAAACCTTTGAACCATCCTCTTCAAAGGCGGAAGCAGCTTCTGTATCCATAGCATCAGTGCAAGAAAAAAGCCCCGGCTGCTGGCGCAGACCGGGGCTTGGCGTATGGCCGAGAAACCGTTTAGGGCTTACTTGGGCATCGCCACCTTGAGCTTGGCATTCGGTGCCTCGCCAAACATCTCGGGCGCATACAGCGCTTCGACACGCGTGGGCGGCAGAGCGAATTCACCGGCATTGTTCAGTCGCACGGTGTACTCGATCTTGCTGGTACCTGCCGGCAGGTACTGGTAGTAGGCACGGTAGGCCTCGAAGCTGCGCTCCTCATAGGCGAGCCAGCCCGCGCCTTCCTGCTTTTCGTCCTTGGAGGCAATTTCCGAATCTCGACCCAGGCCGCCGCCCAGAATGGTGGCCCCCGTGGGAATGGGGTCAGAGATCGCCACCCAGGTCATATCGGTCTTGGCTTGCACTTCCAGCGTCACGCGCAGCACATCGCCACGGGTGTACTGACCGCCGCCCAGGAAGCCCTTGTCCGCCTGCTCCACAGGCGTGATGGTCTTCTTGATGCTGTAGCCCGAGGCGAACGGTTCCTTCAGCACCACGGCACCCACGGACTGCACGGTCAGCCAGGGCTTGCCCGTGCCTTGCTGGCTCACGCTGAGCTGGCCCTTGCCGGCCTTGGCCCAGGGCATGAACATGGAGTTGTTCATCAGACCACCGGCACGCACGGGCTCGCCAAAGGCGCTGGCCACATGGGCTGCACCCTGCGCGTCCTCCGTCGTGGCGCGCTTCACCGTGCTCCAGTCCACCTTGGCTTCGTTGCCGCCCAGGCTGGCCACGGTCGTTCCCGCCACAGGCTCGGATTCGAACTTGGCCGAGAAGCGGCGCAGCGCCAGTGCACCCCAGAGGTTGGCAGTCGTCGTATTCCAGGCACCTGCCTGCTGGCGCGCGATAAAGCCGCTGACCAGACGCGGCATGTCAGGCGCCCAGCTTGGATCGTTGATCGTGACCAGAATCAGGCGAGCCAGATTCACGTCAGGGCCTTGCATCAGCCACCACCAGCTGTCGTCCTGATCGGTGCTGAAACCTGCACGCGTGCCGTTGAAGGTCAGGCGCGAGCGCAGGATCTGCTGCGCCTGAGCCAGTCGCTCATCACGCTGCGGTGCATCCTTCATGCGTTGCAGCAGCATCACCAGATCGATGACCGCATGCGTGGGCCACTGGTTGGGCGTGATGTTGATGCTGTCAAGCATGCGCGGCGTAGCCTTGGCGGACAGTGCCAGCGCGGCAATAGCTGCCAGCTTGCGCATCTCCAGGTCCTTGCGGGGACTCCAGAAATCGCGCTGGATACGGCCTTCCACAAAGGCGACCAGACCATCTTCCATGCGGCTCCGCTCGGCAGCGGGAATCACATAGCGCTTGTCCACGCCCTGAGCCAGGGCCGACATGTTCAGCAGATGCGCAGTCAGCGTATCGCTGCCAAGGTTTCTCGTCCCTTCCTGCAACGGGAAATAGCTGGCCAGGCCATCGCGGTCCAGATAGTTGGGCAGCTGAGCCATGGTGTTGGCCCACAGCTCGGGGCTGTTCATGCCCACGGCCTTGCTCGTGGTCTGCTCCAGGCAGGAGTAGGGGTAACGCGCCCACCAGTCGCGCACGCCCGGCAGACCTTCGGTCAGCTTGGGCACCAGCGACATCTGCAGACCGCCACGGCCCGGCAGGGCGTCCGCTGGCGGCGCCACGGGCATGGTGAAGTTGCCGTCCACCTGAACCAGGGTCGCTTGCTGCACGCTCAAGGGCACGGCTGGCACGATGCGCTGGCTGACCTTCAGAGCGTCTTGCGCTGCGTCGGAACCGCCACCGGTATCGCGAGCAGAAATTTCCCAGATCAGCGCTTCGGCGCGCGTGCCCGAAAGCTGGGCCGGAGCCTTGACATCCCAGGCCACTTCACGCGCTTCGCCTGCGGGAATCTCCACCGTCTGGGCCTTGAGATCCAGCAGCGTGGCGCGTGGTGTGACTTCCACCTTCATGGCCTTGGCCGAGGTGTTGCGCAACGTGACCTGAGCGCGGAACAAATCGTCCTCGCGCACCAGCGGCGGCAGACCGCTGATGATCTGCAGGTCCTGTGTGGTGCGAATCGCAGCCTGACCTTTACCGAACAGGCTGGTACCCACATCGGCCACAGCCACCACCTGGAAGGTGGTCAGCGCGTCGTTGAGCGGCACATCGACCAGTGCCAGACCATTGGCGTCCAGCGTCACATCGGGCATCCACACCAGCAAGGTGTTGAGCAGTTCACGCGTGGGGCTGCGGCCACCACCACCGCCGGCGGGAGCGGCCTTCTTGCCATAGTGCCTGCGACCAATGATTTCCATCTGTGCGGTCGCCGTCTGCACGCCCCAGTCGCGGCGCGTCATCATGGCATCCAGCAGGTCCCAGCTGGTGTTGGGCATCAGCTCCAGCAGGGCCTGGTCCACTGCAGCCAGCGCCACATGGGCACCGGCAGCGGGCTTGCCATCGGGCAATGTGCCCTTGATGGTCACCTTCGCGGTGCCGCGCACCTTGTAGCTGGCCTTGTCCGATGTGACCTTCACATCGATGGTGTGGCCCTTCAGGCCCACGCTGATTTCGGACATGCCGAAACGGAAGGCGGGCTTGGAAAGGTCGACCATCGCCGTAGGTGCGATGTATTCCTTGCCATCGTTCCAGAAGGCACGCCACCATTCCAGCGGCGACTTGAAGCCCCAGGTAAAGAAGCTATACCAGGGCACCTCCATCAGACGGCCACGCAACGCCAGCACGCTGACATAGACATTGGGGCCCCAGTCTTCCTGCACCTTGAGTTCGACCGTGGGGTTCTCACCCGTCAGCTCGACCACCTGGGTGCTGACCACACCTTCACGCTCCACGGATACCAGGGCCGTGGCCTGGCGGAAAGGCATGCGCACCTGAAAGCGCGCCGTCTCGCCGGGCTCATAGCTCTTGCGCTCGGACAGCACATCCATGCGGTCATGGTCTTCACCACCGAACCAGAGTTCGCCCTTGCCCGTCACCCAGACCGAGGTTGCTGCCTGCGCAGTGCGGCCATCCTTGTCGGCCGCACGCACGATCAGTTCCACCTCACCGGGCTGCGAAAGCTGTGCCTCGCACTGCAGCAGACCATGGCTGTCCGATGTGCCCGAGCACACGGTACCCAGCGACTTCAGCGTGGTCTGGTTGTCGTAGCTGTAGAAGCCGCCCACCAGACGCTTGCGGCTGGAAGTGGTGATGCGCGCCACGGCCTCGACCTTGACGGGCACACCGGCCTGGACCTTGCCAGTGGTATCCAGCGTCAGGGCCTGGAAGCTGAGCTTGCGGTCCACAGATATCCAGCTTTCCGAGCGCACGCCAGCCACCACGGCCGCAGGCCAGATGGTGCGCGTGCTGCGCAGGGTCTGTACCTCGCCGTTGGGGTCGGCATAGGTGGCCTCCATCAGCAATTCACGTGGTTCGGTGGACTTGGGCAGCTGGTCGATGGTGACCTTACCCAGGCCGTTCTTGTCCAGCGTTACGGGCAACTTGTCGGCCACCACCTTGGTGTCGTCGCTGGCCGTGGCTTCCTCATCATCGCTATTGCTCACGTCCTGCGCGCTGCGCGGTGCGTTGAAGTTGAAGCCATCCCAACCTGAAAAATCGGGCGATTTACCGCGCATCAGAGCGGAAACCTTGACGGGCAGATTCGCTGCGGCGCCGCCGGAGACGTAATTGATCTGCACCTCGGCCGGCACACTGGTGACGGCATAGAGCGCATCCTTGCTGGCAGGGCCGACACGACCCTCCATCACGGGCAGCCGGAACTCCTCGACACGGAAGATGCCGGTGCTGAAGCTGGAACGGCCGTTGCTGCCGTTGGCGTAGCCCAGCTCCACCGCGTATTCGCCCAGCTTGGCAGCCTTCGGAATGGCGAACTCGCTGTTGGCGCTGCCATTGCTCTTCCAGTTCAGTGTCTGTGTGAAGCGCTGGCCGCTGCCCAGGTGGGTAATGGTCAGCTTGTCAGGAAAGCTGGAGGGCAGCACAAAGCCATTGTTCTTGCCGCCAGGGCCGACCAGATCGCGCATCAGATGCTTCATGGATACGGTCTCGCCCGCACGGAACAGCATGCGGTCGAACACCGTATGAGCGACTTCGTCACGCTGGCTGCTGGAGCTGGTGGGGACATTGAAACGCCAGGGCTCAATGCCTTTTTGCCAGTCGCTCCAGACAAAAGCCATGTCCTCGCCTGCGTTGGTATTCACACGGGCGCTGACAAAGTAATTGCCGCTATGGCGGCTGTAGTTGTCGCCGTTGCACCGGGGTGCGCTGGGGTCAAGCCCCTTGAAGGTCACCACGCCCTGTTCGTTCGTCACCGCCGAAGCAATGCTCTGACCGCCGCAGCCGGAAACCTGCACCGTGGCGCCGGGCACAGGCTTGCCCTTGTCCAGCGAGGTCACCCAGGCGATGGAGTTTTCGCGGCCCAGCTTGAAATGCACGGCCAGATTGGTCACCAGCACCGAAGTACGCACATACATGGTGCGCCCCGCGCCATAGTCTTCGTCCAGCAGCGATTTGCCCAGCATGGGCGATGCGATTTCGACGACCTGGAAGCCAGGATTCAGGGGAATGCCCACGACCTCAAACGGACGGGGATCGCCCTTGGATGCCTTGGGCATGTCCAGCATCTGGACCTGGTTCTGACCATCCAGCAGCGACAGCATGCGCGACTGCACCCAGTGCTTTTCATCATTGATGACAGGTGGCAAAACTCGCACGTCACGCGCAGCCTCCTTGCGCCCTATGCTGTAGCTCTCGTAGCGTTCCACCTTGTTCAGCCAGGCAATGATGTCGGCATCCGAGCCACCTTTTTTGGTGCGCACCACGCTGGCATCCAGCGAACGGGCCGCCAGGTCGGGCTCCACATTGCGCAGCGTCACAGGCAGCAGCGCCGGGCCATTGGGGCCCTCGGCAAAGCGCTCGACGATGCCGAAAGGCGCGGCAGCAAACTTGACCAGCGGCGGCATATTGCCCGTGGCCGTGGCCAGCGGGAACATGCTCGCATTGCTCAGCGTGCGGCCGGCAGCATCCTTGAACTGCGGCGGCAGCTCGATGGTGTATTTGCCGTTCGCCGTCATGGTGGCCGGGAAGGTCACCGAATCCACCAGCGAATCTTCGGCGAGCTTGTCGCCGTTTTGCTCGATGACGGGAGCCACAGCCGAGGCACCGCTCTTGAGGCGGATGGCTTCCACCAGCTTGCGCGGCACCGGCGCATTGAACGACAGGCGCATGGGGCGAATCGGCAGACAGGCGGAATTGGCGTTCTCGCGCTCGCAGCTAAAGTCGGCCGAGAAAGGCTCGCGCACTTCGTACTCGTAGCGCTGCTCATCCTTGCTGACCAGGCCATTGGCCATGGCCACACCCTTGCCATAGACCAGGGTCATCTTGCTGCCCGCTGTCAGGCGACGGTTACAGGCCAGCACCGCGTAGTTCTGCGGGTTCTTGGCGGCGTCCTTGTCCCAGTGCCGCTGCTTGAGCACGGCATCACGGTCCTTGCCGTCTATCAGTTGCACGGGAATGCGTTCCCCCACGCCTTCGGAAGTGCACCAGACGCGCTTTTGCAGGCTGTCAGCCGTGGCCGCCCCTGTCAGGCGCAGCGCGAAATACTGTTGCTCGTCCACCGATGCGTAGGTGCCCGGATAGATGCTCGAGACCTGTGGCCCGCCGGTCTGAAATTGATAGCTGGTTGCGCCCGTCAGTGCTGTGCCAGCAGTCGTTTTGAACTTGGGATTGATCTGCGCCGTGCAGCGCACGCCTGCGGGCAGGTTCTGGATGAAGTCAAACACCCACTCTTTTTCGCTGTTCCAGCGGCCCGTGCCCTTGGTGGCATCAGCGTTGTTGCACTGCAGTGTGACTGGAGCTTCGGCCTTGGGGTCGCCAAAACGTACACCTGCGCCATCGAGCTGCACCACCACCTGGCCCACCCCGCTGACATCGCCCTGCGGACTGAACTGCCTGACCCCTACGGCATGGGCCGCCGTGGCCGCCAGCCCCAAAAGCAGACTGGCCCCCAGCAGCTTGCGCCAACCGTTCGGTGGCTGTTTTTTGATGGTTTCTCTTGCTCCGCTCGTATCCGTGCTTGGCACAGTCATAGAGTCATCCCTGTTTAAAGCCCTCTGACGCCGGCCTTGATGTTTGAATTTGGAGTTCGATTCCGGCTCGCAGCAGGTCACAAATCAGTGACAACAGATACAAAAAAGCCCTGCTCCCACCAGTGAAGCAGGGCCTTGAGGCGCCTGTGCAGCACGCGCGGACTACTGCGGCTGAAAACCGCTGCGTCGAATGATACCGGCCCAAACCCCGGTATAGGCACTTTCCCGGGCAGCCAACTGTGCAGGATTCATGTATCCAACTGTAAGACCCAGCGCTGTCAGCTGCGCATAGACATCACGCTGTTTGAGCACATTCGCCACAGCAATGGAGAAGCGCTCCACAAACGCCTGCGGCGTCCCCTTGGGCGCATAGATACCGTAATACGGCGGATCCTCAAAACCCTTGATGCCCTGCTCCAGCAAGGTTGGCACCTCGGGCATGGAAGCCTGACGCTTGGCGCCCAGCACGCCGATCACGCGCAGCTTGCCGGCCTTTTGGTTCTCCATGAAGTCCGGCACAGAGGCGATGCCTGCCGGAATCTGGTTGCCCAGCATGTCTGCCAGCAAAGGGGCGCTACCGCGATATGGAGCTGCCACCAGATCCAGCTTGTAGTGCTCGGCCAGTATCTTGACCAGAAACTCGGGCGTCGATGCCGGAGCCGGGATGCCTATCGAGCCGCGCTTGGCCTCCGCCTTGACCCAGGCCGCGTACTCGGCCAGGTTTTTGGCCGGCGTGTTGCTGGATACAGCCAGTGCATTCACAAAGGTCGCGATGCCTGCCACGGGAGCGAAATCCTGCCGTGGATCAAAACCGGGTTTTCTCACCACCTGGGGCAGGATGGAGATCGTATGGTCATGCGTCAAAAACAGGGTATGACCATCGGCAGGTGCGGCCTTGAGCATCTGTGCAGCGATCTGACCTCCGGCTCCAGGGCGGTTGTCCACCAGCACGGTCATGCCGCCCAGTTCGTCCTTGAGTTTGTCCGCAAGCAGCCGCGCAATCGCGTCCGATCCCCCTCCAGGCGGAAAGCCCACCAGAATCTTGATGGGCTGCCCGGATTGCGCCCAGGCCAGGGGTGCCAGAACACTGGCTGCAGCCGCGCCAGCAGCGGCGCGCAAGAGCAGACGGCGGTTTTGCGTCATGGGTTTTCTCCTTAGTTTTTCCCGTGTCCTGAGCAGGATGCTCGTTGAATCACAAATCGCCCGAAATCGCAGCCAGGCAAGGCGCCAACCGCAGTCATAGCCGTAGCTATGACGAGGATTGGCAACGCGGCATGGCGAAGATATTCGGGCGATTTGTTCAACAAATTTCTATTTCAGGACACTAGGCTAGCCAAAACAAAAGCGCCCCGTAAGGGCGCTTTCCCGGCGTGATGACTACGCCACAGAGTTTGGCCTGATCAAGCCAGACGAGCCTGATGCTTGGCCAGCTGCGCACGCACCTGGGCCGGTGCCGTGCCGCCCAGCGTGTTGCGGGCGTTGAGCGAACCTTCGAGGCTCAGTGCCTCGAACACATCGGCCTCGATGTTCGGGTTGAAGGCCTGCAGCTCGGCCAGTGGCAGCTCAGTCAGATCCACGCCCTTCATGGTGGCCAGCTTCACGGCATGGGCCACGGTTTCGTGGGCATCACGGAAAGGCAGGCCCTTCTTGACCAGATAGTCAGCCAGGTCGGTAGCCGTGGCATAGCCCTTCAGGGCTGCAGCGCGCATGTTCTCGGCATTGACGGTGATGCCGCCTTCCTTGGCGCCCGTAGCGGGGTTGAGCTGGCCGCCGATCATCTCGGCGAAGATGCGCAGCGTGTCCTTCAAGGTGTCCACGGTGTCGAACAGCGGCTCCTTGTCTTCCTGGTTGTCCTTGTTGTAGGCCAGGGGCTGACCCTTCATCAGGGTGATCAGGCCCATCAGATGACCGACCACGCGACCGGTCTTGCCGCGTGCCAGCTCGGGCACGTCGGGGTTCTTCTTCTGGGGCATGATCGACGAGCCGGTGGTGAAGCGGTCGGCAATCTTGATGAAACCGAAGTTCTGGCTCATCCAGATGATCAGCTCTTCCGACAGACGGCTCACGTGCACCATGCACAGCGAGGCGGCTGCGGTGAACTCGATGGCGAAGTCACGGTCGGACACGCCGTCCAGCGAGTTCTGGCCCACGCAGGCCTCGCCTTGGTCATTCACCATGCCCAGGCTCTTGGCCACGCGCTCGCGGTCCAGCGGGTAGGTGGTGCCGGCCAGAGCGGCCGAGCCCAGGGGCAGCACGTTGACGCGCTTGCGTACATCCAGCATGCGCTCGGCATCGCGCTTGAACATTTCCACATAGGCCAGCATGTGGTGGCCAAAGCTCACGGGCTGGGCCACCTGCAGGTGGGTGAAGCCGGGCAGGATCACGTCCACATTCTTGGCGGCCACTTCGACCAGCGAGCGCTGCAGCTCCTTGAGCAGGCCTTCGATCAGGTCGATCTCGCTGCGCAGCCACAGGCGCACGTCGGTAGCCACCTGGTCGTTACGGCTGCGGCCCGTATGCAGACGCTTGCCGGCATCGCCCACCAGAGCAGTCAGGCGCGCTTCGATGTTCAGGTGCACGTCCTCCAGATCCAGCTTCCACTCGAAAGTGCCGGCTTCGATCTCGGCCGTGATCTGCGCCATGCCCTTCTGGATGGAGGCGAAGTCGTCGGCACCGATGATCTTCTGGGCCGAGAGCATCTCGGCATGCGCCAGAGAACCCTGAATGTCGGCCTGCCACATGCGCTTGTCAAAGAACACGCTGGAGGTGTAGCGCTTGACCAGGTCGCTCATGGGTTCAGAGAACAGGGCAGACCAGGCCTCGGCCTTGGTGTCGAGCTGGTTATGCGAAGGAGCAGATGTAGACATGTGAGGACAGCAATCCCGTAAAACCACAGGCCGCCCCATGCAGAAGTTTGGCGTGACGGCTGTGCAAAGCAGAAACAATGATTTTATCGGCCTGACCCGCCGCCGGTGCTCTTGGCCGCCATAGCCATTGCCGGGCACTGTGACAAAGCCTGACGATGGCAGAAGAAACTCATTTATTCATAGCTGCTTGTGCTTGACAGACAATCGCTTCAGCCTGTTTTCATAGAAACACAGGGAAACAGACGTCGCACGGCGGCTTTGGTTTGCAGCGCAGAATCACGCCCCAGAACCTTCTCTTGATCGCTGCTGCCCCTGCCGCGTACGCAGCCCTGGCATGACCTCCCGAACCTCTTTTTTTTCGGGCTTTGGCTTTGCCCTGGCCGCCTGCGCGCTATGGGGCGCCATCTTTCTTGTGCCCGTGATGCTGCCGGAATTTTCGGCACTGCAGATCACCTTTGGCCGCTTTGTGCTGTACGGCGTGGTCGCGCTGTGCGTCTTTCTGCCCCAGGCGGGCCGGCTGCTGCCCAGGTTGCAGGCAGCCGATGTACGCCACCTGATCTGGTTGGCTCTGACGGGCAATATCGTCTACTTTGCGCTGGTCGCCACCTCGGTGCAGTGGATAGGCATGGCCGTGACCTCGCTGATCGTGGGATTGGTGCCCATTACCGTGCCCTTGCTGGGCCGCAAGACCACAGGCGCAATTCCGCTGCACCGCATGCTGGCTCCCATGGCGCTGATCCTGGCGGGCATCGTGCTCATCAATGCCCATGCCATGACGGGCGAGCCATCGACCCAGGCGGGCCGCCATCTGCTTGGCGTGGTGCTGGCTGTTCTGGCCGTACTGAGCTGGAGTCGCTACGCGCTGGACAACACCCGCTACCTGGCTCAAAGCCGCTTCAATGGCACGGAGTGGTCCACGCTCTGGGGTCTGGTGGTGGGCCTGATCAGCGCTTTGCTCTGGGCTTTGCTGTGGGTGCTTGGGCCTGACAGCCATCAACCTGCAATTCCTGCCCAGCGCTGGCAACTGTTCTGGCTGTTGAATCTGTGCATCGCCATTTTTTCATCCTGGCTGGGAAACTGGATGTGGAACGCCGCTAGCCAGCGCCTGCCCATCACTTTTGTGGGTCAGTTGCTGGTGTTCGAGACCTTGTTTGCCCTGGCCTACCACTTCATCTACGAGCGCCGCCTGCCGCTGCCTGGCGAGCTGGCCCCCATCTTGCTGATACTGGCAGGCATTGCCTGGTCGCTCAAACGCTTTCAACGCGCCCGCAGCCTTGCGTCGGCTCAAGATTGAGGCAACAAACCGACATACCGCACCGCACTGGTTTCAGCCGGGGGCCAGACTGCCCATAATCCCGGGCATCGCCACCCGCAGTCCAAGCCTTGTCACCGCATTCGCCCACCTCCTCCCTTCCCAACCCTGCCGTCCGTCAAGCCCTGGTGTTTGACGCCTGCAGCGTCGGCGTGGTGCTGCGTGCCGTACTTTTTGTGCAGACTGTGGTGGCCACGGCGGCGCTTTATGGCGCTGACGACCTACCGGAGTGGATCAGCACCATGGCCTTGCTGACCGGCGCCAGCCTGCCCGGCACGCTGATCTGGCTGATCGCGGCCTGCAGCCTCAAGCATCAGCTGCAGCGCATGGGCACGCGCGGCCAGTACCTGGCTGGCGTGCTGCTGGGCGCCCTGTCGGGTCTTTACGCCTGCGCCATGCTGTTTTTCATCGGACTGCAGAACATGCCCTGGCTGGCCAGCGCCGTCTCTGGCGGGTTGCTGGCAGCGCTGCTGGTCACCGCCCTGGTGTTGCGCGCACGCGGCAACGCGCCAGCCCAGACCCAGGCACGCCTGACCGAGCTGCAGTCGCGCATACGCCCCCACTTTCTGTTCAACACCCTCAATAGCGCGATTGCCCTGGTCCGGGCCGAACCTGCCAAAGCCGAAGCCATGCTCGAAGACCTCAGCGATCTGTTTCGCTACGCGCTGGCAGAACCCCACACAGCATCCACGCTGGCACAGGAAATCGAACTGGCCCAACGCTATCTATCGATAGAGCAGGTGCGCTTCGAGCGACGCCTGCAAGTCCAGTGGCAACTCGATGAAAGCGTGCATGGCGCACTGCTGCCCCCCTTGCTGCTGCAGCCCCTGGTCGAGAACGCGATTCGCCACGGCGTGGAACCCAGTGCACGCGGCGGCAAATTGCAGGTACGTACCGAAAGACAGGGACAGCAAGCGCTGATACAGATAGTCAACACCTTGCCTGATGGAGGTGCCGCCCCCTCCAGTCCCGGCCACGGCATGGCCCTGGAGAACGTCAAAGCCCGGCTGTCGCTGCTACATGATCTGCAGGGCAGTTTCAGCGCACGCAAGCGCAATGGTTTCTTCATCGTGCGCCTGACCGTACCCTTGCCCGCGTCCGAACCCAAATGCCATGAACATCCTGATCGTTGATGATGAGACTCTTGCCCGCTCCCGCCTGCGCATGCTGCTGGGCGATTGCAGCAACGGGCCTCATCAGGTGCAGGAAGCGAGTTGCGCAGCAGAAGCCTTGCAAACCCTCTCGGCCGAGCAGCTCAAACCGGTGCAGCTGGTCCTTCTCGACATTCACATGCCCGGCCAAAACGGCCTGCAACTGGCACAAGCCATCAAGGCCTTGCCCCAGCCACCTGCCATTGTGTTTGTGACAGCCCATGCTCACCACGCATTGCAAGCCTTTGAACTGGATGCCACGGACTATCTGACCAAACCCGTGCGCCTGGAAAGATTGCTGCAAGCGCTCCAAAAAGCAGAGCGTTCCTTCAACACCCAGCAAGCGCTGGACAATGGGCCCGCCCTGGTGATTCAGGAGCGCGGCCGCACGGTACGCCTGCCTTTGGCCGAGGTGCGTTACCTCAAGGCCGAACAGAAATACATCACTGTGCGCACCGTTCAGCGCCAGTACATCCTCGAAGGCGCCTTGGCTGACCTGGAGACGCGCCACAGTGATCAATTACTGCGCGTGCACCGCAACGCCTTGGTCGCACGGGCTGCATTGCGCAGCCTGGAACGCTATGAGGACCCAGAGGAAGGTGAAGGCTGGGGCCTGCGCCTGCAGGGCGTGCCCGAACTGCTGCCGGTATCACGCAGGCAGCTGGCGATCGTGAAAAGCGAACTCAAGGACAAAAGCTGACCCACAGCGCAAAGCAGCGCCGCCGGAGCGGCTTTCCAGTCAGTGGGAATGCGGCGGCTCGTTGCTGTGTGAATGCCCTGCCCCATGGTCATCTTCGTGCTCATGCCCATGCTTGTGGGCCGCGCCACTCATCACCGTCACCAGCACAATGCCCAGCAACAGCCAAAACACCTGGGCCATGGTTTCCTTGGCACTCAAACGTTTTTGCAGCTGCGGGATCAGGTCCGCCAGCGCCACATAGATAAAGCTGCTGGAGGCAATGGTCAGGAAATACGGCAGCAGATCATGCAACTGCCCCAGCAGGAAATAGCCTGCCACGCCGCCCAGGGTCGTGACCGCCCCCGCCATGGATACCTTGATCAGCGCTACACGCCGATTGGTGCTGGACTGGCGCAACACCACGATATCACCCATGTGGTGGGGCACCTCATGGGCCAGCACGGACAGGGCCGCAATCATGCCCAGGCGAATATCGGCCATGAAGGCCGAGGCAATCAAGATGCCGTCACCAAAACAATGCACGCTGTCGCCGGTCAATACGGCCCAGCCTCCTTTGCCATGGCTGTGCTCATGGTGATCATGCCCGTGGTGATGCGCATGTGCCTCGTGCTGCACATGGCTGTGCGAATGCTCATGACCGTGGTGCCATAGCTCGGCCTTGGACAGCAAAAAGAAAAACACCAGACCGACCAGCAGCACGACAAACAGACTTTGTGCATTGCCATGGCTCTCGAAAGCCTCCGGCAGCAGATGCATGAAAGCCGTGGCCAGCAGGGCACCAGCCGCCAGACTCAGCAGCCGCTGCGGCATCACTCCCGGCGAACGTCCTCCCCCCAGGCCCATCAACAATGCGGCCACCCAGACACTGCCGATACCAGCAGCCAGGGTGGCCAAGATAATTGCTACCAATGTCATAGCTATTTATGGCTTAACCGTATGCCCCGTACACACGCTGCACGAAGCGAATCGCGGATTTTCGCAGAATGCGCCTGTATAGGCCCGCTGCTGCACTATCTCCACGTCGACAGCCCTGAATGCACAGGACCATCTTCAGCCTATCAAAGCTGTCAAGCCCCCCGCCAGATCGTCAGGCAACACCATGCAGGCGCAGCCAGTCGAGCATGCGATGCCATCCATCCACGGCAGCCTGCTCCCGGTAGCTGGGCCGGTAATCGGCATGAAAGGCATGAGGCGCGTCCGGGTAGATCACGAACTCGGATGCCTTGGCTGCCGCAGATCCGCTCTTGAGCGCAGCCTTCATGGCCTCCACCGATGCCAGCGGAATGCCGCTGTCCTGCCCGCCGTACAGTCCCAGAACCGGAGCCTTGAGTCGAGACACCAGATCAATAGGGTGCAAAGGCTGCAGATCACTTTTATCGCCCTGCAGACGCCCATACCAGGCCACGCCGGCCTTGACCGGTGCATGTGCGGCATAAAGCCAGGTGATGCGGCCGCCCCAGCAAAAACCGGTGATTGCCAGCTTGCCAATATCACCACCGTTGGCGCCCGCCCACCGCACGGCCGCATCCAGATCGCCCATGACCTGGGCATCGGGAACTTTGGAGACCACCTCGCCCATGAGCTTGGCCATCTCCGTATAGGCACGGGGATCGCCCTGGCGCACAAAAAGATCCGGTGCAACAGCCATATAGCCGGCTTGCGCCAGACGGCGACAGATATCGGCAATGTATTCATGCACGCCAAAGATTTCGGAAATCACCAAAACCACCGGCAGATTCCGCTTGCCCTCGGGCATCGCTCTATAAGCGGGCAGCTCGAAGCCGTTGACATCGATGCTGACAGCCCCTGCCTGCAACCCGTCAGCCGGAGTATGAATCGCTGTTTGCGCCATGACAGTGCCAGCGGCACTGGCATAGCCAACCCCCAGGCCAGCACCTAGCACCATGCGCAATGCCTCTCGTCTGCGCGTGCCAGGAGCAGGCTCCGCCAAGCCCAGCAAAGACTGCATTTCCTGCCTGATCTCTTCATACTTCATGACGACTCCTGGTTGGTGACGAAAACTTCCAGCCATCAGGTCTCGGTCCAGCTCCGGGACACCTGATCACAAGCAGACCGCAGACCCGCTCAAGCCCACCAGCGTAGCAAACCCGCAGTCAACGCACCCAGTATCACTACCAGCAAAAACGGAGCACGCAGCCACAAGGCAATCGCCGCAACCGCCAGCGCACCCAGCCGCGCGTCCAGCGCCAGCTGCGCGCCGCTGGCCACGGTATTCATTACCGTCAGCGATGCCAGCAGGGCCACGGTCAGGCAGGCCGTCACCTGCACCATGCGTGGGCTGCGCATCCAGCGCTCGGGCAGGCTGTAGCCCAGCAGCTTGGTCACGTATGCCAGAGCACAGGCCAGCAGAATCCAGTGCCATGCGGTCATGACTGCTCCTTTGCCAAAGAGCCTGCTTCAGACGGCCTGATCCAGCCCCAGAACGCCCCCACCGCTGCAGCCAGCAAAATAGGGATGCCCGCGGGCACCAGCGGAATTGCCACCGCAGTCACCAAGCCGCAGGCCAGCGCCAAAGCCACTGGTTCACGTGCATTCAGACGCGGCCACAGCAGGCCCAGAAATGCCGCCACCGCCGCGCCATCCAGCCCGAAACGGCGGGTATCGCCCAAGGCATCGCCGAGCAAAGCCCCCAGCAGCGTAAACAGATTCCAGAGCAGGAACACGCCAGCCCCAGCCACCCAGAAGCCCCTGTGCTGCTCGCCCAGAGAGTCCTGCCCTGCAGCCGTGGCCGTGGATTCATCAATCGTCCAATGCGCGGCCAGCAGGCGCTTGAGCCCGCTCACACCGAGCACCTGGCTCATCTGAACGCCATAGATGGCATTGCGCACACCCAGCAAGGTCGATGCGCCCACAGCAGCCATGCCGCTGCCACCTCCTGCAATCACGCCGATGAATGCGAACTGTGAACCACCGGTGAACATCAGTGCACTCAAGGCCATGGTCTGCCAGAGGTTCAGGCCGGAGGCCACGCTCAGCGCACCAAAAGAGATGCCATAAAGCCCGGTAGCAATGGAGATGGACAGGCCCATGCGCGTCGCGGGCGTCAGCCAGCGGGCCTGGCTCTCGGAAGAAGAGAAAGCGGACATAGCAGCCAAAATAGCACAACACCACTCATACAATGGGCTTGCAGCTATCTTTCAAATAGCAGGTGCAGCCTCAGTTGCCCGTTTTCTTTGGTGTGCTAGTTCCAGCTGGCTCTGCGGCCGCCTTGTCCGGCAAATTGTTCATCCAGGTGCTGATGCTTTTCCAGTTACTGAGCCAGTTGTCCACATATAGCTGACTGGCCTGTACCGATAACAGCATGGGCTCCTGCCCCAATTCACGTATCAGAGCCTGGGTGTCCTCACGCATGGTCACGGCATTGATAGCCTTGCCCAGAAGGTTACGTCGCTCCTGCGGCATCTTGCTGGAGACAAACCATGCCAGCCAGCTCGGTGCTGGCGTAGGCAGCTGCCATTGAGCAAAAGTTGCCACGCTCTTGTTGGTCACGGACTGCTCGGAAAGCAGTATATGCACCCTACCCTGCTCTGCCCCCGCCACGCGCAATGCACGCATGCGCTCCAGCTCCGCACAGGTTTCCAGCAGCAAATCCTGCTGTCCCGAGAGCAGACTGGCCAGCCCCTGCTCCGCACTGGTATTAAAGTCGGTGGAAGTCCAGGTCAGGCCGGTCTTGCGCTCCATGGCACGAATCCATATCGCAGGCATGCCTTTTGAGCTGGCCAGACCAATGCGCACCGGACGCTTCAAGTTCGACAGCCAACTCATGAACGCCACCCGATTGCTCGGTGCCATGTCCTGCGCTTCAGCCAGGCACCAGGGACGTTTGGCCACCATCTGCAACGGGATGACACTCATTTCAGAGCGCATCGCCAGTTGCTCGTCGTGCATCAGCCCATAGGACAATGGAGCCATCAACACCGCCGTCCTGTCTGCACGTTCATCGGTGAGCGCCGAGCGAGCCCGGTCAAGCATCTGCTTTCTGCCTGTCTCGCGCACCACCACCTTGCCATCCAGGTATTGCGGCAAGAGCTTGAGATAGTGGCGCAACAACGGATCCACCAGCGAGGCACGCACCAGCGGCTGAACCAGATACCAGCTTGGTTCTTTTTCCTCAGCCACTGCGAGGGAAGGCCCCACGAGCACAAAAACACCGAGCAACAGACAGGAAAGCCTTTGACGGCTCAAGCGCGTGGAAAGGGCAGCTCTGCAAGACAAGGAGGAGGCCATGATCCTTTTAGGCGGTTCGTATGAACAAAAAAGCATGCCAGCACAGTGTGAATTTGTAGTCTAACCCTTACAAATCTGCAACTGCTATCCACCTGAATGCAGATAACGCAACGCGATACGCCAATAAAAAAAGGCTCATTGAGCCTTTCTTTATGCAGAGCACATTCATGCGCCTTTTGGTGCAAGGCTCAGTGAGCCTTCTCCCAGTTTGTGCCAAAGCCGATCTCGGCCAGCAACGGCACGGACAGATCGGCCACACCGGCCATGATGGCTGGGATCTCGGCCTGCACCCAGTCCCTGGCGGACTCGGGCAGCTCGAATACCAGTTCGTCATGCACCTGCATGATGACCAGCACTTCGGGCTTTTCGGCATCCAGCTTGGCCTGTACCGCCACCATGGCTTTTTTGATCAGGTCTGCCGCCGTGCCCTGCATAGGGGCGTTGATGGCCGCGCGCTCGGCTGCTTTCTTGCGTGGGCCATTGCCGCCGTTGATCTCGGGCAGTACCAGGCGGCGGCCGAACACGGTCTCCACATAGCCCTGGGCATGGGCCAGCTCCACGGTCTGGTCCATATAGCGTTTCACGCCGGGATAGCGCTGGAAGTACTTGTCGATATAGGCCGCTGCTGCCTTGGTTTCGATGCCCAGATTCTTGGCCAGGCCAAAGCTGCTCATACCGTAGATCAGACCGAAGTTGATCACTTTGGCATAGCGGCGCTGTTCGCTGCTGACTTCATCCACGGCCACGCCAAACACTTCGGCAGCCGTGGCGCGGTGCACATCCAGGCCATTCTTGAAGGCGCTCAGCAGAGCCTCGTCGCCTGAAAGATGGGCCATGATGCGTAGCTCGATCTGCGAATAATCGGCGCTGGCAATCAGCTTGCCCTCCGGGGCCACAAAGGCTTCGCGCACGCGGCGGCCTTCGGGCGTGCGCACGGGAATGTTTTGCAGATTGGGGTCGTTGCTAGACAGACGCCCCGTCACCGCCACGGCCTGGGCATAGTGGGTGTGCACGCGGCCGTCGCTGGGCAAGGCCATCTGGGCCAGCTTGTCGGTGTAGGTGCCCTTGAGCTTGGACAGCGAGCGGTGCTCGAGCAGCTTGGCGGGCAGCGGATAGTCCTCGGCCAGCTTTTCCAGCACTTCCTCGTCGGTACTGCGCGCGCCGGTGGCGGTCTTCTTCACGACGGGCATGCCCAGCTTGTCGAAGAAGATCTCGCCCAGCTGCTTGGGCGAGGACAGATTGAAGGGCTGACCCGCAATCTCGTAGGCCTCTTCCTCGAGCTTCAGAATGCGCGCCCCCAGATCATTGCTCTGGCGCGCCAGCTCCCCCGCGTCAATGCTCACGCCATTGCGTTCGATGCGGAACAACGCTTCGCTGGTCTGCATCTCCAGCTCGTAGATATGCAGCAGACCGGCATCAGCCTGGATGCGCGGCCACAAGGTGTTGTGCACGTCCAGGGTCTGGTCGGAGTCCTCGCAGCTATACGCTGCAGCCTTGTCCACGGGCACCTGGGCAAACGGAATCTGGTTCTTGCCCTTGCCACACAGGTCTTCGTAGCTGATGCCGCTGCGGTTCACATGGCGCAGCGCCAGGCTGGTCAGGTTATGCGGGCGGTCGGCTTCGAGCACATAGCTTTGCAGCATGGTGTCGTGGGCATAGCCGCGCACGGTGATGCCGTGGTTGGCAAACACATGCTGGTCGTATTTGACATGCTGGCCCAGCTTCTTCCTGGACGCATCTTCCAGCCAAGGCTTGAGCCTGGCCAGCACCCTGTCCATATCGAGCTGCTCGGGCACGTCCATGCCTTCGTGACGCAGCGGAATATAGGCCGCCTCACCCACAGCCACGCTGAAGGAGATGCCGACGATGCTGGCCACCATCTCGTCCAGCGAATCGGTTTCGGTGTCGATCGCTATCAGCTCGGCTGCATTGATCTTGGCAAGCCACTCGTCGAACTGCACCTCGCTCAGAATGGTGGTGTAGACCACGTCGCGCTGCTGGGCTTCCACCGCCACCTCGGTCGCGGCAGCGTCATCGGCATCAAACAAGCCACCCTGAGCACTATCGGCTTGGCTGGGCTTGCCTGGTTTGGCCGTTTTTGCTTCAGAAACAGTAGTGCCCAGCGCACGCACCAGACCCTTGAAACCGTATCTTTCATAGAAAGGCGCCAGCGCCGCATTGTCGGGCTCGGCCAGAGTCACGGCATCGAGCTGCGGCAGGCCGCTGATGTAGTCCGACAGATCACAGTCGGTCTTCATGGTCACCAGCTGGCGGCTTAGTGCCAGCTGGCCGCTGGCGATGGCATCACGCAGGTTTTGGCCTGCAACGCCCTTGATTCCTGCGGCGTTAGCTATCAAATTGTCCAGCGTGCCATGTTCTTCCAGCCATTTGGCGGCCGTCTTGGGGCCGACCTTGGTCACACCAGGCACGTTGTCCACGGTATCGCCCACCAGCGCCTGGTAGTCGATCATCAGCGATGGCGGCACGCCGAACTCGGCCGTCACCCCGGCCACGTCGCGCTTTTTGCCGTTCATGGTGTCGATGATGGTCACATACTCGTTGACCAGCTGGCTCAAATCCTTGTCGCCGCTGGAGACGATGACTTGGATACCCTGCGCCGCCGCCATCTGCGCCAGCGTGGCAATCACATCGTCAGCCTCCACGCCGGGCACGGCCACCACCTTCCAGCCCAGCATGCCCACCACTTCGTGGATGGGCGCTATCTGCTCGCGCAGATCGTCAGGCATGGGCGAGCGTGTGGCCTTGTACTCGGTGTACATCTCGTCACGGAAGGTCGGGCCCGAGGCATCGAACACGCAGACGGCGTAATCGGCCTGTACGTCCTTCTTCAGCGCCTGCATCATGTTCACCATGCCGCGAATGGCACCCGTGGCCGGGCTGGCCGGGTCGCCAGGAATCGCCCGCAGATCGGGCATGGCATGGTAGGCGCGGTAGAGGTAGCTGGAGCCGTCCACCAGCACCAGGGTCTTGGAATTGCTCATACCCCGGATTGTGCACGCGAGCCCGCTCCCCCTGAGTCAGCTCATCAAAGACGAGCGGGGCCTAGTATGACAATTCGAAGTCGCCCTACAATCTCTACATCATGCGCGCTGCACCTCTTTTCATCCTTCTGAGCCTGGCTGCCGGATCCGTTCTGGCCCAGTCCCCCACTCCTGCGCCGGCCGATGCCGTTGTCGCTCCTGCGCCCCAGGGCCAGCAGGACAACTCGGCGGCCACAAGCAAGCACAACCAGCGGATCGAACATATCCGCGTGGAAGACGCTGGCAGCCGTGTGGATGAAACCCGTGTAGGCGGCCAGACCCAGAGCATCACTGTGCAACCCAAGGTCGGCACCATGCCCGAGTATGAGGTGCAGTCCAACGACGGTGCCCGCGCAGCCCGCAACCGTGATAACAACAGCGGCGACACCACGGGCACTCGCGTCTGGAATTTCATCAAATTCTGAAGCGCGGCGCGCTTTTCCCCATTCATGACAGGGCAGTGCTTCTGAGCACTGCCCTGTTGTGTATAGAACCACCAATCCGTTAGTCCCAGCCTGTCATTGCCGACCGGCGCTTTTGCACCATGGCCGTTTTCACCGAAGTCTCTGATAAAGATGCGCGCGATCTGCTGCGCCGCATGTCCCTTGGCTCCTTTCAAACGCTGCAGGGCATTCAGGGCGGTATCGAGAACACCAACTACTTTCTGACCACCGACCAGGGTCAGTATGTGCTGACCCTGTTCGAGCGCCTGAGCTTCGAGCAACTGCCCTTCTATCTGCACCTGATGAAACATCTGGCGCAGGCGGGCATTCCCGTTCCAGATCCACAGAACGAAACTCGCAGCGGCGACATTCTGCTCAAGGTCTGTGGCAAGCCTGCGGCCATCGTCAACCGCCTGCCGGGCAAGAGCCAACTGGCACCTCAGCCCGTGCATTGCGCGGCCGTAGGAGACATGCTTGCGCGCATGCACCTGGCGGGCCAAAGCTATGAGCGTCAGCAGCCCAATCTGCGTGGCCTGTCCTGGTGGAACGAAACCGTGCCCGTTGTCCTGCCTCATCTCGGCGAAAAGGCTGCCGCAATGCTGCGTGCAGAGCTGGCCTATCAGAACCATGTGGCGGCCTCGGCCAACTACGCAGCCCTGCCTCGTGGCCCCGTTCATGCCGACCTGTTCCGCGACAACGCCATGTTCGACGGCGACAAGCTCACCGGCTTCTTCGATTTCTATTTCGCTGGCGTCGATAGCTGGCTCTTCGATCTGGCCGTCTGCCTCAACGATTGGTGTATCGATCACGCAACAGGTGCCCACAATGCGCCACGCGCCAAGGCCATGATTGACGCTTACCAGGCCGTGCGCCCACTGACTGGCGCAGAGCGCGAGCTATTCAACGCCCAGTTGCGTGCCGGCGCACTGCGTTTCTGGATTTCCCGCCTCTGGGACTTCTATCTGCCCCGCGAGGCAGCGCTGCTCACACCCCATGACCCCAAACACTTCGAGCGCGTACTGGGCCAGCGCATCGCCCACCCGCTGACGCTGGGCTGAAGCCCTCCGTCTCCCGCATGCAGCCAACCCATGCGGGGCTTTTCATGGCCCCCGCTGGTCGGCTCGGGTACAGTGACGAGTGCGGCTTTTGCAACACTTGGCAGAAGCGCTTCAATTCCTCATGAAACTTCAAATCGTTCCCGCCCGTACTGGCTTGCAGTGGGTACAGCTTGGCCTGCGCACCTTCAAGAGCCAGCCACTGGCCCTGGCTGCGCTGTTCTTTTTGGGTATGGCCAGCATGTCGCTGATTACGGCCGTGCCGCTGATAGGCCCGGTCATTGCCCTGGCACTGCTGCCCTGTATTTCTCTGACCATGATGGTGGCCGCCTCCGAAGCAGCCCATGGGCGCAAGCCCACGCCGGCCTTGCTGCTGGTGGCATTCCGCTCCGGCAGCCATCACATGCACTCCATGCTGATGCTGGGTGGCCTGTATGCAGCAGGATTTCTGCTCATCATCGGCGCGTCCAGCATCGTGGATGGAGGCACTTTTGCCAGTGTCTACATGGGCCAGACCCCCATGTCCGTGGAACTGGCCGAGGACCCCGAGTTCCAGTCCGCCATGTGGATGAGCATGTTGCTTTATCTGCCTCTGTCGCTGGCTTTCTGGCATGCTCCGGCACTGATTCACTGGCACGGCATCAGCCCCATCAAATCGCTGTTCTTCAGCCTGGTGGCCTGCGTACGCAACTTTGGCGCCTATCTGGTATTTGGCATTTGCTGGGCCGGCGTCTTCATCGTCAGCGGCATGGTTCTGGCCATGGTGACCGGCATTCTGGCTGCAGTGATCGGCAGCATTGCCGGCGGCTTGATGGTGGCCACCGCACTGATGCTGGCGGCCATGTTCTTCTCGTCCATCGTCTTCACCTTCCGGGACTGCTTCAGCCCACCCGATGAAGCGCCAGATACGGCGGTGCTACCTTCCAGCCCGCCCCCCTCCCCACCCTCCTCCGAGCTCTGATTTCAGAAGCACGCCACGAGCCCCAGCCATGCGCCGGGGCTTTTTTACATCTGCGGCTCATTCATCTCGCGTCACAGAACTGTCACGCCAACGCCACAACCGTGACACGGAAGATTTCTAGCATTCGCTCGGCAGTCGTGAGGCTTTTCCTACAAATCCTCTGCGGCAGTTTCTTCATGCCAACCCCACAGCGAACCATCTTCCATGTCACAAAATCTGCTCAGCCGTCGTAAAGCCCTGCAATTTTTCTCTGCCGCTCCCCTGCTGCCCCTGGGCACTGCCGTATCGGCCACCAGCCTGCTCGCAGCCTGCGGCGGCGGTGACGGCGACTCCGCGCCTGTGACTCCTCCCGTGGCCAAGCCCAACTATGTGTCAGCCACATTCACCGGCATGGCTGCGCCCAGCCCGAGCAATGCTGCAGCCATGGCCACCATGGCTGTGGGCTCCAAGCTGACGGTCAACTTCGATGACAAGAGCCAGCAGGTCTACGACCTGGGCTACCAGGGCTTTTTCAACACCGGCGACAGCGTGAACAAGACTGGCGGCGGCAAGGTCATCGCCGGCGGCTATTTCGACGCCAACGGCAACCCCATCACCACCATCAAGGCCGCCAACGGCACGGCCGCCGCCCTGACCGGCTACAGCAAGGACAGCGCCCCCTCAGAGTGGAGCAAGGCAGGCCAGATCTTCTCCGACTGCGTGGATGGCTCCTCGCTGTTCAGCCTTCCCGGCGCCCCCAGCAATACGGTTCATGCCGTGGTGCAGTATGAATACAACTCCAATGCCTACGGCATGCTGCCCTCGCCCATCTCGGTGCTGACGCTGGACCAGAATCCGGATACCGGCAAGCTCACGCTCAAGAGCTACCACAACGTCAACACCTTCGCCAATGACTCGCATGGCCTGTGGATTCCCTGTGGCGGCAGCCTCTCTCCCTGGGGCACCCACCTGTCCAGCGAGGAATACCATCCCGACGCATTCGACCAGGGCGACAACCAGGGACTCTCCACGCTGCAGGCCTTCAGCCAGAACGCCTTTGGCAACGCCGATGCCAACCCCTACTGGTATGGCCACCTGCCCGAAGTCACCGTGAAGGTCGACGGTACGGCCGACTTCAAGAAGTACTACAACCTGGGCCGTTACTCGCGCGAGCTGGTGCAGGTCTTCCCCGACCAGAAGACTGTTCTGGGCGGTGACGACTCCAACAATGGCGGCCTGTTCCTGTTCGTGGCCGACAAGGCCGGCGACCTCTCTTCTGGCACGCTCTACGTCGCAAAATACACCACAACCCTCAATGAAACCAGCGTCGGCAAGATTCAATGGATCAAGCTCGGCAAGGCCAGCAGCGACGAAATCAAGGCACTGGCCAACAACAGCGCCTTGACCAAGGTCACGGTCAACGCGAGCAATAGCGATCTCAAGGAAAACGGCATCTTCGCCTCGACCCGCAAAGACCCGAAGGACCCTACCTTCACGGAGATCAAGCTCAGCGGCAAGAGCGCCTGGGTCAAGCTCAAGTCCGGCCAGGAAAAGGCTGCAGCCTTCCTCGAAACCCACCGCTACGCCGCACTCAAGGGCGGTAGCCTGGTGTTCAACAAGCTCGAAGGCACGACAGTCAATGCCAAGGACAAAATCGCCTACTCGGCAGTGTCCGGCAGCACCAGCACCTTTGTTGCCGGCAGCGACCACAACAAGGAACTGCCACTCAACGCTGTTGCAGGCTCCACTCCGATAGCCAGCCTGGCGGGCTTTGCCAAGAGCACTGCCGGCTATGTGCTGCAACACAAGCTGGGCGGCGGTCAGAAGGATGACACCGGCGCAGCCATCAACAGCGAATGGGTGCCGACTGAAACCAGCCTGCTGCTGGCCGGCGAACAGCTCTCCGCCCCCGATGCCCTGGGCAACACCGACGCGGCAGGCAAGATCTCTCAGCCCGACAACCTCAAATACTCCGAAAAGCTGCGTACGCTGTTTATCGGTGAGGACAGCGGCCAACACGTCAACAACTTCATGTGGGGCTACAGCGTGGACAGCGGCAAGCTGGAGCGCCTGCTCTCCTGCCCGGCTGGTGCCGAATCCACCGGACTGCATGGAGTGGAAGATCTCAACGGCTGGACCTATATCCTCAGCAGCTTCCAGCATGCAGGCGAATACACCGATGCCACAGTGCAGGCAGTGAAGAGTGCCGTCGACGCCGAGATCAACAAGAACTACAAGAACAAGGTGGCGGCCACTGTGGGCTATGTCACTGCCACACCTTCACAGATCAAGCTGAGCGCCAAGTAAGCTCATCAGCCCTGGAAAAAAGCCGCCTTCATGAGGCGGCTTTTTTATGTGCGGGGTGCAAGGCCTCTGCGGTATGTCACTCCACGACCGTCAGCTTGGCAATCGCCAGCGCCAGCCACTTGGTGCCGTGGCGGCCAAAACTGACCTGGGCACGCGCGTCGTCGCCCGTACCTTCGACGGCCAGCACCTTGCCTTCGCCAAACTTGTTGTGAAACACCGTGATCCCGGCCTTGATGCCGTGCGATGGCTCGGCCTTTTGCTTGGGCACCACCGGGCTGGCAAAGATCTCGGTCTGCTTGCTGCCCCAGCCGGAATTTGCGCCAAATTGGCCTGAGCCCCTTGCCCCCCAAGCGCCGCCAGCACCTGAATTGGGAGCAAAACTGCCAAAGCCGCTTTGCTTGGGTGTGATCCACTTGAGTGCTTCTTCGGGCAGCTCGTCAAAGAAGCGGCTCTTGACGTTGTAGCGCGTCTGACCGTGCAGCATGCGCGTCTGCGAATGGCTCAGGTACAGACGCTTTCTGGCGCGAGTGATGGCCACATAGGCCAGGCGACGCTCTTCCTCCAGACCGCCACGGTCCATCATGGCGTTCTCGTGGGGGAACAGGCCTTCTTCCACACCGCCTATGAACACGGCATCAAACTCCAGGCCCTTGCTGGCATGCACGGTCATCAGTTGCACGGCGTCCTGACCGGCCTGTGCCTGGTTGTCGCCCGCTTCAAGAGATGCATGGGAGAGGAACGCCGCCAGCGGCGACATGGTCTCGCCCGTGTCTTCGTTGACCATGGATGCAGCCGTGCCAGCCGGCGGCTTCAAGGGCTGATCGAGCAGCGGCGCATTGGGGTCCAGCCCCTGGCTGGCCGGACTTTGCGACAGGTTTGCGCCAGGCAGAATTTCCTGGGCATCCACGGGCAAGGCCACGGCGTCCTTGCCAAAGCCTTCCTGGGTCACAAAGCTCTCGGCAGCGGTCACCAGCTCCTGCAAGTTTTCGATGCGGTCGGCGCCTTCTTTTTCATTGCGGTAATGCTCGAGCAGGCCGCTTTGCTCTTCCACGGTTTCGATGATTTCGCGCAGCGTCTTGCCTTGTGTCTGCTCGCGCAGCACATCGACCTGGGCTACAAAACCCTGCAGCTTGGTACCCGCCGCACCGCCCACGGCGGTCACGGCATCGCTCAGAGAGCAGCCGCTGCTGCGCGCCGCGTCCTGCAACTGCTCGATGGTGCGCGCACCAATGCCACGCGCGGGGAAGTTCACCACGCGCATGAAGCTGGTGTCGTCGTGCGGATTCTCCAGCAGGCGCAGATAGGCCAGAGCATGCTTGATTTCCGCGCGCTCGAAAAAGCGTAGGCCGCCATAGACGCGGTAAGGAATGGCGGCATTGAACAGCGCCGATTCGATCACCCGGCTTTGCGCATTGCTGCGGTAGAGAACGGCGATTTCCTGGCGCGTGAAGCCGTCGTTTTTGACCAGCTGCTTGATCTCGTCGACCATCCAGCTGGCTTCGGCCAGATCGCTGGGCGCTTCGTAGATGCGCACGGGCTCGCCCGGCCCCTGCGTGGTGCGCAGGTTCTTGCCCAGACGGTTGCTGTTGTGGCTGATCAGCGCGTTGGCGCAGTCCAGGATGTTGCTGTAGCTGCGGTAGTTCTGCTCCAGCTTGATCTGGTTCTTGACGTCGAACTCGCGGATGAAATCCGCCATATTTCCCACGCGTGCGCCGCGAAAGGCGTAGATGCTCTGGTCGTCGTCGCCCACGGCAATCACGCTGGACTGCGAGACAAAACGGCTGCCATCGGCCTCGCCCGCCAGTTGCTTGAGCCACTGGTATTGAAGCTTGTTGGTGTCCTGAAACTCGTCCACCAGAATGTGCTGAAAGCGGCGCTGATAGTGCTGGCGCAGATGCACATCGTCGCGCAGCAACTCAAAGCTGCGCAGCATCAGCTCGCCAAAATCGACCACCCCTTCGCGCTGACACTGCTCCTCGTAGAGCTGGTAGATCTCGACCTTCTTGCGGGTGTCCGGATCGGTCGCAACCACATCGGCGGGGCGCATGCCCTCTTCCTTGCAACCGGCAATGAAGTACATCAGCTGCTTGGGTGGAAAGCGCTCGTCGTCCACATTGAACTGCTTGCACAGGCGCTTGATGGCCGAGAGCTGATCCTGCGTATCGAGGATCTGAAACGCCTGCGGCAGCTTGGCGGCCTGATAGTGGGCGCGCAGCATGCGGTTGCACAGGCCGTGGAAGGTGCCAATCCACATGCCGCGCACGTTGTAAGGCAGCATGGCCGACAGACGCGCCAGCATTTCCTTGGCCGCCTTGTTGGTGAAGGTCACAGCCATGATGGAACCCGGCGTGGCCTGGCCCGTCTGCAGCAGCCAGGCGATGCGCGTGGTCAGCACGCGGGTCTTGCCCGATCCGGCACCCGCCAGAATCAGCGCATGACCCGCAGGCAGGGTCACCGCGGCCAGTTGCTCTTCATTGAGGCCCGTCAGCAAAGGGGAATGAGAGGCGGGATAGGCGCCGGAATTTGCACCTTCTGGCGCGGAGTCAAGCAGGTCGATCGGGAACATAGTCTGCCATTGTAGAAATGCTGGCGACTCCCCATGACTTGCTGCTGCTTTCAGTCCATTTTTTGCTCTCAAAAGAAAAGCTGCTTGCGCATGCAGACCAATCGATTCAAATGGATTTAGCCTTGAAATTCAATCAAATAAATCGCATGCAGCTATCAATTCTCATGAATTCTTACTTATAGATTCCACCCCTTTGTCTCTCCCCCCTGCACATCACGACCTGGGCCACACATACTTATAAGAATTTCCTTATAAACTTTATAAAACACCGGGTGCATGCACTTTCCACCAACGCCGTATAGAATCAATCACCGGGCCCAAGTTTTTTGAGGTCCGGTTTTTTTTGCCTGCTGTTTGCCAGCAGCGCCGAAAGCCGGTCTCCAAGCCAAGCGCCTATCCTCGAAAATTGAGGCGGGTGAGATTCCCGCCATGACCTTTTCCGGAGCTTGGAACCATGGAAATCTTCGACTACGACAACATTCTGCTTCTGCCACGCAAGTGCCGCGTGGAAAGCCGAGCCGAATGTGACACCAGCGTGCAGCTGGGCAACCGCACCTTCAAGATGCCGGTCGTGCCAGCCAACATGAAGACGGTGGTGGACGAGAAGATCTGCACTTTTTTGGCACAGAACGGTTTCTTCTATGTGATGCACCGTTTTGACATCGACAACGTGGACTTCACCAAGTCCATGCAGTCGCAAGGCCTGTTCGCCTCGATCTCGCTAGGCGTAAAGCAGCCCGACTACGACACGGTGGACCGCTTTGTGGCTGAGGGCATCTGCCCCGAGTACATCACCATCGACATCGCCCACGGCCATGCCGACAGCGTGAAGAACATGATCGCCTACCTGAAGGAAAAGATTCCTGCAGCGTTCGTGATCGCCGGTAACGTGGCCACGCCCGAAGCCGTGATCGACCTCGAAAACTGGGGCGCTGACGCCACCAAGGTCGGCGTGGGCCCGGGCAAGGTGTGCATCACCAAGCTCAAGACCGGCTTCGGCACGGGTGGCTGGCAGTTGTCGGCCCTGAAGTGGTGCGCACGCGTGGCCACCAAGCCCATCATTGCCGACGGCGGCATCCGCAGTCACGGCGACATCGCCAAGAGCATCCGCTTTGGCGCGACCATGATCATGATTGGTTCGCTGTTTGCCGGCCATGAAGAGTCGCCCGGCAAGACCGTGGAAGTGGACGGCCAGTTGTTCAAGGAATACTACGGCTCGGCATCCGACTTCAACAAGGGCGAGTACAAGCATGTCGAAGGCAAGCGCATTCTGGAGCCCGTCAAGGGCCCGCTGATGAATACGCTGGTCGAGATGCAGCAGGACACCCAGTCCTCCATCAGCTATGCCGGTGGTACCAAGCTCATGGACATCCGCAAGGTCAACTACGTGATCCTGGGCGGCGACAACGCCGGAGAGCACCTGCTGATGTAAACGCGCAAGCGCATCTCACCAGCGCGAAGGTGAATCTCCAAAAAAAGCATCAAGGGCAGCTTCGGCTGCCCTTTTTGTTTGCGCCTGCAGGCGTGCAATGTTTGCGCCACTTCAGGCACAACTGATCTGCCTCGCTGCCCAGCATTGCTCGCCAGCCAAAGGCTTAGCATGTAGGCATTCACAAAAAACTCCAAGGAAACAACGCAATGAGCACTGGTTTGAAGATTGCAGTTTTGGGCACAGGCATGATGGGCCTGCCCATGGCACGCCGACTGGCCCAAGCCGGTCATGAAGTTCATGCTTGGAACCGCACCCGCGCCAAGGCCGAACCCCTGGCTGCCGATGGCGTGACCATCCACGATCAGGCTGCCAACGCCGTGCGCGGCGTGGACTTTGCCGTGAGCCTGCTGGAAAGCGGAGCCATCGTGGGCGAGGTGCTGTTCAACCTAGGTGTGGCCGACGTCATGCCCAAGGGCTCGCTGTTCATCGACATGGCCTCCATCCAGCCGCGCGAAGCGCGTGAGCATGCGGGCAAGCTGCAAGAACTTGGTGTGCAACACCTGGACGCCCCCGTCTCCGGCGGCACTCTGGGCGCGGAAGCCGGCACCCTGGCCATCATGGCGGGCGGCGATGCAGCAGACTTCGAGCGCGCCCAGCCCGTGTTTGCCGCACTGGGCCGCAGCACCCATGTGGGCCCGCATGGCGCAGGTCAACTGGCCAAACTGGCCAACCAGATGATTGTGGGCATCACCATCGGCGCCGTGGCCGAAGCCCTGCTGCTGGCCGAGCGCGGTGGCGCCGACCCGGCCAAGGTGCGCGAAGCGATTTCCGGCGGCTTTGCCGACAGCCGCATTCTGCAAGTGCATGGCGAACGCATGGTCAATCACGACTTCGCACCGCGCGGCCGCATGACGGTGCAGCTCAAGGACATGCGCAACGCCATGGCCACCGCCGACGAGATCGGCTTCAGCGCACCCATCACCGACCTGCTCGAAGAGCTGTATGCTGAAGGCGTCAAGAACGGCCTGGGCGACCTCGATCAAGCGGGCCTGTTTGTCGAACTGCAACGCCGCAACGCGCTCGATTAAAAAAATCCGCGGGTTTTCCTGCAAGCCCACCAGAATTAGCGCATAATTGCGGTCTTGCTTGCAGCGCAGGCAATATGTGTGGGGCTCTTAGCTCAGCTGGTAGAGCAGCGGACTCTTAATCCGTTGGTCGAGTGTTCGAATCACTCAGGGCCCACCACATTTTTATGGCTTGCGAAAAAGCGCGCAGGCCGACGAAACAAAGCATTTCCAAGGTGCGACAGTTTCGGGCTCTTAGCTCAGTTGGTAGAGCAGCGGACTCTTAATCCGTTGGTCGAGTGTTCGAATCACTCAGGGCCCACCACTCTTGACGGCCTAGGCTTCTCGCCTAGGCCGTTTTTTATTTCCCCGCGTCACCTGTCGCCTGCCCTACCGCAGAGCCGCAGCGCTTGCAGGCCAGGATGGCCCTGCGCTTGTAGAATGCTGGAATCCGTTTTATCCCTCCGACATTTCTCTCAGCACCTACCATGCGCCCCCTGCTCCCCTCCTTGCTCGCCGCCTTTGCGTTTGCAACCGCCTCCAGCGCTTTTGCCCATGTCACGGTCAGCAATCCCTGGGCGCGTGCCACGGTCGCACAGCAACAGGCTTCTGGTGTGTTCATGGATCTGCGCTCGGCGCATGACGATGCCCAGCTCGTCGGCGTGAAGACCGACGCCGCCAGCACCGCCGAAGTGCACGAAATGCGCATGGAAGACAACGTGATGAAGATGCGGGCCGTGCCCAGCGTCAAACTGCCTAACGGCCAGGCCGTGAGCCTCAAGCCCGGCGGTTACCACATCATGCTGATGGGCCTGAAAAAGCCGCTGGTCGCCGGCGAGAACGTCGACCTGACCCTGGAAGTGGTGCATGCCGATGGTGCCAAGGAAAGCATTGCCGTGAGCGCCCCCATCCGCGCGCTGGCCCCGGCAGCCGCTGGCCAGCCTGCCGCTGCAGGCGGTCACCAGCACCAACACTGAGCGGATGCAACAACAGGCCTGAGCAGGCCTGAGCAGGCCTGATCAGGCCTGTTGTTTATTTGAATACTAAATAAGCCTTGGTATACATCTCTGCGGTGTACCAGGCGCTTCGCCCTAACGCTACCAAGAAAGCTAGTTACACTTTTCAGGCACGCCTGCGCTACATCTGGCACAAAGATCGCACTATAGTTGCGATTAATCAATGGCGCATTATTAATATATCTGAGATATTGACATATTATTACAAGCTTTGAAAATGGAACAACGTCCATGCCAGGCACCCGCTTCGCACGAACTGCTGCTTCCATAACGCTTGATGGTGAATGTGCCAGGGAGAGTTGTTATGTCCGAGTTGATCCTGCATGCCGCCCATTTGAGTGAAGCCCATCAACTGCGCTTTAGCTATTTGTTTGAAGTCGCCGCCAAGCACTGGCGCGACAAACAGCCTTCTCAGACCGCCAAGCCCGCCACTGAGTTGTGGGTGATCGACGCCCATAGCGCCCCCGGCGCCATTCAGAACCGCTCGAACAACTCCTTTGTGCTGCTGATTGCCACCGATGACCAGGCCCAGGCCGCACGCGCCCAATGGCCGGACCAGATTGATGCCCAATTGCCACCCGACTACAGCGTGGGCCGCCTGACCCAGCTGCTGGAACACATCAGCGTCCAGGCCCATGGCAAGCGACTGCGCGAAACGCTCAAGACCCGTCGCCAGCACGGCATGACCCTGGGCCATGATGTGCAGCTGAAGAATGCCGATGCCGCCTTTCTCAAGGCCACCGACCTGAGCCAGCCGACGCTGGTGGTGGCTGAGCCGGCGGCTGAGCCCGTGGCAGAAGCCCCGATCGCGACCACGGCACCCGCTGCCGCCGCACCGGGCAATCTGCCCGCTCCCGGTACCCGTTTTCGCATCAAGCGCTGGACCCAGCTGACCGGCAGCATGGCCGGCCAGGCCCACCGGCAGCTGCTCGCGGCAATGATCTCCGGAGACCGGAGCCTGGATGAACTGGCCGAACGTACCCAGCTGGAGCGCGGCGAGATCCTGCGCGTACTACAGGTCCTGCGCGGCAAGGGCGTGCTGGTAGAGACGGCAGCACCCACAGCTGCTGAGCCGCTGGCCATGGCCACCCCTGCGTCCCCAGCACCCCATGCCGCCCAGCCCAGCACGGCGGCGGCGGCCAAGCTGGGCCTTTTCCGACAACTGAGCCGCTGGATCCACCAGAACCGGGCCAGCGACCCGCACTGAACCACTGACGGGAGGACCGCATGCACCACCCCATCAAACGCATCGTGCTGCTGGGCCCCATGGGCATCGGCAAGACGACAGCGATCCGCAGCCTCTGCGGCAGCCTGGCCATCGAGTGCGATGTCCCCAACCTGGACAAGCAGGCCCACGCGAAAGAGACCACCACGGTAGGCCTGGATTTTGGCGAAATCAAGCTCGACGATGAGGACACCCTGCAGGTCTACGGCTGCCCCGGCCAGGAGCGCTACGACTTTGTGCGTGAATGGGCGCTGTCGCTGGCTTTTGGCGCCATCGTTATGGTCGATATCCACGAGCCCCATGCGATGGAGCAGACCATCGACCTGATTCAGCAGTGCCATGCCGCCCCCAACATCCAGGCCATCGTGGTGCTGATTGCGCGCCCGGCATCGGCTGCGCAGCAGGAGATGTTCACCGTGCGCCTCTCGGCCCATGCCGAATGCGCCGTGCCCGTGCTCAGCGCCGATCCGCGCAACCCCTCGCAAATGCTCGACACCTTGGACATCATCGCCGCGATGCTGCCCGACGAAGTGCAGCCGCGCTGAGGCGCAGCCCGCAGGCCCATACCGCAGCGACTGCATGGCGCTGGCGCTTGGGTTAAGCTCAGCGCCTGCTGCTTGCACACCGGGCTCGCCCCAGGCTGCAGCAGCCCAGGCTCTTTACCCCCTTATTTGACGACGCCCCCTGCCCACGGCCGGTGGCGCGCTGGCCATGAACCCACCACGCCCCGCAGACGCATCCGCCCAGCCCACACCCCAATGGATTCTGGCGGTCATGCTGGCACTGCTGGGCATGCTGGGGCCGTTCTCGATCGACACCTACCTGCCCGCCTTTGACGGCATTGCAGCATCGCTCAACGCCTCACCGCTGCAGATGCAGCAGACGCTGTCGGCCTATCTGTTTGGCTTCGCGTTCATGAACCTGTTCCACGGTGCGCTGTCGGACAGCTTTGGCCGCCGCCCCATCGTGCTCTGGGGCCTGGCCGCCTTTGCGCTGACCTCGGCGGGCTGCGCGCTAGCCCAGACCCCCGGCCAGCTGATCCTGTTCCGCGCACTGCAAGGCTGCACCACGGGCGCCGGCATTGTGGTCTCGCGCGCGGTGGTGCGCGATCTGTTCCCGCCCGCCCAGGCCCAGCGGGTGATGAGCCAGATCACCATCTACTTCGGCATCGCGCCTGCAGTCGCGCCGATGATCGGCGGCGTCTTCATTGCCTACGCCAGCTGGCAATCGATCTTCTGGCTGCTGACGGTAATTGGCGCGCTGCTGTGGGCTTACAACTGGCGCCTGCTGCCCGAGAGCCTGCCGCCCGAAAAGCGCCAGGCCTTTGATGTGCGCAACCTCATGCGCGGCTACTGGCAGCTGTGCAGCAGCCCACGCTTTTTGCTGCTGGCTGCCGCCAGCGGTGTACCGTTCAACGGCATGTTCATCTACATCCTGTCGGCCCCCACCTTTCTGGGCACCCATATGCGCATGCAGCCGACCCAGTTCTTCTGGTTCTTTATCTGCACCATCGGCGGCATCATGCTGGGCGCCTGGGTCAGCGGCAGGCTGGCGGGCAAGATTCCGCCCAAGCGCCAGGTGCGCCACGGCTTTCTGATCATGTTCCTGACCTCCTGCATCTACCTGCTGCTGAACCTGGTACTGCCCCCGCACCCGGCCTGGGCCTTGCTACCGCTGGGCATCTACTCCTTTGGCTGGGCCTTGATGACCCCAGTCGTCACCCTGCTGGTGCTGGACCTGCACCCCGAGCGCCGGGGCCTGGCCTCATCACTGCAGGCCGTCGTGACCTCGGTGGCCAATGGCATCGTCGCGGGCGTGCTCGCCCCCCTGGTCATGCAGTCCACCGTGGCGCTGGCCATTGCATCGATGGGCCTGATGCTGACCGGCCTGTTCAGCTGGATCTATTTTCACCCCCGCTGGCCCGATATCGGCCGCCACAATGCGGTCTGAGAACCTGTTCAAAGTCTGACGGATGCGCCCAAGGGGGCGCTCAGCACTCACCATCCAGCAGCGGCCTTGCGCAACAGGCATAAAAAAAGAGCTTCCCTCGGGAAGCTCTTTGTCATTGCGCGATGCGCTGATTAACGGCTGCGCTCGGTGCGCTTGCGGTCACCACCAGCGGGGGTGTAGGGACGGCCACCGCGCTCACCACCAAAGCGGTTTTCACCGCCTGGACGGCGCTGGGCGAAATCACCACCACCGGCGTGAC
>JAITLR010000009.1 GCA_031277805.1 Comamonas sp. | reverse complement strand
GCAATCGGGATGAGTTCGAAGCGATGGCTCGCCGCTTGCACCGGGGTGCAAGCAAGAGACAGCGCGCAGAAATCGCCCGATTGCACTCCAACCCTTTGGGACAGTGACTTTGCGGGCGGTCTGCGGCGTTGCAAATTCTCGCAATAGCACGGCTATTGCTGCGGTATTGCGCCTTGCATCCCATCCCGCAAAGCCGCTGTCGCGGCGCGAGGAGATCATGAACACGTTCTTACCTTGATGTTCTTTTCCTTGGCGTACTTGTCCGCGTATTCCTTGTAGAGCGGATCGACCATGGATTTGTCGGCCTGGTACCAGTCGGAGTTCACCTTGAACTTGCTGCCGTCCCAGGTGGCGATACGGGCCCAGTCGGCGCCCAGGTGGTTGTCGCAGCTGGTCTTGAAGGGGCGGATGAGCTTGCCAAAGCCCAGCTCGTTCAGACGCTCCTGGGTCATGTTCATGTTCTCCAGACCCCAGCGAACCTGCTCGGGGGTCATGACCTTGCCCTTGCCGAATTTTTCCTGCGCGGTGCGGATGGCTTCGACCTGCAGCATGGAAATCATCATGCCGCGGGTATGTGCCAGTTGGCCGAGCTCCTTGGTGTCCTTGGCCGTACCCTGACCCTTGTCATACAGCTGGGCCTTGACCTCGTCATGCACCTTGTCATGGTCGGCCGTGTTGTGGATGGTCACGGTGTTGTAGCCCTTGGCGCCAGCGCCAATGTCCTTGACGTCATGGTCGGAGCCGCCCCACCACACGGCATACATCTTCTCGCGGGGGTAACCCGTGGCCTGCGCTTCGCGTACGGCCGTGGGTGTCATCACACCGGCCGACCACAGCAGCACATAGTCAGGGCGGTTCTGGCGGATCTGCAGCCAGGTGGACTTCTGCTCCACCCCGGGGGCGGTCACGGGCAGTTTGATCAGCTCGAAGCCATCCTTGGCGGCGCGCTTTTCCAGCAGCGGAATAGGCTCCTTGCCATAGGGAGAGTCGTGATAGACGAGGGCGATCTTCTTGCCCTTGAGGCTGCCTTTTTCCTTCTTCAGGATGTCCTGCACGATGGAGTCGGCGGCAGTCCAGTAGTTGCCCAGCAGCGGGAAGTTCCACTCGAACACCTTGCCATCGACAGATTGGGACAGACCGTAGCCCGGAGTGACCACGGGTACCTTGTCGCCGGGGGCTTTGTCGGTCACGGCAAAGGTGATGCCGGTGGATTGGGTGTCAAAGCCGGAAGCGCCACCGTCCTTGCCTTTCAGGCGTTCATAGCATTCCACGCCCTTGGCTGTGTCATAGGCGGTTTCGCATTCTTCAAACTTGATCTTCACGCCGTTGATGCCGCCCTTGGCATTGACCAGCTTCAGGTAGTCCTGCTTGCCATCGGCCCATGGAATGCCCAGCGGCGCGAACTGCCCTGTACGGTAGACCAGCAGCGGCACAAACTGTTCCTGTGCCTGCGCGGCCGGCGAAGCCATCAAACCACCCATGCCGGCTGCCACGGTGGCGGCGGCAATCGCAATCTTCTTGAACATCATCAACTGTCTCCTTGGGTTGTATGGGACTGAAGTCCCGGACAGGCACTCTGTGGTGTCTTGTAAATAAATCAACTATCTTTCAATCAAGCACTCACCAACTCAGGGGCACCGAGCAAGAGCCGCCTCGCGGCGGGGCCGCCCCGGCGAAGGTGCCGTCCCCCTTGGGGGAAGCCGCGTTAGCGGCACAGGGGGTAGTCATTTCAATGCGGGAAAGGCCAGACGCGCAGCTTCTGGCGCGCCGTGGCCCACAGCTTGGCCAGTCCGTGAGGTTCCACAATCAGGAAGAACACGATGAGGGCGCCGAAGATCATGTGTTCCAGATAGGTGGCCGTGGCCGTGGACAGCGGCAGACCCAGCCAGTGGGGCACTTGGTTGAGCAGCAGCGGCAGCAGCACGAAGAAGGCGGCGCCGAAGATGCTGCCAACGACCGATCCCAGGCCGCCGATGATGATCATGAACAGCAACTGCAGCGAGCGATCCAGGCTGAAGGCCGCAGGTTCCCAGGCGCCCAGGTGCACAAAGCCCCAGAGCGCGCCGGCAATGCCGACGATGAAGCTGCTGACGGCAAAGGCCGAGAGCTTGGCGTAGGTCGGGCGGATGCCGATCACGCTGGCGGCCACATCCATATCGCGCATGGCCATCCACTCGCGGCCTATGGAGCTGCGCACCAGATTCTTGGCCGCCAGTCCCAGCATGCAGAGAATGGCCAGGCACAGCAGGTATTTCTCCAGCGGGGTATCAATGCTCCAGCCCAGAATGGCCAATGGCTTGGCGCTGACGGAGCCCGACGAAGAGTTGTTCGTCACCCAGGCAGCGCGGGTGGTCAGCCAGTCCACAAAGAACTGGGCGGCCAGCGTGGCCACGGCCAGATACAGGCCACGAATGCGCAGACTGGGCAGGCCGAACACAATGCCAAAGACCATGGAGACCAGCCCGCCGCCAATCAAGGCCAGCAGCAGCGGCATACCCTCGAAGCGGGCCTGCAGGTTGTAGGCCGCATAGGCGCCCACGGCCATGAAGGCGGCCGTGCCCAACGAGATCTGACCGCAGTAGCCGACCAGGATATTCAACCCCAGCGCCGCCAGCGACATGATGACAAAGGGAATCAGAATCGCCTGGAAGGTGTAGTCGCTGGAAACCAGGGGAACGGCGATAAAGGCAAACGCCAGCACCAGCAAAATGGCCCAGCGGTCCTGAGCAACGCCGAAGATCTGCTGGTCTGCCGCGTAGCTGGTCTTGAACTGACCGTTTTCACGATAAAACATATTCTCGTTCTCCCCGTTCAGACGCGGTCAATGATCTTGTCGCCGAACAGGCCTTGTGGCCGAACCAGCAAGAAGCAAAGGGCCAGACCATAGGCAAACCAGGTCTCGATGCCGCCACCCACCATGGGGCCGATATACACTTCGGAGAGCTTCTCGCCCACACCGATAATCAGGCCGCCGATGATGGCGCCGGGCAGCGATGTCAGGCCGCCCAGAATCACCACAGGCAGGGCCTTGAGCGCCACCAGAGACAGCGAGTACTGCACGCCCAGCTTGGAACCCCAGATGATGCCGACCACCAGGGCTACGGCGCCGGCCACCGACCAGACGATTACCCAGATGCGCGACAGCGGAATGCCGATGGATTGCGCGGCCTGGTGGTCATCGGCCACGGCACGCAGCGCGCGTCCGGTCTTGGTTTTCTGGAAGAACAGGCTCAGGCAGATCACCATGATGGCTGCGATGCAGGCCGCATACAGGTCTTCCAGGCTGATCATCACTCCGCCCGGGAACAGGCCATCCATGATGAAGACGGGGTCCTTGGGCATGCCCACATCGATCTTGTAGACCTCGGAACCAAAGACCAGCGGTCCCAGGCCGTCGAGCAGGTAGGCAATGCCCAGTGTGGCCATCAGCAAGGTGATGGGCTCCTGATTGACCAGATGGCGCAGGGCCAGACGTTCGATCACCCAGGCTACGACCACCATCAGGGCCAGCGTGACGATGATGGCCAGCAGGTTACCTATCAGGCCCGGCTCCATGCTCAGCCAGTCTGGGATCCATTGTGAAAAGCGGGCCATGGCCAGGGCTGAGAACAGCACCATGGCACCCTGCGCGAAGTTGAAGACGCCCGAGGCCTTGAAGATCAGCACAAAGCCAATGGCGATCAGTGCGTACAGCGTGCCCACCATGAGGCCGCCGAACAATGTCTCTAAGAAAAATCCCATGACTGCTCCTTCAGTGGCCTGCGCCCAGATAGGCGCGGATCACGTCTTCGTTATTGCGCACTTCATCGGGCGCACCGTCGCCGATCTTCTTGCCGTAATCCAGCACCACGACGCGGTCGCTGATGTCCATGACCACGCCCATGTCGTGCTCAATGAGCACGATGGTGGTGCCAAACTCTTCGTTCACGTCGAGGATGAAGCGGCACATGTCCTGCTTTTCTTCCACGTTCATGCCGGCCATGGGCTCGTCCAGCAGCAGCACCTGGGGCTCCATGGCCAGCGCCCGTCCAAGGTCCACGCGCTTCTGCAGGCCGTAGGGCAGCTGGCCCACGGGGGTCTTGCGATAGGCCTGGATTTCAAGGAAGTCGATGATGTGCTCGACAAATTCACGATGGGCAATTTCTTCACGCTGCGCAGGTCCGATGCGCAGAGCCTGCATCAGGATGTTGCTTTTGATCTTGAGGTTGCGGCCGGTCATGATGTTGTCGATCACGCTCATGCCCTTGAACAGCGCCAGGTTCTGGAAGGTGCGCGCCACGCCCATCTCGGCGACCTGGCGGCTGTTCATATGGCTGAAGGTCTGGCCGCGGAAGGTGATGGAGCCCTCGGACGGCGTGTAGACGCCGTTGATGCAGTTGAGCATGGAGCTTTTGCCGGCGCCGTTGGGACCGATGATGGAACGAATCTCATGCTCTTTGACGTTGAACGAGATATCGGTCAGAGCCTTCACTCCGCCAAAGCGCAGGCTGATGTTCTTGATGTCCAGAATGACGTCGCCCGTGGTTCTTGTATTCATGTCGCTCCCTCTCAGACCGTGGCCGCCGGGTGGATCTTGCTGTCCACAATGGTCAGCGTGGCGCTCACGCTGCCCGTGCGGCCGTCTTCGAACTTCACCAGGGTTTCGATGAACTGCTCCGACTTGCCGGTGTAGAGCGCATCGACCAGCACACCGTATTTGTCGGCGATGAAGTTGCGGCGCACCTTGCGGGTGCGGGTCAGCTCATCGTCATCGGGGTCCAGCTCCTTGTGCAGCACCAGAAAGCGCGCGACCTGGGTGTCGGCCATGCCGGGCTCGGAAGCCAGATCGGCATTGACCTGGGCAATGCAGTCGGCCACCAGTTCCAGCACCTTGGCCTTGCTGGCAAGGTCCACATAGCCGCCATAGGGCAGGCCCTGACGCTCGGCCCAGTTACCCACGGCTTCGTAGTCGATGTTGATGAAGGCACAGACCTGATCCTTGCCATGGCCGAAGCACACGGCCTCCTTGATATGGGGGAAGAACTTGAGCTTGTTCTCGATGTAGTTGGGTGCGAACATGGCACCGCGGCTGGTCCTGCCCACATCCTTGGCTCGGTCGATGATGCGCAACTGGCCACTGGCATCGATCACGCCCGCATCGCCGGTGTGGAAGTAGCCGTCGGCATCGATGACTTCGGCCGTGGCATCGGGGCGCTTGTAGTATTCCTTGAGCACCGAGACACCCTTAACCAGCACCTCGCCGTTGTCGGCAATCTTGAGTTCGATGCCGGGGGCCGCCTGGCCTACGCTGGAGAGTTCCACCTGGCGGTCACGCTGCAGGCAGACATAGGCGCAGGTCTCGGTCTGGCCATAGAGCTGCTTGAGATTGATGCCGATGGAGCGGAAGAAGCGGAACAGCTCGGGGCCGATGGCCGCACCGGCCGTGTAGGCCACGCGGATGCGCGACAGTCCCATGGCGTTGCGCAGCGGCCCGTAGATGAAGAGGTTGCCCAGCTGGTACTTGAGCCGCTCCACGGCGCTGACGTTCTTGCCATCCAGGATGTCCGAGCCCACGCGGCGCGCCACATTCATGGCCTTGGCATACATCCATTGCTTGAGCGGTGATGCATCTTCCATGCGAATGGAGACCGAGGTCAGCATGCCCTCGAAAATGCGTGGAGGCGCAAAGTAATAGCTGGGGCCGATCTCGCGCAGGTCGATGGAGACCGTGGCGGCCGACTCCGGGCAGTTGATGGTGAAGCCCGCCACCAGCCATTGCGCAAACGAAAACAGGTGGTCGCCAACCCAGGCAGGGGGCAAATAGCAGATCACATTGTCTGCAGCATCGAGCTTGTCGGTCTGTACGCCACCGCGAGCCGATTCGCCAAAGCTCGCGTGGGTCTGGCATACCCCCTTGGGCTTGCCCGTGGTGCCCGAGGTGTAGAGGATGACCGAGACATCGTCGGGCGAGATGGCCTGCACCATGGCCTCATAGGCGCCAGCATGCTGCGCATCCCACTCCTTGCCCTTGGCCAGCAACTCTTCGGTGCTGATCAGACCGGGCTGGTCGTACTTGCGCAGGCCGCGTGGATCGTCATAGATGATGTGGCGAATGCTGGCCACGCTCTCGCGCACTTCCAGCAGCTTGTCCACCTGTTCCTGGTTTTCGGCAAAGGCGAATGCGATCTCCGCATCCTCCATCACAAACATCATCTCGGCCGCGACGGCGTCCTGATACAGCGGAATGGGGACGGCCCCGCAGCTTTGCACGGCCAGAAAGCCCAGATACACATGGGGCCGGTTGTCGCTGATGAAAGCCAGATTCTGCCCGCGCTCAAGGCCCAGGGCGCGCAGGCCGCAGGCCATGTGGCGTACGGTTTGCGCGGCCTCGCGCCAGCTCCAGGTTTGCCAGATGCCATATTCCTTCTCGCGCAGAGCAGGTGCATCAGGGCGTTCTGTCGCGTGCTTGAGCAGCAGTTGAGGGAACGTGGTTGTCATGCCGGGTCCTTTGAGTCTTGGGAGAAAACGGTGTCTTGCGCCCGTTCTCGAAAGTCTTGCAGTCATGCTATGGATGACTTTGACGTCAGGATGTCTGTTTGACGACAATTTGAGGGAAAGCCTGCATAGTGAAAATCCGCTGTAACAAATGCTGCTGAAAATGACGCATTTGCTGCCTCGTGGAAATCCCGCTGTTGTGCAGGCCCGGCTTTGGCAATGCTTGCAGCCCATGAGTCAAGAACTGTCATTGCACCAAAGGCGGCGCAAGCCTTTGGAAGTCGAGCTTGAAGGGATCCCATGGTGGCCGGTGCTGCAGCCGCAAGAGCGTGAGAATGTGCTGCGGGTGCTGTTGATGGGTGATGCCGAGCCCGGCGACTATGTCTGCCGCACGGGGCGCGCGCCCACCTACTGGTTCGGCGTGGTCGACGGTCTGCTCAAGATGAACACCGAAAGTGCCGACGGCGTCAGCATGACGCTGGCAGGACTGCCGCCAGGAGGCTGGTTTGGCGAAGGCACGGTCATCAAGCGCGAGCCCTATCGCTACAACGTGCAGGCGATCCGTAAATCCGTGGTCGGAGGCCTGCCCATAGACATGTTCCACTGGCTGCTCGACCACTCCATAGGTTTCAACCGCTTTGTGATGAATCAGCTCAACGAGCGCCTGGGCCAGTTCATCGCGGCGCGCGAGATCGACCGCATGAGCAACCCCGATCTGCGTGTGGCGCGCAGCCTGGCTGCCTTGTTCAATCCGCTGCTCTATCCTGGTGTGGGACAGATTCTGCGCATCACCCAGCAGGAGCTGGCCAACCTGGTTGGCCTGTCGCGTCAGCGTGTGAACGAAGCGCTGTCCGTGTTGCAGCGCGAGCGCGTGATCCAGATCGAGTATGGCGGGCTGCGTGTGCTGGACCTGGATGCACTGCGTCATGGCGAGTTCTGCTCGCCTCGCAAGGCGCTTGCCTGATGCCTGTCCTATAACCTAGCTCCGCGCTGGAATTGTGGATAACTCTCGCCTCGCGCCCGCGCGTCGCGAGACAATTACGCCCAAATGTCAGTCAAACCTCCAAAAGAGCCCGGCACCCCAGGTGCTGGCAATTCCTCCGCGTCGTCCGATTCCTCGTCGGCGCGCCCTGTTTTGCGTGCACCTGCCAAGCCGGCCCAGGCGGAAAAGCCCGCTGCGCGCGGCCCAAGACCTGCCGGCGGCGACCGTTCGGATCGCGGCCCGCGTGGCGATCGCCCTCAGCGTGAACGTGACGAGCGGCCCCGTTCCTCGGGCTTTGGCCGTCCCGATGGGCGTCCTGGCCGCGATGATGGCGAACGCCGTGGCGGCTTCTCACAGCGCGATGAGCGTCGACCCCGCTCTGACCGGGATGATCGTCCGGCCGAGGGCGGCGAACGCCGCTTCGGCGGTGGTGATCGCGGTTTCAAGCCCTATGGCGAACACCGTGGCGAAGGTCAGCGCGACGGCGAGCGCCGCGAGTATCAACCCCGCAGTGGCGCGCCACGCGACCGTTTCGACGACCGTCGTGACCAGCGTCCGCAGGGCCGTGATTTTGGCGACCGTTCGCAGAATCGTGGCTTTGGCCGTCCTGACCAGGGTGGCGAGCGCCGTGAGTTCCGTCCCCGTGACGGTGAACGCCGTGAATATCAGCCTCGCGATGGCGGACCACGCGATGGCGCGCCCCGCGACCGTTTCGACGACCGTCGTGAGCAGCGCCCTCAGGGTCGTGACTTTGGTGACCGTCCGCAGAACCGTGGTTTTGGCCGTCCCGACCAGGGCGGCGAGCGCCGTGAGTTCCGTCCCCGTGACGGTGAACGCCGCGAATACCAGCCTCGCGATGGTGAGCGTCGCGAGTATCAGCCCCGCGACCGTTTCGATGACCGCCGTGACCAGCGTCCGCAAGGCCGTGACGTTGGCGACCGTCCTCGCAGCGGTGGCTTTGGCCGTTCCGACCAGGGTGGTGAACGCCGTGAGTTCCGTCCCCGTGATGGCGAACGCCGCGAATACCAGCCACGCGACGGCGGACCACGCAATGACCGAGGCCCACGTGACGATGACCGCCGTTTTGGCGATCGTCGTAATGACGAGCGCCGTGGCGAACGACGTGATGACCGTCGTGACGAGCGCGGTGGCGAGCCCGAAAAGCGCCATATCCCCGGCTCTTTTGTTTCCGAGGCCACACGCCGCCCAACGACTGGCATTCGCACCTACCGTCCCGCAGCCGATGGCTCGGACCGTGCGATTCCCGTCAAGCGCGCTCCTGAAGTGGAAGCCCGTCAGGACGACCGTCCCGGCGCCATCCGCATCAACAAGCGCATTGCCGACATGGGCCTGTGCTCGCGCCGCGAGGCCGATGAGTGGGTGGAAAACGGCTGGGTCACGGTCAACGGCGAAGTCGCGACCATGGGTCAGAACGTGGTGCCCGGCGACAGGATCGAGATCGACCAGAAGGCTCAGGACCGTCAGGACCAGCAGGTCACCATCCTGCTGAACAAGCCCATGGGCTATGTCAGCGGTCAGGCCGAAGACGGTCATGAGCCTGCCGTGGTGCTGATTACCAACGAAAACCGCTGGAACGAAGACCGCAGCAAGACGCGCTTCAACTTCAGCCAGCTCAAGGGCCTGGCGCCTTGTGGCCGCCTGGACATCGATTCCGTGGGCCTGCTGGTGCTGACCCAGGACGGCCGTGTGGCCCGTCACATCATTGGTGAGGATTCCGAGGTCGACAAGGAATACCTGGTGCGTGTGACCTTCGGTGACCGCGATGTGGATGTGCAGTCCGTCTTCCCCGAGGAGAAGCTGGAGCTGCTGCGTCACGGCCTGTCGCTGGACGACCAGCCTCTACAGCCCGCCAAGGTGGACTGGCAGAACCCCGAGCAGCTTCGCTTTGTGCTGACCGAAGGCAAGAAGCGCCAGATCCGCCGCATGTGCGAACTGGTGGGCCTGCGCGTGGTGGGCCTCAAGCGCATCCGTATCGGCGGCGTGACCCTGGGCAATCTGCCTACTGGTCAGTGGCGCTATCTGGCTCCACACGAAAGCTTTTGATACCCCCTGAGCGGCTTTGCCGCTTCCCCCAAGGGGGACGGGCAGCTTCGCCGGGAGGCGGCTCTTGCTCGCTGCCCCTCGGTTAGGGTGATGCCGGTTTTGAGTGAAATTGGCCTCTGGCCCTTGATAGATAAGCGCAAGCAGCTATTCTTTTTGAAATGGCGCTTGCGCTTTTTCTTTGGCGCAATAGCCCTTGAAATTTCGGGGGCAGGCCCTAGTTATGACAGCGAATCGCCTTGAGTGGACCTCCGGGCGGCTTTTGATTTTCAGTTTTTCGCTCACAAAGACATGACAAAGCAAACCCATTCCTTCCAGGCCGAAGTGGCCCAGCTGCTGCACCTGGTCACGCATTCGCTGTATTCCAACCAGGAAATCTTCCTGCGCGAGCTGATCTCCAATGCTTCGGATGCTTGCGACAAGCTGCGCTTTGAAGCGCTGAACGACTCCAGCCTCTACGGCGATCAGCCCAATCTGGAAGTGCGTGTGTCCTTTGACAAGGTCGCCAGGACGCTGACCATCACCGATACCGGCATCGGCATGACCGAGCAGGAGGCCATCGACAATCTGGGCACGATTGCCAAGAGCGGCACCAAGGCCTTCATGGAAAAGCTCAGCGGTGACCAGAAGGCCGACTCGCAACTGATCGGCCAGTTCGGCGTCGGCTTCTACTCCGGCTTTATCGTGGCCGACAAGATCACCGTGGAAACCCGCCGCGCCGGTGCGCCGGCTTCGGAAGGCGTGCGCTGGATCAGCGGCGGCACGGGCGATTTCCAGATCGAGCAGATCGAGCGCGCCGAGCGCGGCACCAGCATCATCCTGCACCTGCGTGACGATGCCGAAGAATTCCTCAACGGCTACAAGCTCAAGCAGGTCATCTCCAAGTACTCCGACCACATCAGCCTGCCCATCCTGATGGAAAAGGAAGAGTGGAAGGAAGGCGAGAACGATCAGCCCGGCGAGATGGTCAAGACCGGCGAATGGGAGACCGTGAACAAGGCCAGCGCCCTGTGGACGCGCCCCAAGAAGGACATCACGGACGAGCAGTACAAGGAGTTCTACAAGGCCATCAGCCATGACTTCGAAGACCCGCTGACCTGGAGCCACAACCGCGTCGAAGGCAATACCGAGTACACGCAGCTGCTGTACATCCCCGCCAAGGCCCCGTTCGACCTGTACCAGCGTGACAAGCATGCCGGCATCAAGCTCTATGTGAAGCGCGTCTTCATCATGGACGATGCCGAGGCGCTGATGCCCCAATATCTGCGCTTTGTGAAGGGCGTGATCGACTCTGCCGACCTGCCGCTGAACGTCAGCCGCGAGCTGCTGCAGGAATCACGCGACGTGCGCCTGATTCGCGACGGCTCGGCCAAGCGCGTGCTGTCCATGCTCGAAGACCTGGCCCGCCACGACAAGCACGAAGCCGCAGCCGACGGTGAAGTCACCGATGTGGTGGATGCCGACGACAAGGCCAAGGAAGGCAAGTTCACGCAGTTCTACAACGAGTTCGGCGCCGTGCTCAAGGAAGGCCTGGGCGAGGACTTCGGCAACAAGGAACGCATTGCCAAGCTGCTGCGTTTCGCCACCACCACGCATGAAGGCCTGAACACCTCGTTTGCCGACTACAAGGCACGCATGAAGGAAGGTCAGGACGCGATCTACTACATCACGGCCGATACCCTGGCTGCCGCCAAGAACAGCCCGCAGCTCGAAGTGTTCAAGAAGAAGGGCATCGAAGTCCTGCTGATGACCGACCGAGTGGACGAGTGGGCGCTCAACTATCTGAATGACTTCGACGGCACGCCGCTGCAGTCCGTGGCCAAGGGCGCCGTGGACCTGGGCAAGCTGCAGAACGAAGAAGAGAAGAAGGCCGCTGAAGAAGCTGCCGAAGCCTTCAAACCCGTGCTGGCCAAGCTCAAGGACGCACTCAAGGACCGTGCCGAAGATGTGCGCGCCACCAGCCGCCTGGTCGATTCGCCAGCCTGTCTGGTGGTCAGCGACGGCGACATGAGCCTGCAGCTGGCGCGTCTGCTCAAGCAGGCCGGCCAGGCCGCGCCCGAATCCAAGCCCGTGCTGGAAGTGAACCCCGAGCACCCGCTGGTCAAGAAGCTGGACGGCAGCGTGCATTTCCACGATCTGGCGCAGATCCTGTTCGACCAGGCTGTGCTGGCCGAGGGCGGCATGCCTGAAGACCCTGCTGCTTACGTCAAGCGTGTGAACGCCCTGCTGGCTTAAACGGCTTAGCTCTCAATAGAAATCCCCGCAGAGTGGTGGCTCTGCGGGGATTTTTTATGGGTTGCGATGGCTGCAAGCGGCCATTTGCAGACACTGGTGTTCGTCAAGTAGACGCGGCGGGAACAGCCCAAACCCGATGATTCACCAAATGGTGAAACTGAAATGCGTTGTAGGCCAAATATCCAAAAAAGATTGCGAGTGCAAGAACCAGAGTGGCGACATCCGGAGCCTCGGCTGTTATGGCGGTGAGCTGATCATTTTTGGCTCAAGTCCCACGAAACTTGGCAGAGCTCTGCAAATGTGAGTCACCGTGCCTGCGCATCCAGCAGGCGGCGATCCCAGAGCACCATGCTCAGGCTGATCAGGCCCAGTATGCCGCCCATCAGGCTGGTGCCGTTCCAGCCATGCTGCAGCCAGGCCCAGGAGCCCAGGGCCGAGCCAATGGAGGCACCGATAAAATAAGTCGTCATGTAGACGGCATTGATGCGAGAGCGTGCTTCGGGCGCCAGTGCATAGATCACGTTCTGGTTGCTGATGTGCAGCGCCTGCAGCGCGCCATCGACGACCAGCAGGCCCAGCATGAACCACCAGATGCTGCTGCCGCCCAGCCACAGGCACAGCCAGCCCAGCAGCATCAGAATGGCACCCGCCAGGGTGGTGTGCTGTTCCAGCCCCTTGTCGGCCATGCGGCCCGCCACATTGGCCATCAGTGCACCCGCGATGCCGACTATGCCTATCAGGCCGATCATCAGGTCAGAGAGTTCAAAGCCCGGCCCGGCCAGCAGCAGCGCCATGCTGGAAAACAGCACGCTCACGGTGGCAAAGCCGGTACCGCCGATCAGGGCGCGGCTGCGCAGGCGTGGGTGCTGGCGCAGCAGCACGCCTAGCGACTTCATCACTTCGCCATAGCTGACCATGGAAGTCGGTGCCGCCTTGGGCAGGGCACGCGCCAGCAGCAAGGCCATGAGGGCGGTGGCGACGGCGCCCACCCAGTAGACCGTGCTCCAGCCGCCCAGATCCGACAGAATGCCGGCCACACTGCGCGAGGCCAGGATGCCCACCAGCAAACCGCTCATCACCAGACCCACGGCACGGCCGCTGGTGCCGGGTGCGGCAAAGGTGGCAGCCATGGGCACCAGTACCTGTGCGGCCACCGAGAACACGCCGGCCATCAGCGTGCCGGCAGCCAGCAGCGCAAAACTGCCCGCCAGGCCGCTGATGCCAGACAGCAGCATGCCGCAGGCAGCCAGCAGCATCAGCGTCAGCACCAGGCGGCGGCGCTCCAGCATGTCGCCCAGCGGCACGAGGAACAGCAGGCCCAGACCATAGGAAACCTGGGCCATGGTCACGGTGCTGGAGGCCTGGGCATCGCTGATGTGAAGATGCTGCACCATGGAGTTGAGCAGCGGCTGGTTGAAGTAGTTGGCTCCTGCACACAGACCGCAGGCCGTGGCCATGAGCAGCAGCGTGGTCTGGGAGAGCACTGTAGGAGCCTGGGTTTCTGTTGTTGTGGTTTTTGTCATGGGCAAGGGATCTGTTGAACTCAGGCAGGAACGGCTTGTCTGGTGGTTTGAGCAGTGGCAGCAGGCAGTGCAGCGGAGACCGCGGCGATGGCCTCCACCTCGATCAGCATTCCGGGCAGAGCCAGCTTGGGAACAGGAATCAACGTGCAGGCCGGAAAGCGGGGGCGTGGATCACCGGGCTCGCCACTGCCCCAGTGCAGCGCGATGCTGTCCTGCCACTGCTTGAAGCGCGGCAGGTCATGATCGACGATCAATACGGTCAGTTTGGTGACATCGGCCATGTTGGCGCCGCCCGCGGCCAGAGCCGTGCGGACATTGTCCAGTGCCTGTCTGGCTTGCAGGGCAAAGCCGTCGGGCAGTTGGGCCTGGGCATCCTCCCCGCCCTGGCCAGAGACAAACAGCCAGCGCACGGGCTCCTGCACGCTGACCACATGGGTGTAGCCATTGGGCAGGCTGTCATAGAGGCCGGCAGGCTGCAGGTGCTGCAAAGACGCGGCAGAGGGCAGCAGGGCTGCGCTAGAGAGAGGGGGCATGAAAGTCCTTCAGACACATCGGCACAGCAAAGGGCTTTACCGAGAACAGTGAGGCATTCTTCAACCTCAACTAAGATTGAGGTCAAGTGCCTGGCAAAACCTCAGAAATAAAAGGTGATAGCAGGGCAGCCATCTACAGCAAGGTAATCCATGGAAAAGAGTAGCTATGAACAAGAGATCGGCGCTTTGCTGCAGGAGCCTTTGGAGTCACCGGAGTTGACCGTGGGCGAGGTCGCACGGCGCAGCGGTGTGGCGATATCGGCCCTGCACTTTTATGAAAAGCAGGGGCTGATAGCGAGCGCACGCACGGCGGGCAACCAGCGCCGCTATGCGCGTGCCGTGCTGAGGCGGGTGGCGGTGATCAAGGTGGCACAGCGCATGGGCGTGCCGCTGGCCGAGATTGCCCAGGCACTGTCCTGTCTGCCCGGCAATCGTGTGCCCGGTCAGGCGGACTGGGCGCAACTGTCTTCGCGCTGGAGAGCACAGCTTGATGAGCGTATCGCCACGCTGACCCAGCTCAGGGATCAGCTCGATAGCTGCATAGGTTGCGGCTGCCTGTCCCTCAAGGTCTGCCCCTTGCGCAACCAGGAAGACTGCCTGGCCGGGCAGGGGGCGGGCCCGCATTTCCGCTGATGCAGCCCTATTGGCAAGGCCTTACTGACGCGGAATCGGCAGTACGCGTGCGCGCAGGCTGAAAACGCCCAGCACCGTGGTCAGCACGCTCAGGCTCAGACAGAACACGACCAGGGCCGGCGTCAGGCCCATGATGTCGGACAGCCAGCCCAGGCCCAGAATCGGAACGATCGTGCCCAGATAGCCGATGATCAGATAGGTGGACAGCAGGCCTGTGCGGTTGGCGGGCTTGGAGACCTTGTTGACGATGGACATGCCCGCCAGATTGCACATGGCGTGGCCTGTGGCCGTGGTCAGCACGCTGAGAGCAAACAGCCAGGGCGAGCCGAGCTGGGTATTGGCCATCAACAAGAGATTGCTGGCAGCCAGGGCAAAGAAGCCGGTGATGGCTATTTTCTTGGTGGCGACTGGGCGTGCCAGAAGCTGTATGCCGGCAGACATGAACAAGATGATGCCGATGGACAGGCCCGAGACCAGGGGACCGTGCCAGGGCACCATGTTCTGCATGAAGCTGGGCGCCAGTGCCGCAAACAGGCTGAACATGCCAAAGGCCGAAAATGCCGCCATGCAGCCCAGCATGTAGTGGCGCAGAAACGGCCTGCGCGGCTGGGACAGCGCAGGCATGACATCGCGAAAGGACAGGCCGCCCGCCGAGGTGTTGGCGGATGCTGGAATGCGCACCTGGAACAGCGCGTAGATGGCCAGGAAGCCCAACAGTATGGAGGGCAGGTAGGCGGTCTTGAGCGGCATGGGCAGCCACTGGGCCATCAGCCCGCCGACGACGGGGCCAAGGCCGAAGCCAAAGGCAATTGTCAGGCTGGTGGTGGCGGCCGCGCGTTGCAGATCTCCTTTGTTGTTGAGCTGCGTCATGCCGACCGAGGCCGAGGTGGTGATCAAGCCCGAGGCCACGCCGATCACAAAGCGGCAGATGGCAAAGCTGGGCACATTCCAGGCCAGGGCCGAGCTGATGATGCCCAGCGTCATCAGGATCAGGCCCCCGCGCAGCACGACCAGAAAGCCGAAGCGGTTTGTCAGCCGCCCCAGAAACAGCAGGCTGGCCAGCGCGCCGAACATATAGGCCACGAAGATCTGCGTGATATGGCTGGGTTGCAGGCCCCAGGCCTGTTGGTAGATGGGATACAGCGGGCTGGCCAGGGCGGTGCCCATGACGCCCACGCACATGGAAAAGCACACCCAGGGGTAGGGCGTCCACTTGGATTGCATGATGAATGGAGGAAAAAAACGTTGCTCCGGCATGCTGCGCCCGTCCCTGCGCTGGAACCGGGTTGCCTGCAATGCTCGGCTGGGGCGATTGTAGAAAGAGCGGTTGATGCAGGCAGAAGGTCTGTGCTGATCCCGTGGCACGAGGAAGGTAATGCCCAAGCAACCGTGCAGAAGTGGCGGACAGAGCCTGCGGGTCACAATGGATGCGTGGAAAACACATCAACCGGTATATCGGATGGATGCATTGAAGGGCGCACAAAGGCGTTCCCGGAATTCGGAGTGGCAAGCATGCGGATGGGAATCAAGGGAATTCAGGTCGGGGCTCTGGCCATATCGCTGGCGGCTGTGCTGACCGGCTGCGGATCGGTCGGCGCCGGCGTGGGTGTAGGCATTCCCGTGGGGCCGTTCTCGGTGGGGGTGGGTCTGGGAAGCGGTGGCCTGAGTGCGGGTGTAGGCACTGGCGTCGGGCCGCTGGGCGTAGGCGTGGGCGTGAACCAGCGCGGCCAGGTGCTGGGTAGTGCCGGTGTGGGCGCCTCCATGGGCGTGGGTGGTGCCAATGTGGGCGTAGGCGTGGGCACTTCCACGGTGTTGCACGATCCGCGCAATGCCAGGGCAGAACCGGCTCCGCCTGCACAGCCTGCCGCCATCACGCCTGCCGAGCCCGGCCAGATCCAGTGGCACGATGCCAGCGGGCAGCCCGTGCCCGCCTGCAAGGCCGAGGGGCGCTGTTGAGGAGCCGCGCCCTGACAGGCCTTCCGGTCAGCGTGCCTTCAGAAAATCGCTTACTTCCAGCAGCACCAGTTCGTTGTCGTCCGCACGGTTGGGGTCGCGGCTGGAACTGAAAGGCAGGTTGTTGTCATTGCCGACCACGATGTGGCTGGCGTCCACCACGTCCACGTTCTCGATGGTGAAGAACGGGAAGGTGAAGACACCGGCGTTGAGCGGTTTCTTCGCCACACGCTTCGGGTCCTGGATGTTCATGAGGTCGATGTAGGCGATCTTGCGCAGCTCGCCACCGGCGTTGGCCTCGGTCAGCTCTACCTTGTAGATACGCTTGAATTGGGCCGTGTCGCTGAAGCAGTCCTTGCGCTTTTCACCTGGCGGGCAGGCCTTGTCGTCTGTGCCCTCGCCGTTGTCGCGTTCGATGATTAAACCTGTGCTGTCGTCGATCATGTTGAAGTCGCCGATGGCATGGCTGTTGCCTTCGAGCACATACTTCCAGTGGCGGCCGGTCCATTGTTCGGCCTTCACGTCGAACTCCAGCACGCGCAGGAACTGCTTGCCGCCGTCTACCGCTTCATAGGCCTTGGCTTGCTCGTTCCAGACCGGGCTTTCGAGCAGGGCATAGAGCTTGCTGCCGTCCCTGGATGCGGCCATGCCCTCGAAGCCCTTGGAGCGCTTGATCTGGAAGGCGGACATCTTCGCATCTGGCGCACCAGGGGCCACCGTGCCAGGGTAGTCGGGCGAGCGTACGGGCTTGCCGTCCACCTGGGTTTCGAAAACACCCAGCACCTTGCCATTCAGATCGGCCTTGATCAGATAGGGCCCGAACTCTTCGCCTAGCCACAGCGCACCGCCTGCGAACTGGAAGCTCTCCGGGTCGAAGTCCGAGCCGGTCAGGTAGCGCTGCTTCGTGCCTTCATGGACGATGCGAAACGGCACCTTCTTGTCGGGGTCGTGCAGGAACACGGTCTTCAGGCGCTGGAACTTGCCGCTCTTGAAATCCACCTGGTAGTGGTTCAGGTAGAGCATGAAGTCCGGCGAATTGGCCTTGGCTCCGGCGCCGTTGTCGGTGAGCACCCAGAACGTGCCGTCGGCCATGTGCTTGATGCCCGAATGGCCTTGCAGTGGCTGGCCCTTGAAGGGCAGCGAGACACCGGTGGGACGGCCGTTGGACAGGCCTTCGATGCTGCCGACCTGCTCCGTGCGCTGTGCGATCGTGAACTTGCCGCTGGTCTGCAGATCGGCCGGAGCGTCCTTGGGTGCCGGAACAAAGGACTGGGCGGGCAGCAGGGCGTGGCCGGCCAGTATGGCCGGATACGCCTGCTGGGCTTGTGCGCTCAGGCTGAGCAGGGAGCCGACCAGGGTGGCAGCGGCGAGGGTCTTGAACACGGGCATGGGGAACTCTTGAAAACTGAAGCCGGCAAGTTGCCTTGCGAACGTGACGGCTTCATGAAACCCCCAGACATGCCGGGGCCTCAGGCGTACAGCGGTTCCTGCTGGATGGCCTCGATCTGCTCATGGAGCATGTCCACCTGGCTGCGCCAGTAGTCGGCCGTGCCGAACCAGGGGAAGTTGATCGCGAAGATCGGGTCCTGCCAGCGCCGCGCCAGCCAGGCGCTGTAGTGGATGAGGCGCAGCGTGCGCAGCGGCTCGATCAGGGCCAGCTCGCGCCGGTCGAAGGCGCGGAACTGCTCGTAGCCTTCGAGCAGGGCCGACAACTGCTGGGTCTGCTGGGCGCGCTCGCCCGAGAGCAGCATCCACAGATCCTGCACGGCCGGGCCCATGCGTGCATCGTCAAGGTCCACGAAGTGCGGGCCGCCCCGGCCCTCGTCGTCCAGGGGCGTCCACAGGATGTTGCCCGGATGGCAGTCGCCATGCAGGCGGATATGGCTGGCGCTTTGCAGACCGAAATGGCCGGCCTGGCTGAGGCCATCCGCAGCCGGCGCGATCAGGTGCAGGGCCTGTTCGCAGGCCTGCTCCCAGCGCTTGCGCACTTCCAGCGCCACCATGTCCTGCTCCAGCAGGTAGTTCATGGACTCGAAGCCGAAGCTGCGCAGATCGAGTGTCGGGCGGTGCGCAAAGGGTCTGGCCGAGCCTTCGGTATGGATGCGGGCCAGAAAGCGGCCTGTCCATTCCAGCACTTCCCAGTCGTCGAGTTCCGGCCGGCGCCCACCTCGCCAGGGGCTGACGCTGAACAGAAAGCCCGCATGCTCATGCACGGTCTTGCCTTGCAGTACCAGGGGGGCAACAACAGGAATTTCCTTGCCGGCCAGCTCCTGTGAGAAAGCATGCTCCTCCTCGATCTGAGCCAGGCTCCAGCGTCCCGGGCGGTAGAACTTGGCCACCACCTTGTCGCCATCGTCCTGGTGCGCCAGATAGACGCGGTTTTCGTAGGAGCTGAGCGCCGTCAGGCGCCCGTCCGGCCACAGGCCGGTGCTGCACAGCGCATCGATCACGCAATCGGGCGTGAGATCGGCGTAGGGGTGGGAGGAATCTTGCAGAGAGCTCATGCCGCCATTGTCATGCGCAAGTCCCGCTCAGGCGGCAATTCTTCGTGCTTTGATGTTGGGCATATTGCTTTTCATTTGATAGCTTTCAGCGATTGTCTGTTATGGGTTTGAGCGATTTTTTGTTGAAATCAGCTGTGCTGAGGTGCTTCACCGGCAAACTGGCACACTCATGGATATGAACGCCAGCCAAGCTCTGTCACAAGCCTGCGAAGATCGCGATTTTGCCGAGTGGCACCAAGGCTGCCCCTGGTGCGCGGTATGGGTGGTGCTGATCGCCTCCGAAGCGGTGGATGCCACCATTCAGGCCGCTCGCCATGCGCTGGGCGATGCCCTGCTGGCGCGCTATGCCCGCCAGCCGCATCTGACGCTGGCCTACCGGGGCCTGTGCGATGTCGCCCATCATGGCGCCGCAGAATTCGGCCCCGAGCAGTTGCAGGCCGATCTGGCCACGCTGCAGGAGCTGGCACAGGCGCCGTTTGCCGTGCAACTGCAGGGCGTGGGCAGCTTTACCACCGTGCCCTATCTGGGCGTGACCCAGGGGAGCGATGTGCTGGCGCAGCTTCACGCCGCGCTGCAGCCCTGGCCGCCGGTGCCGGGTTGGCATTACCTGCCCCATCTGACCCTGGGGCATTACGCCAGAGAGCTGCCGCTGATGTGGGCGGTCGAGCAGCTGCACGCCGTGGGCGTGGGCCAGCCCTGTCTGTCCGTCGAAGTGGAGCAACTGGCGCTGGTGCGCTATGCCAGCCACGATATTGCGGGCCCGCTGCAGCTCGAGGGGCTGTGGGACTTGCAGCTGCAGCAATACCAGCCGCAACATGGAGCCCTGTGGGCAGGGCTGCGCTCATAACCCCCCACGCTTGCCTACTGGCGTGTGGCTGCTGCCCTCCGAGAGGGCCTAGGCGGCCCCGGCGTTTTTATCTTGGGGCGGCCCGGCGATAAAAAAACCGGGCGTGGCCCGGTTGCTGTGTGTAGTGCGACTGTCCTGAAACTGGCGCGGCTCCAACCGGGGGGCACCATGCAAGGGCCGCCCCGCAGCGGCGGTGTCGCCCCCTCGCCCGAAGTGCGCAGCACGCAGATAGTGAGGGGAAGGCGCGCAGCGCCACAGGGGAATGTTCCGATTTAAGCGATGGTCAGAGTGACGTTGATATTGCCGCGTGTGGCGTTGGAGTAGGGGCAGACCTGGTGGGCAGCGTCCACCAGTTGCTGGGCGGCAGCCTTGTCCATGCCGGGCAGGTTGATGGTCATGCGCACGGCGATGCCGAACACTTCGCCCACGGGGCCCAGGTCCACTTCGGCATCGACCGACAGATCGGCGGGCAATGTGGCCTTCTGGCGGGCGGCCACGGCCTTCATGGCGCCGATGAAGCAGGCCGAGTAGCCGGCTGCGAACAGTTGCTCGGGGTTGGTGCCCTTGCCAGCGCCGCCGGGGGAGGTCAGCTGGATGTCCAGACGGCCATCATCGGTGCGCGAAGCGCCTTCGCGGCCACCGGTGGTGTGAGCGTGGGCGGTGTACAGAACCTTGTCGAGTTGGGCCATGGTGATCTCCTTGGGTTGGTGAAAGGCATACGCTAACCCATGTTGGTGACAACAGCCGCCTGCAGGGGTGAGGGCGCTTGTGCAGAGAATGCACGAATCAGCATCAAATCTGCCGCTAACGCTTTTGTATCAAGCGCAGGAAGCTATGTTTTTTGGGATATTTTCCTCAGTCTTCGTAGGGAAGATCATCTGCCGCAATGCCGATGAAGTCCGGCTCCGGGGTGACGGGCAATTGCAGCGCCCAGATGTCCGGGTGGCCCTGCACCAGTCGCTTGACGGCGCGGTGCATGCCGTCCATCAGGCGGCCTTGTGCATCCAGCAAGATGGGGTAGGCGGTGTCTGCGGCCTCGACCAGCTTCATATGCTCGGCAATGGCGCGTGGCGTGGGTTCGTCGCCCGGTTCGCTGAACCAGTAGCGTTGCTCCAGCTCGGCAATTGCGCTCAGCGCCACCAGGTGCGGTTGCAGTTGCAGGGCTGCCGCCTGTTCGATGAGCTTGCGCACATCCCAGGCCAACAGCCCTTGCGGGCTGGGGCGAAGGTGGTATTGAGGGCGTAGATTCATCCGGCTATTTTTTCATGAGCGTATCGGCCACGGCCTGATAGGCGGGCAGGCTCAGGGGGTCGATGGCCCCGTTGGCTGCAATCGGGTGGGCCGCATAGCGCACGATCACCATCTGGGCCTTGGGATCGATGTAGATGGTCTGGCCGTGGATGCCGCGTGCCGTATAGGCACCGTCCGCATTGTGCGAGACCCACCACATATTGCGGTAGGACCAGCCGGGCAGCGTGGCGTAGCCGGCCTTGGCGAACTTGGCCGGGTCGCCGCCGTTGCGGATATCATCCACCACGGCCTTGGGCAGCACCTGCTGGCCGTTGGCGGCGCGGCCGTTGTTGCGCATCATCTCGCCGAAACGCGCCAGGTCGCGCAGTGTGGTGTTGAGACCGCCGCCACCCGATTCCGTGCCGATGCGGTCCACCATGAAGAAGGCGTCCTGCTCGGCGCCGATGCGGCTCCAGATGCGCTCGGACAGCAGCTGTGCCAGCGATTTTCCGCTGGCACGGCGCACCAGCCAGGCCAGTACTTCGGCGTTGACGGTCTTGTAGGCAAAGGCCTGGTCGTGCTCGCCTTCCTTCTTCAGCGTCTGCAGGAAGTCATAGAAGCTTCTGGGGCCTGCATAGTCGCGGCCCTGGGGCAGCATGCCGCCGGCGCGCGCATAGTCCCAGATCTCGGCCTTGGGATCGGCATAGTTCTCGGAGTAGTGCACGCCAATCGTCATGTCCATGACCTCACGCACGGTGGCGTCGCCATAGGCCGTTTCCTTGAGCTCGGGCAGATAGCGGGTGACGGGGGCTGCAGGGTCCAGCGTGCCTTCATGGGCGAGCAAGGCAGCCAGTGTGCCGACAAAGGACTTGGTGACCGACATGGCGATATGCGGGCGCTCGGGCGTTAGCGCACCGAAGTACTTTTCATAGACCACCTGGCCCTTGTGGAGCACCAGGATACCGTCCGTGTAGTTGCGCTCCAGTGACTGGGCGAACGTCAGCTCCTCGCCCGTGCCCATGGCCTTGAAGCGCACGCTGTCCAGGTCGGGGGCTCGTGTGGCCTTGGGCAGTGGGCTGGGCACGGCGCTGCCACGCCAGACATTGGCCGTGGGTACCAGTTCGCGGATGTGCGAGAAGGTCCAGCGCGTGCGCGGATAGACGTTGACGGCGGGGTTGTCGAAGGTGAGCTGCTTGTCGGGTGGCGGCGGAAAGCCCTGCATCCAGCCCATGGCCTGGACCGTGGTGGCGGCCGGGTCGGGCAAGGCGGGTGCAGCCGTTTGCGCGAATGCTGCGGAAACCATAGCTGTCAGCGCAAGTGGGATAAGCGATGGACGCGAAAAACCTTTGAAAATCATGGTTGTCTCCTGAATGAGTCTTGTCTGCAGGTGCTTATTTGCCAGTGAATCGTGCGGGACGCTTTTCGATAAATGAGCGCACGCCCTCGGCTGCGTCCTCGCTATTGGCCAGGCGCTGCTGTACGGGAATGAAGTCGGCCACGGCGGCGGCCTGTCCCAGTTCTATGGCCTTGAGTACATTGAGGCGTGTGGCCACCACGGCCTGCGGCGCCTGCAGCGAGATGCGCTCGGCAATGCGCCAGGCTTCATCGAGTTCCTGCCCTGCGGGCACGACCTTCTGTGCGAAGTTGCAGCGCAGGGCTTCGGCACTGTCGAACTCGTCGCCCGTGAGCAGGTGCAGCATGGCATTACCCACGCCGGCGCGTTCTGCCATGCGCAAGGTGGCGCCGCCCGTAGGCATGATGCAGCGCTGCACTTCCATCTGCGCAAAGCGGCAGTCGTCGGCCGCGACCACGATGTCGGCGCCCAGCATCAGCTCGATGCCGACGGTAAAGCAGATGCCCTTGACGGCCGCCACCATGGGCTTGGCGCGGCGGCGGTAGCCGGTCAGGCCGTAGTCATGGGGCTCGACCAGGCCCGGCGGAATGACTTTTCGGCCCGAACGCAGGAATTCGGCCATCACGGGCAGGTCCAGCCCGGCCGTGAAATGGCTGCCGAAGGCGTGCAGCAGGCCCACGCGCAAACCGGGGTCGTCATCCAGCCGCGTGTAGGCCTCGGCCAGTTGCTGGAACATGGCGGGCGTCCAGCCATTGCGTTTGGCCGGACGGTTGATGCCGATCAGCAGCACATGGCCGCGGACTTCGCAATGAATACAGCCCTCGGGCGGAGGGCTGGGGTTCTCGATATGCATGAAGGATCTCCTACGCAAACCATATGCCGCAGCTTGGCTGGCCGCAGTCGCGCAGAAGACCCGAAGCGCTGCAAATCAGTAGGTGTAAACACCACGGCCGGTCTTGCGGCCCAGGCGGCCGGCGGCCACCATTTCCTTGAGCAGCGGGCAGGCGCGGTACTTGCTGTCGCCGAACTCCTTGAGGTAGACCTCCATCACGGCCAGGCACACGTCCAGACCGATCATGTCGGCCAGGGCCAGCGGGCCGATGGGCTGGTTGCAGCCCAGCTTCATGCCGGCGTCGATGTCCTCGGCCGAGGCCAGGCCCTCGGCCAGCACGAAGAAAGCCTCGTTGATCATGGGCACCAGGATGCGGTTGACCACGAAACCGGGTGCATTCTTCACGGTGATCGGAGTCTTGCCCAGACGCTCGGCCAGGGCCTTGACGGCGCCGTGCGTGGCGTCCGAAGTCTGCAGGCCGACGATGATTTCCACCAGAGCCATCATGGGCACGGGGTTGAAGAAGTGCATGCCGATGAAGCGGTCGGCGCGCTGGGTCACGGCGGCCAGCTGGGTGATGGAGATGGACGAGGTGTTGGTGGCGACGATTACGTCCTGGCCCAGCAGCGCGTCCAGCTGCTTGAGAATCTTGACCTTGAGCTCGTAGTTCTCGGTCGCGGCCTCGATGACCAGCTGGGCGGACTTCAGGTCGTCGTAGCTGGTCGAGGTTTTGATGCGCGAGAGCGCGGCGGCCTTGTCGGCCTCGGTGATCTTTTCCTTCTTGATCAGGCGGTCCAGGCTGCCGGCCACGGTGGCCAGACCCTTTTGCACGGCGGCTTCGGAAATGTCCACCATCACCACATCGATGCCCGATACGGCGCAGGCCTGCGCGATGCCGTTGCCCATGGTGCCGGCACCGACGATGCCTACGGTTTGGATTGCCATCATTTTTGTCTCCAGTCAGATAAGTGCGATTGAACCGGAAAATGTTATCCGGGTTCTGACCGGGCTGGCGCTTAGTCGGGCATCGCAGGTGCTCAGAGAGTCAAACGGATGACAGCTCAACGGGTCGATCTTTGGGTGGGTAGCGCTGGCGACCCTTCGTGGTCGGGGGGCTGCAGAGTGATGATTTTCAGGCCGCCCTGATCATTCTTCTTGGCTTGACGCAAGGCTTGCAGGGCTTCATGAATCAGGTCGTCAAAGTTCAGGCTGTCCCAGACCTCGGGTACATGCACGCAGCCAGCGCTGAAGTCCAGGCTCAGCTGCAGCTCATGCATCAGCCCCAGCTGAATGGCGGATTTTAGCCGCGTGAACAGTGACTGCACGCCAGCGGCGTCGGCGTGCACCAGCAGGCAAAAGGATTCGCCATCCCAGCGAGCGGCGACTTCATCGCCGCGCATCTGTTTTTGCAGGGCCAGCGACAGTAGTTGCAGTGCCTCGTTGCCCACATCGTAGCCATGGCGGCGATTCACGCGCTGGAACTGATCCATGTCCAGCAGAACGACGGACAGCGGCAGATGACCGCGCTGCGAGCGGCGCAGCATGCCCTGGGCCTGGCGCACCAGGGTGTGCCGATGGGGCAGGCCGGTAAGATCGTCTTCCTGATGCCGCTCGAGGCTCTGGCGCTGGCTTTCGTCACGCCAGGCCAGCAAGATGGCCAGCAGCAGCAAGGTGCTGCAGATAGCTGGGGCCATGATCAATGTTTGATGGATCATGGTTTCTTTGGCGTTGAATTGCTGCAGCCAGTCGGGATGGAGTGCGATGTAGCTGCGCAGCAGCAAGACCGGGCCCATGACGAAACCCACGCCAGATACGATGTGGCGCCAAAGCTTGCCGGCTGCCTTGGCAGGCTGCAGTGCCATGCAGCCCACCAGTACGGTGCAAATGCCGTAGCAGGCGCTGAACCAGGCTGCGCGTTCGGGCAGTGACTGGATCAGTCCCAGAAAACCCAGCGGCGTCAATATGCAGCCTGCAGCCAGCAGATGGCGCAGCGCGCTGCTGCGTGGGCTCAACCAGCCGGACAGGGCGCGACCAAGTCGCCACAGCGCTGTCATGGCGACACTGATGGCTGCCAACGAAAGTGCAGAACTCCAAAATGTGGACTGTGTTCTCGATGCGCCGAGGATCAGTACCCAGGCCAAGCCCTGAAGCAGCAGGAACTGCTGGCTGCGGCGTGCGGACGCACTGATCTTCTGTCCCATGAACCAAGGCAAGGCAAAGGCGACCGCCATCAAATTGATGGCGACGGCCATGGTTATGGAAAAGAAGTCCAGCTCGGGCATGGAGGCGGAGGCATTACTGGAATGCGACTTCGTCAAAGCTGCGCAGCTTGCGGCTGTGCAGGCGGTCGCTGCCGCCTTCGCGCAGTATGTCCACGGCGCGCATGCCGATGCGCAGGTGCTGATCTACGCGCTCGCGGTAGAAATGGTTGGCCATGCCGGGCAGCTTGATCTCGCCATGCAGCGGCTTGTCGCTCACGCACAGCAAGGTGCCGTAGGGCACGCGGAAGCGGAAACCGTTGGCGGCGATGGTGGCCGACTCCATGTCCAGTGCCACGGCCCGGCTCTGACTGAAGCGCAGCTGTGGCAGATTGTTGGGCAACAGCTCCCAGTTGCGATTGTCGGTGCTGGCGACGGTGCCCGTGCGCATGATGCGTTTGAGGTCTGCGCGCTCCATCTGCGTGATCTCTCCCACGGCCTGCTGCAGCGCCACCTGAATCTCTGCCAATGCGGGAATGGGCACCCACAATGGCAGTTCCTCGTCCAGTACATGGTCTTCGCGCACGTAGGCATGGGCCAGCACATAGTCGCCGAGCTGCTGGCTGTTGCGCAGGCCCGCGCAGTGACCCAGCATCATCCAGGCGTGCGGGCGCAGCACGGCGATGTGGTCGGTAATGGTCTTGGCGTTGGCCGGGCCCACGCCGATGTTGACCATGGTGATGCCGCTCTTGTCGGCGCGCACCAGGTGATAGCCTGGCATCTGCGGCAGGCGCGGTGGAGCCGCGCCCAGTTCGTCCACAGCCTCGGCGGGCAGGCCCTTGCGGCGTGTAACCACGTTGCCGGGCTCGATGAAGGCGATGTATTCGCTGTCTTCATTGGCCATTTCGGCGTGGCCGAGGCGAATGAATTCGTCGATATAGAACTGGTAGTTGGTGAACAGCACGAAGTTCTGGAACCACTCGGGTGCCGTGCCCGTGTAGTGGCGCAGACGGTGCAGCGAGTAGTCAACGCGTGGCGCCGTGAACAGCGACAGAGGCAAGGCCTCGCCGGGCTGCGGGCGCCAGGTGCCATTGGCAATGCCATCGTCCATGGACTCCAGATCGGGCAGGTCGAAGACATCGCGCATCAGCAAGCGGCGATCAGCGGGCAGGGCGCCCTCGATATGATCGTTTTCCGCGAAGGAGAAATGAATCGGGATGGGCTTGTCGCTGAGTCCCACTTCCAGCTGCACACCGTGGTGGGCGATCAGCAGCCGCAGCTGTTCGCCATAGTAAGTGGCGAACAGGTCTGGCCGGGTCAGCGTGGCTTCGTAAGTGCCGGGGCCTTCGACAAAGCCGTAGGTCAGCTTGGTGTCTGCGCGCGCCACCGTGGTGGTTTTCATGCGCACAAAGGGGTAATAGGCATGGATGGGGGCCGCAGGTGTTTCGCCTGCGACGAAGCGCTGCATGGCTGCGCGCAGATGCTCAATCTGCTCCCGGTACAACTGCTGCACATGGGCCAGTGCCTGCGATGCCTCGGCATGGAAAGTACTGCTGTTCTTATCGGTGGTATTCGGTGTTTTGGGAGCCATGCACTATTGTCTTTGTAGAGGGTGACAGTGTTGCGACATCCAGTGTTGCGCCTGCTCCGAGGACAGAGGTGCAGACACCAGGAACCCTTGCATCATGTCACAACCCATGCTTTGCAAAAGCTCTCTTTGGGCTAGGGTTTCGACCCCCTCGGCAATGATTCTCAGGTGCAGGCTGCGACCCATCTGGACGATGGCGCCGACGATGGCTGCGGCATCGGGGTTGTGCGGCAGGTCGCAGATGAAGGAGCGATCGATCTTGAGCCGGTCTATGGGATGCTTGCGCAGATAAGCCAGCGATGAATAGCCGGTGCCGAAATCATCGATGGCCAGCCCAACGCCCAGGGCTTTGAGCGCGTGCAGTGCATCGGGCATCTGGCCGCCAGACTGCATCAGCGTGGATTCGGTCAGTTCGATATGCAGCAACCGGGCATCCAGCCCGGCGCGGGTCAGGGCCTGGCTGACTTCCTGCACCACATCGCGCTGGCGAAATTCCTGGGCTGACAGATTTACGGCGACAGGCACAGCAGGGTAGCCTGCATCCTGCCAGGCGCGGGTCTGGCGGCAGGCTTCACGCAGTACCCAGTGGTCGATTGCAGCGATCAGACCCCGGTTCTCGGCAAAGCCAATGAACTCGTCTGGGAGTACCAGTCCGCGGTGCGGGTGTTTCCAGCGCACCAGTGCTTCAAAGCCGGCCAGTTCGCCGCTGTCCAGATACAGCTGCGGCTGGTAGTGCAGCTCGAATTCGCCACGTTCCACGGCCTGGCGTAGCAGTTGCTCCTGCATCAGCATGCGCGTGGCGCGCCCTTCCAGTGCCGATGTGTAGAACTGGACAAAGCTGCGACCCCTGCTCTTGGCCATGTGCATGGCGGCTTCTGCGTTGCTGATCAGCTCTTCGGGGCTGTTGCCATCCTTGGGGAACATGGCAATGCCCATGCTCAGCGATATCACCAGCTGTGTGCCGTCAATCTGATAGGGTTGCTCCGCCACAGCGCGCAGCTGGGTGGCCAGTGCCTCGGTTTCCAGCAGACTGGGGTTTTCTGCCAGCAGTACGACAAACTCATCGCCGCCTATGCGTGCAACCTCATCCTGCGGGCGCAGCGCGTTGCGCAGACGCTGCGCGACTTCGCATAGCAGCAAGTCACCCGCGCGGTGGCTCAGTGAGTCATTGACGGCCTTGAATTGGTCCAGATCCAGGCTCAGTACCGCCACTCTGGTCTGCTGGCTGCGAGCCAGGGTCAGCGACTCTTCCAGCAGCAGGCTCAGGTGTGACCGGTTGGGCAGGCTGGTCAGCAGGTCATGCTGGGCCAGATAGTCGAGGTGTTGGCGGGCCTGGATATTGGCCGTGATGTCGCGCAACAGCACGATACGGTATTCATTTCCCTCGCCAGGCATGGTCTTGGCCTCGGCTTCCACGGGCATCAACTCGCCGTTCTTGCGGATGAAGGCCGACTGGTGGCTGTCCTCGCGTTCGCTGCGCATATATTGCAGCGCCTTCAGGCGGAACTGAGGAACCACATAGTCGAGGATGGGGCTGCCGCGCAGCTCGTCGATGCTGTAGCCGGTCATGCGCACCAGCGCATCATTGCCGTCAAGAATGAGCCCGTCACGATGCAGCACGATGGCCTCGGTCGTGATGGCTGCAAACTTGCGCATGCGCTCTTCACTGGCGAGCACCTGCTGCGTCAGCGAATGGTGGTGGCTGACATCGGTTATCAAGGCCACCACACCGATCAGTACCCCCTCGATCACATGAGGGTGCAGTGCAGCTTCCATATGCTGCTTGCGTCCCTCGTGGTCCTGGGCCTGCCGGGTATAGCGTATGGTTTCGAGGGCGCCTTCTTCCAGCCGCTGCAGATAGGGGCTGATCTGCTTCCAGATGTGCTCCCCCACAATCTCACGCACGGACAGGCCCAGGATTTCCTGCGGCTGTTTGCCAAAATATTCGGCATACCGGGCATTGGCAAAGCGGCACAGCAGGGTGCCGGCCTCAAAATAGGCCAGCATGGCAGGCGTGGTGTCGGCGATGAGACGCAGCATTGCATCGTTATCTCCTGGTTGCTGCGTTTGGGGTGTGTCGGGCATGAGGCTCCCTCTTTGGGAGTATTTTTATACGGTTTGGGTACAAACAGAGTGTGGCGTATATCTCGCGATACTTCCAGGCACATCGAGCCAATGGAAATATTTCCGCAAGCGGTCAGTAGTCTCTATCCATGATTTTTGATATGAACAAAGGTTTGAAGACGAATTCACAGGCCTGGTTGCAGCCGCACAATTTGCTGCGCCTTTCCGTGGTGGTGGCGCTGCTCACCATCGTGCTCAAGACCCTGGCCTGGTGGCTGACCGGCTCGGTCGGCCTGCTGTCCGATGCGCTGGAGTCTTTCGTGAATCTGGCCGGTGCCATGTTTGCACTGACCATGGTGACCGTGGCCAAGCGACCGGCGGACACCGAACACCCCTATGGACATTACAAGGCGGAGTACTTCTCGGCCGGTTTCGAAGGCGTGCTGGTCATAGGCGCCAGTCTGGCGATTGCCTGGGCAGCGCTGTCGCGGCTGTGGAACCCGCAGCCCCTGGAGCAGCTGAGCTGGGGCCTGATGCTGTCGCTGCTCAGCACGGTCTTCAACGGGCTGCTGGCATGGGTCATGCTGCGCTCCTCGCGCAAATACCGCTCGATGGCGCTGGAGGGCGATGCACGGCATCTGCTCACCGATGTCTGGACTTCGGTGGGCGTGGTGGTCGGCCTGCTGGCTGTGGCCCTGACGGGCTGGTTGTGGGTGGATGCGGTGGTGGCTCTGGCCGTGGCCGTGCATATCTGCGTGCAGGGTGTGCAACTGGTCTGGCAGTCCTCGCAAGGCCTGATGGATCAGGCGCTGGATGCGCCGCAGCGTCTCAGGATCGACACTTTGCTGGACGGCTATGCCAAGCGCAGCGAAGGCGTGAGCTTTGACAATATCTCCAGCCGCCAGGCGGGGGAGCGCAGCTTTGTGGACTTTCACATGCATGTTCCAGGCCAGTGGAGCGTGCAGCGGGCGGCACAATTGCGCTCCGAGATTGAAGCCGCGCTGCTGCAGGCCATTCCAGGCCTCTATGCTCGCATCGAGCTGCTGCCCATGGGCATGAACACGGCCAGTGAAGTGGCCGATGGGGAGCAGGGCGGCGAAGCACAGGGCGCGGCCAAGGAAGGTTTCAGTACATGATGAGTGTGATTCAGCGCGTCAAGCAGGCGCGCGTGGAGGTCGACGGCCGCATTACCGGTCAGATCGGCCAGGGTCTGCTGGCGCTGGTCTGTGCCGAGCGCGGCGATACCGAGGCCGAGGCCGACAAGCTGCTGGCCAAGATGCTCAAGCTGCGTATCTTCAGCGACGAGGCCGGCAAGATGAACAAAAGCCTGCAGGACGTCGGGGGGGGGCTGCTGGTGGTCAGCCAGTTCACGCTGGCGGCCGATACCAGGGGAGGCAACCGCCCCAGCTTTACCGCTGCCGCCGCGCCCGACGAAGGCCGGCGCCTCTATGACTATTTTGTGGACCAGGCCAGGCTTGCCCACTCTGAGGTGCAGACCGGCGAGTTTGCCGCCGACATGCAGGTGCATCTGGTCAATGACGGGCCCGTCACCATTCCCATGCGCATGGAGCCGCAGGCCTAGGCAAGACCGGTCTTGCGACCCCGTCCATCACCACGATTTCAACAAGAGCTGTCCATGAAGCCATCCTGCAAGCCCTCTTTGTCCCTCATCGCAGCCGGCCTGATTCTGGGTCTGGCAGGCGCCAGTCTGCCCATCCAGGCGCAGACCCTGAAAAAACCCGCGCTGGACGCCCTGATCGCATCGTCTGCTGCGACTCCGCCCGAATCCTTCAAGGCCTTTGCGCAGCGGGCTGCCAGGGCCGAGCCTGGCGTGGCGGCAGCCGTGCAGCGCTATACGCGAGGCCAGACGCTGTCGGACGGCGAACTCGCGGATATCGCCCGGTTGCTGGGCGTGTACAACCGTCTGACGCAGGAGACGGCGGTGCTGGAAAGCCTGCAGCGCATGGTGGCGCTGCCGACGGTGCGCGATCCCAAGGTGCCCCCGCATGAGAGCCCGGCCATCCTGGACTTCGGCAAGCTCGTTGCATCCATGGCCGCCGAGTTCGGGCTGCACTTTCGCAATGTGGACAACCGCATCTTTGAAGTGACGCTGCCTGCCAATGCGGTGAGCCGTGCCAGCGAGGCGACCGAGTTCGGCATCCTGACCCATGCCGATGTGGTGCCGGTGGTGGCAGCCGAGTGGGTGCTGGATGGCAAGCAGATCAACCCGTTCCAGGTCACCCGCGTGGGCGATAAGCTTTATGGACGCGGCACGATTGACGACAAGGGCTCCATCGCCACCGTGCTGTATGCGATGAAGGCGGTCAAGGACAGCGGTCTGCCGCTGTCGCGCAGCATTCGCCTGATGATAGAGACCACCGAGGAAACCGGCGGCGATGCCATGAAGTACTACCAGAGCAAGACCTCGCTGCCGCAGTACAACATCGTGCTGGACAGCAAGTACCCGGCCGTGGTCGCTGAAAAGGGCACGGGCGCGCTCAAGGCCTTGTTTGCGGATGTCGCCGTGGATGCCGCCAAGCCCGCCATCACCGCCATGACCGGCGCCGCCTCGGCCAACTCCATTGCGCAGACGGCCTCGGCCACCGTCTCCGCCACCGATGCGGCTGCGCTGGATCAGATTGCGCAGCGGCTGTCCAAGGAAAAGGACGACTTTGTCCGCCAGCACGAGGCGCAGGGGAAGTTCGCCATCGATGTGCAGCGCGCCGAGGGCCAGGTCACGGTCAAGGTCAGCGGCGCATCGGCCCATGGCTCGCGCCCCGAGGAAGGGGTGAATCCCGTGCCGCGCCTGGCGCTGTTCCTGCAGCAGAGCCTGATGCCGGAGCAGGGCGCAGCAATGGTGCAGCCCAATCAGTACAGCCAGGCCGTGCGCTACATCAATGGCGTGTTTGGCCTGGACTATCTGGGCCGGCAGCTGGGTATTGCCTATGCCGATGATTTCATGGGGCCGCTCACGCTGTCGCCCAATCTCATCAAGTCGGCGGACGGCAAGCTCGAGGTGACGGCCAATGCGCGCATGCCGCGGGGCAAGACGCCGGAGCAGCTGCGCGCCGAGGTGGAGCAGGGCATTGCCCGCTGGAGCGATGCGGCCAAGGTCCCGATGACGGTGCAATACACCCAGGGCAACTGGATGGCCCGTGACCCCAAGGGCGCATGGCTGAGCACTTTGCTCAATATCTTTGGCGACACCACGGGGCTGGATGCAAAGCCCGTTCCAACTGCCGGCAGCACCACGGCCAAGCTCATGCCCAACGCCATCAACTTCGGTCCGGCCATGCCCGGCAAGAAATACACGGCCCACAATGCGCTGGAGTACCAGGAACTGCCGGATCTGCGCACGGACATGCAGATGTTCACCGAGATGCTGGTGCGCATCGGCAATCTGCAGCAGATGCAGTGACGCCAGCCCCGCTGACGGGGCTGGCTTGCGATTACTGCATCACGTTCATGACGGCCAGCGTCATGGTTTCCACGCCGGTCTTGAACGTGGGTTCTGGTTCGGGAGCGAAGAAGGGCGAGTGATTGAAGGGCAGGGGCTTGCCACCGGGCTGACTGGCCTCGGCCACCTTCTTGGGGTCGTACACGCCCAGGGTGTAGAACATGGATGGCACACCCTGATTGATGAAGTCCGAGAAATCTTCGCTGGCCGTGATGGGTGAGATGGGGATCACATTGCGGTCGCCGAGTGCGGCCTTGAACAGCTTGACGGTGCGGCCTACCAGTGCCGCGTCATTGACCACGGCATCCGAGCCCTTGACCAGCTTGACCTCAGGTGCAGGAGCGCCCGACATGGCGGCTTCGGCCTTGGCCGTGCGCTCAATGCCTTCGTGCATTTTTGTGCGCACCTCGCTCTTGTAGCTGCGGATTGTTCCGAGCAGCCGCGCCTGGTCGGGAATGATATTGCCCGCGCTGCCCGAGTTGAAGGCGCCCACGGTGACCACACCGAACTCCATGGGATCTTTCTCGCGGCTGATCACGCCCTGTACATCGACCACAAAGCGCGAGGCCATGAGCACGGGGTCAATGCCTTTGTCCGGCATGGAGCCATGGCTGCCACGGCCATGAAACGTGATGTCCAGCGAGTCCGAATTGGAGGTCGCAGGCCCGGCCACATAGCCCACCATTCCATAAGGCATGGAGCCGGTATGCAGCGCAAACGCATAGTCGGGTTTGCCGAATTTCTTGAACAGGCCGTCGGCCAGCATGGCCTTGGCGCCGGTCACGGTCTCTTCGGAAGGCTGGGCCACGAACATCAACATGCCTTTCCACTTGTCTTTCATGCCCAGCAGCGCCTGAGCCGTGCCCAGCCAACTGGTCATATGCATATCGTGGCCGCAGCTATGGGCGACAAAGCTTTCCTTGCCGTTGTACTGGGCTTTGGCCTTGCTGGCGTAGGGCAGGCCGGTCTTCTCTTCCATGGGCAGGGCGTCGAGCTCTGTACGCACCATCACTGTGGGACCTGTGCCGTTGCGGTAAATGGCAACCAGGCCGGTCTTGCCAATGCCCTCGGTGACTTCAAAGCCCAGCTTGCGCATCTCGGCAGCCAGCTTGGCGGCGGTGCGCGTTTCCTGAAAACCCAGCTCGGGGTGGGCATGCAGGTCTTCATAGATGCTGCGCATATTGGGGTACATCTGGCCGATCAGGCGTTGCAGCTCGGGCTTGATGGGCTGAGGGTCCAGATCTGCGCTCCAGGCGGGGCTGGCGCTGAAGGCGCAAATGGCGGCGGCAATGGCGCAGAAGCTGCGGGCAAGTTGAGGGTGCATGTTTTCGTGGGTGTTGGGAGTGACGTGGCGGCCTGTGCCTGGCAAAGGCCGTGCTTTCCAGCCTAGGCGCATGGCTGCAGAGGGCTTGAGAGGGACAACCCGTGTGAATAGTCACTCAGGCAACTCGCTGTCCGCAGTCCCCGGATAATTGCGACCTATGAATACCTCCACCAGCGCCGCCAAGGCCACTGACTCCACCGCTTTCTCGGCGCTGCCCCTGTCCTCTGAAATGCTGGCCAACCTCCAGCAGCTCGGTTATGCGCAGATGACGCCCATCCAGGCCGCCAGCCTGCCGCTGACCCTGCAGGGCAAGGATTTGATCGCACAGGCCAGCACGGGCAGTGGCAAGACCGCTGCCTTCGGCCTGCCCATGGTCGACCGCCTGAACCCGCGCTGGTTTGCCGTGCAGGCCATGGTGCTGTGCCCCACACGCGAGCTGGCAGACCAGGTTGCCACCGAAATCCGCCGCCTGGCGCGGGCCCAGGACAATATCAAGGTCGTCACCGTCTATGGCGGCGTGCCTTCGCGCAACCAGATTGCCTCACTGGAAAACGGTGCGCACATCGTCGTCGGTACACCGGGCCGCGTGATGGATCTGATGGAGCGCGGCAAGCTCGATATCAGCAATCTCAAGACCCTGGTGCTGGACGAGGCCGATCGCATGCTGGACATGGGCTTTCTCGGCGATATCGAAACCGTGGTGCGCCAATGCCCGGCGGATCGCCAGACCCTGCTGTTCTCGGCCACCTACCCCGATGGCATTGCGTCGCTGGCCAATCGCTTCATGTGCGATCCGCAGACCGTCAAGGTCGCGACCCAGCACAGCGCGGGCAAGATAGAGCAGCGCTGGTACGAAGTCGGTGCCCGCGAGAAAGTGGGCACGGTGGCCAAGCTGCTGGCGCATTTCCGTCCCGAGTCGAGCATTGCCTTTTGCAATACCAAGCAGCAATGCCGAGATGTGGTGAGCGAGCTGCAGGCCCAGGGCTTCAGCGCTCTGGCCCTGTTCGGCGAGCTGGAGCAGCGCGAGCGCGATGAAGTGCTGGTGCAGTTTGCCAACAAGAGCTGCAGCGTGCTGGTCGCCACCGATGTGGCGGCGCGCGGCCTGGACATTGCCGACCTGTCGGCCGTCATCAATGTGGATGTGACGCCCGACCCAGAGGTGCATATCCACCGCATCGGTCGCACGGGCCGTGGCGATGCCGAAGGGCTGGCGCTGAATCTGGTCAGCATGGACGAGATGGGCAGCGTGGGCAAGATCGAGCAGCTGCAAGGCCGTGCTTCGCAATTCTTCCCTGTGGACGAACTTACGCCCGCCGCCGGTGGCGAGCTGCTGCCGCCCATGATGACCATCCAGATCATCGGTGGCCGCAAGGAAAAGATCCGCGCCGGCGATGTGATGGGCGCCATGTGCGCCGACTTCGGCTACAGCCGCGACCAGATCGGCAAGATCAGTGTCAACGACTTTTCCACCTATGTGGCCGTGGATCGCAAGATTGCTTCGGCGGCCTGCGCCAAGCTCAATGCGGGCAAGGTCAAGGGCAAGACCGTGAAAGCCCGCTTGCTTTAAGAAATAGCAGTCAAATCGGCATCTATCGCTTATCCATCAAGCGTGGGTTGCTCACAAAAAAGCCTTCTCATCATCGAGAAGGCTTTTTGTTTTGTGCGCAGGCTTCAGCCCTTGGCGAAGAACAGGCCCGCCATCACCAGCCCAGTCGCGACAATGCCCCAGCGCAGGATATGCGCCGGTATCTTGCGCGCCACGCGTGCGCCCAGGTAGCCGCCTAGAGTAGCGGCCACCATCATGATCAGGGCCTGCTTCCATTCCACAATGCCGCCCACGGCATAGATGACCACGGCAATGACCGTCAGCAGGGCCGAGACCAGATTCTTCATGCCGTTCATGGCATTGAGCTGGGTCTGGCCCAGCAGGCCGAACAGGGCCAGCAGCAAGATGCCCAGGCCGCCGTTGAAGTAGCCGCCATAAATGGCCACGGCCAGCATGCCGACGGCTGCCCTGGCAAGCGATGGTGCTGTGTGTTCGGCATTCTTGCCGGCGGCCCAGGCGCGCAATTGCGGGCCAAAGGCAAACATCGTTGTGGCGGCCAGCAGCAGCCAGGGTACGACCTTGCGGAAAGTGGCATCGGGCGTGAACAGCAGCAGCGCTGCGCCGGCGCAGCCGCCGATCAGGGACAGCACCACGACCTGGTTCATGGAAAGACCGGGTGGCGGCGCCATATCGTCCTTGAAGCCCCAGGCTCCCGCCATATAGCCTGGCAGCAGGGCCACGGTGCCCGTGGCATTGGCAACCACGGGAGGGACGCCGGTAAAGACCAGCGCTGGCAGTGTCAGAAAGCTGCCGCCACCGGCAACGGCATTGAGTGCGCCAGCGGTAAAGGCGGCCGCCAGCAACAGGGCGAGCTGGCCCAGATTCTCCATGATGCTTGTCTCCCGATTTTTATAGGAATGGCTTTGCGCCTTGTTTTGCAGGCATCTTAGGAGGGAAAGAATTTTTGTTTAATTATTTTTGGAAATAAAGAAATTGAAAAACAATAGTTTGAAGAATAAGAAATAGTTTTGACAATGACTGCCTTAATTAAGGAGTCCTGTCGTGAATCTGCCCCGTTTCTTCTCTCGCACCGCCTGGGCCTTGCTGGCCGCCACATGCGTGCAGGGCGCAGCCATGGCGCAGCAGGACTTCCCGACACGCTCGGTCAAGATGGTTGTGGCCAATGGCCCAGGCAGCGTTCCCGACCTGCTGGCACGCCAGGTGGGCAATCTGGTCGGCAAGGACTGGAAGCAGGCCGTGGTGGTGGAGAACAAGGGCGCGGCAGGCGGTGTTTCGGCCGTGGATGCCGTGGTCAAGGCGCAGCCCGATGGCTACACCCTGCTGGTGGGCGGCGACAGCGCCATCACGATCATGCCCAATGTGCAGCGCAACCTGCCTTATGACGTGAAGAACGATCTGGTGCCGGTGACCAAGCTGGGCCAGTCCGACTTCGTGCTGGTGGCCAATTCTCGCAAGGGCTTCAAGAATCTGCAGGACTTTGTCAGCTATGCCAAGGCCCACCCCGGCAAGATCAACTACGCATCGTCAGGCACGGGCGGTGCCCAGCATCTGGCCATGGAGCAGTTCAAGCAGCGTGCGGGCTTTTTTGCCACCCATATCCCCTATCGCGGCGGTCCTCAGGGTCTGCAGGATGTGCTGGCCGGTCAGGTTGATGTGATGCTGATCGCCGTGGCTCCCGCCCTTGCTCAGATTCAGAGTGGCAAGCTGACAGCGCTGGCCGTGTCGGGTCTGCAGCGCCATGCGTTGCTGCCCCAGGTGCAGACCCTGGCAGAGACTTACAAGGGCTTTGAGGCTGGTGCCTGGTTCGGCCTGTTCGCGCCCAAGGGCACGCCTGCTGCCGTGGTGCAGGCCATTGCCCAGGACACAGACAAGGCGCTGAAAGACCCCGAGTTGCGCAAGAGCCTGCAGCAGCAGGGCATTACCCCCGTGGGTGAAGGCCAACAGGTCTTTGCCAAGCAGATCAAGACCGAGGATGTGCGCGTGGCCCAGTTGGTGCGCAGCATCGGCCTGAGCGTCGAGTAAGAAAGCATTGCTTCACACCAGAAAAAAGCGGCCTTAGGGCCGCTTTTTGATTGTGCTGCCGCAGAAGATCAGAAGCTATAGCGCAAGCCGATCGAGACTTCGCTGGAAGTCAGCTTGGCGCGCATCTGCTCATCTGCCAGACCACGGACATTGGCGAAGTTGTTGGCGCCGGTCTTGGTCTTGCCCATGTCGACATAGCGCCAGCCCAGGTCGATGCTGACCTTGGGGACGGGCGTATAGGTGACGCCAAAGCCCACGGAGTAGGCCAGATTGTTCTGAGAAGCGCCGAAGTACTGGCGGCCAGGGTTGCCTTGCCAGCCGCTGGACTGCAGGTGCGCCAGGCCCAGGCCGGCTGTGCCGTACAGCGAGAACTGGCTGTTCAGTGGGAAATCCTTGTACGCATTGACCATCAGGCGTTGCGAGCGGATCTTGTGATGGTTGAAGCTGGTGGGGAAGTTGGTGGAGCCACTGGTGAACTCATTGTTCTTGGGCAGGGTGTACTCGGCTTCCACGCGCCAGTTCGATGGCAGCTGATAGCCGAGGGCCAGGGAAGCGCCGGTAGCGGTATTGTTCTCATCGCCCGTCACGAACTGACCAAGGCCGGGGCGGGCGCTGGAGTTCATGTCGTGGGCTTCATAGCGGGCGGAGTTGATGCGCAGGGCGCCGTAGTAGTTGTCAGCGGCAAAGGCGCTGCCGGTGGCAGCCAGGATCAGCAGGGGGATGATGCGTTGAGTTTTCACAAAGAGTCCTTGGCCCGATGACTTCAGCAAGTGCGGCATCTGGACCAGGACGGCCAGTGTCAGGCTGCGCTTCATTCGGGGATGGGCTCAACTGTAGGAAAACGCCTGCTGAGCGTCCATGCGGCTGGCTACGCGGGTATCTCCGTAGAACTACGGGGCAGTTTCTGCGGCCAGGGCCGCATAGCGCCGGATGAGCTGGGCCAGCGAGTCGATCTCCAGCTTGGCGAACAGGTTGGCCCGGTGCGTTTCCACCGTGCGCGGAGAGAGCGACAGCGCGCGGCCGATTTCCTTGTTGGTCAGGCCTTCCACGATCAGGCCCAGAACCTCGCGTTCGCGCCCCGACAGCTGCGCATAGCGCTCGCGCGCCTGCAGATCCGCGTGATGGCGTTCGCGCGAACGCACATGCTGGCGTACGGCGGCCTGCAGCGCTTCGATCAGCAGCTCGTCGTTGACCGGCTTTTCGAGGAATTCCGCAGCTCCGGCCTTGAAGGCGCGGCGGCACATCTCCACTGTGCCGTGTCCCGTGAGCATGATCACCGGCTGATCCACGCCTTGCGCCACCAGCATGTCCAGCACCGTCAACCCGCTGGTGCCGGGCATGCGCACATCAAGCACGATGGCGCCCACATCGCTGCGCTCGAATTCGGCGAGAAATTTCTGTGGGTCGGCCCAGGTCTGCACGCGCAGGCCTACCGTGCCTATGAGCAGTGCCAGGCTGTCGCGCACGGCGGCATCGTCGTCCACGAGGTGGATCAGGGGCGAGAGGGAAGAGTTCATGATGCGTCTGTCATGGCTGCTGGGCCAATGGAAGCTGCAAATGGAATTCGGCGCCTGGCCCATCGCCGGGAGGTGCCAGAGAAAGATCTCCGCCCATGGCCTGCGCCAGGCTCTCCGAAAGCGACAGGCCCAGCCCCAGACCGTCGGGGCGTGTGGTGTAGAACGGCGTGAACAGGTGAGCCCGTGCCTCTGGCGTTACGCCCGGGCCTGTATCACGCACACTGAGCAGGACGCGCGTGCTGGGCGGGCGCATGAGGCTCAGGGTCAGCCACAGGCGGCGCTGCCCGCTTTCGGGCTGATCCATGGCCTGCAGCGCATTCATCACCAGGTTGTGGATGATCTGCTGCAGAGCCACGGGTTCGGCACGCACGGCGGGCAGGTCGGCGGGGGCATCGAGCTGTACGGTGATGCCGCGGCGGCGCAGCTCGGGCTCCAGCAGATGCAGTGCATCGTGCACGGCGGCGGCCAGGGCCAGGGTCTGGACCTGGCCCGACAGATCGGGCCGCTCGACCACGCGGCGCAGCCGCCCGACAACAGCACTGGCGCGGCGCGCCTGGGCCACGGCCTGGTCCATGGCATGGCGTGCGGTGTCCAGATCCGGCTCTTCGTCGCTACCGTCCTTGCCCAGCAGGCGCTGTGCGGCCTGGGTGCTGGCCAGCAATGCGGTCAGTGGCTGGTTGAGCTCATGAGCCATGCCCGCGGCCAGCTCGCCGAGCTGGTTCAGGCGTGAAACCTGGCCCAGCCGCAGCAGTTCCTCTGCCCGGCGTGCCGCCACGCGCTGGCGCAGCAATGCACGCAGCACCGCCAGTGCCGCAGCGCTGGCCGCAGCCCAGGCCAGCATGGCTGCCCAGGGCAGTTCGCTCCAGCTGACATCGCGTTCCAGCACCACGTCGAAAGGCTGGCTGTGCGAGGCCAGCAGCTTGTGAAAGTCGTAATGCCAGCCATAGGTTAGGCGTCGACCGGCTTGCACCTCAAATGCCTGGCCCTGGTACTGCAGGTGCACGCGTACGGGACTTGTGCCTGCATCCATGGGCCATTCGTCCCAGGGAACGGTGGTTTGCAGATCCAGCTGCAGGGCATGGGCCGTGTTTCGTCCGGCCAGCACCAGCCAGACCTTGCCTGCAGGAAGCTCGGCTTGGGCCAGTTCGGCATGACCACTTTGCAGGGAACGTGCCTCGGCAGCGTCTGCCGCGGTGCGCAGGCCTTGGGGCCAGTCGGCGGGCCAGGTGCTGCCCGGCAGGCGGCGCAGGATTTCAACGATTTGCGGGTAGGCGGCTGGCAGGCGCGGCAGCGGCATGGCTGCATTGGAGCTATGGCCTTCCACCGGCTGTTGCAGCAGTGGCAGCATGGCCATCACGGCATCATGCTGCACCGCGCGCTGGCTCAGCAACCGGTGCACGATGCGCGCATCCACCGTGAACGCATCTTCCAATGCCAGCAGCCGGGCGTGCGCGAGCCAGCCGGTACCCGCCCCGGCCACCAGAGCCCAGGCCAGCAGCCAGGTCAGCGGGCGGCGCCAATGAGAGAAGGTCATGGCCGGGGGCGCAGCTTACTTGGCGTATGGATCTTCGTAGCCCATCTCTTTCATGATGTCGGTCTCGTAAGCCTCCATCTCTTCGGCATCTTCCTCGCTGGTCTCGTGGTCCCAGCCCTGGGCATGCAGCGTGCCGTGCACCAGCAGATGGGCGTAATGCTCTTCCAGCGTCTTGTTCTGCTCCAGGGCTTCGCGCTCCACCACGGGGGCGCAGAGCACCAGATCGGCCATCACCGTGGGCTCTTGCTGATAGTCGAAGGTCAGCACATTGGTCGCGTAGTCCTTTTGGCGGTACTCGCGGTTGAGCTTCTGGCCCTCTTCGGTATCGACGATGCGTACCGTGATCTCGGCATCCACGGCCAGCGCATGACGAATCCAGCGGGTAACGCGAGCGCGGCTCAGCAGTTCGCGGTGAGCAGAGGCTTCGGTGCTGGCGCCGAATTGCAGCGACAGTTGCAGTTGATTTAAAGACATTTTGGCCTGTGGCGCAGGTGTGGCAAGCGCAAGCAGCTATGAAATTTGAAACGACTGACGCAAATCAGGTGCGAGCAAGAGAGGCGTCCCAAGGCCGCGTCCTTGTTTGCGTCCTATTGGATTAAAGCTCATCTGCTGTGGGCAGAGGGCGAGCCGTGCGGGTGCCGCTGCTGCGGGGCTTGGGGGCCGAGGTACCTTCGGCCACGCGACCGCGCGCATCGTAGGCGTCGACAATGCGGGCCACCAGCGGGTGGCGCACCACGTCAGCACTGGTGAAGTGGTTGATGGAGATGCCCTTGACGCGCTTCAGGACGCGCTCGGCATCGATCAGGCCGCTGGGTGCGCCCTTGGGCAGGTCGATCTGGCTGACATCGCCCGTGACCACGGCCTTGGCGCCAAAGCCGATGCGGGTCAGAAACATCTTCATCTGCTCGGGCGTGGTGTTCTGGGCCTCGTCCAGGATCACGAAGGCGTTGTTCAGCGTGCGCCCGCGCATGAAGGCCAGCGGTGCAATCTCCAACGCATTGCGCTCGAAGGCTTTTTGCACCTTGTCATAGCCCATGAGGTCGTAGAGCGCGTCGTACAGCGGGCGCAGATAGGGATCGACCTTCTGCGTCAGGTCGCCGGGCAGAAAGCCCAGGCGCTCGCCAGCTTCCACGGCCGGGCGGGTCAGCACGATGCGCTGCACGGCGCTGCGCTCCAGCGCATCCACGGCGCAGGCCACGGCCAGATAGGTCTTGCCGGTACCGGCAGGGCCTATGCCGAAGGTGATGTCGTGTCTGGCGATGTTTTCCAGATACAGCGCCTGGTTGGGCGTGCGTGCGCGCAGGTCGGCGCGACGCGTGGTCAGCTGCGGGGCCGCCGTGTCGGCTTCCAGCATCTCGGCATCGCCCGCGAGCATCAATTGCAGGGTATCGTCGGCAATCACGTCGTCGGCGATCTCGTACAGAGCCTGCAGCAGCTCCAGCGCTTCATTGGCCTTGGCCTTGGGTCCATCGATCTTGAACTGCTCATGGCGATGGGCGATCTTGACGCCCAGCGCGATTTCGATGGTGCGCAGATGCGCGTCCGCCGGACCGCAGAGGTGGGTCAGGCGCGTGTTGTTATGGGGTGTGAATGTATGGCGCAGGATCACGCGGATAATTTCTCGAAAAGAATCGCCGCACAGTGCGGCAAAGGACATCAATGATAGGTAAATTGACGGGAACGCTGCTGGAGAAAAACCCACCGGAGGTCCTGGTGGACTGCGGCGGTGTGGGCTATGAGGTGCAGGTGCCCATGAGCACCTTCTACAACCTGCCAGCCAACGGCACCAAGGTGGCATTGCTCACCCATTTTGTGGTGCGTGAGGATGCGCAGCTGCTGTTCGGCTTTGCCACGGCCCGCGAACGTCAGACATTCCGTGAACTCATCAAGATCACCGGTGTCGGCCCACGCATGGCGCTGGCCGTGCTCAGCGGCATGAGCATCGATGATCTCGCGGAAGCGGTATCACAGCAGGAAGCAGGGCGATTGGTCAAGGTGCCGGGCATAGGCAAGAAGACGGCCGAGCGCCTGCTGCTTGAACTCAAGGGCAAGATCGGCGCTGACACGGGTGCGCAGTCGCTGTTTGCCAATAACAATGATCAGAACGACATTCAGCAGGCGCTGATGGCCTTGGGGTATTCGGACAAGGAAGCCTCTGCCGCTCTCAAAAAACTCCCACCCGATGTAGGGGTGAGCGAGGGCATTAAGCTCGCGCTCAAGGCTTTGACCAAATAGCTTCGCTGGCCCTGTGCCAGTCCGATCGTGAACTGCAGGAGAACACGATATGCGTTGGTGGATACAGGGCAAGCGCATTCCCTCTCGATGCGCAAGCTTGGTGTTGGCTCTGCTGACCGCTTGCGGTGGCGGCGGTGGAGGCAGTGTTCCTGACCCGGGCCCAGGCCCTGGTGGAGGGGGCGGAGGCGGGACGGTCGTTGATGGTGGTGGCACGCCCGGTGGCGGACCCACAGAGATCACTCCCCCGTCGGGTCCGCCCACGGCCCGTGTGCTGGACTCGCTGATCATGCCCGCCGCACAGTCTGCGGCTGCGGCCAAAGGGGTGGCGGTGGCATCCATGGCCGTGCGGCCCAAGGCCATCAACCTGGCATTGCCGCAGTGGAATGATGCGCCCGCGGTGGTCATGCCCATGCCCGGTATGCCCATGCAGATAGGGGCGCCTCGGGTGCTGTCCTCGCTGCAGTCTGCAGGCGATCTGGCGCGTTCGCTGCGGTGGACCCAGACCCCAGATGGTGGGCAGGTGGCCGCGATCAGCATCACTTCGGGCGGTGCCCATGGCCTGCGGCTGGGGCTGGTGGTCGATGCGCTGCCCGATACTGCCCAGATCAGGCTGTACCGGCAGGATCGCAGCCAGACCGGGTTCGAGACCACGGGCAAGGCCATCAACGAGGCCATTGCCCGCAACCGTCGTGTCGATGGCAACACCCAGGCCGCCAGCATCTGGTGGACTCCAGACCTGGGAGCCGAGGAGGTCACGCTGGAGATAGGACTGCCTGCAGGGGTGCCGAGCTCGCAGTTGCGGATCGCCATTCCCACGCTCACTCATGCCTATGCCAATCTGGCCTTGCCCATGGACGTCGAGCTGCGCGAGAACTACGTACCCAGAAATGTGGGCGATGCCGCGAGCTGCGAACTCGATGCCAGCTGCGCCGATCAGTATGCAATCGAGCGCAATGCCGTGGCGCGCATGACTTATGTGGGGTCGGACAGTCGCTACTACTACTGCACGGGTTCCCTGCTCAACAACACCAAGCTCGATTACACGCCGTATTTCCTCTCGGCCAATCACTGCATCTCGACACAGGCATCGGCCACGTCGCTGCGTACCGACTGGTTCTTCCGCTCGGCAAGTTGCAACAGCTTTGAACCCAGCGCCCAGACCAAGGCGCTGCAGCGCGGCGCCACCCTGCTGTATGCGGCGGTGGCAAACGACATCACGCTGATGCGGCTCAATGAAGCTGCACCTGCCGGTGTGACGTTGGCGGGCTGGGATGCGAGAGGCACGGCAGTGATCGGGACGGCCATTTACGGCCTGCATCACCCGCAAGGCGATTTGCTCAAATACAGCGAAGGCCAGGTGCAGAGCTACAGAAACTGCAGCCTGAACGGCGGCAGCCTCATCTGTGACCCTGGCAATGCCCAGAGTGATTTTGTGAACGTTGGCTGGAGCAAGGGCATTACCGAAGGCGGCAGCAGCGGCTCGCCCATCTTTGTGGCCGGTCGCGTTGTCGGCACACTGTCTGGCGGTAGCAGCTCGTGCACGGCCAAGGGCGGCTCCGATGTCTACAGCCGCTTTGACAGGGCCTTCAGCAGCCAGATCGGCAACTGGCTGGCGCAGTAGGCGAGGACCGGGGCTATCTGGCCATCAATTGCTTGACGGCGGCCCTGGTCTGCTCCACATGGGCCAGCGGGTCGCTGCTGACAAGCGCAAATTTCACCTTGCCGTCCTGGCCCACCACATAGGAGATGCGGTCGGCCCTGGCCGGGTTGGCGGCGGCCGCCGCGTCATAGGCCTTGATGGTGGCGGCCTGAGGGTCCGAAGCCACGGCGAACTGGTCGCGGCAGGCCTCGGTGGAGAAGCGCTTGAGGGTGTCGATATCGTCATGCGACATGCCCACCACCGTGGCTTTCATGGCCGCGAACTGGGGCGTGGCTTCGGCAAAGGCATGGGCTTCCAGCGTGCAGCCCTCGGTAAAGGCCTTGGGAAAGAAATACAGCACCACCGGCCCTTTCTTGAGGGCGGCGCTCATGTCAAAGTCAAAGGCCTTGCCGGCGACAGCGGCAGGCGTCTTGAAAACGGGGGCGATATCGCCGACCTTGAGTGCGGCCTGGGCAGCGGGGGCTAGCAGGACGGCGAGCAGCCAAGGGGCGAGCTGATGGATCTTGAGCATGGCAAAGCCTTTAAGAACATGTGCGTGGTCTCTACGATGCCATGGATTGTTCGCCATCCTTCATTCGCCCTGCTGTTGTCCCGCCTACTGCATTCTTGCCAGCCCTTTGCTTGCGTGCTTACTTTGCGCTGCCCAGTGATGCACGGTATTCCAGCGCATAGGCCAGCTTGCCGGCCTTTTTGCCATCCGCAGGCTTGGGTGTGGACAGGTCGGTATAGGCTGCCGTGCCAAAGGCTGTCATCTGTCCCATCTGCACCGCGTTGTAGCCCGACGCTCCGATCATTCCCGAGGGGTTGGCGGCCAGCATCAGGTTGGATGCATCCTTGATGGCCTGCATATAGCCGCCGTCGGAGCCGTTGCCCGCCAGGTTCAGCTTGTACTGGCCGAGTTTGAAGTTACGCGGCGAGGCCTGCAGCCATTCGCTCCAGTAGAACTCCAGAAACTCGGAAGGATTGACCGGCTTGTTGTAGCCCACTTCGCGGGTGAAGTAGACCAGCGAGCGGAAGGGGTCGTCCTTGAGACCATTGGACAGGCCCAGCTGGCGCGGCAGATCGGCGGGGGTGATGGACGAGCCGTCAGGCAGCTTGAGCCAGACGAACTTGTTGGCGCGCATGGTGCGCCAGAAGCTGGCGTTGTTGGCGTCCTTGTAATTGCCCTTGATCATCACCGGCATCTGCACCTGACCACCGGCCAGGCCGGTGGCCACATTGCCGTTGCTGTTGGGGGCTTCCCAGAGGCTGGTGAAGCTGTGGTGTCCGTCGGTCAGGAAGAGCTGGCCCTTGGGTCCGACCACGGCAGTCTTCAGCAGGCTCTGGTAGTTGGCGACCTGGGCCTTGCAGGTGAAGCTGCTGCGGTCGTTGAGCCTGGAGCTGGCCGTGATGCCGTTCTTGGCCGTGGAGTCCTGGCCGCTGTCTTCGCACAGATCGTCAAAGGCTTTTTGCCATTGCGAGGAAGTCACGCTGCCGGTCGCAGTGTGGGTGTAGCGGCCTTGCTTGTAGTAGATCTGGTCGTAGCCGATGGCGGGTTGCGTGGGCAGTGCATCTGCCAGCGTGATCATGACCGGGTCGGTGCTGGCTGCGCTCTTGTCCAGGTACTTGGGCAGTACTGCCTGCTGGGGCAACCGCTGGCACGCGCCCAGTGCACTGGTGTCGGTATCTGCAGGGCCGCTGCTGCCTGCGTAGTAGAAACTGTTGGCCGAGACCGGCAGCAGCGTGCGCGCCGCACCGTTGCCGCCGGCCCATTGGCCGCCGAACAGACCATTGGCTGCGCCGCCTGTGCCGGACGTCGCATTGGCGTTGAGCTTCAGGTCGATGTCGATGGTGTCGGTCTGCAGCAGGCCGTTGCCGATGGAGACATAGTGGCGCATGCTGCGGCCTGTGCTTGCCTGCTCGGGATGTGTGCACAGCCATTCGCCATCCAGGGCCGTGGCGGCCACAGGGGCCGTGGTGGCAGATTGCAAGGTCCAGTTGCCCGAGGTGAAGCTGCCACCTGCAGCGGCGCTGTAGACGTCGACGGATATGGCCGCGCCGTCGCTGCGCTTGCCCACCACGGCGCGTCCTATGCGCTGGCCGCCCAGCTCCAGCACCAGGGCGCCGGGATAGGTGGTCTGGTCGGGCTCTACTGTCACGCGACCGGTGATGCTGCTGGTGCAGGCGTCGCTTGCGCCCTGGCCGGGGCAGACGCGCACAGCGCCATCATCGGCAATGCGCAACTGGCCCGCGCTGGCGCTGGGTGCGCCGGGCTTGCCAGAGGCGGAATGCACCGCCTCATTGCGCAGATAGTTGTAGGTGCCGGCCAGTGCGCTGATCTGTGCCGCCCCCTGGTTGGAGGCGGTGAGCACGCCCTGCAGCGATGCCGTCGATGTGGCCGAGGTATCCAGCAAATTGGGCAGCCCGCCAATATTGCCGGTGACCAGTCCGGTTTCCGCTGCAAAGCGCAGGGTGACATCGCTCAGACGACTTACCAGGGCGCTAGGGAGATTGCTGCCTGCCACGGGCTGGAACTTCTGGGCCACGAACTGGCCGTTGGCATCCACGCTATAGGCGCTGATGATGGCTCCGGCCAGACCAAAGCGCGAATCCACAAAGCGCAGTGTGATCTGCTTGGCGGTGCTGTCCAGGTTCAATGCCACGGTATCGCCAAAACTTAGCGTGCCCAGGTAGCTGCTGCTGCCTGCAAGGGGGGCCAGTGCAGGAGCAGGAGCAGGAGCAGGAGCAGGAGCAGGCGTGGGTGCTGGTGATTCATCGCCACCACCACAGGCCACAAGGGTTGCCGAGGCTGCAGCAAGAATGGAAACCTGGACGAGGCTGCGAAGTGCAGCGCCAGTTGGCGTGGGAGGGTTGAGGCGCATGGAGGGGGCTTCAGGAAGAGATGGTGGGGATATCGGTGCAGGCGCATCGATGTATCTGCCGCGCAGAACTGCGCGGGGCGTTTGCGCTGCATTCTGTGAAACATCTGTGACGAAGCTGTGACATGACAGCGGCGCGAACAGCCTGGGCGCAACGGTGCGATGCCGATGCACGGCACAATTGAGGTCTATGACGATTCATGTGGACGAATTTGCGGCAACGCCATCCCCCAAGCCAGTGCGTGATTCATCGCGTGACGCATTGCGCGAGCCGGCGCCACGCGTGGTGTCGGCAGGCAGCGCCTTCATGGGCGAGGAAGCGCTGGAGCGTGCTCTGCGTCCCAAGCAGCTTGACGAATATGTGGGCCAGGCCAAGGCGCGCGAGCAGCTCGAGATCTTTATCAGCGCAGCCAAGAAGCGCAGCGAGGCGCTCGATCATGTGCTGCTGTTCGGCCCGCCGGGGCTGGGCAAGACCACGCTCTCCCACATCATCGCGGCCGAGTTGGGCGTGAATCTGCGCCAGACCAGCGGTCCGGTGCTGGAAAAGCCCAAGGACCTGGCGGCGCTGTTGACCAATCTCGAGCCCAACGATGTGCTGTTCATCGACGAGATTCACCGCCTGAGTCCGGTGGTCGAGGAAATCCTCTACCCGGCGCTGGAGGACTACCAGATCGACATCATGATCGGCGAAGGCCCGGCTGCGCGCTCCATCAAGCTGGACCTGCAGCCCTTTACGCTGGTGGGCGCGACCACGCGCGCCGGCATGCTCACGAACCCGCTGCGCGATCGCTTCGGCATCGTGGCGCGGCTGGAGTTCTATACTTCCGAGGAACTCTCGCGCATCGTCAAGCGCAGCGCGGGTTTGCTCAATGCGCCGATTGACGAGGAAGGCTGCTTCGAGATTGCACGCCGCTCGCGCGGTACGCCGCGTATCGCGAACCGCCTGCTGCGCCGTGTGCGTGACTATGCCGACGTCAAGGGCGATGGCCGCATTACCCGCGAGATCGCCGACAAGGCACTGGCCATGCTTGATGTGGACCCCCAGGGCTTTGACATCATGGACCGCAAGCTGCTCGAAGCCGTGGTGCACCGATTCGATGGAGGTCCGGTTGGCCTGGACAATATCGCGGCCAGCATTGGCGAGGAGTCCGGCACCATTGAGGACGTGATCGAGCCCTATCTGATCCAGCAGGGCTTTTTGCAGCGCACGCCACGCGGACGAATGGCCACGCAGGCCGCCTACCGCCATCTGGGCCTGAAGGCTCCCGCAGACGATTCGGCATAAAGCTGGCGCACTCGCTGGTGCGAGACGGCCAGCAAGGGCCGCCCTGCAGCAAAGGCCGTCGTCCCCTTGGGGGGAAGCCGCAAAGCGGCTCAGGGGGGCTTAGTTCTGAGGCCCTGCGTTCCAGAATGCCTGCACCACGCCGGGCATGGCTTCTATCTGTGTCAGCACCTGATCCAGTTCCTCGGCATGGACGGCCGTGGCAAACAGCTCGGCCTCGACCTCGCAGTTGTTCGGCGGAATGTCGTGCTTGGATACCGTACGCACGGGATAGTTGGCGGCTTCCAGCAGATCCTGCAGGCGTTCGCGCACATCGGCCTGCACCTCACGCTGGCAGATGGCATAGACATAGTAGGTGGCCTCGCTGGCGTGTTCGGCGACGGGATGGCGGTCTATGTAGTTGACCACCGGTCGCAGCAAAGTATTGCTGGCCAGCACGAACAAGGTGGCAATGCCGGCTTCGGGCAGCATGCCCGCGCCCGCGCAGGCGCCGACAGCAGCCGAACCCCAAAGCGTGGCAGCAGTGTTCAGCCCCGTGATGTTGGCGCCTTCCTTCATGATGGCGCCCGCGCCCAGGAAGCCCACGCCGGAGACCACATAGGAGATCACGCGGGTGGAGCCGTCGGCCCCCGAGATGCGCATGGCCAGGTCCACAAATACGGCGGCACCGACAGCCACCAATGTATTGGTACGCAGGCCTGCCGTGCGCTGGCGGATCTGCCGCTCCAGACCGATGACGCTGCCGCAGACAAAGGCCACCAGCAGGCACAGGATGGTGTTCAGCGTCGAGAGCAGATGAAAGTTTTGCAGGGATTGCATGCAATGGCGTTTTTCCGTGGTTGCGGGTGGCGATGAAGGAGTTGACCTGGCCTTGAGCTGTCCATGGGCAGCATGCAGCATAGAGCCTGCAGGCAATGACGGCGATGACAGCCCGCATGGACTGGCGGGCTGTCAGTGGCTTTTCAGCCTTGACGCAGGGAGTGATAGAGGCCGCGCAACCAGATGCTGGGGCGTGTACGGGCACGGCGGCGGGGTGCCGAGGGGGTGTTTGCCACATGCCATTGCTTCTGCGCCTGACGGGGCAGGTGCATGAGCACGGATTCGCGTTGGCGGGGCTCCAGCAAGGACAGGGCGTCATCACGCTGGCGGGCTGGCAGCGTGGCCAGTACGGAGGCGAATTCGGCGCTTTGCCGGTTCGATCCCAGATGGCGCAGCACCTCGGTGTGACGAAGTTCCAGGGCACGGACCACGGCCTGTTGCAGGCCTTGTTGGGGGGCGGAAATTGTGTGAATAGGGCGCAGGCTCAGCTGCAGAAGGCGTCGCATGGGCTAACTCCTTGATGGGCCAGGGCGGCCGGAGTTTGGCCCGACAGTCATCAGACAGTCATGGGCAACCGGGCCGCGAAGGCGTATGGCAAAAACAAATGCATGCCCGGGCTCTGAACGGCGGGCACGCGCGCAGCAATGGCAGGCACCTGTGCATGGGCATCAGGCGCGCAGCAAGATCGGCTAGGGTCGGGGTCCATGCGTGCTCCTTGAAGGGCTTGAAAAAGCGGCATTGCCCTGCTTTCGGGCAGGCAATCCGCGTTGACTCAGTTCGTGCCGTGGCGCGGGCGCTGAGTCAGCAAAAAGCTGCGGATGCGATGCGTGGGCCAGCTGGTCCGGGCGTCGAGTTCTGTGGCTTGCTCCAGCGCCTGAGGCGTATGCGAAGGCGGGCAGACAGGCAAGGGCTGGGCCGATCCCTGGCGGCGGAACTGGCACATGAGGTGCTTGAGTTGGTGGCGCATGGCGTACTCCTTTCTCATCGAGCAGGAACGGAACGCACGAGTTCTCAACATGTCCGTCGGCAGGCGCTGAAGAGCCTGGCAACAGAGGTCGATTTTTCAGTGATGCACACATACCGCAAACGGCTTGGCGTCAGCAGGGCTGGCAAGCGATTGGCGATATGGGTGGGCGCACAAGGCATGGAGCGGGTTGGTCGATGACGACTCCCGATCCTGGGGAGTCTGTCAGTCGGCCAGCTTCGCAGCCATTGCGGCTGGCGATAAATCACTGGTTGAACTGGCACTGTCCACGTGGGGACTCCTGATATTGCGATCCCTCTATTGTCGCCGTTTAACGGCCTAGGGTCAACCCTTGGAGGGCTGGAGGATGCTCGTCGAATCCTCAAACGGGGCCGGTTGGTGTGCGGTTGCGTCCGCGGATGGGTGGTTCACGTGCTGCAGAACACCTTGCACGATCAGCGCCTGCGCCGCGTAGTAGGTGAGCAGCACCCAGATGGCAGACCAGGGCAGGGGCTGGGCGAAGCGGTTGATGGCCAGCACCGAGTCGCTGAGCATGAAAAAGCTGGCGCCCAGCGCGACCAGAAGTGCATGGCGGTGACCAAGCACCTGATAGCGGCCCCAGGCCTGGGCGGCCATCAGCGCAATGACACCAACATAGGCCGCCACGGGCAGGCGCAGCGCGGCAGGCAGGCCATGGCTCCAGAGGTAGGCGTACATGACGATGCCGAAGGCGACAACCCCCAGCAAGGCTTTGCGGCTGGGGAACCAGGGCGCATTCTGTTTGAACAGCGCCAGATAGCAAAGGTGAGCCAGTAAAAAACTGACCAGGCCGGGGATGAACAGACCTTCCAGCATCAGGCTGATGTCGCCGCAAAGTGAAAAAACAATAGCGGCTGTCAGCAGCAGTGTCTGCTTTTTGCTTGATTTTTGCGTTGAGATACTTAACGATTTTGCGCAAGATGCTATGTAAATCAGAGCAAAAATCATGGTCGCAGGTTTGAACAGCCAGTGCCACTCTTGCAGGCCCAAAGCTGCCGTGGCGGCGGCCAGCGCGCCGCTTTGCAGCATCAGCGCCATCCACAGGCCGATGCGGCCCTGCATGGCAGCGCCCAGCGCCCACTGCCCGGTGAGCAGCACGCCGAACCAGATCAGGTTGGCAGAGAGCGGCGACTGGTCGGCATGCCAGAGAAAGACCGAGGTGCCCGCCACCAGTGTGGCAAACAGCAGGCCGGCAAACCAGCGCAGTGTCCGGCTCATGGGTGGTGCATAGATGATGCAGTGCTGGTCCAGGTCGAAGGCCGGCTTGGGAAAGCGCTGTGCCACATCGGCGGGACGCCAGCCCGGTGGCTTGAACCAGGCGCGTGCCTTGTCCAGCCAGCTGCGAGCGTGCCAGCTGTCGTGCGCGAGCTGGCGGTAGACGCTGGCATTGGCCCACAGCGGGTCCCAGCTTTGCAGCAGCCCTCGTGTGCCGTAGACGCAGGGCTCCTCGTCATCTTCGGTCTTGTAGGTGCCGAACAGCCGGTCCCAGATGATGAGAATGCCGCCGTAGTTTTTGTCCAGATAGCGGTCGTTGACGGCATGGTGCACGCGGTGATTGCTGGGTGCGCAGAACCAGCGGTCAAACCAGCCCAGCTTTTTGACCTGCTCGGTATGTACCCAGAACTGGTAGAGCAGGTCAATCAGCCCGACCACGGCGAACACCAGCGGCGGCACGCCGGCCAGCGCCATGGGCAGATAGAAGACCCAGCCCAGCAGTGCGCCCGAGCTGGTCTGGCGCAAGGCCGTCGAGAGGTTGTAGGCCTGGCTTTGATGGTGCACGGCGTGGGCAGCCCAGAGCACACCCACCTCATGGCCCATGCGGTGCAGCCAGTAGTAGCAAAAATCATAGAAGACCAGGGCCAGGAGCCAGCCCGGCAGGCTCATCCAGAAGCTGTCGGCTTGAATCAGCGAGATATGGCTGACCACGGCCGTATAGATGCCTAGCGTCAACAGCTTGGTGAAGACGGCGCTGGTCTGGCTCAATACTCCCAGGTTCAGCGAGCTGATGGCATCGGCCAGGCCATAGGCATTGCGGCCGCGCCGCAGGCTGATGATCCATTCGATGGCAATCAGTGCAAAAAACACCGGCGTGGCCAGAACAATGACTTGGCTGGGAGAGAGCATGGCAGTCATTCTGAGGTGATGACCGGCGGCCACGGGCTGGCGTGAACCCTAGAAATGCAGGGGGGAGTGAGTCTAGGGTGAACCAGAATTGCTAAGTAATTCCTGCTATGGCAGCGTTATCGGGCCTCTGGGATAATCAGCGGCCTAGCCCGTCTGCCGCAGGGGCGCCCAGTCGCTGCCTCCGGTTTTGCGGCCATGCTGCGTCACGGATTGCCCTGGTTCTGCATGGCCTCTCACTTGCTGTCTGTCCATGCCCACACTCCGTCGCTCTATTGTCGCGGCCGCTGCCTTGATGGCGGCTGGTCTGTCTGTTCCCGTCCTGGCTTCCGGTGACTGGCCTGCTGCCAAGCCCATCACCATGATCGTGCCGTTCAGCGCCGGTGGCAATGTGGACACCACGGCCCGCCTGATCGGCCAGAAGCTGGGCGAGCGCCTGCACCAGTCCATCGTGGTGGACAACGTGCCCGGCGCCGGCGGTGTGCTCGGGGTGAGCAAGGCCGTCAAGGCTCCGGCCGACGGCTACACCTTGCTCATGGGCTTTGACGGCCCCATCAGCATCGCCCAGCTGGTGAATTCCGCTGTCAAGTACGACGCCGAAAAGGATCTGACCCCTGTGGGGCTGACCACCATCGCCCCCGTGGTCGCCGTGGCCCGTCCCGGCCTGCCGGCGCACAATCTGAGCGAGCTGATCGCGCTGGCCCGCTCCAAGCCCGGATCGCTGACCTATGCCACCTCGGGCGTGGGAACCATGCTGCATCTGGCCATGGAAATGCTGCAGGAGCGCGCCAAGATCAAGCTGGTGCATGTGCCCTACCGCGGCGGCGCCCAGATCACCAGCGACGTGATGGGCGGTCAGGTCGATGTGGGCATGCTCACCACCTTGAGCGCCGTGCCCATGATCCAGCAGAAAAAGCTCGAAGGTCTGGGCGTGACATCGGCCAAGCGCATCGATGCCATCCACGCCGTGCCGACTTTTGGCGAGACGGCCGAACTCAAGGGCTTTGACCTCAACACCTGGACGGGGCTGTTCGTGCCCGCCAAGACGCCTCAGGCCGTGGTCACGCGTCTGGCCACCGAGCTCGATGCCGTGCTCAAGATGCCCGAGGTGCGCAAGCGCCTGGAAGACGGCGGCGCCACGCCCGGCTCCGGCACCCAGGCCAGCTTTGTCCAGTTCCTGAAGAAGGAAAAAGCCGGCTATGCCCAGATCGTGAAGTCGGCCAACATCCAGGCGGAATAAGCCATGGCCGCGCCTCTGAACCCGGTGCATGCCGAGATCCATCCGCCCGTGCTGCCCGAAGTGGCCGCCATCGCGGCCGAGATGCTGGCCCTGCGCCACGATCTGCATGCCCACCCCGAGCTGGCCTACGAAGAGCATCGCACGGGTGACATCGTGGCCGCCAGGCTGGCCGAATGGGGCTACGAGGTCCATCGCGGTCTGGGCGATACCGGTGTGGTGGGGACGCTGCGCTGCGGCGATCACGGGAATGGCAAGCGCCTGGGCCTGCGCGCCGACATGGATGCGCTGCCGATTCGTGAAACCACGGGCCTGCCCTATGCGAGTCGTCACGACGGCAAGATGCATGCCTGCGGCCACGACGGGCACACGGCCACGCTGCTGGCAGCAGCCAGGGTGCTGGCCGGGCGCAAGAACCAGCTACAGGGCACGCTCCATCTGATCTTTCAGCCCGCCGAAGAAGGCCATGGCGGCGCGCAGAAGATGGTGGAGCAGGGCCTGTTCGAGCTGTTTCCCTGCGATGCGCTCTACGCGTTTCACAACGAGCCCGGCTACCCGGCCGGGCAGTTCGGCTTTCGCTCGGGCGTGATGTATTCCAGCTCGGACACGGCCATCATCACCATCTGCGGCAAGGGCGGCCATGGCGCCATGCCCCATGTGGCGGTGGACCCTATCGTCGTGGCCTCGCATCTGGTGCTGGCGCTGCAGACCATTCGCTCGCGCGAGGTCGATCCCAACGACATGGCCGTGGTCACCATCGGTGCCATCCATGCGGGCGATGCGCCCAATGTGATTCCGGAAACCTGCGAGCTGCGTGTGACCATTCGCGCGCGCTGCCCCGAGGTGCGCCAGCAGCTGCGCGAGCGCATCACGGCCATGGCCCATGCCCAGGCCGCCGTGCACCGCGCGACGGCCGAGGTGGACTACAAATGGCGCTACCCGCCCGTCATGAACGACAAGGCCGCCACCGATTTCGCAGTCGGTGTAGCCCGCGAGTTCCTCGGCGAAGCATGGTTGATTCCCGATCTGCAGCCGCTGCAGGCCAGCGACGACTTCGCCATCATGCTGAACCAGGTTCCCGGCAACTATTTCATCGTCGGCAATGGCATGGGCGAGGGCGGTTGCATGGTGCATAACGCGGCCTATGACTTCAACGACAACCTGCTGCCGGTCACGGCCTCGTACTGGGTGAGGCTGGCCGAGAGCTATCTGCGCTGCGATTGAGTTTTGTATGAGTGAAATTGCACCCGTGGCCGATCTTTCCGGCCAGAACCTGCCCGGCTTCGATGCCACGACCGACTACTGGCAAGCCACCGTCACCGAGGCCGATCTGAGCCAGTCGCCGCTGCCGCCCTATGCGAAGAGCTATCCGGCCAGGCTGCCCGACGGCCGCTATCTGCTGCTGCCGCTGCGCGGCATGCCCACGGCCGACGGCTCCGCCCCCGACCGCTGCGTGGCGTCGCTGATTGCCAACCAGGCTTCCATTGAAGTGGTCGAGCAACTGGCGCAGCACATGGCGCAAGGCGCCGGGGCGCATGACTTCGATGTGGTTGTCGGTCTGCCCACGCTGGGCCTGGCCTTTGCACCGCTGGTGGCGCATCACCTGGGCCGCAGCCGCTATGTGCCGCTTGGTTACTCGCGCAAATACTGGTATCGCGACGAGCTCTCCGAGCCCGTCAGCTCCATCACCACGCCGGGCAAGGGCAAGCTGCTCTATATCGACCCCAATCAGCTGAGTCTGATCACTGGCAAGCGCGTGCTGGTGGTGGACGATGCCGTGAGTTCGGGCACGACCATGGTGTCCGGTCTCAAGCTGCTCGAGCGTTGCGGCGCCGAAGTGGCCGCCATTGCCGTGGCCATGCGCCAGGGCACGCAGTGGCGGCCAAAACTGGTGCGTGCCGATGGCAGCGCCATCCCTGTGGTCGCAGCCTATGACTGCCCGCGCATGGAGCGCCGGGCCGACGGCTGGTGGCCAGAGAGCTCCTGATTAAATAGCTGCTGACGCTTTGCACATCCAGGATTTATGGCAGTTTGATATTGAGAATAAGCAGCCACGCGCGCTGGCTACTATGGGTTTGCTAGCGGTGCGCTAAGCTGCGTCTCCGATCGAGGAGACTTTCATGCTTGCTGAACTCAAGGCCTTGCTGGCCGATCCCGCGCTGCAGGACTGCGATCCACCACCGGTGGTGGACTATGCGATGTTCTTTGACGGCAATACCGACGAGGAATCGCTGGCGCCCAATCAATGGGGTTATGGTCGCCCGCCCATGGCCGAGCTATACGCGCGTTTTGCGCAGATTGCACAGCGTCCCGATGTGGAGCGCGTGCTGGTCGGCCTGCATTACGACTGGGACGATCCGTTGTTTGCCGAGGGTTTTCCGCCGGCAGAGAACGTGCACATCTTCACCACGGCCAGCGCTGCCGAGGCTGAGGCATGGATAGACGGACTGGAGGCCGATGGCGTCATCGAGGGTTGGCCCTATGGCAAGCCCTGCAATGCGCCCGAGCCTTCGGCCGGTTACGCGGTGCTGTCCGTCTGCTGGGATTGAATCGGTACGACTGACGCAAATCGGGCTCGGGCAAGACGTTTGTCCTATGGGCATGTCTCTTGCGCATCCGCCTCGGCGGCCCGGCTTGTTTGCGTAATTCCGTTTATCAATCATTCGAGTACGCGAAGGCGAAGCGAAGACAGTGCTGCAGCACGGCGAGCGAAGCCGACAAAGTAATCGGATGATTTAGAAATGGAATAAGTCCTGATCAGGTCAGCGCGCCGCGCCCATCCACGGTGAAGATGCGCTCGACCACGCCCTTGAGGCGCCCGCCGCGCACGCCGATCAGATGGTCGTGCAGATTCACGGTGGGGTCGCAATGACCGGGAATCAGCCACAGCGTATCGCCTAGCGCGGGCAGCCAGCCACTGGTATTGCCGGCTTCGGCGTCTGGGTGCAGCACGCCATGCTCGTCGCCGCCATTGGCAAAGCGCAGCGCATGCTCGGGCGCCAGGGCATGCAGCCGGGGCAGGCCCGAGTCGATTGCATGAGATTTGTGGCCTGCATCGCAGACGGCATGGTCTTTGCTCAGCGACATGACCTGGGTCTTGACGTAGAGCGCATGCTCGAAAACGGGCTGGGCTGCATCGTGCTGATTGGCGGCGTAGTCGGCGTCCATGAAAAGGAAGGAGCCGGGCTGGATTTCGCCATAGACGCCGCTGACCGCCTCGTTGACCATGGTGCCGGTACCCGCGCCGGTGATCAGCGGGATTTCGATGCCGGCGCGGTCGAACTCGTGACGCGTGCGGTTGACCAGCTTGAGCACCTGCTCGATAGCCACCTTGCGCTCTTGCGCAGTGCGCAGATGCTGGGCCCCGCCGTGATAGGCCTGCAGGCCCGCAAAGCGCAGGGTTGGCTGAGCTTGAATGGCGCGGGCCAGCATCACGGCAGCCTCGCCGGGCTCCACGCCGCAGCGGTTCTGGCCGACATCGATTTCCACCAGCACGTCGATGGCCGCATTGCCTGCCTGTGCACCCTGCATGGCCTGGGCCAGGCGTGTGATGCCTTCTTCGCAGTCCACGGCAATGGCCAGACGGCCACCCTGTGCGCTCAGGGCCTTGGCCAGCGCCGCCACGCGCGCCAGCTTGAGCGGCGCAATGACTTCATTGCTGATGAAGATATTGTTCACGCCACCTTCCGCCAGGGCTTCGGCTTCGCTGACCTTTTGCACGCAGTGGCCGCAGGCACCGGCCTGCTCCAGCAGGTGGGCGATATGCGCGCTCTTGTGCAGCTTGGCATGTGGGCGCCACAGCACGCCATGCTGCCGGGCAAAGCGTGCCATGCGCTCCATGTTGCGATCCATGGCGTCGAGGTCTATGACCAGGGCGGGGGTGTCTATGCGTTTGACGGCCTGTCCGACCAGGGTCTGCAAATGTTCAGGAATGTGCTTCATCTCGGCTGCCTTGCTGAAGGTGTGCGGTATCGGCCCAGCCTACCAAAGACAGGCCATCGGGTGTCCACAGCAGGCGATTGATGGCGGCATTGGTCAGTTCCCAGGTGCGCGGGGCCTGAAAGTCCTGGCGCGTGGCCATGCGGTAGAGCACATCCATCACGCCGCCATGGGCGACCAGCACGATCTGCTCGCCCTCATGCTGGCTGGCAATGCGGTCGACGGTGCTGGAGATACGCTCGCGCAGCACCAGCAGCGAATCACCGCCGCCGGGTGGGGCATAGGTGGGGTTGCGGGTGCGCCAGAGCTGGGCATCCTCGGGCTGGCTGGCCTCTACATCCTTGAAGGTGCGTCCCTGAAAGTCGCCAAAGCAGCGTTCGCGCAGGCCCGCATCGGTGTGCAGCGGAGCGCCCGAGCTGCGGGCAATGGCCTGGGCCGTGACATGGGCGCGCAGCAGGTCGCTGCTGTAGATGGCGGCAATGCTTTCATCGGCCAGGGCGCGGGCGGCCTGCTCGGCCTGCCACAGGCCGGTATCGTTCAAAGGGATATCCAGATGCCCCTGGATGCGGCCATCGACATTCCAGGTTGTCTCTCCGTGCCGGATGGCAATGATGCGCGTGGCGTGCATGTCTTGGCTCGTTCAGCGTAGGTTGTTTTATCAGGCAGTCATTGTCTTGCAAACAAAGTCTGCCTATACCCCGGTCTGCTGTTACAGACCTTTTTACACTCGGCCTTCATTAAGGCGCAGCCATCAAGAAAAAAAGGCCTGCACCCACGGTTGCAAGCCTTTTGGCGCTCCAGCGCTTGTCCTTCAAGCGCTGGCTGCTATGTTTTTTATCAGATCAGTGATTTGGCATTGTCCAGCACAAAGTCGCAGGCCTTTTCCTTGAGGTTGCTCTTGACCTTGTCCAGGCTGAAGCTTTGGCCGTTGTTGCCCTTGATCATGCCCATCAGGCCATCCTGATAGCCCTGGTCCTTGGGCTGCTCCTGCTGGCCCAGGCCCAGCTTGCCCAGCAGCTGGTTCTTGACCTCGGCGGCCTTGTCGGCATTCAGATAGTTGTTCTTCATGCAGTAGGTGATGACGCCGGCCGCATTGCTGGCCGTGCCCGAGCCGGTCAGGCCGCCCAACCCCAGGGCCGACAGGGCCGAGGAGCCGCCACCTGCGCCGCCGCCCAACAAGCCGCCCAGGCCCGAGGAACCGCTGCTTTCCGCAGCACCGCCACCGCCCAGCTGGCCGCGCAATGCATCACCCAGGCCGCTGGCATGGGCGCTGACGGCACCGGCTGCCAGAGCCGCGCAGATCAGGGTGGAGAGAGCAAATTTCTTCATGACGGTCATCCTTTCCATTGCATGCGGCCACAGGGCTGCAGTTCAAAGAGGCTGCACGTTAGCACGCGGGCTGACCTGCAACTGTGGAAGATTGCAAATCAATGCGGGGGTGCGGCCACGGCAGGCTGGCTGTTTTGGGGCGTTGCCGTAGCCGCAGGAGCGGGGGCTGGTGCAGGTTGCTGCACGCCCTGCGGCTGGATCACCGTGCGTACATTGCGCGCACCTTGGGGCGGCTTGGGGAAGCCCGTGAGCGCGGCATCGAACAGAATGCCGAAGATGGCAGGGTCATCGGTCCAGACATCCTGGCGCTGAGCCGAGGTTTCATAGACGATCTGCTGGGTCTTGATATCGCGCATGACGAGACTCACGGCGCGGTAGTACTCCAGCGGCGGCTCGTTGAACATGCCGCCGCCCATGCCCCAGCCAAAGCCGCGGCCATAGCTCATGCCCCAGCCCCAGCGCGGGCCCCAGTAGGGGTCGTAATAAGGCCAGCTCGCATAGTCGCGCGCATAGCGGGCCACGGCGCTGATCTGAACGACGAGGCTGGGGCGCGAATCATCGCGTGTCATGCCCACGCGGGCCAGCGCCTGCTGGGCCTGGGCTTCGACGGCAGGGAAGCTCATCTGGCCCTGCTGCGAGGGCAGGGTCTCCAGCCGGTAGGTCGGCGGCACAGGAATGCCGCCCAGCGAGGAATAGCTCTGCACCGTGCTGTTGACTTCGCGCACCGTGCTGCAGCCGGCCAGCAGCGCCGTGGCTGTCAACGCCGCGATGCCCAGCCAGCGAAAAGAGATGTTGCGCAGGTTCATGGTGATGCTTTCGATACAACAAAGGCCCATGAAGATGGGCCTTTGTTTGGACTACGGAGTCCGGGTTTGGTTCAAAAGTCCGTTCAGGACAGTTGTACCACTTGCATTCCGCCGGGCAGGGCGGCCATGGTCGGCAGCTCTTCATGGTCAAACGCCATGTCGCCGTTCGGGTCGGCGATGCCGGTGGCCTTGGCGCCCTTGAAGTCGTGCAGCTGGGGATCCATCATGTGCGTGGTCACGATATTGCCCATGGCGCGGAACATGCTCTCGATGCGGCCGGGGAACTTCTTTTCCCATTCGCGCAGCATCTCGCCGATGGCCACGCGCTGCAGGCCGTCCTGGCTGCCGCAGAGGTTGCAGGGGATGATGGGGAAGTTCTGGTACTGGGCCCAGCGTGTCGTGTCCTTTTCGGGCACGTAGCACAGGGGGCGGATCACCACATGCTTGCCGTCGTCGCTGACCAGCTTGGGCGGCATGCCCTTCATGCGGCCGCCGTAGAACATGTTGAGCATCATGGTCTGCACGATGTCGTCGCGGTGATGGCCCAGGGCCACCTTGGTGCAGCCCAGCTGATCGGCCACCTTGTACAGGATGGCGCGGCGCAGGCGCGAGCACAGGCCGCAGGTGGTCTTGCCCTCGGGCACCACGCGCTTGACGACGCTGTAGGTGTCCTGGTTTTCGATGTGGTAGTCCACGCCGATGCTCTGGAAGTACTCGGGCAGGATATGTTCGGGGAAACCGGGCTGCTTCTGGTCCAGGTTCACGGCCACGATGTCGAACTTCACGGGCGCACGCTTTTGCAGCTTGCGCAGAATGTCCAGCAGCGTGTAGCTGTCCTTGCCGCCCGACATGCAGACCATGATCTTGTCACCTTCCTCGATCATGTTGAAGTCGAGGATGGCCTTGCCCACTTCACGGCACAGGCGCTTTTCGAGCTTGATCTGCTCGCGTTCGATCTTGATCTTGCCGGGCTTGGCGGCTTCTTCGCCAGCGGCGCTGGCCGTGTTGGCTGCAGCCGCTGCGTCAGCGGCTTCTGCCTCTTCGGCAATCCAGGGGTTGTCGTTTACTGCATTCATGGGGTTCACCATTGTCCGGTTTCGATGCGAATGGCTACTTCGCAGTCGTCAAAAATTTCCAGCTTCGCAATTTTCACACGCACGCCGCGCACGCCGGGCAGCTGCATCAGGCGCTGGGCCAGCTTGCCGATCAGGCTCTCGAGCAGATTCACATGCTCGGAGGTGCACTCGTCGATGATGATCTGACGCACCTTGCGGTAGTCCAGCACATGAAGAATGTCATCGTCGTGCGGCGCCAGGGGCTGGGTGCCCAAGCTGAGTTCAGCATCCACCTGGATGGGCTGGGGTGCATTCTTCTCGTGCGAGAGAATGCCCAGGCTTGCGTCGAAACGCAGGCCGGTAAGCGTCAATATCTGTTGTCCAGAACCAGTTACCCCCTGAGCGGCTGCGCCGCTTCCCCCAAGGGGGACGACACCCACGCTGCGGGGCTGCCCTTGCTCGGCGTCACTGGTTTGGGCCGTGCCTGTAGCAGGGGCTGCAGGCGATGTTGAGATGGAAGTCATGGAGAAAAGCGGTGTGTGGCCTCAGCGGCGCTCACATCATCGAAAAATCGCGCTCGAAGCGCTGTAAGTGCTGGCCGCCATCGACCAGCAGGGTGGTTCCTGTCATCGCCCGGTTCTCCAGCGCGAAGCACACGGCGGAGGCAATGTCCTCAGGGCTGGAGGAGCGGCCCAGTGGGCTCATGGCGTGCAGGGTCTCGAACTTTTCCTGGCTCAGCATATGGCTGGTCAGTGTGAGGCCCGGGGCCACACCCACCACACGCACGCGCGGCGCCAGGGCCAGGGCCAGAATGGTGTTGGCCGCTTCCAGGGCTGCCTTGGAGAGGGTGTAGCTCAGGAAGTCGGGGTTCTGGTTCCAGAGCTTCTGGTCCAGTACATTGACCACGGCGCCCTGGGCCGAATCCTCACCGCCTGCCACGCGCTGCTGAATATGGGCGTGCAGCGCCTGGGCCAGCAGGATGGGCGCGCCCGTGTTGCTGCGCAGATGCGCTTCCAGTGCCACATAGCTGAAGCTCTGGGCATCGTCATGCTCGAACAGCGAGGCGTTGTTCACCACCGCATCGATGTGGCCAAAGCGTTCGACCACGCGCGGCACCAGCGAGCGTACCGATTCCTCGTCAAAGAAATCTGCATCAAAAGCCGCACTGTCGCCTGATATATCTGCGCATTCAGCTACGGTTTGCATAGCGTCATCTTGCGAATCACGGTAATGCACGGCCACCTGCCATCCCGCGCGGGCGAGAGCCAGGGCCATGTCACGACCCAGGCGACGGGCAGAACCGGTCACCAATACTGTGCGTAGTCGGGTGGGTGAGGACATTCGTGGAAAATGCGGGTTGTGACGACAGAACCCTCAAGTTTAACGAGCGCCTTGCAATCGCGCATTGCCAAGGAAATTGCCGCCGTGGGCGGCTGGCTGCCTTTCGACCGATTCATGGAGCTGGCGCTCTATGCGCCGGGACTGGGCTATTACGCCAATGAGACGGCCAAGTTCGGTGCCATGCCGGAGTCGGGTAGCGACTTTGTGACGGCACCTGAAATTTCGCCTATTTTTGGCCAGTTGGTGGCGTCCCAGCTGCGGGAAGCGCTACAAAAAACGCAGACCCAGGACCTGTGGGAGTTCGGTGCCGGAACCGGTGCGTTGGCGCTGCAGATTCTGGACGAGCTGGCCGCACAGGGCGCTTTGCCGCGCAGCTACACCATCGTCGATCTCTCGGGCACGTTGCGCGCGCGCCAGAAGCTGGCGCTGGCCAAGTATGAGTCTCTGGTGCGCTGGGTGGACATGCTGCCCGAATCCATGGAAGGCGTGATCATCGGCAACGAGGTGCTGGATGCCATGCCCGTGCAGCTGCTGCAGCGTACCAAGGGCCAATGGTCCGAGCGCGGCGTGGTAATGAATGGCGATGAATTTGCATGGGAAGACCGCCTCAGCGAGCTGCGCCCGCCTGTGGATATCAGTGGTCCGCATGATTTTCTGACCGAAATTCACCGCCAGGGCGAGGCGTTTATCCACACCCTGGGCGAGCGTCTGACCCGGGGCGCTGCTTTTTTCATCGATTACGGCTTTGGCGAAAGCGAGTACTACCACGAGCAGCGCCATATGGGCACGCTGGTCTGCCACTATCAGCATCAGGTGGACAACGATCCGCTGGTGCTGGTCGGCCTCAAGGACATCACGGCCCACGTCAATTTCACGGGCACGGCCGTGGCGGCCCAGGATGCGGGCTTCGACGTGCTGGGCTATACCAATCAGGCGCACTTTCTCATCAACTGCGGGCTTGCGCCCCGGCTGGATGCGGTCGGCATCAAGGCACGCTCCATGGCTTCCAAGCTGGTGATGGAGCACGAGATGGGCGAGCTGTTCAAGGTCATAGGCCTGTCCAAGGGCGTGGAGCCCTGGACGCCGCTGGGCTTTGTTCAGGGCGACCGTACGCACCGGCTATAGCGTCTGTGCGCCTGGCGCGCTTACTGCTTTTCCAGTTTCGCGGCCTGGATGATGCTGCCCCAGTGCTTGTACTCGGTGCGTGTGAAGTCGCGGAAGGCGGTCGAACCGAGCAGGCGGGGCTCGCCGCCCAGGGCCGCGACCCGGGCCTTGAACTCGGGGCTGCTGGCCACCTTGAGTGTGGCCGCTTCCAGGCGCTGGACGACGGCGCGCGGCGTTCCCTTGGGTGCCAGCACGCCGTTCCAGGTGGCGGTGACAAAGGACGGGAAGCCGCTTTCCTTCATGGTTGGAACCTGGGGCAGCATCGGCAGGCGCTCGGCCGAGGTCACGGCCAGCGCCTTGAGCTTGCCGCTCTGGATGAAGGGCAGCGCCGGTGTGATCTTCTCGAAGATGAAGTCGATCTGTCCGCCTATCAGGTCGGTGAGCGCCGGAGCGCTGCCCTTGTAGGGGGCGTGGATCAGGTCCAGCTTGGCGGCGCTCTTGAGCAGCTCGCCCGACAGATGCACGGTGGAGCCCATGCCCGGCGAGCCATAGCTCATGCCGGTGCGGCGCTCGCGCGCATGGCTCACCAGTTCGGCCACCGATTTGACCGGCGTCCTGGACTCGTTGACCACCAGCACGTTGGGAATCGAGGTCACCAGGGCGATGTACTCGAAGTCGTCCAGGCTTTTCTCGCTGAGATTGCGGTACAGGCTGGGATTGATGGCCTGCGTGCCCGCCGTGCCGAACAGCAGGGTGTAGCCGTCATTGGCGGCGGCCGCGACGCGGCTGGCACCGATGGCTCCGTTGGCTCCGGGGACGTTCTCCACCACGACCGGCTGGCCCAGAGCATCGGCCAGACCCTGGCCGACCAGGCGCGCCACGACATCGGTGTTGCCACCGGGCGAGAAAGGCACGACCAGCTTGAGCGGGCGATTGGGGAAGCTGTCGGCCGCAGCCGGCAGGGCCAGGCTGGCGCCTAGCAGCGCTGCGGTCAGGAGAATCTGTTTGCGTGAGAAGGTCTGGGGCACGGTATGTCTCGTGGTTGTTCACGGGCACTTGAAGGCAGGCTGGCGGCCCGGGCCCTGCATGGCGCAGGGCTTGGGCATCATGGGCAGAGGGGATAATTGAGGTCAATCAATCTTTGGGAAGCATGTCATGCATAAACGGAATGGCTGCCTGCCCGTATGGGCGCGCGGGTCGCAGAGACGGCGCGCCTCTATACTTGCGGCCTCATGATTCGCTGGTTGATCGTCATTTTTCTGGCCCTGCTGCTCATCAATGGCCTGCATTCCTGGCTGCAGCGCATTGGCCTGGGCCGTTTGCCTGGCGACTTGCGCTTTCGGCTCTTCGGGCGCGAGTTCTTTCTGCCCATCGCCAGCACGGTGGTGCTGAGCCTGGTGGCGGCGCTGATTGCGCGCTTTGTAAAGCTCTAGTGCACGCCCGCCGTCTGTGACGACTTGAATCCCGGGGAATCGGCTGCAAGTACCGGTATGAGCCAGAAGAGGGCTGGAGTGCCCTGCTGGTATCCCAAGAAAGGTTGCCCATGTCCGAATCCGTTCATTACGTCTGCCCCCACTGCCACACGACCAACCGCATTGCCAGGGATCAGCTGGGCAACAGCCCGGACTGCGGCAGCTGTCATCAACCGCTGATGACGGGCGAGCCTGTGGCGCTGGATGCGGACAGCTTTGCCAAGCATGCGGGCCGCAGCCAGCTGCCTGTGGTGGTGGATTTCTGGGCACCCTGGTGCGGTCCCTGCCGCATGATGGCCCCGGCCTTTGCACAGGCTGCCCAGCAACTGGCCGGGCAGGCGCAACTGACCAAGCTCGATACCGAGGCTTATCCACAGGTCTCGGCCCCTTTTGGCATCCGCAGCATTCCGACCATGGTGATCTTCAAGGAAGGCAAGGAGCTGGCGCGCATTTCAGGCGCCATGCCTGCGGGAGAGATTGTGCGCTGGGTGGAGTCGGTGACCCCCTGAGTCGCCTGCGGCGCCTTCCCCTAAGGGGGACGACGCCTTCGCCGGGGCGGCCCCGCCGCGAGGCGGCTCTTGCTCTGCGTCTCTGGCGTGGGTTGTGCCAGTTTTATGTGCTGTGGACGTTGGCCAGCCAACCCGCCACTGCCTGCTCGCGGGCCTTGGCCACCGCATCGCCAATCGCCTTGCCTTTGAGCCCGCTTTTCGCCGCTGCCTGGGCGACGGGGCCTGTTTCCACGGCCAGGGCGGCTTGCAGTGCGCCGCTCAGGCGCTGGCGCTGGGGATAGGCCGATTCCTCAAAGCCCAGGCGTCCACGCGCATCGCATTCGCAGGCCTGCAGGGCTTGCTCGAAGCGCTCGGGCTTGCGCACGGCGTCACAGCGTTCCAGCAGGCGCAGCAGGGCGGCAGGCTTCAGATCGCCGCTGCGGTGGATATTGCCGTGCTCGCGCGCCACGACTTCGGCCAGTTCCTTGCAATCGTTGGGAACGCGCCAGCGCTCGCAGACCTGCAGCAGCAGATTCACGCTGCGCCGTTCGTGGTCGATATGGCGGGGCAGGATATCGGCAGGCGTTGTGCCCTTGCCAAAGTCATGGCACAGGCAGGCAAAGCGTACGGCCAGCGGCGTCTGCAGCCGGGCCGACATATCCAGCACCATCATGGCGTGCACGCCGGTGTCGACTTCGGGGTGGTATTCGGCACGCTGAGGCACGCCCCAGAGCTTGTCCAGCTCGGGCAGCAGCCGGGCCAGTGCGCCGCAGTCACGCAGGATATTGAACATGCGCGAGGGCTGCTCTTCCATCAATCCCCGGCTTATTTCCTGCCAGATGCGCTCGGGCACCAGGGCATCGACTTCGCCGGCGGCCACCATTTCGCGCATGAGATCCATGGTCTCGGGGGCGACGGAAAAATCGGTGAAGCGCGCGGCAAAGCGCGCCAGACGCAAGATGCGCACCGGGTCTTCGCGAAAGGCGTCGGTGACATGGCGCAGCACCTTGGCTCGCAGATCCTGCTGGCCGTGATAGGGGTCAAAAAGCTCGCCGGGCGTTTTCCAGTCAGCGGGGCCAGCTATGGCATTGATAGTGAGGTCACGCCGGGCCAGATCTTCTTCCAGCGTCACGTCGGCGGCGGTGTGGACCACAAAGCCGCGGTAGCCCATGCCGTTCTTGCGCTCGGTGCGCGCCAGCGCATATTCCTCATGTGTCTGGGGATGCAGAAAGACTGGAAAGTCCCGTCCCACGGGCACAAAGCCGCGTGCGGTCATCTGCTCCGGCGTGGCGCCGACCACCACCCAGTCCGTGTCGTTGACGGGCAGGCCCAGCAGCTGATCGCGCACCGCACCGCCGACCTTGAAAACCTTGAATTCGCTCATGCTGCAATGGTAGTGGCTGCGAGTCGGCCTGCAGATACCGCGATTGCGGGATTCAGCCTTCAGCGCTGCTGGCGATAGGGCTCCTCGAACTGCAGAAAGTCCTGTTCAGCCAGCGCCGCCTGAATCCATTCCTGGGTGGAAGGCAGTTGCGTGACGCGCTGCACATAGTCGCGCACGACGGTCGAGGTTGGCAGACCGTAGCTGTTGAGGCGCATGCAGACCGGTGCAAAGAATGCATCGGCAATGCTGAACTGGCCAAACAGCATGGGGCCGCTGGCGGCCGTGAGCAGCGGAGTCCAGAGTTCCTCAAGCTGCTGGACATCGCTGCGCAGGTCGGCATGCTCGGCCCAGAGCCGGGCGCCGGTTTCCTGCAACTGGGCTTCGATATTCATGGGGCAGTGGCTGCGCAGCGCCCCAAAGCCGCTGTGCATCTGGGCCACCAGGCTGCGCGCACGGGCGCGCTGGGCAATGTTCTGGGGCCAGAGATGCTTGTCGGGGAAGCGCTCGGCCAGATATTCGCAGATGGCCAGGCTGTCCCAGATGACCAGTCCCTCATCGACCAGCAGCGGCACCTTGCCAGTAGGTGCGAGTGCCAGCGTCTGCAGCTTGAAGCTGGAGTTGGGGGCAAAGCTGTCGAGGCGCAGCGTGACTTCCTCGAAGCTGATGCCACTCTGGCGCATCAGTACCCAGGGGCGCATGGACCAGGACGAGTAGTTCTTGTTGCCGATATAGAGCTTGAGCATGGTGGACCTTTGCTGTCTTGACTTGCTGCACAGATTAGCAAGCCTGCCAGCTGCCCAATGTAGGCGTATCTGCGTATCGCGCAAGGAATGCAGGGACAACAGCAGGGCTGCGGCACAGATGATGTAATCGCAGGCCTATGGCAAATACTTCCATCTCTTCTGCAAACGCGGCCACGCAGACGCCCATGCATGTGGCCGGTTCTGGCCATCACAAGGGTGCGCTGGTGCTGTTTTCCGGCGGCCAGGATTCGACCACCTGCCTGGCTCAGGCCTTGTCCATGTTCGAACGCGTGGAGACGCTGGGCTTTGACTACGGCCAGCGCCACAGCGTGGAGATGGAGGTCCGCGCCGGCGTGCGCGAGCAGTTGGCCCGGCGTTTTCCGCAATGGGGGCCGCGCCTGGGCGAGGACCATGTGCTCTCGCTCGATGTGCTCAAGCAGATCGGCGGCTCGTCCCTGACCGACGATGTGGCCTTTGCCATGCAGGCCGACGGCCTGCCCAACACCTTTGTGCCGGGCCGCAATCTGCTGTTTCTGACGCTGGCGGGTGCGCTGGCCTATCGACGTGGGCTGACCGTGATCGTCACCGGCGTCTGCGAGACCGATTACTCGGGCTACCCCGATTGCCGCGACGACACCATGAAGGCCCAGCAGCTGGCGCTGAACCTGGGCCTGGAGCGCCGCATGCGTATCGATACGCCGCTGATGTGGCTGGACAAGGCCCAGACCTGGCAGCTGGCCCATGATCTGGGGGGCGATGCGCTGGTGGAACTGATCCGTACCGAGACCCATACCTGCTACCAGGGCACGCGCGATGTGCTGCATGACTGGGGCTATGGCTGCGGCAGCTGCCCGGCCTGCGAGCTGCGGGCGTCGGGCTGGCGGAACTGGCGCGCCAGCCAGGGTGCTTGAAAGACAGCGGCTCCGGACTCGCGTAGGACGTGGAATTGATAGCTGCTTGCGCTGAATAGAAAAAGGGTTCAAGGTATTTTTACCTTGAACCCTTTTGTTTGACTGCGCTGGCAGCTGCGCTTTTCAGAGCGCATCAAGCATCATCAGCCGCCTTGAGCTTGCCCGAAATCGAGGCCAGCAGCGCGCGCGCGCGTGGGCGTTGCCGCAGCACGCGCAGCACATTGAGGCAGACCAGCACCGCGACCAGAAGCAGCAGAAACAGCTCGCGCCCCGTCCAGGCCCAGAGCGCAACAAAGAGCGCGGGTGGCACGACCTCCACCGCCAGCAGGTTCAAAAAATGCCAGCGCCCCACGGGCAGGCGCTGGTACTGCGTCAGCAAGGCCTGCTCAGCTCAGGCTTCATGCCCTGGTGGCGGGGCGCAGGGCCTGCTGGCCTGCCTGGATCTGGTCCGTCATATGGCCCAGCCAGGCATGGCTTTCGGGCAGATCGAACAGGAAGTCCCAGATCGCATCGTGCTGGCTGGGCGTCAGGCTGCGCGGGCCGTGGCGGCGCATATGGGACTGCAGGCGCTGTACCTCGGCGTGCGTCAACGGCTGCTGCATGACAGTCAGGGGAGGGCGGGCGCGATAGCGGCGCTGGGGAATGTTCTTGCTCGGGCGACTCATGGAAAGCAATGTAAGGGTTCAGATGGGCCAGACCACGCCGTTGTCGTTGAGGATGGCGTCCAGCGGCAGATCATGTGCCTCGGGCTGAAAGTCATCGACATAGCCATTGGTGTAGCCCAGACCTACGGTAAACGGTCGGGGTGTCAGCTCTGCCAGCGTGCGGTCATAGAAGCCGCCGCCATAGCCCAGGCGGTAGCCGCCGGCGGCATAGCCGACACAGGGGACAAACAGCAAAGTGGGCACCAGCAGTTCGGTATCCTTGGGCTTGGGAATGCCATAGGCGTCCTCCTCCATGGGGCAACCGGGGTACCAGGCGTGAAAACTCAGTGTCTTACGCTGTTTGTCGATCACCGGCAGCCCGATCCTGCGTCGTTGTGGAGTACCCTGTAGCTCGCCATCTTCCTTCCAGCGATGCAGGGCTGGCAGCGGATCGAACTCTCCCTTGATGGGCCAATAGGCACCAATCACGGTATCGGGCCGTTCCATCAGCCAAAAGCGCATCACCTGTTGCAGCGCATCGGCGCGTTGCAGGCGATCTGGAAGGTTGAGGCGCAGTTCAATCAACTTGCGGCGTAACGCTGCTTTGTCCATCGGATAATTTCCTCCATGCACTGGCTGAAGATTTTGACACCGCTTTGTGCGGCTTCCCTGCTGACTGTAGCTGCTCCGTTTGCGCAGGCACAAAACTCGGGCGATGCCGTGTTGCTGGACATGCAAAAAGCATTCCGTGCACGCAACCAGACAGCGCTGACCCAGCTCCTGCCCCAGGCCAGCGGTCACCCCCTCGAACCTTGGGCCGCTTACTGGGAACTCAAGAACCGCCTGGAAACCGCGTCGCCCGACGAGATCCAGGGCTTTCTGACCCGCTATGCCGGTACCTACCAGGAAGACCGTCTGCGCAACGACTGGCTGCTGCTGCTGGGCAAGCAGCGTGACTGGGGCACTTTCGCCCAGGTTTACCCGAAGTTTCGCATGCGCGACGACAAGTCCGTCACCTGCTACGCCCTGTTGGCCGACGCCTTGCAGGGGCGCGGCGCGCCCAATGTGGGTCAGCAGGTGCGCGATCTGTGGATGGGGCAGAAGGACGCCGATGACGGCTGCACCACGGCTGCCGGTCAGATGTATGCGAGCAAGCTGATCACCGACGCCGATGTCTGGCGCCGAGCCCGCGTGGCGGCGGAAAACAACCGCCAGAAGGCGACCCGCGATGCGGTGGCCATCGTCGCTCCCGAAGCAGCCGATCAGGTGGCGCAAGTGTTTGCCTCGCCCGCCAAATATCTGGCTGGCCAGAGCAAGGCGCGTGGCCGCGAGCGCAAGGAGCTGGCGCTGCTGGCCCTGATCCGCATGGCGGCCAGCGACCCCGATGCAGCGGCCTCGCAGATCGACAGCGGTTGGGGTGCCCAGCTCAGTGGCGAGGAACGCAACTGGGCCTGGGGCGTGGCCGGCAAGCAGGCCGCCTTCAGGCTCTCGCCCGATGCCCACACCTATTTCAACAAGGTTCGTCGCAACGAAGACCTGAGCGACGACCTGCTGGGCTGGAAGACCCGCGCTGCGCTGCGTGCCGGCGACTGGAAGTCCGTACGCCGTGCCGTCGATGCCATGGGCCCCGAGCGCACTGACGCCACCTGGGCTTACTGGAAGGCCAAGGCCATGCTGGCAGGACGCCCGAGCGCCGAGGAGAAGGCCGAAGCCCGTCAACTGCTGGAAGACACGGCCGGTACGGGCAGCTTCTATGAGCAACTGGCGCTGGAGGAAATCGGCCAGCGCGTCGCCGCACCGCCCGCACCTGCGCCTTTGACGGCCCAGGAAAAAGCGGCGGCACGCGCCAACCCTGGCCTGCAGCGTGGCCTCTATGCCATCAGCATGGGCCTGCGCAGCGAAGGCGTGCGCGAGTGGAACTATTCGACCAATCTGCACCAGCCCGGCGGCTTGCAGGATCGCGAGCTGTATGCGGCCGCCGACCTGGCTTGCGAGCGCCAGGTCTGGGACCGCTGCATCAACACCAGCGAGCGAACCAAGACCTTTGCCGACTGGAACCAGCGCTTCCCCATGCCCTACCACGACACGGTGCTGAGCAAGTCGCGCAACATCGGGCTGGATCCGGCCTATGTCTATGGCCTGATCCGCCAGGAAAGCCGTTTCATCATGGATGCCCGCTCCGGTGTGGGCGCCTCGGGCCTGATGCAGGTCATGCCTGCCACGGCGCGCTGGACGGCGCGCAAGATCGGCATGACGGACTTCACGCCCGGCATGCTCAACGACCGCGACACCAATATCACCATCGGCACCTCGTATCTGAAGCTGGCGCTGGATGATTTCGAGGGCTCGATGGCGTTGGCCGCTGCCGGTTACAACGCCGGCCCGGGCCGTCCGCGCAACTGGCGCAACGGGCCTTCGCTGGACGCTGCCATCTGGGCCGAAAACGTACCCTTCAGCGAAACCCGCGACTATGTGAAGAAGGTGCTGGCCAACACCACCAGCTATGCGGCGCTGATCACCGGCCAGCCGCAGTCGCTCAAGAGCCGCCTGGGCACCATAGGCCCGCGTCCGGCCAGCGATCCCGAGACCATGAAGGACTTGCCATAAGCCTCAGGACGGTGAGCTGGCTCAAACCAGTCTCACCTGCTGATCGATGGCACCGAAAAGTGTTTGTCCGTCATCGTTCAAAGCTTCAATACGCACTCGGTCGCCATGCTTCAGATAGGGATGCAACTGATCTTCTGTGGCTCCCTTGAGAAGCTGACGTACGCGCGCCTCGGTGATGCAGGCGCTGCCTGCGGATTCGGCCTCATTGCTGATGGTGCCGGCTCCCACAATGGAACCTGCGCTCAGGGTGCGTGTGCGTGTTAGGTGAACAAGAATCTGCGCAAAATCGAATACCACTTCGGCATTCGCCCGGGGTTCACCAAAGCGCTGACTATTGATGTCTATGCGCACGCTGGCGTCCAGCATGCAGTCCTTCCAGGCTGAGCCTAGGGCACCTGGAGTCACCACAATCGGCGCAAAGCTGGTAGCGGGCTTGCTTTGATAGAAGCCAAAACCTTTGGCCAGTTCCTTGGGAATCAAGCCGCGAAGCGACACATCATTGAGTAGGCAGACCAGGGCGATCCCTTGCTGTGCCTGCTCTGCGCTGGTACCGATGGGCAAGTCTTTCACGATGACGGCAATCTCGGCCTCCAGATCGATGTCATGCGCTTCGTCAACAGCCTCTATGTCCTGAGTGGGGCCCAGCATCACATCGGAGCCACCCTGGTAGACCAGTGGCACCTCTTCATATCCGGGGGGGATAGGCTCTTTGCGCCATTGGTAAATCAACCTCGCATGGTTGCGATAGACCGATGCATCGGCCCACTGGTAAGCCCGTGGTAGCGGTGCCATGCATTGATGGATGTCGAAGTCTTCGGCGCCCGACCAATGTTGGGAGCACAGTTCACGGTATCGTGCGTCGAGCGCCACTGCGAGCGTATCCCAGTGGTCGAGCAGATACTGCAGCGTGGGGGCGACGGGCACGGCGCTCAGCCAGCGTTTGGCGTCCGGGCTGACCAGCATTAGCTCGCCGTCGCGGCGGCCGTTGCGGCGCGTCGCCAGCCGCAGTTCGATGGTGTGGTTCATGAAAGCATCCCAGTTGCGGGGCGTTGAGCCTGTTCGTGATTCCAGGCACTTAATTGGGCATGAGCCGTAGCTGCGAAGTTCTGCAGCGTCTGAGCGCTGGCCAGTTCCACGGTCAGTTCCAGCCGCAGACCATTCGGGTCGAAAAAGTAGATTGAATGGATGTAGCCATCGTGATCGGTGATACCGACCACCTCCACACCATGCTCTTGCAGGCGCTGCCGCATCTGCAGCAAATCCTCGCGGGAGCCCAGACGCCAGGCAATGTGATTGACCCATTCGGGGGTGTTGGGCGACGGCAGAGCAATCTCGCCGTCGCCCAGGTCGAAGAAGGCAATGTGCGATCCGTCGCGCAACTGGAAGAAGATGTGCACATAGGGGCAGTATTCGCCGGTGCTGGGCACATGGTCTTTTTTGATCACATGGACCAGGGGAAGGCCCAGCAAATCTTCGTAGAACACCCGCGTTTGCTCGGCGTTGCGGCAACGCCAGGCAAAGTGGTGCAGACCGGTAATAGGGCGTGCTGCAGTCGTCATGGCTTCAATCCAGTGCGATATGGCTGTCACGGATTACTTGTCCCCATCGCGCGGATTCAGAGCGCGCAAGCTTCTTGAATTCCTGGGGACTGAGCAGCAGAGGTTCGAAACCGAAGTCGGTGAATTTTTTGAGAACTTTCGGGTCTGCCATGGTTTTGCGCAGCTCTGCATTCAGGCGCGTAACGATGGGCTCCGGTATGCCAGCAGGGCCCAGCATGCCTTGGAATGCGAAGACTTCGGCATCTTTGACGCCCAGTTCGTCCAGAGTGGGCAATTGAGGCATGACGCTGGAGCGCTTGGGAGAGGCGATTGCAAGAGCCCTGACTTTGCCCGTCTGCACTATGGGCAAGCCCGAGGCGAGATCCAGGAACATCGCTCCGACCTGCCCCGCCATGATGTCCTGCATGGCCGGCGCGGCTCCTTTGTATGGAATATGCGTGAGCTTGAGCCCTGTGCGATTCTTGAACAGCTCCATCGCCAGATGGTGAGGGGAACCGTTGCCAGCAGAGGCGTAGCTGACCGTATCAGGGTTGGCTTTGACGTAGGCCATGAACTCGGCGAAGTTCTTGGCTGGGAAATTGGGTGTGACTACCAGTGCCAGCGGGAAGCGGCCAATGGCGCCGATATAGCTGAAGTCCTTCTCGGGCGAATAGCGCAGGCTTTTGAATAAATGCTCGTTGAACGCCAGTACGGCATTGTCTGCGGACATCACGGTGTAGCCGTCCGGCTTGGCACGCGCCACCATTTCGGCCCCGATATTGGTGGATGCTCCGGGTCGGTTGTCTATCAGCAACTGCTGTTGCAGCCCATTGCGCATGCTCTCCGCAACAGCGCGTGCAAGATTGTCCGTGCCTCCCCCGGCAGGGTATGGGACGACCCAGCGTATGTACTGCTTTGGATACTCTTCCTGCCCCCAGGCGAGAGGCGTGGCCAGAACTCCCAGAGCGCAGGCGGCGCTGATCAGTGAGCGACGTTTCATGGTTGGTCTCCTTGTGGTTATTCAATGCACGGCAGATAGCGATGGCTCAGGCAGCTCGTCCAGAGCTGCATGGATGGCCTGCAAGCAGGCTTGCTCGTCGTTGATGCGCTCGAACAGCAGCAATGCCAGACGGGCGAAAAACAAGGCTTCCTTTTCACGGCCTGCCTCAGCAATGGCGTTGCTGAGGCGCTCGTACAGCCTGTCCTGCGTATGCGCTTCATAGCTCATGGTGTTTTCCTTGTGGATGGAGTTCGGCGCTGCAGGTGGCCTTGGCAAGCGCGTTTGCGATTTCGTGGGGGCTGGGTCTTGACCAGTGCGCGCAAACATGTCCATCGGGGCGCAGCAGATAAGTGCCAGTGCGGGTGAAATTCGCCCCCAGATCGGCGAGTGGAATCTGTAGCGAGTGACAGAGCGGGCTCTTTGGCCACTGCGTCTTGCTTTGCTGTTCATCGCCAAGAACCATCAAGCTGAAGCCTGTGGCGTTGAGTCGGTCACTCAGGTGGTTTCCGTCGCGGAGCTTTGAGTCCGTCAGCGGCGCGCCGATCTCTATCGTTTCGTTCGTGCCGTGGGTGGACAGGCTGGATTGTCGGTAGGTGACAGCGGTGGTCTGGCGTGGGTTGACCAGGCGCGCGATGCCTGGATGGTGGCCTGCCAGTGATAGTGCTGCCTCGCGCATCAAGTCGAAGCCACGGTGCGGCGGCGACATGAATTCGGTGCTGCGCATGGCACTGGCTGCGTTGATGTGGAAGGCTTCTATGCGCTCGGCGCTGTAGCTGTCGAGCAATGCCTCACCTGCATGTCCCTGGAGCACACAGGCCAGTTTCCAGATCAGATTGTCCGCATCATCGAAGCCCGAGTTGAGACCGCGCACGCCGAAGATAGGCATGGCATGGGCGCTGTTGCCCGCGAACAGAATGCGGCCATGACGGTAGGAGTCCAGAGTCATAGCTCCCGCACGATAGATGGATGTCCATACGGGAGTCCATGGCAGATGTCCTTCGCCAATCGCGTCCAGATGCGTCTGCACAAAGCGGCGCACGCTCTCGGGTTGAAGCACGGTTTCTGCATCCTGGTGTGCTGCCAACTGGAAATCGATGCGCCAGATATTGTCCGGTTGCCTGTGCATCAGAATCGTGCTGCCTTTGGCCCAGGGCGGGTCAAACCAGGCGCGGCGCTCTGTGGGGTATTCGCTTTCCAGTTCGATGTCCACGATGGCATAGCGGCCCTGGTAGCCTACGCCCTTGAGCTCCAGGCCCAGTTGATTGCGCACTGTGCTCTGGCCTCCATCGCAGGCCACAAGCCACTGCGCGCAGAGTGCATAGCTGCCTAAAGCGTTCTCGATCTGGGCATGAACTCCTTGCTCGTCCTGTCGGAATGAACTCATCCGGCTGGCCCAGCGGATTTCTATCAGCCCGGGACTCTCGGCATTGGTCCGCTCAATCTCGTCGAGCAGAAACTGCTCAATGTAATACTGCTCGAGATTGATCATGGGGGGGAATTTGTCGTCGGAACTCGATGGCATATCGAACACGAAGACCTGCTGATCGCCCCAGTAGCTGCGCCCACGGGTCCAGGGCAGCCCCTTTTTCAGCAGGGCCTGTGCCACGCCATGTCTGTCCAGAATTTCCAGACTGCGGCGCGAAATACAGGCAGCACGACTGCCTTCACAGACGGAATCGTCGGCCTCGATCACCACACTGGCAACGCCCCAGCGTGCGAGTCCCAAAGCCGTAAGCAGTCCCACGGGGCCACCTCCGACAATCAATACCTGATACTGGCGGCGGTCCACGCCTTCGGGCGTCAGCTCGGGCATGGTTGGGATGAAGCGCCTGTATTCAAATGGACCAATTTTCTCCAGGGACATAAGTGTCTCGATCACTAAGAAGATGCGTGATTCTTCTTTGGTCGAGTCTCTAAAATGTCCTAAGAAATGATGACGAAAAATCCCTATGCGACCTGTAAAGCTCTCCTCTGAACCCATCAGTGAGGCAGGTCGCATGGCGGTGCAGCTGGTAGCAGCCATAGGCTCCGACACCTTTGCACAAAGCCTGCTTGCCGCTGCCGCGCAGTCCTTGCCATCCAGCCACTGCACAATATTCGCGCTGCAGAACAATGGGCGCGTCAAGAGCGTTTCCAGTGCCAGCAGTGTGGGCGAAGCGGCTTCACTGACAGCGGTGCAATACATGGGCCAAGGCTTTGATAAGCAGGACTCCAATATGCGCTGGCTCAAGCGCAAGCGCCCCGCTGAAAAAACGCAGCTCTGGGTGCATCAACAGACGGCTGAAGAGGTCGTAGATGCGCATTACCGGCGCATTTGCTATGAAGAGGTGGGCATACGCGAGCGCCTGTCCGTGCTGGCGCTCATGCCCGACGGCTATCGCGTTGCGATCAGCTTCTACAGGCACCACGCTTTCGCTTTGTTCGGCGCTGCTGACTTTGAGTGGTTGAGCAGTGTGGCACTGGTGATTGCCAACTGCGTGCATCGCCACAGCCAGTTGACGGCGTCTACGGCCAGCGCTACCGGCGGTATTCCTTGGCTCAGAACCCTGTCCGGGCGTGAGCGGCAGATGGTTTCGCTGATTGCCGCCGGTCACACCACTCAAGAGGTCGCAGATGAAATGGGAGTGGCTCTGACGACGGCGCTGACATACCGCTATCGCGCTTTTCAGCATCTGGGGGTTCGAAATATCAGGGAGCTGCTGGGCAAGGTGCTGTGAAGCTTCTGCGGTAAAGCTTACGGTGCCTGGATGGCCATTGCAGAAGTTGGTGCAAGTCTTGGATGGCCTTGCTTATCGCGTGCACGCCTATAGCACTCAAAGCAGAAAGTAGGTGAATATCCTACAAACAAAAGGCGAATGAGATTGGTTTGTATTTACATAAATACATAATTGCAACCGTCAAAGCCCATACATCCAAACATATCTACGGCTTTGTCTCCCCAGGCTGGCGCACCAGCCGCCGCGCATACGCAGGCCCCACGGGCCGACGCACCTCTCTCTCACCTTTTTGAAAGTGACCCCAGCCATTGGGGTCAGGAGTCATCATGTCCAACGCAGCGACACGTCGCACCCATTGGCTTGCCCCCTTGGGCCAACCCCATCTGCTGGCACTGGCCGCGGCAGCGCTCTGTGCCAGCACCAGCGCTCTGGCCCAGGCCAAGGAGTCCACCATGGAAGAGGTGGTGGTTTCCGCCAGTGGATTCGAGCAGGAGCTCAAGGACGCGCCCGCATCGATCTCCGTCGTCACGCGCAAGGAGCTGGAAACCCGGAATTTCCGCGATCTGGCCGAAGCCCTGCAGGGCGTGGAAGGCATCGATGTGATGGGCGGCACGGGCAAGACCGGCGGCCTCGACATCAGCATCCGCGGCATGCCCAGCGACTACACGCTGATCCTGATCGACGGCCGCCGCCAGAACGTGGCCGGCGACGTCACACCCAACGGCTTCGGCGCGGCACTGACCAGTTTCATGCCGCCGATCTCGGCCATCGAGCGCATCGAGGTGATTCGCGGCCCCATGTCCACCCTCTACGGCTCGGATGCCATGGGTGGTGTGATCAATATCATCACGCGCAAGGTCGGCAAGGAATGGGGCGGTGAAGTCAGCGTGGGCATGGGCCTGCCGCAGGACAGCGAGTGGGGCAATCAGTACAAGGGCAGCTTCTATATCAACGGCCCCATCAAGCAGGATCTGCTGGGCCTGGCCGTGCGCGGCAGCACTTTCAGCCGCGACGCTTCGGACTGGGTGCTGGCTCCGGGCGCCGCACAGCCTGCACAGGCGCGCAACCCCGCGCCTGCACAAAGCCGCCAGCATAGCCTGGGCGCGCGTCTGACGCTGACCCCCAACCGTTATCACGACCTCTGGCTGGACGTGGACCAGGGCCGCACCTGGTACAACAACGAGGATGGCCGTCTGGGCAGCCGCGATGCGGCCATTAGCGACCCCAGCAAGTTCCCCGGCTACCGCGACGCCCTGCGCTTCAACCGCGATCAGGTCAGCATCGGTCACACCAGCCGCCTGGGCTTCGGTACGCTGGAAAGCAGCCTGATGCATACCGAGACCGAAACCATCGGCCGCACCATTCCCGGCGCTTCGGTGCCCAAGGGCGACCCGCGTGCCGGCACCGACCGCGAGCTCAAGACCACCAATCTGGTGCTGGACAGCAAGCTGGTCGCCCCCGTGGGCGACGCGCATATGGTGACCGTGGGCGGCCAGCTCTGGGATGCCAAGCTCAAGGACGGCATGCTGCCGCAAAGCCACAAGCAGACCATGTGGTCGCTGTTTGCCGAAGACGAATGGCGTCTGGCCCAGGGCCTGACGGCCACGCTGGGTGGCCGCTACGACCACCATGACGCCTTTGGCGGCCAATTCAGCCCGCGTGCCTATATGGTCTGGGATGCGACAACAAACTGGACCTTCAAGGGCGGTGTGAGCCAGGGCTTCAAGGCGCCGCGCCTGAACCAGCTGATCGACGGCGTCAGCGGCGTCACCGGCCAGGGGCAAACCATCAGCATCGGCAACCCCAACCTCAAGCCCGAGACCAGCACCAATGTGGAGCTGTCGGCCCTGTTCGACAACAAGGCGGGCTGGACCAGCTCGGCCACCTTCTTCCACAACGACATCAAGGACAAGATTGCCTCGGGCGGCTCCTGCCTGACTTCGGCCATCTCCAGTTGTGCGTTCAACCCCACGGCCGATTACTCCATCAACGTGGACAAGGCCAAGACCTGGGGTCTGGAGCTGAGCAGCCGTGCACAACTGGCCAAGGATTGGGCGGTGAAGGCCGGCTACACCTGGACCCACAGCGAGGTGATCGAAAAAGGCGTCAAGAACGGTCAGCTGGCCAATACCGCCAAGCACATCGCCAATGTGCAGCTGGACTGGACGCCGAGCAGCCAGTGGCGCCTGTGGGCGCGCGGCGAGTATCGTGGCAAGAGCCCGCGTTTCAGCGGCTCCTACGACAGGCTGAGCGCCGCCAACAAGGCCGTCTATGACGCTGTGGGCGATATCAAGGGTTATGCGCTGTTCCACCTGGGCGGCAGCTATCAGGTCAACAAGAGTCTGAGCATCAACGCCAGCATCTTCAACCTGTTCGACAAGGACTTCCGCAACTACAGCCAGGTCAATGTGAACGGTACGCCGACTTGGGTGAACAGCTACTTCCAGGGCGGATCTTCGGTGTCGGGTGTGACGCAGGCTGGCCGTACCTTCTGGATCACGGCGAACATGAAGTTCTGACGTTGAGCGCTTGAGAGCGCTGTTTGCTCCCGAATCAGAAGCTGCTTACGCAAATGAATCATGGCTTTCAGCATATTTGATGCCTGAAACCCATGAAGAAAGGGCGCAGGCAGCTTCTTTTTTTATATGATTGGATCATTTACACTTGTTTACAAATTGCGAGTCTGCATGCTGCAGACCGCTCCTCGCTCAGGGAGAAAGCCGCAATGTCAGCAGCAAGAGGCCGCGTGCTCATCGCCACGCTGGGACTGGCCTGGGCCGGTGTCCTGGTGGCGCAGCCCGTCTACAAATGGGTGGATGCACAGGGGCAGACGCATTACGGCTCGCAACTGCCGCCGCAGCAGGCGGATGCATCACGGGTCAAGGTCTCGCCCAATAGCAGCTCGGGCGCAGGCGCGGGGCGCTTTGGTGAGCAACGCCATTCCGACGGCAGCAAAAAGCTGCCCAAGGGCGCTCAGGAAATGGCCGATAGTCTGGCCCAGGGCCTGAGAAAGGTCGACGGCAAGGAAGTGGCGCTGAATTGCGCGCTGGCGGTGGACAACATTCGCAGCCAGATCGAGACCATGCTGGACAACGGCCGGAAAAACCTCAAGGGCGGCTATATCACCCAGGCGCAGTACGACAGCACGACAGGCCATTTTGTGAAGCTGCGCTCCCAGGCCACGGTCAGCGACTGCAAGTCCGCCACGGGCGGATCACGCGATATGTATCAATGCATGACCAGCATGCACAACCATCTGGTCGGCTGCGCGGAAAAACACAGGCCTTGAGCCTCCCGGCCAGCCTCAGGTCTCGGCCCACATGCGCAGCAGGTTGTGATAGTGGCCGGTCAGGCTCACGGTTTCCTCGGTCTCGCCCCATTTGCCGCGCAGGCTGCTGATGGCCTGATCCATCTCGAACAGCAAAGCCCGCTTGGCGTCGTCGCGGATCATGCTCTGCGCCCAGAAGAAGGAGCAGACACGCTCGCCGCGCGTCACGGGCTCGACCCGGTGCAGGCTGGTGGATGGGTAGAGAATGAGGTCGCCCGCAGGCAGCTTGACCTCGTGCGTGCCATAGCTGTCCACCACCACCAGCTCGCCGCCCTCATAGTCCTCGGGTTCGCAGAGAAACAGCGTGCAGGACACATCGGTACGCAGCCACTGCTCGGACCCCGCAACGCGGCGTGCCGCGCCATCCACATGCAGGCCATAGGTTTCGCTGTCGCTGTAGCGGTTGAACAGCGGCGGCATGGTGCGCGCGGGCAGGGCGGCGCTGAAGAACAGCGGATTGGTCGCCAGCGCCTGCAGGATGATGCGGCCCTGCTCCTGTGCCACGGGCGAGTGCTCGGGCAGCTGTCGGTTGCGCTTGACCTGGGCGCCCTGGCTGCCCACGGTGGCGCGGCCGTCGACCCAGTCGGCGGCATCAATGGCGGCACGCATGCTGGCGACCTGCTCGCGGCTCAGAACATTGGGAATGTGCAGCATCATTTTTTGAATTTCCTCGGACGGGAAAGCCCCGCAGTTGCGGGGCCGAAAGCGTAAAAAGAGGGTGCAGCCTTTGAGCTGGCATGGCCCAAGCCAGAGACATCAAGCAAGGGCCGCCCCGCAGCGAAGATGTCGTCCCCCTCCTGAAAGAGAGGGGGAAGCGACGCAGTCGCGCAGGGGGTGTTTCCTCTTAAAACCTGAAATTCGCTGTCAGACGGGCCGAGCGTGCAATACCGGGGAAGTAGCGGTAGCCGCTCTTGTTGATGGCTGCCACATAGTCCTTGTCGAACAGATTGAAGACATTGAGTTGGATGTCCAGATTCTTGTTCACGCGGTAGCTGGCCATGGCGTCGAACACCCAGTAGGAATCCGTGTGGTTGGGCGTGCCTACGGCGCCGTCGGTGCCGCGCTTGAGGCCGCCCGCATAGCGCGCGCCGCCGCCGACCGTCAGGCCGAAGGGCAACTGGTAGGTGCTCCATACGCTGAAGGCATTCTTGGGCGTATAGGTCAGGCCGTTGCTGGCGTCGGCTGCCACCAGGGCGCCGGTGTCGACCTTGGTGTTCTGCACGGTGTAGCCCGCGCTCACGCCCCAAGCCTTGTTGATCTGGCCGATCACGCCCAGCTCCAGGCCCTGCACGATCTTCTTGCCGGTCTGGCCCACGGTGCCGTCGGAGTTGGTGACGATTTCATTGGTCACCTCGGTGCGGAACAGTGCGCCGCTGAGCATCAGGTTCTTGTCCATCAGCTCCCATTTGCTGCCCAGCTCCAGCGTCTTGGCCTTTTGCGGGTCCATATTGGGGTTGGCGGCGTTGTTCACGGCGGCCGACAGTGCAAAGTTGCTGCCGCCTGGCGGCTGCTGCGAGAGCGCGTAGTTCAGGTACACGCTGCCGTTGGGCGCGGGCTTGTAGAGCAGGCCGGCCTTCCAGCTCAGCAAGGTGCCGGATTTGCTCAGGCCGTCCGAGGTGGTGCGCACCACGGTACCCACGGGGTTGCTGCCGCAAGGCTGGGTGGTCGAGGTGGCCGTGCAGGCCGCCATGGCGTTATAGGAAGTCTTGTAGCGGTCCAGGCGCAGGCCCAGATTGGCCTGCCACTGGTCGTTGAGCTTCAGTGTGTCGAAGGCATACAGCGCCACGGTATCGGTCTTGCCCTTGCTGTCGGCGCCGTTGCGCTGATAGTCGGGCAGATAGACGCTGGAGTCCGGGTGATAGACATTGACCGCGGGCACCATACCCTTGGTGGCCAGGCCGTAGTTGGTCTGTTCCTCGCGCGTCAGCTCCAGGCCCAGGCTCAGATCATGTTGCACGCTGCCGGTGGCAAGGCTGGTTGTCAGATTGGTCTGGTTGGTCAGGATGCGGTTGACCTGATCCTTGGTGTTGATGTTGCGCGACATGGTCCAGGTGGACGGATCGCTGGCGCTGGGCGTGACCAGCTGGTTGGTGCCGGCCATGAAGGCGGTCAGCAGATAGTCCTGCTTGGTTTCGCCCCAGCGCGTGGTGTTGCGTAGCTTGGTGGTGGAGGAGAAATCATGCTCCACCTTCAGCGTGGCCATGGTGGCCGTCACATCATCGTGATCGGAGGCCGTGCCGTAGAAGTTCTTGCTGTTGACGCGCGCCGCGCCGCTCAGGTAGCCGCGCTTGGCGGGGTCCGGCGAGGTGTAGCCGGGCAGGCCCATGGTCAGCACGCCGCCGTCGGGCACATTGCTCTGCTTGATGTGCAGCAGGTTCACGAACACGCGGGTGGGTGAGTTCAGGCCGAAGGCGAATGAGGGCGCAATGCCCCAGCGGTCGTTCTCGATGCCGTTACGGCCCGCCACATTGGCGTCCTGCGCCATGGCGTTCAGGCGCACGGCCGTGCCGGTCTCGGCATTGATGACGCGATTGAGGTCGATGCTGGCGCGCTTGTAGCTGGCCGAACCCAGGCCCAGCGAGCCGCCGAAGCTGTTGTTCAGGTTGGCCTGCTTGCTCACCAGATTGATAGCACCGGTGGGAGCGCTGCGGCCGTAGTCCGTGCCGGCCGGGCCCTTGGTGACTTCGACCTGGTCGATGTTGAACATGTCGCGAGAGATCGAACCGATGTCGCGCACGCCATCCACATAGATGCTGCTGGAGCTGTCGAAGCCGCGCATATAGACGGCGTCACCCGTGCTGGTGTTGCCGTTCTCGCCCGCGTAGAAGGTGCCGGCGCCGGGCACATTGCGCAGCGCCTCGGTCAGCGTGGTGGCGCCCTGCTCCTGCAGCAACTGCTCCTTGATGACGTTGACGGTCTGCGTGGTGTTGGCCAGCGGCTGGGTGAACTTGGGCGAGGACAGCTGGCCGGGCGTGTAGGCCGACTCGGCCGCTTCTTCGACCTTGACTTCCTTGAGCGTGGTTTCGGTCTGGGCCTGGGCGGACAGGCTCAGCGTGGCCAGGGCGGCGCAGGCGACGAGACCGGCGGAAGAGGGCAGGCGGGCAGCGGAATGCTTGCGGCTTTGGATATAGATGTTGGAGTGAGCCATGTTGACAGGACAAAGGGTGAAGACAGGTGGCTGGCATGAGCGGGCTGTCTGCACTGGCGTGCAGCCGAAAGCGTCTGATGACGGATCGGTCAAAGTCCTGGCTGGCTAGACGCACTCAGAAGTGCGATTGCCGCAAATGATAATGATTCTTAATAATTCTTTGCAGAAATTTACGGCAGAGCATTGAATTTGTTGCCGCCGCACGACATGCGCATACGGTCGAGTCGGTGCTTCAGTCTGCATTGATAAGAGCTGCTGGCGCTTGCTCATCAATGGTTTCAAGGGCTTTTTTAGCTGAAACCATTTATTTAAGCACGCAGCAAGATATTGATTCATGAGCGTCTGCTTCAACCCAGGGCCCTGGCGTTGTTCAGGGCCTGCTGCAGCAGTGCGCGCAGCTGCGCTTGCTCGGCGGCGGGAAAGTCCTGCAGCAGCTCCTGTGCAATCTGCTCGCGCCGGACGCGCAGGTTGTCGAACAACTGCTGTCCCTGGGCGCTGAGCTGCAGGCAGCGCACACGCTTGTCGGCCTCGCTGGCCGAGCGCTCCAGCCAGCCTCTGTCCTGCAGCTGGGCCAGCATGCGCGCCATCTGGGCCTTGTCGGTATGGCTGTGCTCGACCAGTTCCTTTTGCGTGATGCCAGGATGGCGGCCCGCATGCATCAGCACACGGAACTCGTTGAAGGTCAACCCCGGCTGGATGTGTTCCAGCGACTGAAGCAGGCGTGCGCGGAACAGATGCAGCAGGTCGTGCAGCAGCTCGAACACGTCGGCGGAGATGGATGAACTCATGGTGGGACAGATTATTTGTTGACTAAGTCAACTTATTGATGGATATTTGGTGGACTTTATCAACTTATTGAAGAATATGTCCAACACCGAGACAGCAGCCATCATGCAACGTGTACGTCACGAATTTCGCTCCCGCCATGTGCAATTGCTGGCACGCGAACAGATCAGCCCTGGATTTATCCGTTTGACCGTCGGTGGCCCCGAGCTGGCAGGCTTTGTCAGCGCCGGCTTTGACGATCACACCAAACTCATACTGCCGCAGTCCGGGCTGGACAAGCCCAATCTGCCGCAGATGGTTGATGGCCGTCCGCATATCGAAGGCGAGCGCCCCACCATGCGCGACTACACGCCGCTCAACTACGACGCGACCCGCAATACCTTGCAGCTTGAATTTGCCGAGCACGGTTCAGGCCCGGCGGTGGAATGGGCGCGCAGCGCACCCCTGGGGCAGTGGCTGGGTCTGGCCGGACCGCGCGGCAGCCTGGTGATTCCGGTGGATCTGGACTGGCATGTGCTGCTGGGTGACGAGTCGGCCATGCCCGCCATCGAGCGCCGCCTGGCCGAGCTGCCCGCTGGCAGCCGTGCCATCGTGCGGGCACAGGCCCGGCCGGCCGATCAACGTGTATGGAACAGTGCTGCCACGCTGGATCTGCAGTGGGTGACTTCGCTGGCCGATGCTGCCGATGCGCTGCAACTGCCCGAGGGGGATGGCTTTGTCTGGGCCGCCGGTGAAAGCCGGGTCATGGCCGATCTGCGCAAGCGCATTCTGGCCAAGCCCGGAGCCAACCCCAAGCGCATGCGTATTGCCGCGTACTGGAAGCAGGGCGAGGCTGCTTTCCATGAAGAGCTGAGCGCCAACAGTTGATCAGGACTTGCTTGCTGGTGCAGTCAGAGGTTGAGCAGCAAAGCGCTTTGTCCCTCTCGGGGCTGCAGGCTGGCGGCCTTGCTGGCCACGAGTGAATCCACCAGCGACTGCTGCCATTGCGCCGGGGTCTGGTCGCCAAAATAGCGCTGGTGCAGCACGCCGAAATAAGGCGTTTTCTGCAGCCACAGGCCCAGATCCTGCAGGCTGATCTGCTGCCACTCCAGCAGCTTGTACTTGAGCAAGACCTTGGCCGCATAGCTGGCGTGGCGCAGCGGAGACTGCACAAAGCCGTCCAGCCGCTTGCGCGCAATGGTCAGCGCCGCATCCACATCGCTGAATACGCTGCCATGACCGGGAATGATGGTCAGTGGCTTGAGCTGCTCTATGCAGTCCAGCGTGGCGGCCACCTCGTCAAAGGCCTGCAGGCCTTCGATCTCGGGGAAGACCACGCCAAAGCCGTTTTCCCATAACGCATCGGCAGAGATCAGCGTGCGGCTGTCGGGCTCGAACAGAATCACCGAGTGCGGGTCATGCCCGGGCGCCGCATGAATCTGCCAGTTGCGCCCTGACAGGCGCACGCTGGTGCCGGGCTGCAGCACACCGGTGACGGCAAAGCGCGGGCATTCCTGGCCCGTGGGCAGGTAGCTGAGGGCGGCTTCATTCCAACTGCGCACATCGTCGGCCTGACCCGGCGCAATCCAGGTCTGCAGCTGTGGGTAAGCGGCCTGCAGGGCCGCGTTGCCGCCGCAGTGGTCGCTGTGAAGGTGGGTGTTGAGAATGCGTGCCAGCGGCTGGCCCTGCAGCGTCTGGGCAATCAGGGCCAGCGTTTGCTCGGAGTGGGTGACATAGCCTGTATCCACCACGGCGGCGCCCTCGGCATCATCAGCGGCTGAGGCAAAGACGATGTTGTTGGCGGACAGCCAGCCGCGCTCCAGCACGGTAAGGCCAGGCAGCAAAAAAGGCGCTTCGGTCATCGGGCTTGTCTCTTTGGGTTTTGTTCTTGCTGGCTGCAAGACTAGCAGAGGCCTGGCGCGGGCACTGTCGTCTCAGTCCGGCACCGAAGTCTGGAGGTCGCGGCGGATCACCACCGGCTTGCCGCCAAAGCGTTGCTTGCTCATCCAGTGCGCCAGGGCCGAGTCCAGATGGGTGGCATGGCCGGGGAACCAGTCCGCCAGTGCACGCACCAGGTCGTGGCAGAGGGCCACATTGCCCTGAGCCAGCTTTTCACGGACTTCGGCCACGGACTTGAGCACGGCTGCATGCTCGTCGATATGGCAGTCGCGCGGCGGGAAAAGAGGTGCTCAGCATCCAGCCGTCTTCCTCGGCGAAGTGATGCTGCAGATGGGTCTGCATGGCTTGCAGCAGACGGGGCAGCTCGCTGTCTTCGGCTGTTTGCAGCAGGGCAATCAGCTCGACAAACTCTTGGTGCAGCTCATCCATGGGCCCGTGGCCCAGGAGCAGATGGTCTCCCCAGACCAGGGGGCGGTGTGGTTCATGGCAATGTCTTCTTATGAATGCGGCGCTGTGCGCGCCGCTTGTCTTTGAAGACCATTGTGCAAACCCGGGGAGCGGTCGGCATCCTGCAAAAGAAGGAGGCCGGCTGGTGCCCTGCCGATTTTTTTGGGCCTGCTGCCGTTCGGGCAAAAGAAAAAGCCTCTTGAATCGAAATTCAAGAGGCTTTGTCTGGTGCGCGATACATGGATCGAACATGTGACCCCTGCCGTGTGAAGGCAGTGCTCTACCGCTGAGCTAATCACCCCGAAGACCGCAATTGTAGCAGCAAGTTTTTGGTGCTCAGGGAAAACACGTCGTTTTTTTTGAAATTTCTCGGTTCTGTCCTCTCAGGCCTGGGCTTTGTCCCGCAGTTCCCGGCGCAAGATCTTGCCCACATTGGTCTTGGGCAGCTCGTCACGAAACTCGATGAAGCGTGGGCGCTTGTAGCCGGTCAGCTGCTCATGGCAGTAGCGCAGCACGCGGTCTTCGGTCAGCGACGGGTCGCTGCGCACCACATAGACCTTGATGGCTTCGCCCTGGCGATCGTCCTGCACGCCCACGGCCGCGCATTCCAGCACGCCGGGGCATAGGGAGATGACGTTTTCCAGTTCGTTGGGATAGACGTTGAAGCCGCTGACCACCATCATGTCCTTTTTGCGGTCGATGATGCGGGCATAGCCGTCGTCGCCCAGCACGCCGATGTCGCCGGTGCGCATATAGCCGTCGGCGGTGAAGGCCTTGGCGGTCTCTGCCGGCTGGTTGTAGTAGCCGGGCATGACATTGGGGCCTTTGATGCAGAGCTCGCCCGCCTCGCCGAGCGGGACATCCTGGCCGTCGTCATCCTTGATGGCGACCGAGATGCTGGGCAGTGGCAAGCCGATGGAGCCTGTGAACTGCCGGTTGGTGACGGGGTTGTTGGTGCCGATGGCACAGGTTTCGCTCATGCCCCAGCCTTCGATCATGGCGCAGCCCGTGACTTGCTGCCACTGGCGTGCCGTGCCTTCCGAGGCGGCCATGCCGCCAGCCTGCGAGATGAACAATTGCGAGAAATCCAGCTGGCGGAATTCGGGATTGTTGAGCAGCGCATTGAACAAGGTGTTCACCGCCGGCAGGATATGGAAGGGGCGCTTCTTGAGCACCTTGACGAACTTGGGAATGTCGCGCGGATTGGGAATCAGGCTCAGGCTGGCGCCCAGGCGCATGGCAAACAGGCTCACCGTGAGTGCGAAGATGTGATACAGCGGCAAGGCAGCCACGATATGGGTCTCTTCGGCCTTGACCCGGCCATCGAGTGCAGGGGTGAACCAGCTATGCGCTTGCAGCGTGGCGGCCACGATATTGCGATGGGTCAGTACCGCGCCTTTGGACAGGCCAGTGGTGCCGCCCGTGTACTGCAGGAAAGCAGTCGAGTCGAGGGTGGCATTGCTGGGCGCGAGCTGGAGGCTTGCTCCCGCAGCCAGAGCCTTGTTGAAAGGCGTGACCTGGCGCTGTTCGCTACCTGATCCCAACGGTAAATCAAAGGCCGGCACCATCTTGGCCAGATGGCGTACGGCAAAGGTGATCCAGCTACCGTAGAGGCCGCCCAGCAGGTCGCCCATGCCCGTCAGGCAGATATGCCGAATGGCGGTGCGCTCCAGTACATCACCCAGGGTGTGGGCAAAGTTTTCCAGAATGATGATGGCGGTGGCGCCCGAATCCTTGAGCTGATGCTCAAGCTCCCGGGCCGTGTACAGCGGATTGACGTTCACGCAGGTGAAGCCCGCGCGCAGCACGCCAGCCATGCTGACGGCGAACTGCGGCACATTGGGCAGCATGATGGCCACGCGGGCACCGGGCTCCAGATTCAGACTTTGCAGCCAGGCTCCCAGTTGCCTGGACAGCTGGTCCAGCTCGGCATAGCTCATCCAGCGGTCCATGCAGACCGAGAATGGGCGTTCGGCATGCTGGGTAAAGGCATCTTCGAGCATATGCACCAGCGAGCGGTATTGCTCGGGATGCACTTCATGCGGCACATTGGGTGGATAGTTCTTGAACCAGGGTGCTGCGATTTCCATAGCGAAACCTTGAAGTGGCGCCTTGATGCCGAAGAGTTGAGGCGCAGGTTGAGAGGGAGCGTGCCCAGCGGTGCTGTGCGGCAGATTCTGGGCAAGCACCGTGCAGGGGTCTACCGGGGCTTGTCCTAGGCGAGGTCACGCGAAACGAACGTACGAAGGAGTGGCAGGCGGTGAATATCTGGTTTTGGCGCTCCGTGGTGCTGACCCACTTGACGGCTGCGTTGCTGTGGTGCGGCTTCTGGGGGGCGGGCAGGCCGTGGCTGGCTGCCGCTGGTGTCGCGGTACTGGCCTGCGGGGCGGGAGCGCAACTGGGTCTGCAGATGCTGCTGATGCGCCATGTGCTGCGCAGCCGCCAGTTGCCAATGCCGTCAGCGGTCGTGGTGCTGCGCGCCTGGCTGGCGGAGTGGCGGCTTTCACTGCAGATATTTGGCTGGCGCATACCGTTTCGCTCTCAGGCCGAGCCTGACTTCTGGCCGGCCAACGCTCAAGGGCAGGTTGGCATGGTGCTGGTGCATGGCTATTTCTGTAGCCGTGCGGTGTGGAACCCATGGCTCAGAAATCTGAGGACACGCGATATTGCCTGTGCGGCGATGACGCTGGAGCCTGCCCATGGGTATCCGGTCGATGCCATGGTGGCGGACCTGCACCGCTGTGTACAGCAGATGGTGCGGCAGACGGGGCGAGCACCACTGTTGGTGGCGCACAGCATGGGCGGGCTGGTGGTGAGGGCCTGGCTCAAGACCTTGACAGCCAGCCAGCGCTCGCAATATGCGGCCCATGTGGTGACCGTGGCCACGCCCCATGGCGGGACATGGCTGGCGCGGTTTGCCCACCGCCTGCCTGCGCGCGATATGCGTGAGGCCGGCGAATGGCTGCAGGCGCTGGGCCCCTTGCCTGCCGATGTCTCCATGAGCTGCTGGTGCAGCAGCAGCGACAACATCGTGTTCCCGCCGACGCTGGCGATGATGGAGGGCGCGCAGCAGCATCAGGTGGAGGATGCTGCGCATATGCAGCTGCTGTTTGACGAGCGGGTCTGGATGCACTGCCTGCGGCTGAGGCAGCGGTTGCAGCAGCGGCCCTAGTCCCTGGAATCAGGTCGCAGGGCGTTTGTCCGAATCGTCCAGCTCCGGTGGTCTGTCGGTGACAGGCAGCGGGGGCGCAGGGCGGTCCTGAATCAGGTGGATGTCGGTGGCCGATACCAGCGGGATTTTCTGCTCGGCGCAGCGCTGCAGCAGGCCGAACAGCAGGTCGCTGCGTGTGCTGTAGACATTGCGCGAGCTGGAGACATGACCGAAGCTGGTGATGTTGACCACGCTGCCGTTGATGGAGTCCACATACATGGATGGAGCTGGATTGGCGAGCACGTTGTCATGCTCTTTGTATAAGCCGAGCAGCACTTCGCGTAATTTGACGATGTCGGTGTTCAGCGGCACGGAAAACGCAATCGAGATACGACCCAGAGCGCCATCCATGGTCAGGTTCTGCACGGACTTGGTGATGAACTCGGAGTTGGGAACGATGACGGTGGATTTGTCATCGGTCTGAATTTCGGTGGCGCGCACGCTGATGCGGCGAATATCGCCGACCTGATCGCCGATGCGTACGCGGTCACCCAGTTTGACGGGACGCTCGGCCAACAGGATCAGACCCGAGACAAAGTTCTGCGTGATGGCCTGCAGACCAAAACCGATACCCACGGACAGCGCACTGGCCAGCAGTGCAACTTTCTCGAAACCGATTCCCAGAGCTGCCAGCGTCCACAGAGCCGACAGCGTGATGCCCACATAGCGGGCCACGGTGCTGATGGAGTTGCGCGCGCCGATGTCCAGCTCGGTCTTGGGCAGATAGGTTTCCACCAGCCAGTGCTGCAGCGTGCGGAAGATGGTCAGGCCTGCCACCAGCACAGCCAGCCCGCGCACGATGGTCATGGGACGCAGCACGGAGTCACCAATGGGCAGGCCCTTGGTCAGTGTGTCGGTCATGTTCAGCAGGCTGCTGGAGTTGCCGTATGGGGCGGTCAGGGCCAGCAGGCCCAGCAGCATCAGGCAGACGCGGGAGAAGGCGGACAGCAGCACGCCGATCTGCTCCACGCGGGCGGCTTTCATCCCCAGGCCCAGAGAGATGCCTTTGCCGATGCGGCTTTCGGCGGAGCACAACCAGCCAAAGAAGTCATCGGCGAACTTCATCAGCAGCGTGGTGGCCAGAACCACCACGGTGACCCACACCATCTGCGTGGCGACGAAGACCGAGAAGTTCAAATACCCGATCAAGGCCCCGATCAGCGCGGCCAGCACCGTCAGGTGCCCGCCCAGCCAGGCAAACATCAGCCAGTTGCTGGTGGTGGCAGGACGGTGCTCGTCGCTGTGCTGGGCGGCTTTTTCTTGGTCGATGACCTGCTGGCGCTTGCGCTGCTTCTTGATGACCACCAGCACCGAGATGATGAGGGCGGCATAGATCAACGCAATGAGACCATCCAGAGCCACGCTGCTGACATCGCTGGTGCGAGCGGCGATATCCACCGCGTTGAGCATGATGGTGAACCAGGTCAGGCCCGCAGCGCCCCAGGCCAGGCGTGTGAGCTTGGGCGCGGCTTCATCGTCGATATTCAGCAACCGCCAGGACGGGTGTTGGGGCACCAGCAGGCTGGCGCTGACGGACAGGAAGAATGCTGCGACGAAGCTGCCTTTGATCCAGGCATCGGCCACCAGTTGCAGGCGCGGAGCGATGGCGTCGATGGAGCGCAAGGCCTCGATGAAGACCAGGCTGGCCAGCCCAGGCAGGACCGTGCCCACGATCAGCATCCACACGGCAAGGCCCGAGCGGCGCAGGCGCCCGTTGGGTGCATGATCGGACGCCGCGAATCGGCGGCCCAGACGGCGCAGCCACATGCGCAGCGGAAACATCAGCACCAGAGCCAGCAATGCGCCCAGCATGGGCGTCTTGTGGCCATGCTTTTCGATGGCGGCGCCAAAGCTGGACTCACCCAGGCGTATCAGACCGTGGATGCGCTGCAGATCCACCGGCAGATCGGTGGCGAACTTCTTCCACAGCGATGGCGATAGTGGCGATGCGACCTTGCGGGCAATCTGCGCATTGAATTGCTGGGTCCGGATTTTTTCAATGTTGTCGCCAGCCTGCTTGGCTTCGACCGAGAGCAGCTTGCCGCGCTTGATGGCCGAGTCCAGATCGCTGTGCTGCTGCGACAAATCCTTGCGCTGTTGCGTGAGCTCAGGGCTTTCCTCGGTGCCTTCGACAACCGGACCTAGCTGGGCAATGCGGGCGTCAAGCTGCTTGAGCAAGGGCTCCAGCGCTGTGACAGCGTTGTCGGCATCACGCTTGGACTGCAGAGTTTTGTCGGACAGGGCCTGCAGGGTTTCGGAGGAGTCGGCGTCATCCAGGGACTTGCGCACCGCATCCAGCGCATCGGAGGCCTGCTCCAGTTGTTGCAGGGATATGGCCTGAGCATCCATCACGGAAGCCGTTGGTTCGGCAGCCATGGCGATGCCCAGGCAAAGATAAAGCGCTGCGAGCCAGCGCAGCATTCGGATGCAAGAGTTTTGCATGGTCTATTGGGGAATGGATCAGGGCCGCAGTGCGGCGCGGATTGGCGGACTTTCTGGGCCGCCAGTACGCTGCAACTATAGGTGCAATGCCGCCAACAGGGTTTCAGCATGCAACTGCCCGATGCGGTGCACGGAGCCTGGCCAAGTCCGTGTGATCAGCTATTTAATAAGTAGCTGAAAGCGCTTGCTGGTCAAGCGCTACGTGCTGAAATGGCCCAAATCAAATCAGCTGCTCGCCGGGCAGCAATTGCTTGGCACCGATGGTGGGTTGCTGACGCAATTCGGCATACAGTGGCGCAAAGTCGGTGCTGGCAAAGCTCAGCAACTGCTGCATATCGTCGATGACGAAATAGGTCTGCTGATAGGTGTCGATCTTGTAGAGCGTGCGCATGGCACGCTCCAGCTGCAGCGGCAGGCGATGAGGTTCGGAGCTTTGCACGCTGTAGGCCAGCTCGCCAGCCGAACTCAGAATGCCCGCCCCATAGGCGCGTACGCCACCACTTTCGCGGATCAGGCCGAACTCCACCGTATACCAGTACAGGCGCGAGAGCATTTCGCAAGAGCCCAGCTCGGCTGCTTTCAGGCCGCCCTGGCCATAGGCCTGGATGAAGTCGGCCATTACCGGGTTGAACAGCAGCGGTACATGGCCGAAGAGGTCATGAAAGATGTCGGGCTCGACGATGTATTCGAACTCCTCGGGCTTGCGAATCCAGTCGGTGACGGGGAACTTGCGCTGTGCCAGCAGCGAGAAGAACGGCACTTCGGGAATCAATCCCGGCACGCCGACGATTTCCCAGCCGGTGGCCTTGAACAGGCGCTCGTTGACTTCCTCGAAGCGCGGAATGCGCTCCTTGGCACCCAATGCCGGCAACACATCGATGAAGTGCTGGCTGGCCAGGCCTGGCAGCAGCGCGCTCTGGCGCTCATAGAGTCGGTGGTAGGTGAGGTGGTCGGCCTCGGTATAGGCTGCGTAATCCTGGGCGCAGGTGTAGTCTGCGCTGGCGCGGCTGTAATCGCCGCGTGGCGGGCGGTCGGACTGGCCATAAACCACTGGTGCTTGTCCCATCATGTGCTCCTTGTGTGTTGGCAAGCCGGCCAGACCACCCCCAGGTGGCCCGTGCCTAGCCGGCCTTGATCTTGGTTGCGTTGATCAAAAACTGAAACTTGCGGTTCTCGCGCTTCACGAATTCAGCAAACTCCTGCAGCCGCATGTCTTCGGGGGCGATCCCCATCTTGCGGAACTGCTCGCGGTTGGCCGGTGCGCTGAGTGCGGCCTGCAAGGCCGTGGCGTATTTCTGGGCATCCTTGTCGGGCAGGCTGGCTGGTGCAAACACGCCAAACCAGGTGGCCACGTCAAAACCAGGCACGGCCTCGTTCACGCTGGGCACATTGGGCAGCGCCACATTGCGGGCCGGGGTGGTGACGGACAGGGCCACCAGTTCGCCAGAGGCGATCAGCGGCAGGGCGGAGGCGAGGTTGTCGAACACCATGTCCACATCGCCCTTGAGCAAAGCTTTCTGCGCGGCCGAGGCACCTTCAAACTGCACATTGGGCAGACGCAGATTGGCCAGCGACTTGAGCATCTCGGCCGAGATATGGCCGATGCTGCCGTTGCCAGCCGAACCCATCTTCAGTTGATTGGGGTTGGCCTTGATATAGCCAACCAGATCGCTGGTGCTCTGGATCTTGAGTTCATCGGCACGGGCCTTGGCGATGACCAGCACGTTGGGCACGCGAGCCACCAGAATCAGGGGCTTGAAGTCCTTGTACACGTCATAGGACAGCGGAGCGCCCAGATGGGGCAGCACCGCATGCGTGGCCACGGCACCCATGACCACCAGGTTTTCCTGTGGCTTGGCCTTGGCGACCAGCTCCACACCTTTGACGCCGCCAGCGCCGGGCTTGTTGGCGACGGTGATGGAGCCCAGACTTTGCTGGGCGCCTCTGGCCAGCAGATGGGCCGAGGTATCGAGAGGGCCGCCCGCAGGGTAGGGGACGACAAGGGACAGGGGCTGGCCGACGTTTTGTGCAAAAGCAGCAAAAGCCGATCCGCACAGCCAGACAGCAAGCAGGAGCGAACGTTTCACAATGGTTTCCGAGAAAGAACAGCCTTCAAGAGGCGCTCGGAAGTATAGAAAGGCTGGCTGAGCCGCCAGAGCATTTAACAAAACAAATTCAGGCGCGCAAGCGCTGAGTCGGATGCTCAGGGCAGCTGCAGATTGTTCTTGATGAGCTGGCCGTAGAAGCGGTGATCGGCCTGCACCAGCTGAGCAAAGTCCTGCAGGCGCAGGTCTTCGCGAATCACACCCATGGCATCGAAGTACTGCTGGACGGCAGGCTGCCGCAGCGTCTTGGCAAAGGCATTGGCCCAGCATGTGGCCTGTGCATCCGATATGCCAGCGGTGGCGAACAGTCCGAACCAGGTCGTCAGTTCCAGGCCGCGTATGCTCTCGCCGAGCACCGGTACGCCAGGCAGCATGGGCAGTGGGGCCGCCGAGGTCACACCCAGGGCCTTGAGCCGCCCGGCGCGGATATGGGGCAGGCAGGAGGCGATGTTGTCGAACATCAGGTCGGACGAGCCTTCCAGCAGCGCCGACATCGCAGGCTGGGCACCGGCAAATGGCAGATGCTGCAGCGGTACGCGGGTCAGTGTCTGAAACAGCTTGCCAGCAATGTGACCGATGCTGCCGTTGCCTGCAGATGCATAGCGCAGGGGCTGACGGTTTTTGGCCATGAAACGCAGCAAGTCGTCGGGCGTCTGTATGCGCCACTGCTGTGCCAGTTCGCTGCGCATGACCAGTACATGGGGCATGCGTGCCACCAGATTCAGCGGCTGAAAGTCGCGTAGCGGATCGTAAGGAAGCTGAGGGTTGAGCCAGGGCAGGATGGCATGGGTGCCCGCCGCCCCCATCAGCAGCAAGGGGTCGCGTGAGCCGGCCCGCGCCACCATGGCGGCTCCTGTGCTGCCGCCCGCGCCCGTCACATTGATCACCTGCATATGACCAAGGGACGTGGTGTCCTGCACCAGCCGTCGCGAGGCGCGATCCAGCGGCCCCCCCGCAGAGTAGGGAACCACCAGCGTCAATGCGCTCGCGGCCTTGCTGGAGTTGGTCGTAAAACCGGCTGAGCCCCTTTGTGCGTAAGCGGAAGCAGTTGCCAAAGGTGAAGCCGCAGCGGCGACCAGCGTCAGCAGCCGTCGTCTGGTGAGCGGACTGACTTTCGTATCCGTGCCCATGCCGCCGGATGAAGGCGGGGTGTGGAGGGGAGTGCGCGGCGCAGGAGCTTTCACGTTGGGAGTAGTCGCTGACTCGGAGACAGGTCTCAGGACCTCTGAGGCAGCGTGTGCTCAAGTATAGGCAGGTATGAACTGCCAGAGGTGGCTTGTTTGGCGGTATTGCCATCGATATGGTGACCAGTTGCAAACCAGGGCCATGCCTGCCATCCGCGCTGGCATTGATGGCGGTCTGGCGATGGTGACTGGCGCGGCGCATGGCAGCAATTCCTGGAGGTGGCGGGGTGTTTGCTCAGCTCTTGAGCACGCCACGGCGCATCTGGTCGAGCTCCATGGTCTCGAACAGCGCCTTGAAGTTGCCTTCGCCGAAACCGCTATTGCCCTTGCGCTGGATGAATTCGAAGAAGATCGGACCCAGCTGGTTTTCGCTGAAAATCTGCAGCAGCAGTTCGCCGGGCTGACCGTCCACCAGAATATTGCGCGCCAGCAGCTCGGACACCGACTCCTGCAGATCGGGAATGCGTTTGGGCAGCAGCTCGTAATAGGTCTCGCTGGTGTTGAGCAGCTTGATGCCGTTCATCTGCAGGCCGTCCACGGTGTCGTAGAGATTGGTCGAGCCCAGTGCGATGTGCTGGATGCCCTCGCCCTTGTACATATCCAGGTATTCCTGAATCTGGCCGGCCTTGTCGTTGCCTTCCTCATTGATCGGAATTCGAATCTTGCCGCAGGGGCTGGTCATGGCCTTGCTCTTGACGCCCGTGGACTGGCCTTCGATGTCGAAGTAGCGGATTTCGCGGAAGTTGAAGATGCGCTCGTAGAAATCGGCCAACTCGGCCATGCGGCCGCGATAGACGTTGTTGGTCAGGTGATCGATATAGGTCAGACCCAGACCTTCGGGATGCAGATCGGTGACGCCAGGCAGGGGCTCGAAGTCCACGTCGAAGAAGCTGATGTTGCCCAGGTCGCCATCCTTGGCACCATTTTTGCCGCGCCATTTGTCGATGAAATAGATCAGCGAATCGCCAATGCCCTTGATGGCCGGAATGTTGAGCTCGCCGGGTGCGGAATGCTGGTCGTAACCCCATGCCCCCAGGGAAATGGCACGCTCGTAGGCATATTTGGCATCATTGACGCGGATGGCAATGGCACAGACGCTGGGGCCATGCAGGCGGGCAAAGCGCTGGGCGAAGCTGTCGGGTTCGGCATTGATGATGAAGTTGATCTCACCCTGGCGATACAGCGTCACGTTCTTGCGGCGGTGCTTGGCAATCGCCGTGAAGCCCATGCGTTCGAACAACTGGCCCATGGCCACGGGATCGGGTGCCGCGTACTCGACAAACTCGAAGCCGTCCGTGCCCATAGGGTTGTCCCAAGTCTGAAAAGTGCCGGGATTGGTTTGAGTCAGGGGGGCGTTCATAGCGTGGGTCTCCATCCTTGGGAATCAACACATGGGGAACAGATGTCGATGATGGGACTCACTGTAGGTGGGAGCACTGGCAGGCTTTATGCAAAAAGTCCGTGCTGTCAAACCACTTTCTGCATGAAAATTGCGCAAAAATTAAATTTTATGCAATTTAAATGGTTATCAAGGGTTAACCCTGAAATAAACCTGCTCTATTTTTATAATCTGCCGCCATGAGCCTTACGCACACCATCGACAAACTGGACAAGGCGATTTTGCGCCGTCTACAGGCCAATGGCCGAGAAACCTATGACGTCATCGGGGAGCAGGTCGGCCTGTCACCCAGCGCCGTGCTGCGTCGGGTCAAACGCCTGGAGGAAAGCGGTGTCATCGACCGCTATGTGGCACTGGTGCAGCCCGAGACCGTGGGTCTGGGTCTGACGGCCTACCTCAACGTCCGTCTCGAAAAATATACCGAAACCAGCAAGCGCAATCCCATGGACGTATTTCGTGCCAGCGTGCAGACCTGGCCCGAAGTGGTGGAGTGCGTCTCCCTGACCGGCGAGATGGACTACCTGTTGCGCGTGGTGGTGGCTGACATGCAGCACTACAGCCGCTTCATCATGGACACCTTGCTCAAGCACCCCAGCGTACAGGACTGCAAGACCAGCTTTGTGATGGACCGGGTCAAGGTCACGACGGCGGTGCCGCTATAGGGCATCCAAGGCTCCTCACAGTGAGCATGGTTTGACATGGATGCTTGGCTAAGGCTTTGAATTAACGGAAAATCCTTACAAGATTGTTGCAATGCAACACCCGGCTTGTGGTGATTCGGGTTTTTACCTATATTTCAGGCCATGAATATCTCCAAAGACTGGTTGAAATCGCCCTGGCAGACCGGCTCCGGCTGGCTGCGGGATATGGGCAGGCCCCAGGGCGCAGAGCGTCGCTCGCCGTCCTTGGTGCCTATTCGCACGCTGAGCCCGCGTCACCGCGAGCGCATCGTCAAGCATCTGCTCAAGCTCGATGAGCGCGACCGCTATCTGCGCTTCGGCTATGCGGCCAGCGACGAGCAGGTGGCGCGCTATGTCGAGCATCTGGACTTCGAGCGCGACGATATCTTCGGTATCTTCAATCGCCGCCTGGAGCTGATCGCCATGGCGCACCTGGCCTTTGCCGGCCATCCCGAGCATGAAAAGTGCGCGGAGTTCGGCGTCTCGGTGCTCAAGAGCGCACGTGGCAAGGGTCTGGGCAAACGCCTGTTCGAGCGCGCCGTGCTGCATGCGCGCAGCAAGAACGTGAGCATGATGTTCATCCATGCGCTGTCCGAGAACACGGCCATGCTCAAGATCGCGCGCAATGCCGGGGCTACCGTCAAGCGCGAGGGCTCGGAATCCGAAGCCTATCTGGAGCTGCCGCCAGCAAGCTTTGAAACCCATGTCAGCGAGCTGATGACCGAGCATATCGGCGAGGTGGACTATCAGCTCAAGAAGCAGGCCAAGAACTTCTGGTCCTTTCTGGCCGGTGTGCAGGAAGTGCGCAAAGGTGTGCAGGAAGGCCGACATCAGTCCGCAGAATGATGGCGGAAAATGGCTGCAGCGCATGCTTATCAAGCGCTGACAGCTATCAAAAGAGATGAGTCAAGAGCATGGGCCGCTGTCGCGATATGATAGCGGCCCATGGCTTTTGGAGTGGTGCCAGCCGAATGTCAACACAATCCGCTATTCTTGGTGGCTTGTTTGACTACCGCACGTCCTGCACTCCAGACAGTGTCTGACCCCCATCCTGCGCGACTTCCCGAGAAGGAAGACAAGCGAAGCTTCCTGCAAAAGGTAGCTGAGTTCATCCGTCCGGCACCGGAATCTCCCGATGAACTGATCGAAACCCTGGCCGAAGCCGAAGACAACCAGGTCATCGGCACCGAGTCCCGCGTCATGCTGGAGCGCGTGATTCGCATGGCCGACATGAGCGCCGGAGAAGTCATGGTGGCAGCGCCACGCATGGATCTCATCAATATCGACGCTCCGTTTGAAGAAATCCTGCATCAGGTCATCACCACGGCGCACTCGCGCTTTCCGGTGTATCAAGGTGAGCGCGAGAACATCATTGGCATTCTCATGGCCAAGGATTTGCTCAAGCTGCAGCGCTCTCCCACGCTCAATATCCGCGCTTTGGTGCGTTCTGCCGTGTTTGTGCCGGAAAGCAAAGGTCTTAACGATCTGTTGCGTGAATTCCGTGCCAACCGCAATCATCTGGCCATCGTCATCGACGAATTCGGTCGCGTGGCGGGCTTGGTGACGATTGAAGACGTGCTCGAAGAAATCGTGGGCGAGATCGAAGACGAGTTCGACATTCCTGAAGACGAGGGCGATATCTTTGCCCTGGCAGACAACAGCTACCGTGTGGCTGGGGATGCGAGTGTCGAGCATGTGAGCCAGGAGTTCGAGACCAGCTTGCATGCCAGCGACCCTCATGAAGAGTTCGACACCATAGGCGGCCTGATTGCCCACGAGATTGGTCATGTACCCAAGCGGGGCGAGCAGATTCACCTGGGCGGGCTGGAATTCACCGTGCTCCACACCAAGGGCGGCGCTGTGCGCTGGTTCAAGGTGGTACGCGACCCGTCGCCCGACAGTCTGGTCAAAAACTGATATCCCGTATGCTTGCTCTCACCCAACCGCCAGGTTGGGTGTTTTGCCAGCGCACGCCTCTTGCTTATGAACTCTAACGCCGCCACATTCGCCCGCTCATCGGTTTTCAGACCTCAAGGCTGGCTGGGCGTGCTGTTGCTGGTCGTGGCTGGCGCATTGCAGGCGTTTTCACTGGCTTGGCCCTGGGCGCGTGGCCAGGGAGATGGCTGGCTGACCATGGTGGGGGGCTATGGCCGTCCGCTGTGGTGGCTGCAGATATTGTCTCTGGCAGTGCTGGCGCATGCGCTGCTGTTGGCGCCCACAGCGGGCAGGGCGGCTCTGCGCGGCTGGGCGTTTGCCACGGCATGGCTGGCGGCCACCTTCTGGTGGTTGTTCATTTCGATGCACACCTATGGCGGTCTGGCGGCGCCGCTGGCCGTGGCTGCGGTGCTGGCGCTGGCGGCTTTTCTGGGTGGCTATTACGCCATTGTTTCGTGGCTTTTCAAGCGAATTTCCCATACTCCATCTGCGCTCACAGCTATGGTTTTTGCTGCGCTATGGACCTTGGCCGAGCTGGCGCGGGGCTGGTTGTGGACAGGCTTTCCCTGGGGGGCTGGTGGCTACGCCCATGTGGAGGGGCCTTTGTCCGTGCTGCCGCGCTGGGTTGGCGTCTACGGCACAGGCTTTGTAGCCGCCTGGATCGCCGCCTGGCTGGCACTGCTGGTCGGGCGCGCGCGGGTACAGCCAGGCAAACTGCATCTGAGGCCTGTGCTGGCCAGCTTGGCCGCGTTGGTGCTGTTCTGGGGCGGACTGTGGTGGGTTCGCAGCGAAAGCCTGCAAGCTCCTGCCGGGCAGCCTGGGCTGAGTGTGGAGCTGCTGCAGGGCAATATTCCGCAGGATGAAAAGTTCGAACTGGGCTCCGGTGTGATCGTGGCGCTGCGCTGGTATGCCCAGCAGCTGCATGACTCGAAGGCGCAACTGGTGGTGGCGCCCGAGACGGCGATTCCGCTGCTGCCCCAGCAATTGCCCGAAGATTACCTGGACTTTGTGCGTCAGCCCTTTGTGAAGAACGGTGGCAAACAGGCTGCGCTGGTAGGCATTCCGCTGGGCAATCTGGACGCTGGCTATACCAATACGGTGGAAGGCTGGATGCCAGGACAGACTCAGGCATACCAGTACGACAAACACCATCTGGTGCCATTTGGCGAGTTCATTCCGCCCATGTTCCGCTGGTTTACCGACCTCATGAACATTCCGTTGGGGGACTTCAACCGTGGCGCGCTGGGCCAGCCTTCCATGAGTTGGGCTGGCGAGCGCCTGTCCCCCAATATCTGCTACGAAGACTTGTTCGGTGAAGAGCTGGCCGCCCATTTCGGCGGTGCGTCGACTGCGCCCACGGTACTGGTCAATCTGAGCAATATCGGCTGGTTTGGTGACTCCGTAGCCATTGACCAGCACCTGAACATCAGTCGCATGCGATCGCTGGAGTTCGAACGCCCCATGCTGCGCGCCACCAATACCGGCGCAACCGTGGTCATCGACCATGAGGCCCGGGTGGTCAGTGCCTTGGCGCCTTTCTCGCGGGCCGTGCTTTCGGCGCAGGTGCAAGGGCGCACAGGCATGACGCCCTATGCGCTTTGGGTCCATGCCCTGGGTCTGGTGCCGCTGACGCTGCTGTGCCTGCTGGTCTGTGGCGTGGCCTGGCTGGGCGCGCGCCGTGAGCGTGGCTGAGGGTTGAGCCGAGGCTATGGCGGAGTCCGCTACCGGGAAAATGCACGACTGCCATCAAGGCTCACGCCATTTGTGGCAGAGTTTCGGGCCTGATCATGGGTATTGTGGCCAGCCATGTGCGCCAGCCTTGATAATGCCCGGTTGTACCGCCCCGCTGGGGTGTGAACTGCAGATCCCCGAATAAAGTAACAGGTAGCTCCCATGGGCTGCCGTGGAGCAATTGAGAGAATGGCTGAATCTTTTTCCTACGAACAACTGATCGCCTCTGGTGAGGGCAAGCTGTTTGGCGCCGATAGCGGCCGTCTGCCCCTGCCCCCCATGCTGATGTTTGATCGCATCACACATATCTCCGAGGACGGTGGTGCCCATGGTCTGGGCAAGATTGTTGCGGAACTGGACGTCAAGCCCGATCTGTGGTTCTTTGACTGCCACTTCCAGGGCGATCCCGTCATGCCTGGTTGCCTGGGCCTGGATGCCATGTGGCAGCTGATCGGTTTTTACCTGACCTGGCTGCGCCTGCCCGGTCGCGGTCGCGCCCTGGGTGCAGGTGAAGTCAAGTTCACCGGCGAAGTGGGTCCTGATGTCAAACTGGTGACATATGAAATTGATATCAAGCGTGTGATCAAGCGCAAGCTGAACATGGCCATCGGCGATGCACGTCTGCTGGCCGATGGCAAGGAAATCTACGTGGCCAATGATCTGCGCGTGGGTCTGTTTCTGCGCGAAGGTGATGCCAAGGGAACGGCAGCATGAGCAAAAAGCGGGTAGTGATCACCGGCGCGGGCATTGTCTCGTGCATCGGCAATGATCTGGCAACGGTGGAGACCTCGCTGCGTGAGAGTCGCACCGGCATCAAGGCGATGTCCCAGTTCACCGAACTGGGCATGCGCTCGCAGGTGGCTGGCATTCCCGAGATCGACATCGAAGCGCGCATTGACCGCAAGCAGCTGCGCTTCATGGGCGATGCTGCGGCTTATTCGCAGATCGCTCTGGAAGACGCGATCAAGCAAGCCGGTCTCACGCCCGAACAGGTGAGCCACCCGCGCACCGGCCTGATCATGGGCTCGGGCGGCGGCTCTCCCGCCAACCAGATCGAAGCGGCCGACACGCTGCGCGAAAAAGGTATCCGCCGCGTGGGACCGTATCAGGTCACACGCTGCATGAGCTCTACCGTGTCCGCCTGCCTGGCGACCAACTTCAAGGTCAAGGGCATCAACTATTCCATCACCTCGGCTTGCTCCACCTCGGCCCACTGCATTGGCGCGGCTGCGCAGCAGATCGCCTGGGGCATGCAGGATGTGATGTTTGCCGGTGGCGGTGAAGAGCTGTCCTGGGGCATGTCGCTGCTGTTCGACGGCATGGGAGCCATGTCCAGCAAGTACAACGAGACGCCCGAGAAGGCCTCGCGTGCCTACGATGCCAATCGTGACGGTTTCGTGATTGCCGGTGGCGGCGGTGCCGTGGTGCTCGAAAGTCTGGATCATGCGCTGGCGCGTGGTGCCCACATCCTGGCCGAAGTGGTGGGCTTTGGCGCCACCAGCGATGGCGAGGACATGGTGGCCCCTTCGGGCGACGGCGCCATTGCCTGCATGAAGCAGGCCATGGAGACCATTGATGCGCCCATCGACTACATCAACACCCACGGCACGTCGACCCCTGTGGGCGATATGCAGGAAGTGCGCGCCATGCGCGAGCTGTTCGGTGACAAGGTGCCTCCGTTCTCCAGCACCAAGTCGCTGACCGGCCATTCGCTGGGGGCTACGGGTGTGCAGGAAGCGATCTATTGCCTGATCATGCTCAACAAGGGCTTTATCGCCGGTTCGGCCAATGTGGAAGCGCCCGACCCGCTGCTGGGTGACATGCCTCTGGTCACGAAGACGCGCGATGCCGAACTCAAGACCGTGCTGTCCAACAGCTTTGGTTTTGGCGGCACCAATGCTTCTCTGGTGCTCAAGCGCTGGGAAGGCCAGTAAATCCGCATCGCGTGAAAGCCAGCCCGCTTGGCCGTTTGGTAAGCGGGCTTTTTTCTGTCATTCACACTCATCACACTCATGAAGATTGCGATTCTTGACCGCGATGGCACCCTCAATCAGTGGGGTGACCATGGTTTCATCGGCCGTCCTGATGAATGGGTGGCCGTGCCTGGTGCGCTTGAAGCGGTCTCGCGCCTCAATCGTGCGGGCTGGCATGTGGTGGTGGTCACCAATCAGCCTGGGTTGGGGCGCGGGCTGTTCGACGTGATCGAGCTCAATGCCGTGCATGCCAAGATGCACCGCGAACTGGCGGCGGCTGGCGGACGTGTGGAAGCGGTGTTCTTCTGCCCCCATGCGCCCGATGAGGACTGCGCTTGCCGCAAGCCTCGTCCGGCCCTGTTTCAGCAAGTGGCAGAGCGTTATGGTGCCGAGGGCTCGGAGATCTGGGCCATTGGCAGCGGCGTTGAACATCTGCAGGCAGGGCAGGCCCTGGGTGCGCACTTGATGTTTGTGGAGTCCACGGGACGGCTGTTGGAAGGCGCAAGCGATACCTTGCCTGAGGGGAGCGAACGTTTTGCCGACCTGCAGGCGGTGGTCAATGTGCTGCTGCCGCTGGGAGATGGCGACATTCTCAATCCCGCCGAGGAGCCTCCTGCCTCGCATTGATTCTGGATTTCAAGTAAAAATAGCTTCAACCGCTTGAAAATTCAGCGCTAGCTGCTATGTTTCTTGCTGATCTCGTACGCCTTGCAGGCGTTATGGCCCTCTGTCATCGATTGCCCTCATGTCCCTGATTCGCTCCGTCCTCCACATGCTGTGGATGGCTGTCACTGTTATTCCCTATACCTTTGGTGTGTTGCTGACCAAATGGGTCAGCGGCTCCTCCGACAAGGCCTACCGCGTGGCGCGTGCCTGGCTCAAGCTGTCGGTGGACAGCGCGCGCGTCATCATGGGCGTTCGGTACCGCGTGCAGGGCATGGAAAACCTGCCTGCCGACGGGAGCCAGGGTGTGGTGCTGCTGGTCAAGCATCAGTCCACCTACGAGACTTTTCTGATGCCGGCCATCATGCCGCGCCCGCTGGCCTATGTGTTCAAGAAGGAACTGCTGAAGGTGCCGTTCTTCGGTTGGTCCATAGGCGCGCTGGACATGATTCACATCGATCGGGCCCAGCGCTCGCGCGCCTTTCACAAGGTGGTGGAGCAAGGCAAGCGCCTGCTGGATCAGGGCATCTGGGTCATCATGTTTCCTGAAGGCACGCGTGTGAACCGTGGCGAGGTGGGCGAGTACAAGACCGGAGCCACGCGTCTGGCCATCATGGCCGGTGCACCTGTGGTGCCGATTGCCGTGACATCGGCCAAATGCTGGCCGCGCAAGGCCTTCATCAAGAAGTCGGGCATGGTCGATGTGTCCATCGGCAAGCCCATCCCCACAGCTGGCCGCAAGCATGACGAGCTGATGGTCGAGGTCGAGGCCTGGATCGAGGCCGAGATGCAGCGACTGGATCCAGAGGCCTATCGCAAATAAGTGATTGCATGCCATGTCCAGCGACGATTCTTTGCAGCAGGGCTGGCAATGGCTGGTGCCACCCGTGGTGGACGATGGGCGAGGGCAGCTGATTCCACGGCGGCGGGTGAGCAAGCCGTCGGTGCCGACGCTGTCTCAAACCTTGCCTCAAGCCGATCTGAATTTTGAAGAAAATCCCGCCCAAGCGCAGGTGGGGCAAGCGGTGGAAGCTATTGATTTAGAAGAGGATGAGCCGGCCCCGCTGCCAGTTCATCCTCTGGCCAGCCATGCAGTGCAACTGCAAGGCCTGCCTATCGCCTATCTGCTGCGTCGCTCGGCACGGCGCAGTATTGGTTTTTCAGTCAGTGCCAAAGGACTGGATGTCACAGCTCCACGCTGGGTGGGCATGGCCGAGATCGAAGCGGCGTTGCAGACCAAGGCCGACTGGATTGTGCGCAAGCTGCAGGAGGCGGGGCAGCGTCAACAGCTGAAGAACGAGGCACGCATTCTCTGGCAGGAGGGTGGTCTGCTCGACTATTGGAGCGTTCCCATGCGGCTGTGCCTGACGGGCGGGGCGTCCAATCCTGTTCGTACCCGCCAGACTTATCGTGAGCAGCGTGCGGATGGAGGGCAGTATCTGCATTTGCCATTGGACTCGGATGCGCCACCCGCACAGGTCCGCGCGACGGTGCAGGCCTGGATACTGCGCGAAGCACGCAGTCATTTCACAGCACGTATGCTGCACTATGCGCCCCGGATGGGGGTGCGCTGGAGCGCGTTGCGCCTGAGCAGTGCCAATACGCGCTGGGGCAGTGCGACCAGCGCCGGTGTGATACGCCTGAACTGGCGCCTGATGCAGCACGCGCCGAGAATCATCGACTATGTGGTGGTTCATGAGCTTGCTCATCTGCACCATATGGATCACAGCCCGCAGTTCTGGGCTGTGGTGGAGCAGATGCTTCCCGACTGGAAGCAATTGCGCAGAACTTTGAGAGACAAGCCTTTGCCCAGCTGGGACTGAAGAGCGCCACACACTATGCAAGGACAGACCATGAATCCAATCTCTGAAACCATCGAGCCTGCCGAGGGCTATGCAGGCAATATCGCCGCCGAGCTGGCATGGAAATGGGTGCAAGGCGGCGAAGCCGTCCTGGTCGATGTGCGTACCGATGCCGAGCGTGAATGGGTGGGAAAGGTCCCCGGCGCGATCGCTGTTGCCTGGAAGCAGTGGCCGGGAATGGCCATGAATACCGATTTTGATGCCCAACTACGCGCGGCCGTGCCCGCAGGCAGGAAGCTGGTGCTGCTGTGCCGCAGCGGTGTGCGCTCGGTGGCTGCTGCCCAGAGAGCCGCAGGCCTGGGAATCGAGGCCTACAACATCCTGGAAGGCTTTGAGGGTGACGTGAATGCCGCGGGCCAGCGAGGCCAGCTGGGCGGCTGGCGCAAGCGCGGCCTGCCCTGGAGCCAGTAAGAAGCCAGGGCCAAGACGCTATCAAGCCTGGCGATAACCGTTGGGGTTCTGGCTTTGCCAGCGCCAGGTATCGGCGCACATTTCATCCAGGCTGTGCTGGGCCTGCCAGCCCAGGGTCGCCAGAGCGTGGGAAGGGTTGGCATAGCAGCTGGCGACATCACCAGGGCGGCGGTCCGTGATGGCGTATGGCAAGGATTTGCCACAGGCCTTTTCAAAGGCATGAAGAACCTCAAGCACGCTATAGCCGTTGCCCGTGCCCAGATTCACCGTCAGAAGCTCTGGCTGGCTGAGTTGGGTCAGCTTTTCCAGGGCTTTGACATGGCCGCGCGCCAGATCGACCACGTGGATATAGTCGCGAACGCCCGTGCCATCCACCGTGTCGTAGTCTCCGCCGAAAATCTGCAGCTGCTGGCGACGGCCCACGGCAACCTGGGCGATATAGGGAAGCAGGTTGTTGGGAATATCGGAGGGGTCTTCACCAATCAGACCGCTTTCGTGGGCGCCGATGGGGTTGAAGTAGCGCAGCACGGCCAGGGACCATTGAGGATCTGAGTGATACAGGTCAGCCAGAATTTCCTCGACCATCAGCTTGCTGCGACCATAAGGGTTGGTCACCGAGGTCGCATGCTTCTCATCCAGTGGGAGATACTGCGGAGAGCCGTATACGGTGGCAGAAGAGCTGAAGACAAGCTTGCTCACGTTGTGGTTCTTCATGGCGCGCAGCAGGACCAGCGTGCCGTTGACATTGTTGTCGTAGTAGTCCACCGGCTGTGCAACGGATTCGCCAACTGCCTTTTTGCCGGCAAAGTGCACCACGCTATCGATGCCGTGTTGCTCAAGCGCTGTTTCAAGTGCTTGTTGATCTCGGACATCGCCTTGAATGACGGTAATGGTGCGCCCCGTGATCCGCTCCACGCGGCGCACAGCTTCAGGATGGCTGTTGCTGAAGTTGTCAAAAATCACGACCTCATGGCCATGGCTGATCAGTTCAATGGCTGTATGGCTGCCGATATACCCGGCGCCGCCTGTGAGCAAGGTTTTCATGAGTGTGAGTCTAGTGCCTGTGCCAAAAGAAAAAGCGCTCCGTTGAGCGCTTTTTAATAGAAGCTCCAATTACAGAGCGGGAATACGCAGCTTCTGGCCAGGGTAGATCTTGTCGGGGCTGGTCAGCATGGGCTTGTTGGCCTCGAAGATGGCGTTGTATTTGTTGGCATCGCCGTAGTACTTTTTAGAGATAGCCGACAGCGTGTCGCCGCGTACCACATCGTGATACTGGGCCTCGGGCTCCGGAGTAGTGACGGTCATCTGGTTGTCCACGGACTGGACATTGGCCACATTGCCGCAGCACAGCGTCACTTTTTCCTTGGCGGCCTGTGTGGGCGCCACGCCTTGCACAGTCACCTTGCCTTGGGAGCCGTCGAACTGCACTTGCAGACTGGAAACGCCCAGATTCTGGGTGTTGATATAGGTCGCAATAGCCTGAGCGGCCTTGACATTCAAGTCCTCGGATGGGGTGGCAGCATGCGCATCGCCACCGCCAAACAGTTTTTCACCGGCTTCTTTGATAAAGCTGAACAAACCCATGGATTGACTCCTTAAAGTGAGTGGACGGAATGAAAGCAGACCAATGTAACGTGAATTGAGGTCTGGACTGTTAAGGATTGCTGCAGTGCCAATTCTTTGACAATTTCCGCGTCTGTTGTAATGGATGCGACTTTGATCGGTTCATGACAGGCAAAAATACTGATAATCCGCCGCATGACATTTTTGGCCATAGACATTGGCAACACTCGTTTGAAGTGGGCCATGTATGAAGATCATCGGCCTGGCGCTGCTTTGCTGGCTCATGGGGCAGAGTTTCTGGAGCATATCGAGCGGTTGGCGGAGGGAGCCTGGGCTGGTTTGCCCGCACCGGATCGCATGCTGGGCTGTGTGGTGGCAGGCGAGTCCGCCAGACGCAGGGTGCATGAGCAGATCGAGCAGATGCTGGGCTGGAGCCTGGAGCCGCAGTGGGTTGTGCCCTCCTTGCAGGAAGCCGGTGTGAGCAATGGTTATGACCATCCTTCGCGTTTGGGCGCAGACCGTTGGGTGGCCATGATTGGGGCGCGTCACCACATGTTGCAGCAAGGACCGCAGAGGCCTCTGGTCACGGTGATGGTCGGTACGGCCGTGACCGTGGATGCCATGGACGCCGAGGGGCACTTTCTGGGCGGGCTGATCATTCCAGGCCATGGCATCATGCTGCGCGCTCTTGAAGGAGGGACGGCGGGTCTGCATGTGCCGACGGGAGACGTCAAGCCGTTCCCGAAGAACACCAGCGACGCTTTGACCAGCGGTGGTACCTACGCCATTGCCGGGGCGGTAGAGCGGCTGTATCAGCACCTGGCAGAGCACTGCCAGGCAGAGCCTATGTGCATCATGGCCGGTGGTGCGGGCTGGAAGATGTCTCCAAGCATGACAAGGCCTTTTCAGCTCGTCAACAACCTGATTTTTGATGGTTTGCTGGTGATGGCGGAGAAGCGTTGGGGTTGACGTTACGATCACCCGAATGATTTTTCATGATTTGAGGTTCTTCCCATGATTTTTGTGACTGGCGGAGCGGGCTTTATTGGCGCTAATTTCGTATTGGACTGGCTTGCCAGCACAAATGAATCCGTGGTCAACATCGATAAGCTGACCTATGCAGGCAATCGGGAGAACCTGAAAGGTATTGATGGCGATCAGCGCCATATCTTTGTGCAAGCCGATATTGGTGATGAAAAACAACTCTCTCGGCTGCTGGCGGAGCACAAGCCGCGTGCCGTGGTGAACTTTGCGGCCGAGAGCCATGTGGACCGCTCCATTCATGGCCCCGAGGATTTCATCCAGACCAATGTGGTGGGCACTTTCCGCCTGCTGGAGGCGGTGCGCGCCTACTGGAATGGCTTGGAAGGCGAGGCCAAGTCCGGCTTTCGCTTTCTGCATGTCTCCACCGACGAGGTCTACGGCACACTGGCGCCGACGGACCCTGCGTTTACCGAAGAACACAATTACGAGCCCAATAGTCCGTATTCGGCCAGCAAGGCAGCCAGCGATCATCTGGTGCGAGCCTGGCATCACACCTACGGCCTGCCGGTGCTGACGACCAATTGCAGCAATAACTATGGCCCGCTGCATTTCCCGGAGAAGCTGATTCCGCTGATGATTGTCAACGCACTGGCGGGCAAGTCCTTGCCCGTGTATGGCGATGGCATGCAGGTGCGCGACTGGCTTTATGTGCGCGACCATTGCAGCGCCATTCGCCGCGTGCTGGAGGCTGGCAAGCTGGGCGATACCTACAACGTAGGTGGCTGGAACGAAAAAGCCAATATCGAGATCGTCAAGACGGTCTGCGCCTTGCTCGACGAGTTGCGTCCACGCGGTGATGGCAAGTCCTATGCCGAGCAGATCAGCTATGTGACGGACCGTCCTGGCCATGATCGCCGCTATGCCATCGATGCGCGCAAGCTGGAGCGGGAACTGGGCTGGAAGCCCGCCGAGACCTTCGAAACCGGTATTCGCAAGACCGTGCAATGGTATCTGGACAACCCCGAATGGGTGGCCAATGTGCAATCGGGTGCCTACCGCGACTGGGTGCAAAAGCAGTACACCGGCGAGGCTTCGGCATGAAGCTGCTGCTGCTGGGCAAGAACGGGCAGGTCGGCTGGGAGCTGCAGCGCAGTCTTGCCCCTCTGGGTGAGGTGATTGCGCTGGATCGCCAGAGCGTGAATGTGGATGGGAATGGCCTGCGCGGTGATGTCGGCGATCTGCAGACATTGGCGCAGACCATTCGCCGTGTACGTCCAGACGTGATCATCAATGCTGCAGCGCATACGGCAGTGGACAAGGCCGAGAGCGAGCCGGATCTGGCTTTGCGCCTGAACGCCGAAGCACCCGAAGTCATGGCGCTGGAGGCTAAAAGCCTGGGTGCCTTGCTGGTGCACTACAGCACCGACTATGTCTTCGATGGCTCCGGCAGTGTGGCACGCAAGGAAGATGATGCGACCGGGCCGCTATCGGTCTATGGTCGCACCAAGCTCGAAGGCGAGCAGCGGATTGCGGCTACCCATTGCCGCCATCTGATTTTTCGTACCAGCTGGGTCTATGCAGCGCGTGGCGGCAATTTTGCCAAGACCATGCTGCGCCTGGCGCAGGAGCGTGAAGCGCTCAGCGTGATCAACGACCAATGGGGAGCGCCCACCGGCGCCGATCTGATTGCAGATGTCACGGCCCATGCCGTACGCCATGTGAGCGCCCATGAAGGCGATGGCGGTCTCTACCATCTGGTTGCCGCAGGAGAAACCAGCTGGCATGCTTATGCCAGCCATGTGATCGAGCGCGCACAGAACCTGCGCCCGGATCTGGACTGGAAGGTGCAAAGCATTGCCGCCGTGCCGACCACGGCCTTCCCGACGCCAGCAGCGCGACCCTTGAACTCGCGCCTGGATACGCAAAAGCTGCAATCGGTCATGCAACTGCATCTGCCCGCATGGCCGCAAGGCGTGGAGCGCATGCTGCGCGAGATTCTGTAATTTTCAAGAAACCCGCTTCAAACGCTTGTCTGGAAAGCGTTTGAAGCTATCAATTTATTCGTCATGACGACACAGCGCAAAGGCATCATTCTGGCTGGCGGCTCCGGCACACGTCTGCACCCTGCCACTTTGGCCATCAGCAAACAGCTGCTGCCGATCTACGACAAGCCCATGATCTACTACCCGCTGAGCACGCTGATGCTGGCGGGCATCCGGGACATTCTGATCATCAGCACGCCGCAGGATACGCCACGCTTCGAGCAACTGCTGGGTGATGGCAGCCAGTGGGGCTTGAATCTTCAATATGAGGTGCAGCCCAGCCCGGATGGGCTGGCCCAGGCTTTCCTGATTGGCGAGAAATTCCTCAACGGTGCTCCCAGTGCCCTGGTCCTGGGTGACAACATCTTCTACGGCCATGACTTCCAGCCGCTGCTCAGGAAGGCAGACTCGTGGCAGGGCGGTGCCACGGTGTTTGCCTACCATGTGCAAGACCCCGAGCGCTATGGCGTGGCCGAGTTCGATGTCGACGGCAAAGTGCTGTCGCTGGAAGAAAAGCCCAAGCTGCCCAAGAGCAACTATGCGGTGACCGGTCTGTACTTCTACGACGAGCAGGTGGTGGAACTGGCCAAGCAGGTCAAGCCTTCGGCGCGGGGTGAGTTGGAAATTACCGACCTCAACGGCATGTATCTGCAGCAAGGCAGGCTCAATGTGGAACTGATGGGCCGAGGCTATGCCTGGTTGGATACCGGTACTCATGACAGCCTGCTCGAAGCCGGGCAATTCATCGCCACCTTGCAGCAGCGCCAAGGCCTGAAAGTGGCCTGCCCGGAAGAAATCGCCTATCGCCAGAAATGGATTGACGCTGCTCAGCTGGAGAAGCTGGGCCAGGCACTGGTCAAGAATGGCTACGGACAATATCTGCTACAAGTGCTCAAGGAAAAGGTACGCGCATGAAGTTCACGCCTTTGGCCATTCCCGATGTCTTTCTGATCGAGCCCAAGGTATTTGGGGATGCGCGTGGTCTTTTCCTGGAGAGCTTTCGCCAGGACCTCTTCAACCAGGCCACGGGCACGAACTTTGAGTTCATCCAGGACAACCACAGCCGCAGCAGTAAAGGCGTGCTGCGTGGGCTGCACTATCAGCTGCCGCCCCATGCCCAGGGCAAGCTGGTTCGTGTGATCTCGGGGGCGGTGTTTGATGTGGCCGTGGATATCCGTCGCAACTCACCCACCTTTGGCAAATGGGTGGGAGCGGAGCTGAGTGCCGAGAATCACCACCAGCTCTGGATTCCGCCGGGCTTTGCCCATGGCTTTGTGGTGCTTAGTGAGACGGCGGACTTTGTGTACAAGACCACGGCTTATTACGCCCCGGAGTCGGATCGGGGCTTGCTCTGGAATGACTCTGACATAGGCATTGCATGGCCACAGATCGATATGGCTTTTTCCCTGTCCGAGAAGGACCAAAAGCAGCCCGCATTCAAGCAGGCTGAGCTGTTCGATTAAACGGGGTGCGATTCAGCCATCTGCAGAAATGGCTGGATCAGCTGAGAGTCCTGGCGCTCGCGCAGGCTGTACAGGTACTCTGGAAGAGTGGGGACATCGCCTGCCAGCTCCAGCACCACCAGCTCGGGGTGAGCCGATGCTTCATGGCGGGCAAACACGCTGATGCCCATTTGGCGGATCACGGCTTCGCGTATGGATTCGCGGCTGGCGATTTCCAGGATTTTGCGGGGCGTGATGCGGGCGGATTCCAGCATCTGCTCTGTCAACTGGCGGGTCATCGAGCCGCGCTCGCGCAAGATCAATGTGTCATTGGCCAGAGCATCCAGTGCGATTTTTCCTTGGCGGGTGCGTCTGGCAAGAGCATGTTCTACGTGCACGACCAAGGCCAAGGGGTCGCGCCCCAGCTCGATGCGCAGCAGGCGCGGGTCGGTGTCCAGGTGGGAGGATGTGGCCAGATCCACCTGATACTCGGCCAGTGCCTGGATCATCTGGCGCGAATTTCCGCTCTGGATGCTGATGTCCACCAGCGGCAATGCCGTCTGATAGCGCTTGACGATATCGAGCACGTAATAGGGTGCGGTGGCGCCAATGCGTAGCTGACCCTGCTGTACGGTGCCGGATTGACGCATGTTGGATTCGATCTGCGCTGTTTGCAGCAGCAGCAGCTCGATTTGCGGTAGCAGCTTCAGGCCGGCATCGGTAATGGCCAGCCGCCCGCTTTGCCGGATGAACAGCTCCACCTCGTACATCTCCTCCAAGGCCTTGATCTGCGCCGTGACGGTGGGCTGACTCAGGCCCAGCTGTCGGGCTGCCTGGGTGATGCTGCCAAGCCGGGCGACCCAGAAGAACGATTTGAGCTGCGTGACAAACATGACGGAACTGGTGGTGGCGGTGAGAGGTCTTCATTGTCCCCGCATGGAAGCTCATTGATTTGATAGCGTATTGCCTGATCCCTATAAGAATTGCGAGGCTCTTGCAATGAGTTTTTGATACTCGGATAGCGTCTTAAGCTCTCATAAGGATAGCGTTCGGGGGAGGGCAATCGCGCCTCCAAAGTTTGCTGATATCCGCTTTGGCAAATTTCAGTTCTGTGACATGGCAGTTTCACAGAGGGTTTCTACAGTCTCGGCATGTCATGAATGCAAGCGTTCATGTCTTGAAATCACCACACGGGACTGTTATTCATGCGCTTTGTCACTGCTTGCGGCACTCGCCGCCTTACCTTGATCGCCTTGGCATCGGCTGCTTTGGGCTTTGCATCCCTGGCTCAGGCTGCCAAGACCGAGCTGTTGGTCTATTCAGCCCTGGAAGCGGATCAGATCAAGGCCTACAAGGGCGGCTTTGAAAAAGCTCACCCCGAAATCGAGTTGAAGTTTGTGCGCGACAGCACGGGAATCATCACCGCCCGCCTGCTGGCCGAGAAAGCCAATCCCCAGGCCGATGTGATCTGGGGCGTGGCCGCGACTTCGCTGATGCTGCTGGACAAGCAAGGCATGCTGGCTCCCTATGCGCCCAAGAACCTGGCCAAGGTGCGCTCCACCATGCGTGACCCTGCCGCCACACCGACTTGGGTGGGCATGGACCTGTGGTCGTCCGCTGTCTGCTTCAACACCGTGGAAGCGCAAAAGCGCAAGCTGCCAGCCGTCAGCAGCTGGGCCGATCTGACCAAGCCCGAGTTCAAGGGCACCATCACCATGCCTCATCCCGCCTCCAGCGGCACAGGCTATCTGATGGTCGCTGCCTGGCTGCAGATGATGGGCGAGGACAAGGGTTGGGCCTATATGGACGCGCTGCACCAGAACATCGGCGTCTACACGCACAGCGGCTCCAAGCCCTGCCGCCAGGCCGGGGCGGGCGAGTTTCCCGTGGGCCTGAGCTTTGAATACCGCGCCAACAAGACCAAGAAGGACGGAGCGCCCATCGACATCGTCTTTCCCAAGGAGGGCCTGGGTTGGGATGTGGAGGCCACGGCCATCATGAAGACCAGCAAGAAGCAGGAAGCCGCCAAGGCCCTGGCTGACTGGGCGGTGACGCCCGATGCCAACAAGCTGTACGCCGCCAACTTCGCCATCCTGGCCCTGCCCGAAGCCCAGGAAAAGCACGAGTTCATTCCTGCCGATCTGGAAAAGCGTCTTGCCAAGAACGACTTTGGCAGGGCGGCGGCCAACCGCGATCGCATTCTTGCCGAATGGAGCCGCCGCTACGAAGCCAAGGCGGAGAAGAAATAAACACCCCCTGAGGCGCTTCGCGCCTTCCCCCTCTCTGGCGCTGAGCGCCGGAGGGGGACGACAGCCTCGCTGCGGGGCTGCCCTTGCTCGCTGTCACTGGCGAAACGGGTCTGCACATGCAGCGGTGGGCATTTCGAGCGATACAGGTCGGAACGACCTTCGGATTGTTTGCACGTTGAAAGAGATACATGCTGCGCATAGACCAAATCGCCAAGCGGTACAAGGACCAGCCGGTGCTGCGTGGCATTGACCTGTCGGTGGACAGCGGCGAGTTTGTCAGCCTGCTGGGCCCTTCGGGCTGCGGCAAGACCACGTTGCTGCGCATTCTGTGCGGCATCGAACAGGCCGATGAGGGCCGCATTCTGTTCCAGGGCGACGACATCACGCGCTGGCCTGCGTCGCGCCGGGGCTTTGGCGTGGTGTTCCAGAGCTATGCGCTGTTCCCCAATCTGACGGCCGCGCAGAACGTGGCTTTTGGTCTCAAGGGCCAGCCGACCAGGCAGGTCCAGGCACGGGTGCAGGAGATGCTGGCCCTGGTAGGCCTGGGGGCACAGGCGCAGCGTTATCCGACTCAGCTCTCGGGCGGGCAGCAGCAGCGCATTGCGCTGGCGCGTGCTTTGGCTCCCCAGCCTCGCTTGCTGCTGCTGGATGAGCCGTTGTCGGCCCTTGATGCCCAGGTACGTACCGAGTTGCGCAGCGAAATCCGTCGGCTGCAGCGCCAGCTGGGCATTGCCTGCATCATGGTGACTCACGATCAGGAGGAGGCCTTGTCGATGGCCGACCGCGTGGTGCTGATGCACCAGGGCCGTATCGAACAACAGGGCTCGCCCGAACAGCTCTATGCCCAGCCGGTCAGCCACTTCGCGGCCGGTTTTGTGGGCCGCATGAATTTGCTGCCCTCCGTGGTCGAGACTGACGATGTGGTGCGCGTGGGTGAAGGGCGTCTGGATTGCGCCACAGCGGGGTTCGCCGCAAGAGAGGCTTTGCTGGTGGGAATTCGTCCCGAAAGCGTGGTGCTGCACCCGGCGCAGCCCACCGCGCTGCCCAATCTGTTCCGGGCGCGGGTGATGGAGACCTCGTTTCTGGGATCGATGGTGCTGGTGCGTGTCTACAGCCCCACGCTGCAATGCCAGATCGACGTGCAATGGCCGCTGCGCCATGACACCCCGCTGCCCGACTGGTTGCAGGGCGAGGTGCTGGTGGAGCTGCCCGCAGCCGCGTTGCAGGCGCTGGCGACTCCCGAGAATCTGCGGAGGATCGCATGAGTTTCAGCACCGCCGCATTGGATACAGCGTCCATTCCGTCTGTCAGCCGCAAGCAGGCCAGTGGCCCCGCTGCGCCGCGGCAGACCCGCGTCTTCAACTGGGAAAAGCTCTGGCTGGGTGCACTGGTGCTGGGCCTGCTGGCTGCGCTGCTGGTGGCGATTGCGCTACCCGTGGGCACGTTGCTGGGCCACAGCTTTGTATCGGCTGACGGTCAGTTCTCGGGCCTGGCGCAATTCATGGCTTATGCGCAAACGCCGGGCGTGGGCCAGTCGCTGTTCAACAGTCTGTGGCTGTCGGCCGTCAGCAGCGCGCTGTGCGTGGCCCTTGCCTATGGTTATGCCTATGGCGTGGTGCGCAGCTGCATGCCGCTGGCCAGGCTGTTTCGCGCGATTGCGCTGGTGCCGCTGCTGGCGCCATCGCTGCTCATGGCCATCAGCCTGATCTATCTGTTCGGGGCCCAGGGCCTGCTCAAGAGCTGGCTGCCTGGCGGCTCGGCCTATGGGCCCTTTGGCATCATTCTGGGCTCGGTGCTGTGGACGTTTCCGCATGCGCTGATGATTCTTTGCACCACGTTGGCATCGGGCGATGCGCGCCTGTATGAGGCCGCTGCCACGCTGGGCGCGGGTCGCTGGCGCAGCTTCTGCCAGGTCACGCTGCCGGCCAGCCGCTACGGCCTGATGATTGCCTGGATCGTGGTCTTTGTGCTGGTAGTGACGGACTTTGGCGTACCCAAGGTGATTGGCGGCAATACGCAAATGCTGGCCACCGATATCTACAAGCAGGTGATCGGTCAGCAGAACCTGTCCATGGGCGCCGTGGTGGCCATGCTGCTGCTGGTGCCAGCCGGCCTGGCCTTTGCTGCCGAGCGCCATCTGCGCGCCAAACAGGCAGCCACCATGGCCGTGCGCGCCGTGCCGCTGGTGCCTCAGCCCTATGCGCCGCTGGACCGCGCGTTGCTGGTCTATTGCAGCCTGATTGCCCTGGCGCTGCTGGCGGTGATGGGCACGGCCATGCTGGCCTCGCTGGTCAGTTTCTGGCCCTACAACCTGAGCCTGAGCTTCAAGCACTACCAGTTCGACATGATGGATGGCGGCGGCTGGGCCAGTTATGGCAATTCGCTGACCATGGCCGCCGCCACGGCGGTGATCGGTGCGCTGCTGAGTTTTCTGAGCGCCTATCTGGTGGCCAAGCCCACGGGCTGGGTGCGCGCCCGTCAGTGGCTGCATGCCGTGGCCACGCTGCCCATGGCGGTGCCGGGACTGGCGCTGGGCCTGGGCTATATCCTTTTCTTCAACGCGGGCAGCAATCCGCTGCACTTTCTGTATGGCTCCATGGGCATCCTGGTGCTGTGCTCGGTGGCGCATTTCTTTTCGGTGGCCCACATCACCCAGCTCACCGCCTTGCAGCAGCTGGACGCCGAATATGAACGCGTGGCCGATTCCATGGGTGTGCCGTTCTGGACGCTGTTGTGGCGCGTGCATCTGCCCGTGTGCCTGCCCGCAGTGATGCAGGTGGCGGGCTACTTCTTTGTGAATGCCATGACCACGGTATCGGCCGTCGTCTTTCTGTACTCGCCCGAAACCACGCTGGCTTCGGTCGCCGTGCTGGCCATGGATGACGCGGGCGATATCGCTCCTGCCGCAGCCATGGCCACGCTGATCTTCGCGACCGCAGCCGCCGGCCGCCTGCTGATTGCGCTGCTGGATGCCTGGCTGCAGAGGCGTACCCAGCACTGGCGCCACCGCTGAGGCGCTCTCCACATCACTTGATTCCCTGAACGTCTCGTGCTGCATCGCCTGGGCGCTGCGGCAAGGACTTGGCTTGTCTGCTTTTTCTGTAACGCTATGAAAAACTACGACCTCATCGTTGTCGGCGCCGGTATCGTCGGCCTGGCCCATGCCTATACCGCTGCTTCGCGCGGCCAGTCCGTGCTGGTGATCGAGCGCGATGGCGCCTGCCTGGGGGCATCGATCCGCAACTTTGGCTTTGTCACCATCACAGGCCAGCGTGCCGGTGCCCATTGGCGGCGGGCCATGCGCTCCCGCGATGTCTGGGCCGAAATTGCGCCCAAGGCGGGTATCGATGTCATCCACTCCGGCCTGTGGCTGACGGCGCGCCGCCCCGCAGCGGCGGCGGTGATCGATGCCTTCATGCAAACCGAGATGGGCGAGGGCTGCGAGCTGCTGACGCCCGCCCAGGCTGCAGCGCGCCATCCGGCGCTGCGCACCGGGGGGGTGCAATCCGTGCTCTACAGCCCGCACGAGCTGCGTGTGGAATCGCGCACCGCCATCCCGCAACTGGCGCTGTGGCTGCAGCAGGCGCTGGGTGTGGATTTCCGTTTCAGTGAAAGCGTGACGGAAGTGGCTACGCCCCGCGTCACTACCTCGCGAGGCGTCTACCACGCCGAGCGCGTGGTGGTCTGCAACAACGCCGATCCGGGCGGACTGTTCGCCGACGCATGGGCTGACAACAAAGTGCAGCTGTGCCAGCTGCAGATGCTGCGTGTGAAGCCGCAGGCTGGTTTCAAGCTCGAGGGCTCGGTGATGGGCGACCTGAGCATGGTGCGCTACGAGGGCTATAGCGCTCTGCCCGAGGCGGCAGCGCTGCGCGCAGAGCTGGAGCGTGACGAGGCCGAGAGCCTGGCCCACGGCATCCACCTGATTGCCGTGCAGAGCGCCGATGGCTCGCTGGTGGTGGGCGATTCGCACCACTATGGCCCCGCGCCACAGCCCTTTGCCAGCGAGGCGGTGAACCAGCTCATGCTGCGCCATATGAACGAGGCGCTGCATATAGAGAACGCCCAGGTCGTGGAGCGCTGGACGGGGATCTATCCCTCCAGCGCGGAGGCACCTTGCTTTGTGAAGACGCCCGATGAGGCGACGCGCGTGGTCGCTGTGACCAGCGGCTCGGGCGCGAGCACGGCGTTTGGTCTGGCCGAGGAAGTCTGGAAGGCCTGGTAATTGCTATGGATTGAATAGCTGCTTGCGCTTCTCAGCTCTCGAATCTCAGGGAAATGAAATCACAATCGAGATCTATCCAGTGCAAGCAGCTATCAATGCATGAGTATCACTGCTGAACAAACAGCGGTGCAAGCAGCACGATGAGCAGAATCACGGCCAGCACGGCGAATGTGATCTTGACCCAGCTGTAGGGCCGCTCGCCCGCAATCTGGCCGGTATAGCCGTTGGCGACGATCTGGTAGGTCTTGCGGCCATAGGTGTAGCCGACCAGCCAGACGGGCACCAGCGTGTGCTTGAAGGTGCGGCCAGAGTACTGGCGCTGCACCTGCAGATTGCGCTGCGTGTCGCCCGGAACCTCGCGCGAGCACATGCTGCGCAGTTGCTCGTCCATATCCTGTTCGTTGATCCTGGCGGCCTTGGACAGATCAACCTGATAGCGCTCCACCGTCCAGCCGCGCACAAACTCAGGGCTATAGGGTTTGAGATCGGTGGTGGTGGGGAAGGGTTCGACCTGGCGCAGCAGATTGGGTTGCACGCCCACGGTGCCTGGCACCAGCTCATCGTCAAAGAAATGCTGCAGGCTGCCCGAGGCAGGCTCCCAGCGCACATGCTGAACCTGGCGCGTCTGGGTCTGGCCGTTGGCGTCGCGGTAGGTTTCGGTGGTGTAGTAGTAGTAACCGGCCTCGGCCCACCACTGGGCGGCCGCATGGGCGTCAAAGGTCCAGTAGGGCAGATAGACGCCGTGCAGCGTATCGGTCAGCGCCGCGCTTTTGAGCTTGCTGGGCGCAAACCAGCGGGTGCCATACCAGGCGCGAATCTTGTCGCGGATCTGGCCGTCGCTGATCTTGAACGGAAGAATGCTTTGTGGCGTGATGGCGTCGTTGCGTTCCTCATGCGCCACGATGGAGGGCGAGCCGCAGAAATCGCAGCGCTGGGCCACGTTCTTGCTCAGAAACACCGAGATGGCGCGGCAGTTCTGGCACTGCACCTCATAGCGTTCGTCCGTGCCCCAGCCACGACCGCTGGCCGGGTTGCTCAGGGCCTGAGCCAGGTCCTGCTCCACCACCTGTTGACCCAGCTCGGGCTGGGTCTCTTCGCTCCAGGGCACCACCGTGCCGCAGTACGGGCATTTAAGCGACTGCGCCTTGGCATTCCACTCCAGATTGCCGCCGCATTCCGGGCAGACATGTTTGCCGACCATGGAGGGCGGGGCAGCTTCGGAGGCCGGGGTGAACGCAGATCCGGAAGAGTGGGTGGAGGAAGCAGGTGTGGCCACGGCAAAAACAGTATCAGGCGGCAGGATGGTCTTCGTAGAACGTGATGCAGTTGCCATCCTCATCAAGAAGACTGAATTCCTGGGTGCCCCAGGGCTGCTGGCGCAGACCGCCATTGGGGTGGACTGCATTCTCGGCCAGACACTGAGCATGCAGGGCCACAATGCCTGCCACCTTGAAGCGGCAACTGGTCTGTCTGGGAATTTCCGGGTCCTGGCAGGCCCAGAAGTGCAGCTCCAGCCCACCCAGCGAGACGATGCCGTACTCGCCGGGCTGGACATGGACAGGCTTGGCATTCAACACGCGCGCGTAGAACGCCGCAGTGCGCGCCATGTCCAGAGATGCAAGCACCGGGACTGCACTGATGAAAACCGGATTTTTTTCAGTCATGGCAAGCGCTTGGTGCTATGTGTTTTGAATCAACCGCGCAGGAACTCGTCCAGTGCAGCCTGGGCGATGCGCCACTGGCTGCCGATCTGGCGAGCCTTGAGATTGCCGGCCTGGATTTCAGCCAGCACATCGGCCTCGGCCACGCCCAGCACCTGGGCTGCCTGGGCGGGTGTCAAGACTTGCATAGCAGCTGCCGCAGGCGCAGCGGGCGTTTGAGCCGCTTGTGCGGCTGCGGGCGAGAAGGGGTCTGCGGCAGCTGCTCCTGTTGCAGGAGTGCCACCGGCTGCGCCGCCTTGCATGCCCTTCATCATTTCCTGGGCCATGCCAAAGCCCATGGCCATGGTGGCGGGAATGGTGGCCGCGGCAGCACCTTCGCCGCCGTTGGCCATGGCCTGGCCCATCTGGTATTTCACATAGTCGTTGAGGTTGCCGATGGCGCCCATGCTGGAGCGCTTGTCGATGGCCTGCTCCACCTCGGGCGGTACGGACACGTTTTCCAGCAGGAAGCTGGTGATCTCCAGGCCGTATTTTTCGCTGACGGCCGGATTGATGAGCTGCAGCAGGGCGTCGCCCAGTTCGCTGTAGCGCTGGGCCACGTCGAGTGCCGGCACCTGTGCCTTGGCCAGCGCTTCGGAGAAGATGCTGACGATGCGCGAACGCATGGTGTCGGCAAACTCGTCGATGCGGAAATTCTGGTCTGTGCCCGCCACTTCCTTGAGGAACTTGGCGGCATCGGTGATGCGGAAGTCATAGGTACCAAAGGCGCGCAGACGGATCACGCCAAAGTCCTTGTCGCGCATCATGATGGGGTTGGAGGTGCCCCATTTGTTGCCCGTGAACAAGCGCGTGTTGATGTAGTAGACATCGCACTTGAAGGGAGAGTTGAAACCGTACTTCCAGCCGCGCAGCGTGGACAGGATCGGGATGTTCTGCGTGGTCAGCTGATAGCGGCCCGGGTTGAACAGGTCGGCAAACTGGCCTTCGGAGACAAACTGCACCTGCTGCGATTCACGCACGACCAGCTGGGCACCGTTCTTGATTTCCTTGTCCTCATCGGGCCAGCGATACGACAGTGTGTCGCGCGAATCATCGGTCCATTCGATGATTTCGATCAGTTGCTTGGTGATGATTTTCATGAAATCCATGGCGTGCTCCGAAAGAGGATGACGGGAAAGGAATCATTCTAGGAGGCAAACCGGAGCGGCCGGTTCCGGGATGCACGGCAGCTGCGCGGAAATTGTTAAAAAGTGAGCGCATTGCGCTCTCTATCCATGAGTTTCAGAGCCGATTGATGCTGCATCCGGCTATTCATGGGTGATAAGCGCTAGCGCTTTTTCCTCACATTTTGAAATCACCGGCCGGGGCCGCTTCGTGAAAATGCCCGCTGTGGGGCCGCGCAGACAGACTACGTCCGTGATCAGTGGCACAGACTTAGAATCTACCGCTTATGCGGTCGATACCGCCCAGAACACCTCTTAATGAAGATGCCGCCCGCAATCACCAGTGATTGCAGACGAGCGAACGTACCTTAGTCATGCTGACCTTCCAACAAATCATTCTCAAGTTGCAGTCCTACTGGGCCGATCAGGGCTGCGCGCTGCTCCAGCCCTACGATATGGAAGTGGGCGCCGGCACCTCGCACACCGCCACCTTCCTGCGCGCCATCGGCCCCGAGCCCTGGAAGGCCGCCTACGTGCAGCCCAGCCGCCGCCCCAAGGACGGTCGCTATGGCGAGAATCCCAACCGTCTGCAGCACTACTATCAGTTCCAGGTGGTTCTGAAGCCCGCACCCGACAACATCCTGGAGCTGTACCTGGGCTCGCTCGAAGCCCTGGGCTTTGACCTGAAGAAGAACGACATCCGTTTTGTCGAGGACGACTGGGAAAACCCCACGCTGGGCGCCTGGGGCCTGGGTTGGGAAGTCTGGCTCAACGGCATGGAAGTGACCCAGTTCACCTACTTCCAGCAAGTGGCCGGCATTGACTGCAAGCCCGCCACCGGCGAAATCACTTATGGTCTGGAGCGCCTGGCCATGTATCTGCAGGGCAAGGAATCGGTGTACGACCTGGTCTATACCGACGGCCTGAGCTATGGCGATGTGTTCCACCAGAACGAGGTGGAGCAGTCCACCTACAACTTCGAGCATTCCAACGCCGACTTTCTGTTCAGCGCCTTCAACGCCCACGAAGGCACGGCCAACCAGCTGATTGCCGCCCAGCTGGCGCTGCCCGCTTACGAGCAGGTGCTCAAGGCCGCCCATACCTTCAACCTGCTGGATGCCCGCGGCGCCATCTCGGTGACCGAGCGCGCTGCCTATATCGGTCGTATCCGCAATCTGGCCCGCGCCGTGGGCAAGAGCTACCTGGACAGCCGTGCGCGTCTGGGCTTCCCCATGGCACCCAAGGCCCATGCCGATGAGGTGCTGGCCGAGTTGGCCAAGGCTGCTGAGCAGGCAGCCAAGAAAGCCGCATAAGCGCTTTCACGCTTCCACCGTCCCCTATCCAAGAAATTTCAGCTGTCAGCCCTTATGCATCAAGCGCTGGCAGCTATCAAAATCATCATGAACGCATCGAATCTACTGGTTGAACTGTTTGTCGAAGAGCTGCCACCCAAGGCACTGCAGAAGCTGGGTGACGCTTTTGCCTCCGTCATCTTCGATCAGCTCAAGGCCCAGGGACTGCTGGCCTCGACCGAGTCTCGCCTGACGGCTTACGCCTCTCCCCGTCGTCTGGCCGTGCACATTACCGAAGTGCTACCTCAGGCCGAGGACAAGGCCGTCTCGCAAAAGCTGATGCCTGTTGCTGTGGGTCTGGATGCCGAAGGCAAGCCGACTGCTGCGCTGCTCAAGAAGCTGAGCGCGCTGGGCGCTGACGAGTCCGCCGTGGCCGGTCTGAAGCGCCAGGGTGAGGGCAAGGCCGAAGCCCTGTTCTACGAATCCACTGCCAAGGGCGTGCTGCTGACCGATGGCGTGCAAAAAGCGCTGGACGAGGCGCTGACCAAGCTGCCTATCCCCAAGGTCATGCGCTATCAGTTGCAGGATGGCTGGACCAGCGTGCATTTTGTGCGCCCGGCCCACGGTCTGGTTGTGATGCATGGCACTCAGGTGTTGATCGGCGTGAAGGCGCTTGGCTTGACCGCCGGCTCCGCCACCCACGGCCACCGCTTTGAAGCTGCCGTAGATCCCGTCGTGATCCAGAGCTCTGACAGCTATGCCGAACAACTGCGCAGCGAAGGTGCTGTGATCGCCAGCTTTACCGAGCGTCGTGCCGACATTGCGGCCCAGCTCAAGGCCGCTGCAGAGCGCATTGGTGGTGGCGTACGCGCGATCGAAGACGACGCCCTGCTGGACGAGGTAACCGCTCTGGTCGAACGCCCCAATGTGCTGATCTGCGAATTCGAAAAGGAATTCCTGGCCGTGCCCCAGGAATGCCTGATTCTGACCATGAAGGCCAACCAGAAGTACTTTCCGCTGCTGGATGCCAATGACAAGCTGACCCACCAGTTCCTGGTGGTCAGCAATATCCAGCCGCAAGATGCCAGTGCCGTGACTGGCGGTAACGAGCGCGTGGTGCGCCCGCGCCTAGCCGATGCCAAGTTCTTCTTTGACCAGGACCGCAAGAAGACTCTGGCCAGCCGTGTCGAGCAACTGGACAAGGTGGTCTATCACAACAAGCTGGGTACCCAGGGCGAGCGCATTGCCCGTGTACGCGCCATTGCCAAGACCATTGCCCAGCAACTGGGCAACCCCGAGCTGGGCCGCCAGGCCGACCAGGCCGCCATGCTGGCCAAGACCGATCTGGTCACCGACATGGTGGGCGAGTTCCCCGAGCTGCAAGGCATCATGGGCCGCTACTACGCCTTGAACGACAAGCTCGACACGGCCGTGGCCGACGCCATCGAAGACCACTACAAGCCCCGCTTTGCCGGCGACGAACTGCCCCGCGGTGATGTCGGCGTGGTCGTGGCCCTGGCCGACAAGCTTGAAACCCTGGTCGGCATGTTCGGTATCGGCAACCTGCCAACCGGCGACCGCGACCCCTTCGCGCTGCGCCGCCACGCGCTGGGCGTGATCCGCATGCTGGTCGAAAAGGACCTGGAACTGGATCTGGAAACCCTGCTGGTCAGCACCTTGCCGGCTTTTGGCGACAAGATCGAGGATGCCACGCCCCAGTTGGTCGAATTCATCTACGACCGCCTGGCCAATATGTTCCGCGAACAAGGCTACAGCGCCCAGGAAGTGGAGGCCGTGCTGGCGCTGCAGCCGCAACGCCTGTCCGACGTGCAAAAGCGTTTGGAAGCGGTACGCGCCTTTGCGGCCCTACCCGAAGCTCCGGCTTTGGCTGCGGCCAACAAGCGTGTGGGCAACATCCTGAAGAAGGCCGAGACTGCCGTTCAGCCCCAGGTGAACGAGGCGCTGCTGGTGGAGCAGGCTGAAAAAGACCTGTACGCCGTACTGCAGCAGATGGCGCCCAAAGCCCAGCAACAGTTTGCAGCAGGTGATTACACCGCCAGCCTGCAAACCCTGGCAGCATTGCGCGGGCCGGTTGATGCCTTCTTTGAGCATGTAATGGTGAATGCTGAAAACTTGGAGTTGCGCCTTAATCGCCATAGTTTGCTCAAAACTCTGCAGAAGACCATGAATCGTGTGGCCGATCTTTCGCGTTTGACTTAACGCGTTTCTTCAAGTTGCCTCTCGAAGGAGTTTCAACCTTAAGCCGCCTTATCGAATCGATAATTATATTTATGGTCATAATTTCGATTTCTGGCTCTCGGTAATATTACATCTGATCTGCGATATGGTGCTTTAATGAGGTTGCTTAAGAGACTTTTTATTCCGGTATTGATTGGTGCGGGAATAGGTGCAAATTTTCTTCGTGAGGTATTGCTTGCTTACGTATTTGGTGCCTCATCTTCTATCGATATTTTTAGGGTTTCAACATTTGTTCCCACTGTCTTCTTTCAAACAATGGGAGTAGTCCTTGTAGGACTCTATTTACCTCTTTATAAGCCTAATACTGATAGATCATATGCATTTTCTGATTCGAGAAATGTTACTGTTATTTCCTTAATAATTACTGGGGTTGGTATATTGACGTCACCTCTGGTGGCTAGGTATGCAGCCCCAAGTTTGGCCGTACAGTTTGATAACGATATTTTTTGGGCATCAGTTTGGAGTTGGATCGGTTTTTTCTTGGTCAGTTTGTCTTTTCATTGCCGAATTCAACTGCAGTCAGAAGGTCGATCTGGAATGGTTGCTTCGGCTAGTCTGATTTTTTCAGTTGCCTTCGTGGGGGCTATGTTATGTCTTTTGTGGATGAAGAAATATTCTATTTCTTCATCGGCTATATTGGTAATTTCTTTTTGTTTTGCATGTGCGGCTCTCCTCGTTTTTTATACGGGATTTTCTCGGATAAAGGATGTTGTAGCGATTTCTATAAAGAAGAAGTTGGAGTTTAATGCGACTTCATTAGTTTCAAGTAAAGTTATTCTGGGTGCATTTTTTGTGCAGTTTTTGCTTGTGATTCCGCGCCTTTTGGATCGGTCTGTTGCGTCGAAGATGGGCGTGGGAGGGATCGCGAAATTGGAGTATGCATACAATATATATACGGCTGCTGGAATGTTAATTGGAACGTCTGCAATGATAATTTTTGCGCAAAGATTATCTGGAGTTTCTTTGAAGAGAGATTCAGTGCGAAATTTTATTAAATTAACATGGTCTACTGTTTTTGCGGCGCTGATAATTTCTGCATTTGTTTTTATATTTTCTAGAGAGTTGGTTGTTGCTATTTATCTGCGCGGATTTTTTACGATGGGGGATGTTGATGATACGAACTCATATTTAATTTATCTTCTTTTTTCATTTGTGCCTATGGTTGCAAATATGCTGTTATTTCAGACTTTGCTTGGATGCCATAGCCTGATGCTAATTGTTGTTCCTACGTTCGCTAAAATTTTTATAAAACTTATTCTTATTTTTGCTTTAAGTGAGGCATCACCTGATCTTGTTATTGGCGCTTCCTCTGCTGCCTGTGAGATTGCATTTCTGGTTCTTGGCCTTATATGCTTGAAATTTTTTGTCTCGCAATCTAATGCTCTTGTAAATTCTCAGGAATAGCTGCTATGTATCCCTATGCAATAGTATTTTTATCTTTGTGGGCGGCTTCTGGGCTGGAGTTTTTTTTTAAAGTTAGGCGTTTGACATATTTCCTCGGGTTTGTTGCGATTGTATTTTTGAGTCTACGATTTGAGACTGGTTATGATTGGCCTGCCTATCAGCAATTGTTTAATTTAACTCCTCCAATTTATGAGGCTGATATAAATGATATTTTCGAGGTCGCTAGCGTTGAACTAAAAGAGCCTTTTTTTGTATTTTTTATAAGTTTATTAAAAGGGTTGGGTGGAGGATTCCAGTTTTTACTTGTTGTTTGTGCATTTTTTCAGATTATTGTTTTTGTTAAATATCTGTCGCATCTAAAAGAGAACTCAGCTACTATTTTTGCACTTTCATTTTCATGGCTGCTGTTTACTCTTTATATGTCTACGTTAAGACAAGGTTTGGCAGTTTCTTTTTTTCTTTTGTTTATGATTTTCATGGAGCAGAGAAGAAAAAAGACTGCAATTTCCATGCTCATAATTGGCATATGTTTTCAATACTCTTCAGTGGTATACATTTTGATGTATCTGGTTGCGGATTATATTCGGTGGAGTAAAAAGCTGGCGGCTGTTTGTTTTTCTTTGATAATTCTTGCGCTGTTTGGAATAGATTCTTATGTTGCCATTTTAAAAATAATTTCAATGGCCGGATTTGAAATGATAAATTCAAAAATAGAATGGTATATAAATGGCTATTCTATTCCTGTCAATAAATTCGAGTTGGTTTATAATCTATTTTTTAGTAGTTCGGTATTGTTGATACTTTATTTTTCCCGTCCGACAATCAAGGATACGGTCTTGGTAAGAAAAATGTATGGCATGAGTATTTTGTTTTGTATTTTGTGCTTGTTGTTTTATAATTTCCCTTTGCTGAGAAATCGAGTGCAGTATTTGGTGTTGCCATTTTGTTACTTTTTTGTTGTTAGATATTTTGTTGCTCAGAAATTTAGTTTTAGATTTTGTTTTTTTATTTTTCTATTTTTAATAAATGCACTATATTTTTTTCTTTTCCTGGAAAAGGCGTCTTCTACACCTTTCCTGCCGTACCAGAATTATATTAATTATATTTTTACAGATGATCCTGGTGATGGTGCTGCTAGGTATGAAATGTTAGAATGAAAATATGCTATTTTTGTTGTAATTGATGTTTTGAGAAATTTATTTTTCGATGAGAGCATTTTTTAAATTTGTTATTTGAATTGACTGGTGTTGTGATTTTGCTAAAGTTGTAAAAAATATTAGCGATATCATTTGATTTCGAAGTTGATCGTAAAGTTAAGTAAGTTCTACTAAACTAAAGAAGGGTTTATGTTTAAATCTAAGACATTGCTTATTACTGGTGGTACTGGATCGTTTGGTAACGCCGTTTTGCGACAGTTTCTCAACTCTGAAATTTCGGAAATCCGAGTTTTTAGCCGAGATGAAAAAAAACAAGACGACATGCGCAAGCGTTACAACAGCGCCAAGCTCAAGTTTTATATTGGGGATGTACGCGATGCGCGTAGCGTGGAGCAGGCCATGCGCGGAGTGGACTATGTATTCCATGCTGCAGCACTAAAACAGGTGCCGTCCTGCGAGTTTCATCCCATGCAGGCGGTTCGCACCAACGTGTTGGGCACCGAGAACGTGCTGGAGGCCGCTATTCGGGCTGGTGTCAAGCGCGTGGTCTGCCTCAGTACCGACAAGGCGGTGTATCCCATTAACGCGATGGGCATCAGCAAGGCAATGATGGAAAAGGTGATGGTGGCCGCCAGTCGCAACCTGGAAGGCTCGGGCACGGTGATCTGCGGTACACGCTATGGCAATGTGATGGCATCGCGCGGCTCTGTGATTCCACTGTTTGTGCAGCAAGTATTAGCGGGGCAGCCTATCACGATCACCGATCCTGCCATGACGCGCTTCATGATGACGCTGGCCGATGCAGTTGATTTGGTACTTTATGCCTTCGAGCACGGCAACAACGGCGACATCTTTGTGCAAAAGGCGCCAGCTGCCACGATCGAGACGCTCGCCTATGCTGTGACGGGGTTGATGGGCAAGCCCGAGCATGCGGTCAATGTGATTGGTACGCGTCATGGTGAAAAGCTGTATGAAGCCTTGCTCAGCCGCGAGGAAATGGCCTGTGCGGAAGATATGGGCGATTATTTCCGTGTGCCTGCCGACAGCCGAGACTTGAATTACGGTAAATATGTGGATCAAGGGTTGCAGCGCCTGACCCAAACCGCCCATGGTGAAGACTACAACTCTCATAATACCCAGCGCCTGGATATGGCAGGCATGCAAAAGTTACTGCTCAAGCTGGAGGGGATGCAGCGTATTGCCAAGGGTGAGCAGGTTGATGTTGAGGAGCACTGATTAATGAAGACGGTCTTGATCACCGGTGCCAACGGTTTTGTTGGCAAGAACCTGCAGCTGCATCTGGCCGAGCGCAAGGATGTGCAGGTACTGAGCTTCACGCGCGAGAGCGATGTGGCTCAACTGCCTAGCTTGCTGAAGGAGGTGGATTTCGTTTTTCACCTGGCTGGTGTCAACCGACCGCAAGATCCGCAAGAGTTTACTGTTGGCAATGCTGAGCTGACCCAGGCCTTGTGTCAGGCGGTGGCTGTGGTGGCTGCGGATACGGGGCGAAAGATTCCTGTGGTATGTACCTCGTCAACCCAGGCGGCGCGTGACAACCCCTACGGGCAGAGCAAACGTGAGGCTGAGGATGCGCTGTTTGCCTTGCAGCGCATGACGGGTGTGCCGGTGCATGTGTTCCGCCTGCCCAATGTGTTTGGCAAGTGGTGCAAGCCCAACTACAACTCGGCTGTAGCCACGTTTTGCCACAACATTGCGCGTGATCTGCCCATCCAAGTGAATGATCCTGCATCATCGCTGACGCTGGTGTATGTGGATGATGTGGTAGAGCACTTCATTCAGCTCATGGATGGTGCGGATTCCATGGTTGATGCCGATGGGTTCGCTGCAGTGGCGCCGCAATACACGACGACCGTAGGTGAACTGGCGGCACAGATCCGTGTCTTCAAGGGAAGCCGTGGCACGTTGATGACCGAACGCGTGGGAACGGGTTGGATTCGCGCGCTGTATGCCACCTACGTGAGCTATCTGCCGGTGGAGTCTTTCACCTATACCGTGCCGCAGCACGGTGACCCACGTGGCGTGTTCGTGGAAATGCTCAAGACACCGGATTGCGGCCAGTTTTCCTTTTTCACGGCGCACCCAGGCATTACGCGGGGTGGGCATTACCACCACACGAAGACCGAAAAATTTCTTGTGATCAAGGGGCGGGCCCGCTTCAAGTTCCGCCATATGCAGACTGGTCAAGCCCATGAGTTGGAGACCAGTGGCGACAAGGCCGAGATTGTGGAGACGGTGCCGGGCTGGACGCACGACATTACCAACATCGGCTCCGACGAAATGATCGTCATGCTTTGGGCAAATGAAGTGTTTGACCGTGCGCGGCCGGATACCTTTGCCTGCCCGCTGTAGCTATGTGTATGAAGCGCCCGGTATGACCAGGCGCTCAATCTTCTCTTTCAGATTCCACAATGAAAAAACTCAAAGTCATGACCGTGGTCGGCACCCGGCCTGAAATCATCCGTCTTTCGCGTGTACTGGCGCGCCTTGATGAGCATTGCGAGCATGTACTGGTACATACGGGCCAGAACTATGACTATGAGTTGAACCAGATCTTTTTCGACGATCTGGGCATTCGCAAACCGGACCATTTCCTGAACGCTGCTGGCGGCAGCGCGGCAGAAACCATCGGCAAGATTATTGCGGCCATGGATGCCGTGCTGGTCGCCGAGCAACCCGAAGCCTTGCTGGTATTGGGCGATACCAACAGCTGCTTGTCGGTGATCCCGGCCAAACGGCGAAAGATACCGATCTTCCACATGGAGGCCGGTAACCGCTGCTTTGACCAGCGTGTACCCGAGGAGACCAACCGCCGTATCGTGGACCACACGGCTGATATCAATCTGACCTACAGCAGCATTGCGCGCGAATATTTACTGCGTGAAGGCTTGCCTCCGGATCAGGTGATCAAGACCGGCAGCCCCATGTTCGAGGTGCTGACACATTACCGCAAGCGCATTGAGGTATCTGATGTGTTGGAACGGCTGGGTTTGCGGCCGGGGGGATTCTTCGTGGTCAGCGCACACCGCGAGGAGAATATCGAATCCGATCGCAATTTCGGCAAGCTGGTGCAGGTGCTTAACAAGGTGGCCGAGGTGTACGGTTTGCCAGTGATCGTTTCCACTCATCCCCGTACACAAAAGCGTGTTGAGGCCATGGGGGCGCAATTCCATCCTCTGGTGCAATTGCTCAAGCCGCTGGGCTTTACCGATTACAACAAGCTCCAGTTGTCTGCGCGGGCGGTGCTTTCCGACAGCGGAACTATCAATGAGGAGTCGTCTATTTTGAACTTTCCAGCTCTGAACCTGCGCGAAGCCCATGAGCGTCCGGAAGGCATGGAGGAGGCAGCTGTGATGATGGTTGGTCTTGAAGAGCAGCGGGCGCTGCAGGGGCTGGCGATTTTGCAGAACCAACCGCGGGGCAATGAGCGGCTGTTGCGCCAAGTATCTGACTACAGCATGCCGAACGTAAGCGACAAGGTAGTCCGTATCATTCACAGCTATACCGATTATGTGAATCGAGTGGTTTGGAAGAAATATTGATCTATTGCTCTGTTGATCTGATCTTGAATTGATAGGAGCAAGCTTTGCGGATTCTGTTCGTTTCACAGCTATTTGATCCAGAAAACTCCATCAAGGGTCTGGAGTTTGCAAGGCGTCTGCAAGTGCTGGGGCATGACGTGGAAGTGGTGACCACGTTCCCTAGCTACCCAGGTGGGAAGGTTTTTCAGGGTTATTCCCAGAGCTGGAAGCAGGTAGATGTGGTGGACGGTATCCGGGTCGTACGGTTGCCGACCTTCATCAGCCACGGTAGCTCGGCGGTGAAGCGAATACTCAGCTACGCTTCGTTTGGTGTGGTTGCATCGTTGTATTCCTTGTTCGGTGCAAGGAAGCCAGACGTCATCTACGCCTACTATCCGCCGGTGATCGTGGGCTTTGTGGCATTGTGTGTGGGGACCTTGAAGCGAGTGCCATTCGTGTATGACGTCCAGGACCTGTGGCCGGAGGCGTTGGTTGCGACTGGTATGGTCAAAGAAGGCCGAGTGACACGGCTGGTGGACAGGCTCTGTGGCCTGATTTACAGCGGTGCGGCGCGTGTGGTGGTACTTTCAGATGGCTACCGGCGTGCACTGATCTCGAAACAAGTTCCCGCCGCCAAGATTGAAAGAATCTTCAATTGGTGCGATGAGGCCCGTATGGGCATGTCGAAGGAAGAGTCAGCCGTTGTCTTTGATGGACGGTTCTTTAACATTCTCTACGCCGGCAATCTGGGGGCTGCACAAGCGCTGGAGCATGTCATCGAGGCAGCCCATCTGATCAAGCAGCATGGCAATGTGAGGGTCCGGTTTGTCTTCGTCGGTGCAGGCGTGGAAGCGGATCGGCTAAAGGCTAGGGTGGAGAAGCTGGGGTTGGACAACGTTCAGTTCTTCCCCCAAGTTCCTGTGGATCAGATTGGCGGAATACTTAAGATGGCAGATGCCTTGCTGGTGCATCTGGCAGATGAGCCGGTGTTTGAGATCACGATTCCATCGAAGACGCAGGCCTACTTGATGATGGGGCGTCCCGTTCTGATGGCTGTAAAGGGCGAGGCGGGGCGTATCGTGCAGGAGGCTGGAGCGGGTATTGTTGTGGAGCCTTGCAAGCCGGACGCTTTGGCGCAGGCTGCAATAGCCATGGCAGCCTTGCCGAGAGCCGATCTGGAGGCCATGGGTGAGCGTGGAAGCCTCTACTACCGAGAAAAGATGAGCATGGAAAATGGCGTAACGTCCGTGGATGCCATGTTGAGACAAATTGTCACGGGTCGTTGATCTGAAGGTAATTGGGTATATGTGTCGTTCAGCAGAAGAAAAAGATTTGAGTCAGGTGGCCGACGTGCATGTCGCGGCATTTCCGGGCTTCTTCCTGACCATGTTGGGGCATTCGTTTCTCCGGGTGATGTACCGGGCTTTCCTGATGAGCCAGGGTAGTGTCTTTGTTGTGGAGGAATTGGATGGGCGGGTGCTCGGATTTGCGGTAGGGGTGCGAACGTCCGTGGGCAAAGACCGAAAGCTGGCGATGAAATTCTTTCCGCAGTTTGCAGTCGCTGTACTGCCTGGAATTGTGCGTAACCCAATCAAGGTAATTCGTAGAATCATGGGGCAGTTGCTTTCCGAGGGGGGACAGCCTGAAATGCCGGTGGGGTGTGTGGTATTGAGAAGCATCGGCGTTCTACCCGAGATGAAGGGTGCAGGCATCGCCAATCGGCTGTTGGCTGCCTTCGAGCGCATAGCGCGCGAGCAAGGCGCAAACGTTGTGGCGCTGACGACCGATGCAGACAACAACGAGCGCGCAATCGGTTTCTATCTAAAGCATGGGTATCGCGTCCAACAGGAATTCAAGCAGGATGACTCTCGGGCAATGCTGCTGTTAACTAAATCTATTGTGATTTGAACTGGATACAGGTGTGAATCAAATGAATAAATCGAACCAGGATTTTTTGCCGTTTGCTCTTCCAGAAATTGGGGAAGAGGAAATCGCTGAGGTCGTTAATGCGCTGCGGTCCGGTTGGGTGACTACTGGACCTAAGGCCAGGCAGTTTGAGGCTGATTTCGTCTCTTTTCTGGGTGGCGGAGTGGAAGCTGTGGCCGTGAACTCGGCAACGGCTGGCCTGCATTTGGGGTTGGAGGCGCTGGGAGTCGGACCTGGCGACGAGGTCATCACCACCACGCACACGTTCACTGCCACTGCGGAGATTATTCGTTATTTAGGCGCAGATCCCGTGTTTGTTGATGTCGATGCAGATACCTTGTGCATCGACGTAGCCGCGGTGGAAGCAGCGATCACGCCGCGCACTAAGGCGATCATTCCGGTGCACTTCGCTGGCCGGTCGGCGGACATGGATGCCCTCTTGGCTGTGGCGCGCAAGCATGATTTGCGAGTTATGGAGGATGCCGCACATGCGCTGCCAACCACATGCAGTGGGAAGATGATTGGCACGTTGGACAGTGACGTGACAGTCTTCAGTTTCTATGCAAACAAGACCATCACGACAGGCGAAGGCGGCATGCTGGTGACGCGCAATCCGGAGATCGCCAAGCGCGCGCGCGTCATGCGCCTGCACGGTATCAACCGTGATGCGTTCGATCGTTTTACAGCCAAAACGCCCAGCTGGTATTACGAAATTGTTGCACCGGGGTTCAAGTACAACATGACCGACATCGCGGCGTCGATGGGCGTTCACCAGCTCAAGAAAGCACATGTCTTCCAGCAGAAGCGGGCGCGGGTCGCGGCACTGTATGACGAGGCGCTGGCCAGCCTGCCCGTCATCCGTCCGCCCCATGCGGGGGCGGGGGATGTTCATTCCTGGCACCTGTACGTCATTCAACTTGATAACTCGGTTGCAGTGCAGCGCGACCAATTTGTTGAGCGTATGTTTAACCAAGGCATTGGCTGCAGTGTGCATTACATCCCGCTGCATCTGCATCCGTACTGGCGTGACACTTATCACCTGACGCCGGAGATGTTTCCCGTCAGCCAGCGCATTTACGAGCGAACCCTGTCCTTGCCCATGTACTCGCGCATGACTGAAGCTGACGTGGTACGAGTTGTTGAGGCCGTGAAAGTGGCGCTTAAGTGATGCTCAAACGATTGTTTGATTTGCTGGCCAGCGGTCTGGGGCTTCTGCTGCTGGCACCATTACTTCTCTTGATTGCGCTGGCAGTCAAACTGGATTCGCCGGGCCCGGTGTTTTTTCGGCAGGAGCGTGTCGGGCGTTATGGTCGACCTTTCCTGATCCACAAGTTCCGCACCATGGTCTCGAATGCTGAGCGCCAAGGGCCGCAGATCACTGTAGGTGCAGATGCACGGGTCACACATGTTGGTGAGTGGTTGCGTAGGTACAAGCTGGATGAATTGGCGCAACTGATCGATGTGTTTATGGGTGATATGAGCTTGGTAGGCCCTCGCCCTGAGGTCCCGCGTTATGTAGCTTGCTATCCGGACGATGTCCGAGACATCGTGCTGTCAGTGAAGCCTGGTATCACTGACTGGGCGTCGATTGAGTACAAGGACGAGAACGAAATTCTGGGAAACGCCAGAGATCCTCAGCAGGCTTATGTTGACGAGGTGCTACCCGTGAAGCTTGAATACTACGTGAACTACGTTCGCGAGCGTAGTTTATGGGGCGACATTGTGATTATTTTTGCCACGTTACGGGCGCTGATACGTTGATACGAGGCATCGTTTTTTCATGTCAACACACTGGTTAAATTTCTCTACTCTGCTAGGGTGGCCTCGGCGTGTGAAGCTGGTCATCGCTTTGGCTGTGGATATCGCAATGGCTTTGCTAGCTGTCTGGCTGGCGTTCTATTTGCGCATTGATCAGACCGGGGCTCCGGTCATGGATCAAGGTTATGTCTATGGCTTGGCGATCGTGCTGTTTGTGCCGATCTTCGTGCGAATGGGGCTGTACCGCGCCATCTTCCGCTATGCTGGTATGCCAGCGGTCGTGGCCACTGCTACCTCCGTGCTCATTTACGGCATCTTCTTCTTTACGGTTTTGCTGTGGATGCGTTGGGGCGGTGTGCCGCGCAGCATTGGGTTGATTCAGCCTATTTTGTTCCTGTTATTGGCTGGGGGCTGGCGTATTCTTGCGCGCTATTGGCTGTCGGGGGTGAGTGATGCCGAGCATGGCTCGATTCCCAAAAAGCATCTGCTGATTTATGGCGCTGGTGAGGCGGGCGTACAGACAGCATCAGCGCTTGATGTGATGCGCGAGTTTACAGTCCGCGGCTTCGTTGATGATGATCCAGGCAAGATTGGGCGGACTATTAACGGTAGTCCCATCATGGCACCATCGGATGCTTCTGGATTCATCCAGAAGCACAAAGTCTCCGACATATTGCTGGCAATACCCTCTCTAGATCGACTGCGACGACGAGAAATCATCGATCAGTTGCAACTATTGCCTGTGCATGTGCGCTCATTGCCAGGCATGCTTGATCTGGCTTCAGGCAAGGTTTCGGTTTCTGACTTTCAGGAGCTGGATATTGAAGATCTGCTGGGACGGGCTTCCGTTGCGCCTGATCCTCAATTGCTGGCGAAGAACCTGGCCGGCAAAGTGGTGTTGGTGACTGGTGCGGGAGGAAGTATTGGTAGCGAGTTGTGTCGGCAGATCGTAATGGAGCTGCCAAAAGCGCTGATCCTAGTCGAACACAATGAATATGGACTTTACGCCATTCATCAAGATTTGCAGCTGCTTTGCAAGGAGCATGGATTAGGCGTGCAGTTGATGCCAAAGCTTGGGAGCATCCGGAATCTACGCCGCTTGACTGCTATTTTTGAGGATTGCAAGCCGCACACGGTGTATCACGCTGCTGCTTACAAGCATGTGCCTCTGGTCCAGGAAAATCCGGCTGAGGGTATTTTGAACAACGTGTTTGGAACGTTGAATGTAGCTCGCGCAGCGATGGAGCAGGGGGTGGAGCGCTTCGTGCTGATTTCCACGGACAAGGCGGTACGGCCTACCAATGTGATGGGAGCCAGTAAGCGCATGGCGGAGCTGGTTTTGCAGGCCATGGCAGATGCTCCACAAGTGGACTTTGGGCCGATTGATGAAAGACCAGCAGGCGAAGCTACAACCAACCGAACATGCTTTTGCATGGTGCGATTTGGGAATGTTTTGGGTAGTAGCGGCAGTGTTGTGCCATTGTTCCGTAGCCAATTGCGAAGCGGTGGGCCGTTGACGGTGACTCATGCAGCTGTTACTCGCTACTTCATGACCATTCCAGAGGCTGCACAGTTGGTATTGCAAGCTGGAGCAATGGGTGATGGTGGCGATGTGTATGTGCTCGACATGGGGCAGCCAGTGAAGATTGTTGATCTGGCACGCAGGATGATTCAATTGTCGGGATTGACTGTGAAAGACGAGGCTCACGCATCTGGGGATATTGAAATCAAGGTTGTTGGCTTGAGACCAGGCGAAAAGCTTTACGAAGAACTTCTCATTGGAGACAACCCCGAAACGACGGAACATGCGCGGATCATGAAGGCGCACGAGCAATTTTTGTCTTGGGAGCGCTTGCTGCCTCACTTGCTGATATTGCGAGCCGGGGCAAAAGAAGGGGATGCGGAACTGATCAACGACGTATTGGCTCAGCTGGTCAGCGGATACGTACGCTCAGATAGTGATGATGCGTTGCGCACCGGCAGCAAGGCAACCCAGCAGATGATGAGCAATCCAACTGTTCATTGAAAGGCTATCCTTCTTTGTATCGATCCTTCAGATGAGGCAAAATTCCCCACAGAAGGCAAGGCCGCTAGTAAGCGGCCTTTTATTTGCAATTTGTTAGACCTGTTTGCGCAGGCATTCGTATTCATGGACCCCATCACCCAGATCGCCCCCCGCGACAAAGCCGAAATCCTCGCGCAAGCGCTGCCCTACATCCGCAAGTTCCATGGCAAAACCATGGTGATCAAGTATGGCGGTAACGCCATGACCGACCCTGCCCTCCAGGCCGACTTCGCAGAAGACGTGGTGCTGCTCAAGCTCGTGGGTATCAATCCGGTGGTGGTGCATGGTGGTGGGCCCCAGATTGAAGCAGCGCTGGGGCGTCTGGGTAAAAAGGGGGAGTTCATCCAGGGCATGCGTGTCACGGATGAAGAGACCATGGAAGTGGTGGAGTGGGTGCTGGCTGGCGAGGTGCAGCAGGACATCGTGGGTCTGATCCATCAGGCGGGCGGCAAGGCCGTCGGTCTGACGGGGCGTGATGGCGGCTTGATTCGCGCCAAGAAGCTCAAGATGGTGGACAACAAGGATCCAAGCATCGAGCACGATGTGGGCCAGGTCGGCGATATCGTGGCCATTGACCCCAGCGTGGTGAAGGCACTGCAGGACGATGCCTTCATTCCCGTGATCAGCCCTATCGGTTTCGGTGAAGAAAACGAGAGCTACAACATCAATGCGGACGTAGTTGCAAGCAAGCTGGCCACTGTGTTGCAAGCTGAAAAACTGGTGCTTTTAACCAACACTCCCGGCGTGCTGGACAAGGCTGGAAAGCTGTTGACCGACCTGACCGCCCGTGAAATCGACGGTTTGTTCGCGGATGGCACCATCTCTGGCGGCATGCTGCCCAAGATTGCGGGTGCACTGGATGCTGCCAAGGCCGGTGTGAATGCGGTGCACATCATTGACGGTCGCGTGCCTCATTCCATGCTGCTGGAAATTTTGACGGACCAGGCTTACGGCACGATGATTCGCAGCCACTGATGAGTCTGTCTGGCCCTGACAGGTGACCGCTCGTGCCGAGTGGCCTTATCTTTAAGGCGTTAACATCGCCACAGGGCTTTTTCGGGCGGAGCCACGCTCAAGACTCCGCCGCAAGCCGCCTCTTTGGGCGGCTTTTGTTTTTGAGCAAGGTGGGACTTTATGCGTTTGCTTCTGGTGGAAGATGATGTGATGGTGGCCAGCGGTATCAAGCTGGGTCTTTCCGATGCCGGGTATGCCGTTGACTGGGTGGGCAGTGCCGAACGTGCGCTGGAGGTGTTGGCTCAGGAAGCGTTTGATGTGGCGGTGATCGATATCGGTCTGCCGGGCATCAACGGCCTGGAGCTGACGCGTCGTCTGCGCGGCAGTGATGTGGAGAGCAAGGCCATGCCAGTGCTGATTCTCACGGCGCGCGATGCGCTGCAGGATCGGGTGCAGGGCCTGGATTGGGGGGCTGATGACTATATGGTCAAGCCCTTTGAATTGCCCGAGCTGCTGGCGCGTCTGCGTGCGCTGATGCGCCGCTCTCAGGCGGCGACTTCGGCGGTGCTGAATTTCGGCTGCATCGAACTGGATACTGCCGGTCGCCGTGCGGGTGCACGCCAGCTGCCCCAGGAAGGCGAAGCCGAGGGCAAGCTGTTACCCATTGACCTGGGGCCGCGTGAGTGGACGGTGCTGGAGTATCTGCTGCTCAATGCGCCCAAGCCCGCCAGCAAGGAGAAGCTGCTGCAGGCGCTGACAGGATGGGATCGCGAAATTACGCCCAATGCCGTCGAAGTTTATGTTTCGCGCCTGCGCAGCAAGCTGGAGCCGCATGGTGTGGCATTGCGTTCGATTCGTGGTTTTGGTTATCGCCTTGAATTGATGCCTGAATCCGTATAAGACTCTTGAATGAATAGCGGCTTGCGCTTGATGAATATGCAATTTCGATGCATTTGATATTGAATACATTGCATAAAGAGCGCAGCCAGCTCTGGTATTGATAGCTATCTTTTCTCTCGCTTTCCAGATTCACTTTGAATGACCGCCAATCTGCGCTTTCGCCTGCTTGTTTTACTGCTGGTGCCTTTGATGCTGCTGGCGGCCATGGGCGGCTGGTTCAGTTACAGCGCAGCTGACGAGGCGTCCACCCAGCATGACCAGCGTCTGCTGCGTCTGCTGCCTGCATTGGCGGACTCGGTGCTGGCGCCTTCGATTGCCGACGATACGCCACCCCTGGTGTCGTTGACGCCGGCAATCGAGGACTTTCTGCGCAGCCAGGGTGATGAGGTGGGATATGCCATCGGGGACCTGCGCGGCCATGTGGTGGCGGGCGATGCCTGGATCCGCTTTGATGTGCCGGCGACGGGTACGGCCGAGTTCCACAGTCAGGAGCATGACGGCGTGACCTACCGTGTCGGCGTGCTCAAGGCGGAAACCTATGGTGCGGGCGAGATGGTCGTCATGCTGGCCGATAGCTCCGATGTGCGCCAGCAGTGGGTGCGCCAGCTGCTCATGCATGTGCTGCTGCCCAATCTGCTGCTGATTGCCGGCGCGGCCGTGGCGATTTACTGGTCGGTCAGCCGCGCTTTCAAGCCCTTGCACAAGCTGACCCAGGCAGTGGAGCGTCGCTCGCCACGGGATTTGAGTCCCATCAACGAGGAAACCTCTCCCGCCGAGGTGCGCCCGCTGGTCAGATCGCTCAATCGCCTGTTCTCTCTGGTCAATGCGCAGGCCGAAGGTCAGCGCCGCTTTGTGGCCGATGCCGCCCATCAACTGCGCACGCCGCTGGCAGCGCTGCAGGCACAGGTCGAGGCCTGGGCCTTGAACGCCCAGGAGGCGCAGCGCATCGCCAAGCGCAGTGGCGAGCAGGCCCAGGTCGTGCTCAATGTGGAGCAGATCGAGCAACTGCGCGATGCCACACGCCGTACCTCCCAGCTTGCGCGTCAGCTGCTGGCGCTGTCACGTGCCGACGCACGCAATGCTGAGGTGCAGCCGCTGCAGGAGGTGGATCTCAAAGAGCTGTGCGAAAGCATGCTGGAAGCCTTCATCGACAGGGCATCTGCCAAAGGGCTGGACTTTGGTCTGGAGGTGCAGCCAGCCTCGGTCTGGGGGCATAGCTGGCTGCTGCGCGAACTGGTCTCCAATCTGGTGGAAAACGCCATCAAATACACGCCAAAAGGTGGCAGTGTGACGCTGGGCTGCGGTTTGCGAGCCAAGCCTCTGGGCACGGACGATGTTTGTTTGCTCAACCAGCCTGGGGTCGAGCAATGGGCATTTGTCGAAGTGGATGATGACGGGCCGGGCGTTCCCGAAGAGGAACGCAGCCAGATTACCCAGCGTTTTTATCGCGCTCAAGGTGTGGCGGAAGAGGGTACCGGACTGGGTTTGGCGATTGCCGACGAGATTACCCAGTTGCACCAGGGCGTCCTCAGTTTTGCCGACGGTAGCTTTGGCAGGGGTTTATTGGTGAGACTTGAATTACCAGTGCAACCGGTTTCGGAAGGCAGTGTTGATATATCTGAAGGCAGGCGAGCCTGATTTCTCGGTTACCCTTGGGAGTTGGTGAGAGCGGAGGTTGTGAATTCGGGGCGGAGATATATCCACATGTCCATGCGACATGTCTGGGCGTACCTGACAACCTGCCGACAGAGGGCAGTCCTGTGCTTAACAGTGCAAGTGGCTGTGAGAAAATTGCTGCAAATACTGAGTCGCCTATGTCTGAGTCTGAAGTTCTGTCGCCTGTTTCCATTATTGAAAATCCAGCAGAGGGCGCCAATGTCACTCCTGCCCTGGCACCTGCGCGCAAGCGCCCAAAGCCCGGTGAACGCCGAGAGCAAATCCTGCAGGCCCTGGCCACCATGCTGGAAAAGCCCGGTGCCGACCGCATCACCACGGCTGCGCTGGCCGCTCATCTGAGCGTGAGCGAAGCCGCTCTGTATCGCCATTTCGCCAGCAAGGCGCAGATGTTCGAGGGCCTGATCGAGTTCATCGAACAGTCGGTCTTCTCGCTGGTGCAGCAAATCGTGGGCCGTGAAATACCTGATGCTCCGCACGACCCGATCGAAGGTGTGCGCAATGCCAACCGCGTGATTGCTCTGCTGCTGCAATTCGGCGAGAAGAACCCTGGCATGGTGCGCGTGATGGTCGGTGATGCCATCGTGTTCGAGCATGAGCGCCTGCAGGCACGCATGAACCAATTCTTCGACCGTATCGAGTCCACGCTGCGCCAGTGCCTGCGCCCTGCGGCCGGTGCCATGGGGTCGGCCACGCCAACAGCGGAAGCCTCGGTAGCGGCCAGCGTGCTGACATCGTTTGCACTGGGTCGTCTGCAGCGCTATGCGCGCTCGGGCTTCCGTCGCGCGCCGACCGAGCATCTGGATGCCAGCTTGGCCATGATGGTTGTGGTTTGAGGGCCGCGCTGACCGATGTCAGCGCTGCATGGAAAATGCCACATGGAAAACGCCGCAGTCTTTGGCTGGCGGCGTTTTTTATTGCCGCCGGGCGTCCCAAGGCAATAGGCGGTTCCTTCGGGGCTGCTGCCACGCGAAGTGGGCAAGCGTGAGGCTTTTTGATGAAACAAGGCTTTGGTGGATCTTGTTCCACTAGGGAAAGCCTGGCTCTTAAATGCTAGGTATTTACCCTTGATGGCATCGGTGGGCTGGCGAAACTTGTGCAAAATAGAACGAACGTTCGTTTTATTGGATATTGCATGGCTTCGTCTCCCGTCACCCGTTCTTCGACCTCTCGTGCAGCGCCCAAGGCCGGTGCAGTGGCTGGTCGAGCCTCGACCCGCTCGGCGCGGGCTGCAGGGGCCTTGCTTGGGGTGAAGGCCGAGGCAGGCAAGAGCGCACCGGCAACAGCGGTGCACAAGTCTGCCCAAGGCGAGGCTCTCACGCAAGACCTGGCAAATCCCAGGCAGCGCTCTGCAGGCTCCAGCAGCCGTACCCTGGCCAAGGGTCAGCAGACCAAGGCCACGATTGTGGAGGCTGCACTCGGCCTGGCAACCCATATCGGCCTGGAGGGCTTGTCCATCGGTGCGATTGCCGAACTCACGGGGATGAGCAAATCGGGCGTGTTTGCCCATTTCGGCTCGCGCGAGGAACTGCAGATCTCCGTGGTTCATGAATACCACGACCGCTTCGAGCAGGAAGTGTTCTACCCCGCGATTGAAGCGCCTCGCGGCATCCCTCGTCTGCGGGCGCTGTTCGACAACTGGATGCAGCGCAGCTCTCTGGAAATCGACTCGGGTTGCATCTACATCAGCGGCGCTGTCGAGTTCGATGATCGCACCGGCCCCGTGCGCGATGCGCTGGTCGAGTCTGTCAGCACCTGGCACGCCGCCATGCGCCGCACGATCGTGCAGAGCCGCGAGTGCGGTGATCTGCGTGCCGATGTCGATGAAAACCAGCTTTTGTTCGAGATTCACGGCCTGATTCTGGCCCTGCACTATGAGGCGCGCTTTCTGCGCAGCGAGGGCTCCATGGAGCGCGCCAAAACAGGCTTCAACAATATTTTGGCCTGTTATGCCACCAAGCCCCTGGACGCATAAGGCGGCCAGAGACTCTATCCACATCACCAAAGCACAGGAGAAGACAAATGCCCAGCTACAACCCACCACTGCGTGATATGCAATTCCTCATGCATGAGGTTTTCAAGGTCACCGAGTCCTATCAGCAAATGCCCAAGCATGCGGATGTGGACGTGGACACCATCAATGCCGTGCTGGAAGAAGCGGGCAAGTTCGCCGCCAATGTGACCTTCCCGCTGAACATCAGCGGCGATGCCGAAGGCTGCACACTGGACAAGAGCACCCACGAAGTCACCACGCCCAAGGGCTTCAAGGAAGCCTATGCTCAGTTCGTGGAAGGTGGTTGGCCGGCTCTGTCCTGCGATCCCGAATATGGCGGCCAGGGCCTGCCCATGGCGCTGAACTCGGCGTTGTATGAAATGCTCAACAGCGCCAACCAGGCCTGGACCATGTATCCCGGCCTGTCGCACGGCGCTTATGAAGCCCTGCATGCCTATGGCACGCCCGAGCAGAAAAAAACCTATCTGGGCAAGCTGACCAGCGGCGAGTGGACCGGCACCATGTGTCTGACCGAGCCCCACTGCGGTACCGACCTGGGTCTGCTGCGCACCAAGGCTGAGCCTCAGGCCGACGGCACCTACAAGATCACTGGCAACAAGATTTTCATCTCGGCCGGCGAGCATGACTTCACCGACAACATCGTGCACCTGGTGTTGGCTCGCTTGCCCGATGCGCCTGTCGGCTCCAAGGGCATCAGCCTGTTTGTCGTGCCCAAGTTCCATGTGAACGCCGATGGCTCGCTGGGCGAACGCAACCCCATCTTCTGCGGTGCACTGGAGCACAAGATGGGCATCCACGGCAATGCCACGGCACAGATCAATATCGATGGCGCCATCGGCACACTGGTGGGCGAGCCCAACAAGGGCCTGCAAGCCATGTTCGTGATGATGAATGCCGCGCGCCTGGGCGTGGGCAACCAGTCGCTGGGCCTGACCGAAGTGGCGTTCCAGAATGCACTGGCCTATGCCAAGGACCGCCTGCAGATGCGCAGCCTGTCGGGCACCAAGGCCAAGGACAAGCCGGCCGACCCCATCATCGTCCACCCCGATGTGCGCCGCATGCTGATGACGGCCAAGGCCTATGCCGAAGGCGGTCGCGCGCTGTCCACCTTCAGCGCCTTGCTGATCGACACCGAACTCAACCACCCCGACGAAAAAGTGCGCAAGGACAGTGCCGATCTGGTGGCACTGCTGACGCCCATCGTCAAGGCCTTCATCACCGACAACGGCTGGATCTCCACCACGGCCTGCCAGCAGGTCTATGGCGGCCATGGCTTCATCACCGAGTGGGGCATGGAGCAGTTCGTGCGCGACAACCGCATCAACATGATCTATGAAGGCACGAACGGCGTGCAGGCGCTGGACCTGCTGGGCCGCAAGATCCTGGGCAACCAGGGCGCGACGCTCAAGAAGTTCGGCAAGCTGATCGCCAAGCTGGTCGAGGAAGAAGGCGTCAACGAGAAGATGAGCGAGTTCATCACGCCCATCGCCACACTGGGCGACCAGATGACCAAGTTCACCACCGAAATCGGTTTCAAGGGTATGCAGAACCCTGACGAGGTGGGCTCCGCATCGGTGGACTATCTGCGCGTTGCCGGTCACCTGGTGTTCGGCTATCTGTTTGCCCGCATGGCGCAAGTGGCGCTGCGTGAGATCGGCAACGGCAACAGCGATCCGTTCTACCTGGCCAAGCTGCAGACCGCACGTTTCTACTTTGCCAAGCTCTTCCCCGAAACCGCATCGCTGATGCGCACCGCGCGTGCCGGCAGCAAGTCCCTGATGGACACCGACGCCGCTCTGGCCTGACGCTCCCGAAAGCATGCTGCTCCTGAAATGGGAGCTGCATGCGCTGATTCATCCTGAAATTCAGATTAAAGGAATCCGGATATGAAGAAGATTCAAGCGGTAGCTGCTCTGGTTTTGGTAGTTGGTGGTTGGTCCGCGGCCTGGGCGCAGATGACGCCCGTGGGCGTGTGGCGCAGCATCGACGAGAAGGAAGGAACGCCCAAGGCCGAGGTCAACATCACCGAAGCCAACGGCGTGGTCACCGGCAAGGTGCAGGCCCTGCTGCGCAAGGGTGCCGATCCGCATGCGCTGTGCACCGAGTGCAAGGACGACCTCAAGGACAAGCCCGTGGTCGGCATGACGCTGATCAGCAATGTCAAGAAGGTCGAAGGCAAGGAAGTCTGGGAGGGCGGCAAGATTCTCGACCCCGAAAACGGCAAGACCTACACCGTGCGCCTGACGCCTGTGGACGAGGGCAAGAAGCTCGAAGTACGCGGCTCCATCGGTCCTTTCTGGCGTACGCAGACCTGGATTCGCGTTCAGTAAATCTCAAGACAAAAACAGCCAGCGCCTCAGCCCCATGCTTTGTTCGTGGCAAGGCCGCTGGCCCTTAATGGAACATAGCTCATGTCCCGATTCAATGTGAAAAAAGTCGCCGTGCTGGGCGCGGGCGTGATGGGTGCGCAGATCGCGGCCCATCTGGTCAATGTCAAGGCGCCGGTCATCCTGTTCGATCTGCCCGCCAAGGAGGGCAGCAAGAGCGGTATTGCCGAGCGTGCCATTGCCAATCTCAAGAAGCTCAAGCCCTCGCCGATTGGTGTGGCCGAGGATGTGGACCTGATCCAGCCGGCCAACTACGAAGAGCACATGAAGCTGCTCAAGGGCTGTGACCTCATCATCGAGGCCATTGCCGAGCGCATGGACTGGAAGCTCGATCTGTATCACAAGATCGCCCCCTTTGTGGCCAAGCATGCGCTGGTCGCGTCCAACACTTCGGGCCTGTCCATCACCAAGCTCAGCGAAGCGCTGCCCGACGCCATCAAGCCGCGTTTCTGCGGCATCCACTTCTTCAACCCGCCGCGCTATATGCCGCTGGTGGAGCTGATCAACACGCCGACCACTAGGCCCGAAGTGCTGGATCAGCTCGAGGCCTTTGTGACCAGCGGCCTGGGCAAGAGCGTGGTTCGCGCCAAGGATACGCCCAACTTCATCGCCAACCGCATCGGCATTGCCGGCATGCTGTCCACGATGAAGGAGGTCGAGAACTTCGGCCTGTCCTTCGATGTGGTGGATGACCTCACGGGCAAGAAGCTGGGCCGCGCTTCCTCGGGCACCTTCCGCACTGCCGACGTGGTGGGCCTGGACACCATGGCCCATGTCGTCAAGACGCTGCAGGACAATCTGAGCCTGGAGACCGATCCCTTCTACGGCAGCTTCGGCACGCCGCCCGTGCTGGCCAAGCTGATCGAGCTGGGCAACCTGGGCCAGAAGACCAAGAAGGGCTTCTACAAGAAGGTCGGCCGCGACATCTTCCAGTTCGAGCTCGACAGCGAGGACTACATTCCGGCTGGCGGCAAGGCCGACGAGGTCTACGGGCGCATGCTCAAAAAGCCTGCCGCAGAGCGCCTGAAGCTGCTGCGCAATGCCGAGGGCAAGGAGGGCCAGTTTCTCTGGGCCATTTTGCGCAACAGCTTCCACTATGCCGCCGTGCATCTGCAATCCATTGCTGATTGCGCACGCGATGTGGACCAGGCCATGCGCTGGGGCTTCGGCATGAAGCAGGGTCCGTTCGAGCTGTGGCAGGAAGCCGGCTGGCTGGATGTGGCCAAGATGATCCAGGAGGACATTGATGCCGGCAAGGCACTGTGCAAGGCACCGCTGCCCCAATGGGTCTTCGAAGGCCCGGTGGCCGAGGCTGGCGGCGTGCATACGGGCAATGGCTCGTGGAGCCCTGCGCAGAACCAATTCGTGCCGCGCCGAGTGCTGCCCGTGTATGAGCGCCAGATCTTCCCCGAAAAGCTGCTGGGTGAAACCAGTCTGCCCGACTGGCAGACGGCAGGCACGACGATTGCCGAAACCAAGGCGCTGCGCACCTGGACTCTCGACGGCCAGGTACTGATTGCCAGCATCAAGAACAAGATGCACGCCATCAGCCCCGAGGTCATGGAAGGTCTGATGGAGGCCGTGGATACAGCCGAGAGCGACTTCGACGGCATGGTCATCTGGTCCGGCGATTCCCCCTTCAGTGTGGGCGCCGACCTGGAAGCCACCATGCCAGCCTTTGTGATCGGCGGCGCCGATGCCATCGAGAGCATCGAGCAGGAGCTGCAGAACCTGATGCTGCGCCTGCGCTATGCGCAAGTGCCCGTGGTGTCTGCCATTCACGGGCTGGCACTGGGCGGCGGTTGCGAAATGGCGGTCTACTCGGCCCGCCGCGTAGCCCATATGGAAAGCTATATCGGTCTGGTGGAAGTCGGTGTGGGCCTTGTGCCCGGTGCCGGCGGCCTGACCTATATCGCCCGCCGCGCTGCCGAGAATGCCGCCACCAGCACCGGCAAGGATTTGCTGCCTTTCCTGACCGAAGGCTTTACCGCCGCGGCAATGGCCAAGGTGGGCACCAGCGCCATCGAGTCGCGCAAGCTCGGCTATCTGCTGGACAGCGACATCGTCGTGGCTCACAAGGATGAGGTGCTGTTCGTTGCCATCAACGAAGCCAAGTCCATGGCGGCCAGCGGCTGGCGTGCGCCGCACAAGCGCAGCTTCCCCGTGGCGGGCCGCAGCGGCCAGGCCACGATCAAGGGCTCGCTGGTCAATATGCGCGACGGCGGCTTCATCAGCGAATTCGACCAGCACATCGCCAGCCTGATCGCCAATGTGGTCTGCGGTGGTGATGTGGATGCGGGCACGCTGGTGGATGAGGCCTATCTGATGAGCCTGGAGCGCAAGGCTTTCTGTCATCTGATTGCCCACCCCAAGACCCATGAACGCATCCTGGGCATGCTGAACACCGGCAAGCCGGTACGCAACTGATTTGATATGAGCATCCCCCTGAGTCGCTGCGCGCCTTCCCCCTTCTCTCGCTTTGCGGGAAGGGGGACGCCAGCAACGCTGCGGGGCGGCCCTTGCTCGCTGGCTGCTGGTATGCACCGCGAAGTAATTGAAGCCTTGCACACAGGTTAAAGAGCTAAGAGACAACCAAGGAATTTGGTCATGAAACAAGTACAAGACGCCTATATCGTTGCCGCCACGCGCACGCCTATCGGTCGCTCGCACAAGGGATTTTTCCGCAACTACCGTCCCGACGATCTGCTGGCCACAACGCTCAAGGCAGCGCTGGCCCAGGTCCCCAGCCTGGATCCCAAGGCGATCGAGGACATCGTCTGCGGCTGTGCGATTCCCGAAGGCCAGCAGGGCCTGAATGTGGCACGCATCGGTGCCGTGCTGGCGGGCCTGCCCACCAGCATCGGTGGCATTACCGTCAACCGCTTCTGCGCCTCGGGCCTGTCGGCCGTGGCCATGGCGGCGGATCGCATCCGCGTCGGTGAAGCCGATGTGATGATTGCCGCCGGCGTGGAGAGCATGAGCATGGTGCCCATGATGGGCAATTCGCCCAGTCTCTCGCCCAGCATCTTCGAGCGTGATGGCGACGTGGGCATCGCCTACGGGATGGGTTTGACGGCCGAGAAGGTGGCCCAGCAGTGGAGGGTTTCGCGCGAGGCGCAGGATGCGTTTGCGCTCGAATCCCACCGCCGCGCCATGGCCGCGCAGCAGGCTGGCGAGTTCGCGGCCGAGATCACGCCAATCGAAGTCACCGATCGCACGCTGAACATCGCCACGGGCGAGACCGTGTCCAGCACGCGTACCGTGAGCCTGGACGAAGGCCCTCGCCCCGATACCAGCCTGGAAGGTCTGGCCAAGCTGCGCACCGTGTTTGCGGCGCGCGGCACGGTTACTGCGGGCAATAGCTCGCAAACCAGCGACGGTGCTGGCGCGCTGATCATTGCCAGCGGGGATGCCGTCAAGCGCTTTGGTCTGACGCCGCTGGCGCGTTTCGTCAGCTATGCCAGCAAGGGCGTGCCACCGGCCATCATGGGCATTGGCCCCATCGAGGCCATTCCCGCCGCGCTGCGCTACGCGGGTCTCAAGCAGGACGATATCGACTGGTTCGAACTCAACGAGGCTTTCGCGGCCCAGTCCCTGGCCGTCATCAACACCCTGGGTCTGGACCAGAGCAAGGTCAACCCCATGGGCGGTGCGATTGCACTGGGTCACCCGTTGGGCGCGACCGGCGCCATCCGTGCGGCCACCGTAGTGCATGCGCTGCAGCGCAAGCAGCTCAAGTACGGCATGGTGACCATGTGCGTGGGTATGGGCCAGGGCGCGGCGGGCATCTTCGAGCGCGTCTGAGGCCGTATCGCCATGCAGACCGCCACACAAGCTGCCGTGCAGTGGACGGAGATGGCTCTGCCCATCGCCGTCGGCACCAGGGCTCTGGCCTTGCGTCAGTGCCAGCCGCAGGCTGGAAAATCGCTGGCGCAGCTTGTCGTGGCGCCTGCAATGGGTGTCCAGCAAAGCTATTACCAGAGCTTTGCAAGCTGGCTGGCCGAGCAAGGCTATGGTGTGACCACGTTTGACTATCGTGGTCATGGCCTGTCGCTACAAGGTCCGCTCAGGGCTGCCAGGGCCGATCTGCTGGACTGGGCGCAGGACTGCGAACTGGTGGCGTCTCATATCAGACAGCAGTTCCCCGGCCAGGCTCTGATCTGGATTGGTCACAGCGTGGGCTCGCAACTGCCCGGGCTGGCTTCTATTCCCATGCCGATTGATGGCCTGCTCTCCGTGGGTAGCGGCAGCGGCTATTGGCGCGACAACGCCGCACCCACACGGCGGCTGGTCCGGCTTTTCTGGTGGGGTATCGCTCCTCTGGCTACGGCGCTGTGCGGAGGCTTCCCTGGCCGAAAGCTGGGCATCATCGGGGACCTGCCGGCCGGTGTGCTGTGGCAATGGCGGCGCTGGTGTCTGAACCCGAACTATGGCATCGGTGCCGAGGGCGAATGGGCAGCCCAGGCCTATGCGGCGGCTCACTATCCGCTGCATGCCCTGTATTTTGAAGACGACGAAATGATGTCGCTGGCCAGTGTGCAGTCGCTGGTGGACTGGTACAAGAACGCTCCCAGCGTTCTGGAGCGCGTGGACCCAGTCATTGCACCCAAGGGGCGCATAGGCCATATGGGGTATTTCCGAGAGGAAATGCGTGAGCTACTGTGGCGGCCTCTGCTGCCATTGCTGAAAAGCTGGAGCCAGGGCAGCCGTGGCCCAGGCAAACCCTTGTTCGGGCCGCAAGAGTCACCTGCTTGACGGCTTTCATTCCTGCCCTTGCGCAACACTGAACCCTATGAGCACAGACAACCATCCTTTTGATAGCGCCGTGGCCCTGGTGGCAACGGGAGTGCCGGGCCAGTATCAGGGGCAAGCCTCGCAGGATTACTGGAACATGGTCGGCCCCTACGGTGGCATTACCGCAGCGTCTATGGTGCGGGCCATGCAGCAGCATCCCCAGTGTCTGGGGGATCCGGTATCCATCACCGTCAACTACGCGGCGGCCGTGGGGGCTGGTGCATTTGTGATCGATGCCAACCCCGTGCGCACCAACCGTTCCACCCAGCATTGGCTGCTGACGGTCAAGCAGGCCGATGAGGCCGGTGTGATGCAGGTGGTGACCACCGCGACGGCGGTGACGGCTGCACGGCGTGAAACCTGGAGCACGACCGATCAGCCCATGCCTGCAGTGACCCCCGCCGCCGATGTGCCGCGTGTGCCTGCACTGGTGGGGGCAGTGGAGTGGCTCAACCGCTATGAAATGCGCTTTCTGGACGGCATGCTGCCAATGAAGGAGGATGGAGCCGAGCGCGACAGCCTGAGCCGGCTCTGGGTGAGAGACAATCCGCCGCGTCCGCTAGATTTCGCATCGCTGGCTGCGGTCTCCGATGTGTTCTTTCCACGGGTCTGGTTGCGCCGTGCCAAGCGCGTGCCTGCGGGTACCGTGTCCATCACCGTGTACTTCCATGCAGGGCGCGAGGAGCTGGCCGCCGCAGGCGATGCGCCGTTGCTGGCCCAGGCCCGCGGTCAGGAGTTCCGCAACGGATTTTTCGACCAGACAGCCCAGTTGTGGAGCGCGTCCGGCCAGATGCTGGCAAGCAGCCATCAGATCGTTTACTACAAGGAGTGAGCTGCCAGGAGGCAGCCGCGCTTCGATTCCCATCCTTACTTCTCAAGCCCCTTATGAGCGACACCAAACAAGACATCCTCGTGCACACCGAAGAAGGCGTCTGCACCATCACCTTCAACCGTGCAGACAAGAAGAACTCCTTCACCGAGGCCATGTACAGTGAAATGGCAAACACCCTGGCGTCTGCCAAGAGCGATGCCGCCGTGCGTGTGGTGGTGTTCCAGGGGGATATCGCCATCTTCAGCGCGGGCAACGATATCGGCGACTTTCTCAAGCAGGCCAGCACACCGGGCTCTGCGGGCGCAGATGCACCCGTGTGGCGCTTTTTGCAGGAAGTCTCGGCTTTTCCCAAGCCGCTGATTGCGGCGGTCTGCGGCCCGGCCGTGGGTATCGGCACCACGCTGCTGCTGCATTGCGATCTGGTTTATTGCGGTGACAACGCAGCGTTCTCGCTGCCGTTCATCAACCTGGGTGTCTGCCCTGAAGCGGCCTCCAGCCTGCTGCTGCCGCAAATGCTGGGCTACCACCGTGCTGCGGAAGCCCTGCTGCTGGGTGAGCCCTTCATGGCCGAAGCCGCGCTGGAAGTGGGTCTGGTCAACCGCGTGGTGCCGCCCAGTGAATGCAATACCCTGGCCCAGATGCAGGCCAGGAAGCTGGCGCGCAAGCCGCTGTCGTCGCTGATGGAAACCAAGCGCCTGATGAAGAGCGGACAGGCCAAGGCAGTGGGCGAGCGCATTGTGGAAGAAGGCGCGGTCTTCGCCCGTATGCTGCGCGAGCCTGCGGCCAAGGAAGCACTGACGGCGTTCATGGAAAAGCGCCATCCCGACTTCAGCAAATGCTGAAGTTGGGAGCTGTCATAGCAGCGCGAGCGAAGCGATGGATGGCACTTTCACTAAAAAGACATCTCGACTTCAGCAAATGCTGATCTGAAAGTCGCCCGTTGCCGGGCGATTTTTTTGACTTTTCTTTTGCATGCAAAAGGTCTATGTCCTCCAAATCTGCCAATACTTCGCAGACCCGCAAGAACGAGTCGTCAGCAGCTGCCGTGGCGCAGTTCGAGCCTGAGTTCGTCGTGGGGTTGCGCGAGATCTTTGAAAAACGCGTGGCCTTCAATCAGACTCTGGGCCTGACGATTGGCGAGATCACGCCTGTGCGGGTCGAGGGTCATATCCTCATGCGTCCGGAGCTGATCGGGCACTCTGCCTATCAGCGCATCCATGGCGGCGTGATCTCGGCTGGATTGGACTCCATGGGCGGTCTGGCCGTGATGGCTGCCATTGCGGCGCGGCATATGGATGAGACGCCGCTGCAGCGCCTGCAACGCTTTTCACGTCTGGGCACGATTGACCTGCGTGTCGATTACATGCGCCCAGGCATAGGCAAGTCGTTTGTGCTCACGGCCAAGGTATTGCGCCTGGGGTCGCGCGTGGCCAACACCCAGATGGAGTTCCTGTCTGCCGATGGCGAGCTGCTCTCGACAGGGACGGCTGCATATATCGTTTCCTGACCCGATATTCCTGAAAAGATAGCTGATGGCGCTTGTGCAGCAAGCGCTGCAAGCCCAAAAGGCTTGAACTTGGCTGAGTGAGCGCTTGCGGGGATGCAGCCAAGTCTTTCATTTTGTGAGATCAGGCAATGGCTGAAAGTAGATGAAACTTATGAAAGCTTTGCTTACGGATATTGCGAGATAAGGCCAAATGTAGGCGTGAAGGCTCTCTAGGATCAGTGTTTTCTGACAAGGAGATTCCTGCAATGGCCGTGCAAAACCCGTTCTTTGGCAAGCGTGATGGCGACAGTTTTCCGCCTCGCAATCCCGTCACCGGTTTGTCCACAGGCAGTGCCAGCACGGCTAACAGTCTGGCCAACAGTGGTCTGGGCAGCAGTGCCGCATCACCCAGCAGCACGGCGACGCGTGGTGCGCAAGCTCCCGCTCCAGCAGCCGAAGAGACAAGCGGCAGCAAGCTGACTGTGGGTCCCAACATCAAGCTCAAGGGCGTGGAAATCACCGACTGCGACACCCTGGTGGTCGAGGGCACGGTGGAAGCGACCATGAATTCGCGCGTCATCAAGATTGCGGAAAACGGCGCTTTTCATGGCACGGCCGAGATCGATATTGCAGAGATTCACGGCGAGTTCGACGGTACGCTGACCGTGCGCCAGAAGCTGGTGATCTTTGGCTCGGGCAAGGTCAGCGGCAAGATTCGTTATGGCAAGGTTGTCATCGAAGAGGGCGGCGAGTTGACCGGCCAGATCGAGGCCGGCACAGGAGCCGGCAGCGCATCATCGTGGACCAGCAAGACCGCCAGCACACCTGCCGTGGCGAGCAGCGTGGACTCCTCAGTGGTTGCCTGAGCAGCCTGAGTCAATAAAGCGAGAAGGCACGCGTAGGCCATGCAAAAAGCGACCCTCGGGTCGCTTTGCTTTTTGGGCTGAAGACCTACGCTTATGCGCGAGGAGTCTGGGCTGCGATTTTTTCACGCCAGGCACGGGTCTGCTCGGTATCGGGCAGGCTCTGGGGCTTGCCCGTGGTGTCGATGGCCACATAGGTCAGGCGGGCCTCGGTCACCTTCACATATTTGCCCTGGTCGGAAAAGCGTTCGGCAAACACTTCCACATCCACGGCCACCGAGGTACGGCCCACATGCTGCACGCCTGCGTAGAAGGACAGAATGTCGCCCACTCGCACGGGTTGCTTGAAGATGAATTCGTTGACGGCCACGGTCACCATGCGGGTGTGGCTGATACGCTGAGGCAGCACCGAGCCGGCCAGGTCCACCTGGGCCATGACCCAGCCACCGAAGATGTCGCCATTGGCATTGACATCGGCAGGCATGGGCACGACTTTGAGAACCAGTTCCTTGTCGGCGGGCAAGGCAACGCTGGGAAGGTCGGGCGAACGGGGGGGCATGGAAATCTGTGGCACAAATATAAAGATTGAATTGTCCATCAACATCGGGTTTCTACCATGTTGATGAGAAAAAGCCACTAGTGGCGGTTCGGGCAAGTGAGTAGGGGTTAACTATGCGGCGGTGTTTGTGGTGGATCTGTGGATGCTTGAGTGTCGTGCTGGCGGCCTGCAGCAGCCATCCGGTAAAAGCCCCAATGTTGAAGAGCGGTGATGCGGTATCCACAGCTCCGTCTGCGCAAGTGGCACAGCCATCCTGCCATCCAGAGCCTTTGACCGGGCCTGCGGCATTGGCGGGGCCGTTCAGTCAGATGACACCCCGGCAGGCGCTGCAGGCCGGAGCCCTGAATGCGCGGGTGTGCTGGGCTGGAGGGTTGCGCACCATCAAGGCTGTCAGCGAGCAGCGGGACTGCATGATCCTGCTGCATGCCGAGTTCACTGAACAGGGCTTTCTGTCGTGGCCGCGTGAAGAAAGCTTCTTCAAGGCCTGCGGCGCAGGCCCATACGAGAGACAGTTGCTGCAGCCCTTTATCCTGGCCTGGGTGAGCGGAAAAGTGACGGGGCAGGCAGAATTCGCGGGTACTCCGATTCCTGTCATAGAAATAGATGCCCTCTACCGCGGCTCCGACTGCCTGCAGGGCGACACAGCCCCACAATGCGTTCACAGCTACCTGCAACCCCTGAAGAAGCCGCAATAGCGGCTAACCAGTCCGACGGCGCCACGCTGCGCCGCCTCTTTCCCTATATCTGGCAATACAAATGGCATGCGCTGGCTGCGCTGCTGTTCATGGTCGTGGCCAAGCTGGCCAACGTCGGCGTGCCGGTGTTGCTCAAGCATCTGGTCGATGCGCTGGATATCAAGTCCGGTGATGCGCGCGCTGCGCTGGTCGTGCCCGTGGGGTTGTTGCTGGCCTACGGCCTGCTGCGCTTTTCCACAACCATGTTCACGGAACTGCGAGACCTGGTTTTTTCCAAGGCCACGCAGGGAGCATCGCGCTCGATTGCGCTGACGACCTTCGAGCATCTGCATGCCCTGAGCCTGCGCTTTCACCTGGAGCGCCAGACCGGCGGCATGACCCGCGACATCGAGCGCGGCGTGCGCAGCACCGAGTCGCTGATTTCGTACTCGCTGTATTCCATACTGCCCACGCTGATCGAGATGGCACTGGTGCTGGGCATTCTTGCCGTGCGATTTGATGTGTGGTTTGCCATCATCACGCTGGCTGCACTGGCGTTCTACATCACGTTCACGGTCACGGTGACCGAATGGCGCACGCGCTTTCGGCGCGAGGCCAATGTCCAGGAGTCTGCGGCCCATACCAAGGCCATCGACTCCCTGCTGAACTACGAGACGGTCAAATACTTCAATAACGAAAAGTTCGAGTCCGAGCGCTATGACGTCAATCTGGAGAATCTGCGCCGCGTGCGGCTCAAGAGCCAGACCACGCTGTCCATGCTCAACTGCGGCCAGCAGCTCATCATCGGTGCGGCGCTGGTGGCCATCCTGTGGCGTGCCACGCAGGGCGTGGTCGATGGGCGACTCACGCTGGGCGACCTGGTCATGATCAACGCCTTCATGATCCAGCTCTATATCCCGCTCAATTTTCTGGGTGTGATCTACCGCGAGATCAAGCAGAGTCTGACGGACCTGAATCGCATGTTCACCCTGATGGACAAGGAGCGTGAGGTGGCAGATGCACCGGATGCACGACCGCTGCAGATCAGCAATCCACCGCCCGAGGTGCGCTTTGAGAATGTGCAGTTTGCCTATGATCCCTCAAGGCCCATATTGCACGAGGTGAGCTTCACCATTCCTGCGGGCAAGACCGTGGCTGTGGTCGGGCCCTCGGGTTCGGGCAAGAGCACGCTGGCGCGTCTGCTGTTTCGCTTCTATGACGTGCAGGGCGGACATGTGCGCATCGCCGGGCAGGACATTCGCAGTGTGACCCAGAGCAGCGTACGCCATGCCGTGGGCATCGTTCCGCAAGACACGGTGCTGTTCAATGACACGGTGGAATACAACATTGCCTACGGACAGCCCGGCGCCACGCATGAGCAGGTCGTTGCTGCGGCCAAGGCCGCGCGCATTCATGACTTTATCGTGGCAACACCGCAGGGTTACGAGACCCGTGTGGGCGAGCGCGGCCTCAAGCTCTCGGGCGGTGAAAAGCAGCGTGTGGCGATTGCGCGCACCTTGCTCAAGAACCCGCCCATCCTGATCTTTGACGAGGCGACCTCGGCGCTGGACAGTGCCAACGAGCGTGCCATTCAGAACGAGCTGCGCAGTGCGGCACAGGGCAAGACCTCGCTGGTGATTGCACACCGTCTGTCCACCGTGGTCGAGGCCCATGAAATCCTGGTCATGGAGGCCGGCCGCATCATCGAGCGCGGCAGGCACGAGGATCTGCTGGCAGCCGGTGGGCGATACGCCAGCATGTGGAACATGCAGCTGAATCAGCCGGAGTCTGAGGCTTTGGCCGATTGAGGCGGTCCAGCGGGGCAAGCCACCTGAGGGTGGCTTTTTGTATGTTCCTGGATTTTAGTATGTATACATTTTGATAGGTATTTTCCCTTGATTTCAATAAAAAAATGCCATTTATTGATTTTTATGTATACATTTTCCTTGTCAAACAACTAGCGAAGCCCCATGTCACGAACCATTGCCCCAGCGCCTGCGGCGGAAGAAAACCTATCCCAGGTTGTCAAGGCGCAGCTGCAGCTGCGTGAAATGATTCTGGCTGGAGAGATGACCGCAGGGGAGCGCATTTCCGAGTTGGTACTGGCCGAGCGGCTTGGCATTTCTCGCACCCCGATACGTGCGGCACTGATGCGCCTTGAACAGGAAGGAATGCTCGAAGCCACGGCCGGTGGGCGCGGCTACAAGGTTCGTGTTCTGTCCGAGGCTGATGTCTCGGACGCCATCGAGTTGCGTGGGACGCTGGAAGGTCTTGCGGCGCGCATGGCCGCCGAGCGCGGTGTTGAAGCAGCGCTGTTGAGCCGTGCCACGCGCTGCCTGGATGCCATCGATCGAGTGCTCGATGCCCAGAATTGGGGCGACGAAGCGTTTTCCGGCTATGTGGCCTTGAATTCCGAGTTCCACGACATCCTGCTGGAAATGTCGGGCAGCAGCTTCATGCAGCGCGAGCTGGAGCGGGTCAAGCGTCTGCCGTTTGCCTCGCCTTCAGGCTTTGTGGTTGCGGGTTCCGAGTCCCCTCGTGCCTTGCGTAGTCTGATCCTGGCGCAGGAGCAGCATCGAGAGGTCATCGATGCCATCGAGCACCGTGAAGGAGCCCGTGCAGAGGCCCTGATGAAAGAGCATTCACGCATTGCGCGGCGCAATCTGCGTGAAGCCATGCGCTCGCCCGAAACCACGCGCGTACCCGGCGCGCAGCTGATTCGCGCCAGCCGCTGATTGAGCGACTGCAAGTGCCGCTGCTGCAGCACTTGCGTCAGTTCGAAAAAGATAAAGACAAGGAGATATCCACGATGAGTACCTCAAACCCCCAAGCGCCAATTTACCCTCGCAACACCTGGTATGTGGCGGCCAGCGCCGCCGAGGTCACGGACAAACCGTTGGGCCGCCAGATCTGCGGCGAGCGCATGGTTTTCTATCGCGCGCAGGAAGGCCGAATCGCGGCGGTGGAGGATTTCTGCCCGCACCGGGGTGCGCCTTTGTCGTTGGGCCGCGTCTGCGAAGGCAAGCTGGTCTGCGGCTATCACGGCCTGGAGATGGGCTGCGACGGAAAGACCATCGCCATGCCCGGTCAGCGCGTGCGCGGCTTTCCTGCCATCAAGAGCTTCCCTGTGGAGGAGCGCTATGGCTTCATCTGGGTCTGGCCCGGTGACAAGGAGGCAGCCGACCCTGCCCAGATCCCGAATCTGCAGTGGCATGACAACCCCGAGTGGGCCTATGACGGCGGGCTGTTCCATATCAAGGCCGACTACCGCCTGATGATCGACAACCTCATGGACCTGACTCACGAGACCTATGTGCACTCCAGCAGCATCGGTCAGGCAGAGATTGACGAGACACCCTGCAAGACAGAGACGATAGGCGATAGCGAAGTGGTCACCAGCCGCTTCATGGAGGGCATCGAAGCGCCTCCGTTCTGGAAAATGGCTTTGCGCAGCAACGGCCTGGCCGACGATGTGCCGGTGGACCGCTGGCAGATCTGCCGCTTCACGCCACCCAGCCATGTACTGATCGAGGTCGGTGTGGCGCATGCAGGTCATGGTGGCTATGAAGCGCCGGACGCACACAAGGTCTACAGCATGGTGGTGGATTTCATCACTCCCGAGACCGATGGCAGCATGTGGTACTTCTGGGGCATGGCGCGCAAGTTCAACCCTGGCGATGCTTCCGTGACAGAAGCCATCAAGCAGGGCCAGCACAAGATCTTCAGCGAAGACCTGGAAATGCTGGAGCTGCAGCAGCGCAATCTGGCTGACTATCCCGAGCGCCAGCTGCTCAAGCTCAATATCGATGCCGGTGGCGTGCAGTCGCGCAGGGTCATCGAACGTTTGATTGCGCAGGAGCAAGCCGTAGTCACCGAAGTGGCTGTTGCCTGAGGCTCGGCATGTGCAGGGATGGAGTAATCTTGGCGTTTCCTGAACTGAAGTCAGTGCGGACCTGTGGCCGCGCTGCTCTTGAAACGCTGCTGCATGGAACCGTCCGTCCCCAATCCGCTTTCTCTGGATCTCTACGATCAGCCTGGTCATTTGATTCGCCGGGCTCAGCAGATCGCTGCCCAGCTGTTTCGCGAAGTTCTGGGGCCCGATGTGACTCCTGTGCAGTACGCCATCTTGCGCATGTTGCAGGAATCTCCAGGCATAGACCAGGTCACCCTGGCACGCCTGGTGGCTCTGGACAATTCGACCACTGCCGATATTGCGGCGCGTCTGGAAAGCAAGGGCTGGATTCATCGCGAGCTGCTGCCAAGGCGTCAGCGCCGTCTGAGCCTGACGCCCGAGGGCGAGGCCATGTTGGCGGCATTCGTGCCCAATGTGCACGAGTTGCGAAAGCGCATGCTGTCGGCACTGGAGCCCGAAGAGCAAATGGAGTTCAAGCGCCTGCTGCGCAAGTTTGTGCAGCTGCACGATGCGGCCGAAGTTGGCGAACAAGCCACAGTCACCAGCGGTAAATAGGCCGACGGGGTACAGGGCGTTCACGAGAGCTATCTGGCATATCGCCGGAAGATAAATCAGCACGGCTAGGGAATTCCCGCTGCTGGCTGGATTTTTCATTCAGTATTCTGAATGTGATTCAGTATGCTGAACGATTATAAAAAACAGGAGACAAAAAAATGGAACAGGACTTGCGCGCACAGCTGGACCAGCGGCCCATGACGACCTTTCAGTGGTCGGTCGTGGGAGTCTGCATGGCCCTCAACATGATCGATGGCTTTGATGTTCTCGTCATGGCTTTCACGGCATCCGCCGTATCGGGGCATTGGAAGCTCAGTGGCTCCGAGCTTGGCTTTCTGCTCAGTGCCGGTTTGTTCGGCATGGCCGCAGGCTCCTTGCTGCTGGCGCCGCTGGCCGACAAGCTGGGGCGCCGCCCCTTGATCCTGGCCTGTCTGGCTGTGGCGGGTCTGGGCATGTTGGCTTCGGCATGGAGCCAGACGCCTACTCAGCTGGCCGTCTTGCGAGTGATCACGGGTCTGGGCGTGGGAGGAATTCTGGCCTGCAGCAATGTGATTGCTAGCGAATATGCGTCCTTGCGTTGGCGCAGTCTTGCCGTCACGCTGCAGTCGACGGGCTACGCATTGGGAGCCACTATTGGCGGCAGCATTGCCGTCTGGCTGTTGGCCCATCACGGCTGGCGTTCCGTCTTCATGTTCGGGGGATCTGCTTCGCTGGCGGTGCTGGTGCTGGCCTGGTTTGCGCTGCCGGAATCGCTGGATTTCCTGGTGGTCAAACGTCCTGCCAATGCATTGCAGAGGCTCAATGCCGTGGTGCGCAAACTGGGCGTGCCAGCTTTGGCTTCGCTTCCAGCCCCCGCAGTGGCCGGTGCCAGCCAGAACAAGCGGCTGGGCCCTCTGCAGTTGCTGGCACCCGAACTGCGTCGTCCCACGATCCTGGTCTGGCTGTCGTTTTTCGCGGTGATGTTCGGCTTTTACTTTGTGATGAGCTGGACTCCCAAGCTATTGGCCGCTTCGGGGCTGACGCCTGAGCAGGGCGTGACCACCGGTGTGCTGCTGAGTCTGGGCGGCATCCTGGGCGCGACCTTGCTGGGTTTGCTGGCCGCACGTTTCGCGATTCATCGGACGCTGGCGATCTTCATGGTGATCACCGCCGTGCTGCTGTGCTTTCTGGTGGGCAGCTCTGGAGCCCTGTGGGTGTCCTACCCCCTGGCATTCCTGATTGGCGTGTTTGTGAATGCCTGCGTGGCGGGCCTGTATGCGATTGCCCCCGTGGTCTACGGCAGCGATGTACGAGCCACCGGTGTGGGCTGGGGTATTGGCATTGGCCGCATTGGCGCAATCGTCTCGCCGTTGGTCGCAGGGGGCTTGCTGGATGCGAAATGGTCGCCTGCCCAGTTGTATCTGGGCTATGGCCTGGCCTTTGTGCTGGCGGCCGTGATTGTGTCGCTGCACCGTATTGCCGGCCCATCGTTTGCAGGCAAGCGCGCCGCATCTGAGTCTGCCGTGGCGGCCCATTGAACAAGGACAAGTATATGAACGATCTATCTCAATCCATGGTGGCCGTCACGCCCGCATTTCCGCTGGATCAGTGGTATGTCGCGGGCCTGGCCTGGGAACTCAAGGACCAGCCGGTGGCGCGCACCTTGCTGGGTCATCCGGTCGTGATGTTCCGTACCGCCGATGGCAAGGTTGCCGCACTGGAAGACCGCTGCTGCCACCGTGAACTGCCGTTGTCTTGCGGCACGGTGGAAGAGCAGGGCCTGCGCTGTGGCTATCACGGCCTGCTGTTCGATCACGGTGGTCAGTGTCTGGAGATTCCGGGCCAGGACCGTATCCCGGCCAAGGCCTGTGTGAAGTCTTTCGAGCTGCGCGAGCGCGATCAGCTGCTGTGGATCTGGATGGGGGCCACACCGGATTCCCGGCCCGCAGATGAACCTCCTGCCTACCCTGTGCACAGTGACCCGGCCTATCGCTTTGGTGGCGGCTCTTATCACTATGACGCGCCTTACCAGCTGATTCACGACAACCTGCTGGACCTCAGCCACCTGGGCTATGTGCACCTCAAGACCATTGGCGGCAACGCGCGCATCCATATGAATGCCGAGCTCCAGGTCAGCCAGAAGGGCGATGTGGTCACGGTGTTGCGCCACATGCCTGATTCTGACCCGCCTCCCACCTACGCCGCAGCCTGGCCTTTCAAGGGGCGTATCGACCGTTGGCAGGAAGTGGAGTTTCATCCATCCCATGTGCGTATCTGGACCGGTGCCATGGATGCAGGCGTAGACAGCCTGAATAATCCGCAGCGCGAAGGCTTTCATATGCGCGGCTTCCATGGTGTGACGCCCGAGACGGAGACCTCGGCTCATTACTTCTGGACCATTGCGACCAACCCGCATCCAGATATGCAGGACACGACCCAGCTGGTCATCGATCAGACGGCTGCGACCTTTGAAGAGGACAAGGTGGTGATCGAGGCCCAGTTCCGCAATCAGCAGCGTTTTGGCAAGCGCCAGATGATCGACATCCATGTGGATGTGGGGCCCAATCGTGCGCGTCGGGTCATTGAGCGACTGCGCGCAGCGTCGGCCCAGGCGCAGCAGGCTGGCGCAGTCGTTTGAACCCACTGTAAGAGACAAGAATGAACCACGAGAACACTTTGGAAGTACGCATTGCGTGCAAGCAGGACGAAGCGCAGGGCATCTGCAGCCTGGAGCTGCAGCCACTGGAGGGGCAACACCTGCCTGCCTTCAGTGCCGGTTCGCATATCGACGTGCACCTGCCCGGCGGTCTGGTGCGTCAATATTCGCTGAGCAATGACTGCGCCGAGGCCGATCGCTATGTGATTGCCGTGCTGCGCGAGCCTGCATCGCGCGGTGGCTCGGCCGCCGTGCATGAGCAACTGAAGACGGGTCAGCAGATCACCATCAGCGCGCCGCGCAACCACTTTGCATTGCATGGCTCTGCGCAAAAGCATCTGCTGCTGGCCGGGGGCATCGGCATCACACCCATTCTGGCGATGGCCCGAAACCTGGCGCGTGAGGCTGCAGAGTTTGAACTTCACTACTGCGGCAGAGCTCGTGAGCGCATGGCGTTTGCGGACGTGATCGAAGCTGCGCCCTGGGCTGGCAAGGCGCAGCTGCATGTGGATGAGGCCAGCGGGAAGTCTGCGCTGGACCTGGCGGCATTGCTGCAGCCGGTGCAAGCCGGTGTGCACCTTTACGTGTGTGGCCCCAAGGGCTTTATGGATGCCGTGCTGGATGCGGCCAGGGCGGCAGGGTGGCCCCAGGAGCAGCTGCATTACGAGTTCTTCGCGGGCGAAGTCGAGCACCGTGCCGACGACGAAAGCTTTGAGGTCGAGGTGGCCAGCACAGGCCAGGTCGTGCGTGTCACACCAGAGCAGACCGTGGTGCAGGCGCTGGAATCCATCGGCGTATGCGTGCAGACCTCGTGTGAGCAGGGGGTTTGTGGTACCTGCCTGACACGCGTCATTTCGGGGCAGCCCGATCATCGCGATATGTATCTGACCGAGGAAGAGCAGGCCGCCAATGATCAGTTTCTGCCCTGCTGCTCGCGTGCCAAGTCCGGCCGCCTGGTGCTGGACCGGTGATGCACGCTATTCGCGCCTTGACCATGTGTGCACATCGTCGGCGCGACATGCTCAAAATATGTGTTTTGCCTTGAGTGCGCGGGTCCAATGCCCTGCACTGCGTATGCCATGAAGCCTGCCCTGCTTGTTCTGAATCTCCAGGTTCCCGCCCATCTGCAGCAGATGGAACAGACCTTTCCCGCGTTTGATGTGATCTATGCACCCGAGGCCGATCAGGCCGAGGCGGCAATTGCCGAACATGGCACACGCGTGCAATGCGTATGCACCATTGGCGCGACGGGCCTGTCGGCCGCGCAGATGCAGCGCATGCCCAAACTCTCTCTGGTCTGCGCCATGGGCGCGGGTTACGAGAATATCGATGTGAGCTATGCCAAGGCGCATGGCATTGCCGTGGGCAATGGCGTAGGCACCAATGATGAATGTGTGGCCGACCATGCCATGGGCCTGCTGATTGCGGCGGTGCGCGGTATCGTCAAGCTGGACAAGGCCACGCGCGCAGGGGTATGGCGTTCGGCCATGCCGTTGCCAGCGAATGTCTCCGGCAAGCGTCTGGGCATCGTGGGCCTGGGAACAATTGGCGCAAAAATTGCCAAGCGTGCTGCGGCCTTCGACATGCCCATCGGCTATCACAACCGCAAGCCGAAAGAGGGCGTCAGCTACGTGTATTTCGACAAGCTGCTGGCGCTGGCTGCCTGGGCTGATGTGTTGTTGGTGGCTACACCTGGCGGCATGGGTACCAGGCATTTGGTCGATGCCGAAGTGCTGAGGGCTCTGGGCGAGAGAGGCGTGCTGGTGAACATCGCGCGCGGTTCCGTGGTCGATACCCAGGCACTGGCCGACGCGATACGCGCAGGTCAGGTGGCGGGTGCGGGGCTCGATGTCTATGAAAGTGAACCTTTGCCGCCGCAGGAGTTGATAGCTCTGGACTCCGTGGTGCTGACTCCCCATGTGGGCGGGTGGTCACCCGAGGCCGTGCAGAACTCCGTCGATCGCTTTATCGCCAATATGCGCAACCATCTGGATGGCAAGCCGCTGGTCTCGCCGATCTAGCTCCGGCGCCGGCTCAGCTCCTGAGGGCCGCAGCTAGATGCAGCAAGCCCAGGGTCAGGCAGATGGCGGAGGACACTACCCAGAACCTGGCGTTGTTGCCTTGAAACAAGGGCTTGAGCCAGGGCGTGGCCACAGCTCTGAAAAGAAAGACGGCACCAGCGACCGCCAGAACCGGACGCTGGCCGGGCAGCGGGCCTAGCAGGCCAGCACCAGATAGAGCGTACACGGCTAGCAGCGATAGCAAGGTGCCGATGGCTGTTGAGATCAGTGGCGGATACCAGTGGCCGGCTTCGGCTAGGCTTGCGATGCGCTCGCCAGCACCCAGCAGGCGCAGCCCGCGCGCGCCCCAGAAGATGCAGGCAAAGTGGGCGATGGCGGCCGCAGTGTTCAGCAATGCGGCGGCCATCGAAGAGAGGCGGGCGAGCTCCTGCATGACCTAGCTCAGCAGCAGTGCCAGCAGACCGGTGACCAGCAGGCACAGTGCGATCAGCAGTCCGCGCCTTGGCACAGAAAACCAGCAGGTGCGTGCTATCCACAGGTAGCCAGCCACCATGAGCAGCGCCCAAATGGCCAGCAAAGGATGGTTGGCAAACAACCGGGCATCGCTGGTGGCCACTCCGACAAGCAGGGTGCCGAAGCCGATTGCACCGAGGCTATGGCTGGCATTGAAACCCAGCCAGGCGCGCCACATATCGGTCTCACGCGTGATGTGCATGGGTGTACGGCGCATGGCTGCGATGAGTGCGGGGTCGGTCGGCTCCAGGCGCTGGCCGCGCAGGGTATAGAGCAGGTGTATGGATCCCAGCACAGTCATCAGAGAGCCTGCAAGCCCGATCAGTGTGGCGGGCCAGTTCATATACGGGCCTCGTGTGGTTTGGCGTGTGGCGATGGGTTTGGCATGGTGCGGTCGGAACAAGGCGGTGAAGGCACTGTAGTCGTTAAACTCGTGGCCGAAAACTCGTCTTGAGCTCAGGTTTTGCCTTATGCCCTCCGCTTCTTCGAAAACTCTTGTTCCATCCAATAGAAGACGGCCTGTGCAGGCGCGTTCCCAGCGCACGGTGGCAGCCATTTTGCAGGCTGCGGCTCAGATTCTGGTCAAGGAGGGAGAGGCTGCGCTCACGACCAACTACATCGCCGAGCGCGCCGGGGTGTCCATAGGCACGCTCTACCAGTATTTCCCGGACAAGCAGGCGGTCTGCCATGCGCTGGTGGATGGACAGCGGCGCGAAGCCATTGCCATGATTGAAACCTGGCTGGACCAGGCCTCGCGCGAGCAGCTGCCGGGCGCGGAGGTGGCCAGGGGCGTCGTTGTGCGCATCATCACCGGCTTTGCGGGCCGTACGTCGGCACAGCGCAAGCTCGCGCGCTTTGCCTGGCGCCAGGATGAGGACGAGCGCATTGCGCTGTCCATGCGCGAGACCGCCGAGCGTATGGCTGCCCATCTGCAGCGCTGGGGCGGTCCAGCCCTGACCTACGCACGTCTCTATGTCGCCACCCGCGCGGTGCTGGGCACGGTGCGCTTTGCTGCGCTGGAGGGATCGCCGCTGATCGCCTCGGGTGTGCTGGAGGAACTGTTGTGCGAGATGGGGACCAACATGCTGCTGGAGCCTGCGGCAGAATAGAAAATCCCCACACGGAGAGCTCCGGCGGGGATTTGCGGTGGGTGCTGGCCTGGTTTACTTCTGGCTGGCAGCAATGGCTTTTTCAGCCTTGTCCACCAGTGGGGCGCCGATCTGGCTCTTCCACTTGTCGAACACGGGGCGGGTAGCCTTCACAAAGGCTTCGCGCTCGGCGGCGTTAGGCGTGGTCACGGTCACGCCCAGGCCCGCCAGGTCCTTGAGCAAGGGCTTGTCGGCTTCCACAAGGCCCTTGCGGGCGATGGCGATTTCTTCCTTGGCGGCATCCAGTGCGGCCTGCTTGACGATGGCCTGGTCAGCAGGCGTCCAGCTGGCCCACACATCCTTGTTGACAACGAAGATCAGCGGGTCGTTGATGTAGCCCCACATGGTCATGTATTTCTGGCCCACGGACTGCAGCTTGGCAGCCATGTAGACGGAGATGGGGTTCTCCTGGCCGTCCACGGCGCCGCTGGCCATGGCAGGCTGTGCATCGGCCCAGCTCATCTGCGTGGGGTTGGCGCCCAGGGCCGTGAAGGTGTCAAGGAACAGGGGCGAGCCCACGACGCGGATCTTCATGCCCTTGAGGTCTGCAGGCGTCTTGATGGCGTGCTTGGAGTTGGAGATTTCGCGGTAGCCGTTCTCGCCCCAGGCCAATGGCACCACGCCGCCTTTTTCCAGAGTTTTGAAGATTTCCTGACCCACTTCGCCCTGGGTCACGGCATCCACGGCCTTGAAGTTGGGGAAGAGGAAGGGCATGGAGAACAGGTTGAGCTGTTTGACCTGGGGCGACCAGTTGATGGTCGATCCCACTGCCATGTCGATCACGCCCTGGCGCAGCGCGGAGAACTCACGTGTCTGGTCGCCCTGCACCAGCGATGTGCCGGGGTAGAGCTTGATGTTGATACGGCCCTGAGTGCGCTCGCGCACCTTGTCGGCCCACAGCTCGCCACCCTTGCCCCATGGGAAGGCCGTGCCCAGCACCAGGGACATGCGGTATTCGCTCTTGTACTTGGCCTGAGCCATGGCCATGGGCGATGCAAAAGCCAGTGCGGCGGCCGTAGCGACGGCGGATGCGAGGAAGGTACGAAGTTTCATTTGGTTTGTCTCCCTTTTAGAAACGAAAAAACTGGAAAGCAGGAATGAGCAGTTGCAGCCTCTGGGGCTTCAACTGCTGGAGTCAATAACCCATTTTTGCGGGCAGCCACAGAGCGAGCTGCGGGAAGGCAATGACCAGAATCATCACGACGAACATGGACAGCAGCATCCAGCCCACCCAGCGTACGGTGGACTCCATGCGTACGCCAGCGATGCGGCAGCTGACCATCAGGTTCACGGCCAGCGGCGGCGTGAACTGGCCCAGCGCCACCTTCAGCGTCAGGATCACGCCGAACCAGACGGGGTCCCAGTGATAGTGGTTCATGATGGGCAGCAGCAGCGGCACAAAGATCAGGAAGATCGAAATGCCGTCCAGGAACATGCCTACGGTGATCAGCAGCAGGATCAGCAGTGCCAGCACGCCGTATTCGCCCAGACCCGAGTTCACGATGGCATTGGCCACCGGATCGATCACGCCCAGGGTGGACAGCGAGAAGGCAAAAATGCCAGCCAGCGACACCACTAGCAGGATCACGGCAGACAGTTCGCCCGCTTCACGCAGGATGGGGAACAGATCGCGCACGCCGATGGTGCGGTGGATCACCATGCCAACGAACAGGCCGTAGAACACGGCGACAACCGCAGCTTCGGTCGGGGTGAACCAGCCCATGCGCATGCCGCCCAGAATCAGCACAGGTGCGGCCAGGCCCCAGGAGGCTTCTTTCAGGCTCTTCCAGAACGGCGGGCGGGGCATGGAGGCTTCGAGTGCGCCCATCTTGTGCTTGCGGGACATCCACACGGCAGGAATGATCAGTGCCACACCGGCAAGCACGCCAGGAATCATGCCGGCCGCGAACAACGCAGGCACGGAAGCGCCCGGCACCAGTACCGAGTAGATGATGAAGGCCACCGACGGCGGAATCAGAATGTCCGTCGCCGCCGCTGCGCCGACCACGCTGGCCGAGAAGCTCTTGGGGTAGCCCGCGCGGCTCATGGCTGCGATCATCACGCCGCCCACGGCCGCTGCATTGGCGGGGCCGGAGCCCGAAATGCCGCCCAGGAACATGGCCACGGCAATGGCGACCAGCGGCAGCATGCCGGGGCCGCGGCCCACGATGGCCACGGCAAAGTTAACCAGCCGCAGCGCTACGCCTGAACGGTCAAAAATGGAGCCCACTAGCACGAACATGGGAATGGCCAGCAGCGGATATTTGCCCAGGCCCGCATAGAAGTTCTGTGGCACGGCCAGCAGGCCGAACCATTGGGTATCGGCATTGGCCAGCGCAATGGCGGCGGTACCGGCCAGGCCCAGGGCCGCGCCAATGGGCACGCCAATGAACATCAGGCCCAGAAAGGCGACAAAAAGCAAGGTGGCGATCATGCGATCTCCTTGCTATGGTCTTTTTCCACGGGCTCGTCGGTGAATGCGCCGGGTTTGCCCTGGCGTATGTACAGGCCCAGAGCGCGCAAGGTGATCAGCGCCGAGACAATCGGCAGCCAGATCGAATACCACCATTGCGGTACACCAATGCCTGGAGAGGTTTCCTCGTAGCGGAAGTCATCCCAGACCACGCGCACGCTGAGCACGGCGATCAGGGCGAACAGCAGAGCCATCATCAGTGAGCCGAAGCGCGCCAGTTTTCTGCGACGTGCGCTGGAGCCGCTATCGGCAAAGAACTCTATGCGGATATGCAGATTGCGTGCAACAGCGGCAGAGCCTGCTACCAGGGCCAGCAGGATCATCAGAAAGACGGAGATCTCTTCGGTCCAGGCGAAGGAGGAGTTGGTGAAATAGCGCACCAGCACATTGGCAAAGGTGATCAGGGCCAGGGCGGCCATGATGATCACCGTCAGCCAGTCTTCGATGCATAGGGAGCGAGGCTCATCCGGGTGCGCGCCGGAATCGGCTGCACCATCGGTCTCGGGAGGAGTGGAGGACATGAACGCGGGAAGTCAGAAAAACACACATGGGTCAGGGCCGTCTGCTGGGGTGGCGTGATCTGCGCGCACTCAAGGTGAACGCCCTTATGTAGTCCCTCGACCTTCGCGGTGTTGTGCACCGGGATGGGATGGAGCGAGTCAACACATCGGATAGATGTGAGCAAATATTATCAAGGTATCTATGTCACACGGCTTACGCCGGGCGGCAGGCATTACCCTAGGCTTGGCTTTGTGTGCTGGCCCGGGAAACTCCCGAGTTGAGCGGCCCTGGCGCGCGGCAGCGGATAATGGCGGCCTATGGAAACCAAATGGCTTGAAGATTTTGTCAGCCTTGCTGAAACCCGCAGTTTCAGCCGCTCAGCCCAGCTGCGCCACGTTACGCAGCCTGCGTTCTCGCGCCGTATCCAGGCGCTGGAGGCTTGGGCGGGAACTGATCTGGTCGACAGAAGCTCGTACCCGACGCGTCTGACACCAGCAGGCAAGACCATGTATGAGCAGGCGCTCGAAATACTGCAGTCCCTGCAAAGCACTCGCACCATGCTGCGCGCCCACGTCAGTGCGGGCAAGGGTATGGTGGGCTTTGCTGTGCCGCATACCCTGGCGTTCACCTTCTTTCCGAACTGGGTCTCGGCTGTGCACGAGAAGTTCGGTCCCTTCCGTAGCCGTCTGTTTGCGCTCAATGTGCACGACGCCGTGATGCGACTGGTGGAAGGTGGCTGCGACCTGCTGATTGCCTACTATCACTCATCCCAGCCTTTCCAACTGGATCCCGCGCGCTATGAAATGGTGAGCCTGGGGCATGAAGTGCTGGCACCGTATTCCAAGCCGGATGCCGAAGGCAAGCCTATCTTTGCTCTGCCCGGCCGCCAGGGGCAGCCCTTGCCTTATCTGGGTTATGCCGCAGGCGCCTATCTGGGACGTGTGACCGAGCTCATCCTCAAGGAATCGACCGAGGCCGTGCATCTGGAGCGCGTCTACGAAACCGATATGGCAGAAGGCCTCAAAGCCATGGCTCTAGAGGGGCATGGCGTCGCATTCCTTCCTTACAGTGCAGTGCGCGGCGAACTGGAGAGCGGTCGTTTGGTCAAGGCGGTACCGGAGGGTGTGACAGGCTTTCAGATGGATATGGAAGTTCGTGCCTATCGCGAAAAGCCCAGCCATGATGCACCCCAGGGCGGAGCCGCTGCGCTGTGGACCTTCCTCAAGGAGCAGGGCGAGACCGTTGGTGTTGAAGTCAAAGTTGTTTAACTCTGTCGCTGTCGCTTTTCATCCAAAGGGCCTGAGGGCCCTTTTTTCATGTCTCCACGTTTTTTGTGGGTTTTGACTTTTTTCTAGGTAATTACCCTTGTGTTATGCCTAGGGTTAACTCTAAATATGCGAGTTGCGCATAAGGCCTTTTGTCATCGGCATTGGCTTGAGGCCCGCCAGAGGCATTAGAGTTCGCACCTTGCACAATTTGAGATGCGGTGTCGTCATGCCGAGAAAGGCTGATAAGTGGGTGTTTGCATGCTCACATTTCTACGGGAAAAGTCCTAGAAATGTTTGCGCTGCGAAGGCCCTCGGCACTGCACAATGAGTGCAGTACATTTCTTGACGTGATTTGTCTACCCTCACAAAGGGCGTCGCGTTAATCAAGTGGCAAGCGTTTTTGGTCCTTACCAATAGGAGATCGATATGAAGAAGCAATTGTTGGCCATCGCCGTGACCGCGCTGGCAGCTGGTAGCGTGTTCGCCCAGGCCAATGACACCCTGGCCAAGATCAAGTCCACCGGAAGCGTGACTTTCGGTGTGCGTGAATCCTCGGGCCTGGGCTACACGCTGGGCAACGGCAAGTACGTGGGCTTCCATACCGAGATGGGCGAGCGCATCTTGCATGACATCCAGAAGCAGCTGGGCCTGGCCAAGCTGGACATCAAGTACCAGCCCGTGACCTCGCAGAACCGTATTCCCCTGGTGCAGAACGGCACCGTGGATATCGAGTGCGGCTCGACCACCAACAACCTGGCTCGCCAGAAGGATGCTTCCTTTGCCTACACCACTTATGTGGAAGAAGTGCGCATTGCCACCCGTGCCAATTCCGGCATCAACAGCATCAAGGACCTGAACGGCAAGACACTGGTGACCACCACGGGCACGACTTCGGTGCAGACCCTGCGCAAGAACAAGCGCGCCGACGGGTTGACCTTCAAGGAGGTCATGGGCAAGGACCACGCTGACAGCTTCCTGATGCTGGAAACCGGTCGCGCCGATGCCTTCATCATGGACGGCTCCATCCTGGCCGCCAACATCTCCAAGTCCAAGGCTCCCAACGATTACAAGATCGTCGGTGAAGTGCTGTCGGTGGAACCCATCGCCTGCATGATGCGCAAGGACGACACTGCCTTCAAGAAGGCCGTGGACGACTCCATCGTGCGCCAGATCAAGGACGGCTCGCTGGCCAAGCTGTACGACAAGTGGTTCATGCAGCCTATCCCTCCCAACAACGTGAAGATCGGCTTGCCGCTGTCGGCTGCCACCAAGGAAGCCTGGGCACATCCCAACGACAAGCCCATGGAAGACTACAAGGTGGACTGATAGGTTCTGGCAATAGGTCGCGCCCCTTCGACCGTTGTTGAAGGGGCGTTTTTGTTGCAGGGTGCCGGACAGCTCCGGCGCCTGTGCATCTCCCATAAAGATGAATGAGGTGCTCGTATGAGTTGGGATTGGCAGGTGTTTTGCCAAGACACCATTACCCAAGAGGTCGGGCAAAGCTGTTTTGGAAAGAACGGCGACATCACCTACCTGGACTGGATGCTGTCCGCCTGGGGGTGGACGGTCTCCGTATCGCTGTTGTCATTGCTGGTGGCGCTCATCCTGGGTGCTGTTGTCGGCACGTTGCGCACGTTGCCGGATCGGCCATGGATTGTGCGACTGGGCAATGCCTGGGTGGAACTGTTTCGCAATATTCCGCTGCTGGTGCAGATCTTTGTCTGGTACCACGTGATTCCGTCGATCTTCCCGGCGCTCAAGAAGCTGGATGCCTTTGTGCTCGTGGTTCTTGCCATCGGCCTGTTCACCTCGGCACGTATTGCCGAGCAGGTTCGCTCCGGCATTCAAGCCTTGCCGCGCGGCCAGCGCTATGCCGGCATGGCCATGGGCTTCACCACGTTCCAGACCTATCGCTATGTGCTGCTGCCCATGGCGTTTCGCATCATCATTCCGCCGCTGACCAGCGAATCGATGAACGTGTTCAAGAATTCGTCGGTGGCGTTCGCCGTCTCGGTGGCAGAACTCACCATGTTTGCCATGCAGGCACAGGAGGAAACCGCGCGCGGCGTCGAGGTCTATCTCGCCGTGACGGCCCTCTATGTGATTTCTGCTCTCGTCATCAACCGCGTCATGGCTTTCATTGAAAAGCGTTCGCAGGTTCCCGGTCTGATCGCGGCCAGCGGTGGAGGTCACTGAAAATGGATCTGCATCTTGATTGGTCATTCTTTTCCTGGGACCTCTTCAGCAACTATGTCTGGAAGGGCTTTAAGTACAGCATCCTGCTGACAGTGATAGCCACGCTGGGCGGCATTTTCTTCGGCACCCTGCTGGCGCTGATGCGCCTGTCGGGCAAGAAGGCGCTGATTGTTCCTGCCACCATCTACGTGAACGGCATGCGCTCCATTCCGCTGGTGATGGTGATCCTGTGGTTCTTCCTGCTGGTGCCGATGATCATTGGCGAGCCCATCGGTGCGGAAACTTCGGCCATCATCACCTTTGTGGCGTTTGAGGCTGCATATTTCTCCGAAATCATGCGTGCGGGCATTCAGTCCATTCCACGTGGACAGGTGTTTGCCGGACAGGCGCTGGGTATGAGCTACGGCCAGAACATGCGTCTGGTGGTGCTGCCTCAGGCCTTCCGCAACATGCTGCCCGTGCTGCTGACACAGACCATCATTCTGTTCCAGGATACTTCGCTGGTTTATGCGATTGGCGCCTACGACATGCTCAAGGGCTTCGACATCGCCGGCAAGAACTATGGTCGCCCCGTGGAGTCCTACCTCACGGCTGCCGTGACCTACTTCGTGATCTGCTATGCGCTGTCGTGGACCGTCAAGCGCCTGCACAAGAAGATCGCCATTATTCGATGAAACACCCCCTGAGTCGCTTTGCGCCTTCCCCCTCAAGGGGGACGACGGCCTCGGCTGCGGGGCGGTCCTTGCTGGCCGTCCCTGGCCTGACTGAGCCCGTTGCAGGCGCTGCGATGGATAACTGACAAGAGTCGGAGTGAAAAATGATTGAACTCAAGAACGTTTCCAAGTGGTACGGCAGCTTCCAGGTGCTGACCGATTGCTCCACCAACATCAACAAGGGTGAAGTGGTTGTGGTGTGCGGCCCTTCGGGCTCGGGCAAGTCCACACTGATCAAGACCATCAATGCGCTGGAGCCCTTCCAGAAGGGCGAGATCTTTGTGGACGGCACGGCCGTACACGATCCCAAGACCAATCTGCCCAAGCTGCGCAGCCGCGTGGGCATGGTGTTCCAGCACTTCGAGCTGTTCCCGCATCTGTCCGTGACCGAGAACCTGACCATCGCGCAGATGAAGGTGCTGGGCCGCAGCGCCGATGACGCCAAGACCCGTGGTCTGAAGATGCTGGACCGCGTGGGCCTGACGGCGCACAAGGACAAGTTCCCCGGCCAGCTCTCGGGTGGTCAGCAGCAGCGTGTGGCCATTGCGCGCGCGTTGTCCATGGACCCCATCGTCATGTTGTTTGACGAGCCGACTTCTGCGCTGGACCCCGAAATGGTGGGCGAGGTACTGGATGTGATGATGGGTCTGGCCCATGAAGGCATGACCATGATGTGCGTGACCCACGAAATGGGTTTTGCGCGCAAGGTGGCCAGCCGCGTGATCTTCATGGATGTAGGAGGCAAGATTCTGGAAGATTGCTCCAAGGATGAGTTCTTCGGAAATCCCGATGCACGTCAACCGCGGACCAAGGATTTTCTCAACAAGATCCTGCAGCACTGATGCGCTAGATCTCCCAGCCAAAGGCGCTCGCAAGAGTGCCTTTTTTGTTGTGGGAGCGTGCCTAGCTAAGGGGAGGACAGCCAAAGTCTCAGGGCGTGCGCATCAAGGTGCTTTGTCCAAACAGGCTTTGCACCAGGTCCACGACCAGCTCGGCGGTCTGGTTGCGCATGTCCAGGGCCGGGTTGAGCTCGACGATATCAAGCGAGGCCAGCCTGCCCGTGTCGGCAATCATTTCCATGCACAGCTGGGCTTCGCGATAGGTGGGGCCGCCGCGCACCGGTGTGCCGGTGCCAGGGGCGATGTCGGGGTCCAGGAAGTCCACGTCAAAACTCAGATGCAGATGAATATCTTCGCCGCCCGGCCCGAACAGCCCGGCCAGAGCCCGACGCATCACCTCGCGCATGCCCAGCTCGTCAATGGCGCGCATGTCGTAGACCTCCAGATCCAGTTCGCGAATCATGTGCTTTTCGCTCTCGTCGACGCTGCGCAAGCCAATCTGGCAGAAGGCCGAAGCGGGCAGGGCGGGAATGTTTCCCGACAGCGAGGCCAGCTCCCTGGGCCCCAGGCCGCAGAGGCTGGAGACCGGCATGCCGTGCAAATTGCCGGTGGGCGAGCTGGCAGGCGTGTTGCAGTCCGAATGGGCGTCTAGCCAGAGCACACGCAGCTGCTTGCCAGCAGCACGGCAGTGTCTGGCAATGGCGCTGATGGAGCCTGTAGCCAGCGTGTGATCACCCCCCAGCAAAATGGGCAGCCGGTTCTGCTCCAGTACCTGCAGCACGGCATCATGCGCAATCTGGTTCCAGCGCAGGCATTCGGCCAGGTTGCGTAGGCCATCCATGTCGCGTGCACCGCGCGGGTTGGCGGGGCCTGCCAGATTGCCCAGGTCGTTCACTCGCACCCCCAGGCGCTCCAGCGCCGGCCCAAGCTGGGCCACGCGCAGTGCATCCGGCCCCATGGCAGCTCCAAGCCTTGAGGCGCCTACATCGGTGGGCAGCCCGATCAGGGTGGCTTGTGTCAGGCGCTTGCTGGGCGCTTGCGAGGAAGTGCGTTTCATAAGCAGTACTCGTTTCAGGCGGATTTGCGTGAGGAAAAGCGCATGACCTGCGCGCTTTGCGCATGTCGCAGCATGGCGAACAAGTCCTTGGGGTCAGTCAGGGATGGGACCAATTCGATCTGTGACAGCAGGCCGGCTTGCCGAGCAAGGCCATGCATGGTGCGCAGAGCCGAGTAGTCTTCCAGAGCGAACCCCACGGAGTCGAAAAGCGTGATCTGCTCTGCCGAGCTTCGCCCTGGTGCTTGTTTTTGCAGCACACGCCACAGCTCGGTCACCGCAAATGCGGCGGGCATTTGCTGCAGCTCGCCCTCGATGCGGGTCTGAGGCTCGTACTCGACAAAGACCTGGGCCTGCTCCAGCACGGCGGCTTCGAATTCGGTCTTGCCGGGGCAGTCGCCTCCTACGGCATTCAGGTGCATGCCGGCTTCGAGCAGGTGGCTGTGAATGATGGTGGCATGGGTTTTGTCTGCGGTGATGGTGGTCACGATGTCTGCCCCCCGCACAGCATCCGTCACACTGGCAGAAATGCAGGCGCTGGCCTCGAATTGCGCCAGAAATGGTTGAAGGTTGCGCAGCAGCTTTTGCGATGCCGCCGGGTCTATGTCGAACAGGCGCAACTCGCGCACGCCCAGCAGCTCCATGAAGGCCAGAGCCTGAAATTCGCTTTGTGAGCCATTGCCTACCAGCGCCATGCTGCGGCTGTCAGCACGTGCCAGATGACGCGCGGCCATGGCCGAGGTGGCGGCAGTGCGCAGGGCCGTGGTCAGCGTCAGCTCGCTGACAAAGCGCGGCATGCCGGTGGCGACATCGGCCAGAGCGCCAAAGGCCATGACGGTGGGCAGGCCCAGCTGAGGGTTGTGAGGGTGGCCGTTGACGTATTTGAAAGCGTAGTCCTGCGTGTCAGACACGGGCATGAGCTCGATCACGCCGCTGGCCGAATGTGCAGCGGTGCGCGCGCTTTTGTCGAAATCCGGCCAGCGGCCGAAATCGGCCTCTATGGCGTCGGTAATCTGGCGCAATACCTGGGTGATGCCGGTGCGTACGACCAGGCGTGCGGCATCGCTGGCACTGAGAAAGTCGGTCTGCAGCGGGAGCGCCGACTGGTGTCGAGGAATAGACATAGGACATCCTCCTTGGCCCCATTCTTCAGCAATTCCTGCCCGGAGGCCAGGGCAGGAAAGCGCGGTAGGCCTGTGCACCATGTGCGGTGCACAATGGCTGCCGCTGTCCTCGCGCAGCCCGATGGCAGGGCGTGGCCGTGGCATTCAGGGATGATGGGAGAATATCGGCCATGACTCAGACCCTCACGATCACCCGTCCCGATGACTGGCACCTGCATGTGCGCGATGGCGATGCCATGCACTGCGTGGTGCCTCATACCGCCCGCCAGATGGGCCGCGCCATCATCATGCCCAATCTGAAGCCGCCAGTGACGACGGCCGAGATGGCCATCGCCTATCGCGAGCGCATTCTGTCTGCCGTGCCTGCAGACAGCCGGTTCCAGCCTCTGATGACGCTGTATCTGACGGATAACCTGACTCCCGAGGAAATCGTGCGTGCCAAGGCGGCTGGCGTGGTGGCCTGCAAGCTCTATCCTGCCGGCGCTACCACCAACAGCGACCACGGGGTGACCGATCTGCGCAAGATCTACCCCACGCTGGAAGCCATGCAGCGCGAAGGTCTGGTGTTGCTGGTGCATGGTGAAGTGACCGACCAGAGCATCGACCTGTTCGACCGTGAAGCCGTGTTCATCGAACAGCAGCTCAAGCCGCTGCGCCGCGATTTTCCCGAGCTCAAGATCGTCATGGAACATGTGACGACCAAGGAAGCCGCCGATTACGTGGCCGCAGCCGATGATTTCCTGGCGGCCACCATCACCCCCCAGCATTTGCTGTTCAACCGCAATGCCATCTTCCTGGGTGGCGTGCGCCCGCACTTCTATTGCCTGCCCGTGCTCAAGCGCGAAACCCACCGCCTGGCCCTGGTGCAAGCGGCCACCAGCGGCAGCAAGAAGTTTTTCCTGGGTACCGACAGCGCGCCTCATGCTGCGCATCTGAAGGAAGCCGCGACCGGTTGCGCCGGCTGCTACAGCGCCCATGCCGCCATCGAGATGTATGCCGAAGTGTTTGACGGCGCTGGCGCACTGGACAAGCTCGAAGGCTTTGCCTCCTTCAACGGAGCCGACTTCTACGGTCTGCCTCGCAACACCGACACCATCACCCTGGTCAAGGAAAGCTGGACTCCGCCCGTGAGCTTCGAATACGGCGAAGGTGCCCAGCTCAAGCCGCTGCGCTTTGGCGAAGTTCTGCCCTGGAAGATGCAGGATTAAAAAAGAGAGCTGCTTGCGATGGTGTTTGCTTGATTTGCGGATGCTTTGTGCTTGAAAGCAAGAAAGGAGCTGCGTTGGCAGCTCTTTCTTTTTTCTGGGCAGACTTCTTGTTCCGGGCCGAAGGGGAGCGATGTGGCAGGCCCCACCAGAGTGGGCTATTTGTATGCAGGGGTAAGGGGCGCATGGAGATGGCGCTCTTTCTTCCTAAGATTTCGGGCATTACTGGCCCAGCGATGGATTCAAGCGGCGGCCAGGCGCTGGAAGTGCGGGCACACGCAGATTCCAGCTTTTTCAACGCAAGAGCCAAGGAGGCAAGAGTGATGACGGTACGAAAAATCGGGGCAGCCATTGCATTGATCAGCGTGTTGACCGCGGGGGTCAGCGCGGCACCGATGGACGAAACCAAGGGCAAGCTGCTGACCATGGCCGCGACGTTGACGGAAATGGGCAAGGCTTGCGGTCATTTGTCGGCCGGTGACGCCGAGGCGAGCAAGACCCGGCAGCGTCAGGCCATGCTGGCACAAGGAGTGGATGCCAAGAGCTTCGACAAGGCCTATGACGAAGCCGGGGCGGACTTTCGCAGCAAGTGGGCCACCATGCCAGCTTCACAGCAGCAAAGCGCTTGCGCAGACATGAAGAAAAGAAGCGAGCAAGGCGCTGCACAGGGCCGGTCCAAATAAGCGGCCCGGGGCATGTGAGTCCCTGACGGGGACAATCGCTGCGGGGTGGTTTGGAGATACTCGCTTGGGAATCTGTTTACGATCTCCAGAATGAATGCCCTGAAGAATTTGCTCTCCAGGGCTCCAATCACCAGGAGACTGCATGCCCACCGATGCCCAGCCCCGTATAGCCTTGCTGATTGATGCGGACAACGCGCCCGCAGAAATGATTGATGAGATCCTGACCGAGCTGTCCACCTTTGGTGTCATCAATATCCGCCGCGCCTATGGCAACTGGACCAAGCCTGGGCTGCATGGCTGGCAAAGCAAGCTGCTGGAATACGCGGTGCGTCCCATGCAGCAGTTCGATTACTCCAAGGGCAAGAATGCCACCGATATGGCCATGACGGTGGATGCCATGGAGCTGCTCTATACCGAAAAGCCCGATGCCTTTGGCATCGTCTCGTCGGACGCCGACTTCACCCCGCTGGTCATGCATTTGCGCGCCAAGGGTGCTGCCGTCTATGGATTCGGTGCGGAGCAGACGCCCAGGGCTTTCGTCAACGCCTGCTCGCGTTTTCTGTATTTCGATGCCCTGCTGGAGTTGGGCGACGGCATCACCAGCCGCAGCGAGCGCAAGGAGTCGCAGGAAGCCGAAGCGCTGGCGCGAGCCTCGGCCGCCGCGCCCAAACCTGTCGAGGCCGAGCCTGCAGGTGTGGCCGTGGCCTCGGGCAGCCATATGGCTGTGCCTGCTTGCGCCAGCTTGCGTGTGCCTTCCCATCTGTTGCGCCAGGACAGGCAGCTCATCGCCATGCTGCGCGATGCCGTCAAGGCCACTCAGGACGAAGCGGGGTGGGCGCGCGTGGCCGCAGTGGGTACACATATCGGCAACAAGCTGTCTTTTGACGCGCGTAACTATGGTTACGCCTCGCTGACCAAGCTCATGGCCGCCACTCAGGCCTTTGAGCTGCGCGACGAAGGGACGCCCCGCGTGGCGGTGCGGGACAAGCGGGCCGCGCAGAACGGGGCCGAGCAGCGATGATGGCAGAGCAGCAGTCCGCACTCTGGGCGGCAGATTGGAATATCGACTGGCAGGCTCCGTGGCTGGTGCCACTGCGGGTGCTGGGCCGGTCTGCGCATGCGCATGTGCTGCGTGGCGCCACGGTGGCTCAGGCGTTGCAGCAAGTGGCTTGCGAGCACGAGCTGCTGCCAGGCTGGCAGTTCGTCGATCAGCAGCAACTACCCGCAGGGTTGGCGTATGAGGCATTTATCCATGCCCAGTGCTGCATTCCCACCCGTGACAATCTGCACGACTTCTTCAATGGTCTGATCTGGCTGCACTGGCCGCTGCTCAAGCAGCAGCTCAACCGGCTGCAAGCCGCAGAAATTACGCGCCAGGGTGTGGGGGCGCAGCGCGGCAGATTGCGCGATGCGATCACGGTGCTCGATGAAAACGGCGGCTTGCTGCTGGCTCCCGATGCCTTGTGCGATGCGCTGCGGCAAAGGCGGTGGCAGGATTTGTTTGTCACGCACCGGGCGCTGTGGGCGCAAGCGAGGCTTTTGCCCATAGGCCACGCACTATTGGAGAAGCTGGTGCAGCCGCGAAAACCCATCACGGCCCATGTGATCTGCGTGCCTGTGCAAGAGGGCTGGCAGGCCATGGTGGCGGCCGAAGCCGATGCATGGCTGAGTGCGCAGATTGCCAGCGGCACTTGCAATCTGGCCGATAAGCCCTATCTACCTATTCCCATCTTAGGAATCCCGGGCTGGTGCCATGAAAACCAGAACTTTTCCTTCTATGATGACTCTCTCGTTTTCCGAGCCCCACGTACCACACAAGCAACACAACAACGGGTACGGCCAGAAAGAGAGCTGGCTGGCTAAGCATTCGCCAAGCACAGGCGGTGTATCAGGGTCTTGGTCATTTTGTCCCCCTTGTGGAGTACACCCTCGATGAAACGTATTGCCTTATTTCTTCTGACCAATATCGCCGTGGTGGCGGTATTGGGCATCGTCGCCAGCTTGCTGGGCGTCAACCGCTATCTCACCGCCAACGGCCTGAACCTGGGCGCGCTGCTGGGCTTTGCCTTCATCATGGGCTTTGGCGGCGCCATCATCTCGCTTCTGATCTCCAAGCCCATGGCCAAGTGGACATCGGGCGTGCAGGTCATCAACGAGCCACGCAATGCCGATGAGGCCTGGATCGTCAACACCGTGCGCGGCTTTGCCGAGAAAGCCGGCATCGGTATGCCCGAAGTCGGGATCTACGAAGGCGAGCCCAATGCTTTTGCGACTGGCGCTTTCAAGAACTCGGCTCTGGTGGCCGTATCCACCGGCCTGCTCGAAGGCATGACCCGTGAGGAAGTCGCTGCCGTGATCGGCCACGAAGTGGCCCACATCGCCAATGGCGATATGGTGACCATGACGCTGATCCAGGGTGTGATGAACACCTTTGTGGTGTTCCTGTCGCGTGTCATTGGCTATGCCGTGGACAGCTTCTTGCGCCGTAACGACGAAAACAGCTCGGGCCCCGGTATCGGCTACATGATCACCACCCTGGTGCTCGACGTGCTGCTGGGCGTTGTGGCTGCCATGATCGTGGCCTGGTTCTCGCGCCAGCGCGAATTCCGTGCCGACGCAGGTGCCGCCCAGCTGATGGGCAACAGCCTGCCCATGCAGCATGCCTTGGCCCGCCTGGGTGGCATGCATCCCGGCGAGCTACCAAAGAGCGTGGCTGCCATGGGTATTACCGGTGGTATTGGCAAGCTGTTCTCGACCCATCCCCCTATCGAAGAGCGCATCGCTGCTCTGCAGAACGCCCGCTGATGGTTTGAATGTGTAAACGGCAGTAGCCTGTCTTTACCCGTGCTTCACAAGCCCCTGTCAACAACCGGCAGGGGCTTTTGCGTTGTAGAAGCAAGACTTCAGGAGCTGTGATGCCCATGCTTTCTCAAACCGTATCTCGTCGACTGCTGCCCGCCCTGGTGCTGGGGGGAGCAGCTGCCTTGCTTTCTGGCTGCGTTGTGGCTCCGGCCTATCCCTCCTATCCTGCCTATGGCGGGGAGGTGATCGCGGGCGATGTCTATGCACCCATGGCCCCCCCACCGCTGCAGACCGAAATCATTCCCGTGGCACCTTCGCCGGCCTATGTCTGGATCGGCGGCTCCTGGGGCTGGGGTGGTGGGCGCTACAACTGGCGCCCCGGCCGCTGGGCCATGCCGCCACGTCCGGGCTACGGCTGGTACTCCGGTGGTTGGAACCACGGGCCACGCGGCTGGCATGGTGGTGGCGGGCATTGGGGTCCGCGCCGCTGATCTGACGGCCCGGTCAGTCTCCGGCTGATGCCCATGTGACAGCGATCAAGGCCTGCCCCGCTATGCGCAGCGCGGGTGGGCCGCTACATTGTCTGCAGGAGGTTTGCCGTGAATCCTGCACTCATCAGCCGCCGCGACGGCGCAGTTCTCGTTCTTTCCAACAACAATCAGGCCGCGCGCAATGCGCTGTCACCCGAGTATTACCACGCGGTCATGGACGGGCTGCGTGATGCGGCGGTCGATACCTCTGTCGCTGCGGTCATCCTCACCGGCGAGGGCGGGCATTTTTGCGCAGGCGGCGATCTGCGCCAACTGGCCACGCGCCGCGAGCTGTCCGTTTCTCAGCGGCGCGAACGCTTGGAAGACCTCAACCACTTCATCCGTGCCATTCGCGACTGCCCCAAGCCCGTGATTGCTGCGGTGGAGGGCGCGGCGGCAGGCGCAGGGCTGTCCCTGGCCATGGCCTGCGACATGCTGGTTGCAGCGCGCAATGCCGTGTTTTCGGTAGCCTATGTCAAGGTAGGGCTGACGCCCGATGGCGGAGCGACTTCTTTTCTGTCCGAATTCGTGTCGCGCCAGGTTTTGACCGAGTTGTGCCTGACCGGAGAAAGAGTCAGTGGCGAGCGCATGCATCAGCTGGGATGCATCAATCGCTTGACCGAGCCCGGCGGCGCGCTGCCTGCTGCTCTGGAGCTGGCCCGGAACATATCCACAGGTCCCGAGCAGGCCATGGCACGTATCAAGACGCTATGCCATTCGGCCCAGCACCAGTCGCTGCAGCAGCAACTGGAGCAGGAGGCCGAGTACATGGTGGAGGCCCAGGGCAGCGAAGAGTCCCGCGAAGGTATTGCTGCATTCCTGGAAAAGAGGGGGCCCGATTACACGAGCCTGCGTGGCAAGTCCTGAAGCCGCGCTGCGTCAGCGCACCGTGTAGTTGAGCTGGAACATCACGCCCGCGTTGCCCAGCACATTGATCTGGCCGCCCCAGTTCTTGTTGAAGTCATAACCCACGGCAGGGATGGCGGTCAGGCCCCAGCCATGTTTGTTATTGAACGGAATCTTCTTGTTGTACGGGAATTTGTAGCCGTGGATGACGCCGCCCGTGACCTTGAAAAACAGACCGGGCATGCTGTCGAAAGGCCTGAAGCGCCATCCGTAGTAAGCGTACTGGCTGGGCTGACCGAATGAATTCTTGAAATAGGCAAAGCCCGCGACATGGCGCTCGTCCAGCTCTTTTTCGGCCTGGATCAGCCAGACATAGGCATGCTTTTGCTCATCGGGCTCCCATGCGTTCTCCTTTTTTGCATCGGAGAAATGCCAGTCGAACGGGGCGTAGCCGAACATCCAGCCGGACAGGGCAGAAGGCTTGACAGCTGCTTCTGAGGCAGCTGCGGGCTCTGCAGTCTGGGCATTGGCGCTGCCGGCGAGGCCGAGGCCAGCCAGGGCCAACGCAGAAGCAAGGATGGAAGTGGGGCGCAGGGCTTTCATGGTGGCGCTGGGCGTATGGTGCGATAAAGCCCCCAGCCTATCCACGCCCCGGATTTTTGCCTGTCAGCCAGAGCCCTATATCTTCAAAAAAGCAACAGTCCCGGGCCTTTGTCTCTGCTGGTTGGCGAAGGCAAGCGCCTGGGAATGATGGCCGCCGCAGACGGTGACCCGGATTACAGGGCGCCACCCGAGCCGCGCGAGCCTGAAGACGGCACGGCCACGCCCAGAATGGCGCAGGCCACGGCTTCGCCGACCTTGATACCGTCCACGCCGGCCGACAGAATGCCGCCCGCGTAGCTGGCGCCTTCGCCTGCGGGATAGAGGCCGCGCGTGTTGTCGCTCTGGAAGTCCGCGCCACGGCCGATCTTGACGGGCGAGGAAGTGCGGGTTTCCACACCGGTCAGCACGGCATCCTTCATGTCGTAGCCGCGGATTTTCTTGCCAAAGGCCGGCAGCGCCTCGCGCATGGCCTCGATGGCATAGGTGGGCAGTGCGTGGTGCAGATTGACCAGCGTGATGCCGGGCTTGTACGAGGGCTGTACCTCGCCCAGCGCGGCGGACTCCCTGCCCTCGATGAAGTCACCCACCAGCTGGCCCGGCGCGTTGTAGTTGCGTCCGCCCAGCAGATAGGCCTTGGTCTCGAGCTGGCGCTGCAGCACGATGCCCGACAGAGGGTGCAGCGCGCCTTCGGGCAGTTCTTCGACGCCGTAGGTCTTGCCGTCAAAGGCCCAGGCAAAGCTCTTGGCGTCGCGCGGATAGTCGGTGGGATCGATGGCGCAGACCATGCCCGCGTTGGCATTGCGCTCGGCGCGCGAGTACTGGCTCATGCCGTTGGTCACCACGCGTTCGGGCTCGCTGGTGGCGGCCACCACGGTGCCACCGGGGCACATGCAGAAGCTGTAGACCGCACGGCCGTTTTTGGCATGGTGCACCAGCTTGTAGTCGGCAGCGCCCAGCAGCGGGTGGCCGGCATCCTTGCCCCAGCGGGCGCGGTCGATCACGCTTTGCGGATGCTCGATACGGAAGCCCACGGAAAAAGGCTTGGCTTCCATCGCCACGCCGCGCTCGTAGAACGCCACGAACGTGTCGCGAGAGCTGTGGCCCAGGGCCATCACGGCGTGATGGGTGGACAGCTGATAGCTTTCGCCGCTGGCCTGATTCAGAACTTGCAGACCGATCAGCTGGCGCTGTCCATCCACATCCTCAATCTGCACATCGGTCACGCGGTGCTCAAAGCGGATTTCGCCGCCCAGGCGCCGGATTTCCTCGCGCATGCCCTCGACCAGCTTGACCAGCTTGAAGGTGCCGATATGGGGGTGGGCCGCGTAGAGAATCTCGGGTGGCGCGCCATAGGTCACAAACTCGTTCAGCACCTTGCGGCCCAGGTGGCGCGGATCCTTGATCTGACTGTAGAGCTTGCCGTCGGAGAAGGTGCCGGCGCCGCCTTCACCGTACTGCACATTGGACTCGGGCGTCAGCTCGCGCTTGCGCCACAGGCGCCAGGTGTCCTTGGTGCGCTCGCGCACGGTCTTGCCGCGTTCCAGCACGATGGGCTTGAAGCCCATCTGGGCCAGAACCAGGGCGGCGAACATGCCGCAGGGGCCAAAGCCCACGACCACGGGACGATCGGTCAGATCGGCGGGGGCCTGGCCTATGGGCGTCCAGCGCTGATCGGGCGTGGGGTTGACATGGGAGTCATTGACAAAGCGTTGCAGCAGCGCGGCTTCCTGGCTTTCATTGGCCAGCGTAATGTCGGCGATATAGACAGCCAGCAATTCGGCCTTGCGGGCATCGAAGCTGCGTTTGTAGACCTGCAGGCTGGCAATGGCCTGCGCTGGGACCCCCAGGCGCTCTGCCGCCAGTTGCGTGAGCTTTTCCGTGGGGTGGAATTCGGTGTGGTTCTCGGGGTGGTATTCAACCTGCGAGAGGGGAAGTTTGAGTTCTGCGATCCGGATCATGGCTTGTACCTATCAAGCAAGGGTCTGGATGGTACGGCAAACAGGGTGTTTGAGCCGGCGGTGGTTTGGGTGACCTTGGTGTCCGATTGAAACGAAGCATCAGAAATCGTAGCTTGCAGCGTTTTCCCCTCAAGCGCTGCAAGCCGTTTTTTTCGACTTACACCACCAGCCTTGAATACCCGATGCCGCTGCCTTTCTCCACACGGATCTGGGCCGGGATGCGTTCCTTGAGCGCTTCCACATGGCTGATGATGCCTATCATCTTGCCGCTGGCGTTGAGCGCGTCGAGCGCGGCCAGCGCCACCTCCAGCGTGTCGCCGTCCAGCGTGCCAAAGCCTTCGTCGAGGAACAGCGAGTCGATGGAAGTCTTGCTGCTGACCAGATCGGACAGCGCCAGAGCCAGCGCCAGGCTGACCAGAAAGGCTTCGCCGCCCGAGAGCGTGCGTGTATCGCGCGCCACATCGCCCTGCCAGCTATCCACAATGTCCAGCTCCAGCTCGCCCGTGGGTTTGCGCTGCAGCAGATAGCGGCCGTGCAGCCGCGTGAGATGGCGGTTGGCCAGCAGCAGCAGGTGATCCAGCGTCAGCCCCTGCGCAAACTTGCGGAACTTGTCGCCCTTGGCCGAGCCGATCAGGCTGTCCAGCCGCTGCCACAGATCGCTCTCGCGGGCCTGCTCTGCCATCTGCCGCTGCAAGGCCTGCTGACCGGCGCGGCGCGCGGCATCGTCATCCAGGCGTGCACGCTGGGCACCCAGACGTTGGCTCAGGCTGCTGCGCTCGGCTTCTGTGGCCTGCAGTTGAGCATGGATGGCTGCTGGCGTTTCATCGGTCAAGGCCTGGGCCTGCAACTGGGTGTGGTGCTGCGCAGCCTCGGTCAGCAAGGTCTGGCTGCGCTGAAAGGCCTGTTGCAGCTGATGGCTGCGCTCTGTCAGGCGCTGCAGCACATCGGCAGGCAACAGGGCCTGGGCAAAGGCGGCGGCATCGGCAAACGGGCTGGCCGCTAGCGCTTGGCTCCATGCCTGCTGCGCCTCTTCGTTGCCTTGCTGCAACTGGGCCAGATGGCTTTCGGCCTGCCGGCTCTGACCTTGCAGGCTGGCCAGTTGCTGAACGGTGCGCTCCAGCTGTGCGGTGCATTCGGGCAGCGTATCGGGCAGGGCGACGGTTGCCTGAATATTGACCGCCTTCAGCTGTGCCACGCCTTGCTGCCAGTGCTTGGCGTCTTGCGCGGCTTGCTCCACCTGGCGCTGCTGCAATACCAGTTGCTGGGCCAGTGTCTGCAGCTGGGCACTGCGCTGCTGCCATTGCTGCCAGTCCTGCTGGCGCTCCTGCAGCCAAGCCTGGCTGTGCGCGGCATCGGGCACAGTCCAGCCAGCTTGCACCACGGTAGCTTGCAGTTCGGTATCCAGTGCGGTGGTGCTGGCTTGCAGGGCCTGCACAGCGGCGTTCAGACGCTGTTGCTGGGCGGTGTTGTCTTGCAGCGCCTGCTGCACGCGCTCTTGCTGGTGTTGCGCGTTCTGCAGGGTTTGGGCGGCTGTATGGGCGGCATCCTTGGCTTGTTGTGCATGGCGTTCGCCTGCTTCGGCATCGCTGAGCGCCTGCTGCAGGTTGGCGGTTTGGTGGCTGCTTTGCTGCTGCAGCTGCGCCAATGCATCGGGCCGCATCCAGGCATCGTCGGCCAGCTTGGGTGCGCAGGCCCGGCGCAAGGCGCTCCACTGGGTTTGCCATTGCTGGATGTGATCGGCGCCTGTCTGCAGCTGCTTTTGCAGGCTGGTGTGCTGGCTTTCGCTGGCCGCGTGATTGGCCTTGAGCTGGCTGCCTTGTTCCTTGAGCGTTTCCAGCTCGGCCCTGGCGGTTTGCAGCGCGGCTTCGGTGGCCGATATATCAAGTGCCGCATAGGCGGTGATGGCGGGATGTTCATGCGATCCGCACAGAGGGCAGGCCTCGCCGGGCCGCAGCGCGTGGCGGTGGGCTTCCAGACTTTGAATGCGCCGCTCTTGTGCCAGGAGCTGCTCTTTGTCGGCGACTTTTTCGTTCTGCGCCTTGTACTGGCTGCGCAGGCTGACAAGATCCGCGGCTTGCCGCTGCATGCGTTCGCCGCATGTCTGCAGATCGGCGCTCAACTGCTGCTCTTGCTCATGCAGCGCGTTGCGTTGGCGGGCCTGCTGTTGCAACTGCTGGATGGCCTGCATCTGCTGTTGGTCAGCTTGCCAGTGAGCGCGCAAATGGGCCAGGCTGCCACCATGGCCGGCCAGCAGTGTTTGTTGGGACGTATTGGCTTGCTCGGCAGCACTTTGGGCCTGCTGCTGAACGGTCTGCGCTTGTTGCACCACGGTGGCTTGCGCGGTATTTTGCTGTTGCAGTGCCTGTGCTTGCTGCTGGGCGTCTTGCAGCTCGGCTTGCGCGCGCTGCAATTGCTGATGCTGCTGCTGGCGTTGCTCCAGCTGTTCGCGCCAGCCACTCAGCTGTTCGCCGAGCAGGGCATGGGCTGCATGTTGCTGCTGCCATTCGGTCAAATCGGCCTGATGCGCTTGCAGGGTCTGCGCCTGCAGCTCCTCTTTTTGGTGTGACTGCGTGGCCAAGGCACTGGCTTGGTGGTGCAGATGCCATTGCGCACTGCGGGCTCGCGTGAGCGTGTCCAGCAGATCGGCCAGCTGGTTTTGTGCAGCCTCGCTGGCACTGTGCATCTGCTGCCAGCGCTGGTGCAGCGGCGCAATGGCCTGGGCCGGGCCGTGGGCTTGCAGGCGCTGCAGATCGGGTGCGGCAGCGTCCAGTGCTTGCTGGGCCTGCAACTGGTTTTGCTCGGCCTGTGTTCGGGCTTGCGCGGCCTGCGTAGTTTGCTCTTGCCAGCGCTGCAAGCTGTGCAGCAGCTGCTGGCGTTGTTGCAACTCCGAGAGCGTGCCTTGCAATTGCCCAGCCTCGGCCTGCAACTGGATGCGATCCTCCTCGGACAGCAACTGCATGCCGTCGGCCTGGGCTTGCTGTTTTTCCAGCACATTCTTGGCCTCTTTGGCGCGCTCGAATACGGTTTGCGAAATCTGGCTGTAGATGTCGGTTCCGGTCAGCTCTTCCAATAGTTCTGCGCGCTCGTTGGCGCTGGCCTGCAGAAAGGCGGCAAAGCCGCCCTGGGCCAGCAGCATGGACTTGGTGAAGCGCGCAAAGTCCAGGCCGGTGATCTGGGCCATCTGTCTGAGCTTGTCCGCACTTTGGCTGCTGAGGATATGGCCGTCGACCACGCGCGCCAGCTCCACCTTGGGCGCCTGCAACGCGCCGCTGGCCTTGTCGCGGGCGCGGCGCTGGCTCCAGAAGGCGCGATAGACCACGCCTTTGACTTCAAACTCCACCTCGGCCAGACAGTCGGCGGTGTGGCGGGTCATCAAGTCGTTGCTGCCCGCGCTGATGGTGGCCAGGCGCGGTGTCTGGTGGTAGAGCGCCAGGCAGATGGCATCCAGCAGCGTGGATTTGCCCGCGCCCGTGGGGCCGGTGATGGCGAACAGGCTGTTGCCTGCAAAGGGTTTGACGGTGAAGTCGATCAGCCATTCGCCCTTGAGCGAGTTGAGGTTTTTGAGGCGCAGCTTGAGGATTTTCATACGGCGTTCTCAGGGTGATCTTCGGGGTGGTTCAGGGACTCGACCACGCCGAGATAGCGCTCGGTCAGCGCCTGCTGCAGCGGTGGCTCCAGCGTCTCCAGTGCCAGGCGGCGGGCAAACACGTCCTGCGGCGTCAGCTCGTCCAGCGACTCCATGGCTGCGCTTTGCAGCTGTGGTGAGCTACTGCCGCGCTGGCGTTTGATGCGCAGCACCTGCACAGGCAGCCCCTCGGCCAGGGCCTGCACGCGTGCGGGAAGGTCGGCCAGATAGTCATCCTCTTCAATCGTGATATCCAGCCAGCTTGCGCGCTTGGGGTCTGCGTCAGCAGCTATTTTTTTCAGAGCGTCCGGCAGATCGGCCAGGGTGCAGCGCAGTGCGATCAGTGCCTGAAACACCGGCACGGGCAGTGACTCCACTGCCTGCAGGCCGTTTTCGTTCAGCTCGACCAGCAGCACCTGCTTGGTCTGACGCGCTTCGTCAAAGCCCAGCGCAATCGGCGAGCCGCTGTAGCGGATATGGTCCAGGCCACCCACCTTCTGCGGCTGGTGGATATGGCCCAGCGCAATGTAGTCGGCAGGCGGGAAAGCGTTGGTGGGAAAGGCTTCGAGCGAGCCCACATAGATCTCGCGCACCGACTCGTTGCTGCTGGCACCCACGGTGGTCAGATGGCCGGTGGCGATGATGGGCAGCTTGTGGCCCAGCGTGGCTTGCAGCTGTTGCTGCAGAGTCAGGGCCGCCTCATACACCTGTTGATAAGTGCCCTGGATGGCGGCCTGCAAGGCCAGTTGCTTGTCCTGCGCGCTTTGACCGGCCTGGCTTTGCTGCACGTCGCGGGGGCGGATGAAGGGCAGGGCGCAGACGATGCAGCCGGGCTGGCCTGCGCGTAGAGGCAGGGTGACGGCATGCTGCTGCGGTGCACCGGTGGAGGCAATCACCTGTGTGCCCAGGTGACGCAGCAGGTCGCGGCTTTCGTCGAGCACGCTGACCGAGTCATGGTTGCCGCCCAGAATCAGGAGGCCCACACCGGCCTGGTGCAGCCGCGCAATCAGCTGGTTGTACAGCTCGCGTGCATAGCTGGCCGGTGCGCCGGTGTCGAACACATCGCCGGCAATCAGCACGGCATCGACCTGATGGGCCTGCACCTGTTGCAGCAGCCAGTCAATCAGCGCCTGATGTTCGGCCTGGCGGCTCTGGCCCATGAAATGCTGGCCCAGATGCCAGTCGGAGGTGTGGAGAAGACGCATGCGGCGATGGTATGCCAGCCGGGCAGGCTGGCAGGGTGCATGGGCTGTCTTATTCCTTGTTCAGCCGCTCCTGCGACAGCTCTTGAGGAAACAAGGCATGGCTTTTGGCCCAGCCGCCGCCCCAGATCAGGTCCATGGCATCGGCCAGCGCATCGAGTTGCGGCTCGGCAAGATCGCTGCGTACATGCTCTGCCTGGTACAGACGGTAGAGCGCGGTCTGGGCCATGCCTTCGTCTCTGAGTGCGCGCGCCAGCGCTGCTGCTGCAGCCGGTTCAGACTGCAAGGCCGCCTGCAGGCGCTGCGTTGGCGTCATGTCAGCGTTTGCCTGCGCGCTTGGCCGTCCAGTAGCCAAACTCTTCCTGGCCCACTTCATAGTCCAGTTCCTGCAGCCGGGCCTGCAGGTTTTCCTGCACATCGGCCACGGCCTTGTTGTAGATGCTGGGGCCGATTTCTGCGAGAAAGAAATTGAGCAGCGCGCCCGACTGCATATTGCCAATGGGCTCGTCCATGTTCTCGCGGAAATAGCGTTCGATGGAGGCAATGGCTTGCTGTTGTGCGTGCTTGTTCAATTCAATAGTCATAGCTGCTTGCGCTTTCAGGGTAAGGGCTGGAGTTCGATTTCATCATTCTTGCAGGTCTGAAACCTCGGCCAGAAAGCCGCCGCTCTGGTGTGCCCAGAGCTTGGCGTAGATGCCGCCGCGCGCCAGCAGTTGCTGGTGTGTGCCTTCTTCGACGATATGACCTTCGTTCATCACGATCAGGCGGTCCATGGCGGCAATGGTCGAGAGACGGTGAGCGATGGCGATTACCGTCTTGCCCTGCATCAGGCCGTCCAGGCTTTCCTGGATGGCGGCTTCGACCTCGCTGTCCAGTGCGCTGGTGGCTTCGTCCAGCAGCAGGATGGGCGCGTCCTTGAGCATCACACGCGCGATGGCCACGCGCTGGCGCTGGCCGCCAGAGAGCTTGACACCGCGCTCGCCGACCTGGGCTTCGTAGCCGCTGCGGCCCTTGAGGTCGGTCAGCGTGGCGATGAAGTCGGAGGCCTCGGCCTTGTCGGCGGCGGCACGCATCTCGGCCTCGCTCGCGTCGGGGCGGCCGTAGAGGATGTTGTCGCGCATGGAACGGTGCAGCAGCGAGGTGTCCTGCGTGACCATGCCGATGGCGCCGCGCAGACTGTCCTGTGCCACGCCGCGAATGTCCTGGCCGTCAATGGTGATGCGGCCGCCCTGAACCTCGTGAAAGCGCAGCAGCAGATTGACCAGCGTGGATTTGCCCGCACCCGATCGGCCGATCAGGCCGATGCGCTCGCCGGGGCTGATGTGGAGGTTCAGGTGGTCCATGACCTTTTTGCCATCGGCCTTGTAGCCGAAGCTCACGTCCTCGAAGGCAATGGCGCCCCGGGTGACCTGTAGCGGTTTGGCGTCGGGCGCATCGACGATGGTGCGGGGCTTGGTCAGGGTGGTGATGCCATCCTGGATCGTGCCCACGTTCTCGAACAGGCCCGTCATCTGCCACATCACCCAGTGCGAATAGCCCATCAGGCGCAGCGCCATGGCAATCACGGCGGCGACCACACCGGCGCTGGCCTGACCCTGCGTCCACAGATAGAGAGCCATGCCGCCGCTGCCCAGCAGCAGCAGGGCAATCATCAGGTGGTTGGTGATCTCGAACAGGCTGACCAGACGCATCTGTGCATAACCTGTGGCCTTGAAGGCTTCCATGGCGTTGCGTGCGTATTCGGCTTCGCGGCGCGTGTGGGCAAACAGCTTGACGGTGGCGATATTGGTATATGCGTCGGTCACGCGGCCCGTCATCATGGAACGCGCATCGGCCTGCTCCTTGCCGATCTTGCCCAGGCGCGGCACAAAGTAGAAACAGGCTGCTGCATAGGCCGCAAACCAGATGGCAAACGGAATCATCAGCCGCCACTCGAAGCTGGCGGCCAGGATCAGAATGCCGACCATGTAGACGCCCACGCCCACAAACACGTCCACCACCATGAAGACCACTTCGCGCACCGACAGCGCGGTCTGCATGATTTTGGTCGTGATGCGGCCGGCGAACTCGTCGGCGTAGAACGACATGCTCTGGCCCAGCATCAGCTTGTGAAACAGCCAGCGCAGCCGCATGGGAAAGTTGATGGCCAGCACCTGGTGCATGACGGTGGTGTGCAAGGCCAGCAACAGCACGCTGCCCAGCAGAATGCCGGCAATGCCGATGATGGTGGCGTGCTGCTCGGCCCAGAAATTGACGGGCGAGACCGTACCCAGCCAGTCCACCACGCGGCCCATGATGGCGAACAGCAGGGCTTCATAGATGGACAGCAGGGCGGATGTCAGGGTCATCAGTCCGATCCAGCCGCGCATGCCCTGGGTGCAGGCCCAGATAAAGGCAAAAAAGCCTTTGGGCGGCACCTTGGGCTCCTGTGCTGGATAGGGTGGAACCTGTCTTTCAAAAAATCGGAACACGATGGCAATACTCCCGGTACATGCTTGTGGCACTTTGGGCACCGATGGTAGGGGAGCCGCGCCGGTTGGTGCAAAGTGGTGTGGATGACCGCTTATGCAATGTGCCCTTGAGTCCTCAGTTCTCCCCGCAATGCCGCAACCGATACCGCCAAGCCCTGTCTCTTCATCGCCCCGCATGTCACGCATCTCCCGTCCATGGCTGAACGGGTCGGCCATCTTGCTCGGTGCGCTGCTGATAGCGACTGGCATTGGCGGCTGCACGGTGGCCCAGCCACTGAAACCTGCTGCCTCATTGACTTTGCTTGCCGAGCCGCAGGTTTCGCCCCAGCGCCTGCAAACCCATGTGAGAGTGCTGAGCGAGGATTTTCTGGGGCGCAGCTTTGATCAGCCACAGACCTTGCAGAAGGCCGCAGACTATATCGTCGCCCAGCTGGCACGGTGGGGTGTGACGGCAGAGCGTCAGCGCTTCGAGGTGGATGGGAACGGCTACGAAAACCTGAGCGCCCGCTTTGGCCCTGCGGACAGCGCAGCGCCGCTGCTGATCATGGGCGCCCATTACGACAGTGCGTTGACGGAGCGTGATCACCGCCATGACGAGTCCAGAGTGACGGGCGCCAGGCCGACGCCAGAGACGCACACGCCGGGCGCCGATGACAACGCCAGCGGGGCGGCCGGTCTGCTGGAGCTGGCCCGTGTGCTGGCGGCGAATCCGCCCACACAGCCGGTGGAGCTGGTTTTTTACACGCTGGAGGAGCCGCCCAACTTTCGTACCGATGACATGGGCAGCTATCGCCATGCCAAATCGCTGCAGGACAGTGGTCGTGCTGTGCGCCTGATGCTGTCGGTGGAAATGATTGGCTACTACAGCGATGCGCCAGGCAGTCAGCGCTATCCGCTGGCCCCGTTGGGCTGGTTCTATCCGAGTCAGGCCAACTTCCTTGGCCTGATCGGTGAACTCAAGAACTTTGGCGCCATGCGCCGTACCAGGTCCGTGATGCGCGCTGCGGCTGTTGGGGATAGGCCGTTGGGCGTGCATTCGCTGAACGCTCCGCGTTTTGTACATGGCGTGGATTTCTCGGATCACCTCAATTACTGGCGGCTCGGCTATCCGGCCATCATGGTCACGGACACCTCTTTCATGCGCAATCCCCACTATCACAAGAGCACGGACACCTGGGACCGGCTCGACTACGAGCGCATGGCACAGGTTGTGCGCATGTTGGCGGCCGTCGCGTTGGATGTTGGATGACGTATCTCGGGATTTCGTCGGCCTAGACTTCAGCCATGCACCTCACTCCGTTCCGATTCCTTCCCTCCGCTGCTCTGGCCGCCGGTCTTTGCGGCGCAGGTGCAGTGTGGGCGCAGCCTGCCGTCGAGGGCGCTGGCATGGCGCAGCTCAAGGTGCTGCAGTCCATAGAGTCCGGACTATGGCAGGTCAGCACGCGTACCGAGCCAGCTCCAAAGAGCGGGAGCGCGCAGTCCGCGCCGGAACAAGGCTGCCTGTCGTCTCAGAATGTGGCTGAGGATCTGCAGACCTTTCTGGCACCGGAGGACGGCATGAGCTGCCGAGGGCTGCTGCAGACCAATACCGATGAGCTGGCCGTGCTGCAGGTCATCTGCCCGACGTCTGCACAGCCTGCGCGCCACAAGCCTTCGGTGGAGCAATCCTTGTTCAAGGCCCCTCCCTCCGTGATCGAGGTCAGGCGCTTTTCTGCCTCGCACTTCCAGGTGATCAGCAAGACTGTGGTGCCCAAAAGCACCGGTAGGAAGTCCTCTGCGGAATTCACCGCGGTGCAGGATTACGAGCGCCTGGACGATTGCCCCTGGTGAGACTGGTCAGTCTGGTCTTGATTTGATAGCGGCTTGCGTTTGATGGTATTGGGCTAGCGCTGATTTGAATAAAAAAACGCCGCATGTCCTGCGGCGCTTTTTATCTTGGCTTTATGCGCTCAGGCGTTGGGCAGAAAGCCTTCAACGGACAGATAACGTTCGCCCGTGTCATAGGCAAAGCCCAGCACCTTGGCACCGGCGGGTAGCTCGGGCAGCTTTTGTGCAATGGCAGCCAGCGTGGCACCCGAGGAAATGCCGACCAGCAGGCCTTCTTCGCGCGCGGCCCGGCGGGCGTATTCACGGGCCGGCTCGGCCTCGACCTGGATCACGCCGTCCAGCAGGCTGACGTCCAGATTCTTGGGGATGAAACCGGCGCCAATACCTTGAATGGGGTGGGGTGCAGGTGCGCCGCCGGAGATCACGGGCGAAAGGCTGGGCTCCACCGCATAGACCTTGAGGTTGGGGAACTTGGCCTTGAGAACCTTGGCCACTCCGGAGAGGTGGCCGCCCGTGCCCACGCCGGTGATGAATGCGTCCAGCCCGTCGGGGAAGTCGGCCAGGATTTCCTGGGCCGTGGTGGCGGCATGCACGGCCGTGTTGGCGGGGTTGTCGAACTGCTGGGGAATCCAGGCGTCAGCTGTCTTCTCGGCCAGCTCCTGGGCGCGGGCGATGGCGCCCTTCATGCCTTTTTCCTTGGGAGTCAGATCAAACGATGCGCCATAGGCCAGCATCAGGCGTCGGCGCTCGATGCTCATGCTCTCGGGCATCACCAGGATCAGCTTGTAGCCCTTGACGGCTGCGACCAGGGCCAGGCCCACGCCGGTGTTGCCGCTGGTGGGCTCGATGATGGTGCCGCCGGGTTTCAAGGCGCCGGATTTCTCGGCATCTTCCACCATGGCCAGCGCAATGCGGTCCTTGATGGAGCCGCCGGGGTTGCTGCGCTCGGACTTGATCCACACCTGGGTGTTGTCACCGAACAGGCGATTGATGTGAATGATGGGCGTGTTGCCAATCGTTTGCAGAATGTTGTCAGCTCTCATCGGACCTCCGCGAATAGGTGGTGTGGTGGGATAGTGGATCGCAGCGCAGACGGCCTGCGCAGACACAGAGCATTGTGCACGCAAGCATTCTGCGAATGGGCTATATCGATATGACCCGAAAAGTGGGAAAGGCCCAGGCGATGATTAACATCGCCGCATGAATTTACGGTTTCTGGAAACCTTTGTGCTGCTGGCCGAGCTGCGCAACTTCCGCATGACGGCCGAGCGGCTGTTCACCACACAGGCCGCCGTCTCCAGCCGCATCGCCACGCTGGAGCAAGAGTTCGGTGTGCGCCTGTTCGACCGCGGCGTGCGCGAGGTCACGCTCACGGCCGACGGCGCCAAGGCCCTGGTGCATGCCGAGCGCATGCTCAGGCTGATGCGCGAGATGCGCGAGGACATGCTGGACAAGCAGGCCTATGCGGGCGTGATCCGCATCGGCGCCATCGAATCCATCGTGCACAGCTGGTTCCCCGACTTTCTCGCGCTGCTGCAGCAGCGCTATCCGCGGCTGCAGGTGGAGATCGCCTGCGACACCACCATCCATATGTCCGAGCAACTGCTCAAGGGCCAGCTCGATGTCTCGCTGCAGGCCAAGCCTGTGTCCGCGGGCGCCATCGCCAATCTGTCGCTGGGCGAGTTCGCCATGGCCTGGGTGGGCAGCCCCAAGCTGGGAATAGGCGACGAGACGCTGAGCCTGGCCGAGCTGGCGGCTTTTCCCATCATGAGCTTTGCGCGCGGCTCCGAGCCGTATGCGGTGATCGAGCAACTGTTCAGCGCCGAAGGCAACGCCTCGCCGCACATGAACTGCATTGCCTCGGTGGCGACCATGATCCGCGTGGTCTGCGACGGCCTGGGCGTGGCGGCCGTGCCGCCGGCCATCATCCAGCGTGAGCTGGCCGAGCAGCGCCTGCGCCTGCTGCGCGTGGACCGCGAGTTTCCCTCGCTGCCGCTGGTGGCCTGCTGGCGCAACGATCACCAGAACCCGCTGGCCGAAACCGTGGTGCGCACCGCCGAAGAGGTGGCCACGGCTTTTGCGCTGAACCACGGCCAGGCCGTGGCGCGGCTGCCGGGCACCCGCCTGGCAGGGGACGTATAAAGCGCAGGAGCAGGCGCCAATGGTGCCGGCGCCAATGCCTGCCGTGCATCGGGGTGAGCTTCAATACTGAATAAAAAAGGAGCTGCCATCGCCTGATACATATCGATTTCAGAGTGTTTCCATTCTGAAATCAATTGTTATCAGGCGGTAGCAGCTCCTGTTTTTTCTCTGCTATCAGGCCTGGGCGAGCAGGGTCTCCACCGCCAATGCCACCGACAGCAGGCGTTGGTCCTGACCGGCCGTGCCGGCCAGGCTCAGGCCCACGGGCGCCTCGCCCGCGCGGTGGCAGGGCAGGGACACCGCGCAGCCATCGAGGAAGTTGATCAGCGTGGGGTTGCGCAGTATCAGTCCGTTGGCCGCGAAATAGGCTTCGTCGCTGGCCTGCAGCTCGGCAATCTTGGGCGCGATCACGGGCACCGTGGGCATGACGAGCAAATCATGGTCGGCCATCTGCGCCTCGACCTGGGCGATCCACTGCTGACGGCGCGCCAGCAGCTCGATGTAGTCGGCCGCGCTGATGTCCTTGCCGCGCAGGATGCGCGTGCCCACGCGCGGGTCGTATTCGGACAGGCGATCGGCAATGTAGTGGCGGTGCCAGGCCCAGGCCTCGGCGGCGGTGAAGCCGCCCTTGGCATTGATCTGCGCAAGCTCGGAAAAGGGCTGCACCACGGCCTCGGTGATCTGCGCGCCTGCGGCCGACAGTAGCGACAGCGCGCGCTGCCAGGCAGCGGCCACGGTGCTGTCCATGCCGTCCAGCACCACGTTGGTCGGCGTCAGCAGGCGCAGGCCCTGCAGCGATGCGGCGCGCAACTCGCCATGCACCTCGCCCGACAGCACCGCGTCCAGCGCGGCACAGCAGCGCACGCTGGGTGCCAGCGGACCGATGGAGTCCAGGTTGGCCGACAGCGGCAGCACGCCCTGCATGGATACGCGCCGAGCCGTGGGCTTGAAGCCGGTCAGGCCGCACAGCGCCGAGGGAATGCGCACCGAGCCGCCGGTGTCCGAGCCGATGGCGGCCAGCGCCATGCCGTCGGTCACCGAGATGGCCGCGCCCGACGACGAGCCGCCGGGAATGCGGCCGCCGTCGATATCACGCTGCCAGGGATTGCGCGGCGTGCCGTAGTGCGGATTCAGCCCCAGGCCCGAGTAGGCGAACTCGGTCATATTGGTCGTGCCCACGATGACCGCGCCCGCGCGGCGCAGACGCTGCACGACTTCGGCCGTCTGCGTGGCAGGTGCGGCATCGGCCAGCAGCCTGGAGCCGCCCAGCGTGGGGTAGCCGGCGATGTCGAACAGGTCCTTGACCGAGATGGGCAGGCCTTCCAGGGGCGAGCGTGCCAGGCCAGCTGCGCGCAGCACATCGCTGGCGCGGGCTTCGGCCAGGGCCTGCTCGCGCAGCACGCGGGTGAATACGCGCGGGCCTTCGCCTTGCGTGGCGCGTTCCAGTGCCTGCTCGGCCAGTTGCGTGGCGCTGGTCTGGCCTTGGGCTAGGCGCTCGGCGGCTTGGGTGAGGGTGGTTGTCATGGGCGCTCCTGTCCGGTCAATCAGGCGACGATGTCCAGCAGCTCGCTGCGGTAGCGGTGGCGGATGCTGCGCTGGCTGCGCGGATCGTACAGCTCCATGGCGAACTGTGTGGCAGGGCGTATGCCGCCGATGGCGGCCATGGTGCCGCAGGTCATGCCGCTGCCTTCGGGCAGCTGGCTCTGGCCGCCGGTGTAGCCCGCGATCAGGTCCTGGGGCGTGCGCAGGCTGGCCAGCGTGCCTTCCTGGTACAGCACTTCGCGGTCGTCCTCCACGATCCACGAGCGCAGGATGAGCTCGTCCCAATGCCCGGCCACGTCGGCGAAGCGCCAGGCCTGGGTGGCCACGGGCTTGACGCAGGCCTGCTTGGAAAAGGCCACGCTATAGGCCTCGAGCTTGCGGTCGGTGTGGTCCGAGGCCAGGCTCACGAACATCTCGCCGTCATGGCTGAAGACGAAGACCTCGGCCTCGCCCGAGGAGTCGGGGCCCAGCACCTGCAGCGTGCTGTTCTGGCTCAGCTGGTTGCTGGCGATGCGGTAGTACAGCGGCACGGCGCTGGGACGCGGAATGCCTAGCGCGGCCAGCTCCTCGATGTGGTGCTCGATGGCCGCATGGTCGCGTCCAGCCCAGCCGGCGACGATCAGGGTGTCGAAGATGGGGGCCAGGGTCTGGCCTTCGGGGGTGGTGAATTGCAGTTGCATGGCGGAAATCTCAAAAAAGGGGAAGGCGGGGCCGTGGGCCCCGCATGGCGGCGCTGCGCAGGCAGCGTCAGGAGGTCACTGCTTCTTGACGAAGAGCACGACCAGGAAGGCGGCGAGGAACTCCAGCGCGGCCACGAAGTACAGCCCCGAGGACAGCGAGCCGGTGCTGGTCTTGAGCGCGCCGATCATGTAGGGCGCGACGAAACCGGCCAGGTTGCCGATGGAGTTGATGAGGGCGATGCCGCCTGCGGCCGCCGTGCCGGCCAGAAAGGCCGAGGGAATGGACCAGAACACGGGGAAGGCCGCGAGGATGCCGACGGAGGCCAGCGTCAGCGCGCACAGGGCCAGCACGGCGTTGTGCAGGAACATGCCGGTCAGGATCAGGCCTGCGGCGGCGATCAAGGCGGCTATGGCGCTGTGCATGCGGCGCTCGCCGGTCTTGTCCGAATGCATGCCGTTCCAGACCATGGCCAGCGTGCCGGCGAGGAAGGGAATGGCCGAGATCAGACCGATCTGCAGATTGTTCTGGATGCCGATCTCCTTGATGATGGACGGCGACCAGAAGGCGATCGTCGCGTTGCCGCTGACGATGCAGAAGTACACGGCCGCGCACAGCCAGACGCGGTAGTTGCGGCAGGCGTCGGCGAAGGAGTGCTGCTTGTGGCCTTGCTGGCTTTCCTGGGCCACGGCGGCCGTGACGGCACGCTGCTCGGCGGCACTCAGCCACCTGGCGTTCTCGGGCTTTTCGGGCAGCCAGGCCAGCACCAGGAAGCCGGCGATCACCGAGGGAATGCCTTCAAGAATGAACAGCCACTGCCAGTTGGCCAGATGGCCCACACCCTGCATGCCATTCATGATGGCGCCCGCGATCGGGCCGCCCACGGCACCGGCGATGGCGAACGAGGTCATGAACAGGCCGTTGATGCGGGCACGGTGGCGGGCCGGGAACCAGTAGGTCAGATACAGCACCACGCCGGGGAAGAAGCCCGCCTCGACCACGCCCAGGATGAAGCGCAGCACATAGAACATGGCGGGCGTGTTCACATAGGCCATGGCCATCGAGGCACCGCCCCAGAGGATGGTGATGCGCGCCAGTGTCTTGCGCGCGCCGATCTTCTCCAGCAGCAGGTTGCTGGGCACTTCGAACAGGAAGTAGCCAATGAAGAAGATGCCGGCGCCCAGTCCGTAGATGGCCTCGCTGAACTGCAGGTCCTGCAGCATCTGCAGCTTGGCGAAGCCGACGTTGACGCGGTCTATCCAGGCCAGCACGAAGAGAAAGACCAGAAAGGGGATCAGGCGCCAGGTGATCTTGCGGTAGGTGGCGTCCATGTCGGAGTGCGCGTCCGCGCCAGCATGACTGGCAGGGGAATGGGTGGCGGAAGCCGGGCTGCTCATGGGGGTCTCCTGTATTCGAAAGTGCGCGGGCACATGGGGCGGCTTTTTGAGGCAGGCCCGTGTGTCTGTGGAACCTGGGGATGCGGCCTGGGCCGGTGTTCCTGTGGCGGCAGTATCGAAAGGCAGCGTGGGGCTGTCCAACAAGAAATTCTGAGCAGACCTGAATGCAAATTCTTATGAGCAGAGGTGGTGCGGGCTCTGCACCAGCATGTGACCGCCATGCACCGATAAAGCGCGGGAAAACCCTAGGAATCATAAGCACCCGATTGCGCTGCCGGGCCGCTCAAAATCTCGGTTTTCGCCTGGTGCCAGGGACTGGCGATTGATTCACATCAAGCCCTGGGGCGATGGTGTTTCCCCTTGAGCCCGCAATCGGGAACAATGAGACGGAGTTTGTTTGAGGGAGGACTGCTCTTGCTCACGTTCAACACAATTCTGGTGCTGCTGGGGATCTGCTGCGTAGGCCTGCTGGTCGGTTTCTCCTGGCGCGAGCAGCGCTGGGGACCCTGGGTCATGCTGGTGTTTGTGGTGAGTCTGCTGTCGCTGATGAGCTACGCGATTCTCAATCTGCTGCTTTAGGCCGGCAGTCCAGGACTGGTTGTGCGCGCAGCGGTGTCTTCCACAGCTCGGCCAGCAGCAGACCGCCAATCGTCATCACGCCGCCACTCAGGTGGTAAAGCGCCAGCGGCTCGCCCAGCCAGGCGAAGGCCACCAGGGCAGTGAACACCGGAATCAGATTGAAGAACATGCTGGAGCGGCCTGGGCCCAGTGTCTGCACCGCCTTCATCCACAACAGCGGTGCGGCAATGGAGGCCATGATGCCGGCATAGCCGACCAGCGACAGGTTGCCGGCATTCAGCCCTGTCTTGGGTGAGAACAGATACAGCGGAAACTGCACCACCACCGCCACCAGTATCTGCAGATACAGCAGCTGCACGGTCTTGAGCGCAGGCATGGGCCAGCGCTTGAGCAGGATGTTGTAGATGGCATAGGCCAGCATGGCCAGCAGCATCATGGCGTCGCCCAGGTTCAGGCCTTCGGAAGCCAGCTTTTCCAGCTGACCGGAGGAAACGACCAGAGCCACGCCCACGATGGCCAGCAGCGAGCCCCAGACTCCGCCTCGTGTCAGCGGCTGGCCCAGCAGAAACACGGCCAGGGCCATCACCATCATGGGCGTGAGCGAGCCGATGATGCCCATATGCGTGGCTGTGGTGTAGTGGGCCGCATAGTAGGCAAGGCTTTGGTAAGCCACCATGCCCAGCACGCCCAGCACCGTGATGCGGCCCAGCAGCGGCTTGATGGCCGCGCGCTGGCGCCAGATGCCGGGCAGCACAAATGGAGTGAACAAAATTGCAGCCACCACCCAGCGGAAAAAGCCGATCTCGGCAGCACTGATGCTGTCGGCAGCCAGTTTGCTGACCACGGTGTTGACCGACCAGATCAGCACCGCACCCAGTGGCAGTAAATAAGAACCCATGACGAATCTCCTAGACTGGATCTATCATGCGCCTGACGCTTTTGAAGTGTGTTCCTGATTTCAGACATCCGATAGCGCAAGCCGGACGAAAGCCATGATTGCCAGCTCTCCCTCTGCCCAGCGTCAGCCCGTGGCCATTCTGGATACCGAAAAAGTCCAGGGCAGCTATTACTTTCGCTACGACGAGTTGGGTGCCCACAGCGAGGCGCCGTCGCATAGCCACCGCTGGGGACATCTGAACTACGCCTCGCATGGCAGCCTGAGCATGGATGTGCCCACGGGCCGCATTCTTTGCCCGCCCCAGCATGGGGTATGGATTCCGCCGGGGCTGGTGCATAGCTGCTACCTCAAGCATGCGGTGCAATACCGCTCCGTCTACCTGGCGCCAGAGCTGTGCGAGCAGCTGCCTTCGGTGGCTGGTTGCATGGCGATAGGCGGCATCGTCAAAGCCATCCTGCTGGACTTTGGTTCCCGTGGTGTGCAGGTGCCCAGCACGGCTGCGGACCTGCGGCTGGCCCAGGTCGTGCACGACCAGCTGTGCGCCACGCCGCTGGAACTGAACTTTCTGCCCGTGGCCCAGCACCCGGCCCTGGTCCAGGTGCTGGATGCCATGCAGGCCATGCCCGATGACCATCGCAGCCTCAGCGAATGGGCCAGCACCGTGCACATGACGGAGCGCACGCTGGCCCGCCACTGCCAGGCCGAGCTGGGCATGAGCCTGGGCGAGTGGCGTCAGCGCATGCGCTATCTGCGTGCCATCGACGCGCTGGAGGCCGGCCACACCGTGCAGCGCATTGCCTACGACCTGGGTTACAGCACGCCGTCGGCCTTTATCGCCATGTTCCAGCGTGAATCAGGCCTGCCGCCCGAACAGTTTCGGCGCGAGTTCTGTGCAAGTTCTTTATGAACGCGGGATAATGCGCGCCGTGAAGTGCGCCAGACCGCCGCTGGTACAAGTGCCGAAAGGCCGTACTGGAGGAACGTCCGGACTGCATAGGGCGGCGTAGCAGCTAACAGCTGTCCACCGTGAGGTGAGGATCAGAGCAACAGAGACGAGTCCCGGGGGAGTGTCGCAAGATAAACCACCGGGGGTGAAACGGGCAATCTCTACGCGCAGCAATACCAAGTAGGCACACGTTGACGGGGCCCCCGGAGTGTGCGGGTAGGTAGCACCGAGCCATCAGGCGACTGATGGCCAAGATTAATGGCGGTCACGCAGCGGGCAACCGCTGTGCACAGAATCCGGCTTATCGGCGCACTTCACACTTATTCCATGAAAAAGAGCTGCCAGCGCTTGATGCACAAGCGCTGGCAGCTCTTTTTTTTGATGGTCCTAGAAGCGTTCCCAGGGCATCAGATAGCGCCACTGACCCTCTGGCACCTTGGCCAGCGAGACGCGGCCTATGCGCAGGCGGCGCATGCTGGTGACCTGCAGGCCGATGGCCGCACACATGCGCTCTATCTCTTCGGGGGCAATGCCTTTGAGGGCAAAGCGCAGGTGGTTGTCGCTTTGCCAGCTCACATGGCAGGGCGGCATGCGGCGGTGGCCGTTGCCACCGGGAATGGGCAGCCCTTCGTAGAGGATTTCCAGGCCGTCTTCGACGATCTGGCCTTCCACGCCGACGATGATTTCTTGCTCCAGCCACATGCCTTCTTCGGCCAGCTTGCGTGCCACGCGCTTGTCCTGGGTGTAGACGATGAGACCGCTGGCAGGCAGAGGGATCGTCAGGAACGACTCCAGATTCCTGAAGTGATGATCCAGCACCAGCTGCGGCATGGGCGTGTCCAGCTGGGCCTTGGTCGCTTCACTCAGCAGCGAATGGGCACTGCGCACGCGGCCGTAGGCAGGGCCCTGGGTCATGCCCGCAGGCTTGTTCATGAGAATGGTGACGGGCGGAATGGCTTCGGGCTTGGCGCCCTTGCGTAGGGTCACGACCTGGTCGGGGTTGACGCGGGTTTCGGGCACTTGCACGACCTTGCCGTCGACCTGGACGTTGCCCGCTTCGATATGCAGCTCGGCCTCGCGGCGTGAGCATTGTTCCTGCATCGCCAGGCGCTTGGCCAGGCGAATGCCTTCTTGTTCGGGCTGTGATTCAGACATGGGCGAGAGCTTAATGCGCCTGCCATGTCCTAGTTGTCCACAGGTCTAGCCTGGGTCTACCGCCCGAGACAGAGCTTCTGGATGCGCTCCACATGGGCCAGCAGCGAGCGCTCGGCCACGGGCCACAGCGCAGGTGGCGTATCGGCATAGGCAATGGCCACCCAGTCCTGAATATTGCCATCGGGTTTGCTGCGCATGGCGGCGTGGACCTTGGCTTCGCGTGCCAGGCGGTGGTTCTTGAGCTTGGCGATCTGCTGGCGGGCAAAGCCAAGTACATAGCCATGGGCCGGCAGGATATAGCTCACGCCATGCTCGGTGCAGAGCTCGGTGAGCCTGTCCAGCGAATCCAGGTAGTCGATCATGTTGCCGTCGGGCGGGCTGATGACCGTGGTGCTGCCATTGAGGATATGGTCGCCGCTGAACAGCAGCGCATCCTCTTCGAGCAGAAAGCACAGATGGTTGGCCGCATGGCCGGGAGTGAAGATGGCTTGCAGCGTATGTGTGATTTCGCCCTCTGGCCCTTGTCCTGTCAGCGTGATGTGCTCTCCATCCTGCAGCGTTACCTCGGGCTTGAAGCGGCTGTTGGCACGGGCAGTGGGGGCGGAAGGCAGGCCCATGATGGGCGGCCTGGCATGGCCGGACTGCACGACCATGGCCTGCAGCGGTGCGGCGCCAGGCGAGTGGTCGGGGTGGGAGTGGGTGCAGACGATGAAACGGATATCGCCGTCCGCAGCCGTGTGCAGGCGCTGCAGGTGTTCGGGCTCATCGGGGCCCGGGTCGATGACGATATAGCCGCTGCTGGCATCGCCGACTAGATAGCTGTTGGTTCCGGGGCCGGTCATCATGCCGGGGTTGGGAGCCGTCAGGCGCATCAGGTTTTTGCGCAGCGGTACGGCGTTTTCGAATTGCCAGTCGAGATGGTGGCCGGCCTGGCCGTCGGGGTGAACCATTTCCAGCTCGCCATAGGCCATATCGGTTTCCATATGGCGTGTGTCCTGCCCCTTGAGATAGCCGGTGCGCGGGCAGCTGTGCCACAGGCGTTTTTCGCTTTGCAACGCGTCAATGACGGCCTGGGTATTGGCAAAGCCGGCCATGCGCTGCAGCGTGCGCTCGGTGGGGAAGACTAGAGCCAAGCTTTTTTCCGCGAAACGCTGCAGCGCGTCCTGTGGGCGAATCCAGGTGGGCTCGAACTGCTCGGTCTCATCGGCTTCGGGTGTCTGACCTTCGGGCATGCGCGCCACGAAAAACGGTACGTTGAAACGCTTGGGCAGATCACGCGCAGCCGTCCAGTGCGCCAGATACCAGAGCTGGTCTACGGCCAGCGTCCAGCCGCGGGCGCGGCATTGCTCATACAGCGAGGCCTTGCGATCGAGTTGCTGGACTTGCGCGGGCGTGACGGGCTGGCCCGTCTCGTCATAGGCCAGCAAAATGCCCAGCTCTTCAAAGGTCTCGCGAATGCCTGCCAGGGCCTGGGTGATGCGGGGTTCTCCGCCAGCGTCAACCATGCCCTGGCGCGCGCGGGCCAGGGCGTGGTTGGCGGGGGCGGCGTCCTGGGCCTCCAGACCGCCGCCAGGGAACACATAGGCGTTGGCAAAGTTGCCCTGGTCGGCACGCCGGGTCATCAGTACTTCATAGCCTTGGCCGTCCGCGCAGTCGCGCAGCAGCAGGATGGTGGATGCATCGCGCGTGGCAGCGGGCTCACGCTGCGGGTTCAGAAGCTGGCTGGGACGTGGATTCATGGCCTGCATTATGCGAACTTGAATGTGCAAATCCATGTCCCGCCTGTGTTTGCGCAGGTTTGATGCAGCAAAGACTGGGGAAAGCACTGAGCGCAAACCGCTTTTGCTTGCTTGCTTTTAGTTATTTTAAATAACAATAATTGGATAAAGGAATGGTTATGACTCATAAAGAAATTGCAGTTGAATTTCGTGGTGACGCCCAGCAGGTGGCCGTGATTCGCCTGATGCGTGCGGCCAAGCGCAATGCCTTGTCCGATGGGCTGGTGCTGGGTCTGCGCGATGTTTTCATGAATCTGCCAGCCAGCGTGCGTGCAGCCGTGGTCGATGGCGATGGCACGCATTTCTGCGCGGGCCTGGACCTGAGCGAACTCAGCGAACGCGATGCGGCCCAGGGCGTGCTGCATTCGCGCATGTGGCATGAGGCTTTGCGCCAGGTGCAGTTTGGTGCCGTACCAGTGGTGGCCGCCTTGCATGGCGCGGTAGTGGGCGGCGGGCTGGAGCTGGCCAGCGCCTGCCATATCCGCGTGGCTGACAGCACCACTTTCTATGCGCTACCCGAAGGTTCGCGCGGCATATTCGTGGGCGGTGGCGGCTCGGTGCGTATCCCTCGTCTGATCGGCGCGGCGCGCATGGCCGACATGATGTTCACGGGTCGTGTGTACAAGGCCGAGGAGGGCGAGCGCATTGGCCTGTCGCAATATCTGGTGCCCGAAGGTCAGGCGCTGGACAAGGCGGTGGAGTTGGCGCTGCGCATTGCCGAGAACGCGCCCATGACCAATTACGCACTCATGCATGCGCTGCCCCGGATTGCCGAGCAACCTTCGGACCAGGGGCTGATGACCGAAGCGCTGATGGCCGCGATTGCCCAGAGCGCGCCGGAGGCCAAGTTCAGGCTGCAGGAGTTCCTCGAAGGTCGTGCCGCCAAGGTCAGCAAAGACTGAGCCAGGCCTCTTCAACAATCACGAGGTGGAGACAAGACCATGCAGGAGACAGAAGCGGCCGTGCAGGCCGCCAGCCAGGTCAAAGAGGGCCGCAAGCCACGGTACCGCGAGCTGGAATTCGGTGTGCGCAGCATTCAGGTGCGCGAGAGCGATGACGGGGGCTGCTACATCCGCTCCGAGCAGGAACTGCAGCCCCATGCGCTGCGCATGACGGACAGATTGCTGCACTGGGCGCAGACCACACCGGAGCACAGCTTCATGGCCCAGCGCGAACGTCTGGCCGATGGTCGGACGGGCGACTGGCAGCACATCAGCTATGCACAGGCATTGGCGGCTGCGCGCAGCATCGGCCAGGCACTGGTGGCGCGTGGGCTGTCGGCAGAACGGCCCGTTGTCATCCTCAGTGAAAACGACCTGGACCACGCCACGCTGGCCATGGGTTGTCTCTATGCGGGTGTGCCCTACTGTTCGGTTTCCGTGCCATATTCGCTGGTCAGCACCGATTACGCCAAGCTGCGCCATGTGGTCGATACGCTCACGCCCGGCCTGATCTTTGCCAGCGATGCCGCGCGCTATGACAAGGCCGTGCGCGCCGTATTGCCGGCTGGCTGCGAAGTGGTCTACCGCAACAGCACGGCTGCGGCTGTGCCGCATACCCAGTTTGCCGACCTGCTGGCAACACAAGCGACTCCCGCCGTGGACGCGGCCATGCAGGCCACGGGGCCGGACACCATCACCAAGTTTCTGTTCACCTCGGGCTCGACCAAGCTGCCCAAGGCTGTGATCAATACCCACCGCATGTGGTGCGCCAACCAGCAGCAGATTGCCCAGACCATGCCCGATATGCTCAAGGGCCCACCCGTGCTGGTGGACTGGCTGCCCTGGAATCACACGTTTGGCGGCAACAAGAACATAGGTCTGGCGCTGTATCACGGCGGCACAATTTTTATTGATGAAGGCAAGCCCACGGCTACAGGCATCGGCGAGACGCTGCGCAATCTGCGCGAGATCTCGCCTACCGTGTACTTCAACGTACCCACGGGCTTTGAATACATAGCCCGCGCCATGGAGGAAGACGCTCAGCTGCGCGCCAGTCTGCTCAGGCGCGTGAAGATGTTCTTCTACGCAGGCGCATCGCTGGCACAGCCCGTGTGGGACAGCCTGCACCGCGTGCAGGAAAGCGAATGCGGCGAGCGCATTGTGATGGGCACGGGCCTGGGCATGACGGAGTCTTCGCCTTCAGCCCTGTTCATCAACCGGCCCGATGTGCGTTCCGGCGACCTGGGCGTGCCCGTGCCAGGGCTGGAGCTTAGACTGGCGCCTGTCGACGGCAAGCTGGAAGTGCGTTATCGCGGCCCCAATGTCACGCCTGGCTACTGGCGTGCGCCCGAGGCCACGGCCGAGGCTTTCGACGAGCAAGGCTTTTTCCGCACCGGCGATGCCGTGCAGTGGCGCGATCCGCAGGATCGCAACCAGGGCCTGCGCTTTGACGGCCGCATTGCCGAGGACTTCAAGCTGGCCACCGGCACCTTTGTCAATGTGGGGCCGCTGCGCGCCAGGATCATTCACGCTGGTGCGCCCTTTATTCAGGATGTGGTGCTGACAGGGCTGGACCGCAAGGAAGTCGGGGCCATTGTTTTTGGCACACCTGCCTGCGCGGCCCTTAGCGGCCTGGGAGCGGAGGCGACGCTGGAGCAGATCATGCACAGCGCCCCCGTGCAGCAGCATCTGCAGGCCGTATTCGATCAGCTGGCGCAAAGCGCCACCGGCAGCGCCACCCGCATTGCAAGGGCCGTGGCATCGACTCGCGCACCCTCGCTGGACCTGGGAGAGGTGACGGACAAGGGCTCCATCAATCAGCGCGCGGTCTTGCAGCATCGCGCCGATGTGGTGGAGGGGCTATATACCGAAAGCCTGCCCTTCATCTTGAAGCCGAATCAGCCTTGAGCCCAACACTGATAAGCGCAAACAGCTTTTAAAAGGATAGCGAAATGCAAGTTCGGGAACAGATTGCCATTGTCACGGGCGGCGCATCCGGCCTCGGTGAAGCCACGGCGCGTGCGCTGGCGGCTGCAGGGGCCAGGGTTGCGGTGCTGGACCGCCAGATCGACAAGGCCAGGGCGGTGGCGGCGGAGATCAACGGTCTGGCATTGGAGTGCGATATCTGCGACGCGACCAGCGTGACGGCAGCGCTGGACCAGATCAAAGCCCACTGGGGACAGGACGCGCGCATTTTGATGAATGTGGCCGGTATCGGTACGGCCAGGCGCGTGATAGGCCGCGATGGCGAGCCCGCGCCACTGGAAGACTTCGAGCGCGTGATCCGCGTCAACCTTATCGGCAGCTACAACATGACGCGGCTGTTTGCGGCACGCTGCGTCAGGCTGGCGGCGCTGGAGGATGGTGCGCGCGGCGTGATTCTCTACACTGCCTCGGTGGCCGCTTTTGATGGTCAGGTGGGACAGCAGGCCTATAGCGCATCCAAGGGGGGGCTGGTAGGCATGACACTGCCCATGGCGCGCGATCTGGCCCAGCATGGCATTCGCGTCTGCACGGTGGCGCCGGGTCTGTTTGCCACGCCGCTGATGCAGGAACTGCCCGAGCCTGTGCAGCAGTCGCTGGCCGCGTCCATCCCTTTTCCATCGCGTCTGGGAAAACCTTCGGAGTTTGCCGATCTGGCCGTGCATATCGTGCATAACGACCACCTCAACGGTGAAGTGATTCGCATTGATGGAGCGCTGCGCATGGCCCCTAGGTAAGTGTTACCCCCTGAGGCGCTTTGCGCCTTCCCCCAAGGGGGATGACACCATCGCTGCGGGGCGGCCCTTGCTCGGTGTCTCTGGCTTGGAGAGTGCCAGAGCCGGCTCAGTGTCAAAGATTGAGACATGTATTGATTGATTTCACAGGATCGCAGAGTCCGCCTATTACTAACAGGAGACAAGTCATGCAAGGTCGTCGCAATTTCGTCAAAGGCCTGGGTGCTGGCGCCGTGCTGGCCGCTTTCGGTAGCGCCTATGCGCAGGGCAGCGGTCCGCTGGAGCAGGTACGCATTCTGTACGGCTTCCCCGCGGGCAGCGCTGGTGACTCGGTCGCCCGTCGTGTGGCCGAGAAGATCGGGGGCAGCGGCTACAGCAAGAACATGGGCGTGGTGGAAAACAAGCCCGGTGCTGGCGGGCGCATCGCACTGGAAAATCTGCGCAATGCCGTAGGTGATGGCTCGGTGATCGCGCTTTCGCAGGTCTCGGCTTTCTCCATCTACCCCCATATCTATAGCAAGCTCAGCTATCAGGCCAGGGATTTCGAGCCAATCTCGATTGGGGCCATCATGCATCACGGCCTGGCCGTCGGCCCCGCCGTTCCTGCCGAGGTCAAGACGCTCAAGGACTTCCTGGCCTGGTGCAAGAACAACCCCGACAAGGCCAGCTTCGGCAGCCCTGGCGCAGGCAGTCAGCCCCATTTGCTGGGCGCGTTGCTGGGCTTGCGTTCGGGTGTCAAGCTCAGCCATGCACCTTATCGCGGTATGGCGCCTGGCGTCTCGGATGTGGCTGGTGGTCAGATCGCAGCCATCATGGGCCCCTGCGGCGACTATCTGAGTTATCACAAGGCTGGGAAACTGCGTGTGCTGGCCACCAGCGGCCCGCAGCGCAATCCCTACCTACCCAATGTGCCCACGTTTGCCGAGCAGGGCTTCAGCGATCTGACGGCCGAAGAGTGGTTTGGCTTCTATGCCAATGCCAAGACGCCTGTCGATGTGCGCCAACGCGCCCATGCGGCTATCACCATGGCTCTTAGAAGTGATGCGCTCAAGGAGAGTTTGGGCGTTGTCGGGCTGATTGCCACCAGTTCCACGCCAGAGGAAATGGCCCGTTCCCAGCAAGCAGAGTTCGAGCGCTGGGGGGCACTGGTCAAGCAGATCGGCTTTACCGGTGACTCCTGAACTGGCGTGCATTTCGGCCCTTCGCCTGATGACCTGGGGCTGATAATTTCAAGACAGGTCACAGCCTGCATACAAGCAAAAATCTAGAGGAGACAAACATGCAAGATCGTCGTCATTTCGTCAAAAGTCTGAGCGCAGGTGCAGCGCTGGCCGCATTCGGCGGCATGGCTGCCCGCAGTGCTTATGCACAGGGCAGCGGGCCGCTGGAGCAGGTGCGCATTCTGTACGGCTTCCCCGCAGGCAGCGCCGGTGACTCGGTGGCCCGCCGCGTGGCTGAAAAGATCGGTGGCACCAGCTACAGCAAGAATATGGGCGTGGTGGAGAACAAGCCCGGAGCCGGTGGCCGCATCGCGCTGGAGAACCTGCGCAACTCCGTTGGCGACGGCTCGGTGATAGTGCTGTCCCAGGTTTCGGCCTTCTCCATCTATCCCCATATCTATAGCAAGCTGACCTATCAGGCCAAGGATTTCGAGCCAATTTCGATTGGAGCCATCATGCACCACGGCCTGGCCGTCGGCCCCGCCGTGCCGACCGAGGTCAAGACGCTCAAGGACTTCCTGGCCTGGTGCAAGAACAACCCCGACAAGGCCAGCTTTGGCAGCCCCGGTGCGGGCACCCAGCCGCATCTGATTGGCTCCCTGCTCAGCCTGCGCTCGGGCGTCAAGCTCAGCCATGTACCTTATCGTGGCACGGCGCCTGCCGTGTCCGATCTGGCGGGCGGCCAGATTGCGGCCGTCATGGGCCCCAGCGGCGACTTTCTCAGCTATTACAAGGCTGGCAAGCTGCGTGTGCTGGCCACCAGTGGCCCGAAGCGCAACCCCTATCTGCCCAATGTGCCCACGTTTGCCGAGCAGGGGTTCAGCGATCTGACGGCCGAAGAGTGGTTTGGTTTCTATGCCAATGCCAAGACGCCCGTCGATGTGCGTCAGCGCGCCCATGCGGCGATTGTGGCGGCGCTCAAGAGCGATGCACTCAAGGAAAGCGTGGGCGTGGTGGGCCTGATTGCCACCAGCTCCACGCCCGAGGAAATGGCCCGCTCGCAGCAGGCCGAGTATGAGCGCTGGGGCCCGCTGGTCAAGCAGATCGGCTTTACTGCTGACACTTAATTCCCCCTGTGCGGCTGCGCCGCTTCCCCCTGAGGGGGACGGCGCCATCGCCGCGAGGCGGCTCTTGCTGGGCGCCTCTGATTTTTTAGACTGCGCTTCTTGCGCAGCCCGTTCTTGGATTGAGTTTTTTGCTGCTTGGCAGCTGGTTTTGTATGTCTTATTTGCCCGCCAGCGCTGATAACGCGTTTCTTCTTTTCGATGTACTGAAGGCCGATGAGCAGCTGCAGCGTCTGCCGACGCACGCCGCCACCGACAGAGCTCTGATGCAACAGGTGCTGGAAGAGGCCGGCAAGTGGGTGGGCGAGGTGGTAGCGCCGTTGTCGCGGGAGGGTGACGAAGTGGGCGCACGGTTTGCCGAGGGCAAGGTCACCACGCCGCCGGGTTTTGCGCAGGCCTATCAGGATTTCTGGCAGGCAGGCTGGCCTGCGCTGGCATGTGCCGAGGAGGATGGCGGCCAGGGCCTGCCCTGGGTGTTGGAGGGCGTGCTCTACGAATGGCTGAGCGCCGCCAATCATGGCTGGACCATGGCACCGGGGCTGCTGCATGGTGCCTATGAATGCCTCAAGCACCATGGCAGCGATGCGCTCAAGGCCGCATATCTGCCCAAGGTGGCCAGCGGCGAATGGCTGGCCACGATGTGCCTGACGGAAGCCCATGCGGGCAGCGACCTGGGAATGGTGCGCACGCAGGCTGTACCGGTCGGCGAGTCGGCGTTGGGCGAGCGCTTTGAAGTCAGCGGCGGCAAGATTTTCATCTCCGGCGGCGAGCATGATCTCAGCGAAAACATCGTGCATCTGGTGCTGGCTCGTCTGCCCGGAGCACCTGCTGGCCCCAAGGGCCTGTCGTTGTTCCTGGTGCCCAAAATACTGCCCGATGGCGGGCACAACACCGTAGTCTGCGAGCGCATCGAAGAAAAAATGGGACTGCATGGCAGCCCCACCTGCGTGATGCGTTTTGACGCGGCTCAGGGCTGGTTGATCGGCCTGCCCGGTGCGGGCCTCAATGCCATGTTTGTGATGATGAATGCCGCACGCCTGCATGTGGCGCTGCAAGGCGTGGGTCTGCTGGATGCGGCATGGCAGAAGGCGCATGCCTATGCGCTGGAGCGCCGTCAGATGCGCGCACCGGGCGCGGTACCTGCTTCGCGTGGTGTGGGGGATGCTGCCGATCTGATCATCGAACACCCGACAATTTCCCGCACGCTCGATGTGCAGCGAGCCTGGATCGATGGCGGACGCGTTCTCGCCTATCAAACGGGTATTTACCTGGATGTGGCTCGCCATGCGGAGGATGTCAGGGAGCGCGAGCAGGCACAGCAGTGGTGCAGCCTGATCACGCCCGTGCTCAAGGCAGCCTGGACGCAGCAGGCGTTCGAGGGTGCCAGTGCCTGTCTGCAGGTGTTTGGCGGTCATGGCTATATCCGCGAATGGGGTGTGGAGCAGATCGTGCGCGATGCGCGCGTGGCCATGATCTATGAGGGCACGAACGAGATTCAGGCCATAGACCTGCTGGTGCGCAAGGTGCTGCCCGATGGCGGGCAGGCCATGGGACAGTGGCTGTTGTCCTTGCGCAAAAGCCTGGATGCGGGTCAGGCACTGGATGCCGAGGTACTGCGTTGCCTGGCGCAGCTGCGTTACTTCTCCACGGTGCTGGCGCAGGCCTGCAAGGAGGATGACACCCTGGCCTGGCGTGTGGCCGACGACTATCTGCGCTGCGTGGCCGTGGTGCTGATGGGCTGGGCCTGGGCCCGGATTGCAGCGACGGCGGGTGCGGACCAAACCCGCTGGCAGGGGCCGCTCAAGCAGCTGCAGCAGCGCATATTGCCGGAGATGGACTGGCGTCTGGGTCTGATGAAGTCGCAATGGACCCAGGCCTCGGTTGTGCATGGCAATCAGCTGTTCACACCGGTGAGCTGACGATTTTTGACCAACGGCACCTGAAACCGGCAAAATCGAGGAAAGCCAACGCTCTCCTGCTCCTGAAGTTGAAGCCAAAAATGTCCGCTCATCAGCCTGTCGGAACGACGATTTCCAAAGCCACCCCGGCGCGCAGCAAGCGCGTCCCGAATGATGTGGAGCAGCAGGAAACAGTACCTGCTGCAGAGGTGTTTGCGGTCGATCAGGTCAATGCCAGCTTTCTGGAATCCCTGCTGGGCTACAACGCGCGACGCGCTTCCTTGTCTCTGGTAGGGGTGTTTGTCAAATGCATGGAGGGCTTTGATCTCAAGATCGTTGAGTTCTCCCTGCTGTCCCTGGTGGGTGGCAACCCCGGCATCACCTCGCGTCAGCTGTGCCAGCAGCTCGATGTGCTGCCGCCCAATATGGTGGGCATGATCGAAGTCATGACGCGGCGCGGCTTCCTGGAGCGCCGCCCCCACCCCCGAGACGGGCGTGCCATGGGCTTGTATCTGACGGAAGCAGGGCGCGCCCTGGTGGACCAGGCCGAACCCCAGCTCAAGGCCAGCGAAAGCGCGGCAGTCAGCCACCTCAGCGCTGAGGAGCAGCAGCAGTTGTTGAGCTTGCTGCAGAAGCTGTATCGCTGAGCCCGTTGGGCATGTCCGTTGTTCGCAGATCTGCCACAGCGGGGTTGGCCCGCTGCAGACCAGGGCGGGATAGGCCGATAATGTCCGGCATCATGCAGATTCGCTTTACCAAGATGCAAGGCGCGGGCAACGACTTTGTCGTGCTTGACGAAACACAGGGTCGACTGGGCCTGAGCAGCGCTCAGTACCGCTATCTGGCCAACCGCCACTTTGGCGTGGGGGCCGACCAGATTCTGACCGTGCGCCCCGCGCCTGCCGAGGGCGTGGATTTTGAATATGTGATTCATAACGCCGACGGCGGCGAGGTGGAGCAGTGCGGCAATGGTGCGCGCTGCTTTGCCCGCTATGTGCATGACAAGGGCTTGACCGACAAGCGCGTGATTCGCGTTCACACCCTGGCCGGCGTGATTGCGCCCGAGCTGCATGCCGATGGCCGCGTGACCGTCGACATGGGAGCGCCTCAGCAGGATCCCGCCAAGGTGCCCTTCATCACCGAAGGTTTGCAGCCTCAGATGCAGGGGAATGCACAAAAATGGCCTCTCGCCCTTGATGGGACTGCCCAAACAGCTACGGTTTGGGTAGCACCCGTGTCCATGGGCAATCCCCATGCCGTACAGGTGGTCGAGGATGTGGACAGGGCACTGGTTGAAGCACAGGGCCCGTTGATCGAACACCATGCGCGTTTCCCACAGCGTGTGAATGCAGGGTTCATGCAGATCATCAACCGTGCAGAGGTGAAGCTGCGCGTCTATGAGCGTGGTGCCGGCGAGACGCTGGCCTGCGGCACAGGCGCTTGCGCTGCCGTGGTGGCGGGCATTGGCTGGGGGCTGCTGGATGCGCGCGTGGATGTGCACACGCGTGGCGGCTTGCTGACCATTGAATGGGCTGGTGGCGCGCAGGATCGTGTGCGCATGACCGGCCCTGCCGAGTTTGTTTTTGAAGGCCAGATCGACATACCCGAGACGCTATGAACAGCTTGACCGATATTGCATTGACCGAAGAGTCGATTGCCGACTTCCTCCAGCAAAACCCAGAGTTCTTCGAGCGCCATGCCGAGCTGCTGACAGGTGTGCGCCTGATCAGCGGCCATGGCCCGCGCGCAGTGAGTCTGCAGGAGCGTCAGGCCGAGATGCTGCGCGAGAAGATCAAGGGGCTGGAGCATCGCATCATGGACATGATGCGTCACGGCAGCGAGAACGCCGCCATCGCCAGCAAGATTCACCAGTGGACCCATGCCCTGGTCAAGGTGCAGGACCTGCGCGAGCTGCCCCATGCGCTGACGGCCAGCCTGCAGCATACGTTTGATGTACCCCAGGTCGCGCTGCGCCTGTGGAATGTGTCGGGCGCGCATTCGGGTACCGTCTACACCATGGGCGTAAGCGATGATGCCAAGGCATTTGCAGCTTCGCTGACCATGCCGTTCTGTGGCCCTAATATGGGCTTCGAGCCCGTCAACTGGCTACCCAACCCCAATGCCGTGCAGTCGGTGGCGCTGCTCACGCTGCACGACGGGGCCATGGACAGCACGTCCAACAGCTTTGGCATGCTGGTGCTGGGCTCGCCCGACCCCCACCGTTTTGACGCGACCATGGGCACGGAATTTCTCTCACGCATTGCCGAGCTGGGCAGTGCCTCGCTATCGCGCATGCGCCTGCCCGCATTGACGCTGGCCCACGGCTGAATTTCCGCATGAGCTTGCTGCAAGAGCGCGAGCAGCTCTCATTCGAGGAGCAGTGCGCGCAGCTGCCTGAGGTGGTTCAACGCTACCTGGTGCATGTGCGCGTGCAAAAGCGCCTGGCCGACCGTACCTGCACGCTGTATGCACTCGATTTGCTCAGACTGCAGCAGTTTGCACAGGAGGTGGGGCAGGGCGGTCCTGAAGGGCTGCTGGCGCTGCAACCGGTGCATATCCGCCGCTTTGCCGCCCAGATGCACAGCGCAGGGCGCAGCCCGCGCGGTATTGCGCTGATTCTGTCAGGCTGGCGCAGCTTCTTTCGCTGGGCGGCCCAGCAGGAATTGGTACCCTTCAATCCCGTGGAGGGAGTGCGCGGCCCCAAGGCCGCCAAGCCCTTGCCCAAGGCGCTGGGCGTGGACGATTCGGTACAGCTGGCCAGCTTTCACAATACCGATGCCGACCCCTGGATAGAGGCACGCGACGCGGCGATGGTCGAGATGCTCTACAGCTGCGGCCTGCGCGTGGCAGAGCTGGCGGGGCTGGATGTTCAGCCTGACCAGAGCACGCAACAACAAGGGCGCGGCTGGATTGACCTTGTGGCGGGCGATGCCCATGTGCAAGGCAAGGGCAGCAAGCGCCGCATCGTGCCCGTGGGTAGCAAGGCGCTGGAGGCCTTGCGCGCCTGGCTGGCGCAGCGCAGTCTGGGGCTGACCGGGGCAGCGCAGCAAGCAGCCCTGGGTGAGCCCGCGCTGTTCATCGGGCGCCGGGGGGAGAGGCTGAGTACCCAGTCCGTCTGGGCCCGCATCAAGCTGCGTGGCCAGCAGGCGGGACTGGCCTCGGGCGTGCATCCGCATGTGCTGCGCCACTCGTTTGCCAGCCACATGTTGCAGTCCAGCAGCGATTTGCGGGCGGTACAGGAGCTGCTCGGGCACTCCAGCATAACGACCACGCAGATCTATACCCGACTGGATTTTCAGCATCTGGCCCAGGCCTACGAGAGCGCCCATCCGCGTGCACGGCGGCAGGGCGACGAGGGCAAGTCCGCTGCATCGCCCGTGCAAGCGCGCGATGTCGAAGATTAACTAATCCTGATTTGATAGCTGCTGGCGCTTGATAGGTAAGCGCTAGATGTCGATTTGGTTTGAAAAGACTGGCAGCCCTGCTGGCAATGCGCGCTTGAAAGCGCCGCTACACTCCCCAGCTGTTATTACCGAGGCGGCGCGCAATGGCGCCGTCCGTGTTTCCAGGGCTGGCGCATCAGGCGGCAGACCGCAGCAAGAGGTTTCAACGCATGGCTCTCATTCCAGTCACCATTCTCACGGGCTTTCTGGGCTCGGGTAAAACCACGCTGCTCAAGCGCGTGCTGCACGAATCCCACGGCATGAAGATTGCCGTGATCGAGAACGAGTTCGGTGAGGAGAACATCGACACCGACATTCTCAAGACCGAATCCAAGGAGCAGATCCTGCAGATGAGCAATGGTTGCATCTGCTGCACCATCCGCGAGGACCTGCGCGAAGCCCTGCAACTGCTGGCCGCCAAGCGCCGCAAGGGCCTGGTGGACTTCGACCGCATCGTCATCGAGACCACCGGCCTGGCCGATCCCGGCCCCGTCGCCCAGACCTTCTTCATGGACGACGAGATCGCCGAGACCTATCTGATCGACTCCATCATCACCCTGGTGGACGCCAAGCATGCCAACCAGCAGCTCGACGACCGCCAGGAGGCGCGTCGCCAGGTGGGCTTTGCCGACCAGATGTTTCTGTCCAAGACCGATCTGGTGACGGATGCTGAAAAGGATTCACTGATTCATCGCTTGAAGCACATGAACCCGCGCGCGCCCATTCGCGCCGTACATTTTGGCGATGTGCCCCTGAGCGAAGTGTTCGACCTGCGTGGCTTCAATCTGAACGCCAAGCTGGACATCGACCCCGATTTCCTCAAGGAGGATGAGCACGACCATGAGCATCATGATCACAGTGCCTGCGACCATGACCATGGCCAATGTGAGCACGATCACGGCCATGAGCACAAGCACGACGAGCATTGCGGCCACGAGCACCATGATCACGAACATGGCGAGCACTGCAATCACCCGCATCACCATCACCACGACGATGATGTGAAGAGCTTTGTCTACCGTGCCGATCGCGCCTTCGACCCCGCCAAGCTGGAAGACTTCCTGGGCGCCATCGTCAATATCTACGGTCCCAAGATGCTGCGCTACAAAGGCGTGCTCGATATGAAGGGCACGAGCCGCAAGGTCATCTTCCAGGGCGTGCACCAGCTCATGGGCAGCGATCTGGGGCCTGAATGGGAGGCCGGTGAAAAGCGCGAAAGCCGTATGGTCTTTATCGGTATCGACCTGCCGCAGGACATCTTCAAGCAGGGGCTGGACCAGTGTCTGGTGTGACCTGGCTTGCTGATTGCTGACAATGACTGACGGCCTGCTTTGCAGGCCGTTTTTTGTTCGATATCTCTCGCAAACTGATGAGGTTCGACCGGAGACCAACCCTGTATTTGTGGGGTATGTGCAACGGAGAGGGGACAGTGTTGGCGGCATGGCTACAATGCCGCCCCTGAAGAGGAGGTTGGAGCAATCCGGCCTTGCAATGTGCACCGTACTGTGAGGAGACAGGACGTGAACGCTGTGAAACGTGACAAGCCCATGACTGCAGCCGACAAGGCGGCGGAGCTTGCTTTGCGTACCCGCAGCGCCAAGACCTCTTTGGTGGACGTCGCGCCGGGCAATCCGGAGCTGGCGCCCGTTGCGCCGCGGAAAGCTTCCGCGACATCACAATCCCAACGTTCTGCAAAGCCTCCTGCGCGGCAGCCCAAAACGACAGTTCCGCCTCTGGTCCCTATACAGTCCAGTGCTGCGGTAACCAAGAGCGATACGAAAGCTATGACCAACACAAAGCAAGCTGCGACCAAAAAAGATCCCAAGCTGGCCAATGCCTGGAAGACCAAGTCGGTGGAGGAATTGACCGATGCGGACGTGCTGGCCATGTCTGATGACGATTACATGAACGACGCACAGCTGGCGTTCTTCCGTCGCAAGCTGGTTACGCTCAAGAACGACATGCATGTCAACGCCGGTGAAACCGCAGAAAACCTGCGTGAGGACACCGTGGTGGTGCCCGATCCTGCAGACCGCGCCACCATCGAGGAAGAGCATGCTCTGGAGTTGCGCACCCGTGACCGTGAGCGCAAGCTGCTCAAGAAGATCGACCAGTCCATCGCCCGCATCGATGCTGGCGACTATGGCTACTGCGACGAGACCGGCGAGCCCATCGGTGTGGGCCGTCTGCTGGCTCGCCCCACGGCAACGCTGTCGCTGGAAGCGCAGCAGCGTCGTGAGCTCAAGCAGAAGATGTACGGCGATTGATATGTATCAGGTGCTCGCTGCTCACTTGGCATCAAAGTAGTTGATCATGGCAAAAGAAGAGAATAAATCGGGGGGCTTGTTGTCCAAAGTGGCGCGTTTTGTGCGTCACCCGACCGTCAACTGGTCCGATTTGGATCATCTGAGCCAGGAAAACGAAGAAAATCAATACAGCAAGCAGGCACTCAAGGAAATGCTGGAGCGAAAGCGCCAGAACGACTTTGCGCGCAAGCGCGAGTTCGACCATCTGCGCAAGCTGCGTCAGGCGCAGCTTGCGCAGTCCTCCAAGGCTGCAGGGGTGGGTCAGACTCGTCCCATCCCGGCTGCAACGTCTTTTCTGCAGACGGTCTATAGCGGCGACTCCGGTGAGCGAGCCGATACGATCAAGAAAATTGACGAAATAGAGGCTCAGATGGCCCAGCAGTGGTGGCGTGGCAAGCAGGCTGGCGATGCCGCGACCATGCCCTTGCCGCTGTCCGAGAGTGGCAACGCCCTGCCTTCTTCATTCCGCTCCCCGCCGCCAGGGAGCTTCCCTCCCTTGCTCAGCGATGCGCTGCCCAGCGATCTGAAGCTGCCTGGCAACGCCTCGGCTCAGGCGCCTTTGATGAGCGGCACCGGTATTCCCGGTCTGGCGAGCATGCGTGGTGAAACCGATTTTTCGCCCGGCTTTGCTCCCACCGAAGTGTCCGCGCCCGCCGAGGCCAGCATGGTGCCCCCATCATTCACGCGCTACGAGCATGATGTGGCGCTGGAAGAGCCTGCCATTGTGTTTGCCAATGGAGATGTGGCAGGTGCAGAGCTCGGTCTCAAGGCCCTGATCGAGCGCCGCAGCCATGATGCACCAGCTCAGCTGTCGCTGTGGCTGGCTTTGCTGGACCTGTACCGTGCGGCTGGCTGGCAGGAGCAGTTTGACGACGCGGGCATGGACTTTGCCTCCCGCTTTGGCCGCTCTGCTCCGCAATGGTTTGCCATGCCGCAGCAGGCGGGCGAGTTGCGAGATACCGGCAGCGACGCAGGGACGGCTGCTGCGGGCTTTCGCTGGCAGGCGCCTGTGCTGCTGGGCGAGTCCAGCCTCAAGGCCCTGCAGACCAGCAAGGCGCGCAGCGCAGGCCCCTGGGCCATGGACTGGAGCGCGCTGGAAGAAATCGAGGCTGCTGCACTGATGCCGCTGCTGACTGCAGTGCAGCAATGGTGTGATGAAAAAGGTGAGTTGGTGTTTGCCGGTCATGAGCGTCTGCTGGCCGTCATGGGCAAGCACTGCCCCTCAGGCCAGGCCGATGTGCCTCCAGACTGGTGGCATCTGCGTCTGGCACTGCAGCGGCTCATGCACCGGCAGGACGATTTTGAGCTGACCGCCCTCGACTACTGCGTGACCTACGAAGTTTCTCCTCCATCCTGGGTGGATCCGGTGAGCCAATTCCTGCAGGAAGGACAAAGCGGCAGCCCGGCCAAGAGCATTTCTGTGCAAGGGCCGGATACGCTTTCCCCCGATGTGCTGTGGCGGGAGCGTGCTCCGCGCTTTGCCTTGCAGGGCGTGATTGACGGTGATGCGCTGCCCTGGCTGGCCCAGGTGCAGGACAAGGCCAAACTGGGTGAGGCCGTGGCGATTGACTGCTCGCGTCTGGTGCGCATGGATTTTGCTGCGGCGGGCTCGGTGCTCAACTGGGCGGCCGAAATGCAGTCGCTGGGGCATGTGCTGCAATTCAGTCAGCTGCATCAACTGGTGGCGGTGTTCTTCAATGTCGTGGGCATTCAGGAACATGCACAGGTGATACCGAGACGAGATTGACCCCCTGAGCCGCTGCGCGGCTTCCCCCAAGGGGGACGACACCTTCGGTGCGGGGCGGCGGGGCCGCCTAGGCCCTTCCTCGGTGTCCCTGAGTTGGGTCATGCTTGTTCAAACAAGCGCTGCAAATTAAATTTTTTGCGCTCTTGAGTTTGTGCCGTTGTTGCCCCATCTGCAGCAGATGGAACAGTTTCACGGCACCACCATTTTGAGCGTGCGCCGCCAGACTCCCGAGGGCGTGCAAGTCGCCATCGGTGGTGATGGTCAGGTCACATTGGGTCATATCGTCATCAAGGGCACGGCGCGCAAGGTGCGCAAGCTCTATCACGGCAAGGTGCTGGCGGGCTTTGCGGGCGCAACCGCAGACGCCTTCACGCTGTTTGAGCGCTTTGAGGCCAAGCTGGAAAAACACCAGGGCAATCTGACCCGGGCGGCCATCGAGCTGACCAAGGAATGGCGCACCGATCGCGTGCTGCGCAAGCTTGAAGCCATGCTGGCCGTGGCTGATGCGACCACTTCGCTCATCATTACCGGCAATGGCGATGTGCTGGAGCCCGAGCAGGGCATTGTGGCCATCGGCTCGGGCGGCGCCTATGCTCATTCCGCTGCCAAGGCGCTGATCAACAACACCGAGTTGTCGGCCGAAGACGTGGTGCGCAAATCCCTGGCGATTGCCGGCGAGCTGTGCATCTACACCAATATGAATCACACGATCGAGACGCTGTAAGCGCTTCGTCTATCCGAATTGATAGCTGCTGGCGCTTGATGGATGGGCGCTAGAGGCATATTTGACTGAGAATTCACATGTCTTCTGCCATGACTCCCCAGGAGATCGTCTCCGAGCTGGACAAACACATCGTCGGCCAGCATGGCGCCAAGCGCGCCGTGGCCATCGCGTTGCGCAACCGCTGGCGTCGCCAGCAGGTTGCTGACGGCCTGCGCCAGGAAATCACGCCCAAGAACATTCTGATGATCGGCCCCACGGGCGTGGGCAAGACCGAGATCGCGCGCCGCCTGGCAAAGCTGGCCGATGCGCCTTTCATCAAGGTCGAAGCCACCAAGTTCACTGAAGTCGGTTATGTCGGCAAGGATGTGGACGCCATCATTCGTGACCTGGCCGAAGTCGCCGTCAAGCAGACACGTGAGTCGGACATGAAGAAGATGCGTGCCCGCGCCGAAGATGCTGCCGAGGATCGCATCCTCGATGTGCTGGTGCCACAGGCCCGCACAGGCGAAGTGCCTGCCGACAACACGGCGCGCCAGGTCTTTCGCAAAAAGCTGCGCGAGGGTCAGCTCGACGACAAGGAAATCGAGATCGACATCGCCGAACAGATGCCCCAGATGCAGATCATGGGCCCCCAGGGCATGGAAGAGATGGCCGAGCAACTGCGCGGCATGTTCAGCCAGATGGGCCAGGAAAAGCGTAAGACCCGCAAGCTCAAGATTGCCGAAGCGTTGAAGCTGCTGACCGACGAGGAAGCGGCCAAGATGGTCAACGAGGAAGACATCAAGACCCGCGCCATTGCGAATGCCGAGCAAAACGGCATTGTCTTCATCGATGAAATCGACAAGGTGGCGACGCGTCAGGAAACCAGCGGCTCCGATGTCTCGCGCCAGGGCGTGCAGCGCGATCTGCTGCCGCTGGTGGAGGGCACCTCGGTCTCCACCAAATACGGTGTGGTCAAGACCGATCACATTCTGTTCATCGCCTCGGGCGCCTTCCACCTCTCCAAACCCAGCGACCTGATCCCCGAACTGCAGGGACGCTTTCCCATTCGCGTGGAACTGGATTCGCTGTCGGTCCAGGACTTCGAAGCCATTCTCATGCAGACTCACGCCTCCCTGGTCAAGCAGTATCAGGCGCTGCTGGCGACCGAAGGCGTAACGCTGGAATTCAAACCTGAAGGCATCACCCGTCTGGCGACCATTGCGTTTGACGTCAACGAGAGCACCGAGAATATCGGCGCGCGTCGTCTGTCCACCGTGATGGAACGGCTGCTTGATGAAGTCAGCTTTGATGCTGCCAAGCTGGCAGGCCAGACCGTGGTGATAGACGCAGGCTATGTTGACCAGCGTTTGCAGGTGCTGAGCCAGGATGAGGATCTGTCGCGTTTCATTCTTTGATATTCAAGGTTTGCACAGCGAGCTGCCCGCATTTGCGGGCAGTTTGCATTTGTAGGAAAAGTTCGTTTGATGAATACGTGCTTTCCATTGAATTGAATGGTTTCAATTGATGGCTTCTATTGAGGCTACACATGCACAGACTTTGCTAAGTGCTTGTAAAGGAAAGATATTTTGCTTTTGAGAGGCTCTTTTGAAATGGTCTAAGTGATTGATTTCATTGCAAATAATTGTTCCTTCGGGTTTGGTGGGCTACAAAATTGCTGCTACAGTGGAAAAAAGTGCAATTAAGTGGTGAAAACTGCCCTCATGCCCCATTTTTGAGGCGCGAGCGGCTCCAAATAACCGGAGAGGCTGGCCGTGTTTCAAGGGGCGTCTTCATTGAATCTCGATGCAAAGGGGAGGCTTTCGGTGCCTACCCGGCATCGTGACGCCCTTTTGTCCATGGCCGAAGGTCAGGTGACCTTCACCAAGCATCCCCATGGCTGTTTGATGCTTTTCCCACGCCCTCAGTGGTTGAAGTTCCGCGAACGGATTGCGCAGGTGCCCATGAACGCCCAGTGGTGGAAGCGGGTGTTTCTGGGCAGTGCCATGGATGCGGAAATGGATGGCACAGGGCGTGTGCTGGTGGCGCCCGAGTTGCGTGAAGCGGCCGGGCTGACCAAAGAGGTGCTGCTGCTGGGAATGGGTGACCATTTCGAGCTGTGGGACAAGGCCACTTATGAGGCGCGTGAAGCGGAAGCCATGCAGCAGGAGATGCCGGCGGCTTTCCAGGATTTTGTTTTTTAGGAAGAGACGTGCTTGTGAATCAGCCGTTGCAACATATCACCGTTTTGCTCGACGAGGCCGTCGACGCTTTGCTGGGTGGCGCAAGCCAGCCACCGGCAGGTCACTGGGTGGATGCAACGTTCGGTCGGGGAGGTCACTCCAGGCTTATTTTGCAGCGACTCGGGCCGGATGGGCGATTGATTGCGTTCGACAAAGATCCGGACGCAATCGCTGAAGCGGCGCGCATCACCGATGCGCGTTTTTCGATTCGGCATGAAGGATTTCGTCACCTCGGCGAGCTGCCTGAAGGCAGCGTGCAGGGGGTCTTGATGGATCTGGGCGTGAGCTCGCCCCAGATCGACAATCCCGATCGGGGCTTCAGCTTCCGTTTCGACGGGCCGCTGGACATGCGCATGGACACAACCCGTGGTCAGAGCGTGGCCGAGTGGCTGGAAGATGCGGAAGTGCATCAGATTGCGGAGGTGATACGTGACTACGGCGAAGAACGGTTTGCTGGCCCCATTGCAAAGGCGATTGTTGCTAGGCGCGAGAGCCAGGGCCCATTGCGTACCACCGGTGAGCTGGCCCAGCTCGTGGCTGGCGCGGTCAAGACCCGCGAGGCTGGGCAGAACCCGGCAACACGTACCTTCCAGGCTCTTCGGATTTTCATCAACGCCGAGCTTCAGGAGCTTGAACAAGCGTTAGAAGCCAGCCTGCGGGTGCTGGCGCCTGGCGGCCGGCTGGCGGTGATCAGCTTCCATTCGCTGGAAGATCGCATCGTCAAGCAATTCATTGCCAAGCACTCCAAGGAGGTCTATGACCGCCGTGCTCCGTTTGCGCCGCCCACGCCCATGCGGCTGAAGGCGCTGGAGCGCATCAAGCCCAGTGCTGCCGAGATTGACACCAATCCACGCTCCCGCTCCGCGGTGATGCGCGTGGCCGAGCGTACGGAGGTCCCCGCATGATGCATTGCCATGCCCGCTTGAGCATGGCTGCGAAAGGGCTGCCATGCTGCGCATAAATCTGCTGTTGCTGCTGGCCGTGATGATGAGCGCCCTCTTTCTGGTGGGCACTCAGTACGAGTCGCGAAAGCTGTTTACCGAGCTGGATCGTGCGGAGAACGAATCGCGCCGTCTGGCAACCGATCAGCAGCGTCTGCAGGTGGAAAAGCGCGCTCAGGCCACGCCTCAGCGCATTGAAACGCTGGCGCGTGAAAAACTGCAGATGCGTCCCGCATCGCCTGCCATCACCCAGTATGTGCAGGAAGGAAATACCGCAGGAGCGGCGCAATGACGCGTAGCGTGCTCTACACCACCAGCCCGCTGCTGGCGTCCAAGACGCCGCTATGGCGTAGCAAGTTCATCGTGGCCGCTCTGGCCCTGGGCTTTGTGGGGCTGGGTGCGCGTGCAGCCTATGTCCAGGTGTTTGGCAACGATTTCTTCAAGCGCCAGGGTCTGGTGCGCTTTGCGCGTACCCTGGAGCTGCCAGCCAATCGGGGCCGTCTGCTGGATCGCAATGGACTGATTCTTGCCTCCAGCGTGCCTGCTGCCAGTATCTGGGCCATCCCTGAGGACGTGGATCTCAAGGATCCGGAAGTCCAGCAAAAGCTCAAGCAGGTGGCCCAACTCATGGAGATGCCGCTGCCAACATTGCTGGCCAAGCTCGGTGACGAGGACAAGACCTTTGTCTGGGTCAAGCGTCAGCTGGACTGGAATGTCGGCCAGCAGATCGTGGCCCTCAATATCAAGGGCATCTACAACCGCAAGGAATACAAGCGCCAATACCCAGAAGGCGAGTCCGCCGCGCACATCGTGGGCTTCACCAATGTGGAGGACCATGGCCAGGAGGGGATGGAGCTGGCCTTTGACAAGGAGCTGGCCGGCAAGCCCGGCTCGCGCCGCGTGATCAAGGACCGACTGGGGCGCGTGGTCGAAGGCGTGGGCGACGAAGTTCCGCCTCAGGATGGCAAGGACATCCAGCTGTCCATCGACAGCAAGGTCCAGTACTACGCCTACCAAAAGCTCAAGCAGCAGGTCGAGGTCAGCAAGGCCAAGGCAGGCAGCGTGGTGGTGATGGATGCCCACACGGGCGAGCTGCTGGCCCTGGCCAACTACCCCAGCTACGATCCCGGCCACCGCAAGAACCTGACGGGCGAGCAACTGCGCAACCGCGCGCTGACCGATACCTTCGAGCCGGGCTCGACCATGAAGCCCATCACCATCGCGACGGCGCTGGAGCTCAAGCGGGTCAAACCATCGACCATCATCGATACCGCGCCCGGCCGCTACACGGTCACGGGCTCCACCATCACCGACACGCACAACTATGGTGCCCTGACGGTGGAAGGCGTGATCCAGAAGTCCAGCAACGTGGGTGCAACCAAGGTTGCGCAAAGGCTCACCCCTCAGGAAATGTGGGAGTACTTCAGCGCGCTGGGCTTCGGCCAGAAGCCGCAGATCCAGTTCCCTGGTGCGGTCTCGGGCCGTCTGCGTGCCTGGAAGACCTGGAAGCCCATCGAGCAGGCCACCATGTCCTATGGCTATGGCCTCTCGGCTTCGCTGTTCCAGATGGCGCGCTCGTACACAGTCTTCTCCAATGACGGCAACGTCATCCCGTCCACCATCCTGAAGACTTCGGAGCCGCCTGTCGGCGTGCGCGTGATCTCCAAGGAGAATGCCGCTGCCGTGCTGCATATGCTGCGCCTGGCCGCAGGCCCTGGAGGTACGGGCCAGAAGGCCCAGGCCGAGGGCTACACCATTGGCGGCAAGTCGGGCACGGCCCGCAAGCAGGTTGGGAGGAGCTATGCGGCGGGCAAATACCGGGCCTGGTTTACCGGCATCGCCCCTATCGACAAGCCGCGCATCATCGTGGCCGTGATGGTGGACGAGCCTACAGCCGGCTCTTACTACGGCGGTACGGTGGCGGGGCCCGTGTTTGCCGACGTGGTTCAGCAAACCCTGCGTTTCATGGGCGTTCAGCCCGACAAGGAAGTCAAACCTCTGATCGTGGCCGCGCCACCTGAGGAGCCTGTGCTATGAGCAGCTCTATCCAGACATTGAACAGCGCAGCCGAGGCAGTGGCCTGGCTGCGTGCACGCGTGCAGGGCGATCTGCAAACCGATAGCCGCAAGGTCAAGGCCGGCGATGCCTTCATTGCCTGGCCCGGCGCCGCCACCGATGGCCGTGCCTATGTGGCCAAGGCGCTGGAGCAGGGAGCCGCTGCCGTGCTGGTCGAAGCTGAAGGTCTGGAGGCCTTTGCTTTGAACAGTGACAAGGTTGCCGCTCTCAAGGGGCTGAAAGCCGCCACAGGTCTGATTGCGGACCAGTGGTTTGCTCACCCGAGCGGCCAGATTGACGTGCTGGCCGTTACAGGTACCAATGGCAAGACCACCACCGCCTGGTGGCTGGCGCATGCACTATCGAAAGTGAAGCTGAATACGCGCACTGGCTGCGCGCTGGTCGGCACTTTGGGCGTGGGCGTGCCGCCTGCGCTGGAGTCCACCGGCATGACCACGCCGGACCCGGTGTTGCTGCAGCGCGTGTTTCGCAGCTATGCCGACCAGGGGCTGGCGGCCTGTGCCATCGAGGCTTCATCCATCGGTATCGTCGAGCACCGGCTGGACGGCACCCAGATTCGCGTGGCCTTGTTCACCAACTTCACCCAGGACCATCTGGATTACCACGGCAGCATGGATGCCTATTGGCAGGCCAAGGCCCAGCTGTTCGACTGGCCCGGCCTGCGGACTGCGGTGGTCAATATCGATGATGCGCATGGCGCCAAGCTTTGGGCCAAGCTGCAAGCCAGGTCTCTGGATGTCTGGAGTGTCTCCATCCAAGGGCCTGCGCGCTTGCAGGCCAAGGACATCGGTCTGGGCGAGCAAGGACTGAGCTTTACCGTGCTGGAGGCAGGCCACAGCCTGCGCATGAATACGCGTCTGGTGGGGCAATACAACGTCTCCAATCTGCTGGGCGTGCTGGCGGCTTTGCGCAGCCTGGGTCTGACTCTGGATGAGGCCGTGGCGGCCTGTGCCGATCTGGAACCCGTGCCCGGCCGCATGCAGCAGATCGTCAGGCCCGAGCTGCCGCTGATCGCCGTGGACTATGCCCACACACCCGATGCACTCGAAAAAGCGCTGCGCGCGCTGCAGCCTGCGGCACAGCAGCGCGGCGGCAAGCTGTGGTGCGTGTTTGGCTGTGGTGGTGATCGTGACAACAGCAAGCGCCCGTTGATGGGGCAGGCGGCCCAGGCCCATGCAGATTGCGTGTTTGTCACCAGCGACAACCCGCGCAGCGAAGTTCCCGAAAGCATCATCGGCCAGATTCTGGCTGGCATGAAGGCGGGCGAGGCCTTGCATGTCCAGGCTGACCGTGCGGTGGCCATTGCCGAAGCCATTGCCCGTGCCGATGTGCGTGATGTGGTGCTGATCGCCGGCAAGGGTCATGAGGATTATCAGGAGACGAAGGGCGTGCGCCATCCGTTCTCCGACATGGCCGAGGCGCAGAAGGCGCTGGCGGCCCGTGAAGGAAAGATGCGGTCATGATGACCTTGCAAAAAGCGCTGGAGCTGATCCAGACGCATATCCCCCAAGCCCGTCTGGTCGGCAACGGCCAGCTGGAGCTGGCCCGCGTGCATACCGATACGCGCACGTTGCAGGCCGGGGATTTGTTTGTGGCCCTGAAGGGCGAGCGTTTTGACGCCCATGATTTTCTGCCTCAGGCGCAGGCCGCAGGTGCGGTGGCTGCTATAGCCAATCATGGGCTGGAGGCGGCAGGCATGTCGGGCATTGAGGTGCCCGACACGCTGCTGGCGCTGGGGGCGCTGGCCCGCGCCTGGCGTGCGCAGTTCGATCTGCCTTTGATTGCCGTGACCGGCAGCAATGGCAAGACGACGGTCACGCAGATGATTGCGTCCATTCTGCGCGCCCATGCCGGTGATGCGGCGCTGGCCACGCGCGGCAATTTCAACAACTCCATCGGCATGCCGCTCAATCTGCTGCGCATGATGGCCGAGCACCGCATTGCCGTGCTGGAAATGGGCATGAACCACCCCGGTGAGATTGCCGAGCTGGCCGCTATCGGCCAGCCCACGGTGGCGCTGGTCAACAACGCCCAGCGCGAGCACCAGGAATTCATGGGCACGGTGGAAGCCGTGGCGCGCGAGAACGGATCGGTGCTGAGCTTTCTGCCCCAGGATGGCACGGCCATCTTTCCTGCTGGCGATGAATACACGCCGCTGTGGACGACGCTGGCCGAGGGCCGCAAGTGCCTGATGTTTGGCGAGCAAGCCGATGGTGCGCAGGTCTATGCCAGCGAGCTGCGTTGGGAGCAGGGCGCATGGAGCCTGCAATTGCACATGCCCCAAGGCCAGGCATTCGTGCAACTGCATATTGCCGGGCGCCATAACGTGCGCAATGCACTGGCTGCCGCTGCTTGCGCCCATGCCGCTGGTGTGCCGCTGACCGCGATTGCCCAGGGCCTGTCGGGCTTCGAGCCTGTGACTGGCCGCTCGCGCGCGCTGGCTGTGCAGGTTGGCGCTCAAAGCGTCACGGTGGTCGACGATACATATAACGCCAATCCCGATTCCGTGGCCGCCGCCATTGCCGTGCTGGCCGAGTTGCCCGCGCCGCAGTTGCTGGTGCTCGGTGATATGGGTGAGGTGGGTGACAACGGCCCGCAGTTCCATGCCGAGGCCGGTGCATTGGCCAAGCGGGCCGGGATTGCCCAGGTCTTTGCTCTGGGCGAGCAAAGCGCGTTTGCGGCCTCTGCCTTTGGCAGCGGTGCTAGGCATTTTGATAGCATGGCCGCCCTTGAGCAGGCGGTGTGCGCAGTTTTACCCAAGGTAGGTAGCGTTTTGGTCAAGGGTTCGCGGTTCATGAAGATGGAGCAAGTGGTGCAGGCGTTGCAAGCCTGTGCAGACGAGAAGCAGGGCAAGGAGCAAGGCGCTTGCGGGGAGGCCACATGCTGCTGATGTTGGCTCAATGGCTGCAGAGCATTTCGCCGGAATTCGGTTTCCTGCGCGTGTTCCAGTATCTGACGCTGCGCGCCGTGCTGGCCGCCGTTACCGCCTTGCTGATCGGCCTGTGGATTGGCCCCAAGGCCATCCGCATGCTGACCGCATTGAAGATTGGCCAGCCCGTGCGTGGCTATGCCATGGAGACCCATCTGGTCAAAAGCGGTACGCCCACCATGGGCGGCGTGCTGATTCTGTTCTCGATTGCCATGTCCACGCTGCTGTGGTTTGACCTGTCCAATCGCTTCGTCTGGATCGTGCTGCTGGTCACGCTGGGCTTTGGTGCCATTGGATGGGTGGACGACTGGCGCAAGGTGGTCAACAAGGACCCCGAGGGCATGCGTTCGGGCGAGAAGTATTTCTGGCAGTCCGTCATCGGCCTGCTGGCCGCGCTGTATCTGGTGTTCTGCATTTCCGAGAACAACAACGCCGAGGTGTTCGCGCTGTTCATTTCCTGGGTGCAGTCTGGCTTTTCCATGGATCTGCCACCCAAGGCAGGCCTGATGGTGCCCTTCTTCAAGGAAGTCAGCTATCCGCTGGGCGTGCTGGGCTTCATCGTCATGACCTATCTGGTCATCGTGGGAGCCAGCAATGCGGTGAACCTGACCGACGGTCTCGATGGCTTGGCCATCATGCCGGTCATCATGGTGGGTACGGCCCTGGGCATATTTGCCTATGTGACGGGCAATGCCACCTACGCCAAATACCTGCTTTTCCCCAGCATTCCCGGCACCGGCGAGCTGATGGTGTTCTGCGGTGCCATGGCGGGTGCCGGTCTGGCCTTCCTCTGGTTCAACGCGCACCCGGCCCAGGTTTTCATGGGTGACGTGGGCGCGCTGGCCCTGGGCGCGGCTCTGGGCACGATCGCCGTGATCGTGCGCCAGGAAATCGTGCTGGCCGTGATGGGCGGCATCTTTGTGGCGGAAGCCATCTCGGTGATGCTGCAGGTGACTTACTTCAAGTACACCAAGAAGCGCTATGGCGAAGGCCGCCGTCTGCTGAAGATGGCTCCGTTGCACCACCACTTTGAAAAGAGCGGCTGGAAGGAAACCCAGGTCGTGATCCGTTTCTGGATCATCACCATGCTGCTGTGCCTGCTGGGTCTTTCGACCCTGAAGCTGAGGTAATCGCCATGCAAGACGAAGACCTCAAGCTCGACCATCCGCTACAGGCTCAGGAGCCGGTGGCTGCTATGCAAATGCAAGCGGCTGACGCTGATGCTGTGACCATTGCAGATGAATTTCCTGTTGAGGTTGTTGAGCTGCCTGCGCCAGAAGCTATTGAAATTGAGGTGCAGCAGCCTTCCACCGATGCAGGTTCAGCCACGGTTGCAGAACTGGTCCAGGCCCTGGGGGCCGAGCCGATTCCCGATATTTCCACCTTGACGGCAGCCAAGGATGCCGCCGCTTTTGTGGCGCAGATCTTTGCCGACCCCAGCGTCTCCGACGCCGCAGATACCGAGGTCACTACCGTCGAACAGCCTGAAACGGTCGAAGAGCCGGTGGTGGAGTTGCCTCCCGTTCCGGTGCACTGGCCTCAGGGCGCTGCCCAGCACCTGCAGGGTCAGCGCGTGCTGATTCTGGGTCTGGGTATCTCGGGCATTGCCATGGCACGCTGGTGCGTGCGTGCCGGTGCCGAAGTCACTGTCGCCGATACGCGTGAAGCCCCGCCTTTCCTGCCGGCGCTGCAGGCCGAACTGCACGGCGTGCGTTTTGTCGCCGGTGAGTTCACTGCGGCACTGGTCGATGGCCAGGGCCTGAGCTCCGTCTACCGTTCGCCGGGCCTGAGCCCTGCCAGTGTGGCTCCTGTCTTCCATGCCGCGCGCAGCATTGGTCTGCCCACGGGCGGAGAGCTGGATCTGTTTGCCTTTGCTCTCAAGGGCCTGCGCGAAGCCCATGGCTATGCGCCCAAGGTGCTGGGCATTACCGGCACCAATGGCAAGACCACGGTCACCTCGCTGACCGGTCAGTTGCTGGAGCATGCCGGCATGACCGTGGGTGTGGCCGGAAATATCGGTCCATCGCTGCTCGATACCTTGTCCGAGCGCATCGATGCCGAGACGCTGCCCCAGGCCTGGGTACTGGAGTTGTCCAGCTTCCAGCTCGACGACTGCCAGGGTTTCGAGCCCACGGCGGCCACGGTGCTCAATATCACCCAGGACCATCTGGACTGGCATGGCGGCATGCAGGCTTATGCCGCAGCCAAGGCCCATGTCTTTGGCGAGCAGGGCCTGATGGTGCTCAATCGCGAAGATCCCGTGGTCATGGCCATGCTGCCCGCACCGGTGCCGGTTCCCGGCAAGCGCGGCAAGACCTTCCAGCGTGCGCACATCACCTTTGGTGGCGACATGCCCCGCCACCCGGGCGACTTTGGTCTGGAAGTCGTCAACGGCATGACCTGGCTGGTGCGCGCCCATGAGGCCGATGAAACCAGCAAAGGCAAAGGTGTGAATGGTCGTGCCGACGACCTGCACATCGTGCGCCTGATGCCGGCCGATGCACTGCGCATCCGCGGCCGCCACAACGCCATCAATGCACTGTCGGCCCTGGCGCTGGCGACCGGCGCGGGATGCACGCTGGCACCGCTGCTCTACGGCCTGCGCGAATATCGGGGCGAGCCGCACCGCGTGCAGCCCGTAGGCCGCGTCAGCGACGTCGAATACTTTGACGACAGCAAGGGCACGAATGTGGGCGCCACCGTGGCTGCCCTCATGGGCCTGGGCCCCGATCACCGCATCGTGGTGATCCTGGGCGGCCTGGGCAAGGGCCAGGACTTCGCTCCACTGGCGGCTCCCGTCTCGCGCTATGTGCGCGCGGCCGTGCTGATCGGCCAGGATGCACCGCAGATTCGCGAGGCGCTGGCCGATACCGGTGTGAAGCTGGTGGATGCCGTCACCATGCAGGAGGCCGTGCAGCAGGCCGCGCGTCTGGCCCACGCCAATGACGCCGTGCTGCTTTCGCCCGCTTGCGCCAGCATGGACATGTTCAAGGACTACGCGGACCGCGCCCACCAGTTTGTGGAAGCGGTACGTGAGCTGGCGCTGGACGCCGGCCAGCAACTGGAGGATGGTGCATGACTGCCGCCTTCCTGACCAGTCTCTCCGGCCGCATGCGCTCGTGGTTCCGCAGCGCAGAGGACAAGCCCATTGATGTGCTTCCCGTGCGCGTGGGCGGGCCACAGTACGACCGTCCCACCCGTACCCCGGCCAGCGTGCTGGGCCTGGATCAGGCGCTGATCTGGGTGGTGATCGGTTTGCTGGCCTGGAGTCTGGTCATGGTGTATTCGGCATCGATTGCGATGCCGGACAACCCGCGCTTCGGCAAGATCGAGCCCTATCACTTCCTGCTGCGCCACAGCATGTCCATAGGCATGGCCTTTGTGGCGGCGCTGCTGGCCTTCCAGGTGCCCATGAATGTCTGGGAAAAGGTGGCGCGCAAGCTGTTCGTGGTTTCCATCGTGCTGCTGGTTGCCGTGCTGATCCCGCATGTGGGCACGGTGGTCAATGGGGCGCGGCGCTGGCTGTCGCTGGGCATCATGAACTTCCAGCCGTCCGAGCTGGCCAAGTTTTCCATCCTCATCTACGCGGCTGATTACATGGTGCGCAAGATGGAGGTCAAGGAGCGCTTCTTCCGCGCCGTGCTGCCCATGGGCCTGGCTGTGGTGGTGGTCGGTGTGCTGCTGCTGGCCGAGCCCGATATGGGCGCCTTCATGGTGATCGTGGTGATCTCCATGGGCATTCTGTTCCTGGGCGGCGTGAATGCGCGCATGTTCTTCATCATCGCGCTGCTGGTGGTGCTGGCCTTTGCGATGATCATTGCGACCTCCGAATGGCGTCGTGAACGTATCTTCGCCTACCTTGATCCCTGGGATGAAAAGCATGCACTGGGCAAGGGCTACCAGCTCTCGCACGCGCTGATTGCCATTGGCCGGGGCGAGATCTTTGGCGTGGGCCTGGGTCGCAGCGTGGAAAAGCTGCATTGGCTGCCCGAAGCGCACACCGACTTTCTGCTGGCCGTGATCGGCGAGGAGTTCGGCCTGCTCGGACTGCTGCTGATTGCGGTCATCTTCTTCTGGCTGACCCGCCGCATCATGCTGATCGGTCGTCAGGCCATCGCTCTGGACAGAGTCTTTGCCGGATTGGTGGCCGAGGGTGTGGCCATCTGGATGGGCTTCCAGGCCTTCATCAACATGGGGGTGAACCTGGGCGCCTTGCCAACCAAGGGCCTGACCTTGCCGTTGATGAGTTTTGGCGGCTCGGCCATTTTGATGAATTTGATTGCGATAGCCGTGGTTCTCAGAGTCGATTACGAAAACAAGCTGTTGATGAAGGGAGGCCACGCATGACGCTTCCCGTTCAACAAAACAAGCAACGTACCGCGCTGGTGATGGCCGGCGGTACCGGCGGCCATATCTTCCCGGGCCTCGCCGTGGCGCAGGAGCTGCGTGCGCGTGGCTGGAATGTGCACTGGCTGGGGGCTCCCGGCTCCATGGAGTCGCGCATCGTGCCACCGCAAGGCTTTGCACTGGAGACCATCGAGTTCGGCGGCGTGCGCGGCAAGGGTGCAAAGACATTGCTCCAACTGCCATTCAAGCTGGCCAAGGCCTTCTCTCAGGCGCGAGCCGTGATGAAGCGTGTGCAGCCTGATGTGGTGATAGGCCTGGGTGGTTATCTCACGGTGCCCGGCGGTCTGATGGCTGCGATGTCCGGCGTGCCCGTGGTACTTCACGAGCAGAACTCCGTGGCCGGCATGGCCAACAAGGTGGTGGCCAAAATTGCAAGACGCGTGTTCACAGCGTTTCCGAATGTATTTGCCAAGGGTGAGTGGGTGGGCAACCCGCTGCGCCATGCTTTTGTCGAGCAGGCTGCCCCGGCCCAGCGCTTTGCTGGTCGCAGCGGTCCGCTCAGGCTGTTGGTCGTCGGTGGCAGCCTCGGGGCCAAGGCGCTCAACGAAATCGTGCCTCAGGCCCTGGCCTTGATCCCTGCAGCCCAACGGCCCCAGGTCACGCACCAGAGCGGCACGGCCCAGATCGACGCGCTGCGCACCAACTATCAGGCTGCAGGCGTGCAGGCCGAGCTGACCCCCTTCATCGAAGACACGGCCAAGGCCTTTGCCGATGCCGACATCATCGTCTGCCGCTCCGGCGCCAGCACCGTGACCGAGATTGCTGCCATCGGCGCGGCAGCGGTCTATGTACCTTTCCCGGCAGCCGTGGATGACCACCAGACAAGCAATGCACGCTTTCTCGTTGATGCAGGTGCAGGTTGGTTACAGCCGCAAAGTACTTTGAGCCCCCAAGGGTTGGCCGAAATGCTACAAAATATGCAGCGTGCGACGCTGCTGGAGCGCGCTGAACTAGCGAAGAAAATGCAAAAAATTGATGCCACCCAGAAGGTGGTTGCCGCTTGTGAGGAGTTGGCCGCATGAAATACGCCATTCATCACATTCACTTTGTCGGCATTGGCGGGGCCGGCATGAGCGGTATTGCAGAGGTTCTGCACAACCTGGGCTACGTGATTTCGGGCTCCGACCTGTCCGACAGCGCCACGCTGCGGCGCCTGGCCAGTCTGGGTATCAAGACCTTTGTGGGTCATGCCGCAGACAATATTCTGGGCGCCGAAGCGGTGGTGACATCCACGGCGGTGCAAGGCAGCAACCCCGAGGTGATTGCCGCCCGCGAGAAGAAAATTCCTGTCGTACCCCGTGCGCTGATGCTGGCCGAACTGATGCGCTTCAAGCAGGGCATTGCGATTGCCGGTGCGCATGGCAAGACCACGACCACCAGCCTGGTGACCAGCGTGCTGGCCGAGGCAGGGCTGGACCCGACCTTCGTGATCGGCGGCAAGCTTAACAGCGCGGGTGCCAACGCCAAGCTGGGCCATGGCGACTACATCGTGGTCGAGGCCGATGAGTCCGATGCTTCGTTTCTGAATCTGTTGCCCGTGATGGCCGTCGTCACCAATATCGATGCCGACCACATGGAAACCTACGGCCATGACTTCGGCCGTCTCAAGCAGGCTTTTGTCGACTTCCTGCACCGCATGCCTTTCTATGGCCGTGCCATCCTGTGCATCGACAGTCCTGCGATCCGCGAAATCCTGCCTCAGGTGGCGCGTCCCGTGACCACTTACGGCTTTGCCGAAGATGCCCAGGTGCGTGCCATCGATGTGCGCGCCGAAGCCGGCCGCATGCGCTTCACCGTCAAGCGTCAGCTGGGCGAGCATGTCTACCCCGATCTGGAAGTGGTGCTGAGCCTGCCGGGCGAGCACAACGTGCTCAACGCACTGTCGGCCGTGGCGGTGGCCATGGAGCTTGAAATCTCCGACGAGGCGCTGCTGCGCGCACTGGATGGTTTCAAGGGCGTGGGCCGTCGTTTTCAGCGTTACGGCGATCTGCCAGCCAGCAATGGCGGCTCGTTCACCGTCATTGACGACTACGGCCACCATCCTGTGGAAATGGCGGCCACGCTGGCTGCGGCGCGCGGTGCCTTCCCGGGGCAGCGCCTAGTGCTGGCCTTCCAGCCGCACCGCTACAGCCGCACGCGCGACTGCTTCGAGGACTTCGTGAAGGTCATCGGCAATGCCGATTCCGTGCTGCTGACCGAGATCTATGCGGCTGGCGAAGCACCCATCATCGCCGCCGACGGCCGCTCCCTGGCCCGCGCGCTGCGCGTGGCAGGCAAGGTTGAGCCCGTGTTTGTGGAAGACATCAACGAGTTGCCCGCGGCGATTGCTGCCAATGCACAGGCCGGTGATGTGCTGCTGTGCATGGGTGCGGGCTCCATTGGTGCGGTGTCCGGAAAATTGGTTGAGATGCTCTCGAAAAATGAGCGATCTGCGCAGAAAGGACAAGCGCAATGAGCGTGTTTGGCACAAATATCGATGTGAAGGCACTGGGCAAGGTTGCGGTGCTCATGGGCGGTACTTCTTCCGAGCGAGAAGTCTCGCTGATGTCGGGCTCGGGCGTGCTGGCTGCACTGCAGTCCAAGGGGGTTGATGCCCACAAGTTCGATCCCGCCGAGCAGGGACTGGACCAGCTCAAGGTGCAGGGCTTCGACCGCTGCTTCATCGCGCTGCATGGCCGCTATGGCGAGGACGGCACGGTGCAGGGTGCGCTGGAGCTGCTGGGCATTCCCTACACCGGCTCGGGCGTGATGGCTTCCAGCATCGCCATGGACAAGGTCATGACCAAGCGCATCTGGCGCTTTGAAGGTCTGCCTACTCCCGACTGGCGCATGGTGGCTTCGGCGCAAGAAACCCGTGCTGCCTTTGAGGCGCTGGGGGCGCCCATGATCGTCAAGCCTGCGCGTGACGGCTCCAGCATCGGCCTGACCAAGGTGATGGATGTCGAGGAATGTGCCAAGGCCTATGAGCTGGCAGCCCAGTACGACCTGGAAGTGCTGTGTGAGCAGTTCATCGCCGGTGATGAAACCACCTGCCCCGTGCTGGGCAGCGGTGCCAATGCCCGCGCCTTGCCGGTGATCCGCATCGTGGCGCCCGAAGGCAACTACGACTATCAGAACAAGTATTTCACCGACACCACGCAATATCACTGCCCGAGCGGTCTGCCCGAACAGGAAGAACTGGAAATCCAGCGCATTGTGGAAAAGGCCTTCCGCACCCTGGGTTGCCGTGGCTGGGCGCGTGCCGACATCATGATCCGCGCCAGCGATCGCAAGCCCTTCCTGCTGGAGATCAACACATCGCCAGGCATGACAGGGCATTCTCTCGTGCCCATGGCTGCGCGCGCTTCCGACGTGAGCTATGAAAACCTGTGCCTGGGCATTCTGGCCAGCAGCGCACTGGATGGAGAAGCGGAGCAGCCATGAACCGCAATCTGCCCACTGCCAACGTCCCGTTCGACGTCAAGCTCATGAACATCACCGCCACGGTGATGTTCATGGGGTGCTTGGCGGCGTGCGTGATGGCCGTGGGCTGGTGGTTGATGCGCACGCCAGCGTTCAACATCGGCCGCATCGTGGTCGAGGGCGAACTGGTACACAACAATGCCGTGACACTGCGTGCCAATGTGGCGCCGGTGCTCAAGGGCAACTTCTTTACCGTGGATCTGAAGGCTGCCCAGCATGCCTTCGAACAGGTGCCCTGGGTGCATGAGGCGCAGGTACGCCGTGAGTATCCCAACGGTCTGCGCGTGATCCTCAAGGAGCACGCCGCCGAAGCCTTCTGGGGTCCGGATACCGGAACCGGTCTGGTCGACAAGAGCGGTGAAGTGTTTGAAGCCAATCTGGGCGAGCTGGACCGCGAAGGTCTGCCACGTCTGCAGGGGCCGGAGGGTTCCGCACCCCGCGTCCTGCAGATGTACCGGGCGCTGGCGCCAGCACTGGATCCGCTCAAGGTCAGCCTGGACAACCTGACGCTGGATAACCGCGGCAGCTGGGTGATGGCGCTGGACAACGAAGCGGTGGTGAAGCTCGGTGGCGGCACCACAGAAGACGTGCTGCAGCGCGTGCAGCGCTTTGTGCGCACCTTGCCCCAGATCACTTCTCAATACAAGCGCACGGCCGAGGCTCTGGAGTCCGCCGATCTGCGTTACGACGATGGCTATGCCTTGCGACTCAAGGGCGTGACCACTGGTTCCAGTGCCTCGGCAGCATCTGCGCGGGCAAGAAGATAAAGAGGAACGGGGGAATCACCTATGCAAGGCGCACATAAAGACAAGACAGAACCTACCGGGGGCGGATGCTGATATGGCAAGAGAATACAAGGATGTGATTGTTGGGCTGGATATCGGCACGGCCAAGGTCATGGCGGTGGTGGCCGAGGTCATGTCCAATGGCGAACTCAAGCTGGCGGGGCTGGGCGTCGCGCCCAGCAACGGCTTGAAGCGCGGCGTGGTCGTCAATATCGATGCCACCGTGCAAAGCATCCAGCAGGCCTTGAAGGAGGCCGAGCTGATGGCCGACTGCAAGATCCAGCGCGTTTGCACCGGCATCACGGGAAGCCATATCCGCGGCCTGAATTCCAGCGGCATGGTGGCCATCAAGGACAAGGAAGTCTCGGCCACCGATATGGCGCGCGTGATGGAAACCGCCAAGGCCATCAATATCTCCTCCGACCAGCGCCTGCTGCTGGTGGAAGCCCAGGAATTCGTGATTGATGGCCATGAGGTGCGCGAGCCAATCGGCATGAGCGGCATTCGTCTCGAAGCCAAGATTCATATCGTGACCGGTGCGCAGAGTGCGGCCGAAAACATCATCAAGTGCGTGCGTCGCTGCGGCCTGGAAGTGGAGCAATTGCTGCTCAACCCGCTGGCAGCGGCCCAGGCGGTGCTCACCGACGATGAGCGCGAGCTGGGTGTGGCGGTGGTGGACATCGGCGCCGGTGCGACCGACGTGGCCATCTTCACGGGCGGTGCGATTCGCCACACGGCCGTGATTCCGATTGCCGGCGACCTGATCACCAGCGACATTGCCATGGCGCTGCGCACGCCCACCAAGGACGCCGAGGACATCAAGGTCGAAAGCGGCTATGCCAAGCAATTGCTGGCCGATCCCGATGCCCAGGTCGAAGTGCCGGGTCTGGGTGATCGCAGCCCTCGCATGATCAGCAAGCAGGCCCTGGCCGGCGTGATCGAGCCCCGTGTCGAGGAAATCTTCTCGCTGGTGCAGCAGGTGATCCGCGAGTCGGGATACGAAGAGGTGCTGTCCTCGGGCATCGTGCTCACGGGCGGCAGCGCCGTCATGCCCGGAATGATTGAGCTGGGCGAGGACATCTTCCTCAAGCCCGTGCGCCGTGGCTTGCCCAAATATTCGGGTGCGCTGGCCGACATGGTCGCCCAGCCTCGTGCAGCCACCGTGATGGGCCTGCTCGATGAAGCGCGCCTGGCACGCATGCGCGGCTACAAGGTGGCCCAGAAGAGCGGCTCCATGAAAACCGCTTTTGGCCGGTTCAAGGACTTTATCGTGGGGAACTTCTGACATGAGCACCTATCGCATGTTCATCACCGGTCCACCCATGATGGACTTCGTGCGTTTCAGACGCCGAAGACCTAGGCCGCCTCACGAATCACAGATTTATTTTCCTCAGCAGCGACTAACCACCACTAAAGAACAGGAGCACCACCATGCCAATTGACATGATTGAAGTTGAAGAGTTCAACCAAGGTACGCAGATCAAGGTGATCGGCGTCGGCGGCGGCGGCGGCAATGCCGTTGACCACATGATTGAACGCAGCGTGCAAGGCGTTGAGTTCATCACCGCCAACACGGATGCGCAGGCTCTGCTGCGCAGCCGTGCTCATCGCACCATTCATCTGGGTGGTAGTGGTCTGGGTGCAGGCAGCAAGCCTGACAAGGGTCGCGAAGCTGCTGAGCTGGCTGTGGAAGACATTCGTGCCGCCATCGAAGGCGCGCACATGCTCTTCATTACGGCCGGCATGGGTGGTGGCACTGGTACGGGCGCATCTCCTGTGATCGCGCGCGTGGCCAAGGAAATGGGCATTCTGACGGTGGGTGTGGTGACCAAGCCTTTCGAGTGGGAAGGCGGTCGCCGCATGCAGAACGCTGACGCCGGCCTGTCCGAGCTGGAAGCGAATGTGGACTCGCTGATCGTGGTGCTCAACGAAAAGCTGCTCGATGTGCTGGGTGACGATATCTCCCAGGATGAGGCTTTTGCCCATGCCAACGACGTTCTGAAGAACGCCGTGGGCGGCATTGCCGAAATCATCAACGAGTACGGCCATGTGAACGTCGACTTTGAAGACGTGCGCACCGTGATGGGCGAGCCCGGCAAGGCCATGATGGGCACGGCAAAGGCCGCAGGTCCCGACCGCGCTCGCATCGCTGCCGAGCAGGCCGTGGCATGCCCGCTGCTGGAAGGCATTGACCTGTCCGGCGCCAAGGGCGTCCTGGTGCTGGTGACGGCTGCCAAGGGCAGCCTGAAGCTGTCCGAGTCGCGCCTGGCCATGTCCACCATCAACGCCTACGCTTCGCCTGATGCGCATGTGATCTACGGCGCTGCCTACGACGATTCGCTGGGTGACGAAATCCGCGTGACCGTGGTGGCTACCGGCCTGTCGCGTCCCAACGCTCGTCGCCAGAACATCCAGGTGGTGCAAGGCGGTCTGCGTACCGGTACCGACAATGTGGCTGTGGGCCTGCCTCCCCTGGGTGGCATGGACTACGGCACGGCCAACACCAATGTGCCAAGCGTCTGGCGCACCAACCGCACCCAGGCTTCGGAGCGTGTAAGCGCATTGGCGTCTGGCGGCATGGACGACGTGGAAATTCCGGCGTTCCTGCGCAAGCAGGCTGACTAAGCTCCCCCTGAGCGGCTTTGCCGCTTCCCCCTCTCTCTTCGGGAGGGGGACGACACCTTCGGTGCGGGGCGGCCCTTCCTCGGTGTCTCTGGCTCCGAGTGCGTCCGTGTTCGAGAGTCAGCCGCAAAGCCCTCTGGCGCGTTAAGCACTGAGGCCTTCATCAGTTCGCTGTATCGCAGCGATTAAGACAACCCTGGGTGGGCTAGCGCCTTCTCGGGGTTGTCCCATTTAAAATACACAGATGCTTCAGCAACGCACCATCAAGACCATTTCCCGTGCCGTAGGCGTGGGTCTGCACAGCGGCCAGCGCGTCGAGTTGACGCTGCGCCCTGCCCAGCCTGACACCGGCATCGTGTTCCGTCGGGTGGATTTGCCTGAGCCTGTGGATATTCCGATTTCCCCCGAGGCCGTGACCGATACGCGCATGGCGTCAACCATTGGCACGGGCGGTGCCAAGGTGCATACGGTGGAGCACATCATGTCGGCCTGCGCGGGCCTGGGCATCGATAACCTCTACGTGGACATCACGGCCGAGGAAGTGCCGATTCTCGATGGCTCCTCCTCGTCCTTTGTCTTTCTGCTGCAAAGCGCTGGCATCGAGTTGCAAAAGGCCCCCAAGCGCTTCATCCGTATCAAGACCCCAGTGGAAGTGCGTGAAGGCGAGGGCCAGAACCTCAAATGGGCGCGTTTCGATCCCTATCACGGCTTCAAGCTGCGTTTTGAAATCGACTTTGCCCACCCTGCCGTGGATTCGACAGGTCAATGCGTGGAGTTCGACATGGGCCTGGACAACTACACCCGTGACATCGCGCGTGCGCGTACCTTTGGCTTTACCAAGGATGTGGAGATGCTGCGCAACAATGGCCTGGCGCTGGGTGGCGGGCTGGACAACGCCATCGTCATGGACGACTACAAGGTCCTCAACAGCGACGGCCTGCGTTATGACGATGAATTCGCCAAGCACAAAATTCTCGACGCCATCGGCGACCTGTATCTGATCGGCAAGCCAATTCTGGGAGCCTATAGCGCTTTTCGTTCGGGCCACGGCCTCAACAACAAGCTGCTGCGGGCCATGATGGAGCAGCCCGAGACCTGGGAGATCGTGACTTTCGAGAGCGAGCGTCAGGCTCCTCAGGGGTTTGCCATGCCCGTGCAGGCATGGTGAGCAGGGCGATATGCTGATCTTTCGCTGGCTGGCGACCCTGCTGATATTGGCCTCTGCCCTGAGCTTTGCCTTCTATCTGGGAACCGGCAAGGCGCAGTACAAACGCTTCGGCTTTCTGCTGTTCAAGTGGACGGTGATTGCAGGTCTGGCCTTCTTTGCCGTGATGTTTGTGGGACGAATCATCTGAAGTGAAAATGGTATTTGCGCATATGTAGTAAGCATTGATTGCTATGAATTTTCGGAAAATGTAAGCATGTCTCTGCTTTGTAAAGCGCGGGAAAAATAGGGGTAAAGCAGAACTGTCCTGCATTGCCCAGACCTCCATTTGGGTGATCATGCAATCCATGGCAAGTTTTTCTACCTGCCAGGATTGAAAAGGAGGACATCCCATGACATCTCGCTGGACAACCCGCATTCTTTCCGCTTCCATTGCAGCCTGCATGGGCCTGGGCAGCCTGGCCGCCTATGCCCAGCCAGGCCCACCTCCGGGCCATGGCCAGAACGATATGCGCCATGGTGGCCGTCATGATGACCGTGGTCGTAACGATCACCGCAATGATCGCGGTCATGACTCGCGCTATGACCGCCATGATGGCTACCGCGGCGCTGGCCCCAATCACAACTGGGTGCGCGGCTCGCGTGTGCCGCCTCAGTACCGGGGCTACAACTATGTGGTCAACGACTGGCGCGGGCACCGTTTGTCGGCCCCGCCGCGTGGCTATCACTGGATTCAGAACGGCAATGACTACCTGCTGGTGGCCATCGCCACGGGCGTGATTGCTTCCCTGGTGCTGGGCAACTACTAAAGCGGTCAACACGTGACCCAGACGAAAGCCGTGGCATGCCACGGCTTTTTGCGCAGGGCGCAGGCTCAGCTCCAACTCAGGGGCAGCAAGCAAAGGCCGCCCTGCGGCGAAGCTGCCGTCCCCCTTTGGGGGAAGCCGCAAAGCGGCTCAGGGGGAATTCAATAAACTCTTCCACCCCGATACATGGCGTGCTGCTTGCGGTGCAGCTCCGTGGATTTGGCCATCAGGTTCATGGCGGCAGAGGCATGAGCATGGGTGATGGCCAGCCCCAGTGCGTCGGCTGCATCGGGGCCGGGTAAGCCGGGCAGCTGAAGCAGACGTTTGACCATCTCCTGAATCTGGTTCTTGGCGGCACGGCCATGACCGACCACGGCTTTTTTCATCTGCAGCGCGGTGTACTCGGAAACCGTGAGATTGGCATTGACCAGGGCCGTCAGCGCAGCCCCTCGGGCCTGCCCTAGCAGCAAGGTGGACTGAGGGTTGACGTTGACAAAGACGATTTCCACCGAGGCCACCTCGGGCTGGTAGCGGGCAGCGACTTCGGAGATGCCGTCAAACAGCACCTTGAGGCGACCGGGCAGGTCGCCCAGCTCCATCTTGTGGGTGCGGATGGTGCCGCTGGCCACATAGGACAGCCGTTGACCGTCCATGTCGATGACGCCAAAGCCCGTGGTCTGCAGGCCGGGGTCGATTCCTAGAATGCGCATGGCTGTGGATTATCCACGCCTATGCCGGGATGCCATGGCCGGAAGTGAGCATGGTCCATGCTTAGGGACACCGAGCAAGAGCCGCCTCGCGGCGGGGCCGTCCAGGCGAAGGTGTCGTCCCCTGGGGGAAGGCGCGGGGCCGCCCAGGCAAAGCGCCTCAGGGGGGACTAATCATCGGAATGTAGCGTGTGATGGTGCGCGTGCGCACGGCCAGGTAACGCGACTGCGGCATTTTTTCAAAGCGTTTGGGTGCGGGCAGCATGGCCGCCAGCCGGGCAGCTTCGCTGGCGTTGAGCTGTGCTGCACTCTTGCGGAAGTAATGCTGGGCGGCTGCTTCGGCACCAAAGACGCCCTGGCCCCATTCGACGTTGTTCAGGTAGATTTCCAGAATGCGTCGCTTGTCCAGCATCAGCTCCAGCAACTGGGCCAGCACCAGCTCCTGGCCTTTGCGCAGCATATTGCGCTCACCTGAGAGCAATAGATTCTTGGCCAGTTGCTGAGTGATGGTGGAGCCGCCATAGACCTTGGCGGGTTTGCCGCTGTTTCCTGCTTTTTCGGCTTGCTCCGCCCTGGCTTCGGCTTTGACATTGCGCTGATAAGCCTTCTGGATGGCATCCCACTGCACGCCATGGTGCTCCATGAAGCCCGCGTCTTCGGAGGCTATCACCGCCCGCGCGAGGTTGCTGGAGATATTTCGGTAATCCACCCACTGCTGGCGCCAGCGCAAGCCATCCGGGCTGTGGGCCAACTGCCAGGCTTCGGAACGCTGATAGGTGGTCGATTCAGGGTCAACCCAGGCCATGAGGGCGATGCGTGCTACAAAAAAAAGTTGCAGCAGCAAGCCCGCACAAAGCACAAGCAGCAGCAGTCGGCCCAGGGCTTTCATGGTGTGGATAAGTCAGAGTGACAGAGCGGGTCAGCGGGCGGCTTCGGCTTGGAGCAGGGCTCGCAGTTCGCTCAGGACCTGGGCCGATGGAGGGCGCACGCCACGCCACAGCGCAAAGGATTCGGCAGCCTGCTCGACCAGCATGCCCAGGCCGTCACGTGCGATGGCGCCGTAGCTGCTGGCCCAATCCAGAAAGGGCTGGGCGGCCGGGCCGTACATCATGTCGTAGGCCAGGCTGCCGGAGCGCAGCACGGAGGCCGGCGCAGGCACTTCGGCACCCGCCAGGCTGCTGGCCGTGGCATTGATGACGATGTCGAAATTTTGAGTCAAATCAGCCTCAAGCCCTTGCTTGTCAAGCGCAATAAGCTCTACTTTATGCAGCGTTGCCAGGGCCGCATGTTGATCCACCAGGGCGACAGCCTTGGCATGCGTGCGGTTGACCACAGCAATGCGTCTGGGCTTTTGCTCGATCAGCGAACCCAGTGCGCCGGCCGCTGCGCCACCAGCGCCCAGCAGCAGCACATCACGACCGGTAATCTGTACGCCGGCGTTGCGGGTGATATCGGCCACGATGCCCAGGCCGTCGGTGTTGTCGGCATGGATGCCGCTGGCGCTGAAGGCCAGAGTGTTGGCCGCTCCGGCCAGGCGCACACGTTCGCTGGCGCTGGTGGACAGCTCGGCCGCCTGCAGCTTGAAGGGAACGGTCACATTGCATCCCTTGCCGCCTCGTGCCGCAAAGTCACGCACAAATTCGGCAAAACCGTCCAGTGGAACCAGGGCCCGCTCGTAGTGGACAGGCTGGCCTGTCAGCTCGGCAAAGCGCGCATGAATCCAGGGGGAGCGGCTATGGGCAACGGGGTTGCCCATGACGCAGTATGGGTCAGCGCTGGGGTGTTCGGGGTTGGTCATAGTCATGGCGAAGGCAGTGGATGGGGACGCTTATTGCCGCCGAGCCGCCCCAAGGCAATAAAGCGAGCCTCCTTGGAGGCAGCGCAGTGCACATGGTGACAAGCCTGGGGCCCTTTTAGTGCACGCTGGTTTCCAGCGTCTGCTCGCGGGTGAATCTGAAGCGCGAAACCACCGCAATCTGATCGGCCTTGGCACGCATGGCCGGACCGAAGTGACCGTAGGGGCCTGCGGCACGGGCGATGGCTTCGGCGCGGGTGTCCAACATGCGATTGCCAGAGCCCTGCACCACTTCGGTAGAGAGCACATGACCGTCGTGGTTCACGGTCAGGATCATGACCAGCTCGCCATAGAGCTTCTTGCCCTTGTTCTCGGGGAAGTTCTCCGTGCCCTTGTCCTCGACCTTGCGGCGCAGCGCATCGTAGTAGACGGCGTACACGGCCTCCTTGGTGGCAGGGCTGATGTAGCGCTTCTTGGGGCGTGCGTTTTCTTCGTTGATGCGCTTTTCGATTTCGGCCAGCATCTTGATGAGCTGCAGCCGTTTCTCTTCCTGCGCTTCCTGGGCCTTGGCATCGGCGGACAGGCGAGGATCGAGTGGCGGCAGGGCGGACACCTGCTGGCGCAGCTGGGTCAGCAGCTGATTTTGCTGCTGCTGCATGGCATCGATCTGGCGCTGTTTTTCCTCAAAGTCATCGCCCACGGCCGTCAGCGCCGAGTAGGGCATGGGGCTGGTGGCCCGGCCCTTGTCGGCGTCACCTCCTCCGGCCAGTGCCGTCTGGGCAATGGCCTGGGCCTTGTCCGGCGTTTCATTGGCGCGGGCGTTGACGAGGATGACTTCCAGCGGCGTATCCTGGAACACGCGCTCGAAGCGCTCCGGGTCCACGAACTTGACGGTCAGCAGCACGGCATGGACGGCGATGGAGACGCCCAATGCCAGTTGCAGCGTGCTCAGTCGTTGAAGTGAGGTTGGCAGTTTCACGGCAGCGCTTGAACGGAAAAAAGTGAATCAGGACTGCGTTGAGTCGGAACCGGGGGTCTCGGCATCGTTCATGTCCACCGCAATGGAGATGGGGCCGGCGACGGCGTCATCATCGTCGTCACCGCTGTCATCGCCTTCGACCTGAGCCTCGGCTTCGGTATCCAGACGCTCGATCAGCGTGCCCGAGATGTCCAGCGAGATCTCGTCGATCTCACCGAGCCTGATGCGCACATGGGCGCCGCGCGGCAGGTTCTGCGCACCCAGCACGGGCAGCACCAGCGGCAGATTGTCGGCGCGCACCAGGAAGGAACCGTTGGGGCCTTCCTTGAAGACGCTGGCCGTCAGCTCGGTAATGCCGTTCTGCTCCAGATACTTGAGTGTCCAGAAGCGCTCCATACCGGCCTGATAGCCGTTGTAGGCACTGTAGGCGCCGTCAAAGCTGCTGATGATGCCGAACAGCTCGGCATCCTTGGGCTTGAACGGGGCGGCCAGGGCCGCCGTCTTGCCGTGGCGGGCGCAGGCAATGATCTGCCACTGATTGACCAGATCCACATAGCGGCGCAGCGGCGAGGTGGCCCAGGAGTAGGCTTTCACGCCGATGCCGGCATGCGGCAGGGCCTTGGTGCTCATGCGCACCTTGACGCCGGGTGCCAGGCTGGCCTGGCTGCGATAGATGCCGGGCACGCCGTGCTCGGCCAGCATCAGGCCCCAGGTGCTGTTGGCGACGATGGCAGCCTCGGCCACGATCAGGTCCAGCGGCGCGCCGCGCTTGCGCACGGTGATCTGCACCTGCTCGCTGCCGTTGGGTTCGGCGCCGTCGTTGCCGACGAGGCGGAAGTTGTAGTCCGGGCGGTTGAAGTTCTCGGGCTTGCCGCGCACCACTTCGCGATTGGCCTTGAGGAACTTGGACCAGCGCTGCAAAAAGGTGAGCTCCTTGCGCTTGCCCAGCAAGGACTCAGGCGTGTTTTCGATCTCAATGGATGGATCGGCCAGCCATTCCTCGGTCACGATATGGTCGAGCTTGTCGTAGCGGAAGTTGACTTCCACGGGCACGCGCTCCAGACGGGTTTCGCTGGAAATCGTTTCCAGTGTCTCCTCGTTGATCTGCACATACAGCGACACGGCGGGGTTGGAGCGGCCTTCGTCCAGTGTGTAGATATGCACCACGTCATCGGGCAGCATGGTGATCTTGTAGCCCGGCATATAGACCGTCGACAGGCGTGCGCGGCCCAGCTTGTCCAGCTCACCACCGGGCGTGATGGCCAGACCTGGGGCGGCAATGTGGATACCTACGGTCACGGTGCCCGTGCCCAGGCCCGTGACGGACAGTGCATCGTCGATTTCGGTGGTGGCCGAATCGTCGATGGAGAAGGCCTGCACAGCGGCCACGGGCAGATCGGCCGGTGGCTGAGGTGCCTGTACGGCGGGGAAGCCCGTGCCTTTGGGGAAGTTGTCGAACAGGAAGCGCTTCCAGTGGAACTGGTAGGACGAGTCGATGGCGCCTGCGCGGTGCAGCAGCTCCAGCGGGGCCATCTTGGTGGCGCGGCTGGCTTCGACCACAGCCTTGTACTCGGGAGCGTTCTTGTCGGGCTTGAACAGAATCTTGTAGAGCTGTTCGCGAATGGCCTGTGGACATTCGCCGCGGCCCAGCTCTTCGGCCCAGCCGTCGATCTGAGCCTGAATCAGCTTCTTCTTCTCGATGGCGGCCAGTGCCTGCTGCAGGATTTCTGCGGGGGCCTTCTTGAAGCGGCCCTTGCCCGCACGGCGGAAATAATGGGGGGCATCGTAGAGCCGGAACAGCGCACCGGCCTGTTGGGCCAGCGTGGCGGATTCGGAGAAATAGTCACGCGCCAGATCGGCGAAGCCGAACTCCTCATCGGGCGCAAATTCCCAAGCCAGGTCCAGATCGATTTCGGCGGCCTGGCCCTGGGCCTGGGCCATCAGCTCGGCAGGAGCGGGCTTCTCGAACTTGAGCAGAATATTGGCGGCCTTGACCTTGACCCGCTTGCCCGAGTCCAGTTCGACCTGGGCAGAGGACTCGGCTTCAGAGAGGATGCGTCCGGCCAGAAATTTGCCGGCTTCTTCAAACAGTGCGTGCATAACCGCGTATTTTCCCACGAGCGGACAATCCGCCGTTGACTGAGTTCATGGTGCAGCTCAAGCCAAGGCCAGAAATTCGTCGATGCGCTCCAGGTATTCCGGGAAATTCGATAGCGCATGGTCGCCGTTTTCCTGCACCAATTGCAGTGCGTGCGGATAGCGCTCACTCATCTCGCGCCAGTCTAGAACCTCGTCCCCCTCGGCGATCAGTACCATCTCTGGTGCAGCTGCCGTGAGGTCGCGGGTGTCGAGCTGGCGCAACTCATCAATGTATTCGGGACGGAAATAGAAAACATCTTCCGGGTCATGCCAGTTGCTTTGTTCACCGATATGGCGCTCCAGGTCGCGAGCCGGGTTGACGGCGGGATTGATCATCACGCTCTTGCAGCGTGCGAGCTGGGCGACCCAGCTCGCGTAGTAGCCGCCCAGCGAGGAGCCGACCACGGCCATGTTCTGGCGCGGCCAGTTCGCAATGCCTTCGGCAATCAGGGCTGTGGCCTCCCGCGGAGAAGGTGGCAGCTGCGGGCACCACCAGCGGACTTGTGGATGTTTGGTCGCAATATGGTCGGCCAGGATGCGTGCCTTGTTGGACTGGGGAGAGGAGCGAAAGCCGTGCAGATACAGCAGGTGGGTAGTTGTCATGGCGGCAATCTCCTCTGGTTAGCAATCATTGAGTCAGCTGGCAGTGTCTGCGCCTCATTGTGCGGTCGACAGCTCTGAGCCTATCAGCGTAGAAGACCTATCAAGACCTGCCCAGGGTACAAGCGCCTTGCGCTGTCAGCAAAGCTGCAACCCTGCAGTGAGCACGGCGACCGGCTCCCACGATAATTGCCGCCCATGTCCGCCACCGAATTCGACAAGCCCTCGCTGTTGCAGCGCATTGTTCCGCTGTTTCGCGGCTTTGATTTTTTGCTGCTCCTGTTTGTCCTGCTGCTGGCCAGCGCGGGGCTGCTGGCCATGTATTCATCGGGCTTTGACCATGGAACACGCTTTACGGATCATGGGCGCAATATGTTGATTGCGGCCGGTCTGCTGTTCGTGATCGCGCAAATCCATCCGCAGCAACTGATGAAGGTGGCTGTGCCGCTCTATACCCTGGGGGTTGCCCTGCTGGTTGCAGTAGCCCTGTTCGGTATCACCAAGAAGGGGGCGACGCGCTGGGTCAATGTAGGGGTGGTGATTCAGCCCTCCGAGCTGCTCAAGATCGCCACGCCGCTGATGCTGGCCTGGTGGTTCCAGCGCCGTGAAGGCAATCTGCGTGCTTCGGACTTTGTCATCGCCTTTGTACTGCTCATGGTGCCCGTGGGGCTGATCATGAAGCAACCCGACCTGGGAACTTCCTTGCTGGTGATGGCGGCGGGGCTGTCTGTCATCTTCTTTGCCGGCCTGCCCTGGAAACTCATCGTGCCGCCTGTGGTTCTGGGTGTGGTCGGCGTGTTCCTCATCATCTGGTATGAACCCCAGCTCTGCGCTGATGGCGTGAGCTGGTACTTTTTGCATGATTACCAGCGCACTCGGGTCTGTACGCTGCTGGACCCTACGCGCGATCCGCTGGGCAAGGGCTTTCACATCATCCAGGGCATGATTGCCATCGGCTCGGGTGGGGTCTGGGGTAAGGGTTTCATGGCTGGCACGCAGACCCACCTGGAGTTCATTCCAGAGCGCACCACCGACTTCATCTTTGCCGCCTATTCCGAGGAGTTTGGCCTGGTGGGCAATCTCTTCATCATTGTCTGCTTTCTTTTTCTGGTCTGGCGCGGCCTGGCCATCGCCATGAATGCCAGTTCGCTGTTCGGACGCCTGATGGCGGCAGCCGTTTCCATGATCTTCTTCACCTATGCCTTTGTGAACATGGGCATGGTCAGCGGCATCCTGCCCGTGGTGGGCGTGCCTTTGCCTTTCATCAGCTATGGCGGAACGGCCATGGTGACGCTGGGGCTGTCGTTGGGAGTTCTGATGTCGGTCGCTCGGGCGCAGCGGCAACTCCCGGGAGGGGATGGGCACATACCCCATGGGTGAAGACCCGTAAAATATGCGGTGCTCTTGATAAAGAAGCTGCAAGCGCTTGATGCATAAGCGTTTGATGGTGATTTCTCTTTGTATCGCTGCCTGACGCGATCGTTGAAAATTGTCAGTACTCTTTTCGGGCTCTTGCCTGCACTGTAAACAGCGTTTACAAATGGCTCTGGGTGGGTCACAAGACCGATCGAGCGGGAGCGGCAAGGCCCAAGGTGGTTTCTGTACTGCATAGCGGGCGGTGCAGAAGCCGAGTCAGTGAAGCGAGTGAATGGAGCGGAATGTTGTCCAGCCTGGTGGGGTGGCATTCCGCTCTTTCTTTTTAGAGCTTGTGCAAACAAGGATGCACCAGGTCGGCCTCCTTGAGGCAAAGCCCTTGCCTGAACCTGATTGGCATGAGCCATGTTCTTGTGAGGAGGCCGCTGTCTGCGGCCTGCCAGCCGCGAGGACATGCAAGCCTGCCTACAATGTATTCCATGATCTCCCGCGAACCCACCATCGAACGTCTGGCCACGGCCCGCCAACTGCTGCTCGAGCCTTTTGGCCTGGACGAGACCCATCTCTCCCGTGCATTGGCTGAAATCCGATCGCATCAGGTGGATGATGCCGATCTGTACTTTCAGTACACGCGCGCCGAAGGCTGGAGCCTGGAAGAGGGCATAGTCAAAACCGGCTCCTTCTCCATCGATCAAGGCGTGGGCGTACGTGCCGTGAGCGGAGAGAAGACGGCGTTTGCCTATTCCGATGATATTTCCGAGGCTTCGTTGCTGGATGCCGCGCGTACCGTGCGCTCCATCTCCGCCGCTTCTCAGACCCGCCGTGTCAAGGCCGGTGCTTCCAAGATCGCACAAAGCCGTTCGCTGTATCCGAGCCTGGACCCCATCGGTACCCTGGACAGCACGGCCAAGGTCGAACTGCTGGGCAAGGTGGAGAAACTGGCCCGAGCCAAGGACCCGCGCATCGTGCAGGTCATGGCGGGCCTTGCCAGCGAATATGACGTGGTGCTGGTGGCGCGTGCCGATGGCACGCTGGCGGCCGATGTGCGTCCGCTGGTGCGCCTGTCGGTGACGGTGATCGCCGAGCAAAAGGGCCGCCGCGAGGTGGGCTCCTCCGGTGGCGGTGGTCGCTTCGGTCTGGCGTATTTCAGTGATGAGCAGATCAGCCAGTATGTAGACGAGGCTGTGCATGCGGCGCTGGTGAACCTGGACTCACGTCCCGCTCCAGCTGGGGTGATGACGGTGGTGTTGGGCTCGGGCTGGCCTGGCGTGCTGTTCCACGAGGCCGTGGGTCATGGGCTGGAAGGTGACTTCAATCGCAAGGGCTCCAGCGCTTTCAGCGGCCGTATCGGCCAGCGCGTGGCGGCCAAGGGTGTCACGGTGCTGGATGACGGCACGATTGCCGACCGCCGTGGTTCGCTCAATGTGGACGACGAAGGCCACGTCAGCCAGAGTAATATGCTGATCGAGGACGGTATCCTCAAGGGCTATATTCAGGATTCCATGAATGCGCGCCTGATGGGCGTCAAGCCCACGGGTAATGGCCGCCGCGAAAGCTACGCCCACATCCCCATGCCGCGCATGACCAACACCTATATGCTGGGTGGTGACAAGGATCCGCAGGAGATCATTGGCTCCATCAAGAAGGGCCTGTACGCCACCAACTTCGGCGGCGGCCAGGTGGACATCACCAGCGGCAAGTTCGTGTTCTCCGCCAGCGAAGCCTACTGGGTGGAAAACGGCAAGATCCAGTACCCCGTCAAGGGCGCGACCATCATCGGCAGCGGCCCTGAATCGCTCAAGCACATCAGCATGATAGGCAACGATATGCGTCTGGACTCGGGCGTAGGCACCTGCGGCAAGGAAGGTCAGAGCGTTCCTGTGGGCGTGGGTCAGCCGACGCTGCGCATCGACGGCCTGACGGTCGGCGGTACGGCCTGACGGAGAATTCCGGCGGGTTTTCTGCCGAAAGCAAGACCCCGCTCTGCATGGCAGACCGGGGTTTTTTCGTTTCCGAGGGCGGCAATTGTCTGTCAGCAGGGTTTTTCAAGGGTGTTTTGATGCCTGAGCGTGAATATTGTTGATTCGCTGAAAAATCGCATTAAATGGGATTTAATGAAAATTAATATCAATAAAATTCTGAAAAATAAATAAAAACGCAAAAAACATGCGTTCAAAAAATTATGAAAAATGCCCCGTATCAGAGGGGAAACCTGTTCCGGGCAGAACTGTTGCGCCGGCTGCAGATGTTGCAATGCAAAAGAGCTGTGCTACATTGAAAGACATGCAAACGCAACGCGCCTATTTCTTTTACTTTTGGTTCTCGCCCCCGGCGGCTGAGAGGTAAGAGCGCGCACCCTGCAAACACCTCCCAAAGAACCGCCGAAGCTGCAAAGCCCGGCGGTTTTTTTTCATCCCTACGTTTCAGCACCCCCGGTTTTCACGATCCAACACCTCACGAAAGATTGCCATGACTGCTCTGAACACTTCCTCCACCGATTCCTGGTATCGCACCGGTTCTCCCAAGACAGGCCAGACCGACGACGCACGTATCAAGGACATCACAGTGTTACCCCCTCCAGAGCACCTCATTCGCTTCTTCCCGATTCGCGGCACGGCCGTCGAGACTCTGATCGGCGATACCCGTCGCAGCATTCACAACATCATGCAGGCGCAAGATGACCGCCTGCTGGTCATCGTCGGTCCTTGCTCGATTCACGATCCGGCTGCAGCTCTGGATTACGCCCGCCGTCTGGCCGTGGTGCGAGAGCAGTACAAGGACACGCTGGAAGTGGTGATGCGCGTCTACTTCGAAAAGCCCCGCACCACCGTGGGCTGGAAGGGACTGATCAACGACCCCTACCTGGACCAGAGCTATCGCATCGACGAAGGTCTGCGCATTGCGCGCCAGCTGCTGATCGATATCAATCGTCTGGGTGTGCCGGCTGCCAGCGAGTTCCTGGACGTGATCTCGCCTCAGTACATCGGTGACCTGATCAGCTGGGGTGCGATCGGTGCCCGTACGACTGAAAGCCAGGTACACCGCGAGCTGGCTTCGGGCATCTCGGCGCCGATTGGTTTCAAGAACGGCACGGACGGCAATATCCGCATTGCGACCGACGCCATCCAGTCGGCCAGCCGTGGCCATCACTTCCTGTCGGTGCACAAGAATGGTCAGGTCGCCATCGTGCACACGGGCGGCAATCAGGATTGCCACGTGATTCTGCGTGGCGGCAAGACCCCCAACTATGACGCCGAACATGTAGCGGCAGCCTGCAAGGACCTGGAGGCTGCAGGTCTGACGCCTTCGCTGATGGTGGACTGCAGCCATGCCAACAGCAACAAGCAGCATGAGCGCCAGAAGGATGTTGCGCGCGATATCGCGGGCCAGATCGCCGGTGGCTCCAACAGCGTGTTCGGCGTGATGATCGAAGGCCACCTTGTAGGCGGAGCCCAGAAGTTCACTCCCGGCAAGGACGAGGTCTGCAATCTGACCTATGGTCAGAGCATTACCGACGCCTGCCTGGGTTGGGATGATTCCCTGGCAACGCTGGAGGAGTTGTCGCAGGCCGTGCTGCAGCGTCGTGAAACGGCAGCTGCCAGCAAGAAGGAAGCGGCAGTCGCTGCCTGAACGCGGGCAGTATGAATGAAACAGGCCACGGAACAATTTGCTCCGTGGCCTGTTTTTATGGTGCCTGCTCCTGGAAGAGACTCAGCTCTGGGATTCTGACGGCAGGTCCGGCGTCATCGCACAGCCGTTGAGCGTGGCATCAATACGGTTGATCAGGCGCAGCAGATGCTGCTTGTCAAAGTCGGTACGCTTTTCCCACTCATGCTCGGCCAGGGGGAATACATGGCTTTGATGCGGTAGAACGCCATTGGCATCGATCAGCGCATGCAGGCGCGGGATGTAGACCCACTGCAGCCACTCATGGATCTTGAGCGTGTCATACATGAAAGGGACGGTTGACTCCAGCGCCTTGGGGTCAGGCGCCACGGATGACCACAGCTTTTGCAGCTGCAGCTCGGCTTGCAGTTGCCGCAGATGCTCGCGCAGTTCGTTGTGGATGTTTGAGGTGGTCATGGTGATGGGCTCCGAGGCTTGACTGTGCTTGGCACAAATATGCTGCTCAGTATGTAAGCCCTCTCGCGCAGATTTCAAGTCCGGAGCCTTCTCCGGATAACAAGGGAGTTACTTCTCTTCGACAGCACTTGAAATACATGGGCTTGCCCATATATTGTTATCAATCATGTGAGGGGTGCTATGAATATTGATGGCTTCCTGCCCTTTGATTGACTATTTTTCTGTAACCGCTGTGATGTCTAGTGAGTCGATCATGCCCAGTATTGCGATCAAGGCAGTGCGCATGCAGTCAGCTTGCAGCGTCTTCAGTCCATGCGGCCGCCATTAAGCTGTGGTCATGACAACGACTGGCGCCAGATGCGCCAGGGAGTGAGAGGAGATCTATGCGTAGTGAAGTAATTGTGATTTTGGATGATGACCATGAATACCGGGTGGATACCCAGGCATTGACACCCGTGAGCTCGGATGAAGGTCGCCGCTGGCTGGACCAGCAGTTTGTCTCTTTGGATTGTGAGCCTCTGCGTGCCACTGGCAAGGTGCTGCTGGCCGACAAGCTGGTCGTTGTCGCGCGCGAGGCTCGGAACCGTCCCGAGCTGTTTGACAGTGAAGATTGGCGCAACACTTATGCAGTAGCAGCCCAGGCCGTGCTGTCCAAACCGCTGATTCGGGTGGATGTGCCGGCAATGTCGATTAGTTATTGACACCCTCCTGAGCCGCTTTGCGGCTTCCCCCCCTCTCTCTCTCTCTCTCTCTCTCTCTCTCTACGCGCTGCGCGCTAGGGGAGGGGGACGGTACCTTCGCCGCGAGGCGGCTCTTGCTCGGTGCCCTGATATAGGATGTGTTTTTTCGAAGAAATGCCCGCTGATGCGGGCATTTCTTATTTCAGGGTCTCAAGCAGTTTGGCGTGTATGCCGCCAAAGCCGCCGTTGCTCATGCAGACGATGGTGTCGCCAGGCCGGGCTGCCGCAGTGACCTGGGCAATCAGGGTGTCGATGTTGTCGGCCACCTTGGCGTGCTCGCCCATGGGCTGCAGGGCTTCGGCTGCATCCCAGTCCAGGCCTGCGGTGTGGCAGAAGGAGAGGTCAGCGCTTTCCAGCGACCAGGGCAGCTGGCTTTTCATGGTGCCCAGTTTCATGGTGTTGCTGCGTGGCTCGAAGACGGCCAGGATGCGGGCGTTCGGACCTATTTTGCGGCGCAGACCGTCCAGTGTGGTGCGGATGGCCGTGGGGTGGTGGGCAAAGTCGTCGTAGACCTCGATGCCGTTCACGGTGCCGCGCAGCTCCATGCGGCGCTTCACATTTTGAAAACGGGACAGGGCTTCGCAGGCCACTTCGGCACTCACGCCCAGATGGTCGGCGGCCGCAATGGCGGCCAGGGCGTTGAGCTGGCTGTGCACGCCGGTCAGAGACCAGGTCAGTTGACCGATTTTTTTGCCGTGATGCAGCACAGCAAAGTCGCTGGGGTCGCCTTCGGCGCTGAAGTCGCTGACGGCGGAGCCGAAGTTGCGCACCTCGCTCCAGCAGCCTTGGTTCAGCACGCGGGTCAGGCTTTCTTCCAGTCCATTGGTGACGACACGCCCAGTCGAAGGCACGGTACGAATCAGGTGGTGAAACTGGCGCTCGATGGCGGCCAGATCATCAAAGATGTCGGCGTGATCGAATTCAAGGTTGTTGAGCACGGCCGTGCGGGGGCGATAGTGCACGAACTTGCTGCGCTTGTCGAAGAAAGCGGTATCGTATTCATCGGCTTCGATCACAAACACCGGCTCATCGCCCACCGGGCCGGGGCCGTGGGTGGGGCGCTTGGCCGCGCCGAGGCGGGCGGAGACGCCAAAGTCCAGTGGCACGCCACCAACGAGAAAGCCGGGCTTCAGGCCCGCGCATTCCAGTACCCAAGTCAGCATGGAGGTGGTCGTGGTCTTGCCATGCGTGCCAGCGACGGCCAGCACATGGCGGCCGCGCAGCACATGCTCGGCCAGCCACTGCGGGCCGCTGGTGTAGGCGGCACCCGTGTCCAGAATGGCTTCCATCAAGGGGAATTTGGGAGATCCGTCAGGCAAGCGCTTGCGGCTGACCACGTTGCCGATCACATACATATCAGGCTGGAGGGTGATCTGATCGGCGCCGTAGCCCTCAATCAGCTCTATGCCCAGTTGACGCAACTGATCGCTCATCGGCGGGTAAACGCCCGCATCGCAACCCGTGACCTTGTGGCCGGCTTCACGTGCCAAGGCGGCCAGACCTCCCATGAAGGTGCCGCAAATGCCCAGAATATGTATGTGCATGGCCGGGGATTCTACGGTTGCGGGCATGACCTGGAAGCAAGCCGTGGGCTGGCGTGGCACTGGTGGTAACCTTTCTTATCAAATTGATAGCTGTGTGCGCTTGTTTGGCAATATTTTCAAGATGTTATGAGGTGACAGCTGAGGCCTTATCGGCGGTAGCAGCTATGAAAAAATGCAATCTGCCCTCTTGACCTGTGCGGAATGGGAAAAAGACCTGTAGCCATCTGGGTCACAATGGCTGCTCGGCCCGTGACGCATACTGCGTCGGCCCAACGGAAGTGCGCTATGAGTTTGGATAATGTGACTGCTGAAATTGCCCAGACGGCGGCCCGCATGGTGGTGGAGGAGGGGCTGGAGTGGGGCCCCGCCAAGCAGCGTGCCGTGAGGCAACTGGGCCTGCCCGGTCGTACCGCGTTGCCAGACAACGACCAGCTGGAGGAAGCTGTTCGTGAATATATAGAACTGTTCTGCGGCGAGACCCAACCGCAGGAGCTGCGGGCCTTGCGCGAACTTGCACTGGTATGGATGGACAGGTTGCAGGAGTTTCGCCCTTATCTGGCGGGTGCGGTATGGCGTGGTACCGCTACGCGTTTGTCGGACGTTTATCTGCAATTGTTTTGCGATGACCCAAAGTCCGCCGAGATTGCGCTGATCAACAACCATGTGCAGTACGAGCCCAGTACGGTGACGGGTTTCCAGGGCAAGCCTGTAGAGGCGTTATCCATCCATGCGCTGTGTAAACCACTCCATGAAACCGTGGGCGTGCATCTGATGATTTATGACCATGACGATATGCGTGGAGCGATGAAGCCCGACTCCGGCGGGCGCAGCCCGCGCGGCGACGTCAAGGCGCTGCGCAAATTGCTGGAGGGAAATGATGACTGAGTTACCAGGCGCTGATGGCAAGTCCAAAGGCGGCTCGCGTCGGCTGTGGCTGACTGGAGTTGTGGCGGCTGCAGCGGCAGCAGCGGGTGCTGGTGTTGCCTGGTGGCGCAGCCAGCCCCAGGCCATGGGGCCAGGTGCCGAGGCGCAGCTTTGGAGTCAAGTATTCACAACTCCCGACGGACAGCCTTTTGCCATGGCTGACCTCAAGGGCAAGCCTCTGTTGGTCAACTTCTGGGCCACATGGTGCCCCCCTTGTGTCAAGGAACTGCCCATGCTCAGTGAATTTGCGGGCAAGCAAGGCGCGGGTGGCATTCAAGTCGTGGGGCTGGCGGTGGACAAGCCGGAAGCCGTGCTGCGCTTTTTGCAGCGCCAACCCGTGCAATTTCCAGTTGCCCTGGCGATGCAAGGGGGATTAGGCCTATCACGGGCCCTGGGTAACCTTCAAGGGGGACTGCCTTTTTCGGTGCTTTTCGATGCCAAGGGGCAGGTGCGGCAGCGTAAAATAGGCGAGCTTTCCAGCGAAGATCTGGCGAATTGGAGCAAGTAGAGCGAATGAGCCTTGCTGTTGTCGTCAGAAAAGTGTAGGTAACTGAATTCCATGGTGACGTTATTGAAAAATATGCACCAATGCACGCAGAAGGGCGAATTTGAGGTAAATTCGCGCCCTGTTTAGAATTACGTCGCTGGAGCTCCCATGGATTTGCGAAAACTCAAGACCCTTATTGATCTCGTGTCCGAATCGAATGTTTCGGAACTGGAGATCACCGAAGCAGAGGGCAAGGTCCGTATCGTCAAGAGCGAAGGTGTGGTGCAGCAGTTCGTCGCTGCTCCCGTGCAGGCAGCTCCTGTGATGGCTGCTCCCGTGGCCGCTGCTCCGGTGGCCGCCGCAGCCACTGCTGCTGCACCGGCTGCTGCAGCTATCGACGGCCATGTGGTCAAGTCGCCCATGGTCGGTACTTTCTACCGTGCTTCCAGCCCAGGCGCAAAGCCTTTTGTGGATGTGGGCAGCCAAGTCAAGGAAGGCGAGACCATCTGCATCGTTGAAGCCATGAAGATTCTCAACGAGATCGAAGCCGACAAGAGCGGCACCATTGTTCGCGTTCTGGGCGAAAACGGCCAGGCTGTGGAATACGGCCAGCCTCTGTTCGTGATCGAGTGATAGATCATGAGGCGTTGCATGCGGCTCGCATTGCAGCGCCGAGGTGCGCAAGCCACTGGCTGCGCGACTGGGTCATTGGCAGTGGCCTGCGCTGAGGCGTAGGCACCAAGCTGCGAGGAACTTCATGTTTAAGAAAATTTTGGTTGCCAATCGGGGCGAGATCGCCCTGCGCATCCAGCGCGCTTGCCGTGAGCTGGGTATCAAGGCGGTGATGGTGTATTCCGAAGCCGACCGCGATGCCAAGTATGTCAAGCTGGCCGACGAAGCCGTTTGTATCGGCCCGGCTCCATCTCCGCTGTCCTACCTCAACATGCCGGCCCTCATCTCGGCCGCCGAGGTGACGGATGCGGAAGCCATCCACCCCGGTTACGGCTTTTTGGCGGAGAACGCCGACTTTGCCGAACGCGTGGAAAAGAGCGGTTTCACCTTCATTGGCCCGACTCCCGAAAACATCCGAATCATGGGTGACAAGGTGTCTGCCAAGCAGGCCATGATCAAGGCTGGCGTGCCCTGCGTGCCGGGTTCGGACGGCGAGCTGCCCGACGATCCTGCGCTGATCAAGCGCATTGCCAAGACCATTGGCTATCCCGTGATCATCAAGGCTTCGGGCGGTGGCGGTGGCCGCGGCATGCGTGTGGTGCATACCGAAGCAGCACTGATCAATGCCGTGCAGATGACCAAGGCCGAGGCAGCTGCCGCGTTTGGCAATCCTGCGGTCTATATGGAAAAGTACCTGCAAAATCCACGTCACGTGGAAATTCAGGTGATTGCCGATACCTTCAAGAACGCCGTCTACCTGGGTGAGCGTGACTGCTCCATGCAGCGCCGCCACCAGAAGGTGATCGAGGAAGCCCCGGCTCCCGGCATCCCCCGCAAGCTGATCGAGCGCATCGGTGATCGTTGCGTGGCCGCTTGCAAGAAGATCGGCTATCGCGGTGCGGGTACCTTCGAGTTTCTGTATGAGAACGGCGAGTTCTACTTCATCGAAATGAACACCCGCGTGCAGGTGGAGCACCCGATCTCCGAATTGATCACTGGTGTGGACATTGTGCGCACCCAGATCATGGTGGCTGCTGGCGAAAAGCTGCCTTTCACCCAGCGTCAGATCGAGTTCAAGGGCCATGCCATTGAATGCCGCGTGAACGCGGAAGATCCTTACAAGTTCACGCCTTCGCCTGGCCGCATCACCATGTGGCATGCCCCCGGTGGCCCTGGCGTGCGTGTGGACTCGCATGTGTACAACAACTACTTTGTGCCGCCCAATTACGACTCGATGATCGGCAAGGTCATCACGTATGGCGACACACGTGAGCAGGCGATTGCCCGCATGCGTACCGCCCTGCTGGAGACCGTGGTTGAAGGCATCAACACGAATATTCCGCTGCACCAGGATTTGATGGTGGACGCGAAGTTCCTCGAAGGCGGTACCAATATTCACTACTTGGAAGAGTGGCTGACACGCCGCAATCCCACCAAGCGATGAGCTGGCATTTGCCGCTTTGACTTCTCATGCTGGCCTCTGGCAACGGAGGCCAGCATTTTCGTTTTTCAGGAATAAACGGTCAGCCGCTGCACATCCGTGCGCAGCGGCTGGCCCAAGAAAGGATTGGCCATGTACGAGCTGAGCCTGTTGTGCCCGGAGGACCGGGTCGAGACGATTAGCGATGCGCTCGATGCCCTCGACGCGCTGAGCGTGTCTGTGGAAGATGCCGACGCACAGACTGATGCCGAGCAGGCGTTGTTTGGCGAACCCGGCATGCCTGCCCCCAAAGAGGGCTGGCAGCGCAGCCGCGTGATCGCTCTGTACCCCGATGAAGCCGCAGCCACCGAAGCGCGCGATCTGCTGTTACCTCAGGACTTCTTTGAGGGCTGCCGGATTCTGGCGGTCAAGCCTGTGCCTGAGCAGGACTGGGTGCGTCTGACGCAATCACAATTCGAGCCCGTGGAAATCACACCCGAGTTCTGGATCGTGCCTACCTGGCATGAGCTGCCCGAACAAGCCAAGGTCAGCATCCGCCTCGACCCTGGTCTGGCCTTTGGCACCGGCACGCATCCCACGACACGCATGTGCCTGCGTTGGATTGCACGTCAGCCCAAGGGCTCGCTGGGCCGTACGCTGGACTATGGCTGCGGCTCGGGCATTTTGGCCATTGGCGCTGCCAAGTTTGGGGCATCCGACATTGATGCCGTGGATATCGATCCCGCAGCAGTGGAGTCCACCAACTACAACACCAGTGCCAACCATGTGGAAGTCAAGGCAGGTCTGCCCGAGGCGGCAGGCGGCGAGTACCAGACCGTGCTGGCCAATATTCTGGCAACGCCGCTCAAGGTACTGGCTCCGCTGCTGTGCGGTCGTGTACAGGCCGGTGGCAATCTGGTGCTGGCCGGTATTCTGGAACGCCAGGCCGATGAGCTGAAAGAGGCTTATGCGCCTTACGTCAAGCTGGAAGTTGCCGACAGCGAGGACGGCTGGATTTTGATGACGGCACAGCGCGTGGCCTGATCACGCCACGCGTGAGCTAGTCGTATGTGGGTTCGCCGCCCGATTTCCGGCGAACCCGCGCGCCTGCCTACAATTGCAAACCGATGAGCCAAGTCACCCGTTGCCCCTCTTGTGGAACCCGCTTCAAAGTGGTTGCAGACCAGCTGCGTATTTCGCAGGGCTGGGTGCGCTGTGGGATGTGCCAGAGCGTGTTCGACGCCTCCGAGGATTTGCAGTCCGTACCGGACGAGGTGCTTCAGTCGGCCGTGGAGCAGGCACAGGCCATCGAAGCATCCAAGCTTCCGGCGCATGCTCAGTCCGAGGAACTGGATGCTCCTTCTCTGGGAGCTGATGGCGCAAGTCAGGAAAGGTCTGAGGACCATTTTGACTTGAAGCCCTCTGCACTGGCTGAGGGGGCTGCAACGCCGCCGGCTTCCGCAGATCTGCCATCAGAGCCCGAGCCCGTGGCTGCAGAGCCTGGGGCGGAGCCGCCTGAGTCATCGTTTATCGACCATGCCAAGCCTTTGTTGGCCGAGCCTGAGGAAGTTGAAGCCACTGAAGTTTCTGTGCTCATGGAACCTGAGCAAGTGCCTCAGGAGGCAGACAAGCCTGTTGAGGCTTCAATCGATGCGGATCCGGAGTTCGCGCCAGAGCTGGCTGCTTTTCCTGATTCAGATGCCTATGCGGGGGCAGTTTCCACACCGCTGTCATCCGATGTGGATCAGGTGCGGCGTGAGGTCGATGTCGCCCATTCGGCAGACGATGAAGCTGCTGCCACGGACTCCTGCGCAGCTCTGGATGAGCCTGGCTTTGTACGGCAGGCCCGACGCCAAGCCTTCTGGCATTCCCGTGGCATGCGTGTGGCGCTGGTGCTGGGCAGTGTGCTGGCCGCTGGGGGCATGGCGGCGCAGTATGCATGGCAGCAGCGCGATGTGCTGGCGGCTGAGTATCCCGCCCTGGCTCCGGTGCTGGCCAAGGCCTGCCAGGCGGCAGGTTGCGAACTGCATGCCCGGCGCGAGATTGGCGATGTGGTGATCAGCGGCTCGGGTTTCAAGCAGCTGGCCGATGCCTATCAATATCAGTGGAGTCTGACACTTGAAAACCGCTCCGATACGCCGGTGGCCATGCCCGTGGCAGAGCTGACGCTCACGGATGCGCAGGACAAGCCCTTGTTGCGGCGTGTTGTGGATCTCAAGTCGCTGGGCGCTCCGCAGCAACTGCAGCCCCGCCAGGAGTGGAGTGTGAATGTGCCAGTGCGGGTGCAGGATTTGTCAGCACCTGTGGCCGGTTACCGGGCTCTGGTCTTCTACCCTTAATCCCTCATAGAAAGAGAACAACCATGGCTGCTTTGATCTGCGGATCGCTGGCGTTTGACAACATCATGACCTTCGATGGTCGTTTTGCGGACCAGATCCTGCCCGACCAGCTGCACATCCTCAACGTGTCATTTCTGGTGCCCACGCTGCGCCGTGACTTTGGTGGCTGTGCCGGCAATATCGCCTACAGCCTGAAACTGCTGGGTGGCGACGCACAGCCCATGGCCATGGTGGGCAGCGATGGTGCCGACTATGTGCAGCGCTTCAAGGAGCTGGGCATTGAGACTCGCCATGTGGGACAGCTGCAGAGCACGCACACGGCCCAGTGCATGATCATGACCGATCGTGACAACAACCAGATCACGGCCTTCCACCCCGGTGCCATGATGCAGGCGCACGAAAATCAGATCACGGCCGATATGGCTGCCGAGATCAAGGTCGGTATCGTGGCTCCCGATGGCCGTCAGGCCATGATCGATCACGCTGCCCAGTTCAAGGCTGCAGGCATTCCCTTTGTGTTCGATCCTGGCCAAGGTCTGCCCATGTTCAACGGCGACGAGCTCAAGGAATTTATTGCGCAGGCCGACTGGGTGGCTGTGAACGACTACGAAGGCAAGATGCTCAGCGAGCGTACAGGTCTGAGTTTTGAGCAGATCTCGCAGCAGGTGCGTGGCCTGATCGTGACACTGGGGGCCGAGGGCTGCGAAGTCTGGGAGCAAGGCAGGAAGACGCTGGTTGCAGCTGTCAAGCCGGCTGCCGTGGTGGACCCCACGGGTTGCGGCGATGCATGGCGCGGCGCTTTCCTGTTTGGCCTGGAGCGTGGCTGGGATCTGGTGCGCTGCGCAGAGTTGGGCAACCGCATGGGCGCGCTGAAGATTGCGCACCGTGGCCCGCAGAACTATCAGCTGGACTTCCAGTCTTGATGCCAATCCGCTTGCACCCTGGTGCAAGCGGCGAGCCACTCGCTTCGAGTTCACTCCGATTGCACTGCAACGCGACATAGAGATCGTCAACACGTTCTCAAGGCGCAGCAGAAAAAAGCCCGATCTCTCGGTGGAGAGATCGGGCTTTTTTATAGCGAGTTGATCAGTAGATCGCTCAGGGCTTGTTGCCAGTAGGGAAGGGCCAGGCAGCTTGAGGTGCCAGGCGAGTTTGCGCGACAGGTGCGGCAGCTTCAACAGCGGCTGGTGCAGGAGCTGCAGCCTTCTTGCTGGCTGCCTTCTTGGGAGCTGCAGCCTTGACGGGAGCCGCTTTGGCAGCAGTTGCAGCCTTCTTGGCGGGAGCAGCCTTGGCAGCAGTTGCAGCCTTCTTGGCGGGAGCAGCCTTGGCAGCAGTTGCAGCCTTCTTGGCGGGAGCAGCCTTGGCAGCAGTTGCAGCCTTCTTGGCAGGAGCAGCCTTGGCAGCAGTTGCAGCCTTCTTGGCGGGAGCGGCCTTGGCAGCAGTTGCAGCCTTCTTGGCAGGAGCGGCCTTGGCAGCAGTTGCAGCCTTCTTGGCGGGAGCGGCCTTGGCAGCAGTTGCAGCCTTCTTGGCGGGAGCGGCCTTGGCAGCAGTTGTAGCCTTCTTGGCGGGAGCGGCCTTGGCAGCAGTTGCAGCCTTCTTGGCAGGAGCAGCCTTGGCAGCAGTTGCAGCCTTCTTGGCAGGAGCAGCCTTGGCAGCAGTTGCAGCCTTCTTGGCAGGAGCAGCCTTGGCAGCAGTTGCAGCCTTCTTGGCGGGAGCGGCCTTGGCAGCAGTTGCAGCCTTCTTGGCAGGAGCAGCCTTGGCAGCAGTTGCAGCCTTCTTGGCGGGAGCAGCCTTGGCAGCAGTTGCAGCCTTCTTGGGTGCAGCCTTTGCAGGAGCTGCTGCCTTGGGGGTTGCGGTCTTGGCTGTCGCTGCTTTCTTCACAGCTTCAGCCTTGGGCGCGGCCGCCTTTTTGGCAGGTGTTTTTTTCTCGGTTGTGGCCTTGGCGGCCGTCTTCTTCGCAGTTGCCATCATTTTCTCCTTCGTTGATTTGCATAAGACGCCCGGCACTTTGCATTGCCGGACGATTCAAAGCGATGTGGAGTTACGCATCGCTAGGAACACAAATTTGCTTCACGCCAAAATCTCAGTTTTTTGTAGCAATGAAGTGAAGCAAGTCATGACTCGCATTGTGCCTGCTTAGAAGCAATTAATCCCAAGAAAGTGCGCCTCCGGTCTGATACTCGATCACTCGTGTCTCAAAGAAGTTACGTTCTTTCTTCAAATCGATCATTTCGCTCATCCATGGGAAGGGATTTTCTTCGCCAGGGAACAGCTCTTCCAGGCCGATCTGAGTTGCGCGACGGTTGGCGATGTAGCGCAGGTAGCCCTTGAACATCGATGCATTCATGCCCAGCACGCCGCGTGGCATGGTGTCTTCGGCATAGCGGTATTCGAGTTCCACGGCCTTCTGGAACAGAGCGGTGATTTCCTGCTTGAACTCGGCTGTCCACAGACCCGGATTTTCGAGCTTGAGCTGGTTGATCAGGTCGATGCCGAAGTTGCAGTGCATGGACTCGTCGCGCAGGATGTACTGGTACTGCTCGGCCGCGCCTGTCATCTTGTTCTGGCGGCCCAGTGCCAAGATCTGCGTGAAGCCCACGTAGAAGAACAGACCTTCCATCAGGCAGGCAAAAACGATCAGCGACTTGAGCAGTGTCTGGTCGGTTTCGTGCGTGCCTGTCTTGAAGTTGGGGTCCATGATCGCTTCGATGAAGGGGATCAGGAACTCATCCTTGTCGCGGATGGATTGGACTTCGTTATAGGCGTTGAAGATTTCCGATTCATCGAGACCCAGCGACTCCACGATGTACTGGTAGGCGTGGGTGTGGATGGCTTCCTCGAAAGCCTGGCGCAGCAGGAACTGGCGGCATTCGGGCGCCGTGATGTGGCGGTAGGTGCCCAGCACGATGTTGTTGGCGGCCAGCGAGTCGGCTGTCACGAAGAAGCCCAGATTGCGCTTGACGATACGGCGCTCGTCTTCGGTCAGGCCGTTGGGGTCCTTCCACAGAGCGATGTCGCGAGTCATGTTCACTTCCTGCGGCATCCAGTGGTTGGCGCAGGTAGCCAGATACTTTTCCCAGGCCCACTTGTACTTGAAGGGAACCAGCTGGTTCACGTCGGTCTTGGCGTTGATGATGCGCTTGTCAGCGGCATTCACGCGCTTGTGGGTGCTGGTGGATGCACCAGCTTCTGCGTTGGTTGTAGAAGGAGCAAAGGTGTCGTCGTCAAAGCTCAGCATGAGTTATTCCTTTAAGGGAAAAGCTGGGTGCATTGAAAAACATCCAGCCTTCTGATTCATCTAATGGTGTGAACGGCGGTTCAAAACCGGCGCGCCCCAGTCCAGGGGCGCCGTCCCCCTCAGGGGGAAGCGGCGCAGCCGCTCAGGGGGTTATTGACATGCCTCGCAACCAGGGTCGTCGATCGCGCAGAACTTGATGTCCGTCGCCGGTGCCTGGACACGGGCAGCGGCGGCAGCGGCTTCCAGTGCGCTCATTGCAGGCTTGGCTGCAGGTGCTGTCGAAGCGGCAGGGGCACCGGAGGACACGGCGTTCAGCACACGGCTTTGCACGGTGGACTTCTCGATGTTGGTCGCGCTGGTAGTGCGCAGGTAGTAGGTGGTCTTGAGGCCGCGAACCCAGGCCAGCATGTAGGTGTCGTGCAGCTTCTTGCCCGATGCACCAGCCATGTAGATGTTCAGGCTCTGAGCCTGGTCGATCCACTTCTGGCGGCGCGAGGCGGCTTCCACCAGCCATTCGGGCGAGACTTCGAACGCAGTGGCGTAGAGATTCTTGATCTCTTGCGGCACGCGGTCGATGGCACGCAGCGAGCCGTCGAAGTGCTTGAGGTCCATGACCATCACATCGTCCCACAGGCCCAGGCGCTTGAGGTCACGCACCAGGTACTGGTTGATGACGGTGAACTCGCCAGACAGGTTGGACTTCACGGACAGGTTGCCGAACGAGGGCTCGATCGAAGCATCCACGCCCACGATGTTGGAGATGGTGGCGGTGGGGGCGATGGCCACGCAGTTGGAGTTGCGCATGCCGTCCTTGGCGATCTTGGCGCGCAGGGCATCCCAGTCCAGCTTGGCGGAGCGATCCACTTCCACATAACCGCCGCGGGCCTTTTCCAGCAGCTTCAGGGTGTCGGGGGGCAGGATGCCCTGGTCCCACAGAGAGCCCTTGAAGGTGGAGTAGGTGCCGCGTTCCTTGGCCAGCTCGGTCGAAGCCCAGTAGGCGTAGTAGCAGATGGCTTCCATGGATTCGTCGGCGAATTCCACGGCGCCCTGGCTGGCGTAGGCGGTGCGCATTTCATACAGCGCGTCCTGGAAGCCCATCAGGCCCATGCCCACAGGGCGGTGGCGCAGATTGGAGTCCTTGGCCTTTTGCACGGCGTAGTAGTTGATGTCGATCACGTTGTCCAGCATGCGCATGGCCGTGTTCACGGTCTTGCGCAGCTTGTCGTGATCAATCTGGCCATCCTTGATGTGGCGCGACAGGTTGACCGAGCCCAGGTTGCAGACGGCGGTTTCGGTGTCGCTGGTGTTGAGCGTGATCTCGGTGCACAGATTGGAAGAGTGCACCACACCCACATGTTGCTGGGGCGAGCGAATGTTGCAAGGGTCCTTGAAGGTGATCCAGGGGTGGCCGGTCTCGAACAGCATCGAGAGCATCTTGCGCCACAGATCCACGGCAGGCACGCGCTTGAACAGCTTGAGCTCACCCTTGTCGGCCTTGGTTTCGTAAGCGGTGTAGGCCTTCTCGAAGGCTTCGCCGAACAGATCGTGCAGGTCAGGTGTGTCGGCGGGCGAGAACAGGGTCCAGTCACCCTTTTCCATCACACGCTTCATGAACAGGTCTGGAATCCAGTTGGCCGTGTTCATGTCATGGGTGCGGCGGCGGTCGTCGCCGGTGTTCTTGCGCAGCTCCAGGAATTCTTCGATGTCCAGGTGCCAGGATTCCAGATAGGTGCAGACCGCGCCCTTGCGCTTGCCGCCCTGGTTCACGGCGACGGCCGTGTCGTTGACGACCTTGAGGAAGGGAACCACGCCTTGCGATTCGCCGTTCGTGCCCTTGATGCGCGAGCCCAGGGCACGCACACGGGTCCAGTCATTGCCCAGGCCGCCAGCAAACTTGGACAGCAGAGCGTTTTCCTTGATGGATTCGTAGATGCCGTCCAGGTCGTCGGGCACGGTGGTCAGGTAGCAGGACGACAGCTGCGAGCGCAGCGTGCCGCTGTTGAACAGCGTGGGAGTGGACGACATGAAGTCGAAGGACGACAGCAGCTCGTAGAACTCGATGGCACGGGCGTTGCGGTCCTGCTCGTTCAGTGCCAGGCCCATGGCCACGCGCATGAAGAAGGACTGGGGCAACTCGATGCGTGTCTTGCGCACATGCAGGAAGTAGCGGTCGTACAGGGTCTGCAGACCCAGGTAGTCGAACTGCTGGTCGCGCTCGGCCTTGAGGGCTGCAGCCAGACGGGGCAGGTCGTAGTTCAGCAGCTCGGGGTTGAGCAGCTCGTTGTCCACGCCCTTCTGGATGAAGCCGGGGAAGTATTCGGTATAGGCGGTCTGCATGTCGGCAGGCGCCACATCGCGGCCCATGACTTCGCGCACGATGGTGTGCAGCAGCAGGCGGGCCGTGACATAGGTGTAGTCGGGATCTTTTTCGATCAGCGTGCGGGCCGCCAGGATGGATGCCTTGAACACTTCTTCGATAGGCACGCCGTCATACAGATTGCGCAGCGTCTCGGCCACGATGGGGGCGGGCTGGATATCGGCATTCAGGTTGCGGCAAGCCGATGCGATCAGCGACTGCAGGCGCTCCTGGTCCAGGGGCACGCGCTGGCCGTTGTCGGTCACCTGCAGGGCGGGCTTGGCAGCCGCTGCTGCGGCGGCCGCCACGGCCACTTTCTTCTGCTCGGCACGTTCCTGGTTGCGGGCCTCGCGGTACAGCACATAGGCACGGGCCACATCCTGGTGACCGCCGCGCATCAGGCCCAGTTCAACCTGGTCCTGGATGTCTTCGATGTGGAAGGTCCCGCCGTCGGGACGCGAGCGCTGCAGGGCGCGAACCACGCCTTCGGTCAATTCGTTGACGGTATCGCGCACGCTGGCGGAGGCGGCACCTTGTGCGCCACGCACGGCCAGAAACGCCTTGGTCAGGGCCACGGCGATTTTCTGAGGGGCGAAGGAAACCACATCACCGCTGCGGCGGATGACCTGGTAGCTGTCGGATTGGGAGGAAGAATTGGCTGCGCTGTCGGGCGCGGCAGAAGACAGTGGGTTCAACGCTTCTTGCATAAGTTTCCTCTGATTCAAATGTGGATAGGCAGACAAAGGCCTGCACACTAAGCAGGCCAGCAAACAAACGATTCGGCGCCGGGTTTGCACACAGTTTGCACAGGGTGTGCACAACTTGTAAACACTATATGTGGGGTCTGGGGCGCTCTAAAACACTACCGGTAGTGTATCGCTCTTCAATCTGACTGACCTGATGAAACTACTGAAACGGACATTTCCTCAGCCGCTTGACAGCTTTGAAAATGACTTCATCCCGCATGAATAAAGGCCTGTGGCGGGGTTGCGCAGCAGCTGATTTCCGCACGGGAAATATGTAAAAAAATTGCGTGTTTGATGCAGGCGACAGTTGCTGCAGGTGCGTCATTGACAGGAGAGTACGAAGCTTGGGCAATGAGACGGCAGTCATGCAGCTCTCAAAAGATGAGCTTCTGACGCCCGTCTGCAAATGACTTAAGGAGGAAGTTGCTCTGAAGCTGCCAACTCGCTTGCGGAGAATGCTATGAAAATCTCAGACCGCAGGCGAAGGAAGCTCCCAGGCCCGGGTGCTAGCCGCGCCCCCCAGCTGTCGCTGCAGCCTGTGCCAGTCAAATCCAGGGCCGGGGTCCTGCTTGCGCCCAGGTGCTATGTGCTCGTGTCCGGCGATGTAGTGCACCGGGTATTGCGCGGCAATGGCCTCGCACAGTTGTTGCAGCGCCCGGTATTGCGGTGCGTCAAAGTGCAGCCCCTCCAGGCCTTCCAGCTCGATGCCGATGGAGTCGTCGTTGCAGCGATCACGTCCTCGCCACTGGCTCACGCCGGCATGCCAGGCACGATCGTCACAGCTGACGAACTGCCAGATCACGCCTTGGCGGGTGATGAAAAAATGTGAAGAAACTTCCAGGCCGCGAATGCTCTGGTAATAGGGGTGGGCATCCCAGTCCAGCTGATTGGTGAACAGCTGCTGAACGGCGCCTGTGCCGTATTGACCCGGGGGCAGGCTGATGGAGTGGATGACCACCAGGTCAATCTCCGCGCCCGGCGGACGTGGACCGAAATTGGGCGAAGGCAGTTGCTGCGCAGACTGCCACCAACCGGCCTGCCATGCCGCCTGGTGGTCGGAGGGTTCAGGCGTTGTCGCCATGGTGCTTGTTTCCTTCCGAGGGCAGGTCGATGCCCAGGCGTTCAATGCGGTAGCGAATCTGGCGCAGGCTGATGCCCAGGCGGGTGGCGGCAGCGGTGCGATTGAAGCCGTTGTCTTGCAGGGCTTGTACCAGAATATGACGCTCTTTCTCGTCGAGCCAGGCCTGCAGGTCCTGGGGCAACTCGGCGGGTGTATCCGCCGATGCAGCTTGCGGCGGCAGTGGAGCAGATGCTGCTGACAGCGGAGCACCTTGGCGCGAGGGAACAGCATCACCAGATGCCATGGGTTGCGGCAGGCGCAGCGGCCCGTCATCGCCCAGCGCAATGGCGCGATGCAGCACGTTTTCCAGCTCGCGAACATTGCCCGGCAGCTCCAGCTGGGCAAGCTGGCCCAGGCTGGTCGCGTCGAGTTCGGGGGTGTGCAGACCGGATTCATGGGCCAGCTTGGTCAGCAGCGCACGGCAGAGATCGGGCAGGTCGCCGCGACGCTCGCGCAGAGCCGGCAGGACGATCTCGATCACATTGAGACGGTAGAACAGGTCCTGGCGGAACTGTCCGGCCTGAACCTGCGCTGCCAGGTCGCGGTGGGTGGCGCTGACGATGCGCACATCGACGGCTTCCTCCTGTGTGCTGCCCAGGCAGCGTATCTTGCGCTCCTGTATCGCGCGCAGCAGCTTGGCCTGCATGGCCAGGGGCAGATCACCGATCTCGTCGAGAAACAATGTGCCGCCCTGTGCGGCCTGAAAGTAGCCGGGCCGGTCTTGCGTGGCGCCGGTGTATGAACCTTTGCGGGCGCCGAAGAATTCGGCTTCGAGCAGATTTTCGGGAATGGCGCCGCAGTTGACGGCAACCAGGGGGCCGTCTGCGCGCTGGCTGCAGGCGTGCAGCGCACGGGCCACCAGCTCCTTGCCCGTGCCCGATTCGCCATGGACCAGCACAGGTGCCATGCCCTTGGCAACCTTGGCAATGCGCTGCTTGACGTTTTGCATGGCGGGTGAATCGCCGACCAGTGCCTTCAAGGCCGCGTCGCCCTGCAATGGCCGACAGCTTGCCGCATCTGTTGCCGTGCTGGGGGGGACGCCGGGAGTGGGAACGGCGCCTATGCCCTGAATGGCAGAGGCGACCACCTGGCGGAACTGGCGCAGATCCACAGGCTTGGTCAGGTAATCAAAAGCCCCGGCACGCAGTGCGTCGACTGCGTTCTCGGCGGAGCCATAGGCGGTCATGACGATGCAGCGCTCGGGCCGGGTCTGCTCGCGCAGTTGCAGCAGCAGCTCCATGCCGGTGCCGTCGGGCAGGCGCATATCGCTGATCATCACGTCAAAGCGCTTGCTCAGCAGCAGCTGCGCCGCTTCCTGTACCGAACCTGCCGTTTCCACGCGATAGCCTTCGCGCAGCAAGGTCAGCTCATAGAGCGTACGCAGATCGGGCTCGTCGTCCACGACCAGGATGCTGGCGAAGGTGGGGGATGTGGGCAAGGAATTCACGAGGCTTACACCATGATCGAATCAAACAGGGGGCGGTTGGTGGCAGTGGCAGGGCCGCTGCGCAGGCTGACGATGAATGCGTTGCCAGAGACGCCGTCGCGGGTCAGGCGCTGATAGCTGATGCTGGCGCCGTAGCGCTGGCACAGCTCACGGCAGATATACAGGCCCAGGCCGCTGGAGCGACTTTGCGACGAGAAAAACGGCTCGAACAAATGGCGCTGCACGCTGGCCTCCAGCGGTGCACCGTCGCTCCAGACCATGAACCAGCTGCTGTCCTGCAGCGGTGCATACTGGATCTGCAGCTCCTCGCAGCCATGACCGCTGACCAGTTGCAGGCTGGCCGGATGGCTGGTGTTGCTGCGGTGTCGCTGGGCATTGTCCAGCAAGTTGATGAGCACGCGGCGCAGATGTTCCTCGTCAAAGACGATATGGCGCGCGGGAGCATTGAGCTGCAGCAACAGTTGGCGAGGTGGTGAGGTCTGGCCTTGCCACTCCTGGCTGCTGAGGGCCAGTTGGGTGTCCAGTGCCAGCGTCTGTGCGGGGCTGGTGTCGCTACCTTGTTGCACGCGGGCAATGTTGAGAATCTCTTCGGCAATGCGGGCCAGTCTGTCTGCGTTCTGGCCCACGATGCGGCACAGCTGCTGCTGGGTGGGCTGGCTGCTCAGGTCTTCGGCCAGCAGCGCATTGGCCTGGGTGATGGCTGCCAGAGGGTTGCGGATTTCATGGGCCACGGCTGCGGACATACGTCCCATGGAGGCCAGTTTTTCGGTGCGCATCTGGGCCTCCATCTCGCGCAGATCGTGCAGGAACATCACACACAGCGAATGACTGACAGACGGACCGGGGGCGCTGTTCAGGTAGGAGGTCTCGACCTCGGTCACCCGGGCGCGTACATCCAGGCCCGTGGTGGTGCCCTGTTCATTGGCTTGCAGATGAACGGTGACGGACAGGGGGCGTGCATGGGAGAAAGTGGTTTGAACAACCTCGGTCAAGGGCTGCCACCAGGGCTGTGTCTGCAGGGAAAAGTTCTGCGCATGCAGCTCAGGCAGACCCAGCAAGCGCAGTGCTGCGGGGTTGGCTTGCATGACCTGCAGGCTGGAGTCCACCACCAGCACACCGTCCGAGAGATGGTTGATGACCAGGGCGTTGACCTGCTCCTGGGTCTTGGTGCGTACCTGGTTGTAGAGCGCTGCAGCCCGCTCGCGCCGCACGCGCTTGGCCAGTTCGTGCGTGAGATAGGCCACGCAGAAATAGCCGGCACAGGAAAATGCCGTCTGGTAGTAGGCCTGGGCGGTGTCGCTGAAGCCGTGAGACTGCTGCCAGAAGGTGTACCCCAGCATCAGAAGCGTCACGGCAGCCGTCGTGCCAAAGGCCAGCATCAGCCCGCCCAGAGCGGAGGAAATCAGAATCGGAATGGCCAGCAAAGCTGTGTAGTTCAGCGAGCCTGCCTGCAGAACCTGCAGCAAAAAAATCACGGCAAGGTCCACGCCGATGACGGGTAGCCACTGCATGCCTGCGCTTGGTGCGGGAAGGTTGCGTCCCGCCACCAGGCGCATGATCAGCGTCAGCGCCAGATAAACGATGCAGATCAGCCAGACCAGGGGAGAGCTGATTTTCTGCAGTTGCAGATTCAGGGTCTGCAGCAACAGCAGGGCGACAGCCAGCAGCACGCGGCCGCTCAGAAAAGCCTGCCAGAGGCGGACAAACGGTGCTTTCAGATTGGCATCTGCCTGACGGTTGATGGCCGATTCCAGAGGAATCAGAGTGTGTTGCCAGTCGGAGGAGGGCTCTGCCATGTGTCAACGGCCGGTTGGGTCTTGAGTGGCCAGGCTGCGATGCTCCGCGCTGCAGTAAAACCGGCCCTGGGTACCCTGGGCATCGGTCACTGCATCTGCCTGGGGCAGGTGCAGGCCGCAGTATGCACACTCCACCATGGATTGCGGCTTGTTGAGTGCGGTGGACGGCCTGGCAGAGGTGGAAGATGCTCCATGCACGCGGCGTTTGCCGCGCCATATGCCTATGGCAATCGCCACGACCAGCATTACCAGCAAATACTTCATGCCATGCGCCCCAACAGGACTTCCACGACAAAGCGCGATCCCACATACGCCAGCAGAAGCAGGACAGCCCCGATATAAAGCACGCGTACTGCGCTCTGGCCGCGCCAGCCAAAGCGCTTGCGGCCGAACAGCAGCACGGCAAAAGTGATCCAGGACAGCAGAGAAAACACGGATTTGTGGTTCCACACCCAGCTGCGGCCGTAGAGCTGCTCGCCAAACAGCCAGCCAGCGGCCAGCGTGGCGGTCAACAGCACAAAGCCCGCTCCGACAAAACGGAAGGTCAGCCGTTCCAGCGTCAGCAGAGGCAGTCCACTGTCATGGTCACCCCCCTGGCGCATCTGCCGCTCGGCATGGCTCATCAGCGCCGCATGCACGACGGCTGCGGCAAACAGGCCGTAGGACGCAATGCCCAGAGCCAGATGCAGTGGCAGCCATGCCGACGCGTTGACATGCAAGGGCGTGCCGGGAAAGATCACGGCCAGCAAAACGGCCACGCTGCCCATGATGGACAGCGGCCAGCGCGAGCGCAGCTGTGGATAAAGCTGTTGCTCGACCACATAGACCGTCAGCACCAGCCAGGCGGTGATGGACAGCGCCGGGGCAAAGCCAAAGCGTGGGAGCTCGCCCAGAAGGCCCCAGCCCAGTGTCAGCGCATGCAAGGCCCAGGCAAGACCCAGGCAGCGGCGTGCGCCTTTTTCCTGCAGACGTTGTGTTGCAAGAGCAGGCAGGGCATAGGCAATGGCTGCCGCGATGGCCAGGATCCAGCTAATGGGGCTGGCTGCGGTAAGCGGGTGGGAAAGCATGCTTTCTATGATAGTGCCGCCGGCTGTCACTCGCCTTTTGTTGCGCTCAATCCTGCAGACGGATGGCTGCTGAATGCGCTGACGGCTGTGCAATGGCAGGATCGTTGCTTCGCAGCATGCCAAGCCATTGGGTCTCGCTGTGTTGGCGCACACTCACGGCGGCTTGGCGCGCAAGGCATGGCACCTGCCCGATGTCTGGCTGGGGGGAGCGGGTAAAATGGGGGCATCACCAGCCTTGCGGCTTCTTGCAGCGGGTTGCTTGCCGGTCTTTTCGGTAGCAAGGCCCGCTGTCTGTCCACCTCTTTCGAATGCTTTTTGCTTATGGCCTCCGCACTGACCGATAAACTCTCGCGCCTCGTCAAAGAGATGCGTGGCCAGGCCCGCATCACCGAGTCCAACGTTCAGGACATGCTGCGCGAAGTGCGCATGGCCTTGCTGGAAGCCGACGTGGCCCTGCCCGTGGTGCGCGACTTCATTGCCCGCGTCAAGGAAAAAGCGCTGGGCCAGGAAGTCATCAGCTCGCTGCAGCCCGGCCAGGTGCTGGTCTCCATCGTCAACAAGGAACTCGCTGCCACCATGGGCGAGGGCGTGGCCGACATCAACCTCAACGCCCAGCCGCCCGCCATCATCCTGATGGCTGGTCTGCAGGGTGCGGGTAAGACCACCACCACGGCCAAGCTGGCCAAGCACCTGATTGAAAAGCGCAAGAAGAAGGTGCTGACGGTCTCGGGTGACGTGTACCGCCCCGCCGCTATCGAGCAGCTCAAGACCGTGACGGCCCAGGCCGGTGCCGAATGGTTCCCGTCCACGCCCGACCAGAAGCCGCGCGATATCGCCATTGCCGCACTGGACTACGCCAAGCGCCATTTCTTCGATGTGCTGCTGGTGGACACGGCAGGTCGCCTGGCCATTGACGAATTGCTGATGCAGGAAATCAAGGACCTGCACGCCACTCTCAAGCCCGTCGAAACCCTGTTCGTGGTCGATGCCATGCAGGGTCAGGATGCGATCAACACCGCCAAGGCCTTCAAGGAGGCGCTGCCGCTCACGGGTATCGTGCTGACCAAGCTCGACGGTGACTCGCGCGGCGGTGCGGCCCTGTCGGTGCGCCAGATCACGGGCGCGCCCATCAAGTTTGCCGGTGTCTCGGAAAAGATCGACGGCCTGGAAGTCTTTGACGCCGACCGCCACGCACAGCGCGTGCTGGGCATGGGCGACATCGTGGCCCTGGTCGAGCAGGTCACCAAGGGCGTGGACATGGAAGCCGCGCAGAAGATGGCCGAGAAGCTCAAGAGCGGCGACGGCTTCGACCTCAACGACTTCCTGGCCCAGCTGCAGCAGATGAAGCAGATGGGCGGCCTGTCCCAGCTGATGGACAAGCTGCCCGCCGAGCTGGCCGGCAAGGCCGGTCAGGTCGATATGGACAAGGCCGAGCGCGAGATCAAGCGCAAGGAAGGCATCATCTGCTCCATGACGCTCAAGGAGCGCAAGCATCCCGCCCTGATCAAGGCTACGCGCAAGAAGCGTATCGCCGACGGTGCCGGTGTACAGGTGCAGGAAGTCAACCGTCTGCTCAAGGAGTTCGAGCAGATGCAGACCATGATGAAGAAGTTCAAGGGCGGTGGTCTGATGAAGATGATGAAGAAGATGGGCGGCATGAAGGGGATGAAAGGCATGATGGGCGGCGGCATGCCCAAGCTGCCGTTTTGATCGGAGTCACCCCCTGAGCCGCTGCGCGGCTTCCCCCTCTCTCTTCGGGAGGGGGACGACAGCCTCGTTGCGCGGCGGCGCTTGCTCGCTGCCCCTGGGTTGGAGCAGGCCTGAGTTGAGGTTGGAGGGTTCTAAAAAGTGAGCTGCTTGCGCTTGCTGGATTTTGATTTCGATGATTTTTCATTGTTTTCTCATGATCTGGAGTGCGCAAGCAGCTCACTTTTTATGTGCACTCAAGGGTTATGACTGGAGCCGGGCGCTGCTTTCTGAGAACATGCGCGCTATGAAAGTACAAGCTTGGACTTCCATGGATAAGCCATTGCCCGAGGAAGCGGGGCGCCGTGCTGCGTTGGTGCTGGGAGCAGGCGCGCTGCTGGCCTTGCTGGCGGGCTGCTCGACCAGACCATCGCCCAGACCCACCCAGGCTGCGCAAATCGGTAGCGGTGCAGGCGGCGTCAAGGCGGTCAATCCTCTCAATCTGTCCGATGAGCTGCGCGAAGGCATGCTGGCGCGCACCATGCTGGTGGTCAATACGCCCTATACCTATGGCGGCAACTCGCCAGAAGGTGGCTTTGACTGCAGTGGCCTGATCCAGTGGGCCGTGGGCGGTATCACCGAGCGCAGACTGCCGCGCACCACGGCGCAGTGGGCACAGTCCAGCAATCCGGTGTCGGACCGCGATCTGCTGCGCGGCGACTTTGTCTTTTTCAACACCCTGGGCGGGCGTTATTCGCACATGGGCATTTTTGTGGGCAACGGGCAATTCGTGCATGCGCCGTCCAGCGGTGGCACCGTGCAGCGTGTGCGTATGGACAATGTGTATTTCGCCAAGCGTTTCACGGAAGCGCGCAGCATTTTTGCCTGAGAAGGACTCCCACTCAAAAACAAAGGACTGCTAGGCAGTCCTTTGTTTTTGATAGCTTTCAGCGTTTGATGGATAAGCGCTGGAGCCTGTTTTGCATGGATTATGCAGTCTGCGCTGCAACGGCCTCGGGCACGGTCTCTGTGGCTGGCTCCAGCGGCAGATTCCAGTCCATCACATGCCAGGGGTGCTTTTCCTCAGTTACCCACTGCGCCACTTCTTCTTCGGTGAAGGCCTTGCCAAGCACATCGCTGCGGCCAGTGGCCACCCATTGGGCACGGCCCTTGGCGTAGGCCTGGCCAAACTCCAGCCAGCTGCCAAAACACTGCTGGGCGCGCTGGGCGTTGAGCATGAGCACCTGCCATTGCGCGGCTTCGTCAATCCAGCCCAGCAGCCGCGCGCAGCGCACAAAAAAGCTCACGCGCGCGCAGGCAAACGCCATGGCAGCACGCGGATCGTCGCTGCGCTGCAGGCGTTGCAGATCCAGCGTGAACCAGCGCTGGCGCAGGGCGTCGGGCAGTTGCTGGCGTACCTGCTCTTCGCCAAGGTCGGTGCGCAACCCCAGGTGATGCAGGATCATGGGGCGCAGCTGCCTGGCCAGGGCATCGTCGGCACCGTAGAGGTCGCTGGCAAAGCCGCCCTGCATGGCGTGATAGGCCGTGGGGTGGGCCAGGGCCAGCGCCCAGTTGCGCTCAGGGCTGCCGGCCTGGTAGCTGATCATGTCGCCACGGGCCTTGGCGGCATGGAGGCGCCGGGAGCTGCCGCGAAAGATCCAGTACAGCACAGCTGCGGTCAGCAGCAGATACATCCAGCCGCTCATATCCGGCCTCCGCTGCGGGCAGGGCGCTTTCTGGCCAGTTGCAGCGCAGTCTTCAGCGCGGCGGATTTGGGCATGCGTTCCAGCACTTCGTTATCCACAGAGTCCTTGCGTGCCGCCACCATCCATTGCATCAGCGGGGATTGCAGATCCAGGCGCACCAGCAGCTCGGGGTGTTGTTGCATCAGCCATAACTGTTCGGCATCGCTGGTCAGCTCCTGCACCGAGCACCAGGGCGCCAGTTGTGGATTGGCTTTCAGTAGATGGGACGGGCGGCGCAGCACGCCCATGGCGATGGCATCCTGGGGCACCTCTTCGTTCAGCGGCAGGTGGTTGAGCAAGGCCACCACGTCGGGCACATAGCGGGCAATCGGCGGACGGTTCTGCTTGCCCTTGATCTGCTCGATCTGCAGCGAGCCGTCTTTTTGAACAAAGGCATTGACGGTGATGCGCGGCTGGGCCGAGCCGGTGCGGTAGCTGAACAGCCGCATCTGGCCGGATTCCAGTCCGTGGGCATAGTGCTCGCCATAGCCGCCCTTGAATTGCTTGCGGTCGGCAAACTGGCCCACGCAGTGGCCCATCATCTGGCTTTCATACGCCATCTCGCGGCGCATATTGGCACTTTGGCTCTCGAACTCGAAGAAGATGCCTTGCTGGCCGGGCAGCAGCCCACGCACAGCATCCTTGGAATGTTCGACCAAGCCGCTGCTTTGCCTTTTCTCGAAGGACAGATGTTCCAGCGTCCAGCGGGCCAGCGCCTGCGGCGCGTTGATGCGCTGCAGCTTGCCTTCCAGCGAGGTACCTTTGCGGGTGGAGAGAAACTCCACCAGGCGGCTTTCCAGCGCCAGCACGGCGGGCGCATCGGGAACAATCCACCACAGATCGGGCAGGGCAAAGCCGCTGGCTGTCTTGCTCAATCGCTCCAGCGCCCAGGCAGGAGCCTCCTTGCGGCCCAGCAACTCCTGCAATTCATGGGCATCGGCAATGGTCTGCACCACCGGCGGCTCGGCTTGCAGGTTGCCGATCATATGGCGGTAGAAATGGTTGGCCAGCCAGGCGGCAACATCGGGCGCATCACCGCGCGCCGCGCTGCGCGATGCGATGGCTTGCTTGATGGCAGGCGCATTGACCACGTCGCGCGCCTGGTAGGCGCTGGCAGCGGCTTGTGTCGGTCGAAGCTCGCTCACCAAAATTTCCACCATGGTTTGCGGCCCGATGCGGCGGCCGTATCCTGATCGCGTTCGGCCAGCTTGCGCTCGGCCGAGGCCAGACCCTCGGCCGACATGCGGGCCTCGGCCTCGTTGTCATTGCCCAGCGCGAACCGCTCTTTGGAGTGACGGCCCAGGTAGGTGGCCGATTCCCGGTGCAGGGCCACGGATTCTTCCAGCAACTCGGGCCAGGCTTCCAGTGCGCAGGCCAGGCGGCGCAGCGGGTAGCTGTCCTTGAGAGCGCGCACTTCTTCTTGATAGGCACGCAGGCGCGGCAGCACCTGTTCGGGGCGGAAGACCGAGAAGAAATCCAGCAGCGACATCATGGCAGCAAGGTAGTTGCGGCGCTCCTGCTTTTGCTCGTCAGTGTCAAGCTCGGCATACCAGCTGTCCAGACGTTCCAGCCAGATGCTGATCTCATCGCCGCGGTCGAGCTTGTACAGCGACAGTGCCACGGTGGGGAAATATCGCGGCGGCTCGTGGCGGCTGAAGCCATGCTGTTCGGCAAAATGCCACAGCTGCTCGGCTTCGGCCACGATGCCTGCGTCGTCACCGCGTCCATCGGCGGCCCACCACAGGCCTTCGTGATGCTCGGAAAACGGGCTGCTGGCCAGGCCCTTGCGGTGCAGCGCCTCGGATTCGTCGTAGCGGTCCAGAAAACGGTATTTGATGCCCAGGTTGTTGCACAGCATGGAGTACACATGCAGATCGGCATCCTTGAAGCGGCCCTGGCCCGTGGCCCAGAAATGTTCAAAGCGCGCCAGCGCTTCTTCGTAGTAGCGCAGCACCAGCGGCTCGCGCACCTCGTCGGACGGGACTTTCTTCTTGCCCCCCATCAGCGGCGCCAGATCGTCTTCATCGTCGAGCACCACGCCCGCGCCATAGCCCCAGTGGCCGCCATGGGCGGCGGGGAAGGGGCGGGCCAGCGCTTCTTCCAGGGGCAGCACGGCAAAGCGCGCGGCCCACAGGCGCGACAGGGCGTCGCTGTTGCTCCATTCGGGGTGACGGCCCACGGACTGCTCCAGCAGCGGCAGGGCCTGGTCCATCTGGCGCTTGCGGGCGTAGCGCAGGCCCAGGATCATCGCCACCAGGTCGTTGTGCGGGTCGCGTGCGCGCACCAGATCCAGATAATAGTCCGCGGGCTGGGGCGGCCTGGTCTCGCCTGCGACCAGGTAGCGCATATCCTCGTCTTCCTGAGCCATGGCCAGGATCAGCGCCCAGGTGTCGGCGTGCGGGGCATCGGGGGCAAACTGCTGCAGCGCCAACTGGTAGCCGCGCACGGCCGAGCCGGGGCGGGCATGCAGCACGCTTTCCAGCGCCACGGCAGCGGCCTCGTCCAGGTGGCCGGCTTGTGCCAGCCATTCCAGACGCTGGGCGCCAAAGGCATCGCCATCGTCATCGGTCAGGCCAAAGTGGCCTTGGGCCGCCAGTTGCACGGCGGCTTCCAGCTGGCCGGCCTGTGCGCAGGCCTGGGCCTGCAGACGCACTATGCGTACCTTGCGATGAGCCAGGATGGCTTGAGATGGCGCCGGCTGCTCGCGCTGGGCCAACTGCTGCTCGCAGGCCATCAGCAGGGATGGCAGGCTCTGCGGCGCCAGCGGCAGACATTGGTCGGCCAGTTGCATCCAGTGGTCGAACTCCACATGCTGATCGGCAGGCGCATCGCGCAAGGTGTTGATGGCGACCTGGATGTGGCGTGTGGCTGCGGCCTGAGCAGCCGCCGGATCGCGCCGGCATGCAATCTCGGCCTTGCGCACACAGGCGGTGGCATCGCCGAATGCCTGCTCTTCGGCATGTTCGGGATTGGCTTTTTCATGAGCACGGCGCAGGTCCACGCCTTGTTCGGCAATGTCCCAGGCCTGGGCAGCATGGGCCAGTGATTCCCAGCCTGTCCAGTACACCTCGGTATCCAGGTACTCGGGCAGCTTGGCAATTTGCCGGGCTGTAGGCAGCAACTGCTGCAGCGCGCCATTGCGGTCGAATTGCAGCCGGCTCTGGATGTCGCTGAGTGCCAGGCGCACGGTGCTTTCGTTGCGCTCCCCTGCATCCTGGGTCCGAAGGACGGTTGCGCTGTGAGTTTGCAGCAGTGCGTTGGCCTGCTGGGGCCGGTCCAGCATCAGCCAGAAATCGTGCAGGCGCTCCAGCTCCGGCACGCTGGCCGGGGCAAAGCTTTGCTGCTCCAGCAGCTCGATGGCGGCGGCTGCGCGGTCCTGCTGGCTGATGGCGCCCTGGCCGTTGTGGGCGGGCTGTTCATCGTCGCCATAAAGCAGTTCTTGAACCTGATCTAGAAAAGCATGCAGAGCATCGCCCTGCAACGCGGCGGCGTCGCGTGGTGAGTTCATGGATTTTTGGCAGAAAGCGGGCGTAGCCCTGGAAAAACTACCATCCTAGCGGCAGCAAGGGCCTGTTTGGCCGATGGCTGCGTTTTTTGCAAATGGGTGCAGATGGGTTTGGCGATGTGGCGCCATGGCTTGATGGCGGGCAGAGGCCCGCTCTCTGCCCGCAGATCAAGCATGCGGATCGAGCCATTGATTCAAGCTTGATCAGCTTGAAAGGCCTTACTGCAAAGCGCCAAATGCTATCAAAGTTATTTTCCTGGGTTCAGGGCTTTGGCCGCATGAAATACCTCTCTGCCTCCGAGGCGGGCATGGGCTTGCCGAACAGATGGCCCTGAAAGGCATCGCAGCCCTGCTGCCGCAGAAAACCCAGTTGGGCCGCGTTCTCCACCCCTTCCGCAACGACCTTCAGATTCAGTGCGCGCGCCAGGGCCAGGATGGTGGCCGTGATGGCTGCATTGCCGGGGTCGCCCGGCAGGCCCTGGACAAAGGAGTGGTCTACCTTGAGCTGATTCAGTGGCAGCCGCTGGAGACAGGTCAGTGACGAATAGCCGGTGCCCAAGTCATCCAGCGCAAAGCGCACGCCCAGAACCTGCAGCTCCTGCATCTTGAGGATGCTGCTCTCGATATCAATGAGAAACATGCTCTCTGCCAGTTCAAGGCGCAGCAGATCGGGGCTGGCACCTGTGCTTTCCAGGGCACTCTGCACGCTGGAGACGAAAAGAGGGTCCTGAAACTGTCGCGTGCTGACGTTGACGGCCAGACTCCAGTGCGCCGCGCCGGGAACATGGCTCCATTGCGCCAGTTGCCGGCAGGCGGCCTGCAGCACCCACTGTCCCAGAGGAAAGGCCAGACCTGTCTGCTCTGCCTGCTCGATAAAGGCATCGGGGGTCAGCAGACCCTTTGTGGGGTGCTGCCAGCGCAGCAGCGCCTCCCAGCCCAGCGGCCGCTGCAACAGGTCGACCACGGGCTGGAACAGCAGATGCAGGCCGATATCCTCGTGCGACAGGGCCTCGCGCAGGTCGCTGGCCAGACTGGCGCGATCCTGAGCCTCGGCTTGCAACTGCGGATCGAACGCATAGACATTGTTGCGGCCCCGGGCCTTGGCCTTGTAGAGAGCCATGTCGGCCAGCCTCATCAGCTCCTCTTGCTCTTGTTCGGCATCACCCATCAGCAGCAGTCCGATGCTGGAGGAAGAGTGCACCTGCTGTCCGCTGAGATTGAAGCCTGATGCCAGCGCCTGCTGAATCCGCTCGGCCATGGCATGGGCGCGGACCCTGGCCTGGCCAGGGTCGGCATCCAGGTCGTTCAGCAGGATGACGAATTCATCGCCGCCAACACGCGCCACGGTATCGCTTGCGCACACGCAGTGATGCAATCTATGGGCGACCTGACGCAGCAACTCGTCCCCCAGGCTGTGGCCCAGCCGGTCGTTGATATCCTTGAAATTGTCGAGGTCCAGCAGCATCAGTGCCCCGAAGCGGCGATTTCGGCCGATGGCTGCCATGGTTTGCTGCAGGCGCTCGGCCAGCAGAACCCGGTTGGGCAACCCCGTGAGCGCATCGTGCAGCGCCAGATGGCTGACCTGCTGCTCGGCTTGCTTGCGTTGGGTGATGTCGGCCTGGATGGCGATATACCGCTCGGGTCTGCCTGTGGTGCCGATGAAGGGCACGATGGTGGTATGCATCCAGTACAGCGATCCGTCCTTGGCCCGGTTGCAGATCTCGCCATGCCAGACTTCACCCGAGGAAATGGTTGTCCACAGGTTCAGGAAGAACGCCTTGGAGTGCTGTCCTGAATTGATGATGCGGTGGGTACGGCCGATCAGCTCGTGCTGTGCATACCGGGAAATCTGGCAGAACGTTTCGTTGACCTGGGTAATGACGCCACGCGCGTCGGTCACGGCCACGATGGCATGTGCGTTCAATGCCGTTTTCAGGTCATCGAGTTCCTGGCGTACATCGATCAGCTGTTGATTCAGCAGTGATAGCCCACATTTTTGCGAGCTATCCCAGTCATTGGTCGCTGCTTGTGTGTTTCGCATCATGTGTCCCTCCCATCCTCTTCTTCTGACGGCATCTCAGCCGGTGTTTTTGCTGTCTCTTCCCCTTGGGCTCATCTTTTTCACGCCTTCAATGTGTTCATCATTAAATCAACAATTCAATGAATAATATTACAGAAGGTTAATAAAAAATCGTGTGAATATTTAGCGTTCGGGCATGGATAACAAGCTCGAGTTCGCGCAGCGGTTGCGCCAGGCCATGGTGGCCGCAGGTCTGGACCCCAGGCCCGGTGTACTGCTGAATTTATTCAACACCCATTACTGGGGCCGCTCCGTCACATTCCAGGCGGTATCGCGCTGGCTGCGCGGCGAGGCGATTCCCGCGCAGGACAAGCTCGTGGTTCTGGCCAACGTGCTGAAAATCGAGCCCGAGGTGCTGCGCTATGGCGAGGCGGTGCGCCACTCGGTGCAGCAGCACCGCAAGCGTTGGGAGCAGGACATAGGCTATCTGGAGCGCGAGACCTTTGATGCGTTCTTGCAGCTGCCGCCCCCGCAGCGCAAGCTGATCCGCGAAGTGATTCTGACCTTTGCACGCGTGCACGGAGTCACGCCACAGTCTTGAACCTGAATCTTTGGAAGGAAATGACTGGCCTGGCAGCCGCCCGGTTTGCGGGCTGCTGCCAGGCCAGGCTGGGTTGCATCAGCCCTGTGTCACCACTTCACCGCGCAAGGTGTAGGCCTTGGCTTCGGTGATCTTCACGTCGATGAGCTGGCCGATCAGGCGCTCGTTGCCGGGGAAGTTCACCACGCGGTTGCACTCGGTGCGGCCCATGAGCTCGCTGCCGTCGCGTTTGGAGACGCCCTCGACCAGCAGGCGCTGGACCGTGCCCACGCGCTCCTCGCTGATCTCCTTGATGTTGTTGTTGATGACGGCCTGCAGCTCTTGCAGGCGGCGCAGCTTGACCTCGTGCGGCGTGTCGTCGTGCAGGTTGGCCGCGGGCGTGCCGGGGCGCGGGCTGAAGATGAAGCTGAAGCTGTTGTCGAAGCGCACGTCGTGGATGAGCTTCATCATCTTCTGGAAGTCTTCCTCGGTCTCGCCGGGGAAGCCCACGATGAAATCGCTGCTCATGGCCAGATCGGGGCGGATGGCGCGCAACTTGCGGATGGTGCTCTTGTATTCCATGGCCGTGTAACCGCGCTTCATGGCCATGAGGATCTTGTCCGAGCCGTGCTGCACGGGCAGGTGCAGGTGGCTGACCAGCTTGGGGATCTTGGCGTAGGCTTCGATCAATCGCGGCGTGAACTCGTTGGGGTGGCTGGTGGTGTAGCGGATGCGCTCGATGCCGGGAATCTCTGCCACGTATTCGAGCAGCAGGGCAAAGTCGGCCATCTCGGTGGTGTCGCCCATCTTGCCCAGGTAGGCATTCACGTTCTGGCCCAGCAGCGTGACCTCCTTGACACCCTGGTCGGCCAGGCCCGCGACCTCGACCAGTACGTCCTCGAACGGGCGGCTGACTTCCTCGCCGCGCGTATAGGGCACGACGCAGTAGCTTCAGTACTTGGAGCAGCCTTCCATGATGGAGACAAAGGCCGAGGCGCCTTCCACGCGCGCGGGCGGCAGGTGGTCGAACTTCTCGATCTCGGGGAAGCTGATATCGACCTGGGGCTTGGCCTTGGCCGCGCGGGCGTTGAGCAGCTCGGGCAGGCGGTGCAGGGTCTGAGGGCCGAAGACCACATCCACAAAGGGTGCGCGCTTGATGATTTCGGCACCCTCCTGGCTGGCCACGCAGCCGCCCACGCCGATGAGCACGCCCTTTTCCTTGAGGTGGCGGATGCGGCCCAGGTCGCTGAATACTTTCTCCTGCGCCTTTTCGCGCACCGAGCAGGTGTTGAACAGAATCAGGTCGGCTTCTTCCACGTCCTGCGTGGGCTCGTAACCCTGGGCAGCACCCAGCACGTCGGCCATCTTGTCCGAGTCGTACTCGTTCATCTGGCAGCCAAAGGTTTTGATAAAGACTTTTTTGCTCATGGGGCGCTCTTGTAGGGTAAGGCTTGCAGTGCTTGCAAGCGCAAAGTCATAGCGGCTGGCGCACGCCATTACTTGGTTTGAATGTGTAAACAGCTTGAGCTGCTTGCATATCAGACGCAAACAGCTTCTGAATCAATAGCGGTCAGTTCCGCCGGAATCAGCTGCCAAAGACGCGCTGCAGCAAGGTGCGCGGCTGAATGGGCTTGTATTTTTCGATCTCGGCGGGCGTCAGAATCCAGGCCGTGTGCAGGCCCTGGGTCTGGGGCTCGATCACATAGCCGACCAGCATCTTCTGGCCTGCGTAGTTGCTGGCAAAGACAATGCTGCGCTCCTGGCTGAACAGACGAAAGCCCGGTGTGGTGCGTATGGGGCTGCCGTTGATGGCCACTTCGGGGAAGTTGGTGATGGCGAGTTCACCGAACAGCGCCGTGGGCGGAAAGTTGCGCGTATCGTTGGACGGCAAACCTTGGGTCAGGGCCGGCAGACTGGCGCTGGCGGCCGCAGCCAGCAGGGCCGAGCCAAACAGTCGGCGGTTCAAGACAGAGATGGTGCAGCGGTTCATGGTGTATATCCAGGGGCTGTTTCAGTTCTGGAGGAAGTCCAGAGTGCCGCGATTTTAGTCGCTTGCCTTCAGCGGCGTGACTTGCTCAGGCTTTGCGGCCGGCTGCATACAGCACGGCCTTGGGCGGGCGGCACAGGCCCCAGAAACGCAGGCCCGTGAGCTCGGCCATGCGCACGCCCATGGCCGTGGGCGCGGAAATCGTGGCCAGAGCCGCGATGCCGACCTTGGCGCATTTGCGCACCAGCTCGTGACTGCCGCGGCTCGATAGAACGACAAAGCCGGCTTGCCCCAATCGCCCGGTGCGTGCCAGGCGCCCGATCAGCTTGTCCAGCGCGTTATGGCGGCCCACGTCTTCGAGCACATCGGTGATCTCGCCATCCAGCGTGGCCCAGCCCGCGGCGTGGATGGCACCGGCTTCGGCATTGAGGATCTGGTGTGGTGGCAGGGTGTCAATGGCCTTGAGCACGGTGGTCGCATCCACGCGGTGTACCCAGTCATGGGCCGGCAGGGCATCGAAACTCAGATCCAGCGCCGCGAAGCTCTCCACACCGCAGACGCCGCAGCCCGTGCGCCCCGTCATGCTGCGGCGGCGGTCTTTGAGCCGCGCAAAGCAGCGCGAGGCAATCTCCAGCTGCACTTCAATGCCGTCCATACCATCCGGCAAGCCCGCATCGGCGGCTGCCACGGGCCGGGATTCGATGCCATAGCAATCGGCTGCGCTGTCGATGATGCCTTCGGTCAGCGCAAAGCCCAGCGCAAAGTCCTGCACATCGCCGGGCGAGCCCATCATCACCGCGTGCGAGATGCCGTTGAAGACCAGCGCAATCGGCACTTCGGCCGCCAGCACACGCTGCTGCGCCTGAACCTGCCTGGCGTTGTAGAACGTCACAGCATGGCTTTGCAGGGCTGTCAGAGCTTCGGTTGCGGGCAGGGGGCAGGCGGATTCGGTCATGGGCTGATGATAGTGATCTGTCCAATCCAAAGTGCCAGCGCGGCTAAAACCGGCAGATACCCAGTCAAAAACCGGCGCACTCCAAGCGAGGGACAGCAAGCAAGGGCCTAGGCGGCCCCGCCGCCCCGCAGCGAGGCTGTCGTCCCCCTCCCGTAGAGAGAGGGGGAAGCGGCGCAGCCCCTCAGGGGGTTAGTCGAGTAAAGCCATGCCCTTGATCTGTGCATAGACCCGCATGCCGGTCTGCAGCGCCAGTGCCCGGGCCGAGTGCTGGGTAATGCGTGCCAGCAGACGGGTGTTGCCGGCCTGTAGCGAGACCATGGTTTGCCCCGGTCCGTCCTCGCGCAGGTTCAGCACCTGCATGGGCAGGATGTTGAGAATGCTGCTGGCTTCGGGGCGGCTCAGGCTCAGGCTGACATCGCGGGCCTGCACGCGCAGCTGGACCTGGCTGCCCACCGGGCGCGGTCTGGCCATGACCAGCTGCAGCTGGCCACCGTCAAAGAGCAATGTGCTCAGATGGTCGGCTGCGTCATGGCTCTGGACGCTGGCATGCACCACGCTGGATGCGACATCACCATGGGCCAGCGGCAGATCCAGGTTGGACAGCAGCTCTGTCACCGAGCCCTGGGCCAGTACGCGGCCGGCATTCAGCAGCACCATGTGCTGGGCCAGACGCGCGACTTCGTCCATGGAGTGGCTGACATAGACGATGGGAATCTGCAGCTGGCGCTGCAACTGCTCCAGATAAGGCAGGACCTCGGCCTTGCGCTGGGCATCGAGTGCGGCCAGGGGTTCATCCATCAGCAGCACCTCGGGGCTGGTGGCCAGGGCGCGCGCAATGGCCACGCGTTGGCGCTCGCCACCCGACAGCGTGGCTGGCATGCGCTCCAGCAAATGGCCTATGCCCAGCAACTCCACGGCGTGCTCGCGCGAAATCTTGCGGCGCTCCGCGGGTGTGCGCTTCAAGCCGTAGGCTATGTTTTTTTGCACCGAGAGATGCGCAAACAGGCTGGCCTCCTGAAACACATAGCCCAGCGCGCGCTGATGCGTGGGCAGCCATTGCCTGCTCTGATCGTCCTGCCAGATTTTCTGGTTGACCGTGACGCGGCCCTGGGCACGCTCCAGACCTGCCAGGCTGCGCAGACAGGTGGTCTTGCCACAGCCCGAAGGCCCGAACAGCGCAGTGACGCCGTGGCCGGGCAATTTCAAATCGACATCGAGGGAAAAATCAGCGCGTGCCAGTTGCAGGCGAGCTTCGATAAAGCCGTTCATGCGCGGCGCTCCGCCCTGGGCTGCAGCCAGTTCAAGGTCAGAAGGATGAGGAAGGAGAACAGCACCATGCCTGCGGCCAGCCAATGTGCATGGCCATACTCCATGGCTTCCACATGGTCGTAGATTTGCACCGAGACGACGCGGGTTTCGCCCGCAATATTGCCGCCCAGCATCAGCACCACGCCAAATTCCCCCACGGTGTGGGCAAAGGTCAGCACGGCGGCGGTGATGAAGCCCGGGCGAGCCAATGGAACGGCCACCGTGAGAAAGCGGTCCAGCGGGCTGGCGCCAAGGCTGGCCGCGGCCTCCATGGGGCGCGAGCCCAGGGCCTCGAAGGCGCGCTGCAGCGGCTGCACGGTAAAAGGCATGGAATAGATCAGCGAACCTATGACCAGGCCCGGAAAGGTGAAGGGGAGCCGGCCCAGGCCCAGGGCCTGTGTGAGCTGGCCTATGGGGCCGTTGGGGCCCATGGTGATGAGCAGGTAAAAGCCGATGACCGTAGGCGGCAGCACCAGCGGCAGGGCGACCACGGCGGCTATGGGGCCGGCCCAGCGCGAGCGCGTATGCGCCAGCCACCAGGCCAGGGGCGTGCACAGCAGCATGAGCAGCACCGTGGTCACACTCGCGAGCTTGAGTGTGAGCCAGATGGCGGCGTAGTCTTCGGCGTTCAGTGGCATGAGGTCAAAAAAATCCCTTGGTTTCCCAGCTTAGCCGAGAGGCACCAAGGGCAGAGCAGAGAGTGGATGCAGATGGTTTGAAGCAGAAAGCGCCTCAAACCTTTATGGAGAAAGCGTCAGAAGCTATAACCGTAGGAGCGGATGATGTCATGCGCCTTGGGGCTGCGCAGGTACTTCATCAGTGCCGTGGCGGCCTCGTTGTCCTTGGCACCATTCAGCACGATGGCGTCCTGGCGGATGGGCTCGTGCATATTGGCGGGAACCTGCCAGGCCGAGCCTTCGCGGATCTTGCCGTTTTCCATGACTTGAGACAGCGCCACAAAGCCCAGCTGTGCATTGCCCGAAGCGGCAAATTGATAGGTCTGGGCAATGTTCTCGCCCATCACGACCTTGGGCTGGACCTGGGCCGTCAGGCCTTGCTTGTTCAGCACTTCCATGGCAGCCGTGCCATAGGGGGCCAGCTTGGGGTTGGCGATGGCGATGTGCTTGTAGTCGCCGCTCTTGAGCACTTCGCCCTTGTCGTCAACATAGCCGGCCTTGGGGCTCCACAGCACCAGCGTGCCGATGGCATAGGTGAAGCGCGAGTCGGCCACGCCCTTGCCTTCCTTGGCCAGCTTTTCGGGTGTGGTGTCATCGGCGGCCAGCAGGATGCCGAAGGGCGCGCCGTTGTTGATCTGTGCGTAGAACTTGCCGGTGGCTCCAAACGACAATTCGGCCTTGTGACCGGTATCTTTTTCGAACTCGGCGGCGATCTTCTTCATGGGCGCCGTGAAGTTGGCCGCCACGGCAACCGAAACCTCGGCGGCCTGTGCCTGCGCAGACCACAGGCCCAGCACAGCTGTGCCGATCACGGCTGCAGAGCGAGCCAGTTGAAAGGAAAAACCGGTGGAGCGGGCTGTGATCTGAGTCATTGAGTGAAGTTCGCTATTCATTGATGGAATAGCGAGTGTAACGTGAATGAACAACTGAGGTCGAGCGAGGAAATTAGTGGTCAGGGCATGATGGCGGCCTATGCCAGACACAGAAAATTTCGAACAAGAACAATTGGATATGCCCAGCGAAGGATCGCTTTCATCCGATTCCGTCTCGCAGGCGCTGGGCTATGACATGGCCGACCGCCGCATCGCCATATTGCGTGGCATTGCCCACAGCGGCTCCATCTCTCAGGCGGCACGCGATGTGGGCGTGAGCTACAAGGCGGCCTGGCAGGCCATTGATACCTTGACCAATCTTGCGGGCGTGCCCCTGGTGGAGCGCAGCGTGGGCGGTGCGGGAGGCGGCGGCGCTCAGATGACGGCTGCGGGCCAGGAGCTGTTGCAGGCCGCCGAGGCCATGGCACGGCTGCGCAGCGAGCTGCTTGACCGCCTCAAGGACGGCGCGACATCCGTGCAACCCAATCTGGGCCTGATGACCAGCATGCGCAATCAGTGGCCCTGCACCGTGCTCAAGGTGGAGTCCATGGGCGGGCAGATTCGTGTCTGGCTGCGCGCCGCAGCCGATGCCGGGGCCGACTGGACGATTGCAGCGCGCATCACGCCGGAAAGCTATGAGCTGCTGGGCCTGGCTCCCGGCGCGCAAGTGCTGGCGCTGTGCAAGGCCACGGCCGTCAAGGTCTGGCTGGGGCAGGAGAGGCCTGCGGCGTCCACACAGTCCATCAACCTCTGGCCTGCCGTGGTGCAGCGTGCCACTTACGGGGCCGCGACGGTCTCCGAAGAGGTGACGGCCCTGGATGAGGCCATCTGCCGGCTGAACTGGGGTGCCCAGATCGTCGGCTTTGCGCCGGGCATGAGTGGTCTTGTGGCTGACGATCATGTCTGGCTGGAGGTGGGCGAATCCGCCGTGGTGGTGGCGGTGGCCTCTCACTGAATAAGAATCCCCGCGCTTGTCCACTGCGTGTGGCCGTTGTGCCTGTGCCGGGTGGCCGGCGGCAATAAAAAATGGCACCCCACGCTCCCCACTGCGTGTGGTTCGCTGCCCCTCCGAGAGGGGCGTTTTTATCTTGGGGCGGCCCGGCGATAAAAAAAGACCGCCTGTCTTTGCAGACTGGCGGCCAAAAGGGAGGTTTCGGGCAACCGGACTCCCACGTTGAATCAAAGAATCTTCAGTCCACCTTCAAGCCGATTTCCTTGATCAGCGGTGCAAAGCGTGCTCGCTCCTTGGCGTGGTGATCCACGAAATCCTGGCGGCTCATGCGCGGCTCGGGCGTGGCGCCTAGCCCCTGGATCACCTCGACCACGTTTTTCTGCTCCAGCGCCTTGATCACGCTGGCGCGCACGGCTTCCACGACGGGGGCGGGCGTGCCTGCTGGTGCATAGATGCCGAATAGCGTGTCGGCATCGAAGCCGGGCAGGCCGCTTTCGGCCAGCGTGGGCACCTTGGGGTAGAGCGGCGAGCGGTGCGGGCTGCCTATGGCCAGCAGCTTGAGCTTGCCGGCCTCAACCTGCTTGAGACCGGGACCCGGATCGAACCAGTACTGAAGCTGGCCGCTGAGTACGTCGGTCAGAGCCGGGCCTGCACCCTTGTAGGGCACGTGGATGGCATCGACCTTGGCCGCGCGCTTGAACATTTCGCCAGCCAGATGGGGCGAGCTGCCGGGGCCGGGCGAGCCATAGGACAGCTTGCCAGGATTGGCCTGCAGGTATTTGACAAAGTCCTGCACATTGCTCACGGGCAGGCTGGGGCTGGTTTCCAGGAACACATGCACGCGGGCCACGGCGGCCACGGGGATCAGGTCCTTTTCAGGATTGAAGGGCAGCTTGCTGTAGATCAGCGGGTTGATGCTGATGCCGCCACCGCTGCTCAGCAGCAGCGTGTAGCCGTCCTTGGGCGCACGCACGGTTTCGCCGATGCCGATATTGCCGTTGGCGCCTGGCTTGTTGTCCACGACCACGGACTGGCCCAGGGTCTGGCTCATGCTGGGCGAAATCGCCCGGCCCATCACGTCGGCCGCGCCGCCAGGGGCGAAGTTGACGATCAGGCGGATGGGGCGGTCGGGCCAGGTCTGCGCCTGTGCGGCAGGCGCTAGGCAAAGCGCCATGCCCAGGGCGGCCCAGCCTTTGGTGATCAGGGCACGCAGCGGCTTGTGCACAGGTCTGCGTGAAAAGTGGTGTTGAGTGATGGGTGTCTCCATATGCGTTTCCTGCTTGTTATTGATATCGGTCAGTCCAGCTTGATGCCTGCGGTCTTGATGACCTGTCCCCAGCGTTTTTTCTCGGAGAGCCAGAACTCGCGCATCTGTTCGGGGGTACTGGGCAAAGGCTCCAGGGCCAGTGCTTCAAAACGGGCTTGCACGGCCGGTGTCTTCAGGGTTTCCTGCAGTGTTTTGGACCACATTTGGACGGTGGCATCATCCGTGCCCTTGGGGGCGACCAGGCCTTGCCAGGCGAAGGCTTCAAAGCCGGTCACGCCTTGTTCGATAAGCGTGGGTGTCTGGGGCAGGCTTTTGAGCCGCTGCGCGCTGGCCACACCGATGGCGCGGACCTTGCCCGTGTTGATGTGAGGCAGGCCGGCGGCGCTGTCCACCAGCATGAAGGGAATCTGGCCGCCAATCACATCCAGCATAGCGGGGCCAGCGCCGCGATAGGGCGCGTGGGTCATCTTCACGCCCATCTTCTGGGCCAGTAGTTCGGTGGCTAGGTGGTGCGGGGTTCCCAGCCCGGGCGTTCCATAGCTGAGCTTGTCGGGATTGGCCTTGGCCCAGGCCGCGAACTCCTGGAAGCTGCGTACCGGCAATTCGTTATTGACGACCAGCAGCAGCGGAAAGCGCGCCAGCAGACTGATGGGGACAAAGTCTTGCTCGGCGTTGTAGGCCAGTTTGGGAAACAAGTGCGGGTTGGCGGCCAGGGTGGCGAAGTCGGCGGTGAAGACCAGGTTGCCATAGTCGCGCGAGCGCGCTGCGTACTCGGCGGCGATGTTGGTGCCGGCGCCTGGCTTGTTGATCACCACGATGTTGCGGTGTATGGGTTTGGCCCAAGCCTCGGCCACGCTGCGTGCCACGGCATCCGAGCCGCCGCCCGCAGCAAAACCAACCACCCATTCCACAGGTTTGCCGGACACTGGCTGGGCGTGGGCGGCACCCAGCATGAGTTGTACGCCGCAGGCAGCGCCAGCTTTCAGAAAGGTTCTGCGCATGTTGTCTCCTCGTTGGTGAATTAATGGGCTCAGGTCTTTCCAGCCTTTGATGAGCCTTCGGTTTATGGCGTGCGCTGCTGTGTCAGGCTGATGAGGCGGTGCAGGGTGCGCGTCATGGGTGTTGCGATGCCATGTCGTTCGGCCGCGCGCACCACCGCGCCGTGGATAGAGTCGGTCTCGGTAGGGCGCCCCGCCAGCAGGTCCTGCAGCAGCGAGGGCTGATGGCCCACATGGTGATTCAGTGCGTCTTCCACCGTGGCCTGGATGCGAGGGGCATCGACGGCGATGCCGCTGGCCGCGGCCACTGCAACGACCTCGTTCAGAACTTCGTGGATCAGGCCACGACCGAGGGGGCTGGCTAGCCCGTCTACGGTCTGGCGCGTGACACCACACAGGCCGTTGAAGGCCGCGTTGAAGGCCAGCTTCTCCCAGATGGCGGTCTCGACCTCGGGGTCGATTTCGCAATGCAGTCCGGCGCGGTTGAGGTCATCACAGAAATCCTGGAAGCCGACGTCCACCTGTCCGGTGCGCGGCATGAAACGGATCTTGCCACTGCCCAGCGAGCTGACCTTCCCGGGGCCCAGCAGCCGGGCCGGCCAGGTCGTCACGCCCACGGCGATCCGCCGGGCATCGGCAAAGCCGTGCAGGGTCTCGATATGGCCTATACCGTTTTGCAGGCTAAGCAGCAGGGTTTCGGGTTCCAGCAAGTGGGCAATGCTTTGCAGTGCTGCCTGGGTATGGGCGGCCTTGGTGAAGATCAACCAGCGTGCGGGCGGCTGCGTCAGCTCATGGGCCTGCAGGGCTTGCACGCGAGCGTGCAGCGGGCCCTGGTCGGTCTCGCAGTGCACACCGTGCTCGCGTATTGCATGGAGCAGTTCCGGGTTGACGTCCACCAGCGTGACGGAGATGCCGGCCTGGGCCAGCCGGGTTCCAAACAGCGTGCCCATGGCTCCTGCGCCCAGAATGCCGATGGTGGCCGCTTGTGGCTCTTGTGCGTTGTGCATGTCTTGTCTCCGGGGTGGGGCAGGGTCAGGCAACTTCGACTTCGACCAGCGTGGCGCGCGGGCTGCGCAGGGCATCCTGCAGAACCTGGACTAGCTCGGCTGCTTCGGTGACGCGCACGCCGTCGCAACCCTGGCCCTTGGCCAGTGCTACGAAGTCGATGTCGGGCAGGTCCGTGCCCTCGACTTTCTCGCCCTCGCGGTAGCCGAAGACCTTGGAGAAGTCCTGCAGTGCCGCGTAGCGGCGGTTCTTGACGATGATGTAGGTGACAGGCAGTTTCAGGTGCGCTGCGCTCCACAGCGCCTGGATGGCGTACATGGCCGAGCCGTCGCCGATCACACCTATGACCTTCTTGTCGGGCTTGGCCAGCGCGATGCCTACCGAAGCGGGAAGGCTGTAGCCCAAGCCGCCGCTGCACATGGTGAAGAAGGTCTCAGCGGCGTAGATGGGCAGGTGGGCCTGGATGATGGAGCGCGAGCCTGGAGCCTCCTCGACAATGATGCTGTCGCGCGAGCGCACCTGGGCCAGTGTGTGCATGAGGAAGGCGTCGCTCATCAGTTTGCCGGGCTCGGGTGCCGTCGGCGCCGGTATGGCGGGCCGGGGCTGGAGCGCGGTGCGCGGACGCGCCAGGGGGCGGGCCAGCAGCTCCTGCACGCCCATGCGGATATTGCCCACGGCGGCGTCGCCCACGGGTGCCCAGGCGGCGATGGCGGGGTCCTCGATGAGCTGGAACAGCTGCGTGCCTTCGGCGATGAAGGGACCGTGGCCTTCGACGTGGTAAGTGAAGGCTGGGGCGCCGATGACGAAGACCACGTCATGGCCCGAGAGTCGGTCCACGATGCGCTCGCGCATGGCAGGCAGGAAGCCGCCGAACAGCGCATGGTCTTCGGGGAAGCCGCAGCGCCCGCTCATGGGCGCCACGTAGACGCGCGCCTGGTGGCGTTCGGCCAGGGCCTGGACGGCCTCGAAGGCCTGGCCGCGGTCCACGGCTGCACCTACCACGAAAGCTGGTGCATGGGCGCCCTCCAGGGCTTGGCCTATCTTGTCCAGCAGGCGCGGGTCGGGCCGGGTCTCGAAGCCGACCTCGCGCAGCGTGACGGGTTCGCAGGGTACGTCCCAATCATCAGCGGGAATAGAGACGAAGACCGGGCCGCGCGGCTCCTGCATGGCGATGTAGTAGGCGCGTGCCAGGGCCTGGGGCACATCCTCGGCGCGTGCTGGCTCGCAGCTCCATTTCACATAGGGCTTGGGCAGCTCAGCAGCTTGGTTGGAATGCAGGAACGGGTCGAACTGCAGCAGCGAACGCGTCTGCTGGCCGGCCGTGATGACCATGGGTGTGCGGTTCTTGAAAGCCGTGAAGATATTCGCCATGGCGTGACCGACACCTGCGGCGGAGTGTAGGTTCACGAAGCTGGCGTTGTGCGTGGCCTGGGCATAGCCGTCGGCCATGCCCACCACGACGGTTTCCTGCAGGCCCAGGATGTACGAGAAGTCTTCGGGGTAGTCGCGGAACAGCGGCAGCTCCGTCGAGCCGGGGTTGCCGAAGATGCGCGTCATGCCCAGCTCGCGCAGCATGTTGATGACGGCGTGGCGCACGGTGAAGACCTCGGCGGCTTGGGCTTTGGGGGCGATGTTGGCTTGCAAAAAACTCTCCTTGGATGGGGCCGGCACCGGGCCTTGGCTTTATTGGCGTCAATCCTGCCTTCAGGGATAATTTCCAGCAATTGAATAAATCATCTAAGAGATATTCGTTTCATGGATATATCGGGTCTGGATCTCAATCTGTTGCGTGTCTTCGATGCGGTGTTTCGCCATGGCAGCGTCAGCCGCGCTTCGCAGGAGTTGGGTCTGTCCCAGCCGGCGGCCAGCCAGGCGGTGACGCGGCTGCGGCAATTGCTGGGCGATCCGCTGTTCGAGCGCATGCATGGCGGAGTGCGGCCCACGCCCAGGGCAGAGCGCCTGGCGGTTGCCGTGCGCACGGCTCTGGCAACGCTGGAAGTGGCTTTGGCCGAAGCGCACAGCTTCGACCCCTTGCAGGCGAACCAGTGCTTTCGCATTCATCTCAGCGATATTGGCGAGGCACGTTTCCTGCCGCCGCTGATGCAGGCCTTGCGGGAGAAAGCGCCGAATGTGCAGCTCGAAACCCTGCCCATGCCCATGGCCGAGATTGCCGATGCGCTGGATCGCGGCTCGCTCGATATTGCCATCGGCTTTCTGCCCGGTGTGACGGGGACACAGCAGCAGGTGCTGCTGTCCGACCACTACGCGCTGCTGCTGCGCCAGGAGCATCCGGTGCTCAGCGGTCTGAAGTCCGAGAGGCTCAACGCCGGACATTTGCGCGCTCTCGACTATGTGGCCGTGCGCTCGCATTCCGAAACGCTGCGTATTCTGCGCAAGCTGGAGCTGCAGAACCAGGTGCGCCTGTCGGCGGCCCATTTCATGGCCGTGCCATCCATCGTGCGCCAGACCGATCTGGCTGTCATCATGCCTGCCGAAATCGCCGAAACCTTTGTGGCGCAGGGCGGCTATGTGATGCTGCAGGCCGATCTGCCCGAGCGTGCTTTCGATGTCTCTTTGCACTGGAGCTGGCGCTTTGCTCAGGAGCCGGCGAACCAGTGGCTGCGCGAGCTGGTCGGCGATGTCTTTCAGCAGCGTGCTGGAAACTAAAAAGCGCCAGGCTTTTCAGGCTCTGGCGCTTTGCAGGACTGCGATGGCAGCTATCCTTATTGAAGTTCCTTGCCCTTGAGTTCGGGAATCAGGAAGGCCGTGGCCAGCATGTCCAGCACATAGATGGCGGCCAGCAAGGCGATGGCGACCTGGAAGGAGTAGGCCATGGCCAGGGAGCCGATGACGACCGGGCCGAAGCCGCCCACGGCACGGCCGATATTGAACAGCACATTCTGTGCCGTGGCTCGGGCTTCTGTGGGATAGGCTTCGCTGATGACGGCACCATAGCCGCCCATCATGCCGTTGACGCACAGGCCCATGATGGCGCCGACCCACAGCATGGCCGTGGCATCGGTCAGCTGCGAATAGGCCAGCACGGAGATGACCGAGCCGATCTGGAAGAGCAGGAAGGTCGGCTTGCGGCCGATGCGGTCGGCCATCTGGCCAAAGACCCAGATGCCCAGCGACATGCCGATGATGGTGGCAGCGGTCCACATGGACGATTTGGTCAGGCTGAAGCCCATTTGCTTGGACAGAAAGCTGGGCATCCAGATCATGATGCCGTAGTAGCCGAAGTTCTGTACCGAGGTCAGCACGATCACGCCCAGGCTGATCTTGGCGGTGGCCTTGTCCTTCATCAGCAGCTTCAGGCATTGCAGGGCCGATGGCTGGTCCTTCTTGCTGCGCGCCACAAACACCTCGGGTTCATGCAGCTTGTTGCGGATGACCCAGGCCACGACAGCGGGAATCACGCCGATCAGGAACATGCCGCGCCAGCCTATCTGTGGCAACAACAGCGGAGTCAGCACCGCCGCACCCAGCACGCCCAGCTGCCAGCCCAGCGCCACATAGGACGAGACGCGTGCGCGATGGCGTGCGGGCCAGGCTTCGGCGGCCAGGGCCATGCCGATGCCAAACTCTCCCCCCAGGCCGATACCGGCGATGGTGCGGTAGGCCAGCAGGTCCCAGTAACCCTGGGCAAAAGCGCACAGGCCGGTGAAGACAGCGAACAGCACAATCGTCCAGGTCAGCACGCGGATGCGGCCGTATTTGTCGCTGAGCATGCCGAAGACGATGCCGCCGAAGACGGCGCCAATCAGTGTCCAGGTCACGAGGGAGCCTGCCTGTCCTGGTGTGAGGTTCAGGTCCTTGGAGATGGCGGACAGCATGAAGCCCAGAATCAGCAGGTCAAAACCGTCCATGGCGTAGCCGACGGCCGAGCCCATGAGTGCTTTCCAGCTGTATCCGTTGACTTCTGTGGGAGCGGCGGGCGCGGCTGTGCCTGCCACGGCGCCTGTGGTTTGTGTGGTCACGGGAGAATCCTTGAGCGAAGACGAACTTTTTGGGCCTGTGGAGCTGCTTTTGCAGAAAAAAGCAGGCCCTCGCTGGGCGCAAGACCAGCGCGCGGGCACGCAGCGTGCGTGCGGCATCCTTGAGGTGCAACGGGCACGAAAAAGTCCTTGAAGGGGAGGTTTGAGCGGCTGGAGCATGGCGGCGCGGTTGCGCTGATTTCTGCGGTGCAGAAAGGGCAGTGCGGCGCCATGTCGCCTCTGTAAAAAGCGAAAAGCCCCAGCTGCGCGAGCAACTGGGGCTTGTATTTGGTGGTCGTAGCGGGACTCGAACCTGCGACATCAGCATTATGAATGCTGCGCTCTAACCAACTGAGCTATACGACCGACAGTGCGCAATTCTAGAGGTAAAACAGTGGCCCGGCGGAAAACTTGGGAATTTTTTTATCCGGCAGCACCAGGCAAAGAAAAAACCGCAGTGCTTTTGCAAACACTGCGGTTTCCTGTCTGGTGGTCGGGGCGGGACTTGAACCTGCGACATCAGCATTATGAATGCTGCGCTCTAACCAACTGAGCTACACGACCAGAGACAGCGATTATATGCAAAAAATCGCTGTTTCATGCGGTTTTTGAAATTTCTTGCGAAAAATCTTGTGCTCACCGGTGGGTGAAATTGGCGGGGCGCTTGTTCACGAACGCGTCCATGCCTTCCTTCTGATCCTGGGTGGCAAACAGCGCGTGGAACAGGCGGCGCTCGAACATCACGCCGTCGGACAGGCCGCTTTCGAATGCGCGGTTTACTGATTCCTTGGCGGCCATCACGGCCAGCTGGGAGAAGCCGCTGATGATGATGGCGGCGCCCAGCGTTTCTTCCATGAGCTTGTCAAAAGGCACGACGCGGCTGACCAGGCCCGCGCGCTCGGCCTCGGTGGCGTCCATCATGCGGGCGGTCAGAGCCATGTCCATGGCCTTGCTCTTGCCCACGGCGCGGGGCAGGCGCTGTGTGCCGCCGGCACCGGGAATCACGCCCAGCTTGATTTCGGGCTGGCCGAATTTGGCGTTGTCGGCGGCGATGATGAAGTCGCACATCATGGCCAGCTCACAGCCACCGCCCAGAGCAAAGCCGCTGACGGCCGCGATCACGGGCTTGCGAATGCTGCGGATCGCTTCCCAGTTGCGCGTGATGTAGTCGCCGCCATAGGCGTCGGCAAAGTTGTACTTGGCCATGGCACCGATGTCGGCACCGGCGGCAAAGGCACGCTCGCTGCCGGTGATGATCATGCAGCCGATGCTTTTGTCGGCATCGAACTTTTTGAGCGCATCGCCCAGCTCGTCCATGAGCTGGTCGTTCAGGGCGTTGAGCTGCTTGGGGCGGTTCAATGTGATGACGCCGACCTTGTCCGCTTCGATGCGAACTTCTATGGTTTCGTAAGCCAAGTTTGTCTCCTGCTGCTGATGAAATGTCCCAAGAATAACCGCTGAGTCCGCTGCCAGTCCGCCGCCGGTCGGCGGGAAAGATAGCCCGAAATCAGGCGCTCAGGCCCGTCAGCCAGCGCTCTGCGGCGGCCTTGTCGCTGATCTCCAGGCCCAGGTTGCTGATGGGCATGGCAGGCTTTGCATCCTCGCTGGCGGCTTTGGCGGGCGCGATGTCCAGATCCAACTTCAGCTCCAGAATCTGCCGGTCACGCGCGACCCATGCGGTCACGCTATTGGAGCTGCCTGCGTACAGCGGCACATCGTCCAGTTTGGCAAGGCGCCAGCGCTGGCCATCGGCTGAGATGGCCATCCATTCGTCGCCAGCCATCATGCCGGCCTGCTCGGCCAGGCCGCCGTGCAGCACGGTCTTGATCTGCACGCTGTGATTTTCCTGAACGCGCAGGCCCAGCTTCTGCGCCAGTTGTGCAGGTTCGACCTTGGTGTTGATGCCGTGCCGGGCCAGCAGCTCGCGCAGCGGCAGATCCTGGGTGGAGTGCACCCAGTTTTGGAGTTGCAGGGCGATACCGGAATTGCCCAGCTCGGTGACGACGGTCAGCACATCGGATTCGCTGATGGGGCCGCCCGCACTCCTGTGCCACAGGCCGCGCATCACATCGTCCAGGCTGCTTGTGCCGTTGGCACGCAGGGTCAGATCCAGGCACAGTGCGACCAGCGAGCCCTTGGTGTAGTAGCTGACGGTGTGGTTGGCCGTGTTCTCGTCCTGGCGGTAATACTTGACCCAGGCATCAAAGCTGGCTTCGGCCACGGACTGCACATGGCGGCCAGGGGTCTGCAGCACCTGATTGATGGTGCGCGCGATGAGTTTGAGGTACTGGCTGTTGTCCAGCAGTCCGGCGCGGCGCAGGAACAGGTCGTCGTAGTAGCTGGTAAAGCCTTCGAAGAACCACAGCAGCTCCGTGTAGTTCTCCTGTTCGTAGTCGTAGCGAGCGAACTCGGCAGGGCGCAGGCGTTTGACGTTCCAGGTGTGAAAGTATTCGTGGCTGATCAGGCCCAGCAGCGTGTTATAGCCCTCGCCAGCCTTGGCCTCACCCTTGCGTGGCAGATCGCGGCGGCCGCAGATCAGCGCCGTGCTGTTGCGGTGCTCCAGGCCACCGTAATTGTCGTCCACCACATTGAGCATGAAGACATAGCGCTCCATGGGCGGCTGGCTGCCGTCGGCATGCCAGAAGGCGATCTCGGCTTCGCAGATTTTTTTCGTATCGGCCAGCAGGCGTTCGCCGTCAAAGCTGGGCGCGGCACCGGCGACCACAAACTCATGGGGCACGCCGCCCGCCTCAAAGCTGCCGCGCCAGAAGCGGCCCATCTCCACAGGGCAGTCCACCAGTTCGTCGTAGTGCGCTGCCGTGTAGAGACCAAAGCCGCTGGCACCGACTTGTGCAGGCGTGAGGCCGGTGGCCACTTGCCAGTCCTGGGTTGCAGGGCTGCTCAGCAGCTCCAGCGCATGAGGCTGGTCTTCCTGGCCATGCACGCGCAGGCACAGGCTGGTGCCGTTGAAAAAGCCGCGGCGGCGGTCCAGCCAGGCGGTACGCACAGAGGTGTCGTATGCGCAAACTTGATAGCTAATAACGCATGCTGCATCTGCGCTGCAGCCGATCTCCCATTGATTCTTGCTGAGCTGGCTGACAGGAATGCCCTGGCCGTTCTGGGTCGCGCTCAGGCCCTGCAGGTTCTTGGCAAATTCACGCACCAGATAGCTGCCCGGAATCCACACAGGCAGGGACAGCAGCTGCCGAGCTGCTGGTTGGGCGATATGCAGACTGATATCAAAAAGATGGGCGTCCACCGCGCTGGCCTGCACGGTGTAGCGGATGCCGGGTGTGTTGAGAACAGCAGTCATGACAGCTCCAAAAATGCGGGCCGGAGCATGCGGATCTGCCGCAGCACGGCCAGGTCCTGCAGACCTGGCACATGCCGCTCCGGCGATGAAACGAGAGGCTTATTCCATTTCTAAATCATCCGATTACTTTGTCGGCTTCGCTCGCCGTGCTGCAGCACTGTCTTCGCTTCGCCTTCGCGTACTCGAATGATTGATAAATGGAATTACTTGGCGGCGGCAGCCAGGTGTTTTTCAACCTCGGCAGCCGAGATGGCACCGGGGACACGCACATTGTTGGCGAAAACAATGGTGGGCGTGCCCGTGATCTTGTACTTGCGGCCAAAAGCCAGGTTGCGCTGGATGGCAGCAGGATCGCACTGGGCGGCCGAGGCGTTCTTGCTGTTCAGCATCTGCTCATGCCAGGCCTTGGCTGGATCCTTGGAGCACCAGATATTGCGCGACTTCTCGGCCGAATCGGGGCTCAGGATGGGGTAGAGGAAGAGGTAGATGGTGACGTTATCCACGCTCTGCAGGTCTTTTTCAAAGCGCTTGCAGTAGCCGCAGTTCGGGTCTTCGAAAACGGCCATCTTGCGCTCGCCCTTGCCGTGCACGATGGTGATGGCATCCTTGATCGGCAGTTGCTTGAAGTCCACCGCTGTTAGCTGGGTCATGCGGTCTTCGGTCAGATTACGCTTGGCCTTGGTGTCGATCAGCTCACCCTGGATCAGGTAGTTGCCCTTGGCGTCGGTGTAGAAAATATCCGTGCCCACGCGCACTTCGTAGAGGCCGGTCATGGGAGTGGGACGCACCTCGTCGATTTTTTCGAGCTGGGGGATACGCTCGGTCAGCGTTTTCTTGAGATTGGCATCCTGGGCATGCACGCTCAGGCCGAAGGTCAGGCTGGCAGCAGCCAGCACGCAGGCAACAAGTTTCATGGGAAATCTGTAAGGCCGCAGCTGCGGCATGGTGAGACTATCGGTTTCCGCCAACCCGGTTGAACCGGATGGCAGGGCTGAGGGCTTGGAGTCTGGCAAGTGCCCTGGGTTCCCTTAGAGCAATCCCATGGCCTGCTTGGCCATCCAGGATTTGAGAGGACCGCTGCGCTCGAAGCCCTTCATGCCCCAGTTGCGCAGCATCTGCACCGGCACTTCGGGGCGGGCAAACAGCTGCTGCAAGCCGTCCATGGCCATGCCCATGGGCGCCAGTGAAGCCTTGCGTTCACGCTCGTACTGGCGCAGCAGCTTCAGATCGGCAGGACTGCGCCAGTAATCGCGCTCCTGCAGGATACGCGCCAGTGCCTGTACATCGCCCAGGCCCAGATTCAGTCCCTGGCCCGCCAGCGGGTGCACATTGTGGGCGGCGTCGCCGGCCAGCACCCAGCTTTGCGAGTTGTTCTGGGTCAGAGGGCCGCACCAGCGGTCAGCCACGGCCTGCTGCAACGGCCAGGTGGCACGCTCGGCGGTCAGCTCCAGCTGGCCCAGCGCATCCTGGCTGATGGCTTGCAGGCGGGTGGTAAAGCTCTCTTCGTCGCTTTGCAGCCATTCAGGCACCAGTGAGCGCTCCAGAGACCAGACCACGGCGACTTCCCGGCCTTCGGGGCCGCCCAGGGGCAGGAAAGCCAGAATGCCTTCGGGTGTGAACCACTGGCGGGCAATGCCGCCATGAGGCAGTTCGCAGCGCAGTCGCGTGGCAATCGCGTGCTGGGAATAGGGGGTGACGGAAAACTCCACTCCAAACTCGGAGCGGGTGCTGCTGGCGCGGCCTTCGCAGACGGCGGTGAGGGCGGCCTCGACCGGCTCCTTGACGATTTCCACCTGTGGCTGGTAGCGCACGGCCTCGGCCAGACGCTGTTCCAGTGCGGGTACGTCGACAATCCAGGCCAGCGCCGGAACATCCTGCGATGCGGCATCGAACTGAACCTGTCCATCCAGATCGCCAAAGACCTGCATGCCGACCACGGGTGTCGCGTCTTCGTCGTCGGGCCAGCAGCGCAGTGACTGCAGCACGGCCCGGGAGCTGGCGTTGAGCGCGTAGGCCCGCACATCCTTATGCTGGGATCTGGCCTGTGGCGGCGCAACCAGCGCCACACGCAGACGCTCACGCGCCAGCAAAAGAGCCAAGGTCCGGCCCACGATGCCGGCTCCACGAATACATACATCAAAGGTTTGCGCCATGCCCGGCATTGTAGGAGGCGCGAGCAGGGCCTGCGGCCATGGTGGAAACCGCGTGCCTGTGCCAGTCAGGTCAGGTGTGGACTCTGTAGTTCATAGCGGCTTGCGCAGGTAGTGCTTGGGCTTGAGGGCAAAATGGCTGCAAATTTATCGAAGCTGCAAGGAAATTCCATGAATGAGGTTGCCTACGATGTGATGGGCCAGATTGACCAGCTCTGGATCTATCCCATCAAGTCCTGCGCGGGCATTGCCGTCAAGCAGGCCCGTCTGCTACGCCACGGTTTGCAGTGGGACCGCCACTGGATGGTGGTGGATGCCGATGGTGAATTCTTGACCCAGCGCAGCCATCCGCGCATGGCACTGATTCGCCCGGAAATCACTGACCAGCATCTGGTGCTGCATGCACCAAGTCAGGACACCATGGAGATTCCGCTGCTGGCCCAGGGGGAGCCATGCAGAGCCAGAGTCTGGGATGACACCGTGCAGGCCTGGGATCTGGGTGAATGGGCCCAGCCCGTGGGCCGGTGGCTGAGTCAGGTACTGGGGACGGACTGCCGTCTGGTGCGCTTTGACCCCGCGCAAGATCGTCAGGCCAGCGAGCGCTGGGTCAAGGTGGGTGAGGCGCCCGTGCATTTTGCGGACGGATATCCACTTTTGCTGCTGAGCCAGGCGGCTGTCGATGAACTCAATCAGCGCCTGGCCCGGGCCGGCGAGGCGGCGGTCGATGCCCGACGCTTTCGGCCCAATATCGTGATCTCGGGAATAGAGGCCCATGACGAGGACCGTGTGGAAGAGCTGGCATTGCTGGACCAGCCCGGTCTGAGTCTGCGGCCTTGCAAGCCCTGTACGCGCTGCCCCATTCCCGATATTGACCCCGATACGGCTATCCCAGGTGTTTCGGTTGGTAATCAGATTCGTGGCTATCGCCAGGATTCAAGGGTGGGTGGTGCTATTACTTTTGGTATGAATGCCGTGGTTCAGGGCTTACCCTGGGAGCAGGACTCTGCAACTATGTTGACATTGGGGCAGAGCTTGGGTGGGCAACTGCGTTTCGAATAGCACAGTTGTAAGCATCTGTCTGTCATCGGCAGACGGCCTTGGCAGGCGCTGAGCAGTGCAAAGTCAAGGTCCAATCAAGCCAGGGGCAACGGATGAAGGAGGGCATCGTGATGACACTGCAAGCTGGAGACTTCGTGGTTCTTGCGGGCAACAGCGCCCATGCGGGAATGATTGCCCGTGTGTTGTGCCAGGCGCCTGCCGTAGACTTTGCCTTGCCCGATGGACGCCCGCACATTGCCTGCTGCGCAGGCGAATGGGTGCTGGAATTCGCCCAGAAGGTGGCCACCCTGCATCGCGGCAGCGACAAACCCTGCATGAGCAAATACCTGTGCAGCCCGGAATGCCATCTGCAGCATCTGGGTAAATCGGCCAGCCTGACACCGCTGTTTGGGCATGTGCTGCCTGCGGTTCGGGTGCCCCTGCCTGTCTGAGCGAATACAGCATTGTTTTGCCCGGTTCCGTCAAAAGCCTGCTTTCAAGCAGGCTTTTTTGTGCTTGCGCTTCGGTACATCTTGGTGCCGCTCATCAGTGATAAACGCCGCTTCATTACAATCAAGGGTTTTCGTGACCTCTGAGCGTGACAGCGGAGGCACGCTCAAGAACAACCAGATTCGCCTCAATGCGGATCGGGCACTTCGGCCACGCAGGTGTGGTGCCAGGCAAGTGCATTGATACCAAAGGAAATTCCATGAGCCTCAAGTGCGGCATCGTGGGCCTGCCCAATGTGGGCAAGTCCACTCTCTTCAACGCCCTGACCAAAGCTGGCATCGCTGCGGAAAACTACCCCTTCTGCACGATTGAGCCTAACACCGGCGTGGTGGAGGTGCCCGATCCTCGCCTGGACCAGCTGGCCGCGATCATCTCGCCCGAGCGCGTGGTTCCGGCCATCGTGGAATTTGTGGACATCGCGGGTCTGGTGGCCGGCGCTTCCAAGGGCGAAGGCCTGGGCAACCAGTTCCTGGCCCATATCCGCGAGACTGACGCCATCGTCAACGTGGTGCGCTGCTTTGAAGACCCCAACGTGATTCACGTGGCCGGCAAGGTGGACCCGATTGCCGACATCGAAGTCATCCAGACCGAGCTGTGCCTGGCCGATATGGCCACGGTGGAGAAGGCGCTGAATCGCTACAGCAAGGCCGCCAAGTCGGGCAACGACAAGGAAGCCGCCAAGCTGGTGTCGCTGCTGACCCCTATTCAGGAAGCGCTGAACGAAGGCAAGCCTGCCCGCGTGGTGCCTGTTTCCAAGGAAGATGCTCCCCTGCTCAAGCCTTTCTGCCTGATCACCGCCAAGCCCGCCATGTTTGTGGGCAACGTGTCGGAAGATGGTTTTGAAAACAACCCTCTGCTGGACCGCCTCAAGGAATATGCCGAAGTACAGGGTGCCCCTGTGGTCGCCATCTGCGCCAAGATCGAAGCCGAAATGGCCGAGATGGACGACGCCGACCGCGACATGTTCCTGGAGGAGCTGGGCCTGGAAGAGCCGGGTCTGAACCGTTTGATCCGCGCCGGCTTCAAGCTGCTGGGCCTGCAGACCTACTTCACCGCCGGTGTGAAGGAGGTTCGCGCCTGGACCGTGCGTGTGGGCGCGACCGCTCCTCAGGCGGCCGGCGTGATTCACGGTGACTTCGAGCGCGGCTTCATCCGTGCCCAGACCATTGCCTTCGAGGACTTCATCGCCTTCAAGGGCGAGCAGGGCGCCAAGGACGCCGGCAAGATGCGCGCCGAAGGCAAGGAATACATCGTCAAGGATGGCGATGTGATGAACTTCCTGTTCAACGTCTAAGCCCTGAAAGCCTTTGAGCAATCTTGCCGAGCAGCACTCCGTGCAGGCTGATCTGGTGGCGGTCCTGGTGGCCGTTACCGGCGGCCAGCCCCGCATACTGACCACCAGGTCGGGGCTGGCGCTGCCTGCGGGTCCTTTCACCAGCAATCACCGTTCCCTGCAGGCCAGCTTGCGCGCCTGGGTGGAGACACAGACCCATCATCCGCTGGGGTTTGTGGAGCAGCTCTATACCTTTGCCGATCGTGACCGCTCGCAGGAGCTGGGCATGCGCGCCATTTCCATCAGCTATCTGGCGCTCACGCGCGAGCTGGATGAGGCGGGGCAGGTGCAGCCGGGCTGGCAGGATTGGTACCGTTATTTCCCATGGGAAGACTGGCGTGAAGGCATGCCTGTCGTGGTGCAGGAGCGGATTGCCCCCGCACTGCTGGCATGGAGCGAGGCTGCTGCAGATAGCGTAGCTAGAAGCGCACGCTGGCAAAGGGCTTCAATGACTTTTGGCCTGGATGGTCACGAGTGGAATGAAGAGCTGGTGCTGCAGCGCTATGAGCTGCTGTTTGAAGCCGGCTTTGTGGCCGAGTCCTGGAGCGATGGTGATGCAGTTTCTGCGGATCAGTTGCTGCCGGGCATGGCGATGAGCAATGACCATCGCCGCATTCTGGCCACCGGCATGGCGCGGCTGCGCGCCAAGATCAAATACCGCCCCGTGGTGTTCGAGCTGATGGCCGACGAGTTTTCGCTGCTGCAGCTGCAGCAGGCCGTGGAGGCACTGGCCGGCCGCAGTCTGCACAAGCAGAACTTCCGCCGTCTGATTGAACAGCAGGCACTGGTCGAGGAAACCGGACAGATGACCGCCACAGGCGCAGGCCGTCCCGCAAAGCTGTTCCGCTTTCGCCGCAATGTGATGCTGGAGCGGGCCATTGTCGGCAACAAGTTGCCGCTGGCGCGCAGCCACTGAAGAGGCAGGCGGTATCGGCAGCGCTTGAAATCCGCTGCAAAAAGTCAGGGCTGAAGTCTCAAAAAATGAAGGATGGATGCTTGACCTGATTAATGCTCATGTTTAGCATAAATAGGCTGTGCGCGACGAAGTCAAAGTGATCGCGCTTTTTATTTCTATACAAATACTCAAAATGAGCATTAATAAGATTGCGGCCCTGCCTGTTTTGCCTCTGCCAGATGTAATGCTGGAGCCGCTGGTGCGCATGGCCCTGCTGGAAGACCTGGGTCGTGCCGGAGACTTGACCACGGACACCATCGTGCCTGCCGACGCAACGGATGAGCTGCGGCTGGTGGCACGCCAGGATGGTGTGCTGGCCGGGCTGGACCTGGCGCGTCTGGCTTTCACGCTGATGGATGGGCAGATGCATTTCGAGGTCAGCTGCGCTGATGGCACTTTGCTGGCTCCGGGTACGGAGATCGCGCGCATCCGTGGCAAAAGCCGGGCCATTCTCACGGCGGAGCGCACGGCACTCAACTACCTATGTCACCTGAGCGGCGTGGCATCGGCCACGCATTTGATTGCCGAGGCCATCAAGCCTTTTGGCACGCGTGTGACCTGCACGCGCAAGACCATGCCCGGCCTGCGTTCGCTGCAAAAGTACGCCGTGCGCGTGGGCGGCGGCAGCAATCACCGCTTCGGCCTGGACGATGCCGTACTCATCAAGGACAACCACATCGCCCTGGCAGGTGATCTGGCCACAGCCGTTGGGCGTGCTCGCGCCGGTGTGGGTCATATGGTCAAGATCGAGCTGGAAGTGGACACGCTGGCACAGCTGGATGTGGCGCTTTCGCTGGGTGTGGATGTGGTGCTGCTGGACAACATGAGCCTGGACGATCTGCGCATGGCCGTTGCCATGTGCAAGGGCCGTGCGATTACCGAAGCTTCGGGCCGCATCAGCCCCGAGACTGCACCTGCCGTGGCCGCCACGGGCGTGGACCAGATCGCCGTGGGCTGGCTTACGCATAGTGCCAAGGTGCTGGATATTGGGCTGGATGTGTAAATGGATTACCCCCTGAGCGGCTTTGCCGCTTCCCCCAAGGGGGACGACGCCATCGCCGCAAAGCGGCTCTTGCTTGGCGTCTCTGGATTGGGCTGTGCCCTGTGTGGGCTTTGTCAGCAAGTGGGAGGCTGCGATGCCATTGACTCATAAGCGTCGAGGAGCGCTGGTGCTGGCGGCAGCCGTTCTGGTGACTGCCGCAGCCGGGCTGTGGCATGCCCGCGCGGGCACGGCGGCGGTTCGTTTTGAAAAGCCCATCACCATCGTCGTGACCTTTCCGCCCGGTGGCGGCACGGATTTGCTGGCGCGCAAGCTGGGGGCTGAGTTGCAGCAGCGCATTGGGCAGCCCGTCGTGGTGGAGAACCGTCCTGGCGCCAGCGGCAATATCGGGGCACGTGCCGTGGCCGAAGCTGTGCCGGACGGCGCAACGCTGCTGATGGCCAATAGCTCTTTTGCCATCAACCCCGGCGTGTATCGTGAGCTGGGCTTTGATCCGCACAAGGACTTCAAGGCGGTATTCAATGCGGGCACTATTGCTTCGGTGTTGGTGGTTCCTGAGTCCAGCGGCATTCACAGCCTGGCGGATATGCTGGCACAGGCCTCACACAACAGACCGCTGGCCTTTGCCAGCTGCGGCAACGGTACGCCCCAGCATATGGCGGGCGAGATGCTGGCCCAGGCCGCTGACGCCAGCATGCAGCATGTGCCCTACAAGGGCTGCGGCCCGGCCATTACGGCGGTAGCCGCCGATCAGGTACCGCTGGGCATGGTGACAGCCAGCAGCGCTGCGCCATTGATTGAGGCAGGGCGTGTGCGGGCGATTGCCGTCACGGCGTCGGCTCGCGTGGCATCTTTGCCGGATGTTCCGACCCTGGCCGAGCAGGGCGTGGCGGGCTTTGCCGTGGAGCAGTGGCATGGCCTGCTGGCTCCAGCAGCAACACCAGAGGCGGCTGTTGTCCGTTTGCATCAGGAGCTGACGCAGATCTTGGCCGAGCCTGCGATGCAGCAGTCTTTGCGCACGCAAGGCTACACCTTGGTTCGTCAAAGCTCGGAACAGTTCGGTCAGCTCATTGAGGCAGATATGGAACGCTATGCGGCCGTGACGGCACAGCTTGGGCTCAAGGCAGACTGAGACGTACCGGACGGTGGTTGAAGAGTTCCGACAGGCTACCGGCAGCGGTAGCCTGTTTTGTTTCAGGCCTGTGACGGACTGGCTATACCAAGGTATAGGCGAGGCCAACCAAAAAACAGTCCCATCTTCCCAAGGGAGACTCGCTTTGTTGCAGGCCGGATTTGATAATTCAAGGCTAGGAGCAGGGCAGCAGACCCTGGCACTGCGACGGCTGCGTTGCCGTCCATCTTAAGGAGGGGTTCCCATTGGATTTGCGGTGCCATGGCACGCGGCCCTGCCCGTGTCTTTGTGCTTATCTGTTTCGCTGCACGCGTGCTCCTGTCACGAAGGAGTTGTGAGGACAGGGCAGCATCGGCCTAAGGCCGGGATCTGCCCTGACCATATTGATGCCACTGTTTGCTTCTTATGAAACCAGTTCTGAATTTTCATCGCCCCGTGGGGGCCGCATGTCTGCTGCTGTGCCTGGCTCTCAGCGCATGCAATGGGGACAAACAAGCCCCGGCCGCTGATGCCGATAGCCAGACAGCTTTGCGTCGCGAAGGCAATCTGGTCGTGGTGCCAGCGCAATCACCGGTGCTGGCGCAACTGAAGCTGGCCGAAGTCACGCAGGAGCAGATGCAGACGCTGATCTCCGCCACCGCCAATATCGAGGCCGAACCCGAGAAGCTGGTCAAGATCACGCCACCGGTGGCTGGCCGCCTGGTGAAGCTGCATCGCCAGCTGGGTGACCCTGTCAAGGCTGGTGAAGCCTTGATCACCATGGATTCGTCCGATATCTCCAGCGCTCGTGCCGACAACGCCAAGGCGCAGTCCGCGCTCCTGCATGCGAAGCAGGAGTTCGATCGCCAGAAACTGCTGTTCGATGCAGAAATTGCAGCGCGCAAGGACTATGAAGCAGCGCAGCAGTCGCTGGCCGCGGCCAGTGCCGATGCGCGCGCCGCGACAGATCGGTTGTCCCAGCTGGGCGCCGATGTGCAAGCCAGTTCGCGCGGCAGCTATGTGGTCAGGTCTCCCATCAGCGGCCGGGTGGTGGAGATGGAGGGCTCGCAAGGCGGTTACTGGAACGATGTGAATGCTTCGGTGATGACCGTGGCCGACCTCAGCAAGGTCTGGCTCAGTGCCAACGTGCCCGAGCGCGATCTGGCCCATGTGGATGTAGGCCAGGAGGCGCACATTGCGCTGACAGCCTATCCCGATCTCAAGCTTGAAGGCCGTGTGCAGTATGTGGGCGAGATCGTCGATACCGCCACGCGCAGCGTCAAGGTGCGCGTGGCCGTGGACAACCGCGAGGGCCGGTTGCGCCCCGGCATGTTTGCGCGCGTGAGCTTTGACGGCCCGGGGCGCGATGCCCTCATGGTGCCGGCCACGGCGCTGCTGCAGGGCAATGTGAGCACGCGGGTGTTTGTGGACAAGGGCCGCACGGACAAGGGTGCGCGCTTCGAGCCGCGTGACGTGCAGGTCGGCGTGCAGCAGGATGGCAAGGTCGAGATCCGTTCGGGTCTGGCGGCAGGCGAGCGCATCGTCGTCAACGGTGGAGTGCTGCTGCAATGATCGAGCGCATCGTCAATCTCAGCTTTGCCCGCCGCGGTGTGGTGTGGCTGATCTTCATCTTCGCGGCCCTGTATGGCGTGTTCAGCTGGAAGCAGCTGCCGTTGGAAGCCTACCCGGACATCGCCGACGTGACCTCGCAGATCGTCACCCAGGTGCCCGGCCTGGCGGCCGAGGAAATCGAGCAGCAGATCACGATTCCGCTGGAGCGTGCACTGCTGGCCACGCCGGCCATGCATGTGCTGCGTTCGCGCAGCCTGTTCGGCCTGTCGCTGATCACCGTGGTATTCGAGGACGGCGTCGACGGCTACTGGGCACGCCAGCGCCTCAAGGAGCGTATGGATGAGGTCGATCTGCCCTATGGCGCGCGCGCTTCGCTGGACCCCTACAGCTCGCCCACGGGCGAGGTCTATCGCTACACGCTGGAAAGCGCCACGCACAGCCTGCGCGAGCTGTCCGAGCTGCAGCAATGGGTGGTGATTCCGCGCCTCAAGAAAGCCCAGTCCGTGGTGGACGTGACCAATTTCGGCGGTCTGACCACGCAGTTCATGCTGGAGCTCGATCCTGCGCGCCTGCTGCAATATGGTTTGACCCTGTCCCAGGTGATCGAGGCCATCAATGCCAACAATGCCAGCGGTGGCGGCAGCGTCATAGACCGTGGCGAGGTTTCCTATGTGGTGCGCGGCGTGGGTCTGCTGCGCTCGCTGGACGACATGGGCAATGTGGTGGTCAAGACCTCGGACAACGGCACGCCCATCCTGGTCAAGGACCTGGGGCGCCTGACCTATGGCAATGTGGAGCGCCGCGGCATTCTGGGCAAGGACGACAACTCCGACACGCTGGAAGGCATTGTGCTGCTGCTCAAGGGGGCCAACCCCTCGCAGGCACTGGAAGGCATTCACACAGCGGTGAAGGAACTCAATGAAAAGCTGCTGCCTGCCGATGTCAAGGTCGTGCCCTACCTGGATCGCACCACGCTGATCGAGCGCACCACGCATACCGTGGGCAAGACCTTGGCCGAGGGCATGATCGTCGTGACCCTGGTGCTGCTGCTGTTCCTGGGCAGTCCGCGTGCGGCATTGATCGTGGCGCTGACGATTCCCATGGCGCTGCTGCTGGCCTTTGTGTTCATGCATCACGCCAAGATTCCGGCCAACCTGTTGTCGCTGGGAGCCATTGACTTCGGCATTCTGGTCGACGGCTCGGTGGTGGTGGTCGAGAACATTCTGCGGCGGCGCGAGGCCGAGCAGAATCGGCATCTGACACCGCGTGACGCGATTTCCGCCACGCTGCAGGTCGCTCGCCCCATCTTCTTCGGCATGTGCGTGATCGCCGCTGCCTATCTGCCGCTGTTCGGCTTCGAGCGCATCGAGTACAAGCTGTTCTCGCCCATGGCCAGCGCCGTGGGTGCGGCCCTGGTAGGTGCTTTGGCCGTGGCGTTGCTGCTCACACCGGCTCTGGCCTGGCTGGCGTTCCGCAAACCGCGCAAGATCTTCCACAACCCCGTGCTGCATTGGCTGGGTGAGCGCTACGACCACTTCCTCGGCGTTGCTGTGGGGCAGATGCGCTGGCTGGTCGGAGCGGTAGCGGCGGCGCTGGTGGCGCTGGTGCTGCTGGCTGGAACCATAGGCCGTGACTTCCTGCCCTATCTGGACGAGGGCTCAATCTGGCTGCAGGTGCAGATGCCGCCCGGCATCACGTTGGACAAGGCGCGCGACATGGCCGACGAGCTGCGCCGCGCCACGCTGGAGTTTCCTGAGGTGTCCTATATCGTGACCCAGACGGGGCGCAATGACGATGGCACTGACTACTGGACGCCCTCGCACATCGAGGCCAGCGTGGGTTTGCACCCCTATGGCGAGTGGAAATCCGGACTGACCAAGCAGCAGCTGATCGCCAAGATGGCCCAGCGTTTTGAGAAGCTGCCCGGTTATACCGTGGGCTTCATGCAGCCCATGATCGACGGCGTGCAGGACAAGCTCTCGGGTGCCCACAGCGATCTGACCGTCAAGGTCTATGGGCAGGACCTGGCCGAGGACCGGCGCGTGGCTGATGAAATGGTGGCCATTCTGTCCAAGGTTCCCGGCGCGGCCGATGTGGCCGTGGACATCGAGCCGCCGCTGCCCAATCTGCGCATCGATCTGGACCGCGCGGCCGCTGCACGCTACGGCATCAACGCGGCCGATGTGGCCCAGCTGATCTCCACCGGCGTGGGCGGTGCTTCCATAGGCCAGCTCTATGTGGGCGAGCGCAGCTACGACATGACGGTGCGTTTCACACCCGGCACGCGCAACAGCCCTGAGTCCATAGGCGCGCTGCGCCTGGCCGCTGCCAACGGTGCCCAGGTACCGCTGGCCGAAGTGGCGCGCATCAGCACCACCGTGGGTCAGAGCGTGATCGTGCGTGAGGGCGGCGAGCGTCACATCCTGGTCAAGCTCAATGTGCGCGATCGCGACCTTGCGGGCTTTCTGAAGGATGCACACGACGCCATCGACGCCCAGCTCCAGTACGACCACCAGAAGATCCACATCGAGTGGGGCGGTCAGTTCGAGAACCTGCAGCGCGCCGAGGCACGGCTGCTGGTCATCTTGCCGCTGACGCTGGGCATCATGCTGGTGCTGCTGTTTGGCGAGTTCGGCAATCTGCGCCAGCCGCTCTTGGTGCTGGGCGTGGTGCCGCTGGCCATGATTGGCGGCTTTGCAGGCCTGCATCTGCGCGGCATGACGCTCAATGTCTCCAGCGCCGTGGGCTTTATCGCGCTGTTCGGCGTGGCCGTGCTGTCAGGGGTGCTCATGGTCTCGCAGATCAACCGGCTGCGCCGTGAGGACGGGCTGGATTTGCGTGCTGCGGTGCATGAAGGCGCTTCGAGCCGCATGCGCCCGGTGCTGATGACGGCCACCGTGGCGGCCTTCGGCCTCACGCCGGCCATGCTGGCCACGGGTCTGGGCAGCGATGTGCAGCGGCCCCTGGCCACCGTGGTGGTCTGCGGGCTGGTCAGTGCCACGCTGCTGACCTTGCTGCTGTTGCCCAATCTTTACTACGTGATCGAGCTGCGTGCCCAGCGTGCGGCTGAGCGCAAGCGTCGGCGTGCCGCCGAGCGCGGCGAACTCGACGATGACAGCGAAGGCCCGGTGGCGACTGTTGCCGCGGCAGAGCGCATGGCTCCCTGAGCGGGCTGTCGACAAAATTGGACATAGCATGCAATTTCCTATCTCTTCCCTCAAGGGCCTGACCCTGCTGCTGGCAGCGCTGGGCCTGGGCGGTGCGGCGCTGGCGCAGACCGCCGCGCAGGCTCCGGCACTGTCAGCCGCAGCGGGGCTGAACTTTGCCGATTATCTGAGCGCTGTCGAGCAGAACAGCCTGGACCTGCAGTCCCAGCAACAGAACGTGGTGTCGGCCAAGGCTGGCATCGGTATCGCGGGCATACGTCCCGATCCTCAGCTGACGCTGGGCGCCTCGCGCGAGCAGGTCAGATCCGGTACGCCGCGCCCGCTGAACCGCAACTACGAAGTCAGCATGGAGCTGGAAACCGGTGGCAAGCGCTCGGCCCGCATCCGTGCCGCGCGCAGCCAGGTGAGGCTGACCGAGGCCGGTGTCGAGGGCTTTCGCACCCAACTGTTTTCCGATGCGGCCCAGGACTTCACCCAGGCTTGCCGCGACCAGCAGGCGCTGCAGCGCAAGGAGCAGACGCTCAAGGCATTGTCCGATGTGGTCAAGGCCAACGAGGTGCGACGCAAGGCTGGCGACATAGGCGCTGTGGAATGGCGGCAGTCGCGCGTGGAGCGCGACCAGTTTCAGGCCGATGTCACTCAGGCACGCGCCGATGCCCAGACTTCGCGTCTGGCACTGAGCGTGCCTCTGGGGCGCAAGCTGTCCGAGGTTTTCAGCTCGGAAGAACTGCAATGCGATTTCCAGCCCTTTGCCAACAACAAGAACATCGAGGCTTTGGTGGTTCAGGCGCTTGATGCGCGCAGCGATGTGCGGGTGGCCCAGGCCACGCTGGACAACGCGCGCGACAACGCCGGCGTGGCCCAGGCCAACCGCTGGGTCAATCCCACGCTGGCCGTGGGCATGGCCACCATCCCGGCCACGGTTGCGGGCGTGGACAACCAGGGCAACCCCTATGACGCGGGCAACCGCTCGCGCATGCTGTCGGTCTCGGTCAGCGTGCCGATTCCGTTCTCGCGCCTGAACCGTGGCGAGGTGCTGCAGGCCGAGGCCGTGGTGACCCAGGCCATGCTGGGCCTGCAGCAGTCACAGCACAAGGCCGAGGCCGATGTGCGCTCGGCCTATTTCCGCTTTGCTGCGGCCCGGGAGAACGTGGAGCGCTACCGTAGCAATGTGCTGACCGATGCGCAGCGCGTGCTGGAGAGCATTCGCTTGTCCTACCGTCATGGCGAAGCTTCGTTGCTGGAGCTGCTGTCGGCGCAGCGCTCGGCCGATGATGCCTATCTGGGCTATCTGCAGGCCGAGGCCGACCTGGCCAAGGCCACGGTCGATCTGCAACTGAGCATAGGCCAGCGGCCTGCGCTGTGATGGGTGAATCGGGCGAGCAGGGGTGGCGGGCGCGCATCATGCGCCGTGTCATAAGTCACAATCGGCGGATCTTTCACGCCCTGAGCACGACCCTGCACGCCATGACCGCCGAACCGCGCCGCTTTCTGCATCTGCGCCAGGCCTTGATCCTGCTTGCCATGGCTGCGGCCATGGCCGTCATTTTTGCGCTGGATACGCTGACCGAATATGCGGTGGCCGCGGCTGTGTTTCACACGGCCATCATCCTTGTGGCCGTGCGCTGGTTCAGCCAGCGCCTGGTGATAGGCATCACGGCGCTGTGCATAGCGCTGACCCTGGCCAGCTTTGCGTTGACTCCGGCCGGGGCCTATCGCACGGGGCTTATCAATACCGGTATCAGCATTCTGGCCATCGTCATCACGGCCTATCTGGGCCTGAAGATGGTGGCGGCGCAGAACGCCGCGCATGCGGCACAGACCCAGCTGCTGCGCATCACCCAAGCCACGAGCCTGGGGCAGGTGACGGCCTCGATTGCGCATGAGGTCAACCAGCCACTGGCAGCCATTGTCACCAGCGGCAATGCCTGCCAGCGCTGGCTGGCCCAGCAGCCGCCCAATCTTGAAAAAGCCGGCCAGGCGCTGGAGCGCATCCTCGGGGATGCCCAGCGGGCCAGCGATGTCATTGCACGCATCCGTTCCATGGCGCGTGGCGAGGCACCCAGCAAGCAGAAATTCGATCTTAATGACGCCGTGCGCGAGATGGTGCATCTTTCGGGGGCCGATCTGAATCAGCGCTCCATTGCCATGGACTTGCAACTGGCCTCAGGGTTGGCGCCGGCATGGTGTGACCGCGTGCAGTTTCTGCAGGTACTGGGCAATCTGCTGCTCAATGCCATGGACGCCATGCAGGACACGCCGGCCGCGCAGCGGCGCATCACGGTAGCCACGCAGTCCCTGGGCCAGCAACTGGCGCTGACAGTGACGGATGCAGGGGAGGGACTGTCAATGCCTGCCCAAAGCCATCTTTTCGACGCCTTCTGGACCACCAAGAGCGAGGGTATGGGCCTGGGGCTGAACATCAGCCGTCATATGGCCGAAGCCAACGGCGGCCGCATCTGGGCCACGGACCGCGAGGATGGGCGCCGCGGCGCCGTGTTCCATGTCACCATCGCGGCTTTCGTCACTGCAGGGGATGCTGCAGCAGGAGGAAACAGGTTTGGCTGAACTCGAAACCGTGTACGTGATTGATGACGACGCCTCGGTGCGTGCCGCCATCGAGGATTTGCTGCTATCCGTGGGCCTGGCCGTGTCGGCCTTCGGCGCCACGCGCGACTTTCTTGCCCATCTGGAGCAGAGCCCGCCCGAAGGGCCTGCCTGCCTGGTGCTGGACATCCGCATGCCGGGCCAGAGCGGCATGGACTTCCGGCGCCAGATGCTGGAGCTGGGCCTGCGCCTGCCGACCATCTTCATTACCGGCCATGGCGATATCGCCATGAGCGTGGAGGCCATGAAGACCGGCGCCATAGAGTTTCTAACCAAGCCTTTTCGCGACCAGCATCTGCTCGACGCCATACAGCAGGGCATTGCACTGGATCGCCAGCGCCGCGCGCAGGACGCGCAGTTGCAGGCGCTGCACCAGCGCTGGGAGTCGCTGTCCGGCGGCGAGCAGGCCGTGGTCACGGGTGTGGTGCGCGGTCTGCTCAACAAGCAGATCGCGGCCGAGCTGGAGGTCAGCGAGATTACCGTCAAGGTCCGGCGCGCCCAGGCCATGCGCAAGATGCAGGCGGGCTCGCTGGCCGAGCTGGTGCGCGTGCTGGAGCGCCTGGACATCCGCTGACCGCCAGACGGTGCCGAGGGGGGAGTCTGGTGCTCTTCTTTCGAGAGCTTTCAGCGCTTTGAATGCCGTGGGTTTGAAGGAAAATCAGGCTGAATTCCTTATGTTTCAAGCGTAAGCAGCTATCGTTTGTGCTGTCTCAATCCTCGGCACTGGCATTCCAGAAAGCTTGCAGCACGCCGGCCTCGGCTTCGAGGCGGGTCATGATCTGGTCCAGTTCGTCGGCGTCCACCGCCGTGGCATAAAGCGTTGCCTCGATCTCGGCTTCGCTCTGGCCGAACGGATGCTGGTCTATGTCGCGCACCGGGTAGCTGGCGGCCTCCAGCCAGGCGACCAACTGCTCGCGAACCTCGGACTGGCGCTCGCGCCGGCAGATCACATAGACCGTGTAGCTGGCCTCGCTGAATTCTTCCTGCACCGGCTGGCGGTTGATGCGGTTGACCACGGGGCGCAGCAGGGTGTTCGCGGCCAGCACGAACAGCGCCGCCAGCACGGCCTCGGGCAGCAGCTTGGCACCCGCGCAGCAGCCCACGGCGGCAGACCCCCAGAGCGTGGCCGCGGTGTTCAGGCCCGAGACGTTGGCTCCTTCCTTCATGATCGCGCCCGCGCCCAGAAAGCCTATGCCCGAGACCACATAGGCGATCACCTGCATGGGACTGGGCGAGCCGCCGTAGAGCGCCTGAAAGCGCATCGCCAGATCGACGAACACGGCCGCACCCACGGCCACCAGGGTGTTGGTGCGCAGCCCAGCCGTGCGTTGGCGCACCTGGCGCTCGAAGCCTATCAGGGCGCCTAGCGTGAAGGCCAGCAGCAGACTGGCCAGGGTGCTCAGCGTGGACAGCAGGTCGAGATCAGGCCATCGGTTCATACAACTGCCTTGCTTGGGAATGTGGCTACCAGCCGAAGCGGCGGATGTAGATGCGCTTGAGCAGCGTGACCAGCGTGGCATAGCCCAGCAGGATGATGGCCAGCAGCGGCCAGTACAGCGGCGGCAGTGTCTGCAGCTTGAGGTCGCCGGCCAGTGGCCCCATGGGCAGGAAGATGCCCATGGCCATGATGGCCGCCGTGGTGGCCAGCAGCGGCCAGGCGGCGCGGCTCTGGATGAAGGGCAGGCGCGGCGTACGGATCATGTGCACGATCAGGGTTTGGGTGAGCAGGCCCACCACGAACCAGCCGGACTGGAACAGGGTTTGCTGCGCGGGCGTGTTGGCCTCGAAGATCCACCACATCATGCCGAAGCACAGCAGGTCGAACAGCGAGCTCAGTGGGCCGAAATAGAGCATGAAGCGGCCGATATCCCCGGGATTCCAGCGCAGCGGCCTGCTGATCAGCTCCTCGTCCACCTGGTCGAAGGGGATGGCGATCTGCGAGATGTCGTACAGCAGGTTCTGCACCAGCAGCTGCAGCGGCAGCATGGGCAGAAAAGGCAGAAAGACCGAGGCGATCAGCACCGAGAACACATTGCCGAAGTTGGAGCTGGCCGTCATGCGTATGTACTTGAGCATATTGCTGAAGGTACGACGGCCCTCAAGCACGCCTTGCTCCAGCACCATCAGGCTTTTCTCGAGCAGGATGATGTCGGCGGCCTCCTTGGCGATGTCCACGGCGCCATCCACGCTGATGCCGATATCGGCGGCGCGCAGCGCGGGGGCGTCGTTGATGCCGTCGCCCATGAAGCCGACCACGCGGCCCTGATCGCGCAGAGCATGCACGATGCGCTCCTTGTGCAGCGGTGTCAGCCGCGCGAAGAGTCGGTGCTTGTGCACCGCGGCGTTCAGCGCGGTCTGGCTCATGTGCTCTATCTGCGGGCCGGTCACGGGCGTGCCGCAGGCCAGGCCCACCTGCTCGCAGACGCGGGCGGCCACCAGCTCGTTGTCGCCGGTCAGCACCTTCACCTGGACGCCGTGTGCGGCCAGCGCCTGCAGCGCAGGGGCCGTGGACTCCTTGGGCGGATCGAGAAAAGCGATATAGCCGGCCAGGGTCAGCCCGGCCTCGTCGGCCACGCCATAGCTGCAGGCGGACAGCGGGGCGTTAGGCAGCTGGCGGCTGGCCACGGCCACCACGCGCAGTCCCTGGGCGTTGAGCCCCTGGGTCACGGCGCGCACACGCGCCAGCATGGCCGCGTCCAGCGCCACGCAGGCCTCGTCCTTCCCCTTGCCTTTGCGTACCTGGGTGCACACGGCCAGTATTTCCTCGACCGCGCCCTTGCATACCAGCAGCGTATCGCCAGCGCAGTCCTGGCCGTCGCCGGGGCGCAGCAGCACGGACATGCGGCGGCGCTCGAAGTCGAACGGGATCTCGTCCACCTTGCGCCACGCGGCTTCGAGACCGGGCTCGGGCTGCAGCTGCATGTGTTCGATGACGGCGCGGTCCAGCAGGTTCTTCAAGCCGGTCTGGTGGTAGCTGTTGAGCCAGGCCAGCTGCAGCGTCTCTTGCGACTCCTGGCCGAAAACATCGGTATGGCGCTCCAGCACGATGCGGTCCTGGGTCAGCGTGCCGGTCTTGTCGGTGCACAGCACATCCATGGCGCCGAAGTTCTGGATGGCATCCAGGCGCTTGACGATGACTTTCTGTCGTGACAGCACCACGGCACCCTTGGCCAGGGTGGAGGTCACGATCATGGGCAGCATCTCGGGCGTGAGCCCCACGGCCACCGACAGCGCGAAGAGCAGGGCTTCCATCCAGTCACCCTTGGTGAAGCCGTTGAGCAGCAGCACCAGCGGCACCATTACCAGCGCAAAGCGGATCAGCAGCCAGGAGACGCTGTTGACCCCGGCCTGGAACGAGGTGGGCGCGCGGTCCGTGGCCACGGCGCGGTGCGCGAGCTGGCCGAAGTAGGTCTGGTTGCCGGTGCTCACCACCACGGCCGTGGCCACGCCGGAGACCACATTGGTGCCCATGAACAGCAGATTGCTCTGCTCGAGGATGCTTTCGGATAGTTGGCGGCGCTCGCTGAATTTCTCCACGGGCAGCGATTCGCCTGTCATCGCGGCCTGGGCCACAAATAAATCCTTGGCCGTCAGCACGCGGCAGTCGGCGGGCACCATGTCTCCGGCAGACAGCAGGATATGCTCGCCCGGCACCAGCTCCTGCATGGGCACCTCGATGTGCCGGGCCGGGTGACGTGAATGCGCGCGTGCGCCATGCTCGGCGAACTCGCCGCCCTGATTGCGCCGCAGCACCGTGGCGGTGCTGCCCACCATTGCCTTGAGCTTCTCGGCGCTGCGCTGCGAGCGCCCTTCCTGCACGAAGCGGATCAGCGTGGACAGCAGCACCATGACGCCGATGATGCTGGTGGCCTGCAGGTCCTGGCTCAGGTAAGACACCAGGGCCAGCACCGTCAGCAGCAGGTTGAAGGGGTTGCGGTAGCACTGCCACAGGTGCTGCCACCAGGGCAGCGGCTTTTCGTGCTCCACCTCGTTGGGGCCAAAGCGGTGCAGGCGCTCTGCGGCCTCGGAGCTGCTCAGTCCCTCCTCATGGGATTGAAGCAGCACCAGCGCGCTGGGCACATCGTTGCAGGCGGCGCGCCACAGAGCGCGCGTGAGCTGCCTGGGCACGACGCCCGGGCCATGCGCCTTGTCCGGCAGCGGGCTGCGGCGGAACAGCCGCAGATTGTGGCGGCGGCGCAGAAAGCCGCCAAACCAGGAAGTGAGAAATTGCATGGCTGTTCCTAGCGGGGTCTGCACACACTTTTTGGCGGTCGCTCAACTGCGGACGTGGGTGCCGGTATCACGCCAGGCCAGCAGGCTCCAGCTCAGGTGGCGCATGGGCTTTGCGGGAGGCAGCGCAATGCCCAGCGGGCGCAACTGCTCGCACATGGCGCGCGGCAGGTGGCAGAGCACGGCATGGCGGTCGTCGCTGGACAGCAGGCTCAGGACGTCGGCGGCGGTACGGGGCGAGCAGTCGGCCACAGCGCCGGAGAAAGCGGGCAGGCCGTAGGTGGCCAGCAGGATGCGGATCTGGCGCACATCGCGCGAGAGCAGAGCGGTGCGCAGGGCGATATGCAGTTGTTGACGGGTCATGGGGATCTCCTGACTGTTGCTGCCCGGCCGGAGACCTCGCATGCGTCAGGCGATGGAGAGCCTCCAGACAGCAGCCGGATGGGTGGGATAGGAAAACAGGGGGTTTGGCAGACGGCTCACAGCGCATGAGCGCTTACTGGGGGCAGGGTCCATAGCCTTTTCTCCGTTGGTGGGGGAATGTGTGCAAGATTCGTCGCTGGAACCGTGCGCACCCGATGGCTGAATTGTCCTGTGTTATCCCGGCGGCACAGCGCTTTCCGAGGGAAAGCTGGCCTATACCTTGGTGTATGGGATATGTCCGATAGACGCTTGGCGGTCGCTCACCAAAGCTTGATGGTCAGCGCCGTCATCACCAGATAGCGCAGAAACTTGTCCACGGTCATATAAGCCACGCAGGGCCAGAAGGCAGGCGCAGCCAGAGCTGGCTTGGTTGCCGAGCTGGTGCGCATGCTGGAGAAGCTGGACATCCGCTGAGGTTCACCAGAAGCTGCTGGGTTGGTGCCATTGCGGCGAACGCAAAACCTGCTGGAGCGTGTTCGGGTTTGCCAGTACACAATGGCGGATTCGCCAGGAGCGGTCAATGCGTCAGCAAGGAACATTCAATAACAAACATGGGCTCGGCAAGCTCTGCACAGGCAGCTTGATGTCTTTGTGCCTGATGTGGGGGGGAACTGCGCATGCGCAGCAGAGTGCGGATGCAGCCCAGGCAGGCAGTGAAGAAGCCGCTGCGGGTGAGAAAACCATAGAGCCTGAAAAGTGGAATGCCAAGTTCCAGGCCACCTATGTCTGGCAGCGCAAGCCATCTTTTTTCGCACCTTATACGGGGGCCATGAGCCTGAAGCCCGAGCGCGAACGAAGCTACTCGTTCACGACTACTGCATCCTTCGGATACCGTCCATGGGCGGGGGGAGAGGTTTACCTTGATCTGGAAGGTGCACAGGGCGTTCCTCTGTCGGGACTGACCGGCCTGGGTGGCTTTACCAATGGGGAGCTGGCCAAAACTTCGGGCGCAAGGCTGAAGCTCTATCGCGCCCGTGCATTCTTACGCCAGACCTGGAACCATGGCGGTGAGCAGGAAGCCGTGGAGTCCGACGCAAGGCAGTTGGCGGGCATGGAGGACAAGCGCCGGACCGTGCTGACGGTTGGCAATCTGGCGGTGATCGACATCTTTGATAACAACCGCTACAACCATGATCCGCGTACCCAGTTCATGAACTGGTCGCTGATGACCCAAGGTGCGTTCGACTATGCTGCCGATGCCCGCGGCTACAGCTGGGGTGCGGTGCTGGAGTGGTTTCATGATGACTGGGAGCTGCGCTTTGGCCGCTTCCTCCAGCCCCAGGAGCCCAACGGCCAGCCACTGGATTACCGCATCTTCAAGCACTACGGTGACCAGCTGGAAGTTGCCCATGCGCATACGCTGGCGGGCCAGCCCGGCAAGCTGCGGGCACTGGTGTTTCGCAATCATGCGGTGATGACCAGCTATAGCGACGCATTGGCTCAGGCAGCGCAGCGAGGAGGAGTGCCCGATCTCAATACCGCGCGCTACGGGGCCAAGAGCAAGCGCGGCTTCGGTCTGAATCTTGAACAGGCACTGTCTGACGATGTGGGCCTGTTTGCACGCGCCAGCTGGGCCGATGGCAAGACGGAAATCTATGCCTTCACGGAAATCGACCGGTCGCTGTCTGCAGGCTTGCTGGTTCAGGGGCGCAAATGGGGGCGGGCGAATGATACGCTGGGCCTGGGCGTGGTGCGCAATTTTCTGTCTGCCAGTCATCGCCAGTATCTGGCTGAAGGTGGCATGGGACCATTCATCGGTGATGGACGCCTGAACTACAGGCCCGAAGACATTCTGGAGATGTTCTACAGCGTGGGCATCGGCAAGAAGTCCAGCGTGACCTTCGACTGGCAGCATATTCGCAACCCCGCATACAACGCCGACCGCGGCCCGGTGAATGCGCTGGCCGTGCGTCTGCACACGGAGTTTTAAAAGACGCGCTGGATGATCTGGTGCAGGCCTGCGGTCATCAAGGTATAGCGAAGAAACTTGCCGATGACCATATAGCCCACACAGGCCCAGAAGGGCAGGCGTAGCCACCCGGCGACGGCGCACAGCGGGTCGCCCACAATGGGAAGCCAGCTCAGCAGGCAGGCCTTGGCACCATATTTGCGCAGCCAGTAACGGGCCAGGCGATGCCAGCGTGACTGGTTGTGCATGTTTTTTCGCGGAGGCTGGCTGTCTCCATGCTGGCGTAGCTTGCGGGCCTTGTTCCAGGCCTTGTGCGCGGCCAGGCCCATCCACCAGCTGATGGCCCCTCCAATGGTGTTTCCTGCCGTTGCCACCAGAATGGCGGGCCAGAACAGATGGGGGTTGGCCGTGACCAGGGCGGCCACCACGGGTTCCGAACCCAGCGGTAGCAAGGTGGCGGAGACCAGGGCCACGATAAAGACCGTGCTCAGACCCAGCTCCGGCAGGGCCAGCCAGTGCAGCACTTGTTGCATCCATGCTTCCATAGGGGCGCTAGTTTAGGCTGCGGCACAATCGCGCATCCGGCCAATATCCTGCAAGAGTGCTTGCGTATGGAGATATCAATATGAGTTTTCAACCTCGCCTGGTGTTTGTGGCGTTTGCTTTGGTTTTTATAGCTGGCTGCGCACAGCAGATGGGTGCTGCAGCTCCATCGGTGTCTGGTGCTGCAGTGGATCTGGTGCCGCTGAGCAGCCTGGCCCCTGGCGTGCGCCAGGACATGCGCTACGCCACCCGCCATAACTTCATGGGGCGGCCTGTCGAAGGCTATGAAGCCGGCGTGTGCTGGCTCAGCCGGGCTGCGGCCCAGTCGCTGGCTGCCGTGCAGAAGGAACTGGCAGCTGATGGCCTGGCCATCAAGGTCTATGACTGCTATCGCCCCCAGGCTGCAGTGAACGATTTTGTGCGCTGGGGCCGGGACTTGGCCGACCAGAAGAACAAGGACATGTATTACCCACGCGTGCCCAAGAGCGAGCTGTTCAAGCGCGGCTATATCGCCGAAAAATCCGGCCACAGCCGGGCCAGCACGGTGGATATGACGCTGGTGGTCGTTGATGCCACGCGAGCGGCCAAACGGGTACGCGGTCCGCTGGCCGATGGTATCGATGTGGATATGGGTACGCCGTTCGACATGTTCGACGAGCAGTCACACACCGAGGACGCCTCCCAATCCCCCGATGTGCAGCACAACCGTCTCTGGCTACGCGCCTTGATGCAGAGCCATGGCTGGAAGAATCTGCCTGAGGAATGGTGGCATTACACGCTGGTGAGCGAGCCTTACCCCGATCAGTATTTCAACCAGCCGGTCCGAAAGAACTGAGCCTTGCCGCGGGCAGTTGGCGATAGTGATTCGCTCTGCAGGGGGATGCATCAATTTTGACTTTGCTGAAAAAATGGGCAGGTATAATCCGGCCCTCTTTCCAGCGCCCGGTTGGCTCCAGGCAATCACTGCCTGCTGCAACCCCAGAACCCCTTTCATGCCCGCTCTGCACATTGGTCATATCCCATTGGCGAATCGTCTGTTTGTCGCTCCCATGGCGGGTGTGACGGACAGGCCGTTTCGCCAGTTGTGCAAGGCCCTGGGGGCGGGCTATGCGGTCAGCGAGATGGTGACCAGCCGCAAGGATCTGTGGAACAGCCTCAAGACCAGTCGACGTGCCAACCATGAAGGCGAGCCTGGGCCGATCTCGGTGCAGATTGCCGGCACCGAAGCGCCCATGATGGCCGAAGCTGCGGTCTACAACATCGAGCGTGGCGCGCAGATCATCGACATCAACATGGGCTGCCCGGCCAAGAAGGTCTGCAACAAATGGGCGGGTTCCGCGCTGATGCAGAACGAGCCTTTGGCCGTGGAAATTGCCCAGGCCGTGGTGGAAGCCGCCCGTCCCTACAACGTGCCCGTCACGCTGAAGATGCGTACCGGCTGGTGCGATGAACACAAGAATGCCATCGCGCTGGCACGCCAGTTCGAGGACGTGGGCATTCAGATGCTCACCGTGCACGGCCGCACGCGCGAGCAGGGCTACAAAGGCTTTGCCGAGTACGACACGATTGCCGCCGTCAAGCAGGCAGTGAAAGTGCCTGTGGTGGCCAACGGCGATATCAACAGCCCCGAAAAGGCCCGTGATGTGCTGGCCTATACGGGGGCGGATGCCATCATGGTCGGCCGCGCTGCCCAGGGCAGGCCGTGGATATTCCGTGAAATTGCCTATTTCCTGGAGACGGGCGAGTACATGGCGCCACCTTTGGTGGCCGAGCTGCGTCGCCTGCTGCTGGAGCATCTGCAGGACCATTACGGTCTGTATGGCGAGGGCGTCGGGGTGCGCAGCGCGCGCAAGCACATTGCGTGGTATCTGCGGGCTCTGCCGGGCGGGGAAGAATTCAGAAAACACATCAACACTATTGAGGACTGCACGGTGCAATGGCAGGCCGTAGCCGACTATCTGGATGCCCTGGGGCAGCAGATGGACCGGATACCGGCTGCCACGGCGGCTGCTGAAGGCAGCGAGCTGGACGAACCGGCAGGAATGACTGCATGAGCAATCAGAACTTAGAACAAGTCGTTCGCGATAGCCTGGAGGGCTATTTCCGCGATCTGGAAGGCGAAACACCCGCCAATGTCTATGACATGGTGATTCGCCTTGTCGAAAAGCCTTTGTTGGAGGTGGTCATGGGCCAGGCCGACAACAACCAGTCGCGCGCGGCCGAGTGGCTGGGCCTGAACCGCAACACTTTGCGCAAAAAGCTGCTGGACCACCAGCTGCTGTGAGCTGCATCGCTTCCGAATCCATAGCTGCAAGCGCTTGATGGATATGCGCTGCAGCTTGTTTTTATCCAAACTTTGAATTGACGCCCATGAAAGCTCTGATCTCCGTCTCCGACAAGACCGGCATCGTTGAATTTGCGCAAGCCCTGCACGCCCTGGGCGTGCAGCTGCTGTCCACCGGCGGCACGGCCAAGCTGCTGGCCGACAAGGGCCTGCCCGTGACCGAAGTCGCGGAAGTCACCAAGTTCCCCGAAATGCTCGATGGCCGCGTCAAGACCCTGCACCCCATGGTGCACGGTGGCCTGCTGGCACGTCGCGACTTCCCCGAGCACATGGCCGCCTTGAAGGAGCACGGCATCGAGACCATCGACCTGCTGGTGGTGAACCTCTATCCGTTTGAGGCCACCGTGGCCAAGCCCGGTTGCACGCTGGCCGATGCCATCGAAAACATCGACATCGGCGGCCCTGCCATGGTGCGTTCTGCGGCCAAGAACTGGAAGGATGTGGGCGTGGTCACCGCTGCCGACCAGTACGAGGCCGTGCTGGGCGAGCTCAAGGCTGCCGGCAAGCTGTCGAACAAGCTGCGCTTCGAGCTGTCGGTTGCTGCCTTCAACCGCATCAGCCAGTACGACGGTGCCATCAGCAACTACCTGTCGTCGGTGAAGTTTGAGGGCGATAAGCTCAGCGAAGAATATGTGCCCGAGCGCGCAGCCTTCCCCGGCCAGTTCAACGAGCAGTACCTGAAGGTGCAAGACCTGCGCTACGGTGAGAACAGCCACCAGCAGGCCGCCTGGTACCGCGACCTGGCGCCCGCTGCCGGCTCGCTGGCGACCGGCGTGCAACTGCAGGGCAAGGAACTCTCCTACAACAACATCGCCGATGCCGATGCTGCCTGGGAATGCGTCAAGAGCTTTGAAGTGCCCGCCTGCGTCATCATCAAGCACGCCAACCCCTGCGGCGTGGCCGTGGGTGCGAACTCCTTTGAAGCCTATTCCAAGGCCTTCCAGACCGACCCCACCAGCGCCTTTGGCGGCATCATTGCCTTCAACCGCCCTGTGGACAAGGCTGCTGCCGAAGCCGTTTCCAAGCAGTTCGTCGAAGTGCTGATGGCTCCGGATTTTTCCGCCGAAGCCCTGGAAATCTTCAAGTCCAAGGTCAATGTGCGCCTGATGAAGATTGCGCTGCCCGCCAACTACGGTGACGTGCGCAATGTGCTGGAAACCAAGCGCGTGGGTTCGGGCCTGTTGCTGCAATCGGCCGACAACCATGAACTCAAGCTCGAAGAGCTGAAGGTCGTGACCATCAAGCAGCCGACACAGCAAGAGCTGCAAGACCTGCTGTTTGCCTGGAAGGTGGCCAAGTTCGTCAAGTCCAACGCCATCGTCTTCTGCAAGAACGGCATGACCATGGGTGTGGGCGCCGGCCAGATGTCGCGCCTGGACTCGGCCCGCATTGCCTCCATCAAGGCCGAAGCCGCCAAGCTGTCGCTGCAGAACACCGTGGTGGCGTCGGACGCCTTCTTCCCCTTCCGCGACGGCCTGGACGTGGTGGTCGATGCAGGTGCGACCTGCGTGGCCCAGCCCGGTGGCTCCATGCGTGACCAGGAAGTGATCGATGCGGCGAACGAGCGTGGCGTGGCCATGGTCTTCACCGGCGTACGTCATTTCAGGCACTGAGCACCCCCTGAGGCGCTTCGCGCCTTCCCCCTCTCTCTTCGGGAGGGGGACGACAGCCTCGCTGCGGGGCGGCCCTTGCTCGCTGTCCCTTTGATGGGGCATGCCTGTTCGGGCAATGTGTTCAATGGCTGGCGTCTGCCGGCCATACTTTTTTGTGAATCTGCTTTGCTATGACTGATCCCATCGACGACGAAGAAAACTACCCCGCCAGGCCGCGCTGGATCGGCTGGCTGATCGGGCTGGTCATACTGGCTGCGGTACTGGGGGTGGCCAATATCGGCTGGCGCATCATGAGGGTCAGCTCGGCTGAGCAGGCGGCGGATGCGCTGGTGCAGAGCCAGCCTGAGCTGGCTGCAGGCAAGAAGCTGGTGGAGCAGTCCGACTGCATGCGCTGCCATGGCTGGGACCGCAAGTTTGTGGGTCCGGCGTTTGCGTCGATTGCCGACAAGTACCGCGAGCGCAGCGATGCCCAGGCCTACCTGGCTGGCAAGATTCGCAGCGGCAGCGTGGGTGTCTGGGGCAATGTCATCATGCCGCGCCACCCCCAGATCAGCGAGGCAGATTCCTTGCAGATGGCCCGCTGGGTGATGTCGGCCAAGGCTTCTGCCAATACCGCCGAAAAGTAGACACTGGCCGTAGCCTGTGGTTGCAGAGGAGGCTGGATGCGGGAGTGCTTCCAGCCTTTTTTGCTTTGTGGACTACGTTCTGACCGGTGTGCTGCTTTCATAATCCGCGCATGAACGAGCCCGTGACCGCAGCCCCTCAAAGCCATAGAACCCCAGTCCATTCCTCCCGCAAGCAGCGCGGCTTCGTGTTCTGGGCTGTCTGGGTGTTGATTGCCTCTTATGCTGTCTATCCCACGGCCAACTGGCTGGCCAGCCTGCGCGATCATCGCTATGACTTCCTCACACCCTGGGACGCGATGATTCCGCTGGTGCCGGAATTCATCTTTGTCTATTTCTCCTTTTTTCCTTTTCTGCTGCTGCCGCTGTGGCTGGTGCAGCAGCCGGTGCTGTCGGCGCTGGGCAAGCGCCAGATTGCCGGCACGCTGATCTGCGGGCTGGTGTTCGTGCTGTTTCCCGCCAACCTCGCATTCGAGCGCGTGATCCCCGATGCCGAGCCTTATCGCAGCATTTTTTCCATGATGTTTCTGGTGGACAAGCCGCACAACCTGCTGCCGTCGCTGCACATCGTCTACACGGCGCTGACCTGTCTGGCCGTCTGCCAGTGTCAGTGGCCCAAGGGGAGGGTGGGCCTGTGCATCGCCATCGTGTTGTGGAGTATGGCCATCTGCGCCTCCACCATGCTGGTGCACCAGCATCACGTCCTCGACGTGGTGACGGCGCTGCTGCTGGTGGCTGTGCTCTATGTGTTGATCCGTCCTGCAACTGAACCTCTTGAGCCTGCCCGGCCTTGAGCGAAAGATGTCCTGTCAGGGCTGCGGGATGTTTTTGATTCCTGCTCGAGTGGGTGCTTGCTCGCAGGACATCTGCGTCATTTTCAGGACTGGCGCAGGCTTCGTGAGCGGTGATGCCAGCTAATCTTTTTTGCGAGGTGGCTGCAGCCGCGCTTGCATAAAACATGCATTGCTGGCGGTGATGCCGCAGGGAAGCTGCAAGCCCTGCATCGAATCTCTAGGATGGCCGTTTGATGAAATGAACAGGGCCGGGGATGCGCGCCACAAGCGTGGGTCAACCGCCCAGGGGATATGCATGCAGTGGCTGAAAACCAAAACCATTGAACAGGCCATGGCCGACTCGGATGAGCCGGGCCGACAGCTCAAGCGAACGCTGGGCGTTTTCGATCTCATGATCCTGGGCGTGGCCGTCGCCGTGGGCGCCGGCATCTTCTCGGTAGGTGCCCGCGCTGCCGGCAGCTTTGCCGGGCCAGCGGTGATCTTTTCCTTTGTGCTGGCGGCGCTGACCTGTGCCATGGCCACCATGTGCTACGCGGAGTTTGCCTCCAGTGTGCCCGTCACTGGCAGCGCCTATACCTATACCTATCTGACCATGGGCGAGGGCGTAGCCTGGATCATCGGCTGGAATCTGCTGCTGGAGATGATCTCGGCCGGCGCCGTGATTGCCAAGTACTGGGGCATTTATCTGTCCACCATCTTTTCCATAGCAGGCCTGCATGTGCCCAGCACCTTGCATCTGGGCAGTATCGATATGGAATGGGGGCCGTTCGTCATCGTGGCCGTGTTCACGGCATTGCTCATGCTGGGCACCAAGGCCTCGGCTCGCGTCAACAATGTGTTCACGCTGATCAAGATCGCCATCACGCTGTTTGTCATCGTCGTGGGCTTCAGCTATGTCGATATGAAGAACTACACGCCGTTTGTGCCGCCCGCACAGCCGCCCGTGGTGGGTCATGGCGTGATGGCCGATTTCTGGGGGCAGCCCATGCTGGCCTGGCTGTTTGGCGCGCAGCCCAGCCAGTACGGCTGGCTGGGCGTGATCTCGGGCGCCTCGCTGGTGTTCTTTGCCTTCATCGGTTTTGACGTGGTCGCCACCTCGGCCGAGGAGGTCAAGGACCCGCAGAAGACGCTGCCGCGCGGCATCTTTTGCGGTCTGGCCATGGTCACGGTGCTCTATATCCTGGTCACGCTGGCGCTGACCGGCATGGTGCCCTACACCGAGCTGGCCAAGGCCCAGAATCCGTCGCTGGCGACGGCCTTCATCAGCGTGGGAGCCAACTGGGCCGCGCAGGTGATTGCCGTGGGCGTGCTCATGGGCCTGACCACGGTGGTGATGGTGCTGCTCATGGGCTCGGCCCGCATTCTGCTGGCCCTGTGCCGCGACGGTCTGCTGCCGCGCAGCTGGAGCGTGACTTCGGCCACACGCAAGACACCTGTGCGCCTGCAGCTGCTGGTGGGCGTCATCATTGCGGTACTGGCCGGCTTTACCAAGGTCGAGATGCTGGAGGAGATGATCAATATCGGCACGCTGTCGGCCTTTGTGCTGGTCAGCATCGGCATTCTGGTGCTGCGCAAAAAGCGTCCGGATCTGCCGCGTGGCTACAGCGTGCCCTGGGTTCCTGTGGTGCCCGTGCTCTCGGCACTGCTGTGCACCTATCTGGCGCTGAATCTGACCACGCTGACCTGGCTGCGCTTTCTAGGCTGGATGGCGATCGGCGTGCTCATCTATCTGGCCTATGGCATGCGCCACTCCAGACTGCGTTGATTGCTATCAAAATAGAAGCTTTTACCGCTGTACTAGTCTTGAAATATATGTGATTGATATGCAGGATCCTCTGTAGTCAGGCGCTGATAGCTATCAAAAACAAAGCCCTGCAGGTCGTTCCTTGCAGGGCTTTGTTTTGGGTACAGTGCAACCATGTCTCACACCTTACCTTCCGCCGACGGGCAGGACCGCTGTTTCTGGTGCCACGGCACGCCTGCCTATGTGCACTACCACGACCATGAATGGGGCTTTCCGGTCAGCAGTGATCAGCGCCTGTTCGAAAAGCTCTGCCTGGAGGGCTTTCAGTCGGGGTTGAGCTGGCTGACCATCCTCAACAAGCGCGAGAACTTTCGCGCGGCATTTGCAGGGTTTGATTTCCACAAGGTCGCGCAATTTGGCGAGGCCGATGTGGAACGCCTGCTGCAGGACACAGGCATTGTGCGCCATCGGGGCAAGATCGAGGCCGTGATCAACAACGCCCGGTGCGCACTGGAAATGGTCGATGCCGAAGGCTCGCTGGCCGCATTTTTCTGGCGCTACCAGCCTGCCGTGCTATCGACCGGCGAGGTTGTGCCCGCGCAGACGGCAGAGTCCCAGGCGCTGTCCAAGGAGCTGAAGAAGCGTGGCTGGAAGTTTGTCGGCCCCACCACCATGTATGCGCTGATGCAGGCCATGGGCCTGGTCAACGACCATGCGCCAGGCTGCATCACAAGAGCCAAGGTGGATGAGGCCAGAGCTGCTTTCCAGCAGCCCTGACAGGGGCCTGGGCAGTTCGCCGGTCAGGCCTTGACCAGCAGCCCCGGCGCGCTGGCCATGACCTTCATGGCGGCATCGGTGCTGGCTGTGAAGTTGCGGCTGGTGATGGTGTTCACATAGACCCAGTCGGCGCGGCAGGCATCGGCCGTGGCCGTCATCACCATATAGCCGCGGCGCGAGGTATCGCAGTACTTGAGCGGCTTGATGAGCTGCTGCAGCGCACCGGCCAGCACGGCCGGGTTCTCCTTGGGCAGGTATTCCTCGAAGCCTGGCGAGCTGACGGACGAAGTCGCGAACTCGACACCCACGGCGTTGCCGTTCATGTCCTGCAGCTCGTTGGCCCAGGCGTTGTGCGTATCGCCGGCCAGCACCACCAGCTTCTTGCCGAGCTGGCGTGCCATGCCTAGCACCGTTTCGCGCGCGGCTTGGTAGCCGTCCCAGGCGTCGAGGTTGTAGGGAATCGAGGGCTGGGCCAGGATGGCCTGCTCCTGTGGGGTGAGCGTGGCAGGCGCGCTCTGCGCCTTGGCGACCAGCGCCGCATATTGGGAGACCGACACGCCTGCACCGGGCTGAATGGTTTCCATCAGGATGGGGGCGGGGATTTCCATGCGGCCCATCACCACCTGCTGACCCAGCACCTGCCAGGTGGCGCTGGAGGCCGCCATCTGCTGCTGCAGCCACTGTGTCTGGGTCTGCCCCATGAGCTGGCGCGCGGGGTTGGCCATGGCCTTGGCAAAGCCAGCGGCATCAAGACCCGTGGGCGTCATGAAATCGGCATAGTCCAGCTGTTTGTCGCGGCCGATGACACGGGTGTCCAGCATGTGCAGCGAGACCAGGTTGCCGAAGTTGAAGCTGCGGTAGATCAGCTCGGGGCTGGCCGTGCGCGTGGGCATCCACTCGTGATAGGCCTGCATGGCGACGGCCTTGCGTGCCGCAAAGTCGCCTTCGTTGGCCTGATGGTTTTCGGCACCACCGGTCCAGGTGTCGTTGGCAAACTCATGGTCATCCCAGATGGCGATCATGGGGGCCACGGCGTGCAGGGCCTGCAGGTCGGCGTCTGTCTTGTACTGCGCATGGCGCTGACGATAGTCGGCCAGCGTGAGGATTTCGGCCGCAGGCTGCACCAGGCGACCCATGGCTGCAGCGCTGCCCGAGGCGTAGCCGCCTTGGCCGTATTCGTAGATGTAGTCACCCAGATGCACGGTGGCATCCAGGTCGTTGCGCTTGGCCGCATCGGCGTAGACGTTGAAGTAGCCGGCCGGGTAGTTGGCGCAGGAAAATACTGCCAGCTTGACCTGCGCCACCGAACCCGTGGGCAGCGTGCGCGTGCGCGCTGCGGGCGAGGTGGTTCCGTAGGCGCGGAAACGGAAGTGGTAGGCCGTGGCAGGCTTGAGACCTGTGGCATCGACCTTGACCGTGAAATCCCTGGCGGCACTGGCATTGGCCTGACCGCTGGCCACGATGGTGGCAAAGCTCGTATCGCTGGCCAGCTCCCACTGCACGGGGATATCTGCCGCATGCCCGGCGGGCGGGGTGACGCGGGTCCAGAGAATCACACGATCGGACAGTGGATCGCCACTGGCCAGGCCATGGGCAAAGCTCACTTGCAGAGCCTGCTGGCCCTGGTCATCGCCGTTACCGCCCCCACCGCCGCAGGCAGCGAGCGGCAGCATGGCCACGGCGCCGGCGCCCCAGGCGATCTGGCGCACAAAGCGGCGACGGCTATGGTCTTCGGGCTTGGATGCAGCATCCTGGAAGATGTTGTGCAGAGGATGGACATGGGATTCGACGGTCACGGTGCTTCTCCTGACAAGCAAATCCGCGAGAGTGGCAAGCGCCCATGACGTGGATATGAAACCAGTCCATTGCGCTCAACCGATTGAAGAGGTGGTGCCGGGTGCCATGAAAATTTGAGCAGGAGTGCCCGGTCTGGCTGGCAGCGCTAATGCTGAAAACGCATGCACTCCGGGTTCAGCGCAACCTTTGGCAGCTCTGAACCCGAGGGGCCGGTTCGGGTATGTGGTGGGCTGGAGCAATCATCCGAGCTTCTGGTCCAGATCCAGCAGCGTGGCGGCCAGCACCTGGGTGCCGGCCAGCACCTGTTCGGGCGAGGCCCATTCCACGGCGCTGTGGCTGCGGCCGTCCAGGCAGGGAATGAAGATCATGCCCGAGGGCCCGGTATGGGCCACGTACATGGCATCGTGGCCCGCGCCGCTGGGCATGCGCCGGCAAGGCAGGCCCAGGCTTTGTGCGGCTCGTTCCACCGCATCGGTGATCAGGGGCGCGCAGGGCACGGGGTTCACATGGGTGCGCGGCTCCACGCGCCACTGCACGTCCAGGTGTTCAATGGCCGGACTGCAGCGCCGCGCCAGCAGCTCCCAGAATTCCTGCAGCAGGGGCGCGTGGTTGCTACGCACTTCCAGCGTCAGGTCCACCTGGCCGGGCACGGTGTTGCTGGCATTGGGCGAGACCGCCATGCGGCCCACGGTGGCCACCACATAGTGGGGCGTGGTTTGGCTCCACTGGCGCGCCAGGCGCTGGGCCTGGCGGATCACGCAGGCGGCGGCCACGAGGGCATCGCTGCGCTCTTCCATGGGCGTGGTGCCTGCATGGTCGGGTCGGCCTTCGAAGAACAACTGGGCCCGGCGTATGCCCACGATGTCGGTCACGGCGCCTATGGCCAGGCCTTCGCGCTCCAGCATGGGGCCTTGCTCTATGTGCAGCTCCACAAAGGCCGCAAAACCGTCCTGGCGGCGGTCGGCTTCGGCCAGTGCTTCGGGGCGTGCGCCCAGGCGTTGCAGGGCCTGGCCCAGGGTGTCGCCGTGGCCGTCGCTGGCGGCCAGCATGTCGGCGCTGAGCTGGCCGGCCATGGCACGGCTGCCCACGCAGGAAATGCCGTAGTCGCTGGGTTCCTCGCAGAGAAAGTCTATGACTTCGAAAGGGTGCTCCAACGTGATGTTGGCGTCGTTCAGTGCGTGAGCCACTTCCAGTCCGGCCAGCACGCCCAGGATGCCGTCAAAGCGCCCGCCGGCATTCACGGTGTCGGTATGCGAGCCCGTGGCCAGGGGCTTGAGCTCGTTGCGTCGGCCCGGGCGGCGGCCGATCAGATTGCCGGCGGCATCCAGGCGTACCTGCAGGCCGGCAGCTTCAAAAGCCTCATGCAGCCAGGCTCGGGCGGCCTTGTATTCGGGACTGAAGGCGCGGCGTGTCCAGGGCACATCGGGCCGAGTGAAGGCGGACAGGTCTTCGAGGCGGCGCCACAGGCGCGTACCGTCAATCGGGGGCAGCTTCGAGAGTTCGGCAGTATTCATGGCCTAATCTTCGCCTGTGTATCACCGCAAGAAAATATTTGACTGCTTATGCAAAGCATGAGTGAAACTTTGGCTAATGCGCCGAACCTGGGCTTGCTGCGCAGCTTTTGCCTGGTGGTGCAGGAAGGCAGTTTTTCGCAGGCTGCGGCGCTGCTGGAATTGTCCCAACCTGCGGTCAGCCTGCAGCTGCGCCAGCTGGAGCGCCATCTGGGCACACGCCTGATCGAACGCGTGGGGCGCCGTGCTGTGGCCACGGCTGCGGGGCGGGCCCTGCTGGAGCAGTTGCCGGCGGTGACTCTGGCACTGGAAGGGCTGGAGCAGGCGTTGGGTGCGCATACGCGCGAGGTCAGCGGCCAGGTACGCATAGGCACGGGCCTGACAGTCTGCCTGTATCTGCTGCCGGCCGCGCTGCGCCAGGTGCGTGCCCAGTATCCAGGCATCGATATCGTGGTGGTGACCGGCAATACCGAGGAATGTGTGCGCCGGGTGGAAGACAACAGCCTGGACCTGGCGCTGGTGACCTTGCCGGTGAACCGGCGCGCCTTGCTGGCCACGCCGGTGTTGCGTGATGAGCTGGTGGCCGTGGGGCGGCCGGGCTTGCTGGGTTCAGGCGCTGCGGTGACGGCGGCCCAGTTGCGTCCACTGCCGCAGCTGGCGCTGCAGAAATCCGCCAGTACCCGTGGTGTGGTGGATGCCTGGCTGCGCAGTGGCGGCGAGGCGCCACGCCTGCAGATGGAACTGGACAGCGTGGAAGCGCTCAAGGAAATGGCCGCTATCGGCCTGGGCTATGCCGTGCTGCCGCGCATGGCCATGCAGGGCCGCGGTGCGCGCGAGGATCTGGAACTGCGCAGCCTGGCCCCGCGACTGGAGCGCACCCTGGCCATGGTGCTGCGCAAGGACAAGCCCTTGAACCGGGCCTTGTCCGTGGTATGCCAGAGCATCCAGTCGCATGGCGCGGCCTGGGAGCGGGCATGAACCCTGAAAAGCACAACGCCGGGGCATTCCCGGCGTTGTGACCAGAGCTCAGGGGCTCAGAGCGTCTTGAACACTTCGCGTGCCGCCTCGATGGTGCGGTCTATATCGTCGTCCGTGTGGGCCGCGCTCACAAAGCCTGCCTCATACAGCGCAGGCGCAAAGTAGTGGCCGCGGTCCAGCATGCCGTGGTAGAACTTGTTGAAGACCTTGCCGTCGGTCTTCATGACTTCGGCATAGGTCTTGGGCAGCTCGGGCAGGAAATAGAAGCCAAACAGGCCGCCTTGCCAGTCCACGCTGAAGGGAATGCCCGCAGCCTGGGCTTCGGACTTCAGGCCTTGCATCAGGTGGCCGGTCTTGAGGTGCAGATCGGCGTGGAAGCCGGGCTGGCTGATCAGCTCCAGCGTCTTCAGACCGCAGGCCGTGGCAATGGGGTTACCCGACAGCGTGCCCGCCTGGTAGACAGGGCCCAGGGGCGAGAGCTTTTCCATGATCTCGCGGCGCGCGCCAAAGGCGGCCATGGGCATGCCGCCGCCAATCACCTTGCCCATCACCGTGATGTCGGGCGCAAAGCCGGCGATTTCCTTGGCGTATACGCTTTGCGCGCCGCCCAGGGCTACGCGAAAACCGGTCATCACCTCGTCGTAGATCATCAGCGCGCCGTGCTCCTGGGTCAGCTCGCGGATGCGGCGCGTGAAGTCCACGGTGGCGCGCACAAAGTTCATATTGCCGGCAATCGGCTCCATGATCACGCAGGCCACTTCGCTGCCCATCTTGGCAAACGCTTCTTCCAGCTGGGCGATGTCGTTGTACTCCAGCACGATGGTGTCCTTGGCCACATCGGCGGGCACGCCTGCGGAGGAGGATGCGCCAAAGGTCGCCAGACCCGAGCCGGCTTTGACCAGCAAGGCATCGGCATGGCCGTGGTAGCAGCCATTGAACTTGATGATCTTGTTGCGACCCGTGAAGCCGCGTGCTAGGCGCAGTGCGCTCATGCCGGCTTCGGTGCCGGAGCTGACCATGCGCACCATGTCCATGCTGGGCACGAGCTCACGGATCTTCTCTGCCAGCACCACCTCGCGCTCGGTCGGTGCGCCGTAGCTGAAGCCTTCCAGCACGGCGGCCTGCACGGCGGCCACCACTTCGGGGTGACCGTGGCCCAGGATCATGGGGCCCCAGCTGCCGATGTAGTCGGTGAACTGCTGCTCGTTCTGGTCCCAGAAATAGGGGCCCTGAGCGCGCTTGACAAAGCGCGGTGTGCCACCCACGGCGGCAAAGGCACGCACGGGCGAATTCACACCACCGGGAATCACCTGCTTGGCGCGTTCGAACAATGCAATATTCAAGTCAGTGTTTTGTGTCATGAGAGGGAATCACAAAGCCTTCGATGGACTTTGTCTGAGGTTCGTCGTCGGAGGATGAGGCCTGGGCTTCGTCAGCATCCTCATCATCGGCTTCATCTTCGGGCTGGGCCCAGAACAGACGGTCGGGCACATAGTGGCCCATGCCAGGGCGAAAGCCTGCATCCAGGCTGTGGTCCAGGTATTCCAGCGCTTCCAGCGTGGCAACACCCAGGTCGTTGCCAGTGGCCAGCAAAGCCGTCAGTGCAGCCGACAGCGTATCACCCGCACCTGTGAAGGTAGCGTCGAACATCTCGTACTTGCTGTTGCCCAATACGGCCTGGGCCGTGGTCAGCACGTTGTCGACAAACTGATCGGGCAGGGGAATGCCCGTCACCAGCACATAGGGCACTTCCAGCGCCTCGGCGGCCATGGCGATATCACGTGCTGTCGGGCTGCGGCTGTGTTCCCAGTCGGGCAGCAGCCAGCGCCACAGGGTGTTGTGGTTTCCAACCAACACCGAGGTTTGAGGCAGAACAAGCTCCTTGAAGGCGTCCAGGTACTGATCCTGCTTGTCGTCATCCCACCAGGACAGGTCCGGCATGTAGCTGATGATCGGGATGTTGGGGTAGTCGGAGGAAATCTCCGCGACGGCTGCCAGATTGGCCGGACCGCCTATAAAACCGACCTTGATGGCCGCCACTGGAATGTCTTCGAGCACGGCACGGGCCTGCTCGGTGACGGCTTCATCGTCCAGCGCAAAATGCTCGTAAATGCGCGCCGTGTCTCGGGCATAGGCGCCGCAGGTCACGGGCAGGGCATGACCGCCCACGGAAGAAATGGTCGAGATGTCGGCGGACAGGCCGCCAGCGCCACAGGGGTCGCTGCTGTTGAAGATCAGCACACAAATCGGTGCGGTCTCTGCGGCTTGTTCCTCACGAGTGGAACGGGTGGAGGGAGAAGAGATGGGGTTGGTTGCCATGGCGAACCCCAGTTTGCACCCGGGAATGCAAGGGTGAGAGCCGGGGTTATGACTAGATACAATCGTTGCATTCTATGTGAAGCCCCTTTAAGCTGTGACTGACCCTAAAACTTGGATGTGTTTGACCTGTGGCTGGCTCTACGACGAGGCCCAGGGTTGTCCTGAACACGGTATCGCACCGAACACACGTTGGGAAGACGTGCCCATGAACTGGACCTGTCCCGAGTGCGGTGCGCGAAAAGACGATTTTGAGATGGTGGAGATCTGAGTGCGCTAGCCACTCGGTCCAATGAAAAAAAGATATCTGGGAGGAGTTTCACCGTGACAGCATCCAGCGTGCCCTTGCGGGTTCTGGTGGTGGATGACAGCAACACCATTCGCCGCAGCGCGGAAATCTTCCTCAAGCAGGGTGGCTATGAGGTGTTGCTGGCCGACGATGGCTTCGATGCCCTCTCCAAGGTCAACGACTATCAGCCCCAGCTCATCTTCTGCGACATTCTGATGCCCAAGCTCGATGGCTATCAGACCTGCGCCATCATCAAGCGCAACGCCCGTTTCTCGAATACGCCTGTGGTGATGCTGTCCTCCAAGGACGGAGTCTTCGACAAGGCGCGCGGCCGCATGGTCGGCTGCCAAGACTATCTGACCAAACCGTTTACCAAAGATCAATTGCTGCAGGCCGTCGAACAGTTCGGCAAGCAGTCGGCAGGTGTGGGAGCTGCATGATGACAATTCAAAAAGTGTTGGTCGTAGATGATTCCAAGACAGAGCTGATGGCTCTGAGCGAAATGCTGCAAAAGCAGGGTCTGCAGGTGCGCACCGCCGAAAACGGTGAGGAGGCACTGAAGCGCCTGGCAGAAGACAAGCCTGACCTGATCCTGATGGATGTGGTCATGCCCGGTCAGAACGGCTTTCAGCTGACCCGTGCCATCTCGCGTGATCCTCTGTATGCCGATGTGCCCATCATCATGTGCACCAGCAAGAATCAGGAAACGGATCGCGTCTGGGGCATGCGCCAGGGAGCCAAGGGCTACATCACCAAGCCCGTGGATGCAGCAGAGCTGCAGGCCAAGATCGCGGCTTTGTAATAGGCGGCGCTTCCATGGCGAACCGCGAAGCCCTTCGAGATCTTCAGTCCCGTCTGGCAGGCCGTCTGCAGGCTGCGCGCAGCGAAGGCGTGAACGTCGCTGCCTGGCTGGCTGTGCAGGCCGGTGGGCGCGACTTTCTGCTGCCGTTGACCCAGTCCGGCGAGATCTTTCCCTGGACCGGTGTGCAGCCGGTCCCCTACACACAATCCTGGTTTCTGGGTATCGCCAATCTGCGCGGAGCGCTGATGGGCGTGATCGATATTGCGCAGTTGCTGGGGCAAGGCCATGTCCGCACCGAACAGGAACTGCTGGAATGCAGCCTGCTGGCCTTCAATCCCGCGCTGGAGGTCAATGCCGCGCTGCTGGTGGACAAGCTGCTGGGCCTGCGTGCCGCAGATGCCTTTACCCAGACCGAGCCTGCTCCCGAACGATCCCCGAGTTTCTACGGCGCTATCCATGTGGATGGCACAGGCCGCCGCTGGCAGGAGCTGCAGTTGCAGCGCCTGTCGCAAACCGCCAAGTTTTTGAGCATTCGTGCTTGAGGTTTCTGGATACAGCGCTATGTCTTTTGCAAACAAAGTGAATCAGTGGTTCAAACGCAAGCCCGTGGCCGAGGCGGCTGGCGCCCATGGCAGCATGATGGATGACACGGTGGTACAGGACATGTACGACGGTGCGCTCAACAGCGTCCAGGGAGCGCCATCCCTCATCGGCATGGATGATGACGGACGTGTCGAAGAACTGATCCGCTTGCCGCTCCTGGGCAAGGGTACGGTTGCCAAGCACCAGCGCACGCTGTTCACGGTGCTGGGCGGTTCGGTGCTGGTGCTGGTGGTGCTGTCGGCCTGGATGCTGCGTGATGCCAGCAACTCCAACCAGCAACTGGCTGCGACCGGCCAGGCATTGATGCAGTCGCAGCGGCTGGCCAAGTCCGTGTCTCTGGCCATGACCGGTGCGGCCCCTGCCTTCAGCGACGTGAAGGACAGCTCCGGCGTGTTGGCCCGTAACGTGCGTGCCCTGATTTCGGGTGACTCCGATCTGGGGGTGAATGCTGTCAGCGACAGCCTGCAGTCTGAGGCAAGCGGTATCAGCATGCTGACTGATCGCGCGGAAAAGAGTGCGGCGCTGATTCTGACGCAGCAAAAGACGCTGACCCAGGTGGGTGATGCGCTGCGTACCATTAACCGCCAGTCTTCCGATCTGCTGGAGACCGCCGAGACCATTTCCTCGCTCAAGCTGCAACAGGGCGCAGGTGCTGCAGAAATCGCTGCTGCAGGCCAGCTGGTGATGTTGACCCAGCGTATCGGCAAGTCCGCCAACGAGTTCCAGACACTCGAAGGCGTGAGCCCCGAGGCTGTGTTCCTGCTGGGCAAGGACTTGAACTCCTTCAAGGAAATTTCCGAAGGCCTGCTGAACGGCAGTACCGAGCTGCGCCTGAATGCCGCGCGCGACCCTCAGATACGTGAGCAACTGCAGACTCTGATCAAACAGTACGACGACACGCGTACGCAGGCCAGCGCCATTCTTGGCAATCTGCAGGGCCTGGTGTCTGCGCGTGAAGCTCAGACCACCATCAATAACGACAGCGAGCCGTTGCGTGTACAGCTGGAACAGCTGCAGAACGCGCTGCAGGGTGTGGGCGGGGCCAATATCGGCCTGCTTGCGGCCCTGGCTGCTGCGGTGTTGGTGGCCTTGTTGTGCGGTGTGGGCATTTCCCGCGTGCAACTGATGGACAGCCGTGCGCGTCAGCAGGAAGCCGAGCGCCATCAGATGGATGCGCGTTTGCAGGAGCAGGAAGCCAAGCGTATCAACGACGCCAACCAGGCCGCCATTTTGCGTTTGATGAACGAGCTGCAATCCGTGGCCGAGGGTGATCTGACTCAGGAAGCCACGGTGACAGAGGACATTACCGGTGCGATTGCCGACTCGGTGAACTACACGGTGGAAGAACTGCGCGCTCTGGTGGGGTCGGTGCAGAACACCGTCACCCGTGTGGCTCAGACCACCGAGCGTGTGGACCTGACATCGACCGAGCTGCTGGCAGCATCGAATGAGCAGCTGCACGAGATTCGCGAAACCGGTAAATCGATTCTGGACATGGCCGGCCGTATCAACAACGTCTCGGAACAGGCGCAGGAATCGGCCCAGGTGGCCCGCCAGTCGCTGGAAGCTGCGGACTCCGGCCTGAAGGCAGTGCAGAACGCCATCGGCGGTATGAACTCCATTCGCGACCAGATCCAGGATACCTCCAAGCGCATCAAGCGCCTGGGTGAGTCGTCGCAGGAGATTGGTGAAATCACCGAACTGATTTCGGACATTACCGAGCAGACCAACGTGCTGGCGTTGAATGCCGCCATTCAGGCCGCATCGGCCGGTGAAGCGGGGCGTGGATTCTCTGTGGTGGCCGAAGAAGTGCAGCGTCTGGCCGAGCGTTCGGCAGACGCCACGCGTCAGATTGCAGCACTGGTGAAGGCGATTCAGACCGACACCCAGGATGCGGTGGCCGCTATGGAACGCTCCACCCAGGGTGTGGTGGAAGGTGCCCGTCTTTCCGACTCTGCGGGTACCGCACTGTCTGAAATCGATAGCGTGTCGCGCCGTCTGGCAGAACTGATCGAACAGATTTCCAACTCCACCTCGCGTGAAGCCAATATGGCCAACGGCGTGGCAGAGAACATCCAGCATATTTTCGCGGTGACCGAGCAGACCGGTGAAGGTACACGCAGCACGGCCCAGCAGGTGCGAGAACTCTCGCACATGGCCGAAGAGCTGCGCCAGTCGGTCTCGCGCTTCAAGATTGCATAAAACGGCTCCCCCTGAGCGGCTGTGCCGCTTTCCCCTTGTTGGGGGACGATGCCATCGCTGCGGCCCTTGCTCGGCGTCCCTGGCTTGCGGTGTGCGGGTAGCTTGGATAAATGAACACGGACTCATCAAGGGTCAAGGAAATTGAGCATGTCAGAGGTTGACGACTCGCCAACACGTGCAGCAACGCCTGCATCCACCGAGCAAGACTTGGGCCCCTTGGCCTGGGTGCTCGATGAAGTGCGCAAGTCGCTGGAGGCTGCCACCAAGGCCGTAGGCCGTTTTATGAGAGATGCCGATGCGGCGCGCCAGTCTGATCTGGAGACACTGGATACATCGGCACTGCGCATCGCGCGCCAGCAGCTGCACCAGGCCTGTGGTGCGCTGGAGATGGTTGGTATCAGTGGCCCAGCGCAGGTGCTGCGCGGCATGGAAGCTGCAGTCAACCGCTTTGTGCAGCGCCCCGAATACTGCACGCAGGAAGCAGTCTCCACATTGGAGCGCACGCATTTTGCGCTGATGGAATATCTGGAAGCCGTGCTGGCTGGCAAGAACGTATCTGCCGTGGCACTGTTTCCCCAGTACCGCGATACGCAGGCGCTGGCTGGCAATGACAAGATCCACCCTGCCGACCTGTGGCCGTCCGAGCGCCGTGCGCGTGAGCCGCGCTGGACGACTTCCATGCCGGAGCCCCTGGCCTATGGCCCGCAGGCCCGAAGCATGCTGGACGGTGTGGTGCTGCGCATGATGAAGAGCGATGACCGCGAGGCTGCGGCGCAGATGTGCAGCTTGTGCCTGCGGTTTGCAGCAGCCCAGGCCGAGGATGTCGGTGCGCGCAGTTTCTGGAAGATTGCGGCTGCGTTCTTTGACGGACTCTCGCGTGGGCTGATCACCGCGGACGTCTACGTCAAGCGCATGGCCTCGCGCGTACTCATGCAGTACGCAACCATGGCCAAGGGCGACAGCCTGCCGCCAGCCCGTTTGCTGCAGGACCTGATGTTCTTCTGCGCGCAGGCACAGCCGCGTGATCAGGCAGGCCCTGTGCTGCAGTCCGTGCTGGAAGCCTACTCCATGGAGGCCATGCCGCTGGTGGATTATCAGGTGGCACGCTTTGGCCGCTATGACCCTGCGGTGCTGGTGCAGGCGCGCAAGCGTATCGCCGCCGCTGCCGAGACATGGTCGGCGGTGGCTGGTGGTGAGCGCAGCAAGATCCGGGCCATGGGCGAGCAGTTCGGTCAGGTGGCCGAATCATTGGTCAAGCTGCAGCCTGCCAGTCATGGCCTAGCACGTGGTCTGATTCGCGTCGCCGAGACCGTGGAGCGGATTGGCGAGCCGCCACCGGCCGAGCTGGCCATGGAGGTTGCCACGGCTGTGTTGTATCTGCAGGCCTCGTTCATGACCGGCGGTCAGGATGAGAGCGTTCAGGCCGCTCAGTCCAGCGTGCTGGTGCAGCGTCTGGATGCGGCCTTGCATGGCGCACCGTCCCAGCCGCTCGAATCCTGGATGGAAGACCTGTACCGCCAGGCCAGCGACCAGCAGACCATGGGCTCCGTGGTGGGCGAGCTGCGTGTGACACTTGGTGAGGCGGAAAAACACCTGGACCAGTATTTCCGCAACCCTGTGGACAGCTCGGTGCTGGCAACCGTGCCGGGCCAGATGTCGCAGATGCGCGGCGTGCTCATGGTGCTGGGTTTCGAGCAGGCCGCGACGGCCATGCAGCGCATGCGCGAGACCGTCGAGCATCTGATGCTGGGAGAGGTGGCGCAGGAGGACAGGCTCAAGGTTTTTGAGAAACTGGGCGGTAGTCTTGGCGCGATGGGCTTTTTGATCGACATGCTCAGCTATCAGCGCAATATGGCGCGCAAGCTGTTTGTGTACGACGAAGACAAGGACGAGCTGCGTATCGTCATGGGACAAAGCCGTGGTAGAGGTCCTGCACTGGCTGCTCCTGTCGATATCGCCATGGATCTGGCCAGCGCACCGGCAACTGTGCCGGCTATGGCGCCAGCCGCAGTGTCTGCCGTGCCACCACAGCCTGCTCCAGAAGCCGTTCAGGCTCCAGCTCCGGTGGATGTAGATGCTGCACCTTTCATAGCGAAAAACGCTGATCAAGAAAGCGTCGGGCTGGAATTTGAACCTCAATCTGTAGCGCCTGTGCAAGACGCAGTGTCTGAGGCTGAATTTCAGCCCACAGTGCTGGAGCTGCCTTCGGATCTCGTGGACCTGCCTGGGCAGGAATCCAGCCCCTGGGCCGAGACCGAACCTGCGGCGCTGCTGGATCTCGAGCCCTCTGCTGCCGTGCCCCACGCGGGGGCAGGCCCTGACGCACTGGCTGATGCCATGGCCCAGGTCTTTGCCGACATGCATTCTGGCAAGAGCCCGGACGAGGGAAGCCCGAGTCCGGAATTCATGCTGGACTTCTCCGTTCCGGAGGTGAAGGCCGAGCCCGCTTTCGTAGAGCCGCCGGTGGAGCTGAGCGCACAGGAACTCGATGGTGACGACGAGCTGCTCTCCATCTTCCTGGAAGAAGCGCGTGAAGTCGTGGACAACGGTTTGCAAGCCCTGCAGGCGCTGGCCGACGAGCCAGCGAACCTGGGCGAGCAGACTACGTTGCGCCGGGCTTTTCATACGCTCAAAGGCAGCTCGCGCATGGTGGGGCTGGATGAGTTTGGCGAAGCCGGTTGGGCACTGGAGCAAATGCTCAATGCCTGGCTGGCCGAGCAAAAAGCCATGCCCGAACCCATGCAGCAGCTTGCTCGAGATGCGCTCAAGGCCTTTGGTGCCTGGGCGCAGGATCTGGAGAAGCACGGGGCCGAGAACTGGTCGGCCACGCCTTTCCGGGCCGCTGCGGATGCCATGCGTCTGCATGGAGAACGCGCCGAAGTGGCACTGGTGCCGCGTCGAGGCGTGCGTGAAGAGCCTGCAGAACCACTGATACCTTCGGTTGATGCAGAGATCGAGGTCGTGGAAGCCGCAGCCAGCGAAGAGCTGATTGCCGACGCCTTGCCAGAGGTGGAGTGGGCTGCCGAAATTCCAGCGCTGGAGTTCCCGGAATTTGCGTCTGATATGACCGGCGTGCCAGACCTGCCTGTCGAGGTAGAGCCGGTGGTCGAGCCAGGGGCCGCTCAATCCGTTTCCGCCGATGCCGTGCAAGAGTTGGACTTTGCTGCCTTTGAAGCAGCCATACGCGAAAGCGAGCAAGCATCGATTGCTGCGCAGACACCAGCCGCAACCGAGGCGGAGCCCGAACTGTCCACGCTGAACCAGCCAGAGCTGGCGCAGACCGAGGCTGCAGAGGCTTTGGTGGAACAGCAGGATGCAGCCACTGCCCAGATCGTCGAAGACGATGGCTACAAGAATATCGATGGTCTTCGCATCAGCACGCCGCTGTACAACGTCTATCTGAATGAAGCCGATGAATGGTCGGCCAGGCTTGATGGCGTGCTGCAACAGTGGGCGCAGCAGCCCGAGCAGGAAATTCCCGAAGACGCGATTGCGTTGGCGCATTCGCTGGCCGGAAGCTCCGGTACCGTGGGCTTCAAGGCCTTATCCGATCTGGCACGCCTGCTTGAACATGCACTTCAGCATCTGCAGCCCCAGCGTTATGCCAGCGAAACCCAGATTCGCCAGAGCCTGGAAGCTTCGGATGAAATTCGTCGACTGCTGCACCAGTTCGCCGCAGGTTTCCTCAAGACGCCGCTGCCTGCTGCGGAAGAGGCGCTGCGTGAAATTCTGAGCACCGAGGTGCAGGCGCTGGAGCTGCCCGTCGCCGAAGAAGAGCTGATTGCTCCGGATTCCGAGTGGCCAGACGATGTGCTGCTGCCTCTCAGCGATCCCAAGGACTTGCCACTGGATTTTGCGGCCGAAGCCGCGCAAAACCAGTCGTTGGCACAGATCCAGGCTGAAGCTCAGGCGGAGCCTGCACAGGCCGATGTTGCCCCTGTCACTGCCAAGATGGAGGCGGTGCAGGCCCCGGTGGATGTGGCTGCTGGGGGGGCTGCCGATCAGGTGCTTGATGCCGCTGATCCGGTGGCGCTGCAAGCGCCGTACTCGCTGGTTCCCAGCGGCGGCAGCGTGGATCAGGAGGCCGAGCTGCAGCGTCGTATCGACGAGGCCATTGCGCTGGCCGTTCATGCCGCTGACGATGAGGACGATATCGATGTGCTGGATCAGGTTGATCCCGACCTGTTCCCCATCTTTGAAGAAGAAGCCGTAGACCTGCTGCCCAAGCTGGGTGCTGCGCTGCGCCGCTGGCATGGACGTCCTGCACTGGAAGAGGCGCGCAACGAAGCGCTGCGCGCGCTGCACACGCTCAAGGGCAGTGCCCGCCTGGCCGGAGCCATGCGCATGGGTGAAATGGCCCACCGCCTGGAGTCGGCAGTGGAGCGTGTGGACAACGAAAAGCCCACGGCCGATGCCATTGAGCCGCTGCTGAGCAGCTTTGATGCGCTGCAGGCCAGCTTTGATGTGCTGCGCATGGCCGGTGAGCAAGAGCCCGAGCTGCCGCTGGATCAGATTGAGGACACGCTGGCCCAGGTGCCACTGCACCTGGGCAGCGCAGACGCTGCACCGGCAGAAGCCAAACCCTTGGCAGAGGCCGATACAGCCGCCGCTGCCATTCAGTTGCCAGCGCCCGTGGTGCCGCGTGCCGCTTCGCAGCAGACCGTGCGTGTGCGTGCGCAACTGCTGGATCGCCTGATTTCTCAGACCGGCGAAGTGCTGATTGCCCGTTCGCGTGTGGACTCGCGCCTGAACCAGGCACGCAGTGCGCTCAATGACCTGACGGGCAACCTGGAGCGCTTGCGTGCCCAGTTGCGCGATATCGAGGTTCAGGCAGAAAGCCAGATGCAGTCGCGCCTGGCCCTGTCCAAGGACACGGCCGTGGGCTTCGATCCACTGGAGTTCGACCGTTTCACCCGCGTGCAGGAGCTGACTCGCATGATGGCCGAGTCAGTCAACGACGTGGCCACCGTGCAGCGCAATCTGCAGCGCGATCTGGCGGCTGCAGAAGACGATCTGGTCGCCCAGGGCCGTCAGGCGCGTGATCTGCAGCGCGATCTGCTGCGCACGCGCATGGTGGAGTTCGACTCCTTTGCCGAGCGTCTGTACGCAGTGGTGCGTCAGACCTCCAAGGAGATGGGCAAGCAGGTGCGCCTGAACATTCTGGGCGGCACCATCGAAATGGACCGCGGCATGCTGGAACGCATGATGCCGGCCTTCGAGCATTTGCTGCGTAACTGCGTGGCCCATGGCATCGAATCGCCTGAAGAGCGTCAGGCCAAGGGCAAGCCCGTCGTTGGCACGATTGAAATCATTCTGAGCCAGGAGCGCAACGACGTGGCGCTGTCGGTCGAAGATGACGGCGCAGGCCTGAACCTGGAACGTATCCGCGCCAAGGCGATTGGCCTGAAGCTGTGGTCTGGCGAGCAGTTCATGACCATGGAGGACGCGGGCCGTCTGATCTTCGAGCCGGGCTTCAGCACGGCCACTGAAGTGACGGGTGTGGCGGGTCGCGGCATCGGCATGGACGTGGTGCGCTCCGAAGTGAACGCGCTGGGCGGCCGTATCGAAACCCATTCGGAAGAGGGACGTGGCAGTGCCTTCCGCCTGGTGCTGCCATTGACGACAGCGGTGACCCAGGTGGTCATGCTGCGCATGGGCTCCATCTCCATGGGTGTGCCTGCCAGTCTGGTGGAAATCGTGCGCCGCGTCTCGGTCGAGACGCTGGAAGAAAGCTATCGCCAGCACGAGTTCCACGACGGCAGCGAAGTCATGCCCTTCTTCTGGGCGGGTGCGTTGTGGCAGGCATCGCTGCGCAGCGAGGAAAACGTGGGTCGCACACGCCCCGTGGTGATTGTGCGCAGTGCCTCGCAGCGCGTGGCTCTGCACGTCGATGAAGTGCTGGGCAACCAGGAAGTGGTGATCAAGAACCTGGGTCCGCAGCTCTCGCGCCTGCCCGGTCTGACCGGCATGTCCGTGCTGCCCTCGGGTGCCGTCGTGCAGATCTACAACCCCGTGGCACTGGCCAATGTGCACGGCGACAGCGTGCGCGCCATGCTGGCCAAGGCCGAGCAGGCCGCTGCCGAAGGCGGAGCCGAGGCGCAAGCCGCTGGCGCAGGCCTGCTTGACGGTGCACAGACCACGGTGCCGCTGGTGCTGGTGGTGGACGACTCCATCACCGTGCGCCGCGTCACCCAGCGTCTGCTGCAGCGCGAAGGCTATCGCGTCACGCTGGCCGCCGACGGTCTGCAGGCTCTGGAGCGCCTGCAGGACGAACGCCCGACGCTGGTGCTGTCGGATATCGAAATGCCGCGCATGGACGGTTTCGATCTGCTGCGCAATATCCGCGCCGACCAGAAGCTTGAGGGACTGCCCGTGGTGATGATCACCTCGCGCATCGCCCAGAAGCACCGCGAAATGGCGCGCGAACTGGGCGCCAATCACTATCTGGGCAAGCCTTACTCCGACGAGGAACTGCTGGGTCTGATTCAGCACTACGCCTTGCAGCGCAGCGGCCCTGCGCCGGAGCGCAACCCGTTGAGCGGGCCTGCGGCGGATGAGCCGGAAACGGTCACTGAATAAAGTCTGCTACTGATAAAGAAGCGGCTTGCGCAAGTTGCGATTGGGTTGGAGGTAGTAAGTGCCTTTGAACCCTTTCAAGACAAGCGCAAGCCGCTTCTTTTTTAGATGTTGCTTTTCAGGATGCCATAACGTGCCAGCGTTTTTTCGCGTGCCGTTGCATGATCTACAACCGGGTAGGGGTAGCTGCTTCCAAGCACGACACCAGCTTCGGCCAGTTCCAGCGGCCTGGCCAGCCAGGGTGCATGTCGCAGCTTGGCGGGCAGTGCAGTCAGCTCGGGCAGATAACGCGCGATGAACTTGCCGTCCGGATCGAACTTCTCGCTCTGGGTCACCGGGTTGAAGATGCGGAACCAGGGCTGGGCATCGCAGCCGGTGGAGGCCGCCCATTGCCAGCCGCCGTTATTGGCCGCCAGATCGAAATCGTTGAGCTTTTCGGCGAAATAGGCTTCGCCCCGGCGCCAGTCGATTCCCAAGTCTTTGACCAGAAAGCTGGCCGTGACCATGCGCAGCCGGTTGTGCATATAGCCGCTGGTATTGAGCTGGCGCATGGCGGCATCGACCAGCGGGTAACCAGTGCGGCCTTCGCACCAGGCGGCGAACAGGGTGTCGGCCTCGGGTCCTGCCTCCCATTCGATAGCGTCATACGCAGGCTTGAAGCTGCGCTCCACGACATAAGGCTGGTGAGCAAGGATCTGGAAGTAGAAGTCGCGCCAGATCAGCTCGCTGAGCCAGGTGGCTGCGCCTTCTCGTGCCTGGGCATCCCAATCCTCGCGCTGCATGGATTCGTAGGCGATACGGGCCAGCTCGCGTATCGACACGGTGCCAAAGCGCAGATGGACGCTGAGGTAGCTAGGGCCTTTGAGGGCCGGAAAGTCGCGCGCGGCCTTGTACTGGGGCAGGCGCGGCAGAAAGTCGGCCAGCAACTGGCGCGCGCCGCTGACGCCGGTGGGCAGGCGCAGGCCGGCCAGCGTGTCCGAGGCAAAGCCCAGCTCCGCAGCCGAGGGTATCGGGCGGCGCTCTGCATCCGGCAGATCGGCCAGCTTGGCTGCGAGATCGCGTTCGCTGGGGTAGGCCGAAAGATAGAACGGCGTGATTTTCCGCAGCCAGGCGTTCTTGTAGGGTGTGAACACCGAGAACGGCGACAGGCTCTGGGTCAGCACCTCGTCACGGCCAAAGACGCGGTGGTCCTTGTAGCGCAGCAGCAACTGTCCCTGGGCCTTGAGGCTGCGCGCCACCTGGGCATCGCGGGCCAGGGCACTGGGTTCGTCATCGTCATTGCAGAAAACGGCAGCTGCGCCCAGTTGCCGGGCCAGGGCCGGGATGATGCCCTGCGGCAGGCCGCGCCGGGTGATCAGTCCTGTCTGCGGGCGTCCTGAGGTCTCGCGCAGGGCTGCATCCAGCTCGGCCAAGCTCTGGCAGATGAACTCCACGCGGCGATCGGCCTGGGGCAGGGCGGAGAGGATGCTGTCATCGAAGACAAAGACGCAATACAGCTTTGCGCAGTGTCTGGCTGCGTGGTAAATCGCGGCGTTATCGGCCAGACGCAGGTCGCGTCGCAGCCAGATCAAGCCCACAGGGTAAGAAGGAGTCATGGATCGCCAGTAAAATCGCTGCATGTCTGCAGAATCTGCGCCTATCAACTTGACGCACCACTTCCTCATTGCCATGCCCGGCCTGGAAGATGAGTCGTTTTCGCGCAGTGTTGTCTACCTGTGCGAGCACAGCGAGCGTGGCGCGCTCGGCCTGATTATCAACAAGCCTTCCAAGCTCAGCCTGCAAGGTCTGCTGGAAAAAGTGGACCTGGGTCTCAAGCGCGAGGATCTGCGTGAAGCGCAGGTCTTCAGCGGTGGCCCGGTCCAGACCGACCGCGGCTTTGTGCTGCATGAGCCCATGGTCATAGATGGCGCACCCGAGAACGAATCGGCCTATGCATCGACTATGACCATCCCAGGTGGTCTGGAAATGACCACGTCCAAGGATGTGCTCGAAGCCCTGTCGGACGGTGCCGGGCCCAAGCGCGTGCTGGTCACTCTGGGCTATTCCTCCTGGGATGAGGGCCAGCTCGAATCCGAAATCGGCGAAAACGCCTGGCTGACCGTGGAAGCCGACCCCGAGGTGATCTTCAGCACCCCGGTCGATGAGCGCTATGACCGCGCTCTGGGCCTGCTGGGTCTGCAGCGCTGGATGCTGTCCCCTGAGTCGGGTCGCGCATGAACGATATTTCCTCTTCCAACAAGGCCGCCGATGCGGCCTTTTCCTCGGCTGAAATCACGGCAGCGCCAGCGCCGGAAAAGCCCGAGGTGCCTACCCATTTTCAGCAGTTCCTGGGTTTCGACTTCGGTATCAAGCGCACAGGCTGTGCCTCGGGTAACCGGGTTCTGGGCGGTGCCAACCCCTTACCCACCATCAAGGCCGAGGGCGCTGACGCCCGTCTGCAGGCGGTGGACAAGCTGATCCGCGAGTGGCAGCCCAATGCCCTGGTGATCGGTGTGCCCTATCACCCCGATGGTGCGGCGCACGAAAACACGGCCCGCGCCCTGAAATTCGGCCGCCAGCTCAGAAGCCGCTTCAAACTGCCGGTGTACGAGGTGGACGAACGCTACAGCACGACCGAAGCCCTGGCGGGTGGCGCACGCGACGCCGACGCGGCTTCGGCCTGCATCATTCTTGAACAGTTTTTGAGGAGTCTCCCATGAGTGAAACCATTGCAGGCCAAGGTAGCCTGATCCTGGACGCCGAAGCCCTGTACAGCGAGCTGCTGCGTGGCGTGCAACGCATCATGGGCCCCAACACCCGTCTGGCAGGCATCACCTCGGGTGGTGCCTGGCTGGTCGAGCGCCTGCACAAGGACCTGAACCTGGCGGGCAAGCCCAGCGTGCTGTCTTCCTCGCTGCACCGTGACGACTTTGCCCAGCGCGGCATGGCGACCAGTGCCCAGACGCAGATCGACTTCGACGTCAATGGTGCCGACATTCTGGTGCTCGACGATGTGCTCTACACGGGCCGTACCGTGCGTGCCGTGCTCAATGAACTCTATGACTACGGCCGTCCCGCCAGCGTGCGGCTGGCCGTTCTGGTGGACCGGGGCGGGCGCGAGCTGCCCATCCAGGCCGACTTTGCCGCAGCGCGCGTGGCGCTGCCGGCCGACCGTTCCCTGGCGCTGGCGCGCGACGAGGGCGGTGTTTTCCACTTCCGCATTCAAGAGGCCTGATCGTGCTGTACAAGCGCAACCCCCAACTCAACAAGAACGGCGAGCTGATCCACCTGCTCTCCACCGAAGGCCTGTCCAAGGACATCCTGACCCAGATCCTCGACACGGCCAGCAACTTCGTCAGCGTCAACGACCGTGAAGTCAAGAAGGTGCCGCTGCTGCGCGGCAAGAGCGTGTTCAATCTGTTCTTTGAGAACAGCACGCGTACCCGCACCACCTTCGAGATCGCGGCCAAGCGCCTGAGCGCCGACGTGTTCAACCTGGACATTGCGCGCAGCTCGGCCAGCAAGGGCGAGACCCTGCTGGACACCATCGACAACCTCTCGGCCATGGCGGCCGATATCTTTGTCGTGCGCCACAGCGAGTCCGGTGCGCCCTATCTGATCGCCAAGCATGTGGCGCCCCATGTGCATGTGGTCAACGCCGGCGACGGCCGCCATGCCCACCCCACTCAGGGTCTGCTGGACATGTACACCATCCGCCACTACAAGCAGGATTTCTCCAATCTGCGCGTGGCCATCGTGGGCGACGTGCTGCACTCGCGTGTGGCGCGTTCGGACATCCATGCGCTGACGACGCTGGGCGCTGCCGAAGTGCGCGTGGTCGGCCCCCGTACCCTGGTGCCAGCCGACATGGCCAGCATGGGCGTGCGCGTTTTCCACAACCTGGAAGAAGGCATCAAGGACTGCGACGTCATCATCATGCTGCGTCTGCAAAACGAGCGCATGAGCGGCGCGCTGCTGCCTTCGAGCCAGGAATACTTCAAGAGCTTCGGCCTGACCGAAAAGCGCCTGGAGCTGGCCAAGCCCGATGCCATCGTCATGCACCCCGGCCCTATCAATCGCGGCGTGGAGATCGATTCCGCCGTGGTGGACGGCCCGCAGGCCGTGATCCTGTCGCAGGTGACCTTCGGCATCGCCGTGCGCATGGCGGTCATGTCGATCGTTGCTGGTAATGAAGCTTAAGCACCCCCTGAGCCGCTGCGCGGCTTCCCCCTCTCTCGCTACGCGGGAGGGGGACGACGCCTTCGCCTGGGCGGCCCCGCGGCGAGGCGGCTCTTGCTCGGCGTCCCAGGCTTGGAGCGCGCCGGTTTTCAGATAAGTAATATTTTTGTAGCTGCTAGCGCTTATGAGATAAGGGCTGGCAGCCAATTTGGTGCCAAACCATGAAGATTCTGATTCGCAATGGCCGGGTGATGGACCCGGCACGAGGTTTCGACCAGCAGGCCGATATCGCCATCGATGGCAACAAGATTGCCGCTATCGGCTCCGTGCCCGAAGGTTTTGTGGCCGAACGTGAAATCGACGCCTCGGGCCAGTGGGTGCTGCCCGGTCTGGTGGACCTGGCCGTGCGTCTGCGCGAGCCCGGTCATGAGCATGAGGGCATGCTGCAGTCCGAGATGGCGGCTGCCGTGGCCGGTGGCGTGACCAGCCTGGTCTGCCTGCCCGATACCGATCCCGTGCTCGACGAGCAGGGCCTGGTGGAAATGCTCAAGTTCCGTGCCGAGAAGCAGCACAAGTCACGCCTGTTCCCCATGGGCGCGCTGACCGTGGGCCTCAAGGGCGAGACGCTGACCGAGATGGCCGAGCTGACCGAGTCCGGCTGCGTGGCTTTTGGTCAGGCCGATGTGCCTCTGCCCAGCATCACCACGCTGAGCCGCGCGCTGGCCTATGCCAACACCTTTGGCTACGCCGTGTGGCTGCGCCCGCAGGACAAGGACCTGGGCAAGGGCGTGGCCGCCAGCGGTGCGCTGGCGACCCGCATGGGTCTGGCGGGCGTGCCTGTGGCAGCTGAAACCATTGCGTTGCACACCATCTTCGAGCTGATCCGTGGCTCGCAGACCAGGGTTCACCTGTGCCGCATCTCCAGCGCTGCCGGCGTGGAGCTGGTGCGCCGCGCCAAGGCCGAAGGCCTGAACGTGACGGCCGATGTGTCGATCAACTCGCTGTTGCTGACCGAAACCGATATCGGCTATTTCGACAGCAACGCCCGTGTGGTGCCCGTGCTGCGCCAGCAGCGCGACCGTGATGCACTGTCCGCCGCGCTGGCCGATGGCACCATCGATGCGCTGGTCTCCGATCACACACCGGTGGACGAAGACGCCAAGGTGCTGCCCTTTGCCGAAGCCGAACCCGGAGCGACCGGTGTGGAGCTGCTGCTGTCCATCGCCGTGAAGTGGAGCCGCGAGCACAACGTGCCTTTGAACCGCGCACTGGCCGTCATCACGTCGGCACCTGTGACGGTGCTGGGCAATGCATTGGGCGAGCAGCAGGCTTTGCTGGGTCAGCTCAATGTGGGTGGCCTGGCCGATCTGTGCATCGTCGACCCCGCTGCTGAGTGGACGGTGGAGCCCAAGGCGTTGACAAGCCAGGGCAAGAGCACGCCATTTGCGGGCTACGAGCTGCCCGCACGCGTGCGCTGCACCGTGGTGGATGGCGAGATCGCGTATCAGCGCTAGGCACCCCCTGAGCGGCTTTGCCGCCTCCCCCTCTCTCGCTTCGCGGGAGGGGGACGACAGCTTCGGTGTGCGGCGGCGCTTCCTCGCTGTCTCTGGTTTTAGGGTGCGCCAGTTTTAGACCTTGCATCTCGTTTGGGTTCAGCCGCTACACTTCCCGGGAATCATGGCAAACGGCTTGCACAGAATCAAAACCAGTGTTCGCGCTGTCTGGCGTGGCATACGGCTGCTGGCCCATGTGGCCAAAGGCGCATGGATTGTGGCGTTTCGCTTTCCGCAGCTGCATTACTGGCAGCAGCATGAACATGTACAGGCCTGGGCCGCGACCTTGATGGTGCGCGCGGGGGTGCAGCTGCAGATCAAGGGGGAGCCGCCCGCCAAAGGGCCGGTCATGCTGGTCAGCAACCATATCTCGTGGCTGGACATTCCCATGCTGCATGCGGCACGCCACTGCCGTTTCATCTCCAAGTCCGATGTCAAAGGCTGGCCCATCATCGGCACGCTGGCCACGGCAGCCGGCACGCTCTATATCCAGCGCAGCTCGCGCCGCGATGCCATGCGCATGGTCGGCGCCATGGATGAGGCTTTCAAGCGCGGCGAAATCCTGGCCGTCTTTCCCGAGGGAACGACCGGCGATGGTCGGGAGCTGCTCTCGTTTCACTCCAATCTGTTTGAAGCAGCTGTGCAATGCGACGCGCCGGTGCAGCCCGTGGGCCTGAGCTTTGTCGATGGCAAGACGGGCGAGGCCAGCTACGCCGCAACCTATGTGGGCGATGAAACCCTGTTGGGCTCCATCTGGCGCGTGCTCAGTTCCGACCAGTTGCAGGCCGTGGTGCACTATGGCGAGCCCGAAACCGCCCAAGGCCGTGATCGTCGCATCTGGGCCAAGGATCTGCATGCCGAGGTCGATCGCCTGCGCAAAGGCTGAGAGCGACCGGACACAAATCCGTGTAGGCTGCGCGGATGCACGCCAGAGTCCTGCGCTATCTCGATGAAGTGGTTCGCCGTGGTTCCATCCGCAAGGCGGCCGAGCACCTGCATGTGGCCCCCACGGCCGTCAATCGACAGATTCTCGATCTCGAGGCCGAGCTGGGGGCGCCGTTGTTCGATCGTATTCAGAATCGATTGCGTCTGACGCCCTTGGGTGAAATGGTGCTGACCCATGTGCGCAGTACGCTGCGCGAACATGCGCAGCTGTGTGAGCGCATTGCCGACTTCAAGGGCATGCGGCGTGGCGAGATCACGGTGGCTGCGACTTCGGGCCTTGCGGGCTCACTGCTGCCGTCGCTGGTGCATGACTTCCGCAGCAGTCATCCTGGAATGGCCGTGCGTGTCATCGATCTGCCCACTCAGGCCATTGTGTCTGCCGTGGAGGCCGGGGAGGTGGATCTGGGTCTTGCCTATGATCTGGCGCACCGGCCCGGCCTGCGCGTGCTGGCGGCTAGCGAATGGCAGATCGGAGCCATCCTGCCGACCAAACACCCCATGGCACGTCAGTCCTCGCTGTTGCTCAGCGAATGTGTGGGCCATCCGCTGATCCTGCCGGCGCCGTCCCTGACCATACGCAGCCTGCTCAACGAAGCCTTTGCGCGCAGTGCCATCGAAGTCACGCCAGTAGCGGAATCCACCTCCATGGCTTTGATGCAGCGCCTGGTCATGCTGGGCGAGGGGATTGCCTTGCTCAATGCCCTCGACGTGCTGGAAGAGCTTGATCGCGGTGCCTTGAGCTTTGTGCCCTTGCGCGATGCGCATCTGCAGCGCCAGACCTTGATGCTGTTTGCCCGCAAAGGGGCGGAGCTGACGGCAGCGGCCGCACTCATGGCCACCAGCATAGAAGCTGCGCTGGCACGTTTGTATGCGATGAAGCATTGACTTTGATGTCCACATTTTGTGGACATGCTGGGCTGAATTTGGCGCTATCGTGCGCCAAGCGTCCTCTCTAGACTGCGATTCATTGTTTAGAGAGGAATAGATTCATGACCCTGATAGCCCTGAATGCCGACGTACTGGTCACCATGGATGCGCAGCGCCGCGAAATCAAGGATGGCGCACTGGTGGCCGACGGCCCTGCGGTGCTGTGGGTGGGCGCAACGGCTGACCTGCCAACGCAGTACCGCCACATGGCCGACGAGGGCCAGGCGCGCGTGCTGGACATGCGTGGCAAGGTGGTGACCCCGGGCCTGATCAACACCCACCACCACATGTACCAGAGCCTGACGCGCGCCGTGCCTGCGGCCCAGGACGCCGAGCTGTTTTCGTGGTTGCAGAACCTCTACATGCTGTGGTCGCACCTCACGCCCGAGATGATCCATGTCTCGACCCAGACTGCCATGGCCGAACTGATGCTGTCGGGCTGCACCACGACCAGCGACCACCTGTACCTGTTCCCGAATGGCTCGCGCCTGGACGACTCCATCGCTGCTGCGCAGCAGATGGGCATGCGCTTTCACGCGGCGCGCGGCTCCATGAGCCTGGGCCGCAGCAAGGGCGGGCTGCCGCCCGATGTGGTGGTGGAGGAGGAAGAAGCCATCCTGCGCGACAGCCTGCGCCTGATCCAGCAGTACCACGACGGCTCGCGCCACTCCATGCTGCGTGTGGTGCTGGCGCCATGTTCGCCGTTCTCCGTTACGCGCGATCTGATGCGCGAATCGGCCGTGCTGGCGCGCGCGCACGGCGTATCGCTGCACACCCACTTGGCCGAGAACGACAACGACGTGGCTTTCTCGCGCGAGAAGTTCGGCCTGACGCCCGCGCAATACGCCGAGGATCTGGGCTGGGTGGGGCGCGACGTCTGGCATGCGCACTGCGTCAAGCTTGACCCAGAAGGCATTGCGCTGTTTGCACGCACCGGCACCGGTGTGGCGCACTGCCCATGCTCCAACATGCGTCTGGCCTCGGGCATTGCGCCCATCCGCAGCATGCGTGATGCGGGCGTGCCCGTAGCTTTGGGCGTGGATGGCAGTGCTTCGAACGATGGCGCCCACATGCTGGGCGAGGTGCGCCAGGCCATGCTGCTGCAGCGCGTGGGCCATGGCCCGGCGGCCATGAGTGCCCGCGAGGCGCTGGAGATCGCCACGCTGGGCGGTGCGCGTGTGCTCAACCGCGACGATATCGGCGCGCTCGCGCCCGGCATGTCGGCCGACTTCGTGGCCTTCGACATGAATGACGTGGGTTATGCGGGGGCCGGCCATGACCCCGTGGCGGCGCTGGTGTTCTGCACGCCGGCCAATGTGTCCAGCAGCGTCATCAACGGCCGTGTGGTAGTCGAGGACGGCCGTTTGCTGACGGCCGATCTGCCCGTGGTGCTGGGTCAGCATCGCGACCTGGCTCGCAGCTTGTTCGAGCGAGCTGCCGGTCACTGACCGCGGCTATGCCGTTGTGTTGTTCGCCAGCCTAGGCGCAACACGGCGGCGCCCGAATCCCTCTATCCAATCGCAGGAGACGCGCCACGACACAGCCAAGCACGCAGTGAAGCCCTCAAGGGCACTCTCGACGACATAGATACAAGTGCCTCTGAAGAGGCCATCGCATAGGGAACAGGAGACAAGACCATGGAAAAGCTGCTTTACGGGGTGGAAGACCGTCCGCCCAATCTCATCACCACCACGCTGCTTTCGCTGCAGCATTTGCTCGCCGCCCTGGGCGGCATCATCGCCGTGCCGCTGGTGTTCGGCGGAGCGCTCAAACTGCCGGCTGACCAGATCGTGGCCCTGGTCAATGCGGCGCTGCTGGGCTCGGGCATAGTCACCATCATCCAGTGTCGCGGTGTCGGGCCCGTGGGCATACGCCTGCCCTGCGTGATGGGTACGAGCTTCGCCTTTGTCGGCGCGGGCATCAGCGTGGGGCTGGAGCATGGCGTGCCCGGCATTCTGGGCTCCTCGCTCGTGGGCTCGCTGGTGATGATCATCGGCAGCTTCTTCATGCCGGTGATCCGCCGCTTCTTTCCGCACACCGTGACCAGCGTGGTTGTGATCATGATCGGCCTGTCGCTCACTCCTGTAGCCGTGGACTGGGCTGCGGGTGGCGTGGGCAGCGGCAGCTACGGCGCCATGGGCAATCTGGCGATTGCCGGCTTTGTGCTGGCGCTGGTGATTGCCTTTGTGCAATGGGGCAAGGGCATCATTTCGGCATCGGCCGTGGTGCTGGGCATTGTCTGCGGTTATCTGCTATGCCTGGCCCTGGGACTGATCGACTTTACCCAGGTGCGCGAGGCACCGATCTTCGCGATTCCCCAGCCGCTGCATTTCGGCATGAGCTTCCCAGTCTCGGGTATTGTCGCCATGTCCATCGCCTTTCTCGTGACCATCGTTGAGACCACGGGCACCTTCATGGCCCTGGGCGCGGCCACGCAGACCCCCATTCGTGGCAAGCGTCTGGCCAGCGGCATGTTGTGCGACGGCGTGGGTTCGGCCTTTGCCGCAGTGATGTCCAGCCCTCCGGTTTCCACCTTCGCGCAGAACGTGGGCGTGGTTTCACTGACCGGCGTGGCGAGCCGCCATGTGGTCATGCTGACCGGCGTGATGCTTCTGGCGGCAGGTCTGTTTCCGGTGCTGGGCGCTTTGGTTGTCACCATTCCCCTGCCGGTTCTGGGTGGTGCAGGCCTGATGATGTTTGCGACCATCATTGCGGCCGGTATTCGCATGCTCGGCGGTTCGGCGGATTCACGCCGCAGCAATCTGATCATTGCGGTTTCGCTGGGCTGCGGTCTGGCGGTGACGGTGCGCCCCGACCTGCTGTCCAAGATGCCCGCCTTTGTGCGCGAGGTCTTCGGCTCGGGCATCACGGTGGGTGCCCTGGTCGCCGTCAGCTTGAATCTGCTGCTGCCTGGACGCGAAGTCGATGCTTCGGAGGAAGACATGGAGGCGGTGGAGCTTCCCCTGCCAGCGACTTCCGCGGCTACCTGATCGGAGGGCTGCACGCCCGCCTGGAAAATGCCATGGCGGGCGTGGCTCAAGGGTTTTGTGATGACTTGCTGAGGGAGCAGTTGAGACCATTCAACCGGTTCGAAGCGACTGCGCTGCATGGCTCTGCACGAGCCCAGTCTCGCTACACTGCAGCCATGACTACAAGCATCGACACCCCTGTCAATCGCCCCGACATCACCATCTTCCACAACAACCGCTGCAGCAATTCGCGTGGCGCGCTGGCATTGCTGCGCGAGCATGGCATAGAGCCCAATATCGTCGACTACATTGCCACACCCCTGACTGCCCCGGAGCTGGCTGAACTGGTAGCCCATCTGGGTGTTCCGGTGCGTGAGCTGCTGCGCAGCAAGGAAGCTCAGTTCAAGGAGCTGGGGCTGGACAATGTGGCCCTCGGCGATGCGCAGCTGATTCAGGCGGTGGCCCAGCATCCCGTGCTGCTCAACCGTCCCATCGTGGTCACACCCAAGGGTGCCAAGCTGTGCCGCCCGCCAGAGCTGGTGCTGGAGCTGATCTGAGCCTCGTCACTTATGGCGATTTCTGGGTCTGACGCTTTGCTGGCAAGCGTCAGAAGCTCATTTTTCAGGAGTTCTTGCGGTAGAGATAGCTTCCTAAGTCTGTTCTAAGTGTGGCTTGGCAAACTTGCTTTCAACAATGCCGATACGGTGCTTTTTTGAAAGGTTTGCCATGAATACACTGTCGTTGACTCCCCGTCGTCTGGTGATGGCCCTGGTTGCCGCGGGTGCGATTGGCGCATTGGGCGCAACTGGCGCAGGTCTGGTCGGCGTGCGCAGCGATGCCCATGCCCAGGTGACCGCCGCTGCTGTGGCCCAGCCCGCAACGGCCACCAACCTGCCTGAGGTCGGCGCCCCCAACTTTGCCGATATCACCGCACGCAATGGTGCTGCCGTGGTGAATATCAGCGTGGTGGGTAGCTCGCGCGCAATGGAGGAGGGCGAGGGCGATGAAGCTGCCGAGCGCCAGGATTCCCGCCAGGGCTCTCAAGGCATGAGCCCTGACGATCCCTTCTTTGATTTCTTCCGCCAATTCGGCATGCCCGGTATCCCGGGCATGGGTCCGCGCGCCCAGCAGCCCGATACGCCCATGCGCGCCGAGGGCTCGGGTTTCATCGTCTCCAGCGACGGCGTGATCCTGACCAATGCCCACGTGGTGCATGGCGCCAAGGAAGTGACGGTCAAGTTGACTGATCGCCGCGAGTTCAACGCCAAGGTGCTGGGTCAGGACCCCAAGACCGATGTGGCCGTGCTCAAGATCAATGCCAAGGACCTGCCCACGGTCAAGCTTGGCAAGACCTCGAATCTGCGCGTGGGCGACTGGGTACTGGCCATCGGCTCGCCGTTCGGCTTCGAGAACAGCGTGACCGCTGGCGTGGTCAGCGCCAAGGGCCGTTCGCTGCCTGATGACTCCTTTGTGCCTTTCCTGCAGACGGACGTAGCCATTAACCCTGGCAACTCGGGTGGCCCATTGTTCAATGCGCGGGGCGAGGTCGTGGGCATCAACAGCCAGATCTATACCCGCTCGGGCGGCTATCAGGGTGTGTCATTTGCGATTCCGATCGAGCTGGCAACCCGTGTGCAGCAACAGATCCAAACCACGGGCAAGGCCCAGCATGCCAAGCTCGGTGTGAGTGTGCAGGAGGTCAATCAGGCATTTGCCGACTCCTTCAAGCTCGACCGGCCCGAAGGTGCGCTGGTGGCCAGTGTGGAAAAGAACGGCCCTGCCGCCAAGGCCGGGCTGGAGCCTGGCGATGTGGTGCGCAAGGTCGATGGCTCGCCCATCGTGGGTTCGGGTGATCTGCCTGCCTATATCGGCCAGGCCATGCCTGGCCAGAAGGTGACGCTGGAGGTCTGGCGCAAGGGTGAATCCAAGACGCTGACGGCGACTCTGGGCGATGCCAGCGACAAGGCCGTCAAGCAGGCCAAGGACACACCGGATGTCGGGAAGGGCAAGCTGGGACTGGCACTGCGTCCGCTGCAGCCCGATGAGAAAAAGCAGATCGGTGTGGATACGGGCCTGGTTGTGGCTGGCTCCAGCGGACCTGCGGCTCTGGCAGGTATCAACCAGGGAGATGTCCTGCTGTCCATCAATGGCACTCCCGCCAGAAATGTCGAGGATGTGAGAGCTGCAGTGGCCAAGGCCGACAAAACCGTGGCCGTGCTGATCTGGCGTGATGGCAACAAGATATTTGTGCCTGTGCGCCTTGGCTGATGGCTGAACAGGCGCGTGCAGGACATCCGCCTGCCAACCGTGGAACCTTTATGGCCTGAATGAAAACCGCATCTCAAGGGATGCGGTTTTTCTTTGATCGTCGATTTGATTGATTCATCGCAAAAACTAACTCAATCGTTGATTCAAATCGGGATTTCCCCATGGAATTGTCGCGTTTCATTAAGTAACGAATTTATGAATGTGTAATGAAATAGACTGCCGCACCAATGCGTATATTCGGCTGAGTGAGGGGGCCTGAGCCTGGGGCTTCGAAGTCCGCTGGCGACTCTGGCGCGCGACAACAAAACACGTCTTGACAGACAGCGCATGGCGCAGTGAGGGGAGGCTCTTTGGATCAGCAACACAGTCTGCAGGCATCAGGCCTGGGTGCCTCTTATGGTCCACGCGTCATTCTGGCGGAGGTGGACTTTGTTCTGCCCGCCGCTGGTATCACCGCCTTGTTGGGGCCTGCAGGCACGGGCAAGTCCACTTTGCTGCGCACCTTGGCGGGACTGAACGATGCCAATCCGCGCTTTCGCAGCTGGGGCCAGGTGCTCAGTGGTGGCCAGCCTCTGAGCAGTAACAACCGTCCCCGGCTGGTGCAGCAGCATGCGCGCCTCATGCGTGCCAACACCATGGATGCTCTGATCGAGATGGCTCGCCAGGTGGAGCAGCGCAGCCCTTTGCAGTGGCGCCAGTGGGTGACCGAGCAGCTGCAAAACTACGGCTTTGCCGAGCTGGCCCAGGAGCTGGACAGCCCTACGATGAAGCTGAGCAGCGTGCAGCAGCGTGCCGTGACCATCTTGCGTGAAGCCTGGGCCAAGCCTGCGGTGCTGATGGTTGATGAGCCCACGGCCGACCTGGATGGTTATGAAGCGTTCCTGCTGCTGGATGTGCTCAAGCAGGTTGGCCAGCACAGCAGTGTTCTGTTGGTCACGCATCAGCAACAACATGCTCAGGCCGTGGCCCAGCACATGTTGCTGCTGGCCGGTGGCCATATTCAGGAAGCGCGGCCCATGGCCGAATTCATGCAGCGTCCTGCCAGTGCTGCGGGCCAGCAGTTTGTGCGTACCGGCAGCTGTCATGTGCCCATGCCTGGCACACCTGTACATGAGCTGGCGGACGATGTACAGCCTCCACCGCCGCTGCCGGCGGCTGCGTTGGCTGCGATTGCCGAATTTATCGAGCCCAGGCAAGAGCCAGAAGTGCTTGTGGTTGAGCCCGAGCCTTTGCCCGAGCCTGTTGAGAAGGCGGAGATAGCCGTAGCCGCTCCTGTGCAGGCCCAGACTCCAGCCTTCCAGCCTCGCCCCGTCAATGCCGCAGTGTTGATGGAGATGCAGCCGCTGGAGGCTGCGGAAGATGCCGTACCCGCCAGCCGTGGCCCCAGCGGTTTTTCCTGGCTGGTGCCAGGACGCCTGGCAGGCACGCCGTGGCCCGGTGTGGTTCACGACATGGATGCCGACCTCAAGGCCCTGAGCCGTTGCGGTGTGACGATGCTGATAACACTGACCGAAAAGGATTTTCCGCAGGATGCGCTGGCCCGCCACGGGCTGCGCAACTTCCACCTGCCCGTCTATGACCATGAGCCACCGACAGTGGCGCAGATCCAGATGTTGCTGGCCCGCATGTCGGCAGCGATGCGCCGTGGCGAGGTGCTGGCGGTGCACTGCCTGGCGGGGCTGGGGCGCACCGGCACGGTGTTGGCGGCCTGGTTGGTGCGCGAAGGTTTGACCGCTGATGAGGCACTGCGCCGCGTGCGATTGATCGATGCGCAGTATGTGCAGTCTGCAGCGCAGGAGGCCTTGCTCCACGAATACGAAAACGCGCTGCTCCAGAAGATGGCGTGAGATAACGGCGCCCTGTGGCGCAACACGAAAGAGAGAAACTGATGAGTTTGGATGCTGTTTTGACCAAGGCCGTGGCCTCGGTACCTGAGTGCCTGGCCGCTGGCTATGTGGATGCTGCTTCCGGTATGTTGCTGTCTATCCGTACCGTGGATTCCCATCCACGCGAGGTGATCGACCTCGTGGCGGCCGCCACGGCCGATCTGTTCAATGGCCCCAATGTCTCCATGATCGAGACTCTGTTCAAACGCTCGCGCGGTATGTCGGATGACGGTCACCACTATTTCCAGGAAATCATCATCAACAGTGACAACCTGATTCATGTGTTCCTGCGCAGCAAGGCGGTGACGGACTATGTCGCAGTTTTTGTCTGCCGCCGCACGGCCAACCTGGGCATGGCGCTGACCAAAGCCCGCATGGCGATGCCGGGGATTGAGGCGGCGGTTTAACAGCTCCCCCTGAGGGGGACGACAGCTTCGCTGCGCGGCGGCGCTTGCTTGCTGTCTCTCGCTTTCAGGGCGTGCCAGTTTTTGATGGCACGCCCTTTTTGTTTTCTGCTTTTTTATTTGGTATTGCGGGTAAAAAAGGCATGCTCCGGTCCAGAGACACCGCGCAAGGGCCGCCCCGCCGCGCGGGTGTCGTCCCCTTCCGCGAAGCAGAGAGGGGGAAGCGGCGGAAGCCGCTCAGGGGGAGCTATCCTTGATACATGCGAATCCTGCTCGTTGAAGATGACTCGATGATCGGCCAGGCCGTACAGGGCCTGCTGCGTGGCGATGGCTATGTGGTGGACTGGGTTCAGGATGGTGCTCAGGCTGATGCCGCCCTGCATGGTCACCACTACGATCTGGTGCTGCTGGACCTGGGGTTGCCGCAACTCGACGGTCTGCAGGTGTTGCGTCAGCTGCGCGCGCGCCGCGATGCCACGCCGGTATTGGTTGCCACGGCCCGTGATGCAGTGCGTGACCGTATCGCAGGGTTGGATGCCGGGGCCGATGACTATGTCGTCAAACCTTTTGACATGGATGAGTTGCTGGCCCGCATCCGTGCTCTCACACGCCGTGCAACCGGCCATCTGGAACCGGTCTACGAGCATGGCGGGGTGATGCTGAACCCCAGAACGCATGAGGCCAGTGTGAATGGCCAGCCTGTACTGCTTTCGGGCAGGGAATGGGCGGTGTTGCAGGCGCTGCTGGCCAGGCCCGGCAGCACGCTGTCGCGCCAGCAGCTGGAAGACAAGCTCTATGGCTGGGGCGATGAGGTCAGCAGCAACGCGGTGGAGGTCTATATCCACGGCCTGCGCAAAAAACTGGGCAGCGGTGCCGTGCTCAATGTGCGCGGCGTTGGCTATATGGTGCCCAAAGCATGAGCCGCGCTGACTTTCCCCGCTGGTTGCGATTACCCGGCTCGCTGGGGGCCAGGCTGCTGCTGTTCATCGGTCTGGCGATTGGTCTGCTGGCCGTGCTGCAGGGCGCACTGGCCTATCGCAATGCGCTGGAGCAGACCGACACCTTGTTCGATTACCAGATGCAGCAAACGGCATTTGCGTTGCGCGCTGGCCTGCCTGTAGATGCCAAAGGGCGACCTGAAGGCACGCCACCCGAAGATGAAAACGATGAATTCATCGTGCAGGTCTGGACCAACGAGGGTTTGCGCATTTTTGAATCCGCTCTGGGAGCGGCGCTGCCGCAGATGGCTGTGCTGGGCTTTGCCGATGTACCTGCGCGCGGGACTACCTATCGTGTGTTCTCGTTGCAAACGCGCTCTCAAGTCATACAGATTGCGCAGGACATGCGCGTGCGTCGGGCATTGGCCCGTGAAGCCGCCTGGCGTGGTTTGCTGCCCGTTGTGGTCTTGCTACCCTTGCTGGCGCTGGCTGTCTGGTGGGTGGTGCGGCGGTCGCTGCTGCCGGTGCAGCGTGTGCGTACCGAGCTAGCCCTGCGCCAGCCGCAGGATCTGGCGGCCGTCAACGATCAGGGCTTGCCCGATGAAATCCGTCCTCTGGTTCATGAACTCAATAGCCTGTTGCAGCGTGTGCAGCAGGCATTTGAGGCGCAGCAGCATTTCGTCGCTGATGCCGCGCATGAGCTGCGTTCCCCGCTGGCGGCACTGACCCTGCAGCTGCAACTTCTGCGCAAAGCCACGGACGACGTCACACGCCATGCCGCGCAAGACGACCTGGCCGCAGGCATAGAGCGAGCCAGACGGCTGGTGGAGCAACTGCTGGCTCTGGCACGGCAGGAGGCTGGCGTTACCGCTCAGGCTTTGAGTGTGGCCGCAGCAGTGGACCTGCGTCAGCTGGCGGAGCAAGCCCTGGCCGATACCGCAGAAGCGGCCCAGGCAAAAGACCTGGACATGGGGCTCAGCGAAGACCCGGATCAGCAGAGCAGCTTCAGTGTGCAGGCGGATGCCCAGGCCCTGTCCATGCTGCTGCGCAATCTGCTGGATAACGCCATCAAATATGTGCCAGCGGGCGGCAGGGTGGATGTGGGCTGGCTGCAGGACGAACACACCCGCGCGCTGGTGATCGAGGACTCGGGCCCGGGCATTGCACCGGCAGAGCGTTCGCGCGTGCTGCAGCGCTTTGTGCGTGGGCAGGGGGCGGGCAGCATGGCCGGCGGCAGCGGTCTGGGCTTGGCGATTGTGCAGACCATTGCAGAGCGCAGCGGCGCGCAGCTGGAGCTGGACACATCCCCTCAGCTGGGGGGGCTTCGTGTGCGCATCATCTGGCCGTATTCATCAACTGAAACTATCAAAAAAGATAGCTGAAAGCGCTGATCTAAAAAGGGCAAGGTGGCAAAAATGCATCAAATCCATGCTTGCTGCCATGAACTGCAACTGTCCAGGACGTACTTGCTTAAACTTGGCCCAAGCCCTTGATTGCGCACCCTACGGAGACTGCATGCATATGCCATCGATTGTTCAGCGACTTTCGCAGACTGTGAACAGCTCGCAGACCATACCGGCTCTCATCGAGCCCTTGCTGGAAATCATGGTGGAAGTGACCGCACTGGACTCTGCCTATCTCACCAACGTGGATGAAGAGCGTGGTGTGCAGAGTGTCATTCATGCGCTCAATACCGGCAGCATGATCATCCCGGAAGGGTTGGAAGTGCCCTGGAGCGACACCCTGTGCAAGCGTGCCCTCGACGAAGGCCGGACCTATACCAGCAATGTCGGGGAATGCTGGGGAGACTCCGAGGCTGCGCGTGCGCTGGGCATACAAACCTATGTCAGCACGCCAGTGCGCTTTGCCAGCGGCCAGCTTTACGGCACCCTGTGTGCCACCAGCGACCGATCCGTCACGCTGGACCAAGAAGCTGAAGATGTGCTGCGCCTGTTTGCCAAAATCATTGCAGGCTTTGCCGAGCGTGAGCAACTGGTCAGCTCCCTGCAGCGTGCCAACCAGGAGCTGACTTCGCTGGCAATGCTGGATGCTTTGACCGGTCTGCCCAATCGCCGCTGCATGACCGATGAGCTCAACCGGGTCATTGCCCACTGTCGCCGTACACAGGAATGGGTACTGGTCGGCTTTATCGACCTGGATCATTTCAAACAGATCAATGATCGATACGGCCATGAGGCTGGGGATGCGCTGATGCGCGCCATGGCCGAGCGACTCAGCAGCGCCATGCGAGGCAGTGACATGCTGGCCCGATTTGGTGGTGATGAATTCGTCATGGTCGGTATAGGCTCTCCGCTGCAAAGCGATGGCGATGCTGCAGCCAAGGACATCCAGCAACGCTTGTCGGCGGCCTCTGTGCTGGAATTGGAGCTGCCGGACGGTCGCAAGATCAGCTACTCCGGCGCCAGCGTCGGCATGGTCTGCCTCTGCCCTGATGACACCGACGTGGACGACGCACTGCAAAAAGCCGATGCATCCATGTACCGAATCAAGGTTGCGCGCCGCAAGCAGTCGGCCGGGGCCGCGCATTGAAGTAGCGATGCTGCCGCATCTGGGTGCGTGCCGTACAGATTTTTCTGGCGAAACTGGTTGAATGAAGCATCGCTAATTTATAGCTTTGCTAAATTCATGTAAAGAAGCGTTGCTAACAATGAAATGGCGCTCTTCCTGCCCGCGTAGAGCAGGTCTGTGGACAAATGATCTATGGATGTCTTGGGCCATAGCAGGAGGCGGTCAGGCCTGTGTTTTTCATTAGATATCGGAGGTGGCAGATGGACTTCTTGTGTAGTCAAAGTCTCTTTCCATTCCAAGCCCAGACTACTCGCCCCACGACATCCACTTGATGATCGCCATTGAGGACTTGGACTGTCTTGGAGCTAGGGTTGTCACTTGTCACCTGCAGTTTTCCGTCAAAAGTAGGTGTGACACGCTTGACGTAATTTTTTCCGTCGGCCTGGAGGACATAGACCCCCTCACGTGAATACGGGTCGCGAGCCGCTGGGCCTGTGTCTACCAACAGAACGTCGCCGTCACTGAAGGTGGGAGCCATGCTGTCGCCATATGCGTGGATGAAGCGCAGTTCGCGTGGGTTCTGCGGCCGGATGTACTGATTGATCCAATGGGGTGACAGCGCTAGGTCGCCAACGATCACGTCGGAATCGAGAAGTTCTGCTCCTGGGCCCATGCTGGCACAGTTGGCCAAGATCGGCACAAGCACTGCATCCGGCGCGTGATACATCGGCACCGCTCCGTATGTGGATATGTCGATTTCATACGTTTTGGGGTGTGGTGCTGGTTGAGCCAACTCGGACACATCCAAAACCAGCTTTGCAAAGCGTGGAGCTATCTCTCCAATCCCTATGCCCAGCCCTTTTGCGTATGCTTTGGCGGCTTCCAGGCTTATGGGCCTATGGCCACTCTGGTGCTGGGAAAGCATGGACGCGCCGCCGGGAATGCCGTAGTCCTTGGCAAACTGCGCTTTGTTTTTAATTCCCGAAAGCAAGCGACGGAGGTTCGCTGCTTCCTCCTTGATGGTCCTGTTGTTCATGTTAGCAATGCTAACAAAAAATAAGCTTAGCTTGGCTTGATTTTATATAAAGCTATGCTAAATTTAACGCATGAAAAACGAAGCAACAGAAAATTCAGCCTGCACTGAAATACGTGGTGCAGATGCTTTGGCACGAGTTTTGAAAAAACATCCTGCGGAGAACTCTCCGTGGACCACTAGGCGACGGTCAATCTCTGCTGCTTATGCCGGCAGTCTTGAAAAAATCATCACAGTAACCAGGCAGAAGCTGTTTCCAGAGCTGTACGCCCAGGTTGGACCCGAACTCCAGTGGCCGTCTGTTTCGGCGTTTCCTGGCTTGGCTTGCGAAGCTGGCACAGCTCAGGACCACGAGTACGCGGCCCCGGGTGCCCAGAAGCATGGCGGCAGCTTAAAGCTGAGCGACAACCAGTCTGCCAAGACATCAAGCTCTGCAGTCAAGGTATCCAAACTGTCACTGGAAACTTCCCGCGCAACCATAGCGGTTATCCATGCTGTACGTGACGGAGACCTCTCTGACAGCGAACGGGCACTGATTGAGCGCCAGTTCGTCGAAACCGTAGAGGCGCTGCGCAGGCTGCGGCAGATGGCGCGTGCTTTCAATGTTGCAAACAGGTCAGTCGGCAAAGTGAGGGCCTCGCAATGAATGTTATCGCCATACCCAGCACTTTGGCCGTGAGAAACCACCACGTTGTGCAGTTCGCCGGAATCTCTTACGGCAGTCCGTTTGAGGCTGTGCATCAGCTGATAGCCGGGGTGTTGTTTTCAAAAGCAAGACCTCTTACATCCAATCGCAAATAGGACAGGCATACCCAGGTTCTTTCTGAACTAGAGCAACACCATGGTGGTGCATCGGTTAGAGACATCTGGTTGTGCAGCGTCTGGTGGGCAATTGAAGAAAGCAGATCAAATGAACGAAACACCAACTACCCAAGAACGATACGCCATCGCCATCCGCTCGAGCAGCCTGCGTGTCCAGGCTACCTACCAAGGTGATGCCGACTACCTGATTGCTGCCGGCTGGAGTAAGTCCCGCTTTGGCGCTGCCTTGATGCGTTTGCATAGCGAATGGGACTCGGCAGAGCGTCGTGGTTGCCAGATCCCGCGCCAGGCAACTCGGAGGCAAATCGCGCAGCTGGCCTGTGAAATTGCCACGCAGCAGAAAGCGGGAAAGGTGACCGAGGCGCATTCTGCTGCAGCACGTCAGCGGCTTGAAGAAGGCTTCGTGGCAGAGCTCAAGGAGACCATGCGAGCGCTCAGAACGCTGCCCGAAGTGCGCCTGCATATGGAGTTGAGGAGCACACTTGATGGCAAGCCAGAAGTTGAACAACTTTGCTGTGCGGTGCTGTTGCACTGGCTCAAGCCTTCCTGCCCGATATGCAATGGCCGTAAGTTCCAATTGAAACCATGGACTGATGAACTATCAGGCAACGTCTGCGGCGGATGTGCCGGGACAGGCCAGGTATCGCCTCCTGGCGGTGACGAGGGCCGAGCGCTGCTGAGCTATCTGGACGATTGCGTGAATATCGCGAGACAGTCCATACGTGCACGAATTTTCTGCAATGCTTGACGAATTTTAAAAAATTATTAGAATTGCGCTACCGGTCGCAAAAAATATTTTGCTGCCAATATCATCTTCAAAGGATTCGCACTTAGCCCGTAGCGGTGCGCATAGACTGAGATGGATTCGTTCGTGCAAAAAGCCTGCTAGGTTCGCCAGCAGGCTTTTTGCATTGGTTCGAAAAAACAGGGGTGAATGGAGAAGGCGCTGCTTGTCTTATGACGGCGGTGAGGTCGAGGTGCTCCTTAGCGATATGGACGATTGTGTGAACGTCGCGAGACAGTCCATGCAGACATGTTTTTCTTGTGCCTGTTGACAGCTTGAAAAAAGATGAATTAGAATTGCGCTACCGGTCGCAAAAAATATTTTGCTGCCAATATCATCTTAAAAGGATTCGCACTTAGCCCGTAGCGGTGCGCATAGACTGCGATGGATTCGTTCGTGCAAAAAGCCTGCTAGGTTCGCCAGCAGGCTTTTTGCATTGGTTCGCAAGCGGCTGGTCGAATGGAAAAGGCGCTGTTAGAGCTTCCATGAGAGCTTCTGCGGCGCGCATTTGGCATTGCTTGAAGCGCGCTACGGCCCATATATGGCAAAAGTGAGCGGTGCCTGGGTGCAATCGCAAACCGGCGGTAGAGCTTTCAATGCTTTTAATAATCGAACATCAGCAGTCCGTGAGGTCGCCGTGCCTGGCAAATCCTGAATGATGAAGGAAACAACATCCAGAGCGGGTGCACAAGCGGAGCATCCAGAGCATCGGGCGCTTGCTCGGTTTGGACGCAAGGTTTAGTTGTGAAGGGGCCTAGGCCCCTTCACTATTTCAGGAGAGGACTATGAAAGCAATCAAAGAGCTCAAGGACGATGACACTTCCTACGCTGGTTTCAAGTTGCGCAATGGAGCTCCGTCAGGTTTAAAGACTGCAGCAGACGATCTGGATGTTGCAGAGATCAAAGTTGACATCTCGAAGAGGAGCTGATCATGCCCATTTTGACCACTGAACAGGCCATTGAGCACTGCCGCGCTGATCCGGAATCAGATGCAGCGATGGTTGCGTTCTATCTGGACGCTGCCATCGATGTCGCTCAAGATTATCTTGGGCGAAGGGTTTTTTCCGACCAAGGCGAACTCGACGCGGCGGTTGCTGCGGGTACTGCTGGCAATGACCCCATGGTGGCCACCTATGCCATCAAAGCGGCCATGCTGCTGATCTGCGGTCACCTGTTTGCCAACCGTGAGGACGTTGTTGTGGGTCTGCAGGCTTACGCTGTTCCCATGGGTTCATGTGATCTCCTGCGGCCCCATAGAAAGGTTACGGCCTTATGAATACATTCCGCGCCGGCACTCTCCGAGATCGCATCCACATTCTGCGCCGCACGGGCATCAAGGACGAATGGGGCCTACCGCTTCCGCAAGCCTGGGAAAATCTCACATCAAGGGCAATTGCCGCCGATGTACGGCACAACTCAGGATTGAACGCGATCAATGCTGATGCTGATGTGTCGGTCGTGCGGGCCTCTATCCGTATCCGTCGCCGAACCGATGTAGACGCTGGTATGCGGGTGCTGTTCGGTGGGCCTCTCTACGAAATAGAGGCAATCTACCCCGGGAGGAACGGCGAATGCATCGACCTGGTGTGCAAACGCATCCCAGGACACAAGACATAAGCTTGCAACTCGAAGCAGCAGGCGCACTGGCTGAAACCAGACCCAGGGTTTGGGTCTGGAATCGCAAAGTTATGTCATATGGTCGCCCGGCCGGATCTGGCTATTGCTGCGTTGCTGTTATTCCAAAGACAGCCTGGGCGGCGCGTGTTGCGCATGGATGGCAAGCCCGCCGGATCACCAAGCTTCGCAGGATTACATGCGTAGCTTCACTAATGCCCAAGCAAGTATCTGGCAAGGTCTGCTTGAGCCCCGGCGAAAGTGCCGGGCGGAGATGATGGTGGAGTGTTTACTGAAGAAGGAAGCCACATGAGCATTGAAACCGATCTGATGGCCGAGTTGTTGGCCGAATGCCCGCGTGTGATCGTGGGTACATCCCCGTACGGTGTGGAAATGCCCTGCGTAACGTGGCAGCACATTGGCGGAGATTCGCTGCGCTACCTGGACAACACGCCGCTAGACCAGCGCAAGCCGCTGATCCAGATCAATACCTGGGATGACACGCCGCTCAAGGCCATGGCGCTGATCCGACGCATTGAGGACCGGCTTTGTGCCGCAGACGCCTTCACCGTCCAGCCGCAAGGCGAGCCCATTGTTGCCCACGATGATGCGGAGGTGACCAGCGGCTACCAGCAGACCTATTCAATTCTGGGCGATAGATAGCCCATACCTGACCGCCTTCCAGGCGGTTTTCCTGCCCGCAAGGGCTACCCATCACCCGCCTCGGCGGGTTTTTTCATTTTGGAAAGGCTTTTTATCATGGCATCCCTCCCGACCGGCTCGCGCATCGCCGTGGCCACCGAATTGGGCGAATCCAAGTCCATCACCGCTATCACCAATGCAGCAGAGGCGGTCTGCACGGCGACGGGGCATGGCCTCGTCGTTGGCGACATCATTGTTCTGAAGAGTGGCTGGGACCGACTCGATAACCGTGTGCTCCGCGTCAAAGCGGTGACGGCCCCGGATGGCTTCACGCTGGAAGGGCGTGCGGCCGACACTTCAAACACATCGCTATTCCCCGCTGGCGGGGGTATTGGCTCTTTCCAGAAGGTACTGACCTGGGTGGATGTGCTCAAGGTTCTCGCGAATAACACCTCCGGCGGCGATCCCAAGAAGGTGGCCTACCGCTATCTGGAAAGCGAAAGCGAGCAGGAGATCAACGACGGGTTCTCGGCTGTGTCGCGCACGCTGGAGATCGACTCCGATTCCATCGAAACCCAAGGCTACCAAGCGGTGGCCAAACTCTCCGAAATCGGTGCCGACACCGTGCAGCGCATCACGATGAAGAAAGGAGCGGTCTCGTTCCTGGCCTGTACCTTGGCAATGAACGAAGAAGTTCTGATGCAGGACGGTCAGTTGAACCGTGTGCGTGTGGACATTTCCGGCAAAACCAAGTCCACCCGCTACGCCAAGGACGTGGCAATCGTCTAACGCCTGATTCGAAGGCAATTTCATGCACCGACGCAGCCGCTTCGCTCTTTCAGCGGGGCGGGCGGTTGCGCACGGGCTTACCCCCTCTCCGCTGAAAGAAATCACCATGACTACCAAGCAGGAAAAATCTTCCAAGCCCGCTGCCTTCATCTTTGGCACGCGCCCTGAAAACATCACGGCACCGGTCAAGTTCCTGAGCGTCACCGGCGCTTTCGTGGATATTCCCTGCCAGTTCAAGTACCGCACCCGAAAGGAATTTTCCGCGTTATGGGACAAGCTGGCCAAGCCTCTGGGGGCCGACCAGATCCAGCCAGAGGACTTCAGCTTTGCGCGCCTGGCCGATCGTGGCCTGCGTCACGCGGCAGAGAGCACTCTCGAATTCCTGAGTGACTGGCCGCTCGAGATCGAACTGAACGTGGACAACATCGTGCGGTTGTTCGATGAGGAGCCGGCTGCACAGGAGGCCTTCTGGAATACCTACCGGCTCGCCTCCAACGAGGGCCGCCTGGGAAACTGACGGCTGCCGCTGCCGCCTACTTCACGCCAGATCCTGAGGTGGCCGAGGGCTTTGTGCCTGAGGACTATTGGGAGGAACCGGTGGTGGTGTGGCCCGAGAACTGGGAGGTGCTGGCGCTGTTCGTCAGCCTGCAAACCCAGTGGGCCATAGCCCTAGGCATGGGCAGCGGCGGGCGTATCGGACTTCGGTATGAGGCCGTCTATCCGATGTTGGACCGGGTATCGGGTGGAGACAAGCAGGAATGGGACAGGCTCTTCACCGATATGCAGGCCATGGAGCATGCGGTGCTGGCGATCCCGGCAAAGCAGCCCTGAAGATATTCCTTCTTCTTGAAATGAGAGGAGGATAAGAAGGATTTGCTGAATAGCACCACTCTTTGCAGCAAGGTGAAAGTCAAAAATGAGATGGACGGCGACGCTGAATACACGGGGCTTGCATCTGTGAACAGCTGGTCACGCTGAGGTTGCTCGCATTTTATCGATCTCATCTTCTTGCCTGCTATTTCCTATCGGCCCCCGGCATTGCTTGGGGCTTTTTTATGGGCTCGCCTCGGCGGGTCTTTTGCATTTCTGGGGCTCTCTATGGAAGAACAAAATCGCAAAATCGGTTTTGCCGTCGCTGCGGAAAACGATACCAAGGGCACATTTGAGGAAATCAGGTCTGACGCCCGGGATTTGGCTGAAGTAGTCGAGCAAGCAGGCCAGCGCGCTGCCCGTGGTATCAATGTCATTGGCGACAGCGCTGAGGGTGTTGCTCAGAGGCTAACGCGCGAAGAAGGGCGCATGTCTGCTGCGATGTTGCGTGCAACAGAACAGGCCCAGATCGCTGCAAAGGCGGGCGACAGCCTGTCAAAAGCCTTCGAAATCAAGGCTGAGCTGCGCGGTCTGGATATGTCGCGTTTGTCACCCATGGTGGTGCAGTTGCGTGAAGCCGAGCAGGCGTTGGTGGAATTCAAGACTCAGCAGTCGCAGCAGGCGGGTCAAAATGCGTTTCTAGACAACTTGCGCTCGCAGGCCGAAGCTCTGGGGAAAACCAGGCTGGAACTATTGGAGTTGACGGCCGCTCAATTAGGGCTGAAGAACGAGGCAGCCCCCTACATCGCCCAGCTCCGCGATGCAGATAGCGCCATGGGCAAGACCGGAAAGTCGGCCAGTGAACTGCAGCTGGCAATGCGAGGAGTGCCAGCGGTGCTCGGCGACATTGCCGTCAGCATCCAGGGTGGTGTGCCGGCCATGACTATCTTCATGCAGCAGGGTTTGCAGTTGCGTGACATGTTCGGAGGCTTTGGTGCTGCGGCTCGTGGCGTGGGAAGCTCCATCCTGGGGATGGTCAATCCCTTCACCGCGGGCGCCACAGCCATGCTGGCGCTGGGAGTGGCCTACTACCAGGGGAGCAAGGAGGTTGACGAGTATCACAAAGCATTGGTACTGAGCGGCAATCAAGCTGGCACCTCTGTTGATCAGCTCAATGCTATGGCGCGATCCATGGCCTCAACTGTGGGCACTCAGGGCGCTGCGGCTGCTGGCCTTGTCGAGATGGCCAAGAGTAGCAAGGTTGGCAGTGACAACCTGAAGGAGTTCACCACTTCGGCCGTGCTATGGCAGAGCGCTACAGGACAGGCAGTATCGGAGACTGCCAAGCAATTTGCTGAGCTGTCCAACGACCCCCTTAAAGCCTCGCTGGCGCTGAATGAGCAGATGAACTATCTGACTGCGGACGTTTACAACCAGATCAAGGCACTCGAACAACAGGGTAAAACAGAGGAAGCTGCGGCCGTCGCTCAAAAAGCCTATTCAGATGCCATGAACTCACGTAGCGCCGAGTTGGTGGAAAACCTGGGCTACATCGAGAAGGCTTCGAGTTTTGTCACGAGCAGCGCAAAAAAGATGTGGGATGCCGTTCTTGGTATCGGCAGAACGACTGCATCTACCGATCAGTTTTCAGAAAAAATTGCGAGGCTAGAGGCCGAGATTGCGGATCGAAATCGGCGAGCAAAAGAAGATGGCGATCCCGCCTGGGCTATTGGTACAGCGAAGTTGCAGAAGCAGCTGCAGGCAGTAAAAGACATGGCCAGTATGGCGAGGGGGCCCGAAAATTTCCTTGCTACTCTCCAAGCCAACGATAAAGTCTATGTGGATGCCACGACAGAATTCGAGCAGTTTTCTTCTCGGTTCGCTTCCGAAGAGACAAGGCGCTTGCGGGATTTGACCATTGCGAGAAGCGAATATAACAAGGTAGTTAAGGCGACGAAAACTGCCTATGCAGATTCACCAGAGCTGGCTGGCAAGCTGGAGCAGCTCCGCTTGACTCATGAGAGAAACGTCGCAGGCATTAATAAGAGCTATGAGAGGAAAAGCGCCGGAAAGGTCGAAGTTGGTGGGCGTTCCGCCAATCAACCCGGCACCAAAAAGGAGCAGGAAGATACCTCAAACAATATAACGACTGCTGCTCTTGATACGGCTAGCCGCGCTGAGGTCAATTATTTGGCTACCTTGGAAAGAGGCGCGGACCGCAATGTAATGGCCGTTGGTTGGGGGAGCGAACGCCGCAATATTGAAGCGGGTCGCCAGCAGATCGAGGACCGATATCTTCAACAGCGCCAGGATTCTGCAAGCAGGCGAGCCAAAGAAGAGTCTGCTCCTAATGGAACGCTGAGCCCTGACAGGGAGAAGTATTACAGCGATGAACAGGCTCTGATCGAGCGCTTCGAGGCAAGGGCTCTTTATATATACACCGACGGAGTGGCACGCCGACAGGCTGCAGAAGGCGATTGGCTCACAGGCGCAAGCCGCGCCTTGGAAGACTACAGCTATAGCGCCGCGAATGTGGCTCAAATGTCCGCATCGGCATTTACCAACGCATTCAAAGGTATGGAAGATGCGTTAGTCAGTTTTGCAATGACTGGAAAGGCCGACTTCAAGAGTTTGGCCAATTCGATGATTGCAGAGATTGTCCGAATGCAGGCGCGTGCCGCCATTTCTGGCTTGTTTGGCGGTGTGTCTTCGGGAGGCGGGTTGTTGGGCTCCATTGTGTCGGGAGTCAGTAGTCTGTTTGGCGGCAGTACTGCCAATGCCAAGGGCGGTGTGTACGACAGTCCGAGTTTGAGCACATATCGCAATCAGGTGCATGCCACACCACAGCTATTTGCATTTGCAAATGGCATGGGCGTGTTTGGTGAAGCCGGGCCGGAGGCCATCATGCCGTTGACCAGGGCGCCTGATGGCAATCTTGGGGTTCGTGCCTTGGCGCCCTTGCCAACTGCGGGTGGAATGGCTGCCGTGCAGGTGGAGGTCTTCGTGGACGCTTCCTCCGGCACGGGCCAGATGCAGGGCCCGGCCACAAGCCGCAGCAGCGACGCTACCAGCCAGCAGCTCGGCAAGATGCTGGGCGGTATGTTCAAAGACCTGCTTACGCGTGAAATGCGCCCGGGCGGAGTGCTCTGGGCCTTCAAGAATGGGAGAGCATAGTGAAGGAACTTATTTGGCGTCCTCAGGGCGGTGCTGAGCCTCAGGTTACGCATCGCACTCTCAAGGCTCAATTTGGTGATGGATATGCCCAGCGTGCTGGCGACGGCATCAACACTCGCAAAGAGGTCTGGCCCTTGACCTTCATCGGCAAGAAAGCAGAGATAGAAGCCATTGCGGCATTTCTGGACGAGCACGCTGGCTACAAGGCTTTTCGCTGGAGAGGCAAGACCTTTGTTGCACCGCAGGGGTATGCAAAGCGTGAGGGTGCTCGCGCATGGACCTTGAAGGTGACCATCGAAGAGGAACCAAGACCATAGCACCACCACTGATAACCGCCACCAGCCCGCCCAGCGCGGGCTTTTTGCATTTCAGGACAGCCACATGATTACAGCTGACATTCAGGGCCTGGCTCCGGGAGAGCGGGTACAGGTATTCGAGCTCGACGCTACGCAGATTGGCGGCGAGGTTCTACGCTTTCACGGTTACCCTCAGGTGGGCGCCATTGTTTGGCAGGGCAAAGAGTACAGTCCTTGGGCCATCGAGGCCGCAGGTTTTGCGCGCACGGGCACCGGCACACAACCGGCCCCGACTTTGCGAGTGGGCAACATCGGCCAGGACGAACAGGGCAACCCTTTGCCGGGTGTCATCTCTGCGCTGTGCCTGGCCTTGCGTGACCTGGTGGGCGCGCGGGTGATCCGACGTTGCACGCTGGGCAAGTATTTGGACGCAGCCAACTTTCCCGAAGGCAATCCGGCAGCCGACCCGAACGAGGAATTTCCTCCAGAGATCTGGCTGATCGAGGCCAAGACTGCCGAGGACAAGGAAACCGTGGAGTTCGAGCTGTCCTCGGCTCTCAGTTTCGATGGCGAGCAGTTGCCGGCGCGGCAGATCCAGGCGAGCTCCTGCGGATGGCTATCCATCGGAGGCTACCGGGGGCCGTACTGCGGCTACACCGGCGCGGCCATTTTTGATCGTGACGGTAATCCGGTCGCCGACCCTACGCAGGACAAATGTGGAGGCCGTGTCAGCGATTGCAAAAAGCGCTTTGGTGAATGGGAGCCCATCAACTTCGGTGGCTTCCCTGGCGCTGACCTGATTCGAGGGTACTGACATGCTGTACAAGAAAACCATGGCCGCCATTGAGGTCCATGCCCTTGCCGAGTACCCGCGTGAATGCTGCGGCCTGATCGTGGCTATAGGTCGCCGAGAGGAGTACCGGCCCTGTACCAACCTGGAAGCCAGCACCGGGCAATTCCGCATGGATGCTGAAGACTGGGCCGCAGCAGAGGATGCCGGGCGCGTGCTGGCTGTGGTGCACAGCCATCCTGATGCAACGGCGCAGCCCAGCGAGGCCGACTTGGCCGCTTGCGAGGCCACGGGCGTGCCTTGGGTGATCGTAAGCGTGCGCGATGGTGCTCTGGACGATGTGCACCAGTTCGCGCCCTGTGGCTGGCGCGCGCCGCTGCTGGGGCGCCAGTTTTTCCATGGCGTGCTGGATTGTTACACGCTGATCCGTGATTGGTACAGCCGTGAGGCTGGCATCGAGTTGCCTGACTTCGAGCGGGCCGACGATTGGTGGAACAAAGGCCAAGACCTCTACATGCAGCAGTTTGGCCTGGCGGGCTTTGAGCGAGTCCCGGATGGCGTGACCATTCAAACCGGCGACGTGGTGCTGATGGCCGTGCGCTCGCCTGTGGCCAACCATGCCGGTATCTATCTGGACAGACGCCCATTGATTGAGGTGCCTGATCTGCATCCCGTACCCAACGCCATGCTGCACCATTTTTATGGCCGACTGTCCGAGCGCGTAGTTTATGGCGGCCACTGGCAGGAAGTCACCCGTGTGGTAGTTCGACATAAGGATTTCAAGGCATGACCCATACCGATGACCAGCCTTTGCGCACTGTGCGGCTCTACGGCTATCTTGGTGCGAAATTCGGGCGTGTCCACCGCCTGGCTGTGGCCAGCTGCGCCGAGGCTGTGCAGGCCCTGGCGGTGCTGCTGCCCGGGTTCGAGCGCGAGCTGATGACCAGCAAGGACCGTGGCTTGGGCTATGCCTGTTTTCTTGGCAAACGTAACCTCGGCAGCGACCGCTTGTGTGATCCCGCAGGCCTTGACGATATTCGGATTGCCCCCATGGTTCAAGGCGCCAAGCGCGGTGGCCTGTTTCAGATCGTGCTGGGTGCGGCGCTGTTCTTTGCGGCGCCGTACATCGCACCGGTAGTGGGTAACGTGGCAGGAGCTCTGGGCTTTGATGCCATAAATGCTCTGGTGACCACAACCTCTGCACTGTCAGGCATGGGCGCCTCAATGATGCTGGGCGGCGTGGCTCAACTGCTGAGCCCGCAGCAGCGCGGCCTGAGTGCAAAAGATGGCCCGGATAACGGCGCTTCCTACAACTTCAACGGGCCTGTCAACACGACTGCCCAGGGCAACCCCGTGCCTCTTCTGTACGGGGAGCTGTTTATTGGCTCTGCGACTGTCAGCGCAGGCATTTATTCCCAGGATCAACAATGAACGCTCTCGAAACAACGCAGCCTCGCTCCGTGCGCGGCGGCTGGTCCCTGCGCGGCTACAAGGGCAAGGGCGGCGGCGGTAGCCGTCAGCCTGTGGAGGCCTCTGACAGCCTGCACAGCACCAGCTACGCTCGCGTGCTGGATTTGCTGAGCGAGGGGGAAATTGCCGGCCTGGTCAATGGGCTGCAATCCATCTACCTGAATAACACGCCGCTGGCCAACCCAGACGGCAGCCTCAATTTTGAGGGCGTGACAGCGGATTTTCGAGCAGGGACGCAGCTGCAAGATCCTATCCCTGGTTTCCCCTCGGCAGAATCGCCGACATCCGTGGGCGTGGAGCTGAAGGCCACCGCTCCTTGGGTACGTGCCATCAACAACCGCAACCTTTCGGCTGTGCGCATCACGCTGGGCGTCAACGGGCTGTCCAAAGCCAACACTGCGAATGGCGACATCAACGGCCATACGGTGGAATATGCGATTGACCTACAGACCGGTGGCGGAGCCTGGGTTGAGGTGCTGTCTACGGCTTTCACGGGCAAGACAACGCAGCAATATCGCCGCACACACCGCATTGACCTGCCTACGGCCACCAACTGGATGCTGCGCGTGCGTCGCCTCACGCCGAACGCCAACAGCAACACAGTGGCAGACACCACGGTGATCGAGAGCATCACCGAGGTGATCGATGCGAAGCTGCGCTACCCCATGTCGGCCCTTGTCGGCCTGCAGGTGGACGCCAGCCAGTTCCAGGGAAGCGTACCCACGCGTGGCTATCACATCCGTGGTCGAATAATCCGCGTGCCCAGCAACTACAACCCGGAGACCCGCATTTATGCCGGTATCTGGGATGGTACGTTCAAGTCGGCCTACAGCAATAACCCGGCCTGGGTGTTCTACGATCTGGCCACGAACGACCGGTATGGTCTTGGAAAACACATCCCTGCCAACTGGATCAACAAGTGGTCTCTGTATCAGATTGGTGCTTACTGCGACGAGCTGATCGCGGATGGCCGTGGCGGGAAGGAGCCACGCTTCACCTGTAATGTCTATTTGCAGACCCGTGGTGACGCCACGCGCGTGCTGCAGGATCTGTGCTCCATCTTCCGGGGCATGGTGTATTGGGCCGCTGGCGCAGCTGTGCCCGTGGCCGACATGCCGCGCGACCCTGCTTACACCTACAGCCAGGGAAAGGTGCTTGATGGTCGTTTCGCCTATTCAGGCAGCCGCCTGAAAGACCGCCACACAGTAGCCTTGGTGTCGTACAACGATATGACGGACTTCGGGCGTCAAAAGGTCGTGTACGTGCAGGACGATGAGGCTGTGGCTCGCTATGGCATCCGTCAGGTGGAAATTTCCGCTTTTGGCTGCACATCTGAAGCTCAGGCCCATCGCGTGGGTGAATGGGCCCTGCTGACGGCCCAGCATGAGACGCGCTCTGTGTCGTTCTCCGTGGGGCTGGAAGGCACACTGTGCGCGCCTGGCCAGATCATCGAGGTAGCCGACAGCTCCATGGCTGGCCGCCGCATGGGCGGGCTGCTCAAGAGTGCCACGGCTACCGCTGTGGTGCTGGATGCCATCGTCTCTGCCAAGGCCGGCGACACGCTGACTGTCATCCTGCCTAACGGCGTGGCCCAGTCGCGCCACATTGCCATGGTCTATATGACCGACGGCGCTCAGCATGTTACCGTCTCGCCCGCGTTCGATGCTATGCCCGTGCCGGAGAGCAACTGGTCCATCAGCAGCACAGATCTGGCCGCCCAGCTTTTTACCGTCATGTCCGTGACCGAGGGCGAGGGTTTGACCTTTGATGTGACCGCAGTGCAGCACGAGCCCGGGAAGTTCGCCCGCATCGACCATGGCATGGCGTTGCCTGAACGGCCTGTGTCTGTCGTGCCTGCCCAGGTGCTGCCCACACCCACGGGCATATCTGTGGCCGCGCATAGTGTCACAGCTGTAGATGGAGCCATCAGCACCACGGTAACGGCCAACTGGACAGCCACGTCGGAAGCGAGCTATTACGAAATGGAATGGTCCCGCTCGCAGTCGGATTGGGTGCGCATGCCGCGTTCTGCGGCAACCAGCGTGGACATTCCGAACGCCTACACGGGCGAATACATCGTGCGTGTACGTGCGATATCGGCCATCGACACTGTGAGTGCCTGGGGCTACAGCCAGCCGGCGGCCGTGGCCGCCAAGGCCTTGCCTCCGCGCAACTACGACACTTTCGTAGTCGCGGAGCTGGTCAACGGTATGCGCCAATACAGTTTCACCTACACCACACAAAAGCCTCCGGCAGACCTGGCTGGCGCAGAAGTCCGCTACATCGCCGGATCGCCAGCGAATATTGACTGGCAGCAGATGCGCCCGCTGGACGACGGCGGCTATTACACCAACAGTTTCGAGAGCTCGAAGCCGGAAGCGGGGCTTTGGACGTTCGCACTGCGCGCTCGCAGCCGCTCCGGCGTCTTGTCTGATGGTATGTTGATTTGGCATGTCACGCTGGTGCACAACATGGCTGATGTGACGCCAGACCTCACGCCGCCGCCCGCTCCTACTGGGCTTGATGTGAGCACTTCGCTTGCAAACATTCACCTGGGCTGGGATCAACCCAATTACATAGTAGGGCACGGCCACAAGTGCACTCGGGTGTACGCGGCGCAGATCACTACCGCACAGCCAGTGCCTGGGCGTGATGTGGCAGAGATCGCTACCGAAATCAATGGTCCGTTGGGTTCCATTGCCCGCGCCTTGGGCACTTCCTGGCGCCTGTGGTTCGTCAACGTGACCAATGACGGTGTGGAGTCTGCGGACGCTGGCCCGATCAATGCCACGGTGGGCAAGATTGGTAATACGGACCTGGGCCCGCTGATTGTCGAGGCCGGCAACCTGGCGGACAACGCCGTGACAGCGGGCAAGATTGCTGCGGCGGCGGTTGACGCGACAAAGTTCGCCAACGGTATCGAGCCCGTGGGCATCGTGTCGGGCGGAACGTTGCCCACGGTCAAGACTACCAGCACCATTGTGTTCGGCGGCAAGCTGTACCGCTGGAGCGGTACCGCCTACACGGCTGCAGTCCCTACCACGGACATTACAGGGCAGATCAATTCGGCGCAGCTGGCCGACAACGCCGTGACGGTAGCCAAGATTGCAGCCGGTGCAGTGGATGCGGGCAAGATCGCAGCCGGTGCGGTGGGTGAGACGCATCTCGCCAACTTGGCCGTGACGGCTGCCAAGGTGGCAGATAACGCGGTAACGGTCTCCAAGATTGCAGCCGGTGCAGTGGATGCGGGCAAGCTGGCCAGCAACGCTGTGACGGCTGACAAGATTGCGGCTGCTGCAGTGGACGCAACAAAGTTCGCCAACGGCATCGAGCCCGTGGGCATTGTGTCGGGCGCAACGCTGCCCACGGTCAAGACCACCACCACCATCGTTTTCGGGGGCAAGCTGTATCGCTGGAGCGGTACTGCCTACACGGCTGCTGTCCCGACTGCAGACATTACCGGGCAGATCAATTCGGCGCAGCTGGCCGACAACGCCGTGACGGTAGCCAAGATCGCAGCCGGTGCGGTGGGTGAGACGCATCTCGCCAACTTGGCCGTGACGGCTGCCAAGGTGGCAGACAACGCGGTAACGGTCTCCAAGATCGCAGCCGGTGCAGTGGATGCAGGCAAGATCGCAGCCGGTGCGGTGGGTGAGACGCATCTCGCCAACTTGGCCGTGACGGCTGCCAAGGTGGCAGACAGCGCGGTAACGGTCTCCAAGATCGCAGCCGGTGCAGTGGATGCGGGCAAGCTGGCGAGCAATGCCGTTACGGCTGACAAGATTGCGGTTGCTGCAGTGGACGCAACAAAGTTCGCCAACGGCATCGAGCCTGTGGGCATTGTGTCGGGCGCAACGCTGCCCACGGTCAAGACCACCACCACCATCGTTTTCGGGGGCAAGCTGTATCGCTGGAGCGGTACCGCTTACACGGCTGCTACTGCGGCTGCCGATGTGACGGGGCAGCTGACGGACGCCCAGCTGGCCGCCATAAGCGCGGCCAAGCTCACAGGCCAGATCACGGGCACGCAGATCACGGACGGGGCGATCAGCACACCCAAGATCGCCGCTGGCGCCGTGTCGGCCAGTCAGATCGCTGCAGGGGCTGTGACTGCGGGCAAGATCGCTGCCAATGCCGTGACAGCCACGGAAATCGCCGCCGGCGCGATCACGGCAGGAAAGATTGCGGCAAACGCGGTGACTGCGGGCACGGTCGCTGCAGATGCCGTGACAGCCGGTGCGATTGCTGCTGGTGCGGTCAATGCCAGGGAGATCGCCGCCAATGCGATCACGACCGACAAGCTGGTCGTGGGGTCTGCCACCAACTTGCTGGCCGATGGTGACTTTGCATACCTTGGCACAGGCTGGAATCCTGCAGTTGGCGGGTCCGTGGTTTATGAGGCCGTCACCGATGGCCCCAAGGCTGTTGCTGCCAATGTGATGCGGCTGACATCCAGCTCTACCAATGCGAGTGTCTACAACAAGGATTGGCAGATTGCGCAGTCGGTGGGGACTGGCACCGCCGTGCGCTTGAAGTTCTCTGCGCGAAAGATCGCAGGAACCTCTGGCCTGGCCCGTATTGAGTTCGTTTTGCAGGGCCCGGGCAAGGCTACCGTTTACAGGCAACCAGCAGGGTCTCTGAACCTGGCAACAGCAGCAATTGGCGTGTGGACAGATTTCAACGGCACATATGTCGTTGAAAACGGCTATACGACCATGGGCGTGCGTATGCAGATGGGCGTGAATGGTGCGGTTGTTGAGTTCGCGGAAGCCCACATGGTGCAGATGGCCAGTGGCGAGCTGATCGTGGACGGCGCTATTACTGCGGACAAAATCGCAGCCAAGGCCATTACGGCTGCCGAGATTGCCGCTGGCGCTATCACCGCCACCGAACTGGCAGCCAATTCTGTGACGGCTGGCAAGATCGCCGCCAACGCGGTCACTGCCACGCAGATTGCCGCCGGCACGATCACGGCCGCCGAGATTGCGTCTGGTGCCATCACTACGGTCAAGATCGCTGCCAATGCTGTGACAGCCGCGCAGATTGCCGTAGGCACGATCACAGCGGCTGAGCTGGCGGCTGGTTCTGTGACCACGGCAAAGATTGCCGCCAACGCGGTCACGGCCACGCAAATCGCTGCGGGCACGATCACGGCTGCCGAGATTGCGTCTGGTGCCATCACCACGGTCAAGATCGCTGCCAATGCCGTGACAGCCGCGCAGATTGCCGCAGGCACGATCACAGCGGCTGAGCTGGCGGCTGGTTCTGTGACCACGGCAAAACTTGCTGCGGGCGCGGTCACTGCAAACGAACTTGCAGCCAACGCAGTTACGGCAGGCAAGATCGCTGCCAACGCCATCACCGCTGACAACCTGCAGGCCAACTCCGTGACCACGGCGAAGATAGCTACTGGTGCAGTGTCGGCAAACGAAATCGCGGCTGGTGCTATCACAGCGCTGAAGCTCGCAATCACCTCGCAAGACACTGTCAACATCGACCCGTTCTTCGAGGACTTGTCGCTGTGGAGTTCCGCAGGCCTTACTCGAAAGCAGATCGCTGGCTCCCCTGGGCCTAACGTAATCGCGGCCTCTACTAGCATCAGCTTCGTACCTACTGGAACCAAGTTCGCCATCGACACCAGCAAGACGTACTTGCTGGAGACTTGGTTCATGGCATCTGCGACAAGTCCTAATCGTGGGTTCGCTCAAGTGCGATTCTTCGACGTAAACGGCACGCAAGTTGTAGGAGCTGATGCGGTTGCTGCTGGCTGGCCTGCCACGAACAACTCTGGCAGTACAGGTAACTTCTACTTCCCAGGAACGGGGATGGTGACTGCGACAACCTGGACTCGTCACACGATCACCGTAGGCCCGGAAGGAACTGCTAAGTTCCCTGGCAAGGCGGCTTACATGACTATCGGTGCGTTCTTGAACTACGCAGGAGCGGCACCTATTGTCGAATCGTACTGGGGCGGTGTCCGCGTGATTGAAATGTCTCGCGGAGAACTGATTGTCGACGGCGCAATCACTGCAGCCAAGATCGCTGCGAAGACGATCACTGCTGCCGAAATCGCCGCTGGTGCGATCACCGCCACCGAGCTGGCAGCCAATTCTGTGACGGCTGGCAAGATTGCCGCCAACGCGGTCACGGCCACACAGATTGCCGCAGGCACGATTACGGCTGCTGAGATTGCGTCTGGTGCCATCACCACGGTCAAGATCGCTGCCAATGCCGTGACAGCCGCGCAGATTGCCGCAGGCACGATCACAGCGGCTGAGCTGGCGGCTGGTTCTGTGACTACGGCGAAGATTGCAGCCGGAGCCATCACGGCGACCGAGATTGCCACCAACGCGATCACGGCGGTGAAGATCGCCGCAGGCTCAGTGACGGCGGGCAAGATTGCGGCCAACGCTGTGACAGCCAACGAAATCGCTGCCAACTCGGTGACCACGGCAAAGATCGCTGCGGGCGCTGTGCGCGCCGACCAGATCGCGGCCAGCGCCGTGACTGCCTCCAAGCTGGTCCTGGCGGACTTTGACAACCTGGTGGTCAACCCGGATTTCCAGAACAACTGCGAGGGCTGGGTGCCAGCGGCGGGCGGTGCAAATGCGTCATGGGTTCAGTATCAGGGTGAGGAGGGCGCTGGCGTTCTGGCCAGCAAACTTAGCGGAGCCAGCACCGAGATATCTCTGGAGCCGCTGGGCTATGCAGACGCCAACTATCCGTATATCCAAGTCAAGCCCGGAGACCAACTGCGCGTGTCTTGCACTGTCACACGCAAGTCGGGCGACTCAGGCGGAAACGTAGGCTTGTGGACTTACCAGCGACTGGTTGACGGCACACGGGCTAGTCGAGCTTGCAGCGGCACTACGGGAAACACGCCTCTAGACACACCCGTGCAGGTGTCGAACGTCTACATAGTTCCAGCAGACTGTGTAGGGATCAAGTTCCGGCTTTATTACGGCAGCAATGCCAGTTCCGTCAATGGTTCTGTCGCCATCACGAACATTAGCGTGCGGCGCATGAATGGTGCGGAAATGATCGTTGATGGTGCGATTACTGCTGCAAAGGTTGCGACCAAGGCCATTACAGCCGCGCAGATCGCGGCAGGCACCATCACCGCGGCCGAGCTGGGAGCCAACTCGGTGACCACGGCTCAGCTCGCGGCTGGGGCAGTTACAGCGAACGAGATCGCCGCCAACGCCATCACGGCGGTGAAGATCGCCGCAGGCGCGGTGACGGCGGGAAAAATCGCGGCGAACGCTGTGACAGCCAACGAGATCGCCGCGAACTCGGTGACCACGGCCAAGATCGCTGCCGGTGCGGTTAACGCTGCGCAGATTGCTGCTGGAGCCATCACGGCTACCAAGATGACGCTTACGGATACGACGAACCTCTATCCCGACGCCGACATGCTTGACCTGGACTTCTATAGTTCTACAGGTGGCTTCACATTACTCAAGGCTTCAGGCGCTGGTTATGGCTGGGGCTATCTGAACATCCTGGGTGCTACAAATATCACTCAAGATGTCGAAGTCCTGTCCGGCTGGTTCCAGGTTGAGACTCTGCGCCAATACGTTGTCTCGATGGTCGCCAACGTACTTACCGCCAATGCCGGTACCACGGCTTCTGCTTACCTGGAGTACGGCTCTATCGCGACAAATGGTGTAGTCACAGCGACACGTCGTTTGTCTGTGGTGGAAGGCATCAACTCTACATCGGCAAATGCGATAACTACTGCGCCGCTGTCGGCACCTGCGAATAACGAGAAGCGCGCACGACTTGTCTTTGTTCGCGGCGTGACGACGCCAAACACATCTACTGCTCGATTTTCTGCCCCAGTGATTCGCCGGGCTGTGTCTGCGGAGCTGATTGTCGATGGCGCTATAACGGCCACCAAGATCGGGGCCAACGCCATCGCGGTCGGTACGGCAGCTATTCAAAATGGTGCCATTGTCAATGCAATGATCGGCAACGCTGCTGTAGACAACGCCAAGATTGCCAACCTCAATGTGACCAAGCTCACGGGAGGCAACCTGGCTGTGGGCTCTTGGATCAACTCGTCGAACTATGTGGGTGGTTCGCAGGGGTGGAGCATCAATAGTAACGGCCAAGCTGAGTTCTCAGGCGTGATCGTCCGGGGCACCATCCACTCCAATGCGGGGACCATTGGTGGCATATCAATCAACGGCAACGGCCTGAACTCGGGCGGTTATTCGGGCTACCAATGGCCGCCAGCTGGGCAGAGCGGCATGCATATTGGCCCAAACGGTATTTTGCTGGGTAATGCAAATAACGGTCGGTATATCGAGATTCAGAGCAGTGGAAATATCTATGCGCCTGGCTTCTATATCGAAAACGGAAATGCCACCTTCTATGGAAATCTCTCCGGCGCATCTGGCAACTTCAGCGGCACGTTGACAGCTCAGAACGTTGTTACGACGGGGAACCTGCAGCTTAATGCAGCAACGACAGTGGTGAATGTCAGCTCTCAAACTGAGGTTGCCGACACTGGAAGTTTGTGGGGTGCAACAGATGTTCTCGGTGTATGGGCTCCAGCCGCTGATGGAAACTCTGTCTATACCATCATGTTCTCTATAGACGTTGCGATGCTCACAGTGACGACGGCGGATGCTCTTGTGGTTGTGCAGGCTGATGGAGTCACACTTTTCTCAAAGTACCTGGGTGCCAGTCCCAGCGACCGGAAAGTCATTAGCTTCACAGCTGTGTTTTCTGGGAACGGATTTGGACGTTATATCCGAATCGCATTGATTCCTTCCCCCTGGAGCTGGGGAACCCCGAGAGCGAGTTACTCATACGGTGCCAGAACGCTCACATGCATCGTTTCCAAAAGGTAATCATCATGCGCTATGCAATGCACCGAATCGGCGAAACCGTCATCTTCCAGATGCTGGAATGCCCCGAATCCATCGTCACAGAGATCACGCCTTCAGGGGTGGTCTGTGTGCCTGTTGGCCTCGAAGTTTCCGACTCCACACACGTCATCGTTGACGGCAAACCAGTCCTTAAACCACAGGAGTAAATAGACATGCCAATTATCAAAACCATTTCCACGGGCAATGGCATTGCGGGTGCAGCCCGTGTCGAGTTGGCAAAGCTGCAGCGCCACATCCCCGGCACGGATCTTTCCGCGCCCGCAGGCCTGGAGGTGCAGGTACATCTCTATCCGACGCTGGCCGATGCCCACGCCGGTACCAATCTGCAGTGGCAGCTGTATCCGGCGCTGCCCGTGACCGCCTATGACGCTGCAGATCCATTCGGCAGCATCGAGCGCGCACTGATTGAAGCCCCGGGCGACTTCTTCGGCGGTGCTTATGCGCCCGATGAAGTCGCGTCCACGCTGGACACCGCCAAGGCCTGCAAGTGGGCAGACATGAAAGCCACTCGCGACCAACTGGAAAGCGGCGGCTTTGATCTGCCAGGCGTGGGCCGCTTCGACAGCGACGAGGAGAGCCGCAACAAGATCATCGGCGCGAGCCTGGCCGCCAAGATCGCCCGTGATGCAGAGCAACCCTATGTGATTGCTTGGACACTGGCAGACAACACCGTGGTGCAGTTGGATGCGGACGGAATCATCGATGCGGGCTTTGCGATGTTGGCGCACCTCAACGCCATCCACCAGCGCAGCCGCGCACTCTATGCCCAGATCCAGGCTGCCGAGACCCTCGAGGCCATAGCTGCCATTGTTTGGGCCCAGCCGACTGAACCCGAGCAGCCCACTGAAGTGCCTGCCGAAGCCTGAGCCGATCATCAACAAACAAGGAGAACTCTATGAATGAAATCAATCCACGCCTCAACGAAATCATGCAGAGCAATGTCGGTAACAAGCTCACGTCCGAGCTGTCCGCAGGCATTGTTGGCACACTGCAGCAGCTGATGAACACCATTGCTCAGGAAGCCTTTACGGCTGGCCAAGCTGCTGAGCGAGAAAAGGCTGCGGCGCAAGACGCTGCTGTGGTCACTGATGTGGATGTGAAGGTTGTGTGATGGACTTGAAGCCTCTGATCCATGCGCTGATTGCGCCGCTGGCACAGGCTTTGGTCGATTTTCTGTCCGGTAGCTGGTGGGCCGAACGCGAGCACACTCAGGCGGAGTGCCGCTACATCGCCGCATTCGCCGGCGGCAAGCGCGAGCGCATACCGTGATGTGGTGGCTTCTTGGAGGCGCTGGGATTGACTCAGTATCCTCGACGCAGCAGTGTCTGCCGCAGCCTGTCTGATCTTCTAGCTGACCGCTTTCAAGGCGGTTTTTTGATGCCCAAAAAGGAGTGCTTGTGGAAAGCAACGAAACACGAGTCGCTGCGTTCAAGATCACGCTGTTGACGCTGGCGGGAGCTGTTGCTGAAGTCACGCTCGAGCGCTGGTTCACGATTGCAATCTTGATCTATACGCTGGTTCAGCTGTATTTCTTGATTCGGGACAAGTGGTGGCGTGATCCGGAACGCTTCAAAAAGAAGGATGGTGCTCATCATGATGCTCAATAAAACCAGGGTCGCAGCAGCGGCCCTTTCTATTTCCGCAGTTGCTGGTACCGCATGGATTGCTTCAGAAGGGGACGGGCCCAAAAGCATCAGCAAGACCGGGGGAGTCTTGCTACATCCTTATGTGCCGACACAGGGCGATGTGCCGACTATCGGCCATGGCTCCACACGCTACGAAGATGGCCGTCGCGTGACGCTGGCAGATCCGCCCATCACGCGAAAACGGGCGGTAGAGCTGGCGCTGGGAGAACTGGACCGTACCTATGCGCAATGCGTGCGCGACAGCCTTGGACAGACGTTTGTGAATCAGACCGAATTCGACAAGGCTGTGGACTTCTCGGGGCAATATGGTTGCAGCGCTTGGCGCAGCTCCAGCATGCTGGCCAAGACCATGGCGGGCGACTATCCGGGCGCATGCCGTGCGTATTTGAACTACAAGTTCATGACCAGTACGCGCAGTGAGGGCCCTGGCTGGGTGGCCTACCAATGGGATAAGGCAGGCAAGCCCACGCGTTGGCGCTTTGACTGCAGCACACCTGGCAACAAAGTTTGTCGCGGTGTTTGGGTGCGCCAGACGGGACGCTACAACGCCTGCATGGAAGTGCAGTCATGAGCACGAAACTGCACTTAACCCTGGCCAGCTTCGCGCTGGCTTTTTCATTCGCGGCTGGTTGGCTTGTCAATGGCTGGCGGGCTGATGCGCGCATCGCGCTCACGGAAAATTCTCAGTCAAAACAGACGCTAGTGCGGGCGCAAAAAGCGCAAGAAGCTACAGAGAAGAGAGCGGGAGCTATGCTGAGGCACGCTGCGGCACAACAGGAAAATACTCATGACTACATGCAAAAGCTGGAGGCCCTGGAAGCTGGTCGCACTGCTGATGCTGTCCGCATTGCAGGCCTGCAGCACGACATCAGGGGGGCCGTCACCCGCAACGCCCAGCTTGCTGGTGACGCCGCTGCCTGTCGGTATCTCGCAGATCAGCACAGGCGACTCGCCGCCCTTGCTGGCGAAGGCGCGGGCGTGGTTGGACAGCTTGTCGGACTGGTCGAGCGCAGAGACACTCAGATCAACGCCCTGAAAGGGCAGATGCAGGTGGACAGGCAACTTCTGACAGAGGACTGAACCAGCACGCACGCCTACCCCGCAAGGCCTTTAAAACAGGCTATGCAGAATATCTGCTGCATCGGAGGAAATACGATATGGCTGACTGGTTGGTGGAAATGAAAATGTTCAGGGCGGCTACACAATCTACGTCGCAGCTTTCAATCTGGTGGGAGTCCTGAAGGTGTCTTCTGATTCCGATGATCTGAACTAGGAACGCTGCTTTGTTCGATCAAGAATGTCGTCTTTCGATTGACTTTTCTACGTCTGTAAAGTGCTAGAGACTATCAAAGTCAGACTAACTGAATTCATCTGTGCAGGCTGCTGGGGAGGGGCTGGTCGCGCTGAATGCATGCGCGGCCGTCAAGGAATGGGTTCTGGGTCAGCTTGGAGCATGGTCGCACCGCGTTTTCCCTGCCTGAATAGCGCTCCATCATTCACGCGCGAGCGTGCTCGACGAACCGAACTGGACAATTGGTTGGAATGTGTGGTTTTCCGGTCGCCTGGGCTAGTTGCTGGGTGTCCCATCCACAGGGCTTTAGGGCACCAGGGCTTTCTCGTTTCTGCTGAAGCTTACTGAGTCTTGCTCATACGTCTTCGATCCCGCAGCCAATTCCGCGCACCTTTGCGGCAATGCTTTGAAGCTCCTCATCAGATAGAGAAAGTAGAGCGGCCACAAAAAAGCCTCAGCATTTTGAGGTGCTAAGGCTTTTTGTTCCATTCTTATCCCAAGCGTCACCAAGCATGTGGCAAAGCTTTGATTTAGAACGTAAATCTTGGTCCCCGACAGAACTCACACTTAGGCTTGAAACCTGCATGAATGCTTGATAGTCTGGGTTCGATTTTGAAATGTGCCCCCAAATGTGCCCCCAGACTGTCGAGGATACCCCCCATGAAGCTGACCGATGCCAAGCTGCGAACCCTGTCGGAACCCGGCAAACACTTTGATGGCGGTGGCCTGTATCTGGAGCTGACTGCAGCTGGTGGCCGCTACTGGCGCTTGAAGTTTCGCATTGCCGGAAAAGAGAACCGGCTGGCGCTGGGCGTCTATCCAGCAGTGAGCCTCAAGGATGCGCGGGAGCTGGCCAACCAGGCACGCCAGGTTATCCAGGCGGGCGACGACCCCGCCGAGCAGCGCAAGGCCGCCAAGTCCAAAGCCGTCCATGAGTCTGTCAACACCTTCCGGGCCGTGGCCCTGGAGTGGATGGAGCACCAGTCGGCCAGGTGGGAGCAGCAGACGCGAGAACGCATCCATGCATCGCTGGAGACTGACATTCTCAAGACCATGGGCGCGCGCCCGCTGGCCAGCATCAAGCCGCTGGAGGTGATGAACGCCGTGAAGGCGATCGAGGCGCGCGGCGCGGGCGAGCAGGCCGGGCGCGTGCTGCAAAGGGTCAAGGCCATATTCCGCTGGGCCGTCATCCATGGCCGCTTGGACAGCAATCCCATGCTGGACTTGATGCCCGCCGAAATCCTCAAGCCGCGTGAAGTGCAGCACCGTGCCGCGCTCGATGCGAAAGAGCTGCCGGCCTTTCTGGCACAGCTGGATGCCTACGACGGCGACCCGCACACCGTGTGTGCCCTGCGCTTGCTGATGCTGACTGCCACACGCCCTGGCGAGGTGCGCGGCGCACGTTGGGATGAAGTGGACATGGATGCCGCCATGTGGACCATTCCTGCAGAGCGCATGAAGATGCGGCAAGAGCACCGCATTCCCTTGTCCAGTCAGGCCCTGGAGCTGCTGCAGTCCATGCAGGCCCTGAGTGGTGGGCGTGAGCTGGTTTTTCCCAGCCCCTTCTACCCCAGCAAGCCGCTGAGTGAAAACACCTTCAATTCAGCCATGGCCCGCATGGGCTACAAGAACCTTGCCACGGCCCACGGCTTTCGGGCGCTGTTCTCCACTGTGGCAAATGAAACCGGCTGGCGGCCCGATGTGATCGAGCGCCAGCTCGCCCACAAGGAGCGCAACGAAGTGCGGGCGGCCTACCACCGCAGCACCTATATGGCCGAGCGCACCAAGCTACTGCAGTGGTGGGCCGACTACCTGGACGGCTGCAAAATCGGCAAGGTCGTGCACATCCGCAAACGCGCCAGCTAGGCCGCACAAACCCTTTCATCAGCCGCCCGCCGAGGCGGCTTTTTGTGCCCGGCGCATGGCTAAGGAAAAGGGTGAGGGGGCAAGTTAATCGAGCTAGGAGATGATTTTTCTTGGGAACATGGGGACACAGCGTTTTTCAAGTGAAAAACTAGCTTGAAACGCTGATGAATAAAGCGGAATGCGCTCCTAAAAGTTTTGGGTACAAATTGGGAACAAAGTGGGGACGTTTTGGGAACAAATGAAGAATTTTTCTCTATATGAAATATTGAGTGCTCTTTTTGATCTTCTGTCTGGCCTTTGCTTGTGATCGCTCTAGCTTAAAAACTGCGGTAGGGCACCAATGCAGAGCTGCTGACTATCTGACCTGGTGCTTGCCTGCTGCGTGCCTGTCGCTAGGGCGCATGGCATTGGCTGTGTGCTTATGGTGGACGTGAGCGGAAGGTGCAGGAATGCAGCGCAAGAGGTGCTTGCGGCGCCCTTTGTTCCAGGCAAGGATGGAGAAAGCGTCGCTTTGTAGGGGGGGACTGTATCCGGCTACTTGTCTGCGGAGACTCGATAGGTCGGTGGTCTGCATGCAGTCTGAATGCATGTTGTATGTGGACATGCATCAGCAATGACTGAGCGGGCTATTGCAGCCGGGGTTGTGTATTGAGAATGATCGCCTTTGATACGAAGCGCTACGAGCGCCATCCCATCTTGAGCTCCTGCAAGCTGGGGGCCCTGTTCGAACAGATGCGAGAAACTGACCGCCAGTCAGATCAAGCGCTAGGTGCTATCAAAGGGGTGCCGATAGAGTTCGATGCGAACACACTTATGATGTGGGTATCTTTCTAATCTTTTGGAATAAAAATGGCACTTCAAATTCTCCCAAAAGAATCTGCTGTTAAAGCAGACCCTTCAGTAAAAATGTTGATAGATTTTCTCGTAGAGAAAGAAAATGATCTGAATCTATCTTCGGCAGTTGTATTTCACAACTTTCCTTTATTTAGAGAAGATGAAAGACTTTTAGTCGCTGAGTTGGTTGTTGTTAGTCCATGGCATGGCGTTTTACTCATATCAACAGTAAAAAACGACAGCGATAGATTAGAAGGTGCGTTTAGTCAAATATTCTCTAGACTGGTTAAGTATCCGAGACTGAGAGCAGGTAGAGCCCAACTTAAATTCAATTTGGATGCCTTTGTTTGGTTGCCTGAAGGGGATAGATCTGATGAAGTAAAAGTGGGAAATACAGAACTATCTGAATACTTTAAATCTACTATATCTAATAATGAATTAGATAGTGATATATTTAATGAAATATTATCTGTTCTAGATGGGTCTAAAGCTCTAATACGTGCAAAGGATAGGAAAACAGACGGTTTTGAAAAAAATTCAAAAATATCAATTATTGCCAAACTTGAAGAAGAGATCAGGAAATTTGATAGAGATCAGCGTGTAGCCTACATGACTGAAGTAACTGGTCCTCAAAGAATTCGTGGTCTAGCTGGTTCAGGTAAAACTGTTGTATTGGCTTTGAAGGCAGCATTAACTGCAGTTAGGGAGCCAGATGCTAAAATAGCTGTTACGTTTTATACAAAAAGCTTGTATCAACATATAAGGCAATTGATAACAAGATTTTACAGATTGCATGAGGACAGAGATCCTGATTGGAGCAAAGTTCAAGTCCTGCACGCATGGGGTGGGGCAACAGTTGATGGTTTGTATTATAAAACGGCTCGTAGATTTGGACATTCTCCTATCAGTTATACCCAAGCCTTAAATTACTCTCCCTCTCAGCCATTTGCGTATGCTTGTAAAAGTCTACTAGAGGATTCCACTGTAAAAGATACATATGACTATGTTTTTGTGGACGAGGCTCAGGATTTTCCACCTGAGTTTATGCAGCTGGCTCTGAGATTAGCTATCGATGAAAATTTGGTTATTGCGTATGATGTTTTTCAAACGATTTTTGATGTAGAAGTACCAACTGCGGCTAGCTTGTTTGGTGTGAATGAAAGTGGTGAGAGCGAAATATTTTTCAATGAAGATGTTATTCTTCATAAATGCTATAGAAATCCACGTGAAATCCTGGTTTGTGCGCATGCAATAGGATTCGGTATTTATGGTAGCAAAATTGTGCAAATGCTTGAATCAGAGGATCATTGGAAAGATTTTGGCTACAAATTAGAGACTCCTTTAATTGCTGGTCATAACGTTTCAATTACTAGGCCTTCTGAAAACTCTCCATCTTCTGTGAGTGAATCGAATACAGTAGATCAAATTATCCACTGCGAAGTTTTACCGAGTGCATCGCATGAGATTAATCATGTTGTTGCTCGTATTAAAAATGAGATTGATCATGAGGGAGTATCACCTGAAGATATATTAATTATATGTCTTGATGATCGTAATTCAAGAGTTTACTTCTCCGGTTTAAAAAGAGCATTGCAAGAGAGTGGTATTCAATACAACGACTTGCAAGAAGACTCTTATTCTGTAAGAGACTTTCAATCCGAGGGGTGTATTACGCTCTCGACAATTTACAAAGCAAAAGGCAACGAAGCTTATTCTGTTTATTTGGTTGGAGTTGACTCTCTTTTCCATTCTCCGAATGCAAAGAGTCGGAATAAAGTTTTCACTGCAATGACACGTGCTAAAGGCTGGTTGTATATTACCGGCACTGGTGAGACGGCAAGAAAATTCAAAAATGAATTAGAGTCCGCAAAAAGAAATTTCCCTAATCTTAATTTTGTTTATCCAACGCCAGAAGAAATAGTCTATATGAAGCGGGACTTGGTGGAGGTCGATATTGCCTCTATTGATGACGACATAGACCGTTTGTCAGAGGGTGTTGATCCAGAAGATTTTGAGAAAATTCTTCGGAAAAAATTAAGAGAAGTGCAAGCTATGAAGCGTGTCAAAAAGCGTCTGAAATAATATGGCTGCTGTAGATAGAATTCAAGTTTTATTACGTGCGTCAAGGCTAGTGTCGGAAGAGTATCAGCCACATTTTTTACTAACAAATGAAAAAATCCGATCTCTTAGAGAGCTTTCATATATTGAGCAGTGGGAGAAATCTATAGCTGAAAAGCTTTTTAATGTTAGGCTAGCGGACCATTCATTGGTGGTATTCCAGGAGTCTGATAGTAGTTGCTCATATAGCTATCTTCATTCACCTATTAATGTCCCGACATTTGAGAAATTCCTGCTCGCAAAGGATCTTGAAAACAGCGCTAGAAATAGAGATGAATTTAGAGATGATTTTGAATTGGCGATTATTTCTGCAGATAGAAAGGAAAACATTACACCAATTAGATATGATTATGATCCTCAAGGATATAATAAAGGATCGCATCCAATTGGTCATATTCATATAGGTCTTGATAATCAAGTGAGAATTGGATTTAATAGAAAAATGAATAAAGTGTCTTTTCTATTATTTCTAATTCGACAAATGTATCCAGAAAATTGGAGATTATTGATTGAACATAGAGAGGCCGATAATTTAAATAAATATTTAAGATCTGAATGCACATCTATTGATAAAGATTTTTGGTCTGAATTGGATTCATTGGAGCATCATTTAACTTAATTATTTGCCATGGGGTAGATATGTGACACAATCCACCTCAGCCCCCTGTCCCGGGGCCGGTGCTTGAAAACACCTTTAGTAAGCGGTGCAACCTCCCCGATAGCGAGGTTTTGTCACGTCTGAACACTGGAAGAGTGGGCACAGCGCCCGCACATCCACATGGTTACGGGCGGGATGGGGCTACCCGTAAGGCTGCCCGCACGTCTTGCTACGTGTTTTCAACATCCCGTCCACCTGCTTCGTGCTTGAAAACGCGGCGCAGGTGGTTTCAAGTCTCAGCAAGGAGCACGGAACCATGAACACCGTATCTCGCCCCCTGGCCAGCACCCAGCCTTCTTCTGGTGCTGTTCGCCTGTCTTTGCCTGCCGCAACTGCGGTTGTGCCGTCTCTTCCTTCAAGCCCCATTCAGCTCCACGCCGATGCGCATAACGCACTGGCCATGGCGTTGCACTACCTGCGTCAGCCTGCGGCCAATGTGCCCGGCGCTGCCCGTAAGGCAGTGCAGGCCCTGGTAGCTCTGCGCGTGTTGATCGCACAGGAGGGCTGAGCCATGACCAGTCCCCAGCGTGAACGGCAGCCCATCCCTGCCGGGCAGGTGAGTGCGCCTGCATCCATTGGCTCTGCAGGCGTACCCGTGTCGCTACAGCCTCAATCCACCGCTTCCCGCTTGCCCGTGTTTTCGCCCAGCGCCGTGCTGCGAATGCTGTGGCAGTGCGGCTTGAATCAGGTCCAAAGCAGCCAAGGAGGTGCCGCATGAGCAGCATCACCTTCACCCGGCGCATGGATGCGCATTCGCGCTGCGTTCTCAGCTCTGATGTCACGTTGCCTGATGGGCGGTATTTGGTCATCAATGCAGCCAGGCATACAGGCCTTGTTGAGTTGGGCTTGTCTTGCTCTACAGCCTTGGTTTCGTATCAGTCCTCTATGGCTTTCACGCCCGAGCAGGCCCGTGCGCTGGCGGCTGAGTTGGTTGCTTGTGCCGACGCGCATGTGTCTGGTGCGGCAATGAAAGGTGGTGCGCAATGAACCGCAAAGACTTGAAGCGAAGAGGGCCTGTTACGGCACACACACCGCTTGATTTTGGTGGGGCCAATGTGTTTGCGGTGCAGGCAGGCGTGCCATTTTCCGAGGCCATGGACGCCATGGCGCTTTTGCTCAGCACAGCAGATGAGACCGCATTCGTTGCTGCGAAAACCGGGGACGATGGCGATGTGGCAGGCGCTGTCTGGGCCGTTGAACATCTGCTGCAGTTTGCCCGTGGCCTTAACGGTGCGATGCAGAGTGGCTGGATTGAGTTTCAGCGGCAGGCAGCTGCAGATGGAGGTGAGGCATGAGCGCAGATCCGAACATCGAGCGCATGGGCCTTGCTTTTGGAGTACAGGCGCATACTGCGCGCCTTATTCAGAAGCTGGTGGCCATGTTGGCTGAGGGTGTGAAAACCTTGGACGATGAGCAAACCCTGCTGCTGTGCATTGAGGCTTTGGCCGAGCGTGTTGGCCTTGTGGCTGATCTGCAGGCGCAGGCCTGTGGTTTGCCCGCTGTTCGGGGCAGTGTAAGTGAGTGGCTCCAGCCCGGCATGCAGCGCCCGCCAGAGATGCCGGGATGAACACGCTGTTTGCATTGCTCGCAATCTATGGGGGAGTGAACATCCCCCTGGATCAATGCTGCGAAGCGTTTTTTGCGCTCAGCCCTAAGAAAGCGGCAGAGGCCGCCAATAGGCAGGCGCTGCCCATTCCGGCCTATCGCCTTGGCTCTCAAAAAAGCCAATGGTTTTTGGATGCAAAAACCTTGGCCGATTACATCGACCGGAAGAAAGCCGAAGCGGTGCAGGAATGGCTTTCTGTGCGAAGTTAACGGGCAAGGAGGGATAGCTATGTCGGGTGATTTGACGGTTTATGGTGAGCCGCGCTTTGCGTCTGGAGCGCAAGGCCGGGCTGTGCATTTGTCGCGCCTGGTGCTCTGGCTGATGAAGCAGCATGAATGCGTGCGTGTTGAAGCCGTGCGGATGCTGCTGGAAAAGCTTGCAAGTGAGAGCGGCTCGGTGGTTTATGAGGCTTCGCCTGGTGGCAATGGCACGCCGTTGAATATGGAGCGGGAGTGGTATCCGTCGTGGAACGGCTCTCTTGCAGCCGTGCCGGTGCGCGGTCGGCGTGTGCTTTCTCGCGGGATTGGGCAAGGTGGTGTATCAGCCCCACGGGTTGACTCTCTCGGGACTGGGCGGGCGGGTTTTGTGGCTTGGTTGCGTGGGTTCTGGGGGCGTTCGGAGAACCCAGACTCCTTGCTTGCTTCCCCTGATTTTCGAGGGTGCTGGCTGATGGTCAGTGAAGCTGATGCTCAAGTGTGCTGGGGGTGGGGTTCTGATTCGGCATCAGAGGCGGTGGCTCCAGATGGCGTTGCATCAGACTCAGCCACTGTTGCGTCTGTCATCGAGGCGCAGGACGTGAGTGATTGGCCTTCCCTGGTGCGGTATCGACAGCAGTTTGCGGACGTAAGCGCTCAGAAGCGTCCGGCTTGGATGGCCGAGCATGTGGCGCTGCTTGCCGCACGGCTGCATGAAGAGCACAGGTCAGGTCGTGCCAAGGGCGCTTCGGAGCGTCTGGCAAAGGAGCTTGGTTACAAGCGCGGCGAGCGAGTACGGCAGTTGCTGGAGGGCTCTGGGTACAACGCGACTACAGGCATAAAACCTGCAAGTCACTTCGATGGTATGAGTGCACGCCGTGCAAATTCCAACTGATTGCCTTGCAGTTCGCCTTGCAATGCCTGGCCGAACCTTGGACGTGCATGCTTCCTCCATGCTCTACACGGCCTTTGCTGCACTGCTGCAAGGCGACAGCAAGACCCCGCCTCTTGAACACTTTCCATCAATGTCTGTCTGCGTTCAAGGCCCGCCATGTTGGTGCGCTGGCGCTGCAGGACTTGAAGGAAGTGTTCATGCAAGTAGTCCATTCCGCCCGCCCTGTGGTGCCCCGTGATCGCCTGTTGCGCCTGGCTGATGTAGAGGCAACGACCGGTTGCAAGAAAAGCACCATTTACAAGCTGATGAAGGAAGGGAAGTTTCCATGCTGTGTGTACGTAACCAGTCGCATGGTGGCCTGGCCGGAGTCGGCTGTGCTGACCTGGGTGCAAGAGCGCATCGCAGCCACGACCGAGCGAGGCGCGTAATGATGCAAATTCCCTCGTTGATTGCCGAGATTGAGGGGGCCATGCGGGCCTCATTGCATCTGTCTGTTGCCACCTCCGCAGCCTACGATGCTTTGCATATTCATCTGCATGGGGATCATGAGACCGTGCCGCCTGTCCTGGTGCCTTGGCCGCAGGACGTGCAGGTGCTGCGCGATGTGTGGGATCGCCGTTGGGATGCTTTGATGATGTTCGAATCAGAGCGTCATCACGCGGTACGCAACCTGTTGCTGCAGTTGGAGAGCGGCCAGCGCAAGGGCCTTCGCGGTCTGGGCGGCTTGCGTATGAGTCTCTACAACGTGGAATGCTTCGCCTGGCTGGAGTCGAATGCTTGGCAGGCGCTGTGTGCTGCCAGCGAGGCACATGCCGACCTTGCGATCTTGTGCCAAGAGTTTGCCAAGCTCCGTATGGCTGAAAGCGAGGCTGATGCCCGCATGGTGGATGGCGTGCGCCGGTTGCTGCTGGTGTTGCCGTCTGTTGTGGCGACTTCCCAATCGGCAAGCGTGCGGTGATCGTGCTGCTATCGCCGCCCAGACTTATGCAGCAGTCCCATCAGCAGAAAACCAGGCCAGCCGATCATCACGGCTGCAATTGCACCGGCTCCAAGTGCCATCAGGCGCTCGGAGTCCAGCCAGAGACCCAGCAGTGCCAGCGGCACGCCTATGCACAGGAGGGTGATACAGCCTTTCATGGCATTTGCTTGTTGCCGCTGGCGGTGGCCAGTGACAAGACAAAGCCCAGCAGCGCCAGCCCTGCGCCCCATGGCAGCAAGGGCAGCAATGCTCCAGTTCCCCAAAGAACACCAGTAACGGTCGCTGCGCACAGCGCTGCACCTGTTTGCATGAGTCCTGTTGCGAGTTTGTTCATTGCGCTGTCTTGGTTGCAGTGCCGTGGCTTGGGCTTTGTGATTTGAACATCTCCGCGATTACATGAAAACCGAAATCACCCCCGATCTTTTGCGCAATGCTTTGAGCTTTGTCCCGGCCAATCTGCCGCGTGATGAATGGGCGCGCGTGGGCATGGCCATCAAGAGCGAGTACCCGGACGAAACGGGTCTGCAGCTCTTTAGCGACTGGAGCGCGGCCAGCGGTGGCGGCTTTGACGCAGGCGCTGTGGGCAGCACCTGGCGCAGCATCAAAGCAGGGGGTGGTGTGGGTGTGTCTACCTTGCTTTACCTGGCCCAGCAGCACGGCTTCAAGCTGCCGCGCAAAGGGCAAGACTCCAAGCCTGTGAGCGCTGCGCAGCGACAGCGCCAGGGCGATGAGCGCAGGCAGCGCCAGCAGGCCGAGGATGCGGCGATACAGGCGGCGCAAGAGGCTGCAGCGGGTGAGGCTGAGGCACTGTGGGCCAGCGCCAGCGAAACCGGCTCCAGCGCTTATCTGGTGCGCAAAGGGGTGCAAGGTTTTGGCGTGCGGTATGGGGCTGATGGCTGGCTATTCGTGCCGCTGTGTGATGCAGATGGCAGGCTGTGGAATGTGCAACGCATCGCACCCACCAAGCCTGCGCAAGGAACGGACAAGCTTTTGTGCAAAGGCGGGCGCAAGTCGGGCTTGTGGCACATGCTGGGTGCCGATTTGTTGGCCGAGCTGGGCGGCGATGCTGTCATTCTGGTGGCCGAGGGATATGCCACTGCGGCCAGCTTGCACATGGCCACGGGTCTGCCGGTGGCCGTAGCTTTCGATGCAGGCAATCTGCAGCATGTTTGCAAGGCTTTGCATGCGCTGCATCCTTCCGCGCTGCTGGTGGTGTGCGGTGATGACGATGCAGCGACCCAAGCACGCACAGGCCGTAATGCAGGCCGCGCCAAGGCAGAGGCGGCAGCTCATGCGGTGCGTGGCCTAGCCGTGTTTCCGTGCGATCTGCCAGATGGGGCCAGCGACTTTAACGACATGCACCAGGCACAAGGCCTGGAGACCGTACAGACGCATGTACTGCAAGCCATTGAAGCAGTGCATGCCAGGACTGGCCGCGATGACGCTGGCGCTGGTGAAGGTAGTGGCACTGGCCTGCCTTCTTCTGGTGCTGGTGGCTCAGGCGGTGGCAATGGTGGCGGGCGTGGTGGCAAGCGAAAAGGCCCGGCGAACGACCCAGATGAGGCACCTGGCTGGGATGATCCTTTCACGCTGGATGACGGCGGAGTGTGGTTCCATGGCCGTGACAAGGATGGCAACCCGGCCCGCGCGCTGTGGCTGTGCTCTGCGCTGCATGTAGAGGCCCTGACGCGCAACCAAGAGGGCGCAGGGTGGGGCTATCTGCTGACCTTTGCTGACCCGCTGGGCGTGCCTAAGCAATGGGCCATGCCTGCACGCATGTTGAGCGGCGATGGTGGCGAGTATCGCGCCGCATTGCTCAATATGGGCCTGCGCATTGCCACTGCGCCAGCAGCGCGCAACCGGCTGACCGAGTACATACAGACGCGCAAGCCTGCAGAGTTTGCGAGCTGCACAGACCGCATAGGCTGGCATGGCCGAGCGTTTGTGCTGCCACATGAAACCATTGGCGATGATGCCGAGCGCATCGTGTTCCAGTCTGAAAACCAGATGGAGAACACGTTCCGTATCAAGCGTGAGGTGCAGGACTGGATAGACCGCATAGGCCGTTTTTGCGCTGGCAATAGCCGCCTGGTGTTTGCGGTGTCTTGTGCCTTTGCTGGGCCACTGCTGCGCCCTGCAGGCATGGAGTCTGGCGGGTTTCATCTGCGTGGCGATAGCTCCAGCGGCAAGACCACGGCGCTGCGCCTGGCTGCCAGCGTGTTCGGTGGCCCCAGTTATATGCAGCGCTGGCGCACGACCGATAACGCGCTTGAGGCCATTGCCGCACAGCACTGCGATAGCCTGCTGATCTTGGATGAGCTGGCGCAGGTTGATGGCAAGGTGGCTGGCGAGTGTGCCTACATGCTGGCGAATGAGCAAAGCAAGGCGCGCGCAGCACGCAATGGGGCAGCACGCGCCCGCCTTTCCTGGCGTTTGCTGTTTTTGAGTGCGGGTGAGCTGGGCCTGGCTGACCACATGGCCGAGGGCGGCAAGCGTGCTCGCACCGGGCAAGAGGTGCGAATGGCCGATATCCCCGCTGATGCTGGCGCTGGTATGGGAGCGTTTGAGCGGCTCCATAGTCTGGGTGATGGGGCCGCCTTTTCTTCCCATTTGGCGCGTGAGGCAGGGCTTTGCCATGGTGCTGTGGGGCATGCCTTCCTACAGTGGTCGGCGCAGCATGCGGATACCTTGGCTCGGCGTGTGCGTGATGCGGTTGCTGCCCTGTCCTTTGCTTGGGTGCCGGGTGGTGCAAGTGGCCAGGTAGCCCGCGTGGCTGCACGATTTGCGATTGTGGGAGTGGCGGGGGCTTTGGCTACAGAGGCGGGCTTGACGGGCTGGGATGAGGGCGAGAGCGAGGATGCAGCCAAGGCTTGCTTTGATGCTTGGCTGCATGCCCGTGGTGGTGCTGGTAATGGTGAGGTGAAAGCCATGCTGCGCCAGGTGCGCGGCTTCCTGGAAGCGCATGGAGAGGGGCGCTTTACCTGGTGGCATAGGGCCATGGATGACCACAATGCCAAGACTCTGCAGAGAGCAGGTTTCAGGCGTCTGATTGATGAAAGTGGCCAGCCAATCAAGATGCAGAAAGCCGGGTACACGCCCCGAGCCGATAAGGAAATCTACGACGAGCTGACGGCCATTGATGGTGAGCAGACTCGCATTGAGTACTTTGTGCTGCCCGAAGTATTCCGCACCGAGATATGCCGGGGCTTTGACCACAAGGCCGTGTGCAAGGTATTGCTGCAGCATGGCTGCCTCAAGCCAGACAAGGGACGTGAGGTGGATACTAAGCAGCGCTTGCCAGGCATGGGACCTAGCTGGTGCTACCGCATCAGCCCCGCCATCATGGAGCTGGACATTTAGCCAGTCGCCAGTGCCAGCAGCTATGCGCCGGTATAGCAGTACATAGGCCCAAGGTTCATCGCCTTGGGCCTTTTGTTATATAGGCATGGCCTGGGTTCCTGTGCGTAGCAACAGGCGCCCCATCGTTGCCTTGCCCGGCTGTAGCCGGGCCTGTCTAAGGGGCTGTGCGATTCAGGCTGCCATTGCGACAGCCCGCAAGGCTTGTGCGTATTCATGCATGTGCATGCCGTAAGGCGGGAAGTGGTGTGCGCCGGGTGGGGCGCAGGGGAAGTGTGTTCTGCGCGAAAAATAAGGGGGAGTGGCTCCAGGATGGGAGCTGGCGGAGCGCTTCAACTGGCGGTCATGGTTCATTGGCCAGAGACCCCCCCTATAGGTACTCCTGGCGATGTTCCTCATGGGGGTAATTCGACCCCCTCGGGCGCGCCAGTGGATGAGCCTGTGAAAAGTGAACGTTCCAGTGAACAAGCATCGTTCACTGAATGGATATACAGCTTTTTTTGCGTATTAATGACTTTTTTGTGTGTAGTTGAATTGCAGTTCTTTGCTTTTTTGGTGTGCTGACTTTTTTAGGTGGAAGCGGTTGTGGTTCGCGGCATTAGGCTAAAAAGAGTACGAAGGTGATCTTTTTTGATGAAAAATGGCGAATTCCTGAGAATTTGTCCCCAATGTTCCCAAGCAAAAACGCTTGTCCCCAAAAAATTTTGGGGACACTTTTCCTTAATAGTGACAGTGGGTTAAGTGCTGTTTTTGGGTCTGTCCCCAATGTCCCCAAGAATTTTTGTCAATATCCGGAAGAACATTGAAAAAGAGGCATCTCTTACGCTGTATTGATTGATGCTTTTTTGTTGGGTAATTTCCGGGGCGATGCCCCCTTGCTTGGAGCCCCGGTACAGGCAGCACAAGAAATGGGCTTAACAGGGCGCTCCTTGGTCTGCGTTGGGCCGCAAAAATGTGCAGGGTGACAGTGCAGAAAATATCGAGGCGTAAAGAAAGGTGGACAGTGTGAGAAAAGCAATCAATGCTCAAGCTGAGCGCCACAAACGGGAGGCTGTCTCGTTTGTTTTACAGACCAATGGAGCCGCCTGTGGCCACGCACGACAAACACTGCGCCATGTAGAGACGTGGTATTCCACGCAGATGCTCGAACTCATTCCCAAGGTCTGGCAGGCCAAGGTGCCAAGCATCTTCGATCAGCTCATTCCACCTGCCCGGATGCAGCAGATTGATCGGGCTATTTCGCTGTACCTTGAAGGCGATGATTCTGAGCTGCGCCCCTACATCAAAGGCAGGGTGTCTATAGAAATTGGGTTTCGGTCAAGCAACCCTAGCTTTGGAGGCGCTCCTGTCTGGCGTTCGCGCAAGTTCTCTGACCCGCTTTACCTTACGCCCGCTGGGTTCCTGCATGGCTATCCAGAGGTGGATGAGGATTTGTTTCTGGATCATGAGCAGGCCAACGATGCATTGGCCTTTTATAGGGGCGTGCCTAACAAGCTCAAGCTGGACAATGCAAGCTACAACATATCGTCGCCCGCAGTCCTAGGGAAGATTGGCGGGCCTGGCTACAAGCGATGGCTGAAAGAGGTCAAGGGCCAGAACTACACCGAACCACGGCGCAGCCTTGCGGAATCTCATGAGATTTACCAAGCGTCGGGTCGAGAGGGTTTGAGGAAGCTGTATTCACCGTCCTATGTGTTCGCCCTGATTCGTAAGTTCAATGCCGAAGGGCTTGAGGTGGATAAGCAAGATTTTGATCGGATCGTCCACCCTCAAGGCTCCCCAACTACGGCTTAGAAGCCATGCCGTGAACAGAGTCCGGAGTGCTCTGGGTCGAGCTGCGTCACAGACTTTTCACAACTTGGCAAATTTTTCGTCAGTGGCGTCATTCGAGGTGAAGCCAGGAGCAGAAAACTGGGGGCATCTGAAATGTGCCCCCAACTTTTAAAAATATGCCCCCAAATGTGCCCCCAGATGCCCCCGGATTGCGGCACACTTCCATGGACTTTGGCGCACTTCGAATTGAGGTCTACAGAGGGAGAAAAGAAAAAGGCCGGAAGGTTATGCACCTTCGCGGCCTTGAATTTGGTCCCCCCGACAGGAATCGAACCTGTATCTGTCGCTTAGGAGGCGACCGTTCTATCCATTGAACTACGGGGAGGGACGCCGGATTTTACTCGCGTTGTGCGCCTTCTCTGGTGATTGATGGTGAATGGCATCGAATATCGGTGGCACATGCGGCTGTTCGGGGGACTCTTGGCGAGCTTTACCTGCGTGCCAAGGCTGCTTTCCTATGCTGTGGCAGCCGTCGCCAGGGCCTGGATAAAGGGCTGCACGCGCGGATGCATCTGGACCCAGTCTGGGCCCAGAAACTGCGTAATGGAACGGCCTTGCAAGACTTCAGCCAGATGGCCTTGTTTGGTGGCTTGCAGTAGCTCATGCGCGCTGTGCATGATCTGTTCGCATCGCGCGGCCGCCGGCACACCAATCTCGTCCAGCCATTCTTTCTGGATGGCAGAGATTAGCTGCCCGGCTGCGGCTTGCAGTGCTGTGTGGTGCCTGTTCATATCAAATGAGATAGCTGCTCGCGCTTGCTGCATGAGCATTAGAGGCCTGTTTCATGCTTAATCCTTGCGCACGGTGTAGACCAGATCCAGTGCGCTGGTAACGCCAGTCTGGGCACGCAACGTGAGGTTGCGTGACAGATCATAGAAGATATAGATGATGCCCATGGCACCTGACAGGCTTTGCTCGTAGGTCAGATAGAGCTTGTCCGAGATGCGCTTGCCCATAGTCAGTGCTGCGCCTTCGGCGTCGCCATCGCCGCCGCCCTTGAAGCCCACTTCATCCAGGCCCAGGCTGCCGGCAATCTTGCCACTGCTGCTGTTGCCGCCGGCCAGCAGTGCCATGGCGGCTTGCTGCAGCAGCGCGCTGCTGGCGCCGCCCGAAGCCGGGTCGCGGCCCATGACGACCCAGGAGAGCTTTTCCGCATCGGGCAGCACGGGGTCGGAGTACAGCAGCACGCGTGGCGCGCTGGCCGAACCCATGACCTGCACACCGGCCTTGACGGCGATATTGGGGCGCAGGGCCAGGATGTCCAGCGATGGGTTGTTGTAGGGGCCGTTGAAGCGGATCAGGCCGTTTTCCACATTCAGCGACTGGCCCCAGGCGCGGTAGCGGCCTTGTTCGGTGCGAATTTCACCGGTCACGCTGGGCGGACCGCCAGCATAGCTGGCGCCCTTGATCTCCAGATCGCCACGCAGTCGGGTGACGATGCCAAAGCCCTGTAGCGCAAAGTCGCGGCCCAGATTGAGCTTGACAAGAATGTCGGGCAGCTTGCGTGGCGTGGCACGGGCCTGGTCGCGGCGCTCGTCGCGTTCCTGCTTCTGGCGTGCTTCCTCTTCGGCCTTGCGGGATGCGGCAGAACGCACGACCACGTCCTTGTCGAGTGAGGGGGCGGACTCCTCGGGCAGGATGATGGAGGCCCGGTCCACCGTCAGATCGCCACGCAGCGTGAACTGGCCTTGCTGCAGATTGGCCGAGAGTTCGCCAGAGACGCTGACCTGGCGGTCGGCGCGCACCAGCACCTGCAGCTTGCTGGCCTTGGCCTGCAGGTGCATGCTCAGCCCCGGCTCTCCGGCCTGGCCGGGCGGGGTGAACTGGGCATAGCCGCTGCCGGTCAGCGTACCGCCATCTTCGGGGGCCGAGGTCAGGTTGCCGCTGTAGCCGAGGATGCGAGTATTGCTGCCCTTGCCGCCTTTGAGGCGCAGCTCGGTAATGTCCAGGCGTGTGCCTTGCAGCTTGGCGCGCAGCACGCCGTCCTGCAGGTCCACGCCGTCCAGCAGCGAGGTGATGTTGAGCGATTCGGCATTGATGTTGCCCAGCCACTTGGGATCGTTCAGCGTGCCGGAGATTGTGGCATCGGCAGCCAGCGTGCCTTTCACGCGCCAGCCTGGAGGTGCAAACATGCCCCAGATGCCAATGTCCGGCATGCTGGCGCGCAACTGTCCGCTCAAGGGCGCGTTGGGCGGCAGCGCCCAGCCGTCCTTGCCATAGCTGAGCTGGGTGCGCAGCTCGGCCTGGGCCGTGCCCGCGCGCTCGCTGTCCCAGAGCAGCTTGGTCGTGACATTGCTGCCGCTGGCCTGCACGGTCAGCCTGGCCTGCTTGATGCGGGCGCGCATGCCTGTGCCGCTGATGGTGCGTGTGCGGGTGCCGCCAGCACGTTTGGCCGTGGGGCCGGTGGTCTGGACCACGGTGGTGCCCGTGCCGCCGTCATCCACGGCCAGGCGCAGATCGCCGCCAGCGCGTTCCACTACCAGTTCGGCCTTGAGATTGCGGCCCATGGTGTCCACATCCCACTGGCCGTTGAAGCTCAGATCGCCCGACAGGCCTGCGGCCTGCAGCGGCGGCTCATCGTCGCCCAGGCTGAAGGAGTCGACCCAGGCCAGCGGAATGCCTTGTGCGCGACCTGTGCTGCGCAGGCCGAACTGGCCATTGCCCGCCTTGGTAAAGCTGCTGTTGTCCCATTGCAGCAGTGCCGGGGCCAGGGCATTGCCCCGGCCTTGGCCGCCAGCGTTCGCCGGTGGTGTGACTTGCAGCTTGCCCGCCGTGATCTGCCAGGCAGTGCTCAGGACGGTATTGCCCGATGTGCGCTGCGTGATCTGCACGGGCGCGCCGGGCTGCAGTTGCAGAGCCCAGGGACCGGGCTTGTCCTTGCCCAGTTTGAGTTGGGCCTGCAGCTTGTCCAGGCTGGCCTGCCAGTCCAGAGGCGCAGCACCCTTGCCGCTGGCAAGGCCTGCTTGCAGGGCCGTGTCCAGCTGCACGGATTTGTCGGCCTGCTGAGCCAGGGCCGCCAGGCTCAGCTGCATGCTTTCGGGGCTGCCGTTCAGCTTGAGCTGCAGATGGCTCAGGCGCAGCGCCTGATCGGCGGCAGCGCCCGCGGCCTGGTAGCGGATCAGATCGCTGTTCACGCTGGCATTGAGCTGCAGGTCGCTGGCTGGCAGCGGTGCATTGGGGGCGGCCTTGAGACGTTCCAGCAGCTTGCCCCAGCCGCCATTCCAGTCCAGCTGGGTCTGAGCCGAGCCGTCGAGCTGGGCGCCGCCCAGTGCGTTCTTCAGGCCGGGCAGTTTGTCCAGCCACTGCGTCAGCTGTTTGAGCGACGTCAGCTGCAGCGTGGTCTGCCCCTTGCCGTTCTGCGGACCCATCTGGCCGGCAAGTTGCAGGCTGGCGCCGGGCACATCGGCCTTGAGCCGGGCCTGGGCCAGCTGGCTTTCGGTGTTGAACTCCACATCCTGCGCATCGACCCTGGCCTGCAGCGCTTCCAGTTGCAGGCTTTGCAGTTGCAGCAGCGGTGCCTGCCATTGGCCCTTGGTGCTCAGCGACTGTATGCGCAGCCCCTGACCGGCAGGTTTGCCTGCGGCGCGCAGATCGGCCTTGAAGGCCACGGCGGGTGAGGCGGCTTGCTCATTCTCGGCGGCGGGCTCCACAGGCACGGGCGGTGTCAGTGTTTCAGCCTCAAGACTTCCATCGAGCGGCCCGGCCTCCAGGCTGCTGTAGAGGTCGGCGGGATTGAGCTGTTTGACCAGCAGCTTGCCTTCGAACATCTGGGCGATGGGCACATATTTGCCCGTCAGATGGAGCTGGCCCTTGCCGATATCGACCAGGGCTTCATCGACCAGCCATTGGCCGCCATCGAAATTGACCTGGGCTTGCAGACTCTTCAGCGGCAGGCGCTGCTTGTCCCAGGGGCCCGGCAGGGCGTTGCTGAAATGCGTGCTCAGCGCCCAGGTCGGCTGGCTGTGTGTGCTGGGCTGCGGTGTCTGGCCGACGGTGGTGGCAGAGTCCGCCTGCAGCACAGGGCCGGGGCCGGCCTGCAGCTCGCCGGACAGGGCGGTGCGCGGCCCCTGGGGCCAGAAAGCCGCCACGTCCAGATTCTTGAGCAGGGCCTGGGCCGACAGCAGCGGCTGTGGCTTCCAGGGGGCAATGGCTGCCTTGATATCGGCCAGCATGGGCAGCACATCAGCCGCGGATTGCTCTTGTTTTTCTAGCTGCTTGCGCTTGTTGTCTGAAGATTTCTTAGTTGATTGACCTTCAAATGAAGCATTGGCTTGCGCTGCCTGCTCATTGTTTTGAGATTCAACCGCCTGCACCGCCGCTTCGGCATGTGCCGTGATCTGCAGCTCGGCGGCTTCCGTGGCCAGTGTTCCCTTGATCTGTGCATCGGCCAGTACATCGATCAGGCTGGCGGTCTGGCCATCCTTGCTTTGCAATGGGTTGGGCGTTTTCAGCTGGCCTTGCAGCTCCACCCTGGTCTGCATGGGCGCCGCAGCCTGAATGCGGGCCAACATCTGGTAGTCGCCATCGGCCACATGCAGGCTGCGCACCTGCAGCTCATGCAGGCTGCCGGTGTATTCGTAGCGGCCGCGGAGGTTTTCCACCACGGCTTCGGGCGGGCCTTTCCAGACAATGCGGTCGATCTGGAAGGGCAGCTCGATCTTGACCGGCAGCATCAGCGACTGCAGCGGCTCGCTGGGTTTTTTCTCGGGATCGGGCGTGCTGGAAATTTCCAGCTCGGCGATATGAACTTCGCCCAGCTTGAGTGCGCGCGACAGAATCAGCGGCCTGAACTGCCAGGCTATCCTGGCCTCTTTGACCTCGACCTTCATGGTCGGGCTTTGCCATTGCAGCCAGCCGATATGGCCGCCGTTCTTGACCGAGCCCGTCACTTCCCTGGCCGACAGGGATTGCTCTGCCGGCAGCCAGCGGGCCACGCGCTGCAAGGTGGTGGCCAGCGAATCATCACGGCCAATCCACCACAGCAAAGTGCCCAGGGCCAGCACGACAATGGTGGCGAATGTGAGAAACAGCCAGCCCAGGGCACGCAGCCAGCGCCGGCGCTGGCGAGGAGCAGGCGCTGCAGCGGCTGTTGAAGGAGCTGGAGTGGAGGGCGCTTGCCCTGCGGGGGTCTTGTTATCCGCCATGTCTAGAAAGTGAAGCCCAGGCGCAGGTGCAGACGCAGCTGCTTTTCCTGCAAACCGTAGGCGAGGTCAGCCTGAATCGGGCCGACGGGACTTTTCCAGCGAATGCCGGTACCCACGCCGACGCGCATGTACATGTGATTGAGCTCATCGCCCACCGTGCCCGCGTCCATGAACACGGCGTGCTCGAAGTCGCGGGTGTTGCCCTTGATGGTGATCGGGCGCTGCCATTCCACGCTGCCGGTGGCCAGATAGCGGCCGCCGATGACCAGGCCGTTCTCCGCGCGTGCGCCGATCTTCTGGTAGCCGTAGCCGCGCACCGTGTTGTCGCCGCCCGTGAGGAACATCAAAGTCATGGGCAGGTCGGCATCTTTCTTGGCCGTGATGGCTCCGGCCGAGGCGCGCAGCGACAGGCGGCTGCGGCGCTTGGTTTCCTCATCACGCTCGCCGATTGGAATCAACGTCAGAAAGCGGCCCGTGGCGCGGCCGAACGGCGTGCGCTGCGGTGTCAGCGTGGTGCCCGCGCCGACTTCAAAGGCAAAGCCAAAGCCCGAGGTAGGCGAAATCTGGCTGTCGAAGTAACGTCCGGTCCAGCCGTAGTTGGCCAGCAGAGACGAGGCACTGGGCGGGGCATCGGGGCCCTGCGTCTTGGCGAAGTCATACTGCAGATACATATTGCGCTCGATCCGGTCTTCGGCCTTGGCGCGGCCAAAGCGCAATTGGGCGCTATTGGTGGTGAAGTCGCCGGCCGGTGCGCGTTCTATCTTGCCGCCCACGAACCAGCGCCACAAATCCTCGCCGGGCAGGCCGGTGAGCTGGGTGGAGATCAGCGGGTTCTTGGTGTCCAGCTGCAGCTTGCTGACGGCGCGCCAGTCCAGGCCCGGTACCTTGTTGTAGACATGATCCACGGACAGGCGCGGCCCGGTGTCGGTACTGGCGCCCACGCCGAACACCCATTTCTGCAGCTTGGCCTCGCGCACCTTGGCAATCACGGGCGAGGTGATCTCATTGGCCATGGCCTTGCGCTTTTCATCGTCGGCGGCGGCACTCTCGGTTTGCTGGGGGGCATCGGCCAGCGTCAGAAAGACGGAGTCGTAATAGCCGCTGCTGACCAGGCGTTGTTGCGCGTCGAGCATGCTTTGCTGGTTGTACTCCTGCCCCTCGGGCAGACGGGCGATGCGGGCCGTGCCCACGGAGTCATAGCGCTGGGCGTCCTCGATCTGCAAGGGGCCGAAGGTGTAGGCCGGACCCGGATCGTAGGCCACGTTGATGCGTGCCTTGCTGGTATCCGCATCCACATCGGCCAGGCTGTGGTCGATACGCGCCAGCGGATAGCGGCGCTTTTGCAGCTCCTTGAGGCCGCCGCTCTTGGCACTGCCCCAGGCGCTCTGGGTGAAGTGCTCACCTACATTCAGCGGCCAGGTTTCCTCGATGGTCAGGCGCTGCGAACGGCCCAGCTCGTCCTCGGCATTGGGGCCGACGAATTGGACTTCGGATTGCTCGATCACCGTTGCAGGGCCAGGATCGACCTTCACCACCACCTTGCGCGGAGCATCGGCATCTTCTTCGGGTGTGTCCGTCAGCTCCACCGTGACCGTGGGACTGAAGTAGCCGAGGGTGCCGATCAGCTCGCGCACATTGGCGTCGGTGGCTCCCAGCAGCCGCGTGAGTTCGCGGCGCTGCAGATCGGGCTGGTAGCGAAAGCGTTTGAGTTCCAGGTGCTTTTCCAGCAGCTCGCGCATTTCCTTGGGGGCTTCGACTTCCAGTGTGAAGGCCGGGGGGCCGCTGGTGTCGATGCCCATGGTTTCGGCTTCTTTGTCTTTGGGGGAAAGCAGGCTGCAGCCGCTGAGGAGCAAGGCGGCTCCCAAAAGCAAAGCCGGCCTCAAGGCCGGCTTTTTCAAGGGCAAGGTCTGGGGCATGTTCCTATTTTGACAGCATGCGCATGGCGTCTTCCAAGCCTTTGAGAGATAACGGGTACATTCGGTCGCCCATCAGCTGCTGGATGATGCTGATGCTCTGGCGGTATTGCCACACGCCCTGGGGTTCGGGATTGATCCAGGCAAAACGCGGGAAGGCATGGGTCAGGCGTTGCAGCCATTCGGCGCCAGGCTCCTCGTTCATGTACTCGACCGAGCCGCCGGGCTGCAGAATTTCGTAGGGGCTCATGGTGGCGTCGCCCACGAAGATCAGCTTGTAGTCCTTGTTGTACTTGCGAACGATGTCCCAGGTCGAGAACTTCTCGGCAAAGCGGCGGCGGTTGTTCTTCCACATGAAGTCATAGACGCAGTTGTGGAAGTAATAGAACTCCAGGTGCTTGAGCTCGCTCTTGACGGCCGAGAACAGTTCTTCCACGCGCTGCACATGCTCGTCCATGGTGCCGCCCACGTCCATGAGCAGTAGCACCTTCACGTTGTTGTGCCGCTCCGGAATCATCTTGATGTCCAGATAGCCGGCATTGGCGGCCGTGGAGCGGATGGTGTCGGGCAGATCCAGCTCCAGCTCGCCGCCCTGGCGCGCGAACTTGCGCAGGCGCCGCAGCGCCACCTTGATGTTGCGCGTGCCCAGTTCCTGCGTGTCGTCATAGTCGCGGTAGGCGCGTTGCTCCCAGACCTTGACGGCACTCTTGTTGCGGCCGGGCCCGCCTATGCGTATGCCTGCCGGGTTGTAGCCGCCATGGCCGAAGGGGCTGGTGCCGCCCGTGCCTATCCATTTGCTGCCGCCCTCGTGGCGTTCCTTCTGCTCCTCCAGGCGCTTCTTGAGCGTTTCCATCAACTCGTCCCAGCCCATGGCCTCGATCTTGGCCTTGTCCTCGGGGCTGAGTTCACGCTCCAGCAGCTTTTGCAGCCAGTCCTGGGGGATCTCCTTGGTCAGGTCGGCCAGCATTTCCACGCCTTTGAAGTAGGCGGAAAAAGCGCGGTCGTATTTGTCGTAGTGCTTCTCGTCCTTGACCAGGATCGTGCGGCCCAGATGATAGAAATCATCCAGGCTCCAGCGGTCTTCGCTCTTGGGACCGATGATGCCCGCATCCAGCGCTTCCAGCAGGGCCAGAAACTCCTTGACCGATACCGGCAGCTTGGCGGCTCGCAGGGTGTAGAAAAAATCGATCAGCATGAAATATGCCTCCAGCTCTTATGCAGCGGGCGCACGCTGCTCCAGAAGATAGAGCAACTGTGCACGGGCCTCGGGCCATTCGCCGCTGCGCATGGAATACATCACGGTGTCGCGAATCGTGCCGTCACGGCGCAGTGCGTGACCGCGCAGCACGCCATCCTTTTTTGCGCCCAGGCGCTCGATGGCGCGTTGGCTGGCGAAGTTGAAATTGTCGGTGCGCCAACCCACGACATGGCAGTCCAGCGTGCCGAAGGCATGGGCCAGCAGCAGCAATTTGGCCGAGGTATTCACATGCGTGCGCTGCACGCTTTGGGCGTACCAGGTGTAGCCGATCTCCACGCGGCGCACTGCGGGCACGATGTCGTGATAACTGGTGGTGCCAAGCACCTTGCCGCTTTCGTCATCGAGCACGGCGAAGGCAAAGCGGTGGCCTTGCGCGCGGCCCAGCAGGGCTGTCTCGATATAGCTGCGGGTTTCCTGCGGCGTGGGTACCGAGGTGACGCGGATCTTCCACAGCTCGCCATCGGCAGCAGCGGCAGCCAGACCTGCTTCATGATCGAGAGACAGGGGCACCAGGCGCACGCCCCGGTCGCGCAAGGTGACGGGTTCAACAAAGCTCATATCAGTTATCCATGGCGTCGATGCGCTTTCACAGCCTATGAAACTGGCGCGACCCGAGCGTGGGACGGCCAGCAAGGGCCGCCCCGCAGCAAAGGCCGTCGTCCCCCTTGGGGGAAGACGCGAAGCGGCTCAGGGGGTTACCTATTCTTTTGGTTCATGAAGACGAGTTTCTCGAACAGGCTCATGTCCTGTTCGTTCTTGAGCAGTGCGCCCACCATGGGGGGCACGCTGACCTTGCCATCGATATCTTGCAGCGAAGAGGCCGGAATGTCCTCGGCCACCAGCAGCTTGAGCCAGTCGAGCAGTTCGCTGGTCGAAGGCTTTTTCTTGAGACCGGGAAGGTTGCGCACGTCGTAGAACACCTTCATGGCGGCGCTGAGCAGTTCGCCCTGCAGCTTGGGGAAGTGCACGCTCACGATCTGGCGCATGGTTTCCGCATCGGGGAACTTGATGTAGTGGAAGAAGCAGCGGCGCAGGAAGGCGTCGGGCAGCTCTTTCTCGTTGTTCGACGTGATGAAGACCAGCGGGCGATGCTTGGCTCGGATCATCTCGTGCGTCTCGTAGCAGTAGAACTCCATGCGGTCGATTTCGCGCAACAGGTCGTTGGGGAATTCGATGTCGGCCTTGTCGATCTCGTCGATCAGCAGCACCACGGGCTCATCGGCCGTGAAGGCTTGCCAGAGCACGCCCTTGACGATGTAGTTGGTGATGTCCTTGACGCGTTCATCGCCCAGCTGCGAATCGCGCAGGCGGCTGACGGCGTCATATTCATACAGGCCTTGCTGGGCCTTGGTGGTGGATTTGATATGCCACTGCAGCAGCGGCATCTTCAGTGCCGCAGCCACTTCCTCGGCCAGCATGGTCTTGCCCGTGCCGGGCTCACCTTTGATGAGCAAGGGGCGCTGCAGGGTAGCGGCAGCATTGACAGCCAGCATCAGATCCTGCGTGGCCACGTATTTGTCGGAACCTTGAAACTTCATGGGCGGTATCAGCGTAAGTATTGATAAGCGTGTCAAATTCTGCCTGCCATAATCATTTGCACTGCAGCAAGGCATTTGAGCACCCGTCTGAACTCTTGAAGGATTGTGCGCGCAAAATGATAAAAACTTGGACCACAGCATTGGCCGTAGTTGTCGCCTCAGTGACCGGCGTGGCGCATGCCCAGGCCGTCAAGGGCGATGCAAAAGCCGGCGAAGGCAAGATCGCCATGTGCATCGGTTGCCACGGCATTCAAGGCTATCAGGCCAGCTTCCCAGAGGTGTACAAAGTACCCATGATCGGTGGGCAGAACGAGGCCTATATCGTCTCGGCCCTCAACGCTTACAAAAAGGGCGAACGCAAGCACCCCACCATGCGCGGCATTGCCGATTCACTGAGCGAGCAGGACATCGCCGATGTGGCGGCCTTCTACGCCGGGCATGGGAAAACCAAGGGCGCCAAGCCCGGAGAAGCCAATGCCGCAGTCACCGCGCTGCTGCAAAAAGGTGCCTGTTTCTCGTGCCACGGCGAAGGCTTTTCCAAGCCCATCGATCCCTCCTACCCCAAGGTGGCTGGGCAATATTCTGACTATGTGTTCCGCGCACTGCAGTCATACAAGACCGAGAACAATCCGCTCATTGGCCGCAGCAACGGCGTGATGGCGGGCATTGCCAAGCAATTCAAGAATGATGAATTGCAGCAGCTGGCCAAATACATAGGAACGCAGGAGAGCGAGATGCAGGTGGTGGTGCAGCCTCATTTCCGCCTGGGCCAGAAATAGGCCCCGCTTCGGCAATAAAAAAGCCCGCGAAGACGGGCTTTTTTATTGGGGCAAGAGACTGCAATGGGGCAACATCAAGAGTTGCTTTTGAAACTGCCGTCACTGGTCGCAAGGCGCTGCACACCGGCCACATAGGCTTCGCCGTCGGGGGGGCGACCCGAGCGCTGGCTTTCCCAGAGCATCTGTCCCAGGCATTCCATGGCTGCATGGTGGGCGTCATGCAGGTCGCGCTTTCTGGTCAGCAACTCCACGGCCTGACGGATGCCGCGCGGAGAATCCACGCTGCATTGCTCGCTGATGGACAGATGCATGGACAGGTGCAGGAACGGATTGGTGCGCTCTGGCTCGGCGTCGTAGTCGCGTGCCACAGCGGCATCGGCATCTGCCAGCTCTGCAAAGTACTCGGGGTGCTCGTCGATCCACAGGCTGGCCAAGGTTTCGATGGCCTCCATGGGCGCGCCGCTGATCATCTTGGCGCGCACACCGCAAAAAAATCGCCGTACATCGGCTTGACTGGGGTTGAACATGATGGCGCGCAGCGTATCACGGCTGTTCGGCGTCGGCAGGCCTGTGGTCTTGAGTCTCTGTCTGTAAAGGAAGCGGTGAATCCTGGGCGGTTTCGTCGTTGTCGCCTTCCAGCATGGCTGCACGCTCCCTGGCCATTTGCTCCGCCAGTTGCTGGCGGCCTTGCTTGGCCACGGCGATCAGCTGGTTCTGATCCTTGTCCCTGTAATGCGGATACATGCGCTCGGCCAGCACCTGGTTGTGATCCCGAAAGCGCGCTGTCATGCGCTGCGCGGCTTCAGCGCTTTCTCCGATCAGCTCCAGCACGGACTGCGCAGATATCAGGCTGGATTCGAAGACCTCACGTTGGGCATGCTTCACGCCCAGGTCGCGCAGGCGGAACCAGTGATCTAGATCGCGGGCACGGGCCACGACCTCCAGGTTGGGGAAATGCTTGCGCACCTGACTGGCGATTTTGATCGACTGCTCGACAGAGTCCACGGCAATCACCAGCACGCGTGCCGACGCTGCGCCAGCAATGCGCAGCAGATCCATGCGGGTGGCGTCGCCATAAAAGACACGGTAGCCATAGGTTTGAGCGGTCTCCAGCATCTCCACGCTGTGGTCCAGGATGGTGGGGCGCTGGCCCTGGGCCAGCAGCACGCGGGCCACGATCTGGCCGTAGCGGCCAAAGCCCGCGATGATGATGGGAGACTCCTGCTGCTCGGAAATCTCCTTGGCCTTGCTGGTCTGGCCTTCCTCCTTGACCGTCGAGAAACGGCGCAGCAGCAGCTTGTCCAGCAGCACCAGCAGCAATGGGCCCAGCAGCATGGAAAGTGCCACAGCGGCCACCAGCATGGACGAGATGCTGTGCTGGAAGACCTTGTACTGAGCGGCGGTCTGGAACACCACAAAGGCAAATTCACCGCCTTGGGCCAGCATCAGAGTGAAAACGGGGCGCTCGCGCCAGGGCAGATTCATGAATTTGGCCAGGCCAAAGATCATCAGCGCCTTGAGTGCGATGAATCCCAGCACCATGGCCGCCATGGTCCAGGGCGACTTGAGAATGACGCCAAAATCGATGCTCATGCCCACGGCCATGAAGAACAGGCCCAGCAGCAGGCCTTTGAACGGCTCGATATTGGTTTCCAGTTCGCTGCGGTACTCGCTGTCAGCCAGCAGCACACCGGCCAGAAAGGCACCCAGTGCCATGGACAGGCCCACCTGGGTCATCAGCATGGCGATGCCCACCACCAGCAGCAACGAGGTGGCGGTGAAGATTTCGGGTGTCTTGCTGCGCGCGATCCAGCGCAGCACGGGTTGCAGCAGCAGGCGGCCGCCGATGATGACGGCGGCGATCGTGCCCACGGTCTTGAGTATGGCCAGCCAGATGTGGCCGTCCGTATGAGTGGCATGGGCGGCCTTGTAGGCGCCCAGGATGGGAATCAGAGCCAGGATGGGGATGGCGGCCACGTCCTGGAACAACAGAATGGAAAACGCAGCCTGGCCACTGGGCGTGCGCATCAGATTGCGCTCGGCCATGACCTGCAGGCAGATGGCCGTGGACGACAGCGCCAGGCCCATGCCTGCGATCAGGCTGACGCGCCAGGAAAAGCCAAAGCCCCAGGCCGCGATGAACAGAATGCCCGTGCAGACAGCCATCTGGGCCATGCCCCAGCCAAAAATCGGGCGGCGCAGCTCCCATAACCGCTTGGGCTGGAGTTCCAGGCCAATCACGAACAACATCAGCACCACACCGAATTCGGCGAAGTGCAGGATGTCCTCCACATTCTTGACCAGGCCGAAACCCCAGGGGCCCATGGCAATGCCTGCACCGAGGTAGCCAATGATGGCGCCAAGTCCCAATGCGCGGGCAATGGGCACGGCCAGCACGGCGGCTGTGAGATAGATGAAGCCGTAGGTCAGCCAGATGGGGGTGCTGTGTTCCATGGAGGATGTTATTTGGTATTAACCCAGGTGCGATCCATTTTGTCACCTCGTAACAGCCGTCAATTTTTGGCGGGTCATAAATTCCCATGAATCGTTACCGATTGCTTGTGTTGGCTTGTCTCTGGTGCGTCTGCAGGTTTGGCGCGTAACTTTTAAAATGTTTGGCTTATCTGCCGGCGGGTGTTTTCAGGGGTTTTTCATGGATTTGCATACATGGTTCGCATTTTTTGTGGCGTCCTGGGTCATTGCGGTGTCGCCAGGCTCTGGGGCCGTGCTGTCCATGAGCCATGGTCTTTCCTATGGCGTGCGCAGGACCAGCGTCACCATCCTGGGGCTGCAACTGGGCCTGCTGTCTATCCTGCTGGTGGCCGGAGCCGGTGTGGGTTCGCTGCTGATGGCGTCCGAGTGGGCGTTCAACACGGTCAAGGTCGTGGGCGCGGGCTATCTGATCTATCTGGGATTCAGCCAGTGGCGCTCGGGAGGTTCTCCGCTGATGGCGCAGGAAGTCGCGCCTGAAGTGAGTGTCAGAAAGCGTGTGCTGACCGGCTTTCTGACCAATGCCACCAACCCCAAGGGCATCATCTTCATGGTGGCCGTGCTGCCCCAGTTCATGACGACCAGCCGCCCGCTGGTGCCACAGCTGGCCATTCTGGCCGTCACCATGCTGGCTGTGGACACCACGGTCATGCACAGCTACGCGGCTGGCGCCAGCGCGCTGCGCGGCCTGATGCGCAGTGCACGCGCCATGCGCAACCAGAACCGTGTGTTTGGTGGATTGCTGATGGCCGTGGGGACTGGCCTGTTCTTTGTGCAGCGCTCGTCGGAGGCCTGAGATCTGCAAAAGAGATAGCTGCAAGCGTTTGATGCATAAGCACTACAGCCTGTTTTCATATGGATATCCATGGGCTAACCCTTGTCCCGCGCCAGACAAGCCAGGACCTAAGCTGCTTCTACAGTGGCAGGCATGAAAACCTTTCATTCCTACTCCGAAGTGCTGTCCTGCGTAGGGCAGGAAGTGGCAGTCAGTGGCTGGTTCACCATCACCCAGGCGCAAATCCAGATGTTTGCCGATGCCACCGGCGACCAGCAATGGATTCATACCGATCCGGAGCGTGCTGCCAAGGGGCCGTTCGGCGCACCGATCGCTCATGGTTTTCTCACGCTGTCGCTGTTGCCCCGGTTTTTTGAGGATACGTTCCGCATCGAGGGTGCAAAGATGGGCGTGAACTATGGCCTCAACAAGGTGCGCTTCATGGCTCCCGTGCCTGTCAACAGTCGGTTGCGCGCACGCATGACGCTGCAGGCCGCAGAGCGGATCGAGCCCGATGGAGTGCAGATGACCTGGCTGGTGACGGTGGAGCGCGAAGGCAGCGACAAGCCTGTGTGCGTGGCCGAATCGCTGGCGCGCAGCTATGGCGCCGGGGCTTGAACTTTTTCAAGAAAAATCAAAAAAAGCCCCAGAGCCTGGCTCTGGGGCTTTTTCTTTGATCAGTCGCAGCAGTGGCCGATTGCTTTCGCGTCTCCGCCTCTATCAGGCGCCGTAATTGTCAAGCTGGCCTGCTTTGGCTGCGGACTTGGTTTCGTTGCGCACTTGCTCGCGAGTCAGCGTGGAAGCCGTTTGCTTTTGGGCCGACAAAGGCAGATAGGACTCGCCTTGCGAGAGCATTTCGCCCTTGGCTATGGCATCCAGCACCTGGGCGCGGACTTCAGCGCGGGTCAGAGTGGACTGGCTGGCTTCCTGAGCGGGGTAACGGTCACCGGTGAAATCCAGGCCACCAGCTTGTGCAGCCAAGGCAGAGAGGGTCAGGGCGACGGCCACGGTGAAACGATTGGCGATTGTCATGATGTGTCCTTCAGTACGTTGATGGGACTTGCGGGCTGGCGGACGTCGTCGCTCTTCATCAAGTCCATGAGTCGTACTGTAGAACTATCTAATTCAAAGAAAAATCCCTGAATCCGCAACTGATTGTTCCATATATGAAAACAATAACTGTCAGGGTGCAGGAACAGGCTCGGCCAGTGCCGCGTTCGCGAAACCTTGCTGGCGCCAGGCTTCGAAGACCGTCACCGCCACGGCATTCGACAGGTTCAGGCTGCGCTGTGATGCCAGCATGGGCAGGCGCAGACGCTGTGCATTGGGGAACTGGGCTCGGACCTCGGGTGGCAGGCCCTTGCTTTCGGAGCCGAACACAAACCAGTCGCCTGCTCGGAACTGCATGGAATGCGCCGGGCTGCTGCTATGGGTCGTCATGGCAAACATGCGCTCGCGTTGCGGTTGGCAGGTTTGTAAAAAAGCCTCCCAGTTGGCATGGCGGGCTACATTGGCGTACTCGTGGTAGTCCAGACCGGCACGGCGCATGTGACGGTCTTCCATGGAAAAGCCCAGAGGCTCGATCAGGTGCAGGCTGCAACCCGTATTGGCAGCCAGCCGAATCACATTGCCGGTATTGGGTGGGATTTCGGGAGCCACAAGAACGATATGAAACATGGGGCGATATTGTGCAGGGCTGAATTGCTCCATGTGCTGGCAGGCCGCAGTTCCAGACTGGCGAGCATGGATCAAGCCAGCCTCAAGTAGCTCGGGCCAGTACCAGCGCGGAGACGGAGGCCGCACCGGCGTCTAACAGGCACATGGCCAGGACATCAAGCGTGGCACCAGTGGTCATCACATCGTCGAGCAGCAAGATGCGCTTTCCTGAAATCTGCGAGGCAGCGTCTGTACCCAGGCTGAATACACCGCGCAGCTGCCGCAGGCGCTGCTGCCGGTTGGCGCTGTGCTGGGGCAAATCCACATGCCGGCGCTGTATGGAGCCGGTCAAGACAGGAGCGTTGCAGCCGGTTTGTCCCATCAATGATCGGATCAGCAGGTCCATATGGTCGAACCCGCGTTCGCGGATGCGTGGCGCGGAGGCTGGTACCGACAGCAGTGCATCGCTGTGCTGCAGACATTTCAAGGCCTGCTCATGCGTGCTTATCAGATGTGCGAGGCTGCGGGTCAGGCCCAGGTCGCCTTCGAATTTGTAGCGTGTGATCAGCTTCTGCCAGGGGTAGCCATAGTCAAGTACGGCTATGCAACGGCTCAGGCGTGGCGGGTGCCTGAGACAGGCGCCGCATTCCATGGCCTGTGAGGGAAGGGGGAGGGCGCAACGGGAGCAGCGATGGACATGAGGTATCCAGCGCTTGCGACAGTCCATGCAGATACGCGGGCTGGGCCAGTGTCCGCAGACCGCACACTGGCTGGGAACGGCCTGTAATGCCTGCATTGGCAGGCCCAGGCGCGAAAGCCATGTCGCAGCAAGGTTGGGCATAGTGTCAATATACTCGCGCCGCATTGTTCCCGTTTCGGCGCGGCGCGCATCAGCCTTGGTTGGCTGTGACTGCACCGCGCTTTGCCCGTTCTGTTGTCATGCCTCACGCTCTGCCACCCACGATTGATCCCATTGCCGCCCATCACTGGCACCAGGCCGCCGAGGCAGAGGCGCCGTGGTTGCATGAGGAGGTGGCCAGTCGCATGCAGCAGCGCCTGGACTGGATCGTCAAACCGCCTCAAAGCTGGTGTCACTGGGAGCCCGTACGTGGCGGCCTGCAGGTGCATAACCTGCTGCGTGAGCGCTACCCGCAGGCCGAGTGCACCATCTATGAGCCGGTGGCACGGCGTCAGGTGGTGGCTGACGAAAAACTGGGCAGCCGCTGGTGGCAGCTGTCGCGCTGGAAAGGGGCTGGCGTACATGTGGCGGAGCCCGCCGAGGGCAGCATGGACATGCTGTGGGCCAATATGCTGCTGCATACGGCAGCCGACCCACAGACGCTGATCGAGCGCTGGCATAAGACGCTGAAGACCGATGGCTATGTAATGTTCTCCGCCCTGGGGCCGGACACTGTGATGCAGCTGCATCGCCTCTATGCGGATCTGGGCTGGGGGCCGGCAGGTCATGCTTTCACGGACATGCATGACTGGGGCGACATGCTGGTGCATTCCGGCTTTGCCGAACCCGTGATGGACATGGAGCGCATCACGCTGACATTTGCCACGCCCGAGCGCTTGTTGCAGGAGTTGCGCGAGCTGGGGCGCAATCTGCATCCCGGACGTTTTGCTGGCTTGCGTGGCCGAGCCTGGAAGGCGCAGTTGTTGCAGAAAATGGCAGAAAAATGGTCTGACAAGCAGCCTGATGGTCAATTGTCTCTGACCTTTGAAATTGTCTATGGCCACGCCTACAAGCCGCAGCCCAAGGTACGTCTGGAATCGAGCAGCTCTGTCTCGTTGCAGGACATGAAGGCCATGCTCAAGCAGCCGCGCAACACGGGTTTGCGATAGCGCAAGTGTCGTTTTCCTGTCATTGATTCAACACAAAGCTCCCTACAATTTCCTCATTGATTCGATAGATCGCCGCCAATTCATCGGGCTTCTCTCCGCCTGATGGGCGTTAGACAGGCGGCCATGGGTCGTCAGGGGAGATTTGGGTGTTTCGCTTTGCCAAGGGAGCTGGCCAGCGGGTTCAAGAGCGGCTGGTTCGCAAGTTTGATCTTCACCAAAAGCCTGCTTCGGCTTGCGCCGCTGCATTTCTGCACGGCGTGAAAGTGCCGTTGCCTGGGCTTGCCTCCTCCTCCATTTCTTTTTCAGCCGAGCTAGGCAATGGCGCCAGGCCCGGTTGCACCCAGCTACTGCTGAACCGGGGCAGATTGCGTTCGATGCGGTCACGGTCTGCCGGCTTGCGGCCAAGTGATATTTGGGCAGCTGTATTAGTGAATGCGCGCAGACATTGCTATCAAATTCTGAGGCATGCTGTGATGCAGTTTGCAAGGTAGTGTGAGTGTCACAGCCTTCTGGCCAGATGGTGCGGGAGTGGTGTGAGCGAGTGGACAAACTAAGGCTTAGAGGGGTGAGTGAAAGCGATGAAAAACATTTCCACCAAGCTGGTTCCCTGGAGTTTGGCCTTGGCTGCATGGGGTAGTTCCATGGCGTATGCCGCGCAGGATCTGCCCGGAGGCCCTGCCGTCAATCAGCTCAATCTGCATCCGCCTGTCACGCGCATTGCAGTGGAGCAGCATGGGCTGCACTGGATGATGCTCATCATCTGTACGCTGATCTTCATCGGTGTGTTCGGGGTGATGTTCTATTCGATCTGGATGCACCGTAAATCCAAGGGTGCCCAGGCCGCGAACTTTCATGAATCGGTCAAGGTGGAAGTGGCGTGGACCATCATTCCCTTCATCATCGTCGTGCTGATCGCCTTGCCAGCCACCAAGGTTCTGGTAGCGCAGAAGGACACAACCAATGCCGATCTCACCATCAAAGCCACGGGCTACCAGTGGAAATGGGGCTACGACTATCTGACGGGTGAAGGTGCGGGCCTCAGCTATATCTCCACACTCGATACGGCGCAGCGCCAGATGTCCAACTCCGGAGATGTGAGTCAGGCCCCTGTCGACTATCTGTTCAAGGTGGACAATCCGCTGGTCGTGCCAGTGGACAAGAAAGTGCGTGTCATCACCACGGCCAACGACGTGATCCACTCCTTCATGGTGCCGGCCTTCGGCATCAAGCAGGACGCGATTCCCGGCTTTGTGCGCGATACCTGGTTCAAGGCCGAAAAGACTGGCGACTATTACGGTCAGTGCGCCGAGTTGTGCGGCAAGGAACATGCCTACATGCCGATCCATGTGAAGGTACTTTCAACCCAGGACTACAGCGCCTGGGTCGAGGCCGAACAGAAGAAGGTGGCCGCCAAGGCCGATGACCCGAACAAGGTCTGGGTGCTGGCAGATCTGGTGGCGCGCGGAGAGAAGGTCTATGCCGCCAACTGCGCCGCTTGCCACCAGGCCAATGGCAAGGGCGCGGGCCCCATCAAGCCACTGGATGGCAGCGCCGTCGTTCAGGGTGCTCCTGCCGAGATGATGCACGCCGTGCTGGAAGGCCGTGCCAACGGCGCCATGCCTTCGTGGAAGCAGCTCAGCGATACCGATCTGGCTGCTGTTGTGACTTTTGCCAAGAACCACTGGAGCAATCACACCGGACAACTGGTGCAGCCTGCGCAATTCGTCGCGGCACGCGGTGGCAAATTCCCTGAAGGCGGTGGTAGTGCTGCCCCCGCCGCAACACCAGTGCCGGAAGCAGCGCCGGCGGCACCTGAGGCCAGCACGCCGGCAGCCACCGGTGACGCAGGTCCGTTCCAGGTGTTCTTCGACAGCGGCAAAAGTGCGCTGGATGATGCGGCCCAGGCCGAGGTCAAGAAGGCCGCCGAATACTGGAACGCACACAAGGACGGAAAGATTGCCCTGTCCGGTTTTGTGGATGCCACAGGCAGCGCCGACAAGAATGCCGAACTGGCCAAGGAGCGCGCCAAGGCCGTGGCCAAGCTGCTGACCGACAGTGGCATTGCGTCCGAGCGCATAGAGCTGCGCAAGCCGCAGACCCTTACCGCAGGCAGCGATGGTGCGGACAAGCAGGCGCGCCGTGTTGACATCGTGGCGGCTCAGTAAGCGCCCGGGTACAGAAGAACGATTGGAGAACGAATATGAGCGCCGTACTTCCTCCCGTCCATACGCCTGAGGACCAAAGTCACCATCACGGGCACGACGATCACCATCATCACGCCACACCGACTGGCTGGCGCCGCTGGCTGTTTGCCACCAACCACAAGGACATCGGCACGATGTATCTGCTGTTCTCCTTCACCATGCTGATGGTGGGCGGAGTTCTGGCCATGCTGATACGTGCCGAGCTGTTCGAGCCCGGGCTGCAGATCGTCAACCCCGAACTGTTCAACCAGCTGACCACCATGCACGGTCTGATCATGGTGTTCGGTGCCATCATGCCGGCCTTCGTGGGCTTTGCGAACTGGATGCTGCCGCTGCAGATCGGGGCCTCCGACATGGCATTCGCGCGCATGAACAACTTCAGCTTCTGGCTGCTGATTCCTGCGGGCATCATGCTCGTGAGCTCGTTCTTCATGCCCGGCGGTGCACCTGCTGCCGGCTGGACACTGTATGCGCCGCTGACGTTGCAGATGGGTATGTCCATGGATACCAGCATCTTTGCGCTGCACGTCATGGGTGCCAGCTCCATCATGGGGGCGATCAACATCATCGTGACCATTCTGAACATGCGCGCACCCGGCATGACGCTGATGAAGATGCCCATGTTCGCCTGGACCTGGCTGATCACGGCCTATCTGCTGATCGCCGTGATGCCCGTGCTGGCCGGCGCCATCACCATGACGCTGACAGACCGCCACTTCGGCACCAGCTTCTTCAACCCTGCAGGCGGCGGCGACCCGGTGATGTACCAGCACATCTTCTGGTTCTTCGGCCACCCCGAGGTCTACATCATGATCCTGCCGGCCTTCGGCATCGTGAGCCAGATCGTGCCTGCCTTCAGCCGCAAGAAGCTGTTTGGCTACACCTCCATGGTCTACGCCGTGGCGGCCATCGCCATCCTGTCTTTCATCGTGTGGGCACACCATATGTTCACCACCGGCATGCCGGTCACGGGTCAGCTGTTCTTCATGTACGCGACCATGCTGATCTCCGTGCCCACGGCCGTGAAGGTGTTCAACTGGACGGCCACCATGTGGCGCGGCTCCATGACCTTCGAGACCCCGATGTTGTTTGCCGTGGGCTTCATCTTTGTGTTCACCATGGGCGGTTTCACGGGTCTGATCCTGTCGATGGCGCCCATCGACATCCAGCTGCAGGACACCTATTACGTGGTGGCCCACTTCCACTACGTGCTGGTGGCCGGTTCGCTGTTCTCCATGTTTGCCGGCTACTACTACTGGTCGCCCAAGTGGATGGGCGTGATGTATTCGGAGACCCGCGGCAAGATCCACTTCTGGGGCTCGCTGATCACATTCAACGTCACGTTCTTCCCCATGCACTTCCTGGGATTGGCCGGCATGCCACGCCGCTATGCCGACTATCCCATGCAGTTTGCCGACTTCAACATGGTGGCCTCGATTGGTGGTTTCGGCTTCGGCCTGATGCAGGTGTATTTCTTCCTTTTTGTGGTCTGGCCTGCCATGCGTGGACGTGGCGAAAAAGCTCCGCAAAAGCCATGGGAAGCGGCCGAAGGGCTGGAGTGGGAAGTTCCATCGCCCGCACCATTCCACACCTTCGAGAACCCTCCCAAGCTCGATGAAACCGCAACCCGTGTGATCGGCTGAGCAGGAGCCTGATATGACAACACAAGAGCAGCGCAAGGCCAATGTGCGACTGGGCCTGATTCTGGCCTCGACCGCACTGGTGTTTCTGATCGGATTCGTGGTGAAGATGGCCTGGCTGCACTGACGCAGCAGACCATGCAGGAGCAGACAGGAGGGCACGTGACTATCGCCAGGGAAAATGCAAAGACGGTGGGCAAGCTCACAGCCGTGGCGCTGGGCATGTTTGCCTTCGGCTACCTGCTGGTGCCGCTGTACCAGCAGATCTGCGAGGCCACGGGCATCAACATCCTATCCCTGTCCGAGCGTCAGGTGCCTGGAGGTGGTACGGCAGGCAAGAATGCCAAGCTGCCTGCCAACTCCCAGGTTGATACCAGCCGCACCATCACGGTGGAGTTCGACTCCAATGTGCGCAGCCTCTGGGATTTCAAGCCTGCCGTGCGTTCCATGCAGGTACATCCGGGGGAAATGGCGACGGTGATGTACGAGTTCCAGAACGTACAGAACCGCCGCATGGCTGCCCAGGCCATTCCCAGCTATGCACCGCGTCAGGCCACGGCATTCTTCAACAAGCTCGAGTGCTTCTGCTTCTCTCAGTACACGCTGGAGCCCGGTGAAAAACGGGAGTGGCCCGTCGTCTTCTATATCGATCCGCGCATCTCCAAGGACGTCAAGACCATCACGCTGTCCTATACCTTTTTCGAGGTGGGTGGAAAGGCCCAGGCCGTCCCTGCGACAGCCGCAGCACCTGCCTCGGCAGAGGGGGGGGCGTCATGACGCAAACCGAGAAGAAACCGGCGATGTGGCGCACCATCGTGGCCGTGTGCTGGGCCATGTTGGGCGTGCGCAAGGGCAAGGAATATGAAAAGGATTTCGCCAGCATCACGCCACTGCATGTGATTGCCGTGGGGTTGGTGGCGATTGTGATCTTGGTATTAGCGTTGATATGGGTCGTCAATCTTGTGGTTTAGCCTAGCCCGATACAACGAAGTGCAGGTGATGTGGAGCGTCGGTTAGAACAACGATCAACAGTGTCAGGAGCCGAGTGATGAGTGCAACCCCTCAGGGCGCAATCCCTTACTACTATGTGCCGGCCGAATCCAGCCATCCCGTCATGGCTGCCATCGGTCTGTTTTTCATGATCCTGGGTGCAGGGACCTGGATCAACGGCCATGAATGGGGCATGTATTCCCTGTTCTTCGGTTTGATCTGGTGGCTGTCGATACTGTTTGTCTGGTTCCGCGATGCGGCACGTGAGAGCCAGGCCGGGCTCAACAGCCGCAGGATCGACCTGTCCTATCGCTGGAGCATGAGCTGGTTCATTTTCTCGGAGGTGATGTTCTTCGGCGCCTTCTTCACCGCGCTGTGGTGGGCACGCGTGCATTCCGTGCCGGCGCTGGGCAGCCTGTCCAACGAGCTGCTCTGGCCCAATTTCCAGGCCGTATGGCCCAGCGTGGCGGCTGGCGCCACGGCATCGCCCGCAGACATCGTCGAGCCGTTCAAGACGGTGGGGCCGTTCTGGCTGCCCACCATCAACACGGCCTTGCTGCTGACTTCGGGTGTCACGCTGACGATTGCCCATCATGCGCTGCAGGTCAACAACCGTGCTCGCTGCATCAGCTTCATGTGGATGACGGTGATCCTGGGCGTCACATTCCTGTGTGTGCAGGGCTATGAGTACCACCACCTCTATACCGATTACAACCTCAAGCTGAACTCCGGCGTGTTCGGCTCCACCTTCTATATGCTCACGGGCTTTCACGGCTTTCACGTGCTGGTGGGCATGTTGATGCTGTTCTTCATCACCATCCGCCTGATGAAGGGCGACTTCACCGACAAGAGCCACTTCGGCTTTGAAGGCGCTGCCTGGTACTGGCACTTTGTGGACGTGGTCTGGGTCTTCCTCTACATCCTGGTGTACTGGATGTAAGTAACTATCAAATCAAAAGCGCCTTGCGCTTGTCATTCAAGGACTTCAGCGTTGTTTGATGCTGAAGTCATGAGTGGACAAGCGCAAGGCGCTTTGCTTTTGAGAGCGATATGGTGATGGGTGATGTAGCCAACTGTGCCTACTGGCCCGGCTGCCAGCCCGTGGGATGGATATAGCCCATCTTGGCCGCAACCAGAATGCCGATGAAAAGTGCCACGGACAGCGCCACGCGCAGCGCCAGGGCTCGAAACATTTTCTTGCTGCGCTGGCCGTCGTCATCCGTACCATCATGTTTGCGCATCATGAAGAACAGGGCACTTCCCAGGCTCGCAAGAATCGCCAGAAAGGCGAGAATGATCACGAATTTCATGGATGGATTATCTGGTGCGCTTTTCCCGAATTCCAGAACTCTGGCGGTTTGTACTGATCACTGTGGCTGCACTTGCCTGTGCGGCCATCACGGCGTCGCTGGGGTTCTGGCAACTGGGCCGCGCCGCGCAAAAGCAGGAGATTTTTGATGCCATGGCGCGCCAGCAGGCACTGGCTCCCTGGCACAACGCCGAACTGTCTGCCCAGGTGCCGCCGATTACCGAAAGCATCAGCGCCGCGCAGCAGAAGGATTGGCTGCACCGCCCGGTACAGCTGCAAGGGCAATGGCTGGACGACCAGACCCTGTTCCTGGATAACCGTCAGATGCAGGGCAAGGTAGGGTTCTATGTACTCACACCGCTGCGGCTGATGCCGCCGCACGAACGCGTGGTCATCATCGTTCAGCGTGGCTGGGCACCGCGCAACTTCATAGATCGCACTGTGCTGCCGCCTGTGCAGACCAGTGCCGGTGTGGTGACCATCGAGGGGCGTCTGGAGGCTCCACCGTCCAGACTGATGGAGTTGGAAGCCAAGCCTTCAGCGGCCGCAGAGGGGGCAGACCCTGATGGGCAAAAGTCGCGCATCCGACAGAATGCAGACATTGCCCAGTGGGCGCAGCAAAGCGGTTTGCCGCTGCTGGGACTGAGTCTGGTTCAGACCGGTGCAGTCGCAGCCAGCGAAGGTTTGCAGCGCGACTGGCCGCAGATCAATGCCGGTGTGCAAAAGCACTATGGCTATGCCTTTCAGTGGTTCGGACTCAGTGTTCTGGTGGTGCTGCTCTATGTCTGGTTTCAACTCGTCCGACGCTTCTATCTCCCCCGCCGCTCTGCACAAGCCCGAGTCCAGCCATGACGATGAGCCGCTGAGCTTTGCCGTGCACAGCCTGCCGGACCCCGTCCTCAGTGATGTGCGGCAGGAGCGCACGCGCAGCGGCCGCTGGAAGATGCTGGCCGTGCTGCTGGTCTGCGTGGCGCCAGTGGTGGCCTCGTACTTCACCTACTACGTGCTGCGGCCCACACAGCAGCGCAGCTTTGGTGAGCTGATTGCCGACCAGCCCATGCTGCCCGCTCTCCAGGCACAGACATTGGATGGCCGAAGCGTAGACCTGCAAAGCCTCAAGGGTCAGTGGTTGCTGGTCAGTACCAGCAATGCGGCATGCGAGCAGCGCTGCCAGGACAATCTCTATCTGCAGCGGCAGCTGCGTGAAACCCTGGGGCGTGAGAAAGACCGGCTGGACTGGGTCTGGCTGATCAACGATCAGCAGCCCGTGCCCGACCGGATGCAGCCCGCACTGCAGCAGGCGACGGCACTGCGTCTGCCAGCCAAGGCCATCGGCGATTGGCTCAAGCCTGAGGCAGGACATGCGCTCGATGAGCACCTGTATGTGGTGGACCCGCAGGGGCACTGGATGCTGCGCTTTCCCGCCAATCTGGACAAGGCGTCAGCTGGCAAGGCCAAACGTGACCTGGAGCGATTGCTGCGCGCTTCGGCCTCATGGGATGAAGCAGGGCGAGCCGTTGAGAAATCGCAATGAGATAGCAGCGAAATCGGGCTGAAACGCTTGTATGGCAAGCGCTGAAAGCTAGTAAAACCATAGTCAGCAAAGAGAGGGTGATATGCAGGCAGATGTCATGAATGTGGAAAACACCCCTCAGACCACGGCGGCTCAGCCTTCACGTTGGTCTCAGTATTACGCGTTGACCAAGCCACGCGTGGTGCAGCTCATCGTGTTTTGCGCCTTCATCGGCATGGTGCTGGCCGTACCCGGGGTGCCTGGCTGGCATGAGTGGTCGCTGATGCTGGTGGCTTGCGCGGGCATCTGGCTGGTTGCGGCAGCTGCTGCGGCTTTCAACTGTCTGGTGGAGCGGGGCATCGATGCACGCATGAAGCGCACGGCCTGGCGCCCCACGGCGCGGGGCGAGCTTTCCAACCGGCAGGCGCTGGTGTTTTCCGCGCTGCTGTGTGCGGCGGGATCGGCCATCTTGCTGCTGGCCGTGAATGCGCTGACACTGTGGCTGACGCTGGCGACCTTCATCGGCTATGCGGTGATCTACACCCTGGTACTCAAGCCGCTGACGCCGCAGAACATCGTGATAGGCGGGGCATCGGGCGCCATGCCGCCCGTGCTGGGCTGGGCCGCCATGACAGGGCAGGTCGGGCACGAAGCCTGGTTGCTGTTTCTCATCATCTTCATCTGGACGCCGCCACATTTCTGGGCGCTGGCGCTGTACCGTGTCGAAGACTATCGCCGCTCGGGCCTGCCCATGCTGCCCGTGACCCATGGCAACGCCTTCACACGGCTGCAGGTGTTCCTCTATACCGTGGTGCTGTTTGCGGCCTGCCTGCTGCCATTCGTCGTGGGCATGAGCGGCTATTTCTACCTCTTTGCCGCAGTGATCCTGGGGTTGGTTTTTTGCGGTTATGGTTGGGCACTGCTGCGCAACTATTCGGATGCGCTGGCACGCAAGACCTTCCGCTTTTCCCTGATTCACCTGAGCCTGCTGTTCGCAGCCTTGCTGGTGGATCACTACATAGCCTGACTGACCATGGATAAACGAGCTGCGCTGCGCGTTCTGAGCGCTGCAACACTGGCCTGCACGGCCGCCTTTGCATTGACTGCCTGCAAGGATGAGAGCAAGCCCAAGTTTCAGGGCGTGGATGTGACAGGCGCTGATTACGCCAAGGACCTTCCACTGACCGACGTGAACGGCCAAAAGCGCAGCCTCAAGGATTTCTCCGGCAAGGTGGTGGCCGTGTTTTTTGGCTATACCCAGTGCCCCGATGTCTGCCCGACAACCTTGCAGGAGCTGCTGGAGGTCAAACAGGCTCTGGGCGCCGATGGCAGCAAGCTGCAGCCCATCTTTGTCTCCCTGGACCCCGAGCGCGACACGCCCGAGGTGCTCAAGGCCTATCTGGCCAATTTCGATGAAAGCTTTGTCGGCCTGCATGGCACGCCAGACGAGATTGCTGCCGTGGCCAAGGACTTCAAGATCTTCTACAAGAAGGTGCCAGGCAAGGTGGAAGGCACTTATACGCTGGATCATTCCGCAGGCACCTATCTGTACGACCCGCAGGGCCGTTTGCGTGTCTACGAGCGCTATGGCGCAGGCCCGCAGCTGCTGACGCAGGATGTGAAGGTGCTGCTGGGCAATAGCTGATTCACCTTAGCTGCAGCCGGATGTGAGCAAGCCTTGCTTTCGGTCGAGATATTGGTGAAACCACTCGTTACATATTGCTGTTTGATCCAGCGCAAAGCCCGAAGTGGTGTCACTGCGCATAGTGGGCGCCTTGAATCGTTGGCGGAATGACTGTAGCGACGCTGTTTGCGGTCGGGTAACGTGGCCTTGAAGGTGCGGCTGGCAGTACACCGCGGTGACTGCTAGGAGTGCGCATATGGCCGAGTGCCCGTTTTCCACGTTGATGGAGCCGATTTCCGCAACGTCGCTGCTTGAATGCCAAAGCAGATTGGCACAGGCCTTGGGGGCATGGCGGGCAGATGCTGGAGCCTTGTTCACTTCGCGCGAGCGTGAGGCGCTGGATGCGGCTCCTGATGGCATCTTGCTCGTGCAGCGGGACGGCCGCATTGTGGCCGCCAACACAGCCATGCTGGCCATATCGGGTTACGAGCGTCATGAGCTGGAATCCCAGCCGCTCGATGTTCTGCTGCCCGAAGAATCACGCTCCACGCATGGCCCCTATCTGAGCAGCTATTTTGCGCAGCCCGCACGCCGGCCCATGGGCATGGGTGGCTCGCTGTGGCTGCAGCGCAAACAGGGCGGAGCGGTACCGGTGGATATTGCGCTCGGTCATTTTGGCGATGAGCACAACAGTCTGGCCGTTGCGTTCGTGCGGGATGTGACCGAGCTCAATCAGATGCAGCAACGCCTGAAGTTTCAGGCCACGCGCGACACACTGACCGGATTGCATAACCGCTGGCAATTCGGCCAGGAGCTGCAGGAGCAGCTCAAGATTGCGCAGGCAGGGGGTGATGCCCTGGCCCTGCTACAGCTGGATCTGGATAACTTCAAGGCCATCAACGACGGCTACGGTCACGCGGCAGGCGATCAGTTGCTGCGCGAGGTGGCCAGGCGGCTGAAGTCGCAGTTGCGCAGCGAGGGCATTCTGGCGCGGCTGGGTGGTGACGAATTCATGGTGCTGCTGGTGGGCGAGAACGCAGGCCGCGCGCATTTCTGGAGCGAGCAGATTCTCGCGGCACTGTCTCTGCCGTTCAAGCTCGATGGCCTGGCACTGGACTTCGGGGCCAGCATCGGTATCGCGCTGTATCCCGATAACGCGCAGACGGGAGATGACCTCATGCGCTTTGCCGACATGGCCATGTATGCCGCCAAGGCCCAGGGCCGGGGGCATGCCGTGTTTTTCGAGGCCAGCATGGGCAAGGAGATGGCGGAGCGTGTGCTGCTGGCAGAGCGCCTGCGCATGGCTCTGAGCTACGGGGGATTGCAGCTGCATTACCAGCCGCAGGTCGATGTGCAGACGGCACGTATCGTGGGTGTGGAGGGTTTGCTGCGCTGGCATGACCCGGTACTGGGCAATGTCAGCCCGGCACGCTTCATTCCGGTGGCAGAGGCCTCGGGTCAGATCGTGGCTCTGGGCAACTATGTGCTGGATGCGGCCTGCAGGCAGATTGCCCTGTGGCTGAAGTCCGGTACACCGCTGCGCGTGGCGGTCAACCTCTCGGCCTATCAGCTGCGGCAGGTGAATCTGGTGGAGCAGGTCAGAACCTGTCTGCAGCGGCATGATGTGCCGCCGCAGTGGCTGGAGCTGGAAATCACCGAGTCGCAGGCCATGATCAACCCCGATCAGGGGCGCCAGATGCTGGGAGCGCTGGCACAGCTGGGCGTGACGATTGCCCTGGATGATTTCGGTACCGGACACTCATCGCTAGCCTATCTGCAGTATCTGCCGCTGCAGCGTGTCAAGCTGGGGCGTGAGTTTCTCTTCCCTTCGCCATGCCGGGGCAGGCTGATGGGCGGCATTGTGCACATGGTCCATGCGCTGGACCTGGAGGTGGTCGCCGAAGGCGTGGAGCAGCCCGATCAGCTGCAGCTGCTGCGCGACATAGGCTGTGAGTGCTTTCAGGGCTGGCTGCACTCACGTGCCATGTCTGCTGAGCAGATGCAGGCTTGGCTGGTGGCCGCCTGAGCTGCCAAACCCTGGGTCAGACCAGATCGACGTCGAGCTTTGTGAAGACTTGGTGCCGGTCTTGCACGATTTCAGGCCAGGTTTTTCCAGTCTGGCTCAGGCAGGTGCTCGTTGGAGGCCGTGGCAATCAGGTCCAGCCAGGGACTGCCTTGTGCGTCCAGTCCGGCACCCAGACCCCAGCGAACTTGCGAGCGTTGGCCGGACAACCAGAACAGCTTGCGCTCCCAGCTGCCGAGTTTTGGAGGCTTGCGGTTGCTCTGAACCAGATGCTGTTGAATGCCTTGCAAGCCTGTGGATAGCCGCCAAGGCGCCAGCTGCCGCAAGGCCATGCGCAGTTCGTCCGGCCAGGCCTCGTTTACAGGCTCAAATCTCTGAAAGCTCATGCCTGCGGACAGTCTGCGTACTTTTTCGCCGAGCTGCACACCGCACAGCTCGCAGGCTTCGCCAACTTTTCCCTGGGACATCAATTTGCGAGCCTGCTGTTCCAAGCGGCCCGTTGGCAGAGCAGGCTGCGCAGTCCACAACCAGGGCGAATCACTCCACTGGTGGCGCTGGTTGTAGAGAAATTCCTGCGACAACAACAGCTCCCAGCCGGGCATCTTGCTTTGCATTGCGGAGCGAATCAGCAGGCAGGGTTGCCGTTTGCGGGTGGCAGGGCCGTAGGCCGCCAGAATGGCGGTGGTGCGAGCCGCAAGCCGCCCACGTTCATCGCGCGGCCAGGACTGCAGCACGCGCATGGGGTCAAGGTTGGCCAGGTCGGTCTGCAACTGCTTTGCAACTGCAGAGGCATCAGGTAGACCACCCAGCATGGCTGGGTCTATGTCTTGCTTGATGATGGGTTGGGTGGCTGGATCCCAGCTGTCTGCAATCGCCGCAGGGGTGGGTTTGAGCCTGATCGTTGCGGGTGCCGGTTCAGGCTCTTCGCACCATTCGGTAATCAGCTGTTGCAGTCGTGAGGGGGCACAAGTCACCTCATGGTGAATGAAGTTGCGCTTGCCATCGCGCAGTGTGACCCAGGCGTGGGGAAGATCACCAGCTCCCAGATCCATGCCTTCTTCATAGCGGGTTGCAGAAAAGCCCCCAGGTGCCTGGTGGTGGATCATGATTTCGACTTCCATGGCGCCGTCGACACCTGCTTTGGTGATCAGTGCGCGCGCCGCATCCTTGTGGTCGATGCGGAAGTCAGGGAACTGTTGCGACAGTTGGGTGATCAAGCTGTTCATTGCAGGTCGCTTCAGTCGTCAAAGAGGCCGATATAGGGCAGGCCGTTATGGAGCTTGCCGGGCTGGGGAATGGGCTGGGTGGGGTCCGCATAGACAAACATGGCATTGGCTCGATGGATGCCACGTGCCATGCAAGCTTGCACGATCAGAGCCATCGATTCGTCGCTGTCCAGAGTGCTATGCGCCACGATCTCCTCAACAGGGACGGGATCTGGCAGGTGGATCACCAGCAGCAGGTCTTCGTCGTAGAGAAATGCGCTGTCCAGATCCTCGCAGAAGCCGCAGCCAGTGAGGTTCGCGCCCGATGCCTCGATTTCCTCGATATCTCTGTCCCAGTAGTCATCTGCGTGATTGAAGTACCGTGAGAAACCGGCTTCGTCCTGCGTGGTGTTGCCTATCCAGAAATGCAGGGCGGAAAAAGGTGCGGGTGGTGGTGTGGGGCCTAGTTCCTCCACCCAGTCAAACAAGGTGCCGGGTTGGAGCCGATGGCGCTTTTCCAGCTCGGGAAAGCCGCCTGTGGGTGTGCGATTCAGGGCCTCATCCACCAGCAGCTTGCGAAAGGCCAAGGGGTAGCTTTTGTGGGGGCTCATGCTGCAGCCTGTCCATAATGCATGACGACCAGCCGGCTCAGACGTTCGGGATAGTCCCAGAAAGCCTCGTCAAGCTCCTGCAGACGCTCGTGTTCGGCTTCAGTCAGCAAGGCCGGCAGATCGGACAAAGAGGTGTGCTCGGGCGAATCCTCGAAGCGCTGGACGACTGCAAACATATCCTGCAGGCACTGATGGGTCTGCGTTGCTCCAATGGTTTGCAAGGCACGCAACGTGACCTGGAAGTTTTCCACACCCCAGTTACCCAGGAGCTGCAGAAAGCCGCCATTGTTGATATCGGCTTCCATGCGCCACAGAGCCACCAGTTCATGCTGTGCTTGGGAGACCCGTGCAGTATTCCATTGCACGGCTTGCAGAGCCTGAAGCGCCTGTTCGTACATCAGGTCCTGCTCGATATCCCAGACGCTGACCATGCCCGTTTCCGAGGGCTGCCACAGCTGCGGCCAGTTGATGCCGTGATCGTCATCAGTCAGCGTCCATTGCTGGCGCTGCTCGGGCGTGGCCTTTTCCAGCCGGATATGGCGTTTGATGGGCTCGCTGAAGCTACGGCCATCGGCCAGCGTCAGCCAGAGCTTCTGGTCGTCGAAGTGGACGCCATTGATGCGGTTGTCAATTTCGGACATGGCGCTCATCAGTCCTGTTGTTCCGCCACCGCATCGGCGGCTTTATGCATCTTGGCCAGCTCACGCGCCGGAACAGGGTGTTCTCCATTGGCCATTCGTGTCAGCAGAGAGTGCAGCATTTCGGTGGACAGGCCATGCAGCACCAGACGGTAGGCGGCATACAGCGTGGACAGCGGCACCATGGGATGCTTGTTGTTGAGCAGTACCAGGTGCTCTGGCGAGGCCAGGATCTTGGCGCAATAAATGGCAATGGTTTCGTCGAGCTGCAGCGAGTTGCTGGCGCGCCAGAAGTCGTTGTCGGTCAGTAGCAACTGGTAAATGGGGGTGTACAGCTCAATCGCGCTTTGCAGGTCAATGAAGTTGAAGCGGCCGCGCGGCATGTCTTCAAGCCTGAGATCGGGCTCGCGAATCATCGAGAAATCAGGTTCGGGAACAGGCACGAGTTCCTGCCCGTTTTCGCGCAGTGTCTTGTTCAGACGGATCACGAAGTTGAAGAGGTTGAGGTCATGCTTGAGGAACAGCTCATCCTTCACATCGTCAATTTCCTTGGGCATCAAAGGCGAGGCACTGACCTTGGTCGGCGCATTGGCGGCCACAAACTGCAGCACCTGGGAGCCCAGGTGAAAGTGCCGCATGATGAGCCAGTTGGCCTCGGGCGAGAGAAATTTCTTCATGCCAAAAGCCAGCAGCCGGTGCAGCAACAGCGAGTGCGACCAGCGCTTGGGCAGAAAAATCTTCAGCGCCTGAATGAGGATCATGGACAGGCGCGCCAGCGGCCGCATGGCGGGCAGAAAGAACTGGCGCGAGCTGCTGCTGCAGTCGCGCAGCCAGGCGGCCTTGACGTCATCGGGCAGTGGCGTGCTCTGGTCCAGATACAACGCCAGCCAGGGGCTGGGGTCGCGCTCGTCCCAGACGTGATCGTTGAATTCGTTCTTCATGGCGCCTCCCGATTCCTTTCTCATTGCTCGGTCAGCACATGCTGGAACTGCATTAGATACATGGCTGCCGTGTTGCGTGCGGTTTGCAGTATGGCCTGCTGGGCTGTGCCTTCGCTGTCCAGTGCCAGGGCCATCTGCACGGCCATCAACCAGCGCTCCAGGTGGTTTTCATCATTGGCGCCGTGGTATTCCAGAAAGCGGAAGGCCTCGGGTGGCAGCGGCAGGGCCTGGCGCAGCAGTGGCAGCAGGCTGGGCACGATGCGCTGGCCCGTACCTTCGATGATGTAGATGGCGCCCAGCAGTCCGATGGGGTTGGGCGTGGCGGCCAGCCCGTGCAGATAGGCGTTGAGCGCTTCGCCACCGGGGTTGCGGCGCAGCTTGGCGATATCGGTTTCCGTGCCACCAGCGGTCAGATAGTCGTTGTGCAGAATCTTGAAATCGTTCTGCTCTTCGCCCGCATGTAGGTCGATCAGCGAGGCCAGTTGCGCATAGTCGCCGGTCAGAGAGGCAGCGCCTTCGCGCATCCACAGGCTGCCTTCGCGAACCTGGGGAATCCAGTGGCTCATCCAGCGCACATAGTCGCCCGTCTGCAACTGGCGGGTGCGAATGCGGTGCAGCAGCGGCGTGCGCCAGACGCGGGAACGGTAGTCCTGCCAGATGCTGGCCAGTTCGGTCAGCAACGGTGCCAGTTGCTGTGGCGCGTTGTCGGGGTCATGCGGCGCGGCAATGGTGGAGACATCGGGCAGGGCGTCATTGGCGATGGTGTCCGATACTGCTGTCTTATGAGGGAAATGGGCCGCTGGCGCTTGCTGGGCGGACGCATCCAGCTCTACTTCCCATAGCATGTAGCCAGCGGTGAAGCGGCCGGATTCGGGAATGAAGCAGAGCACGGTTTCGCCGGGCTTGAGGTGGCTGCCCTGCTTTTGCAGAAACTCCGACATCATGATGAAAATCGACGCCGCGCCCGTGTTGCCACGCCAGGCAAGATTGCTCCACCAGCGTTCGCGTGGGATGGCCAGCTGGGCTTTTTGCAGCAAATCGTCCACCACGGGGATAAAGCGCTCCGACGAGTAATGGCACAGAAAGTGGTCAATGCCGCGTTCGGGCACCCAGCCCTTGTGCGCCAGGTCGGCGTATTCGTGAATGCAGACGTCGAACAGATGCGGCAGCAGGCGTATGTCCTGGCGCAGAGACAGGGCGCCAGCGGCTTCTGCGTCGGCCCATGCGGGGAAGTCCAGATGGCTTTTGCTGCGGTCGGCCGTCAGGCCCAGCTGCATGCACACGGGATAGTCACCCGCAAAGCTGCGCTGGTGCGTCCACTTGAGCTTCAGCCGCAGGCCGTTCATCTGCGGCAAGGCCTTGGGGCCGCCCAGCAGCACGGCACCCGCACCGTCAGAAAGCATCCAGCGCAGAAAGTGTGCGTCGAAGTCGGTGTCATAGCCCTGCGTGGCAAAGCGTGAGCGCTTGAACAGGCGAGAGGGCATTTCGCTGGCCACGGACAGGGCCAGCTCATGCGCGCCGCTGTCCACGGCCATGGCGGCGGCCTGCATGGCGCCCACGCTGGCGGCGCAGACACCGTGCACGGACAGGGTTTCCATGGGAGGTGCGGCCATCTCGCCCTGGATCATGCTGGCAAAGCCGGGCATCAGCGCGTCTCCGCCTGACGAACCGCTGGACAGATAGCCCACATCGGCCAGTGTCTTACCCGCCAGCGACAGGGTGTGTTCGATGGCGCCCTTGGCCATCTGCGTGTTGCTGAAGACGGTCTGGCCTTCACCGTCGATGGCGTAGTGGCGCGTCTGAATGCCGTTCTCGGCCAGGATGCGGCGCTTGATGCGTTCGGAGATGCGGTTCAAGGGTGCAACGAACGCGTCCATGCCGGCGTTGTCGACCGGAGCGCCGGGCAGAAACATGCCGGCAGATTGCAGATAGACGTTCGAATAGGCAACAGGCATACATCCTCAACAGGTTTTTATTTCACATCATCTGGTGGCATCTGCGGCTTGGTTCTTGCCGCGGGCCAGATCAGACCCAATACATACACACGTCCCATATAGGGCAGCAGACCGCCCTCGTTGAGAGTGGGCGTGACCCGCTGCCGGTAGATGCGTGCATGCAGATCGGTCAGTTCGGACCAATGTGCATGCGGGCATTCATGGTGCGCGGTGTGCAGGCCAATATTAAAAAGCAGGGGGTTGACCAGACCCTCGAAGTTGCGCGCGTAGTTCAGCTCGATACCCGGAGTATTGCGCTGCGCTCTGGAGAGCGGCCTGCCGTCGGCATGAGCATGCTGCAGGTAGTTGGTGGCCAGCAGCCAGTGCAGTCCGTGCAGTTGCGGCACGATGATGAAGAGCAGTGCTTTCTGCCAGTCCAGCCACAGAAAAAATCCCCAGCTGGACAGCCACAGCGCGTATTGCCCCATGCAGTAGCGAAACGCGCCCGGCCAGTGAAGGCGCAGATTGTTCAGCCAGCGAAAGAACAGCGGATAGAGCTTGAGGCCCGCCTGAACCGGGTGAATCAGATAGCCCCAGAGGTGGTTGGTATCGCCGCCAAACTCGGGTCGGTAGGTGCGCGCGATGTCTTTGGGCCCATGGCGAAAGCGATGGTGATTGGCCACATGGGCGGGCCAGAACACAAAGGTCGGATGACCTTGCAGCAGCGTCAGCCAGTAGTCGGTGGCGCGGTTGGTCCAGCGGCCCCACCACATGCGCACATGGGTATGGTTGTGGTGAATCACGCCCACGCCCAGCGTCAGGAACAGCTCGATGCCGTAAAGAACGAAATTGAAGCCATGTGTCCACTGCCACCAGACAATCAGCGGCAGCACAAGCATATAGAACACGGATTGCCAGTCACGCCAATGGCGTAGGCACGGCAGCAAGACCTGGCTGGGGTGTTTTCGCATTCAGTGGCCGGGTGTTTGGCTGGAATCGGTCTTGACCCTGGTGCCCATGATCTGGTCCATGAAGGCCAGCGCAAAGCCATAGTTCCCTGCGGGCCGTGCATGGTGCAGGTGGTGGCGGCGGCTGGCGGCCAGGGGGTGGGTGTTGGATACCTTGGGGAAAAAATCCCAGTTGGAATGACCGATGAGGTTGAGGATCAGGCTCAGCACGGGCACGGATGCCAGCGACCAGAAGTAGAAGTCATGCACCACCATGGGCAGCAGGATGATGTTGCCCAGCATCAGCGCCTCGATGGGGTGAAAGCTATAGGTGGACCAGGGAGTGGTCACGACGGAGCGATGGTGGTCGCCGTGGTAGCGCACCAGTCGGCGCGTATGCAGCAGCCGGTGGTTGATCCAGAAGTGCACATCGTTCCAGATCAGCAGCGCAAAGATCTCCAGTGCGATACGGCCTGTACTGGCTGTGGGCGAGAGATGAGCCCAACCCAGTTGCAGAAAGCCCCAGGGAACGATCATGCCGGTGCCGAAGATCAGGACTGAATGAAACGACTGGCGCCATTCGCGCTGCAACTGATCGGGTTTGAGCGGACGTGTATCCAGCGGCCTGCCGATGCCAAAGCGGGCCAGGGTGCGTGTCAGCCCCAGCATGGCCAGAGCACCAAGCACATAGATTCCACCGAAAAAGACCAGGCCCAAAGCCATGACCTGCCAGGCATTGAGCTGAGTAAACCAGGTTCCCGCGTCCATGAAGGCTCCGTAAACAATGGACGCAGCCAGATAAAGCAATGCGCCCGATGGCATAGCGTAACCGCATGCCGGCCGGGCGCATGATAGCGGACAGAGCAGTCGCTCTATCTGATACTCAAAGGAGCATCAGTGAAGGTGGTTGACGCCAAAGTCAGCATGTCTCACAGAGAGACAGCGAGCAAGGGCCGCCCCGCAGCTAGGCTGTTGTCCCCCTCAGGGGGAGACTTTCACTGCGCCGTGATGTGCTGCTCTCGAATGATGGTGCCAAGCGCTTTCACGTCCTGCTGGATGCGGTTGCTCAGACCTTCGGGCGAGCTGCCCACAGCCTGCCAGCCCTGCATGGACAGCTTCTGGCGCATCTCCGGCGTGCGCACGATGTCGCTTACGGCGGCGGCCAGCTTCTCCACATGGGCCTTGGGCATGGACTTGGGCGCGGCCACGGCGTTCCAGATTTCCAGGTCAAAGTTGTTGATGCCCAGGTCCTTGAGGCTGGGCAGGCCGGGGGCCAGTGGGCTGCGGGCAGCCGAAGTCACGCCAATGCCGTGCAGCTTGCCAGCCTGAATCTGGGCCATGGCCAGAGCGGGCGGCAGCATGGACAGTTGCAGATCGCCGCCCTGGATGCCATTGAAGACCTGGGGATAGCCGGTATAGGGTACATGCACGGCCTTGATGGCCGAGCGGCTCTTGAGCAGTTCCATGCCCAGATGGCCCACGGTGCCCACGCCGGGCGAGCCATAGCTCCACTTGTCGCCCGCCTTGGAGGCTGCCTCGATAAAAGCCTTGCCCTGAGGGGCCGAGGCCGGCGCCACCAGCACCAGAGGAGCCACGCCAATCAGGCTCACGGGCTGCAGGTCCTTGACAGGGTCATAGCGCACCGAGGGATTGAGCAGCTTGGCAATGGTCATATTGCCGTTGATCATCACGCTGAAGGTGTAGCCGTCGGCCTTGGCCACATATTCACCGGCGATATTGCCGCCCGCGCCCACGCGGTTTTCCACGATGATGGTCTGGCCCAGTTTCTTTTCCAGAGGCTCGGCCAGAGCGCGGGCCGTCAGGTCCGGCGAGGAGCCTGCGGGAAAGCCCACGATCAGGTGCAGGGGCTTGTCGGGCCAGTTGTCGGCTGCCATGGCGGCAGGTGCCAGGCCGGCTGCCATCAAGGCCGCGCCCGCGGTGACCAGGCTGCGTCGGGACAGATTTTTCAAAGTGCGCAATGTATGCATGGGCATGGAAAGTCTCTCTTTTGAATGCGAATATCCGGTGCGACATCGATGCAAGATCGCGCCAGAAAATAAAAAACCCGGAAATTATCCGGGTTTGAGGTTCAGCATTTCAGCCTTTTTAGGCGTGTATGCGCAAGCTGGCGTTTACGCGAACTCGGCCAGCGCTTTTTTCATCTTTTTCATGGCTGCCACTTCGATCTGGCGAATGCGCTCGGCGCTCACGCCATATTCGGCAGCCAGCTCGTGCAGCGTCATGCCACCGGAGCCATCGTCGTTGACCTTGAGCCAGCGCTCTTCCACGATGCGGCGGCTGCGATCATCCAGGCCCTCAAGGGCCATGGACAGGCCATCGGTAGCCAGTTGGTCGCGCTGGCGCGACTCGATCATGGCCGTGGGTTCGTGGTTGGCGTCGGCCAGATAGGCGATGGGGCCATAGGCCTGCTCGCCATCATCGCTGGGCGAAGGGTCCAGCAGCACATCGCCACCCGACAGGCGGGTTTCCATCTCGATGACTTCCTCACGCTTGACGTTGAGCTTTGCAGCCATGGCGTCAATCTCGTGGGCAGTCAGCGTTTCTCGCATGACCACATCGTCGTCAGCCATGGCGGCATTGGACTTCATGTCATGCTTCATCGAGCGCAGATTGAAGAACAGCTTGCGCTGGGCCTTGGTCGTGGCGACCTTGACCATGCGCCAGTTCTTCAGAATGTATTCGTGGATCTCGGCCTTGATCCAGTGCATGGCGTAGCTCACCAGACGCACGCCCTGATCGGGGTCGAAGCGCTTGACGGCCTTCATCAGACCCACATTGCCTTCCTGGATCAGGTCGCCATGGGGCAGACCATAGCCCAGGTACTGGCGGGAAATGGATACGACCAGACGCAGATGAGACATCACCAGACGCCCTGCAGCGTCCAGATCATTGTGTTCCTTGAGCTTGCGCGCGTACTCCTGCTCTTCCTCTTGGGTGAGCATTGGCAGACGGTTTGCAGCCGAGATATAGGCATCCAGGTTGCCAAGCGGTGGCACCAGAGCCCAGGGGTTCGTGGGTGCCAAGGCTGTAGCAATGGAGCCGGTGGCAGATTTCATTGCAGCTTTCCTTTCTTCCATGATCTTCATATTAGCACTCCGTTAGAGAGAGTGCTAAAGGCAAAGTTCCCCGGGTTTTTGTAGGTGCTTCACAGAGGGAACTGTCAGTGTAAATGTTGCACTGCAACGTATTTTTACAGCGGCTGACGGGATTCGGCAGGACGGCCTGCCCAATGCCCTAGCATTTGATGCATCTCAACAGTGAAAGTTCTACATGCGCAGTCTGCCGGAGCTGATTTCCACAACGGAGCCCGCCATGCCCATGATCAGGCAATGGCTTGCCCAGGCTCGGCGTCCGGTTGAGTTGCTGCAGCCTTCGGCTCAGGCCGACGAGGTGCTGCTGGGCCTGCAAGTCACCACACGCTCGCCCATGGGGGCGATCGCGCATGAGACGGGCGGGATTTTGGTCGACCACGGCTGGTTGCGCATTCTGGGCTCGGGTCATGAGCGCCTGCCGCGCAATCTGCAGAACTGGAACCAGGGGCGCGCAGAGGGCTTTTTGCTGGTGGCCGATGACGCCGTTGGCGGCTTTTTCGCCATCAACGGCGGCGGCCTTGGCGATGATCCTGGCGCTCTTTACTATCTGGCGCCCGATACGCTGCAGTGGGAGGCGCTGGAAGTCGGTTACTCGGATTTTGTGCAGTGGGCACTGAGTGAGCGCTTGACGGAATTCTATGCAGACCTGCGCTGGCAGGGCTGGGAGCAGGATGTGCTGGCGCTGGCGCCCGACCAGGGCTTTGGCTTCTATCCGTTTCTCTGGACGTCGCAGGGCAGCGTGGCAACCAGCGACCGCCGGCCGCTGCCCATGAGCGAGATCTATGCCCTCAACATTCAGCCCAGGCAGGGTGACTGATCACGGCAGATCCAGCACGGCGCAATTGCACAGGTCTGTACTTTCAAACGCCGTGATATCGCCGGCCTTGAGGCCGGGTACGGGGAACAGGCGCACGGTCAGAGGTTTTTTCAGGCGGAATGCCATGGTGCCGGTGTCACGCATGACGGCGGCAATCTGGTCGGCGCTGGCGTCGCCAGGCACGGGCACGGTGTCCAGGCCGATGCCGCAGACGCTGCTATAGGTCAACAGGGCGCGGATGTCGAACTGGCCGTCCTGCGTGGCCTGGGCCAGACCGGAGTCTTCGGTCACGGCCAGCATCAGGCCGCTGAAGCCGATCTGGGACATGTGCTGCACGGACTTGAACACGCGCGTCAGCAGGGCAGAGGCTTCCACCGTGCCCGAGGCACCGAAAAACGGCACGCCCAGCAACTGATAGACCTGTACCATGGATGCGCAGGACTTGGACGGTGCGGCCGAGGTGTCCAGGCCTGTGACGTGCCAGCCCTCATCGAGGGCGGTAGCCGCTACGCAGTCGCTGATGCGCTGGGTGTGGGCGTTCAGCGCATCGCCCAGCGCCTGTGCGGCGCGGGCCATCCAGGCGGCATGGGGCAGGGATTCGCGCTCGGGCTGCAGGGCCTGCAGCACATCGACCAGCAGATCCGGGGTTTCCAGGCCCAGTACCAGTTGCTGATCCAGCTCTCCACGGTGATAGCCGGCGGGGAAGTAGGGGATGCCGCTGGCGCAGTTGAAGTTGACAGTGAAGTTGAAATTGCCTTCGCCGCGCGGCGTGCACAGGGCGATCTGCTGCACGGCTTGCACGCTGGCTTGCAGCAGCTCGTCTGCCAGATAGCCATTGGCATCAAGTTCGACATTCACACAGGCATTGCATAGGTCGCCATGGCTGGCAATCAGCTCGGGCAGCAGTGCAATCTCTTCGCTGCTCCGCGCCTCTCCAATGGCAAAGCGGATACGGCGCGTGCCAGTGTTGATCCGGGACAGAAGTGCGGTGATGCAAGCCAGGCCCTGTTGGGCGCTGTCTATGCTGCGGGTATCCAGGTATTCGCCAAAAGGGTTGCTGACCAAGCGGATGGATTGCACGGCATAGCCCGCGTGCTGCTCCAGTGCATCGGCCAGGCGGTCGCACTGGCGTTTGGCTTGGGCCAGAACCTGTTGCCACTGTTGCGGATCCCTAGGCAGTTTGATGAAGGCGGTGACGGTACGGACGCGGACCAGAGGGTGCAGGTTTTGAGAGGACATAGGGAAAGGCGGAAGAAACTGCTACCTATCGTAAGTGAGTGGCGCTGGCTGCGGCGCCATGCATGCCTGTCAATATGGCCCGCACAGGTTGCTATTGTTTGAATAGCTGCTTGCATAATTCAGTCTTGGGAGGCAGGCCTGTAGCACCAGGATTTTCCCCCGAGGGATTGGCGGCAGGATAGCTCAAGGCAGCAACGACCGGTGACTATTGATTTGAGAGCTGCTGGCGCTTTGCCCATAAGCGCCAGCAGCTTTTTTTATCGCCGGGCCGCCTCAAAATAAGAACGCCGGGGGCCGCCTAGGTCCTCTAGAAGGGACAGCGAACCACGCGCAGTGGAAAGCGTGGGGTGCCTTTTTTAATGCTGGAGATGGCGGCTTGTCGCTTTGGCGGGTGTACGCCTGGCGGAGAGTTTGTATGCTCAAGTACCCGCCACGACTCAAGGAAACCCCACATGACGATGAATCTGAAGATCAACGGCCAGGCCCGGACGGCCGAGGCGGTGCAGGAAACGCCTTTGCTCTGGGTGTTGCGCGACGAGCTGGGTATGTGCGGCACCAAGTTTGGTTGCGGCATGGCTTTGTGCGGTGCCTGTACTGTGCATCTGGATGGGCAGCCCATACGCTCCTGCAGCACGCCGATTTCTGCAGCGGCAGGCAAAAGCATCACCACGATCGAAGCCATGAGCGGCGACCGCGTGGGGCAGGCCGTGCAGTCGGCCTGGGTGGAGTTGGGCGTGGCTCAGTGCGGCTATTGCCAGGCCGGCCAGATCATGACGGCGGTAGGCTTGCTCAATAGCAATCCCAAGCCCTCGGACAAGCAGATTGACGAAGCCATGAGCGGCAATATCTGTCGCTGCGGCACCTATCCGCGTATTCATGCGGCCGTGAAGCTGGCTGCACAGCGCCTGCAAGGAGTGAAGTGATGCACAGCACGATGACTTCCCCGGAAATCTCCCGCCGTCAGCTGCTGCAAAGCGGTGCCGGCCTGGTCTTCACGCTGGGCGTGAGCAGCAGTGGTCTGGTATATGCCCAGGATGCGACGAAGGAGGCCAAGAAATACGGCGCGGACTCCATGCCCGGTGGCACGGTGGACAACCCGCTGGTCTTTGTCAGCATCGCACCCAGCGGGCAGGTAACCATCGTGGCTCACCGCGCGGAGATGGGTACCGGTGTGCGCACCAGCCTGCCCATGGTCGTGGCCGACGAGATGGAGGCGCGCTGGGATCGCGTGACCATCACGCAGGCCGTGGCCGATGAGGCCAAGTACGGCAACCAGAATGTGGATGGCTCGCGCAGCATGCGCCACTTTCTCATGCCCATGCGCCGTGTGGGCGCGGCGGCGCGCCAGATGCTGGAGGCCGCAGCCGCAGCGCGCTGGGCCGTGCCTGTGGCTCAGGTCAAGGCCGTGCAGCATGAGGTGATCCACATCGCCAGCGGCAAGCGCCTGGGCTTTGGCGAGCTGGCCGCCGATGCCGCCAAGCAGGCTGTACCCATGGGCGATCAGCTGCGGCTCAAGAAGAAAGCGGACTTCCGCTATATCGGCAAGGGCAAGACGCCTGCGGTGGATCTGGCCGATATCGGCCAGGGCAAGGCGGTCTACGGCATGGATCAGCATATGCCCGGCATGGTCTACGCCGTCGTCGCCCGCCCTGCGGTGCTGGGCGCCAGGCTGCGCAGCTTCAAGGGCGAGAAAGCCCTGCAGGTGGCCGGAGTGAAGAAGCTGCTGGAAATCCCCGCTTACAAAGGGGCTCCTGCCTTTCAGCCGCTGGGCGGCGTGGCTGTGGTGGCCAGCAACACCTGGGCCGCCATGCAAGGCCGTCAGGCGCTGGAGCTGGACTGGGATGAAGGACCGCATGCCAGCTATGACTCGGGCGAGTACCGCAAGCTGCTGGAAAAAGCCGCAGTCAACCCGGGCAAGCTGATGCGCAGCAACGGTGATATCGAAGCCGTGATGAAAACGGCTGGTGACAAGAACCTGGTCGCTGCCGATTACTACGTACCCCATCTGGCCCATGCGTCCATGGAGCCGCCTGCGGCCACGGCGCTGGTAGCGGCAGACAAGAGCCGCTGCGAGATCTGGACTTCGGTGCAAGACCCCGAAACCTGCAAAAAACTGGTGGCTGGTTTTCTGGGCATGAAGCTCGAACAGGTCACGGTGAATGTGCTGCTGCTGGGTGGTGCTTTCGGTCGCAAGTCCAAGCCCGATTTTGCGGTGGAGGCTGCCCTGATCGCCCAGTCCATGCCGGGCACTCCCGTCAAGGTGGTGTGGACGCGCGACGACGATATCCAGCACGACTTCTATCACGCGGTGGCGGCTGACCGGCTGGAGGCCGTGCTGGACGGCAAGGGCATGCCTCTGACCTGGCTGCACCGCTCGGCTGCGCCCACGATTGCTTCGCTGTTTCAGGAAGGTGCCAAGGGGCAAAGCGGCATGGAAATGGGCATGGGGGCCATCAACATGCCCTACCGGATCCCGAATGTGCGCATAGAGACGGCCGAGGTCGAGGCCCATACCCGCATCGGCTGGTTCCGTTCGGTCTACAACATTCCGCATGCGTTTGCGGCCCAGTGCTTTATTGCCGAGCTGGCTCACCGTGCGGGCAAGGACCACAGGCAGTACGCGCTGGATCTGATCGGTCCGGCACGCCAGCTGAACCCGGAGAAGGATCTGGGCGATGGCTGGAACTACAGCGAATCGCCCACGGTTTACCCCTATGACACGGGACGCTTGCGCGCGGTGATCGAGGCGGCCACGCGCGGTGCCGGATGGGGCCGGAAACTAACCAAGGGTCATGGCCTGGGGCTGGCTTTTTGCTATAGCTTCATGAGCTATTCGGCCGTGGTGGTGGAAGTTGCCGTCGATGACAAGGGCGAGGTGAAGGTAGTTGCCGTCGATACCGCACTGGACTGCGGCCCGCAGATCAACCCCGAGCGCATTCGTGCGCAGATGGAAGGCGGCGTCATCATGGGCCTGAGCCTGGCCATGAGCAGCGAAATCACTTTCGAGAAAGGGCGAGTCAGGCAAAGCAACTTCCATGACTACGAGGTGCTACGCCATGCCCAGCAGCCTGGCGCCATCCGCACGCATCTGGTGGGTGACAGCCTGGAGGTGCCGCCCGGTGGCGTGGGCGAACCGCCGCTGCCCGCAGTGGCTCCGGCACTGGCGAACGCGGTGTTTGCGGCGACAGGCAAGCGGGTGAGGGCGCTGCCGATCCGTCAACTGAGCTGATTTCCACTTCACCAAGAAGCCGGCTGGGTATTACATCCAGCCGGCTTTTTTGTCGCCGGGCCACTTCAAGACACAACTGCCATGGAGCACGGGCCATTGTCTGGTGCAGGGCGGAGATGTCCGCTGTGAACAGTCTCCCGTGTTCCTCGGGTTGATACGGATGTTGATGTATCAACAATAGGCAAAGATGCGCAGCATTGATACACAGGTGAATCACTTGGGCGATGCCGCTCTGGTGACTGCACAAGGTGAAAAAACCATGCCAACCTCTTTGCTGCACCGATCTGTCGACGAACCTGTCTGCAGTCAGACCCTGCCGCTGGACGAGTTTCTGACCTTCAAGCTCATGGCGTTGGCCAATGCGCTGCAGACTCAGGTCACAAGACACTACATCGCGCCGGTCACGCCCGTGGGGCTGACGGAATGGCGGCTCATGGGCCTGTTGCAGCAGCATGGTGAAACCCATGCGGGGGCGCTGGCCCGTATCAGCCTGATGGACAAGGCGCAGATCAGCCGCAGCCTGCAACCCTTGATAGATCGCCGCTGGGTGCTGCGCCGCCCCGATCCGCAACATGCGCGCCGCCATCTGCTGAGCCTGAGCGAGGAAGGACTGCTCAATTTCGAGCAGGTGCTCAGGCAGGCCAGACCGTTTCAGGCGGCATTGCTCAATGCATTGAGTGCCCAGGAGCGTGAGGCGCTGACCGCCATCATCGCCAAGCTGATGCAGGCGGCCGAGGACATTGACGCCCGCGCACCGCAGCTGCGCCAGTCTGCATTTCAAGCCATATCGCCATCAAACGCTTGACCATCAAGCGCTGAATGCTCTCTTTTTGATGAAAACCACGGAGATTTGCACATGCACCCCGATGAAATTGCAGCCCGTCGCGAGCTGGCGGCCTGCTACCGCATCTTTGCCATGCTGGGCTGGGATGAGCTGATCTACAACCACATCACCGTGCGCCTGCCGGACAGCGTGACCGGCGGGGAAAAGCAGTTCCTGATCAACCCCTTCGGCCTGCACTACAGCGAGGTCACGGCCAGCAATCTGGTGCGCATCAATGTACGCGGCGAGGTGGTCGGGCATGCTGACCATCCGGTCAATCCCGCGGGCTTTGTGGTGCATGCCGCCATCCATGACGGGCTGGAAGACGCGCATTGCGTGATGCACACCCACACCACGGCAGGCATGGGCGTGGCCTGCCTGCAGGACGGGTTGAGTCAGAGCAATTTCTACAGCGCGCAGCTGCACGGCATGGTGGCGTACCACGACTTCGAGGGCATTACCATTCATGCCGATGAGGGCCCCAGGCTGCTGCAAAGCATGGGCGGACGCAAGGCTGTGATTCTGCGCAACCATGGTCTGCTGAGCTGGGGCAGCAGTCTGCCTCAGGCCTTGGCCGTGCTGTGGGCGCTGCAGCGCGCCTGTGAGGTGCAGCTGGCCACGCTCTCCATGGGCGCGCCGCGCATGATTGACGAGGCTACGGCAGCGCGCTGCAATGCCGACTCTCTGACCTTCAACGACGACCATGGCGGCCCGCGCGATGTGTTCGACCATCTGGTGCGGCGTGTGAACCGCATCGACAGCAGCTATCTGGATCTGTGAAATGACTCTGAAAAAAGCATGTATCTACGGTGCCGGCGCCATTGGCGGCTGGCTGGGTGTGGCTCTGGCCAAGGCTGGCTGTGAACTTGCTGCCGTGGCACGCGGCGAAACGCTGGCTGCGTTGCGCAGCCAGGGCCTGACGCTGGTGCATGGCGATATGCGCGAAACCGTGGCACTGAGGGCGGAAGAGGACCCGGCGGCACTGGGCGTGCAGGATGTAGTGGTGATCGCCGTCAAGGCGCCAGCCATGCCCGAGGTGGCGCGCCGTATTGCGCCGCTGATCGGCCCGCAGACGCTGGTGCTCACGGCCATGAACGGTGTGCCCTGGTGGTTTTTGGCCGGTGGGGTGGACGCCAGCCTGCGTGGCCTGCAGCTCAAGACCGTGGACCCGCAGGGCGAGATCGCCCAGGCCATACCCACCACGCAGGTGATAGGTTCGGTGGTTCATGCCAGCTGCTCTCTCGATGCGCCCGGCGTGGTGCGCCGCCATTTCGGCAACAGCATCATCGTGGGTGAGCCCATGGCGCTGCCCGGCGATGCGTCCACCGAGCGTCTGCTCGCGCTGGCCGAGTTGCTGCGTGCGGGTGGCCTGGAGGCCAAGGTCTCGGACAATATCCAGCGCGATGCCTGGTACAAGCTCTGGGGCAATATGACCATGAACCCGGTCAGTGCCATCACGGGCGCGACCACGGACAAAATTCTGGGCGACGAGCTGGTGCGCGGCTTCATCACCTCGGTCATGCTGGAAGCCAAGGAAATCGGCGCACGCATCGGCCTGCCGATTGCCGATACGCCGCAGGACAGGCATCAGGTCACGCTCAAGCTGGGCAGCTTCAAGACCTCCATGCTGCAGGATGTGGAAGCGGGCAAGCCCGTGGAGCTGGATGCCCTGGTGGGCGCAGTGCGCGAGATGGGCATTCTGTGCGGCGTGGCCACGCCATCTACCGATGCCCTGCTGGGGTTGGCCCGGCTGCGGGCCCGGCAACTGGGCCTGTATCCGGCGTGAAAATCCTGCACCGCTGCGGGTGTAAGGCTTGCATGGGCCAAGGGGGACTGACCTAGACTGATCGGCCATGAGCTCCAAAGATCCCCTCCAGGACAGTCAGTGGACCACGCTGTGCGTGGTGACCACCACCGTGGCCCATGCGGCTGAAGCCGATGATCTGGCCCGTGCGCTGGTCGCCGCCCGCGTGGCGGCCTGCGTGCAGACGGAAAGCATCACCTCCTACTACGAATGGGATGGCGTGCTGCAGGCCACGCCCGAATGGCGGCTGGTCTGCAAGACCCTGCCCGAGGTCCTGTCACAACTGACCGGACTTTTGCGCAAGCAGCATGGCTACGAGGTGCCGCAAATCACCATGCGTACCGAACTCTGCCTGGGCGATTACGCCAAATGGCTCAGGCAGCAATTGCAGGTCTGAATAAAAAAGGAGCGCCTTGCGCGCTCCTTTGATAGGTTTGATGGCTGAAAGTATCTGAATTCATGAAGAATCCAGCGCTGGCAGCTATGGTTTGAGTAGCGGATCAGGATAGCAGCGCCTGGGCAAATTCCTTGGCGCTGAAGGTTTCCAGATCTTCGATCTTCTCGCCCACGCCGATGAAATAGACGGGAATGGGGCGCTCCTGCGCAATGGCCGCCAGCACGCCGCCCTTGGCCGTGCCGTCGAGCTTGGTGACCACCAGGCCTGTCAGCTGCAGCGCATCGTCGAATGCACGCACCTGGGTCAGGGCGTTCTGGCCGGTGTTGCCGTCGATGACCAGCAGCACTTCGTGCGGCGCCGTGCCGTCGGCCTTGCTCACCACGCGCTTGATCTTCTTGAGCTCTTCCATCAGGTGCAGCTGCGTGGGCAGGCGGCCCGCGGTATCGACCAGCACCACGTCTTTCTTGCGAGCCTTGCCGGCGGAGACGGCATCAAAGCTCACGGCAGCGGGGTCGCCGCCTTCCTGGCTGATGATTTCCACGGTGTTGCGGTTGGCCCAGACGCCCAGCTGCTCACGCGCGGCAGCGCGGAAGGTGTCGGCAGCGGCCAGCAGCACGGTCTGGCCGCTGTCGGCCAGATGCTTGGTGAGCTTGCCGATCGACGTGGTCTTGCCCGCGCCGTTGACGCCGGCCACCATGATGACGGTGGGCTGGTGCTCGCCAATCGTCAGCGGCTTTTCCAGCGGCTGGAGCAGGTCGGCCAGGGCATCGGCCAGCAGCGCCTTGACGGCGGCGGGGTCGGTGGTCTTGCTCTCCTTGACGCGGCGCTTGAGGTCGGCCAGCAGATGCTCGGTGGCCTTGACGCCGGTGTCGGCCATCAGCAGTGCATCTTCCAGCTCTTCATACAACGCGTCGTTGATCTGCGTGCCGGTGAAGACCGTGGCGATGCTGGAGCCGGTCTTGCGCAGGCCGGCTTTGAGGCGCTCCATCCAGCTTTGGCGGTTGTTTTCCGCTCCCGGCTTTGCGGTAGGCTCGGGAGCTGCTACAAAATCCTGAGTGGCTGGCTGGCTTTCGGTATGCTTGGCGGTCGACCCGCCGCCAAAAGGCTTGCGCCACCATGAGCCGCTGCCATTTTCGGCAGGCACTGCAGGCGTATCCTGTGGCTCCGGCTTGGCCGGGACGGCAGGAGCGGGCGCCGCAGCTGTCTCTGCTGCGGGCGTGGTGTCCACCACATCGGGCGGACTGGGCTTTTTCTTGAAAAAACTGAACATTGGCGGGTTTTTAGAATCACATCATTCTATGAAACATGTACGCGCACTCCCTGTACTGGGCTTAATGGCCTGTTTGAGCGCTGGGGCAGCCTTGGCTGCGCCGGGCGTATCCTCGCAACCTGTGCCTGCCGCAGCCGCGCAAGTCGCACCGGCCGTGCAACAGTTCACGCTGAAGAACGGCATGCAGCTGATTGTGCAGCCAGACCGGCGTGCGCCCACGGCCGTGCACATGGTTTGGGTACGTGTGGGCTCCATGGACGAAATCAATGGCGTCACCGGCGTGGCCCATGCGCTGGAGCACATGATGTTCAAGGGCTCCAAGACCGTCAAACCCGGTGACTTCTCGCGTCGCGTGGCTGCGTTGGGCGGTCAGGAAAACGCCTTCACCTGGCGTGACTACACCGGCTACTACCAGCAGATTCCATCCAGTCGACTGGAGGACGTGATGAAGCTGGAGTCAGACCGCTTTGCCAACAACCAGTGGCCTGACGCCGAGTTCAAAAAGGAAATCGAGGTCATCAAGGAAGAGCGCCGCATGCGCACCGACGATCAGCCACGTGCCGTGCTGATGGAGCAATTGACGGCGGCGACCTTTATGGCCTCGCCCTACCATCACCCCGTAGTGGGCTGGATGAATGATCTGGACGCCATGAAGCCGGATGATGTGCGCAACTTCCACAAGCGCTGGTATGTGCCGGCCAATGCGGCAGTGGTGGTGGTCGGTGACGTCAACGTGGCTCAGGTACGCGCCTGGGCCGAAAAATACTACGGCAGCATTCCTGGCAGTGTCGTGCCTGAACGCAAACCACAGCTGGAGCCCAAGCAGATCGGCGTGCGCCGCATCGAGGTCAAGCAGCCTGCAGAGCAGGCCTTTATCGCCATGGCCTATCGCGTGCCGACGCTGAACCATGTCGAGAAGCTGCAGGCCGACGATAAGGATGCGCTGGCGCTGCTGGTGCTGTCCGCCGTGCTGGACGGCTATGACGGGGCTCGCCTGGAGCGCGCTCTGGTGCAGGGGGAAGGCCAGGCCAATGGCCGCGTGGCCGACAGTGCGGGCAGCTCGGCCTCCATCATGGGCCGTGGGCCCAGCCTGTTCATGCTGACGGGCGTACCCGCCAAGGGTAAGACGGCTGCTGATGTGGAAGCGGCCCTGCGTGCCCAGATCCAGAAGATCGCCCAGGAAGGCGTGCAGGCCGATGAGCTGGAACGTGTGAAGACGCAGTGGATGGCTTCCAACGTCTATGAGCGTGATTCCGTCATGGGGCAGGCGCAGAACCTGGGCAATTACTGGATACAGGGCATGCCGCTGGATGCGGAAGACAAGCTGCTGGCCGAGTTGAAAAAAATCAGCTCGGATGACGTCAAGGCCGTTGCTGCCAGGTATTTTGGCGATGACCAGCTGACCGTTGGCACGTTGGTGCCCCAGCCCTTGCCTGAGGGCAGCAAGGCCCGTCCCATGTCGGGCAAGGCGGATACCGGTGGATCGGTACATTGATGCACCCCCTGAGTCGCTTCGCGCCTTCCCCCTCTCTCTACGCACTTCGTGCTAAGGGAGGGAGACGACAGCTTTGCTGCGGGGCGGCCCTTGCTCGCTGTCCTTCGCTTGAAGTGCGCCAGTTTTGTGCATTGCATACAGTGTGTTGCGCTGCGCAATCTTGAGGTTACACCTTATGAAAACTATGAAAAAGATAGCTGCTGGTGCTTTTGTGGCAAGCGCTGGATTAGGATTTTTGACTCAATCTGCCTGGGCTTTGCTGCCGATTGAGCACTGGACCCAGCCCAGCGGCGCTCAGGTCTGGCTGGTGCAAAGTCCTGGCATTCCCATGGTGGATGTGCAACTGGACTTTGACGCAGGCAGCCGCCGTGATCCTGAGGGCAAAGCTGGCCTGGCTGCGGCCGTGGCCATGATGGCGTCCAAGGGCATCAAGGCAGCTGGTGACGCACCTGCGCTTGATGAAAATGGACTGGGCCAGGCCTGGGCCGATCTGGGTGCCAGTTTTGGCGCCAGCGCAGGCCGGGACAGCTTTACCTATGGTCTGCGCTCGCTGACCCAACCCGATCTGTTGCAAAAAGCCGTGGCTCTGGCTGCTCGTCAGTTGGCCACACCCAGCTGGCCCGAGGCCGTGTGGCAGCGTGACCGCGAGCGCTGGGCGGCGTCCATCAAGGAGGCCGATACCCGCCCCGGAACCGTGGCATCCAAGGCTTTCCGCGCCGGTGTCTTCGGCAGCTCGCCTTATGGCTATCAGACCACGGTGGACAGCCTGGCAAAAATCGATATCTCGGACATGCAGGACTTTCACCGCAAGCTGATCGCGGCCTGTCGTGCCAAGGTCAGCGTGGTGGGGGCAGTCAGTCGCCAGCAGGCCGATACCATGGTCAAGCAGCTGCTGGGCCCGCTGCAGGCCGCCAACGGCAATGATTGCCCGCCGCTGCCCGAGGTGGCCAAGGTGCAGGACCTGAAGGAGGCCAAGGTCGAGAACATTCCGTTCGAGTCGGCTCAGGCCCAGGTCATCATTGGCCAGCCCGGCATTGCACGTAACAGCCCCGATTTTCTGGCCGTGATGCTGGGCAACCATATCCTGGGCGGCGGAGGCTTTACCTCGCGCCTGATGGAAGAGGTGCGTGAGAAGCGGGGGCTGACCTATGGTGTCTCCAGCGACTTCTCGCCCGGGTTGGATCGTGGTGCTTTCGTGATCGGTCTGCAGACCCGCCCCGACCAGGCGGCCGAGGCGCTCAAGGTTTCGCAGGAAGTGCTGCGCAAATTCATTGCCGAAGGTCCGACCGAGAAGGAACTCAAAGCGGCCAAGGACAACCTGATTGGCGGCTTTGCGCTGCGTATCGACAGCAACCGCAAGCTGCTGGGCAATGTGGCCAATATTGCCTGGAACGGCTTGCCACTCGACTACCTGGAGCACTGGACCGAACGTGTTCAGGCTCTGACCACCAAGGACGTAAAGGAAGCCATGCAGCGCATGGTTCAGCCTGAACGCATGGTGACCGTGACTTTGGGAGCCAAACCATGAGCCGCAGTGCCATCAAGCTGCATACCCCCGCGGGCCGCAAGGCGCTGGACAAGATGATTCACGAGGCCGAGCGCAAGGCTCAGGAGTCGGCTGCGCTCAAGCCTGGCCGCCCCGGTGCCAAGCCTGCTGCTGGCGCAGCCACCGGTGCGGGCGAGATCCGCATCATCGGCGGCCAGTGGCGCCGCACGCGTCTGGCCGTGGCCCAGAAGCCGGGCTTGCGCCCTACGCCAGACCGTGTGCGCGAAACCCTGTTCAACTGGCTGGGCCAGGATCTGACCAACTGGAAAGTGCTGGATGCCTTCAGCGGCACGGGGGCTCTGGGTCTGGAAGCTGCTTCACGTGGTGCCACCAGCGTCATCATGAATGAGCAGGATGCGGCTCTGGTGCAGCAGTTGCAGCGTCTGCAGCAAAAGCTGGATGCCAGGATGCTCAAGATCCAGCGCGGTGATGCGCTGAGCTGCCTGAAGACCGTGACGGGCCAGGATCTGGTTCTGCTCGATCCGCCGTTCGAGCAGCTGGATCTGTTCGAGCCTGCTCTGAAGGCTGCGATGGACGCTCTCAATGATGGCGGCTATATCTATCTGGAAGCACCGGAGGCCTGGTCCGAAGAGCGCTGCCTGGAGCTGGGACTGGAATTGCACCGTTACCTCAAGGCCGGTGCAGTGCATGCACACCTGCTGAAAAAACAGTAAGTCTGCTACTGATATAAGAGCTGTCGACGCTTGAAGATAGAGCGTCAGCAGCTCTTTTTTTTATGAGATGGCAGCCGAGGTGCATCCATGCATAATGCATTTTCATGCTGCGTCGCAGCAGCTGCCTCCACTCTAAAAAAGATCTGCAGGAGATATATGCCATGAGCCAGGACCTGATTGCCGTCTACCCCGGAACCTTCGACCCCATCACCCTGGGTCATGAAGATGTGGTGCGCCGGGCGTCACAGCTGTTTGGCAAGGTCATCGTGGCAGTGGCCGCAGGTCATCACAAGAAGACGTTGTTCAGCCTCGATGAACGCATCGCCATGGTGCGCGAGGCCTGCGCCAGGTTCCCCCATGTCGAAGTGGAGAGCTTTGACGGGCTGTTGGCGCACTTTGTGCTGGCACGCGGTGCCAAGGCCATGGTGCGCGGCCTGCGTGCGGTCACGGACTTTGACTATGAATTCCAGCTCGCCGGCATGAATCGCACGCTGATGCCCGAGGTGGAGACTGTCTTTCTGACACCCAGTGATCGTTACCAGTTCATCAGCTCCACCTTTGTGCGCGAGATTGCAACGCTCAACGGAGATGTGGACAAGTTTGTCTCGCAAAGCGTGCATGGGCGGCTGATGGCCAAGGTGGGCAGAGTGGACTGACGCGGCCAGAAACAATGTCGGAAAGGCCGGGCGGTCAGCGGTCGGCCGATGCCGCGGCTGATCTTTGACGGTTGTCCAGAATGAGGTCGTGCACAAAGCGCAGCTTGTTCCAGGCTGTGGCCGAGATGGCAAATGGGTAGGCGTCCTCGTGACCCAGGCTGCGGTTGAGACTGTTGTGCAGCAAGGTCAGGGGCACCCATTGACTTTGCATGAGTTCAAAATCCACAGGCTCTGCGCCCAGCGGATTGCAGATGGATTGAGGGCCCATATTGGGGATGCCGGGCACGGTGATACAGGTGCTGTAGCTGGAGGCCGTTTCCATCAGGTCCACCATGTGCAGATAGTGGGCCCAGGTTTCGGCCCAGTCTTCCCATGCGTGAGAGGTGGCATAGGCACTGATGAAGTTCTGGCGCCATCGGGTGTCGAAGGGGTCCTTGTCGTAGTGCCGCTTCAGTGCCTGGCTGTAATCATTGCCTTCATAGCCAAACAGTGCTCTGAATGGCTCCAGCCATGCGCTATGTGCTATCAATTGATCCCAATAAAAATGCCCGGACTCGTGGCGCAGATGGCCTATCAGGGTGCGGTAGGGTTCATGCAGCGCGAGGCGGCGCTTGGCACGTTCGTCGTCATCGGCTTCGACCACATTGAGCGTGATCATGCCGCTGGCATGACCCGTCATGATGGGCGCAGACCCGGGAATATCCGCCAGCAATGAAAAGCGCAAATGAGCGGGCGTGACGGTGTTGGGTCCTTCCAGGCCCAGCTTGGCCAGTGTGTAGTAGAGTCTGCGTTTGGCGACTTCAATCTTGGCCCAGCGCAGCTGATTGGCTGGATTGCCGGTGTCGGGTAGCCATTCCGTCTGGCGGCATGATACGCACAGCGCATGAGGGTCAGAGGCCTCGATCGCAAAATTGCATAGGCTGATATCGTGGCGGTGTGCGCAGGCCCGGTAGCGGGACATGCCGACGCCTTTCCCGGAGGCCCGGGAAGCTTGGGAAGAGGGCAGAATGCCCACGCGCAACTGATCGGGCAAAAAGGCCTGAGCTGCGCCGCAATGCACGCACTGCAGGCTTTCAAAGTAGATCAGATGGCCGCAGGCTTCGCAGTTGAAAACTTGCATGTTTGCACTTTAGCCGTGAAGCATGTCGCTGTGAAATTGCCGAAAAAAAGCCAGCTCGAAAGCTGGCTTGTGCCGTACAGGCGCGAAGCAGGACACTCAAGCCTGTCAGGGCTTGACCACGATGCTGTTGCGTACTTCACTGACGTTCTTGGTGGTGCGGGCGATTTCGCCAGCACGAGCTTTTTCCGCGTCGGACTTGGCAAAGCCCGACAACTGCACCACGCCCCTGAGTGTTTCCACACTGATGGCTGTGGCTGAGACGCTCTTGTCTTCAGCCATCTTGGCCTTGACGGCAGCAGTGATGGCCGTGTCGTCTACATAGGAGCCTACCGATTGCTGATCGCGAGCGACAGAGCAGCCTGTTGCTGCCAGCAAGGTAGTTGCCGTAACAGTTGCAAAGGCGATGGCACGGATGATTTTGGACATCGAGTTTTCCTTCGGAAACAGTTGAAAAAGCGAGAGCGGAAAGCGGCGCATCATGCTCGCTTGCCGCATGGCTGTCGTCTTATTTCCTGCGCGAGCGGCCCAGAAAGAACGCGGTAGCCAGCGCAGCACCGGTCGCGGCGGCAATCAGCACGGAGCGGCCTGGCTGCTCGGACACATAGCGTGTCGTGGCATCGGCCGTGGCCTGGAATTGGCGGCGTGCACGGTAGGTGTTGTCGGCCCAGAAGTCGATGCTGCGCTCGGCAAGATCCTGTGCGCGGTTGGCCAGATTGTCGATGAACAGGCTGTCTGCTTCTTCGTCGGCCGAACGCATGTGACGGCCGGATTGATCGATGGCTTCGGAGGCCGTGCGACGGGCACTGCGTGCGCTGTGCTTGACGGTATCTGCGACATCGTCAGCGGCGTCTTTGACGGTCTCTGCCACTTTTCTCGCCGAGCTCCTGGCGGAGTCGAATGCATCCCCGGCAATATCCGCTGCCTTGTGAGCCGCATGCTTGGTAGTGTCTGCGACATCGGCTGCGGCATTTTTGACATCAGTCTTGATGTCTTCTACTGCTGTGCTGGCGTTTTTATCTTGTTGGTTCATTGTTTTAACTCCCTGAAAACACACTGTCGCACAAGGCGACAGTTGCAATGAATGGAACAACTTCTGCAAGAAACCTCAGAAGTCAGATGATGGCGAATCTCACCAGATTGCGCAATGCATGAAGCAATGCACAGGGTTACTGTCTGTGCGAAGTCTGCAAGATCGTAAACACGTTCCAAGGACTATTTCTTGATAAGTCCCATCACAAACGTGATCACTGCCATCACGATGAAGACGAAGAACAGGATCTTGGCAATGCCCACTGCGCCAGCGGCAATGCCTCCGAAGCCAAATATGGCGGCAATCAGAGCAATGACCAGAAAGACAATGGCGTAATGCAGCATGGCTGTTTCCCTTCTCGACAATGGTTTGTGCGGCAGACGGTCTGTCGAACCCTTGAGTCACAATTTAGACAAACCTGTACGGTACGGTTGCCAGTGAGCGGCTTTGCAATGCCGGGCAGATCTCTGAGAGACCTGTAGGAGAAGTTGGAAGTAGGGCGCTGTTGTTACAGAGGGGTGACCGTGGTCAGAGGTATGACCGCCGAGATCGTGGTGCCTTTGCCGGGCTGGGAGGCGACGGTCAATCTGCCTCCTGCCGCCTCCACACGGTGCTTCATGCCTGCCAATCCATGGGAGTTGGGACGCACACTGGACAGTTCGAACCCCAGACCATCATCCTGAATCTGTACCGCTACATAGGTCGGGTAGTTGTGCACAGATACGATGACATGACCCGCTTTGGCATATTTGCCGATATTGGTCAGTGATTCCTGCACCAAGCGGTAGACGGTGAGTTGCGTGGATTCGGGCAGGTCGACTTGCTCCAGGCTGGACTCCACATCGATACCGCTACGCTCGCCAAATTCTCGAGTCAAAATTTCCAGTGCCGTAGTCAGGCCCAGATTGGAGAGGGAGGAAGGGCGCAGATCCTCAATAATGCGGCGCTTGAGCGCAATTCCGCTGTTGAGGGTCTCGACCAGGTGAGTGATGCGTTCGGACACGTCCGGCAATGAGGTGTCGATCTTGGATTTCAGTCTGGCCACGTCCAGCTTGGCTGCTGTCAGCAGTGAGCCCAGTTCATCGTGCAGCTCACGGGCCAGGTGGGCTCTCTCATCTTCACGGACCTGTTGCAAGTGCGTAGCCAGCTCTGTCAGTGTGGCAGTGCGTTCCCGGACGACCTCTTCCAGTCGGTTGCGCTCCTCGCGCTGGATTTCCTGTTCACGTTGATGAGCCTGCTGCAGCGCACTTGCCTGACGCAGGTACATGAAGAATCCCAGGATGCCTAACGCCGTCACGGTCGCAATGCCTATGCGGGACAGGCTCAGGGTCTGCTCGATATCCGAAAGATTGGCCTGCGCCTGTTTATCGATGCTCTCCAGCAAGACTTTGCTGTAGCGGCGAATGGCATCCATGTTTTCCATGCCCACATCGGTGAACATGACAAAGCGCCAAGCCTCTTCGTTGCCTTGGCGATACAGCCTGAGGCTGAGATCCATTTCGCTCGTTTTGCGTTCCACCTGCCTGGCCAATGGCGTGAATGTCGCAAGATCCGCAGGGTTCATGATGAAGATGCGGCGCAATTCATCCATGGTCCCATTAATGGCCTCGGCAGAGGATGTATAGGGAGTCAGATAGCGCTCTTCTCCGGTGAGCAGATAACCACGTAGTCCTGTCTCTGCATCAAGGATCTGCTGCATCAGCTCATTGATCTTTGCTCGATTACTTTGTGTCTTGGTGAGAGCGTCCAGAGCGTGAAGAGAGCGCGTATAGCCAGCTTCGTTAATACTGACCATGAGTACGGCCGCAATGATTGCAATCGTGAGACTGACAGCAATTTTGCGTATATTCGTCCAGCGCATCTACACCCCCTCACCTACAAATAAATTACCTGCTATTCTGCATAGTCATTCAGCTGATGAGCGATATCATAGATCGGGACTTGGAATGAGGCGCTTGGGAGATGGGCGCAGATTCATGAAAAAGAGGTATGCATGATAAAAGTAGGAATCGTGGATGACCATGCAATCGTGCGCTCGGGACTGCGTCAGTTCCTGTCCGAGCATGTTGATTTGCGTGTGGTAGGTGAAGCAGGTAATGGTCGGGAAGCCATTGACTTGGTTCGCGAACAGGAAATCGATGTTCTGCTGATGGATCTATCCATGCCAGGCCAAAGCGGCATTGATGCGTTAGCCATGCTCCGGGCAAAAGCTCCCGATATGGGGATCTTGATACTCAGTGGTTACCCTGAGGAGCATTACGCCATCAATCTGATCCGCCAGGGTGCCAGCGGGTATCTGAACAAGGAATGCGACCCGCAGGAGATCGCGGAGGCCATTCGTACAGTTGCCCTGGGACGCCGTTATTTGACTCCGACAGTCGCGGACCTCTTGGCTCAGCAGCTCAATCGCAAGGACGATATTCCCGCGCATGAACAGCTTTCCGAGCGGGAGTTTCAGGTGTTTCTCAAGCTTGCCCGAGGTGAGACAGCTGGCGATATTGCGAAATCATTGTCATTAAGTGTCAAGACCGTGAGTACCTATCGGACACGGTTGATGGAAAAAATGGGTCTGTCCTCGAATAGCGACTTGACCTACTATGCGCTGAAAAATAGACTGATAGATTGAAAACAAAAAAGGCTTGGAATTACAAGCTTTTTTTGTTGCGGTGTGAATTGTCAGACCTTATTAGTATTGAGGTCAATGCAGAAGTCGACTAATCCATCAATTTCATTCGATTTGTCAAAAATTGCATCGGCATTCAATCGTTGACAACGTTCACGCACATCAGTGGTTGCATAATTGCTCAATACTAGCAGCTTTTGATTTTTGGGGCGAGCCTGCAGGGCATGAACGACGCCAAGGCCGCTGCCCTGACGCAGAAAAAGATCGACTACAACCAGATCCCAGGCATCCGCATTATGCGTAAGCCAGTGAGTGGCATCCACCTCTGTTTCCGCGGTGCCGACAGCCTCCACATCGGCCAGCTCGGCCAAGGTTGCGATCAGGTTCTCGCGGATTGTGGGATTGTCTTCAACAAAGTAGGTACGCAGTTTCACGTTGGTTCCATCGGATTCTGGCGGTAACGATCATCGCAACATTGTTAAGTATTTTTGAAACATTGTTACATCGAGGTCCCGCAACGCGAGTCAGTGTCTCTACGTAATTGCTGCTTGTTGCAAGGAATTCATCTTTTTTCTTTGCAGACCGGGCAGTCGGAATTGCGTGCTGTGTGCATCGTACTCCAATCCATGGAGCGGGCATCCAGCATTTGAAGTCGTCCGACAGAGCTTTGGCCGAAACCGGTAACCAGCTTCAGGGCTTCCGCTGCTTGTTGAGTCCCAATCAGGCCGACGAGAGGTGCGAATACGCCCATGGTCGAGCATTGGATCTCTTCAAATTCGGCTTCTGGCGGAAAAATGCAGGCGTAGCAGGGGCTTTGGGGGTCTCGAGGATCAATGACCATGAGTTGTCCATCCAGCCGGATGGCTGCGCCTTCCACCAAGGGGACTCCATGGCGCACGCAGGCCGCATTGATGAGCTGGCGAGTGCGGTAGTTGTCGGTGCAGTCAAGCACGACGGTCGCCTGAGGAACCAGCTGATCGAGCAGGGTATCCGTAGCTTGCTCTTCGATGCAGCGGATCTGTACCTCTGGGTTGATGGCATGTACCGCCTGGCGGATGGAGTCCACCTTGGGTGTGCCGATACGAGCTGTTGTGTGAGCAATCTGGCGCTGCAGATTGGTCATGTCCACGGTGTCGTGATCGACCAATGTCATCGTGCCGATACCCGCCGAGCCCAGATACAGCGCAGCCGGGGAGCCTAGTCCTCCGGCACCGATGATCAGCGCATGTGCGGCGAGGATGCGCTCCTGCCCTTCGATGCCAATCTCGTCGAGCATGATGTGGCGGGAGTAGCGCAGCAGTTGATCGTCATTCATCGATTTGCTTTCAGGGGTCCAAGAAAAAAGCCGGGCAAGCCCGGCTGATTGGATGCAGGGAGCTTCCCTTGCTTACGGATTGCTCTTTTCAGGCTGTTTTTTGTCCGTTGGCTTTTTGTCATCGGATTTCTTGTCAGAGACTGCCGAATCTTCGGGCTTTTCTTCAGTTTTGCGCTCGGTCAGGGTCTTGCTGATTTTCACAGGTTGGCCCTTGAGCTGATTGAGTGCCTGCTGAAGCTGGAAGTCCTTGTCTGTACCGAATTCCGGCAGACGGCGCTCGGAGATTGGCTTCTTGGCTTCTTCTTCGAGGCGCTTGCGGGCTTCTTCGCGGGCCTTTTCCAATGCCTCGTTCTTTACCTCGGCGCCTTGTCCGCTGGACAGATGCTTTTCCAGATCCGCCTCGCGCATGCCCAGAGCTGCGTAGAGGTTGCCTTCAGCGGTTTCATCCACCATCAGGTCGGGAACAATGCCCTTGGCCTGAATGGACTTGCCGCTGGGGGTGTAGTAGCGGGCTGTGGTCAGCTTGAGAGCGGTATCCGGGCCCAGGGGGCGTACGGTTTGCACCGAACCCTTGCCAAATGACTGGCTGCCCATGATGGTGGCGCGTTTGTGATCCTGCAGTGCGCCGGCCACGATTTCACTGGCGGAGGCTGAGCCCTCGTTGACCAGCACAACCAGGGGCAGCTTCTTCAGGGCTGCAGGCAGGCGCTGCAAGGGGTCGCCAGAGCCGCGTTGGGCGTAGAACTCGGGGGATGCCTTGTAGGTGGACTTGCTTTCGGCCAACTGGCCGTTGGTGGAGACCACGGTCACATCGGGAGGCAGGAAGGCTGCGGAAATGGCCACGGCTGCATCCAGCAGACCGCCGGGGTCATTGCGCAGATCCAGGACCAGACCCTTGAGCTTGGGGTCTTGCTTATAGATTTCCTCGACCTTGCGGACAAAGTCATCCACAGTGCGTTCCTGGAACTGGCTCAGGCGAATCCAGGCATAGCCTGGCTCAATCACCTTGCCCTTGACGGACTGGGTCTTGATCTCTTCGCGTGTGATGGTGACGGGGAAGCTGCGGCTCTCGTCCTTGCGCAGGATGTTCAGACGTACCTTGGTATTAGGCTCGCCACGCATGCGCTTGACTGCGTCGTTGAGACTCAGCCCCTTGACGGCGGTGTCGTCGATCTTGGTGATCAGATCGCCGGTTTTCAGGCCGGCGCGGAAAGCTGGGGAGCCTTCGATAGGCGAAACGATCTTGATCAGACCATCTTCCATGGTGATCTCGATGCCAACGCCGACGAATTTTCCGGAGGTGCCTTCCTTGAATTCCTTGTAGCTCTTCTTGTCGAAGTACTGAGAGTGGGGGTCCAGGCTGGAGACCATGCCGGAGATGGCATCCGTGATCAGCTTTTTGTCGCTGACAGGCTCCACATAGTCGGTCTTGATCAGACCGAAGACGGCGGATAGCTGCTGGATCTCTTCAAGCGGCAGAGGCGTCACACCCCCGCGGGCCAGCGTCTGCAGCGACACCGTGGTCAGCGCACCGGCCAGCACGCCCAGAGAAACCCAACCTGCAATTTTGATTTTTTGACCCATAGCACCCCTTAAGCCTTCGCAATATACACCTTGGACGAAAGAAGGCCTATGAGGTTCCTTATAGGCCACAAGAGCATGCCAGCGCATCTCTGCGGTGCAGAACAGAGAAGAGTCGTGGGCGTGCCCTGTTGGTGTCAGCCCCGTTTTGGGGCTGTAGGTGCGGGCTTCAGGCCTTGCCCTGGGATGCCACGGCAGCGGCAGCCTTGGCTGCAGCTTCCGAATCACCGAGGTAATAGTGACGGATGGGTTTCAGGTCTGCGTCGAGTTCATAGACCAGAGGAATGCCATTGGGAACATTCACGCCCACGATGGCGTCATCGGCAATATTGTCCAGGTACTTGATCAGGGCGCGAATGGAGTTGCCGTGCGCTGCAATGACCACGCGCTTGCCTGCCTTGATGGCGGGCGCGATGGACTCGCTCCAGAACGGTACCACGCGGTCCACGGTGTCCTTGAGGCATTCCGTCAGAGGAATCTGTTCGGGCTGCAGCTTGGCATAGCGCACATCGCCGCGTTCGCTGCGGGGATCGGCAGCTTCCAGGGCGGGAGGCGGGACATCGTAGCTGCGGCGCCATTGCAAAACCTGGGCTTCGCCGTATTGCTTGGCCATGTCGGCCTTGTTCAGGCCTTGCAGGCCACCGTAATGACGTTCGTTGAGGCGCCAGCTGTGCACCACGGGCAGCCAGGTGCGGTCCATTTCGTCCTGCACATGCCACAGGGTCCGGATGGCACGTTTGAGCATGCTGGTGTAGGCCACATCGAAGTCATAGCCTTCTGCCTTGAGCAGTTGGCCTGCCTTCCTGGCCTGCTCGACGCCAGTGGCCGTCAGATCCACATCGGTCCAGCCGGTAAAACGGTTTTCAAGGTTCCAAGTGGATTCACCGTGGCGAATCAGAACGAGCTTGTACATGGATTCTTATCTTCTCAAAGTAGCAAAGCAGTAATGACGCGAAGTCAAAAGTGTGCGTATTCTAGAGGTTGGCCTTTGTCCGGGCAGATGGCAAGGAAAGCCTGCTATGAATTTGAGCAACCCGGCGCTATTCCTGTTGATCTTGGCAGGAATTGCCGTTGCCACGAAAGAGAGCGCCTACTTTCGGGATTGGCACTGCTCGCTTGTGATGAATGGCCTGCGGGCTGAGGGCTGTCATCATCCGGGCGGGCCAAGCCGCGGCATGGCCTCTAAAATCGACAGGTTTGCCATCCCAAGGAATGACGTGAAATTCATCATCGATAACTGGTATTTGATCCTGATTGCTGTGGCGTCGGGCGTGATGCTGCTGCTGCCGGCCCTGCGTGGTGCCTCGGGTGGCTCCCTGTCAGCTGCGGCTGCCGTGCACCTGATCAACCGCGAAAAAGCCGTGGTGATCGATGTCTGCGAACCCGAGGAGTTCGCCGCAGGCCACGTCAATGGCGCGAAGAACCTGCCTCTGAGCCAGCTGGAAGACAAGCTGCCCACGACCGTCAAGAACAAGCAACTGCCCATGGTGCTGGTCTGCGCATCGGGCGCCCGCGCCGTGCGTGCCGAGGCCACGGCCAAGAAGCTGGGTTACGAGAAGGCCCAGGCTCTGGCTGGCGGCATGAAGGCCTGGCGTGATGCGGGCCTGCCGGTTGAAAAAGCCTGATTCCGCCCCCAGCTGTTTGTTTTGACAGGCGCAGCGATCAGCCGCGCCGTGCGAGAGATCAAGGAAAGTTGCCCATGCAAGCCGTAAAGATGTACACCACCGCCGTCTGCCCATACTGCATTCGTGCCAAGCAGATTCTTCAGTCCAAGGGCGTGGAGAGCATTGAAGAAGTGCGCATTGATTTTGACGTCGCTGCGCGTGAGCACATGATGAAGACCACCGGACGTCGCACCGTGCCCCAGATTTTCATCGGCGAAACCCATGTGGGTGGCTGCGATGACCTGATGGCACTCGATGCCAAGGGCGGTCTGCTGCCTCTGCTGCAAGGCTGAGCCCGCGGTGCCCAAACCCTGCCGAAGCACTTGCCAAAAAGTTGCCGCCCGGCAGGCACTGCATAATGCAAAGTGCTATTTCATGGAAATGCCTGCTGTGAGGATAGTCAAGTCTTCCTCGATGCAGGCATTTTTGTGTTCCCCAAGATTTTTCTGAAAGACCCCGTTCATCATGGCCGAACAAGACAACAGCCCCGTGTTCCAGATCCAGCGCGTATACCTGAAGGATCTGTCCCTGGAGCAGCCCAACTCTCCCGCCATCCTGCTCGAACAAGAGCAGCCCAGCGTGGACATCCAGCTGGGTGTGGAGGCCACTCCCGTGGCTGAAGGCGTGTACGAAGTGGCCGTGACTGCCACCGTGCAGACCAAGATTCAGGACAAGACCGTGTTCCTGGTCGAAGCCAAGCAGGCCGGCATCTTCGAAATCCGCAATGTGCCCGAAGACCAGATGGGCGGCGTGATCGGCATTGCCTGCCCCCAGATCATCTACCCCTACCTGCGTGGCAACGTGGCAGACGTGGTGACCCGCGCCGGCTTCCCTCCCGTGCACCTGGCTGAAATCAACTTCCAGGCCATGTACGAGCAGCAACAGGCGGCCGCTGCCGCCCAGGCCGAAGGCCAGCTGCCCCAGTAAGCCGTTGGTGAGGACTGCTTCCTGCGCTGTGCAAGAATCAGACCCAAGGTACCAGAAAAGAGGCCCTTGTGGCCTCTTTTGCTTACCTGGCGTGCGTTAAATGCTATGAATTCCAAAGCTATGAAAATCTTGGTCATCGGCGCTGGCGCCTGGGGTACGGCAATGGCCATCAGCGCGGCCACACATCCGGACAGGCGCAGCGTGCATCTTTGGGCGCGGGACGAGGCGCAGGCGCAGCAGATGCAGGCAGAGCGTGCCAACAGCCGCTATCTGGCGGGCATTGTCTTTCCCGATGCGCTGCAGGTGGTCAGCGGCGATGTGATGGCCCATGTGGCGGATGCCGATCTGATTGTGCTGGGCACGCCCATGGCGGCGCTGCGCCAGTGGCTGATCCGGTTGCAGGACTGCCGCGTCCCCGTGGTCTGGCTGTGCAAGGGCTTCGAGGCCGTGGCGGCCGATGCTGTTGCCGGCAGCTACGGTTTGATGGCGCATGAGGTCTGCCAGCAGGTTGCGCCCCAGCTCAGAAGCGGGGCACTCAGCGGACCGAGCTTTGCGGCCGAAGTCGCGCGCCAGCAGCCTACGGCCCTGGTGGCCGCCAGTGCGCATAAGGATGTCAGTGAGCTGCTGGTCAATGCCTTTCATGGAGAGGCCATGCGTGTCTATGCGAACGACGACATCGTGGGCGTGGAAGTGGGCGGTGCCGTCAAGAACGTGCTGGCCATTGCCACGGGACTGTGCGACGGCCTGAACCTGGGACTCAATGCCCGGGCGGCGCTGGTCACCCGCGGTCTGGCCGAGATGACACGCCTGGGCGTGGCCCTGGGGGCGCGCACGGAGACCTTTATGGGACTGTCGGGCCTGGGTGATCTGGTGCTGACCGCCACCGGCGATCTGTCGCGCAACCGCAAGGTGGGCCTGCTGCTGGCCGAAGGCAAGACGCTGGAGCAGGCCGTGACATCACTGGGCCATGTGGCCGAGGGCGTGTACAGCGCCCGCACCGTGCTTGCCCGTGCGCGCCAGGCTGGTGTGGAAATGCCGATTACCGAGACTGTGGTGGCCTTGCTGGACGGTCAGCTGCCCGCGAGTGAAGCCGTGCAGCACCTGATGGCGCGCGATCCGCGCGGTGAGTAAAAAGCATAGCTGCTAGCGCTTGTTGTTCATTGGTTTTAGGTGATTTCTCATCTGAAATTAAGGAAAGATCGGCGGTGGCAGCTATTGATCTTGATGGTCTGATGGGCTTATTCCGTTTATCAATCATTCGAGTACGCGAAGGCGAAGCGAAGACAGTGCTGCAGCACGGCGAGCGAAGCCGACAAAGTAACCGGATGATTTAGAAATGGAATTAGCGGCCCTCGCGTACGCTGAGCCAGGCACTGGCCGCCCCGCACAGCGCAATGACCACCATGCCCAGCACCGCCCATTGGTCGGGGATATGGCCATAGACCAGCCAGCCTGCCAGCAGCGCGCAAGGAATCTGGCTATAGAGAAAAGGTGTGATGGTGGCGGGCTCGGCCTTTTCATAGGCCTTGAGCAGCATCAGATGTCCCACGGCGCTGCCCGTGCCCATGGCAATGGCTGCGAGCCAGAGCGCGGTGCTATCCGGCAACTGCCAGACCCAGGGTAGGGCCATGCAGCTCAGACTCAGCGCCAGCAGACTGGTATAGATCTGTGTGGTCAGCGGGCGTTCCTTGCCCGCCATGCGGCTGCTCAGGATTTGATAGGCAGTGTTGGCCAGCAGCTGCAGCGCCGGCCAGACCAGGGCCCAGCCGCTGAACTGGCCGCCACCGGGCCGGATGATGACCAGCGTGCCCGCAAACCCCAGTGCCACCAGCACCCAGCGCAGCGGGCTGACTTGCTGGCCCAGCCAGAGCGCGGCCAGCAAGGTCAGGGCCAGCGGCGTCAGTGCCACGATGGCCGTGAACTCCGCCAGCGGCAGATAGCGCAGGCTGAGCATGGCAAAAGCATTGCTAAGGCAAAACAGAATGGCGCGCAGACACTGAAAGCCCGGGCGCTGCGTGCGAAAAATATCCAGCCCGTGCCGAGCCACGCCAAAGCCCACGGTCAGCACCGACTGCAGCACATAGCGCAGCCACAGCGCCATCAGCAGCGGCAGCAGCGCACCCGCATATTTGGAGCTGGTATCGAGCACCGAAAAACAGGCGCAGGCCAGCACCGTGAAGCCAATGCCCGTCAGCGTATGGCGATGGGTTGAGGTGGCGGAGTGCTGTGGCATGGAGAAGGCACGAAGGGCACCGTTGCCGGTGTCCGATGGAGAACGGGTTTAGATGATTTTGATCTGAAACCCTTGCCAGGCAGGCGCTGGCAGCTATCGAATCAGAGGTCCAACTCCAGCGCCAGCAACTCTTCCACGGTCTGGCGGCGGCGGATCAGCTGCACTTTGTCGCCATCGACCAGTACTTCTGCGGCCAGCGGACGGGTGTTGTAGTTGCTGGACATGGAGCTGCCATAGGCGCCCGTGTCGTGAATCACCAGCAGGTCGCCCACGCTGGCGCCGGCCAGCGCACGCGGCAGCACCACGCCGCCGTCGCCCTGGGTGAACACATCGCCCGATTCGCACAGCGGGCCGGCGACCACGCTGTCCTGCGCGGGCAGACTCTGGCCGTCGCGGCGCAGCACTTCCATGCCGTGGTAGCTACCGTACATGCTGGGGCGCATCAGCTCGTTGAAGCCGGTATCGACCAGCACGAAGTGGTTGCTGCCCGCATTCTTGGTGGCGCGCACGGTGCCCAGCAGCACGCCGGATTCAGCGACCAGGAAGCGGCCCGGTTCCAGCTCCAGACCCAGGTTGTGGCCGACGATGGCTTCGGCTTGCTTGCGCGCCGCATCCCACAGGCCGTGGTAGTGCTTGGTGTCGATGGTGGCATCGCCCTTCTTGTAGGGAATCGACAGGCCGCCGCCGGCCGAAATTGCATGCAGATCCACGCCCGCTGCCTTGGTGCGCTCGACCAGCTTGACCATGGCACCGCAGACTTCCTGCAGATGGCCGTAGTCCACGCCCGAGCCGATGTGCATATGCAGGCCGGCCAGCACCAGGCCGCCGGCCTTGATGGCTTCCAGCGCCGCTTCCAGCTCGCTGTGCCAGATGCCGTGCTTGCTGTGCTCGCCGCCGGTGTTGGTCTTGTTGCTGTGACCATGGCCAAAGCCGGGGTTGATGCGCAGCCAGACATGGTGGCCCCTGGAGACGGCGGCCAGCTGGTGCAACATGTCGATGGAGCCGGCGTTCACAGGTACCTTGTGCTCGGCCACGGTGGCGAGAGTCGCTTCATCCATCACGTCGGCCGTGAAGACGATGTCCGCAGGTTCGCCAAAGCCTGGCGTGAAGCCCGCTGCCAGCGCGCGCAGGATCTCGCCGCGCGAGACCGCATCCACCTTTACGCCCTGTTCGCGCATCAGCTTGAGGATGTGGATGTTGGAGCAGGCCTTTTGCGCGAAGCGCACGGTGTCGAAAGCCTTGAGCTGGGCAATGCGCTCGCGGATGGTGGCGGCGTCATAGACCCACAGCGGCGTGCCGTATTCGTCGGCCAGGTTCCAGAGTTGGGCGGGGGTGAAGGGGTTGGACATGGTCATGAACTTTCATAGCTGTCAGCGCAGGCTGGCTATGTGCCTCAACCATTTTTCGCTCACATTACCCTGCATGGTGCCAATCTCTATTCATTCAGTCCAATGCTTGTATGTGTGAAGTTAATTCATTATGGATATGCTTATGCATCATGAACGATAGCCAAGCCAGCCGCATCACCCACCGTCATATCGAGGTCTTCCGGGCCGTGATGACGGCGGGCAGCGTGACGGGCGCCGCCGCCTTGCTCTACACCTCGCAGCCCACGGTCAGCCGCGAGCTGGCGCGCATGGAACAGCTGCTGGGCTATGCGCTGTTCGAGCGTGTGCAGGGCCGCTTGCGCGCCAATGCGCGTGCGCTGCTGCTGTGGGATGAGGTGCGGCGCAGCTGGCAGGGGCTGGAACGGGTGATTGACCGCGCGCAGGAGCTGGGCCGACCCCAGGGCGCACATATCAGCGCGCTGTGCCTGCCCGCGCTCAGCCACGCGCTGTTGCCCGGAGCGCTGGCGCGGCTATATGCCGAGCATGGGCCGGTCGCCGTCAGCGTGGCCACGCAGGAAGGGCCGCTGCTGCAGGAATGGATGGCTGCCCAGCGCTTTGACCTGGGCCTGACCGAGCAGGCCGATGCACCGCCTGGCACGCGCAGCCTGCCGTTGCCCGCCATGGACGAGGTGGCCGTGCTGCCCGCCAGCCATCCACTGGCCGCCAAACCGCTGCTGCGGGCCGAAGACTTTGCCGGTCAGCCCTTCATCAGCCTGGCGCGTGACGACCCTTATCGTCAGCAGATCGATGCCGTGTTTGCCGCCGCCGGCGTGCAGCGCCACCTGCAACTGGAGACCCATAGCGCTGTGGCGGTCTGCGCCATGGTGCAGCATGGTCTGGGCGTGGCCGTCGTCAACCCGCTGACGGCCAGAGCCTGCGTCGGGCCGCAGTTGGTGGTGCGGCCGTTGGCTTTTTCCATTCCGTTTCAGGTGCATGTGCTGCTGCCGTTGTACCGGCCCACCGATCTGGCCGTGCAATGGCTGGTGGATGCGCTGCAGCAGCAAAGCCGGTTTCTGGCCCAGGCTGCCTGATCGTCAAGCGGCCATTCAAGCATTGAGCCGCTGTTGCAGGCGCTGACCGTCGCTGTTCAGGCCCTGCACCTCGACCGTGCAGCCATGCTGGCGCAGGCGTTCGACCACCTTGTCCAGCGCTGCCACGGCCGTGATGTCCCAGAAATGCGCGCGGCTGACATCGATGCACACGCTGTGGCCAGCAGCGGCGCGCACATCAAAGGCCTCGATCAAGGCATCTGCCGAGGCAAAGAACACCTGACCACTGACCTGCCAGATGCGCTGACCGGTGTGCGCATCGTCGCAGCAGCTCACCTGCAGCATGCGCGAGACCTTGATGCTGAAAAACAGCCCCGACAGCACCACGCCGGTCAGTACTCCGGCTGCCAGATTGTGGGTGCCCAGGGTCACGGCCACGGTGGCCAGCATCACGGCGCTGGACAGGTAAGGCAGACGTCGCAGATTGCCCAGTGACTTCCAGTCAAAGGTCGAGACCGACACCATGACCATGATGGCCACCAGGGCGATCACCGGTACCTGAGACACCCAGGGTTTGAGAGCCACCATCAGGATCAGCAAGAACACGCCGGCAAACAAGGTGGACAGACGACCGCGCCCGCCGTATTTCACATTGCCCACGGCCTGGCCGATCATGCCGCAGCCCGCAATGCCGCCAAAGACGCTGGCGGTCATATTGGCCAGGCCCAGGCCCGTGCATTCGCGGTTCTTGTCGCTGGGCGTGCCCGTCATATCGTCGACCACGGCCGCTGTCAGCACCGACTCCAGCAAACCCACCATGGCAATGGCCAGCGCGGGCAGGGCGATGATGCGCAGCGTCTGCAAGCTGGCGGGGACTTCGGGCAAGCCAAACAGCGGCAGGCTGCTGGGCAACTGGCCCAGATCAGCCACGGTCTTGAGTGGCAGGCCCAGGGCGCTGCCGAGCAGCGTCAGCATCAGCACGCAGATCAGCGGGGAGGGAATGGCGGTCAGCGCCTTGATCTGCAGTCGCTGGCCCAGCCAGGGCAGGCCGTAGATCAGCAGCAGACCCAGTCCCAGCATGGTCCAGGTGGCAATATTGGCATCCTGCAGGTGCGGCAGCTGGGCCGAGAAAATCAGCACGGCCAGCGCATTCACAAAACCGGTACGCACCGAGCTGGAGACAAAGCGGATCAGCATGCCCATGCGGCACAGGCCAAAGACGATCTGCATGGCACCGGCCAGCAGGCCCGCCGCCAGCAGGTATTGCAAGCCATGCGACGCCACCAGCGGTGCGGCGACCAGCGCCACGGAGCCTGCAGCCGCTGACACCATGGCAGGCCTGGCCCCGAACACCGCAATCACGATGCTGATGATGAACGAGGCATAGAGGCCCACGGCAGGATCGACGCCTGCGACAAAGGAAAAGGCAATGACCTCGGGGATCAGCGCAAAAGTGGCGACAGCGCCGGCCAGCAGTTCGCGTGGAACGCTGGGGGCCCATTCACTGCGCAGACGGCTCAGTCGAGAAGAGAAATTCATGGTGCGGACAGATGGCCCGCAGGATGCTGGAATGGATTTGTGCTGCAGGCCGGTCAGCGATGGTACGCACTGCGCGGCAGCGCGTTGACCGTCGGGCTATTTCACCGAGGTCAGCAGAGCAAGGTCATGCCTCGGGTTTTTTGAAGCAGACCATCTTGGGGCGGAAGCGCTGCAGCACCTCGCCGCGCTGGTTTTTGGTGTGGCTGAGCACGCGCACCATGGCGCGGTTGGGTTTGGACTGGGAGGGGATGATTTCCACGATCTCCGACTCCACATGCAGCACATCGTCAGGGCGTGTGGGCTGAGGCCAGGCCAGCTCCTCCATGCCACCGCCAATCACGCCATCGGCCAGCGGAATGCTCTCTGTCACCAGACGCATGCTGATGGATGCCGTATGCCAGCCGCTGGCCGCCAGGCCCTGGAAGAAGGTGTGCTTGGCCGCTTCGGGGTCGAGGTGAAAGACCTGCGGGTCGAACTGCCTGGCATAGGCAATGATCTGGGCTTCATCGAGCGGGTAGTCGCCGCTGACGAATTTTTGCCCTACGTACAGATCGTCCAGATACAGTTTCTCGCTCATGCCGGTCTCCTTTGGGACTTACGCAAACAAGCAGGGTCGCCGAGGCGGATGCTCCAGGACTGCTGCCTTGAGGTCAGGCACCTGCTTGAACAGGATTTGCGTAAGTCGTCTTCTTGTTGAGGTGCCGCACAGTATGCATGCGGTAATCCATGCAGGCTGTAGCCTAGGAGGCAGTGCATCACAAAGGGCCGAGCTGCCGTTTGGGTGCTATGGCCCAGGCCAGCAGATTCAGTGCCGAGCACAGCAGCCAGTAGACGGCACCCACCAGCAGGAACACCTCGGCGGGGTGAACCATCAGCCTGGCATTGACCTGAGTGGAGAGAAAGGAAAGCTCTCCCACACCCACGATATAGGCCAGGGAGCTGTCCTTGATCAGCGTCACCCACTGGTTTACGAACGAGGGCAGCATGGCCGACAGCGCCTGCGGCAGCACCACCCAGCGCAGCACCTGCCAGCGGCTCATGCCCAGGGCCGCACCCGCGTCCCACTGCCCCTGCGCAATGGCGCGTATGCCGGCAGCCACGCCATGCGCCAGATAGGCACCGCCGATCAGCGACAGTGCGCAGACCACGGAGACGGTGCCCGGCACATCCATGCCCATCAGCATGGGCAGCAGAAAGTAGATCCAGAAGATCAGCATCAGCACGGGAATGGCGCGCAGAAAGCCCAGCACGCCATGCAGCAGTTGGCTGGCCCAGCCGCGACTCACCACCAGCGCCATGCCGAGTACCAGGCCCAGCAGGGCGGAGGCAATGCCTGAAGTGGCGCTCAGTATCAGCGTGAGCAGGGCTCCGCCCGGTGGCCCTTCGGGGAAGGTTCCCAGCATCAGATAGACCCAGTCATCGGCCAGTGCAGAGAAATTCATGCCCGCCTCAGTCGCAGCTGTCCCCATTTGCGGCGCTGCTGGACATGCTGGCTCAGCAACTCAAGCCCGATGATGAGGAGGATGTAGAGCGCCGTCGTGATGCCATAGACCTGAAAGGATTGGAAGGTCTCGGCTTCGGCCTGCCGTGCCCGGTAGGACAGCTCGGCCATGCCTATGGCCATGCCCAGCGAGGTGTTTTTGACGATATTCATGTACTGCCCGAAAAGCGGCGATACCACCCGGGCCAGAGCCTGGGGCAGCACGATAAAGCGTAGCAGTTGCCAGTGCGTCATGCCCAGGCTTTGGGCGGCTTGCACCTGGCTGCGTGGCACATGCTGGATGCCAGCGCGGATTTCCTCACCCACATAGGCCGTGGAATAAAGCACCAGACCCAGGCAGGCCGAGAGAAATTCGAACGAAGGCCAGCGCAGATGGAAAGCCTCGGGGCCCAGTGAGTGCGCGGTGTTGAGCCAAGTCATCCATTCAGTGGGCAGCAGACCGGGTACGCCGAAGTACCAGAAGAAAAGCTGCACCAGCAGCGGCGTGTTGCGAAATACCGAGAGATAGAGGACTGCCGCCCAGCGCAAGGGACGGGCTGCAGCATTGCGGGCCAGCGCAAACAGCATGCCCAGCACCGTCGAGAACAGCATGACCAGCAAGGACGCGAAGATGGTGATCGACCATCCCTCGAGCAGCCATTGCCAGTATTTGATGGCCAGCATGGCGTCAGGCCAATGGGAAAGAGATGTCATGAGGTTCAAGCCCCGGGCGCAGAGCACTTGTGGCGCTCCGCCCGGGTGGCAGGCGGCCAGCCGCAGGGTGGTGGCTGGCCGCGGTACTGGTTCAGGTCTTGTCGCCGATCTTGAAGTTGCGTGTCAGCGGCGTGGCGCTCTGGGGGCCGAACCAGTCGCCATAGATCTTTGCGGCCTGCCCCTTGCTCTCCAGATCATTGAGGGTGGTGTTGACCCAGTCGGTCAGCGCCACTTCGCCCTTGGGAATGCCCACGCCTATGTAGTCGTTGGAGATGGTGAAGGCCGGAACTTCCCATTTGCCGCGCTCCTTGGTGTCCTTGATGGTGGCCAGCAGTCCCACCAGCTTGGGGCCGTCCTGAGCCAGAGCCTGCACATTGCCGTTGCGCAGCGCAGTGAAGGCAAACGGTGTGTCATCAAACGCGACCAGCGTGGCCTGTGGATACTTTTCACGCAGCACGATCTCGTTGGTGGTGCCCTTGTCCACGGCAATGCGCAGGCTGCCGAGCTGCTCGGCCGAACTGAGCTTGCCCTTGGGGGCGATGAACTGGGTGCCGGAGGAGAAATACGGCACGCTGAAGTTCACCTGCTTGGCGCGCTCATCGGTGATGGTGAAATTGGCCAGTACCAGATCGACCTTGCCCGATACCAGCAGCGGTACGCGATTGGCCGGATTGGTGGGCACCAGTTGCAGCTTGACGCCCAGGCGTTTGGCAAATTCTTCGGCGTAGTCGGCATCCAGCCCGATGATCTTGCGTGTCTTGGGGTCGATAAAACCAAAGGGCGGATTGGCATCAAAGGCGGCCACGCGCAGCACGCCTGCTTTCTTGATGTCTTCCAGGCGATCGGCCCAGACGGAGCCGGAGGCCAGCACGGCTGCACCGGCAGCCACAACGGGGATCCACTTTTTCAGTTGCATGGTCGGAAATCTCTTTCAATGGTTGGCAAGGCGGCAGGCCAGCAAAGCTGGCTTGGCTGCATCCGGGAAAACCATTGTGAAAAATCTCTCTTATGAAGTGAAAGAAGAAAATCCAGCTTTGTTATTTGAAAAACGTCTTTGCAAACTGCGAATGGCTGCGGGCCGTAAATGCGAGCACGTATGCTCACATCCATGCAATTTGTCTTTGAAGATTCGGAAGTCGCCAGACTGCAGGTCAGCGCTGAAGCCCCTTATGTGCTGACCGTGCACTTTTCGGCGGCGCGCGTGGTGGCAGAGGCAGGGCGCACCGGCAGCGGCGAAGGCCAATGGATGCGATTGCTCCTGATTTGCGAGCTGGATGCGCAGATGGATAAAGGGCTGGATACCGCTGGAAGGCTTGAAGGCGGGCTGGTTCTGCTTGATGGCCAGCGCCTGCGTTCGTTGCCGCTGCCTCATGAAATCCAGCAGGCACTGGTTCTGGAGCTGGACTTTGCCAGCGGCGCGTATTGCCGGGTGCAGGGAAGGGCGCTGCAGTTGAGACCGGTGGCAGCGCAGTGCGCCACCGACTCTTTTCAGTGCTGAGCGAGCGGCTTAGAACTCCAGGTTGTCGATCAATCGTGTGCCATTGCTGCCGCCCAGGCGTGCAGCGCCCAGGGCCACCAGTTCGCCGCTGCGCGCATCGGCAGGGGTCAGCAGGTCGCTGCGCTGGCGCACCGTCAGATAGTCCGGTTCCCAGCCCAGGGCGCGCAGATCGGTCATGGCGTGGGCTTCCAGCTCGGCCAGATTGCCGCCCTGGCGTGCGGCAGCTGCCAGCGTTTTCAGGGCCTGTGACAGCGCCATGGCCTGCACGCGTTGCTCGTCGCTGAGGTAGCCGTTGCGCGAGCTCAGAGCCAGGCCGCTGTCCGCGCGGGCGGTGCTGGCGGCAACAATGTCTATGGGCAGCGCAAACTGCTGCACCATGTGGCGAATCACCATCAGCTGCTGGTAGTCCTTTTGCCCGAAAACGGCCACGCCGCCGCCCGTGGTGGCAAACACGGCCTGGAACAGCTTCATGACCACGGTGCAGACGCCGGTGAAGAAGCCGGGACGGAAATGACCTTCCAGAATATCGGCCAGCGCCGGATCGGGCTGGACCTTGAAGGTCTGTGCTTCGGGGTAGAGATCTTTTTCCCCGGGGGCGAAGACGATGCTGCAGCCTTCGGCCTCCAGCTTGGCGCAATCGGCGTCAAACGTGCGCGGGTAGCTATCAAAATCTTCGTGCGGCAGAAACTGCAGGCGGTTCACAAAGATGCTGGCTACGGTGACGTCGGCCCTCTGGCGCGCCAGGCGTACCAGGGAGAGATGGCCTTCGTGCAGATTGCCCATGGTGGGCACAAAGGCTGGACGCTGCACGCCAGCCAGGGCGGCGCGCAGATCGGTGATGGTATGAACGACTTGCATGATCGGGATTTTCAGCTTTCCCAGGCGATTTCAGTGATGTTCCCCTGTGCATCGCACTTTACGGCCAGGATCTGGTCGTTGCCTTCGGGGTCCAGGCGGTAGTCAAGCACCACGGGTGCATCGTCATGGCTGCACCAGAGGCTGATGTTTTCCAGCTGCAGGGCGGCCACAAAGTCGCTGGCCCTGATCTGTTCCCGCCCTGCAGCGCGCGCTTGCTGAAGCAAGGTCTGCATGCTGGGAAGGCCTTGGGCGCCTTCTTCGCTGGCGGCTTCGGCCAGGTTGTCGATAAAGTCGCTTTCGGTTTGCAGATGCAAGGCCAGGGCCTCGCGTGCCTTCTGATCCAGTTGCGCCAGCGTGCTCAGGGTGCTCGCGAACGCATCGAGCAGCGCCGCATCGAGCGAGGTGGCGGGGTCGGCCCAGAGCCAGGTTTCGATGGCTTTGCCATTCAGGTCCTGCGGGACTTCCCAGATCACATCGGTGTCCTGCAGTTTGGTGGTGGACAGAAGGCCGAAGTAGGGATGGGTGATGGTGTTCAAGAAAAATCCTTTGAGAACTTGCGCCAACAAGAATGCATCAAGGTGGTTCCCTTTGAGGCAAAGCGCTTGCTTCAGTCTGGTTGGCGTCCGTCGTGCCTTTCAGCAAGCAATGCCGCGCTTTTTACCAGGCGTGCAGCGCGTTGTCGGGGAAGCTGCCGTTCTTGACGGCCTGCACATAGGCCTCCATGGCGCCCTTGACGCTGCCGGCGTCGGCCATGAAGTTGTGCACGAACTTGGCCATCTTGCCCAGATTCACTCCCAGCATGTCGTGCAGTACCAGAACTTGGCCGGCCGTGCCATTGCCCGCGCCTATGCCTATGGTGTGGCACAGCGGCAAATCTTTGGTCAGCTGGGCAGACAGGGCTGCGGGCACCATTTCCAGCACCAGCATGCTGGCACCGGCGTCCTGCAGTTCCAGCGCGTGTTGACGCAGGGTGGCCGCGGCTTGCTCGTCCTTGCCCTGCACGCGGTAGCCGCCCAGGGCGTGGACGGTCTGGGGCGTCAGGCCCAGGTGGGCGCAGACGGGCACGCCCCGGTCCACCAGAAAGCGCACCGTAGGCGCGGTCCAGCCGCCGCCTTCGAGCTTGACCATGTGCGCACCCGCCTGCATCAGCTCGCAGGCGTTGCGCATGGCTTGCTCGGGGCTTTCGGCATAGCTGCCATAGGGCATGTCGGCAATCACCCAGGCCGTGGCCTGGGCTCGGTGCAGGCCGCGCGTGACGCTGGCCGTGTGATAGGCCATATCCTGAAGCGTCACGCCCACGGTGCTGTGCAGGCCCTGGCAGACCATGCCCAGAGAGTCGCCCACCAGAATGCATTCCACGCCGGCCGCATCGGCCACGGCGGCAAAGGTGGCGTCATAGGCGGTCAGCATGGTGATCTTTTCACCCGCGGCGCGCATCTGCGTCAGCCGCGGCAGGCTGATGGGGCGGCGCTGGGGCTGCGGTGACGAGGGGGGAATGGTTCCGTAGGGGGTGCCGGTGGCGGTCATGCGGGTCTCCTGTCCATGTCTTCTATAGGGTCTGCTGATGCTTTGCCTGGTGGCCTTTGAGGATTTGGGCAAATTGTTCGCGAGTCTATGCGATGCTGCGCTTGCACAACAACTGCAAACAGACCATGTTCATGGCTCAGGCTGGCACTATGCTGACCATGACTGCTGCGTCGATACCTTCTTGATTGGCCATCCATGCCCATTGCCACTATGCCGACCATCGCCGAACCGCCTGCCACACCCGCAATGGCATGGCAGGGGCTGCGCAGCGTGCGTTTGCTGGACTCGCTGTCGGATGAAAAGCTGGCCGAGCTGGCGGCCCGTTGTCATTGGCACAGGCTGGAGTCGGGGCAGGTGCTGCACGGGCCATATCTGGATCAGCGTCTCTACATGCTCAGCAGCGGATCGCTCAGCGTCAGCAGCTATGGCGTCAACGGGCGTGAGCTGATCATAGGAATGATCATGGCTGGCCGTTTCTTTGGCCCCATGGCGCCACCGGAGTGCGGCAGCCAGCTGACCGTGGAGGTACAGGCTGTGGAACCCAGCTTGGTTGCATCACTATCAAAGGAAGAGCTGGAAGCGCTGATTGTTAGTGACGTACAGGTGGTTCGGGCTGTGATAGAGCACTTGGTGGAGCTGTCTTCCAAACTGGCCAGGCGCGTGGTGAACATGGGTACCTTGTCGGTAAGAGGCCGTCTGCATGCCCAGTTGCTGGAGCAGGCGGAGCATGTGGGCGTGGACGGAGATCAGGCCCTGCTGTCGCCGGCGCCGCGCCAGAACGATCTGGCCCGCATGCTGGGCACCAGCAGGGAAGAGGTTGCGCGCGAAATGTCGCGCCTGACCCGCCTGGGCCTGCTGCGCCGCGAAGGGCGCAATCTGCGTATCTGTCATGTGGATGGGCTGCGTGTACTGCTGGAGGAAGCACGCTAATTTCCCATATTGTGAAATGACATTTTGCGTGAGAAAACGCACAGACCTGTCAGCGGCTGCTGGCGCATAGTTCAGTCATACCGATGTGAGGCACAGGCCTCATGACTGAAAGGATTGAAAAATGCGCTCCGTTACCCGTCTGTTTGCCGCCGTTGTCCTGACCGCCAGCGCTGCCGCCGCCATGGCCCAGGATGTTCCTCAAGCCCCCAGCGCCGCTGGCAAGAGCCGCGCCGAAGTGCTGGCCGATCTGGAAATGTTCCAGCGTGCCGGTCTGGGCTATCTGCCTGCGCCCACGGGCTATACCGACTCCGAGCACAGCGCCGAATACCGCAAGGCCTATGCCGAGTACCAGCGTCTGCTGAGCAGCCCAGCCTATGTGGCTGCCGTGGCCAAGTACGACGGTGCTGCTGCTGCCCGTCTGGCTGCCAGGTAATCGATCTCTCTTAGCTGCCCGCCAGAGGCAGTCACATTGGTGGAATGCGCGCTGAAGGTTTGACCTGCAGCGCGTTTTTTTATTGCCGTCGGGGCGCCCCCAGGCCATAAAGTCGCCCCCTTGGGGGCTGGCGTTAGGGGTAGCGGCCACACGCAGCGGGCAAGCGTGGGGGCTTTTTATTTGAAAGCAACTACTGACACTCGTGGATAGCAAGTTTGATAGCATCTGACGCACACCAATGCTGCGTCAGCAAGCTATTTGACTTGAAAACTATTATCGATTTTTCCAACCCGCAACAGCCTGAATCCGCGCGCCTGCGCCAGGTGTTTGGCCAGCCCGTGCAATGCTGGGCCGCCTACACCCCCGATGAGGTGGCCACAGTGCTGGAGGCAGTACAACAGGCCGCCGAGCGAGGCCTGTGGTGCGTAGGCTGGCTGGCTTATGAGGCTGCCAGCGCTTTTGACCATGCTTATGCGGACGCGGTCCATCCGCGCCGGCCGGGTCAGCCGCTGGCCTGGTTCGGGGCGCATCAGGCTCCCTTGGCACCGGCACCTGTGCCGGAAAGCTCGGCTCCTGCGCCGACTTCGCCCGATGTGCAGTGGCACAGCCCGCTGCAGCGGGAGCTGTTCGAGGCCGGTGTCGCGCGCATCCACGAGGCCATTGCGGCCGGCGACTGCTATCAGATCAACTACACAGCGGCTTTGCAGGCGGTGGTCGGTGGCGCGGCGCAGACATCGGATTGCGAGCTGGCGCAGGCCTGGTTCGCCAGGCTGCAGCAAGCCCAGCCCGGCGGCTATGCGGCCTTGATTGACAGCGGGGACATGCAGGTGATGTCCGTCTCCCCCGAGCTGTTCTTCGACTGGGATGGTGCGCAGATTCTGACCCGCCCCATGAAAGGCACGGCCGCGCGGGGCGCAACGCCAGAGGCGGATGCCGAGGCGGCGCGGGAATTGCGCAGCTCCGCCAAGGAGCGGGCGGAAAACGTGATGATCGTGGACCTGCTGCGCAACGACCTTTCACGCATTGCCGAGCCCTATAGCGTCAAAGTACCGCAGCTGTTTCAGCTGCAAGCCCTGCCTGCGGTCTGGCAGATGACCTCCGATGTGGTGGCCAGGACACGCGAGGGCCTGCGGCTGGTCGATGTGTTTGCAGCCCTGTTCCCCTGCGGCTCCATTACCGGCGCACCCAAGCGCCAGGCCATGCGCCTGATCCGCGAGCTTGAGCCTGAACCGCGCGGCGTGTATTGCGGCGCGCTGGGTGTGGTTCGCCCGGGGCTTGTGCCCGGGCGCATTCACGCTACATTCAATGTGCCCATACGCACCGTGGTGCAGCATGAGGGGCGCTTGAGCTGTGGCATTGGCAGTGGCATCACGTCCAGCTCCACGGCGCAGGGGGAATGGGCGGAGTGGCAGCACAAGCAGGTTTTTGCCAGGTCGTTGACCCGAGGTGAATCGGCATGAATACGAACTTTGAAATTCTGGAAACCCTGGCGCTCAAGAGCGGGCATTGGCAGAACTGGCCGTTGCATTGGGCACGGCTGCAGATCACGGCCCAGCATTTCCGCTACCCGCTGATGCAGATGCAGCTGGAAAGCGATATGGTGCGCCTGGCACAAGGCCATGAGCGAGGTGACTGGCGGGTGCGGCTGGCGCTGCAGGTCAGCGGCGCCGTCATCATCACGGCCGAGCCTTTGCTGCCCACGCCGGAGCCGGTGCAACTGCAACTGGCCCGCCAGCCGCTGGCCAATGCCGTGGCTCACAGCGATGCCGTACGCTTCAAGACCACGGTGCGCGGGCATTACGAGATGTTCAGCCCGCGCAGCGACACCGTGTTCGATGTGGTGCTGCACAATGAAAACGGCGAAATCACCGAGTGCACGCGCGGCAATGTCGCCATGGAGATCGGTGGACGCTGGGTCACGCCGCCACTGTCCTGCGGGCTGCTGCCGGGCGTTGGGCGTGCGCTTGCGTTATCGAAAGCGCAGTTGACAGAGCAGGTGGTACATGTGGACGATGTGTCGCAGGTAACGCGCTGGGCGTTCATCAACAGCTTGCGTGGCTGGCTGGAGGCAAGGCTGGTACGCTGAAGCTGCTCAAGCACAGGAGAGACGAGCATGGATGACGACGACTTTGATGCCCTGTATCTGGACCTGATGAAGGAGTTTCTGGTGGACGCCACGCCCACGCAGTGGCTGGCCGTTGCGACCACCATGAACTACGACAGCGCCCACGCGCTGCTCGACTGGATGGGCAAGCATCCGAAGCTGGAGCCCGCGGTGGCCAAGGCCCTGTACTGGTATCAGCAGCCTGGCTACTTTCAGCACTATGCGGAGGAATCCAAGGTGCCCAGTATCAATCGCGCTGGCTGGGCACGCATTCAGGCACTGGCACAGCGTGTGGAGGACGGCAAGCTGGCCGCAGCGACCATAGGCTGGGACCCGGCCAACGATCTTTCCTCACCCACAGGCAATGAAGCTCATCCTGGCTATGACTGGACCAGCGAGGCGGTCCAGGGCGGCGATGCCAAATGGCAAATTCCGGCCTTCATGCTGGCCGCAGTCCCCGGCACGCAGCCCGATATCTATGCCTATGTGGACGATCAGGGCTGGGAAGAAGGCATGCCGCCCCATGTGCAGCAGGCGCTGGATGAGGCCATGGAAGAGGACGAGCTGGACAATGAGGACTGAGGTCTGTGTTGCCAGGGTGCCCGCCGTACTGATATTCGGGTGGTGCAAGCGCAGTCAAGCTTCTGTTGGTATCACTTGGTAATACCTGTTCGGAATGTTCTTGGCTTCCGGGCGGAGGGTTCGTACTATTCGCTTCACCAAAACTTCAGGAGCGAGTCATGAACAACCAAGCTGCTTTCGGTAACAAGCCATCCTCCGCTTTTGTCGGAGCTTCCTGGGCTGCGTTGCTGCTGGGCGTGGCGGCTTTCATGGTGGGTTTGTGGAATGCAGGCATGCAGCTCAATGAAAAGGGCTACTACTTTGCCGTGCTGGTGCTGGGCCTGTATTCGGCCATTTCGTTGCAGAAGTCGGTGCGTGACCGCCTGGAGGGCATTCCCGTTACGAGCATCTATTACGGCATCAGCTGGGTGGCGCTGCTGATCGCGGTGGGCCTGCTGGGGGTGGGCCTGTTCAATGCCACGCTGCAGCTGAGCGAAAAGGGGTTTTACGCCATGGCCTTCGCGCTGGCCCTGTTTGGTGCAATTGCGGTGCAGAAGAACACCCGGGACAATCTGTCCGGCATGAACGAGCCGCTGGAGCGCAAGCGTGAAAAGAGCGAGCGTCCCGCTCCTACCTTGGTCAGCGCCGACGGCATCAAGCCCGAGACTGCTCAGGAAGCCATCGCGAACGGCCGCTGATAGTCACAGATCCGGAACCTTTCTCTCAACCAGGACCTGCCAGGCAAGCGGCAGGTCTTTGGTTTTTCAGCGTTGGCGGTGCTGCATCTGTACCGCTACAAAGTCGGAGAACACCTGATCCAGTGCCTGAACTTGCGGGCTGTCGGCGTGCCAGGATTCAAGCTGGGCCAAAGCCAAGGCCGTAGCTTCAAAGCTGGAGAGCTGGCCGCTCTGGTGGGCCTTGCGAATCACGTAGCCGGAATCGGGCACTTGCTGCAGGGCAAGGCGCGGCAGGCATTGCAGTGCGGGATTGAGAAAAAGCATCTTGCGGCTTTTGCGCCAGGTGCCGTCGATGATGACCAGGCGCAGCTGCCCAGCAGGCAACGGCCAGGGCTGGGGCAATGGCGCTGCGGCCTGCAGGCTCAAGGATGCATCCTGAGCATCGGTATCGGGATAGAGCAGCAGGCTGTGGCGCTGGCTGGGCTGCCCTGGTTGTGCCCAGTCGTCATCAAGCCAGGCGTTGAGCGTTTCAGAGGGCCACTGCTCTCCCATCAGCAACTGGCTCCGGGGCAGGCATAGGTGCAGCAGATGCCCTGTGCCTTTGGCTTCGTGCACCTCCATGGGGTGCATGAGGATCAGCACCTCGGCCTTGTGCGGAATAGTCTGCACCAGCGCGCAGATGCAGGTGGTGCTTGCGCGATGGCAATGGGGGCAGCGTTCTCTACTCATGAATCAGGAGCTTTCAGCGCTTGTGCAGCAAGGGCTGGGGGCTGATTTTCCTTCAAGAATGCTGTACCAGCTGGTTGCGGCCTGCGCCCCAGCCTGCAAAAGCCGTGGCCACGCACAGCGCGATGACCAGCCAGGCAGTGGGGACGTAGCTGCCCGTCATGCCGCGCAGCAGCCCTACCAGCAGCGGCCCCCAGGCGGCCAGCACATAGCCCCAGCCCTGAGCCATGGCCGATAGCTGGGCCGTCACCTGCATATTGCCGCTGCGCATGACGATCAGGCTCAGCGCCAGTGCAAATGCGCCCCCTTGGCCCAGCCCCAGAAGCACGGCCCAGCCCCACATGGGCAAGCCCAGCGGTCCCCAGAGCAGGCCCAGAAAGGCCGCCAGAATCATCACTGCCAGAGTCAGCGCAAAGCCGCGCTGATCCTTGAGGCGGGCGGCCAGCGGCGGTGTCAGCAGGCTGGCAATCAGCTGCATGAGGATGGAGGTTGCCACCAGATAGCCGGCCATGGCGCTGTCGATATTGCGCTCCCTCAAGATGGGGGCCAGCCAGCCCATGACGATATAGGCCAGCGCTGATTGCAGGCCCATGAAGAGAGTGACTTGCCAGGCCAGGGGCGAGCGCATCAGGCTGCCTGCGTGTGCCGCCGCATCGGTGGCGATGGGGCGTGCGCGCAGAGCCTGTGGGGCCCAGATCAGCAAGGCAAAAAAAGCCAATGCCGACCAGATAGCCAGAGCCTTGGGCCAGGCTGCGTCAAACCAGTGCATTTCCATGGGCACGGTGAAGGCAGCCGCGGACGAGGCCCCCGCGCAGACGGCCAGGGTGTACAGCCCCATCATCAGCGCGACTCGTGAGGCAAAGCTGCGCTTGATGAGGCCGGGCAGCAGCACATTGCCCATGGCAATGCCTGCTCCTGCGAGCACGGCCGAGACAAATAGCGCGGGCAGGCTGCCCACGGCGCGCAGCAAGGTGCCGCCCGCGATCAGCAACAAGGCCAGCAGCAGAATGCGTTCCGCGCCAAAGCGTCGAGCCAGGGTCGGGGTAGGCCAGGAAAAAATACCCAGGCACAGAATCGGCAGCGTGGTCAGCATGCTGGCGCCGGTGGACGACAGGCCGGTGTCGCGCATGATTTCGGGCAGTACGACGGAGAGGCTGCCGAACACGGGGCGTAGATTGCAGGCGATGAGGATCAGGCTCAGTGCCAGCAGCCAGGAGTGGCTGCTGGGGCTGTTTGTCTGCGCTTTTGTGGTGGGTGTTTTATCAGGCGGGCTCATAGCCCGCCGACTGTATACCACCACTTGCGCAAATCAGGTTCAGGCAGGAGCTTTGCTTCAAGGAAACCGCCTTCGTGTGTCCATCGATAGTGAGGTCGGAGATGCCGGCTTTGGGCTGGTAGCAACAGCTCTTGCACTGAGCCCAAAACAAAACCCGCCAGGGCTTGCCATGGCGGGTTTGCAGCAGCTGAGAACTGGAGCCGAAGGCTGTGCGATTACAGACGGCCCTTGAAGTACGTGGCCTTGTCCATATCGACCACATCCACGCTCAGCTGCACCATGATGCCCTCGGGCTGAGGCACGGCGCGGCGCAGCACTGAGGCCAGTCCGTCAGACATTTCCTTTTTGGCTTGCTCGCTGCGGCCGGCCATCAGTTGCAGCTGCACATGGACGAAACCACGGTTGTCGGGTTGGTTGCCGATGTAGAAGGAGGACAGGCGTGCGATGCGGGCCTTGACGTCGGCTTCATCGGTAACGGTGGGGTGGGCGCAGATCACGGCATTGAGTTCGCGCATCAGCTCGCGCTCGTTCAGGCCAGTCAGGTTTTCGGTGTATTCAATGTGGAGATGAGGCATGACGCTCTTTCGCTAAAAACGGATGCAGGGTTTTTACAGCATCTGGGTAGGTACTTTGTGGCGCAGCTCGACCTGCTGGTTTTGCTCGTTCACAAACACCAGCTGGGGCTGGTGTTCGGCCACGTCTGTTTCATGAACCTGGGCAAAGGCCGCAATGATGAGCAGATCGCCCACGCTGGCGCGGCGCGCTGCGGAGCCGTTGACGGAAATCATGCCGCTGCCGCGTTCGCCCTTGATGGCGTAGGTCACAAAACGCTCGCCGTTGTCGATGTTCCAGATATGGACCTGTTCGTTTTCAGCAATATTGGCGGCGTCCAACAGGTCTTCATCAATGGCGCAGGAGCCTTCGTAGTGCAGCTCGCACTGGGTGGTCTTGACGCGGTGGATTTTGGACTTCAGCAGGGTGCGGAACATGTTTGTCTCTTCGCTCTCGGAATGGAATAGCTAACCTCGACACCACGGTCAGTCCGGCAGCCTTGAAGGTGACTGTCTGGCAGAGCTGGCTTGGATGAGGAAAGCGCCAAGTCTATATGGGATGCGGGTGTGACAGGGGCGGATGCCCACACATTGCCTGGCAAAACCTGCAGATCAGTTAGTCCGGATGGGTGAAGAAAATGATCAAGGCCCTGTATTTTTATTTGGTTACAAATATTGGGGTTTTCACTGAGTTGTCATGTCTGATTCGTTTAATCGGACCCGTCCTCGATTCATGAGCGTCAACAGCTACAGCAGGCTTGCAGCCCGCATAGTGTCTGGCTGAGCTGCTCTTTTTATCGAGGTCTGTCCCATACCGATATTTCGATTGAACAGCATGAAACACACATTGATCGCCCTGGCTGCCATGACTTTTGCGGCAGCGGCTTCCGCCCAGAGTTCCAACGTCACCCTGTTCGGCGTGGCAGACGCCTCGGTGGCGCATATTTCCACTTCGGGCAAGAGCGTGACCGGCCTGGCCAATGGCGGCAATTCCAGCAGCCGTCTGGGCTTTCGCGGAGTGGAAGACCTGGGTGGCGGCCTGAAAGCTGGCTTCTGGCTGGAGGGCAGCATCGGCGTGGACGATGGCACTGCCTCGGGCTTCAAGTTCGACCGCCGCAGCACCATCAGCCTGCTGGGCAATTTCGGCGAGCTGCGCCTGGGCCGTGACAAGACGCCTGCCTATCAGAATCTGGAGAGCTTCCATGCCTTCGGTGACACCGGCATGGGCGCCATCAACGGCCACAATCTGATCAGCGGCTCGGCGGTCGGCACCTCCGAAGGCTCCAATCCCAAGCGCAATTCCAATATGGTCAGCTATCTGCTGCCCAAGCTGGGCGGCGTCTATGGCCAGATCAGCCACAGCTTTGGCGAGCAGTCGGGTGACAACAGCCTGGCCAGCTCCACGGGCCTGCGTCTGGGCTATGCCAATGGCCCGTTGGATGTGGCAGCTGCCTACGGCGTGGCCCGTGGCGGCACAGCCAACAACGGTGTGGACTACAAGACCTTCAATCTGGGCGCTTCCTACAAGTTTGGCGTGGTCACGCCCATGGTGTTGGTGGCATCGGATCGCGGCAACAACAAGCGCGTGGACCTGTATAGCGTAGGTGTGAAGGTGCCGCTGGGCGCGGGTGAACTGCGCGCAGCCTACACCTGGTACAAGGACAAGAAGAGCGACAACGCCGACTCCGAACGTCTGGCTCTGGGCTATGGCTACAAGCTGTCCAAGCGCACTGAGCTGTACGCCGCCGTGGCACGCATGAGCAACGATGACAAGGCGGCGCGCAAGCTGGGGTCCTCGCTGGCCCCCACGCCCAATCTGGGCAAGAGCATGACCGGCTACGAAATCGGCATGCGTCACAACTTCTAAGGCGCCGGGCGTGGGCCTGCGCTCGCGCTTTGCCTCTTTGCAAGGTCGGGCCTTCGGGTGGGGAAGCCTTTGAGTCCTTGCAAACAGCAAGCCCCGCATCTGCGGGGCTTTTTTGTTGGGTGGGTGCAGTGCAGGTTGCGCTGTTCAGCTCAGGTCAAGCACACAACCATCGCCAATGCTGTCGCGCCAGACGCGTACGCGGCTGGGCGGCGGCTGCAGGTCGGCAAGCGCGTTGGCAATGAACAGGCTCAGGTTTTCAAGCGTAGGTTTGCCAAGGCCCGGCACTTCATCGAGAAAGTGATGATCGAGCTGGTCGCGCAACTGCTCAAGCCGTGCGCGCAGATGGCCGAGGTCGATCACCATGCCATTGTCGGGATTGCGCGGGCCAGTCACGCTGACTTCCGCCCAGTAAGTGTGGCCGTGAATGCGGCGGCTGCTCTCGGTCTCGATAGCGCGCTCCAGGGTGTGAGCGGCATCGAAGAAAAAACGCTGGTGAACGGTGAACTGCATAAATGTTATTTTTGGCGTTGCGCATGCAACCGACGCGCACCAACACCAGTGACAGCAAGCAAGGCCCGCCCTGCAGCGAGGCTGTCGTCTCCCTCCCGCGCAGCGAGAGAGGAGGAAGGCGCGAAGCGACTCAGGGGGTGCTTCATCGAATTCCCGTGAGCTTGTGGGTTTGCAGACTCAGGCGCCAGCCAGGGCGTTGCATGCATTGCTCGATACAGGCGGCAATATTGCTGGCCTGCTGTGCGTTGTCCATAGGCTGCAGAAAGTAGTTGGCAAACTCGGTGCTGGCCTCGATGGCAGCCAGATCAAAGCCGGGCTGGGGCCAGACCAGCTTGATTTCCTGGCCGCTGCGCTGAATCCAGTCCGCTCCGGCCTTGGGGCTGATGCACAGCCAGTCGATTCCTGCGGGCGCGGCCACCGTGCCGTTGCTTTCCACCGAGATACGAAAGCCACGCGCATGCAAGGCCTCAATCAGCGCAGTGTCGACTTGCAGCAAAGGCTCGCCGCCCGTCAATACCACCATGCGGTGCTGGCTGTCAGCAACTGGCCACTGGCTCAGAATGCGCTCGGCCAGTTCATCGGCCGTGGCGAACTTGCCGCCCAGCGTGCCGTCGGTGCCGACAAAGTCGGTATCGCAGAACTGGCAGATGGCGTTGGGCCTGTCCTGCTCGCGGCCTGTCCACAGATTGCAGCCTGCAAAACGGCAGAACACGGCGGGCGTGCCGGCCTGGCCGCCTTCGCCTTGCAAGGTGTAGAAAATTTCTTTGACGCTGTAAGTCATCTGGGATGGCACGCCGAGACGTGCTGGAACAAGGGCTGCCCAAATTGCAGCCGGGGAAGCGAATGTAAGCCCTTGCTGAACCTCGGGTGAACCCTGGGGTTAACTGTGCGGGCGGACTTCTGTGCGGAGGCGTCTCACACCGGCGTATAGGCCAGGCGCACATAGATGGGCGCGTAGGCTTCTGCCTGAGTGATCTCGATCAGCGTTTCCTTGGCCAGCTCCAGCATGGCGATAAAGGTCACGACCAGCACGGTCGAGCCTTTTTCGGGATTGAAGATGCGCTCGAACTCCACAAAGCGCTGACCCTGCAACTGCTTGAGGATCTGGCTCATGTACTCGCGCACCGACAGCTCTTCACGTGTGATCTTGTGACTCTGCACCAGCTTGGCGCGCTTGAGGATGTCGCGCCAGGCGGCCTGCAGTTCGCTGACCTCCACATCGGGAAAGCGTGGCTGCAGGCTTTGCTCGATATAGACCGTGGCCTTGAGGAAATCGCGGCCATAGGTGGGCAGCTGTCCCAGCTGCTGGGCCGCCAGCTTCATCTGCTCGTATTCGAGCAGGCGGCGCACCAGCTCGGCGCGTGGGTCTTCGGCTTCCTCGCCATCTTCCTGCTTCTTGGGAGGCAGCAGCATGCGCGACTTGATCTCGATGAGCATGGCTGCCATCAGCAGATATTCGGCCGCCAGCTCCAGATTGCGGCTGCGCACCTCGTCCACATAGCTCATGTACTGGCGCGTCACGTCCAGCATGGGAATGTCGAGGATGTTGAAGTTCTGCTTGCGGATCAGGTACAGCAGCAAGTCCAGCGGGCCTTCAAAGGCCTCGAGAAAGACTTCCAGCGCATCGGGCGGAATGTACAGATCCTGGGGCAGCGCAAACAGAGGCTCGCCGTAAAGGCGCGCCAAAGCCACCTGATCGATCACCTCGGGCGAGCTTTCAGGGGTATCCGGGCTTTGGCCCGGCAACAAGGTCTTGCTATCAGCCTCGCTCATGGATTGCTATGCAATACAGAGCTGGAAACGCTTGATAGATAAGCGCTAAAGGCCGATTTCATTGAAAAATCAGGAGTGATTGGTCTGGTACACGTAGGGCTGTTGGTCCACACGGCCAGCGCGCAGGTCTTCCCAGACTTCATAGTTCACGTCCTTGTCCCACAGCAGGGCACGGCCGGCGATCTGCTGTTGATCCAGCTCGGGCTTTTGCTTCTTCAGGTCGTTGATGAAGTTGGTGGTGTCGGAACGGTAGTCGGGGCGGCGGAAGAAAGACATATGTGTAAAACCTCTCAGAACAGCGGATTTTAGCCCGTCGCGGACGCCTGGCCCGTTCCAGGCTATTTCAAGTCCTTGAGGCAGACCTGTGCGAACTCCTTGCAGTCGCCGGAGGCCAGGGGCGAGTCGGCGATCTTTTGCAGCACGGCGGCAAATTCGGCGGCTCCGACAGGGTTCGGGTCTTGGCGCTGAAAGTCTTCATCCACGCCCATGGTGCGGTCCAGCCAGCCTATGACCTGAACGCTGGGCTGGCGTTCCAGCGAGGCTAGCAGGGCAGGGGTGTAGGCAGCCATGGGATGCTCCTCGATCAGGCTGCCGAACGGGCCTGGGCCGCCATAGTCCAGCTCGGGATAGGTTTCAATCAGCGCCAGGATATGGGGCAGAACCTGCTCCAGTGCTGCGGCCTGCAGCGTCTCCAGGTGTTCGTAGACGAGATCGATGATCAGCCATTTGTCCTGCTGATCCTTGGCCGCCTGTGCGGCCTTGGTGAATTGGGAGAACAGTTGTTCAATGGTTGTGCTCACGATGGATGGCTCCGTTTTGACAAGCGTTTGCAAAAGTGGCTCGTGTGCGCGAGTGGCTTGCTGTCAGAATTCGTATTCTGTTTGGCAAGCATTGTGATTCAAGCCCATGAATATTTTTTCCCGAGTGACCGGCGCCCTGGCCGCTGCGGCCATTGGCGCACTGACCCTGGTGGGCTGCGACGAGCAGAAGATCAAGGAGCTGGAAGAAGGTCTTTCCACGGAGTTCGATGTGCGCGCCAAATTTGGCGAGCCCGAGCGCATCTGGCAGGAGGCCGATGGCTCCCATACGCTGGAGTACAACCGCCAGCCTGCAGGCGCCAAGAACTACATGATCACCATAGGCCCTGACGGCAAGATGAGTGCGCTGCGTCAGGTGCTGGCCCCCCATGTGTTCGCCAGGATCGTGCCGGGCATGGAAGAGGGCGAAGTCCGCCGCATGCTGGGCAAGCCGGCCAAGATGATGACCTACAAGCTCAAGCAGGAAACCGAATGGGACTGGAACTACATTGATCCGCCCGCACGCGAGATGCAGTTCACCGTGACTTTTGATTCCTCTGGCCGGGTGCTGCGCACGCTGAACCGGGAGCGCTTACCCGACGAGCCGCGCGGCTGAACGGCCTGATGCATCGAAAGCCCTGTCTGTAGTGGTGCAGACAGGGCTTTTTTGCGTGGGATGCAATGAGCCCAAGAACATCGCTTTTTCTGCAAGTGTTTTGTGGCTGAAAAACTTGAAGCTTGCGGGAGGCAGGACTTCGAAAATGCCCTGTATTGTTTGTTGCATTGCGGCAAACAATGCACATCTGGCATGAGTTCATCCGTAAAATTAAGGGATTTCCCGGTGTTATCCGCACCGGCTTGCCTCCGGTCTTTATCGAGACTCTGGGCGCCAATCCTGCTGTCTTACCCGACATGTCCGCACCGCTATCTTCTCCCGCCAGCTCTGGCCTAGTCCGCAGCATCGATGCAGCCGCTGCTTCCGCGCCCGCCAACCTGGGTTTACGTCATGGCCGCTTCGAGGACGCACAGGCTCTGTTCACGGGCTCGCTGTTCGTTTCCATCACCATGATGCTGTTTGCCCAGGCCGGCCTGCTCACGGGCAGCACGGCGGGCATCGCATTCCTGCTGCACTACGTGACGGGGATGCCGTTCGGTGCCATCTTCTTCGTGATCAACTTGCCGTTCTACTGGTTCGCCTGGAAGCGCATGGGAGCGGAATTCACGATCAAGACCTTTGTGTCGGTGGCCATGCTGGCGCTGATGGCCGATGTGGGGCCCCGCTTCATCCATATCGATTACCTGAATCCGCTGTATGCGGCCATCGCGGGCAGCCTGCTCATGGGTTCGGGCTGCCTGTTCCTGGCACGTCACCATTCCAGCCTGGGTGGGGCCACCATCGTCTCGCTCTATATGCAGGACCGCTACGGCATCCGCGCGGGCAAGGTGCAGATGATGATCGACTGCACCGTGGTGCTGCTGGCGCTGTGGATCGTGCCGCTGGAGCGCGTGGCCTATTCGGTGCTGGCCGCCGTGATCATGAGCATGTTCCTCTGGATCAGCCACAGGCCCGGGCGCTATCAGGGCAATTGAGCTGCGATCAAAAGCCTTGGCGCCTGTGTCGCCGTGTATGGCTGCCGGCTGTTCTGTTCAAGGAGAGTCCGGCGCGTACTCTGCCGGGTCGCGCGCATTGCTGACACCCGGCCCCGGCTGGTAGGGGTGATTGGGGTCGCTTTCCCGATATTTGATGCTCACGCCGCTGTCGTCGGGCTTGTCGTCCGTCACGGCGTCATAGGCCTTGCCCACGCCTTTGCCCACCAGCTTGGCCGTTCCCACGGCTGCATCGGCTGCCACGCCAACGGCCGTGGCCGTAACGCTGACGGCTGCGGCACCCACCGCAACCACGGTACAGCCTGAAAGCGCAAAGCACAAAAAAGCCACTGCCAGCCATGGCTTGCTGGGGCTTGATAAAGCATGAACCGGCAGAGGGACGGCAAGCAAGGGCCGCCCCGCAGCATGGGCTGCCCCAGCGAGGCCGTCGTCCCCCTCCCGCGAAGCGAGAGAGGGGGAAGGCGCGAAGCGCCTCAGGGGGTGATTCATCAGTGGATTCTCATACCGGGCATGGCGCCGGGGAAGGGCTCCAGCACATAGATGCCGGGGTGAGCCTTCTCGTCGGCGTGGCTGGCGGCCAACACCATGCCTTCGGACAGGCCGAACTTCATCTTGCGCGGTGCCAGATTGGCGACCATCACCGTCAGCTTGCCCTGCAGCTGCTCGGGCTGGTACATGCTGCTGATGCCGCTGAAGACGTTGCGGGTCCTGGGCTGGCCGTTCTCGTCCTTCTCGCCCACATCCAGCGTCAGCTGCAGCAGCTTGGTCGAGCCTTCCACCGCCCTGCATTCCAGAATCCTGGCGATGCGCAGATCGACCTTGGCAAAGTCGTCGATGCTGATGGTCTCGGCCAGCGGCTCGCCGCCGGGGGCATTGGGGTCGATCACGGGCTCGGCCTTCTTGGCAGCCTTTTTCTCGGCCTTGGCGGGCTCGGCGGCGGGAGCAGCCTGTCCAGCGGGTGCTTCAAACAGGGCTTCGAGCTGCTTGGGGTCGACGCGTTGCATCAGATGCTGGTAGATGCCGATCTGGTGGCCCGCGCCCAGGGGCTTGACCACGTCGGCAAAGCTCTCGGGCGGCACGATGAGGAAGTTGGCAACCTCGGCAGCCACGCCGGGCAGGATGGGGCTCAGGTAGATGGTCAGGATACGGAAGGCTTCGATGCAGGTCGTGCACACATCGTGCAGGCGGGCATCCATGCCTTCCTTCTTGGCCAGCTCCCAGGGCTTGTTGGCGTCCACATAGCTGTTGACCTTGTCGCACAGCAGCATGATCTCGCGCGCAGCGCGGGCCGAGTCGCGGCCTTCGTAGGCGGCGACGATGGCGGTTTGCTGTTCGCGCAGCGCGGCCAGCAGGGTCTGGCCGTCTTCGCTGACCACGCCCAGCTTGCCGTCAAAGCGCTTGCTGATGAAGCCTGCGGCGCGCGAAGCGATGTTGACGTACTTGCCGATCAGGTCGGAGTTGACGCGCAGCATGAAGTCTTCGGGATTGAAGTCGATGTCTTCGTTCTTGCCGTTGAGCTTGGCGCCCAGGTAGTAGCGCAGCCACTCGGGGTTCATCTTGAGCGACAGGTACTTGAGCGGATCGAGGCCGGTGCCGCGGCTCTTGCTCATCTTCTCGCCGTTGTTCACGGTCATGAAGCCGTGCACGCAGATCCTCGTCGGCGTCTTGCGGCCGCTGAACTTCAGCATTGCAGGCCAGAACAGCGTGTGGAAGGTGATGATGTCCTTGCCGATGAAGTGGTACTGCTCCAGGTCGGGGTCGGCCATATAGGCGTCGTAGTCTTCGCCGCGTCGGTTGAGCAGTTCCTTGAGCGAAGCCAGATAGCCCACGGGCGCATCCAGCCAGACATAGAAATACTTGCCCGGCGCATCGGGAATCTCGATGCCGAAATAGGGCGCGTCGCGGCTGATGTCCCAGTCGTCCAGGCCTTCGCTGGTCGAGCCGTCGGGGTTGGTGCGCACGCCGAACCATTCCTTGATCTTGGCCGCCACTTCGGGCTGCACATGCTTGCCGTTCTGCGTCCACTCGGTCAGGAATTCCACGGCGCGCGGGTCGGAGAGCTTGAAGAAGAAATGCTCGGACGACTTCATCACCGGTGTGGCACCCGACAGGGCCGAGAACGGGTTGATGAGGTCGGTGGGTGCGTAGACCGAGCTGCAGACCTCGCAGTTGTCGCCGTACTGGTCCTTGGCGTGGCAGCGCGGGCATTCGCCCTTGATGAAGCGGTCGGGCAGGAACATGTTCTTCTCTGGGTCGAAGAACTGCTCGATGGTGCGGGTTTCGATGAAGCCGGCCTTCTTCAGGTCCAGGTAGATCTGCTTGGACAGCTCGTGGTTTTCGGCGCTGTCGGTATTGCTCCAGTTGTCGAAGGCGATGTGGAAGCCGTCGAGGTACTGCTTGCGGCCGGCGGCGATGTCGGCCACGAACTGCTGGGGCGTCTTGCCGGCCTTTTCGGCGGCAATCATGATGGGCGCGCCGTGGGCGTCGTCGGCGCCCACGAAGTTGACCGCATTGCCCTGCATTCGCTGCGCACGCACCCAGGTGTCGGCCTGGATGTATTCCATGATGTGGCCGATGTGGAAGTTGCCGTTGGCGTACGGCAGGGCGGTGGTGACGAATAGTTTGCGTGCGGTCATGAGGAAACAGCTTTCACAGAGAACCCGTCATTTTAGAAGGGCTTGGCGTCTTGAGACTGCCGTGGGGTTTGCCCAGAGGCAGCAGGTGGTGGGATTGCTATGGATAAGAGAGCTGCTGGCGCTTTTTCAATGGGACTATCCGATTGAATATTCATCAAACATCAGGTGTATCAAGCGCATGCAGCTTCTGTATCGATAGCTGACATTGCTGTCAGCGCGCGGAAGGCCCTTTGTTGCGGTACATGTCCTGGTCGGCCATTTTGAGCAGCGTTTGCGCATCCTGTGCATCGTGCGGAAACAGTGCCTGGCCCACTGACGCGCCGACGGTGACCTGCTCGCCTGCCGGTACGCCCTGCAATGAGCTCAGGGGTTGCTGCAGGGCGTGATCTATTTTCAGGCGTACGGCCTGTACCTTCTCTTCTTCCGATATGCCGCGCAGGATGATGACAAACTCGTCACCACCCAGGCGCGCCAGCACATCGTCGGAATGCAGCAGGTTACGCAGGCGCAGTGTGACTTCGGCCAGAGCCAGGTCGCCGTTGTCATGACCCCAGCGGTCGTTGAGAGGCTTGAAGCGGTTCAGATCCACAAACAGCAGTGCAAACGGCGCTGCGCTATCGCGGGTCAATGTGGTCAGAATGTGCAGCAGGGCACTGCGGTTGCTGGCGCCAGTCAGCGGATCGGTGAACAGGCTGTGGCGCATGCGATGGAAGTTGTGGGCCAGCTCGCCAATTTCATCGCGGCGCTGCACCTCTATGGGGGTGTCGATCTCGCCCTGGCCCACACGGCGCACGGCGCGGGTCAGAGAGCGCATATCGTTGGCCACGGCGCCAAAGATGCGGGTGCCTATCAGCACGGCAATCACCAGCGCCAGCAGGCCCAGGCAGCCCACCAGCAGCATGTGGCGGTAGACGCCAGCCAGCATGTCCTTGTGCGGTACCGCCACCACGGCCATCCATTGCAGGCCTGCGTTGTCCACCACGCGTCGATAGGCGATGCGGATCTGGTTGCCCTGGGCGCCTTCCAGCAGGGTGGTGCGAGGCGCATCGCTGGGGGTGGCGGAGTAGAAAACGCCCTGAATTTCGGCATAGACGGCCTGAATCAGCGGGTCGTTGCTGGTGGCTGCCGTCATGCGCTCCATCTTGCCGTCTGCCGGCGTGCGGATATTGGACATGCCGGTGGCGGCGATCAGCGATCCGTCGGCTTCGATGATGAAGGCGCGGCCGTGGGCGCTCAGCGGCATCCGGGCCACGAAATCATTCAGCGCTTTCAGCGAAACATCGGTGGCGACCACACCCTCGAATTCCCCGGATGCAGACAGCACGCGGCGTGCCCGGGTGAGTACCAAATCGCCGGCGTTGAAGTCGATGTAGACGGGTGTCCAGACAGCGTCGCTGGCTCGCTGGGCTTGCTTGAACCAGGGGCGCAGGCGTGGATCGAACAGGTTTTTTTCCGTGAATTCATAGACCGGCTTGGCCTGTATGCCCGTCAGGCGGTAGTAACTGCGCCTGTCATGGGCGTCGGTCTTCAGGCGCAGCTCGGCCTGCTGTGCCGCCAGACGTTTCAGACCTATGCCTTGCCCGGCGACATTGCCGTAATAGACATAGTCGTTGGGCTGGGTGTGCAGCGATGTTGCCATCCACAGCTGGGCGGTGAGCTGGGGCAGATGGGGGCGAATATCGCTGTCTGCTGCAATTCCCACGGGAAAGGCTGCCTCCAGCACGGCGCCGGAGCCGTGGATATGTCGGTCCACGATCTGGGCGATGCGCTCCACTTTTTCTTCCATGACCTGCTCGGACAGCGACTCCACGGTTCGGCTGCCAGTCCAGTACCAAAGCATGCCCAATGCCGAGGTCAGCAGGGCAATCAGAGCGACAAAAGGAAGAATGAGGGAGAGCTTGAGCGAGCGAGAGCCGCGGGCATTGGCGGGCGCAGATGTCACAGTGAGGGAGCGGAAGAGGATTAAATTGAAACAAAGTGTCTCATGACTCGGCCGCTGGCTCCAGCCCTGGGGTTCCGCCGTGTGGGTGAGAGACAGGCTCGGGCCAGCCCATGAACAGGCGGATTTCTTCGTGCCGGGCCAGCGTGTCCTTGCGCCCCAGTGCCATCAGCTCGCGGGTATAGCTCTGCTCGAACAGCAGATAGCTGGCCAGTGCGCCATCGCGCAGGGCTTCGCCATCATCCTCGCGTACGCCCAGGGTGCCCAGCAGCACGCGAACCGAGCGGGGGAGCCGGTCTATATGGCGGGTGGCGATATCGTCGATGCGCTCCGATGGCGTAATGGTCAGAAGCTCCAGTGGACGCAGATGGCTGCGAATCCGCTCGGCCGGAGAGATCAGCGACAAGGTGTGGTTGATGCGTTCGGCTCTTTCTATATCGACGGCCAGGGTATCCAGAAAGATGCTGGATAGTGCATGGCCTGCAACCTGTGCCAGCGAGGGGTAGCGGGCATCGGGCAGCGGCTGCGCGCCTGGAGGTTCGTGGCGCCGCCCGGCGCCCACGACCAGCAGCTTGGTGGCCCCCATATGGATGGGCGGTGCCAGTGGCGCAGTCTGGCGCATGGAGCCATCACCGAAGTATTCGGTATGCCCTTCCATGGGCAGCGGCACGGCGGGAAAGATGAACGGCAGGGCCGCCGAAGCCAGCAGGTGTTCGTGTGTCAGCGGAGTCTGTATGGCTCGTCGCTGGTCGCGCACCCAGGGGCTGAGGATTTTGCGGTTCTGGAAAAAAGTGATGTGCAGACCGCTGCTATAGCTTGACGCCGTGATGGCCAGCGCCTGCAGATGGCCGCTGGCGATGAGGTTCGGCAGGCGTTCGAAGGGCATCAGCTCGCTGCTCAAAAGCTCTGCCAGCGGGCTGTTGTCCAGCAGCGAGCGGGGGTGCAACCGGCGCCAGCGAGCCATGGCCCAGCCCAGCGAGAGCAGAGTCAGCCAGTGCGTGCCGCTGCGCAGCATGCTCAGCGAGTCAGCCCGGTAGATCTGGTCGGTATGCATATTGCGCCAGATGCGCGCCATCAGGTGAACGGCCTGGTCAAAGTGGTCGCAGCGGCAGGCAAGGGCTGCAACATTGATAGCGCCTGCCGAGGTTCCAGCAAGGATGGGAAAGGGATTGGGGCCGTGTTTGAGGCCGCAGTGGCGGCGTATCTCGGCAATCGCCTCGAGCACGCCGACCTGGTAGGCGGCCCGGGCACCGCCACCGCTGAGCAGCAACCCGGTCTGGGCAATATTGGACGCAGGTCCGACCATATTGCTTTGCGCAATATCCGTGAACCTGGGTGGAAGGGTGGGGGAAAACTGCTCTGCCGCCATGGCCCCAGTGTGCCGCATTGGGGCCGCGTTGCGGCATCGGAGGCGTCAGTAGCGAGAGAACAGAGAAGAGCTCAGGCCTGCTTGGCTGCCTTGCTCAGCAGCAGGGCCACGCCCTTGGCGTCCAGCACGATGATTTCATTCTGGGCGGCCCAGGCGGCAGTGTTTTCGCCCAGGGACTGCATGGCCACATAGATGGCCTGGTCTGCCTGTTGCTGGGCACGGGCTGCCAGCAGCTCGCGCAGTGGCTCCTGACCGTGGGCGGCGGCTTTCCAGCGGCGGGCGCCGACCACACAGGTCTGGCCGTTGCGCGCCAGCTTCAGGTCGGCTCCGGGCTGGTTCAGGCGTTGTACCTCATAGCCTTCGGCTTGCCAGGCGGCTTGCAGCTGGGCGCTGAAGTCGGCCCAGTTTTGCTGGCTGGCCTGCTCCTGCAGCGCCTGCAGCCGCGCAGGGCTGGGCGCGCGCATCTGTTTGTAGAGCGCCATGCAGCCTACGATGAAGAAAGGAAAGGCACCGAGGGCGGCAAAGGGCGAGATGTCCTTGGGGAATACGGCCAGCGATACGGCCACCACGGCGGCGCAGATCGCAAAGCTGATCCACCAGCGCGAGCGCATCAGGATTGCGAACAGGGAGTTTTCTGCCATCTTGAATTTCACGGGGCTGTCTCTCAAAAAATCTCGGAAATAGGGAAAAGTGGCCCGCATTGTCACCTGTGCACAGAGGTTGGACGGCTTCGATAGACTATCCGCCATCGAAGAAACCTTTGGAAAACGGTATCCCATGGCTGTAACAGAACAAGCGCTGCAGAGCGCGCTCTCCACTGTGCTTGATCCGCACACAGGCAAAGACTTTGTGAGCACTCGTGCCTTGCGCAACCTGCAGATCACGGGCGATGACGTCTCGTTTGACGTGGAAATGGGCTACCCCGCCCAGAGCCTGATTCCCGCGCTGCGCAGCCAGTTCATTGCTGCCGCCAAGAGCGTGGCCGGCGTGAGCAATGTCTCGGTCAACATCACGACCAAGGTGGCTTCTCACGCCGTGCAGCGCGGCGTGCAACTGCTGCCCGGTGTGAAGAACATCATCGCCATCTCGTCCGGCAAGGGCGGCGTGGGCAAGAGCACGACCACGGCCAATCTGGCGCTGGCGCTGGCTGCCGAAGGTGCCCGTGTGGGCATTCTGGACGCCGACATCTACGGCCCCAGCCAGCCCATGATGATGGGCGTCTCGGGCAAGCCCGAGAGCCATGACGGCAAAACCATGGAGCCGCTGGAGAACTATGGCGTGCAGGTCATGTCCATCGGTCTGCTGGTCAACAACGATCAGGCCATGATCTGGCGCGGCCCCATGGCCACCCAGGCACTGGAGCAGATGCTGCGCCAGACCAACTGGAAGGATCTGGACTATCTGTTCGTCGACATGCCACCCGGCACCGGCGACATCCAGCTGACCCTGTCCCAGCGCGTGCCCATGACGGGCGCCGTGGTGGTGACCACGCCCCAGGACATCGCGCTGATCGATGCCAAGAAGGGCATTCAGATGTTCGAGAAGGTCGGCGTGCCGATTCTGGGTCTGGTTGAAAACATGGCCGCCCATGTCTGCACCAACTGCGGTCATGTCGAACATATCTTTGGCGCTGATGGTGGCAAGAAGATGGCCGGCGAGCAGAACATTGACTATCTGGGCGCGCTGCCCCTGTCGCTGCAGATCCGTCTGCAGGCCGACAGCGGCAAGCCGACCGTGGTGGCAGAGCCCGAGAGCGAAGCCGCCCAGGTCTACAAGAAGGTCGCGCGCGATCTGGCGGTGAAGGTGGCGTTGAAGGCTAAAGACTTCAGCAGCAAGTTCCCCACGATCACCGTCAGCAGCAATACCTGATGAATCTTCTGACCTCCATGCGTTATCTGGTGGCGCTCAATGAGCATCGCCATTTCGCAAGGGCGGCGCAGGCCTGCCATATCACGCAGCCTGCACTGTCCAATGCCTTGAGAGCGCTGGAGGAGGAGTTCGGTGTCGTCATCGTGCGGCGCGGCCGTGTGTTTGGCGGGCTGACCCCCGAGGGCGAGCAGGTGCTGGCCACGGCGCTATCCATGCTCAAGGCCGAAGAGGCCTTGCGCCAGGACCTCAGCGCCGACGCAGGCGGGCTCAGAGGCAAGCTGCGCATGGCGGCCGTGCCCACTGCCATGCCCATGCTCACGCGCTTTGCCGCACTGCTGCGCGAGCAGCATCCGGGCATCACGCCCATGGTGCTGTCCATGAGTTCGCTGGAAATTGAAAGCGGGCTCGAAGATCTGACCCTGGATCTGGCTCTGGGTTACAGCGACCGCATGCGCATCAACGGGCGGGCGGCCCGCAGCACGCGCGTCACCGTCTGGCCGCAGTACCAGGAGCACTACTTTCTGCTCAGCCCTGCGGGCCAGAAAAAGGCATCAAAAGCAGTGACCTGGGCGCAGGCCGCGAGCTTGCCGCTATGTCTTTTGACGCCGGACATGCATAACCGGTTGATCGTGGACGAGAGCTTCAAGGCCGCTGGCTGCGAGGTCGTGGCGGCCATGGAAACCAATTCCGTGCTCAGCCTGATGCTGGCCGTGACCGAGGGCGGGCTGCACAGCATTCTGCCCGGGGCGCTGGTGGCTACCTTGCCCGATTCGGCACGCCTGTCGGTTCAGCCCTTGCGCACGCCGCAGGTTCAAACCGCTATTGCATTCTTGACGCCGCCGCAGGAAATCAGCACGCGCGCCCAGCAACTGGCGATAGAGCTGATGCAGTCCGCTGCCTGGCGCGATCAATGCACGCGCTTTGCCGGCGCCATGCGCTGATTTTCAAATTGAATCAGCACATACAGGGAAAGAATTTGACCTGAGGCCTGCTCGGGGCTGAAATGAGGCATGAGACAAAGGGCGCAGGTGCGCCCTGATAAGAATGACGAAGGCCGCCTCATGCCCCACAACACAGAAGCGCAGGCCTTGCAGCCTGCATGGCAGACGCTCAGCGCAGAGCAGTCTGAGACCTTGAATCACTTGCTGAGCGGTTTTGCCGCCGAGCCTGGCGGCCTGTTGCCGCTTTTGCATGCGGTGCAGGGCGCCTGGGGCCATATCCCACGCGTAGCTGTGCCGGCGATTGCCGAAGCCTTCAATCTCTCCCGCGCCGAAGTGCATGGCGTGGTGAGCTACTACCCCCATTTTCGAGAGCAGCCTGGCGGCCAGAACCTGTTGCAGGTGTGCCGGGCAGAAGCCTGTCAGTCGCGTGGAGCCGATGCCTTGTTCGCGCATGCGCAGCAGGCGCTGGGTTGCGGTGCACATGGCATGTCGGCAGACGGGCAGGTGACGCTGGAGTCTGTCTACTGTCTGGGCCTGTGCGCGCAGTCGCCAGCGGTCATGGTCAATGAGCATGAGGTGCATGGGCAGATGACGGCCGTGAGCCTGGACCAGCTGCTGGAGCAGCTGCGTTCGGATGATTTCAAGCAGAAACAGGCTCAAACCCAGATAGATAAAGCGCAGTCAGCTATTGATGCAGTAGCGAATGATTCTGTCCGGGTCTATGTGCCGCGCGATGCAGCGGCGCTGGCCGTGGGGGCCGATGCGGTGGCCCAGGCGCTGCAAAGCGAAGCGGCAGCACGCGGGCAGAAGATAACGCTGGTGCGCAATGGCTCGCGCGGCCTGTTGTGGCTGGAGACACTGGTCGAGGTGGAGACAGCGCAAGGCCGCATGGCCTATGGCCCGGTGACGGCCGCCGATGTGCCAGCCCTGCTGGACGCGGGCCTGCTGCAGGGGCAGCCCCATGCGCTATGCCACGGGCTGACCGAGCAGATTCCTTATCTGGCGGGGCAGGAACGTCTGACCTTTGCGCGCGTGGGCGTGATCGACCCGCTGAACCTGCAGGACTATGAAGCGCATGGCGGCTGGCAAGGGCTGAAGGCCGCTGCGGTCATGGCCCCCGAGGCCGTGGTGCAGCAGGTGCTGGACTCCGGCCTGCGCGGGCGCGGTGGTGCGGCGTTTCCGGCGGGGATCAAATGGAAGACCGTGGCGGCAGCAAAAAGTGTGGGAGCAAGGCCGCAGAAATACATTGCCTGCAATGCCGATGAAGGCGATTCGGGCACTTTTGCCGACCGTCTGCTGATGGAAGGCGACCCGTTCTGCCTGATCGAAGGCATGGCGATTGCGGCCCTCGCCGTGGGCGCAACCCAGGGCTATATCTATGTGCGCAGCGAATATCCGCACGCCATTGCCACGCTGAAAGAGGCCATTGCCCGTGCCACGGCAGCAGGCTGGCTGGGCCGCAATGTGGCGGGCAGCGGCAAGGCGTTTTCGCTGCAGGTGCGTGTGGGCGCGGGCAGCTATGTCTGCGGTGAAGAGACCGCCATGCTGGAGAGCATCGAAGGCAAGCGCGGCATTGTGCGGGCCAAGCCTCCGCTGCCTGCGATCGAAGGCCTGTTTGGCAAGCCCACGGTCATCAACAATGTGATCACGCTGGCCACGGTGCCCGTCATCATGGCCAGGGGCGCGGCCTTCTATCAGGGCTATGGCATGGGTCGCTCGCGCGGCACGCTGCCGTTCCAGCTGGCTGGCAATATCGCGCGCGGCGGGCTGGTGGAAAAAGCCTTTGGCCTGTCGCTGCGTGAGCTGGTCGAGGACTTTGGCGGCGGCACGGCTACGGGTCGGCCCGTCAAGGCCATTCAGGTGGGCGGCCCGCTGGGCAGCTATGTGGCACCGCAGGATTGGGACGACGCGCTCGACTACGAAGGCTATGCGGCCAAGGGCAATGTGGTGGGCCACGGCGGTCTGGTCGTGCATGACGACAGCGCCAATATGGCCGGTCTGGCGCGTTATGCCATGGAGTTCTGCGCCGTCGAATCCTGCGGCAAATGCACACCCTGCCGCATAGGCTCCACGCGCGGCGTCGAAGTCATTGACCGCATCACCACCAACACCGGTGCAGCCCATGCCGCCAATGTGGCGCTGCTGGAAAGCCTGTGCGACACCATGGAAGGCGGAAGCCTCTGCGCCATGGGCGGCATGACGCCATACCCCGTGCGCTCTGCACTGCGCCACTACCCGCAGGATTTCGGTATCGAATCCGTGCAGACCGTGACACCCGTCTGAGGAGGCCCAGACCATGCTCGAACATTTGAAGAACACCGATTTCGGCACGCCTGTGAGCCTGTCCGAGGAACTGGTAACGCTGCATATCGACGGTCGCGAAGTCACCGTGCCCAAGGGCACATCGCTGATGCGCGCCGCCGTCGATGGCGGCATCAAGGTGCCCAAGCTCTGTGCCACGGATTCGCTGGAACCGTTTGGTTCCTGTCGGCTGTGTCTGGTACAGATCGAGGGGCGCAAGGGCTTTCCTGCGTCCTGCACCACGCCTGCCGAAGCAGGCATGAAGGTCAGGACCCAGAGCCCGCAGCTGCAGGAGCTGCGCAAGGGAGTGATGGAGCTGTATATCTCCGACCACCCGCTGGACTGCCTGACCTGCTCATCGAACGGCGACTGCGAGCTGCAGGACATGGCCGGTGTGGTGGGGCTGCGCGAAGTGCGCTATGGCATGGACGGTGCCAACCACTTCAAGGGCGAAGCCAAGGTGGAGGTCGATACCTCCAACCCCTATTTCAACTACGACCCCAGCAAATGCATTGTCTGCAACCGATGCGTGCGCGCCTGCGAGGAAACGCAGGGCACGTTTGCGCTGACGATTACCGGGCGCGGTTTTGAGTCGCGCATCACGGCAGGCCAGGGCGACGGCTTCATGGCCAGCGATTGCGTGAGCTGCGGTGCCTGCGTGCAGGCCTGTCCCACGGCCACTTTGCAGGAAAAGACCGTGGTCGAGCTGGGCCAGAGCGAGCATAGCGAGATCACCACTTGCGCGTACTGCGGCGTGGGCTGCGGCTTCAAGGCCGAGATGAAGGGCGAGCAGGTGGTGCGCATGGTGCCCTGGAAGGATGGCAAGGCCAATGAAGGCCACGCCTGCGTCAAGGGGCGTTTTGCCTGGGGCTATGCCACGCACAAGGACCGCATCACCCAACCCATGATCCGCGCGAAGATCACCGACCCCTGGCGCGAAGTGAGCTGGGAGGAGGCGATAGCCCATGCGGCCAGCGAATTTCGCCGCATCCAGGCCAAGCATGGCAGGGATTCGATTGGTGGCATCACCTCGTCGCGCTGCACCAACGAGGAAACCTATCTGGTGCAGAAGCTGATCCGCGCGGCCTTCGGCAACAACAATGTCGATACCTGCGCGCGCGTCTGTCACTCGCCCACGGGCTATGGTCTGGGCCAGACCTATGGCACGTCGGCAGGCACGCAGACCTTCAAGTCGGTCGAGCATTCCGATGTGATCATGGTGATAGGCGCCAACCCGACGGCGGCGCACCCGGTGTTCGGCTCGCGCATGAAAAAGCGGCTGCGTGCGGGGGCCAAGCTGATCGTCATCGATCCGCGCGAGATCGAGCTCGTCAACTCGCCCCATATCCAGGCCGACTATCACCTGCAACTGAAGCCCGGCACCAATGTGGCCATGATCACGGCGCTGGCCCATGTGATCGTGACCGAGGGCTGGCTGGCCGATGCCTATATCGACGAGCGCTGCGACGCCAAGTCCTTTGCGCAATGGAAGGAGTTCGTCGCCAGGCCGGAGAACTCGCCCGAGGCCACGGCCGACATCACCGGCGTGGCTCCCGAGCTGGTGCGCGGTGCGGCGCGGCTGTATGCGCGAGGGGCGACGGATCATCCCGCAGGCAGGCAGGTCAACTCGGCTATCTACTACGGCCTGGGCGTGACCGAACATGCCCAGGGCTCGACCATGGTCATGGGCATTGCCAATCTGGCCATGGCCACGGGCAATGTTGGCCGCGAAGGCGTGGGCGTGAATCCCTTGCGTGGACAGAACAATGTGCAGGGCAGCTGCGACATGGGCAGCTTTCCGCATGAGCTGCCGGGCTATCGCCATATCTCGGACAGCATCACACGCGCCGAGTTTGAAGGCGCCTGGGGCGTGAAGCTCAGTCCCGAGCCGGGCTTGCGCATTCCCAATATGTTCGAAGCCGCGCTGGAAGGCAGCTTCATGGGCCTGTACTGCGAGGGCGAGGACATCGTGCAGTCCGACCCCAACACCCAGCATGTGACGACAGCGCTGTCGGCCATGGAATGCGTGGTCGTGCAGGACATCTTCCTCAACGAAACCGCCAAGTACGCCCATGTGTTCCTGCCCGGATCGTCCTTCATGGAAAAGGACGGCACGTTCACCAATGCCGAGCGCCGCATCTCGCGCGTGACCCAGCTCATGCAGCCGCTGGCTGGTTATGCCGACTGGGAGGTGACGCAGCTTCTGTCCAATGAGCTGGGCTATCCCATGAACTACAGCCATCCGCGCGAAATCATGACCGAGATTGCGGCCCTGACCCCCACTTTTGCAGGTGTGAACTACGAAAAGATCGAGCGCCTGGGCAGCGTGCAGTGGCCTTGTAATGAAGGTACCGAAGAGGCCGGAACGACCATCATGCACAAGGACAAGTTCGTGCGTGGCAAGGGCCGCTTCATCATCACCCAGTATGTGGCGACTGACGAAAAGGTCACGCAGCGCTTTCCGCTGCTGCTGACCACGGGCCGCATTCTCTCGCAGTACAACGTGGGCGCACAGACCCGGCGCACGGCCAACAGCCAGTGGCATGGCGAGGACCGGCTGGAAATCCACCCCCATGATGCAGAGGATCGCGGCATACGCGATGGCGACTGGGTGGGTATTGAAAGCCGTGCTGGCCATACGGTGCTGCGCGCCGCAGTGACCGAGCGCATACAGCCCGGGGTGGTCTACACCACCTTCCACTTCCCCGAGTCGGGTGCCAATGTCATCACCACCGACAGCTCGGACTGGGCCACCAATTGCCCCGAGTACAAGGTGACGGCGGTGCAGGTTACACCTGTGGCCCAGCCTTCGAGCTGGCAGGCAGATTACGCGCGCTTCAATGACGAGCAGCTGGGGCATCTGGCGGCCGCTCAGCAAGCTCCCGCACTTGCAGGAGGTCAGTGATGGATGCCAATAACCTGATTCGCATGGCCAACCGCATTGGCGAATTCTTCGAAGCCATGCCCGATCGCGAAGAGGCCCTGCACGGCATTGCCGACCATATCCAGAAGTTCTGGGAGCCGCGCATGCGCGGACGCATTCTGACGGTGTTGGCACAGCCCGATGAGGCCGCGCAGCTGCGTCCGCTGGTGCGCGATGCGCTGCAGTGCCATGCAGCGCAACTGGGCAAGGTGCGGGTCTAGCAAAACAAGAGCCATCCACGCTCACCGGACATACGTTACAGGTATATTGAAGTCCAAATTTCTGGTCTTATTCCATTTCTAAATCATCCGATTACTTTGTCGGCTTCGCTCGCCGTGCTGCAGCACTGTCTTCGCTTCGCCTTCGCGTACTCGAATGATTGATAAACGGAATTAACCGCTGCAGGCCAAGGTGGCGGTTTTTTGTGTCTGCCGTCTTCCCATGACTTCCGATTCCGTCAAAAGCGCTGCGATGGGTGCTCATTTGCGCCTGCTGGGCATGGCCCTTCTCTGGGGCGCCTCCTGGCCGGCGGGCCGCATTCTTGCTCTCAATATGCCCCCGCTGGCTGCGTCCTGCCTGCGGTTTCTGCTGGCGGCCACCATGCTGCTGCCCTGGTTGTACTTTTCTGGCGGCATGCCGGCTCTCAGGAAATGGCCCGCCAGGACCTGGCTGGGCATGTTGGCGGCCGGCGCCACGGGCGTGTTCGGCTATGCATCGTTCTTTCTGACGGGGCTGCAGCATCTGCCCGCAGGCAAGGCGGCGCTGGTCATCACGCTCAATCCTGTGGTCACGCTGGCGCTGGCTGTGTGGCTGTTCAAGGAACGCATCAACCGCCTGATTGCGCTGGGCATGTTGCTGGCAGCCTGCGGGGCCGTGGTGGTGATCTCGCATGGCAGGCCGCTGGAAGTTCTCAACGGCGCGGTGGGACTAGGGGAGCTCTTGATTCTGGGCTGTGTGGTCTGCTGGGTCTGCTATACGCTGATTGGCCGCGCCATGCTGGCCGGTGTGGACGCGCTGGCTGCGACGGCGGCCACATCTGTATTCGGTGCCTTGCTGCTGCTGACGGCCAGTCTGGTGGTGGAAGGGCCTCAAGGGCTGGTCTCGGCTTTCCAGGCCAGCCCCAAGGCCTGGGCGGCCATGATCTTCATGGCCTATGGTTCCACCGCCGTGGCCTACGCCTGGTATTTCTCGGGCGTCAAGGCACTGGGGGCTGGCGCAGCCTCTGGCTATATCACCCTGGTACCGGTGATCGGTGTGGTTCTTTCGGCCCTGTTGCTGGGCGAGAGCATTGATGGTCCCATGGTGCTGGGCGGTGCCATGGCCGTGCTGGGTACGGCTGTCATGAATTGGGGACGTCGACCAGCTTCCTGATGCAGAAGCTTTTTGATTTGATAGCTGGAAGCGCTTATGCAGAAAGCCTTCCAGGCTGTTTTGGCTGAATATTTTTGCAGCTTGTTCTCAGTATGGAAAAGCCGCAGCGGCAGCCTGCCGGACTCAAGCCTGGTTGACCGTGCCTGCGTTCACGATCATCTGGGTGATCACGTCCAGCTGATGCTCGTCCGCATCGTCGTTGGCCTCGAACAAGCGCATGACGGCTATGCCCCTGAAGGCTGCGAACACGACAGCTGCGAAGTGTTCGGGCTGGGGGTGGCGCTCGGCGATTTCCGGGAACACTGTCACAAAGTGGGCAAAGAGCGCTGGGTCGTACTGTGAGCGGTGTGCGTCTATGCGCTTGAACAAGGGCGTGCTCTTGCAGCCGAAGAACATGCTCCAGGTCGCCAGGTAGCTGGGCGGCTCATAAACGCTGAGCCATGCATGGCGCACGAATTCGCGGGCGCGTTGCTCCAGCGGCAGCTGGGCGGCGTCCTTGGGCCAGCCGGCACCCGCAGCCGCCAGCGGCGCCATGATTTCATCGACCACCTGCTCCATCAATGCCTGACGGCTGCCGAACTGGTGCTGTACCGCGCCCAACGTGACTTTGGCTCCACGTGCAATTTCCTGCAGATTGGTTTGCTGGAACCCCACCTTCTGTAGCAGCCGTATGGCGGATTTGATGATCTTGCGCTGGGTGGTCTGACTGCGTTCTGCCTGGGTACGGCGGGGGGCGGTTTTGCTTCCTGTTTGATTCATGGGCTGCGTCTGTGATTCATGAGGCGTCAATGACGCACTGCGCAGATGCTACACGCTTCGGCTCACGCAGCAGATCTATCTGTTCTGAATCAACCCGGCTTCGGGAAATCCATGATAAATAAAAATTAAACGTTTAATGTTTTATGTTTTAGACTCCGTGCCCATTGTTGTTCACCTGTGCTCCTGGAACGCAACCAAGTTCTGAGGGCTCGTACCGGAAACCTCCATGACACGCTCTATTCATCGCCTGCCCGCCGACGACCGAACCAATGGATGGAGCGCGCTGCTAGATGCGCGTCGGCCGCAGCCGAAGTTGCAAGGCGATGTGAAGGTGGACTGGGTCATCGTGGGCGCCGGCTATGCGGGGCTGGCAGCGGCACGCCAGCTGGCACAGCAGCAGCCTGATGCATCCATCGCCGTGGTGGATGCGGGCGTGGTGGGCGAGAACGCCTCGGGCCGCAACTCGGGCTTCGCGATCGATCTGCCGCACAGTTCGGCACCATCGGACGCCGCCGTGGAGGCGGGCCGCCGCGTGATCCGCGTCAACCGCTTCGCCGTGGATGCACTGGAGCGAGCAGTGACCGAGCACGGCATCTCCTGCGGCTGGCAAAAGCGCGGCCGCTACCACGTGGCGGTGACGGAAGAGGTGGCACAGAAGTCGCTCAAGCCCTATGCGCGCAATCTGGACGCCTGGCAGGAGTCCCATGAATACCTGGACCGCGATGCGCTGCGCCAGCGCATAGGGACCGATTACTACGCGGCAGCCGTCTACACGCCGGGTACGCGCCTCATGAACCCCGCAGCGCTGGTACGCGGCCTGGCCGACAGCCTGCCGCCCCAGGTGCAGCTGTTCGAGAACTCGCCGGTCATCGAGGCGCAGCTTGAAGGCGCAGAGCCCTTCGTCCGCACGGCTCAAGGCAGCGTCCGTGCGCGCAAGGCTATCCTGGCCGTCAATGCGTTCTCGCAGTCATTCGGCGTCTACCAGGAGCGCCAGGTGCCGATTCTGCTGTTCGCCAGCCTCACCCATCCGCTCAGCGATGCCCAGATCGCCCAGCTTGGCACGGATGCCGCCTGGGGCGTGACGCCCGCGCATGGCGTGGCGGGCTCCACGGTGCGTCTGACACACGACAGGCGACTGATGATCCGCCAGGGATTCGAGTATTCGCCCAGCCTGCGCACCACCGACGGGCGCCGCGCCAAGGCCAGAGCCATGAACCAGGCGCTGCTGCGCCGCCGCTTTCCGCAGCTGGGCGCCATCGAGCTGGAGCATTTCTGGATGGGTTGGCTGGCCGTCTCACACAACCACGCGCCCGCCTTTGGCCGGATTGGCGACAACGCCTGGGCCGCTTCGTGCTGCAACGGTTCGGGCATCGTGCGCCACACCGCTGCCGGCATGCTGATCGCCGATCTGGCGCTGGGTCGCAAGAACCCTCTCATCGACGACTTTCTCGTCGAGGGCACTGCCAACTACATCCCGCCGCGTCCGCTGCGCGACGTCGGCGTGGGGCTCACGCTGGCATGGGATATGTGGCGCGGCCGGGCCGAGCAGTAATTCCATTCCTCAATCAAACGATTACTTTGTCGGCTTCGCTTGCCGTGCTGCAGCACTGTCTTCGCTTCGCCTTCGCGTACTCGATTGATTGAGAGATGGAATAAGAGTCTTTCAGATCCGCATAGGCAGAGATAGATAACAGGAGACAAACCATGCATACCCCTTCTTCCAACGGGCATCTGGAGCGCAAGCTCAAGAACCGCCATATCCAGCTGATCGCCCTGGGCGGCACCATAGGCACCGGGCTGTTTCTGGGTTCGGCCGGCATCATCGAACTTGCGGGCCCTGGCGTGCTGCTGGGCTATACCATCGGCGGCCTGCTGATCTTCTTCATCATGCGTTTTCTGGGCGAGATGCTGGTCGAGGAGCCCTCTGCCGGTTCGTTCAGCTATTTCGCCAACCGCTACGTGGGCCGCTTTGCCGGCTTTCTGTCGGGCTGGAACTGTGTGGCCCTGTATGTGCTGGTGGGCATGCTGGAGCTGACGGCCGTGGGCAAGTTCATCCAGTTCTGGTGGCCCGAAATCCCCGTCTGGGCGACGGCTGCCGTGTGCTTTGTGCTCATCAACGGCGTGAATTTCATCAATGTCAAGGCCTATGGCGAGTTTGAGTTCTGGTTCGCGCTGATCAAGATCGTGGCCGTGGTCGCGATGATCGCCACCGGCATTTACCTGCTGTCCACCACGCACAACCCCACGCAGACGATCAGCAACCTGTGGACGCATGGCGGCTTCCTGCCGAACGGCTTCAAGGGGCTGTTCATGGCCTTTGCCTTCATCATGTTCGCCTTCGGCGGCGTTGAGATGCTGGGCTTCGCTGCCGCTGAAACCGAAGAGCCGCGCAAGGTCATTCCCAAGGCGATCAACCAGCTCATGGTGCGTGTGCTGTTGTTCTATGTGGGCTCGATGGCCGTGCTGTTGTCGCTGACGCCCTGGACTGATCTGGTGGCCCAGCTCAAGGCCGGTGGCGGTACCTATAGCAGCAGCCCCTTTGTGCTGGTGTTCTCGGGCATGGGCGAGCATCTGGCCGCGCATATGCTGAATTTCGTGATCCTTACGGCCACGCTGTCGGTCTACAACAGCATGGTCTACAGCTCCAGCCGTCTGCTGTACGGCATGGCCCAGGAAGGCAATGCGCCCAAGTCACTGGCCGAAGTCAACAAGCGCGGCGTGCCCGTGAAGGCCATTGTCTATCCCGGCATCGTCACAGCTTTCTGCGTGGTGCTGAACTATGTGGCGCCTGCCGGCGTGATCGAGCTGCTGATCTCGCTGATCACGGCCGCGCTGGTGATCATCTGGACCATCATCATCATTTCGCATCTGAACTACCGCAAGCTGCACGATGCCAAGGGCACGCCGCGCAGCTTCAAGGCGCCGCTGTTTCCGCTGACCAACTACATCTGTCTGGCTGCCATGGTGCTGGTGGTGGCCGTGATGCTGATGACGCCGGGTGTGCGTGCATCGGCCTATGCCATTCCGGTGTGGATTCTGGCGGTCTATGCCATGTACCGTATGGTATTCCGTCAGCCTGCCCGGCTGGTGCAGACTGCGGTTTGATTGAATGAGGACTTGCGCAAGCAGGGATGTGCCAAGATTTTTTCCTTGAGGAAAAGCTCTTGCCTGAACCTGATGTACACAAGTCGTGTGAAAGAGGGCAGGCGCAGACTCTTGCGCCTGCCATGTTGTACCCCTTGAACCTTGAGAGCACTTCGATGAACTCCACCGCAACTTTCTATCCCGCGCCCGGCGACATGCCTTTCTCTTCCGCGGTCCGCGCAGGCGGTCTCCTGATGCTGTCGGGGCAGATTCCCTTTGGCGAGGACAAGCGCCCGCTCACCGGTTCCATCGAAGAGCAGACACATGCCGTACTCAAGGCCATCGCGGCGCGGCTGAAGGCAGTGGGTAGCTCGCTGGACGACGTGGTGAAGGCCAATATCTGGCTCAGCGACCTGGCGCACTTCGATGCCTTCAACAAGGTCTACGCCAGCTATTTCAAGGAAGGTCGTTACCCGGTGCGCAGCCTGGTGCAGGCCCAGCTGGTTTTTGGCGTCGGCGTTGAGATCGAAGTCCAGGCGCTGGATAAAAACGCCTGATCGCGTAACCATCCACCGGACTTACGCAAACCAGGATGTGCCAAGGACTGCGGCCTTGAGGTGAAGCTCTTGCCTGAGTCTGATTTGCGTAAGTCGTGATCCATTCCATTTTTTGCAGGAAACCTCGTCATGACCGATTTGTTTGAAAACCCCATGGGCCTGTGCGGCTTTGAATTCGTCGAATTTGCATCCCCCGCAGACGGCGTGCTGGAGCCGCTGTTCGAAAAGCTGGGCTTCACGCTGGTGGCCAAGCATCGCTCCAAGGATGTGGTGCTGTATCGCCAGGGCGGTATCAATTTCATCCTCAACCGTGAGCCCAAGAGCCAGGCGGCCTATTTCACGGCTGAGCACGGCCCCAGCGCCTGCGGCCTGGCTTTCCGTGTCAAGGACGCACACAAGGCCTACAAGCGCGCGCTGGAGCTGGGCGCGCAGCCCGTGGACATTCCCACCGGCCCCATGGAGCTGCGTCTGCCTGCCATCAAGGGCATCGGAGGCGCGCCGCTGTACCTGATCGACCGCTACGAAGACGGCAAGTCCATCTACGACATCGACTTCGAGTTCCTGCCCGGCGTGGACCGCAACCCCAAGGGTCATGGCTTCCAGGTCGTTGACCACCTCACGCACAACGTCTACCGCGGCCGCATGGCCTACTGGGCCGACTTCTACAACAAGCTGTTCAACTTCCAGGAAATCCGCTACTTCGACATCCAGGGCGAATACACGGGCCTGACCTCCAAGGCCATGACCGCGCCTGACGGCCTGATCCGCATTCCCCTGAACGAGGAAGCCAAGCAGGGCGGCGGCCAGATCGAGGAATTCCTGATGAAGTTCAACGGCGAGGGCATCCAGCACATCGCGCTGCTGTGCGAAGACCTGCCCACGGCCATCGACAGCCTGCAGATGGCCGGCATTCCGCTGCTGACCGCGCCCAACGACATCTATTACGAAAACCTGGCCAAGCGCCTGCCCGGCCACGGCCAGCCCGTGGGCGAGTTGCAGTCGCGCGGCATCTTGCTGGACGGCACCACCGAAGGCGGCCAGCCACGCCTGCTGCTGCAGATCTTCTCCGAGCCGTTGCTGGGTCCCGTGTTCTTCGAGTTCATCGAACGCAAGGGCAACTACCGCGAAGGCTTCGGCGAAGGCAACTTCAAGGCGCTGTTCGAATCCATGGAACGCGACCAGATCAACCGCGGCGTGCTCGACACTGCCAAAGAGTGAGCACCATGAAGATCGATCGCATCCACCACGTGGCCTACCGCTGCAGGGACGCCAAGGAAACCGTGCTCTGGTACAACCAGATGCTGAAGATGGACTTCGTGCTGGCCATTGCCGAGGATCAGGTGCCCTCGACCAAGGCACCCGATCCGTACATGCACATCTTCATGGACGCCGGCAACGGCAATGTGCTGGCCTTCTTCGAGCTGCCCACGCAGCCGCCCATGGGCCGCGATCCCAACACCCCCGAGTGGGTGCAGCACATCGCCTTCCGCGTCAAGGACCGGGCCGAGCTGCTCGAATTCAAGGCTCACCTGGAAGCCAACGGTGTCGACGTGCTGGGTGTGACCGATCACGGTGCGTTCCACTCCATCTACTTCTTCGACCCCAACGGCCACCGCGTGGAGCTGGCATGCCCGGACCCTGATGAGGAAGCCATGATCAAGAAGCTCGATGCCGTGAAATGGGACATGCTCGAAGACTGGAGCAAGACCAAGCGCGCGCCCAAGCATGCGGCCTTTCTGCACGAGAGGGAGTTCCAGCAATGAACACCACACTCAACCCGCAACTGCAAAGCTGGGTGCCGTCCGCCAATGCCGCGGGCTGCGACTTCCCCATTCAGAACCTGCCCTTCGGCCGCTTTCGCACAGCGGGCGACGGCGACTGGCGCATCGGCGTTGCCATTGGCGATCAAGTGCTGGACCTGCGTGCTGCCGGCCTGATTGACCATGCCGACATGCACCGGCTGATGCAGGCCACGCCGCAAGAACGCCAGGCCCTGCGCCAGGCGCTTTCCGAAGGCTTGCGCGCGGGCAGTGCGAAGCAATCGGCGTGGGAGCCTGCATTGTTGGCCCAATCTGCCGTGGAGCTGGGCCTGCCCTGCGAGGTCGGCGACTACACCGACTTCTACGTCGGCATCCACCACGCGACCGAAGTTGGCCGCCAGTTCCGCCCGGAAAATCCGCTGCTGCCCAATTACAAATGGGTGCCCATCGGCTACCACGGCCGTGCCTCGACGTTGCAGGCCAGCGGCTCGTCCTTCCACCGTCCCATGGGCCAGGCCAAGGCGCCCGATGCGGCCCAGCCCGTGCTGGTGCCCTGCGCGCGGCTGGATATCGAGCTGGAGCTGGGCATCTTCATCGGCCAGCCCAATGCTCAGGGTGTGCCCGTGTCCATGCAGGACGCCGAGCAGCATGTCTTCGGCATCACGCTGTTCAACGACTGGAGCGCGCGTGACATCCAGGCCTGGGAATACCAGCCGCTGGGCCCCTTCCTGTCCAAGAACTTTGCCAGTACCGTATCGCCCTGGATGGTGACGATGGAAGCGCTGGAGCCGTTCCGCAAGCCGTTCAGCCGCCCCGAAGGGGATCCTGATCCTTTGCCGTATCTGGACTCCACCAGCAACCGTACGCGTGGCGCCATCGATATCCAGATGGAAGTGGTGCTGCAGACGGCGCGCATGGCCAGTGAAGGACATGCGGGCGATGTGATCAGCCGCTCCAACTTCGCCGAGGCCGCGTACTGGACCGTGGCGCAGCTCGTGGCGCACCATACCGTCAACGGCTGCGCGCTGCGCGCGGGCGACCTGCTGGGCTCGGGCACGCTGTCGGGGCCGACCCTGGCGCAGAGCGGCTCGCTGCTGGAGCTGACCACGGGTGGCAAGAACCGCATCACGCTGTCGAACGGCGAGACGCGGGGCTTTCTGGAGGACGGTGACACCATTGTGCTGCGCGCCTACTGCGAGGGCGCGGACGCGCGCCGCATTGGCTTTGGCGAATGCCGGGGCACGGTGCTGCCGGCCCGCACGGAAGGTTGAGAGCTTGAATACCTGAGCCTGAGGTCTTGCTCATATGGCAGCTGAATCTGCTTCCATGTGCAGTCGCAGGCCCGTGTTGAGCATCTTCTTTGGGGAGACCACGGGCACATGCAGTGGTGGAGGCGAAGCAATGCTTGCACCGCCTTGGCCTGCTCCTGTCATTTGCTGGGTACCAGGGTGCTGACGCAGCCTGTACCACCTGACTGTCGGTGACTGGCCTGATGCTCCAGGCCCTGCTGCGGGATACGGCCATCATGAGATGAAGCCGTCGCTCAATCACCTGAGCGATGGGGTGGGCTGCTCAAAGCGGGTCGTAACGCGCATGCCTGGGGTCGAACCAGCGCAGTTCCTGCTTGCCCAGGCTTTGCAGATGCTCACGCGCCTGTTGGACAAGAGGTCTCTTCAGATCCTTGGGCTGCAGAGGGCGTGACTTGCCGGCTTCTTCCAGTCGCAGCACGCTGGCTTGCTCGCAGGTGTCGCTATAGCTGCGCACCACAAGGCTCAGGCCGTCCAGCGTAAAGCGGTAGATGTCGTACTCGTAGTAGTACTCGTAAAAGCCTTCGGCATCAGCTTCGCTGGCGTCGAGATGGTGGCTGCACTCCACCTGCATGATGTCCGTGTTCATGCTTCAGGTGTAATCGGTGTGCAGCCGGTGCCTGCCGCACTCCACACAGCGAAACAGATAGCCACCCACGGGATCGCCGGTCTTGCTGATGGCCTGCAGATAACGCTCGGGCATGCCGGTGATATCGCCTTGCAGCTCGGTTTGCAGGGTCTGGATTTCGGCGTAATCGGTATAGCCCACAAAGGCGCAGGGCTGGTCGCAATGCACTAGCCATTGCTCTTGCTGCCAGCTGTGATAGCTGGGCGTGCGTTCGCAGACTTCCTGCAGCAGCTTAGGCTCCATGGCAATACTGTCAGGTTCATCGGGGGCGGCGCTCACGCCTTCAATGCCCAGATAGTCGTTGAATTCACCCTCGTAGCGCTGGGCTGCACTGCCGTCGGCAATGCACCAGGGACACAGATAGTCAGGCGTTTCGCGGCTATAGAAAGAACTGTTGTACTTGAGCTCGCGCGCCTGACCACAACAGGAGCAGATACCGCGTTCAGCCACAAACAGATCCAATGCATAGGCATTGGGGCTGAGTCGAAATTTCGGCAAATCCATGGAAAACTCCATTCAGGTCTGGCGATTCTGGGCGAGGGTCTGCAGCAGATTCCGGCAGGCGTCTTCCACCAGGTCGAGCACATGCTCGAAGCCGTTGTCGCCGCCATAGTAAGGGTCAGGCACTTCGTGCTCGTCAAAGTGCTGGCAGTAGTCGGTCAGCCTTTTCATGCGCTGTTGCTGGGCGGGTGTGGCGATGCGGCGAGCAGCGACTTCGTTGGAGTTGTCCATGACCAGTACCAGATCGAAATCCTCGAAATCCTGAGCCATGAGCTGGCGTGCGCGTTGCCGACTCAGGTCATAACCGCGACGGCGCGCATGCTGCTGGCTGCGGCTGTCTGGTGCTTCGCCCACGTGGTAGCCATGTGTGCCGGCAGAGTCCACCTCGATGTGCTGCTGCAGGCTGGCATCGGCCACCATTTTTTCGAATACGCCATGGGCTGTGGGGCTGCGGCAGATATTGCCTGTGCAGACCATGAGCACGCGAAATGGCGGGTGGCCCTTCATGGCTGCTGCTCCTGATGTTGAATCTGCGCCTGTCTGACCTGCGCTTCGGCCATCTGGGCTTCCAGGCCGCTGATCTGTATCTGCAGCTGGCGCAGGCTGCTTTGCATGGTCACGCCCAGCAGGCGGCGCATGGCTTCAAAGAACAGCACCATGAACAGCACCACGGGCAGCATACCCCAGCGCAGCCAGGGCGATGCATGATTGACCCAGGCAACGATGCAGACCACGGCGGCCATGGCCACGGCAAACAGATTCCATTTTCTGGAGCGCTGCATCTTCTGCTCGTACTGCTGACGCGTGGCTTCCAGCTTCACGCCGGTGGCCTTGAGCTGATCCAGAGAGGCCTGCAGCTCTGGCAAAGTGGGTGTGGCAGAGGAGTCTTGAGCTTGCATGAGGGTTGACTTTGAATTTGATAGCTGTCAGCGCTTGTCCATCAAGCGTTTCAGGTACTTTTAGCGCTTGATCTGATTGCGCAGCGCATCAAACTCCGTGCTCCATTGCGTGCGCAGCGTGCGCTTTTCACTCTCGTCAATCCAGGCCGCATCAATGCCGTTGAGCATGAAGTCCTTGAGGTCATCAATGGAGAAGCCAAAGTCGCTGACCATCTTGGTCCAGGCGCCCGTGGGGTTGACGTGGTGCAGCGTGGGGTCATCGGTATTGGGGTGGACGCGAATCCCCATGGAAGGCATTTTGCGAATCGGGTGGTCCAGCGCCCAGCGCTCGGGTGTCAGGGTGCGCAGATAGTAGGAGTTGGTCGGCACCACGGTGAACACAATGCCCAGGTCGGCGCAACGCTTGGCCAGTTCGGGGTTGTCGATGACGGTGTAGCCGTGGTCCACGCGGTCGACCTTGAGAGTCTCTATGGCGGTTTGTAGATTGTTCCAGGGCAGGCCGAACTCGCTGGCATGGGCCGTGGTCTTGAGGCCGTTCTGGCGTGCCAGCGCATAGGCCTCGATGAACAGCTCGGGCGGGCGCTCGTTTTCGCGGTAGTCGATGCCGATGCCGGGTACATCGTCGTGACGGTTTTCCAGCATCCATTGCACCATCTGCACGGCGGCCTCTGGCGGGGCTTCGCGGTCAATCGATGGCAGCAGGCGCCCACGGATGCCGCAGTCTTTTTGCGCGGCTGCCACGCCGGCCAGAATGCCTTGCTGGGCCTGGGCATAGCTCATGCCTGAGCATTGCACCGTACCCGTGGGGTTCCAGAAGAACTCGGCATAGCGCACGTTGTGGGCGGCAGCGTCCTGCAGGTATTCGTAGGTGATACGCTCCAGGTCGGCAGGGGTTTGCAGCAGCCACTGGTCCAGCGCACGCAGCACACGCAGCACGCCCACGGGCTTCTCGCCACGGGTGTAGAAGGCTTCGATTTCTTCCAGCGTCAGCGGAGCCGTGGAGCGTTGTGCGAGTTCAATAAAGGTATTTTTACGCACCGTGCCCAGCAGATGGCAGTGAAGCTCCATCTTGGGGATGGCATGGGCAAAGGCAGTCAGTTCAGGTGTGGGGGCGGTAGGCGCGGCATTCATGCTGCCGATGGTAGTGGTATGCGATCAGCCTTGCTGTAGGCAGTTTTACGTCATTGCGCAAAGAACAGTCGTGGCACGGAGGCTGCAAGCATGGCCAGACCTGAACAGGTCAGCAGGCTCAGCACGATCTGGCGAAAGCGTGCATCGCTCACGCCCTTGTACACGCGCGTGCCGAAGATCACGGGCACCAGCACTGCGGGCAGCACCACGGCAAACCAGTGCCACATGGCGGGCTTGACCATGCCCGTGGCCAGATAGAGGGCCATGGTGACGCTGAGCATGGAGAGGTTGAAGTTCTGGATCACCGTGCGTTGTACATGGCGCTCAAAGCCGCGCAGCGTGCACCACAGCGTGGGCACGGTGCCGCTAAAGCCGCCGAGCCCGCCCATGGCGCCGCCAATCAGGCCCGCGATCGCGTCGGTACCGCGCGCCAGCAGGCCGCCGCCTAGCGTTAGCCGGGGCAGGTGGGCGCTGAGCAGCATGGTCGGGCACCAGAGCACCAGCAGCAAACCCAGGCCGAACTTGAACCAGCCCATATTCAGATGCGGCATGACTGCCACGCCCATGGGAATTCCGACCAGGCCACCGGCAATGAACGGCAGCAGAGACTTCCAGTGAAAATCGCGGCGCACCGTAAAGGCTGCAATGATCTGGCCTGTCAGCGAGCCAAATACCGAGAGCACGGCGGCCAACTGCGGCTCCAGCACCCAGGCCCAGAACGACATGGCCACCATGCCGAAGGCAAAGCCCGACAGGCCTTGCACAAAACCCGCCACCGCAGCCCCCAGGACCACCACCAGCATCATTTCCACGTTCTCGTCTCCAGTTGATGGACCGATTATGGGTGGAAGGGCGCGGGGAATTGCCATGCAGTTTTCGCATCGGATCAGACGGCTGCGCTATCGTGCGGACCATGCAAGCATCATCTGTCTGGATTCTGGGACTGCGCAATCTGTGGCGCGACCTGCGCGCGGGAGAGCTGCGCCTGATCATCGTGGCTGTATTGCTGGCCGTTGCGGCACTGACTTCGGTGGGGTTCTTTGCCGACCGGCTGCAAGCAGGCCTGCAGCGTGATGCGAGACAGCTGCTGGGTGGTGATGTGGTGGTGGTCAGCGACAATCCCGCGCCTGCCATCTTCACAGAGCAGGCCCATGAGCAACATCTGCAGACGGTGGTATCGGCCAGTTTTCCGACCATGGCGCGAGCCAGTCAGGAGCAAGGTGGCGCCAGCCGTCTGGTGGCGCTCAAGAGTGTGGAGCCTGGTTACCCCCTGCGCGGCGTGATGCATCTGAACCAGGGGCCGGGCCAGCCCGATCTGGAGGTGCGGGCCATTCCGGAAAGCGGCCATGTCTGGGTCGATGCGCCGCTGCTGGAGGCCCTTGGCCTGAAGCTTGGCGATCAACTGCTGCTGGGGGACGCCAGCTTCAGAATCTCGCACATCATCGCCATCGAGCCTGACAGGGGCGCCGGTTTCATGAGCTTTGCTCCGCGCGTAATGATCGCCAGCGAAGATCTGGCCGCAACGAAACTGGTGCAGCCGGCCAGCCGCGTCACCTATCGGTTGGCTGTGGCCTCGGCCGTCGAGGCCGGCCGGGCCGGGGAGCAAGCCGCGCAGCGCTATCTGGACTGGGCGCAGGAGCAGGCCAAGGGCTTGCATGGCGTGCGTATAGAGTCGCTGGAAAGCGGCCGCCCCGAAATGCGCCAGACCCTGGACAGGGCCGAGAAATTCCTGAGCCTGGTGGCTTTGCTGTCCGCGCTGCTGTCTGCCGTGGCCGTGGCGCTGGCGGCGCGATCTTTTGCCAACAGCCATCTGGATGCATCGGCCATGCTGCGGGTGCTGGGGCAGAGTCAACGCCGTATCGCCATGAGCTATGTGGTGGAGTTCGTCTGCATTGGGCTGGCTTCCAGTCTGGCCGGTGTGTTGCTGGGCTGGGCCGTGCACCATGTGTTTGTCTGGCTGCTGGCCGGATTGCTGGAGGCTGCCTTGCCCGCAGCGAGCATCTGGCCTGCAGCCCTGGGCGTCGGCATGGGCATGACCTTGCTGTTGGCCTTTGGTCTGCCACCGGTGCTGCAACTGGCGCAGGTGCCGCCGCTACGCGTGATGCGGCGCGATCTGGGGGCGCTCAAGCCTGCATCCTGGCTGGTGCTGGGCGTGGGAGTGGCGGGCTTTGCCGCACTGCTGATGGCAGCCAGCCGCGATATCAAGCTGGGCCTGATTGCCGTCGGCGGTTTCGCCGTGGCTGTGCTGTTGTTCGCGGGCCTGGCCTGGCTGGCTGTGAAGCTGTTGCGCCGCATGGTCAACGAAGCCACGGCGCCGCGCTGGCTGGTCATGGCCACGCGCCAGGTTTCGGCCAAGCCGGTCTATGCGGTGGTGCAGGTCAGCTCGCTGGCCGTGGGTCTGCTGGCCCTGGTGCTGCTGGTGTTGCTGCGCACCGATCTGATCGCCAGCTGGCGCAAGGCCACGCCGGCCGATGCGCCCGATCGCTTTGTCATCAATATCCAGTCCGATCAGGCGCAGGATTTTCAGGCCGCGCTGCAGAACGCCGGCGTGTACAGTTACGACTGGTATCCCATGATTCGTGGACGGCTGATTGCCGTCAACGGCAAGGATGTGAGCCCGGACGACTATACGGAGGATCGGGCCAAGCGTCTGGTCGATAGAGAGTTCAATATCTCCACGGCCGAAGCCATGCCAGACCACAACCAGATCGTGGGTGGCCGCTGGACGGTGGGCGAGCAGGGTGCCATCAGCATGGAAGAAGGCATTGCCAAGACGCTGGGGCTGAAGCTCGGCGATACCCTGCGCTTCGATGTGGGTGGGCAGGAAAGCGAGGCGCGCATTACCAGCCTGCGCAAGGTGGACTGGAGTTCCATGCGTGCCAACTTCTTTGTGATCTACCCGGTGCGGCAGCTGGATAACGTGGCCGTCACCTATCTGGCCGCCTATCGCGCGCCGGGTACGCCGGGCTTCGACAATGCACTGGTCAACGAATTTCCGAACATCACCAATGTCGATCTGAGCAGCACGCTGGCCCAGGTGCAGCAGGTCATGGACCAGGTCATACGGGCGGTGGAGTTTCTCTTCGGCTTCACTCTGGTGGCAGGACTGGTCGTACTGTTTGCCTCCGTCACGGGCACGCGCGAGGAGCGGGCGCGTGAGTACGCCATCATGCGTGCCGTGGGTGCCCGATCGGGCCTGCTGCAACAGGTGCAAAGCGCGGAGCTGGCGGGTGTGGGCCTGATGGCCGGCTTTCTGGCCAGTTGCGTGGCCTTGGCTGTGGGCTGGGCGCTGGCGCGCTGGGTGTTTGACTTCGAATGGAGCATTCTCTGGTGGGTACCCTTTGTGGGCGCGCTGGCGGGCGCATTGCTGGCCTGGCTGGCCGGCTGGTGGGCGCTGCGCGAAGTGGTGAGACGGCCGGTGATAGAGACCTTGCGTCAGGCCCAGGAATAGAGTTGCAATTTTTTTGATAGCTGCCCACGCTTGTCCTGACAGGGTTACACGCTGATTTCAGTCTAATTGCCATGCGTCAGCGCAGGGGAAGCCGGGCCACGCACAATCTGCCCCATGCAGATTGAAGAAAAGCCCCCGTTCGATACACCCTATGCATGGATAGGCGGAGAAGAGAAGGTCCAGCAGCTGGTCGCCCGCTTCTATGACCTGATGGACCTGGAGCCTGGCTACAAGGAGCTGCGCGCCGCCCATGGCAGCACACTCGATGATGCGCGCCAGAAGCTGTTCTGGTTTCTCTGTGGCTGGCTGGGTGGTCCTGACTATTACCAGGAGCGTTTCGGTCATCCGCGTCTGCGCATGCGTCACATGCCTTTTTCCATCGGTATTCAGGAGCGCGACCAATGGGTGGCCTGCATGGATCAGGCCATGGAAGAAACCGGCGTACCCGAGGCCTTGCGTACCCGCCTCAAGGCCAGCTTCATGAACACGGCAGACTGGATGCGCAACCGCGGCGCTTAAGCTGCAAGCATCTGGTTGCAAACCGTCAAAAATCCTTCACGAGGCTGTAAAGACCGCTGCAGACACTGCTTGCACTTCAACAAGCAGGGTCGACCATGCAGGATTTCGATTGGTCTGGCGCCAACAGGCGCGCAGACGGTTTTTTGTGGGCTTTGCAGCAACGCCGTCATCTGCTGACGGCCGTGGCTTGCGCCGCTTTGCTGGCCGCGTGTGGCGGCAGTGATGATGGTGATGCTCAAGTCCCGCCACCGACTGTCAGCCAGAGTGCAACGGCCACGCTGGCCGTGCTGGAGACCACAGACCTTCACTTCAATGTGCGCAGCTATGACTATTTCAAGCTGGCTGAAGACAAGACCTATGGCTTCGAGCGCACGGCCACGCTGATCCGTCAGGCGCGCAAGGAGTTTGCCAACACGCTGCTGGTGGACAACGGCGACACCATCCAGGGCACGGCGCTGGCTGACTACGAGGCCGAGGTCAAGCCCATTCCCTGCTCGCAACAGCTGTCCATGTACAAGGCCATGGGCGCGCTGAGCTTCGACGCGGGCACGCTGGGCAATCACGAATTCAACTACGGCCTGCCGTTTCTCAATCAGGTGCTGGGCGGTGGTCTCAATGTGGATGGCGTGGACGCCGGCCAGAAATGCGCGGGTAATGGCTACCCAGCCGTGCTGGCCAATGTCTACAGCAGCAAGACCCAAAAGCCGCTGGTTCAGCCCTATGCCGTGCTGGAGCGCACCCTGGTGGCCAGGGGCAGCGACGGCAAGGAAGTCAAGCTGCCCATCAAGATCGGTGTGATCGGCTTCACCACGCCGGGCATCATGAACTGGGACAAGCGCTTTCTGGAAGGCAAGGTCTACACCGAAGGCGCCGTCGAATCTGCCCAGAAATACCTGCCCGAGCTGCGTGCCAAGGGTGCCGATGTGGTGGTGGCCCTGCTGCATGGCGGTATGGATGGCTCGGCCTATTCGGCCACCATGGAGAATCCGGGCTTGCACCTGTCCAAAGTCGCGGGTATCGACGCCATGGTCATGGGGCATCAGCACAGCGTGTTCCCCGACCTGTCTGCCAAGCCCGCCTACAGTCAGGCCGGTGTGGACAACCAGGCAGGTACGGTCAACGGCGTACCCGCTGTCATGGCCAGTTCCTGGGGCAAGGCCTTGGGCGTGATCCAGCTGCCGCTGCAGTGGGATGGCAAGAAATGGAGCGTGGTCAAGACAGGCAGCAAGAGCGAGCTGCGCAACATCCAGAACAAGGATGCCGCAGGAAGCGCGGTGTTTGTCGATGCAGACCCCGCGATTGCGCCGCTGATCGAGACTCAGCATCAGGCCGCCATCAGCTATGTGAAGACACCCATCGGCAGCACGGACTTCCGTATGAGCACGCTGTTTGCCGATGTGGGTGATCCTGGCGCGATCCAGATCGTCAACCAGGCTCAGCAGGCCTATGTGGCCAACTACATCAAGTCCAGCCTGCCCCAGTACGCGAACTTGCCGGTGCTCAGCGTGAGCGCACCGTTCAAATCGGGCTTCCAGGGCGGCAAGGATTTCACCGATGTGGCGGCTGGCCCCATGGCCATCTACAACGCAGCCGACCTCTATCTGTACCCCAACACCGTGTACGCGGTGAAGGTCAATGGCGCTGATGTCAAGGACTGGCTGGAAGCTGCAGCCCAACGCTTCAACCAGATCGATGTGAACAAGACCACGGAGCAGCAACTCATCAGCATCTTCCCTGGCTACAACTTCGACATGTTCACCACGGCCGATATGCAGTACGAGATCGACGTGACCCAGCCCAAGGGCAGTCGCATCAAGAACCTCAGCTATCTGGGCAAGCCCATCGACAAGGCGCAGGAGTTCATCATCGCGACGAACAACTATCGCGCCACCAGCGGCGCCAGCTTCATTCCCAAGCTCAATGGCTCGTCCACCATCTGGGCATCCCCGGATGCGAATCGCGATGTGGTGATCGAGTATGTGCGCAAGAATCCACAGATCACGCGTGCGGTCAATGGTGCGGCCAAGAGTTGGCGCTTTGCCAAGGTGACGACGGCAGGCCCGGTGATCTTCAGCTCCGGTGTTGATGCCATGAGTGTGGCCCAGGCGGCAGCTTTGACGGGCGTGTCGCTGAGTGCGGCGGATGACGGCTCGGGCAAGGGCATGGCCAAGTACCAGATCGATTTCTCCAAATAAAAGCGCACTGCTTTCCCACCGCCATGGCAACTGGCTGCCATGGCGGTTTTTTTTTATTTCCGCCAGGCCATCTCAAGGCAATAAGCGGTAAGCGGTTTTCCCATGGACAACAGCCACACGCAGCGGGCAACCCTGGGAGCTTTGTTATTGCCGCCGGGCCGCCTCAAGGCAATAAGCGGCCCCCTCGGGGGCAGCGGCCACACGTAGTGGGCAAGCGTGGGGGCTTTGTTATTGCCGCCGGGCCGCCCCAAGGCAATAAGCGGCCCCCTCGGGGGGCAGCGGCCACACGCAGTGGGCAAGCGTGGGGGCTTGATTACCTCGCTGGCTATGATGTGGAAACTCAAAGGGGAGCCGGAGATGGAATATTTCGTACTGGTTGTGATCGTGGTGCTCTGTATCTGGGGTGTGGCCGTCTACAACCGGCTGCGCACGCGCAAGAACCAGGTGGAGAACGCGTTTGCGCAGATCGATGTGCAGCTCAAGCGCCGGCATGACCTGATTCCCAATCTGGTGGAAGTAGCGCGTGGCTATATGCAGCACGAAGCGCAAACGCTGGAAGCCGTGATTCGTGCACGTGGCGAGGCGGTCATTGCGGCGGACCAAGCCCGCCAGGCACCAGGTCAAGCCCAGGCCATGGGCAGGCTGATGGCTGCAGAGCAGTTGCTGGGTGGCCAGTTCGGGCGGCTGATGGCGTTGGCCGAGGCCTATCCCACGCTCAAGGCCGATGCGCGCATGCAGCAACTCAGCGAGGAGATCACCAGCACCGAAAATCGCATCGGCTTTGCCCGTCAGGCCTATAACGACGAGGTGCTGGATTTCAACAACGAAGCCGGAAAATTCCCCGATCTGGTGGTGGCGCGGCTGGCCGGTTTCATGCATATGGACATGCTGGCCTCGACCCAGAGCGAGCAGGAGCGCGCAGTTCCTCAGGTCAAGTTTTAAAGCATGCGTTTCTGGGAGCGGCAACGCGAAGCCCGGCGTAGCACCCGCTGGCTGCTGATGGCCTTCGGGCTGTGTGTGCTGGCCGTGGTGGCATCGGTACATCTGGGCCTGGTGCTGGCCTGGTGGCTGGGGACCTGGATTTTTGGTGGCTGGGACTACCCCACGGGCTTTGCGGCCGTGAACATCGGCATGACCCTGCTGCTGGTGCTGGGCGGCTGCTGGATCGAGCTGGATCAGCTGCGTCATGGCGGCCGCAAGCTGGCCGAACGTGTGGGCGCACGTGAGGCCAGGCCAGGCAGCTCGCTGGCCGAACAGCAGCTATGCAATATCGTGGCCGAGATGTGCATTGCCGCGCACTGGCCTGCACCCCAGGTCACGGTGCTGGCTCGGACCGAGGCCATCAATGCCTTTGCCGCGGGCTGGGATGCGCAGGACGCCATCATTGCCGTGACCCAGGGAGCGCTGGATCAATTGAGCCGCGAAGAAATGCAGGGTCTGGTGGCGCATGAGCTGTCCCATCTGCGCGAGGGTGATACGCAGCTCAACATGCAGCTGGCGGGCATGGTCTTCGGACTGGAGCTGATTCACAACTTTGGCCAGAGCATGCGCGAGCGTGAAAACCTGCTGACCCAATGGTTTGGGGCATTCATACAGGCCGCCGGATTGGTAGGCTGGCTCTGTGGTCAGCTGCTCAAGGCCGCCGTGTCACGTCAGCGCGAATACCTAGCCGATGCCCGTGCCGTGCAATGGACGCGCAGCAAGGACGGCCTGGGCGGTGTGTTGCGCAAGGTGCTGACGCAGCGCGAGCTGGCGCAGCAGCAATATGGCAACTGGCAGGCCGACGAGCGCAGCCATATCGGACTCGATCACCGCACCGTGCAGCACATGCTGCTGGCCGAAACACCCCATGCCAGCCGCCTGGAGGATTGGCTGGAATCCCACCCCTCGGTACAGGAGCGCATACGCCGTATTTACGGTTGCGATATGCGGCCCTTGCCCTTGCCGCTCAATACCGTGCCCCAGGGACGGTGACCGGGGCTGAGGTCATCAACACATTCTTCTCAGCACGAAGGAAGGGGCTGATCTTTGTTCAGGGCATCCACTGTGCCCAGTAGCTGCATCCAATAGGAAGGCAGGCTGGCCCAAGGGTTGCCGATACCGGAGCGGGGGTCATATTCCAGCGATGTCACATACGCCAGGCCGGTATGGGTGCGCGGCAGATCAGCGGTTTTCAGCGTGCTCTGCATGATGGCGCAGGTGGGGGCGTTATGCACCAGCATGGCCTGCGCTGTCGTGGGCTTGTCATAGACCCAGGTGTTCTTGGGTTGGGGATTGATCTGGCGGTAATCCGTTTCAAGGCCTTCGAAGGTGACCAGGGAGTCGGTTATGCCCGCATAAGCTGCGTCGGGGAAGGCGCCGGGATTGCCTATGACCTGCAGATTCGAGTCCTTGTTTTTGATGTACTCATAAACCTCACGGTAGAACGGCAACTGGTCGGCTTTTGCGGCCATTTCGTCGAGGAAGAAGCCGCTGACGCCAGGGTAGAGCCTGAGGTAATTGTCGACGTTGGCTTTCACTGCGCTCATGGAGCGGTTGCCGTAGTCGGTCAGGACATAGCCCACCACACGGCCGCCTTGTGTCTTGAAGGCATTGATGGCCGCAGTGAACTGGCTGTTTTCCTTGGTGAAGTTGCCGTTTTCCGGATTCAGGATGGCCGTGATCTTCACGTCCGGATAAGCCTTTGCACCCTTGGTGATGTCGTCCCAGCCTGGGTTGGGATTGAAATATGCGGGCACGAGCACCTGCATGGGCGTATGTTTGGCGGTGCTGTTTTCCTCCTGCGAAGGAGGGGGAACAGTGGAATCTGTGCCGCTGCCGCCGCTGCCGCTGCCGCCGCTGCCGCCGCTGCCGCCGCTGCCGCCGCCGTCACCGCCACCGCCACCGCCACCGCCACCGCCACCGCCACCGCCACCGCCACCGCCACCGCCACCGCCGCAGCCGGCCAGCGCCGCACTCAGGATCAGGAGGCTGGCGGCAAGGCGGAATGGGGTAGGCGAAAAGATGTGCATGACGATTTCTTCCGGAGCTAGGCAAAGGCAAACCCGCAATTGTGGCAGGCACTGCTGTTAGCCGGATGCAAATCTCTTGTGCAAGTGTGTTTTGCGCCAGCCATGAGCCATGGGGCGGGAATGGATGCTCAGAACAGCCTGCGCTTGCCCGGCTGCAGCAACACCACGAGCGCGCCCGCGCCTCCTTCGGCCGGGCGGGCCTGGACAAAGGCCAGCACCTCTTTTTTCTGGACCAGCCAGCGCTGCACCTTGCCCTTGAGCACGGGTGTGCGGCCCGGCGAGCCCAGGCCCTTGCCATGCACGATGCGCACGCAGCGCACGCCCGTACGGTGCGACAGCCGGATGAACTGGCCCAGCGCCTCGCGGGCTTCGTCCGAGCGCAGGCCGTGCAGGTCCAGCTGGCGCTGAATGCTCCAGTGACCGCCACGCAGCTTGTGCGTGACATCGAGACCGATGCCGGGGCGGCGAAAGCTCAGCTGATCGTCCACGTCCAGCAGGGTGCTGACATCGAACTCGTCGCTCATGGCTTCGCGCAGCACATTCTGTTCGTCCATGACCAGCTGCAAGGGCAGGGGTGAGGGAGGAGGGTCCTGAAAACTGACCTCGTTGCGGGCTCGCAGCGGCGAAATCTTGCCGATGCTCAGCGCAAACAGATTGCGTTCGCGCTCGCGCGCAGCCCGGGCCTCGGCCTGGGCGGCTGCCAGCGCCTCTGCCTGCTCGCGGGCCAGCCTGAGCTGGCGCGACACGCCTGCCAGATCCTGCAGGGAGCGGTGGGCGTGATTCATAACAGGCCTTCCTCAGCCATCGAGCAGGCGGCACCCGGGGCCACGATGATGTGGTCCAGCACGCGCACGTCGATCAGTGCCAGTGCGGACTTGAGCGTGGCCGTCAGAGATCGGTCGGCACTGCTGGGCTGTACGCTGCCGCTGGGGTGGTTGTGGGCCAGGATGACGGCACCGGCATGGTGATGAAGGGCGCGCAGCACCACTTCACGGGGGTAGACGGAGGTTTGCGTCAAGGTACCGCGAAACATTTCTTCCAAAGCCAGCAAGCGGTTCTGGCTATCCAAAAACAGCACGGCAAACACTTCGTGGTTCTTGGCTGCCAGATGCAGCTGCAGATAGTGTTTGACAGCCTCGGGTGAGGAAAAGACTTCCCGCTCACGCAACTGCTGGGCCGTGGCGCGGCGCGCCAGCTCCAGCACGGCCATCAGCTCGGCGCGTTTGGCGGGGCCCAGGCCTTTGACGGCTGCCAAAGCCTTGTAGTCGGCGGCCAGCAGTCCGGCCAGACCGCCTGTTCCCTGGCGATCACCGGGCAGCTCCAGCAGCTCCTGTGCCATTTGCAGCACCGTCTTGCCGGCTATGCCGGTGCGCAGGATGACGGCCAGCAACTCGGCATCCGAGAGCGCAGCCGCACCCCGCTGCGCGAGCTTTTCGCGCGGCTGGGCATCCAGTGGCAGGTCTTTGATCGGCATCAGGTTTGAGTCAAGTGGCCCTGTATTGCAGCTGCAAACTGCAGCACAGGGCGCGGGGGCATGGGGGATTTTCTACAATGCAGGCCAGTTTATCGGGACTTTCATGACCACAAGCGCTACCCCCACCGCCGTCGCCACGGACCTGCCCGTCGTGCAGGCTGGCTCCTTTCTCACGCTGCATTACCGCCTGGCCGGCCCTGCGGGCGATGTGATCAATACCTTCAACGAAAAGCCTGCGACGCTGTCGCTGGGTGCTGGTGAACTGTCTCCAGCCATGGAAGACAAGTTGATCGGCCTGCCCGAGGGCACGCACACCACATTCGAACTGGCCGCAGGCGAGGCCTTTGGCGAGCGCAACCCTGAAATGATGCAGTGGGTGGCCCGCAAGCTCATGAACGAGCTGGGTGACCCGCATGAGCAATACACCGCTGGCGATGTGGTGCAGTTCCCCACGCCCGATGGCCTGGGCCAATATGCCGGTGCCGTGGTGCAGGTGCGCGAGGATGGTGCGGTGCTGTTCGACTTCAATCACCCGCTGGCTGGTCAGCCTGTGACCTTTGAAGTCAAGCTGATCGGAGTGCTCTGAAATGACACACCCCCTGAGCTGCTGCGCAGCTTCCCCCTTCAAGAGGGACGACGGCCTTTGCTGCGGGGCGGCCCTTGCTGGCCGTCCCGCGCCTCAAGCGCGCCAGTGTCAAGCCGTGCGAGTGGTGCGTAGCGCTAGGAGGGATTAATGGTAGGAGCCAAGGAAGTCCTGCTGGCCGAGCCGCGCGGCTTTTGCGCCGGCGTCGATCGCGCCATCGAGATCGTGGAGCGGGCGCTGGCCAAGTTCGGTGCGCCCATCTATGTGCGCCACGAGATCGTGCACAACACCTTTGTGGTCAACGACCTCAAGGCCAAGGGCGCCATCTTCATCGAGGAGCTGGACGAAGTGCCGCCCGGCGCCACGCTGATTTTCTCGGCCCATGGCGTCTCCAAGGCCGTGCAGCAGGAGGCCGAGCGCCGCGGCTTTGCCATCTTCGATGCGACCTGCCCGCTGGTCACCAAGGTGCATGTGGAAGTCGCCAAGCTGGCCAAGGAAGGCTACGAATTCCTGATGATCGGCCACAAGGGCCACCCCGAGGTCGAAGGCACCATGGGCCAGCTCTCCGAAGGCATTCACCTGGTCGAGGACGAGGGCGATGTGGCCAGGGTTGCGCCGCGCCAGACCGAAAAGCTGGCCGTGGTGACGCAGACCACGCTGTCGGTCGATGACGCCGCAGGCATCAAGGCCGCCATCAAGGCCCGCTTTCCGCAGGTGCGCGAGCCCAAGCAGCAGGACATCTGCTACGCCACGCAGAACCGCCAGGATGCCGTGAAGATTCTCGCGCCCCAGGTCGATGTGGTCATTGTTGTCGGCAGCCCGACCAGCTCCAACAGCAACCGTCTGCGCGAGTTGGCCGCTCGTCTGGGCACGCCTGCCTATATGGTAGACAACGCCGGTGAGCTCCAGGAAGAGTGGTTTGCGAATGCCGCCCGCGTGGGCCTGACGGCGGGCGCATCGGCTCCCGAAGTGCTGGTCGATGAGGTCATCGCCCGCATCAAGCAGCTGGGCGCTGTTGCCGTGCGCAAGATGGACGGTATCGAGGAAACCATCAAGTTCCCGCTGCCCAAGGGGCTGAAGATCGATGCGGCCACGGGCCTGGAGATCGAGGTGCGCAAGGCTCCTGAGACCGGACATTAAGCCTTCGGCAAACTGATTGCTTGTAACTTAATAGCGCCTTGCGCTGGATATTCAATAAATTCAGATAGTTTTAATCTGAAATTCTATGAATAGCCTGCGCAGGGCGCTTTGCTTTTGATAGCTGACTGCCGTCATCCCCCGCGTATGGGCCGGGTGCGGCCAGTCGCTCTAAAATCTCGCTCTATGCTCGACATTCAACTTCTCCGCAAAGACCTGGATTCAGTCGTCGCCCGACTGCAAACCCGCAAGAACCCCCAAGCCTTCCTGGACGTGGAAGCCTTCAAGGCGCTGGAATCCGAACGCAAGTCCATCCAGACGCGCACGGAGGAGCTGCAGTCCAAGCGCAACCAGCTGTCCAAGCAGATCGGCATGTTGATGGGCAAGGGCGAAAAGGACGCCGCCGAAGCCGCCAAGGGCGAAGTGGCTGCCATGAAGACCGAACTGGAACAATCGGCCGCGCGCCTGGACCAGATCCAGACGGAGCTGCAGGCCATGCTGGTAGCCGTGCCCAATCTGCCTCATGAGTCCGTGCCCGTGGGTGCCGACGAAGAAGGCAATGTGGAAGTGCGCCGCTTCGGCACGCGCAGGAGTTTCGACTTCGAGGTCAAGGATCACGTGGACCTGGGCGCCCCCATCGGTTTGGACTTCGAGGCCGGCGTCAAGCTCTCCGGTGCCCGCTTTACCGTGATGAAGGGCCAGATTGCGCGCCTGCACCGTGCGCTGGCCCAGTTCATGCTGGATCTGCAGACCGAGCAGCATGGCTACACCGAATGCTATGTGCCCTATATCGTCAACAGCGACTCGCTCAAGGGCACGGGCCAGCTGCCCAAGTTCGAAGGCGATCTGTTCGCGGCCCAGAAAGGCGGCCAGGATGCCGAGCCCGTGCCTGATACGGCAGCCCTGTACCTGATCCCCACGGCCGAAGTGCCGCTGACGAATCTGGTGCGCGACGAAGTGCTGGCCGAAGACCGCCTGCCCATCAAGCTGACCGCACACAGCCCCTGCTTCCGTTCCGAAGCCGGCTCCGGCGGCCGTGACACGCGCGGTCTGATCCGTCAGCACCAGTTCGACAAGGTCGAGATGGTGCAGATCGTGCATCCAGAAAAAAGCTATGAAGCGCTGGAAGAGATGACCGGCCATGCCGAAGCCGTGCTGCAGAAGCTGGGCCTGCCTTACCGTGTGATGAGCCTGTGCACCGGCGATATGGGCTTTGGCGCAGCCAAGACCTATGACCTGGAAGTCTGGGTGCCGGCACAGGGTACCTACCGCGAAATCAGCTCGGTCTCCAACTGCGAAGCCTTCCAGGCCCGCCGCATGCAGGCCCGCTTCAAGAATGCGCAGGGCAAGAACGAACTGGTGCACACGCTCAACGGTTCCGGCCTGGCCGTGGGCCGTACGCTGGTCGCCGTGCTGGAGAACTACCAGAACGCAGATGGCTCGATCACCGTGCCAGAGGCTCTGGTTTCGTACATGGGTGGCAAAACTTTGCTGAAGGCCTGAATTTTTAGGCTACAATAGATGCTTCGACACAGGAGAGGTGGCAGAGTGGTCGAATGTACCTGACTCGAAATCAGGCGTACGTGAATAACGTACCGTGGGTTCGAATCCCACCCTCTCCGCCAATGCGGCTGTAGCTCAGCTGGATAGAGTACTTGGCTACGAACCAAGGGGTCGTGGGTTCGATTCCTGCCAGCCGCACCAAACGTTAAGCCTCAGAGTAGAAATACTCTGAGGCTTTTTCGTTTTTGCTTTGCCGGGAGATACGCGATTTGCGGGGAGGCCCGGACACTCTGGTGTCCGGTCAGGCTTGGCAGCAACGGCCTTGGTTTATGGCTGCATCGATGCACTGGCCAGCACGGCCAGGGCGCAGGAAGCAATACGACTGGCGATGGAGTCCGAGCGGCTGGTCAGTACGATGGGAACACGCATGCCAAGAACCAGACCTGCGCATTCGGCGTTGGCCATATAGACCAGCTGCTTGTAGATCATGTTGCCGGCCTCGAGGCTGGGGACCAGCAGCACATCGGGGCTACCTGCGACATCGGAGACTATGCCCTTGTTGGTGGCCGATGACAGGGAGATGGCGTTGTCATAAGCAAGCGGGCCATCGAGAATGCCGCCGGTGATCTGGCCGCGGTCTGCCATCTTGCACAGGGCTGCCGCATCGACCGTGCCGGGAATGGCGGGGTTGACGGTCTCAACAGCCGAGAGAATCGCGACGCGAGGCCGGGCAATTCCGATCGAATGGGCGAGATTGATCGCATTTTGGGCAATGTCGCGTTTGTCGAGCAGGGCCGGAAAGATATTGACGACGCAATCGGTCATCAGCAAGGGGCGGTCATAGGCTGGAACGTCCATGACAAAGACGTGGCTTGCGCGGCGGTCGGTACGCAGCCCCGCTTCGCGCGCGACGGCTGCCGCAAGCAGGTCGTCGCTGTGCAGACTGCCTTTCATCAAGGCCATGGCCTGGCCGTCTCTGCACAGCGCAGCCGCCTGAGATGCGGCCTGGCGCGCATCGTCGGCAGTATGGTGGATCTGGGTGCCAAAGAGGTCGAGCCCGGCAGACTGGGCAGCAGCCTCGATGCGTTCACGCGGCCCGACCAGCAAAGGTTTGATCAACCCGGCCTCTGCGGCTTGTACCGCTGCCTGCAAGGCATTGGCATCGCAGGGGTAGGCAACAGCGACGCCGATGGGTCCTTTGGCACGGGCTTGTGTCAACAGGCGCTCAAGATGAGGTCGATGCGGGGTGACGGCTTCGGGGGCGGTGACGTCGGGAAGGGTGGCGAGTGCCATGGTTGCTCCTGTCGAGGGTCCGAAAAAACCCCACGGGTCTTGAAACCGTGGGGTTGATAGGGCAGGTCAGACGTAGTCTTTGTACTTCTCCAGGAAGCGCACAGGCTTGGCCAAGGCGTCACGGCGGAAGGGGTCGCCCAGCTCGCGGGTGCACATGATCTCGATCACGCAGGTCTTGCCTTCATTCATCTGCATGTCGATGGCTTTTTGCAGAGCGGGGCCGACATCTTCGATGTTGTCCACCACGATGCCCTCGGCGCCCATGGCCTTGGCGATGTCGGAGAAGCTTTCGCTCTCCAGTTCGCCGGCGACAAAGCGGCGGTTGTAGAAGTCCACCTGGTTCTTCTTTTCCGCGCCCCACTGGCGGTTGTGGAACACCACAGCAGTCACGGGAATATCGTGGCGCACGGCGGTCATGATTTCCATCATGCTCATGCCCCAGGCACCGTCACCTGCGTAGGCAATGGCCGGGCGGTCAGGTGCTGCGCACTTGGCACCGATGATGGTGGGCAGGGCGTAACCGCAGTTGCCGAAGCTCATGGGAGCGAAGAAGCTGCGTGGCTCATCAAAGCGCAGATAGCTGTTGGCAACCGAGTTGATATTGCCGATGTCGGTGGACACCATGACGCGTGCGGGCATGGCTTTTTCCAGCTCGCGCAGAACCTGGCGGGGGTGCAGATAGGTGCCGCCGGTCGGCGTACGTTCGCCCTTGGCCTCTTCGATCATGTCCAGGCTGTAGGGGTCGCGTTCATGCGTCCACTCATCCAGCTCTTGTTCCCAGGCTGCTTTTTCGGTGGCTACGGTGTCGGCGCGTGCTGCCTTGGTGGCGTCGCAGTCCAGCTTCACATCCGCCAGGCGCTTGACCAGTTCGGCGGCCACTGCCTTGGCGTCGCCGTTGATGCCGACAGAGATCTTCTTGACCAGGCCCAGATTGGTGTGATCGGCTTCGACCTGGATGATCTTGGCGGTCTTGGGCCAATAGTCCATGCCGTGCTGAGGCAGGGTACCGAAGGGACCCATGCGCGAGCCCAGAGCAATCACCACGTCGGCCTGGGCGATCAGTTTCATGGCCGCCTTGGAGCCCTGGTAGCCCAGAGGGCCGGCCCACAGCGGATGCTTGGAGGGGAAGGCGTCGTTGCGCAGATAGCCTGTGGCGACCGGAGCGCCCAGGCGCTCGGCCAGCTGCCTGGCTTCCTCCACGGCATCACCCATGACCACGCCGCCGCCGGCCAGGATGACCGGGAACTTGGCTGTCTTGAGCAGATCCACAGCGGCCTGCAGGCTGGCCTCGCCACCATGACCGCGGTCCACGCGCATGGGCTTGGGAATCTCGCACTCGATTTCGCCGTAGAAGTAATCGCGGGGGATGTTGAGCTGGGTGGGGCCCATCTCGGACATGGCGCGGTCAAACACGCGGCCCGTGAACTCGGCCATGCGCTTGGGGTTGCAGACATGGCCCTGGTACTTGGTGAACTCCTGGAACATGGGGAGCTGGTTGGCTTCCTGGAAGCCACCCAGGCCCATGCCCATGGTGCCGGTCTCGGGTGTGACGATCACCACGGGGCTATGCGCCCAGAAAGCGGCAGCAATGCCGGTCACACAGTTGCTGATGCCGGGGCCGTTCTGGCCGATCACCACACCGTGGCGGCCAGAAACGCGGGCATAGCCGTCGGCCATATGGGCTGCACCTTGTTCGTGGACGACAGGAATCAGGCGGATGCCTGCCGGGGCAAAGATATCCATCGCATCCATGAAAGCGGACCCCATGATGCCGAACATCTCGCTGACGCCATTGGCAACGCAGGTTTCCACGAATGCTTCCGAGGGCGTCATCTTCTGAATGCCTTCAACGACCTTACGATTATCTGTTGCAGCCATTTCTGTCTCCTTTGTTGAAAATGGAACTTATGGTTTCGAAAAAAGAAATCACGATGCAAGTCTAGGCATTTTTGTGGCCGCGTGTCAAACAAATTTCTTTTTTCGGAATAAATTGACTAAAAAAATGGAACTTCATATGATCGAGCAAGATATGAAACACAGCGAAAACACAAGCACTGCCCGCCTGGATGGAGACACGCCAAATCTGCGACTGTTTGCGTTGCTGGAGACCGTGGCCCAGAAGAGCGTGCCGTTCACTCTGCAGAACCTGGTTGATGAGTTGGGGCTGCCCAAGCCCACCATGCACCGGATGCTTGCGCAACTGGAAAGCGCTGGAATCCTGCAAAGAGATGGCAATGGGCGGCACTACAGCACGGGTCAGCGCCTGATGCGCCTGGCTGAGAACGTGTTGCTCAACAACACGACGCATGGAGCGCGTCACGCGGTGCTGACACAGCTGGTCCATGAATTGGGAGAGAGCTGCAACATCACGGCGTTTTCAGGCAGCGAAGTCCTGTATCTGGATCGGGTAGAGACGCCTGCACCACTGCGCTTTTATCTGCACCCGGGCTCGCGCGTGCCGGCCCACTGCTCGGCGACGGGCAAGTTGTTTTTGAGTCAGATGCCCGCCTCGCAGCGCCGCAGGCTGCTGTCATCGGTCCCACTGGAGACATTCACGGCCAACACCCTGACGAGCTTTGAGGCCGTGGATCAGGAGCTGGAGCAGGTCAAGGCGCAGGGCTATGCCTTCGATAACGAGGAGTTCCTGCCTGGCCTGCTGTGTCTGGGAGTGCTGGTTCCCGCACCCAGTGGCAGCTCCAATATGGGGCTTGCAGTGCAGGCACCCATCATGCGTTTTTCCAAAGAGAAGGCTTTGTCCTTTCTCCCCAAGCTGCAGGCGGCCGCAGCTGCTATTGCCCGCATCAATGACGACATTCCACCGGAAACCGACGATGACTGACCTGAGCCAGCTGCAGCCCTCCAAACTTGTGAACGTGCGTGATGTCTTCGGTATCGATTCCGGGATGATCGTGCCGGCCTTTGCGGAACGCACGGAACATGTCCCGGCCATCGACACGGCATACCGCCTGAACCCGCGGGTGACGCTGGCCATTCTGGCCGGCTTTGCGCATAACCGGCGTGTCGTCATCCAGGGGCTGCACGGCACAGGCAAGTCCACTCATATAGAGCAGGTGGCGGCGCGCCTGAACTGGCCCTGTGTGCGAGTGAATCTTGATGGCCACGTCAGCCGGATGGACCTGGTGGGCAAGGACGCCATCGTGCTCAAGGACGGCAAGCAGGTGACACAGTTCCAGGAGGGGATTCTCCCTTGGGCATTGCAGCGCCCGGTAGCCGTGGTTTTTGATGAATACGATGCGGGCCGACCCGATGTCATGTTCGTGATTCAGCGTGTGCTGGAGCGTGATGGCAGCTTCACCATGCTCGACCAGAAGCGCGTCATTCAGCCGCATGCGCACTTCCGGTTGTTTGCCACCATGAATACGCTGGGCCAGGGCAACCTCAATGGCCTCTATCACGGCACCCAGCACCTGAACCACGCCCAGCTCGACCGCTGGAATCTGGTGACCAGTCTCAGCTATCTGGCTCCGGCCGAAGAAGTGGCCATCGTCATTGCGCGTGTGCCTGAACTGGATACCCAGGCGGGGTGCAAACAGGTCCAAGCCATGGTTGCGTTGGCAGGTCTGACGCGCCGAGGCTTTTCGGTAGGCGATCTTTCGTTGCTGATGTCTCCAAGAACGGTGATCACCTGGGCAGAGAACACGCAAATCTTCAACGATCTTGCCTTGGCCTTCGAGCTGTCTTTCCTCAATAAGTGCGAGCCTGCAGAACGAGTCATTGTGAGTGAATATTTCCAGCGTTGCTTTGGCCAGGAGCTGGTTGCAGAGCAAGAGTCGACGCTGGCGCTGGCATGAATGCAGAGATGAGTGCGGGGGGCGCCACTCCCGGTCTGCCCCAGATGGAGTTCTGGGGTGGCGCGATGCTGAGGGCTTTTACCGGCGATGCCTCGTTGCAGTGGAGCTCTCAAACTCTCTACTGCGGCACGCAGCCTCAGGCGTTGCCTGCACCCCATCACCTTGAGGTGCCAGCCGCTGTGCTCGATCAGCGAGGCCTGCTGGATAGCGTGGGTCTGCGCCTTCAGCTCAGTGATGAGAGCTGGCATCGCAAGCATCTTCCGGCGGATCCGGTGGAGCGCATGGTGTTCGAGCTATTGGAGCAACTACGTGCAGAGAGTCTGGTGCCCGATGCGTGGCCAGGGGCACGTGAAAACATGCGCCAGCGCTTTCTTCACTGGAGCCAGGCTTTCATGGATTCGGGACTGACCGAGAGCAGTCTGGGAATCCTGTTGTTCACCGTCGCAGTCACGGCCTGGAGCCGGCTGACCGGGCATGAAATCCCGGGGCACATGGCGGACCAGGCGGAGCACACCCGATTGTCCATGGCCTCGGAGCTTGGATCGCACTGGGTGATGTTGCGCCGCACTCGTGAGCAGCAGTCATTGTTCTGCGAGAGCGCACTGGCCGTAAGCCGCTGGGTAGGCCAAGCCGTGCGCGCAGCGCAGCAGGAGGTGCCGCGTGGCGCGGCTGCTCGCAAGCGGCGTCATAACTTTGCGCTGCCATTGCACTTTGAATCTCAAAGCATGGATGACATGCCGGTGGCCCGGACGGGCGACAGCCGCGCATGGGCCAGCAGCGCGCAGAGCTATCGCGTCTTTACACGCGAGTTTGACCGTGAGGCCAAGGCAACCGAGCTGGTGCGGCTGGCTCAGCTCGCGCAGTTTCGTGCCGAGATAGATGAGGAACTGGCGCGCGCCGGCTTGCTTCAGGTGGGACGTCTTGCCCGGTATTTGCAGAGCAGGCTGGCGACCTCGGTGCGCGATGGCTGGAACTGGGCACAGGAAGAGGGCTATCTGGACGCCAGTCGTCTGTCCCTGCTGGTGAGCGACCCGCAACAGACGGCGATCTTCAAGCATGAGGCATGCCGACCTGTCACCGAGACGGCGGTGACCTTGTTGCTCGATTGTTCTGGCTCCATGAAGGCTTATGCCAAGCCGCTGTCCTTGCTTCTGGATGTGTTGGGTCGCTCTCTGGAGATGGCTGGAGTGACGGTGGAAATCCTGGGGTTTTCCACGCAGTCATGGAATGGCGGGCGGGCGCGCCGTCAGTGGCAGCGTGCGGGCCAGCCGGATCTGCCCGGACGTCTGAACGAACGCCTGCACATTGTCTTCAAGGATGGGGCAAGACGCTGGCAGCAATCCCGCCATGGCATTGCCGCATTGCGCAAACCCGATATCTTTCGGGAAGGGGTGGACGGCGAGGCCGTGGAATGGGCCTGTCAGCGTATTTCGGAGCGCTCAGCGAAGCGGCGCATCCTGATGGTGATCTCGGATGGTTGCCCAATGGATACGGCCACGCATCAAGCCAATGACGAGCACTATCTCGATCAGCATTTGCGGCAAGTCCTTGCTGCACATGAGCGAAGTGGCGACGTCAAAATCTGTGCCCTGGGCGTGGGTCTTGATCTTGGCGTTTTCTATCGTCACCGACTGGCGATCGAGCTGGAGCAGGGAATTGATGAGGTCTTGCTGCAGTCAGTGGCCGAGCTGCTCTGCAGGCCCTGAAGAGGCAGGCCTGATATACCTCTCGGCGAATGAGGCAGGAAACAGGCCTTGGCGTTCATGAAAAAAGCCGTTCATATCCTTGAACGGCTTTTATGGGCGTCGGACTGCAGAGTTACATGCGGCCCTTCCAGGGAACCAGGCATTTTTCGATCCAGCGCATGAACAGGTCGAAGATGTAGGCAATCATGCCGATCACGATGATGCCCATGATCACGATGTCGGTGCGCAGGAAGTTCGAGGCGTTGAGAACCATCTGCCCCAGGCCGACGTTCGCTGCCACCATTTCGGCGGCCACCAAGGTGGTCCAGCCGAACCCGATGGCGATTCGCATGCCCACCAGAATGTCAGGCAGTGCTGCCGGCAAGATGACATGGCGAATGACCTGAAAGTAACTGGCTCCCATGGAGTAAGCGGCGTTGATCTGCTCCTGTGCCGCGCTGCGCATGCCAGAGCGTGCAGCCAGGGCCAGAGGCGCGAAGCAGCTCAGAAAGATCAGCAGAATCTTCGGTGTCTCATCGATGCCGAACCAGATGATGATCAGCGGCAGATAGGCAAGTGGCGGGAGCGGGCGATAGAACTCGATAGGAGGGTCAAAGATGCCGCGTGCAACGCGCGACATCCCCATCGCGATGCCCAGAGGCACGGCAACCAGAAATGCAAGCCAGAACGCGACGGTCACACGCAACAGGCTGGCGGAAAAGTGCTGCCATAGCGGCTTGTCGTTGGCCTGACCTGTCAGATATTCATAGAACTGCTGGAACACCGCCTGAGGGCTGGGCAGAAACAGAGGTTTGACCCAACCCAGATTGGTGGCGGCAAACCACAGCGCAAGCAGGATGATGACCGTGACGATGCTGATACCGACACTGGAGCCTTCTCCTGGTGTCTTGAAGCGGCTGGTTTTGACCACACCGGAAGGCTGCGCTGCCGGTGTCCTGGTCGTGGACTGCGAGGTTGCGGCGGACAAGGGATTCATTTGGACAGCTTCAGACATTTGCAGGCTCCCTGTGATGGATCAGGCTCAGAACTTCTTCGCGCATCTTGATGAAGTCGGGACGTGACTTGACAGCTCGGGCATCACCGGTACGCAGGAACTCGTGGCTGAACGGCATGTCGTCGTAGACATGGGAAATTCGACCGGGGCTTGGGCTCATGACGATGAGGCGGCTGGCCAGGAACAAGGCTTCCTCGACGGAGTGGGTGATGAAGAACACCATCTTGTTGGTGGCCTTCCAGACGCGCAGAAGAATCTCCTGGACCTGTTCCCGCGTGAAGGCATCAAGTGCACCCATGGGCTCATCCATCAGCAGGAGCGCGGGGTCGTTGGCCAGGGCACGGGCAATTCCTACCCGTTGCTGCATGCCGCCGGAGAGTTCATAGACAGCACGCTTGGCATAGTTCTGCAGGCCGACGAGGCCGAGCTTTTCTTCGGCGATCCGGGTACGTTCCTTGAGGTCCACGCCTCGCATGCGCAGACCGAGAGCGACGTTGTCAACGACATTGAGCCAGGGCATCAAGGCGTGCTTTTGAAACACCACACCCTGATGAGCGCCGGGTCCTTGTATGGGCTTTCCGTTCAGCAGGAGTTCTCCGCTGGATGGAGGGAGAAAGCCGGCCATGCAGTTGAGCAAAGTGGTTTTGCCGCAGCCCGAAGCTCCGAGCGCCACCACGAAATCGCCATCATTCATGGTCAGGTTGACGGGAGCCAGGGCCTGAAGATGTCCGCCCTTGACTTCATAGTTGACCGTCAGATTCCGTATATCCAGAGTCGGCATGAGCTTGCCTTTCAAGAGAAGTGAAGACTAGGTCCAGTGCCTTGCGGTTCAGCTTGCCGGACCAGCAGATAAGCCGTTGTCGAGGCGGGCGGTTAGCGGCCCGCGGTCTTTTTCACATAGCTATCGGTCACGAACGCGGCGTAGTCCGGTCTGACTTCCTGGATACGCCCTTGTGATTTGAGGAATGAGGCCGTGTTGGACATGGCCTTGGCTGCACCACCTTCCAGCCACTGTGCCGAGAGCTGCTCTTCAGCGCTGGGGAAACGATAGAGCGCCATGGCTGCTGGCACATCCTTGGGATCGGCTTTGCTCCACTTGGCAATCGCTTTGATTTCGGGGGAGTCTGGTGTCCAGCTGGCCAGGTTGTCGCGGACCTGGGCGCTGGCGCGGTTCAAGGCTTTGGCGAATGCAGCCATGAATGCCGGGTTCTCCTGGGCGAACTTGGCATTGACCGCAATGCCTTCGAATGTGGGGTAGCCCATTTGCGCAATGCTGCCCGAGGTGGCGATCACCTTGCCTTTTTGCTTGACCTTGGCGAGGACGGGGTCCCACACGAAAGTTCCGTCGATATCACCGCGCTCCCAGGCGGCAGCGATCTCCGGTGGTCGCATGTTCATGACGTTGACCTTGCGTGCATCAACACCTTCTTTTCCCAATGCCGCAATCAGCTGGTAGTGCGCGGTGGAGACGAAAGGCACACCGATGCGTTTGCCTTCCATGCTTTTGAAGCTGGTAATGCCTCCACCGTCGCGTGCCACCAGGGCTTCGGCATTTGCGATATCCGCAGAGATCCAGAAGAGCTTGAGGTCTTGTCCCTGGCTGGCTGCAGCGGTGAGCGGGCTGGAGCCGACCTCTCCCATTTGCACATCGCCGGAAGCCATTGCGCGTATGACATCGCCGCCGCCGGAGAACATGCGCCAGTTGATCTTGTAGCCGGTCTCCTTCTCGACCTCTCCGGACTCCATGACCAGGCGCAAGGGCACCAGCATGTCCTGATTGGCAAAGGTGACGGTTTTCTGTTGGGCGAATCCAGTGATGGACAAAGCCAGCATCGCGGTCGCAAGGCCAGCTTTCAGCACAGATCGCTTTTGTATTCTCATTTCAATCTCTCCATTTTCAAGAACGATGTCGGGTGAATATTGGGTCCAGAAATTTCTTGATTGCCGTCGATTTCACGTGGCATTCGAGGGCGCCTTTTCTGGCTCGATCCGCATGAAAGCTGTTTCGGGAAGCAGCACCAGCTTTCTGAGCGGATCGTAGTGAGCAACCTCGGCAATCCAGTAGGTCCAGCCGGGCTCAATCGTTAGGTCCAGTGCCTTTGCATGCATCCGCCTCGGCGCTCCTGGCTTGCACCCGGCCAGGGCGTGATGCGCTGCAAAGCCTTGGTGGGCAAGGCTTTGGAGGTGGGTGTGACCTGTGCGCCAGGGCCTGTTTTCTCCTGCGTTCGGCGTGTTAGGTGTATTCACTGAGTCGGTATGTATGGGGCTGAATTCCTTGAGGAAACGGGCTTGCGAGAAAGGGGATCGACTTGAATGCATCCGCAAAATGCATGCCTGAATACAGCCGATGCACTGAGGGCAACACGCGTGAAACCATAAAAAAAGCACCTCGTGTGAGAGGTGCTCTTTGAGTGCCGGGTGCTAGGGCTCAGTTCTTCTCGTCATTGAAGTGGTACCAGTGGTAGAGAAAGCGCTGGCCCATGCGACGAAATGGTGCAAATGCTTCGGAGCGCACCATGTTGAACGCATTGGGATATTCCAGCTGTGAGTTGTAGATGGGCAGCTCGAACTCTTTGAGGGTCTGGCCTGCAATGCGCTGGGCCATGCGGCGACCGGCATGGGCGGAGAAAGACACGCCGTTGCCACCGTAGCCTACGGCATAGAAGATGCTTTCCTTGGGGTCGGGCTGCGTGACGCGCGGCATCATGTCATGGCTCACGTCGACCCAGCCCCACCATGAGTAATCGACCTGAATTCCCTTGAGTGCCGGAAACTTGTGATGCAGACCTTCCACCAGCTTGGCCATGTGTACAGGGTTGGGTGCATCCGCGCCCGTGATGGAGCTGCGGCTGCCAATTTGCACGCGGTTATCGGGAAGCTTGCGGTAGTAAAAGCGCAGGGTACGGGTATCGGTGATGACCTGCGTGGTCTTGAAGTTGGTGGCTGCCAGTTCTTCTTCCGTCAGCGGTCTGGTGACGAGAGAGTTTGAAAGAATCGGCATGATCTTGGAGCGCAATTGAGGGTGCAGCTGATTGCTGGTGTAGCCCCCGGTGGCAAAGCCTACGGCGCGGGCCCTGACGATACCTCCGGGCGTCTTGAGATAGTGCACGCCATTGCGCGTTTCCATGCCGATGACGGGGCTGGCGGGATGTACTTTGACGCCCAGTTCACGGGCCTTGCGCAAGTAGCCGAACGCCAGTTTGAGTGGGTGAACACCGATGCCGTCGGGTTCGTGCATGGCGCCGCGGCAGTCGGCGTCATCGACATAGTTGCGTTTGACTTCATCGACGCTGAGGACTCTGGCGTCATAGCCGAAAACATCGCGCATGACGCGGGTTTCATTGCGTAGAAACTCCATCTTGCGGTCGCGGTGGGCGATGTAAAGATGACCTCCGGGCTGTGGTTCGCATTCTGGAAACTCGGACACCAGTTTCTTGAAGGTGTCGAAGCCTTCGCGGATTTCTGCATCCAGCTTCAGGGCCACGTCCTTGCCCCAGCGTTCTATCCACTGCGAGCGATAGAGGCGGCCGCTGGCATTTTGTCCCTGGCCGCCATTGCGACTGGTGCAGCCCCAGGCGGTCTGATTGGCTTCGAGCACCACTGCTCGAATGCCATGTTCGCGAGCCAGGAAAAGAGCGGTGGAAAGGCCTGTGAAGCCGGAACCCACGATGACCACGTCGGCTTCCATGTCGCCACAAACAGGGCCGTCATCGTCTGGCGGGCGGCCAGCGGTGCCAACCCAGTAGGTGGGTGCATAGCCTGCGCCGTGGCCAGGGTTTGGCGCTACCAGAGGATCGTATTGAGGATCGTAGGAGCTCAGGTGGCTGGGGCGGATGTCCTCTGCTTTCATGGCGTTTGTCTCCTGGCAGGCTTGTCTTGAAGCCTTGCCTTATTGCTATGGAAAAGGAAGCTGGCCAGCGACTTGAATGCAACGCGAATGTCTGTCCAAGTCTTGGTGCCGGGTGAGATGGAACACAGCATATCCAGCCCTGTAGGACGCTCGTTAGGGCCACGCCGAAGGTTTCGATGGAGCCAGAGACGGGGCTCTTCGCGGCTCAAGGTCCGCTGCCCAGCGTTGGCCGCCTTTTCTGTTGAGTGAGTGCGGTAGTCCCGAGGTTGAGGAACCTATCGTTTTTACCTAAACGATCACACGAAATGACCTCTGTTTCTCATCTCTGAAAGAGAGCCGGGGAGAAGTTGAAAGTCCTTTTTTATCAATGATCTAAAAGGGTTTTCATGCCGTTGCGTGAGGCTCATCAAATCGCGAGGCGGTGGCTCTTCTCTTCCAGCCTTGGACCTAACGATAGCCGTCCGCTGGTTCTACGAATCCAGAACACGGCTATCTACGATGAACCATCGAAATCAGGAAGCACTTCGATCAACGGCAGTCGCATTCATTGCATACGGCCGGTCAATGCATCACAACTATCTGGAAACATCATGAGTGATACCCAAATTCAACCCGACACCCAATTCCTGGCCCGCTTTTCCGAGGCCTGGAACCGGCATGACATCGAGGCCCTGATGAGTTTCATGGCCGATGAGTGCGAGTTTCATGCCGTGGCAGGCCCTGACCTTATGGGGCGTAGTTTCATCGGCCGCGAAGCCGTTCGCGAGGGGTTTCAGATGGCTTGGCAAGCCTTCCCCGATGCGGCATGGCTGGATGGAGAGCACTTTGTGCAGGGCTCGCGTGGCATCTCGGAATGCACGTTCAAAGGTACCAAGGCCGACGGCCTGAGGGTTGAGGCCCGCATGGTGGATGTCTTCACGTTCCGCGACGGCAAGATCGCCGTCAAGAACGCATACAGAAAAGACCGCCCGCCCGTAGCTGCGGCTGCCTGATACGCAGGCATTTTTCATCCACAGCATCTCGTCTACCAGAACGCTGTGGATGTCCGCATTGGTAGATGTTTTCAAGCAAGACAACTGAATGATCACGGCAGCGGCCGACATGAGCCGCAAGACAAGAGCACAGACATAAAGCCGTGGCGGCTGGCACTCGCAGGCCAGTGAAACAGGAGACAAAAATGATTGGAAATCCGCATTCCGCGCCGGACGGGCTTGCGCACACGCTCAAGCAGCGGCACATGACCATGATTGCCCTGGGCGGCGTCATCGGGGCCGGGCTTTTCGTGGGCAGTGGCGTGGTGATCAAGTCTGCAGGCCCCGCCGCTGTCATCTCATTTCTGATCACTGGCTTGCTGGTGGTGCTGGTGATGCGCATGCTGGGTGAAATGGCCTGCTCCGTCGCCGGAGGCTCGTTCTATGAATATGCACGCGAGGCCTGGCATGACAAGCCCGCTGTGGGACAGTTGGCGGGCTTTCTGACGGGGTGGATGTATTGGTATTTCTGGGTCATCGTCGTGGCCCTGGAGGCCGTGGCCGGTGCGGAACTTGTGCGCTACTGGCTGCCCGATGTGCCGGCATGGACCATCAGCCTGGTACTGCTGGTCCTGATGACGTTGACCAACCTCATTTCGGTGAAGTCTTTTGGTGAGTGCGAGTTCTGGCTTGCATCGATCAAGGTTGCGGCCATTGTGGTGTTCCTGTTCATTGCCGGTGTGTATGTGCTGGGACTGACTCCCTCCAGCGGAGGCATGCATATTGCCAACCTGACCCAGAACGGCGGCTTCATGCCCAACGGCATTGTTCCGGTGCTGACGGGGGCGGTGGCTGCAACCGGCTTTTACTTTGGCGCCGAGATCGTGACCATTGCTGCGGCAGAGACGGCAGAACCGCAAAAGGCCGTGGCCAAGGCGACTAGCTCGGTCATCCTGCGCGTGTTGGTGTTCTATGTCGGTTCGGTGTTGCTGGTGACCTGCCTGGTGCCCTGGGACTCGACAGCGATGGCTACACCCTATGTGAGTGCACTGGACTCCATGGGTGTGCCGGCAGCGGCCCAGATCATGAATGCCGTGGTGTTGACGGCTGTGCTGTCGGCCCTGAACTCCGGTCTTTATGCCTCGTCGCGCATGCTGTTTGCGCTGACTCGCCGAGGTGATGCCCCCAAGGTGCTGGCGCGTGTCAGCCGTAATGGCGTGCCTGTCTATGCCATTCTGTTTGCGACACTGTTTGGCTATGGCGCCATCGTCATGTCCTATCTGTCGCCGGACAAGGTGTTCGCCTTTCTGGTGAACTCCTATGGGACGGTCGCCATCTTTGTCTACATCCTGATTGCTATTTCCCAGCTGCGTCTGCGTTCGCGCATGGAGCGTGAGGCACCCCATATGCTCAAGGTGCGCATGTGGTGCTTCCCCTACCTGACCTGGCTTGCCATTGCCGGCATGGTGTCCATCGTGATTGCCATGGGATTCATTCCCGAGCAGCGCACACCGCTGGCGCTGGGCGTGGCCAGCCTCTGCATTTTGTTGATTGCATATCGCATACGCCAGTTTCTGAGACGGGGAGTCATGCCTGAAGGGTTGCTGGAGGAGTTCTCTCCTCCCAAACTGAGCAAGAGTTGAGGAAGATAAAAAAGCTCCGGAATCATCCGGGGCTTTTTTGTTTCTACAGGCGGTGCATGGCGTCTGCGAGGGCCTTGATGCCTTGGTCGATCTGGTTGGCTGGAATGGACTGGTAGCCCAGGCGAATGAAGTTTCCTGCCTTGCCGGGGGCAGTGAAAAAAACATCACCTGGCTCGATGAGCACACCGTTTTGAGCGGCCTGGCGCGCCAGCGCCTGCGCGGAAACATGGTCAGGCAGTTGCACCCAGCATGAGCCGCCGCCGCGCACCGGTGTAATGCGGCATTCGGGCATGTATCGCGCCATGGCCGAGGCCAGCACGGCATGCCTCTCCTTCTGTGCCTGTCCAAGCCGACGCAGCTGCGCCTCATAGTGGCCCTGGGAGATGAACATGGCCAAGGTTCGTTGTATGAAAGTCGAGGGGTGGCGGATCATCAGGCGGCGCAGCGCCCGCAGTTCTTCAATGAGTTCGGGCGGAGCCACGATATAGCCCACGCGCAGCCCCGGGGCCATGCTCTTGGAGAGGCTGCCGATATAGATGACGCGGTTGCTGCGATCCAGGCTCTTCAGTGCAGGGATGGGCTGCTCATCGAAGCTGCTTTCGCTTTCGTAGTCATCCTCGATGATGATGAGGTCATGCTTTTTGGCAGTTTCCAGCAGGGCCTCGCGCCTTTCCAGGGGCATGGTGACACCGGTAGGGCATTGGTGGCTGGGGGTGACATACAGATACTCCAGCCTCTGCATGCTCTGTGTGATGGGCAGGCCTTCGTCATCGACAGGGATGGGCATCACCTGGGAGGTCCGGCTGCTGAAAATATTGCGCGCATCGGGGTAGCAAGGATCTTCGATGCCGATGGCAACGCCTTCACGCATCAGCAGGTCGGCCACCATGTACAGGGCGTGCTGGGCGCCGACCGTGATGATGATTTCGTCGGGAGACGCCCAGACTCCGCGCCGAGGCAGGATCTTGGTCTGGACCTGCTGAACCAGGCTTTCGTCATCGCGGTTGATGTGATCGGGAGCCCACATGCGGATATCCACGACGCCCAGAGCCTTGAGACAGCAATCGCGCCACGCGGCCGTGGGAAACAGGTCCTTGTCGAACTGACCGTAGAGAAATGGAAAGGGAAAGCGCTGCCAGTCGTCTTCCTTGACGATGCTGCGCTGCAGGCTGGGTCTTAACCAGAGGCGCCGGGACCAGTCTGTATGAGACTCTTCAGCGGAATCTTCGGCCTTGGCCGAGGAGCGTGAAGCCGTCACTGTGCGGCCTTGAAGTACATCGGGGTGAATGAAATGCCCTTTGCGCTCCCGGCTCAGCAAAAAAGCCTCTTCGCTCAACTGCTGGTACGCCATGACCACGGTGATGCGTCCGACACGCAGATGGCGTGCCAGCTCGCGGCTGGATGGAATGGCATCGCCAGGTGCCAGAACCCCGCTCAGAATGGCGTCAACCAGCATCTCCCGGATCTGGCCCTGCAGACTGAGAGAGGGTCTTGCACTGCGGAGAAACAATTGCTCCCACATGGCTTCCGAGGGAGGTGTACGGGAAGAGGTGGCAAGGGAATCGGTCGTCATTTATTGTTGTGAACTCACTCTTGGTGCATGCCAATGCACCGGTCTCCGGACTTGGGTGCATCGCGCACGGGCGTGGGATGAACCAGAGTCTTCAGCAAAGGCTCAATATAGGCCAGAGCACGCCTTGGCTCAATGTGGTTTCCTTTGATGCGGACCTGCTTTTACATCGAGACACGGCGTGGATCGTTTTATGCAGGGTTTCGAATATTTGGTATATAATCTGAGGCTTCGCGGCTGTAGCTCAGCTGGATAGAGTACTTGGCTACGAACCAAGGGGTCGTGGGTTCGATTCCTGCCAGCCGCACCAAACGTCAAGCCTCAGAACTGAAAAGTTCTGAGGCTTTTTCGTTTGTCCGTGCGTTTCGTAAGCTCGCTCGCCACCATTCTGAGGTCTGGGTTGTATTTTTCAATCGAATCCAGCTCAGTTCTTATGGATAAAGCGCAAGCAGCTATCAAAAAAGAGAGCTGAAGCTGTGATGGCAAGATGGTGACAAACCTGGGGCGGCATTCATGCCATGCTGCATCGGTGCCGAGTTCTTGTTCACTCATTCCATGAGGAAGCTGCGAAATGTCTGTCAAAGCCGATTTTCTGACGCATGAAGTTCTCAACCAGCCGCAAGCCATGCCTGCCTGCAATCTGTGGAGCAGCGATCAGGTGCTGCAGGAGTGTGTGCAGCGTGAGGGTGGCGGCTGGGCGGCGGAGCATCTGAGCTGGCATGGCGATATATGCGGCGGGCCGCTGATGGAGCAGGGCGAGCTGGCCAATGCGCACAAGCCCGTGCTGCACAGCTTTGACCGGTACGGCAGACGCATTGACTCGGTGGAGTTCCATCCTGCCTATCACGAGCTCATGCGTCACAGCATGGCGGCACAGGTGCACAGCTTTTCCTGGAATCACGCGGACAAGGAAGGTGCGCATGTGGTGCGTGCGGCCCTGGCCTATCTGTCGGGCCAGGCGGAGGCGGGCACGGGCTGCCCGTTGACCATGACCCATGCGGCAGTGCCGGTGCTGCGACGCGATCCTCTGCTGGCTCAAATCTGGCTGCCCAAGGTTCTGGGCAAGGAATACGACTCCAGCAGCATGCCGGTGCAGGGCAAGAGCGCCTGCACCATCGGCATGGGCATGACGGAAAAGCAGGGCGGCACCGATGTGCGTGCCAACACCACGCGTGCGATTGCCCAGGCCGATGGCAGCTATGAAATCGTGGGTCACAAATTCTTCTTTTCAGCGCCCATGTGCGATGCGCATCTGGTGCTGGCCCAGACCGAAAGCGGACTCAGCTGCTTTTTGCTGCCTCGCATCCTGGCAGACGGCAGCCTCAATGCCGTCCGTATCCAGAGGCTCAAGGACAAGCTCGGTGACTGGAGCAATGCCTCGTCCGAGGTCGAATTTCAGGGAGCCAGTGCCTGGCTGATCGGGGATGAAGGGCGCGGTGTGGCAACGATCTTGGAGATGGTGGCCCTGACCCGGCTGGACTGCGCCGTAGGTTCGTCAGCCGGCATGCGCCAGGCACTGGTACAGGCCCTTCATCACACACAGCAACGCAGCGTGTTTGGCAAACCCTTGCTGGAACAGCCGCTGATGCGCAATGTGCTGGCGGATCTGGCGCTGGAGAGCGAAGCCGCCACCACGCTGGCCATGCGCATTGCGCGCGCTGTCGATCGCTCGCCTCATGACGAGCATGAAGCAGCGCTGGCGCGTCTGGTCACTGCCGTGGGTAAGTACTGGATCTGCAAGCGTGCGCCGGTGTTCGTCAACGAGGCTCAGGAGTGCCTGGGTGGCATAGGCTATGTGGAGGAAAACATTCTGCCGCGGCTGTACCGGCAAGCGCCGCTGAACTCCATCTGGGAGGGCAGTGGCAATGTGCAATGCCTGGATGTGCTGCGCGCGTTGCGCCGCGAACCCGAGGTGCGCGAGGCGCTGTTTGCAGAGCTGTACCGCGTGCATGGCCAAAGTTCGGTGTTGGATAGGGAGACGCAATGGCTGGATCAGGCGCTGGGTGATGTGGCGGGGCTGGAGCTGCGCAGCCGGTATATCGTCGAGCGCATGGCGCTGGCTTTGCAGGCTGCATTGCTGATGCAGGGCGCACCGGACTTTGTGGCCGCTGCGTTTTGTCACTCACGCCTGGGTGGCGCACACGGAATGGCTTTTGGCACGCTGGATGCCTCTGCGCCATTGGATGAACTGATAGCGCGTGCCATGCCGCAGTTCTGAAGAGGGCTCGGAAATTGGAAAATAGCCCGGGTTTTCCCGAGCGCTGCTGAAAATTCGGATATACTCAATGCTTCAGCGGCTGTAGCTCAGCTGGATAGAGTACTTGGCTACGAACCAAGGGGTCGTGGGTTCGATTCCTGCCAGCCGCACCAAACGACAAGCCTCAGAATCGCAAGGTTCTGAGGCTTTTTCGTTTCCGGGCTTCGCGTGCACAGTCTTTGCGCTGCCGCGATCTGTGTGAAGATAGATGGCCTATGAGCAAGGCTTTCACCAAAGAATCCGATGGCGACGACGATGATGAAGTCGGCGCTCTGCCGCCGCTGCCAGCAGGCGGCAAGAATTACATGACCCCCCAGGGCTACCAGCGCCTGAAGGACGAACTGCTGGAGCTGATCGACAACGAGCGGCCCAAGATCGTGGAAATCGTGCACTGGGCGGCCAGCAATGGCGACCGTTCGGAAAATGGCGACTACCTGTATGGCAAAAAGCGGTTGCGCGAGATTGACCGCCGTATCCGCTTTCTGACCAAGCGTCTGGAAATTGCCGAGGTTGTCGACCCTGCCGTGCATGCGGGCAGCGATCAGGTGTTCTTTGGCGCCACCGTGACCTATGTGGATGATGAGGGCGTGGAGCGCAGCATCACCATCATGGGTATTGATGAGGCCGATAGCGCGCAGAACCAGGTCAGCTGGATCGCGCCTGTCTCTCGCGCACTGCTCAAGTCTCGGGTGGGGGACGAGGTGGCTTTGCCCACACCGGCGGGGGTGCGCATGCTGGAAATTCTGGAAGTCAGCTATCCCTCGGCTGGGGGCAAGGACTAAGCGCCAAGCGGTTCGCGGATGCACCGCGAAGACATCAAAAAAGCGCGATGCCGGAAGGGTATCGCGCTTTTATTTTGAGAGCTGCTTGCGCTTGCCAATCATGGATTTCAGTATGGTTTGATATGAAATCTGAGGTAGGGACAGCGCAAGCTGCTCTCTTGTTGATAGATTACATGCCGCCCTGCAGCCGCTGCAGCAGCTCCACCGTGGGATAGCCATCGGCTACCAGACCCTGGCTTTGCTGATACTGGCGCAGGCCCGCTCGGGTCGCGGGGCCCATGACGCCGTCGGCTGTTCCAGCCGAAAATCCGCGCTCATTCAATGCGCTTTGCAGTGTGCGTGTCTGATCGCGCGACAGTGCTGCCAGCTCGCGCGGCCAGTCGGCCACGACGCCGCCATTGCCTGCCAGCTGCTGAGACAGCAGACCCACACCCAGAGCATAGTTGGTGGAGTTGTTGTAGCGCAGGATGGCGCGGAAGTTGCTGCCTACCATGAAGGCCGGACCGCGTGCGCCTGCGGGGGCGATGATGCTGGCGCCTGCCATGGCGGGCAGAGCCTGGCCGTTGATGGCCTGCACGCCTTCGCTGGCCCAGGCGCTGCTGTTTTGGCGTTGCGACAGCTCGGTGCGCGCGTAGTCAAAGCCGGCGGGCAGCCGCACTTCCACTGCCCAGGGCTCGCTGCTGTTCCAGCCAGAACTTGAGACATAGTTGGCGGTGGAGGCTGCCACATCCGCCATGGAGCCCCAGATGTCGCGGCGGCCATCGCCATCGGCATCGACGGCGTATTGCAGAAATACCGAGGGCAGAAACTGTGTGTGGCCCATGGCACCGGCCCAGGAGCCCACCATATGTGCGGCATCGATATCACCGTTGTCGATGATGCGCAGGGCGGCAATCAGCTCTTTCTCGGCCCATGCGGCGCGGCGGCCCTCGAACGCCAGCGTGGCGAAGGCGTCGATGGTGGAGAAATTGCCGAAATTGCTGCCGTAATTGCTTTCCATGCCCCAGATGGCGGCGATCACCGAGGCTGGCACGCCGTAGCGCTTGGCTGCGGCTTGCAACGCCGGTGCTGCTTCCTGCATCTTGGCCTTGCCATTCTTGATGCGCAAGGGCGAGACGGCGCCGTCCAGATACTGCCAGGGTGTGCGTGTGAACTCGGGCTGGGCCCGGTCAAAATTCACAATATTGGGGCGCAGGCGCGCATTGGCGATATTGCGCAATGTGGCGGCGCTGATGCCCGCGTCAGCCGCCTTGGCGGTGAAGGTCTGCTTCCAGCGTTCGAACTCCTGGGCATTGAGGCGCGAACGGCTGTCTTCGGTTGCTGCAGGCGCAGCAGGTTCGGCAACGCTGGCGGCAGCGGGAGCCGTCGGAGCAGGGCTGGTTGTAACAACGGCGGGAGTGGCTGGCACTTCGGGGCGGCTTGCGCAGCCGGCCAGAGTTACCGCAGCCACGCAGGCTGTGGCAAGCAGGGAACGTGGCTGGAAATGGACGGTGTAGGGCATGCGACATTGTCGCTTGCCTGCGAGGCCTCAGAGAATGCCCGCCTGTGGGAAGAAGCCGGTAGCTTGCAACAAATTACAGCCGGGTGCCTGCAGTTCAGGCGATGACGCGACCCGCGCGTACGACGGAGTGCAGACGACGCAGGTTGCGCAGCGCGTTTTCCAGCTGCACATTGTTGTGTACCGAGATCACAAAGCGCAGGTCCGTGGTGCCCACGGCGACCTCGTCGGTCATCTCGACGCGCACGATGTCCGCCTCGGCATTGGCCAGTTCGGCAGCCACGCGGGCCAGAACGCCCTTGTTGTTCTGCACGGTGACCACGATGCCCGCCTCGAAGACGCGGGTGATGTCATCGGCCCAGTCCACGGTGATGAAGCGGTCCGCGTCTTTTTCGCGCAGCTTGATGGCGTTGTGGCACTGGGCATGGTGCACGACCAGGCCCTGGCCGCCGAGGTAGCCCAGAATCGGATCGCCAGGCACGGGGCGGCAGCAGTGTGAGTAATGGACCGAGCTGCTCTCGTCGCCATTGAGCGTGACAGCACCCTGGAAGGGGCGGTTGTCGGTGTTGAAGCGCTCCTGCGTGATCAGCAGTGCATCGGGACGCACACCTTGTTTGGTCATGAAGGTGGTCATGCGCGCAGCGACCAGAGACGCAATGCGGCGCCCCATGCCGATATCGACCATCAGGTCGGAGGGCGCGCGGTTGCCGGTGGTGCGCAGAATCTCTTCCCAGACGGGCTTGTTGGCCTCGTCCTGGGGCGGAATGGCATCGATGCCTTCGGCGCGCAGTGCCTGGGCCAGCAGGGTTTCGCCCAGCTGTCCCGCTTCGCCCTGTGCGGCGTTCTTGAGGAAGGAGCGAATCTTGGAGCGCGCGCGACCCGTCTTGACAAAGCTCAGCCAGGCCGGGTTGGGTGTCGAGGACTCGGACGTGATGATCTGCACCACATCGCCGCTCTTGAGCTCGGTGCGCAGCGGCACTTCCTCGTCGTTGATCTTGGCTGCAGTGGTGCGGTTGCCGATCTTGCTGTGGATGGCATAGGCAAAGTCCACCACCGTGGCGCCGCGCGGCATGGCCATGATCTCGCTCTTGGGCGTGAACACATAGACCGCATCGGGGAAGAGATCCACCTTGACATGGTCCCAGAACTCGGCCGCATCGCGGGTTTCGTTCTGGATATCGAGCAGCGACTGCAGCCACTGGGTGGACAGATGCTCGGAGTCATGGCCTTGCTGGGCTTTGTACAGCCAGTGGGCTGCCACACCGGCTTCGGCCACGATATTCATCTCTTCCGTGCGGATCTGGAACTCGATGCTGACGCTGGAGGGACCGACCAGCGTGGTGTGCAGCGACTGATAGCCGTTGCTCTTGGCGATGGCGATGTAATCCTTGAAGCGGCCCGGCATGGGCTTGTACTTCTGATGCAGCACACCCAGGGCCGTATAGCAGTCCAGCACCTTGGGAACCATGATGCGAAAGCCGTAGATGTCCGTGACCTTGGCAAAGCTCAGCTGGTTCTTCTGCATGCGCAGATACAGCGAGTACAGCGTGCTCTCGCGGCCCATCAGGCGTGCGGGCAGGCCCTGCTTGGCAAATTCGGTGTTGACTTCGTCCTGCACGCGCTGCACCAGGTCGCGGCGGCGTGTGCGCGAGCGGCCAATGGCCTTTTCCAGCGTGGCATAGCGCCAGGGGTGCAGGTGTTTGAACGACAGGTCCTGCAGCTCGCGATAGGTCTGGTTCAGGCCCAGGCGATGCGCAATGGGCGCATAGATTTCCAGCGTCTCGGACGAGATGCGCCCCCACTTGCTGCGCGGCATGTCGCTCATGGTGCGCATATTGTGGGTGCGGTCGGCCAGCTTGATCAGGATGACGCGCACGTCGCGCGCCATGGCCAGCAGCATCTTGCGGAAAGACTCGGCCTGGCTTTCCTCGCGGGTGTTGAACTGCAGCTTGTCCAGCTTTGTCAGGCCGTCGACCAGTTCCGCCACGTCCTGGCCGAAGCGCTCGTCCAGGTCGGTCTTGGTGATGCCGCAGTCCTCCATGGAGTCGTGCAGCAAGGCGGCCATCAGGGCCGGCGCGTCGAGCTTCCAGTTGGCACAGATGCCGGTCACGGCAATGGGGTGGGTGATGTAGGGGTCACCGCTGCTGCGCCACTGATCGGAGTGAGCCTGGTCTGCATAGACATAAGCCTGGCGGACCCGTTCCTGACTGTCGGCATCCAGATATCCGAGATGTTCCATCAAACCCGCAAATGCCGCAGCAGACACGCTGCTTGCTTGCTCAGCAGACATGCGCTGAGGCTTGGCCGGTGCCGGGGTGGAGGAAGCAATCGTCGAGTTCTGGGCCGCTGTCATATGCCCTAAATGTAGCCTGCAAGTCGTTAGTGCAAGTTAATGGCAACAAAAAAGCACCGACTCGCGGTGCTTAATTGTGTGTTTTGGTGCTGCTATGCAACAGCTTAGCCGGGCACCTTCTTCAGCATTTCCAGGCCCACCTTGGTCTCTGCGATTTCGCGCAGGGCGGTGACGCCGGCCTTGTTCTTGGTCTCAATCTTGGGTGTGTGACCCTGGTTGAGCATACGGGCGCGGTAAGTAGCGGCCAAAACGAGCTGGAAGCGATTGGGGATTTGCTCCAGGCAATCTTCAACGGTAATGCGTGCCATCAGGAACTCCGGGAACGGTCAGTTGGATTCAGGGATATTGAGCGACTCGAAGGTGTCGGCGCGAAGGCGCCGTTGGGCCGCATATTTGAGACGTTGCGCATGAATGATCGCTTTCAGATCGAAAAGCGCACTCTCAAACAATTCGTTGATTATAACGAAGTCGAATTTCGCGACCTGTGCCATCTCTTCCGAGGCGTTTTTCAGGCGCAGTTCGATTACTTCGGGAGTGTCCTCGCCACGGTTTTCCAGGCGTGCGCGAAGCTCGTCCCAGCTGGGGGGCAGGATGAAGATCAGCACGGCATTGGGAAAGGCCTGCTTGACCTGCAGCGCGCCCTGGTAGTCGATCTCCAGCAGCACATCGGTGCCGCTCTGGATGCGCTCTTCCAGGGATTTCTTGGCCGTTCCGTAGCGGCGGCTGTGCACATTGGCCCACTCGACAAAGCCATTGTTGGCGACCATGGCGTCGAACTCGGTGTCCGAGACGAAGTAGTACTCGCGGCCGTGCTTTTCCTGGCCACGCGGCGCGCGCGTGGTGTGGGAAACAGAGGGGTAGACGCGTGCATCGAACTCACGCAGCGCGCGCACCAGTGAGGATTTGCCAGCGCCACTGGGCGCCGACACGACAAATAGATTTCCGGGATGGTCCATGACTTTGGGCATGAATTGGGGCATGGATCTGAGTGCAAGGGGGATTGCACCCAGGGTTGGCTTATTCGATGTTTTGCACCTGCTCGCGCATCTGCTCGATCAGCACCTTCATGTCAACGCTGATGCGGGTCAGCTCCAGCGTTGCAGATTTGGAACCCAGCGTGTTGGCTTCGCGGTGCAGCTCCTGGATCAGGAAGTCCAGGCGCTTGCCGATGTCACCGCCTTTTTTCAGCAGGCGCTCGATCTCGTCGAGGTGCGAGCCCAGGCGGGTCACTTCTTCCGCGACGTCGATGCGGATGGCAAAAGCCGTGGCTTCGGCCAGGGCTCGGTCCTGCGCCGCTTCCGGAGCGACAGAACCTTCACCTAGTGCCATGGCCTCCTTCCAGCGCTCCAGGAACTTCAGGCGCTGCTGCTCGACCAGCTGGGGCACCAGAGGTGTGGCAGTCTTGGCCAGCTCGCGCAGTTGCTTGATGCGGTCCAGCAGCATGGCCGAGAGGCGTTCGCCTTCGCGGGCGCGGGCGGCAAGCAGTTCGGTGACGGCTTGCTCGGCCAGGGGCGGGACGATCTCGCTCCAGTCCGTGCTGCTGGCACTGGCACCGCTGCACAGGCGCAGCACATCGGCCACGGAAAGCTCGCGGGCCTTGGGCAGCCAGGCCTGGATGGAGTCCTGCAGGCTCACCAGTCGCTGCAACTGAGGGGCGGATGGTGTGGATAGGGATTGGCTGTCGGTGGTGTCAATGGCGGCACGCACTTCCACCTTGCCGCGCTTGAGACGCGCGGTGAGCAAGGTACGCAGGGCCGGTTCAAGGGCACGCAGTTCGTCGGGAAGGCGGAAGGACAGATCCAGAAAGCGGCTGTTGACCGCGCGGATCTCAAGGCCCAGGCGGCTGCTGGATTGAGGCTCTTGACCACCCTCAACGGATGCGCTGTGCTGGGCACTGGCGTATCCGGTCATGCTGTAAACTGGCATTGGACTTTTGATGGATGCTTGCAATTTCCCGATTATCCGGGTTTCGAATCATCCTTGAGGTTTACCGGTAAAAAATGTCTACAAAAATCAAGCCCGCGCCCTTGCCGCCAGGCAGCACGATAGGCGGATACCGGGTGGTTCGCAGGATTTCTTCGGGGGGGTTCGGGATTGTCTACTTGGCCTTGGACTCCGAGGGCAAGCAGGTTGCAATCAAGGAATACCTGCCCGCCTCGCTAGCCACTCGTGCTCCCAACGAGCTGCAACCCGCCGTTGTGCCGGAAAAGCTATCCCTGTATCGCCTTGGACTCAAAAGTTTTTTTGAGGAAGGGCGCTCGCTGGCGCAGATTTCGCATGCCTCCGTGGTGAGCGTGCTGAACTTCTTCCGCGAAAACGAGACCGTCTACATGGTCATGAACTACCTGGAGGGTGCGACCCTGCAGGAGTTCATCGTCACGGCGCGTGAACTCAAGGCGGACAAGGTTTTCCGCGAGTCGACCATTCGCTCATTGTTCGACGAGGTGCTGCGCGGCCTGCGCATCGTGCACCAGCACAAGATGCTGCACCTCGATATCAAGCCCGCCAATATCTTCATCACCAATGACGACAAGGCCGTGCTGATCGACTTTGGTGCGGCGCGCGAGGTGCTGTCCAAGGAAGGCAACTTCATCCGTCCCATGTACACCCCCGGCTTTGCCGCCCCCGAGATGTACCGGCGCGATTCGCAGCTGGGTCCCTGGACCGATATCTACGCCATAGGCGCATGTATCTACGCCTGCATGCAGGGCGTGCCGCCCAACGAGGCGCCGCAGCGCCAGGAAAAGGATCGCCTGTCGGTGGCGCTGGGCAAGCTGCGCGGCGTGTATTCGGACAATCTGATCGAAGTGGTCGAGTGGTGCATGGCCATGGACCCGCTGTCGCGCCCGCAGTCGGTGTTTGCCTTGCAAAAAGAGCTCAGCCGCGAGGGCGAACGCCGCTACACCAAGCTCAAGGTGCAGGAGCGCATGCGCATGCAGTTTGACTCCATGGTGCATGACGCCAAGAAGAATCTGCAGAAATTCGGTGGTTCGGAAAGAGGCGCAGTGCCTGACAGCAGCAAACGCAAACTATGAAATTTTCCGTATTCCAGTTGAGCCGTCGGGGGGGGCGTGCGCTCAATGAAGATCGCATGGGTTACTGCTACACGCGTGAATCCGCGTTGTTTGTGCTGGCGGACGGCATGGGTGGGCATCCTGACGGGGAGATCGCTGCCCAGATCGCGCTGCAGGTGGTATCCGTGCATTTCCAGAAGATGGCCAAGCCCACACTGGAAGATCCTCGCGCTTTTCTGGAAGAGGCTTTGCTGCAGGCGCACCGGCAGATTCTGCGCTATGCCAGTGTCAAAGGCATGATCGATACGCCGCGGACCACACTGGTGGCAGCCGTGGTGCAGGATGGCCATGCGTATTGGGTGCATTGCGGCGACTCCCGCCTGTACTGGGTGCGCGATGGTCAGATGATGGAGCGCACGCGCGACCATTCCTACAGCGAGATGCGCAAGGTTTCGGGTCTGGTGACTCAGTCCAATCGCAATGTGCTGTTCACCTGCCTGGGCTCACCTTCCAAGCCCATCTATGACGTGAGCGAGGCCAAGCGCCTGGAGCAGGGCGACCAGATCCTGCTGTGCTCGGATGGGCTGTGGAGCAGCGTGCCCAATGAGGAGCTGCTGCACATCATGCGCGGCAAGCCTGTGGCGCAACTGGTGCCGCAGCTCGTCGATACGGCGCTGCGCCGCGCAGGCGACGGCAGTGACAACGTGACCGTGCTGGCGCTGGAGTGGGAGACGCCCAATGTCTTCGAACCTTCGTCCATCTCCACACAGGAGATTGATGACCAGGGTTTTGAATCCACGATACAGATGGGGCCGCTCGAAGCATGCGAGGATGAGCTGGACGACGAGGCCATCGAGCGATCGATTGCCGAGATCAACGAAGCGATCCGCCGCTCTGCAGAGCGGCAAAAGACACGCCTCTGAGCCTTTCGCAGGCTCACCATCGGCTCTCGGTGGCCTGAATGGCTGTCTACTACTGAATCCATAGCGTATAGCGCAGGCGCCAAAAGCGGTTGCGTGGTTTTATTATGAAAATTGTGTTGGCCTCCAACAACCGCGGCAAGCTCGCCGAGCTGCAAGCCATGTTCGCTCCCCTGGGTGTGGAGCTGATCCGCCAGGGTGATCTGTTCGAGGGCGAAGCGCCCGAGCCCTATGGCACATTTGTGGAAAATGCCCTGTCCAAGGCACGGTTTGCGGCCGAGCACACGGGCCTGCCCGCGATTGCCGACGACGCCGGCATGTGCGTGGACCACTTTGGCGGCCTGCCCGGTGTGGATACGGCCTATTACTGCACGCAGTTTGGCTACGAAAAAAGCGACGACAACAATGTGCGCGCCTTGCTGGAGCAGATGCAGGGCGTGGAAAACCGCCGCGCGGCCATGGTCAGCACCCTGGTGGGCGTGCGCTCGGCCAAGGACCCCGAGCCGCTGATCGCCGTGGGCCGTGTGCAGGCGCTGCTCACCACCGAGCGCCGTGGCAGCAATGGCTTTGGCTTTGACCCGGTGCTGCTGATTCCTGAATTGGGCATGACCTTTGCCGAGATGACACCCGAGCTCAAGCATGCGCACAGTCATCGGGGCCGTTCGTCACGCACGATGATTGAATTGGTCAAAGAGCGCTGGTTATAACTAGCTTCACCCCTGAGCGGCTTTGCCTGGGCGGCCCCGCCGCTTCTCTCTCTATGCGCTTCGCGCTAAGGGCGGAGTACGACAGCCTTGCTGCGGGGGGGGGGGCGGGGCCGCCTAGGCCCTTGCTTGCTGTCTCTTTACTGGGACATGCCAATTTTTACGGCATCGGTCTTTGCCTGAACTAGATAAAAAATGCTCCCATGATCCCCATCCAGCCTCAATCCGAGACGGCCGAAGCTGCGGTGCAGCGCGACATTCAGCACTACATGCGCCCTGGCACGCTGCAACTGGGCAGCCTGCCGCCGCTGTCGCTTTATGTGCATCTGCCCTGGTGCCTGAAGAAGTGCCCCTATTGCGACTTCAACTCGCATGGCTGGAGCAAGGCCGATGCGCTGCCGGAAGATCGCTATATAGACGCGCTGATGGCCGATCTGGAAAGCGCGCTGCCGCTGATCTGGGGGCGCACGGTGCACAGCGTTTTCATGGGGGGCGGCACACCCAGCCTGTTTTCGCCAGAAGCCATGGACAGGCTGATTGCCGGTTTGCGCGCGCGTCTGCGCATGGAGCCCGATTGCGAAATCACCATGGAGGCCAATCCCGGCACCTTCGAGAAAGACCGTTTCAAGGCCTTTCGTGCGGCCGGTGTCAACCGTCTGTCCATTGGTGTGCAGAGCTTTGACGACCGCTATCTGCAGGCCGTGGGCCGCGTGCACGATGCCGCTCAGGCCAAGGCCGCGGTACGTGAGGCAGCCGATAATTTCGAGACCTTCAACATCGATCTGATGTATGCGCTACCGGGCCAGACTCTGCTGGATCTGCAGCGCGATGTGGATACGGCGCTGTCATTTGCACCGCCACATCTGTCGATCTACCACCTGACCATCGAACCCAATACCTATTTCGCCAAGTACCCGCCCGTGGTGCCTGAGGACGATACGGCCTATGAGATGCTGGACCTGATTACCGCCAGCACGCAGCAGGTGGGCATGCAGCGCTATGAGGTCTCGGCCTATGCCAGGGAAGGCCACCAGTGCTTTCACAACAGCAACTACTGGCAGTTCGGCGACTATCTGGGCATTGGCGCGGGTGCGCACAGCAAGCTCAGCTTCGCCCATCGCATCGTGCGCCAGGTGCGCTTTCGGGACCCGGCCCGCTATATGGACATGGCGCTGGCCGGTACGCCTTTGGCGCAGGACAACGAGATCAAGCGCGCCGAATTGCCCTTTGAATACATGCTCAATGCGCTGCGCCTGCGCGGTGGCTTTGCGCTGCAGGAGTTCATGGAGCGCACGGGCTTGCCCATGTCGGCGATTGCCAAGGAGCTGGATGAGGCCCAGAGCAAGGGCCTGATCACGCGCGACCTGGGGCGCGTGGTGCCCACGGAGCGCGGCTTTGACTTCCTCAGTGATCTGCAGGAGATATTCCTGAGCACCTCCTGAGCGGCTTTGCCTGGGCGGCCCCACCGCTTCCCCCTTGAAGGGACGATGCCTTCGCGGCGGGGCGGCCCTTGCTCGGCCTCCCTGGCACGGAGAGCGCCGGTTTTGGGTGCATGGCCGATGTCAGCCGCAGCGCAGGGCGGTGATCTTGCCTGCCTCGTTGGCGATGACGTTCAGCCGCTCCTGGTCGAACTCCATGGTGGTGGGCTGGTTCTCGCCAAGCACGCGAACGATATAGGCGCCGGACTTTTTACGGATCATCTCCAGCGTGGAAGGCACGGTGTTGTGGCCGATATAGAGCTGCACGGGCTTGGCATTGCAGACCTGCAACTGGTGCGGCGGCACAGAAGTGGTGGGCGCATTGGCAGGGGCCGCAGGACTGCCGGTAATCAGACTGCCGCTGGGCGTTCCGGGCTGGACTACCGTGTCATTGCTGGCGCAGCCAGCAACCAGCAAAACCAGGGCCGCTGCGCTGCAGCAGAGTTGAAAACGTGGAGCTTTGAGACTTTTCATGTGGCACACAATAGCGGTTCTGCAACGACTTGTTGTCAGGGTGATCGTTCAAAGTGCAAACATCTGCAACTATTTGTAGCTATTAAATCGGAAGCTGCTGGCGCCCGTCTGTACTGGATAGCAAAGAGATTTCTTAGGAAAACCCATGCCAATCAAGCGTAAGCAGCTTCTTTTCAAGGAGCACTCTTACCTCCGTCCGCTTGAAACAGACCTGGCTCCAGACCTGCGGTCTTGAGCTTGCGCGCCGCCTTTTCGGCGCGTTTGCGGCTGTCGAAAGGGCCGCTGCGCAGACGGGTGACTTCGCCCTTGTTGCTGGACAAGGTCTGGCTCAGCACCGGCAGTCGCGCTTTTTCGAGCAGGGACAGGGCCTGTTTGGCCTCCGCCTGATTCGAGAAGGCACCCAGGTTCAGATAGAACTTGCCAGGCTGCAGATCGCTGGCAGGCTGGATTGCCGCAGAGGGTTCTGCATTGGCAGGAGTTGCGGTCGGAGTGACTGGCTCGGACGGGGGGGCAGCGGAGGCAGCAGCGATTGCTGGTGCAGGATCTGGCGTGGCAGGCACTGCCTGAGCCGCTGCAGGCGCGGACACAGGTTCGGATGCGGGCTTGGCAGCAGGTGTGAGTGGCTGGGCAGGGGCGACAGGCTCGGAAATCATCGTCGGCTCAGCCTGCCTTGCAGGCAGCAGGGCCAGGCCTGCGCCAGCCGCTGCGGCCAGCGGCAGGGCCAGCACCAGCAATGCGGCCAGCTTTTGATGCGTGGGGCTTGCTTGAGCCTGCAAGCGGGTGTGTACCTGAGCCATATTGGGCGCATCGCTGATGGCTTGCAGGGTTTGCTGGCGCACCTTGCGCCAGTACCAGCCATTGCCCAGCAGGCCGGGCACGGCCAGGGCGGCCAGCCACAGTGCCACGCCTGCTCCCAGCGCCATGGCAGCAGGCAGGGCGGGGCGCAGACCCCACCACCAGATCAGTGCCACGGCGGTGATGGCGGCCAGGTATTTGGCGGCTTCTGCCCACAGGCCGCGCAGGCAGCACCAGGCCAGCGTAAAAAAGGCGGCGGCCATATTCCAGCTGGGCAGGCTGCGGTCCAGTGCATCGAAGCGCTTGAACTGCGCCAGGTAATAGGCCTGCGAGCGTGGACCTATGCGGCTGGCATAGAGCTGGGGAAGAAGGCCGGCATCCTCCGACTCGGGCGCCTGATCCAGGCTGTGCTGCAGCGAATACTGGGCCGCTGCAAATGCACCGGCAATCGAGGCGGGCAGTGGGCTGTGGCTGGTCGCGTGCAGCGACGGCTCCTGGCGCGGAGCAGCAGCGGTTTGGGGGGCGGGCGTGGAGGTGTCCGAAGCGACTGGCATGGCGGCCATTGTGTCATGACGTTACTTGCCGGAAGCCCGCATCAAACCGGCAGATACAGCATAGAAAAACCGGCCGGTTGCCAGCCCAAAAAGCGGGCCGCCGGCCGGTGGGTTGCGATGCAGCGATCAGGCCTGACGTGCGGGCAGCACCGTGGCGCGGCATTCGCCAAAGCCTATGCGGGCCGCGCCTGGCTTTTCGCACCAGCCGGTAAAGACCACGGCATCGCCGTCGAGCAAAAAGGTACGGGCTTCGCCATTGGGCAGGGTCAGCGGCTTTTTGCCGCCTTCGGTGATTTCCAGCAGTGCTCCCGCTTCGGCCTCCGTGGGGCCGGACAGCGTGCCCGTGCCCAGCAGGTCGCCGGGCTGCAGGTCGCAGCCATTGACGGTGTGGTGGGCAATCAGCTGGGCCATGGTCCAGTAGGCGTGGCGGTAGCTGGTCCGGGTGATCTGGGCGGCGGCTTCACCGGCGGCGCGCATCTTCTCGGTCTGGATGGCGACGGTAAGTTGCACATCGAGTGCGCCGCGCTCGCTGTTGGCGGCGCTGCTGAGGTAGGGCAGGGGTTGGGGATCTTCCGCAGGGCGGGTGAATGCCGTGCGGTAGGGGGCCAGCGCTTCCAGCGTCACGATCCAGGGGGAGATGCTGGTGGCGAAGTTCTTGGACAGAAAGGGGCCCAGCGGCTGGTACTCCCAGGCCTGCACATCGCGTGCCGACCAGTCGTTGAGCAGGCACAGGCCGAAGATATGGTTTTCGGCGTCTTCGATGGCGATGGCATCGCCCCAGCCATTGGCGGTGCCCGCGTAAATGCCCAGCTCCAGCTCATAGTCTAGGCGGCTGCAAGGCTTGAGCACGGGGTCGGCATCGGGGGTCTTCAACTGGCCGTTGGGGCGCTTGAAGTCCACGCCCGAGACGCGGATGCTCGATGCCCGGCCGTGGTAGCCGATGGGCACCCACTTGTAGTTCTCCATCAGCGGGTTGGTGGGGCGAAACAGCTTGCCCACATTGGTGGCGTGATGGACCGAGGTGTAGAAGTCCGTGTAGTCGCCGACCTGGGCGGGTACGGTGTATTCGACTTCGGATTGGGGCACCAGGCAGGCCTTGAGCGTGGTTTCCTCCTTGGCGCCAGCACGCAGCGCGCGCGACAGGGCCAGGCGCAGGGCCGACCATTGTGCGGGGGTCATGGCCATCAGCGTGTTGAGCTGGCTTTGTGCGGCGGCCTCGACCTGGGCCTGCACCTCGGTGCCCAGCACCTTGGCCGTACCCAGTTGATGCACGGCCGCCATGTCCAGCACCTGGTCGCCAATGGCGACACCGCCACGCCAGGCTTCGTTGCTGCCGGTGCGGCGGAACACGGCAAACGGCAGGTTCTGGATGGGGAAGTCGCTGCTGCTGGTGTTGGCCGATGCGACCCAGCTTTGCAGGCTGGCGTCATGGGTTTCGTTCAAAACCATGTGTATCTCCTTGGGTGATTTGAATGAAAACAATCTCAAACGCTTTACTGTCAAGCGCTGATAGCTACTGATTTTGATGCTGGTGTTCAGGAGGCGCTAGAGCCTCCGTCCACGGTCTATTGTGCGTTGCGCAACTGGGCTGAATTGTCGCTGACCAAGTGGCTTGCCAGCGATGCAACTTGCTCCACGAGCACCAATGCCTGGGATGGTGGCGCGCCCTGAGGTCTCGTCCAAGCTCCCGCGTAGCGCCAGGGCTCCGGTCTGTTCCTGCACCTGCGGCGTCAGTACACCGTCTGGGCGGATGGTATTGCAGCTCAAGGGCGTGGTGGCCAGCACCACGGACCTGGTCAGGCTCAGCGGCCCATGCGGGCTTGCTCGCGACACCAACCAAGCCGCTGACGGAGGCGATATTGATGATGCTCCCAGTTACTCTTCAGCATGGAGGGCATGCAGGTCTGGATGGTGTGCAACGGCGCAGGCAGATTGCGCAGTGCAGTAATAAAGCATTTTTGGGACTTTATTTTTGAATGCTGGCCTCATGGGATGGAGGGGGATGAAAAAGGCTGCGAACCTGGATCCGCAGCCTTTTGAAGTGGTCCTGAATCAGGAGGGGGTTTATGTCTTAGTGAAATGCAGCATTGTTTGCCCCGCGCAGGCGCTCAATGAGTTTACGTGCCAGTTCAGGATCCTCGAAATTCGATGCTTCATCGTCTGGGTGGCCTGTCTGGCTGCTGGCTTTGCTCTGGCCTATGGTGGTTTTGGCTGCACTGGTTGCCAGCTTGTCCAGAGTCATCGGCTTGCCTTCGCAGGTGGTCATGCGATTGGCGGGGGCCTGGCCCAGCAGGTAGCGCATGACGGTCAGATCCACACACTCGGTTCCATAGAACTGAAGGCCGTGGCTGCCTTCGTTTTTGACATACACCATGCTGGTTGCGGGCAACTGATTGAATGTTTCCATGGCGCCGCTCAAAGGCGTGGGTACGTCATATTGGCTCTGAACCATCATCAGCTTGGCTGCTTTTAAGTCATTAATGGCGGGCTTGGTGAACGCCGCATTGCGCTTCCAGTAAAGGCAGGGTTGCATGGAAACATCTGCACTGATAATGGGAAGGCGGTTAGCCTGAGAAAATCCCGTACGAAACCAGAAAATGGGATCGGCGTTGGAGACAGCTTCATCATTGCATACCACTGTATTGAAAACTGCATCTTCCAAAGAGAATTTTTCAGCATATATGGTCTTATTGTTGTAATCATTTATTAGTTTTTGGATGATGGAATTTTTAATGGATGTTTGTAAATCATATCCTTCATATTCAAAAGCACGTCTTATCATGTTATCTCTTATATAAAGAGAACTTTTAATGGTGTCAATGATTTGCGCAGGAGTGGAATTTTGCTTTTCCATATTGCTGACTTCAAAGGCGGTTTGAAGAACAGCGATATTTACCGCGATGGAGCCTGGTTCTGCGCGATATGAGGCATGGCCTAGAATAGATTTGGCATGATCTGTCATGGAATTAAGATTGTTTATGACTTGATCGACAGTTTTTCCTAAACCTATTAAATCATCATGCCTGGAAATGTATGGGGCTTGAAATTCCAGGAATGTATGAATTTGCCCTTCCTTGTATAAAACGCTTGCATCGTTCATCGGACGGCTGAAGTTCATATTGCTGTCCAGAACCATTGGGCCTATATTTTCGGGAAACAGGCCTGCATACCAGAAACCTAGCCAAGTTCCATAGGATGTTCCGTAATAATGCATCTTGTCGTCTCCTAGAAGATGACGCATCAGATCCATATCGCGTGCTGTTGCATCTGTGTTGATGTAATCAGAGACAGGGTTTTTTTGGCAATTGCTGGCAACTGCTTTTGCATAGTTGGTGATGTTTTTGATATTTTCTGGATTGTAGCCTTTTGGACTGTAGTCTATTGGCATAAATAACTCATTTCCGCTACAACTGATGGTGGTGCTTGCACCGACGCCTCTAGGTGAGAATCCAATGAAATTGTAATTCTCAGCCATCTTCCTGTAAATTGAGCCAATAGGAGTGTTCTCATTTCCCATTGCAAGAAGGCTTGAAGAATATACTATGGAGTCCAGATGGCCATCTCCTCCAGGACCACCGGGATTAAAAAATAAATGAGGGTTTTTTTCTGATTTCTTGGAGGATAAAACTCTAATTATGGCGATTTTTATACTTGATTTTTCTGGCTGACTGTAATCAAGAGGTGCATCAATGTCTGCGCACTGCAGGCGATCACCAAGTAAGATGCTATATCCTTCTAAATCTGCATCGGTATTCTTAGAGAAATACGCTTCGCAACTTTTCCAATTGATTTTCTGGCTCTTATAGGCGGTCAATGGGTCTTTGGGCTCGGGCGGGGGGCTGTTATCTGCAGATCCTCCGCCACCGCCTCCACATCCTGAAATGAAAGCACCCATGAGGGTTGAGATAAGAAGATGGTTTTTGAATTTCATTTTTGGCTCCCCAATGATTGAGTTTTACGGCGAAGAATGGCATGGAAGCATGTACTTGATGCGCTGTCTGTTCAATCACTGGTTTCAGGTATTTTTTGAAATATTGGATGCCCCGATTTGTGATTGCAAAGGTACGGGGGAAGTCTCTGAAATGGCCGGCGCAGGTAATTGAAGCTGCGATCGCTTTCATTGAGCCGCAGAGGCTAAGAACGTAAAAAGTGTTCCCGGGAAGGCGCCTGCGAATCAAGTCAGTCAAAAATTCATGCGACTTGGAAAGTGTTGGCTCAATGACTTTTAAACTCTCATGTTTTGATAGCGTAGTGGGCAAGCAGAGCCTTAGGAGTTTGAGTTTTCATGGAGCAGAGTTACGAGTGGCAGTTCTTTCGCGCCGGTGATGTGGATCAGGTGGTGATCCGTACCGGCCAGGACATTGCCCATATTGGAGAGTTGGACAAGAAGCTCTGGGTGGCCTTGGCCTGCCCGACGCGAGGAATCGAGTTCGATAGCGCAACGCTGGACCTGATTGATGTCAGCAAGGATGGGCGTATCCGCCCGCCGGAGCTGGTGGCCGCATGCCAATGGGCAGTGGCGCGGGTGAAGGATCCACAGGTGCTGGCCGAAGGCGGCGATGTGCTGCAGCTGTCCAGCATCGATGAAACCAGCGAAGAGGGTGCGATGCTGCTGGCCGAAGCCCGGCGCGTGCTGGCGATTGCCGGCCAAAGCGATGCCCGCTCCATCACGCTGGCCCAGGTGCAGGAGCGCTTGGCATCGCTGCAGGCGCTGCGTTTCAACGGCGATGGGGTGATCTCCGCGGCGACGGCGCAGGACAACGAAGCGCTGGCCGCACTGATCGCCCGCATTCAGGACGCCTATGGCAGCATGGATGGTTGTGATGGCGTGGCCGGTATTGACCGTGCCCGTGCCGAGGCATTCTTTGCCGATGCCCGCGCACTGCAGACCTGGTTTGCCCAGGCCGCCGAGCTGGGCTGCCAGCTCACGCCTCGTAGCCAGGCGCTGGCAGCGGCCGAGGCCGTGAATGCCGTGCAGGCCAAGGTTGACGACTTCTTTGCCCGCACAGGCCTGGTGGCATTCGATCCGCGTGCCCAGGCGCCGCTGAACCCGACGGAAGAGGGCTATGCCGCGTTGGGTGCGCAGGTGCTGAACAACGGCTCGGACTGCATTGCCGCCCTGCCTCTGGCCACGGTGACGGGCGAGCATGTGCTGCCGCTGGTGCAAAGCGTGAACCCCGCCTGGGCTGCGGCTTTGCAGACCCTGCGCGAGCAGGCCGTGCAGCCCGTGTTCGGCGAGGCACTGACAGAGCTGACCCAGGTCCAATGGGATCTGCTCAAGAGCACCTTGAGCCAGTGCCAGGCATGGCTGGCTGGCTGCCCCGCCACACCGCTGGGCAGTCTGCCCGAGTCCGAGGTGCAGGCTTTGCTGGTCGGCGGCCTGGAGGCCGACTTGCTGGCGCTGCTGGATCAGGATGACGCCGAAAAGGAGCACAGCGAGCAGGCCATGGCGCTGGAAAAGCTGATCCGGTTGCAGCGCGATCTGCTGGAGCTGCTCAACAACTTTGTCTCCTTCTCGCGCTTTTATCGCCGAGAAGGGGCGGCTTTTCAGGCCGGTACGCTGTTTCTGGATGGGCGCAGCTGCGATCTGACCGTGGAAGTGGCCGATGCGGCCGCACATTCGGCACTGGCTGCCATGGCCAAGACCTATCTGGCCTACTGCGAGTGCAGGCGCGAAGGTGAGAAGAAAACCATTGTGGCGGCCTTCACGGCCGGCGATGTGGATTTTCTTTTCGTGGGCCGCAACGGCGTGTTCTACGACCGCGCGGGCAATGACTGGGATGCCACCATCGTCAAGCTCATCGACAACCCCACCAGCATCGGCCAGGCCTTTTTCTCGCCTTACAAGAAGTTCCTGCGCATGATCGAGGAGCAGGTGGCCAAGCATGCGGCGGCCAAGAACGATCTGGTCAACACCAATCTGGGCGACAGCGCCGCCAAGCTGGCCACGGCCCCCAAGGAGCTGGCGCCGGCAGCCGCACCGCGCAAGACCGATGTGGGAACGGTGGCCGCCATCGGTGTGGCTCTGGGATCGCTCAGTGCTGTGATCGTGGGCATTTTTGGCAAGTTCATCGAACTGGGGCCGTGGATTCCCATGGCCATGCTGGGCATCATCCTGGCCATCTCGGGGCCGAGCATGATGATTGCCTGGCTCAAGCTGCGCCAGCGCAGTCTGGGGCCGATTCTGGATGCCAGTGGCTGGGCCATCAATGGTCGCATGAACATCAATCTGGGCCTGGGGCGAAGCCTGTCGCAGGCAGGCAAGGTGCCGCTGAATGCCAAGCGCAATCTGGCCGATCCGTTTGCCGATTCCCACAAGCTGCGCAACAGCCTGTGGGTGCTGGCGGTCGTGGTGCTGGCGCTGCTGCTGGCCTGGCGCTTGCACTGGCTGGATACCGTGCTGCCCGCCAAGTGGCAGCCCAAGCCTGCAACCACGGCTGCCGAGGCGCCGCAAGCGCCAGCTTCGCCTGCAAGCCCGGAGACTGGTGGCGCAGCGACTCAGTAAGGTAAATATGCCAGTTGCCCGCTGCTGAAGTCGGAGGCGGATAATCTGAAGCCAGTGCAGGTGTGCGAAAGCCACCTGCCGCCCATGGACGGGCACCTATCCATAGCCGTATCTACTGGTCATCGAACGCAAAAATCTTCCGGGTTTTTGCGTTTTTTGCTGGTCGATCGGAAAAAACGCCACGTTGGCATACGTGGCAGGAAAGCAAGGCATGAGCTGGCAAGACTTCAAACACCAATATCTGGTGCGCTTCTGGTCGCCCGTACCCGCAGTCATTGCGGCGGGCGTTTTATCGGCGTATTACTTCGGCATCACCGGCACCTTCTGGGCCGTGACCGGCGAGTTCACCCGCTGGGGCGGGCATCTGTTGCAGTTTGCAGGCGTGGATCTGAGCAACTGGGGCTATTTCAAGGTCATCGGTCTGCAGGGCACGCCACTGACGCGGGTGGACGGGCTGATGATCATCGGCATGTTCGTGGGCTGCTTCTCGGCTGCGCTCTGGGCCAACAACGTCAAGCTGCGCATGCCCAACCACCGTATCCGAGTGTTCCAGGCCATTGTGGGCGGCATCATCGCGGGCTTTGGCGCACGCCTGGCCATGGGCTGCAATCTGGCGGCCTTCTTTACGGGCATTCCCCAGTTTTCGCTGCACGCCTGGTTCTTCGCGATTGCCACGGCCATTGGCTCGCTGGCGGGCGCCAAGGTCAGCCTGCTGCCCATCTTCCGCATTCCCGTGAAGCTGCAGAAAGTCAGCGCGCCCAAGCCGCTGGAGCAGCGCGAGGTTCAGGCCAAGCGGCGCTTTCGCATTGGCATGGCATTGTTTCTGGCCTGTGTGGCCTGGGGTATCTGCAAGGCTGCAGAAGCTCCCAAACTGGGCATGGCGATTCTGTTCGGTCTGGCCTTTGGCCTGATCATCGAGCGCGCCCAGGTCTGCTTTACCTCGGCCTTCCGCGATCTGTGGATCACGGGCCGCACGCAGATGGCCAAGGCCATCATTGCCGGTATGGCAGTCGGCACCATCGGCATCTACAGCTATGTGCAGCTGGGCATGGACCCCAAGATTTTCTGGGCCGGCCCCAATGCCGTCATCGGCGGCCTGCTGTTCGGCTTTGGCATCGTGCTGGCCGGTGGTTGCGAAACCGGCTGGATGTACCGTGCCGTTGAAGGCCAGGTGCATTACTGGTGGGTGGGTCTGGGCAATGTGATTGGCTCCACGCTGCTGGCCCTGGTCTGGGACGATATCGCCCCCGTGCTGGCCACCAATTACGACAAGGTCAACTTGCTCAAGGAAATGGGCCCGCAAGGCGGTCTGCTGCTGACCTATGTGATGCTGGGTGTTTCGCTCGCGCTGGTGCTGTGGTGGGAAAAGCACTTCTTTGCCAAAAAGGCCCGTCTGGCCGCTGCCACTGCATCCTCTGTAGCCTCGCGCACCGCTTGAACCTCAAGGAATCCGTCATGAGTGACTCCAAATACATTCCCGACTTCCGCCTCGACATGCTGGGCGAACCCTGCCCCTATCCCGCCGTGGCCACGCTGGAAGCCATGCCCAGCCTGCAGCCCGGCCAGATTCTGGAGGTGGTGTCGGACTGCCCGCAGTCCATCAACAATATTCCGCTGGATGCCAAGAACCATGGCTATGAAGTGCTGGAGATTCAGCAGGACGGACCGACGATTCGGTACTTGATTCGGAAGTAACTCCCCCTGAGCCGCTTCGCCTAGGTGGCCCCGCGGGGCGCTGCGCGCCGGGGGCAACAGCTTTGCTGCGCGGCGGCGCTTGCTTGCTGTCCCCTTGTTGGGGGCGCCAGTTTTGGGCGTTGCACTATTTGCTAAGGAATTTTTGATGTCCCAAAAAATCGTTCTGATCGTTCATGCCGCGCCTTATGGCAGCGAGCGTTGCCTGTCGGCCTTGCGCGTGGCCACGGCCTTGCGCGGGCATGACGCCAAGCCTGAGGTGAAGGTGTTCTTGATGTCCGATGCCACCGTGGTCGGCCTGCCTCATCAGCACGATGGTGCGGGCAGCGGCCTGCAGACCATGGTCGAGCATCTGGTGGCCGAAGGCGTGACGCTGAAGCTGTGCCGCACCTGCGCGCTGGCGCGGGGCCTGGCCGAACTGACGCTGATTGCAGGCGTGGAAATCGGTACTCTGCCCGAGCTGGCCGATTGGACGCTGGCGGCCGACAAGGTCATTACGTTCTAGGGAAGGTCACTGGGCGAGTGATGAATGCTCTTGATAAATGAGCTGCTGGCGCTGGCCAATCAAAGAATCTCGAATTCATTCATGCTGGATTCATTGGTTGATCTGCGCTAGCTGCTCACTTTTTATGCGCGTGGAAGATTCACGGCCGACAGCAATGGCATGCCGGTACGGCGGGTGAATTCCTCGTAGCTGATGGGTGGGCCCATGCGGGTATCGGCGCTATTGGCCTGCCAGTACACCCAGCTCTTGTGCGTGCTGGCGTCATAGACCAGCTTGAAGATGTAGTCGGGCACTGCCACCTTGCCCGTACCAATGGTGGATGCATTTTTGGCAAACACCGGGCCGGTGAACACATAGACATCGCCCTGGGCGCGCAGCGCATATTTGCGCGTGGCCTGTTCCACCTGGCTCCAGGCACCGGCGTTATGCACCTGGTTCTGCGGCACCATATTGGCGAGGCTGAAGCTCTGGGCCATGGCCTCTGGCGTGCTCATATCGGCCGCTGGTGCCATGTGACCGCGCGAGAAGCCGGAGCGTTTGTAGTCATCGAGTTCCGAGCGCTCGGCGCGGGGCAGGCGGGCATCGGCATAGAACTTGTCGGTGCGCTGCAGACCCTGGGCCTGCTGCAGCGCCTGGCGGTTCAGGCGCTCGGCCACAAAGACCGGGGTTTTGGTGCTGCCGTTGTGCAGCACGGCAAAGCCGCTGAAGCACAGTTCCCGCTCCTGGGTTTGCAACTGCAGTGAAGGTGCCTTGCCGCCCGGAAAGAACTGTGGGCAGCTGGAAAAATGCAGCGGCTGACTGGTGGCCGTGACATCGGCGCGGCTGACCGTACCCCCGACGGGGTTGGAATGGGCATGGGGGCCTGCAAGACCTGGCCAGCCATTTTTGCGAAAGGCGTCGAGCGCAGGCATGTCCAGCGCGGCCATGGCCTGGTTGAGCAGTTTTTCACCGGACCAGGTCGGGTTGAAACTGCAGCTGGCGATCTGAAAGCTGGCCAGCGCCGCCGCGCCCGCGGACAGGGCGAAGCGCTTGATGCGGGAGAGGCTGTAGGCAGCAGCCTTGGAGGCAGTGCCGCGCTTGCGCGCAGGTGTTTTCTTTTTCTTGGCGGTCGTCATGCAGTCGGCGATGGTACGCCGACAATTTCATCCCGGATCGCTGACAGCGTCATCCAGGCGAAGTTTGTTGCTATGGTTATGCAACCGGGTGTTTCATGATGTGCGGTCGGTATCTTGCTCCGCAAGAGCGCAAGCCGTCGGCACGGCATAGGTCAGTGGCAAGGCAGCGAAACGCTCGGCCGAGACGGGTGGGCTCAGCAGATAACCTTGCCAGGCCTGGCAGTTGTGGGCGAGCAGGAATTGCCGCTGCTCTTCGGTCTCCACGCCTTCCGCAATCACTTGCAGGCCCAGACTGGTGCCCAGTGCGACGATGGTGCGGACGATGGCCGCATCGTTGGAATCGGTGAGCACGTCACGTACAAAGCTCTGGTCAATCTTGAGCTGGTCCAGCGGCAGGCGCTTGAGATAGGACAGCGAGGAGTAGCCGGTGCCGAAATCATCCAGCGCAAAGCCGACGCCATGGGCCTTGAGCTCTTCCATTTTCGCTATGGTGTCCTCGACGTTATCCAGCAGCAGTCCTTCCGTGAGTTCGAGCTTGAGCTGATGCGGCTGTGCTCCGGAGCTTGCCAGCGCGGAAAGTACCTGCGCGACAAAGCCAGCCTGGCGGAACTGGCGTGGACTGACATTGACGGCCAGTGTGAGATGGGCCAACCGGGGTTGCAGAGCCCAGCTGGCCAGTTGCCTGCAGGCTGCCTGCAGCACCCATTCTCCCAGTGGGAGAATCAGCCCGGTTTCCTCGGCCAGCGGGATGAAGACTGCGGGCGAGATATAGCCGTCGCAAGGGTGGCGCCAGCGCAGCAGCGCCTCGCAGCCACGGACGTTTCGGCCTTCCACCTGGGGCTGGTAGAACAGCTCGAACTGACCGTTGGCCAGGCCGGCGCGGATGTCCGATGCAAGCTTGGCCCGGGCCCGCACCACGGCCTGCAACTGTGGGTCATAGAGCTCCAGCGCATTGCGGCCCGTGGCCTTGGCCTGGTACATGGCCAGGTCGGCCCGCTTGAGCAGGTCGGAGATCTGCTCGTGAGCGTTGGCAAAAATCGTCACGCCTATGCTGGCCGTGAAATGGAAGGCCTCTCCTTCGAGCAGGTATGGGTCGCGCAGCATCGCCAGGATGCGCAAGCCTGTTTCCCGGGCCTGCGCCTGTGCCTGCTCGGCGTCGTCGGCCAGACTTTCGAGTACCACCACGAATTCATCGCCACCCAGACGTGCGACCATGTGGCTGCCTGCAACGCCTTGGCGCAGTCGCTTGGCCACTTCGCACAGCAGCGCATCGCCCTGGTCATGACCGCGTGTGTCGTTGAGCGTCTTGAAATTGTCGAGGTCCAGCAGCAGCAGGGCGCCGTATCGGTGCTGGCGCGAATGGACCTTGAGCACCTCATGAAGGTGGTCGCGCAGCATGCGGCGGTTGGGTAGCTGTGTCAGCGAATCGTAGTAGGCCAGGTGCCGGATCTTGTCTTCTGCTGCCTTGCGCTGGCTCAGATCCACCATGGTGAAGAGATAGTCTTCATCCAGCGCGATGGCGGAAATCTCCACCGGTCGCATATGACCGTTTTTGCAGCGGATCTCGTATTCACGCGCAGGAAGGTGGCTGCGGTTCTGGCGGGCCTGCGTATAGTCTGTCAACCAGCTTCTGTGAGCGTTTTCACGCATCAGGGGATCGGGATGGACCTGGCTCCACCAGGCTTCGATGTTCGGCATTTCCTCGATGCTGTAGCCACAGATCTGGACATTGCAGTCATTGCTGAAAGTGAAGTGGCCGTCCTCGCGCACGATGCTGATCCCCACGGGCAGGTGACGCAGGATGTTGCGCAGATAGCGCTCGCTGTCGCGCAGGGAGTTCTCCAGAAGTCGGCGTGCCGTGATGTCCTGAACCACGGCAATGTAGTGCAGGCCCTCCTCGTCCTTGTCGCCCATTGAGGAAACGGTAAGGTCGATCCAGATCTCTCGTCCGTCCTTGCGACGCAGACATTTTTCAAGCTGGTACTCCCGGATTTGCCCCGACTTGAGCTTTTCCAGCTGTTCCAGGTCCCTGGCCAGACCTTCGACATGGGAGAGGTCCGTAAAGCTCATGTCGTAAAGCTCGTCCAGCGAGTAGCCGAGAATGCTGCTGTAGTGCTGGTTCATGCGCACCACCCGTCCCGTGGCCATCTGTATCTGGGCTACGCCGACAGCTGCCTGGTTGAAGATGGCGCGCAGGCTGCGCTCGCTTTGCAGCAAGGCTTCGTTGGAGATTTCCACTTCTTGCAGAGCTTGCATGCGCAAGCGCACCAGCAGTGTGACGAGTGTGGCCAGTAGCAGCGAAATCGCGGTGCCCACGCCCAGGATCCAGTGGGGTGCAAATTTTTCCGTCGTGGACAGTGCCACTTCGACGGGCTTGAACATCAGCTGCCAGCGCCGCCCATGCAACTGGATTTCCTGCAACTGCTGCGTTTCTGCTTCTGCAGGCCAGCTAGGAGGCTCGAACAGTCTTTGGGGCTTGGCAAGCGGATGGCCTATGGGACCCATGTCGTCGATGCGGATCTCGATATTGCTGAGAAACCCATTGGCGCGCACGGCGCGAATCATGTTGGCAATCCGAATGCTGACGGCGGCCGTGCCGATGAAATCCTCTGCCAGATTCGCGCCGCTATTGCTCCTGAAGATGGGTGCCCTCAGAACAATGCCGACAGGCAGATCGCTTTCCTGGATCAGAGGGAAGGGGGCCGACAGGGCGGTGCGGCCGGTACCGCGCGCGACCAGTTGGGCTTCCAGGTTGGCGGGCTGCGAAGAGATGTCCAGGCCTGGAACGCCTTCGTTGCCTTCCATGGGCCACACATATTCATTGATGTGATAGTCGGAATGCCAGGTCGCCGGATGAAAGGGGTGGAAGGGCTCGCGCGCAGGAGCCTGGGTGCGCCGCTGGGATTCGAATGCGCTGAGCTGTTCCAGTGGAACCCAGCGTGCGAACGACAGGTTCTTGATCCCGGGATAGTGGCGCTGGAGATTGCGCTCGGCCACGATGCGGTCGAATTCCTGGCGACTCAGATCGGGCTTGAGCAGGAAGAGGTCTCGCAGGCCGTTGACAACTTCCGTATAGGCGTTGAGGCGCTGGGCGATGGCATTGGTGGAGGAGCGCACCTCTTCGGTAAAGCGAAGTTGCGCCAGTGCCGCGCTGGATTTCTGCTGCAGATGGGCAAGCCAGAAGGTCAGGGCCAGCCCCAACACAGCCACCGCCATACCGGGCAGCCACTGTGCTCGTGCGCGATGGGAAGGAGGGGCTGTCATTGTCAGGGTTATGGCACGCACTGGGCGTGGACAAGGCCTATGTCTAAGGATTCTGTTTCATTGTGACATGTGGCCGCCGCATTGACACATATTGAAACATTTGAATTGAGCGCAACAGTCCTGCACAAAATGATGCCTCAAGCCCTTGGAGCTTTGCCATTGACACGTGTGAACAGGTCGTTGCATGACTCAGTGCTGCTTGGCTGCCGCCTTGGGGCCCAGGATCTGCGGCAGTGCGCATTGCAGGCTGCTGTCGTTCATGGTGATGTCGTGCTCCTGCTTGGCTGTTTCTACCGACATGGCCTGAGGCAGGGCGACGCCGTTCTTGACGGCCAGGATTTCGGCCATCACGCTGACGGCGATTTCGGCAGGGGTCTTGCTGCCGATATATAAGCCAATCGGGCCACGCAGTTTGGTTAGCGATTCCGCGGTTTCATCAAAGTGCTCGATCATGCGATCGCGGCGCGCGTGGTTGTTGCGGCGCGAGCCGATGGCGCCCACATAGAAGGCCGGGCTGTGCAAGGCTTCAAGCAAGGCCAGGTCGTCAAGTTTGGGGTCGTGGGTGAGGGCGACGATGCAGCTGCGCGCATCGGGCCTGAAGGCCGTGACGGCATCGTCGGGCATGTCGGTGACGGTGTTGACCTGGGCCACGGACCAACTGCCCATGTATTCCTCGCGCGGGTCGCAGACGGTGACCGTGAAGCCGTTGAACAAGGCCATGGTGGCCAGGTATTCGGCCAGGGCACCCGCGCCGATCAGCAGCATGCGGTAGCCGGGGCCGAGGTGGTTGACGAGTTGCTGGCCGTCAAACTCCAGCACATCGGGGTACTCGGCCGTCTGCAGGCTGACTTCGCCGCTGCTGCAGTCGACGCTGCGTTTCACCAGTGATCCTGCTTCAAGCTCGGTCACCAGTTGCTGCAGGCTGGCCGCATCGGGGTTGAATTCCAGCAGCAGCTCCAGCGTGCCGCCGCAGGGCAGGCCGAAGCGGTGGGCTTCGTCGGCGCTCACGCCATAGCGCACCAGCTGCGGCGGGCCGTCCGGAATGCCCAGATTGTGGTTCAGGGCCTTGGTGTGGCGAGCGATCAAGTCGTCCTCGATGCAGCCGCCCGATACCGAGCCAATGGCGCGTCCGTCCTCGCGCAGAGCCATCATCGAGCCTACCGGACGAGGGGATGAGCCCCAGGTGCGCACCACGGTGGCCAGCAAGGCGCGCTGGCCGGCGCTGCGCCAGTCATGCAAGGCTTTGAGCACCATGACGTCGATGTTGTCCATTGATCGCTTTCTTAGATTGACAAGCCTGTTCGCAGTGTGGCGTCAGGCGGGCGAGGCAGCCAGATGTATGAACCCTAGATGCCAAGCCAGATAGATGCATGAAAAAGGCCTTTCCAGTGCCTGTGAAGGCAGCAGAAAGGCCGTTTCGGTCGCCGGGCGAGATCAGTGAGCTGCAGCGGTTTGCTGGCGCAGCTTGCCGACCTTGCTCTTCAGATCGCTCCACTCGGCGACACCGTACTGGGCGCGCATGGTGTTGAGCAAGGTGGCTATCTGAGCATCGCTGAGCGCGTGGCGGAAGGCGGGCATGGTACCCAGTTCCGCATGGGCAGGCTTTTGTACGCCCTCCAGCACGGCCATGATGGCATTGTCAGGCGATGCGGAATGCAAGCTGGTGCTCAGGGCCAATTGGGGACGCACGCCGAAGGTGCTGCCCGAGGGGTCTGCCTTGTGACAGGCCATGCAGGCGCCCTGGTACAGGCGGTAGCCTTCCGAGTCCAGCGCCAGCTTGGGCTTGGCAGTTTTTTCCGCGATCAGTGCCTTGGCGTCTCCGGGTGCGGCGTCGGCCTTGCGGTAGCTCATCAGATAGGTGGCGATGGCGTCGATGTCGGTATCGCTTTGCTGCGACAGGCCGTGGGCCACAGGGGCCATGGGGCCGGCTGCCACGCTGTGACGGGCCGAGAAGCCGGTCTTCATATAGTCGACCAGATCCTGCTTGGTCCAGGGCAGCGGCGAGGCCGTCTTGTCCGTCAGAGCGGGTGCATCCCAGCCCTCAGCGCTGCCGCCGGTCAGATGGAACTCACCCGTTTTTTCAGCGGCCAGTTCGTTGCGCGGTGTGTGGCAGGCACTGCAGTGTCCCAGACCTTCGACCAGATAGGCGCCGCGATTCCATTCGGGAGCCTGCTGTTCGTCGTCCTTGACGACGCCGGGCTTGAGGTAGAGCCAGTTCCAGGCTGCAATGCCGCGGCGCACGTTGTAGGGGAAGTTCAGCGCCGTCTTCGGCGGTTCGTTCTCCACGGCAGGCTCGCTCATCAGAAAGGCGTACAAGGACTTCATGTCCTCATCCGTCACGCGGCTGAAGGCCGTGTAGGGGAAGGCAGGGTACAGGTACTGGCCTTCGCGGTCCACGCCGTGGCGCATGGCGCGCTCGAAGGCTTCGAAGCTCCAGCCGCCGATACCTGTTTTGGCATCGGGCGTGATGTTGCTGGTGTAGATGGTGCCGAAGGGGCTGGGCATGGCCAAGCCGCCCGCATTGGTCTTGCCGTTGGCAGCCGTGTGGCAGACGGCGCAGTCGCCCATGGCAGCCAGCAGCTTGCCCTTGGCAATTTGCTGTGGCGAGAACTCGGCCGTGGGAATGCTGGCTTGCGGTGCAATTTCACCTTGATGCGTGAGGGCCAGGCCGGCAGCGGCCAGAACCACCACGAGTGCGGCGCCACCCAGCACGATTTTCTTGAATGCTTTCATCTTGATCGTCTCTGTTCTGTGGGTCACTTGGATGCGGCTTGGCCGGACTTGACCGCCTTGATCGCGGCCAGCACGCGGCTGGGCGTGAACGGCACTTCCAGCAGGCGCACGCCGGTGGCGTCAAAGATGGCATTGGCCACGGCGGCAGCGCTGGGCACGGAAGCCGATTCGCCGGCGCCCATGGGCGCCTCGTTGGGGCGCTCGACCAGCAGCGAGTCGATTTCGGGCAGCTCGTCAAAGCGCAGGATGGGGTAGCCGCCCCATTCCACGGAGGTGACGCCGCTCTTGTCGAAAGTGACGAATTCCTTGAGCACGCGGCTGGTGGACTGCACCACGTTGCCGTGCACCTGGTGACGCACGCCAGCGGGGTTGACCATGGCGCCGGTGTCCTGGGCGACAAAGACCTTGTCGACCTTGACTTCGCCGGTTTCGCGGTCCACGGTCACATCGACCACCCAGGTCGCCCAGGCCGCGCCATAGCCGGGGAACTTGCTGTGGAAGTAGCGGGCATAGGCAAAGCCGCGACCCTTGACCAGACGCTGATCGTCGGCAGCCGCATTGCGGCGCGCCGGGCCTTCCTGCCAGTTGCACTGCTTCCTGGCTTCGGCAATCAGTGCCACGGCACGCGGGTCCTTGAGGTAGCGCAGGCGGTACTCGATGGGGTCGGCCTTGGCCAGGTAGGCGCATTCGTCGATCCAGGACTCATGAGCGAACACATTGGGCAGGGCCGATACGCCGCGCATCCACGAGGCGCGCACGATGGGCACGGCGTCCTGGGAGATCACGCGCATCTTGGGATACTCGTACTGCGGGATGGCCGTGCGGTCGCCCATTTGCTGGGCCTCGATCTTGGCGGACACCTTGCCCGTCAGGATCAGGGCCAGCGCCGTGGCGTTGTTCGAGGGGTAGCAGGTGCGCAGCTCGTAGGCGGCCACATTGTTTTGCTCGTCCAGGCCGCCGCGCACGCGAATCAGCTGGCCCGTGCCCTTGGGCTCCCAGCCTGCTTCCTGCTCGCGCATCAGCTGCACACGCACGGGCTTGCCCACGGCGGCAGACATCAGCACGGCGTCCGAGCAAACGTCGTCCGCGCAGTTGCGGCCATAGCAGCCCGAGGCCTCGAGGCGGGTGACGTTGATGTTGTCGGCATTCACGTCCATGAGCTTGGCAATGTCCTTGCACACGTCGTGAGGGTTTTGCGAGCCGGTCCAGACCTGGATCTGGCCGTCACCCACTTCGGCAATCGCGCAGGACGGGCCGATGGAGCCGTGAGCGTGATAGGGCCAGACATAGTCGCGGGTCAGCGCAGTCTTGACCTGCTCGATGGCCTGCAGCGCACCCTCGTCTTCCTGCAGCACGCGGTCGGTCTTGGCATGGTCCACCAGGGTCTGGTGCAGGCCGCTCAGCGACATATCGGGCAGGCCGTTCCATTCCTTCCAGGTGACCTTGAGCTGGCGCATGGCAGCAATGGCCTGCTCTTCACGCTCGGCCACCACGCCCACGAAGTCGCCCTTGACCACGACCTTGACGATGCCGGGCAGATGGGCAATGGACTTCTCGTCCACCGACACCAGGCTGGAGCCCAGGGGAGCCGTGGCATCGGCGCCGGTGTAGGGAGGACGGATCACACGGCCATGCAGCATGCCGGGCACGCGCAGGTCATGGATATAGGTCAGCGCGCCCAGCACCTTGTTGGGAATGTCCACGCGCTGCACCGATTTGCCGATGTACTCGAAGCCCGACTTGCGCAGCTCGATCTTGTCGTCGACCTCGATCTGCAGATCCTGGCCCTGAACCAGTTCGCCATAGCCGTAGCGCTTGCCGCCGGCGATGACAAAGCCTTTCTGGGTGCTGATGCGGTCAGCGGGAACACCGGATTTTTCGCTGGCCAGCTTGATCAGCAACTGGCGCACCTGCGCTGCGGCATGGCGCATGGGCAGGGACGACACCTGGATGGTGTTGCTGGCAATGGTGGGGCCCAGATCCGGGGTGCGGGCGGTGTGGCCCAGCACCATGGTCACGGCGGCAAAGTCCACATACAGCTCGTCGGCCACCAGCTGGCCCAGAGCCGTGCGCACGCCCGTGCCCAGGTCCACGTGGCCGTTGTAGGCCGTGACGGAGCCGTCGGCACCAATGGCGATGAAGCTGTCCACCAGCTTGGCCGAAGGAATGGTGAACGGGCCCTTGGCAACTGCCTCGGGTGCGGTCTGGGCCATCAGTAGATGGCTGCCTGCCACGGAGCCGACCATCAGCATGCCGCCGGCCTTGAGCAACTGGCGACGGGTGAGCTGGGCTTGATTGTCTTTGGTGAAGAATTTCATGATCAGGCAGCCTTTGCGGTTGTGGATGCGCCGGCGGCGGGGATGGCCGGGCTGTGGCCCTTGGCAATCAGCTCGCGGGCGCGGGCGGCGGCCTGCATGATCTCGACATGGGTACCGCAGCGGCACAGATGGCCGGACAGGGCGTGCCTGATTTCTTCATCCGTAGCCTGGGGTTTCTGATTGAACAGCCCCACCAGCGCCATGATCATTCCGTTGGTGCAGTAGCCGCACTGCGCGGCCTGTGCATCGACAAAGGCTTGCTGCACCACATGCAACGTGAAAGTGCGTACGGCGGGAGTGTGACCTTCGTCCTTGGCAGCACTGACATCCAGAACGGCGCGGTCTTGCAAAGCCTTGGCGCTGGCAGCCTTGGAAGCGTCAGGGGACAAGCCTTCCAATGTGGTGACTTTCTTGCCCTCCACCACGCTCAGCGGCACGGAGCAGGAGCGCGCGACCTTGCCGTCAATCAGCACTGCACAGGCGCCGCATTCGCCCAGGCCGCAGCCAAACTTGGGGCCGTTGAGCTGCATGTCATTGCGCAGCACATAAAGAAGAGGAGTGTCGGAGGTGGCGTCTTGCGCATCCACTTCCTGGCCATTCAGAGTGAATTTCATAGCGTAGGCTGTTCCTTGATTTCAAGAAGCTAGGTCTTATATATGTATAGTCAATTATATGACTATACAATTTAACGCATGTTGCCGACAGAGTATTCTGGAGCGGCTTGCGCGGATGGAACAGGGCAAGTCTCAAAGTCGCCAAAGATATGCATTGGCTCCTAAGTGAATGAACGTTGGAGTTCAGGCAGAAGATGGGCTGCGAGCCTGTATCGCTGTCGGCAGAACTTGGAAGCACCTACGCAAGTTCTGATATGTCGCTGCTTCGTAAGGGCTCCTGGCTTTATCGCACTTGCAGCTTTGGGCCTCAAACGGAGACCTTCAGTTTGCAGGGCTGTGCCAGCAGCTCTCATATGGCCCTGCAAGGGTGAGGTTCACAGGCCAAGCAGCCCGCTAAGAACCTGACGCTGCGAGTTTTTGCCAGTAGGCAGCCCACCATACTTTGCATGGAGTTCGGCATATTTGTGTGTTTGCAGATGAAATTTTTAAAAACGATAAAAATCTGGGCTAGAATTGCGGTCTTCTAGGGGAGTCGCCAAGCTGGTTAAGGCACTGGATTTTGATTCCAGCATGCGAAGGTTCGAATCCTTCTTCCCCTGCCAGAAATTCAAAGCCTCGATTGCTGATGCAATCGGGGCTTTTGTTTTTGAGCGGGGCTGCCGGGGTAGTTCAATGGCTTTTCGTGCGCTCATGCTTGGGCAGCCCTTGTGCTGCTGAGTGCAAGCCATCCTGCAGTTGTTGACCAACTGCGTTTGGCTGATCCTGTTAAAGATTCCTAGCCGCAGCATTAAGCCGTGTCTTGGAAGAGGCTTGCCTTTGTTGCACTTGGATAGCTCTTGGCAGCAGGTCACCCTTCGCCTCCTCAAGGCTATTGGAAAGGGCTGCAGAGCTGTCGCCGTGCAACAAGAAGCATATGGGGCGGCTCCATACCTCAAGCCCGAGCATGGAGTTGACATGGGTATACGGGCGTCTTTGTTATGTACCGTCGAACACAGTTCGGTGTTGACGAGTGATTCCCGCCGAGACTGCTCATGGCAGAGCATCAATATGGCGATAGGCTCCTGTGTTGTGCTTGGGTATCGAGCATTGATGGCTTGGCTTCAATCAAGGCTTTGACCGGGTTAAGCAAATCGGGTGCGTGATCAGTTGCCGGATAGCGCAGCAAACCATTTCACGATATGTACATAGGGCGTTCTGCCTGCCCGGGCCGGCATAGTCCATTGGCCGCTGCCAGCCTCGCCGCTGAGAGATGCCAGGACTTTGCCTCGGTGGTCAATGAAGGCGCTTACCCCTACATTGTTGGCTCTAGCCAGCGGTTTCTGTAGCTCCGCGGCCCTGACGCGTGCCAGATGATGGGCCTGCAGCAGATAGAGTGAGGATGGAATCCAAGAGTCGCTGGATGGTGAAATCACCATATCTGCGGTCGCGCCTTGCAGGGCACTTAATACCGGTGAGGCCAGTTCGCTGCAGATCAGGGGCCCCAGGTGAACATTGCGGACCTGCAGTGTGGGCTGCTGCATGGGCCCTGGAACCAGATCTGCCAGGGGGTAATGGTAGAGATGGGGCCAGATCCACTGGAGCCAGGACTCCGTTGGCAGATATTCGGTAAACGGCAATAACAGGCGCTTGATGTATGTCTGTGCCAAGCCCTGTTCATTGAGCAGAACCAGGGTGTTCTGGCGCCCCAAAGATGTTTCGGGGGCGCCTGGCTCATGGGTCATACCGACAGCGCCAAACAGCAGCGCAGTGCCCTGCTCCTTTGTGCTGTGGGCAATTTGTTCACGGATTTCTGCGGGGATGCTACTGATTCTCTCCGTCAGGAATAGCTCGGGAAAGACGGTGAGCTCGGCTCTGGTCGTGAACGGCGCGGCCTCGAGCATGGCAAGGGAGCTTGCCTGGTTGTAGGCGCGATATTTTTCCTCCTCTGGCCACTGTGTGTGTATGAGTCGGATCTTCAACTGAGCTCCGGTTTCATGGGTCCAGTCTGTGGAATGAGCAAGCGCAGCAGCCGAAAGCAGAGTCAGAGTCGGCAGCCAAGGCGCAGCAGAAGCATGACATCGGTGGCGGACGTGGTTGCAGAGAAACTGCCACCACAGCAGAAGCAGTGCAGACAGCATCCACAGCATGAATGTCACCACATAGCTGCCTGCGATGGAATAGAAGCCGTTGAGCAAGGGGTTGTCGATGGCGCCGTAGCCCCAAAAGCCCCAGGGCAGAGCCAGTGGGCCGATGCTGCGCAGGATTTCTGCGGCACTGAAGGTGATGGCAAGAGTTGTTGCGGTACGCCAGACAGTGCTTGATGGTGCGGCCTGAGCGGGTTTTCTGTTGAGCGCTATGGAGGTCGCTGTAAAGCAAAGCAGGTAGATCAGGAGCTGGCAGGCCAGCAAGACGCCGAACACCAAGCCCGCTGACCAGGCGCTGTTGACGGGTGGGCGGTAAATGCCCTGGGCAATCCAGAACAAGGAGCCCGCAAGGAATCCGCAAAGAAAGCAGCCCAGCTGCAAGACTCTGACGCGTAGATAAGGCGTGCATGTCAGCAGGTGAATAAGCAAGCCGCCTGCAATTGGCCCCAGTACGGCGCAGATTGATGGAACAGAAAGAGCCAGTCCCATGCAAAGACCCATTCCGCAGATACCTGGCAGGACGGTGCGGAGGGAATGTGTGCCAGCTTCCTTAATCACGAGAAAATGTATTTCTAATGAAAGTTAAATGTAAATTTTGCAAAAATTGTTGTTAACCAATTAAATATCATGAAATATAAGGATTCGCAGAATATCCATTAGTATTTATTGAAATTAAATGTAATTATTGTTATTTTAATAAAAACTTCATGAAGAGAAGGTCAATGCTTGTAAGAATGCGAAGGCATCAGTCATGGTGGCTGGGTATTTGTACTAACTTTCCAGAGGAGAAGCCGGTGAAATTTTCAAATAACGCTATCCGCGCAAAAAATATTCGTGGTCAAGGTATGACCGAATATATCATTATTGTCGCCTTGATTGCCATTGCTGCTATTGGTGTTTATAGCGCATTTGGTAATGTGGTTAAGGGTCAGACTGGAGCAATGGCTGCGGAACTTGGCGGTAAGAGTGGTACTCAAGCTGCAGGCAGGGCAAAGGACCAAGGTCAGCAGGCGGATACACGCGGTGCAGCATCTCATTCCTTGGAAAATTTTACGGAAGCAGCTGGAAAAGGCCGAGGGAAATAATTTTGTATCGGGCGGCGATGCTGCCCGGATTTTATTATCTTTATTAATAGTTTAAATGCAATCTGGTAGATTTGTTTTTTCTGTTTTTTTTGGAGTGGCGTCGCTGGCAATGTCAGCAGGTGCTTATGCGCAGGATCACTCCATCCTTTCCGGAATGCCTGGGTATAAGGTTGACGGACGCAAGGTTGTTGATTTTGGAAATTTCCAGGATGGTGGAATTTTCTATTGCAAGCCTGATGTCACATGCAGCGAGAAAAATACTGGATTTGATGAGCAAGGGCACCTGGCTGCAGAAGGCAAGGTGACTTCCATCAATTATTCCACTTCCTCGTCGGCGGGAACTTTGGCTGTTTTCAGAAATTATGAGAATGCCATCAAGGGATTGGGTGGAAGGCGGCTGACCTATACACCTGGGCATGAGGGAAGCAATGTGTTCCTTCTGGAAAAGAACAATGCCAAGATCTGGGTAGTTCTGGAGAATAACTATGACAGCGGCTACAAGCTGACCTATATCGAAGGCAAACCCATGCAGCAGGTGGTGACGGCCGGGCAGCTTTCAGATGCCATTGCCAAGCAAGGTTACGCGACCATTTATATTAATTTTGACAATAATAAATCAGATATCAAGAAAGATGCAAAACCTACGCTGGATGAAGTGGTCGGTCTGCTGAAAAAGACACCAGATTTGAAAATATCCGTCGATGGTCACACGGATAACGTAGGCGCAGTCGATGCCAATAAAAAGCTGTCTCAATCCCGAGCTCAGAGCGTAGTGAATGCGCTGGTTGCTTCCGGTATAGATGCCAAGCGACTGCAATCCAAGGGGCTTGGTAGTGAAGTGCCTGTTGCGGACAACCGAACCGAAGAGGGGCGTGCCAAGAATCGCCGCGTGGAACTTGTAAAAGTGAAGTAAGCCATTGAAGGAGAAGGAGAATTCATGCGCAGAAATGCCGTCATCAGAAGCACCAGTTCAGCAGTCCGACAGCAGGGGCAGGTGCTCGTCTGGTTTCTGGCATTCGTTGCAACGCTGGCGGTAATTTTTGCCGGAGTCTATAGCGTAGGACAGTCCACCTCCGAGAAGCAGAAGATTGTCAATGCGGCTGACGCTGCAGCATATTCAGGCGCATTGGTACAGGCACGTTCTCTCAATCTGGTTTCCTATACCAATCGAGCTGTGATTGCCAATGAGGTGCTGATTGCTCAGATGGTCAGCTTGCAGTCATGGAATGATTACTTCAAGACAGCTACTAAAAATTATCAAAGAATTTTTCAAGCACTGGCTACGGTGACTGTGGAATTGCCTCCATTAAGTGCAGCAATCAATATGCTATCCCAGATGATGAGAGCCATGAATATGGTGGCAAGTCAGACTGAGAAGGTGCTTCAGCCCGCTGTGCCGGGTGTCATCAATGCCTGGGAAGCTGCTTTCTCTCTTTGGTATACAGGAATGATCAAATCAGCCTTTATCCCACCAGTAATGGCCTTGGCTGCCAGGGATGCCTCAGATTCAATTTTGAAGCAAAGTGTAGCGACTCAGGATGGTCGTCATGACGACCCTGCTCACCTAGTTCAAGCTAACGCAATCATGGCCATTAATGAGATGGAGTGGCAGCGGATGAGCCATTTGTATAAAAAAGGCTCTGGAGGAAGCCGGGATGAAAGAAAAACTGCAGCTGATCTGCTCCTGATATCCAGAGATGAATTTTCCACAGACCGACCGGGGTCGCGTATTCCATTTGTCAATATGTTTTTTGGTTCGAGTGGTGTCTGCGTGCCTTTCGTCTTTCGCATCGGTTCTGAAAAGCAGGGTATGACGCGCTTGGTCGATTATGACCGCTGGGAAGCTCAGGACACGGTGGAGTTCAAGCAGAAAATTGGGCCAAACGGATGCAGCTGGGGCAAAGGAACCATGGCTGAGCCTATTGGTTGGGGTCGATCCGTGGCAGACAGGATGGGGCAGACGAGTGGCAATATATTAAATACCGATGGAGGCGCTGGTCGACTGGCTTATCAAAATACCAAGAAGAATCGTGGGTGGTCGGGTGTCAAGGATTTGTATGACGTCCCTCGTGATCGAAATGGTCGTCCGAGCCAGCAGGAAATGATGTATCTGGTCGTTGCGGCAAAGGATAAGGTGCAGTTGCCGACCAATGAAAACTTGGAGATCGCTGCCCGCGCCATGGATTCTCCACTGGGATCGCCAGATCTCAAGGCAGGATTTGTCAAGGATCAGGTTTTCTCCCTGTCGGAAGCCCGAATATTTTTTGAAAGACCACAGCGCGACAGCCGTGATGTAACAGGAACATCTTTGTTCAGAGCCGATGGGAATAAGGAGTATTCGAGCTTGTACAACCCTTATTGGCAGGTTCGGCTCAAGGCACCGTCGGATGCGAATAAAGCACTGATCTATGGAGTCTTGCAACTCAATCCTGCATTGTCGGTATTTTCTCAATAAATCTAAATAATGAAATCAAAAAGAAATTCCTGGGTATTTATGCCTCTGGCAGTTTTGTCTCTGGTCGCATGTTCTGGCGAGTCCGATAGCTCTGGTTCTTCCAAACCGGCAGAGGGTAAATCGACACCTTCGGTGCTGATCGAGCGTGAAATTCGCTGGGACGACAATCAGGCTTACATCCGCTTGATCCGGGAGGTCATGCAGGACTGCCAGCAGGCCAAGGCCGAGGTAGCCAGGGCTCGTGGCACGAGCTATGACCCTCGCTCAGAAGAGATCACCGACGAGGAGATCCTGAAACTGGAAACCGGGACCACGCTGGAAGCCTTTGATGGCGCGCGCTATACGGAGATCAAAACAGTCAGTGCGCTGGATAGATCGCGTTGGGGCCCGGGGCCGGACGAGAGCTGTCGCCCTGTGGCTAAACATTCGAAGTCCGTCGCCATTCACCCTGACGCCTGCAGCGTGATCGAGATCCAATACAACCTGGATCACGGTGGAGGGTCCCGTTCCGAGCAGAAGGCTGCATGCACGCCACAGGCCCCAACTTCGGATCCGGCAGCGATCAATGGCGAGCGCATGGCGATCGACGGAACAGCGTTGTTCTGCCGCTGGAGCGGCCCTGCGGGAACGCTGGGCAGATCATGCTTGTTGGAGCCGTGGCTTTCGTATCCAGGCACGGACAGGAGCTTGACTGTTGCCATGCAGCAGGCCGCTCCGGCTGCTGCAGTTGAAGCTATTCAGTCCGCGCAGCAAGCCGTTCAGGCCTCGGAACATCCGATTCGTGTAGAGGTCGGCAAGCCTTTGCCCGCCGGAATTTTTGATGTGCCTGCCGACGCTCGGCAGTTCACGGCCGCCAGCGGCGGTGCGAATTAAGGCGGTCAGAATGTCCTTGCGTACCGAATCAGGTCAGGCTACTACGGAACTGCTGGTTTGCATGCTGGTCCTGGCACCCATGTTTTTCGGTGTCTATTACCTGGCCCGGTATGCGGATGTGAAGCACTCTGCGATTCAAGCCAGCCGCTATGTTGCCTTCGAGCGTGCGCTTGATCCTCAGGGACAGGCCAAGACCAGAGAGCAACTGGCCCAGGAGGTGCGTGCCCGCTTCTTCCTCAAGCGCAATGCTGGTGAGCAGGAGATCGTTTTCCGGGACAGCCCGGCCCGATACCAAGCTGATAAGAACCGCATTGCGCTGTGGAGCGATGCGAGCTATCGCCCCATGTTGGAGGATTTCAACCAAGTGGCGGTGGTTGAGCGCGATCTCGGTCAGCTGTCCCGAGGACTGGTGGGAAGCCTGCAGCAAAAGCTGGCAGTCCCTGTCTTCGGGCTGCCGCAAGGAGGCGTCACAAAGGCAGAAGTCACGGTTTCATTGGCCGATGTGACCCATTTTGATGCCTTGAAAGGAATTCATGTGGGTCTGCCAGGAGCAACTGCCATTGCCACCGGAGCATGGAATGCCAATGGCAGCAAAGGCAGCTCTGAATCGACCTGCAATCGGGTGAAGCGTGCGGTACTGGGCCAATATGCGAAACCGATTCTCGACCTGTACGGCACGGCGATGTCCATATTCGAGCGGAATACGCCGGATGTCGGGCGCGTTCTTCCGGACTATGTTCCGACCGGGAGCCTCCAGGATTCGGGAGGGCGGAATGTGGACTATGGCCAGCAGGATGGAAACAAATGCTAGCCAGATATCACCCTTACTCCAGGTGCGGCCTGGTTGGCGCAGCGCTGCTGGCAGGGCTCGTCTCGTGGGCCGGTGCAGAAAATTCTTTTACCTATGGTTCCACACCATGGCCGTTGATCCCTGAGCCTCCGCGCTCTCAGGTGCAATGGGTTTCCGATGACATGCGTATCAATGGTGTGCCCATGAGGGTTCAATCATTTGAAAGCAAGGCCTCCAAGGAGGAAGTCGTTGCCTTCTATGCCTCGCATTGGCGGGCGGGATCAGCAGATTCACAGGTGGCTGTAACACCGGCTGGGGCCGATACGCTGGTGGGCAGGCCCCATGGTCCGTTCTATCTTATGGCCAAGGTACGTGCTGCCGATGGCGGTGGAGCTCAGGGAACCCTGTCGGTATCTCAGGTGGAGGGCATAGCTCCGCGCATTGATGCTTCTGGCATTCCTGTACCTGCCAATGGTGCGCAGGCAGTCAATGTGGTGGAGTCCAACGATGCAGGCAAGCGCAACAAACAAGTGATCTGGCTGACCAAAGGCAGCTCTGCAACTGTCGCAGCCCAGTACCACAGTACCTTGACGCGCGCTGGCTGGGCCTTGTTACAGGAACAGAGCGCTCCTGCCAGCAAGGAGACTGCTCTGGTCAGGATGTACAGCAAGGACAAACGCCAGCTGGATGTCGTCATCGGGGTGGACACGCAACGTGCCGTGACCGTCATCAACACCAGTCTGGTGACGTTTGGCTCATGACAGGAAAGGACAAGGTCATGCCCTCTGCCCGCAATAACCAATCGATGAACGAATGCCGAGGGTTCGCGACGGTCGAGTACTGCATCGTATGCGCTTTGGTGGTGATGGTGCTGTTTGCAAGTCCCGGCACCCCTGCAATGCTGGTTGATGCATTCAAGGCTTTCTATCGTGCACTGACCTTCTATATCTCACTACCTTGAGGTTTTTGTGGCTGTAACTATCAATAAGAATTGGCTGCTTCTGGCGGCCGCCATCGCGCTGGGAGGCGCTGCGTTCTATCTGAGCAATCGGGCCATCACAAGCCGTATTTCGCAGATCGAGGAGGAGGCGACGCGTGGCAAGACATTGCAGCCTGTGGTGGTGGCCAACCGTCCCCTGCAAGCCGGAGAGGTTGTTGATACCAGCAGCGTTTCAGTGCGTCAGATTCCTGCCGAGTTTGTCAACAAGAATATGGTCACTCCGGATAGCTATGACAGCGTGGATGGCCAGGCTTTGCTCGTGGACATGGAGCGGGGTGACCCACTGCAATTCAGCTATACAGCCAGCCGCGGTGGCGAGATCTTTGCTGCAACCCTGAAGAGCGGAAGACGTGCATTGACCATCGAAGTCGATGAGGTCAGTTCCATTTCCGGAATGTTGAGGCCGGGAGACCATATCGATTTGATGCTGACCGCTCAGGCCGGTAGCGGAACGGCGGGAGGGGGAAGCCGGGAAGTGACTTTTCCGTTGCTGTCCAATGTCGAAGTCTTGGCAACAGGTCAGGCGCAAAAAGGGACAGCTTCCACTGCCGAGGCCAATGCCCGCGCTTATGCCCATGTCACGCTGGATGTGACTCCCGAGGATGCGACTCGCATCATTACTGCCAAAGCAGGGGGGCGGCTGACAGCTGTGCTGCGTGCGCCCAATGATCAGCACCTCAATTCCAGTCAGGCGCTGACCATCGAAGACGTGGTAGCACCTGGCACCTCTGGTGGCATTGGAGCCGGGCGCAGTGTCGAGTTCCTGATCGGTGGAGCGGGGGGCTCTGGAACCATCAACCGCACGCCTGTTCTCGATGCTGTCATGCACGACCCCACGCAAAAGGTGAGGGCTGAAGCCGTGGCTGCGCAGCTGATGAATGAAAAGCCTGCAGTTATTGCGCCGGTGACACAGACGACATCGCCTGCATCCGCACCCTCCACATCCCAGGCCGGTGACCGTGCCGGGCGCTGAGCCATTGCGCTTTCTGATTCAAGACTATGAACAATCTTCTGTCGCTGAGAAAATCTCAGGCTTTTTTCATGTGCCTGGCTGCTTGTGGTGCTGCAGGTGCGGATGCTCCATCATCCGATATACAGGCGAGCCGTATGGAGGTGACTGGTGCGTCGTCTCCAACACCGGGACCTGTGGCCGGGAGTCCTTCACCGCTGTCGCTGTATGTAGGTCAGGTGAGAGTGTTGCCCCAGGCTGCAGTGGCAAGGGTGGCGATTGGTAACGGAAAGCTGCTGTCCGCCTCTGTCGTGGCGGATAAGCAGATCGTCCTGATGGGCGAAAGTGCAGGAACCACCACGCTTTATGTGTGGCTGAAAAATGGGCGTCAGATTCAGTATGAGGTGACGGTCAGCGCCGACAACAGCGCACGTACGGCCCATGATATGAGGCAGCTGCTGTCCTATGACCCTGGCATCACCGTGCAAGCTGTGGGTGATAAGGTGGTTCTGGATGGCACCTATGCCAATGCGGATTCGGCAGAGAAAATCCAGAAGATCGTCAAGGCATATCCGCAGGTGCTCAACCTCGTACGTGAGCGACCAGATCAGCAACTGGTGGTGCCCGAGCAAATGGTGCAGCTGGATGTCAAGGTGGTGGAGGTGCGTAAGCGAGCACTGGACAATATCGGCATCAAATGGAGCAATCTGGGCGTGACAGGGCCCACCTTTGCAACCTCTGGTTATTTTTATGCCAACTCGCCCGATTTTCGTGGCCTCGATCATGATGGCTACCCGGTTACCAACAGATCGGGAAAGTTCATTTCCTACTTCGGCCTTGCAACCCAGATAACCTCTGTACTCAACTTCCTGGAGTCCAACGGTGACAGCTGGACATTGGCAGAACCGCGAATCAGCAGCGTCAGCGGAGGGGCGTCAAAGGTTCAGGTCGGTGGTGAAATTCCCATCCCCGTCAGCACCGGTCTGGGACAGGTCAATGTGGTCTATAAGCCGTATGGCGTGATTCTGGAGTTCAAGCCCGTGATCGACAGAGTCGGCAACGTCCGCTCGACGATCGTGGCAGAGGTTAGCCAGCCTGACAGATCCAATGGCACGGGACAGTTTGTGGCCTTCACCACCAACAGAACGGAAACCGAGGTCAGCCTCAAGCAGAACGAAACCCTGGTAATTTCAGGTCTGATCAAAAGTGTAGGAGCGCGCAACAAGGAAGGGATTCCTGTCATTGGTCGTGCACCAGTGGTCGGACGCCTGTTCTCTACACAGGAGCTCAACAATGAGCAGACGGAGATGCTGGTGGTCGTTACTCCTCGCTTGCACACGCCGGCTGCCGATCGTGCTGCGGCTCTGGTTGGAGAGAGTGCCTACAACAATATGCAGGAAGTCCGGGGCATGATCGACCGGAAGCTTGCGCGCTAACGCCGGAGATGGATTTCCTATGTTGTATTTAGAGGTCCATGGCCCGGATGGCCAGCATCGAACTGCTTCAATGGATGGTGCCCGTTGCAGGGTAGGTCGAGGCAGCGATGTCGACCTTGTGCTGTCCGGATGGACGGTGCACAAGGAGCATGCCGAGGTATTCGTCTCCAATGAGCAGGTCTTTGTGCGCGACCTGGGGACGATGTTCGGCACCTATGTCAAAGACAGCAAGATTACGACTTTCGGCCCTTTGCAGCCTGGCGATGCCATTCGCGTGGGCCCTTATAAATTGCATGCTTGCTGGAAACGAGCTCATGACAATGAAGCTGCCGTACCGGAAGCGGTATTGCCCAAGAAAGAAATGGTGCAGGCTCATGCGAATGTCCAGCCTCAAGCACCGGCACCCCAGATGCGTGAGTCGCAGCAGCCCGTTCCGGTGGCCGCGACGCCAGTGGATATTGCGCCGACCCATGCCGGTAGTGTCCAGATCGACCACCGGTGGCTGGAATATCGGCGCAAGATTCATGAAAAACTGATCGAGTCTTTCGACATGCGACGCACCGATGTACATCGCATGACAGACACCGAGTTGCGGCAGCATACCGAGCAGGCCATTCGGGAAATATTCCAGCAAATGCCCGAAGGCATTCCTCCCCAGGTGGATAAGGAGCGCCTTTTGCATGAGGTCCGGGACGAGGCGATTGGCTTGGGCTTGCTGGAGCCATTGCTAGCGGATTCGACCGTGACGGAAATCATGGTGAACCGGGTGGATGAAATCTTTGTGGAGCGGGAAGGTCGCCTGTCGCGCGTTCCACTGGCCTTTTCAAGCGAAAAGGCGGTGATGGGGGTGATCGAGCGCATCGTCGCGCCAGTCGGGCGGCGTATCGATGAAAGCTCTCCTCTGGTGGATGCGCGCCTGAAGGATGGTTCGCGCTTCAATGCCATCATTCCTCCGCTGGCCCTCAAAGGGCCATCGATGACGATCCGGAAGTTCTCGAAGCGTAAGCTGGAGGCATCGGATCTCGTCAAGTTCAACTCCGCCAATCCGCAAATGGTGGAGTTTCTGCGCATTGCCGTGCAGCAGCGCAAGAACATCATCGTCTCCGGTGGTACAGGTTCCGGCAAGACAACTCTGCTGAATATCTTGAGCAACTTTATTCCCGATAGTGAACGAATCGTCACCATCGAGGATGCTGCGGAACTGCAGTTGCCGCATGAGCATCTGGTGTCCCTGGAGTCCCGTCCGGCCAATGCGGAAGGCAAGGGCCAGATCGCGATCCGGGAGCTGGTGAAGAACTCGCTGCGTATGCGACCAGACCGCATCGTGGTCGGCGAGTGCCGAGGCGGCGAGGCGCTGGACATGCTGCAGGCCATGAATACGGGGCATGACGGATCATTGACCACGGCCCACGCGAACAGCCCGCGCGACATGCTGGCCCGTCTGGAAGTCATGGTGATGATGGCTGGCATGGAGCTGCCGGTCACAGCCATTCGCGAGCAGGTTGCATCGGCAGTGGATCTGATAGTTCAGCAGACCCGCTTTGCCTGTGGCAGTCGCAAGATCACCCGCATCACCGAAGTGACGGGGGTGGAGAGCGGCAAGATTCAGTTGCAGGATCTGTTCGAGTTCGTGGAAACCGGAATGAGTGCCGAACGCAAGACAGCCGGCTATTTCACTGGCTGCGAATGTGTACCCGAGTTCTACGAAAAGCTACGCCAGATTGGTGTGGATGTGGACCTCGATATTTTCAGGAAGGTGGCCTGAAATGGGGTGGTATCCATTGCTTGTAGGTGGGCTGACAGCTGGCGCCGTGTTGCTGACCATATGGTTTGTTCAGCAGTCCTGGAGCGGCTATCGCTCCAAGTTCACCTCGGATGCCAAGATGTCCCTGGAGGATGTCTTTCTCTTTGTCGATCCGCAGCGTCTCTTCTTCATCAATATCGGCATGGTGGCGGTCATCCCGTTGCTGACCTGGATGTTGACGGGGGTGTTGCCTCTGGCGATTCTTGTCGCGATCGGTGTGTTTGTGCTGCCTCGAGTCGCTTATGGTTATCTGCGGGCGCGCCGTGAGCAGCGCCTGGTGCAGCAGATGCCGGATGTTCTGAACATGATTGCCGGTGCGCTCAGAGCCGGGGCCAGCCTGTCCATGGCCATTGATCTGGTAGCTACGGAGTCTCCGCCACCCTTCAGTCAGGAAATGTCAATGGTGCTGCGAGAACAGAAGCTGGGCGTCTCGCTGGAGGACTCCTTCGAGAGCTTTTCTAGCCGAGTCGATGTCGAGGATGTGCGTCTGCTGGCATCAGCGATCACCATCTCCAAGGATGTGGGGGGAAATCTTTCAGAGGTGCTGGATCGTCTGGCATCGACCCTGCGGGCCAAGTCCGCGATGGAGGGAAAGATCAAGGCGCTGACCTCACAAGGAAAATTGCAGGGCATTGTCGTGGGGATGCTGCCGTTGTTCCTGATCTTTGTTCTTTTCCAGATGGAGCCGGAAGCGATGCAGCCTTTGTTCACCACCTACTACGGCTGGGCAGTGATGGCCGTGATCGGTGTGCTGCTCATCCTGGGTGGCGTATTCATCAAGAAGATTGTCTCCATCGATGTCTAGTTCAGCCAAGTCTGGTGCTTACGGAAAGGAGGTGCAGTCATGCATAGCCAAAGCCTGATTGCGTCGTTGCTGATGGGCATGGCCCTCATCTGCGGCCTGGTAGCCGTTTATCATCTTTTCCGGCAGACACCCAAGGAGGATCGGACGTACAAGGACAAACCTCCTGGGCTGTTTCGCCTGACATGGCCCCTGATCAATCTGGTTGCAGGAAGCTTCGGGTGGGCGCTGGGTGCCAAGGCTGAAGCGCGCTACAGCACGGCACTTCAGCGTGCAGGTCAGTACTATGCACTGAGCCCGCGGCAGTTCTTTGCTGGCAAGATTGTTTCGGCTGTGGTCGGAGGGTGTTTCGGGTTGCTCTTGCAGAGTCTGCTGGGAGCCTCCGGATTTGGGTTGATTCTTGCGCTTGCGGGAATGAGCTTTTTCTATCCTGACCTATGGCTCAAGGAAATCACCAAAGCGCGAAACCTGGCCATTCTCAAATCTCTTCCCTTTTTCATCGATCTGCTGACGTTGTCCATCGAGGCGGGTCTGAATCTGTCGGGTGCCATGCAGCAGGCAGTCGCCAAGAGCGCGGAAGGACCACTGGTCGTGGAGATCAACCGGGTCTTGCGCGATGTGCGTGCAGGCAAGGCACGTATTGATGCTCTGCGGGATTTTTCACAGAGGCTTGATTTCGCACCTGTATCGAGTTTTGTCTCTGCCTTGGTGCAAGGAGAAAAAACAGGCTCCAGCCTGGGGCCTATCCTGAGGTCCCAGTCCGAGCAGCGGCGTACTGAGCGTTTTCTGAGGGCAGAAAAAATGGCCATGGAGGCACCGGTCAAGATGCTCGGGCCGCTGATCTTCTTCATCTTCCCTTGTACCTTCATCGTGATCGGTTTCCCCATCGTGATGAAGTTTCTGGCTTCGGGCTTGTGACAGTGATGATGGGAAAAGGCTCGGCGGTGACATTCCACGCTTCATTTGCTTTGTATGTCGATGGGCGCACTGTGCCGTGTGTGGTGGCAGTTGCCCGCACATTTGTGCAGCGTGCTAGAGGTCTGCTGTGGCGGCGACCGCTGAGCAGCAGCGAAGCCTTGTGGATTCACAAGTGCGACAGCATCCATACCGTAGGTATGGGCTATGCCATTGATGTGGTGTTTCTCAGTCGGGATGCCGTGGTACTGCGTGTCAGCGAGGCTGTTGCACCATGGCGCTTTCGCTGGTGCCGTACAGCGCAGTCTGTATTGGAGCTACCGGCGGGCCAGGCCAGAAGGCTGGGAATCTCACCAGGCTGCTTGATTGGCGACAAACCGTTTTCGAAATGATCGACGGCCACTGAATATCGTTTTCTGATTTAAATGCTATGACCCTTTTCCATTCCCAAACCACCAATCGATGGGCCTTGCTGGTCTTGGCTGGCCTTGCTTTGACAGGTTGTGCAAGTTCGTCTTCATCGGGTACCAATCCATTGGAGGGAGCCCCTGGCGTGCTGGGTTCCATGGCTCAGGCGCGCTCTACTCCCGAAGAGGCAGCGCAGCGCAAGCAAAGCGAGGAAACGTCGGGGATGGCGCATGCGCAGAGTGCGCAGGCTGCCTTGGAGTCGGATGCTGCAAGAGCTGCTTTGAAGTCTGCGGAAGATGCGTATGCCCGCAGTGACTGGGTGAGTGCTGCGCAGCAATTCAAGCGCCTGACGGCAACTTATCCGAACAACGGCCAGTTGTGGTTCGGGTATGGCGCCGCATCGGCGCTTTCCGGCAGCTTGGACGAGGCTGCATCGGGTTTCGATACAGCCCTGCGTATCGATGGCAACGACGCACGTGCAGCCTACAACCTGAGTCTGGTGCGTTTGTCGCAGGCAGATATTGCGCTGAACAGGGCCAATCAGGGCATGGATCGTGCGCCGGTGGCCGTGCGTGAAGAAATCATGCGTCTGCGCAAGGACCTTGCTCCTTTATTCGGGCGCAATGCCAATGCAATGATGGATACCTCCGTCAGGTCGGGCACATCGCCTATGCGAGTGCAGGATCCGGCCCGGGCCTCGGGAGGTAGTGCAGCCCGCTCGACATTGCCTATTTCACAGGAGCGGCAGGGCGCCGCTGCCGCACCCTGAGGAGCAGACATGAAATCCTCCGAGTGGCAGCGGGGTCGAGAAAAGGGGGCTTCGCTGACGGAATTCATCATTGTTGGGCCGATTGCCATTTTGCTGACATTCGTGCTATTGCAGGCTGGCCTGCTCTATATGGCCAAGCTGACTCTGAACAATGCGGTATTCATGGCTGCCCGGCATGGCGCGGTCAATTACGCCCAGGCCGGTTCCATCAAAGATTCCCTGGCCAAGGGCTTGATTCCTTTCTATCAGAATGCCTTTGAAGGTAGCGATACGGCTCGTCTGGCTACAGCCTATGCCAAAGCCAAGGTGGCTGTCACCACAGGTCTGAATGTCAAGCTGGATATCCTGAGCCCCTCTGAGGAGGCTTTCCGCCTGTATGGCATTGCGCGCGATGGCGTGACCAGCATTCCAAACGATAACCTCGAGTTTCGGACAGCAACCCCAATCCGAGGGGGCAATATCTCCCTGAGGGATGCAAATATCCTGAAGCTCAAGGTGACCTATGCCTATGAGCTCAAAGTGCCTCTGATGCAGGCGATCTTCAAGCGGATCATGTGCCCTCTTGGCGAGGACTCGGTGGTGCGTGGCTGGGAGAGACCCTCGATGCTGCCCATGGGTGATATATCGGACTGCCTGTACTACATGCAGGGGCGGGTGCCGATTGTTTCCTATGCCACAGTGCAGATGCAAACACCAGCGCGAAAAGGGTGAGCAAGGTGCAATGTGCGATGAGGGGATACCGCAGAGGGCGACTGATGATGGTTATGGCAGTCTTCGGTTTGCTGTGCATACAGCTCGAGACGGCCTGGAGCCAGGAGCGCTGTCGACAGGATGGCGTTGAATTTCTGGTTGGCGGTGGCAGCGTCGCAAGCTCCGGCGGCTGCACTGCGAAATCGACAAAACTGCTGAAGCCGCCCGCGAAGATGGGCAGGGATCTCTCTTCGGCTCAACCGACACAGGCTTCAAGCCCGCAAGTTAGTACGGCGGCAGAGTTGGAGCGTCGGCAGATTCTTGAACAGGAACTGAATAAGGAGCTTCAGCAACTGCAGCTGTTGCTGCGAGATACGGTGCAGGCGAGCGAGCCACAACATACGCAGGCTATACAACGGCATACGAGCAATATTGCGGCCTTGCGTGCTGAAATCGGCAGGCTGCACTGATTCGGTGCAGCAAGTGATCTGGAGTTCAAGCCTGCGAGGAAGAGTCCTTTTGCCCAACTGCCCTGTGCAGTGTTTCAAATAATAAAAAAGCCCCGAGCGCTTGGTGCTCGGGGCTTTTTTATACAAGTAACTCTGGCGGAGGCTGTGAGATTCGAACTCACGGAAGGATCACTCCTTCGGCAGTTTTCAAGACTGCTGGTTTAAACCACTCACCCAAACCTCCGGATGCCGAGATTCTACACAAGGAATTTCACTTATTTTTGAATCGGGCGATCTGCAGCGCCCGTCAAAAACTGGGTAATGACAGGCTTGTGTGTCGAAGCACTCATTGGCAGAGAAGTGTGGTCCGTCATGAGAAAAGCCATCCAACAGATGGCTGTTGAATGGCTTTCAGAATGAGTCTTGCGACTCGGCAGTCAAAGAGACTGAAAAGAGGGTTTAACCGCGCAGAGCAATGGCCTGGGCTGCAGCCAGAGCCGTCATGTTGACAACGCGGCGAACGGTGGCAGAGGGGGTCAGTACATGGGCCGAGGCAGCGGAACCCATGAGGATGGGGCCGATGGTGGTGCCGTGGCCGCCGGTGGTCTTGAGCACGTTGAACAGGATGTTCGCGGCGTCCAGGTTGGGGCAGATCAGCACATTGGCCGCGCCGTGCAGGCTCGATTCCAGCAGAGCATGGTTGCGTACATCCTGCGACAGGGCTGCGTCGCCATGCATTTCGCCGTCGCATTCGATGCCGGGGTTGGCCGCGGCAAACAGGTCGCGGGCGGCGCGCATCTTGCGGGCGGAACCTCGGGTGGAGGAGCCGTAGTTGCTGTGCGACAGGAAGGCCACCTTGGGAGGAAGGCCAAAGCGGGCCACTTCGTCGGCAGCCATCTTGGCGATCTCGGCCAGTTCTTCGGCGCTGGGGTCTTCGTTGATGTAGGTATCGGCAACGAACAGCGTGCCGGATTCCAGCATGACGGCATTGACGGTAGCGAACTCCTTGGCGTCCTTCTTCAGGCCCAGGATGTCCTGCACATGAGCCAGGTGGCTGTCGAACTTGCCGACCAGACCGCACAGCATGGCGTCGGCATCGCCCAGATGCACCATCAACGCGGCGATCAGGGTGTTGGAGCGGCGCACGGCTGCCTTGGCGGCTTCGGGGGTCACGCCGTCACGGCCCATCAGGCGGTGATAGGTTTCCCAGTACTGGCGGAAGCGTGGATCGTCTTCGGGGTTGCAGATTTCCACATCCTTGCCCAGCTGGATGCGCAGGCCAGCCTTGAGGATACGGGCTTCGATGACGGCGGGACGGCCGATCAGGATGGGCTTTGCCAAGCCATCGTCCACGGCAACCTGCACGGCGCGCAGCACGCGCTCGTCTTCACCTTCGGCATAGGCCACGCGCTGCTGGTTGGCCTTGGCGGCCGCAAACACGGGGCGCATGAACATGCTGGTCTGGTAGACAAAGCGGGTCAGGCTTTCGCGGTAGGCGGCGATGTCTTCGATGGGGCGGGTGGCAACACCGGATTCGGCGGCTGCCTGGGCCACTGCAGGGGCGATGCGCAGGATCAGGCGCGTATCGAAAGGAGTGGGGATCAGGTAGTCGGGGCCGAAGGTCAGTTCCTTGCCCTGGTAGGCGGCGGCGACTTCGTCACTGACGTCCTGTTTGGCCAGGGCGGCGATTTCACGCACGCAGGCCAGCTTCATTTCCTCGGTGATCTTGGAGGCGCCACAGTCCAGCGCGCCGCGGAAGATGTAGGGGAAGCACAGGACGTTGTTGACCTGGTTGGGGTAGTCGGAGCGGCCGGTGGCCACGATGCAGTCAGGGCGGATTGCCTTGGCCAGCTCGGGACGGATTTCGGGCTCGGGGTTGGCCAGGGCCAGGATGATGGGCTTGTCGGCCATGGTCTTGACCATGTCGGCAGTCAGCACGCCGGGTGCAGAGCAGCCGAGGAAGACGTCGGCGCCATCGACGGCATCGGCCAGGGTACGGGCGTCGGTCTTTTGTGCGTACTGAGCCTTGGAGGCATCCAGACCACCGGGACGGCCTTCGTAGATCACGCCCTTGGAGTCGCACATGAAGACGTTTTCACGCTTGACGCCCAGGCCAACCATGACATTCACGCAGGCAATGGCGGCTGCGCCGGCACCGGAAACGGCCACCTTGACGGCGCCAATCTCCTTGTTCACCAGTTCCAGGCCGTTGAGCAGGGCGGCGCTGGAGATGATGGCCGTGCCGTGCTGGTCGTCGTGGAACACCGGAATGTTCATGCGCTTGGAGAGTTCCTGCTCGATGTAGAAGCACTCGGGCGCCTTGATGTCTTCAAGGTTGATGCCGCCCAGGGTGGGTTCCAGAGAGGCAATGATCTCGATGAGTTTGTCCGGATCGCGCTCGGCCAGTTCGATGTCGAACACGTCCACGCCAGCAAACTTCTTGAACAGGCAACCCTTGCCTTCCATCACGGGCTTGGAGGCCAGAGGGCCGATATCGCCCAGACCCAGCACGGCGGTGCCGTTGGTGATCACGCCAACCAGATTGCCGCGCGAGGTGTATTCGGCGGCAGTGGATGGATCCGCCTCGATGTCCAGGCAGGGGTAGGCTACGCCGGGCGAGTAAGCCAGGGACAAGTCGCGCTGGTTGGACAGGGGCTTGGTGGGGGTAACGGAAATCTTGCCCTTGACGGGGCTGCGATGGTATTCGCGGGCTGCATCGCGCAGGGCTTGTTCGGCAGTGGACAGATTTTGTGTCATACGAGATTTATCAACAAGTTGCTTCTCTGAAGCTTACCGGATGGCGAGAAGATTTTTGGGTCAGGTCTGTTTTGCCTGAACTGCATCGACAACAAACCCCCTGGCGCATTGTGGTGCGGCAGGGGGCTTGGGCCGGCGGGTAAGCCGGTGGTTACTAAGGTGTCGCTTTAGTGGGCGTCAGCCTGGCGTGCCGCATTGATGGCAGCGCTGTTGTCTTTGGCGGCTCCGTTGAAGAAAAGGTTCAGCAGCACAGCGGCAATCGAGGCCAACAGAATACCGGATTCAATCAGTGGATGGATGGAATGGGGCATCCACTGGCGGAAATTAGGTGCAACCAGAGGAATCATGCCGACGCCGATGGACACGGCCACGATCATGGCGTTGTGCTTGTTGTTACGGAAATCCACGTTGGACAGGATGCGAATGCCGGTGGAGGCCACCATGCCGAACATCACCAGACCAGCACCACCCAGCACCACGGTGGGCAGGGATTCAATCAGTGCACCCATCTTGGGCAGCACGCCCAGGATGATGAGGATGGCACCACCGGCCACGCAGACCCAGCGGCTCATCACGCCTGTCACGGCGACCAGACCCACGTTTTGCGAGAAGCTGGTGTAGGGGAAGGTGTTGAAGACGCCGCCGATCAGTGTGCCCAGACCGTCGGTACGCAGGCCACGGGTCAGTTCGTCCTGCGTGATCTCACGCTTGGTCATGTCACCCAGGGCCAGGAACATGCCGGTCGATTCGATCATCACCACGACCATCACCAGGCTCATGGTCAGAATCAGGATGGGGTCGAAAATGGGCATGGCGATCTGGAAGGGCAGCACCACGGTGAACCATTCGGCCTTGGCGACCTTGTCGAAGTTCATCAGGCCCATGGCCACGGAGATCACGCCGCCGATCAGAATGCCCATCAGCACCGAGATATTGGCGATGAAGCCCTTGGCAAAGCGTGCGATCAGCAGAATGGACAGCAGCACGATGCCCGAGACCGCGGCACCTTGAAGGTCGGCGTACTTGGGGTTGGGTACGGTGGGCAGCACGGAGAAGCCCTTGGGAACAGCGGGCAGCGAGGAGCCTGGAGCGCCGGCCATGGCCTGGGCTTCAGCCAGCCACTTCAGGTGCTCGGGGTTGGGCACGGAGGGGGCTGTAGGCCCCACGGGGTTGCCAAAGATCCAGTTGATGCCGACGCGCATCAGGCTGATGCCGATGACGGCAATGATGGTGCCGGTCACGACAGGGGGGAAGAAGCGCAGCATGCGGCTGATGACGGGCGCAATGAGGATGGAGACCACCCCTGCGCCAATCACGGAGCCAAAGATCAGACCTGCTCCTGCATTGCCTCCGGTGGACTGTGCAATGGCAACCATGGGGGCCACGCTGGCGAAGGTCACTCCCATCATCACGGGCAGCTTGATACCGAACCACTGGGTTGCGCCCAGGGCCTGGATCAGGGTGACCAGGCCGCAGACGAACAGGTCGGCCGAGATCAGGTGAGCCACCTGTTCAGGCGGCAGGTTGAGCGCGCGGCCCACGATCAGTGGAACGGCCACGGCGCCTGCATACATGACCAGCACGTGCTGCAAGCCTAGGGCGGTGAGCTTGCCGGCTGGCAAGACTTCATCGACGGGATGCACTTTGGATGTCATAAAAACTTGTCTCCTCACTACGTATTTGCTTCAGGGTCACATGCATAGCCAAGAGGCATGCAATCCATACAAAAAGTGTATACAGTCCATAACGCACAACATCTAGCGGTAAACCCTGCTCAAAATGGTTCTTCTCGCCGTGGTGGAAAAATCTATGTGTTTTTTGCATAACCGCATAAGGCAAACACCAATTGCTACAAAATGTATAGCTCAAGGCGCTTGCTTGTTCCAGTATTCATGATTAAAGATTCTGAAATCATTGTGTGGCGAGCGATATTTGCTATTTATTAAATAGCAAATCTTGCGCTATATGCAATAAGGCCTTGGCTTGTGCCAGTTAGGTGCGTATTGGTATTGGGTCTTGAAACATCCTGTGAATGAAAGCAGACAATCACCTAGGCGACGGTTGAGTGCATTAAGGCTATGAATGGTTTGAAATTCGGCGATAAACCCGTCATTGGTGCGTTGATGTGCAAAAGCGTGCATGAGATCTGGCAAAGCCTTCAGTGGTTGGGGCAGTGCTAAAGGTCCGCAAGAACCATGCCTGTTGTGATTCCATGAAAAAAGCGACTTTGGGAAATCGCTTTTTTCATGGAATACGGGGGGTAAGTTGCCAGGATCTATATGGGAGGCTCCTTGCAGGGAGCGCCTTGCAACCTTGAACGGCCAGCCCTCGCAGCTTTCGTTGGCAACCCTGTCAAAGAAACCAGGGAGCAAGGCCGAAGACAGGGACCGTGGGTGGGCAGATATTCGAGTTGTGAGTGTTATGTTGCCCGTCAGTGGCTCAGTGCATGTCCGCCGCCATGGAGGCGGATGATCGGGAGGCCGGGCGCTGCAGCGTCATGCTGACCATCAGCAATGCTGCGGCGGTGGGCAAGGCTGCAGTCCATGACAGCGAGGCGAGGCTCAGGCCTTGGGCGATGACAACTCCGCCCAGCCATGCACCCAGGGCATTGCCCAGGTTGAAGGCTGCAATATTGAGGCTGGAGGCCAGATTCATTCCGGCTTCGCCAGCAGCCTGCAGCACACTCATCTGTAGAGGCGCAACCGTGGCAAAAGCTGCCATACCCAGCAGCAGCACAAAGGCAATGGCCAATGCTGTGCTGGCAAACATCCAGTAGCCCGCAATCAGGACCAGCAGCAGACCTGCTAGCGATATCCATAGCGCCCGCTGTGCACCCAGGCGATCGGCCAACTTGCCGCCTACATGGTTGCCAATGGCAAGGCCCGCTCCGAACAGCAGCAGGGTCAAGGCCACCATGCGGTTGCTCATCCCCGTGATCTGGGTCAGCAATGGCTCTATATAGGTATAGAGGGTGAAGACCCCGGCAAAGCCCACCACCGTCAATAGCAGGCCGCGCCACATGGTGGCATTACGCAGCACTTCCAGTTCCTGACTCAGGCGTTGGGCGGCAGGCATGTTCAGATGCCGGGGAACATAGCGTGCCAGGATCAGCAGGGCCATCACGCCGATGGCGCTGACGGCCGCAAACGCCATGCGCCAGCCCCAATGCTGACCGATCCAGGTGCCAAAAGGCACGCCCAGCAATGTGGCCAGGGTCAGGCCCGAAAACATCAGAGCAATGGCGGATGCTTTCTTCTCGGGCGTGACCAGCTGCGTGGCGACCACTGCCCCAACACCAAAGAAAGTGCCGTGGGTCAGTGATGTCAGCACGCGCGCGGCCATCAGCCAACCATAGCTGGGGGCCAGGGCAGCTGCTGCATTGCCCGCGATGAACAGCAGCATCAGGCTCAGCAGCAAGAATTTGCGCGGCCAGCGGCGCGATGCCAGGGTGAGCACGGGCGCGCCAACGGCCACGCCGATGGCGTAACCTGAAATCAGCGTGCCTGCAGTGGGAATGGAGATCTGCAGATCCTGGCTGACCTGGGTCAGCAAGCCCATGATGATGAATTCGGTGGTGCCGATGCCAAAGGCTCCGGCGGCCAGGGCAAGTAGTGCAGCAGGCATGAGGCGTCCTTGTGAATACCAGTGAGGGAACAGACTGTGAACTTCCTGGCTGGCTGGCGGTAGTCCTTGGCATGGACATGTATTTGTTCCTGTGAGGAATAAATCACCTGCTTATGATCCGGCCTATGAGCCAATCAACGGTGATGAGTCCAGACCGCTTTGTGGAGTTGCAGACCTTTGTGTTGGTAGCGCAGCAAGGCAGCTTTTCCGCAGCAGCACGCCAGCGCGAGGTATCGCCATCAGCGGTGAGCAAGATCGTGGCCAGACTGGAGTCGCGCCTGGGCGTGCAATTGCTGCGGCGCAGTACCCGGCGGCTGGAGCTGACGGCCGAGGGGGCGCAATTACTGGAGCAAGGTCAGCAGCTGTTGGCGGACTGGATGGCGCTGGAGTCTACGGTTGCTCAGCAGGGGCAGCCCAGCGGCCTGGTGCGTATCAATGCCAGCTCGTCCACGGGCAATCGGCTGCTGGTGCCGCTGGTTGGGCAGATCATGCAGACTTGGCCTGGCCTGCAGCTGGATCTGAGCTTCACCGACCACATAGTGGATTTGATAGCGGCTCGCGCAGATATAGCCTTGCGTTGGGGGGAATTAAGGTCTTCAGACATGGTGGCGCGCAAACTGGGCAGTACGCGCCAGGTGGTCGTTGCGTCGCCCGAGTATCTGAAGCGCTTTGGCCAGCCCGAGCATCCCGACGATCTGGCGGGCCATGTACGTATCGGCTGGAACTACCCGCGCGCCGTACCGCATTGGCCGTTTGTCGTGGAGGGCCGCGCTGTGGCCGTGAGCATGGGAGATGCGCTGCGCGTCAACGATGGTGAAGCCATGGCCAACCTGGCCAAGGCCGGGGCGGGATTGGCGAGGCTCTCGCTCTATCACGCCTGGGATGATTTGCAGGAGAGGCGTTTGCAACCGGTACTGGAGGATTTCAATCCAGGGGAGTTGCAGCCCATTCATGCGGTGTATGTGGGCAAGCCCGGTCAGTTGCCGGTGCGCACGCGGGCCGTGCTGGATTTTCTGGCCCAGCATGTGGACCTCAGTCATGCCGAGCACAAGCCCGTGCATCTGCTGCCTGTCGGCACATAAAAAACAAGCCCGGCTTTGACAGCCGGGCTTGCAAAAAACCTTCACCAGAGCAAGCGAAGGCTAGGCAGAGGGCCCTTGATGACTCTCGGGCCCAGGAAGAATCAGGCAGTCAGGTCCACCAGCGAGCGGGCCACCACCTTTGTCGCGCGGCGCAGGTCTTCCAGCACCAGACGCTCGTCGGAGCGCTTGGCGTGCGATTCCAGCACGGTGCGGGGGCCGGCGCCGTAGATCACACCGGGGATGCCGCGCTCGACGTACAGACGCACGTCGGTGTACAGAGGCGTGCCCACTGCAGGAGGCACTTCGCCGAAGATGGCTTCGCCATGCTTCTGGATGGCGTCCACCAGAGGCTTGTTGCCGTCCAGAGGTGTCATGGCGTTGGCCAGCAGCAGGCGCTTGATGTCCACGCGCACTGCGTCTTCACCGGTGTAGCCGCCTTGCGTGTTGAAGTCTTCGATGGCCTTGGCGATCACAGCACGGATGCTGGCTTCCACTTCCACGGGATTCTCTTCGGGAATCATGCGGCGGTCGATCTTGAGCATGACCTTGCCGGGCACCACGTTGGTGTTGGTGCCGCCGTCGATGCGGCCGACGTTCAGATAGGGGTGCTTGATGCCGGGCACTTGCGAAGTGACTTGCTTGTACTTGACGTTTTCGCCGTACAGGGCCGTGAGCAGCACAGCGGTGGCTTGCAGGGCATCCACGCCGGTGTGGGGCACGGCGGCGTGAGCCATCTTGCCCTGCACGGTGATTTCCATCTGCAGGCAGCCGTTGTGAGCGGTAACTACTTCGTAGCTGAAGCCCGCTGCAATCATCAGGTCAGGCTTGGTCAGGCCCTTCTCCAGCAGCCAGCCGGGGCCCATGATGCCGCCGAACTCTTCGTCGTAGGTGTAGTGCAGTTCCACAGCGCCCTTGCTGGGCTTGGCCACGGCTTCCAGAGCACGCACGGCGAAGGTGAACGAGGCGAAGTCGCTCTTGCTCACGGCAGCGGCACGGCCATACAGCTTGCCGTCTTCGATTTCGGCGCCGTAGGGATCCTTGGTCCAGCCTTCACCTGGAGGCACCACGTCGCCGTGGGCGTTCAGGGCGATGGTCTTGCCACCGTCGCCATAGGGGCGGCGCACGATCAGGTTGGTGATCGACTCCATGCCGTAGGCCTTCACATCGGCTTCGGGCACCACGTGCTTTTCGGCTTCAAAGCCAAAACCCTTGATCAGGTCGGCCGTGCGCTCTGCGTGGGGCGCGTTGTTGCCGGGAGGCGTGTCCGTGGGTACTTGCACCATGGCTTGCAGGAACTTCACTTCTTCGTCGAAGTGCTCGTCGATCCATGCGTCGATGGCGGCGTAGGTGGCTTGCTTGTCTTGGTTCATATTGGTCATTTCTGTTCTTGAGCCAGTTGATGGAGGAGGTGGGTAAAGGCGTCCACGGACAGTTGCATGTCGTCGGAGGTGGAGGCTTCCAGTGGGTTGTGGCTGATGCCGGCGTTCATGCCGCGCACGAACAGCATGGCCTGGGGCATGATTTCGTGCAGCTTCATGGCGTCGTGGCCAGCGCCGCTGGGCATGCGGAACAGGGGCACGCCCAAGTCGTTCACAGCGTTTTCCCAGCGCTTTTGCCATTCGGGGGCGCTGGGGGCGGCAGCCGCCTTCATCGACAGCTCGGTCGAGTAGCGCAGACCGCGGCGCTCGGCAATGGCAGCCATCTCGGCCATGATGTCGTTGATCATGGCGTCGCGCTGTTCGTTGGTGGGGGCACGCAGATCCAGCGAGAACTGGCAGCGGCCGGGCACCACGTTGACCGAACCCGAAGGCACGTTCAGCTGGCCGATGGTGGCCACGCTGTCGCCATCCTGGCCGGCGCGTTTTTCGATGTACAGCGACAGCTCGGCCACGCCGGCCGCTGCGTCACGGCGGCGGTTCATGGGCGTGGTGCCTGCGTGGCTGGCCATGCCGATGAATTCACAGACATAACGGGCGCTGCCGTTGATGGAGGTGACGATGCCCAGGGGGATGTCCAGCTCGTTGAGCACGGGACCCTGTTCGATATGCACTTCGACAAAGCCCAGGTACTTGGCGGGGTCGCGCTCCAGCTTGGGGATATCGTCAATGCACAGACCGGCATGGGTCATGGCTTCGCGCAGCGTGATGCCATCGGCATCCTTTTGCTCCAGCCATTCATTCTTGAAGTCGCCAACCAGAGCGCCGGAGCCCAGGAAGGTTGCCTTGTAGCGCTGGCCTTCTTCTTCCGAGAAGCCCACGACTTCGATGTTGAAGGGCAGACGCTTGCCTTGTTTGGCCAGCTGTTGCACGCAGGCCATGGGCACGAAGATGCCCAGACGGCCGTCGTACTTGCCGCCGTTGCGAACGGTGTCGTAATGGCTGCCAGTCAGCAGAGTCTTGGCGCCTTCGGTGGCTGCCTTGTAGCGGCCGACCACGTTGCCGACAGCGTCGATCTCGACTTCGTCGAAACCGATTTCACGCATCCAGTGGCTGATGCGCTGGGCGCAGGCGCGGTGGGCGTCGGTCAGGTAAGTCACCGTCAGCTGACCCTTTTCGGCATAGCCGGGATCGCTGTTGGTGGACAGGCGTTCCTGCCAGTCCCAGACTTCGTTGCCTTCGACGGGCTCGTAGCCGAACTTGTCGTTCAGGCGGATTTCGGCGATGCGATGGATGTTGCGCAGTGCCTCGGCCTGTTCGTAGTCGGGGTGGTTGAACATGCGACGCTCGAAGGTCGCAATGATCTCGGCCTTGCTCAGACCCAGACCGCGCGCGCCGCGCACGGCCAGGATGAAGGGAAAGCCGAAGCGCTTGCCATATTCGGCGTTGAGCTTGCGGATATGCTCCAGCTCTTCGGGCGTGCAGTTGGTGAGGCCCGCCTTCTTCTGCTCATTCGTCGATTCGGCCGTGAGCGTGTTGGTCTCCATCTGCTTGCCGGCCAGTTCCGGGTGAGCGCGGATCAGATCCAGCTTGGCCTGCTCGCTGGATTCGGCCAGCACATGGGCCATGGCATGCTTGATGTGCGCCATGGACTTGAAGGGGCGCTGCTCCAGTGCCTTGGCGGCAATCCAGGGCGAGTGCTCATACAGACCGTCGAGCAGGTCGGTAGCGGTTGCCGCGTCGGCGGCATTCAGTTGTTCCAGGGTCAGAGCCATGTTGCTATCAATCCTTGCAAGGGAAACGCTCGGCCCAGTGACGAGCCAAATCAATACGGCGGCACACCCACACGTTGTCGTGCTTCTGGATGTGGTCGAGGAAGCGCTGCAGCGCTGTAATGCGGCCGGGGCGGCCCAGCAGGCGGCAGTGCATGCCGATGCTCATCATCTTGGGGGCGTCGTCGCCGTTGGCATCGCCTTCGGCATACAGGACATCGAAGGTGTCCTTCAGGTACTGGAAGAACGGGTCGGCATACGAATAACCCTGGGGCAGGGCGAAGCGCATGTCGTTGCAGTCCAGTGTGTAGGGAACGATCAGCTGGTTGCGGGTGCTGCCATCGGTCTTGGCAACCTTCATCCAGAAGGGCAGGTCCTCGCCGTAGTAGTCGCTGTCGTAGGTGAAGCGGCCGGTATCGGCTACCAGGCGGTGGCTGTTGGGGCTGTCGCGGCCGGTGTACCAGCCCAGGCCGTGGTCGCCATCATGGCCGTACAGCTCTTCAAAGATCTCCACGCACTGCTGCAGGTGGGCACGCTCGATCTCTTCGGGTACGTTCTGGTAGTGAATCCACTTCAGACCGTGGCAGGCCACTTCGTGACCCAGCTCGTCGAAGGCCTGGGCCAGTTCACGGTGCTTTTGCAGGGCCGTGGCCACACCGAAAACGGTCAGGGGCAGGCCGCGTTTTTCGAATTCCTTGAGAATGCGCCACACGCCCACACGCGAGCCGTATTCATAGATGCCGTCCATGCTCATGTGGCGGGCAGGGTAGCTGGCGGGATTGAACATCTCCGACAGGAACTGCTCGCTGCCAGGGTCGCCATGGAGGATGTGGTTCTCACCGCCTTCTTCGTAGTTCAGAACGAACTGCACGGCCACGCGGGCTTTGCCGGGCCATTGGGGATGGGGCGTGTTGCGACCATAACCAATCAGGTCGCGTGGGTAGGGGGCGGTGGAATCGTAAATCATAGGGATACGGATGAAAGTGCCATCGACAAATCGTTCGTTGGCAGGTCGCGGTCGAAGGTCAGGCCTGCTTCCACGTGGTCCAGGTGCAGCTGCATCAGTTGCACCGCATGCTCTGCATCGCCTGCCGCCAGGGCGGTCACGATGTCTCCATGTTCTTCGTGCGAATGTTCGGCCGCCGATGCAGACTGGTACATCAGCGTGATCAATGCGCAGCGGGAAATCAGCTCACCCAGCAATTGCGCCAGCACTTCGTTGCCCATCAGCTCGGCCATGCGCACGTGGAAATCGCCCAGCAACTCCGTGCGCTGGCCCACGTCGTTGGATTCCATGGCTTTTTTCTCGGCCGTCACATGGGCTTTGAGAGCCCGGATCTTGTTGGGCGTGCTTTGGGGCACAAAGCTGCGCACCATTTCGGCTTCCAGCATGCGGCGCACGGCGAACACCTGGCGCGCCTCATCGACGGAAGGCGTGGCCACAAAGGCGCCACGCGCAGGCTCCAGCTTGATCAGCTTGTTCTGCGAGAGCTGAAACAGTGCCTGGCGAACCAGGGTACGGGAAACGCCAAAGTGGTCAGCCAGCTTCTGTTCTGCCAACTTGGTACCAGGCATCAGGCGATGCTCGACGATAGCCTTGGTCAGACTTTCAACAATGAAGCTGGTGGTGGAAGTTTCCATAAATCGATCATAGCGGTTGAAGACAAGTTTTGTATACAGTTTCTGTCCACCGAACATGGTGTTTGCCCCAGTATTGATTGTCTATATTGGTGGAAAATTCAAGCAAATCAAGGCCTGCCAATGATTTGCGTCATTGCTGCGGCAAAGTCAGCAGTGTTGTGACTGGCTTGCCGCTGTGAAGCAAAAATACCGGAATGCACAATCCAGGAACTATGCAAGCACAGAATACATCCTCGCGCGCGCTGGACGCTGCTGCGCCTTCGCCACAGCAAGATCCAGCAGCTTTCTTGCGTCACCTGTATGACGTGGCGGTGCGCAATGCCTTGCCTATTGAAGGCCTGGCCCGCAGCCTGCCCAAGCCGCCCAAGGGGCGTACGCTGGTGTTGGGTGCCGGCAAGGCCGGTGGCTCCATGGCGCAGGCGCTGGAAGCGCTGTGGCCTGCAGAAGCACCGTTGTCCGGTTTGGTGGTGACGCGCTACGACCATATTCCACCGCGCCCAGAAGGCCTGGCCCAGCGCCTGGAGGTCGTCGAGGCTGCCCACCCGGTGCCTGATGCCGCAGGTCTGGCCGCTGCCGAGCGCATTCTGGCGCTGACCCAAGGCTTGACCGAGGACGATCTGGTGATCTGCCTGATCTCGGGCGGCGGCTCGTCTCTGCTGACCTTGCCCGCCGAAGGCATCGATCTGGCGGAAAAGCAGCGCATCAACAAGGCCTTGCTGGAAAGTGGTGCGGCCATCGGTGAGATGAACTGCGTGCGCAAGCACCTGTCGCGCATCAAGGGCGGACGTCTGGCTGCGGCCTGCCATCCGGCCAAGGTGGTGACGCTGACCATCAGCGATGTGCCCGGTGACGACCCCTCGGTCATCGCCAGCGGCCCCACGGTGCCCGACGCCACGACCTGCGCCGATGCACTGAATATCCTGAGCCGCTATCAGATCAGCATTCCCGAATCCGTACGTGCGGCGCTGCAGGACGGCCAGCTGGAAACACCCAAGCCCGGTGATGCGCGCTTTGCCGGTCATGAGGTGCATCTGATTGCCACGCCCCAGCAGTCGCTGGAAGCGGCCGCTGCTGCCGCGCGTGAGGCAGGCATTGCCGTGCATGTGCTGTCCGACGAAATGGAAGGTGAATCGCGCGAAGTGGGCAAGGTGCATGCGGCACTGGCTCGCGCCGTGGCCAAGCGTGGCGAGCCCTTTGACAAGCCCTGCGTGATTCTCTCGGGTGGTGAAACCACCGTCACGATTCGCCCCCGTCAGCCCGGCGCAGCCAAGGGTCGCGGAGGCCGTGCGGGCGAGTTCTGCCTGGGTCTGGCTCAGGCCTTGCAAGGTCAGGAAAAGGTCTGGGCGCTGGCTGCGGACACCGATGGCATTGATGGGGTGGAAGACAACGCCGGTGCACGCGTCTCGCCCTGCACGCTCACGCGCGCAGCGGAAAAGAATTTGCGCATCAGCGACTATCTGGATCGCAACGATGCCTATGGGTATTTCGAGGCACTGGGCGATCTGGTCGTGACCGGCCCCACCCACACCAATGTGAACGACTTCCGCGCGATTCTGATTCTCTGAAGGCATCAAATTGGATAGCTGCTTGCGCAGGCTATCCAACAGTTTCAACGCGAAAACAATCTGCAGCTACGGCTCATCAAGCGGTAGCTGCTTTGTTTTTGAGAGTGATAAGGATTTCAGATTCAAGCAGGGCCAGCGCTCTCACTCGTTTGGCGGCGTCTGAGCAGTTTTGACGGTATGCCTGTTCGACCGGTAGAGGCCGGGATTTCGCCCCGGCGGGCGACCTACTTTCTGGCGTGCCAGAAAGTAGGCAAAGAGCACTGCCCTACTGCCCACGTCCCTCCGCTTCGCTGCGGGCAACCTGCGCCGTCAAGCTCTTGTGGCTGTACGGCAAAACTCGCTGCGCGCTTTCAGCACTACGCTCAAACACGTTGCCGTAAAAGTGATGACGATGCAGTTGCACTCTGCGGTGCAACTGCCAGCCCCAAGAGCTTGCCGTCACCGGCGTGGTCACAAGGGGCGATACCGGAATACCGGGCCAAGTCAGCCGCCGCGAGGGAGATCCTCCCACCAGGCATCGTCAAACTTGCCCTGCAGAAAGGCGATGAAGGATTGCACCTTCTGCGGCACCAGGCGCGGCGAGGGATAGACGGCGTGAATTTCCTGCTCATGCAGGCGGCAGGTCTTGAGCACTTCCACCACGCGGCCGTCCTTGAGGGAGTCGTGGGCCACGTAGCGGGGCAGGGCAGCAATGCCCATGTGCGAGCGCGCAGCAGCCAGCAGAGCCGAGAGATTGTTGGAGCGCAGGCGCCCGGTCACGGGGATCGACACCGGCTCGCCGCTGGCATTGCGCAGGCGCCAGATGTCGTTGCCTTGCACGCTGCTGTAGATCAGCGTGGAGTGCTCCTTGAGGTCAGAGGGGCGGCGCGGCGTGCCGTGTTTGCGCAGATAGGTGTTGGATGCCACCAGCACCCAGGGATTGATACCCAGCATGCGCGCACCCAGCGATGAATCGGCCAGCTTGCCCAGGCGCAGTGCCACGTCGATGCCGTTGGCCACCAGGTCGGTGTAGCGGTCCTCGAAGCTCAGATCCACCTGCACCTGGGGGTTCTGCTTCATGAATTCCATGGCCAGGGGAATCAGCACGCGGCGGCCGAACGCCACCGAGCTGCCGATGCGCAACTGCCCCTGCACATGGGTCTGGCGTACCTTGACGACGTTTTCGGCCTCGGCCACATCGTTGACGATGATCTTGCACTTTTCATAGTAGAGCGCACCCGCCTCGGTCATGCTCACGCCGCGTGTGTTGCGGTTGAGCAGACGCACCTTGAGGCGCGCCTCCATGGCTGCGACCTGCTTGGTGACGGTGGGCTGGGTGGTGGCGAACTCCTGAGCCACCTTGGTGAAACTACCGGTTTCCACCACCCGCACAAACATGTGCATGGCGTCGAGTCTGTCCATGGGTTCATCTCCTATTTATTCTTGGGTGGAATAAATTTTATGGTCTGAGAGCGGCTTCCAGCAAGCAAAGGTCTTGACTAAAGTTCAACCAAGTTTTTAGGAGACCCTCATGGCCAAAATGAAAGCAATCGACGCCGCAGTCCTGGTGCTCGAAAAAGAAGGTGTAACCGTGACGTTTGGTGTGCCCGGCGCGGCCATCAACCCGCTGTACGCTGCAATGAAGAACCACGGCGGCATCGGTCACATTCTGGCCCGTCACGTCGAAGGCGCCAGCCACATGGCTGAAGGCTACACCCGTGCGGTGGCCGGCAATATCGGCGTGTGCATCGGCACCAGCGGCCCCGCTGGCACCGACATGATCACCGGCCTGTACTCGGCCAGCGCTGACTCCATCCCAATCCTGTGCATTACCGGCCAAGCTCCCCGCTCGCGTCTGCACAAGGAAGACTTCCAGGCTGTGGACATCGCTTCCATCGCCAAGCCCGTCACCAAGTGGGCCACCACGGTGCTGGAGCCTGCCCAAGTGCCCCGCGCATTCCAGCAAGCCTTCCACCTGATGCGCTCCGGCCGTCCAGGTCCTGTGCTGATCGATCTGCCCATCGACGTGCAACTGGCTGAAATCGAATTCGACATCGACACCTACGAACCTCTGGCCGCTTACAAGCCCACCGCTTCGCGCAAGCAGGCCGAGAAGGCGATCGAGATGCTCAACGAATCCGAGCGTCCTCTGCTGGTCTCCGGCGGCGGTGTGATCAACGCCGACGCTTCCGACCTGATGACCGAGCTGGCCGAGATCCTGAACGTGCCCGTGATCCCCACGCTGATGGGCTGGGGCACCATCCCTGACGATCACCCTCTGATGGTCGGCATGTGCGGTCTGCAGACCAGCCACCGTTACGGCAACGCCAACATGCTGGCTTCGGACTTCGTGTTCGGTATCGGCAACCGCTGGGCCAACCGCCACACCGGCTCCGTTGAGGTCTACACCAAGGGCCGCAAGTTCATCCACGTGGACATCGAGCCCACACAGATCGGTCGCGTGTTCGCCCCCGACTACGGCATCGTCTCCGACGCCAAGGCTGCTCTGGAGCAATTCGTTGCCGTGGCCAAGGAGTGGAAGGCTGCTGGCAAGCTCAAGGATCGCAGCGCCTGGGTGGCCGAGTGCCAGGGTCGCAAGAACAGCGTCGAGTTCCTGCGCAAGACGAACTTCGACAACGTGCCGATGAAGCCCCAGCGCGTGTACCAGTGCATGAACAACTCGCTGGACCGCGACACGACTTACGTGTCCACCATCGGTCTGTCGCAGATCGCCGGTGCCCAGTTCCTGCACGTGTACAAGCCACGCAACTGGATCAACTGCGGCCAGGCAGGCCCTCTGGGCTGGACCACTCCCGCCGCCCTGGGCGTGCGCGTTGCCGACCCCAAGCGCAAGATCGTGGCCCTGTCCGGCGACTACGACTTCCAGTTCATGATCGAAGAGCTGGCAGTTGGCGCGCAGTTCAAGCTGCCCTATGTTCACGTGCTGGTGAACAACAGCTACCTGGGTCTGATCCGTCAAGCTCAGCGCGCTTTCTCGATCGACTATTGCGTGCAATTGGCGTTCGACAATATCAACACGGATGAGGGTGAAGCGACCCGTGGCTACGGTGTTGACCATGTTAAGGTCGTTGAAGGTCTGGGTTGCAAGGCCATCCGCGTTCACCGCGCCGAAGACTTTGCTCCCGCCATGCAACAGGCCGAAGCCTGGATGGCCGAGCACAAGACACCTGTGGTGATCGAATGCATCCTGGAGCGTGTGACGAACATCTCCATGGGCGCCGAAATCGACAACGTGGTTGAGTTCGAAGACCTGGCCACCGAAAAGGCCGACGCGCCAAGCGCACTGGCTCTGCTGGACTAACAGCATCCAAGGACAGAGCCAGGGCTCTGTCCTTTTCCCTTTTTGACGAGATATCTGGAGACAAGACCATGCCCCGTTTTGCAGCCAACCTGAGCATGTTGTTCACCGAGGTGCCTTTCCTCGAGCGTTTTGAACGTGCCGCAAACGCAGGCTTTGAAGCCGTGGAATTCCTCTTTCCCTACGCTCACACCGTGGAAGAGATCAAGGAACGTCTGGACGCCACTGGCCTGAAGATCGTTCTGCACAACCTGCCCGCAGGTGACTGGGATGCGGGCGAGCGCGGCATTGCCTGCGACCCCACACGCGTGGACGAATTCCGTGCTGGCGTGGCCAAGGCCGTGACCTATGCCCACGCTCTGGGCGTGCCCCAGCTCAACTGCTTGGCTGGCAAGGTTCCTGCGGGTGCCGACGCTGCCGTGGTGCGCCGTACCTTTGTCGAAAACCTGCGCTTTGCTGCCGCCGCCCTGAGCGCCGCCAACATCCGCCTGCTGATCGAGCCGATCAACCCCTTCGACATCCCCGGTTTCTACCTGAACCGCACGGATGAGGCTCTGTCCATCCTGGACGAAGTCGGTGCCGACAACGCTTTCGTGCAGTACGACATCTACCACGCTCAGCGCGTGGAAGGCGAACTGGCTGCCACCATGCAAAAGCAGCTGGCCCGCATCGGTCACATCCAGCTGGCTGACAACCCCGGTCGCAACGAACCTGGTACGGGCGAGATCAACTACCCCTTCCTGTTCACACACCTGGACCGCATCGGCTACGACGGCTACATCGGCTGCGAATACAAGCCTGCGAACGGCACCGAGTCGGGTCTGGGCTGGCTGGAAAAGATCGGCGGCTGGAAGAAGACCGCTGTCGCTGCCTAAGCCAAATATGCCTGCAGCGCTTGCTGAAAAAGCGCTGTCAGCTATCGAATTCGAGTATCCAAAAAATCTAGGAGTACAACCATGAACGCATCGTCCCTCAAGTTGGGCTTTATCGGTCTGGGCATCATGGGTGCGCCCATGTGCGGCCATCTGATTGCTGCTGGTCACCAGCTGTTCGTCAACACACACGGCAAGGTGCCCGCCAACATCGCCGAAACCAGCGCCACGCAGTGCACCACTGCTCGCGGTGTGGCCGAGCGTGCCGACATCATCTTCATCATGGTGCCCGACACTCCCGACGTGGAGAAGGTGCTGTTCGGTGAAGACGGCGTGGCAGCAGGCCTGAAGGGCAGCTCCGGCAAGATTGTGGTGGACATGTCCTCCATCTCGCCCGTGGCGACCAAGGACTTTGCCAAGCGCATCGAAGCCGTGGGCGCCCAGTATCTGGACGCTCCCGTCTCCGGCGGCGAAGTCGGTGCCAAGAATGGCACGCTGTCCATCATGGTCGGCGGCCCTGACGCAGCCTTCGAGCGCGTCAAGCCCCTGTTCGACAAGATGGGCAAGAACATCACTCTGGTCGGCGGCAACGGCGACGGCCAGACCGCCAAGGTGGCCAACCAGATCATCGTGGCTCTGAACATCGAAGCCGTGGCCGAAGCCCTGCTGTTCGCATCGCGTGCCGGTGCCGACCCAGCTCGCGTGCGTGAAGCCCTGCTGGGCGGTTTTGCCTCTTCCAAGATTCTGGAAGTGCACGCCGAACGCATGATCAAGCGTACTTTCGATCCAGGCTTCCGTATCGCTCTGCACCAGAAGGACCTGAACCTGGCTCTGTCCAGCGCTCGCCAACTGGGCGTGTCGCTGCCCAACACTGCCCAGGCACAAGAGCTGTTCAACAGCTGCGTGGCCCACGGTGGCGCTGCCTGGGATCACTCTGGCATGGTGCGTGCCCTGGAAATCCAGGCCAACTTCGAAATCGGTCAGAAGGCCGAATAAGACAGCTTAGGTGGGGAGGGCGGCGAAGCTACGCGTACGGCGATAGCCGCCCATAGAAAAAGCCGCGCTCGGGGGAGCGCGGCTTTTTTGCTTTTGAGTGCGATGAAATGGCTCAGTAGCCCATGGTCTTGCCATCAGGGTTGCGCGGGTCGGAGGCACCAAGCAGCTTGCCGTCACGAATCTCTATGGTCTGCGTGCGGCCCATGGAGGGCTTGAGAGCGACCTTGTGTCCCCATTGCCTGAGCAGGGCCAGGGTGTCGGCACTGAAACCTTTTTCGATACGCAGCTCATCGGGCGTCCACTGGTGGTGGAAGCGCGGCGTGGCTGCCGCCTCCAGCGGGTTCATGCCGTAGTCGATGTAGTTGACGATCTGCTGCAGCACCGCGGTGATGATGCGCGCGCCGCCGGGGCTGCCGGTGACGAGGGCGGGCTTGCCATCCTTGAGCACCAGGGTGGGCGTCATGGAGGACAGCGGACGCTTGCCGGCCTGTACGGCGTTGGCATCGCCGCCCACCAGGCCATAGGCATTGGCCACGCCGGGCTTGGCCGAGAAGTCATCCATTTCGTTGTTGAGCACGATGCCCGTACCCTTGGCCACGATGCCGCTGCCGAAGTTGGTGTTCAGCGTATAAGTCACGGCCACGGCGTTGCCGGCCTTGTCCACCACGGAGTAATGCGTGGTCTGGTCGCTTTCATAGGGCTGGGGCTTGCCGGGCTTGATGTCCTGACTGGGCCTTGCCTGCTGCGGCTTGATGCCTGCTGCCAGCGATTCGGCATAACGCTTGGATGTCAGCCCCTTGAGCGGAATCTTCACGAAGTCCGGATCGCCCAGGTACTCGGAGCGATCGGCGTAGGCCAGCTTCATGGCCTCGGTCATATAGTGCACGCTTTGCGCGCTGTCAGCGCCCCACTGGTTCATGGGCCAGCGTTCCATCATGTTGAGGATCTGCAGCAGGTGCGCGCCGCCCGACGACGGCGGCGGCATGGTCACGATCTGGTAACCACGGTAGCTGCCGCGCACGGGTTCGCGCTCCACCACCTTGTAGTCACGCAGATCCTGCAGTGTGAGGGCATTGGCATGCGGCGCCATCTCGGCGGCAATCTTCTGTGCGATTGCGCCCTGGTAGAAGGCCGTGGCGCCTTGCTGGCTGATCAGGCGCATGGACCGGGCCAGGTCTTTCTGCACCAGGCGGTCGCCGGCCTTCAGGGGGGTGCTGCCTTTCCAGAAGATGGCCTGGGTGGCGGGCCATTGACCCATATTCTTCTTTTCCTGGTCCAGTGTCTTGGCCAGGGTCACGCTGACGGGGTAGCCTTTTTCGGCCAGCGCGATGGCCGGCGCCATCACCTTGGACAAAGGCATCGAACCCCAGCGCGAAAGTGCATGCGTCATGCCCGCCACGGTGCCGGGCACGCCCACGGCATAGTGGGTGTAGAGCGACTTGCCGTCGATGACATTGCCCTTGTCATCCAGATACATATTGCGTGAGGCGCCCTTGGGGGCCACTTCGCGGAAGTCCAGAGCGATGTCCTTGCCGCTCCTGGCGTCGTGCACCATCATGAAGCCGCCGCCGCCGATGTTGCCGGCATTGGGCAGGGCCACGGCCAGTGCAAAGCCCACGGCCACTGCCGCGTCCACGGCATTGCCGCCGGCCTTCAGGATGTCCACGCCGATCTGCGTGGCCAGCTCCTGCTCGGTGGCAACCATGCCGTTTTTGGCTTCCACCGGATGGAACACGTCCATGTCGAAGTCATAGGCTGCAGCGGCAGCCCGGGCGCTGGCTGTCTGGGAGGCTGGTGCCGGAGCTGCGGAAACTGCGGTCCTGGAAGAGGGGCCGGCATTGGTGGCTGTAGTGTCCGAGGGCGTGCTGCTGCACGCGGCCAGGCTGGCGATGGCAATGAGCAGGCTGCTCGCCAGGGCGGTGGCGCGTAATTGCATGGGAGTCTCCTTGGATGAGTCAGGATGCATGAGGCTCATGCGAGCCCATAGTTTAGAAGCGCTGACTTGTGCCGAAACGAGACTGGCAGGGCCTTTGCGGGTATGTGCCTAGAAGTCAAGTCTGTACTGCCTTTGATCGAGTACAGAAACTGTATACACTTTGATCGTCTAAGACGGGGGTGTCTGCGCCCACGTTCTTGGTTATTGCAACAACCAGGGCAGGTTTGAACTGTCCATGAGGAGATTTCCATGGGACTGAGCACCCACGTTCTCGACACCATGAACGGCTGCCCCGCAGCTGGCATGGCCGTTGAACTGTTTTCCACCGAAGGCGACAAGGCCACGCTGATCAAGAGCCTGGTGCTCAATCACGACGGTCGTACCGATGCGCCTCTGTTCGACAACAACACGCTGAAGGTCGGCACCTACCGCCTGACTTTCGATGTGGCTGCTTATTTCAAGGCCCGTGGCGTTGAGCTGCCTGAGCCCAGCTTCCTGAACAAGGTGAGCCTGGACTTCGGCGTGGCCAATGTCGAGCAGCACTATCATGTGCCTCTGCTGGTCAGCCCCTGGAGCTACTCCACTTACCGCGGTTCCTGATCGCCAAGGCTTCTTGTTGAAGAAGCCTTCAAAAACAAGAGCGGCTTGCGCCGGCTATTTCTTCATTTCAGGGTTGTTTAGCTTTGAAATCAAGCAATGCCAAGCGCAAGCCGCTCTTGTTTTTGCTGTTGTGTATCAGTCCCTGGATGAGCCCATGGCCACGACCAGGGCCGTGACAAAGAAGAAAGCCTGCAGCTCCAGGGCCCAGCCACCCGAGCTTTGCAGCATCAGCACCTGTTTGGTGTGCACCAGAAAAAACGCCACCAGCATATTGATGGCAATCACCAAAGCCGCTGGGACGACCCATAGTCCCACCAACAGCAGCAGTGGCGCCACCACCTCGCCCAGATACACGGCATAGGCCAGCCAGCCAGGCGCGCCGCGTGCTTCGATCATCTGCTCGATACCGCCAATGCCATGGCGGATCTTGGCCCAGCCATGAAACAGAATCAGCAAGGCCAGAGTGATGCGCAACAACACCATGGCTGCGCGTGGGTGGTGAACGTAATTCCAGAACTTCATGAATATCCCGTCATCAATGCTGGTGGCACTCCGAGAATGCTAGCGCCGAATTGGCTTGCTTTGTGTCATTTCCAGGCAGACCTGGGCGCAGTTGTCAGTCTTGCGCCGCGGTGAGAGGCTTGCGGGATAGGGTCTGACGGGTATGTGGGTTCTTTTTGATAAATGGGCTTGCGCTTTGTAGGTCAAAGGCGCAATCTGGCGCAGCAGGGTTTATTTGGTGGCTCAGGCCACTAGGATCAGTTCAACCTTGTCTTGAGGGGTGCCGGATTGAGGGATCAACGGCGACCATCGAGCCTCATGCAGGCCTTCCACAACTTTGGAATGTGCGGACACATTCATCCATGAAAGGAATAGACATGCGACAAATCTCTATGCGTTCTTTGGCATTGGCTGCTGCTGTAGTGGCCGGTGTTGTATCCATGACTGCCTGCACGACTACCAAGCCCGAGACATCGTCGGCCCCTCGCGCTGATGCAACCACCATCAATACCCGTGCCAATGCCGCGCTGGAGCGCCTGTACCAGACTGCCCCCGGCTCACGTGAAATGGTGCAGCGTGCCCGAGGCGTGCTGATCTTCCCATCGGTCATCGGCGGCAGCTTTGTCGTGGGCGTGGAGCATGGCCGTGGTGTGTTGCGTGTGGGCGGTCATAACCGTGGTTACTACAGCACCACGGGTGCCTCCATCGGCTGGCAGGCTGGCGGTCAGTCCAAGGCTGTGATCTATGTGTTCAATACCCAGGAAGCGCTGGACAAGTTCGTCAGCAGCAATGGCTGGTCCGTAGGAGCCGATGCAACAGTGGCCGCCGGCAAGATCGGCGCCAATGGCAGCATCGACACCACTACCGCCCAGGCGCCTGTGACCAGCTATGTGCTGACCAATGCCGGTCTGGAAGCTGGAGTCTCGTTGCAAGGCACGAAGATCACCAAGGTCGTGGAGTAATCACGCAGCGCAGGAGCCAGACTCCTGCCCACAAAAAAACCGGCCCAGAGCCGGTTTTTTTGTGGGTACTGTGTGCTGGGGGCGCCAGCCGGCACATCACTGACCCAGCTGGCCTTCGGATAGTGTGTCGAGCTGAAAGCGCCCCGATCTGTCCCAGAGCCAGGTATCGGTATAGGTCACAGTGGAACGGCTGCCGGTCGCGGGGAATGGGGCCGCAGCGCGTACCGTGCGCTCGATCTCGGCGACGACCTCGGGCGCATGCGAGGGCTTGCGCATCCAGTGAAGATTGCGGATACGGCCCTGGCTATCAAGTTGGACCTGTAGCACTCCAATCGCATACAGCATGGGGGGCAGCATGCCCTTGTAGATGCGGTCTGCATTGCGGTCATACAAATGCTGGGCCGCATCCCTGCGATAGGCCTTGGAGACCGTGGGTGTGGAGGGGGCGGACGAAATACCGCCACCGGGCGGTGTCTGGCAGGCGGTCAGCAGGCAGGCGGCAGACACCGCGGCGCAGGCCCAGAGCCAGGCTTTCTTGCGCAATGGGAGCGAGGGCAGGGAGGCGGGGGATTCGGACATAGTCGCCAAGCGTATCCTGAAAACTGCGTGGCTGAGTGCTGAAACAGGCGGTGCTGGCAAGCAGATGAAACAGGCGTGGGCTATTCGCATGGCATTAGGCTGTTCATATCAAGGAGCTTCTACCGCTTCCTCGGATATGGGGGAAGATGGACCTCTGTGCCATATAAGACCAGAGACAAGCTTGCCCATGTGGAGTGAAACCTACGAAAAGATTCTGAGCCGTCTGGATCACCAGCCCCTGTGCTGGGTACAGGTTCACGCCACACGCGGCTCTGTGCCGCGTGAGCAGGGCGCGTGGATGGCTGTATTCGCTGACGAGGTGTTGGGGACGATCGGCGGCGGTCATCTGGAATGGCAGGCGATAGCACAGGCACAGCAATTGCTCAGCCAGTGGCGCGATGCGGGAGGTGAGACACCTTCAAACCATGTCCAGCGATACGCCCTCGGTCCCAGTCTGGGGCAATGCTGCGGTGGTGCATTGGAGCTGCAGTTCTCTTTTTTTGAGAGCGGACAGCGTCATTTGCTCAAGCCTTTGCTGCCTGTTCCATCGAATTGCGTAGCCTTGTTTGGCGCGGGCCATGTCGGTCATGCACTGGTGCGCATTCTGCGCAGCCTGCCTTATCGCGTGATCTGGGTGGACAGCCGCGATGCCGTCTTTCCCGCAGAGGAACAGGTCGGCGTGCTTTGCGAGCATTCCGATCCGGTGCAGGCCGCTGTCGATGAGCTGCCAGCGCAGACCCAGGTGCTGATCATGAGCTTCAGCCACGCGGAGGATCTGGAAATTGTGGCTCAGTGCCTCAAGCGCCAGCGTGAGCGCGGAGATCTGCCTTTCGTGGGCTTGATCGGCAGCAAGACCAAATGGGCAACTTTCAGCCGACGCCTGCGCGAACGCGGCTTTACAGATGAGGAACTGGCCCATATCACCTGCCCGATAGGGGTACCTGGGATCACGGGGAAGGAGCCAGAAGTGATCGCGGTGGCCGTGGCGGCCCAGCTTTTGCAGCAAAAGCTCCAAACTGTCTGATTTTTGCGACTTTTCAGGCGCATTGGTGAATCTTTTCTGCCAGAAATTCATGGCGCCAGATTTGCTCTGGATCTAATCCCTAGGGAAATCACTAGGGTGATTAACCCTAGAGTGGCTGCACTCGGCACCAAAAATTGCATACACTTTCGGTCGACAGAATGGTCGCAGCGGTGCCTCGTGCGTAACGTACGGGAGCGCGGCCTTTTCTTCTGCTCAGAGCGCCCGCAGTGGTGAGCAGGTTGTTCGGCAGCCCCACGCTGCCAAGGTTGAGAGCTATGGAAAGCTACATTCTCGACTGGGCCGGCCTGCTGTTGCGGTGGCTCCACGTCATCACCGCCATTGCCTGGGTCGGTTCATCCTTCTACTTTGTGTTCCTGGACAGCAGCTTGACGCCGCCCGTGGACGACGACCTGAAAAAGCAGGGCGTCTCCGGCGAACTCTGGGCTGTGCACGGCGGTGGTTTCTACCACCCCGTCAAGTTCAACGTGTCTCCTCCCAAGATGCCGGATCACCTGCACTGGTTCTACTGGGAAAGCTACACCACATGGTTGTCCGGTTTTGCCCTGCTGACGGTTTCCTACCTGTGGAACGCCAACATCTACCTGGTCACCCCCGGTGATGCCAATGCCATGAGCGCCGGCGCTGCCGTGGCTTCGGCTCTGGGCTTCCTGGTCGTATTCTGGCTGCTGTATGACTTCGTCTGCCGCACTTTCGGTCAGAAGAAGAATGGCGACGCCACGGTCGGTGCCATGGTTCTGGTGCTGGTGTGTATCGCAGCTTATCTGGCCTGCCACATCTTCCCCGGCCAGGCAGCTTTCCTGCTGATGGGTGCGATGCTCGCGACCTCCATGAGCGCCAACGTGTTCTTCTGGATCATCCCTGGCCAGCGCAAGGTGGTGGCTTCCCTGAAGGCCGGCGAGCCTGTGGATCCCCGCCATGGTCAACGTGCCAAGCAGCGTAGCGTGCACAACACCTACTTCACGCTGCCCGTGCTGTTCGCCATGTTGTCCAACCACTATGGCTGGCTGTATAGCCACAAGATGAACTGGCTGGTGCTGATCGGCATGATGTTTGCCGGCGCTGCAATTCGCCAATTCTTCGTGATGCGTCACGGCTACAAGCTGGGTCGCAACAGCCACCCCTGGCCTTACGCTGCTGTCGGCGTGGCTGCTCTGTTGGCCGTGTTCGTTTGGCTCAAGCCCGCTCCTGCGGCTGCTCCTGCTCCCGTGGCTGCCACTCCTGCAGCACCTGCTGCCGAGCAGGCTGCAACTCCGGCAGCTCCAGTAGCCGAAGGTACAGCTCCCGCAGCAGCCCCTGCAGCTGCTGGTGGCGAAGGCTTTGCCAAGGTCAATGCCATCTTCCAGCAGCACTGCGTGGTTTGCCATGGCACTGCCATCCAGCAAAAGGGTGTCCGTCTGGATTCTCCCGAAGCGGTGAAGTCGCATGCCCAGCAGATCTACCAACAGGTGGTTCAGTTGAAGAAGATGCCTTTTGGCAATCCTGGTGCTCTGTCTGAAGACGAGCGCAACCTGATCAAGACTTGGTACGAATCCGGCGCTGCCGTGAATTGATGCCTAGCTGTTCTGGGTGTTAAAGCCGTAAACAATGGCTTAGTATCCATACGGCTTTCTGGAAGGGAGTTTCGACATGAAAGTCGCAAACCCCTTTCCTTCATAAAAACGCTCGTTATGAGCGTTTTTTTTTTTTTTTTTGAAAATTCAATGGTTTACCAGCGTGAGCGCAACGCCAAATGTAGAAGCCTTAGTGATGAATAATCAGTGGACTGCGTAAGGCTGATCTGAGTCACTCGTGATCCAAGGCCTGAACGGCAGCAATCACCAACACGGATCGTTGAGATCCGGTCCATTTCCAGCCATCCGGCTGCTCGGCTTTACGCGTACCACCTCAAACAGCTGCCTCTGCGTGCACCGATAGGCTGAGCAGTCATTGAGGTGGGACTACATGCATATAGTGCCCAAATAGGAGCGCACTGCAGGTGGATCCGTTGATCACAGAAAGCCAAGTCGCTGGACAGCTCTTCAACACCTTCATAGGCTTTACGCGCCTCCCACAGTGAAGTGCTGGAGACATCCAAGAATCCATTGGCGCTCAAGCCTGTGAGCACCCGCGCTGTTTCGATTACTCTGAGCTTGGGAAAGAGAGAGAAAAAGTAGCCGCACAAATGCTAATTGGAGTTCGCAACATTGATGTCCTCCACCATGCGTACTTGACGATCAAGCCTGCCCCAGTGAACGGCAAGCAGCGAGCTTCTGCAAAGCAGGCTGATGGATCAATGCACCATGAAACACAATGTCGTTGCTGCCAGATACACCTTGGTATGGATCGCATCGCCCTGCACGAATCCAGGCCTGCTGTGTGCTCTCTGGCCTCTCCATCTCAGCCGCAAAGTCGACTTTTGTCACCTTTTTAGCCCTCGCCGTGTGCTAGGTCAGCGAGTAGATTCCATTCCCACCGCCAAGATTCGCCACACGCCTACCGCGAGGTTCAACGATAACCTTGACGGCGTGAGTCCAGGCATTGTTGGCGTCTTGTCCAGAGTGGGTGTGGCGATTTTTTTTGCGTGATTAGCTTATTTCTGCATATATCCAATTAATTTTTCTTTTTTAAGTGGGCATTTTTATCTGTCTTCATGAAAATATCATCATTTATTTGTTTTTGAAAATATTAGGTATTTTTGCTAAAAGTACACCTGAAAACGAAATAACTATCTCCATACTAAAAAATTTTGTCAATTATGGCAGGCTGCACTGAGGTTTCACCAACACAAGATAAGTGCTTGTTGAAGTCTTAAAAGGGTTTTCATTGGTGCCTGGAACGAGCTAATTTCATGGGGCATTAGCCTGAGAATAATGCTGTATCGATAGTTCACTCTTGTAGCTGATATCTCGAATCGACCTGGATCTTCTAGATGCTTTTGAGTCGTTGGCTGGATTGATAGATCACTCTCATCATTGCCTTTGAGTATTAAAACGCGCTGCATCTTCATAGCGTGCCGAGCTATAGATCTACGCGAGAGTTCACACGCATCACGGAGTTATCAAGCCGAGAATGCGTGCGGTCACCTGAGGTCAACTCACTCAGCTGTTCCGCATTTCACCGCGCATTCGCCAGCCAATCAAGTTTGGCGGCCTTGAGAGCAGCTTCGGCTTATTTTCTGTGGCAGTGATGCTGCCTCTCTGCCTCCCGCCGTACGCAATAGCTTGGTTCGTAGGCAATTGCAGGCCCGGCTGCGACTTCGGCCGAGTACATGACGTAATCATCTGGAATTTTTAGTCCAATTCTTATATACATAATCCGAGCTATTGGTAAAAATCCCACCTAAATATTACATCGCAAAAGCGTTGTATCTCAATGGATGGATGGTTTCCTGTGGTCTAAATCTGTTTCTGAAAACGGCGCCTAAATGGAACGATGAAAACATGAGCGATGCAGGATTTTTTATTAATAAGTTATGAAGATAATATTTGAAGATGGATGCCGTATTGCCGCAGCATTAATCTCCGGTATCGCAATATCGATTGTCTCGCCGGTCGCCAGAGCAAACATGTTGGTTTATCCGATGGCGGCGTCGATCGGGGCCGACAAGGACCAGACCGCGGAGCTGCGCATCTATTCGAAATCCGACACAACGCAATACGTGAAAGTAATCGCGAAACGCGTGATCGACCCGGCGACGGATCACGAGCGCGAGGAGGTCAGCATGAGTTCCGGCGACGACGCGATCGTGATCTCGCCGGCAAAGTTCGCATTGCCGGCCGGTGGCACGCGGCTCGTGCGGGTGATTCCGCTGGGCACGCCGCAGAAGGAGGTGCTGTATCGCGTCTATCTGCAACCAGCGGCGGCGCCGTCCGACGACGACTCCGCATCGAAAGGCGATGTGTCCGGCAAGGTCAACTTCAGCCTCGTGTGGGCACCACTCATTCGTGTGTTGCCCAAGACGCCTGTGCCCGATTTCGATGTATCGAACGGCATTCTGAGCAATACCGGCAACGTGAGGATCGGCCTGGTTGACGCTGGTGTGTGCCAGACCAGCCAAGAAGAAGCGTCATGCCAGTGGGTGAAATTTGAACGCAGTGTCTATCCAGGCCAGCAGTTCAGGATGGACGGACTGAATTCCGCACCTTACGTGCGAATCCGATATCGAGTGGAGGGAATGGCGGATGTACAGCAGAAAGTTGTGCGTACGCATTCCGTCGACGCGATAAGCGCGCCGAGCGCGAACAACGAAACCCAAACGGGTCATATCAATGTTTCAACTAACCAGAAGGACTAACCAATGCTGAAATACGTTTCGATCGCTGCCGCAACAGCTGCTGCCGCCCTGATGTCGATGTCGGCTCACGCCGTTCAAAAGGACATCACCGTCACCGCCAACGTCGACACGACACTCGAAATGCTGTCGGCGGACGGCTCGGCACTGCCGACGACCATGCAGATGCAATATCTGCCCGGTTCGGGTCTTCAGGCCGCTGTGGTGAACACGAAGATCTTCACGAACGACAAGGCGAAGGATCTGCAGATCCGCCTCGCGACCGCGCCGTTGCTGAAGAACCAGACGAGCCCAGGCGCGAAGGAAATCCCGCTGGCGGTTTCGCTGGGCGACACGGAGCTGAGCACGACAGCGGCGACGCTGAAGACTGCGGAACTCTTCCCCGGTGAACTGGCACAGGGTTCGAACGTGCTGCCGCTGTCCATCGGTCAGAAGACTGTCGAAGCCGTAACGGCGTCCGGCAACTATCAAGGCCTCGTCAGCGTGATCCTCACGCAGAGCGCTGCGACTCCCTAAGCCTCTTCGCAGTATCGACGGGCGCGTCTGAGTAGCGCGCCCTGTTTATCGACGGGCGCGTCCGAGCGACGCGCCCTTTTTTTTGTCTTTTGAAACAATTTCCTGTTTCCGCATGATTCCATTCGACCTCAAGCAAACCGTTGTCGCATGCCTGAGCGCTTTATGTGTGATGGGCTCCGCGTCCTCCGTATACGCCGCGTCGGCTGTGCCGCCGGGCTTCGAGGACATCATGACGGGGCACGACGAACGTATCGACGTCAATTTTCTCGGCAAGTCGCTTGGCTTGTTTCACGTCTTCGTGACGCCCGACACCGTGCGATTCGAGGATCCTGCGCCTCTGTTGCGCGCGCTCGGTTCGCAGATCGATCCGGCTGCGGACATGTCGCTGATCGGCGACGCGCTGTCGATGACGATGGCGCGCAACGGCAACCTCGCTTGCGCAGGGCCGGCAGGCATGAACGGCTGCGGGTATGTCGACACGGACAGTGCGTCTGTGATCTACGACGAAAGCGACGGGAACATCGAGTTGTTCCTCTCGCGTGACTGGGTGAACACTGAAGAGCGCGACCAGCGCTTTCGCGAGCCGTCGCCGATGACGGAAAACGCGCTGATCCATCAGCAGACGATCAATCTGTCGGGCGGGCGCGGCTACAACAGTCTGTCCGTGTCTGGCACGGGTGCGCTTGGCCTCACGCCGGCAAGCTTCGTCGGTGGAAACTGGAGCTTTACCCATTCGGATTATTCACGGGGATCGGACAGCCAGATCCTGCTTCGGGATCTCTACTACCGCCACGATCTCGGCACCGAGCACTACGCGCAGGCTGGCCGAATGGACAACCGCAACCTTGCGAGCGCGCTTGGGGGCAACTTCGGGTTCACGATGCTGCCGGTCGGCACGCTCGACGGCGTGCGCGTCGGAACGACGCTGGCCTATGTGAATCCGGAAGTCGTACAGCAGGGAACGCCGGTCACTTTGCTGCTGTCGCGCGACTCGCGCATCGATGCGTACCGGGGGCAAGAGCTGCTCGGGACGGTCTATATGAAGGCCGGTGTCAATGCGCTCGATACGTCGCGCTTTCCGGAAGGTACGTATCCGCTGACGCTGCGCATATTCGAGAATGGCGTGCAGGCGCGCACGCAGACGACTCCATTCACAAAGACAGGTGGCGGTGTCAATTCGCGCACGCGGCAATGGTTTGCACAGGCCGGCCGCACGTCCAGCAGGGATGTGTCGGACAGCATGGCCACGGCTGCCGGCATGCGGATCCCGTTGTTGCGCGACATGGCGCTGACGAGCGGCATCGCGAGCGTCGGCCGACATGTGTACAACGAAACGGCGCTGGAGTGGCGTCATGCATTTCCCCAGGGAGTACTTTCCGCTGGTGGCTCGTTCTTCGCCGGGAACGAGGGGTCGCGCGGCAACACGCAACAGATATCGTTTACCAACGGCGTGTCATGGAGCGTGTATCGCTACCAGATGCGCGGCGCGGCGTGCAGCGGTCTGGCGGTTTCGTATCGCGACATTGGTTGCTACGACATGCTGAACGCGAACGTGTCCTTGCCGCTCGGAAGCTGGTCGGCAATGCTCGGCTACACATACAACAAGAGCGCCGGGCAGTCGCCTTACCGCCCGGCCGACCTGTCGGATCGCCCATGGGCGACACCCGTTGCTCATCAGGGAAACCGGATGTCGCGCGCGCTTCAGGTTGCTCTTTCCCGGTCCCTGACGTGGCGCAAGATCAGCGCGAACCTGCGGATTGGTGCGTACGCGAACCGCAACGCGAGCGCGCGCAACGATTACGGTGGCTACGTCGGCGTGACGCTGTCGATGGCCGAGCCTGAAATGCAGGCGCGGCGCGAGTCCGCCTACACCTCGGCGGGCGTAGACGTTCGCACGGATCGCAACAGCACGAAGACGCACTACACGCTAGACCGAAACTGGAACTGGCAGGACGATACCTACCGGGAGCTTGCGCTTGGCCTGTCCGGCGACGGAGTCGACAGCCTGACGGGCACGGTGCAAGGGCGCTGGAAGGGGCGCTACGGCGATGTCGCCGGGTCGGTTGCGAACAGCTACAGCCGCGATAGCGGCGGCAACACCCCGTCAGTGACGGCGAGCTATTCGTCGTCGTTCGCGGTAGCGCGGCAGGGCGTGTTTCTCGGCGCATCCGCATCGCAGTCGGATCCGCTCGCGGGCTTTGCGGTGCGGGTCGGCAAGCGCGCCGATGCCAGCGGCATGGCGGCCGAGGTACGCAGCGATTCGAGTGCGCGGATCAAGGTGGGTTTCGGGCAACGCGCGTTGCTGCCGGTGCCGGCCTTTACACCGGTGACTACCGAGGTGAGCGACGCGGGCGCGCAGGCGGCAGCCGGTTCGACGAGCGTGACGGAGGGGCTTGGCAGGCGCACGCTGTTCATGGTGCCCGGGCAGCTCGCACTGCGCAATGTCAATGCGAAGGTGACGTACACCTATGTCGGCCAGGCCTTCTCGAAGGGCGGCATGCCGCTGTCGGACGGCGTGATTCTCAACGGTGCTATGCCGCTGATCGACAGCCAGGGCGGCTTCATTGCCGAAATGGATCAGAAGCAAAGTGAACTGTTCGTCGTCGACGGTTCGACGCTGATGCGCTGCCCGCTGCACGTCAAGCGCCAGCAGGACGTGCTGCTGATGGTGGGTGAGGTGCGCTGCGAAGCGGCTGGGCCGGATGTCTTGCCGGAGTCGCTGCGCAAGCAGGCCCGCGTGCGCAAGCTGCTGGAGCGTCGCTACGTGATGGCGATGCAGGCACGGCCCACGGGCGTGACCGACTCGTTGCAATGACGCGCACGACGCGCGCCGGAAGGCACTGTGTGCTGCCGTTGCGATTCCTAACACCTAAGGAAATGGCCATTCATATGTTTCAGATCAATCGACTTCACAGCCGGGCAAGCGTCCTGGGAGCCATGCTATGTATGCTTTCACTCGGTGCATCGGCGGAGATTAATCCGCCGACGGGGCGCATCATTACGGTGCAGGCTACACGCGATCGTGGTAAGCCGGCTGCCGTCACGATCTTCAACTGGGCATCGGGTGGCTACGATACGAGTGACCCTCTCAAATGGGGGCGAAATTCGTGGACTTGCGAATCGTGGCTCAACACGGAGACCGGCGGATGTCGGACCGAACCGGTATGGAGCTTGTCGGGCAATCAGACCACCATCGAGCTTACGTTCAAGGAGGAAAAGACCGGGGCGACGGCTGTGCTGAATCTTACCGGCGAAGCCTCATACGAGCTTCATCGGGATTGCGACGGAAATGTCATTCCCACGCTTGCAACCCCTATTCGAACGCCGATACAAATGGCGAAGGCCGAAACCAGGATCAGTTGCCCCCAAATCGCTTATGAAGAGCGCACGCTCCACGTCCACATCCCCGCTGCGGAGTTGAGGAAGCTCCCGTCTGCTGGAACTCTCTGGAAGGCGAACCTGCGGCTCAATCTGAGGCAGTGGGCCGACTCTGGTACGTCTCCGGTGCTCGGCGTTTTCCAGGCCATGATCACGCTGAACATCACTGATGAGAACAACATCCAGATTTATCTGCCGGAGTTCACGAGCGCGACCCCCACCATCGACCTCAAGCTGCGCAAGCTGCCGAACGGCAGCCGGATGGCGGGAACGTCGATCGTCGATATGTGCCTCTATGACGGTCGCAACTCGCAGAGTTCATGGTTCGATGTGTCCGCCAGTGATGGCCTGACGGTCGACCGGCGTGGCCAAGGCCAGTATTCGGTTCTGCTCGACTCGGACAAGAGCGGAAACTACGAATCGCGTGTCGACTACACCCTGGGTCTGACGTACGAGGGCAAGAAGATCGCGCTGCCGAACAACGAGACGGTACGGCTTCGGGGCGTGAACAACAGCGTCGGCCGTCCGGTATTGCTGCCGGGCATGTCGGTACCGGTTATCTGCACGCCGACGCCATTGACATTCGAGACGCCGGAATTCCAGTCGGTCTGGAAGCGTTCGGGCAGGTACAGCAACAAGCTGACGATCACGTTTACGCCGTCACCCGTCAGTCTCTAGCGCGTCCGGCGCCCGCTGCACCGGCGCCAGGTGTTTTTATCCCCAACGTATCGAAATGGCGCGATGCCGCTGATCGACAGCCAGGGCAACGTCATTGACGAAATGGACCATAGGCAAAGCGAACTGCTTGTCGTCGACGGTACGACGCTGATGCGCTGCCGGCTGCCCGTCAAGCGTCAGCGGGTGCGGACCACAGGCGCGACCGGCTCGTCGCAATGACGAACACGATATGTGTCGGCAGGTGCCGTGCATTGCCGAACAGCTAAGGAAATAGCCATTCATATACTTCATATCAATCGAATCCGCCGCCGGGCAATTGTCCTCGCGGCCATGCTGGGCGTGCTCTCGCTCGATGCGTCGGCGGTCATGGAGCCGCCGGCGGGGCGCAACGATACGGTGCAAGCCACGCGAGATCGTGGTACGCCGGTGGGCGATGTCAGGGTTTTTCACAGAGCATCGGGTGGGTACGATACGAGCGCCCCCTACAAATGGGGGCGAAATTCGTGGACTTGCGAATCGCTCACCGACACGGCGACCGGCGCATGTCCGACCGAGCAGGTATGGGACAAAGCGGGCACGTCGACCGACATCCAGCTTTCGTTCAAGGAAGAAAAGACCGGGGCGACGGCCGTGCTGACTCTTCAGGGCTCAAACGATTACGGACGTCATGTGAATTGCAGCGGCCAAGTCGTTCCTGGGGTTGTGTCGGGTAACCGAAAGCCGATGGAGCTCGCGCAGAACGCCCTCCATGCCGATTGCACGACCCTTATCTATGACGAACGCCTGCTCTTAGTCAGCATCCCCGCTGCAGAGTTGAAGAAACTCCCGTCCGGCGGAACTTGGAAGGCGAGCCTGCGGCTCAATCTGAGACAGTGGATCAACTTAGGTTCGTCGTCTCCGACGCTCGCTGTCTTCCAGGCGGCGATCACGCTGGACATCACCGACAAGAACAACATCCAGGTTTATCTGCCGGAGTTCACGAGCGCGACGCCCACCGTAGACCTCAAGCTGCGCAAGCTGCCGAACGGCAGCCGGATGGCGGGCACGTCGAACGTCGACATGTGCCTGTACGACGGCTACAACTCGCAGAGCACGTGGTTCGACGTGTCCGCGAGTGACGGCCTGACGATCGACCGGCGCGATAACGGTCAGTATTCGGTGTTGCTCGATCAGGACAAGAGCGGCAACTACGAATCGCGTGTCGATTACACCGCGAGCCTGACATACGCGGGCAAGAAGATCGCGCTGCCGAACAACGAGACGGTGCGGCTTCAGGGCGTGAACAACAGCACCGGTCGCTCGGTAACACTGCCGGGTATTTCGGTGCCGGTCGTCTGTACGCCGACGCCATTGACACTCGAGACGCCGGAATTCCAGTCGGTCTGGAAGCGTCCGGGCAGGTACAGCAACAAGCTGACGATCACGTTTACGCCATCCTCCGCCAGTCTCTAGCGCGTCCGGCGCCCGCCGCACGGGCGCCGCGTGCCTTTATCCCAAGCGAATTGATCATGGAAGCCAAGTTCTTCGCGCATCGCCCCGTGTGGCGCATGTTTCGCTGCGTGTTGGCGACGATGCTGCTGACCATTTCGGTCGGTACGGGCGCTGCGAGCGTCAGCGGAAGGCCGGTCTTTACCGAAGAAGAGCTCCGCTGGATCAACGATCACCCGGTCGTCCATATCGCGGTCGAGGCGAACTGGCTGCCGATCGAATATATGCGCAACGGCAGACATGCGGGGCTTGTTGCGGGCTATCTGAGCGCGATCTCGGAGATGACAGGCCTCACGTTCCAGACGGTGCCCGGCACCGAATGGGGACACGCGTACGAAGCGCTCGCATCCGGCAAGGTCGATTTGCTGCCGGGCGTCTGGCGCGAGTTGGTGCCCGATCGTGCTGGTGTCGGTGCAAGGGTCAGTGCACCGTATCTGGTCGGGCGGCTGACCGTTGTGACGGGCAACAATTCCGCGATGATCTTCGGCCTGCAGCGCTTGAAGGGCCAGCGAGTGGCCATCAAGGGGCAAGGCGCAGTCGAATATTTCGTCCGTCATAGCGGCGTACCGCTCGACGTGCGCACGTTCGACACCGAGGAGCTCGCACTTGCCGCGGTCGCAAACGGCGAAGCCGACGCCGCGCTTGGTATCGACGTCACGATCCTGCCGATCAAGCGCAGGCAGTTCAGTGGCCAGATTTATATGTCCGGCATGCTGGCCGACCGCCCGGTGTCGCTTGCGATGCTCACGCGCGCAGACCTGCCGATCCTTGCATCGATCATCGACAAGTCGCTTGCGGCCATCCCGGTCAGCAGGGCCGCCGTGATCACGCGAGACTCGATTGAACTGGGTGACTACGGCAAGCCGACCATCCACTCGATCATGCGCTATCGTGCGCCGGCGGTGCTGGCGATCGTCGTGACGTTGCTGACGTTCGCGGTTCTTGCGTACCTGATGTGGAAGTCCCGTGCGGCGGCCATCCGCAGCAAACGCGACAAGGCGATGTTCCTCGCCTTCGTCAGTCACGAGATTCGCACGCCGATGCAGGCGGTCCTGTCGTCGCTCGAATTCCTGCAGCGTTCACGGCTTTCCGTACCGCAGGTCGGTCGGGTGGATGCAGCGGTATCGGCTTCTGAAACGCTGCTGACGCTGCTCGACGATATCCTCGACTACTCGCGCCTCGAGTCGCGCAAGGTCACGCTGTCGCCGCAAATGGTCCAGCTCGACGCGTGGGCCCGTCAAACCATCGACATGGTGCGCTGGCGTGCGGACCGAAAGGCTCTGGCGTTGAGGCTCGATGTGTCGGGGCCGCCATCGGTGCTAGTGTCGATCGATCCCGTGCGCGTGCGCCAGATTGTGCTGAATCTGCTCGTCAACGCCATCAATTTCACGGCGGTCGGGGCCGTGACGTTGCGCGTGCAATATCTGCCTGCCCGTCATGGCCGCAGCGGTACGCTGTGCCTTGAAGTGCGCGACACCGGCATCGGCATCGCGCCCGATCGCTTCGGCCGCGTCTTCGAAACTTACTGGCAGGCCGATCGTGGGCCGCAATCAGGCAACGGTGGCAGCGGGCTTGGGCTCGCAATCTGCCGGGAGCTCGTCGAGCTGATGCACGGCTCGATCGCGGTCGAGAGCACGCCGCATGTGGAGACGGTATTCACGGTGCAATTGCCGGTTCCGGCAACTGAGGGGGGGGCGGTGCAGTCGTTCACGGCGTCGCCGATACTGGCGCGCGCAATGGCCGTGCCGGTGCATCGCGGCGCAGCGTGCGTCTTGATCGTCGACGATCACGAGGCCGTGCTGGCCGCGCTGCAGGATCAATGCGATGCGCTCGGCTGCGTCGGCGTTGTTGTCGGTACGGGAGAAGAGGCGTTGCGGTACCTCGCGCAGGGCGGGATCGACATGGTGCTGCTCGATCGCAGTCTACCCGACATCGACGGTTATGCACTCGCGCGGATGATCCGTCAGGAGGAAGCCGCGCGAATGGCCAGGCGCGTTCCGATCATCGCGATTTCGGCGGAGTGCGGCGAGGCGCACAAGATGCGTTGCTTCGAGAGCGGCATGGATGGCGTGCTGGGCAAGCCGCTGCGGCTCGAAATGCTCCGGCAGGCGATCGCGACCTGGTGCCAGCCCGATGCCGGCGACGCACCGGACACGTTGCCGGTGCCATAGGATCTGGACCTGTTCCGGGGGGGCGTTTTTGGTCACGCCGGTAGTCTAGGCATCGGGGACGCCCGACTCGCGCTCGGCGGCGTCCAGCCCGGCCATGTCGGCGCGGTGCAGGCGCCGCAGTTCGTCACTGAGCGCATGGATGCTTGGTGGCATGCTGCCGGATGCGAACTGCAGCTGGCGCTCGAGCTCGGCTGCCAGTTCGCTCGTCGCCGCATGACCGGCAATGGCTGCTGCACCCTTGATGCGGTGCGACGCATGAAGTGCACGATCAGCATCGCCATTCGACAACGCATTGCCGAGCTCTGCCAGATCGGTGTCGACGCTTTGCCGATAGATCTCCCGGAAATCGGCTTTCGCCGATTGCAAGTCTTCCTCCGCTGGCATGCTCCTGTTCGTGACGCCAGTCGGGCACCACAGGTCGATCATCTGGCGCAGTGCTTCGAGCCGCAGTGGCTTGCCCAGTACGCCGTCCATGCCACTGTCGAAGCACCGCTCGCGATGCGTAGCTCCGGTCGACGCCGAAATCGCGATGATGGGCGTGTGCGCCCGCTGTTGCAGGCGTTCGTCATCGCGCATGCGTTGCACGACCGTATAGCCGTCGATGTCGGGTAGGTCGCAGTCGAGCAATACCATGTCGAACGCCGTGCGGGCAAACTGCGCGAGCGCCTGCTCGCCAGTGTCGGCAACGGCCGAGCGGCACGCGAGGGCGTCGAGCTGATGCTGGATTGCGTGTTGAACCGCCTCGTGGTCGTCGACGACCAGGATCATCGGGCCGTTGCCGGCCGGCGGCGTGTCTGCGTCCACCGGCGCTTGCGCGCGCACTGACGGCGATGGGGCGAGCGTCGCCGTCAGTGCGTCGGTCGTGCCGGCTGCTGGCGCGTGCGCGATGCTTCGTGTCGGCAGGATCACTGTGAAGACGGTACCTTTGTCGGGGCTGCTGCTGACAGTAATCACACCCTTCATCAGGTCGACCAGTTCGCGGCAGATCGACAGCCCCAGCCCGCTGCCGCCGACGCGTCGATTACCCGAGTGCTCGACTCGCTGATACGGCTCGAAGATGGCGCGCTGGCGGTCGGGCGGAATGCCGATGCCGGTGTCGCGGACCTCGATCACAAGCGAGCCGGTACGGTCCGGTTTGCCTTCGAGATAGTCGACGCGCAGTGCAATCGAGCCGGTAGACGTGAACTTGAGCGCATTGACGAGCAGATTCAGCACGATCTGACGTGTGCGAACCGGGTCGATCAGTACATGCAGCCCGGGTGGACATGCGATTTCGAGCTTCAAACTTAGCTTCTTCTCGTCGACGCGCCAGCGCACCATGTCGGCGCTGCGCTGGATCCAGGGTGCGATGTGCGTCGGCTCGGGCGTGAGGGTGACATTGCGCGATTCAAGGCGCGAGTAGTCGAGGATGTCGTCGAGCAGCGTCAGAAGCGACTCCGAGGCAGCCAGGGCAGCGTCCGCGCGATTCGCCTGCTTTGTTGGGAGCTTTGAGCGCTGCAGCAGTTCAAGTGACGAAAGGATCGTGTGCATCGGTGTGCGGATTTCGTGGCTGATGAACGCGAAGAACATCGCCTTGTCTCGCTCGCTGCGTACTGCTGCGACACGTGATCGCCAGGAAGCGAATGCGATTGCCGCCAGCGCGAACAGACCAGCTCCGGCCGCTGCGACCTGCCAGCGTCGGTAGTAGAGGATCGATTGCAGCGATGGTTTACCGTAGTCGGTCGATTCGATCCATTGATGCACGAGGCGCTCGGCATCGCGCGCCGGGATCGCTGCGAGCGACTTGTCGATAATTGACGCGAGCACGGGCATATCGCTGCGTGTCGCGATCGAGAGAGCATATGGGCTGTCAGGCAGACCACCCGACACGAACAGCTTGTCGCGGTATTGCCGCTGCACGAGTGGCAGGAGCGACACGTCCGGGCCGATGGCGGCATCGGCGATGCCATCGGCAACGGCCGCAAGCGCGTCGCGCTCATCGTCATAGGTCAAAAGACTGACGGGGATGTCGCCGTGGCGGATCGCGGCTTCCACTGCGCCGCCGCCCTTGATCGCGATGCGCTGACCGGCGAGATTGCGGGCATCGACGAGCAGGTTCAGACGCTCGGACGTCACGACGAACACCGTGCCGGAAAAATAGGGACGGCTAAAGATGAGGTTGTCGCGGGGGGAAATGGTACGGTTGTCGCTGCTTGCCGTCGTACCGAGGGTAGTGCCAGGATGAGGCATCCTCCATGCATTGAGCGTGTCGCGCCACGTCAGGTCCGGAACGATGTCTATCCGGCCGGAGTGAAATGCGTCTGCCGAGTTGTGCCACGTGACATCGTCGACATACTCGAAGCGCAGCCCGCTGATCCGCGAGATTGCGTCAAGAAATGATGGAACGACCCCGACGATTTTGCCGCGTTCTCGAAATTCGAACGGAGGCCAGTTCGGATCGGTGCGAGTCCGCACGACAGGATGCCTGGTGATCCATGCCTGTTCCTCCTGCGTAAACTGCGGTGTGTTGTTTGCCCACCCAAGCGCTGGCATCAACCCGACCACGACGCCGATTAGGATGGCGCGGCCCTTCAAACTCACCATGCTCACGTCCTTTTCGCGTTATTGCCTGGGGTACAGCTGAGTCGGCTGCATTATCTGTGGCGGCACGGAGCCGATCCGGCATGGTGGCGCTCCTTTCTACGGCAGTATCGCCCGTCTGAGCGTGCGTAACACCGAGAGACGGACCAACTTTTATAGGTTGTGCATTGTGAGCCCAACGCGGCCCGGCGCGTACCATCCCTGGGGCAGTCGTCGCCAATGCCGAATCTTGCCGTTGTCCGAACTTGCCCGGGTGACGCGGACCTCCCGACCGGTTTAGGCAGTGGGCGAAAAATTACCCGGAAAGACGGTAGTCTGATCCTGATAATCAACCATATTGGTAGCGGCTTGCGATGACTGGAGACGGGCCAGCCATTCACGGCCATATCGCAAGAATGAAAGGGTTAGCAATGAGGCCAGAACACCGGATGATCCGGGTTGTGATCCTGGACGACCATGCCGTAGTCCAGCACGGGATTTCCAGCTATCTGAAGGAAAGGACTGACATTGCGGTGGTGGCGAGCTTCGCGAAATCGCGTGACTTAATCTGCTGGCTTGAGACAAATCATGCGGATGTGGTGTTGCTCGACTACACGCTTGGTCCCGGCGAGATTGACGGGCTCAATTTGGTCAAGCTGGTCAGTACGCGCTTCCCGGATTGCAGGATCCTGATGACGTCGAGCAGTGATACAGCTGCGACCGTCAACATGACCATGCGTGCGGGGGCGCTCGGCTTTTTCGGCAAGAGTGAGAATCTCAGTGAACTCGCGCATGCAATCTTTGTTGTCGCGAAAGGCAGTCCCTACATCAGCCCCGAGTTGTCCGGAAAGCTTATGTCGAGCGCGATGCCTGATCCTCGAGTGGAGCAAAAAAACGTGAGCAGCGAGAGTGCACCGGTGTCCGATTCAAATCTGTCTGAGGACTTGCGTCTCAGCCCGCGCGAGCACGAAGTGCTGCGTTGCTATCTCGCAGGCATGTCTGTGTCCGACATTGCGGCGAAATTTTCCCGCAGCAGCAAGACGATTAGCACGCAAAAGCAAGCGGCATTTCGCAAGCTTGGAATCCGCAGCGATGCAGAGCTGTTTGCATCGCGCAAACTGCTTGAGAAGAGTTGAGCGCCGTCTGTTGGGCGACATCGGCACGTGGTTTGAGTTTGCATGACGGAACCCGTGCGATGTCGCAGGTGATTAGCCGGGCGATTTGGCGACCACCATATCGGAATCTGGGATTTGGCCCTTGGTGAAGTACCCGGCAACAGACTGAGCTGAGGCCAGCCCTTGGTCACGCCGGTGCACTCTCCCTTTGGACGGGGCGTGTGGTTTGTCCGAAAAAACTGCCAGGAAAGAGCAGTGCAAGCTTGTGAATTGTCAGTCGTTGGATGTGCCCCACCGACCGATTGATGCGAATCTGAACCCTATGGAGAGGATGTCCAAACCGTCCGCTGGCATAGCAGGCTGCGGTCGGACAGCCATGCCATATGGCTATGTATCGTTCGGACCAGTGCTTGGACATGGGGCCGCACGAAGGTCTTGATTGCAGGAATCCCGCGCGACTGGTTGGTGCTCGGCCTGCTGATGCGGATGAAAAGGTCGGACAACTGTATCCAGCAGGCATTGTTGGCTGCCGGTACTTTGAGGGTTCAACCAGTCGAGGCAACCACGCCGAGAGCTAGAAGGCGGTTATGTGGGAGCGGTGGTGTAGAGGGGCTTCTCTACAGTACATTGCACAGTCTTTCGGCATGGACCATTGCGTGAGCAGTGGGCGGTGCTGCAAATGAAGCAATACGACGGATTGATTCGTCGGTGCGTAGTGCTGAGCGTAGGCATGGTTGAGGCCTCGCATAGCCGTAGCCTTGTGCCATAACAGGCATTTGCGTTTCAATCCAGGCGCGCTGATCCGTCGACTCGATGCCTTCCACGACTGTGGCGACACCAAGATCCGAAAGCAAACCAATCATGCCGCCAAGAATGATCCACATTCTTGCATTCAATGGGCCTCGGTTCACCAGCTTGCCGCTGAGCTTGACAACATCGATCTTAAGAGTTGCCAAGTCGCACAAGGTCCATGAGCCGCTACCGAAGTCGTCAATGGCGACGCGCACTCCTAGTTGACGCAGCCTTTCAATGTCCTGCTGTAGCTCGGCTTGGTCAACTATCGGCTCACATTCGAGTAGCTCGACCAGAATCAGTGACGGAGTGACACGATGCTTTGATACTGCTTCGCGAATCAGAGCTTCAAGTCTTGTGCCATGCAGTTGGGAAGGCAAAACATTGAACGACACGAACTGCAGCCTGGTGCCATCTTCAGGACAATTCGCTGAGACAGTGGCCATCGACGCGCTTAGTTGCCGGCACACTTCATCGATCACAAATGCAGTGGTTGCCCATGCGGCCTCAGGTGCCAGTAGTGCCTTGGCGAATGTTCCGGGCAAGAGCTGACCAAGCTCCGGATGCTGCCAGCGCAACAGCGCTTCGGCGCCTATCGTGCGACCAGAGTGAACGTCCACAATCGGTTGAAAGGCAACCGAGAACTCCTTGGCCAAGACTCCATCGCATACCCGGTCAACGAGTCGGTTCGTGCGAGATACTGTTGCAACCTCAACGCTCATAGCGAAGGCGTCTTTCATGATTCACTCCTTTCCTGGCGAAGGCGAACATGCTTTTTACGCACACTCCGCACCCACTAGTGTTTCCTGCCGCAATTCGGTTTCAGCGCGCCACATATAGCGAAACGCGGTCTCGCAAGGGCAATGAGGCAGGTCGCCAGCGAACGGTGGTTCAGGTCTGGAACTGGTTGCGAGCGCTGCTGGCAAAAGTCAGGACATATCGTTACTGCGATGCACTTGCCTGCTGAATTTCAGTATGCTTAAGAGATCGGGCAGGGTATATAAGATCAGTCTGAAAAATCTGGCGAGCTGTCAAAGGTTTTGGCGCTGACTTCCCTCAGAAGTGACCCAATAGAACCTCTGCCACTGCACCTCATCGCCTGGGCCTGGGTTGCGCTAGTGGTGGGGCGATGTCTGGGTGAGCGAGTGCTCGATGCAATGGCAAACCCAGGGTATCCCGCGACGGCCTACTCTAGGGTGATTTTTGCGCCCGTCTCGACAACATGAAGGGGCCGCGTAGGTAGCGGTGTCAAGCATGCTCTTAGCTCAGACGTCATGTACATGCATGCTGAGTAGCACTTGCACTTGGAGTTCAATCCCAACGATAGTGGAAAAGAACAGAGCTAGGTGCTTTGATTGCTGTGGAGGAGTGTTTACGACTTTAGATGCGCGTGCCAGGAGCAGAGGTGCCCTAGAAACCGCATGACTCTTGGGTCCGTGTTTACGACATTAATTCGCTGGAATAGCAATCCGGCATTTGTGTCGCTTTGCGGAGCAGAGGGGTCTCGACAGTAAAGTCGTGAACTCCTTTGCAGCCTAAAAAAGCGCTCCTTGTGAGCGCTTTTTCTATAGGGATGCAACAGCTAAAGTTTCCCGCATGAACTAGTCAGATGCCGCAGCGTTCAACGCCGCTTTCGTATTGCTTCGGCGTGCCGGAAACAAGGGCACTGCGTGTGTTTCTGTGCCACCGGTCGAACTCCGGTCTATCCATCTCGGTCGGGAAGGTCAGCGTGGCCGGGATAGAGAGGGGTAAAAATTCAAAGCCATGTACAATCGCGCCCCAGCATTGAGCTTCCCTTTTTTAAGGGAATGAAAACGGGAATACGTTGTAAATACGTGGCTGTCCTCGCAACTGTGAGCACCGAGCTGCTGCCATAACCACTGCCAATTGAGGCGGGAAGGGGCAAGTAGCGCCAAAGACGGTGTGAGCCAGGAGACCTGCCAATGCGAGTCGTTACTGTGCCATTGAGCGAGGGCTCTGAGTGGACGGATCTACCGATGCAGTAGCGTAAACAAGTTCTTTTTGTTTATGTTTGCCGCATCATGATGAATCCGCATCCACGGTCACATCTCGCCTGACAGCCCACACATCGACGACATGGTTCATCGATGGGATGGGCTGCGTCTCGTTGTTTGTTTGGTGGCGGCAAGCCTTATGACTTGCTACCTCAATGAAAACCAGATTGATGGGCGCTGTGGCGCTCGGACTGCTACCACCTCTTCTGTCGCCATGCGCGTTTGCGCAGAATTATCCTGGGACCGAAGAGACAACGGGTCAGACACTGTTTTCCTCTTTGCCGCGCCCCAGCTCAGATGCAGCAGGGTCTCAGTTGGCTGAAACGCTGGTGGAAGCATCCAAGCTCGATAAAGATGTCTTTACGCTGACGCAAGCAGCGACCATCATCGAGCAGGAACAGATTGAGCGCGGCTCGTACACAGACCTTACTGAGGTTCTGCGTAGTGTTCCCGGGCTGGAATTCAAACAAGTCGGAGGTCCTGGGCAGTACAACTACATCAAGATGAGGGGCTTCGGCTCTGCGAATGTGCTGGTTGTCGTCGACGGGGTATCCATGAATCTGCCGAGTACGGGAGATGTGGCCAACCTGCTGAGCCAATATGACCCATCCTCGATTTCTCGAATTGAAATCTTGCGAGGCCCGCAGACAGTTCTGTATGGCTCCAACGCAACTGCCGGTGTCATCTCAATTACCACCAAGCGTGGCACGCTAGAACCCAAGCGCAGCATCTCTGTTGAAGCGGGCTCGCTCGGTTGGAAAAAGGCCAAGGCTTCATTGCAGCAGGCGTTTGATGTTGCCGATGGCAAGTTAAACACCTCTTTGTATTTGTCCCACACCGACAGTGACGGTCTGTTGAAGTACGAAGGCACTCGCGATACCACCCTGCAGGCATCTGCTGATTACCGGGGAAAGTCCATAGATGCGGGCATTGCGCTGACGCATAACAAGAATCGCTTCAACTATGCCCAACTGAAAGAGGTCACGACAGGCCCTAACGGCACTCCTGCCTATTGGGGAATGCAGCTTCCCGATCCCAACTCCTATAACGATCGCCGCACGGAAACTGCCAGCGCTTATCTGGAGCAACGCCTCACGGAACAGCTCAGTCATCGTCTGGAACTGGGTTGGACGCAGACGCAACGCACTAACGCGGATCCTAATGACGGGTTGCTTGGATATGTCATCGCTCCCTGGGACAACTTTTCTCTTGACTACAAGAATTACTTCAAACAAGGAGAACAGGTTCCGTTCTATGACAGTGGCTTTGCTGGTACAGCGAACTACAAAGATCAGAGCAAACAACTGAACTACAGCCTCAAATATGCGGGACAAGGATTCAAGGTTCTTGGTGGAGGCGAGATTTATGACGCCAGCGCATCGCAGTGGGGAGCCTATGGCAGCTTGCAGGGCAAAAACAAGCGCAAGTCGCTCTATGCCAATGGTGAGTATCAAATAGGTACGGCTGGCCCGGTTCTCGCAGCCGGGGTCCGTCATGACAAATACGATGTCTGGGGGAGCAAGACAACCGGAAGCGTCGGGATCAATCAGCGAGTTGGCAATGCCACCATTTACAGCAACTATGCGACCAGCTATGCAGCTCCTACGCTATCGCAACTGTACAACCCGACTTATGGCAACACGAACCTCAAGCCAGAGAGTGGCCGCACGGTTGAGCTAGGCATCCGCCAGGTCCTGCCCGGCCTTGGAGCTAACTGGGAAGCAAGCCTCTGGAAGGGCAAAGTCAAGGATGCAATTCTTTATGACGGCAGCATAGCCAATGCTCGCACCGGCAGCGGCTATGGGCTGTACGCGAATGGCGATGCGCTGGAAACTCAGGGTCTGGAATTGAGTGGGGATTTGCGTATCAACGCGCAGTGGAAACTGAAAGCCAATTACACCTATACCGACTCCCAAACCAAGAAAAAGGGCAAAGATTTTGCTCGCACAGTCCAGGTTGCTCGGCACAAAGGGAATATTGGTCTGGCCTATACCGACGGCCCCCTGAATATGGACTTCTCGGCGTTCCTCACTGGTAAGCGCTATGACTGGACAGGAGTGGACTGGATTCCAGGCTATGTGCGCTTCGATGTGTCTGCACGCTATGCAGTGAGCAAACAGCTCAATTTGTTTGCCCGTATTGAGAACCTTTTTGATCACAAGGTCCAAGAGGGTCTGGGTTACAAGCCAATGGGCATCTACGGCATTGTTGGCGCTGAATACAAGTTTTAAGCCAGATCAAGCGGCTGCAGATATGTATCTCGCGAGGCCTGCACTGCCGCTTTTTTTACAAAAATTCGAGAAAAAGGAGAAGCTCCATGACAACAGAAACGTGCCTGCCACAGCCGATGGAAACCAATGAGCCCAGTCTGGGACGAGTTCAGGCCTGGGCATTGCCAACCGACGAGGACAGCTTGTGGATGCTCTGCAAGGACATCTTCCAGAAATACTGGGATCAGATTGTTTTTGGATCACTTATTCCCGGGGCAGTATGGGAAATCAGAGCGCCCAATGAACCGACGAAAGTCAGCGTTCTGGATGGTTATCTGACTGTCGACTTTGGAGCCTGGCACTTTCATATCTGTATTGGCCACTTCAAAGGCGCTTCTGATGAAGACGCGTTTCTTCGTCGTACCGGCCGAGCAGAGCTGTATCGCGTACTCAACAAGGAAGGCTTTCCAAAATCTTGGGGGGTGCGCCTTTTCAACAACGCAGGTCAGCAACAAATGACAGTGTTCTTGCCCAATCCGTTTCTCACGCCAGAGCAGCAAATCGCCTCTGCCCCCGATTGGTCCCGGCTGGCCATGTGGGATTGGCTGAGAGAAGCATATCTGGGTTTGCCCAGTGATCCGCTCGACCGCAGTGGTCGAGGCTTTTCATGCGGAGGCTAAGGCTCCGCGAGTCGCCGGCGCAGTTTGCACTGCTTCTTGGTGCGGCTTTGTCATGGCCTGTTGTGCAGGCCTATGCCCAGCCTGAAAACGATGCGCCACAGCGCATCGTTTCATTGAATTTATGCACCGACCAGATACTGCTGCAATTAGTCGAGCCTTGGCGCATCGCTGCACTCTCTTCTATCAGCAAAGATCCACGCAGCTCGGCTTTGCATGCATTGGCAGAAGGCTTGCCAACAGTGCGTGGCAACACGGAAGAGGTGCTCGCGCTCAAACCAGATCTTGTGCTTGTGGGGACCTATACGACAAGGCACACGAATGCCATGCTGCGCAAGTTCGGTATTCCCGTTCTGGCGGTTCCCGGAGCCAACAGCTTCGATGACGTGCGTAAAGAAATTCGCGAAGTGGCCCAAGCTGTTGCAGCGGTTCCAAAAGGAGAGCAGCTCATTGCTCAATTCGACCAACGGTTGGAGCAACTGAGGGCTTCTGCGCCCAAGCAGAGAAAAACGGCCATGCGCTACAGCGCAGGAGGCTACACGGCGGGCAGCAATACCTTGTATGACTCGATTTTCGAAGCTGCGGGTTTCATCAATGGCGCGAGAAATGCCAACGTTCAGCGTTATGGACGATTGCCGATGGAACGGCTGGTTGAACAAAGGCCAGACCTTATTCTGGGCAGCGATTACAAACCTGAGACGCCGACGCAAGGCAATCGCATGCTCAGCCATCCCGCCATTCAGGGGCTTCACGCACGAAGTGCGGTCTTGCCCTCGCACGATGTTGTCTGTGGTGGTATCTGGAACCTTGAGGCAGCGCAGCGACTTCGTGAAGAAGCGGGAAGCTAACCAATGTCCCAAAACATGAATACGCCCAATTTGAACTCAGCCGCGGAACCCAATATCGGCCGCTTCGTGGTTCCTCCAAAGAGAGGGCATCATCTCAAAGCAGTTGCCAACGACGATAGTGCCGTACCCCAAAGCAGACGCATGGAGCCTGGCACCCTGCTGACCCCGCCATCGTTGATTGCCCTGCTGCTTTTGGGCACTGTTCTTCTTGCAGCCTGCTCACTGTTTGTCGGATATGTAGACATGGGGCCTCTGCGATTGCTTCGAGGGGCGATGGCAGGCGACCTGGTCCCATCGAGAATCCTGATCGATATCAGATTGCCCCGAACTGTTTTATGCATGGCAGTGGGAGCCACATTAGGCCTGACTGGAGCAGCCATGCAAGGCCTGCTGCGCAATCCGCTGGCCGAACCAGGCCTGCTGGGCGTCTCCAGTGGCGCTGCATTGGGCGCGGTCGTCGCTTTGTACACAGGTATTGCCAATGCCTTTTATCTGGCGTTACCGTTGGCGGGTTTTCTGGGCACAGCTATCGCATGTGCTTTCGTCTTCGTGCTTGCCGGGCACAACACACCCAGAACTACATTGATCTTGGGAGGGGTTGCCGTTTCTGCTCTCTGCGGTTCCTTGATTTCATTGATCTTGAATTGGTCGACCAACCCCATGGCCATGAGCGAAATCGTGTTCTGGATGATGGGCTCTCTTGCAGACCGCAGCAATCAGGATTTGTTGCTTGCAGTTCCATTCATGCTGGTTGGATGTCTCCTTCTATTGACTTGCGGGAGGGCTCTTCAGGCTCTGGCTTTAGGGGAGGAAACGGCACACTCGATGGGGATCAACCTCAGCCGCTTGAGAATCAAAATTTTGCTCGGCTGTGCTTTGGCTGTGGGCGCTTCTGTATCTGTTTCGGGCAGCATTGGCTTTATCGGTTTGGTGGCACCTCATTTGATGAGAAAAACGGCACAGGGAGACCCTGCCAAGCTATTGCCTCTCTCTGCCCTGGCCGGGGCAGCGCTGCTGCTTATTGCAGATCTGGGTGTCCGCTTTCTCTACAACAGCGGCCAGGAGTTGAAGCTGGGCGTGCTCACATCGTTGGTTGGGGCGCCGTTCTTTATTGCACTCATACTACGCAGCAGAGGAGCTTCGCATGATCAGTAATATCGGCGCCAGCCGTCGCCTGGTTTGCCGTAATGTGTCGCTCAAGACTTCTGAAAAGTTCATTCTTGATGATGTTGATTTCGAACTGTTCCCCGGAGAGCTGGTTGGAATTATTGGAAGCAATGGAGCGGGTAAATCCAGTTTGCTCAAATCCATCATTGGCCCGAGCAAAGGTACAACGGGACAGATCTTTCTGGATGGACGAAATATGGTCCAGATTGCCTCCGGTGAACAAGCAAGACTGGTGTCCTATCTGGCACAAGGACAACAAGTCAATTGGCCGCAAACGGTAGAAAGCGTTGTTTCTTTAGGACGGATACCGCATGTTCGCGATAGCGTGCTTGATGCCAAGATCGTCCACGAAGTCATGTGGCAGGTGGGGATCCATCATCTGCTCAAGCGCGATGTGCAGACGCTTTCCGGGGGCGAGCGTGCGCGAGTCCTCCTGGCCAGAGCGCTTGCAGTTCAAGCCCCTTATCTGTTGGCCGACGAGCCACTGGCAGCGCTGGATCCATCTCATCAACTGCGCATCATGCAGCTACTGCAAGAGACCGCGAATGACGGCTCGGCAGTAGCGGTGGTTCTGCATGATTTATCTTTGGCAATGCGCTTTTGCTCGCGTATTGTGGTACTTCACAATGGAAAGAAGATTGCAGATGCTGAACCAGAGGCCGCATGCTCTGACGAGATCCTTGCGCAAGCCTTTGGTATTGACGTAGCACGTGCCAGTTGGAATAGCAGCACTTTTGCTGTGCCATGGGCCATTTGCGAGAGATAGCTCGGAACGAGCAAATGTCTAAAGAACGCTATATAGATCAGAGAATGGTGATAGGCAAAATTTAGGTGGCCTGACCGACTGAGCTTTCAATGCAGATGCCCGCTTTCCATCTTCCTTTCACGGAGCTCCTTGGTTTTCAGACGGACTAGAACCTAGCTCTTTGGTGCGAGAGTGATGAAGGTGAATAGGGCCATGAGTCGTGGCCAATGGCATTAAAGAAATAAGACAAATACTTGATTTCCGACAAGAGCCGAGAAAGCTTCTTGTTGTAAAACCTGTTTTTAGATAGTCTTGCAATGGAACTTCCTCTCCGTTTCTTGCATGCCAATCTATGGATGCCATGGCATCCAGCTTATGGAGAAGTTAATAATGAAGCCCACCTCTGAGCCTGCCTCTACACGTACAGAAGAGCTGCGTAGTTTCGCGTTTCTCGCCGCAGTGATGGCCCCAGTGTTGACTGGTGTGCTGATTGTTAGCTACGGATTTCTGGTCTGGATCTATCAGATGCTGATCAGCGGGCCGCCGCACGCATGAGGGCATCGCAAATGTCCGACATGAATGATGAACTGCATATCACCAGCCTGGTGGTGCATGTGATCCCTCAAGCATTGGCGCAGGTGGCGCAGAAGCTGCCTGCCATTGATGGTGCCCAAGTGCACGGGAGCCACCCCAGCGGCAAGCTGGTGGTGACTCTGGAAGCACCCCATGCGCGGGACATCCTGGACCGCGTGACCCAAATCGAGCAGCTCAAGGGCGTGATCAACGCTTCTCTCGTCTACCAGCATGTTGAAAGCTGGCAATCACTGAATCAGGGGGTAGAACATGACTAGTACCAGGCGCGACTTTGTCCGTCAATCCGCAGCCGCAGCTGCAGGCACGGTGGCTGGCATTCCCATTGAAGTCCTGTCGCAGGGTACAGGCGCTGGAGCTGATGCAACGGGACTGACCTGGTCCAAGGCGCCATGCCGCTTCTGCGGCACGGGTTGTGGTGTCATGGTGGCCGTCAAGGACAACCGCGTGGTGGCCACCCAGGGCGACCCGGAGGCCGAGGTCAACCGGGGCCTGAACTGCGTCAAGGGCTATTTCCTGTCCAAGATCATGTACGGCGGCGACCGCCTGACCCGGCCGCTGCTGCGCATGAAGAACGGCCGCTACGCCAAGGACGGCGAGTTCCAGCCGGTTTCCTGGGACATGGCCTTCGATGTCATGGCCGAGCAGTTCAAGAAGACGCTCAAGGCCAAAGGTGCCGACGCCGTGGGCATGTTCGGCTCAGGCCAATGGACAGTGTGGGAGGGCTATGCGGCCTCCAAGCTGTTCAAGGCGGGCTTTCGCACCAACAACCTCGACCCCAACGCCCGGCACTGCATGGCCTCGGCCGTGGCCGGCTTCATGCGCACCTTTGGCATGGACGAGCCCATGGGCTGCTATGACGACATCGAGGCCGCGACCGCCTTCGTGCTGTGGGGCTCGAACATGGCCGAGATGCACCCGGTGCTGTGGACGCGCGTGACCGATCGGCGCCTCTCCACGCCGGGCGTGAAGGTGGCCGTGCTGTCGACCTTCGAGCACCGTTCGTACGAACTGGCCGACATGTCGCTGACCTTCAAGCCCCAGACCGACCTGGCCATCCTCAACTACATCGCCAACCACATCATCACCACGGGCCGGGTCAACAAGGACTTCGTCTCCAAGCACTGCAACTTCAAGCTCGGCAACACCGACATCGGCTACGGCCTGCGTCCCGAGCACCCGCTGCAGAAGGCGGCCAAGAACGCCAACGATCCGAACGGCGCCAAGCCCATGAGCTATGAGGAATACGCCAAGTTCGTATCCACCTACACGCTCGAGTACACGGCCAAGCTCACGGGCGTGCCGGCCAACCGCATCAAGGCCCTGGCCGAGCTCTATGCCGATCCCGACAGCAAGGTGGTGTCGTTCTGGACCATGGGCTTCAACCAGCACACGCGCGGTGTCTGGGCCAACAACATGGTCTACAACATCCACCTCCTGCTGGGCAAGATCGCCACGCCGGGCAACAGCCCGTTCTCGCTGACAGGCCAGCCTTCGGCCTGCGGCACGGCGCGCGAGGTGGGCACCTTCTCGCACCGCCTGCCGGCGGACATGGTGGTGACCAATCCTGAGCACCGCAAGACCGCCGAAACCATCTGGAAGCTGCCCGAAGGCACGATTCCACCCAAGCCCGGCTACCACGCCGTGGAGCAGAACCGTGCACTCAAGGACGGCAGGCTCAATGCCTACTGGGTGATGGTCAACAACAACATCCAGGCCGGCGCCAATCTGGCGCAGGAAGGCTATCCGGGCTACCGCAATCCCGACAACTTCGTGGTGGTCTCCGACGTCTATCCCACGGTCACGGCCGTGGCGGCCGACCTGATCCTGCCTTCTGCCATGTGGGTGGAGAAGGAGGGCGCCTATGGCAACGCCGAGCGCCGCACGCACTTCTGGCACCAGCTGGTCAAGGCGCCGGGCGAAGCCCGCTCGGACCTGTGGCAGCTGATGGAGTTCTCCAAGCGCTTCAAGGTCGAGGAAGTCTGGCCCGAGGAGCTGCTGGCCAAGAAGCCCCAGTTGCGCGGCAAGACCCTGTTCGAGGTGCTGTACCGCAACGGCAACGTGGACAAGTTCCCGCTGGCGGACCTGGACCCAGCCTACGGGAACGACGAGGCCAAGGCCTTCGGCTTCTATCCGCAAAAAGGCCTGTTCGAGGAGTACGCCTCGTTCGGCCGTGGCCACGGCCATGATCTGGCTCCCTTCGACGAATACCACAAGGTGCGCGGCATGCGCTGGCCCGTGGTCAACGGCAAGGAGACCCGCTGGCGCTACCGCGAAGGCTCGGACCCCTATGTGAAGGCCGGCACCGGCTACCAGTTCTACGGCAACATCGACGGCAAGGCCAACATCTTTGCCTTGCCCTACGAGCCGCCGGCGGAGGCACCGGACAAAGACTATCCGTTCTGGCTGTCCACGGGCCGGGTGCTCGAGCACTGGCACTCGGGGTCCATGACCCGACGTGTGCCCGAGCTGCACCGCGCCGTGCCCAATGCGCTGTGCTACATGCACCCCGACGACGCCAAGGAAATGGGCGTGCGCCGCGGCAGCGAAGTGGAGGTGTCCTCGCGGCGCGGCGCTATGCGCACCCGTGTCGAGACCCGTGGCCGCAACAAGCCGCCGCGCGGACTGGTCTATGTGCCCTGGTTCGACGCTAGCCAGCTGATCAACAAGGTGACGCTGGATGCGACCGATCCGATTTCGCTGCAGACGGACTTCAAGAAGTGCGCTGTGAAGATCACCAAGGTTTGACGAAAGGAAGGTGAGCCATGAATTTCATCCGTCATTTCGCTCGTACCTTGGGTGTGCTGTTCATGCTTTGCATGGGCATGGCATGGGCGTCATCCGCAGTTGCCGAGACCTTCTATGACTCGGCGCGCGGCACCACGCCCATCATGCAGGAAACCAAGCCGCCCGTGCTGGGCAATGCCGTCAACGACGACGTGCGCCGCACGCGCAACTACACCTGGCAGCCACCGACGATTCCCCATCGCGTGGATGGCTATCAGGTGGACAAGAACTTCAACAAGTGCATGGACTGCCACTCGCGTGCCAAGGCCGAGTTCTCCCAGGCCGTGCCGGTCTCTGTGACGCACTACATGGACCGTGACGGCCATATGCTGGGGCAGGTGTCCACGCGACGCTATTTCTGTCAGCAATGCCATGTGGCCCAGGATGCGGTGCGGCCCCTGGTCAACAACACCTTCGAAGACGTGGACACCGTGATACTGAAAGCCCTGCAGTCCCAGTCGGGCAAGGCATCCAAGAAAAACTGACGCTGCGGCACACGAGGTTCATCTATGTTGACACTTCTCAAGCGCTACTGGGCGGTGATCCGCCGCCCCAGTGTGCATTTCAGCCTGGGCTTCCTGACCATTGGCGGTTTCATCGGCGGCATTCTGTTCTGGGGCGCGTTCAACACCGCCATGGAACTGACCAATACGGAGAAATTCTGTACCGGTTGCCATGAGATGCGGGACAACGTGTTTGCCGAGCTCAAGAGCACGATCCACTACACCAACCGCTCGGGCGTGCGCGCCGTGTGCTCCAACTGCCACGTGCCGCACGACTGGACCGACAAGATCGCCCGCAAGATGCAGGCTTCCAAGGAGGTCTGGGGCAAGATCTTCGGGACCATCGACACGCCCGAGAAGTTCGAGGCCAAGCGGCTGGAACTGGCGCAGCACGAGTGGGCGCGCTTCAAGGCCAATGACTCGCTGGAATGCCGCAACTGCCACAACTATGACTCCATGGACATGACGCGCCAGAGCCAGCGTGCGCAGAACATGCACAGCACCTATCTGTTCAGCAAGGAAAAGACCTGTATCGACTGCCACAAGGGCATTGCCCACAAGCTGCCGCATATTCCTCCCGGACAGGGGCCCAGCGATACGCCGGGCCAGGACGTGCCGGAGCCGGCCCCATCTGCATCCAAGGCCTCGGTTGCTTCGGCGCAGTAGCGGCATGACGGGCTTGGACACGGCCGCTTCCAGGTGTCTTTCGCGGTCTATTTCGGTTTCCGGCCTGGGGTGTGTGCGCGGCGGCCGCGTGCTGCTGCGCGATCTGGGCCTGGAGCTGGCCGCCGGTCAGTTGCTGATGTTGCGTGGTCATAACGGCGCGGGCAAGAGCAGCCTGCTGCGCTGTCTGGCCGGCCTTCTGCCGTGGCGCGCAGGGTGCCTGCAGTGGTGCGGCAAGGAGCTTTTCCCCCGGGATGCGGGCTACCAGCGGCAACTGGCCTATATGGGGCACCAGGCCGGAATGAGCGACGCCTTGACCGGGCTGGAGAATCTGCGCTTTTCGCTGGACCTGATGGCGGTGGGCTGGAATGACGCACGCGTGCAGGCCGCCTTGCATGCCTTGTCGCTGGCGGAGGTTGCAGCGCGGCCTTTTGGCCGGCTGTCCCAGGGGCAGCGTCGGCGGCTGAGTCTAGCCCGCGTATTGCTGTGCGAACGCCCGCTGTGGCTGCTGGACGAACCCGACAACTGCCTGGATGCCCAGGGCGAACAATATCTGGGCGAGGCGCTGGAGCAGCACCTGGCCGCCGGTGGGATGGCCGTGGTGGCTTCGCACCGCAACCTGGCGCTGCCGATATCCCGCGTGACGGTGCTGGATTTGTCCCAGCCCGTGGCAGCAAGAAATGAGCAGGTGGCCGTTTGCTGAGAGCTGTTTGCGCAAGAGAGTTGAAGCTGGCTGCCCGAAGGCCTTCCGATGCCCTGGGCGGGCTGTTCTTTTTCGTGCTGGTGGGCAGTCTTTTCCCCCTGGCTCTGGGGCCGGACGCGGCCTTGTTGCGGCAGATTGCGCCGGGCATCGTGTGGGTCGCGGCCTTGCTGGCCGTGCTGCTGGGGCAGTACCGGCTGTTCGAGAGCGACATGGCCGACGGTTCGCTGGAACAGTGGCTGCTGGCACCGGCACCCCTACCGCTGCTGGCGGGGCTCAAGGTGGCCACGCACTGGCTGCTGGGCGTGCTGCCCCTGTTGCTGGTGGCTCCCTTGCTGGGCTGGCAGTATGGCCTGGACGGGGAAGTGATCGGTGTCCTGCTGGCATCGCTGGCCCTGGGAACGCCCAGCCTGTACCTGCTGGCGGCCCTGGGTGCGGCACTGACGCTGGGCGTGCGGGGGCCGTTGCTGCTGGCCCTGGTGGTGCTGCCGCTCTGCGTTCCCATCCTGATCTTTGGCAGCCATGCCGTGGCCCAGGCCCAGCAAGGACTGAGCGCCGCGCCTGCCCTCAATCTGCTGGGCGCTTGCCTGTGCCTGTCGGTACTGGTCGGCCCCTGGGCCATAGCAGGCGCCTTGCGCTTGGCGCTGGAGTGATATGGAGCACCCCCTGAGTCTCTACGCGCCTTCCCCCTCTCTCTACGCGCTGCGCGCTAGGGGAGGGGGACACAGCCTTCGCTGCGGGACGGCCCTTGCTTGGCTGTCCTGGCCGGGTTTGCGCCATTTTCATACGCAGCGGAATGCCCTTGGAACGCTGTTGAAAAAACAAAAAAGAGAGCTGATACCGCAGACTCAGTATGCGTTTGAAGCTGTTTTTACCCTTAAAGAATGAATATGGCGATTCCCTCTGTCCCCGACCGCCGCCGCTGGCGCCAACTGGCCTCGCCTCCGGTTTTTTACCGCTGGGCGGGCCGGGTCTGGCCCTGGATGGCCGTGCTGGCCGCCGTGCTGGCAGCAGCCGGCCTGTGGGTCGGTTTCGGGCTGGCGCCTACGGACCACCAGCAGGGCGAGGTCTACCGCATCATCTTTCTGCACGTGCCGGCAGCCTGGATGTCCATGTTCATCTACCTGGTCGCTGCGGCCCATGCAGCCCTGGGGCTGGTCTACGGCACGCGCCTGTCGCCCCTGCTGGCGCGGGCCCTGGCGCCCACGGGCGCACTGTTCACGGCCATTGCCCTGTGGACCGGCGCGGCCTGGGGCAAGCCGACCTGGGGAACCTGGTGGGTGTGGGATGCCCGACTGACTTCGGAGCTGATCCTGCTGTTCCTGTACCTGGGCTATATGGCCATGGTCTCGGCCATCGAGGATTCGCGCCGTGCCGATGGTGCCGGCGCCATCGTGCTGCTGGCCGGCGTGGTCAATATCCCCATCATCTATTTTTCGGTGCAGTGGTGGAGCACCTTGCACCAGGGCGCCAGCATCCGCATGGACGCGGCACCCAGCATGACGCACACCATGCTGGCCGGCATGCTGCTGATGGCGCTGGCCTGCTGGGCCTATACGCTGGCCGTGGCCCTGGTGCGCACCCGTTGCCTGATCCTGGAACGCGCCCGCGAGGAGACTCTGTAATGCAAGACCATGCTTTTTTCATTGCACTGGCCTATGGCGTGAGCGCGGTGGCCCTGGGCATTGAGCTGGCCTGCGTGTATGTGCGCAGCCGCCGCTTGCGCAATGAGGCCGAGCCCATCACCAAGGAGAGCCCATGATGCCGCGTCAGCGTCGTTTGCTGTGGGTGCTCGCGGGCCTGGTGCTGGTGGCGACGGCCGTCACGCTGGTGCTGCGTGCGCTCAATTCCAATGTGATGTTCTTCTATAGCCCCAGCCAGGTACAGGCCGGTTCCGTTCCCCATGGCGCGGCCTTTCGGTTGGGCGGCCTGGTCGAGCAGGGATCGCTGCAGCGCAGCGACGGTGGGATGCTGCTGCAGTTCGTCGTGACCGACGAGGTGCAGCGCGTGCCCGTGCAGTACCGGGGCCTGCTGCCCGACCTGTTCCGTGAAGGCAAGGGCGTGGTGGTCTCGGGCAAGTTGCAGCCGGACGGGGGCTTTCAGGCCACGGAAGTGCTGGCCAAGCATGACGAAAACTACATGCCGCCCGAGGCGGCCCATGCGCTCAAGAATGCCGAAGGCAAGGGAGAGCGCCCATGATCGCGGAGCTGGGTGTCTTCGCCCTGGTGCTGGCGCTGGTCGTGGCCGGCTTGCTGGCCGTTCTGCCGCTGGCCGGGGCGCATTGGGGCCTGACGGGCTGGGTGCGGCTGGCCAGGCCGGCCGCAGCGCTGCAATGCCTGCTGTGCGTGCTGTCGGCAGCCAGTCTGTTCTGGTGTTTCTGGCGCGGCGATTTTTCTGTGCTGTATGTGGCCGCCAATTCGCATAGCGAGCTGCCCATGGTCTACAAGCTGGCGGCCTTCTGGGGTGGCCATGAGGGCTCCATGCTGCTGTGGCAGCTGATGCTCTCGGGCTGGACCCTGGCCGTGGCCTGGCGCAGCCGCGATCTGCCGCCGGCCTTTGTGGCCCGGGTGCTGGCGGTGCTGGGCTGGATCAGCGTGGGCTTGCTATTGTTTCTGCTGTTTCTGTCCAACCCGTTCACGCGGCTGGTGCCGGCAGCGCCCGAAGGCAAGGACCTGAACCCTTTGCTGCAGGACCCCGGCATGGTGCTGCATCCGCCGCTGCTGTACATGGGCTATGTGGGCTTTGCCGTACCTTTCGCGTTTGCGCTGGCGGCGCTGATCTCCGGCGAGATGGGCGCCGCCTGGGCGCGCTGGTCGCGTTCCTGGACGCTGGCGGCCTGGGGTTTTCTGACGCTGGGCATTTTGCTGGGCAGCGCCTGGGCTTATTACGTGCTGGGCTGGGGCGGCTGGTGGTTCTGGGACCCTGTGGAGAATGCCTCCTTCATGCCCTGGCTGGTGGGTACGGCGCTGGTGCATTCGCTGATCGTCACCGACCAGCGCGGCGCCTTCCGTAGCTGGTCGGCTCTGCTGGCCATCTGCGCCTTTTCCCTGAGCCTGCTGGGCACCTTTCTCGTGCGCTCGGGCGTGCTGACCTCGGTCCATGCCTTTGCCGTGGACCCCGGGCGGGGGCTCTATATCTTGTGCTTTATTGTGGCCGTGGTCGGCAGCTCACTGTGGCTGTTTGCCTGGCGGGCGCCGGGGCTTGGGCGTGGCTCGGGCCAATTTGCCATGCTGTCGCGCGAGACTTTCCTGCTGATCAACAACGTGCTGTTCAGTGCCGCGGCGCTGGCTGTGTTGATCGGCACCCTGTATCCGCTAGCGCTGGATGTGCTGAGCGGCGAGAAGATCTCCGTGGGGCCCCCGTATTTCGAAGCCGTGTTTCTGCCCCTGGTGCTGCCGGCCCTGGCCCTGATGGGCGTGGGTACGGTGGCGCGCTGGAAAAGCAGCTGCGCGGGCGAGCTGCGGCGCCGCCTGCGCCTGGCGCTGGCGATCAGCGTGGCTTGCTCGCTGATATTGGCGCTGTCCGGCGGCTGGCTGGGGCTGCGCCTGTCGCCCGCCACCTTGCTGGGGGTGGCGCTGGGCCTGTGGTGTGTTGTGAGCACCACGGCCCATCTCTGGCAGCGGCTGGTGCAAGGCCTTGAAAAAGGGCAATTTGTGCAGCGCCTGTCGCGCCAGAGCTGGGGCTGGTGGGGAATGGTGATGGCGCATGCCGGTGCGGGCATCTTCGTGCTGGCCGTCAGTCTGGCCGACGGGCTGGAGAGCCGCCACGAAACCACATTGGCGCAGGGCGAAGCCGTTGCTGTGGGCGGCTATCAGTTTCGCTTCGACAGCCTGGGGCCGACTGAGGGCCCCAACTATGACGCCCAGCGTGCGCAATTCAGCGTCTCTAGGGCGGGGCAGGACGCGTGGACCATGTTTCCGGAAAAGCGCGTCTATCGCGCCCAGGGCATGGCGCTGAGCCAGGCCGCCATCGACAGCAGCTGGACGCGCGACGTTTTCGTCGCCCTGGGCGAGCCGCTGGATGAGCAGGGCCTGCGCTGGACCGTGCGCCTGCAGATCAAGCCCTTCATGGACTGGGTCTGGATCGGCGTGCTGATGATGGCGCTGGGAGCCGGCCTGAGCCTGATGGACAGCCGCTTCCGCCTGGCATCGCGCCGCGCCGCGCGTGGCAGCTTGCGCGGCCAGCCGGCGGCTTCTGCGCTGGAAGGAACCGCCTGATGCGCTTTGCCTTGCCATTGGCGATATTTCTGGGGTTGGCCGTCATGCTGGGGCTGGGCCTGCAGCGCGACCCCCGGGCCTTGCCCTCGGCTCTGCTGGAGCAGCCGGCTCCGGCGATTGCCCTGCCGTTGCTCGAAGACCCTCGGCAGCGCCTGGAACTGCAATCCATGCGCGGCCAGGTCTGGCTGCTCAATGTCTGGGCCTCGTGGTGCGCGCCTTGTCGCCAGGAACTGCCCGTGCTGGCCGAACTCTCGCAGCGTGACCGGGTACCCGTCTACGGATTGAATTACAAGGATCAGCCCGACAAGGCCCGAGCGTTGCTGCGAGTGGCCGGCAACCCCTATCGCGCCTCGGCCATGGATGCCGATGGCCGTGTGGGCATGGATTTCGGTATCCAGGGCGTGCCAGAGACCTTTGTCATCGACGGCCAGGGCCGTGTGCGCTTTCGCCATACGGGGCCGGTGACGGCAGAAATCTGGCGCGACCAACTCTTGCCCGTCATCAGGAAAGTGCAATGAGATTTTTGGGATTGACGCTGGCTGTGCTGCTGGCCGCAAGCACGGCCCAGGCCGCGCAGGATCTGCAGGACCGCGAACTGGCCCTGGCCGGGCAACTGCGCTGCGTCGTCTGCCAGAACCAGACCGTGGCCGAGTCGCGGGCCCCCATGGCCGAGGATATGCGCCGCGAGATCCGCACCCAGCTGGAGGAAGGGCGCAGCGATGCCGAGGTGGTGGCCTTCTTCGAGCAGCGCTACGGCGCCTTTGTGCGCTACAACCCGCCCTGGAAACCGTCAACCTGGCTGCTGTGGTGCGGCCCCTTTGTGGCGGCGCTGGGCGGCTTTCTGCTGCTGCGGCGCACACTGCGTCGTGGCCGTCCCGAGAACACTCCGCTGACCCCGACGCAGCGCGAGCGCGCCCGGCAATGGCTGGATGGCGCTGACAACGAGGAGCGTTCATGACCCCCATGCACTGGCTGTGGCTCGGTGCCATTGCCCTGATGTTGCTGAGCCTGGCGGTATTGTTGCCGCCGCTGCTGATGGATGGCCCGGTGGAACTGTCGACTCCAGCCGGGCAGGATGAGGCGATGCTGCGGCGCCTGTACCAGGCCCAGTTGGCCGAGCTGGAGCAGGACCGCCTGGGTGGTCGCCTGAGCGAGACCGATCATGCCCAGGCGCTTGAGGAGTTGCAGCGCCGCCTGCTCAGCGAGCTGGACAGGCCCCGGAAATCGATCACCTGGCGTCAAAGCCCCTGGCTGCGCCGCGGCAGTGCACTGTTGCTGGCCGTGTTGCTGCCGGTAGCCGCGTTCGCCCTGTACCTGCAGGTGGGCGATCCCAAGGCAGCGGCGCAACTGGCGCAGGCGCAGCCCGGCACGCATGGTGAAGGGACAGACGATGCACAGGTGCAGGCCATGGTGGACGGGCTGGCCCGCCGCCTTGAGGAACAGCCGCAGAACCTGCCCGGCTGGGTGATGCTGGCCCGCTCCTATGAAACCCTGGAGCGTTATGACGCCGCGGCCGGGGCCTACCGCCGGGCCCTGGAGGAGGCACGGCGCGGCCAGATGGAGGCAAAGGTCCAGGCCAGGCTGTGGGCCGATCTGGCCGACGCGCTGGCATCGGCCCAGGGCGGTGGCCTGGATGGCGAGGCCGGCAAGGCCATCGCCCGGGCACTGCAGTTGCAGCCGAGCCAACCCAAGGCGCTGGCCCTTGCCGGCAGTGCCGCCGTGCGCCATGGCAAGCTGGATGAGGCGGGCAAGCATTGGCGGGCCCTGCTGGCGCAGTTGGAGCCCGGATCGGACATGGCGCTGCGCGTGCAGGACGACCTGCTCAAGCTGGAAACCCTGGCATCCGAAGGCAGCCCGACTGCCACGGCCAAGGCCCCGGATGTCTCCGGGGGCCGCCTGAGCGGCGAGCTGCGCTGGGCCAAGGGAGATGCTGCACGGGCCAGCCTTGCCAAGGCCCAGGTCTTTGTGGTGGCGCGTGCCGACGGGCATCCCCGGCCCGTGGCCGTGCTGCGCCTGCCCGCAGCATCCTTGCCTGCTCATTTCACGCTGGGGCCGGAGAATCTGCTCGACCCCGCGGTCTCCCTGTCGGCCTTTCCCGCGCTGCGCCTGCAGGCGCGGCTGTCGCTGGACGGTCAGGCCATGCCGAAGGCAGGAGATGTTTATAGCCAGATGCTTTCTGTGCAGGCAGGGACCTCGAATCTGGAGCTGGAGCTGGAGCCGGAGAAGGCATCTAAATGACGTGAATCGACTGCCCCTGATAGAGAACAAAGTCTAGAGATTGAGAACAGAAGCTCTCCAGGGCGGTTCGCCTTGAGCGTGGTCTTGATGCCGGTGTGCTGGATTGGCTTTCTCGAAAGCTGCATGGTTCCTGGATTTGCGTCTGTGATACGCATTGCCCAGGTAACCAGAGCAGACGCAAGGTTTTGAACATCCAAGGCCGTAGTTTTGTGCTGCGGCCTTTTTTGTTTTCATGGGTGCTCAGGCTTGTTGATGTGGCGCAAGATGAAATTGCTTAAAGCCGGGCAAAGTGCAGTTCATATGTTCACCATGCCCTCCATGTCGCAAGTCGCCTCCTCGTTTGGGCAGCCTGAGAGCTTTGCTCCAGGCTCGTGGCTACGACTGCGTCGTCAACCTCTTGCATCTGTTTTGTACCTGGAAAGCGGCAGCGTGCTTCTGGGGGTGGAGCAGGGTTTGAGTCTGCGCCATCAACTGGGGCAGGTTGATGGACCTGCTTGGCTGGATGCCGCATTTGCATTGCAGGGGCGTAATTCCTGTCTGGACATGCAGGCTCAAAGCGCGGGCCAGCTTTATGCAATTCCCATCGAGCGCTTTCACAAGGCAGTGACAGACATGCCTGTGCCGGCACAGCAACTGCTCAGGGATCTGGCTCGCTCTTATTGCTCGCAGACTGAACTGGCTGTCAGCCGTCTGGCGCAGGACGCGGAGGCACGCTGTGCACAGTGGTTGCTGCATCACGCAACAGAGCGTGCTGAAGGTGGGCTGCGTGTCATATTGAATGCACGCAAGCGCTTGATTGCTGCCCAGCTAGGTATTGCGCCGGAGACATTCTCGCGCGTGCTGCGGCAGCTGCGCGAGCACGGCTTGATTGCTGGCAGAGGTAATGTCATCGACCTTCCCAAGCCACAGGCGCTGGAAGTACTCGCGCTGGCTTGATGGTTGCCGGAACGCTTGTAGAACAACGAGTTTCTGTTTGCATGTTGTAGGCGCTATTCCTCTCCTGGGTATGTACTGACAGGTTTGCGGGCTTCCTCTGATTGGTAAACGACGGGTGCTCTCTATATTGAGAGAAATCATGTCTAACCTTGTCGCAACCACTGCCGTAGAGCCTCCTTGGGCTGCCCCAGAGGTGACTCCAGAGCCCATGCGGGAGCCATTGACGCAAAGGGTCAGGCGAGGCCCCGGACCGATGCTGAGCTGCATCATGCTGATCGTGCTGTTGATCATGCTTTTTGTGGGCGCTGGCACTGCAATCTGGGTAGGGCATTCCATGAGGCAGACAGCGGCCGATGGAGCACTGCCGGCTCAGACTCGGGCGCTGGAATATATGGCGCGCACATTGGCTTTCAGGGTAGAGCAGCAGCAAAAGCCCTTGCAAAGTCTGGCCGCAGTGCTTTCCGGGCATATGCATGAGCCACGTGAGTGGCTGGAGGCGTTGCTATTGCAGCCCACATCGCTTGCTTCTCAGTTTGACGAAGTGCAGTTGGCCGATGCTCGTGGACAGCTGTTGCTGAATTTGGACAAGAATCAAAGTCGGCCTCTGTCGCAACTGCCTGAACCTACGCGCGATGTGCTCAGGCGTGGTCTGGAAGAGGGGAAACCAGTGCTCAGAAGCTCGGTGCAGGTTTCGGATGCGGGCTTGCAACTCGAATTCCAGAACGTGTTTCCGATACGCACAAATCAGGGGCGTTTGTTGGGCGTGCTGGGTGCCAGTTACCGTGCCGCGGCACCGAGCCTGCTTCCATTGGAGGATGAACAGGCGGGGACCAGTGGCGATCTGTTGCTTTTCGACAAGAGTGGACATTTATTGGCTCTTGGGCACAAGGGGCAATGGCAACTGCCACAGGCCGGTGGCGATATTCCCAGCTTTGGCGATGAGGACATGGCCTGGTTGCGCACGGTGCAAGCCACGACCCTCAGTGAACGACGCGGTAGCCAGCTCTGGAGCGCAGTGACTCTGCCCTGGACGCAGTGGGTGCTGGTCAAGGTTTCGAATGTGAAGGACTGGGTTCCCGGCATGAGTGCGCGCTCGGTCTGGTTGCTGGTCACTGCGGTGGTATTGACGGCAGTAGCTCTGCTGGTGGTGCTGGCTCTGGTCTTCTATCCGTTGACTGAGCTTTTTCGCAAAGCCGAGCGTGCCCAGAAGCGCGGTGTGATGGATGTGGCGGATACCAATGTCTATGGAGCTCGTTGGTGGCAGCGCCTGTCAGCTCACGACTGGGGTGAGGCAGAGGTTCTGCGCAATGCCCTGCAAGCGTTGGGGCGCAGCCGTGAGAGTCATGACGAGCGTGAACAGCAGCTACAGCTGCAGCTGCAGACGCTGATGGACTATGCGCCGGTGGGGCTGGTGGTGACTCAGGGCAAGAAGGTCCTCAGAGTGGGCATGCAAGCAGCACGGGTGCTTGGTTATCAGCCGCGCGAGATGCAGGACATGCCGCTGCGCCAGCTTTGTGCCAGCGATGAGGCTTATGAAGAGTTGCTGGTGCGCATTGCCCGAGGACTAGATATCTATGGGCAATTCGATAGCGAGGTCTGCCTGCGCCGCAAGGATTCGAGCAATGTCTGGGTCAGATTGAATGGACAGAGCATGCAGCGCATGAGCCGGACCTGGGAAGTCAGCAACAAGGAAGGGGATGAGCGCTATCTGGTCTGGGAACTTGAGGATGTCACCACCAAGCGTCTGGTGCGGGAGCAATCGAGCTGGAAAGCCATGCACGATCCGTTGACCAAACTACCCAATCGCACAGCCTTTGCGATGAGGCTCAAGGAATGGCTGCAGGAATGCACATCGCTTGCTCAATCAGCGGATGCGCTATCCGAAAGAGAGTCTTCTGCTGGGCATGGCGTCATCCTCTACGTCGATCTGGATCACTTTTCCCAGGTCAATCGTCAGGGCGGACGGGAGGTGGGTGACGAGGTTCTGGGGCATATTGCGCGCCTGATTGAGTCTTCGGTGCGTCCCCATGGCTGGGTGGCCAGAGTGGGAGGCGACGAGTTTGCCGTACTCATGCCCGGCATCAGCCGTGAGCAGGGCATGCGCCATGCACAACTGTTGTGCATGGCCATCCAGGACTGGGAAGGCTCCTATCAGGGGCAGCGCTATATGTTGAGCGCCAGTATCGGGATGTTGGTGCTCGATGCTGCCAGCCATTCCGTGACGACTGCATTCCAGGGGGCCGACATGGCCTGCTATGCCGCCAAGCGCAAGGGGCGCAATCGCGTGGAAGTCATTGCAGTGGCGGCCTGAGCCGAAACTTCAAGTGGGATAAAGGGCAATCCCTTGGCTGCGTAAAGCGCCGGTCTCGGTTACGCTCGCCACATTTTGTATACAAAACACACGATGGAGCTGCTCGGTGCCTGCCGGCATGGAGTGGCCGCAGCCTATGCGCGATCAGACTTTGTTCGACAGGATTGATTTGCACCTGATCCGGGTGTTGCACACAGTGCTGACCGAGCGCAGCGTGTCTCGTGCCGCATTACGCCTGGGCATGCACCAGCCTGCAGTGTCGGCCTCGCTGCGTCGTCTGAGGGAGCTGGCTGGAGACCCTCTGATGGTTCGCTCTGGCACGCAGATGCAGCCCACCGAGGTCGGGTTGCGCATGATGCAGCCCGCCGCCGATATTTTGCGGGCAGCCGAAGGTCTGTTCAGTGACGCACGTCAGTTTGACCCGAAAACGGCGACACGTACCTTTTGCATCGCGGCCAGCGATTATCTTGATCCGCAGTTTCTGCCGCGTCTCATGGCCTATCTCAAGCAGCACGCGCCCAGCTGTCCGGTGGATATTCTTCCGCTGAGTGCGGAAGCTCACTATGAGGGGCAGTTGGCGCAAGGGGAAGTGGATGTGGTTATCGGCAACTGGCCTCAGCCACCTCAAGGTTTGCACATGGCCAAGCTGTTCGAAGATGAGGTGGTCTGTCTGGTCAGTCCCAAGCACCCGGCCGTGCGCCGAGGCTGGGATGTGGAGCAGTGGCTGCAATCCGAGCACATTGCTCCCACGCCAGCCTATCCGGGAGCCTTGGGGGTCATCGATGAACAGTTGGCGGGCATGGGGCTCAGTCGTCAGGTCGCGGCGCGCTGTGCGCACTTCAGTCTGATTCCCGACATGGTGGCATCAAGTTTGCTTGTCATGACTTCAGGTCGTCTGTTCTGCGAACGCTTTGCTCAGCGGCTGCAACTGGCGATCCTGCCTTGCCCTGTGGAATTTCCGCCACTGGTCTATTACCAACTTTGGCACGCGCGTTCGCATGCGGGAGCCTCCACACGCTGGCTTCGTGAGGCTGTGCGGAATGTGGCTTTAACGCTTCGAAATCAATAGCTTGTAACGCAATGCCATTCAACGCAGAGAGCCTGTTTGAGTCAATTTGTTATTGAAATTGAGAGACAATCCAGCGATGAATCCCCCCCCCACACACAACCCTTTGGCGGATGCGCCTGCGCGCCTGCAGCTGAAGGGTATTACCAAACGATACCCGGCTGTCGTGGCTAATGACAAGGTGTCGTTGAACGTGCGTCCTGGCGAGGTGCACGCCATTCTGGGCGAAAACGGCGCTGGCAAGTCCACGCTGATGAAAATCATCTACGGTGCCGTCAAACCTGATGAAGGCGCCATTCTGGTCGACGGCAAGCCTGTGCAAGTGCGCAACCCTCAAGAGGCGCGGGCGCTGGGCATTGCCATGGTGTTTCAGCATTTCAGCCTGTTCGACACACTGACCGTGGCAGAAAACGTCTGGCTGGGCCTGGACAAGAGCATGCCGCTGGCGCAGGTCATTGAGCGCGTCGAGGCCACGGCCCGCGACTACGGGCTGGAAGTGGATGCTCACCGTCCGGTGCACACGCTGTCTGTCGGCGAAATGCAGCGTGTGGAAATCATCCGCGCTCTGTTGACCAATCCTCGCGTGCTGATTCTGGACGAGCCCACATCCGTGCTCACGCCTCAGGCCGTGGAGAAGCTGTTTGTCGTGCTGCGTCGTCTGGCTGCAGAAGGCTGCTCCATTCTTTATATCAGCCACAAGTTGCATGAAATCCGCTCGCTGTGCACGGCCTGCACGGTATTGCGTGGCGGTGTGGTGACAGGGGAGTGCAACCCGGCCAACGAGACCAATGCCTCGCTGTCGCGCATGATGATTGGCTCCGAGCCGCCGGAGCTGGAGCATCGTACGGCCCGCGTTGGGGATGCGGTGCTGCGCGTGAACCAGCTGAGCCTCAGGAGCCAGGAGCCATTCGGGGTGGACTTGCATGACATGAATCTGCAGGTGCGCGCTGGTGAAGTGGTCGGCATTGCAGGCGTGTCAGGCAACGGCCAGAAAGAGCTGATGTACGCCCTGTCGGGTGAAGACACTCGTTCGGCGCCGGAAATGGTGCAGGTGCTGGGCAAGGGCGTTGGTCGCATGGGGCCAGGTCGCCGCCGAGGCATGGGTCTGCACTTCGTGCCGGAAGAGCGGTTGGGGCGCGGGGCCGTGCCCAGCATGGGCCTGGCCCACAATCTGCTGCTGACCCGAAAGGACGCACTGGGCAGCAGCGGCTGGATCCGCATGAGCAAGCTGCATGCGCAGGCCATGGACATCATTCGCCGCTTCAATGTGAAGGCTGGCGGTCCCGACTCCGCAGCGCAGTCGCTGTCGGGTGGCAATCTGCAGAAATTCATTGTGGGTCGTGAGATTGACGCCAAGCCGCGTCTGCTCATCATCTCTCAACCCACCTGGGGGGTGGATGTGGGAGCTGCTGCGCAGATTCGGGGCGAGATCTTGCAACTGCGCGATCAGGGCTGTGCCGTGCTGGTGCTCAGCGAGGAGTTGGACGAGTTGTTTGAGATTTGTGACCGCCTGCATGTGGTGGCCAAGGGGCGTCTGAGCCCGTCGGTGCAGCGTGCCGATGCCACAGTGCAGCAAATTGGTGAGTGGATGAGTGGGTTGTGGGATGCGGCTGCCGTGCCAGCGATCGAGGGAGGTGCCCATGCTCAAGCTTGAACAGCGTCCGCAGGCGTCCAGGTTCTGGACCTATGGCTCGCCAGTGTTGGCGTTGCTGATCACTGTGTTGGTGGGGGTGGCTCTGTTTGCGCTGCTGGGCAAGGATCCGGTCAAGGGACTGCAAGCCTTTTTCTGGGAGCCGATCAAATCCGGCTATGCCTTGGGCGAGGTGGCCATGAAAGCCACGCCGCTGCTGCTGATCGCGCTGGGCCTGGCGGTGTGCTTTCGCTCCAATGTCTGGAATATTGGCGCCGAGGGTCAGTTTGTGATTGGTGCGGTGGCGGCGGGCGGTATGGCCTTGCTGGCCGACAAGACCACGGGGCCCTGGATCGTGCCCGCGATTCTGATAGCGGGCATGCTGGGCGGCATGGTGTGGGCAGGCATTGTGGCCTTGCTGCGCGACCGCTTCAACGCCAACGAAATTCTGGTCAGTCTGATGCTGGTCTATGTGGCCACGCTGGTACTGGGCTATCTGGTCTACGGCCCCTGGAAGGATCCCATGGGCTACAACTTCCCGCAGACCAAAAGTTTTGAACGCGTCACGCAGATTCCTCGCCTGGTGCAAGGCATGCGCATGAATATCGGCGTGATCATTTCGCTGGTCGGAGCCGGTCTGCTGTGGGCTTTCCTGTTCCGTACCCGCGCCGGTTTTGCGCTGCAGGTGGGCGGTCTCGCTCCGGCAGCTGCACGCTATGCGGGCTTTTCCTCGCGCAAGGCCTTGTGGACTGCGCTGTTGATTTCGGGCGCGGCTGCCGGTCTGGCTGGTGCGCTGGAAGTGGCCGGCCCTCTGGGGCAGCTCACGCCCTATGTGCCTGCGGGCTACGGTTTTGCAGCCATCATCGTGGCCTTTGTGGGGCGTCTTCACCCTGTCGGCATGATTTTCTCGGCCATTCTCATGAGCATGTTTTATATCGGTGGTGAGCTCGCGCAATCGCGCCTGGGTTTGCCCAAGGCTCTGACGGGCGTCTTCCAGGGGCTGCTGCTGTTTGCGTTGCTGGCCTGTGACACGCTGGTGGCCTACCGCATCCGCTGGGTGGCGCAAAAAGCCAGCGCCGCTGTTTCCGCAGTGAAGGGGGCCTGAACATGGAGTCCTATGCACTGCTTCTGGGCTCCACGCTCAGCGCCGGCACCGTGCTGGCGCTGGCAGCCCTGGGCCTGCTGATCAACGAGAAATCCGGCATCGTCAACCTGGGCGCCGAGGGCATGATGCTCTGCGCGGCCATCGCTGGCTTTGCGGCCACGGTTCATTCGGGCAATACCTGGGTGGGCTTCGGCGCGGGCATGCTCGCTGGTGCCTTGCTGGCTGCCGTCTTCGGTGTGCTGGTGATCTGGCTCAACACCAACCAGTACGCCACGGGTCTGGCGCTGTCGCTGTTCGGTGCAGGCTTCTCGGCCTTTGTCGGCCTGGGTTATGTGCAGGCCAAGCTGCCCGAACTGCCCAAGTACGCCATTCCCGGCCTGTCCGAGCTGCCCGTGGTGGGGCAGGCATTGTTCACACTGCACCCGCTGGTCTACGGCGCGATCGTGCTGGCGGCACTCATGGTCTGGTTCCTCTACCGCACCAGAGCGGGTCTGGTACTGCGTGCCGTGGGTGAGTCGCCATCATCGGCCCATGCTCTCGGTTATCCCGTGCGCCGCATCCGCCTGATGGCGGTGATGTTCGGCGGGGCCATGTGCGGCCTGGCAGGTGCCTTCATCTCGGTGGTCTACACGCCGCTGTGGGTGGAGAACATGGTGTCGGGCCGTGGCTGGATTGCACTGGCGCTGACCACGTTTGCGACCTGGCGCCCGGCCCGCGTGCTGCTGGGTGCCTATCTGTTCGGTGGCGTGACCATGCTGCAGTTCCATCTGCAGGCCATCGGTGTGCAAGTGCCCAGCCAGATTCTGTCCATGCTGCCCTATCTGGCCACTATCGTGGTGCTGGTGCTCATATCACGTAACCCGACCTGGATTCGCGTGAACATGCCAGCCTCTTTGGGCAAACCTTTTTATCCTGGCTCTTGATGAGCCGTTATGGTGCAATCCGGTTTCGATTTCTGAATTAGAGAGGACTTTTCCAATGACGACCCTGCGCAAGCGCGCTCTCATCAAGATGATTGGCCTGTCGGCCGTTTCCATGGCTGTGCTGACTGCCTGTGGCAAGAAGGAGGAAGCACCTGCTGCTCCCGCCAATGCGCCTGCAGCCGCAGCGCCTGCTGCCGACAAGCTCAAGGTCGGCTTCATGTATGTGAGCCCCATCGGTGACGGCGGCTGGACCTATCAGCATGAGCTGGGTCGCAAGGCCATTCAGGAAAAGTTCGGCGACAAGATCGAAACCTCCATGGTCGAGAGCGTGCCCGAGTCGGCGGATGCAGAGCGCGTGATGCGCGACATGATCTCCCAGGGCAACAAGCTGATTTTTGCCACCAGCTTCGGCTATCAGGACTTTGTTCAGAAGGTTGCTGCCGATGCCAAGGACGTGAAGTTCGAGCACGCCACGGGCTACAAGACGGCCGACAACGCTGCCGTCTACGACACCAAGACTTTCGAAGGTGCTTACCTGGCCGGTATCGTGGCCGGTGCCATGACCAAGACCAAGACCGTGGGTGTGGTCGCTTCGGTGCCAATCCCCGAAGTGGTGCGTAACGTCAACAGCTTTGTGCTGGGTGCGCAGAGCGTGGACCCCTCGATCAAGGCCAAGGTGGTCTGGGTTAACGAATGGTTTGCTCCTCCCAAGGAATCCGAAGCTGCCACCAGCCTGATCAATGGCGGCGTGGACGTGATGTACCAGAACACCAACTCCCCTGCCGTGCTCAAGACGGCGGAGGAGCGCGGTGCCCGCGCCTTCGGCAAGGACGGCGACATGAGCGCCTTCGCGCCCAAGGCTCACCTGGGATCGGCCGTGATCGACTGGACTCCCTACTACACCAAGGTGGTGGAAGACATGCTGGCAGGCAAGTGGCAGACCGGCAACTACTGGTGGGGTGTGAAGGAAGGCGCGATCGACCTGAAGAAGATCGCCGACGATGTGCCTCAGGAGATCAAGGACAAGGTTGAAAAAGCCAAGGCTGGCATGAAGGACGGCTCGTTTGCCGTCTGGACAGGCCCCATCAAGGACAACACCGGCAAGGAAGTGCTCGAATCCGGCAAGGTGGCCGATGATGCATGGCTGCGCGGTATCAACTTCTATGTGAACGGTATCGAGGGCACTGTCCCCGGCGCCAAGTAAACACTGCGGAACGCTGCAAAGCGTTCATTCAAGGCCCTGCGGGGCCTTTTTGCTGGGCGCTGTGCGGGCGAGACTGTCGTTTGATCGATACGCCATGCCCGCTGGCCCGGTTTGTGCATATATTCCCTGAAGGCGAGGGAAGGCTTGTAGCCGCTGTGCCACGCCAGACACGACTTCAACCAATGGGTCCATCTTTCACCAAGGAAAAACGATGACTGATTTGAACAAGCGTTCGCTGATCAAGGTAGCCGCACTGACGGCCGTGGCTGGCGCCGCGCTGGTCGGCTGCGGCAAGAAGGACGAAGCTCCTGCCCCCGCCGCCGCACCTGCAGCAGCTCCTGCAGCTGCAGAGCCGCTGAAGATTGCCTTTGCCTACGTCGGCCCCGTGGGTGACGGCGGCTATTCCTTTGCCCATGACCAGGCCCGCAAGGCGCTGGAAAAGGAGCTGGGAGACAAGATCAAGACCATGTATGTGGAAAGCGTGCCCGAAGGTGCGGACGCCGAGCGTGTGCTGCGCGATATGGCCACGCAGGGCAACAAGCTGATCTTCGGCACCACCTTCGGCTATATGGACACCATCCAGAAGCTGGCCCCCGAATTTCCCGATGTGAAGTGGGAGCACGCCACGGGCTACAAGACCGCCGCCAACGCCAGCACCTACGACTTCCGTACTTACGAAGGCGCTTATCTGGCAGGCGTGATCGCTGGTGCTATGACCAAGTCCAACACCCTGGGCATCGTCGGTTCCGTGCCGATTCCCGAAGTGCTGCGCAATATCAACAGCTTCACTCTGGGTGCCCAGTCCATGAACCCCAAGATCACCACCAAGGTGGTCTGGGTCAATGACTGGTTCGCGCCTCCCAAGGAAACCGAAGCCGCGACCAGCCTGATCAATGGCGGCGCCGACATCCTGTTCCAGAACACCGACTCTCCTGCTGTGCTCAAGACTGCGGAAGAAAAGGGCAAGCGCGCCTTTGGCTGGGATTCGGACATGACCAGCTATGGTCCCAAGGCTCACCTGGCTTCGGCCATCTTCAATCCCACCGGCTATTACATCCAGACCGCCAAGGCGGTGATCGATGGCAACTGGAAGAGCCAGCAATCCTGGTGGGGTGTGAAGGAGGGGGCCATCGACATCGTCTCCATGGCGGAAGACGTCCCTGCCGAAGCCAAGGCAAAGGTCGAGGAAGTGAAGAAGGGCCTGAAGGACGGTACATTCGCTATCTGGAAGGGCCCTATCCTGGGTCAGGACGGCAAGGAACTGCTGGCTGCCGACAAGGTGGCTGACGATGCATTCCTCAAAGGCATCAACTTCTACGTCAAGGGCGTGGAAGGCAAGATTCCCGGCGGCGACTCCAAGTAATCGCAGCGCCTGGCATTGTTGAAAAGGCCGCCGCCCGGTGGCCTTTTCCGCTTTCAGAAGATCAATAGGGCTTATGCAAACCAGGATGAGCCAGGAACTGCTGCCCTATGGCATGTTCCTTGTGCATCCTGGTTTGCGTAAGTCCTAATCAATAAGTATCCCCATGACTGAACGTACCCTCTGGCATCCCGTAGCCCAATCCCAGGAGGTGGTCACTGCACCGCTGTCCGTACAACTGCTGGAGCAATCCCTGGTGCTGTGGCGCAATGCCGATGGCCTGGCCCAGGCTTTTGTGGACCGCTGCCCCCACCGCGGCGCACGCCTGTCCATGGGGCGTGTGGAAAACGGTCATCTCGAGTGTCCCTATCACGGCTGGCAATTCGCCAGCAGCGGCCAGTGCGTGAAGGTACCGGCCCTGCCCGACTTTGTGCCGCCTCCCTCGCAGTGCGTGAAGTCCTTTGAAGTGCAGGAGGCCTATGGCCTGGTCTGGGTACGCCTGGAGGTGTCCGAAAGCCAGCTGCCGGCATTTGCCGCCGAGAGCGACTCTCATCTGCGCAAGGTCAACTGCGGCCCCTACGATGTGGCCGCCAGTGCGCCGCGCATCATCGAGAACTTCCTGGACATGTCCCATTTTGGCTTTGTGCACGAGGGCTGGCTGGGCAGCCGCGATGCGACGGCCATTGCCACCTACGAGGTCGAGAAGACCGAAACCGGCGTGATTGCCACCGGCTGCAAGGCCGTGCAGCCCCAGTCCAATCTGCACTCCACGCAGGCGGCCGAGGTCGAGTACACCTACGAGGTGACGGCACCGTACACCGCCGTGCTGACCAAGATTCCCGAAGAGGGCACCTCCAAGCAGGGCTGGCGCGAGCAGATCGGCCTGTTCATCTGCCCTGTCACCCCCGAGAGCAGCCGTGTCTGGTTCCGTCTGGCTGTGGCAGACTTTGAATCCACCGACGAGCAACTGCAGACATTCCAGCACACCATTTTTGTGCAGGATCAGCCCGTGCTGGAGTCACAGCTGCCCAAGGCACTGCCGTTGGATCCGCGTGCCGAAATGCACTCGGCGGCAGACCGTATGTCTGCTGCCTATCGCCGCTTTCTGAAGGCCCAGGCCATCACTTTCGGCGTCTGCTGAAATGCTTTCCCCCTGAGCCGCTTCGCGTCTTCCCCCAAGGGGGACGACGGCCTTTGCTGCGGGGCGGCCCTTGCTGGCCGTCTCTTGCGCGGAGCGTGCCAGTTTCATGGTGTAGCGTGTCATGTCATGGAGAACTGAGATGAAACATTCCGTACCACCGATTGCTGCTGAACATCTACCCGTACTGCTGTGCGCCATGCCCAAGGCCGAGCTGCACATGCATATCGAGGGCTCGCTGGAGCCCGAGCTGATCTTTGCCCTGGCCGAGCGCAACAACGTGCAGCTGCCCTATGCCAGCGTGGAGGCGCTGCGCGCCGCCTATGCCTTCACCGATCTGCAGAGCTTTCTGGACATCTATTACGCCGGTGCCAGCGTGCTGCTGCACGAGCAGGATTTCTACGACATGGCCCGCGCCTATCTGGATCGTGCCGTGGCCGACAACGTGGTGCACACGGAAATCTTCTTCGATCCACAAACCCATACCGAGCGCGGCGTGGCCATGGAAACCGTGATCAACGGTCTCTACCGTGCCTGCCGTGATGCGGAGATCGAGCAGGGCATCTCGGCCTCGCTGATCCTGAGCTTTCTGCGCCATTTGAGCGAGGACAGCGCCATGCAGACGCTGGAGGCTGCGCTGCCACTGCGTGACCGCTTCATCGGCGTGGGCCTGGACAGCAGCGAGCTGGGCAATCCGCCCGAGAAGTTCGCCCGCGTGTTTGCACGCTGCAAGCAGCTGGGCCTGCATCTGGTCGCCCATGCGGGTGAGGAAGGTCCGCCCGCCTATATCTGGGGTGCGCTCGATGTGCTGGGCGTGGAGCGTATCGACCACGGCGTGCAGTCCGAAAAAGATGCGCAACTGATGCAGCGTCTGGTCAAGGAGCAGATTCCGCTGACGGTCTGCCCGCTGTCCAACCTCAAGCTCTGCGTGGTCAGCGATCTGGCCGATCACAATCTGCCACGCCTGCTGAAGGCCGGCCTCAAGGTCATGATCAACTCGGACGATCCGGCCTACTTTGGCGGCTATGTGAACGAGAACTACACCCAGCTGTTTGCCGCCACCGGCATGGGCGCTGCCGAAGCCTACCAGCTGGCGCGCAACAGCCTGGAAGCCAGCTTTGCCAGCGAAGCGCAAAAAGCCCAGTGGATTGCTCAGCTGGACCAAACTTTTGCAGGCTTTGCTGCATGAATAAAAAGAGCTGCCAGCGCTTGATGGGCATGGGTTTCAGATTGTTTTATGTCTGAAATCAATAAGTTACAGGCGCTGGAAGCTCTTTTTTCAATAGCGATGGTGTTTACGACAGCTCGGCCCTGATCTGCGCAGCCAGCTCTCCCAGCACGGCAAAGCCCGGCTCCTCGCGCTGCCAGACCACGGACAGGCCATCGCCCTCGAAGCGCGGCAGCACATGCAGGTGGAAGTGAAACACCGTCTGCCCCGCAGGTGCGCCATTGGCCTGGAAGATATTGATGCCGTCGGGATCGAAAGCCTTGTTCACCGCAGCCGCCACGCGCTGGGCCGTCTGCATCACGGCACCGGCTTCCTCGGGCGTCAGCTCCAGCAGATTGACGGCATGGCGCTTGCTGGCTACCAGCACATGGCCGCGCGTGGCCTGGCCTATGTCCATGAAGGCGATGGTCAGTTCGTCCTCATAGACCTTGGCCGATGGAATCTCTCCTTTGACGAGCTTGCAGAAAATGCACTCACCGGGTGGCGAGTGGTCTACAAACATGGGCATGACGCTCTCCTTTTTTATGGTTTGAGCGTTCTATCTTAGAGGGTGAAGGACTCAAGCCTGCGTCGCGCGCAGGCAGTCGCGGGTGATCTCGGCGATAGATGTCGCGCCCAGCATGGCCATATTGCGGTCCACCTCATCGCGCAGCAAGGTGATGGCGTGGTCCACGCCCTGCGCACCGCCGACTGCGGCGGCGTACATGAAGGGGCGGCCCAGAAACACCATGCGCGCGCCCAGGGCCATGGCCTTGAGCACATCGCTGCCACGGCGTATGCCGCTGTCCATCATCACGGCCGTGCGGTGGCCCACGCGGTCCACCACATAAGGCAGCATCTGCAGCGGTGCGACCACACCATCGAGCTGGCGGCCGCCGTGGTTGCTGACCACGATGCCCTGGGCGCCGATATCGGCGGCCATCACGGCATCGTCTTCGTTGAGGATGCCCTTGATGATGAGGTTGCCCTGCCAGCGCTGGCGAATGCGCGCTATGTGCTTCCAGTTCAGATGGTCACGGCCCGAGGTGTCGCGGATGGCAGTGCCCGACAGCAGGGGGGCGCCGCGCGTGGCGAACGAGTTCTCGAAGTGCGGCATGCCGTGGTTGACCAGAGTGCGCAGCATGGTGCCCAGCATCCAGCGCGGGCGGGTGATGCCGTCATAGGCCAGACGCAGCGAGGGGCGCAGCGGCATGGAAAAACCCGTGCGCACATTGTTTTCGCGGTTGGCCCAGACGGGGATATCCACGGTGATGACCAGGGTGCCGAAGCCGGCGGCTGCTATGCGGTCGATCAGGCCGTCGATGCGCGTGGTGTCGCCGGGCAGATAGGCCTGGAACCAGGTCGACGGCGCGGCCTTGGCCACTTCTTCCATGGGGATGAGGGAGGTGCCGCTCATGATGGCGGGAATGCGGTTGGCCGCTGCCGTCTGTGCCAGCACCAGATCGCCGCGATAGGCCGAAATGGCGCTGATGCCCACGGGGGCCACGCCGAAGGGCGAGTCCCAGGTCTGGCCGAACAGCTCCACTTTTTGATGGCGCTGCGACACATCCACCATGACCCTGGAGCTGAAGCCGTATTGCCTGAAGCTGTCGCGGTTGGCCTGCAGGGAGACGCAGTCTTCGGCCGCGCCGGAGACATAGCCGTACAGCGGGCGGGGCAGGTGCTTGCGCGCTGCGGCCTCGAAGTCCTGCAGCGACAGGATGTTCTGCAGATGACGGGGCAGGCCGGCGCGCTGGCCGTAGGCGGCTTGTGCCTTGGGGGCGGGGGCTTGTGACGATGCCATGGTGGAAGCTTGGTGTGCGGAATTCGGGGTCATAACGGGCTGCGCCCCCGCACACCTGCGGTGCACGGGGGCTGGGCACCAACATCAGGGCTTCAGGTGTTACCGGGCAAAAGTACCACGCAGGCGCATCAGCTCGCGGTGCAGCTGTTCATTGCGCTCGAATGGTGCTCGGCCGTGCACGTAGAAGTAGTTGTTCAGAACCACCAGATCGCCGGCGGGCAGGCTGACGGTGCGGGTGCCGGACGAATTTTCCATCGATTCGGACAGGTTCTGCAGATATTCGGCTTCTGCATCGTTGGCCGGTTGCACGAACTGGTCGATGAAGGACATGGACAGGCCGAACTCGCCGTGGAAGAACACCGGGCGCTCGACGCGCTCGTTCACGTTCTTGGAGCCCGGGGCCTTGTACAGCAGGGGCCTGGCGCCCAGCGGGTCCTGCACGAAGCGGTCCAGCTCGCTCCAGTCGTCCAGGTGCAGAAAGCGCGACTCGCCGCCCACGGCGTTCTGCTCGTCGAATTTCATCATCAGCAGCCAGTCGGTGGCCTCGGTCACGAAGGTGCCGTCGGTGTGCATGGTGAACAATCGATAGGCCTGACGCAGATAGGAGTCGCTGGCGTCGGTGTGCTTGACCAGAAAGCGCGCGTAGTACTTGTTGGACATGGAGTCATGGTTGGCCGGGCCCAGGATGTGGCCGATGGCGGTGCCGAACTTCACATAGTCGTCGCTGTTCTGGCTCACGCCTTCCAGGCCCAGCACAAAGCCGCCATGCCTGCGGTCCTTGATGATGTTCACCAGCATCTCGCCGAAGTCGGCTCCCAGATGGGCCTTCAGGCGGCGCGCCAGGTGAAAGCGCATGAAGGGCACGTACTCGAGGTTCTGCACGTCGATATCGCGCACATCGGCCAGGAAGGCGTTCAGTGCATCGGCGTTCAGGCTCAGCTTGAGCAGGCGAGGGTGCTCGGGGTGAGCGGTGATTTCATAGGCTGCGGGCTGGATCAGGTGCTGGGGTGTGGTGGCGTTCATGGTGGATGTCTCAATCAGGAATGGGCTGATTGGACGCTGGTTGTTTGATACGATCTACAGGGTTAAATGCATTTTTTGATAAGAAATTCAGATTAAAAACCATGCTCAGCTACCGCCAACTCGAGCACTTCGTCACCGTGGCCCAGGAACTGCACTTTTCACGCGCTGCCGACAAGCTGGGCGTGGCCCAGTCCGCCGTCAGCGTGCAGGTGCAGCAGCTGGAGCAGCAACTGGGCGTGCGCCTGCTGCAGCGCAACAAGCGCAAGCCCATCACGCTGACCGATGCGGGAGAGCTGCTTTATGACGAGGCCGTGGCCGTGCTGCGCCATATGGAGCGGGCCCAGCAGATCGGGCAGCTGGCCGCTCAGGGCATGAGCGGCCATGTGAAGCTGGGCTATATCTCGTCGGCTGTGACTTCCGGGATGTTGGCGCGGGTGCTGACCCAGTTCCGCCCCGGTCATGAGCAGGTGCATATGCAGGTGCTGGCCATGGAGACGCCGCGCCAGTTGCAGGCGCTGCAACTGGGCGAGATCGATGCCGGCCTGGTGCGTCCGCGCCGCCGCTACCCCGAGGGCGTCAAGGCCGTCATCGTGCATAGCGAGCCCTTTATGGTGGCCATGGCCGAGAACCATCCGCTGGCGCGCAACGAGGCCATCAGCGCGGCCGATCTGCGTGGCCAGACCTTTATCGCGCCACAGTTTGTCAACGAAAGCGAAGGCTTCGCCGAGGTGCTGACACGGCTGGCCGATACGGCAGGCTTTTCAGCGCGCGAAGCGTACCGGGTCAATGATTTCGTCACCGCCACCAGTCTGGCCGCAGCGGGCTATGGCGTGGTGGTGCTGCCCGAGTCCAATCGTCTGATCCACCAACCGGGAGTCATCTTCCGGCCGCTGCGTGGCTTCAAGGAGCAGGTGCACATGGCACTGGCCTATCGCGAGCATGAAAATTCACCAGCCGTGCGGGCTTTTCTGGCGGTGGCCAGGAGTTGCGCGGCCTGACGCAGAGGCCGAAGCCAAGAACGGTGCCGTGCACAGTGGTGCTCGCATAAGTGAAGCAGCTGGCGTGTGCTCTTATTGGGGTTTGTATGGATTTGGCTTGAACCTCATACCAGTCATGCGTGGGCAGCTATTGTTTTTGGAGTCTTTCGTCAATCCATATAGAACCTATAAGCATGAGCATCTGTTGTGTGCATTTGCCGCCGCGTAAGCTCGGGCTCATGAAAATCTACCGTAGTGCCCTGCTGCGCTTTGCCGATGACGGCCAGGCGATTTATGACTCCGATGCCTTGCTGGCCGTGGCGCCAGATGCTGGGGGCAGGCAGCGCGTGGTGGCTGCGGGCAGCTGGCAGGCGCTGGCCGAGCAATACATCCACCGCGAAGGCGTGGAGGTCATCAACCTGCCGGGCAAGCTGCTGGCGCCGGGTTTTGTCGACCTGCATATCCACTATCCACAAACCGATGTGATCGGTGCGCCAGCCCCGGGCTTGCTGCCCTGGCTGGAAAATTACACCTTCCCCCACGAGTCGCGCTTTCATGAGCGCGAATACGCCGATGCCGTGGCCGAGTTCTTCATGGATGAGCTGCAGCGCAACGGCGTGACCACAGCGCTGGCTTTTGCCACCTCGCACCCGACCTCGGTAAACGCCATCATGACGGCCGCGCAAAAGCGCAGCATGCGCATGATCTCCGGCAAGGTGCTGCAGGACCGTAACAGCCCCGACGGCGTGCGCGACGATACCGAGCAAAGCCTGATCGACACCGAAACCCTGATCCAGCGCTGGCATGGCGTGGACCGCCTGGGCTATGCCATCACGCCGCGCTTTGCGCCCACCAGCACCGAGGCACAACTGCGCGGCGCGGGCGAGCTGGCCGCCAAGTACAGCGATGTATGGATTCAGTCCCATGTTGCCGAGAACCTGGACGAGGTTGCCTGGGTCAAGCAGCTGTTCCCCGAGTCACGCAGCTATCTGGCTGTCTACGACGACTTCGGCCTGATGCGCGAGCGCGCTGTTTATGCCCATAGCATTTGGCTCGATGAAACCGACCGCCAGCTCATGCACGACACGCGCTCGGCAGCGGCGATCAGTCCGACCAGCAACCAGTTCCTGGCCAGCGGTTACTTCGACTACATCAAGGCCGACGAAGCCAGCATGCTTTATGGCCTGGCCAGCGATGTGGGCGGCGGTATGAGCTTCTCGCCGTTCCGCACCATGCAGGCCGCCTATGTGGTTGGGCGCGAGAGCCATTCCAAGCAGGGCCAAAGCCTGTCGCCGCAAAACCTCTGGTGGCAGCATACGGCGGGCGCTGCGCGGGCACTGGGTTTGCAAGGCGTGATCGGCAATCTGCAGCCGGGCTGCGAGGCCGACTTTGTCGTCATCAACCCCGGCTGCACACCACTGCTGGAGCGCAAGACCAGCCAGGCACGCAATCTGGACGAGTTGCTGTTTGCCATGATCATCCTCGGAGATGACCGCCTGATTGAGCAAACCATTGTTTCTCAAGCAAAATAGGGGTCTTGCGCTGGTTGCATAGCCACTTGGCGCTATGAAAAATCAAGCGATACAGGACTTCCAATGAGCATCAAGAGCGACAAATGGATCCGCCGGATGGCGGAGCAGCACGGCATGATCGAGCCCTTCGAGCCTGGCCAGGTGCGCCAGGTCGACGGCAAGAAGATCATCAGCTATGGCACTTCCAGCTATGGCTACGACATCCGCTGTGCGCGCGAGTTCAAGGTGTTCACCAACATCCACAGCACCGTGGTGGACCCCAAGAACTTCGACGAAAAGAGCTTTGTCGATTTTGAAGGCGACTACTGCATCATCCCGCCCAACAGCTTTGCGCTGGCCCGTACGGTCGAGTACTTCCGCATTCCGCGCGATGTGCTGACCGTCTGCCTGGGCAAGAGCACCTATGCGCGCTGCGGCATCATCGTCAACGTGACGCCGTTCGAGCCCGAGTGGGAAGGCTATGTGACGCTGGAGTTCTCCAACACCACGCCGCTGCCCGCCAAGATCTATGCGGGCGAAGGCTGTGCCCAGGTGCTGTTCTTCCAGGGCGACGAGCAGTGCGAGACCAGCTACAAGGACCGCAATGGCAAGTACCAGGGCCAGCATGGCGTGACCTTGCCCAAGGCCTGAGGTCTCTGCTCCACAAAAAAGCCCGCTGTCTCTGCAGCGGGCTTTTTGTTTTCAGGCCATTTTCAGGCGTGTTTTCACACGACAGCCGCTTCCAGCGGCGGCCAGTCCAGATTGCAATGCGCGCCCACGCTGTTGTGGCGCTGCAGGGCAGCGTCCACCATCAGGCTGCACAGGGCCAGCTGGTTGCGCAGATCCAGATCGACGCCACGCCACTGGGCGCGCCACAGCACCAGTTGCTTGGCGGCTGCGATCAGGCTGTGGTTGCTGCGCACAATGCCTACATGCGTCTGCATCAGCTGCTGCAGTGCACGCTGCATCTCTGGCAATGTTTTATGGCTCAAGCCCTTTCCCTGATTGCGGTAGGTGCTATGAATGCTGGAGTGCATCAGCGCAGGTTGGGTGGCAATGCGCAGCGCGGCGGCACGCCCTATGACCACGCATTCCAGCAAGGAATTGCTGGCCAGCCGATTGGCACCATGCAGGCCTGTGCGAGCGACCTCTCCCACTGCATACAGGCCTGGCACGCCGGTGCTGCCATCGGTGTTGGCCTGCACGCCGCCGCAGGCATAGTGGGCGCAAGGTGCGACGGGAATAGCCTGGCTGGCGATGTCGATGCCATGCGCGGCGCACAGGGCCATGACGCTGGGGAAATGCCTGGCCAGCCAGTCGCGGCTGCGGTGGCTGATGTCCAGCAATACATGGGGTAGCTCACGGCTGCGCATTTCGATATCGATGGCGCGGGCCACGATATCGCGTGGGGCCAGTTCGGCCCGCTCATCGTGGCGCAGCATGAAGCGCTCACCAGGCTTGCCCTCGGCATCGGGCAGGTGCAGGGTCGCGCCTTCTCCGCGCAGTGCCTCGGAGACCAGGCCCAGTGCCCGTCCGGCGATGTGCAGGGCGGTCGGATGAAATTGCATGAATTCCAGATCGCGCACCGTGCAGCCCGCGCGCCAGGCCAGGGCGATGCCGTCCCCCGTGGCACAGCTCGGGTTGGTGGTGCTGGCGTAGATCTGGCCCATGCCGCCCGTGGCCAGCACGGTATGGCTGGCCAGCAGACGCTGATGCCGGCCATCGGCAAGCCGCACGGAGGCCCCCGCACAGCGCCGCTGGCCGTCCAGCAGCAGCTCTGCAGCAGGGCTGGAGGCCTGCAGCGTGATGTGGCCACGGCTGGCACAGGCCTGCAGCAGGCTCTGGTGCACGGCCTGGCCCGTATGGTCGGCCACATGGGCAATGCGCCGGGCGCTGTGCCCGCCTTCACGTGTCAGGTGCAGGCGGCCATCGGTTTCGGTATCGAAGCACACGCCGTGCTCCTGCAACCAGGCGATGGCCTGTGGACCCTGGGCGAGGATGCGGCGCACGGCGGTTTCATCGCAAAGGCCGGCACCGGCGATCAGTGTGTCCTGAACATGAGCCTCCAGCTCGTCATCTTCGTCCAGCACGGCGGCGATGCCGCCTTGTGCCCAGGCGCTGGCGCATTCATGCAGCGGACCTTTGCTGAGGAGGGTGATGCGCAGGTGCTCGGGCAGGCTGAGGGCGACCGTCAGCCCGGCCAGCCCGGCGCCGATGATGAGCACATCGCTCGTCATATCAGGGGTGTTGATGGAGGGCATGGCTGGCATCTCAGGCGGGACCGAATTGATGGAACAAGGCTGTGTCCAGCGCCATTTCTCCGCTGGCGCGCACGTTCTGGCTACGGGCCTTGGCAAAGTCCAGCATGCGCTGTATGGGCTTGCGGGCTGCGAGACCCAGTGCCGGATCGAGCTCGATGACGCCCAGGCCATGCAGCAGAGCCTGCTCCACACCTTGCAGGCTGTTCATGGCCATCCAGGGGCAGAAGGCACAGCTTTTGCAGCTGCCGCCCGTGCCCGCCGTAGGCGCGGGCAGAAAGGTCTTGCCCGGATGGCGCAGGCGCATAGCGTGAAGAATGCTCAGATCGGTGGCGACGATGAAGGTGTCGGTCGGCAGCTTGCCCACGGCCGCAATCAGCTGGGTGGTGGAGCCCACCACATCGGCCAGCGCCGTAACGGCAGCTGGTGATTCGGGATGAACCAGGATCGCTGCTTCGGGGTGAGCATCGGCCAGGGCTTGCAGTTCCTCGGCCTTGAATTCGTCATGTACCACACAGCTGCCTTGCCAGAGCAGCATATCGGCCCCTGTTTCCCGCTGAATATGGCTTCCCAGGTGACGGTCAGGTGCCCAGAGGATTTTTTCGCCACGTGCATGCAGGGCGGCGACGATGTCCTGCCCCACCGATGAGGTGACGACCCAGTCGGCTCTGGCTTTCACGGCGGCGCTGGTGTTGGCATAGACGACCACGGTGCGGTCGGGATGGGCATCGCAGAACTGGCTGAAGGCATCGGCCGGACAGCCCAGATCGAGAGAGCAGGTGGCATCGTCATCGGGCATGAGCACGGTTTTTTCGGGGCTCAGAATCTTGGCCGTCTCGCCCATGAAGCGAACACCGGCCACGATCAAGGTGGTGGCCGGGTGCTCGGCGCCAAAACGTGCCATCTCCAGCGAGTCACCCACGCAGCCCCCGGTCTCGCGCGCCAGATCCTGCAGTGCGCCATCCACGTAGTAGTGGGCGACAAGCGCGGCATTGCGCTCATTGAGCAGGGCCTTGATGCGCTGTGCCGTCTGGTGTTGCTGCGCCTGGCTTTGCGCTGGCGGCAGCCGGGCCCAGGCCTGGCCGGTGTTGCAGCTCAGGGGGTGATCGAACTCTATGGTCTTGATTGGCATGGTCTCCATCCGGGTTGCCTTGTTAAATATTTATACTCAAGTTGAGTATTATTTAATCGAGGTTTGACGGATTTGTCACCTGCCGTAAAAGTCAGGGCTGCTTTGACGCAACACGCGAGCGTGCTGTCAATCTGAAGTAGCTAGGAAATCGCCGTCAAATGCTTATTGGATAAGCGTAAATAGCTCATTTATCAATAGCTTTCAGGTACTGGCGCAGCGCCAGTCTGGTGGCCGCCAGATCCCAGCCGCCCCAGCCGCAGGACTTGAAAAGCACCGCGGCCTGAGGTCGGGGCCAGTTCTGCTGTACCACCTTGGCCAGAGTGGGAAGCGCAGCAATATTGATGCCTGCCTGCAGCAGATCGCCTGCTTCATGGCCTGCATCTTCGGTGTCCACCACGATTTTTCCTTGTTGCAGGAAGTGGTGGCATAGCTCAGGTGCCAGCTCCACCATCTGTGGTGTGAAGGCGCCCACCGCGCAGACAAAGGCTTGCGGGTGCGGCGCCTCACTCAGCACCACGGCTTGCGCTGGCGTGCAGGTCACGATCAACGGGCAGTGGCGCACGGCCTGGGCCAGGTCGCTGACCTGCTGGGCCTTCAGGCCCATGGCCTGAGCCTGCTCCACCAGCATCTGTGCGCTGGCGCTGCTGCGAGAGTGCACCCAGACTTCACGCGTGCCAAGTCCCGCAGCAAACGCCTGCAGGTGCGCGCTGCCCTGAACGCCTGCGCCAATGATGAGCAAGGGCCCCTGAGGTTGGGCTGCCAGTCGACGTGCAGCCAGTAGAGAGACAGCAGCCGTGCGTCTGGCAGTCACAGTAGGGCCGTCCAGAATCAGCTGCCGCTGACCGGTTGCGACGTCAAACACCACGATATCGCCCTGAATGGTGGGGCGGCCCGAGCCTGCATTGCCGGGGGTGAAGCTGATGAGCTTGGTCATGGCCAGTTGCCCATCAGTGGCCGGCATGCAAAACAGGCTGCCATCCTTGCCGACGGGCATGACGATGCGTGGCGGAACTGCGACGGATGAACTGTTTTTCAGCTGCTGCAAAAGTTCTTCTATTTCGTCGGCCAGTGCTGACCAAGGAAGCAGGTCGGCAGTGGCATGGGCATCCAGAGCGCTTGAGGTAGGCGTTGTTGTCGCTGTCATGGCAGTCCTGTGGTGGGATGTAATGGGTATGCAGCTTACAGAAGCGCAACGTTCTTTCAGAATTTGCCTGACATGCAGGCGCTGCCCAGAAGCGGCGACAGACGGCTATCCGCGCGCACAATAGCGGCTGTTTCATCTCTTGTTTTGAGTTCATGTCAGGTTTGTCTTCTCGCTCATCGCAACGCAAAGAGCCCGGCTGGACGCAGGCCCCCAGCAATGCGACCACGGAACCAGTGTGGCGCGATGCCGGCACGGATGCTGGGGGCTACCAGCCCAGTCAGGTGCAGTCTGCGGCTCCGCGCAAGTCTTCGTCAGGCAAGGGCTGGATCTCGGCCGTTCTGGGCGTGATTGGTCTGCTGGCAGTGGCCTGGCTGCTGCTGAGCATGTTCAATGTGGTGGAGGAGCAGATGGCGCGCAACGATCCGAACCAGGCCCAGCATGAAAATACCGGCCCGTCGTTGACGAGAACTGGTGTGCCAGTGCAGGCTGTGCCGGTGGTCAACCCCGTGAGCCGTTGAAACGTCAACAATGGTGCGGCAGGTGGTCTTGTAGTGCGGAAAAGCCGGCGATGAGTTCGACAGGGGTACAGGGGAACACTTAATATCGCCACCCGGCGCGAAGCCGCGGCAGCAATACAGCACATAGGAGTAAGCACCATGAAATGGGAAGGCAACCGTGAGTCGGACAATGTGGAAGACCGCCGTGGTGACGGTGGTGGTGGCGGTGGCTTTCCCATTGGAGGCCGCGGCATAGGCATTGGTACCGTAGTGCTGGCGCTGATCGGCTGGGGCGTTTTTGGCATCAATCCGCTGACCACGATTGGTGTGCTCTCTGGTGGTGGCTCGCCCCAGGTGCAGCAGGCCCCTGCTCACCGTCCTCCCGGGGACGACCAGGGAGCCAAGTTCGTCTCCACGGTGCTGGCCTCGACCGAGGATGTCTGGACTCAGATCTTTCGCGAGAACGGTGCCCAGTACCAGAACCCCAAGCTGGTGCTGTTCACGGGTGTGACGCGTACGGCCTGCGGTACCGGCCAGTCGGCCATGGGGCCGTTCTACTGTCCCGGCGACCGCAAGGTCTATCTGGACATGGACTTCTTCAACACCATGAGCCGCCAGTTGGGCGCTCCCGGTGAATTTGCACGTGCTTATGTGGTGGCGCACGAGGTGGGCCACCATGTGCAGAATCTGCTCGGTATCTCGGGCAAGGTGGATGCCATGCGCGGCCGGGTGAGCGAGCGTGAGCAGAACGCCATGTCCGTGCGTCTGGAACTGCAGGCAGATTGCCTGGCCGGCATCTGGGCCAACAAGTCGCAGCAGGCCAAGAGCTGGCTGGAGCAGGGCGACATCGAATCCGCCGTCAACGCGGCTCAGCAGATCGGCGACGACAAGCTGCAGCGCGAGGCCACGGGCACGGTACGACCCGACAGTTTCACCCACGGCTCCAGCGCCCAGCGCGTGCGCTGGTTCACCCAGGGCTACAAGACGGGAAGCATGAAGGCCTGCGATACCTTTGCCGCACAGGCGCTTTGATTAGGCAAGGTTTCTTAAAAAGGCGTGTGCACTGTCACACGCCTTTTGTTTTGGGTGGTGATACTTTGTTGATACGGGTTATCCCGATAGATTGCACGGGATATTGAAGCCTGTGCCCTCTGAGAACACGGGCTTGTGCTGTGTCAAAACGTCGTAAATGCACAAAGCCAACGCGAAAAAGCCACTCGGTGCGACAATAACGCCCTCAATGACAAGCTCTTTCTCCAATCTTCATTTGGCCGAGCCCCTGGCACGCGCTGTTGCCGACATGGGCTACGAGTCCATGACCCCCATTCAAGCGCAAGCCATTCCGGTTGTACTGACTGGCAAGGACGTCATGGGCGCAGCCCAGACTGGCACGGGCAAGACTGCGGCTTTTTCGCTGCCCTTGCTGCAGCGGCTGATGCGCCACGAAAATGCTTCCGCTTCACCGGCCCGTCACCCTGTGCGCGCCCTGGTGCTGCTGCCCACGCGTGAGCTGGCCGATCAGGTGGCGCAACAGATCGCCCTGTACGCCAAGCACACCAAGCTGCGCAGCACCGTGGTGTTCGGCGGCATGGACATGAAGCCCCAGACCATCGAGCTGAAAAAAGGCGTCGAAGTGCTGGTGGCCACGCCGGGTCGTCTGCTGGACCATATCGAAGCCAAGAACGTGGTGCTCAACCAGGTCGAATATGTGGTGCTGGATGAGGCCGACCGCATGTTGGATATCGGCTTCCTGCCCGATCTGCAACGCATCCTTTCGTTCTTGCCCAAGAGCCGCACCACATTGCTGTTCTCGGCAACTTTCTCGCCCGAGATCAAGCGACTGGCTGGCAGCTATCTGCAGGACCCCGTGACCATCGAGGTGGCGCGTCCGAACGAGACGGCGTCCACGGTGGAGCAGCGCTTCTACAAGGTCAGCGATGACGACAAGCGCTATGCCATCCGATCGGTGCTGAAAGAGCGTGATATTCGCCAAGCGTTCATTTTCTCCAACAGCAAGCTGGGCTGCGCACGCCTGACGCGTGCGCTGGAGCGTGACGGCCTGCGTGCCGCGGCCCTGCACGGCGACAAGAGCCAGGACGAACGCCTGAAGGCGCTGGAGGCGTTCAAGGCCGGTGATGTGGACCTGCTGGTCTGTACCGACGTCGCCGCCCGAGGCCTGGACATCAAGGATGTGCCTGCAGTCTTCAACTACGACGTCCCGTTCAATGCCGAAGACTATGTGCACCGTATCGGCCGAACGGGCCGTGCTGGAGCATCGGGCCTGGCTGTGACCTTGGTCACCGACCATGATGGCCGTCATGTGGCGGACATTGAAAAGCTGACCAAGAAGAAAATCGACCTGGAGCCGGCGCCCATGTCGGACTTCCGTCCAGCTCGTCGCAGCCGCAGCGATGATGACTACCGTCCACGTCGCGAGCGCGAGTTTGACGGGGCGCCACGCGGCAATCATGTCCATCGCCCCTCGCGCATGGCCCAGCGTCCGGTCAATGTCGATCCTTTCTTCGACAAGCCCTATGAAGCCAGTGCCGTTTCAGAAACGGCATCCTGGGACAGCAAGAGCGCTGCGCCCATCAAGAGCACGAATATCAAGCCTAAGCGCAAGGTCGCGGCCTTGTTCAGGGCGCCTGTCGTCGCTGCTTCCTGATCACTGATTGGATGTGCTCATAAAAATGCCTGCTTGAATAGCAGGCATTTTTTATGGCCGCCGGGCCGCCCAGGGCCATAGGCGCTCCCTTGGGGCCTTTGTCTGTTTGCCTCAGCCCTTGCCGCCTGGAACCTGGGCTTGGGGGCACTGAAGCTGAATCAACTCTCGCTCACTGAGGTGATCGCCTATGCGCATCATGCTCAGGCAGCCGCCCCAGACGCAGCCCGTGTCCATGGCCATCAGATTGGTGCGATTGATATGGCCCAGCGTGGACCAGTGGCCAAAAGCCATGGGGATATCGGCAGTGGCGCGGCCTGGAACTTCAAACCAGGGCATCAGTCCCTGGGGGGCTTGATCGGCGGATTCGGCGCTATCGAAATCCATGACGCCTTGCTCGCTGCAAAAACGCAGGCGCGTGAAGGCATTGACGATGCAGCGCAGCCTGTCGTCGCCTTGCAGGTCAGCGGCCCAACGGTCAGGCAGGTTGCCGTACATGTTTTGTAGAAAACGGGCAAAGTCTGCACTTTGCAGAACGGTCTGAACCTCCTGATTCAGGGTCAGGCAGTCCTGCAAGCTCCATTGCGGCAGCACGCCTGCGTGGACCATGAGCAGATCTTCGCCGTGGGCATTGGTGTGCCGGCGGACTAGGGGTTGCCGGCGCAGCCAATCGAGCAGGGTGTCGCGGTCCGGTGCTTCCAGAACCTGAGCCAGAGTATCGCGCTTGCTTTGGCGGCGCAGGCCTTGAGAGGCAGCCAGCAGATGCAGATCATGGTTGCCCAACAGCGCGCGCATGGAATCTCCAGCCTGCATGCAGCGGCGCAACACTTCGGCGGATTTGGGACCGCGATTGACAAGATCGCCCAGCACATAGAGCGTGTCCCGGCTGGGGGAAAAGTCCACGGTTTGCAGTAATTGAGCGAATGCGTCATCGCAGCCCTGGATGTCACCAATGCAGTAAAGTGCCATGGTCTTCTTTCATACGGACAAGTCATGGATTTTCTGCTGATCGCATTGCTCACGCTGCTCAATGGGGTGTTTGCAATGTCGGAATTGGCATTGGCCTCCAGCCGCAAAGCCCGTTTGCTGGCGTTGGCTGAAACGGGGGACAAAGGTGCTCAGGCAGCCCTGGCGCTGCTGGAAAACCCCACCCAATTTCTGTCTTCGGTACAGGTCGGCATCACTTCGATAGGCATGCTCAACGGTATTTTGGGTGAGGCAGCATTCAGTGATGGGCTGGCAAGATGGTTGATATCTTGGGGAATATCGGATGGTGCGGCGTCGATATCGGCCACAGCCATCGTGGTAACTGTTATCACATTTATAACGATAATATTTGGAGAGCTGGTCCCAAAGCGGATTGGCCAGTTATACCCGGAGCTGGTTTCCGCCGTGATTGCGCGCCCTATGACATGGGTTGCCTCCATTGCCAAGCCCTTTGTACGCCTGCTTTCCTTTTCCACGCATGCAGTTTTGACATTGCTCAGAATTAATGACTCGCAAGGCAGAACTGTGACAGAGGAGGAAATCTCCGCAAGTTTGGCAGAGGGGCGCGAAGCCGGCCTGATCGAAGCCAATGAACACCAGATGGTGCAGAACGTATTTCATCTGGACGATCGTCCCTTGACCTCTTTGATGGTGCCGCGCGCGGATGTGCATTGGCTGGATGCCGATATGACGATTGCGCAGGCACTGGCTGCTGCGGCTCGTGGTCAGGAGATGGGCGGGCATTCCTGGTATCCGGTCTGCAAGGGCTCGCTGGATGAGGTGCTGGGGATCGTCAGCGTGGCATATCTTTTGTCCATAGATCATCCATCGCGAGAAGTTTTGCGAGAGCATGTGCTGGCTTCCTCCTTCCTGCCGGAAACTCTTAGCGGCATGGAACTGCTCGATCAGTTGAGATCCAGAACCGGGCGTATGGTGTTCGTGGTCGATGAATATGGTGTGGTGCAGGGCATCATGACGCCCGCAGATTTGCTGGAAGCCATCACTGGCGAGCTGCGCTCGATCGAAGGTGGGCAGGTTTGGGCGACACAACGAGAAGACGGCTCATGGCTGCTTGATGGGTTGATGCCCATCACGGAGTTGAAAGCACGTCTGGGCATTCGTGACCTGCCCGATGAAGATAAAGGCCGCTATAACACCATCGCCGGTTTGTGGCTCGCGGAAAGCGGGCATCTCCCCATATTGGGAGAGTGTATCCAATGCGCAGGATGGATATTCGAAGTGGTCGATTTGGATGGCAGACGTATTGACAAAATATTGGCCTTTGAGAAGCCTTGATCAATATCTTGTTAACAACTATTTACCAAGTGCAATCTTGGGTATTGTGGTTACTGCTTACATATTTCCAAATGATTTTTAAAATATGAGACCTATAATGTTTTCACTTTAATCAACCATCCAGCGCATACCATGAGCACTTACAAGGAACTCCTCAAGCAGAGAGAAGATCTCGAACAGCAAATCAATGAAGCCCGTACGCGTGAATTGGCCGATGCTGTGGCCAAGGTTCGCAATCTGATTGCTGAATATGGTCTGACTGCCGAGGATGTTTTCCCCCCAGTGCGCGCGCGTGCATCCGCCAATGCTGGTACCAAGGTCGCTCCCAAGTACCGTGACCCCGCAACAGGTCAGACTTGGACCGGCCGTGGCAAGCCACCAAAGTGGATTGCAGACCAGGACCGCGAAAAGTTCGCTATCTGATCAGCCTGCGCATGTTGAAAGAGCCCACCTTGGTGGGCTTTTTTCATTGCCGTGCCACCCCAGATGAAAACGCCGGGGCCACCTAGGCACTGTTGGAGGGGCAGCGGCCACCCAAAGTGGGCAGGAGTGGGTGCCATTTTTCATATGGATCCAGCAGGAATGGCTAGATGACGGCAGTTTTGCTGTGGCGCAATCCATATTGCCTTCGGTTCGTTGGTTGAGGCGGCACAATAAGAAGCCATGAATAAGCAGGTGTTGATTGCAGGCGGTGGCATTGGCGGTCTGGCTGCGGCCATTGCAGCGGTGAAGGCTGATTGGGATGTACGGCTGTTTGAGAGAGCTACCCAGTTTTCCGAAGTGGGAGCCGGCATTCAGCTAGGTCCCAATGTGGTGCGCAGATTGCAGGCCTGGGGTTTGCAGCGGTCACTACAGCAGGTCGTGGCATCGCCAACGGCTCTGCGCGCATGCAGCGCGGTCAGTGGCCAGGAGCTGGGGCGCTTGCCGCTGGGCGCTGATATGGTGCGCAACTATGGCGCGAGCTATGTCACGATTCACCGGGCCGATCTGCACGAGCTGCTGTTACAGGCATTGCAGGACAAGTCCGAGGTGCACCTGAACCTGAGCCAGACCGTGGTCGGCTATACCGAGCAGGATGGCGTGGTCACCATCCGCACCAGCAACAACAAGCTGATCGAGGGTGATGCCTTGATTGGCGCAGACGGGGTGCGCAGCGTCATGCGTGCCCAGATGCTGGGCGATGGGCCACCGCGTGTCACTGGGCATCTGGCCTACCGGGCCATGGTGCACCAAGCTCAACTGCCCAAGCGCTTGCGCACCCAGGAGGTTACAGCCTGGATGGGGCCGCAGTTGCATGCCATCCAGTATCCGGTGCGCCGAGGCGAGCTGCAGAATCTGGTCGTCATCGTGCAAGGCCCGGCACCAGAGGATCTGGACCATTGGGATCATTCCGCCAATCTGCCGGATCTGCTGGCGCATCTGAATGGAGCATGCCCCTATCTGCAAGACCTAGTGCAGCATGTACCCGAGGCCGGAGGCGAATGGCGGCTGTGGCCCGTGGCAGACCGCGTGCCGGTGGCTTCGCCGCGTCAGATGGCGCAGGGGCTGGTGGCCCTGTTGGGCGATGCAGCCCATCCCATGCGCCCCTATCTGGCCCAGGGGGCTGGCATGGCGATCGAGGATGCTGCGGAGCTGCAAAGCGCTCTCTCCATGCATGATCTGGATGTGAGTCTGCGCCTGCGTCGCTACGCACTGAACCGCTGGCAGCGCAATGCCAGAGTGCAGGAGCGATCCTTGCGCAACGGGCGTATCTTCCATTCCACGGGTTTGGTGCGCTGGGGGCGTGATCTGTCGCTACGCGCCCTTGGAGGGCGGATCATGGATGTGCCCTGGCTGTACGAGGGCTCGGCCTGATTGCTATTGATAAAAGAGCTGCTTGCGCATGATGGTATTGCGCAAACAGCTGTTTTCAATGTGAGGCCTGCTTCAGCAGCGGGGACGGCTTGATCAGCCAATAGGCCAGCGTGCCCAGACCCAGCATGCCGGCAATCATCAGCATGACGGCCAGATAGATATCCATGCCATGGCGTTCGGCCGCGCCTGCCACCACGCCAGAGATCGATTGCATCAGTGCAGCCCCCAAAAACATGGCCATGGTGAAAATCGACAGCGCGCGTCCCGTGGTTTCCTTGGGGTAGGAGGAACGCACATCGGCATACAGCAGCGTGCCGTAGCCGGACAGCGAACTCATCAGCAGCAGCAAAGCCACACTGACGCTGGCCTGATGCACCAGGGCCAGGACGATGAAGATACAGGCCATCAGCAGCGCAAAGCGGGCGATGCGCCGACGGCGCTTTTGCGGGCCGGGGTCCAGCCTGCCGAACAGCGAAGGGGCAAACAGTGAAATCAGCGACGCTGCCAGCGCCACATTGCCCGTGGCGATCAGGGAAAACTGATAGCGATCCATCAGCATGGGGCTGAGCCACAGGCCGCGCACCGTAAGGAAGGATGCATAGCTGACCATGCCCAGCAGCACAATACCCCAGGTATGGGGCATGAGCAGCAGGCTGCCAAAGCCCTTGAGCGCCTGCACAAAGCCAGGCTTGGGCAGAGCGTCGCTGGCGAGTTCGGGCTCATGCACCTTGAAGAAAATCAGCAGCCATGACAAGGCGCTGAGCAAGGCCAGCAGCCCAAATCCGCTGCGCCAGCCCATGTGCTGGACCAGCCAGGCCAGCGGCGTGCCGGTAAACAGCAGTCCCAATCCGCCCATGCCCATCGCGATACCCGAAAAATAGGCAAACCGATCGGCCGGAAAGTGGCGTGCGATGAACATGGTGCAAGCCAGAAACGCGGGCGAGCAGCCCACGCCGATCAGCAACTGGCCCAGCATCAGCCAGGCATAGCTGGGTGCAAGAGCCGATAGTGCCGCGCCCGCAATGGTCAGCGGAAAGGTCAGCACCACCGTGCGGCGCAGCCCGTAGATATCCATGCCAATGCCCATCAGCAACTGGGCCACGCCAAACGACAGGCCGAACAGACCGGCGAACGAGCCCAGAGACTGCGCAGACAGGCCAAAGTCCGTGCGCAGACCATCGGCCATGATGGAGGCGACCGTGCGATAGGCCTGGCTCAGCGCAAAGCCTGTCAGCAGACATAGCAGCATGGGCCAGGTGGCGGAAAAATGGCCGGAAGAGGGGGCTTGGGGAGCAGGGCTGGACATGAGGAAAATGCCAGGCAAGCCCTGGCAGGGCGAAAAAAGGAAAAGCAGGCAGGCCAGCAGCCGTTGTAGCGAATTCAGCTCCGCCCGTCTGTCACGCAGGAGCAGGGCTTGGCAACTGGCGCACTTCACCTCAGAGGCAGCCAGCAAGCTCCGCCGCGCAGCAAGGCTGCCGCTCCTATGAGGGGGAAGCAGCGTAGCCAATCAGGGAATTGTCATTTACGGCATGGGCAAATGCTCAAAAACTGGCGCACCCCACCTAAGAGGCAGCCGAGCAAGGGCCGCCCCGCAGCAAGGCTGCCGTCCCCTTGAGGGGAAGCCGCGTAGCGGCTCAGGGGTGGTCAGAGTTCAGTTCTCAGGCTCCAGATCTCCGGGAACAGCACCACATCCAGCATTTTCTTGAGATAGCTGACGCCACCGGTGCCGCCGGTGCCGCGCTTGAAGCCGATGACACGCTCCACCGTGGTCAGGTGGCGGAAGCGCCAGAGGCGGAAAGCGTCTTCGATATCGGTCAGCTTTTCGCCCAACTGGTACAGATCCCAGTATTTGTGCGGGTCGCGGTAAACAGTGATCCAGGCCTGCTTCACGCCCTCGCTGGCCTCATAGGGCTGGGTCCAGTCGCGCTGCAGGCGGTCGGCAGGCACCGCTATGCCTTCGCGCGCCAGCAGTTGCAGGGCCACGTCATACAACGAGGGTGACTCATAGGCGGCCTGTACCTGGGCCAGCAGATCGCTGCGGTGCTCGTGGGGCTTGAGCATGGCCGCGTTCTTGTTGCCCAGCGCGAACTCGATGCAGCGGTACTGATAGCTCTGAAAGCCGCTGGACTGGGCCAGATAGGGGCGCATGGCCGTGTATTCGGGCGGTGTCATGGTCGAGAGCACCGTCCAGGCGCTGACCAACTGTTCCATGATGCGGCTCACGCGTGCCAGCATCTTGAAGGCATCGGGCTTGGTTTCGCCCGAAGCATTGGCAATCGCCGCCGTGGCCGCGCGCACCTCATGCAGCATCAGCTTCATCCACAGTTCGCTGGTCTGGTGCTGCACGATGAACAGCATCTCGTCGTGCGCGGGCGACAGCGGATGCTGGGCCGTCAGGATCTGATCCAGATGCAGGTAGTCGCCATAGCTCATGTCGCGGCTGAAGTCGAGCTGGGCTTTCTCGTCACGGACGATGGCTTCGCTGCCATGCATGGGGCAGCCGGAGGGGTCGGTGGTCATGGTCTATCGAAGAAAATCTGATGTAAGGCGAGCAGCGTAACCGAAACACGACTTGCGCAAATCAGGCACAGACAAGCGTTTTGCCGTAAGAGCGTGTTCATAATCCCCACGCGGGTGTGCGGGCGCGGCCTCGGGCGGTCTGCGTTGTTGCCTGGCCGGCCGCACAAATCCTCGCAATAGCATGGCTATTGCTGCGGTTTGCGCCTAGCAGCCCACTCCGATCAGCATCCCGCGCACCTTCACGCGAGATCGTGAACACGCTCTAAGGAAGCCGTCTTGGTGCATCCTTGTTTGCGCAAGTCCTGGGAAAGTGGCCATGTTCAGCGTGCAAGAACGTGGATGCGGTGCATCGTGGCCTTGCGTAAAGTCCATCCATCACTGATGAGGTTCATGCCATGTCCCGCCCCGCCTACACCGCTGCACCAGACCCCGAGATGCTCTCCATGGATGAACGCATGGCGCAATGCTGCCGCTGGCTGGAGGCCGAAGATCCCGCGCCTTTGCTGGACGATCTGGCGCAGCGCCTGCAGCTCAGCCCCTGGCAGCTGCATCGCAGCTTCAAGAAGGCCACAGGACTCACACCCAAGGCCTATGCCAAGGCGCACCGGGGTCAGCATGTGCGTGCGGCCCTGCAGCCGCAGCAAAGCAGCTCGGTCACCGATGCCGCCTATCTGAGCGGTTATGAGGCCAGCAGCAGTTTCTATAAGGATGCTCCTGCCATGCTGGGCATGGCGCCGCAAACCTATCGCCAGCGCGGGCGGCACCAGAGCATCCGCTTTGCACTGGCCGAATGCTCGCTGGGCAGTCTGCTCGTTGCCAGCACGGAGCAAGGCGTGTGCTGCGTGCTGCTGGGTGACGACCCGCAGCAACTGATCGAGGATTTGCAGCAGCGCTTTGCCGCGGCGGAACTGATCGGGGCCGACGGGCAGTATGAGCAGACCGTGGCCCAGGTGGTGGCCTTGATCGAGCAGCCGCGCCTGGGCCTGGCCCTGCCGCTGGATATCCAGGGCACGGCTTTCCAGCAGCGGGTATGGCAGGCCTTGCAGAAGATACCGGCGGGCCAGACGCTCAGCTATTCGGAGCTGGCACGTCAGATGGGCGTGCCGCAGTCCACAAGAGCCGTGGCCAGCGCCGTGGCGGCCAACCCGATTGCCGTGGCCGTGCCCTGCCATCGCGTGTTGCGCAATGACGGCAGCATTTCCGGCTACCGCTGGGGCGTGGAGCGCAAACGCGCGCTGCTGCTGCGCGAGGCTCAGCAGCGCAAGCAAGGTTGATTTAAAAAACATAGCTGCTGGCGCTTGATATATCTAAATTTCAGAGCGCTTTTAGGTGTATATCTATGAATATCAAGCGTAGTCGGCTCTCAAAATCATAGGGAACGCATGTGGATTGAATGCCAACAAAGTCTGCCCCAGCCCTATCGCTGGCAGGAGTTCCTGGCCTTTCATGGCCGGGATGCACAGCAGCGCAGTGAGCTGCTGCAAGTGCCCGAGCGGCGTTTATTCAAGGCCTTGATCTGGCACGGGCAGCCCGCTCTGCTATCCCTGCAATGGGATGAGAGTCATGCCTGGGCAAGGCTGCATGTGCCCGACGCAGAGCCGCAGGACATGGATGCCTGTCGGCAGGAGTTGCAAGCCATGCTGCAGCGCATGCTGGGCCTGGCCTGGCCTCCCAGCGCCTTGTTGCAGGCCCATGGCGCGCATGCCGAACTGGGGCCGCTGCTGGCGCGGCACAGCGGTCTGCATGTGCCGGCATCGCCCACGCCCTTCGAGGCCTTGAGCTGGGCCATCATGGGTCAGCAGATCTCGGTGGCCGTTGCCGTCAGTCTGCGGCGCAGGCTGATCGAAGAAGCGGGCTTGCCGCTGCATGCGCAGACTCAGAAGCTGGAGCCTGAGGCTGCGCATCTGCTGGCCTATCCCGATGCTGAGCAAGTTCTCAAGCTGGATGTGGATCGGCTGCGGACGCTGAGTTTTTCCCAGGCCAAGGCCCAGACCTTGCTGAGTGTGGCGCAGGCGGTGCATGGAGGCACCTTGCCGCTCGATGACTGGGCGCTGAAAAGTGCGCAATGGACGGGGGAAGCGGCTGAGGCCGCGACCCGGCAGTTGCTGGCCATCAAAGGCATAGGGCCCTGGACCGTGAACTACAGCCTGTTGCGCGGTTATGGCTGGCCCGACGGCAGCCTGCACGGCGACGTGGCCGTGCGCCGGGCCATCGGTCTGTTGCAGCAAAAAGAAAAGCCAGATGCGGAAAAACCTGACGCTTTGCAGGCGCGCATCTGGCTCGATCAGTTCCAGCCCTGGAGGGCGCTGGTGGCAGCGCATCTCTGGGCATCGCTCAGCGATCAGTCGTACTGAAACCGTTCCTGGAGCGATGTGTATGCGCTCCGGCTTGCGGCATGGGCGTGTTCTAGATCAGAGACGCCGAGCAAGAGCCGCTTCGCGGCGGGGGCGCCTAGCTTGGGGGCGTGTCGTCCCCAGGGGGAAGCCGCAAAGCGGCTCAGGGGGGGATCAAGTGACTGCATTGATGGTGTTGAATTCGGGCTGTTTCCACTCACCCGATTCCAGTACCTGGCGCAGATGCTCGACCGCGTTCCAGACATCCTCAAATCCCACATACAGCGGTGTGAAGCCGAAACGCAGAATGTCCTTGTGCTTGCCCGTGCCGCCGTCGCCCTTGCGGAAGTCGCCGATCACGCCGCGCGCGATCAGCGCCTGGACGATGGCGTAGGCGCCGCTGTCCTTGCCGTCCACGCCCAGACCTTCCTCGCGTGTCAGGCAGACCTGCGAGCCGCGCGCTGCATGCTCACGGGGCGTGGCCAGACCCAGGCCGTGGCCCTGGCAGCGTTCTTCGACCAGCTGGATGAACAGATCGGTCAGCGCCAGCGACTTGGCGCGCAGCGCGGCCATGCCGCCGAATTGCTCGGCCTCGGTATAGATGTCGATACCGCATTGCAGCACGCTCATGCTGATCATGGGCTGGGTGCCGCACAGATAGCGCTGAATGCCCTGGGCGGGGTGATAGTCGGGCACGAACTTGAAGGGCTCGGCATGGCCGAACCAGCCCGACAGCGGCTGCCAGAAGCGATTGATCAGACGCGGATGAGCCCAGACAAAAGCGGGCGAGCCGGGGCCGCCATTCAGATATTTGTAGCTGCAACCCACGGCAAAGTCGGCATTGGCACCCTTGAGGTCCACGGGAACGGCGCCCGCGCTGTGGCACAGGTCCCAGACGCAGAGAATTCCCTGGGCATGCGCTGCGGCCGTCACTGCGGCCATATCGTGCATGGCACCCGTGCGGTAGTTGACATGGGTGAGCATGGAGATCGCCACATCGGCCTGCAGCGCGCCCGCGATTTCCTCGGGCTCCAGCAGCACCAGCTCCAGGCCGTATTCCTGGCAGACGGACTGGGCGATATAGAGGTCGGTAGGGAAATTGCTGCGCTCGCTGATGAGCTTCTTGCGACCAGGGGCATCTTCGCGGGCGATGCGTGCGGCGGCGCTCAGCACCTTGTAGAGATTGATGGAGGTGGTGTCGGTGAACATCAGCTCACCCGCGCCCACGCCGATCCAGGGAGCGAACTGGTTGCCCAGGCGCTCGGGCAGGGTGATCCAGCCGGCCTTGTTCCACGAGGTGATCAGGTCCTTGCCCCATTCCTGGGTGACGACTTCGGCCACACGTGCAGCGGCGGCTTTGGGCTGGGCGCCCAGAGAGTTGCCGTCCAGATAGATCACGCCCGCAGGCAGGGCAAAGCGATCGCGCAGTGGGCGCAGCTTGTCTTGTGCATCCAGTGCCTGGCAGTCTTGCAAAGTGGTCATTGTCTTCCTTGGTTGTCGATCTGGTTGTAGATCTCTGTTTTTGATAGCTGCCGGCGCTGATGGTGTCTGCGCTGCAACCGGTTTTTCTTCAAATTAGTTCAGCGTGCGTAAAACCGCGCGCACTGGCGATGCATCGGCCTCGGTGAGTTTGAGCGGCAGCGCAATCAGCTCATAGTCGCCTTCGGCCACGGCGTCGAGCACCAGATTTTCCAGCACGCGCAGGCCGCGCCGGCGGATCACCTGATGGCTGTCCAGCGTCTTGCTGGTGGCTGGGTCGATGCTGGCCGTGTCTATGCCGATCAGCTTGACGCCCAGGTCGGCCAGCTTCTGCACGGTTTCAGGGGCGTAGGCGGAAAGATCGGGGTCCCAGCTGGTGGGCGCTGCCTGGTAGGTGCGCACCAGCACGCGTGCAGGCAGGTCGGCGCTGATGGCGTGGGCGATGTGTTGCCACTCGATCAGCGGGCTGCAGCCAATGGCGTGAATCACGCGGCAGGGGCCGAGAAAGGCGTCCAGATCGACAGCACCAATAGCTGCACCCTGTGCGTCATAGTGCAGCGGCGCATCGGCATGCGCGCCCACATGGGGGCTCATGCGAATGGCGCTGACATTGACGGGGCAGCCCGGGCCAATCGTGGCGCACCATTCCTGCGAATAGGCGGTGTCGCCGGGAAACACGGGGCTAGTGGGCGCAATGGCAGGGGAAATATCCCAGATCTGGCGTGTCATGGCAGTGGTGTTTCGAATATTCAAGGGAGCAGCGCTGGCTAAAACATGGCCTAGGTCAGAGACACCAAGCAAGGGCCGCCCCGCAGCGATGGTGTCGTCCCCCTCCCGGATTGCGAAGCAACGCGAGAGAGGGGGAAGCGGCGTAGCCGCTCAGGGGGTGACCTTCTTTTTCCTATACCAGAGAGCATAGATGACGACGAGCGCAATCAGGAACGGCACGCCGACCAGCGTTGTCGTATGGAACTCCTTGGTGAACAAGGTGGTCACGATCACGCCAGCCATCAGCAGCGCCCCCAGCAGGGTGAAGACGGGAAAGCCCCACATGCGGAACTCCAGCTTCTGGCCCGGATGTTCGCGCTGCCAGCGCGGGCGGAAGAACAGATGGGTGACGAAGACCATGAACCAGGCAAACATGGCGCCGAACATGGCAATCGACATCATCAGCTCCAGCGATTGCTCGGGTTTCCAGACATTGAGCACCATGGCCACGCCCATGCCCAGGCAGGAAATCGCAATCGCGCCCATGGGCACGCCGCGGCGGTTGAGCTTGCCAAAAGGCTTGGGTGCATAGCCGCCGCGCGAGAGGCTGAACATCATGCGCGAGGTCACATAGAGCTGGCTGTTCATGGCCGACAGAGATGCCAGTAGCACCACAAAATTGAGCACACCCGCCGCGCCGGGGATGTTGAGAATCTCCATTACCTTCACAAACGGGCTCTTGTCCGTGCCGGCATGGTTCCAAGGCACGATGGCCAGCATGATGGACAGGGACAGCAGATAGAACAGCACCAGACGCAGCACCGTGGTGCGAAAGGCCAGGGTCACGGCCTGCTTGGGCTTTTCGGCTTCGCCGGCTGCAATGGCGATGGACTCCAGGCTCAGATAGCTGAAGATGGCCACGATCACTCCCACCCAGGTGCCCCACCAGCCGTTGGGGAAGAAGCCGCCCCCCACGGTGTAGTTGGCAAAGCCCACGCCTTCGGGGCGGGCGCCAAAGATGACGTAGGCACCGATCAGGATGAAAGCCACGATGGCCACCACCTTGACCATGGAGAACACATATTCCACCTGGCCAAATGCCTTGACGCTGGTGGCGTTGATGGCGGCCAGCACTACGGAAAACAGAGCTACCCACACCCATTGGTCCACGGCGGGGAACCAATATTTCATGTATTTGCCGACGGCCGTAACCTCCATGCCCACGGCCAGCACCACGGCGGCCCAGTAGGCATAGCGGACCATGAAGCCGGCCAGCGGGCTGATGTAGTGCTCGGCATAGGCGCCAAAAGAGCCGCTGGTGGGGTGGGCGACCGTCATCTCGGCCAGGCACCCCATAAGCAGCAGGCCGATGAGCGCGCCAATCGCATAGCTGATGATGACGCTGGGCCCGGCCACGCCGATGGCAAAAGCACTGCCCATGAACAGGCCCGTGCCTATGGCACCGCCAATGGCAATCATGGCCATCTGGGCGGAGTTGAGTGTCTGGCTCAGGCCGGTTTCTCGTTGTTGGATGCTGTCAAAATCGGCCATTTTTCACTTGCGGGGCGCTGAAAACAAGCCGCAAGTATCCCGCGAAAGAGGGGAGACCACAGCCGTCCAAGGGGGGCGACAGCAGATTTTTGCCGGTCAGCTGCAGTTGTGGGCGTAATTGCCCGGCGTCATGGCGTGATGGGCCTTGAAGGCGCGCTGCATATGGGCCTGGTCGGCAAAGCCCATGTGCTGTGCGGCACAGGCCAGGGATTCGCCCTGGGCCAGCAACTGCCTAGCCCCGTTGAGTCGCAGATTGAGGCGATAGGTGCCAGGTGTCACGCCGGTGAGGGCCTTGAAGTGCCGGCTAAAGCGTGTCGGGCTCATGCCGCAGAGCTCTGCCAGGGTCTGCATGGTGACTTCTTCTTCAGGGTGGCGGTGCATCTGCTGCAAAGCCGGGTAGGCAGCATTGTGCGGGGCGGGTGACGAGGCTTGCGAGCTTACCGCCGTACCCAGCTGGCGCAGCAGCCGGATCAATGTCTGTGTGTAGGCATCGACGGCTTGCGGGTCCGGATGAGCGCCCAGAGGGCTGCACACCTTGTCTGTCAGCTGCGAGACCTCGGCGTTGTGGATGGTGCGATGCTCAAAGTGCAGGGCTTCGACGCCCATTTGCGCATGCAGCCATGAGGCTTGGACAAACAGCATGCGGTAGGCCCAGGGCCTGGACAGCTCCGGATTGCAGGCATGCCAGTGACCGGGCTCCATCACCACGACACCGCCCTCGCGCACCCGGTCCGGACCCTGGGCATGGTGAAACAGGGTTCCGCCTTTGTCCACCAGGCCTATGGAGTACTGCGCGTGGGTGTGCAGCCGGTAGCTATGGCAGGACTGATGACTGATGCGCAGCTCGGCCCAGGGCAGAGCCGGGTGGCGGTGAATCTGATGGGTGGGGGGCTGCATGGCGCCTTGCATCATGCCAGCATGCTGAACACACTGCTCACCAGCATCAGCGCCAGCAGCCGGTTCAGGCCTTGCTGGCGAGCAGGCGTGGTCAGCCACTGACTCAGAGCCCTTCCCAGGGTGGCCCAGCAGCCTACACCCAGCAGGCAGGCGGTCAGCGATACCGCGCAAAACCACGCCAGTGCCATGTGCAACGGCATTTGCGCAGCCGATAGCGGCAGCACAAACATGCCCACGCCCGACAGAGCTACCAGCCAGGCCTTGGGGTTGAGGCCTTGCACGGCAGCTCCCTGCAAAAAGGCCGGGAAGGAACGAGGGGTGGTGGATGTCCGGGCTTCGCCGGAGCGGGCTGCAGCCGGTTCAGCTGGCGCACGCGCCAGTTTCCAGGCCAGCCACAGCAGATAGGCCGCACACAGACGGGGGGTCCAGAGCGCCAGAGTCGGCTGCTCCAGCAGCCAGTGCCCGCCCTGGCCCATGAGCCAGACGATGGCGGTATAGCTGAGGCTGGCGCCCAGCACGTACAGCATGGCGATGCTTTTGGTGCTTTCACAACCATGGCGCAGAGCCAGCACATTGACGGGGCCGGGCGTGATGGCGCCCGCCAGCGCAAATCCGGCCATGGCCAGCAGGGAGGACAACATGAATCAACCTGAAAGTAAAGTCGGCTGGCAGTCTGCATGACCGGGAGCGCGCTGTATTGAACAGAATTGCGGGCATGGGAGTAAGTGCAAGCAAATGCCCGGCGGCTGGAGCAGAACTCCAAACATTGTCAAAACGGCGTTTTGTCAGACAAGAGATATCCATGACTTGAGTTACGCTTGGAAACCTTTTCTCGCAGCGCCTTTCTCTTCCACTTTTCATGTCTGCCGCCGAACTTTCCAGCCCTTTGCGTGCATGGCCTGCCGTGCGCATGGTCGCCTGTACGGATATCGGCCTGCGCAGGGGCAACAACGAAGACGCGGTGGGCGTGCGGCCTCAAGCCGAGCCCTGGCCGGTAGCCGTTCTGGCAGACGGCATGGGTGGCTATAACGCGGGGGAGGTTGCGAGCACCATGGCGGTGGATCTGGTGACGGCGGCGCTGCAGCACGGCCCAGGCGCGGATGCGTCTGGCAAGACTGCAGAGTGCGAGCTGGTGGATGCATTGCGCATGGCCAACACGGCCATTCTGGCGGCGCAGTCAACACCTGGTTGCCAAGGCATGGGCACGACCGTGGTGGTGGCGCTGGTGCTGCGGCAGCAGCTGCTGCTGGCGCATCTGGGGGATTCGCGCGCTTACGTCTGGAGCGAAGGGCGGCTGAAGCGCATCACGCGCGACCACTCGCTGGTGCAGCAGGACATCGATGCCGGTCTGATCAGCGAGCAGCAGGCCAAGACCTCCCGCTTCAGCCATCTGGTCACGCGGGCTCTGGGCGTGACGCCCGAGATAGAGCCGGAGCTCAACCTTTGGCCACTGCGGAAGCAGGACCGCATCATGCTGTGCTCCGACGGGCTGACCGATATGCTTGACGATGACCGCCTGCAGGCTTTGTTTTCCGACCCGGCACCACTGTCTTTGCTGCTCCACCGCCTGATAGCCGGCGCGAATGCGGCAGGAGGCAAGGACAATATCAGCGTGGTGCTGATGGAAGCCGATACCGGGACTCTGATTGAGTAAGTGGCTCTATTTTTCAGAGCAAACCGATTTCCAGAGAGGGTAGTCCGTGGCGCAGACGCACACGGTTGCAGGCGTCCGAGCCGGCTGCAAACTCTCGGCATGGTGAGGGGCGCCATTCATAGATGCCGCAGGATGCCTTCTCGCCCACCTTGCCCACCAGAGCGGCGCAACGCGGCCGTGCCCAGTCCGTACCGCGCATGCGGCAGGTGTAGTCGGTGACCTCTTCGATCAGGCCGGACGGTACGCGCCCTCCATGTTCCTGGGACTCATGGATGGAAAAATCCACACGAAATGATGCACAGCAGGCACCGCAGGTCAGGCAGGGATGAGTCATGGCTGGGCCGGATAAAGAGCTGGGGCGGAATTTTCTCTGCGGCGTGGTCGCCTTCGGGACGTCTTTGCAAAAATCCGACTGCCCTGCAAGGAAACATGGCAGGCCAAGGCTGAGAGGTGTGCAACCGCAGACTTTGTGAGCTGCCTGGTACGAAATATCCGGGCGGAGTCACCTCGGCTTGCTGGGACTCTGAAGGCGTCTTAACCATAATGAGAATTAAACTCAATAAAATAGTCGCCATGAGTAACTTGCAGTCCTCGGCCCCAGGTAGCGCGGCCACTGTATTAGCGTCGAATGGCGCGGCTGAGGCCGCCCAGTCGCCAGTGAGCGCGCAGGCTGCGATCAGCCTCGACAAGCTGTCCATCAACCAGCCTGCCCTGGTGGTGGACTTGGCCAGTGCGGGCAATGTGGAGGAGCAGGAGCTGATGCTGCGCCTCATGGAAATCGGCTTTCTGCCCGGTGAGCGTGTGCGCATCGTGGCCGCCGGCTTTCCCGGACCGGACCCGCTAGCCGTGCGCGTGGGTGCCGCCACGTTTGCGCTGCGACGCTATGAGGCGTCGCGAGTTCTGGTGGCTCTGGAGGCGTAACCCATGAATGCGCGTGAAACCACGACCTTAGAGTCTGCAGTGCAAAACATCTCCATCCAGAACCTGAATGCCGGCTCTGCCGCTGTCGACCCGCATGCGCCGCTGCGAGCTGCCTTGCTGGGCAACCCGAACTGCGGCAAGACCGCACTGTTCAATCTGCTGACCGGCGCACGCCAGAAGGTGGCCAACTACGCCGGCGTGACGGTGGAGCGCAAGGAAGGCTGGCTGAGCACGCCCGGCAAACGCCGCGTGCGCCTGCTGGATCTGCCCGGAACCTACAGCCTGCATGCACACAGCGAGGACGAGCGCATCACCCGCGACATCGTCAGCGGCCTGCATGGGCGCGAAGCACCGCCCGAACTGCTGATCTGCGTGACGGATGCAACCCATCTGCGGCTGAACCTGCGTCTGGTGCTGGAAGCCCGCGCCCTGGGCCTGCCCATGGTGCTGGTGCTCAATATGAGCGATATGGCCAAACGCCAGGGCATTGTGGTGGACAAGGCCAGGCTCAGCCAGGCGCTGGGGCTGCCTGTGATCGAAAGCGTGGGCGTGCGCCTGGATGGTGGCAAGGAACTGTTGAACTGGCTGGACAGCGAGCAGGCGCTTACGCTCAAGGCGCCTTCCATGGACGGCCATTGGCAGCCCAAGGCTGGGCTTGGCGCCAAGGAGCAGTTGCTGAGCCTGCACCAGCAGGTGGCGGCCATCATGCGCGAGGCCGTGCAGGAGCCGCAGACGGACAGCCAGCGTGCCGACCGTATCGACGCCGTGGTGCTGCACCCTGTCTGGGGCACGCTGCTGTTGCTGGTGACGCTGTTCCTGATCTTCCAGGCCGTGTTCAGCTGGGCTGCGCCGCTGATGGAGGGTATTGAAGGCGGCGTGGCCCGCTTTGGCCAATGGGTTGCCCAGGTCATGCCCGACGGCGTGCTGCGCAGCCTGTTGGTCGATGGCGTGATTGCCGGTACAGGCGCCGTGCTGGTGTTCCTGCCGCAGATTCTGATTCTGTTCTTCTTCATTCTGGTGCTGGAGGATTCGGGCTATCTGCCGCGTGCGGCCTTTTTGCTGGACCGCATCATGGGCACAGTGGGGCTGTCGGGTCGTTCCTTTATCCCGCTGCTGTCCAGCTTTGCCTGCGCGGTGCCGGGCATCATGGCCACGCGATCGATTTCCAGCTGGCGCGACCGTCTGCTGACCATCATGATTGCGCCGCTGATGACCTGCTCGGCGCGTCTGCCAGTCTATGCGCTGCTGATTGCGGCCTTTATCCCTGATCGCCAGGTTGGCGGTCTGTTCAATCTGCAGGGGCTGGTGCTGTTTGCGCTGTATATCGGCGGCATTGTCAGCGCCATGGCCGTTGCCTGGGTGGCCAAGCTGTTCAGGACCAACAAGACCCGTACGCCACTGATGATGGAGCTGCCTGCCTACCGCTGGCCCAGCATTCGCAGTCTGGCCCTGGGTCTGTATGAGCGCGCCATCATCTTCCTGCGCCGCGTGGGCGGCATCATTTTGACGGTGAGCATTGTGCTGTGGTTCCTGGCCAGTTATCCCGCAGCGCCTGAAGGTGCAGAGGCCGCCATTCGCTACAGCTATGCGGGCCAATTGGGCCGCATGCTGGAAGTGGTGCTGGCACCCATAGGCTTCAACTGGCAGATCGCGATTGCACTGGTGCCGGGTATGGCTGCGCGTGAGGTGGCCGTGGGTGCGCTGGGCACGGTCTATGCATTGTCTGCCTCCAGCGATGACGCCATGGCTCAGCAGCTGGGCCCGCTGATTGCCAGCAGCTGGTCGCTGGCAACGGCGCTGTCGCTGCTGGTATGGTTCATCTTTGCACCCCAGTGCGTGTCGACCCTGGCCATGGTCAAGCGTGAGACCAACGGCTGGCGCTATCCGCTGATCATGCTGGGCTATCTGTTCGGCCTGGCTTACTTCAGCGCCTTTGTGACCTACCGCATTGCGGTAGCGCTGGGCTGGGGTTGAGGCTGCCTGCTCCGGAAGGGGATGAATTGAAAGGAAAGACGATGTGGCAAGAAATTATTGTGGCGGTGATCGTGGCTCTGGCCGTTGTTTCTTTGCTGTGGCGCTATCTGCCCGTCAGTTGGCGCCAGCGTGCCGCCAGGCTGCACCCGGCCCTGGCGCCGGTAGCCAAGAGCGGTAGCTGCGGTGGCTGCAGTGCCTGTGAGGGTGATAGTTGCGCACCCAGAAAGTCCTGAGTCTTAAGCAGCTCTGACTAAAAAGGCCTGAGTGCCCCGTGACCGGGCCTCAGGCCTTTTTTGTGCGTGCTAGCTTTTAAAACCGTAGCTTGTTGCGCTTGATATTGTTAGGTCTTGCGCCATTAAGAGGTTGAAGTTCATAAGCTGCATGCGCAACCAGCTATCAACTTTGATGGCTCAGGCTGCTTCCCGCCAGTGCGTGACATCCTCCTCTCCCAGCTCGGGAAGTCCGAATTTGGCGCGGGTGTCGTGGCAGCCGTAGGAGGCAAACGGAAAGTCGCGGCAGGGGCGCGAGCGCTGCTCGTAGATGCCGCAGCCCACGCAGCCTTCGCCGACCTCGGGCAGCTCGCGCAGTGCCGCGCAGCGCACGGGATGGGTGGCCGTGCCGTTCATGCGTGCGCGGTTGCCCCTGTCGGGAACTTCATGGGCCAGCTCGTCCGGGACGGTGCCGCCCATGGACTGGAGCTCGTAGATGGAAAATTCCACACGGTAGTTCTGGCAGCACACGCCGCAGGTCAGGCAGGGGTGGATGGGGGAGGGCATGGTCGTTGTTTCTTCAAAATACGACTGGCACAAATCAGGTTCAGGCAAGACATGGGCCTGATGGAAATGCACTTGGCACATCCTGGTTTGCGCAAGTCCTGAAAGTTCAGGCATCGCGGTCACGCCATCCTCCTCACGAGAGGATGGCGGCGGAGCGGGTATGAGCAAGCCTGCGTTGCGTCACGCGGGCAGGGAGGCTTGGGCCACTAGGTGTGGCCTTGAAGAAACTTCAGATAGAAGGTGTGGATGCGCACGTAGAGCGCGCGCACGCGGGCGGCAAATGCCTTGCGCGGCCCGAAATGGGAAGGCACGCGCGTGTGGCGTGCGACATGGGGCTGGCGCAGGGCGCGCTGGCCGCCGCAGTGACCGTAGCGCGCATCGCCCACCTCGGGGCGCAGCGGGCAAAAGAAAACCGCCAGCTGGCGCAGAACCTGCTGGCGGTGTGGAGATGTGATGTGGCTCAGCTGCATGGGTGTGGTGAGGGGATGCAGATGAGCCATGGCGTGCTTGATCAGCCTGGCTGGCGGCCCAGCAGCAGGTACTCCATGAGTGCCTTTTGCACGTGCATTCTGTTTTCGGCCTCGTCCCAGACCACGGATTGCGGCCCGTCGATGACTTCGGCTTCCACTTCCTCGCCGCGGTGGGCGGGCAGGCAATGCATGAACAGGGCATCGCTCTGGGCGGAGGCCATCATTTCGGCGTCCACGCACCAGTCGGCAAAGGCCTTGCGGCGCTCTTCGTTCTCGGCTTCGTAGCCCATGCTGGTCCACACGTCGGTGGTGACCAGATCGGCACCCTTGCAGGCTTCGAGGGGGTCCTTGAATACCTTGTAGCAGCCGGGATTGACGGGCTTACCGTTGAAGGCCAGCTGCTCGTCCACCTCGTAGCCGCCGGGCGTGCTGACATGGACGGTAAAGCCCAGCAGGTCGGCGGCCTGCAGCCAGGTGTTGGCCATGTTGTTGCCGTCACCGACCCAGGCGACGACCTTGCCCTTGATCGAGCCGCGATGCTCGATGAAGGTGAAGATGTCGGCCAGGATCTGGCAGGGGTGGAACTCGTTGGTCAGACCGTTGATGACCGGCACACGCGAGTGAGAGGCAAAGCGCTCGATCTTCTCCTGGCCGAAGGTGCGGATCATCACCAGGTCGGTCATGCGGCTGATGACGCGTGCGCTGTCCTCGATGGGCTCGGCACGGCCCAGCTGGCTGTCGCCCGTGGTCAGGTGCACGACCGAGCCGCCGAGCTGGTACATGCCGGCCTCGAAGCTCACGCGCGTGCGGGTGCTGGCCTTCTCGAAGATCATGGCCAGCGTGCGGTCGACCAGGGTGTGGTGCTTTTCGTAGCCCTTGAACTTCTTCTTGATCAGGGCCGCGCGCGCCAGTAGATAGTCGTACTCATCGGCCGTGAAGTCGGAAAATTGCAGATAGTGTTTGATGGCTGTCATCGACAAATCTTTCATTCGGCAAGGAACTGCTGGACCAGGGGCAGGAGTCGTGCCACAACCTCATCGGCCTCGGCTTCGGTCATGATCAGCGGGGGGACCAGGCGAACCACGGTGTCGGCGGTCACGGAGAACAGCAGACCGGCTTCGGCACCGCGGCCCAGCAGCACGCCGCAGGGCTTGTTCAGCTCGATGCCGATGATCAGGCCCTCGCCGCGCACGTCCACCACGCCGGGCAAAGAGCCCAGTTCCTGTTGCAGCTTGGCCTTCAAGTGTGCACCAACCGTGGTCGTGTGCTCCAGCAGTCCGTCCTCTTCCATGATGCGGATGGTTTCGATGCCGGCGCGCATGGACAGCGGATTGCCGCCAAAGGTCGTGCCATGGTTGCCGGGCTTGAACACCTCGGCAGCCTTGCCCTTGGCCAGCAGGGCGCCCACGGGCACGCCTGATCCCAGGCCCTTGGCCAAAGACATCACGTCAGGCACGATGCCAGCCCACTGGTGGGCAAACCACTTGCCGGTGCGGCCCATGCCGGACTGCACTTCGTCGAGGATCATCAGCCAGTCATTGGCGTCGCACAGGGCGCGCACTTGCTGCATGTATTCGGCGCGCATGGGGTGCAGGCCGCCTTCGCCCTGGATGGGCTCCATCATCACGCCCACGATGTTGGGATTGCCTTCGGTGGCCTTCTTCAGCGCTTCGATATCGTTGGCAGGAATGCGGATAAAGCCTTCCAGCAAGGGACCGAAGCCTTCGCGCACCTTGGGGTTGGCGGTGGCGCTCATGGTGCCCAGCGAACGGCCGTGGAAAGCATGGTCATAGACCACGATCACGGGGTTGGCAATGCCTTTGTCCACGCCGTACTTGCGGGCCAGCTTGATGGCAGCTTCATTGGCTTCCAGGCCGGTGCTGCAGAAGAAGGCCTTGTCCATCTTGGCGTGTTCGGTCAGCAGCTTGGCAAGCTCTTCCTGGCCAGGTACGTTGTAGTAGTTGGAGCAGTGGATCAGCTTGGCAATCTGGTCCTGAATGGCGGGCACGAACTTGGGGTGGTTGTGACCCAATGTGTTGACCGCGATGCCGCCCAGTGCATCGAGGTATTCCTTGCCGTTGACGTCCCACAGGCGGCAGCCCTGGCCTCGCTCCAGAGCGATGGGCACGCGGCCATAGGTGGACATCACATGGGGTTGGACAACCTCGGTGGAAACGGTCATTGCAGGAATCTCCTCAAAAGGACAGTCAGCGGCGCCAGGAGGCACCTTGGAAAATGCGAGGCTTGATTCTAGAGTCAGCCGATAACCCCAACATTGCGCATTGCGCATCGCTGCCATGCAATGAGCCTACGTGATACTGGGGTTGACAACCTTGGGTATACCCCAGCTCTTATATAAGAGATAGAATAGTTCATTGGGCATGTTGGTGGAGATTCCGCCTAGTCGCCCCGGATTTTTTTGGCGAATACTTGATGGTTACCCCCTCCAGCAAAGAACTGTTCATTCTGGGTATGACCCAGGCCGGCAAAACGTTCCGACCCAGTGACTGGGCCGAGCGACTGGCCGGTGTCATGAGCCAGTTCCGTCCTGGTGGCGCCTGTGCCGGCAGTCACCTGAGCTACTCTCCCTGGTGCGTGCCCACAGTGATGAACGGCGTCAAATGCGTGGTTATCAACCGCGACCTGCGCGACTATGAGCCCATGGCCTGGGACTTCTGCCTGAACTTCGCCAAGGACAATGATCTGCAAGTAGCCGAAGCCTGCCTGATTCCCGATGAGCCCAAGAAGAAAGCCTGAGCGCTTTCTCCTCCCACTGAAGCCAGATGAACGAACGCACAGAGGTGCGTTTTTTTATGCCCGTTGTAATTTGATAAGGCACGGCCCGAGTGAGGGACAGCGAGCAAGGGCCGCCCCGCAGCGAGGCTGTCGTCCCCCTTGGGGGAAGGTGCGTAGCGCCTCAGGGGGGGGCATCCACCCACAAAAAAACCGCCCGAAGGCGGTTTTGATGTTTTTGCTGACAGCGCACCCGTTACAAACGGCAGATGACCGAGGTCATCCGTGCTTGAGGGAGGCTGGTATTAAGCAGCCAGAGCCAGGGCCTTGACCTTGGCGGACAGGCGGCTCTTATCGCGAGCAGCCTTGTTCTTGTGGAAGATGCCCTTGTCGGCGATCGTGTCGATCACGGACTGAGCCTTGGCAAACAGTTCGGCTGCCTTGGTCTTGTCGCCGGCCACAACAGCCTTCTCGACATTCTTGACAGCAGTACGGTACTTGGAACGCAGCGAAGTGTTCGCAGCGTTCAGCTTGACGTTCTGGCGGGCGCGCTTGCGGCCGGAAGCCAGGCGGGGGTTCTTTTTGGCTTTAGTTGCCATGATTTATTTCCTTGTGTCTGAGGATGATGTCAGCAAAACGCGAGATTATAGCACCCCCTGTGCGGCTGCGCCGCTTCCCCCTGAGGGGGACGACAGCTTCGCTGCGGGGCGGCCCTTGCTCGCTGTCTCTGGCCTGGGGGCGCGTCCAGGTTTCAGAGCCTGGATTGCTACAGAGTGCAAAGCGCTGCAATCCGGGCAAGCGGCGGCTGGCCTGAACGCATACACTTCGCTGCGTGTCACTGTTCAAAGCCGCTTCCACCGTATCCCTTCTGACGCTGGCCTCCCGTATTTCGGGGCTGGTGCGCGATCTGCTCATGGCCTCCATGTTCGGGGCCAATGCCCTGACAGATGCCTTCAATGTTGCATTCAGAATTCCCAATCTTTTCCGGCGCCTGTTCGCCGAAGGGGCCTTCAGCCAGGCCTTTGTGCCGGTGTTGGCTGCCAGCAAGACGCAGCATGGGGAAGAGGCCACGCACAAACTGATCAGCCATGTGGCCACCATGCTGTTCTGGGCGCTGGTGGTCGTTTGCGTGCTGGGGGTGATCGGTGCGCCTTTGCTGGTGTGGCTGCTGGCCAGCGGCATGCGCCAGTCGCCAGAGGGCTATCACGCCGCCGTGGTGATGACGCGCTGGATGTTCCCCTATATCGGCTTTATGTCGCTGGTGGCTTTGTCGGCGGGCATTCTCAATACCTGGAAGAAGTTCGCCGTTCCGGCGGCTACGCCCGTGCTGCTGAATCTCAGCATGATCGTGGCGGCGTTGCTGGGTGCGCCCTGGCTGGAAAAGCAGGGAATCGAACCTATTTATGCGATGGCGGGCGGTGTGATGCTGGGTGGCGTGCTGCAGCTGGCGGTGCAGATTCCCGCATTGCGCTCCATGTCGCTGATGCCGCGTATCGGCTTCTCGTCAGCGGCCATTCGCGAAGCCTGGGATGAGGCTGGCGTGCGTCGCATTCTGGCGCTGATGGGGCCGGCGCTGCTGGGCGTGGGGGTGGCCCAGATCTCGCTGATGATCAATACCCAGATCGCCTCCTATATGGCGCCGGGCAGCGTGACCTGGCTGTTCTATGCCGACCGGCTGATGGAGTTCCCGACCTCGCTGCTGGGCGTGGCCCTGGGCGTGGTGCTGACACCGCAACTGGCTTCCGCCAAGGCGGCAGGCGATGCACAGCGTTACTCGAACATGCTGGACTGGGGGCTGCGTCTGGTAGTGCTGCTGGCCGTGCCTTGCGCCGTGGGTCTGCTGACCTTTGCCACGCCTCTGGTGGCCACGCTGTTCCATCGCGGGGCGCTGCATGACAGCGATGTGGGCCAGATTGCATTGGCCCTTATGGGTTATGGCGTGGGCTTGCTGGGTTTGGTGGCCATCAAGGTGCTGGCGCCCGGCTACTACGCCAGCCAGGACATTCGCACCCCGGTCAAGATCGCCATCGTGGTGCTGGTCATTACCCAGTTGCTGAACCTGGTGCTGGTGCCATGGCTCAAGCACACGGGCCTGGCGCTGTCGATCGGTTTGGCGGCGCTGGTCAATGCGACTTGGCTGCTGATTGGCTTGCTGCGCCGTGGCGTGTATCAACCTCAGCCCGGCTGGATCAAATTCATCGTACAGGTGCTGACCGCCAGTGTGCTGCTGGCCGTGCTGCTGCTGTGGGGCAGCCGGCATTTCGACTGGGTGGGTCTGCGCAGCCAGAGCCTGCTGCGTGCAGGTTTGCTGGCTGCCATGATGGCGGGCGCTGCGGTGCTGTACTTTGGCGTGCTGCGTATTGCCGGGCTGAATATTCGCCAGCTGCTGCGTCGCTAAACGCTCTGGGGCCTCAAAAAAATGAGCGGCTGGCGCAGGTTCAGCCTGCGCATCAGGGGTATTTCGCTTGTCATCGCGGCGCAGGAGGCTTACAAAGCCGCTTATGAGTTGGACGATTGATGAGCACCCCACAGCCCTGCAGTACTTTGCATCCTTGGTGCAGAGCGATGAAAACTTTGCGCTGACCGAGGCGGCCATCAGCATCGCCCAGGATGCAGATCCCGGCCTGGACCTGCAGGCCGTGATGGCCGAGCTGGACCGGCTGCAGGTGCGCCTGCAGCAGCGTCTGTCTGGCGAGACCGATCCTCTGCGTCAGCTCAGCGTACTCAACAAGTTCTTCTATGGCGAGCTGGGCTTTGCGGGCAACCTCAACAACTACTACGACCCGGCCAATAGCTATATCCACCATGTGCTGGACACGCGACGCGGCATTCCCATCAGCGTGGCCCTGGTCTGGCTGGAGCTGGCTGGCAGCCTTGATCTGACGGTGGAGGGCATCAGCTTTCCGGGGCACTTCATGGTCAAGGTGCTGCTGCCGCAAGGACAGGTGGTACTGGATCCGCTGACCGGTGAGTCGCATTCGGCCAGCGCCCTGGCCGAGCGGCTGCAACCTTTTCTCGATGAAGCCGGTATCCAGCCCGAGGAAGCCGCGCCTCTGGGGCTGTATCTGCAGGCTGCCAGCGGGCGGGACATCATGGAGCGCATGCTGCGCAATCTGCAGGAAATCCATCAGTCCCAGCGCGACTGGGACATGCTGGTAGCCGTCATCAACCGCTTGATGCTGCTGCAGCCCGAGAAGCCGGAACTGTTGCGCGAGCGGGGCATGGCCTATGCCCAGGGGGGCGTGAATGATAGAGCGCTCGCAGATCTGGAGCGCTATGCGCAGCTTGCACCTGATTCTGAGATAGGTTTCATCGAAAAAACGATAAGCAGCCTGCGCAAGGTGCTATAGAAATTTCAAATTCTGGAATGCTCGTCGCTTGACGGGCCGCTGGCTCAGACCAGCTTGACCGCTTCCAGCTCCTTCTTGAGGTAGGCGTAAAACAGCGGTGCCGCGACCAGACCGGCCGGACCGAAGACGGATTCGGCCACAAACATCACGGCCAGCAGCTCCCAAACGCCCATGTGCGTGCGCGTGCCTACGACCTTGGCGTTGATCACATACTCGGCCTTGTGAATCAGGATCAGAAATGCCAGGCAGGCCGCAGCCGCTGCGGGCGAGACCGACAGGCCGACGATGGTCAGCACCGTGTTGCACAGCAGATTGCCGACAATGGGGATCAGGCCGGCGAAAAAGGTCAGCGTGATCAGTGCGGGTGTGTAGGGCAGACTCAGATCCCAGATGGGCAGCACGAACAGCAGGAACAGCGCGGTCAGCAGTGTGTTGAACGTGGCAATCCAGAATTGCGCCGCGACGATCTGCCGAAAGGCTTCGCCGAAATACAGAATGCGCTGGTTCAGCGCCGCCACCAGAGGTGGGCGGAGCAAGGCAACAGGGCGCACGGCGGCCAGTGCGCCGATGATGATGCCCACATAGGCGTAGAGCAGGCCTGTCAGCCAGGTGCGGCCTGCGTTCGCCAGCATGCCGGCCTTGTTCGCCAGATAGTGGGACAGAAAGCGCTGGATTTCCTGAGAGCCTTCGGGCAGCTGGTCGGCAATGTCCGAAGGCAGTTTGTCACGCAACTCCAGCACCGTGCCGGACAGATAGTCGAGCAGCTCCTTGTATTGCGCAGGCGCTTCGGTGATATAGGTGCGGGTATGGGACAGGGCGCCGCTGAGCAGGGCCAATGGCGCAAGAATGATGATGGCGGTTGCCGTGACCTGGGCCCAGTGCGGCAGCACACCAGTCGGGCGTGGGCGTTTGTCTGCCCGGCTCAGCAATCGGGTCAGCGCCCGGGTCAGCAGAAAGCCGACACAGACGCAGAGCAGTCCCGGAAGAATGCCCTGGTGCATGACCAGCAGCAGCGCCGCTGCCATCAGTAAATAGCTTGCCAGTATGACCTTGCTGGAAGGGGCTGGAGGCTGAGGCGCGATGGGGGCGGGTAGGTGCTGCGTCATGCAAGCTGAACAGGGCTGATGCGATAAGTAACTAGATTAGCGCACTTCAACCGGCTTGCCGGCGCCGATTTCGGTGATGGCACCGATGGTGTAGACCTTCTCGCCCAGCTCGGCCAGCGTGGCTGCCGTGGCTTGCGCCTCTTCGGCTGCCACCACCACCACCATGCCGATACCGTTGTTGAACGTGCGGTTCATCTCGATATCGTCAATGCCGGCGGTCTTCTGCAGCCAGGCGAACAGCTCGGTCTGGGGCCAGCTGCCGGCTTTCAGGTGTGCTGCCGTGCCTTCGGGCAGCACGCGGGGAATGTTTTCCAGCAGACCGCCACCGGTGATGTGGGCCAGGGCCTTGATGGGGTGCTTTTCCAGTGCGGTCAGCACGTTCTTCACGTACAGGCGGGTGGGCTCCATGATGGCAGCCTTGAAAGGCTTGCCGTCCAGGGTTTCGGGCACGGTGCCCAGGCTTTCAGCGCGCTCGATGCACTTGCGTACCAGGGAGAAGCCGTTGGAGTGCACGCCGTGCGAGGCCAGGCCCAGCACCACGTCGCCGGGCTTGACGTTCTGACCGGTCAAGATCTTGGACTTTTCCACGGCGCCGACGGCAAAGCCCGCCAGGTCGTATTCGCCATCGGGGTACATGCCGGGCATCTCAGCGGTTTCGCCGCCGATCAGTGCGCAGCCGGACAGCTCGCAGCCCTTGGCGATGCCGCCCACCACGGCAGCGGCAGTATCGACATGCAGCTTGCCGCAGGCGAAGTAGTCCAGGAAGAACAGGGGCTCGGCGCCTTGCACCAGCACATCGTTCACGCTCATGGCCACCAGATCGATGCCCACGGTGTCGTGCATATTCCACTCGAAAGCCAGCTTCAGCTTGGTGCCCACGCCGTCGGTGCCGGAAACCAGCACGGGTTCCTTGTAGCGCTTGGGCACTTCAAACAGGGCACCAAAGCCACCGATGCCCGCCATCACGCCTTCGCGCATGGTCTTCTTGGCCAGCGGCTTGATGCGCTCGACCAGGGCGTCGCCCGCGTCGATGTCAACGCCAGCGTCTTTGTAGGAAATGGGAGTAGAGGAGGATGCGGAAGAGCTCATCGATGGGTCCGGTGCAGGAGCGCCCTGGGTGGGCGGGAAACCCCGGGATTCTACGGCCCCCGTCCGTTCAACGGGGGCGCTTGGCGTGCGTCAAAGGGTTTTGCTGGGCAATCATGGCCTCACGACAACATCGGCGGTAGGCAAAATCATCCCTGACGGGGCCGGAGGCCGTCGCCACAGACTAAAATTAGTGCTTTTGTTACCGAGAGATCGCGCTGCTGCATTCCTGCGAGGCCTGATCTGAATGCGCGTCCGGGCTTTGTATCTTCCACATTGATGCTGATGAATCTCCTGCCAGATTTCGCCGCATGGGCTGTTGAGTGCCCAGGAAAGGGGGCGCTGCGCGTATGTCGCAGATGAAGCAGCTGGCTCTGGATATCAGCATGGCGCCCGGCCCGACCCTGTCGCGGTTTTTTGTCGGACCCAATGCCGCCCTGATCGACCATTTGCGTCATTGGGTGGGAGATGGTCAGCTGCGACAGACGCGAACGCCAGTACCCACTTATCTGTGGGGTGAGGCTGGATCAGGAAAGACCCATTTGCTCAAAGCCGTGCGAGAAGCGCTGCGAGAGCAGGGCGCGACAGTGGGCTGGATGGATGCCTCTACGCCTTTTCCGCCCGCATTTGACGAGCGCTGGGTGGCGGTGTTGATGGACGATGTGGACATTTACACGCCTTTTCAGCAGGCTCGCGCCTTCAACTGGTTTGTGAATGCCACCAGTCCGGCTACAGGTTTGCCGCGCTGGGTGCTGGCTGCCGGACAACTGCCCGTGGCCGATCTCAAGCTGCGTGAGGACTTGCGCACCCGCCTGGGCTGGGGCCATGTCTTTCAGCTGCATCTGCTGGACGAGTCGGCACGCCGTGCCGTGTTGCGGCAGGAGGCCGATGCCCGTGGTGTGTTCCTGAGCGACGAAGTGATGGATTACATGCTCAGGCGCTTTTCACGCGACCTGGGATCGCTGATGCAATTGCTGGACATGCTGGATGGCTTTGCATTGCGCAACAAGCGTGCCATCACGATTCCGTTGCTCAAGACCATGCTGGAAACCGAGTGAAGCCACGCGCTCTGCCTGGGGTCTCCAGGGTTTCTCTTCCCGCTTTGGCCATGCCACAGCATTTTTTGTTGGATTTGCATGTCGACTTCTTCTGAATCGCCGAACAAGCCCAGGCTTGCGCTGTTTGACCTGGACCACACCTTGCTGCCACTGGACTCCGACCATGGCTGGGGCGAGTTCTCCATCGCCATTGGCTGGTGCGAGCGTGAGGCCTTTGGCCGCCAGAACGACGCATTTTTTGACGACTATCTGGCTGGAAGGCTCAATATTCCCGACTACGTGCGTTTTGCCACGGCCGCCGTGGTCGAGCGTGGCGAAGCCGAATCGGCGGCCGCACACCGGCGCTTCATGGACGAGGTGATCCGTCCCGCGATGAAGCCCGCCGCCATGGCGCTGGTGCAAAAGCATCTGGATGCTGGCGATACCGTGGTCATCACCTCGGCCACCAACGAATTTGTGACTGCACCGATTGCTCAGGCTTTTGGCGTGCAGCATCTGCTGGCCACCGAACTGGTACGCGACGACAAGGGCTGGTTTACTGGCGAGATCGCTGGCGTGCCCAATATGCGTGAAGGCAAGGTAGTGCGCATGACCGAATGGCTGAGAGCGCGCGGTCAGCGCTGGGAGGAGGTGGAAACCACCTTCTACAGTGATTCCATGAACGATGTGCCGCTGCTTGAAAAAGTGGATCACCCAGTGGCGACCAACCCCGATGCGCGCTTGCGTGCCTTGGCCGAGGAACGCGGCTGGCGCATCGTGGACCTATTTAGCGAAGCACCATGATCAAGACCATTATTGACAAGCTGCTGGGCAAGGCGCCCGCAGCCCCTCGCTCGCGCAAGCCCAAGTTCGGCAAACGTGATGAAGTGCCGGTTCAGGTGCATGGCATCGACCCGAATCTGGTGGACCGCCGTGCCATCGATGTGGTACAGACGCTCAAGCGCTCGGGCTTTGATGCCTACATCGTGGGCGGCGCCGTGCGCGACCTGCTGCTGGGCCTGCGTCCCAAGGACTTTGACGTGGCCACCAACGCCACGCCAGAGCAGGTCAAGAACCTGTTCCGCCGTGCCTTCATCATCGGCAAGCGTTTTCGCATCGTGCACGTGGTCTACGGCCGCGGCCGCGAAAACGAGGTCATTGAAGTCTCCACCTTCCGCGCATTTCTGGACAACAGCGCGGCCGAGCAGGTCAGTGGCAATGAACGAACCAGCAAGAATCAGCTGGCAGGCCTGAAGCACGCGGTGGACGCCAGCGGCCGCGTGCTGCGCGATAACGTCTGGGGTCCGCAGGATCAGGACGCCACGCGCCGCGACTTCACCATCAACGCCATGTATTACGACCCCGAGACACAGATCGTGGTCGACTATCACGGCGGCATCGCAGACGCCAAGAAAAAGGTGCTGCGCATGATCGGCGATCCGGCCACACGCTACCGCGAAGACCCGGTGCGCATCATCCGTGCCGTGCGCTTTGCCGCCAAGCTCAACAGCAAGGGCTTCAAGCTCGAAGCCAAGACAGCCAAGCCCTTGGTGGAGTGCGAACCACTGCTGAACGAGGTGCCGCAAAGCCGTTTGTTCGACGAAATGCTCAAGCTGCTGCAGACCGGCCACGCGATTGCTTCCGTGGCACAACTGCAGGAGCTGGGTTTGTCGCGCGGCATCTATCCGCTGCTGGACGTGGTGATGGAGCGTGCCGATCATCCGTTTGTGCAAGCTGCTCTCATGGACACCGACCGCCGTGTAGCCGAAGGCAAGCCCGTGGCGCCCAGCTTTCTGCTGGCATGCGTGCTGTGGCAAGACGTCAAGACTGGTTGGGAAAAGCGCCTGGGCAAGGGCTATCACCCGTTCCCCGCGCTCCAGGAGTCGATTGACGAAGTGTTTGACCAGCGTATTGGCGATGTATCGGGCCGGGGCAAGCTGGCTGCGGACATGCGCGAGATCTGGGTCATGCAACCCCGCTTTGACAAGCGCACGGGGGCCACGCCTTACTCCATGGTGGCGCAGCCGCGCTTCCGTGCGGGCTTTGACTTCATGCGTCTGCGTGCCGATATCGGCGAGGTCGAGGAAAGCCTGGCCAGCTGGTGGCAGGAGTTCTCGCAAGCCGATGATGCCCGCCGCGATGACCTGATTGCGCAGGCCCGTGACGAGCATCGCGCCCGCCAGCGTGCCCAGCAGCAGGCTGTGCCCAAGGTGCATCGTGTTGCCAAGAAAAAGTCCGAGGGGGAGGATGAAGGCAGCCCGCTGGATCAGGTCGCCGCAGAGACTGAAGGCGATGCACCCAAGAAGCGACGCCGTCGCCGTCGCAAGCCTTCTGGGGGCGGAGCGCCCGCTACCAGCACGCATGAGTAAGCCATCTGCGGGTCTGGCTGCCGATGTGGTGGCCATTGGTCTGGGGGCAAACCTCGGTGATGCCCGAGGCACACTGGCATGGTCCGTCCAGGCCATTGCTGCATTGCCTCGGACGCAGTTGCGTGAGGTGTCGTCGCTCTACAGTACCAAGCCTGTGGACTCATCGGGGCCGGACTACCTGAATGCCGTGGCTCTGGTCAAAACGCAGCAAACTCCTTTGGCATTCCTGCAGGCATTGCAGGCCATCGAACTGCAGGCAGGGCGCGAGCGTCCTTACCGCAATGCACCGCGCACGCTGGATCTGGATATCGAACTATGGGGCGGCTGGCAGTCGGATGCCCCGGAATTGATAGTCCCTCACCCTCGCATGTGGGAGCGTGCTTTCGTGCTGGTGCCGCTGGCCGAGATAGCTCCGCAGTGCGTGACCCCTGCGCAATTACAGCAAGTACATGGTCAAGGCATTGTGCGTAGCCAAGGGCCGCAGTGGTGGTTGCAGGCGCCAGTACCCGCATAGTGCTCTAAGCTTCATTTTGAAAAGCCCAAGATCCCGTGTCTTGGGCTTTTTGCTATCTGAAAGTCGGTGCCGCTCTTCAGTCTCTTGCCGCATTAAGCTGTTCTTCAGGAGCTGAGTGAATACTGCGCCCCATATTGATTGGGTGCAGAGGTGCTGGATGTCGAAAACCCCGTGGCAGCGAAGCGGTCGTGCCTGCCTCTCGTCGTATGGATGCGAGGAAGAAAATGACTAAGGCATATCAGGCGTTGCTTGCGAGCAAGGGGCGTGTCTTGTTCGTCATGGTTCTGTGCCTGTGCTGCACAGCCTGGATCAGACCTCTGATGTTGCCCGATGAAGGGCGCTATGCATCTGTGGCCTGGGAAATGCTGGCCACCGGAGACTGGCTGACGCCAACACTCAACGGCCTGCCTTTTTTTCACAAGCCGCCATTGTTCTACTGGATTTCAGGCGCGGCCTTGGCATTGACCGGGCACACGGCCTTTGCCGCACGAGCCGGGTCTCTGGTGGGTGCTGTCCTGGGTGCCTACGCGTTATACCTTTTTACCTTGCGCTGGTGTGGTGAAGAGAGGGCGCGGCGAACGGTGCCGGTCCTGCTGGCGCAGCCGCTGTTCTTTCTGGGGGCGCAGTTTGCCAATCTGGATACCCTGGTCGCAGGCTGTATCACGGCAACCATTCTGTGCCTGGCCCATACGGCGCTGTGCTTCGAGTCGAGCCAGAACTATCGAAAATCGCTGCTTCTGGCCTATCTGTTGGCTGCATTGGGCGTGCTGGCCAAGGGCCTGATTGGCTTTGTGCTGCCAGCCATGGTCATCTTTCTGTGGCTGGTCGTGCGCAGGCGCTGGCGTAGTCTGTGGGTGCTGATTTCATTGCCTGGACTGTTGCTGTTTTTGCTGGTTGCCGCACCTTGGTCTGTGTTGATGCAGCAAAGGTTTGACGGCTTTTTGCACTACTTCTTCATAGTGCAGCATTTTCAGCGCTTTGCATCCGGGGGCTTCAACAATGTCGAGCCGTTCTGGTTTTATCCGGCAGCCCTTGCCGTTTGCAGCCTGCCTTGCCTGCTTTGGACAAAGAAGGTGGTCTCCCGCAGCTACTGGCGGGCTGCAGGCGGAGTATTGCCCGATGTCCGTTTGCTGATGGGGCTGACGGTCATCTGCATTGTTCTGTTCTTTTCTTTGCCGCAGTCCAAGCTGATCGGCTACATCATTCCCGCCGTGCCTGCCTTGGCATGGCTGATGGCGGATCTCAGTCTTGAACTCATCCAGTCGGAACGTGCGCGCCGGTGGTGGAGTATTTCGGTGCTGGCTAGCGCGCTCATCGGTCTGGTTGTGGTCGGAGCTTTGGTCGTCAAGCAAAACTACTCTGCCAAGCCTTTGAGCCTGGTCTTGCAGCAGCAGGCGAAGCCGCAGGAGCCGGTCTACATGCTCAAGGAATATGTGTACGACCTGCCTTTTTATGCCCAGTTGAAGCAACCTGTGAAGGTTGTGGAGGATTGGCAAAATGCGCGGCAGAGCCACCGTGACAACTGGCGTACGGAACTGCTGGATGCGGCAGCGTTCAGTCCGGCCTTGGCCAAAACCACATTGTTGCCTATGGAGGCTGTGCGCAGCAGCCTTTGCCAGGACGGTACGGCCTGGCTGGTTGGGCGCAGCGAAATGCCAAAGGATTTTCCATTTCTGACTCAGGCCGAGCAGGTGACGGCCAGCCATGGACAGGTACTCTGGCACATCAACACGCAGCAAGCCGAGGCGTTGGGCTGCGCAAAGGTAGGAAGCCGGTGAGCGGCACCGGTTTCCTACTCATTTTTATCAGTCCACCTTGGCGCCAGAGGCTTTGACGATGGGCTGGTACTTGGCTCGTTCCGCAGCCATGAACTTGTCGAACTCGGCAGGCGTGGAACCTACGGGCTCGGCCATCAAGGCGTTGAAGCGGGTCTTGGTTTCAGGGGCTTGCAGGGCTTCGTTAAAGGCTTTGCTCAGCTTGTCCAGAACGGGCTTGGGTGTACCAGCCGGTGCGACCAGGCCCCACCAGGTATCAATCGCAAAGCCGGGATAGGTCTTGGACAGTGGAGGCACATTGGGCAACAGGGGCGTTGCATTGAGCGATGTCACTGCCAGGGCCACCAGCTTGCCACTCTTGATATTGGGGGCGGCTGCAGCCAGATTGTCGATGTTGAAGTCAACCTCGCCCGACAGCAGGGCCAGCTGGGCGGGATTGGCGCCACGGTAGGGTACATGCAGCGCAAAGATACCAGCCTTTTGTTTGAGCATCTCGCCTGCCAGATGGCCTGCGGATCCATTGCCGCCACTGCCGTAGTTCAGCTTGCCGGGATGGCTCTTGGCATAGGTGACCAGGTCGGCCACGGTATGGATCTTGAGTTGCTCGGCCTTGGCAGCATTCATTACCAGCACATTGGGCACGCGCACCATCTGGGTGATACCTGCAAAATCCTTGCCCGCGTCATAGGGCATCTTGGTATAGAGCCAGGGGTTGACAGCGTGAGTCGCAGTCGCTGCCAGGCCGATGGTCATGCCATCAGGATTGGCCTTGGCGATGGCGTCGGCGCCGATATTGCCGCCGGCACCAGCCTTGTTGTCGATGATGACCACACCGAGAGAGTCACGCACTCGCTCGGCCAGGGCGCGCGATGTGATGTCCAGCGGACCACCAGGCGCATAAGGCACGATCAGACGGATGGGTTCTTGGGCCTGGGAGAGGGGAGTGGCCAAGGCAGCAACGGCCGCCATGACCGAGAGAAGGCTGTTTCTACGGTTCATGGCTGGCTATTGTGCAAAAAAATGCAACCCTGCTGGAGCAGGCAGTTATTCAAACAGGAATTTTGCGCGTAAACCCTAGGGTGTTGAGATTTTCACCCGAGGGATACGCGCAGCAAGCCGCTTACTTGTCCGCTTCGGAGGTGAAGGCGTCGGCGTAGAACTCTTCCTCGGGTAGCGCACGCTGGCTGGTATAAGCGGTGCGCGCAGAATCCACCACAATGGGGGCGCCGCAGGCATAAACCTGATAGCCCGACAGATCGGCAAAGTCATCCAGCACAGCCTGGTGCACAAAGCCGGTACGGCCAGTCCAGGCATCTTCGTCCAGAGCATCGGAGACCACGGGTACGTACTTGAATTGGGGCATGGAGGCTGTATGCTCCGCAATCCAGTCGGCGTAGTACAGGTCGGACGGGCGGCGGCCACCCCAGTACAGGGTCACAGGACGGTTGCTGCCTTTGTGACGCATATGCTCAATCAATGCCTTGATGGGGGCAAAGCCCGTGCCCGAGGCCAACAGGATGATGGGCTTGTCCGAGTCCTCGCGCAGGAAGAAGCTGCCGAACGGGCCTTCCACGCGCAAAATTTCCTTTTCCTTCATGGCGCCGAACACATGGTCGGTGAATTTGCCGCCGGGCATGTGGCGGATGTGTAGCTCCAGACCCGGAGCCGTGTCCTGCACATGGGGCGCGGTGGCCATGGAATAGGCGCGGCGAGCGCCATCACGCAGGATGAATTCCACGTACTGGCCCGCGTGGTACTGGAATTTTTCGCTGGCTGGCAGCTGCAGGCGTACCTGCATCACGTCATGCGACTTCTTCTCGAGCGCGGCCACGCGCACAGGCATCTTCTTGATGGGGAAGGAACTGGCATCCGTGACCTGGCGCGATTCCAGCACCACATCGGTGTGTGGTGTGGCGCAGCAGGTCAGAACATAGCCGCTGGCTTCCTCTTCGGCGGTCAGAGCCTTGTCCGAGTGGGTGCCGTGGCTGACTTCACCGCTGAGCTTCTTGCACTTGCAGGAGCCACAGGCCCCGTCCTTGCAACCGTAGGGCAGGCCTACGCCGGTACGTATGGCTGCGGCCAGAATGGTTTCTGTGCCTTGAGTGGCAAAAGCACGGCCGCTGGGCTGGACGGTAATTTCAAACGAAGCGTTGGCAATCTCGGTCATGACGTTTTGGTTATCCTTGAAGGCGTAACTGGCAGTCATTGACCCGGCGTTACTGCAGTCGCAGCAGCGTGGATGACCCTCTATTCCGTTTACGCAGCAGGTTCCGATTTTGCCCTCAAACCAAAGCCCATTGGGCGCGCTACCAGCGCGCTTTCGTCGCGAACGCGTGCTCATCGTCGGCTATGGCGATATTGGTCAGCGCATTGCGCGCAGGCTGGTGAGCGGGCTTTCTGGGTCGCGCTTCGTCCAGGTTCTGGCGATCAGTCGTGACCGCGCTCGCCTGCCCGCGTTGCGCATGCAGGCCGTGTGTCCGCTCCAGGGTGATCTGGACCAACCGAAAAGCCTGAGGCGACTGGCAGGTGTCGCGACAAGAGTGTTGTATCTGGCACCTCCTCCCAATTTGCGAGAAGGCGAGCAAGGCTGGCAAAGAGATGACCGCAGTCGCGCTTTGCTCAGAGCGCTGCGGCGAGGCAGTGCGCCGCGCAGTCTGGTTTATGCCTCAACCTCGGGCGTCTATGGGGATTGTCAGGGCCAGTGGGTCGACGAAACCCGTAGCCTCGCACCTGCGACAGGTAGGGCCTGGCGGCGTGTGCATGCCGAGCAAGGCATGCGCAGTGCAGGGAGCCAAGGTCTGCAGAGAATGCGTGTGAGCATCTTGCGCGTTCCGGGCATTTACGCGCCAGACCGTGAAGGTGGCACGCCACGCACAAGGTTGCTGCGTGGCACGGCGGTATTGCGGTCCGAGGACGATGTCTACACCAACCATATTCATGCGGAAGACCTGGCCCGTGCCAGTCTCAAGGCTTTGTGGCACGGCAGACCGCAGCGTATCTATCACGCCAGCGACGATACGCAGCTGAAGATGGGGGACTACTTTGACCTGGCTGCGGATCTCTACGGTCTGCCCAGGCCTCCACGTATTTCACGCGAGCAGGCAAGTGCTGAATTGCCTGCCACGCTGCTGAGTTTTATGAGTGAGTCAAGACGCCTGTGTAACCAGCGGCTCAAGCAGGAGCTGGGCCTGAAGCTGCTCTACCCTACGGTGGAACAAGGCCTGCGCGGCTGAAAGGCACGCCATGAATTTAAGAACAGGCGCACTCCTGGTGAGCGGGCAGCGAGCAAGAGCCTGTGCGGCAAGGCTGCCGGGGAAGCGGTGCGGCAGCTCAGGGGGCAAAGGTCATGGAATCGGGTGTACGCCACCACGGTTGTCATAGCAGCGAAAAACATTGCAGTTGACGATTTTTGCAGGCGGCTGTGGCAGAGGGCGCACCAGGGGGGGGCGGGTCTGGCCATAACCCCACTGCGGACGGTTGATGGCGTTGGGTTGCAGCGCGCGGGTCTGCTGCAGTTGCTGATAGGCGGTGGTCCCCAGGCAGCTCATCTCCATTTGTGCCTGGGCTGCCTGACTGCGTTCCCCCCAGGTGGAAACATCGGGGTCGGCTTCCGCCAGAATGGCGTTGTACCGTTCCCGGGCCTGCCTGCAGGCAGGGCTGTTTTCCAGATTGCTGCTGGCTCCGGCCTGGGCTCTGGCCGCAGCTTCGCGTTCCTTGCGCTCGGCATCTTCGCGCTGACGGCGCTGGGTATCGTCACGTGCCATCTGAGCCTGGCTTTGCTGGCGTGCCTTGGCGGCTGCATCGCGCTCCTGGGCGATTTCCTGAGCACTTTGAGCGGGCTGGACCTGCGTCGCCGTCTCACGGTCAATGCAGCGGCCATTGGTGTAGGTCACCTCGCCGGTCTTGGTGTCTGTGCAGCGCATGACCTGGGCATGGGCGCAGCCACTCCATAGCAGCAGAGTGCCCAGAACTCCCGCTGCCAGCGCAGGCCATGGGGCAGACTTCGCCATCACGGGGAATGGGGATGATTGCTGATTCATGGCCGCTCCTTGTTCATGGCTTTGATGCTCGCAAATTATGCGATGCCGTATGAAAAACAAGAAGCTGCGTAAGCTCTTTGGACTGCGATTTTTCAGCCGCCGCGCTCGAATTCGCGGCGTTGCTGACGTTGATCACGCTCTTGCGGTTGGAGGTTGCGCCACTGCTGCTGGCGATCCTGTTGACGTTGTTGTTCGGTTTGCTGGCGCTCGCGTTGCTGTATTTGCTGCCAGCGATCCCGTTCCTGATCCCTGCGTATTTGGTCCTGGTCACGACGGTTTTGCGCTTGCTGGCGCTCCCATTCGCGGCGCTGCTGCTCCTGCATGCGTTGTTGATCACGACTCTGTTGCTCGCGGTCACGCTGTTGCTGGCGCTGCCATTGTTCACGTTCCCGAGCCTGACGCTCACGCTCGCGCATTTGCTGGTTGTATTCGCGCTCGCGTTCGCGGGCAATCCAGTCGCCACGGTCATATCCATAGTTGGGGTAGACCGGCTGCGCGCCATAGATGGGTGTGTTGGAGTAACCGTAATTGCCGCCATAGCCACCACCGTATCCGCTGCCATAGCCTTCGTCCATGGTGACACACGCGGTACACAGTACAGCCACGGCAGCCATTGCGGCCCAGCGGGTCGATGTTCGGAAAGTGGCCTGCAATACCTGGGTTTTCATGAGTTCCTTATCTTGGCGAATGAAAAAGCTGTGGTTTGATTGCGATGACTTGTGCACTTTTAACGCGCGGCGGTGGGGCAGGGTTGACGAAGGTTGAATAAGTCACTCTTTAATTGATAGCTTCATCCGCTTTGAGCATATGGAATAAATAGGTTTTTGAGTGAGATTTTCCATTTGACGCCTGCGTGACCCTGTTGCCAGAGGTTGTGTCGAAGCGTCGCTAGAATGACCTTGTCTTGCGGTGAACCCTGTGTTTCATCGCAAAGCAGCGTTCTCAGGGCGGGGTGCAATTCCCCACCGGCGGTATTTGCAGGCATGGATGGCATGGACTGCAGCAGCCCGCGAGCGCCTGCAGTCCCGTCTGGGTCTGCAGGGTCAGCAGATCTGGTGAGATGCCAGAGCCGACGGTCATAGTCCGGATGAAAGAGATCGCGCAGCATTTGCCTTGTTGCAGCAGCGCTGCCGCATGGGTGAGTGTCATTGCGCACGCCCTGATTCATTGGCTCCATTTGTTTGAAAGCAAACCATGAATCAGACCCCTATTTCCATGAACTTCGAAACCCACGCGACTTCTCAAGGCACCCCCTGGAAGGCCACGGCAGGCCGCAGCCGCATTGCCATCATCAGTGCCAGCTGGCACACCGAGGTGGTCTATCAGGCGCGCGATGCCGCCCAGGCTGAACTGCAGGTGCAGGGCGTGCAGGCCGGCAATATCACGCATTTCAGCGTGCCTGGTGCCTTTGAAATTCCTCTGCTGGCCAAGAAGCTGGCGCAAAGCGGCCGTTTTGATGCTGTGATTGCCACGGCTCTGATCGTCAACGGCGGCATTTATCGCCATGAATTTGTGACGACAGCCGTGATCGACGGGCTGATGCGCGTGCAACTGGACAGCGAAGTGCCCGTGTTCTCCGCCGTGCTGACACCGCGCGACTTCCATGAGCATGGCGATCATGTGGAGTTTTTCCGCCAGCACTTTGTGAAAAAGGGCGTGGAAGTGGCCCATGCCTGCCTGAGTACGCTGGATCAACACGCCAAGGTGGACGCACTGCTGCAGGCCAAGGCCGCCTGATTTCGGCCCGCTACGTATCAAAACGGGATGTCTTGTGCAAGGTAGCCCGTTTTTTTATGGCCGCCAGGCCGTCCCAAGGCCGACGTAGGGGCCGCTGCCAGTGGGTAAGCGTGGGGGCTTTGTTATTGCCGCCGGGCCGCCCCAAGGCAATAAGCGGCCCCCTCGGGGGGCAGCGGCCACACGCAGTGGGCAAGCGTGGGGGCTTTTCTGCGTCTGAGCACAGCTTGGCGCGCTTGCCGATCCATGAAAACGCTGATTGTTGTGCCTGTGTCGCAAGCCTGATACCTAGGCGATTGCGCCATTGTCAATTGGTGCATCCGAAGAATAAGGTTGCGGCTTATCTCAACCGAGTGGAGTGCGCAATGAAGAATTTTGGCAAGTTGTGTATCGCGACCGTGGTGGCAGGCATGGGGACGGCCGTGATGGCTCAGGAACAGATCGTCAAGATCGGCCACATCGGCCCGGTCTCGGGACCACAGGCTCACTTCGGCAAGGACGATGAAAACGGTGTGCGCATGGCGATCGAGGACATCAACGCCAAGAATCCGGTCATCGGCGGCAAAAAGGTCAAGTTCGTGCTGGTGGCCGAAGATGATGTGGCCGATCCCAAGCAGGGCACGGCCGCTTCGCAGAAACTGTGCGACGACAAGGTTGCCGGTGCCGTGGCTTTTGTGAATTCGGGCGTGGCCATTCCTTCGTCCAAGGTCTTCCAGGACTGCGGTATTCCCATGATCACGGGGGCAGCGACCAACCCCGATCTGACCAAGCCCGGCTGGAACACCACTTACCGCGTGATTGCCAACGACAACGCGCTGGGCGCGGCGCTGGCCACCTATGCGGCCAAGAATCTCAAGCTCAAGAACGTGGCCGTCATCGACGACCGCACGGCCTATGGCCAGGGTCTGGCCAGCGTGTTCAAGAAAGATGCCGAAAAGCAGGGCATCAAGATCGTTGCCAACGAGTTCACCAATGACAAGGCCACGGACTTCATGGCCATCCTGACTTCCATCAAGGCCAAGAAGCCCGATGCCATCTTCTACGGCGGCATGTATGGCCAGGCCGGCCCCATGCTGCGTCAGATGGCGCAACTGGGCATGAACGATGTCAAGATGTTCGGCGGCGACGGCATCTGCGTGACCGAGCTGGCCAAGGTGGCTGCGGGCGCCAAACCGCTGGAGAACGTGGTCTGTGCGGACGGCGGTGCATCGATTGCCAAGATGCCCGGCGGTACCGAGTGGAAGAAGCGCTATGACGCCAAGTATCCTGGCCAGTTCCAGGTTTACAGCCCCTACTTCTATGACGCGACCATGCTGCTGGCCGATGCCATGAAGCGCGCCAACTCCTGGGACCCCAAGGTCTACATCCCCTTCCTGCAGAAGTCGGACTTCTCGGGCGTGACCTCCAAGATCGCTTTCGAGAAGAACGGCGAGATGAAGAATCCCAGCTATACGCTGAGCCGTTATGTCGACGGTGCCAAGACGCCTATCGACCTGAACTGATAGCGCTTTGCTTCACTCACAGGCCTGCCTTTCGGCAGGCTTTTTTTATGTGCACTACACTCGAATACTCCTGAAAGCAGAGCTTCTAGCGCTTTCCATGACTCGCTTTTCAGGCTGTTTCCATTTGAAATCTATGGTTATCAAGCGCCAGCAGCTTTGAAATTCATAGCGATTGCTGCATACCTTCCAGCTTGGCAAAGTACTGGCGCAGCACTTCTATGGCCTGGCGCACCTTGGCGCTCAGTGTTTCGCGCTGGGCGGTAACGGCCCAGATATCGAGCTGACCCATATCCCATTGCGGCAGCAGGCGTAGCAGCCGCCCTTGGCGCAGGCTGCTTGTGACGTCATGGGCAGACAACAGGGCCAGGCCCAGGCCTGCTTCGCAAAACTGCTGCACGGCAGCGCGGTGGTTGCTGCTCATCTGGGGCGTGGCCTGGAGCTGAAAGCTCTCGCCACTGGGACTGTGCTGCCACAGGGCATTGATTTGCGGCGGCTCGCTGCGGCTCATGTCCAGCCAGGGAAGATCGGCCAGATCGCGCGGATGCTGGGGCAAAGCATTGAGCCGCGCCAACAATGACGGGGCAGCACACAGCACCGTGGGACTGCGGCCCAGAGGGCGGGCGATCCAGCTGGAGTCGGGTAGGTGGCCAAAGCGCAGCGCCAGGTCCACACGGGCCTGGATCAGGTCTATGGGCTTGTCGTCCATCAGCAGGCGCAAGCGCAGAGCGGGGTGCTGGCGCAGCCAGTCGCCCAGCGCAGGCACGGCATGCTGGGTAAAGCCTGCCGGCGCAGACAGGCGCAGCTCGCCGCTGGGTTGCTGGCGCTCGGCTGCCAGCTCGGCACTGGCGCGGTCTGCGGCTTCGCACATGGCCGCGCATTGCACATAAAAGCGCTGACCGGCATCCGTCAGGCTGAGCTGGCGGGTGGATCGGTGCAGCAGGCTGATATCAGCTTCCTTCTCCAACTGGCGGATATGCTGGCTGACGGCCGAGGGCGTCATATCCAGCTGGCGGGCTGCCGCACTCATGGAGCCTTGCTGTACCACGGCGGCAAAAATGGCCATGCGTCTGAAATCTTCCATGCTGTTATTTTGAAGTAGTACTTCAAGGTCAAAGTGCCTGCAAGGGGTTTTTCTGGAACTTTTCGCAATTTATTCTTTAGCCCTGTTGAAACACAAGGAGTGAAACATGAAGGTCGCATTGATTGGCGCTACAGGTTTTGTGGGTGCGGGTCTGCTGGAAGAGTTGCTGCAGCGCGGTCATGAGGTGGTGGTGCTGGTGCGCCACCCCGAGAAATTCCCGGTGCGTGAACATGTGCAAATCATCAAGGCCGACGTGCTGCATGCCGATGAGGTCAGGCGCGCCGTGGCAGGCGTGGATGCCGTCATCAGCGCCTACAACGCGGGTTGGACCAATCCGCAGATCTATGACGACTTCATGCGCGGATCGCGTGCCATCGTCGAAGGCGTGAAGGCCGCGGGCATCAAGCGCTACCTGGTCGTGGGCGGTGCGGGCAGCTTGTATGTCAATGGTCAGCAGTTGGTGGACTCGCCGGACTTTCCGGCTGCCATCAAGCCCGGCGCCACGGCGGCGCGCGATATGTATACCGAGCTGCAAGAAGAGCAGGCCCTGGACTGGACCGTGCTGAGCCCGGCTGTGGGCTTTCATGGTGGCTCGGCTGCACAGGCCAGCGGCCGTACCGGCCACTACCGCAGCGGCAAGGACGAGCCGCTGATGCAAGCCAACGGCCAGCCCGGCGATATCTCGGTGCAGGATCTGGCGGTGGCCATGGTCGATGCGCTGGAGCAGGGGCGCCATGTGCGCGAGCGCTTCACGGTGGCCTATTGAGATTTTTGAAGGCCCCGCAGCCAGAATCTGCGCAGGCTTTCAGATCGGCTCTGATGCAGGAGAACAGTGCAATCGCAGTGCCTGTTCTTCTGTCCGTTTTTATATAGTGGTGCTTTCGGCTTTTCTGATTCCGCTGTGAACTCTCAGACTTCGCTTCGCGCTGCCGTCAAGACCATGGCCTTGTTTGAGGCGCTCAAAGGTGTTGCCGCCCTGATGGCACTGCTTGGCCTGCTGAGCCTGCTGCACCATGATGTGCACCACCTGGCCATGGAGCTGATTGGGCATTTCGGTCTCTCTCCGGGTCAGCGCTACCCCTCGCTGTTGCTGGAGGCCGTGGACTGGCTCAATGTCACGCCCGTGCACACGCTGGTGTTGCTGGGGGGCTTGTACGCAGCGGTCCGCTTTGTCGAGGCCTGGGGCTTGTGGCTGGACAAATCCTGGGGTGAATGGTTTGGCGTGCTGGCCAGCGCTGCCTACATACCGTTTGAGGTCCACCATGTCATGCATAAAAGCAGCTGGCAGGCCTTGCTGGTGCTGGCCTTCAATCTGTTGCTGGTACTGGTCTTGCTGGCGCGTTTGATGCAGCGGCGCAAAGAGGCTGCTGCGCACGACCTCATCCCTGCAAGCGCTGCGGAATAAGCGCCTCCTGCCCCGGCGCTGACACGGAGCACGCGCACAATCTCTGTTTTATGCAGCCTGGGGTCGTTCAGGGGCCGCTTTTTGCGCTGCACTGCATTCGTTTGTCCATTCATGACAGAGCCTTTCGCTTCTTCCTCCGTTTCCTCTTCTTCCGAACGCACCAATACCCAGGCCTGGCTTAGCGTCATTGCACTGGCGCTGGGCGCTTTTGTTTTCAATACCAGCGAGTTTGTTCCCGTCGGCCTGCTCAGCAGCATCGGCGCCAGCTTTGGCATGCCGGTGGAGCAAGTCGGCTTGATGCTGACCATCTACGCCTGGGTGGTGGCGCTGGCCTCGCTGCCCTTCATGTTGCTCACGCGCAAGGTGGAGCGACGCAAGCTGCTGATGGGTGTGTTTGCTGTGTTCGTGTTCAGCCATCTGCTCTCGGGCGTGGCCTGGAGCTATGTGTCGCTGGTGATCAGCCGCATCGGCATTGCCTTGTCGCATGCGGTGTTCTGGTCGATCACGGCGTCGCTTGCCGTGCGGGTGGCACCACCGGGCAAAAAAGCCATGGCTCTGAGCCTGCTGGCCACGGGCACCTCGGTGGCCATGGTGCTGGGCATTCCGCTGGGCCGTATCGTGGGCGAATGGCTGGGCTGGCGCATGACGTTTCTGGCCATCGGCGCCGTGGCGGCGGTAGTGATGCTGGTGCTGGGCAAACTGCTGCCTTTGCTGCCCAGCGAGAATGCGGGCTCCCTGTCCAGCGTGCCCATGCTGTTCAGGCGTCCGGCGCTGGTCGGCATCTATGTGCTGCTGGCGGTGGTGATTACCGGCCAGTTCACGGCCTATAGCTATATCGAGCCCTTTGTGCAGGACATTGCCGGCCACGCCGGCGATGTGACTACGGCCGTGCTGCTGCTGTATGGCGGCATGGGCATTGTGGGCAGCGTGCTGTTCGGCTGGTTTGGCCTGCGCTTTCCGCGCGGCTTTCTGCTGACGGCCATTGGCGTGCTGGCGCTGAGCCTGTTGCTGTTGCTCATGAGCAGCACGCATGTCTGGAGCCTGTATCTGCAAAGCTCGGTCTGGGGCATTGCCATGATCTGTTTTGCACTGTCCATGCAGTCCAAGGTGCTGAATCTGGCGCCCGATGCCACCGATGTGGCCATGTCCATGTTCTCGGGAATTTTCAATATCGGCATTGGTGCAGGTGCATTGCTGGGCAGCATTGTGGCCACGCATTGGGGCATGGGTCAGATCGGCTGGGTCGGCGGCGGCCTGATTGCGCTGGGCGCCCTGGGCTGCGCGACCATGATGATCAAGTTGGCCGACCAGTTCGCATTGACGGGGGGCAGGCACTAGCGAATGCCGTTCACGCCCGCTGGCTGCAATTCGCGGCGCCCGGGCTTTTTTCCGTCGCATGAGCGTGGCGGGGCAGTTTCTCCGCGGGCACAGTCCTCTTCATCTTGAACATCGCTGGAAAGGACGCTCCTGTGTTGATCGATATCCTCACTCATACGCCCGCCTGGGTGTTTCTGGTCTTCGGGCTGCTGCTCTTTCTGGGATGCATGCAGTTGCGCCCGAGCAGCCCGCATCTGGTGCGGGCAATAGCGCTGCCGCTGGCCATGGTTGCCTTGGCCATCTATGGTGTGGTGGCAGCTTTTGGACAGTCACCGGCGGGGTTGAGCGCATTGCTGGTCTGGGCTCTGGTGGCGATTGCGCTTGCGGTGCTTGTCGGTCGCATCCGCGTGCATGAAGCCGTGCTCTTCGATCCCGTCAGACGCCGCTTTGCCTTGCCCGGCAGCGCCGTGCCACTGGTGTTGATGATGGGCATTTTTGCGACCAAATACGCTGTGGGCGTGATGCTGGCTCTGCACCCCGGCTATGCGCACGACATCGGTTTCGCCTTGGGGGCAAGCGCACTGTATGGCGCCTTTAGCGGGGTGTTCGCAGGCCGGACACTGAGGCTGATGAGACTGGCCATGCGCAGCCAGGCGGTGGCGATGGCCTGAAGAAACTGGCCCAGTTTGGCGAGCAGTCCGGCGAGGGCAACAAGGGCAAGAAGAATGTGGGGCTGAACCTGCTGAATTTCAGCGGACCTCTGAGCCTGACGGCTTTCTATGAACATGCGCAGATCAGCAATCCTGCGCCCCTGGCCGAGATGCCCACCAAGTCCGACTGGATGCTCGGCGGTAGCTATGTGGTGGGTATCCGTCACCGTTTCTGAAATCGGCCTTGTGCTGCACCAGTCTCATGCATGAGCATCCGGTTTGTGCATGAGGTGGGTGCAAAGAAAAAGTCCTCGCCTGAATGTATGCAGGCGAGGACTTTTTTCATGTGCTGAAGACGCTTACTCGTCCATCTTCAGATTCTGCTTTTGCACCACGTTTTTGTAGACGGCCAGCTCTTCGGCCATCTGCTTGGCAAAGGCTTCGGGAGTGTCGGCCATGATGATGGAGCCGCTTTCCTCGATGCGCTTTTTCACGGCCGGTTCCTGCACGGCCTTGCGCACGGCGGCATTGATCTTGTCCACCACTTCCTTGGGCAGGTTCTTGGGGCCGACGATGCCGTAGTACGCCATGCGGTTGACCTGAGGCAGGCCCATTTCCTTGAAGGTGGGTACGTCAGGCAGCACGGCCAGACGCTGGGGCGCTGCGACGACGATGGCCGTCAGGCGCTTTTCCTTGACGAAGGGCAGGGTGGAGGGGAAGTTGTCAAAAATCAGCGGCACCTGACCGGCAACTGCGTCATTGAGTGCCGGACCCGATCCACGGTAGGGAACGTGGGCCATATCGGTCTTGGTCTCGAGCTTGAACATTTCCATCATCAGATGGGTGATGGAGCCCTGACCAGGAGAGGCGTAGGAATACTTGCCAGGATTGTTCTTGATCTCGGCCAGGAAGCTCTTGTAGTCCTTGCCGGCAAACTTGGGGTTGGCGGCAATGATGTTGGGCGTGGCAGCGATGTTCACGATGGGTGTGAAATCGGTGGCGACGTTATAGGGAATCTTGGGGTTGATGGCCGGGTTCGTGGCCGTGGTGGACACGGTGGCGATGCCCAGGTTGTAGCCATCGGGCTTGGCACGGGCAGTTTCTGCCGCGCCGATGCTGCCGCCGCCGCCGCCCTTGTTTTCCACCACCACGGACTGGCCCAGTTCGCGGCTCAGCGGCTCGGCGATGACGCGGGCAATCAGGTCGGTTGTGCCGCCGGCGGCAAAGGGAACGAGCAGGCGGATGGGCTTGTTGGGATAAGCGCCTTGTGCTTGTGCGGCGCCGCAAAATGCCATGGCGGCCAGCACGGTGGCTGTGAACTTGAACATCGATGTCTCCTTGGTAATGTGATGTGCAGTGCGCTTTTTTTGAAAGCTGCCTGCAGTTTTTCGGGGCTTAGGCCCTCTTGGTGGAAGTGGGTCGGGTCGTGTGAACCCTTGGAACATGAACACGTTCTTAAACCACTCCTTGTTGGTGCAGCGCGGTGATGCTGTCTGTATCCAGACCGAATTCACGCAGGACTTCTTCAGTGTGCTGGCCCAGGGCCGGTGGCGCACTGCGATAGGTCACGGGGGTGCCGGACAGGCGCATGGGGTTGGCCACCGTGGCCACGGCGCTGATGCCGTCCCCCGCGTTGCGCGGCAATGTCTTCAGGATGCCGCGCGCCTGGACCTGCGGGTCTTCGAAGGCCTGGGCAACGGTGTTGATGGGGCCGCAGGGCACGGCCTTGTCTTCCAGCAGCGCAATCCAGTCGGCGGTAGTGCGCCGCAGCATCTGTGGCTTCATCAGATCCAGCAGCGCGGCGCGGTTCTGCACGCGGGCGGTATTGGTGGCAAAGCGCGCATCCTGAGCCCAGTCGTCCTGGCCGATGGCCGCGCAAAAGCGCGCAAACTGGCCGTCATTGCCGATGGCCAGCAGCACATTGCCGTCCTGCGTGGGAAAGTCCTGATAAGGCGCGAGGCTGGGGTGGATATTGCCGGCGCGGCCCGGAGCCTTGTCCGTAGCCAGAAAGCCGGCCGCCTGATTGGCCAGCACGGCCATGCCTACATCCAGTAGCGCCATGTCAATGTACTGGCCCCGGCCTGTGCCATTTCTCGCGTTGTCGCGGGCATTGAGCGCGGCCAGGATGGCGTTGCTGGCATAGAGGCCCGTGAACACGTCGATCACGGCCACGCCTACCTTTAAGGGGCCACCGCCGGGCTCGCCATCGGCATGGCCGGTAATGCTCATCAGCCCGCACATGGCCTGCACCATGAGGTCATAGCCCGCGCGCTCGGCATAGGGGCCGTCCTGGCCGAAGCCCGTGATGGAGCAGTACACCAGACGCGGGTTCAGCGCCTTGAGGCTGTCGTAGTCCAGACCGTATTGCGCGAGCCCTCCGGTCTTGAAGTTCTCCACCACCACATCGGCTTCTTGCGCCATGCGCTGCAACAGGGCCCGGCCCTCGGGGTGCGCCATGTCCACGGTGATGCTGCGCTTGTTGCGGTTGCAGGCCGTGAAGTAGCTGGCCTCGCGTGTGTCGTTGCCCGCATCGTCCTTGAGGAAGGGAGGCCCCCAGTGGCGCGTATCGTCGCCGGCGACCGGGCGCTCCACCTTGATCACATCCGCGCCCAGATCGGCCAGCATCTGCGTGGCCCAGGGCCCCGCCAGCACTCGCGACAGGTCGAGCACCTTGATGCCTGCCAATGCGCCGGTGGGAGTGGGGGTGAATGCGTTCATGTCAGAGGAGGCCAGAAGCGGGGGGGGGGGAAGGGAGCTATCAAAACAGAAGCTGTTTGCGCTGTATTTGAATAGGTTCTGAAATGAAAAATATTCAAAACCTATGCAAATCAAGCGGTACCAGCTCATCAATGCATAGCGAAACAGAGATACCGATCTATGCCATCGCCCAGAGGCGAGAGGGAACGAGCAAGGGCCGCCCCGCAGCGAGGTTCCGGTCCCCCTCCCGTAGCGCGAAGCGCGTAGAGAGAGGGGGCGCCCGGCCAGGGGAAGCGGCGGAGCCGCTCAGGGGGAGTTAATTGGCAAATGCCGCGATACCCGTCTGCGCACGACCCAGAATCAGCGCATGCACATCGTGCGTACCTTCATAGGTGTTCACCACCTCCAGGTTCACCAGATGGCGGGCCACGCCGAATTCGTCGCTGATGCCGTTGCCGCCCAGCATGTCGCGTGCCATGCGGGCAATGTCCAGGGACTTGCCGCAGTTGTTGCGCTTGACCAGCGAGGTGATCTCGATCACGTTCTGGTGCTCGTCCTTCATGCGGCCCACGCGCAGCACGGCCTGCAGGCCCAGCGTGATTTCGGTCTGCATGTCGGCCAGCTTCTTCTGGATCAGCTGGTTGGCAGCCAGGGGGCGGCCAAATTGCTTGCGGTCCAGCGTGTACTGACGGGCGGTGTGCCAGCAGTCTTCGGCCGCGCCCAGCGCGCCCCAGGCAATGCCGAAGCGGGCGCTGTTCAGGCAGGTGAACGGGCCCTTGAGGCCGCGCACATCGGGGAAGGCGTTTTCTTCGGGGCAGAACACATCGTCCATCACGATTTCGCCGGTGACGGAGGCGCGCAGGCCCACCTTGCCGTGGATGGCTGGGGCGGACAGACCCTTCATGCCCTTTTCCAGCACAAAGCCGCGGATCTGGCCCACGGTGCCGTCTTCGGAAACTTCCTTGGCCCAGACCACGAACACGTCAGCCACGGGGCTGTTGGTGATCCACATCTTGTTGCCCTTGAGGCGATAGCCGCCGTCGACCTTGTAGGCGCGGGTGGCCATGGAGCCGGGGTCGGAGCCGTGGTCGGGCTCGGTCAGGCCGAAGCAGCCGATGAATTCGCCCGTTGCCAGCTTGGGCAGGTATTTCATCTTCTGGGCTTCGGTGCCGAATTCGTTGATGGGCACCATCACCAGCGAGGACTGAACGGAAGCCATGGAGCGGTAGCCGGAGTCCACACGCTCGATCTCGCGCGCCACCAGGCCGTAGCTCACATAGTTGAGGCCGGCGCCGCCGTATTGCGTGGGGATGGTGGGGCCCAGCAGGCCCAGTGCGCCCATCTCGCGGAAGATGGACAGGTCGACAGACTCGTTGCGGAACATGGCTTGAACGCGGGGCTTGAGCTTGTCCTGGCAGTATTCGCGTGCGGCGTCGCGGATCATGCGTTCGTCTTCGGTCAGCTGCTGGTCAAGCTGCAGGCAATCGTCCCACTGGTAGCCATTGGCCATGTTCATCTCCTGAATGCAAAGTGTTGAATCGCAGGCGGTTGCCTGAGTAATTGCATACATATTAGGTTTGCCAAACCAGGGGAGGCAAACGATGATTAATCATCTATGGATGAGTAAAACGCATGTATAAACCAATTAACTGGGGTTTTCCCGCTGAATTTTTGTTAATTGATGCGGTTTGAGCACAAGAGATATGCGAAGAGTTCTTCCTTCCACCCAGGCCCTGGCCTGCTTTGAATCAGCCGCCCGTCATGTCAGCTATACCAAGGCCGCGCAGGAGTTGTCGCTGACGCAAAGTGCTGTTTCGCGCCAGATCATTGCGCTTGAGGAGTTCGTGGGTGTGGCCTTGTTCAAGCGCACGCGCCACGGCGTGCTGCTGACCGATGCGGGCCAGCAATACGCCAAGCAGGTGGGCCGCTGGCTGCAGGGTCTGGAGCGTGACACGCTGGACCTGATGAGCCACCAGGGTGAGGGCGGTCCCATCAACCTGGCGGCCGTACCCACTTTTGCCACCCGCTGGCTGCTGCCACGCTTGCCGCAGCTGGCGCAGCAGCATCCCGACATCACCGTGCATATCGACGTGCAGACCCGGCCTTTTCTGTTTGCCGACACGGTGTTTGATGCGGCCCTCTATGCGGGCACGCCCGAACAGGTGGCGCGCTGGCCCGGCGTGCAGGCGCAGTGGCTGATGGATGAAGAAGTCGTGCCCGTGTGCAGCCCGCGGCTGCTGGCCACGGCCCAGCAGCGCGACCTGGGGCGGGCCTGGCTGCCCGTGGGGCCCGAGGTGATTGTGCGCCTGCCGTTGCTGCAGCAAAGCACGCGCCCCCAGGGCTGGCGCCAGTGGTTTGACGCGATGCATGTCGATGCGCCTCGTGCGCTTGATGGCATGAGGCTCGAGCTTTTTTCCATGCTGGCCGTGGCCGCCAGTCAGGGGCTGGGCGTGGCCTTGATCCCGCCCATGCTGATCGAGCAGGAAATTGCGCGCGGCGACCTCATCATTGCCTGCCCGCAGTCGTTGCGCGGCAACCGTGCCTATTACCTGGTCACGCCCGAGCTGGCGGCCGAGGCGCAACCGTCACCGGCGCTGCGTGTGTTCAGTCAGTGGTTGCAACACAAGGCGCAGGAAGCCACTGGCCGCAAGCCAGAGCGTCAGCCTTGAAATACAGCTTTGACCGGATATCTGCCGGGCTTTGGGCTGCAAAAGCATATATCTCAGCAAGAATGCTTGCTTGTCCAGTCAGCAAAGCGCTGGCTGCTATGAATTTTTGCAGTGGAGAGTCGAATCATGTCATTCAGCCAAAGCCTGTGGCAGGTCAATCTGCCCCTGTTCCAGAGCACGCTGGAATTGCCCTTCAACCAGGAGCTGGCCGCGGGTACGCTCAGCCGCGAGCGGTTTTGCCATTACATGATTCAGGATGCGCATTACCTGGTTGCCTACGGCCGCGCGCTGGCCGTGACGGCTGCCAAGTCCGACAACGCCGAGGGTGTGGTGCAGTTTGCCAATGCGGCCAATGAAGCCGTGGTGGTGGAGCGCAGCCTGCATGACGGCTTCATGCGCGACTTTGGCATCACTCCAGAACACTTCGCAGCCACGCCGCTGACGCCGGCCTGCCACCACTACACCAGCTTCCTGGTGTCTACGGCCTGGAGCATGCCTTACCCCGTGGCCGTTGCCGCGCTGCTGCCATGCTTCTGGATTTATGCGGAAGTGGGGCGCGAGATCCATTCGCGTTCGGTGGCCAACAATCCTTACCAGCCCTGGGTGGATACCTATGCGAGCGAGGAATTCCACGCGGCCGTGCGCGGTGTCTGTGCCACGGTGGATCGCCTGGCGGAGGAGGCCACCGAGGCCACGCGCGCGGCCATGCATGCAGCCTACAAGGATGCGGCCCGGCTGGAATGGCTGTTCTGGGACAGTGCCTATCGCCTTGCCGATTGGCAGGGTCCGCTGCGCTGAGCGCCGGGGTTTTGAGATGTCAATGGGGTGCTGATTAAAAAATAATCAGCGCCCCATTTTTCATGGCCTGACAAGGGCTTAACTTGCTTATTCAAGGGGTTGTCGGGGTTTGTCCACAAGCTTGTAGCGATTTAGTGGGGAGAACTGGCCTGCAGCCCAATTCAGACTTGCGAGAGTTGCTATGAAATGCAGAGTTTGAGAGTTTTGAGCCTTGTCGAGTGTGGATTGCCTAAAAATTAATCGACCATTGGAAAGTTATTTGAAAACAATGGCTTGATCTGCTTATCCCATCCACTGTTGAGCTTTGTCCACAAGCTTGTAGCTCTGTAGTGGGGAGAACTTAGCCGCGCTGTATTCCTTGAACAGGTTTTTAGATGGACTGGCGCTGGCCTGCCTCGGCCAGATGGTCTATCAGCGCCCGCACCTTGAGCGGCAGATGGCGCGATGGCATATACAGCGCATAGGCGGTGCGCGGTGCGTAGTTGCCCGTCAATAGCCAGTCGGGCAGGACCTGCAGCAACGCACCGCTGCTCAGTGCTGCCTGGGCGGCAAAGTCTGCCACCAGGCCTATTCCCTGATGCTGCAGCGCAAGGTTGATGATGCCGGTGCTGCTGTCCATGGACAAAGGTGCGTGAACGGCGACTTCGGTCACCGCTGGCTCATTGCTGCGGTCTTCGCCATGCGTCCACTGCAATCGGCTCTGAAAATCTCCATAGCCCAGCGTGATGCAGGCCACGCCATGCTGGCGCCCCAGCTCCAACGGGTGCTCGGGTGGCTTGATCAGGCCTCGAAGATAGGCGGGTGAAGCCACGGCGATATAGCGCACCTGGCGCAGCGCGCGCGCCACCATATGGGGCGGCAGCTGTTCGGGGCGGGTCAGGCGAATAGCCAGATCAAGACCTTGCTGAGCCAGGTCCTGCATCTGGTCGCTGAGGCTCACTGCGATCTCAAGCTCAGGCCACTGGCGGCGCAGCGCGGGCAACTGGGCGCTGAGCCAGATCTCGCCAAAGATGGTCGGTGCCGTCAGGCGCACCGTACCGCGGGGCACGCCGCTGTAATGGCCAGCGATGGCGTGAATATCGCTGGCCGTCTGCGCTAGTTGACTGCAGGCGGCATAGACCTCGGCGCCCAGTTCGGTCAGGGACAGAGAGCGGGTCGTTCGGTGTAGCAGCTGCACGCCCCAATGGGCTTCCAGCCGCCCCACGCTGCGGCTGACAGCCGAGGTGGTCAGATCCAGCTGGCGTGCCGCCGCAGCAAAGCTGCGCAACTCCACCACTTTGGCAAAAACCAGCATTTCAGGGACCAGGCCTGGTTCGGTACTCATGGATGAGGCTTATTGTTGATTCTGAGGCAATAGTAAGTGGAATCAAGCTGTATTGATGCATGAATGGGTTTGATGGACGATGCAGTCATGACTTCTCAGACTTCTTCCCCGCTTCAGCCCATGGCTTCCAATCCGGCTTTGGCTGTTCCGCCGCAGTCTTTCGGTGCGTCTGGAGGCACCTGGCGCATGGTGCTGGCCATGCTGCTGTCGGGCACCATTGGTTTGCTGGTGGTGGAAAGCGGCCTGCCCGTGATGCTGGTGGTCTGGCTGCGCTGCCTGCTGGGGGCGCTGGGGTTGGCGGCCTGGGTGGCGTATTCGCGGCAATGGTTGCGGCCCACACGGGCAGAGGCTGGCTGGCTGACCGTGGGCGGCCTGGCGCTGGTGTTGAACTGGGTCTGTTTGTTCACGGCCTATGGCTACAGCTCGATTGCCGTGGCTACCGTGGTCTATCACGTTCAGCCTTTTATCTTGCTGTTGCTGGCCGCGATGCTGGGGCAGGAGGCCATGCCTGTGCGCAAGTTGCCCTGGCTGCTGCTGGCGCTGCTTGGCGTGGCCTTGAGTAGCGGGCTGCTGCAGGGCGGGCATGCCGCATCCTGGGCTGGCGTGCTGCTGGCGTTGGCTGCGGCCAGCTTGTATGCCGTGGCGACCTTGGCGACTCAGCGCCTCAAGCGGTTGTCCGCTGCGCAGATCGCCATGCTGCAGATGGTGATGGGGGTGCTGGCGCTGGCCGCGCCAGCCTGGCAGCTGGCCGGCGGTGCGCAGTTTTCAGCGAAGGCATGGGCGGCGGTCGCCGTGCTGGGACTGGTGCATACGGCCTGGATGTACACGCTGATGTATGCGGCTTTCCAGCGGCTGAGCGCACAGGCGATTGCGGGTCTGTCATTCATCTACCCGGTGGTGGCTGTGCTGGTAGATCTGCTGTGGTTTGGCCACCATCCGGCGCCTTTGCAGGCACTGGGTATGGTGCTGATCCTGCTGGCGGTCTGGGCGTATCGAAAAGGGAAAAATTAGGTATTTTTGGGCTCAAACCTTTATGGGTAGAGCGCGGAAAGCTATCAAAAAATCAGATCCAGGGTGTGATGGCCAGTACCAGAGGCATCAGCACGGCAGTGGCCACGCCGTTCAAGCCCATGGCCAGGGCCGCGAAGGCGCCGGCCGTGGGGTTGACTTGAATGGCGCGCGCCGTGCCAATGGCGTGGGCTGTCAGGCCGATGGCAAAGCCTTGCACCGCAGGGTCCTTGAGGCGCAGAAAGCGGCACAACAGGGGCGCCATCATGGTGCCGCTGATGCCGGTGATGGCCACGGCCACGGCGGCCAGTGAAGGTTTGCCGCCAAAGCGCTCGGCCATGGGCAGTGCAATGGGGATGGTGGCCGACTTGGGGGCGACGGCGATCAGCGTGGTTTCCGAGCCGTTGAATGCCCAGGCAATACCCAGGGCAGAGAACAGCGCCACCAGACAACCCACCAGCAGGGCCACGCTGACCGGCAGCCACAGCTGCTTGATACGCTCGCGCTGGGCATAGAGCGGAATTGCCAGGGCTACGGTGGAGGGGCCAATCATCAGACCCAGCAGCGACACGCCGCTGCGATAGGTCTCATACGGTGTGCCCGTCAGCAGCAAAATGCCCACGATCACCAGCACGCCGGTGAACACGGGGATCAGAGTTGGGCGGTTGCCGCTTTTCCTGTAGACGGCCATGGCCACCAGATAGACCACCATGGTCAGTACCAGCCAGGGCAGTGGGGAGGCATTGGACAGCCCCGTCCAGGCGGTAGTAAGACGCTCAAGCAATGGGGTATTCATGCGGCCTCCTGCTTGCTGCCGGTTGCTGCTTCATCCTTGGCGCGCTGGCGTTGCAGGAAAAAGTGAAAGGTCAGCGCCGTCGCTGCAAACGTGATGGCCGCGCCGCCCACGCAGGCCAGTACGAACGGCAGCCACTCGCGGCGCAGATGGTCAAACTCCAGCATCACGCCAGCAATCACAGGAATGAACAGCAGCATCATGTTCTGCAGCAGCACACTGGCCGTGTCTTCCAGCGGCTTGGGCAAGCGCTTGTAAAACAGCAGGCCGATGAGCAGCGTCAAGGTGCCGACCAGGGCGCCCGGTAGCGGCAAACCCGTGACACGCACCAGCAGCTCCCCCAGCAAATTGAAAGCAAAAAGAGTGGCAAGTGCATACAGCATGGCGGCAGCTGGCTCCAAAAATGAGAGTGACAGAGCGCTGGGGCCAACGCTCTGTCACGGATTTGAAAAGCGGGATGAAGTTAGGTAAAGCCGGAAGTCAGCTATTGCGCGACGCTGCCAGCAGGTCTATCTTGGCCTCAGGCGCTCCGGGGCCGGAGCGGCCAGCGTCATCGCACGAGCTTAGGAGAAATCATTATGCAAACCGCAGTCTACCGCGCACCAGTGTATGAACCAACGGTCGATGAATTGGAGACACTCAAGAAGCTGGAGATGGGTGAGGACGTCTCCTTGTGGTCTGCCGCCAAGGAGTATCTGTCCAAACGCCTGTTGGAGCGCGGGCTGGTCACTCAGGATGCGGAACGCCATTGGCACATCACGGAAGCTGGACGCACGGTGATTCGCCGCACGGCCTAGGTTTCAAAGGCCTGCAAAAAATGGTTGGCGATCATGTGTTTTGAACGCCTCAGGCTGAGCAGGTGAGATGATCAGGCAAAGAAAAAGCCGCTAAGTTCTTGAAAACTTAGCGGCTTTTGGCATGTGGTGCCCGGGGCCGGAATCGAACCGGCACGCCTTGCGGCGGGGGATTTTGAGTCTGACCACATAGCTGATTGTTGTGCGTTGTAGGGGCAAAAATTCCTCAGCGGCTCCATTCTTGGCGAGATGTTTCGCGCCTATGGTTGAGAGTCATTCTTTGCGGTAGGCTGCGAAGCCTTGTATTGCGTGATGAGGATGCCAACAATGGAGTTGGGATGGATAACTGTTGCAGGGTCGGTGGTGGCGGTTTTAGGAGGCGGTTTTACAGCTATAAAAAACGCAGTTGACTTGTCTCATTTGACTCGCACACGAAGCCGTGAGGAATACAAATTCGCGAACGAATTCTTTACGGATTACAGGGACGCAAATGCAATGCATCCGTTCTCCAAAGAGAAGGGCCTTCAAGCGATCGCTGGAAGTACGGAACTATCAGCAGAAGAAATTGAGTACCTGGTCTCATTGAAGGGTTCACCAAAGGCACTTCGTAATTTTGTAGGAGGCAGGCGTCACCTACTCCCCATGGCAACAGAGGGCGAAGCTCGTTTTAAATTCAAAGGACTTCGCCGCTTTTGGCAGGTGCGTTTTGCAATCAAGAGTTGGTACTTCATCTGGTACACGGTATTCTGTGCCATAGCCCTTGCTCCACTGTTGCTCCACATCACTCTAAAAACGGCTTCCATTCAATGGGAAATGCTCGTTCTCGCACTCTTCACTTTTGGCCCTGTGGCGATTCTTACCCTCCGCAATGGGGTAAGAGTCAGTCAGGCGGAGCAACTAGTCGAAAATGAAGAGGTGGATCCGAAAGCATTGTCATTTGGGAAACGCACGGTTGGAGGCACCAGAGGCCGAATTCTGAAAGCTGCCCGAAAGCCGCGACGGAGTAGTTGATGGGTGAACTCTATCTCACCGCCTTCAACCGCGTAGCCCGCGTCCGGTAGTGCTTTCGCGTCACGTTCACGCTGCTGTGGCTCAGCAGCTTTGATGCTTCATCAATGTCTTCGGTAAGGTTGGTCGCGAAGCTGCGCATGCCGCGTAGGCATATCTCGCGGAGGTGTTTACCCAGCTCATCATTGCCGGTGACTTCGGCGCGAGGTAGCCCCGGCGCGGGCGTCCTCCCAGCGGCGGTAGGTCACTGGTTGACCATCAGTCAGAACCAGGGCATCGGGGCAGAGAGTGGATTGCGACAGGACTGCTCTCTTGCCGAGCTGTTTTGCGTCAACGATGGTCGATGCCATCAGAGGGCCGTGTTCATGCCAGCAATCGGCCATGGGTAGCCGTGGCCCAGTAGTAGAAGCGTTTATCTAACAAAAAATGATGCGCGAGATAATTTCGCTGACCCATGCACTGTGTCAAAAACCCAGGTTACCCGTAATGAGCATTGCGATGGCAATTCGGACAAAGTGCCTCAGCGTTTTCAACTGTGTCATCGCCGCCTTGAACCAGTGGTACTTTGTGATGAACTTCCAGGTACGGCATGCTGTCGTGACGACGTAAGAAGGGGGCATAGTTTGTGCAGCGCTCGCAGTATCCCCCTGCACGCTCGAGTACTTCTGCGACAACATCTGGGTTTCTAATAAACCGCTCAACTACGACCAACTCTTTCGCAGGCAATTTTTTTGCGCTTGCGAGGCGCTTCTTTCTCTCATCGCTTGGCGTCGCTAGAGAGTGATATACATCGTCATCAAAGTTCTTTGCAGATGAACTGTGGCGAATGTCGATCACTGAATACCCCGATTCGCATAGACCGGATACTGCGTGAGTGGTATTGAAGTTTGCTGCACTGATATTTGTGACCAAGGCCCAAATAGCCTTCGCAGGAAGCAGCTCACCGTTTGGGCCCAACACGAACCAGAATTGTGAATTTCGGAAAGACGGAGGCCTCACTCCCTTAAGGAACGAATTAATTGCTCTATCAATGCGCGCGCGAGATGTCATTTGGATTATTTCCACTGGTTGCATCCAGAGTGCGTTAGAGCAGCTTGCTAGAGGTATTGTTGCAAATCCAATTTCGGGAGACTCCATACCAACCTGAATCCCAGCCGTAGCTAGGCTACTACCGGGGAATGAGAACGGCTCCGTGAACTAGCTCAATATTGCTTCTTAAAACTGCAAAACGACGATTTTTTGCAACAACGCCTCAAGAGTTCTCAAGTAAGCCTGTGACTTCGTACGACTCTCCTTCTTCATGCCATGTACCTGTCACATCAAGCTCATTCATATCGGCTAAGAGATTGAGTACCAGCTTCGATTTGGAGTGATGCGGTATGCCTGGGCGTCCCTTTGAAATATTAGAAGTGTAGTTTTCAAAGATGAAGGTATTTGGCGTTCCTGCTACGAGTTCTCCTGTGCTTTGAAAGGAGTACGGGGCTCCATTCCATGTCAGTACGCAATCTAAAGAGGCTGCGTTAGCTGTCACTGCCATGCGTTGGACAGTGATGACATCACCATCAAAATCTAGCTTGCCCTGATAAAAATTTGTCATGTTTTCAATGGGTAATTCAACTATGAAAGCTCGTTGCATGGCGGTTTCTTTGCCGCAATGAACAAGGGGAGTGACACGGCGCATGTTTATTGAGGCATCAGAACGAAGATCAACTCAATGCCACCACTTCACTCTTGAACGATGGGTGTGGTGGCGTGAATTCAATGGCTGTGACCTTTCGATGCCTCTTTGCTGCTCGGCAAACGTAGTCTATATCAAATTTCTCTTTGTGGTGCTTTTCTTTCTCTTTGATGTAGATAGAATTGATGCTTAATCTTGAGGCCTATGCGCATGAATTTGATCAACACCCTTGGTACGGCCAGCAACCCCATCACTGGAAAGGCGTTCAAGGAGTCCCTAATCCAATGTCTGGCGGAACTTGTCAACAAGGATGAAAGGTACTTGGATGAGGATGGGGAGCATCGTATCCACATCAAATTTGCCAACGGACGAATGGCAGTGGTTGAGGCGAGATTGGAAGACGAGGAGTTCGAAGAGGAACCTTTTTTGGTGCATGACAGCACTTACCAGTCGCTGCGTAAGAACTGGACCTCTGTATCAGCCAGCATCGTGTTTGGGATTGCTTTTGCGTTCACTTTCAAAAACGCCAAGGGCCATCTGGTCCGTCTCGTGCTGTACAAGTCCCAGCCCTACCCAGGTGACGATTTTGTTGATGGGATCGTCGCGCAGCTACACGCAGCACTGGAGTTTGACGCGATATCAGATATCAATGAGAAGATGGAGTCTGGCTTCAAGCGCTTGGAGCGCCTGATAAAGGGACGCAAAGAATGCTGAATCGCATCTATGTGTTGCTGCGTAAGCTGAGGGGGGCTTGGAGAAACCGATCACTTAGGTACTACAGCTTCGTCTACTGTGACTTTGAAGGCGGCACATCTCAGATCCGTATGTACGTTGAGCGTCTGTACCGTTCAAGTGAGCACCATTACTACCTTGTTGGGATATTGGCCGAGACAGAAGAATATTGCTCTTTGCGACTAGACAGAGTTAGAGGCTGTCTTACAGACCTTAGAACAAAAAAAGTTCATAAGCGGAAAAGCTTTCTGTTTGACAACGCTTTGCGTTAAATCTTATGTCTATCTATGTTTGCTAAGTATCTGAATAAAGCTCACCGAACCGCTTTCAACCGCGTAACCCGTGTCCGGTAGTGCTTTCGCATCACGTTCACGCTGCTGTGGTCCAGCAGCTTTGATGCTTCATCAATGTCTTCGGCAAGGTTAGCCGCGAAGCTGCACATGTCGCGTAGGTACATCTCACGGATGCGCTTGCCCAGCTCATCATTGCCGGTGACTTCGGCACGGTAAGACGCAGCGTCGCGGGCGTCTTTCCAGTGGCGGGAGATCATGCTTGGCCGCCTTCACGTGGATGGTGAGCAGTAAGCCTGCGGCGGCTAGATTTTCCGGCTCGATTGCGTTGGCATTGGCGGGGATCAGGAATGCTTGGTATTCGTCGGCGTCGATGATCCAATCGGTGCCGTCGTCAGCACTTCATCCTGGGTGCCCGCATTGGCTGCTAACACGCCGTGCAGATAAGGGAGCATTTCCGGCAACATGGTTGCCTTCAACTTTGTCTTGCCTTCCATGGATTGCATGTCCTTGAGGCGCTTTTAAAATTCATAGAGTTGCGCCATCTGCAGTTCGTAGGCGGTGCCCTGGGTTTCTCCAAAGGCGTTGTGCGTCGCTGCGGCTTTGGCCTGTACTTCGACCAGTACACGCAACTTGTGGCGCTGTGCTGGTGATTGCTTCATGGTGTTCCAGAGGCTCCGATGAATACTTGTCTTCGTTGCGCTTGGCACTGAACTTCAGCATTTTCATCACCCAGGCTTGCGGGATCATCGGTGACAGCCAGACCCGTGAGATAGGCCTCAGCCGCGACGACATTCGGGCGCCGTCTCAGCATGGGCATGATGCTCAACAATGCGGGCGGCCTTGGTGATGTGGAGAAGGCTGCAAGGTGTTTACACGCAATGAGCTAGTGCCCCTGCAGGTTCGTGGCCTCAATGCTTGGGCGGGCATGCCAGTCTACGATTGTGAGATTTACACGCTGGGGGAGGAGCCGCAGCAAGAACGAAAGCCCACAGCGGTGGTTTAGAGGTCACGCCCTTAACCTCACACTGGTTTTTTGCTCCAATGGCTCTTTTCTTTTGCGCCAAAAGTTCATGCTTTCAGGCGGCTGCAAGAAAAAAGAAAAGGCCGCTAAGTTCTTGAAAACTTAGCGGCCTTTGGTATGTGGTGCCCGGGGCCGGAATCGAACCGGCACGCCTTGCGGCGGGGGATTTTGAGTCCCCTGCGTCTACCAATTTCACCACCCGGGCTGGCTTAGCGCAGGCAGGAATTATGGCACAGTATTGGACATGAAAAATTATCTGACCATCGAACATGCTATCGGTCACACGCCGCTGGTGGCATTGCAACGCATTGGCGCGGCTGCAAACCGTGAACGTGGAAACGTGGTGCTGGGCAAGCTCGAGGGCAACAACCCGGCAGGCTCGGTCAAGGACCGGCCTGCGCTGTCCATGATCCAGCGTGCGGAAGAGCGCGGCGAGATCAAGCCCGGCGATGCGCTGATCGAGGCGACTTCGGGCAACACCGGCATTGCCCTGGCCATGGCGGCAGCTATCAAGGGCTACCGCATGATTTTGATCATGCCCGAGGACCTGTCCATCGAGCGTGCCCAGACCATGAAGGCCTATGGTGCTGAACTCATCCTCACGCCCAAGAGCGGCGGCATGGAATATGCGCGCGATCTGGCCGACCAGATGGTGGTGCAGGGCAAGGGTGTGCTGCTGGACCAGTTTGCCAACCCCGACAACCCGCGCGCCCACTACGAGACCACGGGCCCTGAGCTGTGGGAACAGACCGGCGGAGAGATCACGCACTTCGTGAGTGCCATGGGCACCACGGGCACGATTACTGGCGTGGCCAGGTTCCTCAAGGAAAAGAACCCCAACATCAAGATCATCGGCGCCCAGCCCGCCGAGGGCTCGCGCATTCCCGGCATCCGCAAGTGGCCCGAGGAATATATGCCCAAGATCTATGACGGCAGTCTGGTCGATGAGCAGGTTTCCGTGACCCAGGACGATGCCGAGGACATGGCTCGCCGCATGGCACGCGAGGAAGGCATCTTCGCGGGGATTTCGGCTGCTGGTGCATTGTGGGTGGCTCAGGAAATTGCCAAGCGCGAGCAGAACGCCACCATCGTGTTTGTGGTGTGCGACCGTGGCGATCGTTACCTCTCCACAGGCGTGTTCCCGGCATAAGCCATGTCTTTTGCGCGATAGCGCAAAAGAGAGTCCAAGCTCCAAATGGCAGTAGGCGCTTAGCTATCAAGCGCTGGATGCTATCAATATCAAGAACATGGAGAGCCTCATGGCTTATGAAGTCCGCTTTTGTTCCAACTGCGCGACCGAGCTGCAATGGATTGTGGCCAACGAGGACAGTGGCGAGGTGCAGCGCCTGCGCTGCCCGAACTGCGGGTTTACGCACTGGGGCAACCCTACGCCGGTGCTGGCGGCCGTGGTCGAAGGCGATGACGGCCGTGTGCTGCTGGCGCGCAATGCGCTGTGGCAGGAGGGTGTATTTGGCCTGATCACAGGTTTTATGGAGGCGGGTGAATCGCCCGAAGCCGGTATTTGCCGCGAGGTGATGGAGGAAACCGGTTTGCGTGTGAAGGCTCTGCGGCTGCTGTGCTGCTCGGAGTTCTTGCGCATGAACCAGGTGCTGATTGCCTACCATGTGCGCGTAGAGGGGCGGCCCGAGGATGTGAAGCTATCGCCTGAGCTGCTGGAATACCGCTGGCAGACAGCCGAAGAGTCGCTGTGCTGGCCCGCGGGTACAGGCTATGCGCTGGCTGAGTGGATAAAGCAAAAAGGCTTCGAGCCGCGCTTTGGTGCCTTCAGGCCCGGGCAAAATCCGGAGCCCGATCCTGCCAAGTGGCCGCTGCATTACTGGGAGCAGGATGCGCGCTTTACCGTTGCGCCGCGCCTGGATTGAGTAAAGACCGCGTGGGTAACACCTGACGCGGGCTTTTCTACAATCGAGTCCATTGAGGACACGACTTACGCCAATCAGGTTCAGGCAAGACGTTTGCATCTTGCAGACATTCCTTGTGCATCCGCAGCGGCGGCCCGGCTTGTTTGCGTAAGTCCTAAAGGAATTCCTAGCTATGCAAGTAGATCAAGAAGTCGATACCCGCGGCCTGAACTGTCCGCTGCCCATTCTCAAGGCCAAGAAAGCGCTGGCCGCCATGCAAAGCGGTCAGCTGCTCAAGGTGGTGGCCACCGATACCGGCTCCATCCGCGATTTCCAGGCCTTTGCCAAGCAGACGGGCAACGAGCTGGTCGAGCAGCAGACCGTGGGCGATGAGTTCATTCACATTCTCAAACGCCGCTGAAGCTTTGATGCTCTTGATTGAGGAGCTGCTGACGCAAGAAAGGCCTGAGATTTCAGGCCTTTTGTATTTGAAAGCAAGAAGTATCCTGCGTCAGATGCTCAGAGTTTTGAGATATTCACGGAAACTGCTGCCCACCTCGGGGTGCTGCAGAGCCAGTTCCACCGTGGCCTGCAAAAAGCCTTCCTTGCTGCCGCAGTCATAGCGCTTGCCTGCGTACTGGAAGGCGTAGACGGCTTCGTGCTGCATCAGGCGCTCGATGGCATCGGTCAGCTGAATCTCGCCGCCCACGCCCTTGGGCTGGTTGCGAATCTCGTCAAAGATGGCAGGTGTCAGCACATAGCGGCCGGCCACGCCCATGCGCGACGGGGCTTTTTCGGGAGCGGGCTTTTCCACGATCTCGTCGATGCGCATCAGCGGTCCGCCCGCAGGTTCGCCCTTGACGATGCCGTAGCGCTTGGTGTGCTCCAGCGGCACTTCCTGCACGGCCAGCAGCGAGCGGCCCTGCTTCTGGAAGGCGGCCGTCATCTGCGCCATCACGCCGGGGCCGCCATTCTCTCCGGTCATCAGGTCGTCGGCCAGGATCACGGCAAAGGGTTCGTTCCCCACCAGAGGCTCTGCGCACAGCACGGCATGGCCCAGACCCAGGGAGCGTGGCTGGCGCACGAACAGGCAGTTCATATCGGCAGGGCTGACGCTGCGCACGAGGTCCAGCATGGCCTGCTTGCCTGCATTCTCGAGCTCGTTCTCGAGTTCGTAGGAGGTGTCGAAATGGTCTTCGATGGCACGCTTGCTGCGGCCGGTGACAAAGACCATGTCACGAATGCCTGCCTCGTAGGCTTCTTCGACGGCGTACTGGATCAGCGGCTTGTCCACCACGGGCAGCATTTCCTTGGGCGAAGCCTTGGTGGCGGGCAGAAAGCGGGTGCCCAGGCCTGCAACAGGGAACACGGCTTTGCGGACGCAGGTTTGATTGCTCATAGAAACTCTCTTTCCATTCCATTTCCCTGAGGCTTGCATTGGGTACGGCCCACGCCGGGGGCACCGAGCAAGGGCCGCCCCGCCGCGAGGGTGCCGTCCCCCTTCAGGGGGAAGCCGCGCAGCGGCTCAGGGGGTACTCATTTCAGCCCAGGCGTGCCAATTGCTCGTTGATGCGGGTCAGCGTTGCGCCAAAGTCGGCCAGACGCTTGCGCTCCTGTTCCAGCACTGCGGCAGGAGCTTTGGCGCAGAAGGCTTCGTTGCTCAGCTTGCCGTTGGCTTTCACGATTTCACCTTCCAGACGCTTGGCTTCCTTGCTCAGGCGCGCTTTTTCGGCTTCGACGTCGATTTCCACGAACAGTGCCAGGCGGGCATCGCCCACCACGGACACGGGAGCGTTTTGCGCTTCGGTCGCCCAGGCTGCTTCGTCGTCAAACACCTTGACATCGCTGAGCTTGGCCAGGTTTTTGAGCACGGCTACATTGGCGCGCAGGAACTCGGAGCCTTCGGCGGAGCCGGCGATGGCCAGCAGCGGCAGGCGTTGGGCGGGCGAGACGCCCATTTCTCCACGCAGCGCGCGGCAGGCGTCCACCATCTGCTTGATGCGGCCCACGTAGGCGATCGAGGCTTCGTCGATCTTAGCGGGCTGGGCTTCGGGGTAGCGTGCCACGGCGATGGAGTCGCCCTTCAGGCCTGCAACCGGAGCTACCTGCTGCCACAGCTCTTCGGTCACGAACGGAATGATGGGGTGGGCCAGACGCAGAATGGCTTCCAGCGTGCGGATCAGCGTGCGGCGCGTGGCGCGCTGCTGGGCCTCGTTGCCGGTCTGGATCTGCACCTTGGCGATTTCCAGGTACCAGTCGCAGAACTCGTTCCAGACAAAGTCGTAGATGGTGTTGGCGACGTTGTCCAGACGAAACTCGGCAAAGCCCTTGGCCACTTCGGCCTCGACCTTCTGCAACTGCGAGGCGATCCAGCGGTCGGGCTGGCTGAAGTGCATATAGCCTGCGAATTCGCCGCCGGGCTGGCACTGTTCCTTGGTGTGTTCCTTGAGGCCGCAGTCGTAGCCTTCGCAGTTCATCAGCACGAAGCGCGAGGCGTTCCAGAGTTTGTTGCAGAAGTTGCGGTAGCCCTCGCAGCGCTTGCTGTCGAAGTTGATGGAGCGGCCGAGGGACGCCAGCGCGGCAAAGGTGAAACGCAGCGCGTCGGCGCCATAGGCGGGAATGCCTTCGGGGAATTCCTTTTGCGTGTTCTTGCGCACCTGTGGTGCGGTCTCTGGCTTGCGCAGGCCGGTGGTGCGCTTTTCCAGCAACGGCTCCAGCGAGATACCGTCGATCAGGTCCACGGGGTCCAGCACATTGCCTTCGGACTTGGACATCTTCTTGCCTTGCGCATCGCGCACCAAGCCGTGGATGTACACATGCTTGAACGGCACGCGACCGGTGAAGTGCGTGGTCATCATGATCATGCGGGCGACCCAGAAGAAGATGATGTCGTAGCCCGTCACCAGCACCGAGGAGGGCAGGTAGAGGTTGAAGTCATCGTCGGCAGCGTCGGTCTGCTCGGGCCAGCCCATGGTGCTGAACGGTACCATGGCGGAGGAGTACCAGGTGTCCAGAACGTCAGCGTCGCGGGTCAGCTGCTTGCCGGGAGCCTGGGCCTTAGCTTCGGCTTCGTTCTTGGCAACATAGATATTGCCTTCCTCGTCATACCAGGCGGGAATCTGGTGGCCCCACCACAGCTGGCGCGAGATGCACCAGTCCTGGATGTTGTTCATCCACTGGTTGTAGGTGTTGACCCAGTTTTCGGGCACGAACTGAACATCGCCATTGGCCACGGCATCGATGGCCTTCTGGGCGATGCTCTTGCCCGCGGGGTCCTGGTCGCTGACCTTGCTCATGGCGATGAACCACTGGTCGGTCAGCATGGGCTCGATCACCTGGCCGGTACGGTCGCAGATCGGCACCATGAGCTTGTGCTTCTTGATCTCGCCCATCAGGCCCAGCTCTTCGAGGTCGGCCACGATGGCCTTGCGGGCCACAAAGCGGTCCATGCCGCGGTACTTTTCGGGCGCCTCGTCGTTGATCTTGGCGCTCAGGTCAAGCACCGTGATCATGGGCAGACCGTGGCGGATACCGACCTGATAGTCATTCTGGTCGTGCGCAGGCGTGACCTTCACCACGCCGGTACCGAATTCCTTGTCCACGTATTCATCGGCAATCACGGGGATTTCGCGGCCGACCAGCGGCAGCTTCACGGTCTGGCCGATCAGATGCTTGTAGCGCTCGTCTTCGGGGTGGACCATTACAGCCACGTCGCCCAGCATGGTCTCGGGGCGGGTGGTGGCCACCACCAGACTGCCCTCACCGCTGCTCAAAGGGTAGGTGATGTGCCACATCGAGCCGTCTTTTTCCTGGTTTTCGACTTCCAGGTCGGACACGGCCGATTGCAGTACGGGGTCCCAGTTCACCAGGCGCTTGCCGCGGTAGATCAGGCCTTGCTGGTACAGCTTCACAAAGGTTTCTGTGACCACCTTGGACAGCTTGTCGTCCATGGTGAAGTACTCGCGGCTCCAGTCCACGGTATCGCCCATGCGGCGCATCTGCGTGGTGATGGTGTTGCCGGACTTTTCCTTCCACTCCCAGACTTTCTTGGTGAACTCGTCACGGCCCAGGTCATAGCGGCTCACGCCATGGGTTTGCAGCTGACGTTCCACCACGATCTGGGTGGCGATGCCGGCGTGGTCGGTGCCAGGAATCCAGGCCGTGTTGTAGCCCTTCATGCGGTGGTAGCGCGTCAGCGAGTCCATGATGGTCTGGTTGAACGCATGGCCCATGTGCAGCGTGCCGGTCACATTGGGCGGAGGCAGCTGGATGGAGAAGTTGTTGCCTGCAGCGGTGGCTTCGGCACCGGGCTTGCCCGTGCCGCGATAGCCGGCATTGCCGTAGCCGCGCTTTTCCCACTCGGGGCCCCAATGGGCTTCGATGGAAGCGGGTTCAAAAGACTTGGAGAGGCTGTCGAGGCCGGGCTGCTGAATGGTGTCGCTCATGGCTGCAAGAGTTCTGGAAATGAAAACGGCATCCAGAAGAGGGATGCCGTCTGCATAGAAATTGGGACGGATTGCCAATGATTTTAGCGATCCGATCCGGTGATGAGTGCGGTAGGTCTTATTTCAGGCGATGGCGCTTATTTATCAAGAGCTAGCAGCTATTAAAGACGTAGCGATAGAGCTGTTATTTCCCGGGGACGAATTCCGGGCGGTCGTTGGATTGTGGCTTCAGAGGCGTTGCCGTCTTGCCTTCTGCACGTTCCTTGCGCCATTGCTCCTTGCGTGCTGTCCATTCCTGCAGGCGTGCATGAGCCGTGGTGCTTTCCTTCTGCATCTGCACGGCGTCGGCCAGCTGGGCCGTCAGCTCCAGGCGAATGCCGTTGGGGTCGAAGAAGTAAATGCTCTTGAAGATGTGGTGGTCGGTCACGCCCAGCACTTCCACGCCGCAGGCCTGCAGGCGGGCCTTGGTGTTCTCCAGCTCTTCCACGGTGTCGACGCGGAAGGAGATGTGATTGATCCAGATGGGGGTGTTGGGCGAGGGCAGGGCTGCCTCGTCGTCGCCGATGTCGAAGAAGGCGATGAACGAGCCATCCTTGAGGCGGAAGAAGAAGTGGGTGTAGGGACAGTACTCGCCCGTGGAGGGCACGTAGTCGCTCTGGATGATGTGATAGAGCGGCAGACCCAGAATGTCTTCGTAGAAGTGGCGAGTCTCCTCTGCATCCTTGGCCTTGTAGGCGTAGTGATGCAGCTGCTGCACGGCAGCAGGCCGGGGCAGACCGCTGAGGTCAACGCGACGGGGCTGGGAATAGACCGGGGTGGGGGCGGTGCTCATCAATCTGTCTCCTTGGGAAGGTTTGTGTGAATTCTACTATTCGTAATCAATTAACCTAAAGAGAATTTTTGCATAAAGGGATTGTGCGGGTGCAAAAAAGCCCGGACCGCTTTCACGGACCGGGCCAGGGCCGGACTTGAATGAGGCCGGCTCGTGAGGAGCTATGAATTACTGCTTCACGGCTTCGATCTGCATCACCAGACGCACTTCCTTGGGGAAGCCGTAGGCGATGCCGTAGTCCAGACCCCACTGGGTGCGGTCGATGGTGGCCTCGAAGTCGCCGCCGCAGACTTCACGTTTTTGCAGCATGGGGCTTTCGTAGCAGGTGAACTTGTTGGCCTTGATGGTGATGGGAGCTGTCTTGCCCAGCAGGGTCAGCTGGCCGGTGACTTCCTTGAGCTTGTCGCCGTTGAAGACGAACTTGTCGGAGACAAACTTGGCTTCAGGGAATTTTTCCACGTTGAAGATTTCAGCGCTTTGCAGATGCTTGTTGAAAGCAGGGGTACCGGAGTTGACCGAAGTCATGTCCAGGGCCACTTCCACTTTGCCGGTCTTGGCGGTCTTGTCGAACTGCACGGTGCCGCTCTTCTTGTCAAAGCGGGCGCGGTTGGTCGAGGCGCCGAAGTGATCGATCTCGAAAGTCGCGAATGTGTGCGTGGGATCGATGGCGTAAGTGGCAGGTGCGGCGTGGGCGGCAGAGGCCAGCACGGAAGCAGCGGCCAGGGCGAACAGGGCAGAACGCATGGTGAGAACTCCTATTGATGGATTGAAACTATCAAAACATGAGCTGCCAGCGCTTGGCCATCAAGCGCTGGAGCCGAAAAAGACTTGAATTCTGGCGCTGCTTTACAGCTTGCCGACGCCGGTCAGGGCCAGCTTGAATTGCACATTGACCTCGTCGGCCACCATGGAGGTGTCCTTCCAGTCGCCGTCGCCGATCTTGAAGGTCAGGCGCTTGAGCGGCAGAGTGCCGGTGGCCGTCGTAGTCGCACCAGACTGGGTTAGCACCACGGGCAGGCTCACCTTCTGTACATTGCCTTTGATGGTCAAGGTGCCGTCCACCTGGTATTTGCCACCGCCCAGAGCCTTCACAGCGCTGGAGTCAAAAGTGGCTTGGGGGAACTTGGCGACGTTGAACCAGTCTGCCTTTGGCAGCTCGGCATCGGTTTCCTTGGCGCCCATGGTGGCGCTGCCGGTATCAACCGTGAAGTGGATCTTGCTGCTCTCGGGCTTGGCGGTGTCGAAGGCAATCTGGGCATCGAACTTCTTGAAGTGGCCCTTGAGCGGCACGCCCATCTGCTTGGCTTCAAAGTTGACGGCGCTTTGTGCGGGCACAAGGGCTTGAGCGGCGTGAGCGGCGCTGCCCAGGAAAGCGGTTGCAATCAGTGCGGAGGAAAAAAGGATTTTCATCAAAAAACTCCTTGTGATGAACAGAGAAAATTGAAAAATTGGCGCGATCCAAGCGAGAAACACCGAGCAAGGGCCGCCCCGCAGCGACGGTGTTGTCCCCTTGGGGGGAGGAAGCGGCGGGGCCGCCCCGGCAAAGCCGCTCAGGGGGGCTATTTGCCCGGAATCATTCGTGACAAGAGGCCGTCGCGGTCAATGACCTGATGCTTGATGACGGCAGCGATATGCATCACCACCAATGCAGCCAGTGCATAGGCCAGATAGGCATGCCAGGGCTTGAGGGCTTCGGCCAGTTCGGGGCTCTTGCCCACCAGATCGGGCAGGGGGATCTGGCCAAACAGCACGATGGGGAAACCAGCCGCCGAGCTGTACATCCAGCCCACGACAGGGATGGCAAAGAACAGTGCATACATCAGGTGATGCACGCCATGATGGGCTGCGCGTTGCCAGCCGGGCATGGTGCGGGCGACGGCCTCGGGCAGTTCCGGCGGGCGATGGGTGACGCGCCAGACCAGGCGCAGCACCGATAGGATCAGAATCGTCATGCCTGCCCATTTGTGCCAGTTGAAGTATTTGAGGCGAGCGGGCGAGAACGGCAGGCCTGTCATATAGAGGCCAAAACCGAAAATGCCGATCAAGGCCAGGGCCAGTACCCAGTGCAGGGCAATGGCCGTGGAGTCGTACCGGCGGTTGGAGAAAGAGGAAGCGGTGTTCATGGAAGCTGCAATCATTCGGGCGGCTTGCCTGATCAGCGAAGCACGGGTTGCAGTGTATGAAGCTGAAAGTGCAAAAAGGTTCAGCAGGTTTGAGGTTTCAATTCAAAAAAGCTGAATGCCCGAGCCTCAAGCCGAAAGGCCATAGACCGTTTCGGTGCGGAGAGGAAGCAGTATCTCGCTCTGTTTGACAAGCACCAATGCTGAAGATTGGTGTTGATGAATATCAGTATTCCGAGTAATTAACTTGTGATTTAAGGTCACAAACAGACATACGAGCCACTGTTTCTATACTCCGCGCCTCTTAGTCTTTTAAAGACCAAAGCGTGGCGGACGGCCAAGGCTGGCGATATGTGGGCAGAAATGCCGACAGCAACTGCAGCCGTTATCACCTGCTTTTTGACTCCTGAGTACGTACAACCTCAGGAATACATAGTCATCTAGCGATGTGCCCACGCCAGTCCTTGCTGTTGCTGTGCGCATTGCAGCAAGGAGTTGGAACCGTGTCCAAACTGGACTTGAATCGGCGCAGTTTTCTGAAGGCTGCCGCCGCCATGGGCGTGATTGCAAGCGTACGCCCGGTCAAAGACGCACTCGCGGAATTGATCACGCCCGCCGGAGGTCAGGAGACCCACTGGATCAGCGGCAATACGCTCAACTACCGCCGCGACGGCCTGGCCAAGGTCACCGGGCAGAAGGTCTTTGCCATCGACCTGCGTGCCAGGGACATGCAGGGCTGGCCCGAGAAGCAGTCGCATGCGCTGACCATTCATATTCCCCGTGCCGACCGCATCTACGAAGGCCTGGATCTGTCGGTGCTGGGCAGCGACTACCAGCCCGATGTGCTGATCGATGCTGAGTCCATCGCCGCTGACGGGCTGCGCATGCCGGACCCCGGCTTCTATGGCGAGTTCTTCGTCAAAAAGGGCCAGTTGACGCCGATGCTGGGCCATCCCGTGGCCGTGGCCATCTGGCATGACTACGAAAAATTTCGGGTGGCCAACCAGCGCCTGCGCTTCAACGACACCATCTTCCGCTTCGGCGCCGAGGCCGCGCAACCGGCTCGCACGCCCTATGTGGCTGCGCGCTATGTGCGGGTGCAGGGCGAGGACGGCTATGGCGAGGACAAGTTCTCGCCGATGAAGAACACCGTGGTATGGCCGCAGCTCGACGAGAAGGGCGTGCACTGGCCGGACCAGAGTCATCCCGCCTTCGGCGCGCTGATGGGCGAGTCGGCCCGTATTCAGGCCGAGATGAAGCAGCCCAGGGAAGGGCTGCGTGCCTTTGCACGCAAGTACTACAGCCAGTCCATCGAGCACGTGGCCATGGAGATGGAAAACGGCCTGGCCTGGTATGAGCGTGACAGCGGCACATTGCACATGGTGGCAGCAAGCCAGGCGCCCTACGGCACGGCCGACCATGTGATGCACATGCTCAAGGACAGCAAGCTGCCGCTGAGCAAGCTCGACTACATCAGCTCCTACACCGTGGGCTATGGCCAGAAGGAACACCATCCCTTCCCGTTCTACGTGGCGCTGGCATCGCTGTATGCCCAGGGCCGCCCGGTGCGGCTGGCGCTGGACCGCTGGAAGCATTTCCAGTTCGCACTCAAGCGCCACCCCTTCGACGTGGAAACCGCCATCTCGGTGGACAAGGACGGCAAGTTCCACGCGCTGACCTGCAACATGGTGGGCGACGGCGGCGGTGTGACCAATTTCAGCCCCTCGGTGGGCACGGTGGCCGTGACGGCGGCGCAGTCCATCTACTACTTCCCCGAGAGCGATCTGTCGACCGAGGTGCACCCGTCCATCGGCGTGACGGCAGGCTCCATGCGTGGCTACGGCACGGTGCAGTCTATGGCCTATACCGAGATGCTGGTCGACGAGATCGCCCAGGAAATCGGCCTGGATGCCATCGAGCTGCGCCAGCGCAACGTGCTCAAGAGCAGCATGAAGAACACCCAGGGCGCCTCGCCTTCTGGCTACCTGCGCATCGGTGAGATCCTTGACATGGCAGCCAAGGACCCGATGTGGATCGAGCGCGCCAAACGCAAGGCCGACTACGAGGCGGCCAACCCTGGCATGCGTTACGGCATAGGCTTTGGTGCGGTGCAGAAGGACTTCGGTACGGGAGCGGAAGCTTCGATTGCCCAGGTCGAGATCACGCCCGAGGGTCGCATCAAGATGCGCCACATTACCACCGAGATCGGCACCGGCAGCACCACGGCGCAACTGGTGGCCGTGGAGCCTTTCCTGGGCCGCCCGGCGGACGACGTGGACTTCGCGGTCAACCACTGGGATAACCTGCCCCTGCACACCAAGGACGAACCCTACACCACGCCTCAGGCCAAGGAAGACGAGCTGGCCAAGGACCCGACCTGGACGCCGCGCCTGGTGTCTCCGGTGTCGGCCTCGAACTCGGCCTACTATTTCCGCCATGCGACACAGCAGGCCGCGCAACTGCTGCTCAAGCTTTGCCTGTGGCCGGCGGCCCGGTCGATCTGGTCCGGCAAGGAAGGCGGCGGGCAGATGCTGCCCAGCGCCGTGACCGAAGACATGCTGGAGTGGCGTGACCGCATGCTGGTGGCCGAAGGCCTGGAACCCCTGAGTTTTGAGCGCCTGGCCACCCGTGCGCATGAACTGGGTCTGGTGACCGGTGTGTGCGTGCACGCCTTCAACCGCTGGGCCTGGGCCAAGGCGGACTTCACCGTGGACGGCCAGAAGTTCCAGGCGATGGTGGATGCGCTCTCGGTCCAGTACGGTCAGGGCGCCGGCGATGCCAAGAAAGCCGCCATGAAATCCGGCGGCTACGCCTTCATTGCGCGGGACAAGGTGTATTACCCGCCGGTGCAGCGCAACAATGCGGGCACGGTCTATTACGCGCCCTGTGCCACCATGGTGGAGCTGTCCGTGTCTCCGGGCACGGGCAAGGTGAACATCCTCTCGCACAAGACCTGGCTGGAATGCGGCACGCAGATCGTGCCCGAGCTGGTCTCGGGCCAGATCCAGGGCGGTGTGGTCATGGGCATAGGTCATGCGCTGTACGAAGACCTGCCTCGCCATGAGTCCGGCCCCGGCAACGGCCAGTGGGGTCTGAGCCGCTACCACGTGCCGCGCGCCAGCGAAGTGGCCGTATGGAAGGCCGAGGGCGTGGTGCTGCCGCCGCTGTCGCGCACCGACCCGCCCAAGGGCATGGCCGAAGTGGTGATGATTCCGGTGGTCGCCGCCTGCGTCAACGCCATCGCCCACGCTACCGGCAAGCGCTTCCATGCCACCCCCGTGACCCCCGACAAGATCAAAGAGGCACTGTGATGCAGGACCGAATCCAATTCTCCGCCACCATCAATCGCAAACAAGTAGGCCCCGTCGACGTTCCCAAGGACTTGATGATGATCGAGTTCCTGCAGGAATACGTAGGTATGAACGGCACGCGTCTGGGCTGCGGCCAGGGCGTTTGCCGTGCCTGTACCATCATCGTGGACGACCCGGAAAAGGGCTCCATCACCGTGCCCGCCTGTGTGACTGGCGTGACCTGGCTCAACGGCAAGACCATACGCACCATCGAGGGCATTGCCTCGGTGGATGACAAGGGTGTTGTGCACCCCTCGCCCGTGCAGAAGGCCTTTTTGGAGCACTACTCCTTCCAGTGCGGCTACTGCACACCGGGCTTTGTGAACTCGGCCACCGTGTTGATGGAAAAGCTCGAGAAGCACCCTGTGCCTGCCGATGACGTGGAAAAAGCCATCGAGGATCAGCTTGAACCCCATATCTGCCGCTGTACTGGCTATGTGCGCTACTACAACGCCGTGCGCGACGTGATCCTGAAGACGCCGGGCCTGACCACGGGCAAGCGCAGCAAGGAGGTCGTGAACAATGGCTAAGACCTGGATCAAAGGCCTGGGTGCAGCCGCCGTGCTGGGCGTGCTCGTGGCCGGAGGCATGTATCTGTACGGCAGCGCAAGCGGCGATGTTCCACCAGCTACGGTGGACTTTGCCAAGCTGGGCCCGCAGGAGTTCGACACTCTGTACAAACGCGGCGAGCAGGTATTCCGCGGTGGTGACTGCGCCGCCTGCCACAGCTCGCCACAGACTGGCGCCGAGCTGGCCGGCGGCGTGCCCATGGTCACGCCCATGGGCACGCTTTACGGCACCAATATCTCTCCTTCCAAGGAGCATGGCATTGGCAACTGGACGGCTGACGACCTGTACCGTGCAGTGGCCGCCGGTATGGCCCCCGGTCGCAAGAACCTGTATCCGGCCATGCCGTATGCCAGCTACCACCAGATCACACGTGCCGACGTCGACGCATTGTGGGTGTGGCTGATGAAGCAGCCTGCAGTGGAAGTTGCCAACAAGCCCAGCGAGATGAGCTTCCCGTTCAACATCCGCCCTGCCGTGGCCATGTGGAATGTGCTCAACCGTCCCGCCGCCAAGGAGTTCGATATTTCGATGGACGAGCTGGTGAGAGGCAAGTATCTGGTGGACGTATTGGGCCACTGCGCCGAATGCCATAGCCCGCGCACCAAGGCCACGTTCGCCATGGATGGCTCGCACTATCTGGAAGGCAACACCATTGAGGGCTCGTATGCCCCGGCGCTGACTCCCGATGCCTTGAGCGAGCGGGGCTGGACCAAGGATGATCTGGTCAAGTTCTTCCGCACAGGTGTGTCGCCGCAAGGAGTGATGACTTTCCGCATGTCATCGGTGCTTGAGCATTCCACCTCACGGATGCCGGAGGCCGATGTGCGCGCGATGGCCGCTTATCTGACCCAGAATCGCGAGATGCCTGGGCCCAAGGTCAAGGCTGCCGAGGGACAGACCAGCGTCAAGGGCGAAAACCTGTACCTGGGTCTGTGCGCGGGCTGCCACGGCGCGCAGGGCCAAGGCCAGCCGCATTCGTCGGTGCCCATGAGCACGAACACTACGGCCATGTTCCCCACGCCCATCAACCTGATCCGTGTGATCCGTGAAGGTGTCCACGAGCGTGATCTGGCCCAGGGCGAGCGCATGCAGACCATGCCAGCCTATGCCGACAAGCTCAGCAATGAGGAAATGGCAGATCTGGTCAACTACATGCGTCAGACCTGGGGCGGCCGTCCCGGCGACGTGAGCGCCGCGCAGGTGGCCGAGCATGTGAAGACCATAGAGCACAGCAAGTAGGTCCAGACCTGCCTTGAGGCCACAGTCGTTCGCGGTTTACCGCAGCGGCTGTGGCCTTTTCTTTTGGGTCGAGAAGTTTCGGGGAGATGCGGCCAGCGTCTGCGCGGCTCCGGGCCAGAGCGGAGCTTATTCGTCCTGCGCGGGATTGTCCGGCAGTATCACCATGGCCTGGGCGGCGAGTTTCCAGGCGATGGCCGAGGCTTCCATATCGCCTCGATGCTCGGCCATCAGTGCCAGACGCTGCCAGGCCCGGGTACGCAGCTGGGGCTCCAGCAGCAGAGGCGCGGCGCGGGTCAGCAATTGCTGGGCCTTGCCCCACAGCTCGCGCTGCACGCAGGCCATGCCGGCCAGATATTGCAGGCGCGGCTCGCGTGGGTTGGCATTGGCCGCTGTTTCGAAGCGTGCCAGCCAGGCTGCGTCGAGCTTGCCTAGGCATGACTGCAGCACTTGCACCAGCTGGGGCAGGTGGACTTCGGTACGAGGACTGGCTTGCGGCAGCAGATGCTCCCATACGGGCAGCAGCCAGGCGCGTGCCTGGATGGCCTCTCCGCCCAGCACTATCAGGCGTTCGGTAGCTGGGATGGCGACTTCGGGCATGGCGCGTTCATCCTCGTCCAGCGACAGCCAGAACTGCTGCAGCGACGATGTGTCGCGCGCATCGCGAATGCTGGCCAGCAGCAAACCGCGCACCACGCTGGCCGATGCGGCTGGAGAGAAGGCGCGGTGCTTGGCCAGCAGACGGGCGGTGTCGAGGGCGACATGAGTGTCGCCAGCCAGCCGGGCAGCCTTGAGCTTGATGCGCAGGGCAATCGTGCGGCGGTTGGCACCTTGCGGCAGATCGCCGAGGCGGCGCATGGATTCGGTCGCATCGCGGTCATCCAGGGCCCAGCGGGCCGAGCGCATCTGTGCGCCCTCGCGGATTTCCTGATCCTGGGTGGTGCCGAGCTCGGGCAGGGTGCTCAAGGCCTGCTGCCAGTGCCTGTCGCGCAGGGCTGAATCCTGCAGCGCATGCGAAGCATCGGCAGCCAGCAGATGGGCGGTTGCGCTCAGGCGCTCGCCGTAGGGAATGGCTGCCTTGGCGTCGCGCAGCGACTGTTCGGTGGACAGTGCCGTCATGGCTGCCTTGCGGGCGCGAAGGAAGCGACCGGCCTGCAGATGCGACAGCGACTCCAGCAGGCTCTGGTTCATGCTGCGCTCCTTTTGCTGCATGCGCCAGCGGCGTGCCTGGTGTGGCATCTGCAGCAGGGTGGCCAGTGCGCGCAGGGCGGCGTAAAGCAGCACAAAAGCCAGAAAAATCAGCACGATGGCCAGATTCAGTGACATGTCCACCCGGTAGGGCGACCAGAACCAAGTCACGGAACTCTGGTTGTTGCCGGCGAACAAGGCCGTGGCCACGGCCACTGCAAACAGACCCATCAGCCACAAGGCAGCACGCATCTTGGTGTCCTCCCTGCTTAGCGGCCTGCCGCAGCTGTGGCCAGCGCGGTCAGTGTGTCATCGAGCTGCACACGGTCCGTGCTGTGCAGATTGCCCTGAATCTGCTGCAACTGGGCCTGTGCGGTCTGGGTGCGGCGAGCTCGTGTATCGAAGTACTTGCCCAGCATGATGCTGGCCGAGTTCAGGTCCATGCGGGCCGATTCCCACTGGCGCGAAAGCAGCGCCAGTCGGGCGTTGAGCAGCTTGAGCTTGAGATTCTCGCGCAGGAAATAGCCTTGCTCGGGTGCCAGCAGCACGACTTCGGGATGCTCGATGCGGCGCACGCGTACCAGATCGGATGCGCCGTCACGCAAAGCCACCCAGAGGCGCTGGCCCTGTCCCTGCCACCAGGCCCATTGGGTCATCGTGAGGCTGTTGTCGGCCGCTGCTTGTTCGGCAGCGCTCCTGTCGAGTGCTGCGCTGCGGCTGCGGGCGCGGCCCACGTCGTTGATCAGGGGCAGATCGTCTACCTGGCGTGTCAGATCCTCGATGCGAGCGAGCACGCCCGTGGTGTCCGTCACATTCATGCGCGAGAGCTTGTCCAGGTCCTGCTCAATGGCCCGCACTACCGGCGCCAGTCGCGGCTGGGCTGCGCTTTCCACGCGTTTCTGCGCGGACTTGAGGGTGGCCACCAGGGGCTGCAGGCTGCCGGAAAGTTCGGCCTGCTGCTGAGCCATGCGCACGGAAGATTCGATATCTGCCACCAGGTTTTCATCGCGCGTGCGCGAGAGACTTTGCATCAGCTCTTCGAGCTGGTTGCGCTGCAGATTGAGTTCGCCCACGCGTGCTTCCATCATGGAGACGCGGGCGGCGCTGTCGCGGGCCAGATCCTGGGCATCCTTGGCCAGGGTACGGGCCTCTACCGACTGGGCGCCGGACTGGGCCGACTGGCGAGCCAGCTGTTCCTGCATATTCCCCACCCGCTGCCACAGCATGCCGCAGCCCACCAGGGCGGCGACGGCGACCGCACCCAGCGTCAGCACCAGGGACATGGGCACGCCGTTCCCGGCTGCAGCGGATGTCTGAGGTGATGGCGGAAGGTCTTTGCGTGGGGTATCAGGAGTGGGGATGGCGTCAGAGCTCATAGAGCTGATTCTATAGACGCGAACACCTCTTCCTGTGTTGGGCGACTTTGCAGCACCTGGCCAAAGCCTGCTGCTTCGGCCTTGGCGGCAATACGGGCATGGGTGGTGAGTGCTCGCGCCTGCTGCCAGCTTTGCTTGGGCAATATCTGTTGCAGGTTGGCAACAGCTTCGGAGCTGCTGAACAGCCACAGGCTGTGATCCGTGGCCGCATTGTGGGCCAGCTCCAGCTGCTGAGGCGTCCATTGCGGCAGCAGTCGCTGGTAGACGGCCAGCAGCTCCACCTCGGCGCCCGCTTCGCGCAGGCGTGCAGCCAGCCAGTCGCGGCCTGCGCCCTGGATGGAGGGCGTGGCGGTTTCAGGCACCGGGCTGTCGCCGCGCACGATGAGCACGCGGTCGCCAGGGTGAATCTGGCTGTGCACGCGCTGCCACAGGGTCTCGGACTCGAACTGTGCAGCGTCTGCAGCCGGACCGTCGATCTGGTTGGGGGGAATGCCCGCAGCCAGCAGCGCTCGCGACGTGCCGGGACCCGGTGTCCATGCTCTTGTATCTGGAGCTAAAAGCGCTTGATGGGTAAGCGTTTGAGGTGAATTTGATGCAAAAAAATACTGAACCGCGTTACCGCTGACAAACATCACCGCGCGGTAGTGGCCCGGGGTGAGGGCTGCGAGTCGGGCCTGGGCCAGAGCCTGCTGGGCGGCTGCATCAAGGCAAGGGCCTATGCCCATCAGCGGCAGGGCATGGGCTTCCCAGCCCCGCGCTTGCAGCGCACGGACCCAGGGCTGGGCGTCATGCTGCGGGCGGGTGACCAGAATGCGCGCGCGCATGGCTGTCGCCGCTCAGGCTTGCTTGGTGGCTGGTATGGCACCTGCGGCCTGCAGCTGTGCAGCCAGGCTTTCGCCCAGCGCATTGGCCGAGGTGAAGTCGGTGACGGTGGAGCTGGCTTGCACGCGCACCAGAGGCTTCTGGCCTTCGATATCGCCCCAGGCAGCATCCATGTGCAGGGTGTCGCCTTCAAAGCGGCCAAAGGCAGCCAGCGGCATGGAGCAACTGCCACCCATGCAGCGACTGACGGCGCGCTCGGCCGTCACGGTCAGCCAGGTGGGCATATGGGCCAGCGGAGCCAGGGCGTCGATGATGTCCTGACGGTTGCTGCAGACTTCGATGCCCAGCGCGCCTTGTCCTGCGGCCGGCAGCATCTGGGCGGGATCGAACTTGGCGCGGATACGATCACTCATCTCCAGGCGCATCAGGCCGGCAGCGGCCAGCACGATGGCGTCGTACTGACCTTCGTCGAGCTTGCGCAGACGGGTGTTGACGTTGCCGCGCAGCGGCTCGATCTTCAGATCAGGGCGCAGGGCTTGCAGCAGGGCCTGGCGGCGCAGGCTGGAGGTGCCGACCACGGCGCCCTGGGGCAGCTCGTCCAGACTTGCGTACTTATTAGAGACAAAGGCGTCGCGCGGGTCTTCGCGGGTCATCACGCAGGCCAGGGAAAAGCCTTCGGGCAGCTCCATGGGCACGTCCTTGAGCGAATGCACGGCCAGATCGGCGCGGCCTTCTTCGAGGGCCACTTCCAGTTCCTTGACGAACAGGCCCTTGCCGCCCACCTTGGACAGTGCGCGGTCCAGAATCTGGTCGCCCTTGGTGGTCATGCCCAGCAATTCGACCTCATGGCCGCGGCTGCGCAAGATCGCCTGCACATGTTCGGCCTGCCACATGGCCAGCTGGCTTTCGCGTGTGGCAATGACGATGGATGCTGGTTTGGACGATGCGGAATTCATAACGGACGCTGTATCTGGCAGGTAACAGGGGATGCTAGCATGGCAAGTTGACCTACACAGAGCCCAAGGAGAATAGTCAATGCCTTCTGCCCGAGCCTCGAAATCCGACAGCGCCGACAAGCCTGCGCGCACGGCGGACAAGTCCAAGGACAAGGATCTGCCGTTGATCGAAGACATCCGTCTGCTGGGCCGAATGCTGGGCGATGTGATCCGGGAGCAGGAGGGTGAGCAGGCTTTTGCGCTGGTGGAGCAGGTGCGTCAGCTCTCCGTGGCGTTTCGCCGCGATGCCGACGAGGCCGCTGACAAGGCGCTCAAGAAGCTGCTCAAGGGCCTGTCCAGCGATCAGACCGTGAGCGTGATCCGCGCCTTCACCTATTTCTCGCATCTGGCCAATCTGGCCGAGGATCGCCACCATATCCGCCGCCGCGCCGTACATGAGCGTGCGGGCAACACGCAGGAAGGCAGCATCGAAGTGGCGCTGGCCAGGCTGCGCTGGGCCGGCATTTCCTCGGGCTCGGTGGCCAAGATGCTGGCCAGGAGCTTTATCTCGCCGGTGCTGACTGCCCATCCGACCGAGGTACAGCGCCAGAGCATTCTGACGGCCGAGCGCCGCATTGCCCAGTTGCTGGCCGAACGCGACGATATCGAGATGCGTGCCCAGCTCTACAACAGCGCCAAGGATGCGCTCACTCCGCGTGAGCTGGCCCGCGTCGATGCGCAGCTGCGTGCCTGCGTGGCTCAGCTGTGGCAGACGCGGCTGTTGCGCCACTCCAAGCTCACCGTGGCCGACGAGATCGAGAACGCCCTGTCGTATTACGAAGCGACCTTTCTGCACGAGATTCCCAAGATCTACACGCAACTGGAACAGGAGCTGGGCCAGAAACTGTCTGCCCACAGCTTTTTGCGCATGGGGCAATGGATTGGCGGCGACCGCGACGGCAATCCTTTTGTCACGGCCGAGAGCCTGGAGCTGGCCCTGTCGCGCCAGGCCGATGTGGCGCTGCGCCACTATCTGCGCGAGGTGCACTGGCTGGGCGGCGAGCTGTCGCTGTCCGGCAACCTGGTGGAAGTCACGCCCGAGATGCAGGCCCTGGCAGATGCTTCGCCCGACGGCAATGTGCACCGTAGCGACGAGCCTTATCGCCGTGCGTTGACGGGCATGTATGCACGGCTGGCCGCCACGCTCAAGCTTCTCAGCGGTGGCGAGGCCGCACGCCACGCCGTGGCGCCGCAGAACGCCTATGCCACGGCAGAGGAGTTCCTGGCCGATCTGCAAATCATCGATGATTCGCTCTCGCGTTTTCACGGCGACATGCTGGCGCCGCAGCGCCTGCATCCGCTGATGCGTGCGGTACAGGTGTTCGGCTTTCATCTGGCCACAGTGGACTTGCGCCAAAGCTCGGACAAGCACGAGGCCGTGGTGCAGGAGCTACTGTCCATGGCGCGGCTGGAGTCTGATTACAGCGGCCTGGAGGAAGATGCAAAATGCGCGCTGCTGGTGCGCCTGCTTGAGGATGCGCGGCCGCTGCGCGTGATGGGCGCCGATTATTCCGAACATGCGCGCAGCGAGCTGGCCATCTTCGAGGCAGCACACCGCCGGCGTCAGCTACAGGGCGGCGAAGCGATTCGCCACTGCATCATCAGCCATACCGAAACCGTCAGCGACCTGCTGGAAGTGCTGCTGCTGCAAAAAGAGGTGGGGCTGCTGCGCGGAACGCTGCAGGACGGTGCGCAATGTGATCTGATCGCCGTGCCGCTGTTCGAGACCATCGAGGATCTGCGCAACGCCGAGCCCATCATGCGCCGCTATTACCAGCTGCCCGGCATTGCCGAGATGATGAAGAAGAGCGGTGGCGAGCAGGACATCATGCTGGGCTACAGCGACAGCAACAAGGATGGCGGCATCTTCACCAGCAACTGGGAGCTGTACCGCGCCGAGATTGCGCTGGTCGAGCTGTTCGACGATCTGGCCGACCAGCACGGCATAGAGCTGCGCATGTTCCACGGTCGTGGGGGTACCGTGGGGCGTGGTGGTGGCCCCAGCTATCAGGCCATTCTGGCGCAGCCTCCGGGCACGGTGCGCGGCCAGATCCGGCTGACCGAGCAGGGCGAGGTCATCGCCTCCAAATATGCCAACCCCGAGATCGGGCGCCGCAATCTGGAGACGCTGGTCGCCGCCACGCTGGAGGCCACCCTGCTGCAGCCGACCAAGCCCGCGACCAAGGCCTTTCTGGAGGCCGCGGCCTTCTTGTCCGAGGCCAGCATGGGGGCCTACCGTGCGCTGGTGTACGAGACACCGGGCTTTACCAACTACTTCTTCAGCAGCACGCCCATCCGCGAGATTGCCGAACTCAACATCGGTTCGCGCCCCGCATCACGCAAGGCAACCCAGGCCATCGAAGACCTGCGCGCCATTCCCTGGGGCTTCAGCTGGGGCCAATGCCGCTTGACGCTGCCGGGCTGGTACGGCTTTGGCGCGGCGGTGCAGGCCTTTATCCACCGTCCGGGCAAGGATGCCAAGGCGCAGCTGGCCCTGCTGCAGAAGATGTACCGCCAGTGGCCGTTCTTTCGCACGCTGCTGTCGAATATGGACATGGTGCTGGCCAAGAGCGATCTGAACCTGGCCTCGCGCTACAGCGAGCTGGTGACGGACACGCGGCTGCGCCACCGCATCTTCGGTGCCATCGAAACTGAATGGCAAAGCACGGTGGAAGCACTCAACAGCATCACCGGCGACAAGCAGCGGCTGGAACACAACTCCGCGCTGGCGCGCTCCATCCGCCACCGCTTCCCCTATATCGACCCGCTGCACCATCTGCAGGTCGAACTGGTGCGCCGCTGGCGCGCAGGCCAGACCGATGACCGGGTGAAGAACGGCATCCATCTGTCCATCAACGGGATTGCGGCCGGCGTGCGCAACACAGGTTGAGGAACACCGCAGTGGCTCCTGAAACAGGAGCTGCTTGCGCCAATGCATAAAGGGTTTGAGGCACTTAAATGCTTCAAACCCTTTTGTATATGACGCTAATAGCTATGAAAGTTGAAGAGCCTTCAAGCAGGCACGCTCCAGAAGCGAGACATCAAGCAAGCGCCGCCGCGCAGCGGCTCAGGGGGAGTCGGCCCCTCAGTGCAACATGAGGGAACCCGCAGCCTTGCTCTTGCCGGCACGTGCAGGAGGGTTGCACAGTCCGCACTGATAGTGGCGCGCATTCTCGTAGGGCTCGGTGACGAACTGGCCCTTGCAGACCGAGCATTGCGTGCGTGTCAGCATCTGCGCATCGACAAACTTCACCAGGCGCCAGGCGCGGGTAAAGGACAGCAGCACATCCAGCTCGGCAGCCTGAATCTGCTCGCTATAGAGGCGGTAGGCCTTGGTCAGCTGCTCGGCAGAATCCAGCTCCACGCCCTTGGACAGGTATTCGTAGATGTTCAGAAACAGCGAGCTGTGGATGTTTTCCTGCCAGGTCAGAAACCAGTCGGTGGAAAACGGCAGCTGGCCCTTGGAGGGGGACTTGCCCGAGATTTCCTTGTACAGCCGGATCAGGCGTTCGTAGGACAGTGTGGTTTCCGATTCCAGCACCTGCATGCGGGCGCCCATTTCGATGAGCATGGCAGCGCGCTCGATTTGCTTGGATTCGTTCAGAACGCTTTTCACGGCAGTCTTGGCAGCGGGCATGTATCTCTCCTGACAACGGATGGGTGGTTCAGAGGTGCTCAGAGCACTTCGGAGACACGGCTGGCCATCAGGATGTTGGCGTGCAAGGTGTTGGTGGCAGCGTTGGCTATCTTGTTGCTGCTGTGGTTGGTCAGCAGACTCCAGACCATTTCATCGTCGGCGCGGAAGCTGGCCAGCAGGGTGTTGCGCGATGCAAGCTTGAGCACCTGTGCCGAGGACAAAGAGCCCAGCAGGTCACAGGATTCTTCGTTCAGACCCAGGCGGAACACGGCTTCGGCCTTGTCCTGGCGGATCAGGGTCTGGGCCAGCATCAGGTAAGTGAGGTTGGCTTCGCGGATCTCGGCGAGCAGTTGTTCGTTGGTCATGGTCTGTCCTTTCAATCTCTACAGACCGCACCTTGTTTGGGACAAAGCGTCAAAAAATGTTTCGATCTGTTGGATTGAATTGTGTTGTAGGCCAGGACCGAACTGAAGTCGGGTTGCAGCGGTGCAGCCTGTCTGGTTGCACAAGTGTCTTTGTAGGATTTACCTTACCTCGGTGTCTTCCTTCTGGATGACATCAAGAACCTGGTCCGCCGAGCGGGGATGATTCACAGGTTTTGACTGCATGCCGCAGATTGTGAACCCTCGCGAGCAAGGGCTATGGCATGAATAAAGCGGTATTTGCTCCTTATCTGGGAGCATGGGTCAGTCATGACCTGAGGTCTGTCCTTGTGGTTTGATAGCCCATGCATTCCCTGTGCGCTCCTGGCGCGTGAGCAGGTTCTTACCCCCGCTCGGCAGGGCGGTCAGGCTGGCTGCACCATTCGCTCCAACTGCCGGCAAACAGGGCGGTGGGGGCAAAGCCGGCAATGCGCATGGCCAGCACATTGGGCGTGGCGCTGACGCCGCTGCCGCATTGGTGGACCACGCTGGCCGGGTCTCGGCCTGCCAGCAGCTCGTCAAACTCAGCCTTGAGCAAGGCCGCAGGTTTGAAGCGGCCGTCGGCGGCGATATTGCTGGAGAAAGGCCGGTTGAGCGCGCCGGGGATATGACCGGCGACGGGGTCCAGCGGCTCGACCTCGCCGCGATAGCGGGCGGGAGCGCGGGCATCGATCAAGGTCTGCGTGGGTTGCCCCAGGTCTGATTCGACCTGGCCGACGGTCTTGAGCGTTTCCAGTGGCTGGCCCAGCTCGAAGTTGGCTTGAAAGCGGCAGGGCTCTTCACTGCTGCTGACGTTCTGGCCGCCGGCCTGCCAGGCTTGGAGGCCGCCGTCGAGCACGGCCACGGCGTCATGGCCAGCCCAGCGCAGCATCCACCACAGGCGGCCGCAGTAGTTGCAGCCGTTGCGGTCGTAGACGACGGCCTGCATATCGTTGGCAAAGCCGATGGAGGAGAGCCAGACCGCAAAGCGCTCGCGGCTGGGCAATGGATGGCGCCCGCCCGAGGCCGCCTGGGCGCTGGTGGCGACCTGGCCGTTTTCGCCAGGCACGCCATGTGCGGCGCTGAGGTTTTTGTCAAGGTCGGCAAAAACAGCGTCTGGGATATGGGCCTGCAGGTATTGCTCATGTCCGGCAGGCGGGTTCATGAGGTCGAAGCTGCAGTCAAACACCATCAGGGGCTTGCCGCTGGCCTGGAGCCGGGCCAGTTGTTCGACGGAAATCAGGGTGTCATAGCGCCCGGGTGCGGGCAGGGAAGGCGTGATGGTCATGGGTGAGCGCTCCGGAAATTACGATTCATTATGCGGGCGCCAAGCCGGCTAGTGGGCGCCTGCCTGAACCTTCCGGCACTGCAAGCATCGTCTCTTTCGCCAGGGGCACCGAGGAAGGGCCGCCCCGCACCGAAGGTGCCGTCCCCTGGGGGAAGCGGCGCAGCCGCTCAGGGGGTCAACTTCTCGATCGCAGCGCGGTTGCCGCAGCGCCGCTGATGACGATCAGCACAATGCCGACCCAGCCGATCAGGGGAATGCTCTCGCCAAACAGCATCAGGCTCAGCAGGGCGGCGAACACAATGCCCGAATACTGCAGATTGGCCACAACCAGGGTGTTGCGCTTGGTCTCTGCGGAGGCGTAGGCCTTGGTCATGCAGACCTGGGCCACGGCGGCCAGTACGCCCACAGGCAGCAGCCACAGAGTGCTCCAGCCGGGGAAGGGCGAGATGCCGGTAAACAGCATGGTGATGCCGCCGGCGACGGCCGAACCCAGGGAGAAGTAGAACACCACGCGGGTTTCGGGTTCGCCCAGGCGGGACAGGGTGCTGACCTGCATATAGGCCATGGCCGCGAACATGCCGCCAAACAGGCCGCCCATGGCCGGAATCCACTCGCTGGTCGGCGCGCTGCTGGGGCGCAGCACCAGCAACACGCCGATGAAGCCCAGGAAGACGGTGCCAACCAATGCCCAGGGAAAGGGCGGGATGGCGCGGCGCGTTTCGGGCTGGGCAGCGTAGGATTTGCGCAGGGTGTGTCGCATCCACAGTCCCTGGGTAATCAGAAAGACGGCCATCCAGATGCTGCTCATGGAATTGAGCGTGGTGGCCGTGGCCAGTGGCAGATGGCCGATGGCATAGAACCAGGCCCCCATGGAGATCACGCCGACAAGGCTGCGCCAAGCGTGTTCACGCGGATATCGGGTAGCTAGCGTCACACCGCTGTGGCGCGCCAGCAGAGCCAGAAGGGCCATGCTGACCAGGCCGCGATAGAAAATGATCTCTGCTGCATTGAAGTCCCTGGATGCAAACTTCACACACACACTCATGACCGCAAAAATCAGCGCGGCCAGCACCATCCACAGGGCTCTCATAACTCACTCAATTCAGCATAAAAAATAGCTGCTGCGCTTATGGGTTATGCGCTAGCAGCTATTGTTTTGTAGAGATTTTCTCTAATCAGCGTTGGGGTACAGCGTCACCCAGGGCACTGCGATACCACTCATGGAAGTGCTGCATGCCATCTTCCATGGGGCTTTGGTAGGGGCCGACCTCGTTGTCGCCACGCTCGAACAAGGCCTTGCGGCCCGCGTCCATGCGCTCGGCAATTTCATCGTCCTCGATGCAGGTCTCCATATAGGCGGCCTTTTGCGCGGCGACGAATTCGGGCTCGAAGGCCGCGATTTCCTCGGGGTAGTAGAACTCCACCACGTTCAGCGTCTTGTCCACGGCAACCGGGTGCAGGGTCGAGACCGTCAGCACATGTGGGTACCACTCCACCATGATGTGGGGGTAGTAGGTCAGCCAGATGGCGCCGCGATCGGGCAGCTCGCCATTGCGGTACTGCAGCAGCACCTCGTGCCACTTCTTGTAGGTGTCCGAGCCGGGATTGCCGAAGCTTGGGGCCACGCCCACGGTCTGCACCGAGTATTCCTTGGCGAATTCCCACTTCAGATCGTCGCAGGTGACGAAATTGCCCAGACCGGGATGGAAGGGGCCGACGTGGTAGTCTTCCAGATAGACCTCGATGAAGGTCTTCCAGTTGTAGTTGCACTCGTGCATCTCGACATGGTCGAGCACGAAACCGTCGAACTGGAGCTGCTCGCGCAGATTCATGCCGGCCAGGTCGGCCTCGATGTCGCGGCCGTTGTCCTCGAACAGCAAGCCATTCCACTCGCGCAGCTTGTAGTTGTTGAGGTTCAGGCAGGGATCGTGGCTGAAATGGGGCGCGCCCAGAAGCTCGCCGCTGGTGCTGTAGGTCCAGCGGTGCAGCGGGCAGACGATGTTGCCGCCCGCATGGCCTTTGCCTTCGGACAGCAGATTGCCGCGGCCCTTGAGCATCACGGCCTGGCGGTGGCGGCAGACGTTGGAGATCAGCTCGATCTCGCCTTTGGCATTGCGCACCAGCGCGCGCCCCTCCTTCTCTTGAGGAAGGGCGTAGTAGTCGCCTATCTCGGGGATTGCAAGCTCATGGCCGACATAGCGCGGTCCGCGCTTGAAAATGGTTTCCAACTCACGCTGAAACAGCGCTTCGTCGAAATAACTTGAAACTGGTAGTTGGCTTGCGGCCTGCTGCAGTTGAAGACTTAAATCAGACATGGATGACCTGACCTAAAGACTCCCCACAGGGAGGGTGCACGTGCGCACGCGGTAAAAAACGAAACCGGCCTTGTCTGGACATGACAATCAGGCAAGACGTCAGGGCAACGGCCTTGACTCAGTGCCCGACCAGGATGACCAAGCATGGGGCCGGCTTGACGGGAATGGGATTATAGCTGGTGGGGTTATTTCCGTTTTTCCGGTGCGTGTATTGAGTGCGTCGGCGCCGGTCAGCCAGATGTCAACCGTTGTGCAGCCTTGCCAGGGTGGCTTGTACAGCGGATCTGCAATCGGGGATTTTCTTGTTGCGTCAGGGAGTTTGCGGGCATTGCGCACCAAGCCGACGGGGGCGCCTAAAATCGTCGTTTCCGTCCAACACTGCTCTACACCGCCCATGCCCAAGGCCGCTGCCGCCAAAAAAGCCGACCAACCCGCCAGCTATGAAGCCGCTCTGCAAGAGCTGGAACAGCTGATTGCGCAGATCGAGTCGGGACAGCTGCCGCTGGAGCAGATGCTCAGCGGCTATCAGCGCGCAGCCCAGTTGCTGGGCTTTTGCCGCAGCCAGCTGGAAGCGGTGCAGGAGCAGGTGAAGGTGCTGGATGAGGGCCAGTTGTCGGCCTGGACGCAGGATTAGCCGACTTCGCTCTCTGAAACAGCCCAGCATCAGCCATGAATGAATCAATGATTGCCGAACAGCAGCCTTCTCTGAACATGGGCGCGACAGCCCTGGATTTTTCCTCCTGGATGACCGAGCGCCTGGCACGCACCGAAGATGCGCTGTCGCGCTGGGTTGGCGTCTGTGCACCTGCGGGTCTGGGCGAAGCCATGCGCTACGCCGTGCTCGATGGTGGCAAGCGCCTGCGCCCGCTGCTGGTCTGGGCGGCCTCCGAAGCCGTGGGCGGGCAGAGTGCGGCCACGCTGCGCGCTGGTTGCGCGGTCGAGCTGATCCATGCCTATTCGCTGGTGCACGACGACATGCCCTGCATGGACAACGACGTGCTGCGCCGTGGCAAGCCTACCGTGCATGTGCAGTTCGGAGAATCTTCTGCCTTGCTGGCGGGCGATGCCCTGCAGGCCCTGGCTTTCGAGCTGCTGCTGCCGGAAGGCGAAGAAGTTCCATGTTCCATGCAGGCCAGGTTGTGCCGTCTGTTGGGCGCGGCGGCCGGTAGCCAGGGCATGGCTGGCGGCCAGGCCATCGATCTGGCCAGTGTGGGCAAGCAACTGACCGAAACGCAGCTGCGTGAAATGCACCGCCTAAAGACCGGCGCCTTGCTGCTGGGCAGCGTGCTGATGGGCGCTGCCTGCAATGCCAGGACCGACGCGCAGGCGCTGGATGCGTTGACCGAATACGGCCAGGCGCTGGGTGTGGCATTCCAGGTGGTCGACGACATTCTGGATGTGGTGGCAGACTCGGCAACATTGGGCAAGACGGCGGGCAAGGATGCGGCCAACGACAAGCCCACCTATGTCTCGCTGCTGGGGCTGGAGCGAGCCAGGGCTCACGCGGAGGAGCTGCGTCAGCAAGCCCATGCGGCACTGGCGCGCAGCGGTCTGCCCGACACGCAGGCACTGGCGGCATTGGCGGATATGGTGGTGCAGCGCACGCACTGAATTACGACTTGTGCCAATCAGGTTCAGGCAAGTGCTTTTCCACAAGAAGGCCATCTTGACTCATCCTTGTTTGCGCAAGTTCTATAAATATTCGTCAAAAAGCCCTCAAACCCAATGCTGGCAAGCGCGAGCAGCTACTAAAAATATAGATCATGTCCACGAACACTTATTCTCTGCTGCAGAACATTGATGATCCTGAAGCCATGCGTCGCCTGTCGCGTGCCCAGCTCAAGACGCTGGCGGCGGAACTGCGCACCTATGTGATCGACAGTGTCTCCAAGACCGGTGGTCATCTGAGCTCCAATCTGGGCACGGTGGAACTGACGGTGGCGCTGCACACGGTGTTCAACACGCCTTATGACCGCATCGTCTGGGACGTGGGCCACCAGACCTATCCCCACAAGATCCTGACCGGTCGCCGTGATCGCATGGGTACGCTGCGTCAGCTCGGCGGTCTGTCGGGCTTCCCCCAGCGTGTGGAGAGCGAGTACGACACTTTTGGCACGGCTCACTCGTCCACCAGCATCTCGGCAGCTCTGGGCATGGCCCTGGCGGCCAAGCAAAAGGGCGAAGACCGCCGCGCCATTGCCGTGATCGGCGACGGTGCGATGACGGCCGGCATGGCCTTCGAGGCACTGAACAACGGTGGCGTGCACGACGCCAACCTACTGGTCATCCTCAACGACAACGATATGAGCATCAGCCCGCCCGTGGGTGCGCTGAACCGCTATCTGGCGCAGCTGATGAGTGGCCAGTTCTATGCCAAGGCCCGTGATGTGGGCAAGAGCGTGCTCAAGCAGGTGCCGCCGCTGCTGGAGCTGGCCAAGCGCCTGGAGCAGCAGGCCAAGGGCATGGTCGTGCCTGCCACGATGTTCGAGCAGTTCGGGTTCAACTACATCGGTCCCATTGATGGCCATGACCTCGATTCGCTGATTCCCACGCTGGAAAACATCAAGGGCCTGAAGGGCCCGCAGTTTCTGCATGTGGTCACCAAAAAGGGGCAGGGCTACAAGCTGGCCGAGGCCGACCCTATCGCCTATCACGGTCCCGGCAAGTTCGACCCCAGCGTGGGCCTGGTCAAGCCGGCCACGCCGCCCAAGCAGACCTTCACCCAGGTCTTCGGCCAGTGGCTTTGTGACATGGCCGCCAAGGATCAGCGCCTGGTGGGCATCACACCAGCCATGCGCGAAGGCTCGGGCATGGTGGAGTTCCACAAGCGCTTTCCCGGTCGCTACTACGACGTGGGCATTGCCGAGCAGCATGCGGTGACCTTCGCGGGCGGTATGGCCTGCGAAGGCGTCAAGCCCGTCGTGGCCATCTATTCCACCTTTTTGCAGCGTGCCTATGACCAGCTGATTCACGACGTGGCACTGCAGAATCTGCCCGTGGTGTTTGCGTTGGACCGCGCTGGTCTGGTCGGTGCCGATGGTGCGACCCATGCCGGTGCCTATGACATCGCTTTTGTGCGCTGCGTCCCGAACATGAGCATGGCCTGCCCGGCCGATGAGCGCGAAACACGCCAGCTGCTGACTGCTGCCTATGAACAGAATCACCCTGTCTGCGTGCGCTATCCGCGCGGCGCCGGTGTGGGCGTGGCGCCGCTGGAAAGCCTGGAAGGCCTGCCCTTTGGCAAGGGCGAAATCCGCCGCGAAAGCGCGACCAAGAAAGTGGCGATTCTGGCTTTCGGCACGCTGCTGTATCCGGCCTTGCAGGCTGCCGAAGCACTGGACGCCACGGTTGCCAATATGCGCTGGGCCAAGCCGCTGGATGAAGACTTGCTGCTGCAGATTGCGGCCGAGCACGAGCTGATTGTCACGTTGGAAGAGGGCAGCATCATGGGCGGAGCCGGCAGTGCCGTGCTTGAAACCCTGGCTGCTCATGGCCTGAGCAAGAATGTCTTGCAACTGGGCCTGCCCGATCAGTTCATCGAACATGGGGACCCCGCCAAGCTGCTGGCGCTGCAGGGTCTGGACGCCGCAGGCATCGAAGCATCGATCCGCAAGCGTCTGGCAGACTGAGTGCATGGCGATTGAATCAAGGCTCTTCCCCGAAGAGCCTTTTTTCTTGCACCGTGTGAGAAGAAAACTGACGGCGGCCACGAATCTTCCCACGGGCTGCGCATGCGTTCCTAGAATGGCCGAGGTTTGCGCCCGGACTGCGGCAAGGACCGGCTGCAATCTCCGAACGACAAAAGGAGATTGCAGGTACGCTCCGACGCCAGGGCAATCAACAACTACTAGCGGAGAGATATTCATGGATCGTCGCTCACTCGTCAAACATGTGGGCATGGCTGGTGTGCTGGCTGCGGGAATGGCACCTGCTGTACACGCCCAGGAATTGATGCAGTGGCGCCTGGTCACGAGCTTTCCCAAATCGCTGGATGCGATTCACGGCGCGGCTGAAAAGTTTGCGCAGACGCTCAAGCTGATGTCGAACGGGCAGATCGAAGTCATCGTCCAGCCTGCAGGCGAGGCAATGCCCGCCTTTGGCGTGATGGAGGGCGTGCAGGGCGGAGCGGCCGAGATGGCGCTCACGGCACCTTATTACTTCACCGACAAGGATCCCTGCTTCGCCTTTGGCTGCGCCGTTCCTTTCGGTCTGACGGCACGCCAGATGGATGCCTGGATGGAGTACGGCAACGGCCGCAAGCTCATGGATGATTTCTATGGGCAGTACAACATCAAAAGCCTGAGTGCGGGCAATACCGGCACGCAGATGGGCGGCTGGTATCGCAAGGAAATCAGGTCGGTCGCCGACCTCAAGGGCCTGCGCATGCGTGTGGGTGGCGGGCTGCTGGTGGAAGCCTTGCAAAAGCTCGGAGTTCAGGCCTACAACATGCCCATTAGCGAGGCTTACCAGGCGCTGGAAAAAGGACGTCTGGACGTGGTGGAGTTTGTGGGCCCGTACGACGATCAGAAGCTGGGCTTTGGCAAGATCGCGCCTTACTACTACTACCCTGGTTGGTGGGAAGGCGGGGCCGAACTGGCTTACTTCATCAATACCAAGGTCTTTGCGGCGCTGACACCCGAGCTGCGCGCCATGGTGGAAGGCGCTGCCGCGCTGGCTGCCAAGGATTTGACGGCCAAGTACCTGGCGTTCAACCCTGCGGCCCTCAAGAAGCTGCTCAGCGAGCGCGTGCAATTGCGCGCCTTCCCGCGTGAGCTTATGGATGCGGGCTTCAAGGCCGTGATGGCAACCATGGCCGAGCACGAGGCCAAGTCCGCCACATTCAAGAAGATTCACCGCAGCTTACGAGGCTTTCAGCACGACCAACTGCTGTGGGATCGTTTCTCGGAATTTCGCTATGTCAGCTATATGAGTGCAGTGCGCCTGTAGTGGGTGATTGCTTATGGGGCGACTGCAAACTTGAGGTGGCTCACTAGGTAGAACTTCTTAAGCGAACGGTCACTTTTTGGTGCACGTCGAACGTTTTGCTCGTGTACATTTTGTCCCTGTTACATGAATCAAGCTGGCATAGATCAGTGGTCTGTGCCAGCCCAATCCGTTCATCAAGGAGACATAAGTGGATCGTCGTTCCATCCTCAAAAATGCTGGTATTGCCGGCGTACTGGCCGCGGGTGCGGCCCCTGCCGTGCACGCTCAGGCTGCTGTGCGCTGGCGCCTGGCCTCCAGCTTCCCCAAGTCGCTGGACACGATTTTCGGCAGCGCCGAGAAGCTGTCGCAAACCGTCAAGGCACTGTCGGGCGGCAAGTTTGAAATTTCGGTCCACCCTGCTGGCGAGCTGATGCCTGCTTTCGGTGTGGTTGATGCCCTGCAGGCCGACACCATCGACATGGCGGAAACCGCTGCCTATTACTTCACCGGCAAGGACCCCATCTTCGCTTTCAGCTGCGCCGTGCCCTTTGGCCTGACCACGCTGCAGATGAATGCCTGGAAGGACCATGGCAACGGCCGCAAGCTGCTGGATGCCTTCTTCTCCAAGTACAACTTCAAGACCGCATCGGCGGGCAACACCACGACCCAGATGGGTGGCTGGTATCGCAAGGAAATCAAGACCGTTGAAGACCTCAAGGGTCTGAAGATGCGTCTGGGCGGCGGTGTGTTCGGCGAGGCCATGGCCAAGCTGGGCGTGGTGGCGCAGAACATGCCCGCTGGCGATGTGTACCAGGCTCTGGAAAAGGGCACGCTGGACGCGGTGGAGTTCGTCGGTCCCTACGACGATGAAAAGCTGGGCTTCAACAAGGTTGCCCCTTACTACTACTACCCCGGCTGGTGGGAAGGCTCTGCCGATCTGGAGTTCTTCATCAACATCAAGAAGTACAACGCGCTCTCGCCAGAGAACAAGGCCATTCTGGACGCCGCGACCCGCGTGGCCGCTGCCGACATGACCAGCAAGTACCAGGTGCTGAACCCCATCGCCATCAAGAAGCTGGTGGCGAACAAGACCCAGCTCAAGATGTTCCCCAAGGCTCTGATGGACGCCGGCTTCAAGGCTTCCATGGAAGTCTTCGCCGAGCACGAAGCCAAGTCGCCCGAGTTCAAGAAGATTCACCAGGACATGCGTGCCTTCCAGCGCGACCAGATCCTGTGGAACCGCTTCTCGGAGTTCCCGTTCAACCAGTACATGGCTACAGCCAAGATCTGATTGATCTCCAGCCCGCCAGTGCCATGCGCTGGCAGCTATCGAAACCGCAGCTTGCTGCGGTTTTTTTTATGCCTGTTTCAAGCGATGGGTCGGGGCCTGGGTGTGTGCGTCAATCAGCCTCTATTGCATGATGTCGTAGACGAGGTCTCAAGCCCCTTTGGGTGATGGCCAAGAAAAAAGCCCTGACTGCAGGAGTCAGGGCTTTGCGCTTCAAGGCGGCAGGCCAGAAGACTTACTTGCTGGCAGGGCTTGCGTTGAGCGAATCCTGCAAGGCCTTGGCCGGATCATCCGAGCCATAAGCGCCTGCGTCGGGGGCGGCAGGCGCATCGGGGGCTCCCGGTGCAGGGGCTGCAGAGCCTTCCTCGCCGCCTTCAGGCGCGCCAAACGGGTTGTCTGCTCCATAGCCGCCACCAGCATCATTGAGCTGGTTGAGCATTTCGTCACCAACCTTTTCCATGTCCACCACCACGGGTTTGTCCAGCGCGCCCGTCACGATGCCGGGGAAGGCGATCAGCACGCCGACCATCACCAGCTGGATCAGCACGAAGGGAATGGCTCCCTTGTAGATCTGCATGGTGGTTACAGGCTCGATCACCTTGTGCGTCACGCGGTCCACATATTGCTTCTCGGGTGCCACGGAGCGCAGGAAGAACAGCGCAAAGCCGAATGGCGGGTGCATGAATGAGGTCTGCATGTTCACAGCCAGCAGCACACCGAACCAGATCAGGTCGATGCCCATCTTCTCTGCCACGGGACCCAGCAGCGGAACCACGATGAACGAGAGCTCAAAGTAGTCCAGGAAGAAGGCCAGGAAGAAGATCATGATGTTGACCACGATCAGGAAGCCCACCTGACCGCCAGGCAGGCTGGTCAGCAGATGCTCGACCCACTTGGGGCCGTCTGCAGCCTGGAACACCAGGCTGAAGGTGGTGGCGCCAATCATGATGAACATCACGAAGCTGGCCAGCTTGGTGGTGGAGGCCAGGGCCTGCCTGAGCAGGTTCATGTTCAGGCGCTTGCGGGCAAAGCCCATGATCAGGGCTGCCATGGCGCCCATGGCGCCGCCTTCGGTGGGGGTGGCAATGCCCAGGAAGATGGTGCCCAGCACCAGAAAGATCAGCAGCAGCGGCGGGATCAGCACAAAGGTCACGCGCTCGGCCAGGCGAGAGAGCAGGCCCAGCTTGAAGATGCGGTTGAACGATGCCAGCACAAAGGCGATGAAGGTGCCGCCGCACATGGCGGTGACGATCTTCTCGTCGGTGGCGACCTCGGTCACTTCCTTGCCTTGCCACCAGCTGTGGATGTCCGCCATGTGGCTGGCCAGGAAAATGGCCACCACGGTCGAGATGCCCATCACCACGATCAGCGAGGTGTAGCCGGCGTTTCCATTGGCCTCGCGGTAGATACGCGCTTCCACCGGCAGGGCTGGCACCATCTTGGGCTTGAAGATGGCGAGCAGTGCCACCCAGGCCACATACAGGCCCATGAGCATGAAACCGGGAATGAAGGCGCCCTTGTACATATCGCCAACGCTCTTGCCCAGCTGGTCGGCCATCAGGATCAGCACCAGCGAGGGGGGGATGATCTGCGCCAGAGTGCCGGATGCTGCAATCACCCCTGATGCCAGACGGCGGTCATAGCCGTAGCGCAGCATGATGGGCAGCGAGATCAGGCCCATGGAGATAACTGAGGCTGCCACCACGCCGGTCGTTGCAGCCAGCAATGCGCCCACGAAGATCACGGCCAGCGCCAGGCCGCCGCGGATCGGGCCGAACACCTGGCCCACGGTGTCGAGCAGGTCCTCGGCCATGCCCGATCGTTCGAGAATCAAGCCCATCAAGGTGAAAAAGGGCACGGCCAGCAAGGTGTCGTTGGCCATGATGCCGATCAGGCGCTGGGGCAGCCATGCCATCACGGAAGCGGGGAAAACTCCCAGCTCGATCCCCAGGAAGCCAAAGGTCAGGCCTGCCGCGCCCAGGCTGAACGCGACGGGAAAGCCCAGCAGCAGGAAGACGATCAGCCCCGCAAACATGATGGGGGCGTAGTTGGTAGCGATAAATTCCATCTGTATCTCCCGCTACCTTCAAGCCTTGGCCTGAGAGGCCTGGGCCTCGGCCTGTTTGCGATCGGCTTCGGCACGCAGGGCCTCGGCCAGCTCTTCTTCCGCGCTCTTGTCGGACAGTTTGCCCATGGGGTCCGGGCCGTTGCCGGTCAGGAAAGCAATGCGCTTGATGAGTTCAGACCAGCCTTGCAGCATCAGCAGCGTGACACCCACTGGAATGGCCGCCCAGACAGGCCAGCGGATCAGGCCGCCGGGGTTGCCGGAAATCTCGCCCGACTGGTACATCTGGATTGCCACTGGTGTGGACAGCCACAGGATGGTCAGGCACAGCGGCGTGAGAAAGCAGGCAAAACCGATGATGTCGATCCAGACCTGGGCCTTCTTGGACAGGCGGGAGTTGATGACGTCGATGCGCACATGCTCACGGTGCAGCAGGGTGTAGCCGGCAGCAATCAGAAAGGACCAGGCAAACAGATACCACTGCACTTCCAGAAAGGCGTTGGAGCTGGTGTCGAAGGCCTTGCGGACGATGGCGTTGGCGGCGCTGATGAAGGTCGCGGCAAATATCAGCCAGATGGAATATTTGCCGACAAAGGCGTTGAGCCTGTCGATAGCCCTGGACAGGGCAAGTAAAGCCTGCATGGTGTCTCCAAAAAGTAGGCTGCGTATGCGTCGCGTGCTCGGGCTGGTAAGCCTGGGGAGCGATCTGAGTTATGAACCAAGGATGAGATTCTACGGACCGCTGTATCGTGTTTTTTACAAATACTGCAGCAAATGTGGTGGGTGCGCGTCAGGTGGTGCTGCTATGCCTGTGATAGCTGATGGCGCAACATGAGTGCGTGCTAGAGCGTTGTTTTATTGATGTTTTTGGTGGAGTTGGCACGCTTTGTTCGTCGGCTTTGCGGCCTGGATAGGTAGCGTGAGCGAGCGCGTACTAGGGCAAATCCGGGGAGGTTTTTCAGCGCGCCGACGGGTTGCGTTTGTTGCCCAGCCGCCGATACAGGGTGGCACGGCTCAGGCCCAGGCGCTTGGCAGCCTGGCTGACATTGCCCTGTGCTTCCTGCAGGGCTTGCTGGATCAGCAGATGTTCGCTGGTGCGCAGCAATGATGGATTGGCAGGCGGCAGGGTGGCGGGTGCCGCCGCCATTCCTGACGGTATGGACGGTTGCAACTGGGGCCCGGCCTGCACCAGAGCCTGCAGACGCAGGCCAGACCATAGCGGCAGCTGCATCAGTGCGTCGGGGCGCTGGCGAGCATGCTCCACCAGATGGCCCCAGGGCAGGGCCAGCAACTCCTGGCTGTGGGCGGACCGGCTCAGACCTGGCGGCTGCGCAGGGCGGGGTACCAGCTGGCGCGCGATGCTGTTGCTGCCCAGCAGGCAGCCGTCGGAGTCGAAGGCCATCAGCCCTTCACCCTCCTGGCCCAGCGGGCCGCCGGGCCAGTTCACATGCAGCAGCAAGGCATGGGGCTGGGCGCGCAGCAGCCGGTCTTCAATCGCTCTGGCGCAGCGCAGCGCCAGATGCAGCAACTCGGGACGTTCGGGCACGTCGATGCCTGTGATGTCCAGCATGCCCAGGCATTGGCCTTGCGGGCCGAAGATGGGGGCACCGGCGCAGCTGTAGTCACGCAGGTCATCAAAGAAATGCTCGTGTTGATGCACCCAGACCGGGGAGTGTTCGGCCAGCACGGCACCAATGGCGGAAGTGCCTACACACAGCTCGGACAGGTCCACGCCCACACGGCCTATCGCCAGGGCGCGCATATCGCGCTGGTCCACAGGGCCTTGCACTTCCAGCACTGTACCGGCAGCATCGGTGAGCAGACAGAAATAGCGCATGGCGCCGACTGCGCCCACCATCTGGGCCATGACGGGCCGCGCCGCCTGCAGCAATGCATGCTGCTGCTCCTGGGCTCTGTGCAATGCGTGCGGGCTTAGCGCTTCGAACTCCACTCTTTCCGACGGACGGCGGCCTTGTGACAGGCAGCGCTGCCAGGAGCGCCACAGCCAGGGCGCTACGCCAGCGGGCAGCAGTGCATGGCTTGCTGCGGGCCCTTGCAGCTGCAGGCGGGCCTGAGTCACCAACGCGTGGCGGTCTCCCATGCGGGAGATGGCAGGCATGGGCGCGGTGGGATTGGCGGGGGGCATGCATGGCTCCGAGATGTGGCTCTGCGGGTGTCTCAGTTTGAGAATATCTGCCCGCCTTGCCCTTGCCCTGGGGGTCAACCCTAGCGATGTTTGACGCTGACCGGGCGAGCATGGAAGTCGCCTAAGCACATTCCCACGCATATCAAGCCGAACACCGGCAGGAGGCAGCACGATGAATGTTCAGTTCACGGTCAATGGCCGCACGGCCAGCATTGACGTTCCCCCCAACACCCTGCTGGTACAGGCTCTGCGTGAGCATCTGCACCTGACTGGCACCCATGTGGGATGTGACACCAGCCAGTGCGGCGCATGTACCGTGCTGGTCGACGGCAAGGCCATCAAGTCCTGCACTATGCTGGCCGTGCAGGCCCAGGGTGCCGAGGTCAAGACCATTGAAGGCATGGCTGCTGCCGATGGAACCATGCACCCCATGCAGGCGGCCTTCAAGCAGTGTCACGGTTTGCAATGCGGCTTCTGTACACCGGGCATGGTGATGAGTGCCGTGGACCTGTGCCAGCAGAACCCTCAGGCCAGCGATGGAGAAATACGCGAGCTGCTCGAAGGCAATATCTGCCGCTGCACCGGTTATCAGAACATCGTCGCTGCCGTCAAAAAAGGCCGCGAAGGCATGACTGCCGCTTAATCGACATCAGAAGAGGAGACACACCATGGGTGCATCTGACTTTTCCAAGCTGCCGCATATCGGCGAGCCCATCCTGCGCCGCGAGGACGAACGCTTTCTGACTGGTGCCGGGCAATATACCGACGACATCACGCTGGGCGCCCAGACCTATGCGGTCTTTGTGCGTTCGCCCCATGCTCATGCCAGACTGCGCAGCGTCAACATCGATGCAGCCAAGGCCGCGCCAGGCGTGGTGGGCGTGCTGACCGGCACGGATGTGGCCGCAGCAGGCATCAATGGCCTGCCCTGCGGCTGGCTGATCACCAGCACCAATGGCGAGCCCATGAAGGAGCCTCCGCACCCGATTCTGGCGCTGGATACCGTGCGCTATGTGGGTGATCAGGTCGCCATGGTGGTGGCCGAGACCCTGCAGCAGGCCCGCGATGCGGCCGAGCTGGTCGAGGTCGATTACGACGTCCTGCCCGCCGTGGTCAATGTGGCTGATGCGGCAGGCGGCAAAAAGGCCGGCGCCGTGGTGCATGACATCGCACCTGACAACCATTGCTACAAATGGGCGATCGGCGACAAGGCGGCTGTGGATAGCGTGTTCGCCGCTGCGGCCCATGTCACCAAGCTGGATCTGGTCAACAACCGCCTGATCCCCAACGCCATGGAGCCGCGCGTGGCCATAGGCAGCTACAACCGCGCCATGGACGAGTACACGCTGTACGTGGCCAACCAGAACCCGCATGTCGAGCGCCTGCTGATGACGGCCTTCGTCATGGGCCTGCCCGAGAGCAAGGTGCGCGTGATTGCGCCCGATGTGGGCGGCGGCTTCGGCTCCAAGATCTTTCTGTATGCCGAAGATGTCTGCCTGACCTGGGCTGCCAAAAAACTCAACCGCAATATCAAATGGACGGCTGACCGCAGCGAATCCTTTCTGACCGATGCCCATGGCCGCGACCATGCTAGCCATGCCGAGATGGCCATGGATGCCAACGGCAAGTTTCTGGCCATGCGTGTGCACACCAACGCCAATCTGGGGGCCTATCTGTCCACCTTTGCCAGCGCTGTACCCACGATTCTCTACGCCACGCTATTGGCGGGCCAGTACACCACGCCTCAGGTTTATGTGGAGGTCGATGCCTGGTTTACCCACACCTCGCCCGTCGATGCCTATCGCGGTGCAGGCCGGCCCGAAGCCACCTATCTGCTTGAACGCCTGGTCAGTCGCTGCGCCTGGGACATGAATCTGTCACAGGCGGAAATCCGGCGTCGTAACTTCATCACCAGCTTCCCTTATCAGACGCCGGTGGCGCTGCAGTACGACATTGGCGACTACCACGCCTGCATGGATCAGGCCGAGCAACTGGCCGATGTGGCGGGCTTTGCCGCCCGCCGCGCAGCCAGCGAGGCCAAGGGGCTGAGGCGTGGCATGGGCTACAGCAGCTATATCGAGGCCTGCGGCCTGGCCCCCAGCAATATTGCGGGGGCTTTGGGCGCGCGTGCAGGTCTGTTCGAATGCGGCGAGGTGCGCGTGCACCCCACGGGCAGCGTGACGGTGTTCACGGGCTCGCACAGCCATGGCCAGGGTCACGAGACCACCTTTGCCCAGGTGGTGGCCGCGCGTCTGGGCATTCCCGTCGAGCATGTGGAGATCGTCCATGGCGACACGGGTCGTGTGCCCTTCGGCATGGGGACTTATGGCTCGCGTTCCATCAGCGTGGGCGGGGCGGCCATCATGAAGGCGCTGGACAAGATCGAAGCCAAGGCCAAGAAGATTGCCGCGCATCTGATGGAAGCCAGCGACACCGATATCGACTTTGAGGGAGGAGAGTTCACGGTGCGCGGCACGGACAAGAAGATCCCGTTTGCCCAGATCGCGCTCACGGCCTATGTGCCGCACAACTATCCGCTGGACAAGCTCGAACCCGGTCTCGACGAAACCGCCTTCTACGACCCCACCAACTTCACCTTCCCCGCAGGCACCTATATCTGCGAAGTGGAGGTGGACCCCGCCACAGGCGTGGTGCGTGTGGATCGCTTCAGCGCCGTCGATGACTTCGGCACCATCATCAACCCCATGATCGTGGAGGGGCAGGTTCACGGCGGTCTGGCACAGGGCATTGGTCAGGCGCTGCTGGAAAACTGCGTCTACGACCGCGAATCGGGCCAGCTGCTGACCGGCAGCTTCATGGACTACGCCATGCCGCGCGCCGACGATCTGCCTGACTTCCAGCTGGGCACAGTCTGCACGCCTTGCACCCACAACCCGCTGGGTACCAAGGGCTGTGGTGAGGCCGGGGCGATTGGCTCGCCACCGGCCGTCATCAATGCCGTGCTCGACGCCCTGCATTCGCTGGGTGTCAAGGATCTGGACATGCCTGCCAGCCCGCACCGTGTGTGGGAAGCCATTGACGCTGCGCGTGGTTGATGAAAAGGAGACACGAATATGTACGCCTTTAGCTATTCCAACCCTCACACGGCGGGTGAGGCCGTGGCGGCCAGCGGTCAGTTCCTGGCTGGTGGGCAAAGCCTGATTCCTTCCATGAAGCTGCGTCTGGCACAGCCCGGCGCGATTGTGGATCTCAACGGTGTGGTCGAACTGGCTGGCATCCGCGTCAGCGGCGCGCAGGTCGAGATCGGCGCCATGACGCGCCATGCCGATGTGGCCGCCAGCCGCGAAGTGCAGGCGGCCATTCCCGCCCTGGCGCAACTGGCCGGCGGCATTGGCGACCGTCAGGTGCGTGCACGCGGCACGATTGGCGGCTCGCTGGCCAACAACGACCCTGCGGCCTGCTACCCCAGTGCCGTGCTGGGCCTGGGCGCGACCGTGGTCACCAACCTGCGCGAGATTGCGGCCGATGACTTCTTTCAGGGCATGTACACCACGGCACTGCAAGAGGGGGAGCTCATCACCGCCGTGCGCTTCCCTGTGCCCAGGGCTGCGGCCTATCTGAAGTTCAAGCAGCCGGCTTCGCGTTTTGCACTGGTGGGAGTGTTTGTGGCTCAGACGGCGCAAGGCGTGCGTGTGGCCATCACGGGTGCTGGCCTGTCGGTGTTCAGGCATCAAGGGCTGGAGGCCGCGCTCAATCAAAGCTTCACCGCCGCATCGGCGGCTGGTGTGATGATCGATGACAGCGAGCTCAATAGCGACCTGCATGCCAGTGCACGTTACCGGGCTCAGCTCATCAGCGTTCAAGCCCAGCGTGCAGTGACCCAGATGCTGGGTTGAGGTCGCAACCCTCTGCGGCGGGCAAGCGCTGCTGGAGAGGGTTTTGAATGAAAAAGGCCTGAGACGCTTTATGGATAAGCGCAAACAGCTATGAATAGTGAAGTGAATGTGGTCTGCCAATCGGTCGATGCGCTGCTGCAGAGCTTGCAGAGCGTGGGCTATTTTGCCGACCGCCGCTTGGCCACGGCCGTGTTTCTGGCGCTCAAGCTGCAGCGCCCGCTGTTGCTGGAGGGGGAACCTGGCGTGGGCAAGACCGCGCTGGCGCAGGCGCTGGCCCAGGTACTGTCGCGTCAGATGATTCGCCTGCAGTGCTATGACGGCATGGAACAGCGTGAGGCACTGTACGAATGGAACTATGCAGCCCAGTTGTTGCATCTGCGTGCCGCAGAAATGAGGGCCCCCACGCTCGGCACTGATGTGTCCTCGCTGCCCCCCGAGGGGGCGCCCGCAGCCTTGGGGCGGCCCGGCGGCAGCTCGACGCGCAGCCGCAATGATATCGACAGCATCGAGCAGGAGCTTTATCAAAGCTGCTATCTGGTGCGCCGGCCGCTGCTGCAGGCCTTGCAGACCCAGGCGCCCGGTGCGCTGCTGCTGATGGATGAAGTGGACCGCGCCGATGAGCCTTTCGAGGCATTTTTGCTTGAATACTTGGGCGAGTACCAGGTCAGCATTCCCGAGCTGGGCGTGATCCGTGCCCAGGTGCCGCCGGTCACCATTCTGACCAGCAACCGTACGCGCGATCTACATGATGCCGTCAAGCGCCGCTGCCTCTACCACTGGCTGGACTATCCCGACCGCGAGCGCGAGTTGGCCATTGTCCAGGCCCGCGTGCCCGAGGCCGGCAAGGCGCTGACTGCGCAGATTGCCGATTTTGTGGGCCGGCTGCGCAGCCGGCCATTTGCCGATGCCTTCTCGCGCGCGCCGGGCATTGCCGAGAGCGTGGAATGGGCCAAGGCCCTAGTGGCGCTTGATACCCTGGTTATAGACCCTGAGCTGGTGCATGAGACCGCGGGCATTCTGTTCAAGCAGCGCGAGGATGTGGCCGCGCTGACGCCCGAGAGGCTGGAGCAATTGCTCCAGCCCGAAGACCATGAAGGCGGTTGAAGCAAGCTCCACCGTCAGCTGGTTGGGCGACGCGCGCAGCGGCAAGCTGCCCATCAACCTGCTGGGCTTCGGTCGCGCGCTGCGCCGCGCCGGTGTGGCTGTGGATGCAGAGCGCATGGCGCTGGCCCAGCAAAGCCTGATGCTGGTGGGGCTGGACAAGGCCGATGTAGAGGCCGCGCTGGAATCCGTACTGGTTTCGCGCCAGCAGGATCTGGCCATTTTTCGAGAGCTGTTTGCGGCGTATTTCCGCAACCCGGAGGTGGCTCAGCAACTGCTCAGCCAGTTGCTGCCTCGTTCGCCAGAGGCTGCCCAGCCGCGCCACAGGCCGCGCGTGCAGGAAGCCTTGTCTGCCATTCGTTCCGCACAGAAGCGGGACCAGGCCAAGGACGAGCTGCAACTGGACGCCGCCATGTCGGCCAGCGACCGGCAAAGACTGCAGCATGCCGACTTCAATCAGCTCAGTGCCAGCGAGTACCGACTGGTACAGCAACTGGTGCGCGACATACGCCTGCCGCTGCCCGGTTATCGCAGTCGCAGAACGGAGCTGAGGCTTTCGGGGTCCAGTGTGCATTGGCCCGCCAGCCTCAAGGCTGCCGCGCGCACCGGTGGCGAGCTGGTCAGTCTGCAGTGGCGCAGACGCCGCAAGTTGCCCATGCCCTGGCTGGCGCTGGTCGATGTCTCCGGATCGATGGAGCGCTATGCGCGCCTGCTGCTGGCTTTCTTGCATCAGGCCAGCAGCCCGCAGCGCTATCCGCAGCTACGCCGCCACGTTTATAGCGTGGGCAGCAGCTTGCGTGATTTGAACGGCGCTTTTGCACTCAGTGACCCCGATGCCATGCTGCTGCGCGCCAGCAGTGATATCGATGATTTCGGCGGCGGCACGCGCCTGGGCGAATGCCTGGCCCAGTTGCGCCGGCAAGCGGGGCGCCACCTCGTGGGACGGCGCACGCTGGTAATGCTCATCAGTGACGGGCTGGATACGGGGGATGCGCAGCAGCTGGAGCAGGAGCTGCAATGGATCAAGCGCCACAGCGCCCGTCTCGTCTGGCTCAACCCCTTGTTGCGCTTTGAGGGGTATGCCCCCTTGGCCCAGGGGGCTGGTGTGCTGCATCGTCACAGTGATGCCATGCTGGCCGTGCACAACCTGGAGTCGCTGCAGCAACTGGCAAATCATCTGGCGCGATTGCTGCAGACACCCGCGGCCAGTCATTGAATAGCTTGGATTACAAGGAGAACCTTCATGGAAATGCATGCCAGCCGTCCTCTGGCCGTGAGCCAGCAGCAAGCCTGGGAGGCGCTCAATGATCCGCAGGCGCTCAAGCAATGCCTGGCGGGCTGTGAAAAATTCGAACCTGCCGAAGATGGCTCCTATGCCGTGGCCATGGCCGTCAAGGTCGGCCCGGTTTCGGCCAAGTTCAATGGCAAGGTCACTTTGTCCGATGTGCTGCCGCCCCAGAGCTACACGATTGCCTTTGAAGGCCAGGGCGGGGTGGCCGGCTTTGGCAAAGGGCAGGCCAAGGTGGGGCTGAATCCCGTGGATGAAAGCCATTGCGAGCTGCGGTACGACGTGCAGGCGCAGGTCGGCGGCAAGATCGCCCAGTTGGGGCAGCGGCTGATCGATGGTGCTGCCAAAAACATGGCCGAGGATTTCTTTGCCCGCTTCGAGGCATTGATGCAGGAGCGCTATCCGGCTGAGGAAGTGCCTGTCTCTTCCATGTCGGTAGATGCAGACCAGGAACCTGTGGCCGAGCACGATACGCGCTCCTGGGAGCATGATGCGGCCAGTGCCATGCAGGCGCAGCTGGATGCGGCGCCTGTTGCGCCGCCGCATGAGAAAAGCGGCATACCGCTGTGGGCCTGGGCGCTGGGCGCCGTCGTGGTGCTGGGGGCTCTCTGGCTGCTGAGCAAATGATTCCATCCTTCAATCAAACGATCACCTTGTCGGCTTTGCAGGGGCACCTGGCTTTGTCAGGCAACAGTACTGTCACCGTTTTGCATGAGCGAGATCGGGAATAAAGAGCCAAAGAAAAAGCCCCGGAGCCTGGGGCTGCGGGGCTTGGCAATCAGAGGAACCGATTACTGGGGTTGAGCGTGGAAGGCCTTGTTGGCGATCTTCCAGCCTTGCTCGGTCTTGAGCAGCACAAAGTAGTCAGTGAAAGTCACGGCACCGTGATAGAGCGTGACCTTGGCCATGGCGGCCGTGCCCACGATGTCCAGCGAGTCGATCACGCGGCGGCGCGTGGCTTCGTCGGCGGCGGGCGTGTTCTTGAAACGCTGGCAGTAGAAATCCACATCCCAGGAAGTCAGAGGGCCTTCGCGCACGGACTCGAGGCGCGCTGTGGGCATGAAGGCTGCACGCATATGCTCTGCATTGTCTTCGGCGTGGCCGCGCATATACAGCTCCAGCGGCACACGCACTGCGGCTTCTTCGGGGTGGTTGGTCAGGCGTTCTGTGGTCATGAATATTCTCCTTGGAGCCAGAGTCATAGCCATGGTGGTACAGGCCCACCATGGGCAGGATCAATAACTTTCGAGCATGCCCTGACTGTGTACGGGTATTGCTGTTATGGGAGTCAGCACTGTTTAGACCCCCGTATGGGAAGGTAAACCATCGGTAAAGCAAGGGTAAATGCAGGCAAAGCCGATAGGCGTCGGACGGCAAGCTTCGGGCAAATGGCTACCATTGGGCGCAATCCAGTACGACTTGCGCAAATTCGGATCAGGCATGGCGTTTCGTCGATAGAAATACCCGTTGTACATCCTTGTTTGTGTAAGTCCTGTCCAGGCTCGTACATCCTGCCCATCACCATGCCCAGAACAACTCCTCAGACTCCCTTCTTCCATTCATTACAGCAGGGCAAGGTCAAGCCCGGCGTTCTGGCCGGCGTGATCGTCTTGCTGGCCGTGGCCGGTGGCGGAGCCTGGTGGTATCAGCAAAAACAGGCCGCAGCCATTGACCCTTCTGCGTCTGCAGCTGCAAAACCAGGAGCGCAGGCCTCGGGTGGGCGCGGTGGTCGTAGCGGCCGCATGGGGCCGGGAGGCCCCGGCGGCATGAGTCAGGCGCAGCCTGTATCCGTGGGCGTGGTGGAGCAGCGCGACATGCGCGTGCTCATCAGCGCCATCGGTACCATGAGCGCACGGGCCACGGCCGTGGTGCGTGCCAAGGTCTCGGGCGAGCTGCTCAAGCTGCATTTCAAGGAAGGCGATGAGGTCAAGGCAGGCCAGTTGCTGGCCGAGATCGACCCGCGCAGTTTTGCGGCGTCTCTGGCACAGATGCAAGGCTCTCTGGTCCGAGATCAGGCCCAGCTCAAGAATGCGCAGCTGGACCTGCAACGTTATCGTGAGCTGCTCAAGCAAGATTCCATCGCAAGCCAGCAGGTCGACACCCAGGAAGCGCTGGTGCGCCAGCTGCTGGGCACGGTGGCTGCTGACCAGGGCCAGGTCGATGCTGCCAAGCTGCAGCTCAGCTATACCAAGGTCACGGCTCCCATCTCGGGGCGTCTGGGCCTGCGTCAGGCGGATCTGGGAAATGTGGTCAACCCGTCGGATGCCAACGGGCTGGTGACCATCACCCAGGTACGGCCCATTGACGCGGCTTTCTCCATTCCTGAAGCCCATATCGGCACGCTGGCCGAGCAGCTACGCGCAGGTCAGGCCATGCCGGTGGAACTATGGGACCGTGAGCAGAAGAAGATGCTGGCCAAGGGCAAGCTCAATGCGCTGGACAACACCATCGACACGACGACGGGCACCGTCAAGGCCAAGGCTGCCTTCGACAATGCCGACGGTCATCTGTTTGCCAATCAGTTCGTCAATGTGAAGCTGCAGGTGCGGCAGATCGATCAGGCCCTGGTCGTGCCGGCGAACGCGGTGCAGAACAACTATGTCTATCTGGTCAAGCCCGACAACACGGTGACTCAGCGCAAGATCACCGTGGGTGTGGCCGATGGCGACTATGTCAGCGTGCGCGGCGATCTGCAGCCCGGTGACAAGGTGGTGACGGACGGCATAGACCGTCTGCGCGAGGGTGCGCAGGTCAATGTGGTCGATTCGGACAAGGTCAAGAAGGTCGATCAGGCCGTGCAGGACGCAGCCAGCCAGCCGCGTGGCGCCATGCGCAACCTCACGCCGGAGCAGCGCGAGAAGATTGCCAAGATGACGCCGGAGGAGCGCAAGGAGTTCTTCCAGAAGCTGCGTGCCGAACGTGGCGGCAAGGGCGGCTCCACCGGTGCAGCGCCTGCGCAGCAGGACAAGGCCGGTGGCGCCGATCAGCCCAAGGGGCCGCAGGAGCCGGGCAAGAGCGCAGCAGAGGCACGACCTGCAGCCGAGCCTGCAGCCTCAGGGCGTGGAGAACAGGGAGAAGGCCGGGGCGACAGGCCTCAGCTGACGCCCGAGCAGCGTGCCAAGCTGGAAGCCCTGTCGCCCGAGGAACGTCGAGCCTTCTTCCAGAAGCTGCGTGCCGAGCGCGCTGCACGTGCGGAGGGCGCAAGTGGTGCGGATAGCAGTAGCGGCAACAACGGCGCGGGTCGCTGAGCAACTTCAAGCCAGCCACCACCATGAATCTTTCGCGTCTCTTCATTCTTCGGCCCATCGCCACCAGCTTGCTGATGGTGGCGGTGCTGATCTCGGGCATTCTTGCCTATCGATTGCTGCCCATCTCGGCCCTGCCCGAGGTGGATTACCCCACCATCCAGGTCACCACGCTGTATCCGGGCGCCAGCCCCGATGTGATGACCTCCAACGTCACGGCGCCGCTGGAGCGGCAGTTCGGCCAGATGCCCGGGCTGGACCAGATGTCTTCCACCAGCTCGGGCGGGGCATCGGTCATCAGCCTGCGGTTTTCGCTCGATATGTCCATGGACGTGGCCGAGCAGCAGGTACAGGCCGCCATCAATGCGGGCAGCAATCTGCTGCCCAGCGATCTGCCCATGCCCCCGCTGTACAGCAAGGTCAACCCGGCAGATGCGCCGGTGCTGACGCTGGCCATCAGCTCGCCTTCGCTGCCTGTCATCAAGATCAACGATCTGGTGGAAAACCGGCTCGCGCCCAAGCTGTCCCAGGTCAAGGGCGTGGGTCTGGTCGCCATTGCCGGAGCAAGACGCCCGGCCGTGCGCATTCAGGCCAATCCGGCTGCGCTGGCCAGCTTTGGCATGACGCTCGACGATGTGCGCACCGCCATCTCGGCCGCCAACGTCAAGACCGCCAAGGGCAGCTTTGACGGCCCGAACCGCGCATCGACCATCGATGCCAATGACCAGATGCAGTCGGCGGCCGAGTACCGCGATCTCATCATTGCCTTCAAGAACGGCAACCCCGTGCGCCTGTCCGATGTGGCGCAGACCGTGGACGATGCCGAGAACACACGTCTTGCGGCCTGGTCGGGCACGCCGGAGACAGGTTCCAAGGCCGCGGTGATTCTCAATATCCGCCGCCAGCCCGGTGCCAACGTGATCGCCACTGTCGATGCGATCAAGACGCTGCTGCCCCAGTTGCAGGAAACCCTGCCCGCTTCCATCGATGTGCAGGTGCTGACCGACCGCACGGTCACCATCCGCGAGTCGGTCAAGGACATGCAGTTCGAGCTGGCGCTGTCCATCGCGCTGGTGGTGATGGTGATCTTCCTGTTTTTGCGCAGCGCGTCGGCCACGCTGATCCCCAGCGTGGCCGTGCCGCTGTCGCTGGTGGGCACCTTCGGCATCATGTATCTGGCGGGCTTTTCCATCAACAACCTCACGCTGATGGCACTGACAGTGTCCACGGGCTTTGTGGTGGACGATGCCATCGTGATGATCGAGAACATCGCCCGCTATGTGGAAAAGGGCGAAGCGCCGCTGCAGGCGGCCCTGAAGGGCGCCAAGCAGATCGGCTTCACCATCATTTCGCTGACCATCTCTCTGGTGGCGGTGCTGATTCCCCTGCTGTTCATGGGCGATGTGGTGGGGCGCTTGTTCCACGAATTCGCCATCACCATGACGGTGGCGATTCTGATCTCGGCCGTGGTTTCGCTCACGCTCACGCCCATGTTGTGCGCACGCCTGCTGCGCCACCAGCCCGAGGGCGAGCCGCGTGAGTCCAAGGGCGTGGGCGCCGCTGTTGCACGCTTTTTTGACAAGGTGATTGCCGGGTACGGCCGCATGTTGACCTGGGTGCTGGACCACAGCAAGCTGACCTGGCTGGTGTTTCTGGCCACACTGGCCGTGACGGTGCTGCTGTACTTCGCCGTGCCCAAGGGCTTTTTCCCTGACCAGGACACGGGTACGATCGCTGCGACCACGGAGGCCGATCAGTCCATCTCGTTCGCGGCCATGGCCGAGCGCCAGCAGGCGCTGGCCGAGCAGCTGCTCAAGGATCCCGCCGTGGCGTCCATCTCGTCCTTTATTGGCGTCGACGGTACCAACACCACGCTGAACACCGGCCGCATCCAGATCGACCTCAAGCCCCATGGTCAGCGCGATGCTCTCAATGTGGTGCTGAGCCGCCTGGCTGAAGATGCGGACAAGGTTTCAGGCATTCGTCTGTATGCCCAGCCCGTGCAGGATCTGACGATCGAAGACCGTCAGGCCCGCACCCAGTACCAGCTGCTGCTGTCTTCGCCTGATATGAATCAGCTGACGGCCAGCACCAAGACGCTGGTGGAGCGCCTGCAGCAACTGCCGCAGTTGCTCGATGTCAGCAGCGATCTGCAGAACCAGGGACGTCAGGCCTATGTGCAGATCGACCGCGCCCAGGCCAGCCGCCTGGGAGTGACGGTGGCTTCGGTGGACTCGGCGCTCTACAACGCCTTCGGCCAGCGGCTGATCTCCACCATCTTCACCCAGTCCAATCAGTACCGCGTGGTGCTGGAGGTGGCGCCGCAGTTCAAGATCGGCCCCGAGGCGCTGCAAAGCGTCTATGCCGCATCCAGCAATGGCGCGCCGGTTCCGCTGTCCTCGATTGCGACGGTGAGCGAGCGTCCCATGGCGCTGGCCGTCAACCATGTGGACCAGCTGCCCGCTTCCACCATTTCGTTCAACACCGCTGCCGGCGTATCGCTAGGTCATGCGGTGGATGCGGCTCAGCAAGTCATCCAGCAACTGCGCGACGAGGGGCAGATCCCGCTGTCGGTGGACGCGCAGTTCCAGGGCGCGGCGCTGGCCTTCCAGGCATCGCTGTCCAACACCTTGCTGCTGGTGCTGGCGGCCGTCATCACCATGTACATCGTGCTGGGCGTGCTCTATGAAAGCACGATTCACCCGATCACGATTCTCTCCACCCTGCCGTCTGCTGGCGTGGGGGCGCTGCTGGCGCTGTTGATGGCGGGGCTGGACCTGGACATCATTGCCATCATCGGCATCGTGCTGCTGATCGGCATCGTCAAGAAGAACGCCATCATGATGATCGACTTCGCGCTGGAGGCGCAGCGCGACGAAGGCATGAATGCGCGTGAAGCGATTCACCAGGCCTGCCTGCTGCGCTTCCGTCCCATCATCATGACCACGCTGGCCGCGTTGCTGGGTGCGCTGCCGCTGATGATAGGCGGCGGTGTGGGCAGCGAGCTGCGCCACCCGCTGGGCGTGACGCTGGTCGGCGGTCTGCTGTTGAGCCAGTTGTTGACGCTGTTTACCACGCCGGTGATCTATCTGACGTTCGAGAACTGGGCCGAGCGCTGGCGTGTCAGGCGTGGCCTGCCTGCGGTCAAGCATATGCCGCATTCCGAAGCCGAGGTCATGGGCGAGGATCAGCCTGGCGAGGCCCGGCCTGGTGAGGCCCAGCCATGAGCATCTCCACGCCCTTCATCTTCCGCCCCATTGCCACCATGCTGCTGACCATAGGCATGGCGCTGGTGGGCGGCATGGCGTACTTTCTGCTGCCCGTGGCACCACTGCCGCAGGTGGACTACCCAACCATTTCCGTCACGGCCAGCCTGCCGGGCGCCGCGCCGGATACCATGGCCGCCACCGTGGCCACGCCGCTGGAGCGGGCGCTGGGTGCGATTGCCGGGGTCAACGAGATGACCTCCAGCTCCAGCATGGGCAGCACGCGCATCACGCTGCAGTTCGACCTGACCCGTACGGTCGACAGTGCGGCCCACGACGTGCAGGCCGCCATCAATGCGGCGCGTACCTTGCTGCCTTCGGGCATGCCCAGCAATCCGACCTATCGCAAGGTCAACCCGGCGGACGCGCCCATCATGATGCTGGCGCTGACCTCGGATTCGTTGACGCGCGGCCAGATGTACGACGCGGCTTCGACGGTGCTGGCGCAGAAGCTGGCTCAGGTCGAGGGCGTGGGCCAGGCTACCATCAACGGCGGCGCTCTGCCGGCTGTGCGCGTGGAACTGGACCCGGTGCGACTGGCCGCCAACGGCGTGTCGCTGGACTCCGTGCGCACGGCCATCAGCGCCACCAATGCCAACCGGCCGCTGGGTGCCGTGGAGCGCGAAGATCATTACTGGCAGGTCGCCACCAATGACCAGGCCCGCACGGCCGCCGAATATGCGCCGCTGGTGCTGCGCTGGAACAATGGCAATGCGGTGCGCCTGTCGGATGTGGCCGATGTCACCGACTCCGTGCAGGACGTGCGCAACTATGGCGTGATGAACGGCAAGCCCGCCGTGCTGCTGCAGGTCTTCAAACAGCCCGATGCCAATATCCTGCAGGCCGTGGACAAGGTGCGCGCCCTGTTGCCGCAGCTCAAGGCCTCGATCTCGCCGGCCATCGATGTGACCGTGATTTCCGACCGCACGCCCACGCTGCGCGCCTCGGTCAAGGAGGTGCAGAACTCGTTGATCATCTCGGTGGCCCTGGTCATCATGGTGGTCTTCGTGTTCCTGCGCCGCGCACGTGCCACCTTGATTCCTGCCGTGGCCGTGCCCGCGTCCCTGATGGGGACCTTCGGTGTCATGTATCTGTGCGGCTACACGCTGGACAATCTTTCGCTGATGGCGCTGACGGTCGCCGCGGGCTTTGTCGTGGACGACGCCATCGTGGTGCTGGAAAACGTGATGCGCCATATGGAGCGCGGCAAATCCGCCATGCAGGCTGCGATCGAAGGTGCACGCGAGATCGGCTTCACTGTCGTCTCCATGAGCCTGTCGCTGATTGCGGTATTCGTGCCCATTCTGTTCATGGCAGGCATCGTGGGCCGGTTCTTCCGCGAGTTCGCCGTGGTCATGTCGGCGGCGATTCTGGTGTCCATGCTGATCTCGCTGACCACCACGCCCATGATGTGCGCGGCCCTGCTGCGCACGCCCGAGCAGGAGCAGCACCGCCGTGAACAGCGCGCCCAAAGCCCGTTCAAGCGCCGCTGGGACGGCTTCTGGCAGCGCATCTCGGATGCCATGGACCGCTTCGAGGTGCGTGTCACGGCGCTGTACCGGCGCACGCTGGCCTGGGGTTTGCGTCACCAGCCCGTGGTCATGGCGGCGCTGGTTGCCGTCATCGGCCTCAACGTCCATCTCTACGCCACCATCGACAAAGGCTTTATGCCCAGCGAGGACACGGGACGCGTCATGGGCTTCATCCGCGCCGATCAGTCCACTTCGTTCCAGGCCATGGAGCGGCGCATCAAACGCTTTCTGGCCGTGGTGCAGCAAGACCCTGCGGTGGAATATGTGACGGGCTTCACGGGCGGCGGTCAGGCCAACTCGGCCAATATGTTCATGTCGCTCAAGCCCATGGCCGAGCGCAAGGTCTCCAGCGACGAAGTCATCAACCGTCTGCGCGACAGGCTCAAGGACGAGCCGGGCGCGCGCCTGTTCATGATGACCCAGACCGATGTGCGTATCGGCGGGCGTCAGAGCATGGCTTCCTATCAGTACACGCTGCAGGCCGACGACACGGCCGAGCTGCGCCTGTGGGAGCCGCGCATTCGCCAAGTGCTGTCCACCTTGCCCGAGCTGACCGACGTCAACAGCGACGTGCAGGACAACGGCATGCAGACCAAGCTGGTCATAGACCGCGACCAGGCCACGCGCCTGGGCTTGACGGTCTCGCAGATCGACAACACCTTGAACGATGCCTTCGGCCAGCGCCAGGTCGGTGTGATCTACAACCCGCTCAACCAGTACCGCGTGGTGATGACGGCTTCGCCCCAGTATCTGCAAAGTCCGGAGACGTTGCGCGGCTTCTTCTTTGTCAACAACGCCGGGCAGCAGATACCGCTGACGGCTTTTGCCAAGGTCACGACATCGACCACGCCGCTGTCGGTGCAGCACCAAAGCGGTACGCCTGCCAGTACCGTGAGCTACAACCTGGCATCGGGTGTTTCGCTGTCGCAGGCCAACGATGCCATCCGCAATGCCATGACCGAGCTGGGCGTGCCCGTCTCGATTCGTGGCAGCTTCAGCGGTTCGGCGGGGGCCTTCCAGCAGGCGCTGGCGGGTCAGCCGCTGCTGATCCTGGCGGCCATCATCACCATCTATCTGGTGCTGGGCATACTCTATGAAAACCTGGTCCACCCGCTGACGATTCTGTCCACCCTGCCGTCAGCTGGTGTGGGCGCGCTGCTGGCGCTGATGCTGTTCAAGACCGAGTTTTCGCTGATCGCCTTCATTGGCGTGATCCTGCTGATCGGCCTGGTCAAGAAGAACGCCATCATGATGATCGACTTCGCGCTGGAGCGCGAAAAAGGCGGCCATGTCACGGCGGCGCAGGCCATTTACCGTGCCTGCAATCTGCGCCTGCGCCCGATTTTGATGACCACCATGGCGGCCCTGTTTGGCGCCTTGCCGCTGGCCTTGGGCCGGGGTGATGGTGCCGAACTGCGCCAGCCTCTGGGCATTGCGATTGTGGGCGGTCTGCTGCTCAGTCAGTTGCTTACGCTCTACACCACGCCTGTGGTCTATGTGCTGCTGGACCGTGCCCGTAACCGCGTGCTGCGCAGCTGGGCTGCGCGCCCGGCATGGTTGCGCTGGCGCGATGCCTCTGCCTCGGCGACAGATCCCGCGCCCGTTGCCAAGTGAGAAGAATATGCAAGCATTGTTTTTGAATCAAAAAGGCATCCAGGCCAATCTGGATAAGCGCCAGCAGCTCACTTTTGAGAAGCGATCGGTGATGGTGCTTCCGCGTCTGCTGCCCGTGGTGGCTGCGGTGCTGCTGTCGGCTTGCTCCCTGCAGCCCGTCTACAAGGTGCCGGCCATGGATGTTCCTGTCCAGTTCAAGGAAGCCACGCCGCAGGCGGCGGCATTCGGCGTCTGGCAACCCGCGCAAAACGGCGCAGGCAGCCGGGTCGTGACCGTACCTGAGCAGTGGTGGACGGTTTATGGCGATACCACGCTGAACCAGCTGCAGGATGAGGCTGCGGCAGGCAACCCTGGCGTGGCCCAGGCCGTGGCCCGGCTGCGGTCGGCCCAGGCCGCAGTCGCCAGCAGCCGCGCCGCGCAACTGCCTACCCTGGGCACCACGGGCAGCGGCTCGCGGGCATTGACGGGGGGCGGAACCTATAGCAACACCAATGGCGACAATGTGGCGCGCAGCGGCAGCATCAACAACAACTTCTCGCTGGGACTGAACGCCAGCTGGGAGCTGGATCTGTGGGGCAAGCTCTCGGGGGCCGTCGACGCCAATCAGGCCACGGCCCAGGCTAGCAGCGATGATCTGGCGGCGGCGCGCCTGTCCACCCAGGCATCGGTGGCGCAGACTTATTTCTCGCTGCGCGCTGCCGAGGCACAGATGCAGTTCCTGCAGGAAACCCTGAACAACTACGAGCAAAGCCTCAAGCTCACGCAGAACCGCTATGGCGCCGGCGTGGCCTCATCGGCCGACGTGGCCCAGGCCCTGTCGCAGTACAAAAGCACCCAGGCCAGCCTGATCGAAGCGCAGACCACACGCGCCCAGCTTGAGCATGCACTGGCCGCCTTGCTGGGCAAGGCACCGGCGGCCTTCAGCTTGCCGGTGACCGGCCTTCTGCCCGAGCCACCTGTGGTGCCCGAGATGCTGGCCTCCACCTTGCTGGAGCAGCGCCCCGATATCGCCGCAGCAGAGCGCCGCGTCTACGCGGCCAATGCGCAGATCGGTGTGGCACGCGCGGCTTATTTCCCTTCGCTCACGCTGTCGGCCGGTGCGGGCTATCGCAATTCCGTGCTCTCGGATCTGCTCAGTGCGCCCAATCTGTTCTGGTCGCTGGGTCCGGCATTGGCCATGACGCTGTTTGATGGCGGTGCACGCAGCGCCGCCGTGGAGTCAGCCCGTGCTTCGCTGGACCTGGCTGGCGCCACCTACAAGCAGACCGTGATCACGGCACTTCAGGAGGTGGAGGACAACCTGGTGGCCGCCAGCAATCTGACCCAGGAGCAGCAGGTACAGACCGACGCCCTGGCTGCCGCGCAAAAATCGCTCACTGTGGCCAACAACCAGTACAAGGCGGGCATCGTCGCCTATCTCAATGTGCTGTCGGCCCAGACCACGGTGCTCAGTGCGCAGAACAGCCTGATCAGCGTGCAAAGCCGCCGCCTGACGGCAGTGAACACCTTGCTCAAGAACGTCGCAGGTCGCTGGCAGACGGAGGTGAAGGTGGCGGCGGGTGCGAAACCCGTGGTGGGGCAGGATTAATCGTCCAGCCCGAATGCTTCGCGCAGTGCATCGCCAAACCGGGCCGAGCCTGACAGCGACAGGCTGACCGTGGTGTAGCCCGTGGCGCTGGCCTGCAATGCCAGCTGGCCGCTGGCGGTGTCAAACCGGGCGGGCAGGGGCTGGCCATCCTCGTCCTGGGACTGCAGGTCATAGTCCCAGTCCATGCCTTCTTCGACGGCGCCCTGGTGACCGGCGAACCGGCGCAGGGCCCATTGCAGCAGCTGGGCAATCTCGGCGGCCAGCGCAGCTACGCGCTCGGCCTTGACACTGGCCATGGCATCCCAGGTTCCCGTGCCTTCTTCATCTTCGCTGTAATCAAATTCGAGATAGTCCAGAGTCATGGCATATTGCCCGCAGTTCACAGGGACGCCATTGTGCCTGCGCTGCAGCGCATATTCTGGCGTGAGGAATTGATGAAAATCGGGCGCTGTCCCTTGTTCATAAAGCGCATGCAGCTATGAATTCTGATGTCGATAACGGTGCAGCCATGCGCTGCATGGTGCAGGCGATGCAGCTCAACTTCGGCTACCCGGGGCGGCTGGTGGCCAATGAGGTTTCCCACTGCTGGCATGCCGGTCTATGCCTGCTGCAGGGCGATGAGGGTACGGGCAAAAGCAGCTGGCTCAAGCTGCTGGCCGGGCAGTTGCCTTTGAGTGCAGGGACGCTGCGCTACGGCTTTGCCGACGGTGCCGGACTGAGTGCGCAAGCCTTTTTCTGGCAGGACCCGCGCCAGCCTCTGGGCGATGCGCTCAGCCGCATGCCTGTGGCGGACTGGGTGGCGCTGCAGCGCACGATCTACCCGCACTGGTCGCAAAGCGAATTCGAGCAACATGTGCAAGGCTTCGCGTTGCAGCCGCATCTGCACAAGCCACTGCTGGCCCTGTCGTCGGGCTCGCAGCGCAAGCTATGGATGGCGGCGGGCTGGGCCAGCGGGGCGCAGCTGGTGCTGATCGACGAACCGCTGGCCGCGCTGGACAAGCCTTCCGAGCGTTATGTGCAGCAGGCACTGGCAGCCATGGCTGCAGACCTGAAGAAACCAGGTCGGCCACGCAGCGTGATCGTGGCGCATTGGGATGCCATGCAAGGCGTGCCCTGGGACGATGTGATGACGATGTGACAAGGAGCTACATCGCCTTGAAGCGCGTGGCATAAAGGCGACTGACCGCAAGCTTTTCGGGGCGACCACGCAGCTGCAACCACAGACGCCCAGCCTCGTCGCGCTGCACGCGGTCGATGGCATCGGCTCTGACCACGGTGCCGCGATGAATCTGCCAGAACTGCTGGCCATCAAGCTGGGGCAGCAAGTCCTTGAGTGGCGTGCGGATCAGGTATTCCTGACCGCTGGTCAGCACGCGCAGGTATTTGTCTGCAGCCTCCAGATAGACAATGTCCTGCACCCTCACCATGTGAATTTGGCTGCCTACGCTGGCCTGGATGATCTGCAACGGCGCGGGCTGCGCCGCATTCAGCGACAACTGCAGTTGCAGCAGCTGCGCCAGCTGGGTCTGCTGCGCATCGTCGCTGGCTTCGACCTGCGTCTGCTGGCGTTGCTGCCACCAGTTCTGCAGGCGCTGCACGGTTTGCTGCAGGCGCGGGGCCTGCACAGGCTTGAGCACATAGTCTGCAGCCTGAGCCTCGAAGGCAGCGATCGCGTACTGGTCATAGGCCGTGACAAAGACCAGGGCCGGCAGGGCCTGCCGGTCGGGCCAGGCGTCGGCCACCTCGGCCGCGGCGTCTATGCCGCTCTGGCCCGGCATGCGGATGTCGAAAAGCAGAATGTCGGGCTGCAATTCCAGCGCCTTTTGAGCGGCGCTGAGTCCGTCGCCCACGGTGGCGGCGATCTGCAATTCGGGCCAGGCCTTGGCCAGTGCCTGCTGCAGGGCCTGGGCCAGCAAGGGTTCGTCTTCGGCAATCAGGGCGCGCGGTGCGTGCATCAGCTCTCCTTGTGGGATGTCGGCAGCGGGATGAGTATGCGCGCCAGTGTGCCACCACTATCGACGGAGCTCAGTTCGAAACGTGCGGCTTCGCCGTAGCAGTTGAACAGCCGCTCACGGACCTGGGCCGTGCCGAAGCCCGAGGTTTCGGCAGAGGCTGCAGGGGCAGGGTGCGCAGGCAGGCCCCGACCGGTATCGTGTACACAAAGCTCCAGGGTGCCGCCTGCCTGCGATGTGCGTGCCGTCACCGTGATACTGCCGCCAGCCAGTTGCGGCTCCAGGCCGTGGCGTATGCAGTTTTCCACCAGGGGCTGCAGCAGCAGCGTGGGAACGGGTGTGGCAGCCAGGGTCTCGGGCAGGTCCAGCGTGTAGCGCAGGCGATCTCCCATGCGTATGGCCATCAGGGCCAGGTAGTCGTCCAGCCGCTCGAACTCCAAGCGCAGGCTGTGCATCTGGCTGCGCGAGCCGCCCAGCGTGGCGCGCAGGTAGGCGATCAGATGCTGGAGCATGACCTGCGCGCGTTCGGGGTCGCTGGCCACCAGCACCTGCAGATTGGCCAGGGTGTTGAACAGCATGTGGGGCTCCAGCTGGGTCTGCAGCAGCTTAAGCTGGGCCTCGGCCGCCTGGCGCTGTGCCTGCTCGGCCTGCATTTGCAGATAGCGCGACTTGCCTATCAGGTAGTACATGGCCGACATGCCGGCGCCGGTGATGATGGTGATGACCAGGGGAAACAGAAGCCTGGGGGGCTGCTGCTGTCCTGGTTGAACATGGGCTTGGTAGGTCTGGCCTATCAGGTTGCCGATGCCAAAGCCGATAGCCCCGCCCAACACCACCAGCACTACCCCGCGCCAGCCCTGGGGCCAGGGAATATCGCTGCCGCGGCTCAGCAGCATGCGGCCCAGTTCTATGCTCAGCCAGCTGGGCAGGCCTATGGCCAGCGAATAGACCAGGTTCACATCCCAGCTTCCTTGCCCCATCAGCGTCAGGGCCAGGGTGATGAAGAGGCAGACCAGTGTGGTGGCTGCGCCATGGCGCAGCAGCAGAGCAGGAAAGGACGCTGTCGCAGAAGCAGTGGACGGCATGGCGCGATGGGTGATGAACATGGTGTGCAGGGGCTCAGGGCTATTTTTTATTCGGGCTTTGCATGGCGCGCAACTCCTTGTCCACCATGCGGGCCCACAAGGCGGAGTGCGGGCTGCTGATCCAGACGGTTGCGCCATGCATGGCCAGACCCAGACCCCAGAAGACCGCCGGGTAGACGGCCCAGTGCCGGCCCTGCAGCGCCGCCAGCGTGGTCAGGCCCAGGTTCACCAGAATATAGACCGAGGCATGCAGATACCAGCCCAGCTTCATGCGCGCGCGGCGCCGGGCCATTCTGAGCTGCTCGTCGGGTGAATCCGTCAGATTGTGGTTATAGGCGGACATATGGGACTCCTTCAGGGTGAATGTTTGGAAAATCCGCTGGCGGTTCAGAGCACCAGCACCTGCTGCCAGACCCAGTCGCCTATGAGCCGCCCCGGTACCAGCGTGAAGATGCCTGCCGTCACGCAAGCGCCGAAATACAGCCTGCGCATGGTGTGGCGGTGCTGGTCGATGCGGCCCCGGCTCAGACTCCAGAACGCATAGACCAGGCCAGTCAGCGTGAGTGGTATCAGCAGATGGATGGGCGTGAAGCCCTGCCAGTTGGGCAGCTTGTGGTCACGGATGAAGAGGGCGGTAATGGCCGTGGCCACCATCAGCAGCACAAATGCATAGCCCGCCGCGCGGTGCAGACCTGGCCGGGCGGCCGAGCCGCTGCGGCGGGCCCACAGTGCGATGGGGCCGATGGCGGTGGCCGCAATGGCACAGCTCATGTGGACGGCGATCAGAGGTGTGAGTTGCATGGCGCTCTCCTGGGTGGGTGACCATGACTGTGCGGATGAGGCGTTTGCTCTTCCAGCGCTTTGCGACGAAGCGGCGAAAACCGGGCGTGGGCTGCAGAGGGCTGGTGCAGATGGCAGCCAATGCGCGGCAGTGGACGCTGCCGTCTATACCGAAGTGCCGGTGCTTGCAGCCTGTCCGGCGCTGTGGCCGTGGCGGCAGCAGGGTGTTTGCAGCACGGCTCTGGTTGGTGAAAACATAAAATCAAATGATTATGAAAATCATTCTTAATAAGATTTAATAGATGTTTTCCCTTCGTCAGATTTCCCTGGCCGCCATCGCACTGAGCAGCCAGCAAGCCCTTTTTGCCCAGGTGGCAGACACCGCCGGCCAGGAGGCCACCCTGCAGGCCGTGACCGTGGAGGCCAGCGCCGATGCCTCGGCACAGGGCCTGGCCAAACCTTTTGCGGGCGGGCAGGTGGCAACCGGCGCACGTACCGGCATCCTGGGCACGCAGGACTGGAAGAGTTCCTCGTTTTCCTCCACGGCCTATACCAGCCAGCTGATTGAGGACACACAGTCCAAGAGCGTCGGCGATGTGCTGCTGAACGATCCTTCGATACGCCAGGCGCGTGGCTATGGCAACTTCCAGGAGCTGTACATGTTGCGCGGCATGCCCGTGTATTCGGACGATATTGCCTACAACGGCCTCTACGGCTTGCTGCCGCGCCAATACGTGGCCTCTGAATTCTTCGAGCGTGTGGAAGTGCTGCGCGGCGCGAATGCCTTTCTCAACGGCGCAGCCCCGGGGGGCAGCGGCGTGGGCGGTGTGATCAGCCTGCTGCCCAAGCGTGCAGGCAGCGAGCCCCTCACGCAATTGAGCACGGGCATACAGACCGGCGGCCAGGCTTTTGCTTCGGCAGACCTGTCGCGCCGCTTTGGTCCGGACCAGAGCGCGGGTATACGGCTGAACGCCGTGCGGCGTGACGGCGGCACTGGCATCCACGGCGAGGACCGTGCACTGACAGCACTGGGTGTGGGTCTGGACTGGCGCAGCCGCGATGTGCGCCTGTCGGCCGACGTGGGCTACCAGCGCAGCAGTTATCGTGGTGGGCGTCCCAGCGTGACGCCTTCGGGCTTCATTCCTGCCGTACCTGATAACAAGATCAATTACGGCCAGGACTGGACGCGCTCCACCGAGCGAGACGCGTTTGCCACCGTGCGTGGAGAGTGGGATATCAATGACTCCACCACCGCCTGGGCCGCGGGTGGCCTGCGCCGCAGCAAGGAAGACAACATCAACAGCGGCGTGACCGTGCTCAACGCCCAGGGTGACACTACGGGCACGCGCTTTGACAATGTGCGCAAGGACCGTGTGGGCACGGCCGAAGCCGGCCTACGCACGCGACTACAGACCGGCGGCGTGGGCCATGAGCTGGTGGCCTCGGCCAGCACCTATTCCGCCACGGAAACCGGTGCCTGGGCCATGGCGTCCGGCGTGACCAACAATCTCTACAGCCCTTATGCCAGCCTCATGCCGGCGAATACCTTCTTCGGCGGCTCCATGGCCAACCCCCACAAGGTGGGCGAAACCCGCTTTGACAGCCTGGCCCTGGGCGACACGCTGTCCATGCTCGACGACCGTGTGCGCGTGACGCTGGGCCTGCGCCGCCAACGCATAGACCAGAGCAGCTATGACTACACCAGTGGCCAGCAGACAGATGGCTACCGCAAGTCGGCCACCACGCCCATGCTGGGTCTGGTGTTCAAGGCGACCGAAGATTTGTCCATCTACGCCAACTACATTGAAGCCCTGACCAAAGGCGCGGTGGCGCCGACCTCGGCCAACGGCCTGCCCGTACTCAATGCCGGTCAGGTGTTTTCGCCTTACAAGTCCAAGCAGAAGGAGGTCGGAGTCAAGTGGCAGCGCGGCGGCGTGGGTGCCACGGCAGCCCTCTACACCACCGACGTGCCCAGCAGCTATGTGGTCGATCAGGTCTATGGCCAGTATGGCAAGCAGCGCAACCAGGGCATGGAGTTCACCGTCTTCGGTGAACCCATCAAGGGCCTGCGCGTGCTGGGTGGCCTGACGTTGACCCAGGCCAAGATCAAGCAGGCGGCCGACGAGGCCCAGCTCAACCGCTACGCCATCGGCGTGCCCAGGACCCAGGCCACGCTGGGGGTGGACTGGGATGTGCCAGGCGTTTCGGGCCTGGCACTCAATGCGCGTGTGACCCATACATCAAGCCAGTACGCCAATGCTGCGAATACTCTGAAAGTTGCGGGTTGGACGCGTACCGACATCGGCGCGCGCTATCTGGTCGATCTGGGCAATGACCGCATGCTGACGCTGCGCGCGCGCCTGGACAATGTGTTCGACAAGAACTACTGGGCCTCGGTGGGCGGCTATCCGGGCGCCAACTATCTGGTGCAGTCTGCGCCGCGCACGCTGTCCGTCAGCGCCACGGTCAACTTCTGAGGCTGAGCAGGCATGAGAGCTCTGTGGGCCGTGGTTCACCGCTGGGTGGGCCTGTTTCTGGCGGCATTCCTCATCATGGCCGGCCTTACGGGAGCGGTGCTTTCGTGGGACCATGAAATCGACGACTGGCTCAACGCCGACATGCTGCATACGCCGGGGCGCGGTCAGTTGCAGACACCGCTGCAGCTGGCGCAGGTCGTGCAGGCGGCCGATCCGCGTGTCGAGATTTCCTATATGAGCCTGGGCCTGCGCGAAGGTGAGGCGGCCTCCTTTCTGGTACGCCCTCTGATGGATCAGGGCACGGGCAAGCCCCATGTGCTGGACTACAACACGGTGTTCGTGGACCCGGTGACAGGGACGATCACCGGCCATCGCGACTCCAAAAGCCTGGCGCTGAGCTGGCGCAACCTCATGCCCTGGCTGCGCCATCTGCATGAAAGCCTGCTCAGCCCCACGTTTGCGGGCAGCGACCGCTGGGGCTACTGGTTCATGGGAGGCCTTGCGCTGCTGTGGCTGGCCGACAGCTTCTGGGCGCTGGTGCTGACCCTGCCGGTGAAGCGAAAGGGCGGAGCATTGGCCCGGAGCCAGAAGGCTGGCGGCAAATCCTGGTGGTCGCGCTGGCTGCCTTCCTGGCGCATACGCTGGGGGGCCGGTGCCTACAAGCTCAACTTCGACCTGCACCGTGCGGGCGCGCTGTGGATCTGGGGCGTGATCGTCATCGTGGCCTTCACCTCGTTCTCGATCAACCTCTACCGCGAGGTGTTCTATCCGGTGATGAGCAAGATCTCTACCACCACGCCAGGCCCCTACGAAACGCTCAAGCCTGCGCCCTTTGGCAGCTATATCGAGCCGCAGATCGGTTTTGCCGAGGCCATAGGAATCGCGCGCAAGGAGGCCATGCGCCTTGGTATCAAGACGGAAGCCGGCGGCATCTGGTATGGCGGTGACTTCCCGTTCTACAACGTGTCCTTCTTCGACCCCGACGACGAGACCGGTGCCATGGGCATGGGCCTGTCCAATGTCTATGTAAGCTCGGAAAGCGGCGAGGTGCTGGGTAGCTATCGTCCCTGGCATGGCACGGGTGCCGATGTGTTCGTGCAGCTGCAGCTGCCCCTGCACAGCGGGCGCATCCTCGGTACCTTCGGCCGCGTGCTCATGTCCCTGGTGGGGGTGATGGTCGCCATGCTGTCCATCACCGGCGTGGTGATCTGGTGGCGCAAGCGCCGGGCCAGGCGTGGGCAGCTTGTAGCTCCCTAGTAGTTGGGTACAAAGAAAAACGCCATGCAATGCATGGCGTTTTGGCTGGCCCGTGGGAGTCGGGGCAGAAGGCGGGTATCAGTCCTTCTTCAGGCACTCGCTCATGAAAGCCTTGCGCTCGTCGCCCTTCTTGCCGGTGGCATCCACGTTGCAGGACTTCATGCGTTCCTGCTGGCGCTTGCGGCCATCGGACAGGCAGGACTTCATGAACTCCTTGCGCTCATCGCCTTTCTTGCCCGCGGCTTCGGTGTTGCAGGTGCCCATGAGTTGCTGCTGGGCAGTTTTGGGCTTGTCGCCAGCGGCCATGCTCATGCTGCAAGCCAGGGAGACTACTGCCAGGACAACGAGTTTTTTCATGATGTATGAGGTTTTTGAAAACGCCGACAGCCGACGCCTGAGCATTGCAGCACAGCTTGAAGGCTTTGCCTATGTCAAGAAGCCGGGCGTTGTAAAAATTTGCGATTGCTTGCAGAGCAGGCCTGCTGGCCCCCATGGCTTGAAACTGCGCGGAGGATAATGTGCAGCTTTTGCAACCCTGCATCCAAAGGACGATTCGCGTGGATACTTTATTGCTGCTCAAGGCCGCCATCATGGGCATTGTGGAAGGACTGACCGAGTTCTTGCCGATTTCCTCCACCGGTCACCTGATCCTGGCAGGCTCGCTGATGGGCTTTGTCGGCGGCAAGGCCAAGGTGTTTGAAATCGCCATCCAGACCGGCGCCATCTTTGCCGTGATGCTGGTTTACTGGCAGAAGATTCGCAGCACGCTGGTGGAGCTGCCCACCAGCCGCGAGGCGCAGAAGTTTGCGCTGAATGTCTTTGTCGGCTTCTTGCCTGCCGTGGTGCTGGCGCTGCTTGTGGGCAAGATGGTGCAGGAGCATCTGTTCACGCCCGTGATCGTGGCCACGACCTTCATCGTGGGTGGCTTCATCATCCTGTGGGCCGAAAAGCGTCCTGCATCGGCCACACGCGTGCATTCGGTGGACGATATGACGGTCATGGATGCGCTCAAGGTCGGTCTGGTGCAGTGCTTTGCGCTGGTGCCGGGCATGAGCCGCAGCGGCTCCACCATCATTGGCGGCATGCTGATGGGCCTGTCGCGCAAGGCCGCGACCGATTTCTCCTTCTTCCTGGGCATGCCCACGCTGATTGGTGCGGGCGTCTACAGCATGTACAAGGAGCGCGCCACACTGAGCATGGCCGATGCACCGCTGTTTCTGGTGGGGCTGGTGTTCTCGTTCATCAGCGCCTGGCTGTGCGTGCGCTGGTTGCTGCGCTTTATCTCCCACAACAGCTTTGTGCCGTTTGCCTGGTACCGCATTGTCTTCGGCATCATCGTGCTGGTGACGGCCTATACCGGCGTGGTCAGCTGGCACCAGTAAGCCGCTTTCCAAGCCACAAAGAAAAAGCCACTTGCCTGATTGCAAGTGGCTTTTTTCATAGCTGCCAACGCTTGTCATTGGCTGGTTTCAATCGGGTTTCTAGCTGAACCCGATAGCTATCAAACGGTGGAAGCTATCTATTTGAGAGCATTGACCGAAGCGTTCTGCAAAATGCTCTGCTCCATATTGAGCAAAGAGGCCTCGATGGCCGCCGCCGTGGCCTCAGGCCGCTCCATGGGAAACAGGTGGCTGCCATCCAGCATCGTGATGCGCCCCTTGGTGATGCGTTGTGTCATCTCCATGCCCACCTGGCGCATCTCCACCGAGGAGCGTCCGCCGATAAAGGCTACGGGGCAACGCAGCGGGCTGCGCCTGAGCTGGTTGTTCAGATTGCTGGGCAGGGTGTTGTAGATGGCGGTCTCCACCTCACGCTGAAACAGCAGGGTGCGCTTGTCCTGGTGATCCACCAGCCCATGCTCCACATAGTCATGCAGCACCTGCGGGTGCCATTGGGCAAAGGCTTTCTTGCTGCGAAAGTATTCCAGCGCCTCTTCGTTGCTGGCCCAGGTATTGCGACGGCGCTGGCTGATCTTGCCCGGCGATACCGAGCCCACGATCTGCGTCTGCTTGGCCAGGCCAACGGCATTGGCCTTCCAGCCGCCCAGCAGGGGCGAGTCGATCAGCAGCACGCCACGTGCCAGGTCAGGGCGCTTGGTGGCGGCCTGAAAGCTCAGAATTCCGCCCAGCGAGTGACCGACCAGATACACGGGCTGGCCATGCTGCTGCACCTGCTGTTCCACATATTCGATCAGTTCATCGACCAGATGCGGCCAGTGGTTGGTGACCGGCCGCACCGGATCATGGCCAAAGCGCTGCACACCGCTGGCGGCAATGCCGCGCTGGCGCAGCAAGGAGAACAGCAGGCGGTAGGTGCCTATGGGAAAGCTGTTGGCATGCGCGAACACGATGGGCAAGGTATTCGCGGGGCTGGCGCTGGCAGAGGTCTGGGGCATGGAAGGCGCGGGTTGAAAGCGAAGGGGGACAACAAGTTCCTTTGGAACCTGATTTTGGTCGTCAACCCGTTCTTGGGCGTTCGCCAGTTTAGCGCTTGGACAGCGCGGCCTGCTTTTGCAGGCGGGCCTGCTCCTCGGCCGATTGCCAGCGTTGATATTCACTGGCCATGCTCAGGCCTGCCTGGGCTGGCACCACGGGCTGGCGCAACGCGGCGGGTGGTTCGTTGCCGGCACCCGCCGTGCTCTGAAACTGCGCAGGAGCCGGTGCCCCCACCTTGGCCAGCGGATGCGCACGCGGGCTATGCATGCGAATCGGCGTGGCGGTCTGGCCACCATCCCAGGCTGGATCTTCGATGCTGTCGAACACATGGCGCAGACGCTCCCCCCAGCTATCGTGCAGCATGCGCAGATAGGGGTTGTCGGCATCCAGGCAGACGATCTTGTCGGTGGCAAAGCGGTTGTTCTCGTAGACGATCAGGTCCAGTGGCAGGCCCACCGAGAGATTGGACTTGAGCGTGCTGTCCATGGACACCAGCGCGCATTTGGCGGCTTCGTCCAGCGGAGTCTCAGAGGTGATGACGCGGTCCAGCACGGGCTTGCCGTATTTGGACTCGCCGATCTGGAAATAGGGCGTCTCGCTGGTGGCCTCGATGAAGTTGCCGGCCGAGTAGACCTGGAACAGGCGCATGCGCTCGCCCTGGATCTGGCCGCCGAAGATCATGGAGACATTGAAGTCCACGCCCGCGCGCTGCAGGGCTGCGGCTTCGCGGTCATAGACATGGCGCACGGCAGCGCCCAGCACGCGGGCGGCATCGAACATGCTGCGCACATTCCAGATGCTCAGATATTCATCGGTGGCGCTGTCGTGCAGCTGAAAGCTCTCCAGCAGCTCGCGTATGGATTGGGAGATGGCCAGGTTTCCGGCCGACTGCAGCACCATGAAGCGCTCGCCAGGCTGTTCATACAGCATGACCTTGCGGAAGGTGCTGATCTGATCCAGCCCGGCGTTGGTGCGCGAGTCGGACAGGAACACAAGACCGGCGTTGATCTTGAGAGCGACGCAGTATGTCATGGGTGATAAATATAATAATAAAAACCGTATGAATGCAATATGCAGCAAGCGTTTGATGCTTCAAAAAAAGTAGCGATGAACACGCGCTGCAAGGCGATTCTAGAAGGGTTTGAATATTGCCGGTGGCGGTACAGGAACAGCGGCTGCGGCTGCGCCCATACCCAGGCACAGGCTACGGATGAGGAAGTCCCTGAGACGCATGAAGTTGACGCGTGAGAAGATGCCGCTCCTTGTAGGAACAATTACTTACAGTCGGCCAGAGGAGGGCCCCAATGCACGTGTTTCGCAATCTGTCGATACGGACCAAGCTGATGTCCAGCATGCTGGCTTGCCTGCTGCTGTTCGTGGCCATCTCCACGGTGCTGGGTTTTGTTCTGACAGGTGCCAGCCTGCGCGAGCGCGTGGTGGGCCAGGAACTGCCGGCCGTGGTGGGGGAGATCCGCAACGATATCCTGCGCCAGATTGGCACGCCGCTGGCCATGGCCAAGTCCGTGGCCGGCAACAGCTTTGTGCTGGACTGGGAGGCAGCAGGAGAGCCAGAGGATGGCAATGCGGCCTGGGTGAAATACGCTCAGGCGGTCAAGCAGCAGGCCAAGGCCTCCTCGGTGTTCTGGGTGTCGGGCAGCACGGGTCAGTACTTTGGCGATCAGGGTCCGTTGCGCAAGCTGGCTCCCAAGGGCGAGGGCGACAAATGGTTCTACGATCTGCTGGCCAGCGACAAGTCGCAGGTGCTGGAGATCGACAAGGATGTGAGCTCCAACGTCTACATGCTGTTCATCAATGTCCGCTTCGATGCGGGCCAGGGCCGGCAGGGCATTGCGGGTCTGGGTCTGTCGGTGGATGAGCTGGCCCAGGCCGTGCGGTCCTACAAGGTGGGCGAGTCTGGCTCGGTCTACCTGGTGCGGGGCAACGGCAGCATTCTTGTACACCGCGACCCGGCGCTGGTGGACGGCAAGCACTGGCTCAAGGACCGCCCCGGCTTCAGCGCCGATCTCAGCGCCGCGCTGCTCAAGCGCGAGCGCTTTGCCCATGCCATGTACGAGGCGCCGTCGGGCCGCCAGATCATTGCTTCTTCCTATGTGCCCGAGCTGGACCTGTACGTGATCGCGGAGCTGCCCGAGGCCCAGGTGCTGGGCGGCGTGCGCCGCACGATTGCGCTGACTTCGGCCGTGGCCGGCCTGGTGGGCGGTGGCATAGGCCTGCTGGTGATCTGGCTGGTAAGCCGGGCCATTGCGGCGCCCGTGGGACGCGCAGCGCGCATGCTCGAAGAGATTGCCGACGGCCATGGCGACCTGAGCCGCCGCATGCCCGTGGAGAGCAATGACGAGGTGGGGGCGCTGGCCTCGGCCTTCAACCGCTTTGTCTCCTCGCTGGAGCGCATGGTGGGCGCGGTCCGCCATGCGGCCGATTCGATTTCCGTGGCCAGCTCCGAGGTGGCCCAGGGCAACCAGGACCTGAGCCAGCGCACCGAGCAGGCGGCCAGCGCGCTGCAGCAGACGGCGGCATCGCTGTCGGTGCTGACGGACAGTGTGCAGTCCAATACCGAGGCCACGCGCAGCGCGGGCGATCTGGCGCAGTCGGCACGCGGTGTGGCCGAGCGCGGTGGCACGGCCTTCCAGCAGGTGGTGGTGACAATGGAGGGCATCAACCACGCGTCGCGCAAGATTGCCGACATCATCGGCGTGATCGACGGCATTGCCTTCCAGACCAATATCCTGGCGCTGAATGCGGCCGTGGAGGCTGCGCGCGCCGGCGAGCAGGGCCGCGGCTTTGCCGTGGTGGCGGCCGAGGTACGCAGCCTGGCCCAGCGCTCGGCCGAGGCGGCCAAGGAAGTGCGCCAGCTCATCACCGATTCCGTGACCCAGGTGGGCAGCGGATCGCAGCAGGTGGAGCATGCGGGCGCCACCATGCAGGAGCTGCTGGACGCCGTGGCCAAGGTGACGCAGATCATCGAGGAGATCAGCGATGCCTCGCAGACCCAGGGGCGCGGCATTGCCGAGATCAACCAGTCGGTGGCTGGACTGGACGATGCCACGCAGCAGAACTCCGCACTGGTCGAGCAGTCGGCCGCTGCTGCGGCCAGCCTGCGTGAGCAGGCCGCGCGCCTGATGGGGGAGGTTTCTGCCTTCAAGCTGGGTGACAAGCCCCAGCGGAGCCAGCACCAGCAACTGCTGGAGGCTTGAGGATCAGGCGGCGCTCAGCTTCTTGAGCTGGTACAGCGCCTCCAGCGCCTCGCGCGGGCTCAAAGCGTCGGGGTTGATGTCGGCCAGGGCCTGGGCCAGCGGGCTGTGGGCCGGGGTATCTTCGACCAGCTCCGGTGCGTCGAACAGGTTGACCTGTAGATCATCCTCGCCGGCCTTGGCCTCCAGGGCTTCGAGCGCGTGGCGCGCGTGGTGCAGCACGGCGGCCGGCATGCCGGCCAGCTTGGCTACCTGGATACCGTAGCTGCGGCTGGCAGGGCCGGCCTGGATTTCGTGCAGGAACACGATGTCGTGGCCGGCCTCGGCCGCGCCCACATGCACGTTGACGGCAGCCTTGGCCCGCGCGGGCAGCTCGGTCAGCTCGAAATAGTGGGTAGCGAAAAGCGTGAAGGCCTTGGTCTTGTCATGCAGCTGCGAGGCAATGCCGCTGGCCAGGGCCAGGCCGTCGAAGGTGCTGGTGCCGCGGCCGATCTCATCCATCAGCACCAGGGAGTGTGGCGTGGCCGCGTGCAGAATCTGTGCGGCCTCGGTCATCTCCATCATGAAGGTGGACTGGGCATTGGCCAGATCGTCGGCCGCGCCGATGCGGGTGTGGATGGCATCGATGGGCCCCAGGCGGCAGCTGGCCGCAGGCACATAGCTGCCCATGCTGGCCAGCAACACGATCAGGGCCACCTGGCGCATATAGGTCGATTTACCGCCCATGTTGGGGCCGGTGATGATCTGCATGCGTGTGTTGAGGTTCATGCGCGTGTGGTTGGCGATGAAGCTGCCGCTCGAAGTCTCGGCCATGCGTGCTTCCACCACGGGGTGGCGGCCGGCTTCGATCTCTATGCAGGGCTGGCTCACGAACTCGGGTTCGGCCCAGTTCAGCGTCAGCGAGCGCTCGGCCAGCGTACAGAGGGCGTCGAGGGCGGCTATGGCCTGGGCCACGCGCGAGAGCGCTGGTACATGGGGCTGGAGCTGGTCCAGCACCTGTTCGTACAGCCACTTCTCGCGCTGCAGCGCGCGCTCCTGGGCCGACAGGGCCTTGTCCTCGAAGGCCTTGAGCTCGGGCGTGATGTAGCGCTCGGCGTTCTTCAGCGTCTGGCGGCGGCGGTAGCGCTCGGGCACCGCATCCTTGTAGCTGTTGGTGATCTCGATATAGAAGCCGTGCACCTTGTTGAACTGCACGCGCAGGTTCGGAATGCCGGTGAGCAGCTTTTCCTTGGCTTCCAGCTCCAGCAGGAATTCGTCGCAGTTGTTCTGGATGGCGCGCAGCTCGTCGAGCTCGGCATCGAACCCCGAAGCGATCACGCCGCCGTCGCGCACCAGGGCTGCGGGCTCTTCCATGATGGCCTGGGCCAGCAGCTCGGCGCAGCCTTCGGGTGGCACCAGGTCGGTAAAAATTTGGGTCAAATAAGCCGCAGGCGCTTGCCCGGATTGCGCCAGCAGCTTCGCTTTCTGTAGCGTCTTGCCCAGGCCCACGAGCTCGCGCGGGCGCACCTGGCGCAGCGCCGTGCGCGCCGTGATGCGCTCCACATCGCTCACGCCCTTGAGCTCGGCGCGCAGCGCCTGCCAGGGCGCCGCCACGGCATGGCCCGCGCCACGCAGCACGCGAATGGCTTCCAGGCGCTGCATGGCGCTCTTGCGGCTGCGCTCGGGCTCCAGCAGCCAGGCTTTGAGTAAACGGCTGCCCATGCCTGTCATGCAGGTGTCGAGCAGCGAGAACAGCGTGGGCGAATCCTCGCCGCGCAAGGTCTTGACCAGCTCCAGGTTACGGCGCGTGGCCAGCGGCAGCGCGATCAGCTCATCGTCGCGCTGCACCTGGATGGCGTGGATGTGCGTGAGGTTGCGCCCCTGCGTGTGCTCGGCATACGAGAGCAGGGCGGCGCTGGCGGCGTGGGCCAGCGCCAGGTCCTCGGCCTCCCAGGCCTTGAGGCTGGCAGCGCCCAGCAACTCCAGCAGCTTGCGCTCGCCCAGGCCTGTGTCGAACTGCCAGTCCGGGCGCGGCGACAGAGGGCAGGCGATGGAGCCGCCATGCTTGATGGCAAACAGGTTCTGCTCGAAGCGCTCGGTCACGCCGGCGCTGTAGATCACTTCGCTGGGTGCAATGCGCGAGAGCCAGGCGCCCAGCTCGTCGGCCGCGCATTCAGCCATGTGGATGCGGCCTTGCGTCACGGCCATCCAGGCCAGGCCGACGCGCTGGCGCCCTGCGGTGTGCAGGGCCAGCAAAATGGCTTCGCTTTTGTCCGACAGCAGTTCACTGTCCGTCAGCGTGCCGGGCGTGACCACGCGTACCACCTTGCGTTCCACGGGGCCCTTGCCTACACCGATCTCGCCGACTTGCTCGCAGATGGCCACGGATTCGCCCATCTTGATCAGGCGGCCCAGGTAGTTTTCCAGCGCATGGAAGGGTACGCCCGCCATGGGAATCGACATGCCCGCCGTCTGGCCGCGCGAGGTCAGAGTGATGTCGAGCAGGCGCGTGACCTTCTCCGCATCGCCGAAGAACAGCTCGTAGAAGTCGCCCATGCGGTAGAACACCAGCGTGTCGGGATGCTGGGCCTTGAGCGGCAAATACTGCTGGAACATTGGAGTGTGGAACTCCAGTGGTGCTGCGCTAAGTGTTTGATTTATCCAGGGTTCACTCATAACAAAAATTCAAATCAATCACTTAGTTGGAATGGTGGTTTGCCAGCCCATGGCTTGAGTCTGCCGTGCCATCGGCTGTGGGCGCAGTCTTGCGCAAGTCTCGCGGGAATTCGACGAACGAAAGCAAGGCGGCCGGCAAAGGGGTGAACATTATTGTCCATGCACGAGCAACGGCCATCCTGCGGGGATGTTGCAGGCGGCTTGTTGCTACAGCGCTGGTTTTGAGCCGACATGTGATCCGGGGATTCGCCGCGACAGGCCTCGGTAGGCTGTGACAGGTCTCGCCGCGATCGGCTGGGTCGGCCCGGGCGATTCCTGTGCCTCCTGGCGTGCAATCATGCGTAGCCCCTGGCGTGCGCGGGACAGCGCTTCCTCATCGTGCTCGGCCGCATAGACCGCGCAGACCGAATGGGAGAACTGTGGCGCATGGTTCACGGCGAACAGTTCGCCACTGGCAAGGAAGGGCGCTACCGTCCCCGAGCGGAAGTAGCCGGCGCCGCCCACGGTCAGCAGATAGGTCAGGGCCAGCGGGCCCAGCGAGATGGTCACTGGCGCATTGGGCAGCTCGGGAAAGGCGGCGCGGTGGCTGGCCGCAAAGCCCGGGCCCCAGTCCACGTAGATATAGCGTTCGGGGTCGAGCTGGCCATCGGCGCTGCTGGTGACCATGACCAGCTTTTCCTCCAGCAGCAGCTCGCAGACCAGGCGGGGCTGCTGCGGCGGGCTGTAGAGCACGGCCATGTCGAGAGAGCCGTCTTCCACGCGGTCCAGCAACCGGGCTGGCGCGTCCACATCGGCGCGCAGCGCAACTTCGGGACAGACATGGTGCATCCAGACCAGCCAGTCGGCCAGCAGCGGATGCCAGATGCTGGGTTCGCCACCCACGCTGATGCCGTGCTCGCGCCCCGGCGGCAACGCCACATGCTGGCGCGCACGCTCCCAGCCCTGCACCAGGCTGGCGGCATGGCGCACAAAGCGCTCGCCGGCTGGCGTCAGCCGGGCACCGGCCTTGTTGCGCACGAACAGCGGCCGCCCCAGTTGCTGCTCCAGCGTGCGCACGCGGGCGCTGATGGCGGTCTGGGTCAGGTGCAGGCGCTCGGCCGCTGCCACAAAGCTGCCGCTGTCGGCGATTTCGAGGAAGGTGCGGGCCAGATCGATGTCCATGGTATCAATGCAAAATAATTGATATGAATTGAAATAATAATTCGTTTGTGTGCATTGAAGCGAGAGTCCATCATGGGGCTGTCTCTGTCCTTCTTGCAGGAGCCCCGCCATGCACAGCCTTTCTCCGGAAGCCTCTCCTCTGCCGCGCACGGTGCTGTGCGATCTGCTGGGTTGCCGCCATCCGGTGCTGCTGGCCGGCATGGGCGGCGTGTCGCGCTCGGAGCTGGTGGTCGCGGTGACCGAGGCAGGTGGTTTTGGCTTTCTCGGCATGGTGCGCGAGCCGCCGGCATTGATCCGCACCGAGGTGGAACGTGTGCGCCAGCACACGGACCGGCCCTTCGGCGTGAACCTGATTCCGGCTGCCACCGATCCACAACTGCTGAGTGATCAGGTGGAGCTGTGCATCGCGCTGCGCGTGCCGGTGGTGGGGCTGTTCTGGGATGTGGATCACGCGGTGATTGCCCGGCTGCGCGAGGCCGGCATCGTGGTCGTACACCAGGTCGGCTCGGCAGCGGAGGCACTGCTGGCGCAGGAGGCCGGTGCCCAGGCGTTGATCGCCCAGGGCGTGGAAGCCGGGGGCCATGTGCGCGGCCGCCTGCCGCTGATGGAGTTGCTGAACCAGGTGCTGTCGGTGGTCAGCGTGCCCGTGGCTGCTGCGGGTGGCCTGTCCGATGGACGCGACGTGGCGCGCGTGCTGGCGCAGGGCGCCCAGGCCGCCGTGCTGGGCACGGCCCTGATGGCGACGCATGAATCCTTTGCACACGACTATCACAAGCAGCGTCTGGTGCAGGCCCATGCCGGGGACACGATGTTGACCGAGGACTTTCACATCAACTGGCCGCCACATGCTGCTGTGCGGGTGCTGGCCAACAGCGTGACCAGCTGCGAGCGCGGTGATCCGTCCGTGCTGGAGCGCACCGTGATCGGCGATGAAGAGGGTCGGCCCATCTATCTGTTCAGCACCGATTCGCCGCTGCGTTCCATGACTGGCAATTACGAAGCCATGGCCTTGTATGCAGGCAAGGGCGTGGACCGTATCACCTCGGTGGAACCCGCAGGTGAGCGGGTGCAGCGCATCGTGGCCGAGGCAGCACAGCACTGGCGGTTGCTGGAGGGGGAAACTGTGGACGTGGCCTCGCCGGTCTGCTATGCGGCCGATGTGGAGCGCGAGCGGCATGCGCCCGTCATCGCGAGGCTGGACGAGCTTCTGGAGGCCGAGCGCGCCGGTGCGCGCGTGACACTGCGCAGCGCTGCCCATGCGCAGGACGGCGACATGCGCGAGCTGATCGAGGCCGTGCACCGCGATGAAGTGAAATGGTGCGCCATGCTGATGCGCGCCATCCGCAGCCTGCAGGGCACGCCGAGTTCGCGCACCGGTGCTTTCTACGACAAGGCCATGGCCTTCGAGAAGCTGGATGAGCGCCTGGCCTTTCTGAACCGTGGCCAGGGCTGGGTGGTCAAGAAGCTGCACGAGCTGCTGCCCATGGTGGACGACGCATTCATACGCCAGGGCCTGACCGACATGCTGTTGGCCCATGAAATCAATCTGGACAAGGTCAACGGCCGTCTGGGCCTGGCGCGGCCCGGCCTGCGCACTGACGCAGTTTCGTCACAGGCGGGTGCAAGACTGGAGTGAGCCTGGGTGGGCTTTGGATCAAGGAGATGCCATGTTCTGGGAGAAAAAACTTTCGCAATGGGCGCAGCAGGTGAAGTCGCAAACGAATGTGCCGGCCCGGCTGGTGCTGTGGAACGGGCAGCAGCTTGATTTTGGCGAGTTCGTGACACCGCAGGTCACCATCAAGGTGCAGAGCGCGACTGCGCTACCCATGCTGCTGGACCCCAGCCTCGACCATCTGGGTGAGGCCTATATCAAGGGCCTGCTCGACATTGACGGGCGTCTGGCCGACATCATCAACGTGAGCTACGCACTGGCCCGCAGCACGGCGGCGGGCACGGGCCGGCTGGCGCGCGTGGCGCGGCATTTCGGCCACAGCAAGGCCAGCGACCGCAGGGCCATCCAGTACCACTACGACGTCTCGAACGACTTCTACAAGCTTTGGCTCGATGAGAGCATGGTGTATTCATGCGCTTACTTCGAGAATGGCGATGAGGATCTGGCAACAGCCCAGCGCAAGAAGATTGACCACATCCTCACCAAGATCCGGGTGCAACCCGGTCAACGCCTGCTGGACATAGGTTGCGGCTGGGGCGCTTTGGTGTTGCGTGCGGCCAGCCAATTCGGCGCGCAGTGCGTGGGCGTGACGCTGTCGCAGAATCAGTTCGACCTGGCGACCGAGCGCGTGCGAGCCGCGGGCCTGCAGGACCGCATCGAGATTCGCCTGCAGGACTACCGCGACGTGCCGGGGCAGTTCGACCGCATCACCAGCGTCGGCATGTTCGAGCATGTGGGGCACAAGCATCTGCCGCTGTATTTCTCGCGCGTGCACGATTTGCTGGCCGAGGACGGCATCGCGCTGAACCACGGTATCACCTCGACCGACGCGGACAGCGGCGAAGTCTCGCTGGGCGGTGGTGATTTCATCGACCGCTATGTGTTCCCCGATGGCGAGCTGCCGCACATCAGTCTGGCGCTGGAGTCCATGCAACGCGGCGGCCTGGAAGTGCTGGATGTCGAAAGCCTGCGTCGGCACTATGCACGCACGCTGTCGATCTGGACCGAGAACTTCGAGTCGCACGCAGCGCAGATCCACGCGCAGGTGGACGAGGAGAAATTCCGCATCTGGCGCGTGTATCTGGCCGGTTGTGCTCATGCGTTCGAGAACGACGATGTGTCCATCTTCCAGGTCGTCTGTCGCAGGGCCGGACGCAGTGCGCAGCAGATACCCTGGTCGCGTCGCTATATGTACGAGAGCGATAAACCTCTGGGTGAAATGTGAGGCCCGGATTGTTCGCGCTTTCTGGATGATCCATCCCGGCGCGGACGGTTTATCGCCGGCTCCGACCTGCCTAAGCTGGGACCTCTTCAAACGAGACCCAACAATAGGTAAGGAGATTCCATGGCAGACCATTCCATTCGCGGCAAGGTCGTTCTGATTGCCGGCGGCGCCAAGAACCTGGGCGGGCTGATTGCCCGCGATCTGGCGGCCAAGGGCGCCAAGGCTGTTGTCATCCACTACAACAGCGCATCCTCCAGAGCCGATGCCGAAGCCACGGTGGCGGCAGTGCAGGCCGCTGGTGCCTGGGCCGTGGCGCTGCAGGGCGACCTGACAAGCGCCACTGCAGTCGAGAGACTGTTCACCGATGCGGTGGCGGCCGTGGGCCGGCCCGATATCGCCATCAACACCGTAGGCAAGGTGCTCAAGAAGCCGCTGCTGGAAATTTCCGAGGCCGAGTACGACGAGATGAGCGCCGTCAACAGCAAGGCGGCCTTTTTCTTTCTTAAGGAAGCGGGTCGGCATGTCAATGACAACGGCAAGATCGTGACGCTGGTGACCTCGCTGCTGGGGGCGTTCACGCCGTTTTATTCCTCCTACGCGGGTACCAAGGCGCCGGTGGAGCATTTCACGCGGGCCGCAGCCAAGGAGTTCGGTGCGCGCGGCATCTCGGTCACGGCCGTGGGCCCTGGCCCCATGGATACGCCTTTCTTCTACGGCCAGGAGGGCGCTGATGCCGTGGCCTATCACAAGACAGCTGCGGCGCTGTCGCCGTTCTCGCCATCGGGTCTGACGCATATCGAAGACGTGGTGCCCTTTATCCGTCACCTGGTCAGCGACGGCTGGTGGATTACCGGGCAGACAATTCTGATCAACGGCGGTTACACCACCAAGTAAGCGTTGCAGCGGTCTGGTGCCGGTTATGCTGTCTTTCCATGGACAGAATCGACCGGTATCGCATCTTTGTGCAGGTGGCAGAGATGGGCAGCTTCATCAAGGCTGCCCATGCGCTGGAGCTGCCACGTGCCACGGTGTCGGCGGCCGTGCAGCAGCTGGAGGACCAGGTCGGCGCGCGGCTGTTGCACAGAACCACGCGCCAGGTCAGCCTGACGGCTGACGGCACGCAGTTGCTGGCCCGCGCGCGGGCGTTGCTGGCCGAAGCCGAAGACATGGAGCAGATGTTCCAGGCGCGGGTGCGTCAGGTCGTGGGCCAGTTGCGTATCGATGTGCCCAGTCGCATTGCGCGCCGCCTGTTGGTGCCTGCATTGCCCGGTCTGCTGCGTAGCCACCCGGCGCTGCGGCTGGTGCTGGGCTCCAGCGACCGGATGGTGGATCTGGTTCAGGAAGGCGTGGACTGCGTGGTGCGCATTGGTGCGTTGCAGGACAGCAGCCTGGTTGTACGTCCGCTGGGACGCATTGCACTGATCAACTGCGCCAGCCCCGCCTATCTGCGCGAACATGGCCATCCCGAGCAGCCTGCCGATCTGGCGCAAGGCCATTGGGCCGTGGGTTATGCGTCGCCACATACCGGGCGCGAACTGCCCTGGACCTATGTGGAGGGCAGGGGAGAGGGGGTGGATGAGCGGACGCTGACTCTGCCCAGCCGCGTGGTGGTCAACAACGCTGAAAGCTATATCGCCTGTTGCGAAGCAGGGTTGGGTTTGATGCAGATTCCACGCTACGACGTGCAGCATCTGCTGGCTGCCGGCAGTCTTGTCGAGGTCATGCCGTCCTACCGGTCACCCTCCATGCCCGTGGGTCTGCTGTATTCGCACCGCCGTCAGCGTTCACGGCGGCTGGCGGTGTTCATCGAATGGTTCGAGGCGCTGATGCAGCCTTACCTGGAGTCATGAGGTACTGAAAACTCCAATCTGGGCTTACTGCACCTCGGGGCGCGATCCCTGAGGCAGCGGAGCGGGCTGGGACGAATCTTCGTCATGGATGGGCCGGTAACCGGGTCCGAAAGACACATCGCCCAGGCGCCAGCCTGCGCGGCAGGTGACAGCCCCCCAGAAGCGGCGCAGCGTATACCACTGCATGCCGACCAGGCCGCGCTCGTTGTCGGCATCGACTTCGGGGTCGCTCACGCCCGTGGGACGCAGCTCTTCATTGTGATAGAGGGCAGTGCCGAACAATTGATCCCACCAGGGCAGGACCTGGCCGAAGTTGCAGTTGTGGCGCTCGGGCCGGTCTGCATCGCGCAGCATATGATGGTTGCGGTGAAAGCGCGGGCCGACCAGCAGGCGCTCGCCCAGTTTGCCCAGCCAGCCCAGGCGCAGCGCCACGTTGGCATGGGAGAAGTTCTGCACCAGCTCGCTGAGCAGGCCCAGCAGCGCGAACTCCGAAGGCTCCACACCCATCGCCAAGCCTACGGTGGCCAGCACAAAGCTTTGCAGCATGCCGTCCAGATAGTTGCTGCGGTCGTTGCTCCAGCAGCTCATCTGGCGCTGGCTGTGGTGCATGCTGTGCATGGCCCACCACCAGGGAATCACATGCTGGGCACGGTGCATCCAGTAATACGTGAGGTCGTAGACCACGTAGTACACGGCAAACAGGATGTAGGGGTGTTGCTCGAACCAGGGGAACCAGGCCTTGAGGCCGCTGGCTTCCTCGGTGGACGGGCCGCCGCCCAGCATGTGGGCAAAAGGCATGAGCACCAGAAAGCTGAACAGCGGGAACAGTCCCAGCAGCATGAGCAGGGTGTAGTGGCGATCCACGGTGGTGTGGCGGCGATCGGCCCAGCGCTCGGCGGGGAGCAGGCTCTCCAGCGGGCGCATCACGCCGGCAATCAGAAACAGCTGCAGCAGCGCAATCAGAATGCCTGCCGCGATCTCGCGCGGGTCGCCTGCAGCCTCGGCAATGTTCAGCGTATTGACCACTGGTGTCACCGCATGCGCAGAGACCCAGTCGATAGCCAGCGTCCAGTGCTGGCTGAAGAAATCCATCATAGTTTCAGCCCGATTGTCATTGGGGCAGATTCTGGATAAGGAATTTGTGGATTCTGTGGAGAGGAACAAGCTCCCACGTTGGCCCCCTGCTCCTCAAGGTAGCGCTATTGCCCGAGGGGCAGTAAAAAACCACGCTTGCTCACCCCCGTGTAGCCGCTGCCCCTCGAAGGGGTCGGGTCGGGGCGGTCCGGTGGCAATAAAAAAGGGCCTGATCCACCGGACCAGGCCCTTTGCGCAATCGTGGGGTGACTGCCGTTTTTATTCAGCGGCCTTCTGGCCTTCTTCCACAGCAGCTTCGGCGTCTTCTTCGGAGGAAGTCTCGAATTCGCCAGTCTTGACGGCCTGGCGCACGGCTGCCTTTTCGCCTGCAGTGGCGAACTTGCTGTACTTGCCCAGCACGGGGATCAGCGAGCCGTAGATGCGTGGGTTGGCCGCCAGGATTTCGCGTTGCTCCAGGAAGTCGGCTTCGCCTGTGAAGTTGCCGACCAGACCACCGGCTTCGCTGACCAGCAGAGAGCCCGCTGCCACGTCCCAGATGGACAGGCCAGACTCAAAGAAACCATCGGCAAAGCCGGCGGCCACATAGGCCAGATCCAGAGCGGCAGAGCCGGGGCGACGCACGCCAGCGGTGCGCTGCATGACTTCGCCCAGCATCAGCATGTATTGCTTGAAATTGTCGCCACGGCGGAAGGGGAAGCCTGTGGAGATCAGGCAGTCGCGCAGCTGGGTGCGCTTGGAGACGCGGATGCGGCGCTCGTTCAGATAGGCGCCACGGCCCTTGGTGGCCGTGAACAGGTCATTGCGGCTGGGGTCATAGATCACGGCATGCTCGATCTTGCCCTTGTAGGCCAGGGCAATGCTCACGCAGTAGACGGGGAAGCCGTGGATGAAGTTGGTGGTGCCATCCAGAGGATCGATGATCCAGACATGGTCGGAGTTCTTGGCACCATGCTCGCTGCCCGATTCTTCGGCCAGGATGGAATGCTGGGGGTAGGCGTTGAGCAGCGTCTCGATGATGATGCGCTCGGCTGCCTGGTCTACCTCGGTCACAAAGTCGTTCACCTGCTTTTGCGCAACGCGCACCGATTCCACATCCAGTGCGGCACGGTTGATGAGAGCGCCAGCGGCGCGAGCAGCCTTGATGGCCACGTTGAGCATGGGGTGCAGGGAGTTCGACATAAATTGTGAGTGCGTTGGCGCTGCAGCCCGGAGCAATGGTGGGCTGAACTACGCGGGTAAGAACGTAAAAAGCCGCGACCGGCGATGCGGGGCGGCGACAATAGGCGCAATTCTACCCAGCCTGCGTTTTTTTTGCTTGTTCAGCCCGGTGACCCGAGGGGTTTGTCCGGGGTCTTGCGGTTTGCGTGAGAGAGAGCAGGCAGCGCATGTGTTCTGTTTTATCAAGGCCACAGTGAGGCCTTTTGTGCTGATGAAAACCCGATTCGTACTGATTGAAACCAGCCATTGCGGCAATGTGGGCGCGGCAGCCCGTGCGCTCAAGACCATGGGCTTTGACGACCTGGTACTGGTGCGCCCACGTTACAAGAACGTGCTGCGCAAGGAAGAAACCATACAGCGCGCCAGCGGCGCACTCGATGTGCTGGACAAGGCACGTATCGTCGACACGCTGGACGAAGCCCTGGGCGGCATCAGCCATATGTGCGCCACGGCCATGACGCCACGCGACTTTGGCCCGCCCACGCGCACACCGCGCCAGCATTTCGAGTTGCTCTTGAAAGGTGAGCTGGATACGCGCTCTGTGCCTGCGATTGATGAGGAATTGACCGATAACCAGTCGACGCCGGGAGCGGTGTGCAACCAGAAGGGCGTAGCCTTTTTGTTCGGCTGCGAGCGCTTTGGCATGAGCAACGACGATGTCTACCGCTGCGATGTGGCGCTGTCGATTCCGTCCAATCCGCAGTTCGGCTCGCTGAACCTGGCTTCGGCCATTCAGGTCGTGGCCTATGACTGGCGCGAGGCGCTGGGCGGCTTCCCTGTGGTGGAACACACGCCAGAAGTGAACCGCGCCGATATGGCGCAGGTTCAGGGGATGCTGGGCCATTGGGAGCAGGCTCTGGCCCATATTGGCTTTCTCGATCCGGCCGCGCCCAAGAAGCTCATGCCTCGGCTTAACCAGCTTTTCAATCGCGCGCAGCTGACGCAGGAAGAAATCCATATTCTGCGCGGTGTTGCCAAAGCCATGCTCAAGAGCGAGCCGCCAACCCGCTAGACTTCACAAGCTAAACATTTCCTCACGTTGTTATTTGATGCTTGATCGCCTGCGCTCCGACATCCAGTGCATTCTCGACCGCGACCCTGCGGCTCGCAGCACCTGGGAGGTCATCACCTGTTACCCCGGCCTGCACGCCATCTGGCTGCAGCGCCCGGCGCACTGGTGCTGGACGCATGGCCTCAAGTGGCTGGGTCGCTTCATCTCGCATATGGCCCGCTGGCTGACGGGCATTGAGATTCACCCGGGTGCTGTCATAGGCCGAGAGGTCTTCATTGACCACGGCATGGGCGTGGTGATCGGTGAGACGGCCGTGGTTGGCGACGGCTGCACCATCTATCACGGTGTGACGCTGGGCGGGACCTCTTTGTACAAGGGGGCCAAGCGCCACCCGACGCTGGGCAAGAACGTCGTGGTCAGCGCCGGCGCCAAGGTGCTGGGCGGCTTCGAGGTGGGCGATGGCGCAAAGATCGGCAGCAATGCCGTGGTCATCAAGCCCGTGCCCGCAGGTGCCACGGCCGTGGGCATTCCGGCGCGCATCATTCCCAGCAAGACCGGGCAGAGCGCCGATGTGACCGAGCATGAGCTCACTTCCAAGGTCGACGCCAAGACGCCAGCGGCTGCTGCGGCAGACGATGATTGCGGCAAGAGCGGTTTCACAGCCTATGGCGTGACGGCCGAAGTCGACCCCGTGGCCCAGGCCATGCGCTCTCTGTCCGAAGGTGCTGCCGGCCATGAAAAGCAGATTGCCTTGTTGTGGGCTGCGATCGAGAAGCTCTCGATCCAGGGCCATGTCAAGGATTGCGTGCCTTGCGAGTCCGAGCGACCCGAAGCCTTTCAGAAGGACAAGATCGACCAGATCATGGGGAAATAAGCTTCAAGCACAGGTACATCAAGCGCCTGAAGCTCGGATTTCAATAGCAAAAGCCAGCGCTGACGCTGGCTTTTTTCTTGAGTTCAACCTGGGCTCAAGCGGTATCGCGGGCCCGGGTCAGCGTGCTACTTCCACAGCGCACACTTGCTCTCTTCCTTGGTGGTGAAGACCTGATCACCGGGCAATGTCTTGAGCACCTTGAAGTAATCCCAGGCTTTCTTCGATTCGGCTGGTGCCTTGACTTGCAGCAGGTACATATCGTGGGCATAGCGGCCATCGGGGCGGACCACGCCCTTGGCATAGAAGTCCGACAGCGGCGTGGCCTTGAAGCCCGCCATGATCTTGTCGGCGTCTGTTGTCCCCAGCTTCTCGGCCAGTTTCAGATACTGCATGGTGGCCGAGTAGTCGGCTGCCTGCAGCGATGTAGGCATCTTCTTGAACTTGGCAAAGAAACGGTCGGAGAACTTGCGGCTTTCTGGATTCAGGTCCCAATGCCAGCTATCGGTAAACATCAGGCCTTCCGTGGCCTTGAGGCCCAGGCTGTGGATATCGGAGCTGAACAGCAGCAGGCCGGCCAGCTTCATGGTCTTGGTCAGACCAAATTCGCGTGCGGACTTGATGGCATTGATGGTGTCTCCGCCTGCATTGGCCAAGCCCAGTATCTGAGCCTTGGAGTTCTGGGCCTGGAGCAGGAAAGAGGAGAAATCTGCCGTGTTCAGCGGGTGTCTGACGCTGCCCAGCACCTTGCCACCGGCGGCATTGACCACGCGGGTGGTGTCGGCCTCCAGCGCATGGCCAAAGGCGTAGTCGGCCGTCAGAAAGAACCAGGTCTTGCCGCCCAGTTCCACCACGGCCTTGCCCGTGCCCTTGGCCAGTGCCACGGTGTCATAGGCATAGTGCACGAAATAGGGGCTGCATTGCTCATTGGTCAGGGCCGAGGTGCCAGCGCCGTTGATGATGTAGACCTTTTTCTTCTCGTCGGCCACCTTGCCCATGGCCAGGCCGGCGCTGGAGGTGGTGCCGCCAACCAGCATGTTCATGCCCAAGGTGTCGAACCATTCGCGTGCCTTGCTGGCCGCGATATCGGCCTTGTTCTGGTGGTCGGCCGTCAGCACCTCGATGGGCTTGCCAAGAAGCTTGCCGCCAAAGTCGTCCACGGCCATCTGTACGGCCAGGGCGCCGCCCTTGCCGTCCACATCGGCATAGAGGCCCGACATATCGGTGATGAAGCCGATGCGAATCTTGTCCTGCGCCTGAGCGCCTGCGGCGGCCAGCAGGCAGCCCAGCGCCAGCGTCAATGTTCTTGGGGAAAAAACGGTAGCAGAGCAAACAGAGCGAGGCTTCATCAGAGTCATCTCCTGAGATGGTGGGTACCCAATCACCGCGTTGGGTAGCCAGCATGGTCGCAGCTGGCGCAGGCCGTGCCATCAGGGCAAGCACCGGGCAAGGTATCCACGGCGACTCTGGAAAACGCCAGAGGCTTCTACACTGCAGTGCAGCAATTTGGGAAAGAAGAAATGGATATTCGTCAAGCATTGCAGCAGCGTCGCTCGGTACGCGCCTTTTCGCCGCAGGCCGTGGATGGCGCTACGGTGAGGGAGCTGCTGGAAAAAGCCTCGCAGGCACCGTCCGGCGGCAATATGCAGCCCTGGCGTGTGACTGCGGTGGGAGGACAGGCTCTCAAGGATCTGAGCGCCAAGGTCAAGGCGACCGAACCTGTACAGCGCCCCGGTCTGTCCTATCCACCAGGGCTGTGGGAGCCCTATCGCAGCCGCCGCTTTGAAAACGGGGAAGACCTGTACCGTGCGCTCAATATCGGCCGCGAGGACAAGGCCGCGCGCCTCGCTCAGCTGGCCAAGAACGGCCAGATGTTCGGCGCGCCCGTGGGCATCTTCGTGGCAGTGGAAGAGCGCATGGGTTATGCGCAATGGGTGGATCTGGGCATCTATCTGCAGTCCTTCATGTTGCTGGCCGTGGAAAAAGGTCTGGCTACCTGCGCTCAGGGCTTCTGGCGCATGTACAGCGACATGCTGACCGAGCAACTGGCCATACCCGAGGGCTACCAGATTGCCTTTGGCATTGCCCTGGGCTACGAGGACGCGAGCGCGCCCATCAACCAGTGGCGTTCGGGCCGTGCCAGCAGCAGCGAATGGCTGTCGCTGCAGGGGCTGGATTAATCACTTGTGGGTCAGCACAGTTAAACAGCCATCTTTGGATTTGAACGGATGTGAATTGGGCCTATACTGCATGCAGCTCCGGGGTGTGCGAAAGCGCTGAGATGCGAAAGGTGGTTGTCAAAACTGCTGAATAGCGAACCCGACGAACTTGATCCGGTTCATACCGGCGGAAGAAGAGCGGGACCCTGAAGCAGGGCCGGTAGGCAAGCAGGCAAGCCATCTTGGAACAAGCCTCAACCTCCACGGCACAGCAACCCCAGGCGCCTCGCGCACTGGGGTTTTGTCTTTTCTGGACGGCTGCAGCGCGCAAGGCTCATTGACCAGGCACCAGATTCGGTGCGCAGTCGCAAGCCAGGAGGGAAATCAGAGCAGGGCCGCACTCCACGGAGCGTTTGATGAACTTCAACCGCTTTTTGGAGACTGCGATGAATGCCCCCGATCTGATCTTCACGCCCGCTGCTGGCAACGCGCCCGATGCCGCCCGCTTTGCCGAACTGCTGGCCCAGTCGCGCCAGCCCTTCCCGGCTTCGACCAAGAGCTATCTGAACGGGGCCATTCATCCCGAATTGCGTGTGCCGGTGCGCGATATCGCGCTTACCAATGGCGAGCAAGTCAGCGTCTACGACACTTCCGGCCCCTATACCGACCCTGCTGTGACGATTGATGTGCGCAGCGGCCTGCCCAGCATTCGCGGCAGCTGGATCGAAGCGCGTGGCGACAGCGAATACTATGTGGGCCGCCAGCGCGTGGCTCTGGACGACGGCGGCAAGCGCGGTGAGGAAGATGCCCGCGTGGAGCAATTGCGCGCCGAAGCCGCTGCGCTGCAGCGCCAACCCCGCCGCGCCAAGTCCGGTCAGAACGTGACCCAGATGCACTACGCCAAGCGTGGCATCATCACGCCCGAGATGGAGTACGTGGCCCTGCGCGAAAACGGCCGTCGCGAATGGATGGCCGAGTACCAGCAGGATGCGGCCCGCGAAGCGCGCCTGGCCGGCAACAGCCTGGGCGCAGCAATCCCGAAGATCATTACGCCTGAATTCGTGCGTGACGAAGTGGCGCGCGGCCGTGCCATCATTCCGGCCAACATCAACCACCCCGAGATCGAGCCAATGGCGATTGGCCGAAACTTCAAGGTCAAGATCAACGCCAACATCGGCAACTCGGCCGTGACTTCCAGCATCGAGGAAGAGGTCGAAAAGCTGGTCTGGGCCATCCGTTGGGGCGCAGACAACGTGATGGATCTGTCCACGGGCAGGAACATCCACACCACACGCGACTGGATCGTGCGCAACTCGCCCGTGCCCATCGGCACCGTGCCCATCTACCAGGCGCTGGAGAAGGTCGGTGGCATCGCCGAAGACCTGACCTGGGAAATCTTCCGCGACACGCTGGTCGAGCAGGCCGAGCAGGGCGTGGACTACTTCACCATCCACGCCGGCGTGCGCCTGGCCTACATCCACCTCACGGCCCAGCGCCGTACCGGCATCGTCTCGCGCGGCGGCTCCATCATGGCCAAGTGGTGCATGGCCCACCACCGCGAGAGCTTCCTGTACGAGCACTTCGACGACATCTGCGACATCATGAAGCAGTACGACGTGAGCTTCTCGCTGGGCGACGGTCTGCGTCCCGGCTGTGCCTCCGACGCCAATGACGAAGCACAGTTCGCCGAACTGCGCACGCTGGGCGAGCTGACTCAAGTCGCTTGGAAGCACGACGTGCAGACCATGATCGAAGGCCCGGGCCACGTGCCCATGCACATGATCCAGGCCAACATGACCGAGCAGCTCAAGCACTGCCACGAAGCGCCGTTCTACACCCTGGGCCCGCTGACCATCGACATCGCCCCCGGCTATGACCACATCGCCAGCGCCATCGGCGCGGCCATGATCGGCTGGTTTGGCACCGCCATGCTGTGCTACGTGACGCCCAAAGAGCACCTGGGCCTGCCCGACCGCGATGACGTCAAGCAGGGCATCATCGCCTACAAGATCGCGGCCCACGCCGCCGACGTGGCCAAGGGCCACCCGGGCGCCCGCTCGCGCGACGACGCACTGAGCCAGGCGCGCTTCGACTTCCGCTGGGAAGACCAGTTCAACCTGGGCCTGGACCCCGACACGGCGCGCGAGTTCCACGACGAAACCCTGCCCAAGGACAGCGCCAAGGTCGCGCACTTCTGCTCGATGTGCGGCCCCAAGTTCTGCTCCATGAAAATCACCCAGGAAGTGCGCGACTTTGCCAAGGCCCAGGGCGTGGCGGCGGAGCAGGGCATTGCCGTGGGCATGCAGGCCAAGGCCCAGGAGTTCAACAAGGCAGGTGGTGACTTCTACATCCCCATCGCGTCGGACACCACGGCCCGTTGATTTGAAGTGAAAATGGCTGCAGCGCTTGCTGTATAAGCGCTTGCAGCTATCAAAATAAAGAGCGCAGCTTGAGTCTGCGCTTTTTGTATTTGGCTTTATTTGGCTGAGATGAATTGAGAATGTCTCAGGCCTGCTGTCGACTCAAAGAAGGCGTTGGCCTGCAAAGCTCAGGCCGCCTTCTTCCAGCTTGTCCGCTTTCGTGCGTGATCTCACGATAGATAAATACTGAGGCAGCAAACCCCGGTGCGACTTCCTTGGGAGAACTTCTGAAAGATGCACCGAGTTTCCTGGGCAGCTAAACCACAGCAGCGTTGAACGACTCGGGCCGTCGCGCAAGCAGATGAGATAGTCGCTGAAGACCCGTCTGTAAACGCCCGCGGTCCTTGATGCTGCCCAAGGAGATCCGAATGGCATTCACGGACCCGCTGCCGGTTGCCGCCGTGGCAAATGCCTCCGCCGGGGTGACGGCGATGCCCTCGCTGTCGGCGGCACGCGCCAGTTGGGAGGAGTTCCAATACCCCGGCAGCTCCAGCCATACATGCAGGCCGTCTCCGGCGCCGCTGTATCGCCCCGCCAGGATATCTCTGGCCATCCAGTGGCGCAGGCGCGCCTCCTGGCGTACGCCTTCCATCAATCCGGTGGCCGAACCGTCGAAAATCCACTGTGTGGCGAGGGCCGCCGTCAGCGGAGCGACCATCAGTGCAAATGATCTGAGCGCGACCAGGAAGCGTTCGCGTTCATGCGGGTCACGCATGAGCACAAAGGCAACACGCAGGCCGGGCGTCAGGCATTTCGACAGCGTTGAGATGTAGACCACCTGTTCCGGGGCCAAGTCGGCAATGGGCGGCGGCGGGACATCGGCAAGCAACCAGTAGGGATCGTCCTCGACGATGCGTACATTGCAGCGCTTCGCGATGCTGGCGAGTTCCTTGCGCCGGCGTTCGGGCATGGTGATGGCGGTCGGGTTCTGCAGTGTCGGATTGAGGTAGACCAGCCTGGGCTTGTGCTGGCGGCAGGCTTGCTCAAATTTCTCAGGCCGCATCCCGTGCTGATCGGCCTCCACCGCAATGATGTGCCGACCGAATTGGGTCGCGGCGGTACGCAGGCCCGGATAACTCGTTGGCTCTGCCAGGATCACCTCGCCGGGCTCTGTCAGCGCAAGAATCAATGCAGCGATCGCCGCTTGCGCCCCCGGGCAGACAACGACCTGCCGAGCATCCAGCGGTCCCAGCATCGGTTCCAGCCATTGGGCTCCCGCCTTGCGGTCGGAGTCGCTTCCCCCGCCCAGGTGGTAATTCATCAGCAACGCAGTATCTGCCCTCATCAAGACCTGAGACAGGCCTTGTTTCAACATGTCGTCGAAGTCCACGCCATCCGGCGGTGGTGGGGTATTCATGCTCAGGTCGAGGACAGTGCTCAGTTCAACTTTCGGAGCCGCGACATAAGTACCCCGAGCGCCACGTCCTTCCAGTAAATGGCGGCGTCTGGCTTCATCGTATGCACGCGTGACTGTCGTCAGGTCGACACCCAACTGTGCTGCCAACTGGCGCTGCGGAGGCAGGCGGTCACCCGGGAGCAAAGATCCGTTTGCCATGGCCGCCTGCAAGGCATCCGCAATCTGCAAAAAACGTGGCCCACCATGGATGGACAATCGCGGTAACCAGATTGGCAAATTGTCATCTTGTATGGCTTTCATACGGGGACATTTTGTCTCAATGTATGGAAATTGCTTTTAAGTAATATGCCTCAGAGCGTACAGCGCCCCCATCTTGTATGGAAATCGCTGACGTTTTCGCCTCTCTCGTCTGGGAGGCTGTGTTCTTCACAATAGACAGTGCCAAGTCATAGGCTGGAAATTCTCAAAATGATCGATTGGGTCCCTGTAGTCTTCGTTGCGTTCAAGGCTCTCATCTTCGGCACCTGCATGTTCTTCGCCATCAAGTGGCATTACGACCAGGGCAAGAAGAAAGGGATGGACACGCGCACGCTACTGCGCACGGGCGGTAAGCTTGCAGCCGCCTTCGTGCTGGCATTGCTGTTGGTGCTGCTCTTCACTTTCGGCATTGCCAGGATGCTCGGTATGGACTTGAGCCTCCCATGATGGCAGAGACTGGTCGGCCGATATCCCGTGATGCGATGAACCTTGTAGGTGCCGGGCGACCATGGCTGGTCGCTTTATTGAAGGCTGGTCTGTTCCATGTGCAGACCCAATTTCATGTTCCATGAAGATCATGCGTGACTTTGCCAGGCAACAGGGCATGAGCGCCGAGTGGGCATGCTTCTCCCTATGGCCGTGTGCTGATGTCACGCGCCAATCTGCAGCGGTTTGATGAAACGGGTGCGGGCATCAATGCGCTGACATTCTTTAATCAGCGCGTGACCACCACCTCGGGTGTGCTGGGGCTGCGTACGGAGTTTTCGCAGGAAACCCGTTGGGGCATGCTGCAGCCTTTCGCTAGAGTGGAGGCCCAGCATGACTTTGAGGGCCAGAGCGATGCACGTCTTTCCTACGCAGATATTGCAGGTATGGGGCCCGTCTATCAGGTCAGTGGCACGCCTTATGGGCGTGATCGCATACAGCTCGGACTTGGCAGCAAGCTGAGAACCAAGGCTGGGGTCTGGTCGGTCGACTTCCAGCTGATGCGCAACTCTGGTCTGCTGGACCGCAGGGTTCGCCTGGGGTTCACTGCCCAGTATTGAACGGGCCGACTCGGCCGCGAGGTGCAGGTGCATCGATCCCAGGAAAGTGCGACTTCAGCTCGCATTTTTAGAGAAAACGGCTGTAGCGCTTACCTGTAAAACGCTTTCAGCTATCAAAATAAGAAAAGGCAAGCCTGAGGGCTTGCCTTTTTGTTGTGCGATACGCAGGTATCAGAACGGGTAGGCGGGCACGCTGCCTGCCAGATTCAGCCACTGGCCTCGCTCCAGCTGGTTGCCCTGATTGGGCACCATGGCATAGAACTCGGGGCTGAGCTGGGACATGCCGTGCGCGGCAATAGAGTCCAGTGCGGTGCTGCCCAGCGGAATGCCGTAGTGGGCAAAGACCTGGCGCATATCGCGGCCGATGATGCGGCTGGACAGCACATAGAGCAGCTCATGGTTGCTGATTTCATTCTTGGTATAGCTGCCCATGCCCAGCGCATTCTTGTGGGCAGTCCAGTACGTATCGTTGTTGGTCAGACGTTCACCGCGACCGAGCAGGCCCAGAAAGTCGATGACATCCGCAGGCTGTGGCTGGGCCTGGCCCAGGCGCTCCCGGGTGTAGATGAAGGCCAGCTGGAAATGCACGGCGCGCATGGCGTTGTCACTCTTGTGCTCCTTGGTCCAGAAGCGCTGGAACATGTCGGCCTGCAAGTCGTTGCCCGTCTTGCCTGTGGCGCGTGCGGCCTGAATGTCCTGGTAGAGCTTTTTATGGTCGATGCGCTCGCCGCTGTTGTTCTCGGCGCCGTTGGTGATGGCGTACTGGCGCAGTGCGCTGGCATTGGCCAGGATGTTGTTGTTGCACTCCACAGGGCAGCCACCGCCGTTGTCTGTCAGCAGCGTCATATGGCGCATCACCGTGTTGTGGCCCAGCTCATGCCACCAACCCCAGCCGGGGCTCAGGCCTGCAGAGCCGTCGGACGGGTTGCCCGAGCACAGAAAGCCGCAGGCTGCCAGCCAGCCCACAAAGTGCTGCACACCGGGCGCTCGCTGCAGGCTGCCCGTGCAGTCCCAACCCAGGGTGGCGCAGAGATTGCTGACATTGGCGCTGGGCGGCATATTGTTGTAGCCGTTGGTCAGATGGTTGCTGTCAAAAATCATGCCCTTGAGGCGATCGACCACATAAGTGCGCGGCGATTGATTGCCGATCACGCTCTTGGCATAGCCAATGGTCTGCTGCACCTCGCCGCCCACCATCTTGGAGGTTTGCCAGCCAAAGTCGCTGCGTTGCAGCGCCTGCACGGCCTCGTCGATTTCCTGCGCACCGGGGTTGCGCGTGAAGTCGAAATGCGCGTATTTGACGCTGCCGCGTATGCGCAGCTTGACCACGCTGCCAGCCTTGGCCCCGGCGTAGTTGAGGAACAGGGGGCCACCCCAGGCCGTGCTGTAGCTCAATGTCTGGCCCGGGTTCAAGCGGGCCTGGTGCCCATCCGGAAAGCGCGGTCGGGTGTAGTTTTCCTGCGCCAGAGGATTGCCGCGGGTGCGGATATTGCCCACCCGCAGAGCCAGTGCCGCATCCGCGGCATCCACGATCTGCACCTGTACGGCCTTGCCCGGCACGGCGCCGCGGCCTATGGCCGTGCGGCCATCGGTCTGGGCAATGGTGACTTCAATGGTTTCCCAGGCGTCGCTGGTAGCCAGGCTTGCAGAGGCCGACGGCATCCAGTCGGCAAAATTCACCGGCACGCTTTCCTGTTCGCGCACGGCATAGCTCAGCGTATCGGCCGCCATGGTGCGCAAAAAAGCATTGGCGTTGGAGCGCCGGACCTGCGAGTAGTCCACTTGCTGGCGTGCCAGGTCGGCCCAGAGCACCAGACGGCGATGCGCCGCCATATAGGGCTTGAGATAGTAGTTGTCGGCAAACAGGTTGATGCCCTGGCCCTCCTGGCCGAGCAGATCGTTGCGGATGCCGTCGAGAGCGTCTATCAGGCTGGTGTCTGCTGAGAAGTCGGCACTGCTGCCGTTTTTCAATGCACCGAGCACGGACTCATGTGTGCCCAGTCTGTCGGCAGCCTGGCGCTGCTGGACCGCGTTCCTGCCGTTGATCTGGTAGCCGTCGGCGGGCGCCCAGTAGTTGCCTGCATAGCCGCCCAGCTCCATGCCCATGGCCTGAAGCACCTGGCGCCCTCCGGCCGAGTCGCCCCAGTTGCTGTGCAGATAGATCACGCCCTTGCCGGCCTGCAGGTAGCGGCTGACCTGGTTGCTCAGCGATGCCGAGAAAGGTGTGTCCTGACCGAAGACAAAAACATCGATGCCTTCCCAGCAGCTGTTGGCGGGGTCGGTGATGGCGCAGCTCACCATCTCGGCCTTGCTGCCCAGGCGCGCGACCAGGTTCGTGACCGAGGCCTGGCTGTAGTTCTGTGCGGCAATGCGCAGCGTGGCCGGCAGCGGGCCTTGTGCCTTGCCTGTGGCCAGCCAGGTGAGACTGCGCTTGAACAGGGGCAACTGCGCCTGATTGGTGCCCGAGGAAGTGGCGAGCTGTCCCAGCAGGTCTTTGCCGTAAGCCAGGGCGCGACCATTCTGGGCCGTTGCCATGCTGGCCAGCACATTGCCGTTGTTGGCCACCAGCAGCGGGCTGGCGCTGGTGGACAGCTGAGGGCTGACGCGCTGACTGTTGTTGCCGAAGTCCAGCGTCGCGGCAGTGCTGTCATCCAGCAACTGGGCGAGCAGTTTTTGCTGCTGCAGCCGGGTTTGCTGGATCAGCTGCGTTGCCGATTGCAACAGCTCGGTCTGGTCCTCGGCCTGCAGCAAGCGGCTGTCACCGGCGCGCAATGCCTGTTCAATGCGGCTGCTGGCCGGCGGTTCGGTGACCGGTGGCAGCACGGCCGGAGGGTCGACTTCAGGGGGCTTGACTTCAAGGGGCGGGACGCCGGGAGTGCCGGGCTGCTCTGGCGTTTCAGTTCCGGGAGGCTGAGGTGTGGGCCTGTCTATGGATGGCGGTGTGGATGGCGCGGAGTCACCAGAGCCGCCGCCGCCACAGGCGGTCAGGGCAATGCTTGCCAGGAGAGTCAGAGTCCAGCGAAGGAACATATCAATCAGAAAAGCGCATTGCATCCGTCAAGCCCCAGCGAACTGGTGCAACGCAGAAGAGGGCTGCATGGCCCGCAGTTGAGCGATGCAGATGGGAGCAGGGTGACGGCGCGCGCAGTGTAGCCTTGGGGTCGGCGGGCAAATTGGCAGTTTTATGGCTCTGACGGCAAGTGCAGGGATGTCGACGGATATGTCTTGATAAGGCGCAAATATCGCGGTTTGAGTTTGTTACCAGTTGAAACCTTGGCTAACAAATTTGCCGGCATAGAAAAACGGACAGCTGCCGCAAGGCTGCTGTCCGTTGTGTCGATACGAGGCGCATGCCTCGCGGATTCAATTCACCGCCAGTACTGGCATTTGCTCTCTGCCTTGGTGGTCCAGATCTGGTCGGCCGGCAGTTTCTTGATGATCTTGTAGTAGTCCCAGGTGCCTTTGGATTCGGCGGGGGACTTCACCTGCATCAGATACATATCGTGTACGTAACGGCCATCTTCGCGGATAGTGCCCTGGCCGAAGAAGTCGTCGATCTTGGCGCTTTTCAAGGTGGCCATGACCTTGTCGGCATCCAGCGTGCCGGCTTTCTCCACGGCCTTGAGGTAGTTCATGGTGGCCGAGTAGTCGGCGGCCTGGATCTCGCTGGGGCGGCGCTGGGTCTTGGCCATGAAGGCGTCGGCGAACTTGCGCGAGGCATCATTCATGTCCCAGTACCAGGGGGCGGTGAACTGCATGCCTTCGGTGTTCTTCAGACCCAGGCTGTGGATGTCCGAGAAGAAGACCAGCAGACCGGCCAGCTTCATGTTTTTGGTGACGCCGAACTCCTTGGCCGCCTTGATGGAGTTGATGGTGTCGCCGCCCGCATTGGCCAGGCCCAGGATCTGTGCCTTGCTGTTCTGTGCCTGCAGCATGAAGCTGGAAAAGTCACTGGCGTTGAGTGGCGTCCTGACCGAACCCAGCACCTTGCCGCCCTTGGCTTCGATGATCTTGGTGGTGTCGGCCTCCAGAGCGTGGCCGAAGGCATAGTCGGCCGTCACAAAGAACCAGGTTTTGCCGCCCGTGTCGACCACGGCGCCGCCGGTGCCCTTGGCCAGGGCCACGGTGTCGAAGGCATAGTGCACGGTGTAGGGGCTGCACTGCTCATTGGTCAGGGCCGAGCTGCCAGCGCCATTGTCGATAAAGACGCGCTTCTTCTCCTGAGCGACCTTGGCCATGGCCAGGGCCGTGGCGGAGTTGGTGCCGCCGAACACCAGGCTGATGCCTTGCGTATCAATCCACTCGCGGGCCTTGCTGGCTGCGATATCGGCCTTGTTCTGGTGGTCGGCCGTCAGCAGCTCGATGGGCTTGCCCAGCACCTTGCCGCCAAAGTCGTCAATTGCCATCTGTATGGCCACGGCGCCGTTCTTGCCCTCCACATCAGCGTAGAGACTGGACATGTCGGTGATGAAGCCGATCTTGACTTTCTCCTGCGCCATGACGGGAGCCGCGAAGGCGGCTGCCAGGGCGAGAGCCAGCAGGGAAGCAGTAGGCACAGACTGGGACAAGCGATGCATGAAGTCTCCTGAAAATTTTGAAAATGTGGAGAGAGCGTGCAGCGTCTGATCGGCGGGTGGCCGCTGTCGCTGCATCGCAGCAAACATGCTAGGGGCGGCGATTGCGTCTGGCATCCGGGCAAGCACTTGCGGGAAATCCCAAGTGGGCTATCAAACTTGATAGCTGGTTACGCTTTCTGTTTATAGATTTCAGCTTACTTTATCCTGATTAGCGACATAAATCAGGGTTACGTAACATCTTCAACGGTCTGGGTCCCGTGTGCGCCAACGCATTGAGCAGCCTTGGAACCATGGCTTTGAGATTAAAGCGCCGGTTGAACC
>JAITLR010000003.1 GCA_031277805.1 Comamonas sp. | reverse complement strand
GTTCCTCTTCTCTTTTTAACGCCCGACGCGGTGCCAGCTGGGGCGATAATATTACGCTTGCCTCATCGCTTTCCCCCAGATGCAGGCTGCTGGTTCGTTTTTCCAGCTCGAACACTTGTTTATTCAGCACTTCTGAAGATCCAGCCAGCTCTTCCACCACCGCCACGTTCCCCTGGGTGACTTTCTCCAGTTCGGAGAGCGCCGTGGTAATTTGCTGAATACCTTTTTCCTGTTCGTTGGTGGAGATAAAAATATGCCCCATCAGCGCGTCGATATTTTCTGAACCGGAAACAATATCCTTCATATTTTTTTCCGCTTCGGAGACCAGACTTGCGCCCTGCAGAACGTTTTGGTTGGTGATATCAATTAACGACTTAATGTTCTTGGCCGATTCCGAGCTTTTATGCGCCAGATTTCTGACTTCACCGGCGACTACCGCAAAGCCTTTGCCGTGTTCCCCGGCGCGGGCGGCTTCTACCGCAGCGTTCAGCGCCAGGATATTGGTCTGGAAGGCAATGCTGTCGATGACGGTGACGATTTCCGCCATGCGCCGGGAGCTGTCGGCCAGCGCGCCGATGGTGGTCACCGCCTCCGTGCCGGCCTGGCCACCACGCACGGCCACCTCCAGGCTGCTGGCCGCCAGCTGGTTGGCCTGGCGGGCATTGTCGGCATTCTGACGCACGGTGGAAGACAACTCTTCCATGCTGGCCGCAGTCTCCTGCAGGGCCGATGCCTGCTGCTCGGTGCGGCTGCTCAGGTTGGCATTGCCCAAGGCAATCTCCTGCGCTGCCACGCCGATCTCGTTCACGCCCTGGCGCACTTCGGTCACCATGCCGCTCAGGCTGGCCTGCATGCGCTGCAGCGAGGCCATCAGGCGACCGATCTCATGATGAGCCTCGGGGATACGCCCTGTCAGGTCGCCCTGCGCCACGGTCTCCAGCACGGTGTTGGCCTCGTCGATGGGGCGCAGCACCTGATTGCGAATGAATAGCCAGCAGCCCACGGCCAGCGCCAGGCCCAGCACCATCAAAGCCGTGCTTCCGGCCATGGCCTGGGATTGCGAAGCCTGGGCCTCGGCAATCAGGCTGTGCGAGCGCTGATCCGCAGCCTCCAGATAGGTGCGGGTGGCCGCCGTCAGACCTTGCAGGGCATTGCGCCGCTCGGCGCGCATGGCCGTGCCGTAATAGCCCTCCTCATTGCCGCTGCGCAAAGCCTGGGCACTGCGCTGCGCCATGTCCTTGTAGACTTGGAAAGCCTTGACCAGCGCCTTGGCACGCTCCTGCTCGTCCGGCAAGGCCTTGCCTTCGGTTTCGGCCAGGAAGGCCTGAGCCTGCTTGTCGGCATTGGCCAATGCCTTTTCCGCATCTCCCACAGCCTCCTCCAGCGCCGCCTTGTCACCACGCAGCAGCTCGCGGTAGCCCGTGGAAAACTCCAGTCGGTTCTCCACGATATGGATCTGCATCTGCTTGATGGCCATCAGCCGGCCCTGAAAAAAATCGTACTGAGCCTGGGTTCCTGCGGCGCCCTTGACCGTGCTGTGCAGGCCTTCACCTATGGCCACCGCCAGAGCCAGCAGCATCAGGACCAGCACCAGGATCAATCCCTTGCGGATACTCAGAAATCGAAACATCGAAAACTCCCGTTGTGAACAACTACCTTCGCCGCAGCCAAGGCCAATGCGGACGACGCGGCCGTCCGATTGTGCGCATCCCTACCCGGCAGGTATCGTTGGAAAAACAGGTATTCGACCATCCAGCCCTGGCGACCGGCAATGCCCGCGCACTCAGGCAAAACCTGTGTATTTCAAAGGTTGTGCCAGCTCGTGGGCCAGCAGCCTTGCGACCTCAGACGGCGGGTAGCGGCTCCATGTACAGACAAACGGGCTGGATCTTCACCAGCACTGCTCCTTCAGCCACATCCATGCAGTAACTGAAAAAACATGCACTGCAAGGCAGCCAACTCATGTCTTGAGCCCCAGCCGCGCAAGCTTTTTGATCAGGCCTGCACGTGAAATACCCAGACGCCGCGCGGCCTCGGATTGATTGTTGCCCGCCTGCTCCATCGCGTCACGGATCATGCGGGTTTCCAGTTCGGCGATGGCCTCATCCAATACACCCGCTTCCACCGATACGGGCGCACTCGCTGTGCAGGTCTCAGGCAAGCTCATGCTTTCCCCGGAGGCGAACTTCAGCAGATCCACATCGACCAGCTCGCTGTCCGGCATGATCAGCGCGCCCGCGGACTCGACCGTGGCACGCAGTTGGCGCACATTGCCGGGCCATTCATGTGCGGCCAACCAGCTCAGCGCTTCAGGCGTCAGACGCGCATGGCTGGCCACGCCGCGTAAAAAGCGCGCAGCCAGCAGTGGCACATCGTCTTGTCGCTCGGCCAAGGACGGCGTACGCAGCACCATGCCTTTCAGTCGGTAGTAAAGGTCTTCGCGAAAGCTGCCCTCGCGCACCATGGCTTCCAGATCGCGGTGAGTCGCAGCCACCAGCCGCACGTCGGCCTTTTTTAGCTCTCTCCCACCCACAGGCATGAAGCTGCCTTCTTGCAAAAAGCGTAGCAACTTGACCTGCATGGGCGCGGGCATCTCACCCACCTCGTCGAGAAACAAGGTGCCGCCATGCGCGGTTTCCACCAGGCCTGGCTGGTCGCGATACGCGCCGGTAAAACTGCCTTTGAGGTGCCCAAACAGCTCACTTTCCAGCAACTCCGCCGACAGCGCCCCGCAATGAATCACGGCAAACGGACCGCCGCTGCGGCGGCTGCCCTGGTGCAAGGCTCGCGCCACCAGTTCCTTGCCCGTACCCGTGGGGCCCAGCACGATCACATTGACGGAGGTGGCAGCAACACGCTGCACCATGGCGCGCAGTTGCAGCATGCAGGCAGTCTGTCCGACCAGGCCCATTTCGGCATTACCCTGTGCCTGACTGGCGGCGCGCAGCTCGCGCAATTCTTCATCCAGCCGCGCCTTGTGCATGGCACGGGTGACCACAAAGCGCAGCATGTCCGGATCAATCGGCTTGGTGAGAAAGTCCCACACGCCCTGCTCCACGGCACGCAGCGCCAGGTCTCGGTCTCCATGGCCGCTGAGCACCACCACCACCGCCGAGGAAAAATGCGGAATCAGCGAAAGTCCTGCCTCTGGGTCCATGCTGGGCGGCATGGCCAGATCCAGCAGCACCAGTTGTGGCCGGTCTTGCGCAAAGGCCTGCAAGGCCTCTTCCACATCGCCGGCCACCGAGACCCGGTGGCCCAGATTACGCAGGAAGGAGCTGCCCAGGCGCTGATAGGCGGGCTCGTCATCGACCAGCAAAATATGGCCTATCGAGGAAGTCTGCAGGTTGTTCATAGAGTTGCCGTCTGCGGAAATCGCAGCGTAAAACAGGTTTGCCATGGTGCGCGTGTGCTCAGTTCGACAGTTCCGCCATGGGCCGCCATGATGCGCGCAACAATGGCCAGACCAAGCCCCGTGCCCCCAGGGCTGCGCGATGCAAAGGGCTGAAAAATCTGCTCGCGCAGATCGGCAGGGATGCCCGGACCATTGTCACAAACATGGACCAGCAGTTGCTGGGGGCTGCTCTCCACATCCACATGAATGCGCCGCTGGCCGGCCGCCGCTTTGGCATTGGACAAAAGATTGCTCACGGCCTGATCAAAGCGCACCGGGTCCACCAGTGCCTGCACAGGCTGCGCCAGAACCGTGCCAAGCTCAATGCCCGGCACATGTCTTGCCAGGCTCTGCATACGTGCCGCAATATCGGTTGGCATGGGCTGAATCTGCCAGGGTTTGGCGTAGTCCAGCAGGTCTTCGGTCAACCGCGAGATACGGCCAATTTGCGCATTGACCTCCTGGCGCGTCTCCGCAGGCGACATGGCCACCGCCATGCTGATGATGTTGAGCGGGTTGCGCACATCATGCGCAACCGTGGCAGCCAGCGAACCCAGCTCTGCCAGCCGTGCCTGCAACTGGTGCTCACGCTCACGCTGCTGGGCCAGCTCTGCCAGTTCCACCTGGGTGGCGGCATCCGCCAGCATGGCTCCAAACAGTTCCACCCAGTGGCGCTGACCGGGAGATGCTTCGTCAAACCCCGTCAAGATGGTTTGCCATTCGGCGCCCGCATGGCTGCCTGATGTGGCGCACCACATGGTGGGCGCATGGGCCTGCGCCCCGGCAGTTGCCAGCACCTGTGTGCCGCGCTGCAGTTGTACGCATACATTGAGTTCCATGCGTTGCGAGGCCATCTGGGCCGCACTGTCTGCCAAGGTCTCCATCGATGCCCCCTGGCTGAGCTGGCCGCGCCACTGGCGCAAATCGGCAGCCGATGGAACACCGCCCGGGTAGACCAGCTTGGCCGCAATGCCCCAAACCGGCCCGCTCAATGCCACACAGGTTGCGGCAACCACCACGGCGTTCAGCCACCTGGAATCCATGGGCAACAGCACCGTCAGCGGCACCACCATCACGCACAGCAAGATCAGCAAGGCCGACGCCAGCGCACGCCGTGCCCAGACATTCGCCACAAACACGCGATAGCGCAGGATGCCGTACACCAAAATCACCGGATATGCAGGTGCAGCCAGCACCTGCCAGGGATACACCGGAATATCCAGCGCCGCAAAAAGATAGCCCGACATGGACATCAAGCCCCAACCGCAAGACACGGCAACCGCCGCAATCTGCCGCCGCCGCTGCGAAGACGCATGCCACCATCCGACTGCCAGCGCCAGCATGCCGCCCGCCGCCAGCATGAACCAGACGATGCTGCTGATCCAGCCATGGATATTGGGCACCACCACCCATTCCACACCCGTAAAAGGCGGGAAATGCCTGAACTCCCCGGGCCACCAAACCAGGGACTGGACCGTAGCCAGCCCCGCCACCGCATAGGCCAGGCGCATCCATCCCGGACTGATGGCAACCTCGCAAAAGATCACACAGAAATGCAAAAAGGCGGCGGACGTCAACGGCAGCGATGACAGCAGCAGCATGGCCACCGGCGCGGTCTCGATACCAGCCCAGTTGGGCAGCTCATTGCCCACAATCCAGGCCGCAACACCCAGTAGAAAGATCACCAGCAAGCGCGCGCCTTGCACCTGCCGGGCCCAGTTCATCAGCACGGCACTGAGCGCCAGCGTTTCGATCAAGGTCAGCAACAAAGCAATATGGATGAGCATGGCCTGCACTGTAAACAGCGTTGACGATTTGCGATAGCAAACGGCCTCAACCTGTATACGATGTTTACAGGCCATAAAAATAATTCAATGAAATCAATGCACTAAAAAATGGCACGGTTGCTGCATAGCTATAGCCATGCACACCACACTCCACTCCACTGCAGGCGCTACCGCTCAGCCAGAGCTGGATTTCGCCCTGTTAGCGGGCGCCGCGGCCTGGCAACAGCTCTCGCCCGCCATACGCAAGCGCTTTGCAACCGGGCATGGGGATGCCACTTATCAAGGCAGCTTGCAACTGCAGGCTTCGGTGATTGGTCGCGTGTTTGGAGCTATCGCCAGCGTGTTTGGCAGCCCGCTGGCAGCCAGGCGCAAGCGCCCGGTGCCAGCCACGGTCAAGGTGCTCGGCGATGGGCTTGGTGGCGTGATTTGGGAACGACATCTGGGCCAGGAAGGTCAGGCAGACAGCCAGTGCGTGCGATCCACCAAGCGGCTGGGGCCTGGAGGCGGGTTGGATGAATGCACGGACGGCGGCCTTTCCATGCGACTTGAGGTCTGCGTGGAGGAAGGCGCCCTGGTCTTCTACAGCCGTCACTACTTTTTGCTGCTGGGTCGCTGGCGCCTGCGGGTGCCCAGCCTGTTGACACCCGGCACCTGCCGCGTGGAGCACCGCGACGAAGGCCCGGGCTGCTTTCGCTTCACGCTGGACATGAAGCACCCGTTATGGGGCCACACCTTTCACCAAACCGGGGTTTTTCACGACCCCAAGGAGTCATGAGATGAGCATGCATCTTGTTTTCGCCGTCATGAGCTTTCAAGCCTTGGTCGGTGCTTTTGACAACTTCTGGCACCACGAACTGGAGGCCAGACTGCCGCAGCGCACATCCGCCCGCCATGAACTGCGCCTGCACTCTGCGCGTGAGGCCATTTATGGCCTGCTGTTTGCCGGGCTTGCCTGGGTCCAGTGGCAAGGTTGGTGGGTCATGCTGCCTGCGAGCCTGCTGCTGGTGGAAATGTTCATCACCATTGCCGATTTTCTGGAAGAAGACCGCAGCCGCAAGCTCCCACCGCTGGAGCGCGCCTTGCACACAGTGCTGGCCGTCAGCTACGGCCTGCTGCTCGGTGTGATTGCCCCCGTGTTCTGGCAAGCGGCACAGCAGCCATCGGCATTGATGCTGACCTCTCATGGTCTGTGGTCCTGGCTATTCAGCGTGGCTTCTGCCGGTGTGCTGGCCTGGAGCGTGCGCAATGCCATCGCCGTGCGTGAGCTGGGGCGCATGGCCGCCCCCCTGATGGATTTGTCTGCAAACCCGCAGGCCCAGGCGCAAGCGATTGGCAGCATGACCGTGCTGGTGACCGGTGGCACAGGCTTCATAGGTACGGCGCTGGTGCAAAAACTGCTGCACGCGGGCCGTCGCGTGATTGTGCTGACCCGTGATCCGCTCCAAGCACGGGCCGGCCTGGGGCCAATGGTGTGGTGCGTGGACCGGCTGGACGATATTCCGTCGGAAACACGTATCGACGCCGTGGTGAACCTGGCTGGCGCAGGGATCCTGGGTGCACCGTGGACCCAAGCCCGCCGTCAATTGCTGCTGGACAGCCGCCTGCAGATTGCCCAGCAACTGCGCCAGCTCCTGCAACGACTGGAGCGCAAACCCGAAGTGCTGATCGCCGCATCTGCCGTAGGTTATTACGGCGTGCCTGGCAACGACGATGCTTTGACAGAGAGTGCGCCTGCCCAATCCGGCTGCTTTCAGTCAGAGCTATGCGTCGCGATCGAAGCGGCTGCGCTGCAAAATCAGGATATGGGCATTCGCGTGGTCTGTCTGCGCCCGGGCATTGTGCTGGGCAAGGATGGAGGCGCCTATCCGGCTCTGGCTTTTGCCGCCCGTCTGGGCCTGGGCGCAACAGTGGGCACAGGTCGGCAAGTCATGCCCTGGATTCACCGCGACGATGTGCTGGGCCTGATTACCCACGCCATGGCCGAGCCCGCAGTGCAAGGCCCGCTCAATGCAGTGGCTCCGCAAATGCCCAGCCAGCAAGACTTCACGCGGGCGCTGGCCGCATCCCTGGGCCGTGCGGCCTGGCTGCACCTGCCTGCATGGCCGCTGCGCCTGGGCCTGGGCGAGATGTCGCAACTGCTACTGTGCGGGCAAAACGCCGTACCGACGCAGGCGCTGGCCAGCGGTTACCGCTTTACCCACGCCAGTCTGGAGAGTGCCCTGGCAGCACTGGCGCATCCAACTTCAGAGCAGACAACGCCGGTCACCCTTTATCAGAAGGCCTCTTGACACCTCCAAACCCCACTCCCCAGCACTTTTCAAGCGCCATATCAATCTGTGGTGAAAAGCGCTATGCAGGACAATAGCGCCATCATGACCCTCAAAGCCCCCGAACTGCTGCTGCCTGCCGGCTCGCTCGACAAGATGCGCGCCGCCTACGACTTTGGTGCCGACGCCGTCTACGCCGGCCAACCGCGCTACAGCTTGCGCGCGCGCAACAACGAATTCCGCCTGGAGCAGATCGGCCAGGGCATTGCCGAGGCCCATGCACGCGGCAAGAAGTTCTTCCTGACCAGCAATCTGATTGCGCACAACGACAAGGTGCGCACCTATATCCGCGACATCGAGCCCATCATCGCCATGAAGCCCGACGCCATGATCATGGCCGACCCCGGGCTCATCATGATGGTCAAGGAAAAGTGGCCCGAGCAGGAAATTCACCTGTCCGTGCAGGCCAACACCACCAACCACGCCACTGTGAAGTTCTGGCAGAAGATGGGCGTCTCGCGCATCATCCTGTCGCGCGAGCTGAGCCTGGACGAGATCGAGAAGATCCGCCAGGAATGCCCCGACATGGAGCTGGAAGTGTTTGTGCACGGCGCGCTGTGCATCGCCTACTCGGGCCGCTGCCTGCTGTCGGGCTACTTCAACCGCCGCGACCCCAACCAGGGCACCTGCACCAACGCCTGCCGCTGGGACTACAAGACGCATGACGCGGCCGTGGACCCCAACACCGGCGAGGCGCTGGGCCAGACCATGGAAAACGGCTTCAACTTCGAAGAAGCCAAGAACGATCTGGACAACCAGTTCACCAGCACCTGCGGCGACCAGCAGCGCCATCCCAAGGCCGATGCCATCTATCTGCTCGAGGAAAAAGGCCGCCCCGGCGAGATGATGCCCATCATGGAAGATGAGCATGGCACCTACATCATGAACTCCAAGGACCTGCGCGCCGTGGAGCATGTGGAGCGCCTGACCAGGATCGGCGTGGACTCGCTCAAGATCGAAGGCCGCACCAAGAGCCTGTACTACGTGGCCCGCACCGCCCAGACCTACCGCCGCGCCATCGACGACGCCGTGGCCGGACGCCCGTTCAACCCGCATCTGATCACCGAACTCGAAGGCCTGGCCAACCGCGGCTATACCGGCGGCCTGCTGGAGCGCCGCCCTGCCAACGACTACCAGAACTACGAAACCGGTCACAGCGTGCTGCAGCGCAGCCACTTCGTGGGCGCGGTGCGTGGCTACGCCGACGGCATGGCCGAGATTGAAACCATGAACCGTTTTGCCGTGGGCGACACCATCGAAGTGATTCATCCCCAGGGCAACCGTCAGGTCAAGCTGGAGAAGATGTTCAACCTCGAAGGCCAACCCGTGGAAGTCGCCCAAGGCAACCCCGTGCGCGTGCGCATTCCGCTGGAAGGCCCTGTGGAAGGTGCGCTGATTTCGCGTCTGCTGTAAGCTCGACCAGCTTTGCTTTTTCAACGCCCCATACGCTGGGGCGTTGCTCTTTTCTCCATAGCTGCTTTCGCTTGCTCTCTATTGAATTCACATTGAATTCATACTGAAAACCAGTGATAACAAGCGCAAGCAGCTCCTCAATTTAAAGAACACACATGGAACTGAAGATTGACGAAGGCCTGAAGGCCTATATCGATCCCCTGACCCCGGACGAGCACGAATCGCTGGAGCGCAGCATCCTCGCCGAAGGCTGCCGCGACTCCCTGGTGGTCTGGGGCGATCTGCTCATCGACGGCCACAACCGCTACGGCATCTGCCGCAAGCACGGCCTGCCCTTCAACACCGTGCAGGCCACACAGTTCAAGAACATGGACGATGTGCATCTGTGGATGATCGACCAGCACCTGGGCCGCCGCAGTGTCTCGGATTTCCAGCGCGGCGTGCTGGCGCTGCGCAAGCGCGAGATCATTGCCGAGCGACGCGCTGCGGCAGCCGCCGCAGTGAATGCCGCCAAGGCCGCACAGCCGGCCAGCGAGGAAGCCCCCTGGGAAGGCGAGACCGACCCCGTCGTCGCCCAGGCCCTGGCGACAGTAGCCAAGGTGCCCGACGAAGCGCTGGACACGCGTGAAGCCCTGGCCCGAGCCGCCCGCCTGTCGGCCGGCCAGGTCAAGATGATCGAGACCATCCAGGAAAAGGCTGCGCCCGAAGTCGTGGCCGCCGTCAAGGCTGGAGAGCTCTCGCTCAATGCCGCAGCCGTGGTCGCGACCCTGCCCGAGGAAGAACAGCAGGCCGTGGCCGCCGAAGGTGCCGATGCGCTCAAGCAGGCTGCCAAGCGCGTGCGCGATGCCAAGAAAAAGCCCAAGGCCGAAAAGCCTGTGGCCGAGGAGTCCGCAGAAGCCGCCCCCGCCGCCAGCGCCGAAGAGCTGCAGGCCCGCGTCACCGAGCTGGAAGCCGAAAACGAGCGTCTGCGCATGCAGGTCAAGACACTGCAGGAGCTGCTGGCAGAGCAGGCCTGAGCCCTCTCAGCCACAAGGCACAGCTTCCCCGAAAGGCTCGACGGCCAATCGGGGAAGCTTTTTTTGTGCCCAAGATAACCACGCACCAAGAAATGACAGCAATTCTCATTAACATTCGCACTCATTCGTAAACGCCACATAGCCAACTCCGTCCCAGGCCAAAAACAAGAGATGCCGCCAGCGCAAGGCTGCGGTACTGCGCTTTTCAGCCCGCCAGCCAATGTGTGCCCCTTCTGTACAACACCTATGGCCAACCACCATCTTTCCGAATCCCCTGCCTTTCGCCTGAGCGCCGCCGCAGCAGCCGTTGCCATAGCTCTTGGCGTGTTCGCAGGCCCGGTTCACGCCCAGACGGCAAACGCCGCCGCAGAAGCCGCCCTGGACTCGGTCACCGTCACCGGCAACTGGCTGGACGGCGACATGTCCAGCGCCGAGAAGGTGCTGGAGCATCCAGGCGCCCGCACCATCGTCGAACGCGAGCGCATTCAGGAAAGCGGCGCAGCCACCTTGCGCGAAGCGCTGCGCCTGGTGCCCGGTGTACAGGTTCAGGACAGCAACGGCACGGGCGGCAGCGATATCTCCCTGAACCTGAGCGTGCGCGGTCTGACCGCGCGCCTGTCGCCACGCTCCTATGTGCTGCAGGACGGCGTGCCCGTTTCCTATGCCCCCTACGGTCAGCCCCAGCTGTCGCTGGCACCCGTGGCGCTGGGCAATCTGGACTCCATCGACGTGGTGCGCGGCGCAGGCTCCGTGCGCTACGGCCCGCAAAACGTGGGCGGCATCATCAACTTCACGACACGTGCGATTCCCAAGACCTTTGCGGCGGAAGCCTCCATCGGCACCGAGATCTACAGCCACGGCGGCAACGTGAAGACCACGCCCAGCTTCTTTGTGGGTGGCACCAACGAGTCGGGCCTGGGTCTGGCCGTGCTGTATTCGGGCACGCACGGCAAGGGCTGGCGCAGCAGCAACGACAAGACCGACATCGACGATCTGCTGGTCAAGGGCAGCTACAAGCTCAGCAACAACAGCAGCATCTCCGCTTCGCTGCACCACTTCGAGGGCAAGGGCCAGATGCCCGGCGGCCTGACCACGGCGCAGTATGCCGCCGACCCGTTCCAGAGCACGCGCAACTACGACCAGTTCACGGGCCGCCGCACCGACGGCTCGCTCAAGTACAGCTACAAGGACGGTCGCAACAACTTCGAAGTGCTCAGCTACTACGTGGACTCCTTCCGCGGCAGCTATATCGAACGCGACGCCACCGGCGCCAATGCCGGCAAGCGCAGCCTCACGGCCGCACCGCGCAACTACAGCTACTACGGCGTGGAGCCGCGCTACTCGCGCATTTTCGAGACCGGCTCCGTGGTGCAGGAAGTCAGCGTGGGCTATCGCTACCTGAAGGAAAAGAGCTCCGAAACGGCACAGGCCACTTCCGGCTTCTATGTACCCGGCCAGGTCGATGCCATGGCCCTGCCGCTGAACACCACCCAGACCAGCCAGGGCGGCACCACGGCCAATGCCTTCTATATCGACAACCGCATCGATGTGGGCAACTGGACCATCACGCCCGGCGTGCGCTACGAGCGCATCCGCTCCTTCAACAATGTGGTGGACTACAAGGGCGCGACCGCAGCGGCCATCTACCCGACGGCGGCCGCCAACGAACTGCTGCCCACACTGTCGGTGCTCTACCGCGTCGACAGCCACTGGTCGGTGTTCGCCAACGCCGGCAAGTCCTTCGGGCCCCAGCAGTACGCACAGCTGGCCCAGTCGTCCAACAACCAGCTCTATCCCGAATCGGCCAAGACCTATGAGCTGGGCACGCACTACAAGAGCGACACCTGGAACGGCGAGCTGACGCTGTTCAACATCGACTTCAACAAGGAGCTGTTCCTGGACCGCCCCGGTGACGGCACCGGCAACGGCATCTGGACCGATCTGGGTGCCACGCGCCACCGTGGTCTGGAATCGGCCCTGCGCTATGACTTCGGCAAGAACTACCCGGCCCTCAAGGGTCTGTCGCTGGGCATGAGCTATACCTTCACCCAGGCCACCAGCCAGGCCGGCCCCTTCGCAGGCCGCGACCTGCCGCTTTATTCGCGCCACACGGCCGGCCTGTCGGCACGTTATGCGATGGAGCGCTGGACCTTCAATGCCGATCTGAACGCCCAGTCCAAGCAGCGCTCGCCCGGCACGCCCGGCACCAGCGCCAAGCCCAATTCCTACATCACGCAGGAAGATGCCAACGGCAATCTGGGCGATATCCCGGGCTTTGCCGTCCTGGGCCTGCGCACCAGCTACCAGGCGGGCAAGGAGCTGAACAATCTGCGCCTGACCGTGGGCATGAAGAACGTGTTTGACCGCCGCTACTTCACCCGCTCCACCGACAACAACGGCGGCGGCAAATACGTGGGCATGCCACGCACCCTGTACGTTCAGGCCACCCTGCCGTTCTAAGCGGCGGCCCCGCGAGTCCGCCCCAGGACCGGTCACGCGGGGCACCACACCATCACGCGCAATGACTTCGCTCCGTTCTCTGTGGCTGCGGCTGCATCGCTGGTTTGCCCTGGGCCTGGGCTGGATTCTGATCCTGGCCGGGCTCACCGGCACCCTGCTCATCATCGGCCAGCCGCTGGACCGCATGGCGCACCCCGAACTGTTCCAGGCCCGCACTACGAATGCGCAGCAGGCCGCCGCGCTGACGCCGATACTGGCAAGAGCCCATGAGGAATTCGGCAGCAAAGCCACTTTGCGCTTCCGGCTGCCACAGCAGATGCAGGACAGCCTGTGGCTGCGGGTTCAGTCGGCCAACTGGCGCGGCACCATCTACCTGGACCCTGTGACCGGACAGGAGCAAGGCCGGCGCGGCGAGACCGAGGGCTTTGTCAACACGCTGTTCAAGCTGCACAGCACCTTGCTGCTCGACGCCAATGGCAAGGCCATCCTGGCCTGGACCACGCTGGCCTATGTGCTGCTGCTGCTGACCGGCGTCATTCTCTGGTGGCCCAAGCGCTGGCCAGGCAACTGGCGCATAGAACTGAACAAATCCCTGGTGCGCGCCCTGTTCGACATGCACCGCATCGGCGGCGTGATCATGGGCCTGCTGATCGCGGTGTCGGTCGTCACCGGTGCCTATATGGCATGGCGGCCGCTGGGCGACTGGCTCAATGTGCTCAGCAGCAGCACGGCAATCAAGCCGCCCAAGCTGCCCGCACTGGCTGCGGAAACCACCGCCCAACCGCCGCCCGCCGATGTGGACGCCATGCTGGCCGCAGCCCGCGCTGCCATGCCCGATGCCCAGGCCAGCTTCGTGCAGCTGCCGCCCAATGCCAAACAGGCCGTACGCATCCGCTTTCGCGCCCCGGGCGAGCCGCACCCCAACGGCATCAGTTCGGTATGGCTGGACCCGCGCAACGGTGCCGTGCTGGACGTCAGGCGCTGGAATGAACTCGACACCGGCGCTGCGGCAGTGGCCGTGGCCTATCCGCTGCACACGGGCGAGCTGGGGGGCGTGCTGATGGAAATCCTGGCCGGCCTCAACGGTCTGGTGCTGGGCGGCTTGGGCATCAGCGGAATCTGGCTCTGGTGGCACCGCCGCAAGGCCAGAAAGCTTGCGGCCCAGAGAAGGCCCTGAGGGAGCCAGGCTCGGATATCCCTGTTCAGGGCCGGGTCTGCTTGCATCACAGCCTCTGCGGCCTCAGCATCTGCACTTCCACCGATGAGCAGACAAGGAGCTGAAGATGGCTATGAATCCCGTTGGCTGGTTCGAGATCTACGTGCAGGACATGTCGCGCGCCAGGAGCTTCTACGAAGCCGTGCTGGGCTGCCAGCTGCAAGCGCTGGCCATGCCGGAAGGCGGCGAGCACCCCGATATGGAGATGTGGGCCTTTCCCGGGCAGCCGGATAACGCTGGCGCCACCGGGGCGCTGGTCCGCATGCCGGAATGTCCGTCCGGCGGCGGCGGCACGCTGGTCTATTTCGTCTGTGAAGACTGCGCCGAGCAGGCCGCCCGCGTCGCGCGCAACGGCGGCAGCCTGCACCGTGACAAGGTCTCCATAGGCCCTTATGGCTTTATTGCCCTGGCCATCGATACCGAAGGCAATATGTTTGGCCTGCACTCGATGAGGTAAACAAAGCCGGGGCTTACAGGCCTTGGTGCAGCCTCTCCATGCCTCCCACGTCGAACCATGACTAATAAGGCACATGCATCTGCAATGCGCCCCCTCACAGTGGGCAGAGCTTGCTTCATCGCTGCTCAATACGAGTCCACTCAAGACATTTCACGCAAAGTGTTGCAAGCCTGAAACGGCAGCGGCATATGAAAAATCAAGGTCTTCATTAGGTTTCTTCCTGGAAAGAAAAAATATCGAAAACAAAGGAATGATTTAAAAATTCATAAAAACTTCCAATAGCCAATCCATTACTTGAGTGCATGCACTCACATATCGAGAGATTCATCTTTCGGCGGCAGAGAGAAACAGACGCGTCCAGGAATTTTTATCAAAGACGAAATCGACCTTCCTGACCCAGTATTTCCATGTAGATATAAAAATCTCCCGGAAATTCATAAAATTCAACACTTACTTGTTGTTACCAACAAAAATTACTGCTTCAGCATTCACCAGTATCAGCAACAGCCATTATTTCTTGATGGCCTAGGCATTGAATAGTGATAGCGGTTTCACAAGGTGCATCGTAAGGCCTAGGTCTTGCGATGCACCTTTTTTATGTCCCTTGTATTCATTCATCGTGTCCCAGCCTCCCGCCTTTCCTCACCGCCGTCTGACTCTGCATCTGAGCGCTGCCCTGTCCGCACTTTTGCCAGCCGCAGCCCTCGCCAACGACCTCCCCGAGGTGAATGTCTATGCCCAGCATGATGCGGTCATGGATGCCCTGACCACAATTTATGACCGTGCGGCCCTGACTTCCGAAGGCGATGGCAGCTTGAAGGAGTACCTGAGCCGCCAGCCCGGTGTGAGCGTGGACGCCAATGGCCATCTCTCGCTGCGCGGCATGGGCGAAGGCTATACACAGCTGCTGCTCAACGGTCAGCAGATCAATGCACTCAGTGGCGACGTGATGCTCGACGGCATCAGCATGGACATGATCGAGCGCGTGGAAATTGTGCGCGGCGCATCGGCCTCTGACAGCGGCGCAGGCATTGCCGGCACGATCCGTATCGTCACCCGCCAGGCCAGCGGCCCGGTGGAGCGCAAAGCCAGCGTTCGGTCCGAATTTTCACCACGTGGCGCATTTCAGCATCGCGCATCGTTGGCGACCGGCGGACGCTCGCAGCAGCTGGAATGGCAGATCAATGCATCGGTCGCGCACTCCGAAAAAAAGACGGATGTGATGGCCCATGAACATCAGGACATCATTGGCGGCGAGGAGTTCATCAACAGCTATAACGGCCAAAAGCAGCTCGTGCGCAGCAGCCAGGCGCTGCTGGCCGGAGAAGTGGCCGTACGCCCGACCCGCCAGGATCGCCTGGGCCTGGCATGGACAGCAGAACTGTCACCCGAGAAGCGCCACACCGATGGAGATTTCCTCTATCTCTACGAAGCCCCCAGCTACGACTATCTGTACGAATACCGCTCGCGTTGGCGTTCCAGGGAAACATCCTCTCCTTCCTGGACGCTCATGCCCACGCTGCGCTGGGATCATCAGACACAAGGCGGTGGCCTGTTGCAGGCGGAGCTGGGTAGCAGGCAGGGCGGCGGCAAGAACAGCTATCGCTACCAAACTCTTGAGGGCAACTTCATGGGCGGCAATGCCGAAGACAGCCGCTACCGCCAAAGTGACTGGCACACCAACCTCAAGTGGGCGCAGCCGCTGAGCAACGCCACACGCCTGACTATGGGCACACAGCTGCGTACCGAGCGCAGCACCACCACCTATGTGGAAGAAGGCGACAGCTTTGACGAAAAGCTCAAGCGCAATACCACCGCAGCCTTCACCCAGTTCAGCTGGTCGCCTTCTGCATTCTGGAACCTGGAAGCAGGTCTTCGTCATGAGCATATTGCGCTGACGCCCTCCTCTGAATCCGGGCTGGGAACGCGTACCCAGAATATGTGGCTGCCCTCGCTCAATATCGGCTACAGCCCCAATGCCTTGCAGCGCTGGCATCTGCAATTGGCCAAAACTTATCGCGCGCCGAAGTTTGACGACCTGATGGCTCATGTACGCGAACGTGAGGGCAATTTCACCCAGCCGGACCTGGGCGGCAACCCCGGCCTGCGCAACGAGACAGCGACGGGTCTGGAGCTGGGCTTTGCCCAGACGCTGATGCAGGGCGAGCGCCATGCGGGACAGTTCAAGCTCAATCTGTTTGCGCGAAATATCTCGAACGGCCTGACCAAGGAGCTGACCCAGTACACCGCAGAAGACTGGAATGGACAGGCCATGGAGCGCTGGATGCTGACCACAGTCAACCGCGGCAAGACCCGCATCTGGGGTCTGGAAACCGGTGTGCGCTATGAACTGCCCAAGTCCTCCGGACTGCCTGTCAGCCTGCGTGCCGACCTGACCCTGACCCAGTCGCGCATCACGGACCAGCCCTCGCCCACCCGCCTGATGGGCCAGAGCCCTGCCGTGCTGGACCTGGGCTTTGATGCCACGACGCAAGGACATGGCATGATGCCCGACCGCTTTGGCGCCACTCTGCGCCTGGAAGCCGGCTATAAATCTCGCGCCAATCCGCAAATGTGGGGCAAGGTCAAACCGCTGGCCACACTGCATCTGAACAGTCAGTGGAAGCTGGACAGCAGCACCCGTCTGCGCGCCCAGCTGACAGGTCTGGGCAACGACTGGCGCACCACCTTCTACCCGACGACCACACCATCGCCCCCCGGGGAGCCGGAAGTCATCGCCCAGTCCATGCAGATGCGCAGCAAACGCTTCTGGGCTGCCGCTCTGATGCTGGAAAAGGACTTCTAATCCATGAGGCCGGCTGCATGTTCTTTTCCCCGCCTACGCCGCTTTGTCGCTGGGCTGGCGCTGGCCTGGGCATTGCAGCCTGCGGGGGCAATCCTGGCCGATGCGGTTACCACGCCTTTGCCCCCCGTCAGCCCCGAGCAGCAGGCACAACTGGCGCAGCTGACTTTTGATGGGAAGATGGATGCACTCAGGGCTTTGATGCAAACCCTGGAACGCGAGCATGACACTGCCTCCATGCCCACCTACGGCACCTACCGAGCCATGCTGCTGTTTTCCGAAGAAAAAAGCCAGCAAGGCTTGCAGGAAATGAGTCAATCGCTATCGTTAGTGAAGCAGCAATGGGAGGAATCACCTACCGAAGAACGTGGCAGCAACTATGCCTTCGTGCTCGATGGACAGGCCGAGTTGCTGCAGATGCAGGCGCTGAACACCGAAGCATCGGCCAGCCGCGATCTGGCCCATGCGGTGGCGCTGCAGGCCCTTGGGCCCAGCCACATCGAAACGCAATGGCTGTTGTACAAGCGCATGTATCTCGCGCTCTCCAATGCGCGCTACCCTCTGGCACTGCGACTGACTAAAGAGTTGCAGCAGACGCTGCCAAAGCCGCTTAGCCGATGCCGCGAGGATCTCTGTCTGAGTCTGCGCTTCCAGCAGGCCAATCTGGCGGGCTCCATGGGCGATGCCCCCCTGGCCATGCGCCTGTCCAAGCAGTTGATGCCCGATCTGGAGGGCACTCCCGGCTATGCAGCCTGGAATATCTATCAGCTCGTCAATCTGAGTGTGCAGCTGAAGCAGCCCCGGGAACTGCAACGCTGGTGCAAGCAGGCCCGGGCAATGGCCACCCAGCCACGATATGCCAATCTGGAAGGCATGAATCGCGTCACTGCACGATGCCTGCGGGCATACTCGGCCGACACAAGTCAATTGGATGCCCTGCTGCAGCAAGAGATCCGCTCCCGCGGCGCGGGCGGGGACGGCAGCGCCTATCTGCTGCTTCAGAAAGCCGAGCATCTGAGCAAGCACAACCACCCCGAAGAAGCCATCCATGCCGCAGCCCAGGCCTGGGCCATAGGCGTGGCCAAGAATGTGGATTACTGGCAGTGGCAAGCCCAGCGCACGATTGCCGAGTCCATGATCGACGCCCAACGCATGCCCGAGGCCATCTACCACGCCAAACAGGCCATCAATGTCCAGCAGCGCATGTTGAATGACAAGGGACTGGAGCCCGCGCAGCGCGACGCCGCCCTGCGCATGAGCGGCGAGATTTATGAGGAACTGGCAGAGTGGTTGCTGCAAGCGCAGCGCTTCACCGAGGCCGAACAGACGCTGACACTGGCACGTGAACAAAGCTATCACCAGTTGGTGCGCAGCTACCGGCCCCCACAGCGCATGCTGGAGCTGACCCCGAGCGAGCAGCAGCGCAGCGCGGCCACACTGCCGCTACAGGCTGCGCTGCGCCGTTCCTGGCAGGAGCGCGAACACAATGCCAACGCCCTGCTGCAGACCTTGGCCCAGACCCCCCAGGCGCTGGACGAACGACTAAGCCAACCCGAGTCCATGCCCGCTGCTCCTGGCAGCCTCAAGGTGCTGGGCGTCGATCAGACCGAAATCCGTTACCTGCCCGCACCCGAGCATGTCTATGTGGTCATACGTCGCGGCAATCAGCCTGACCGGCACCTGCGCCTGCCCATCGCACAAAAGCGGCTGACCCAGGACATCGCCCTGCTGCGGCGCGAATTGCAGCAGCGCGGCAGCAACCCACAGGGGCAGGCTCACAGCTTGTACCTGCAGCTATGGCAGCCCCTGGTGCAATGGTTGCCAGCCCCCCAGCCCAAAGCGGCGGCCGGCCAAGCCCCCGAGGTGCGCATACACCTGGAAGGCGCACTGCGTTACCTACCCATGGCGGCCCTGCACGACGGCAAGCATTGGCTGGGCGAATCCTATGCGCTGCCGCAGGACACCGGAGTCCAGGCATCGGCATCCGCTGTTGCGGATACTGCGGCCGCCCTCCAGCGAGATGGTTGGAGCTTGCAGGGAACAAGCCGCGCCGTCGCCGATCTGCCTGCGCTGCCCAAGGTCCGTGAGGAAATTGACGACCTGGCTCATTTGGCAGGAGCTCAAGGCATAGATCATGACCGGCAGCAGGATGATGCCTTCACCGCCGACAGCCTGCGCGCCGCCTTGCAGACACGCAAGATCGTGCACCTGGCCAGCCATTTCCGGCTTCTGCCCGGCAACGGTCAGGCATCGGGACTGTATCTGGGCAATGGGAAACTGCTCACACTGGGTGAGCTGAGCGACCCCAGCTTTCGTTTTGACGGGCTGGACCTGCTGACACTCTCTGCCTGCGAAACTGCTGTTCCCTCGGGCCCTGCCGAGCAGGGCCTGCCCGTGGACAGCCTGGCCTGGCTGGCCCAGGCTCGCGGCACCCGCCATGTGCTGGCCAGCCTCTGGGCCGTGGCCGATGAGGGTACGCAGCAATTCATGGCGGCCTTCTATGCAGCGCTTTCCAGCCCCATGGATCACGCCCAGGCCCTACGTGCCGCGCAACTGACCATGCTGCGAAGTCCGAACAACGCAGCGAACCATCCAACTTTACGCGGGCTGAGCGTCCCGCCTATGCGCCAGGCATCCGTTCCGCCCCTCTCGGGCCTAACTCATCCGTATTACTGGAGTGCCTTCGTGCTGCTGACTGGAGCCCAATAAGACGGCTCGCCGCAGCTGTCTCAGCGCCTAGCCAGTTGCGACACCGGTTGCCACCCCAGTTGCAGCTGCCAGGCCCGAGCAGGCCAGACCGCCATTTCTGCATCCTCGATCAGTGCCAATGCCTCCGAGCGCGCCAGAACCCACAACAGGGATTCCGGCCCGGACTCCGCCCGGTCAATCACCAGTGTCCGCTGCCAGCGCGAGGCTGCGGCCAACTGGGCGGCATCCCCGGCCCGCTCAGGATAGATCGCCTGCCAGCGCCCGCCCGAGTCGATATGAAAAATGCGCAGATACAGTGCCCGCTGCGCATCGTTGACCACCTGAAGATCAAACCGCGTGCCCACTGGCAAACGCCCCAGCAATGGCGCAGCCTGCGCAAGATTTTCAAGATTCACTGCCCTGCGCCGGCCTCCTGGCTGCTGCACTTGCAGCAACACCTGTGCTCCTTCGGGCAGGGTCGTTGCGGCCAGCTGGGTTCTGGCCGACTTGGCTGGCCATGACTGCAACGCGGTCACCGTCCACAATGGCCCCTGCAAACTGCCTTCAAACACGGGAGCCGGCCATAGCGAGCGGGCCACCGGGGCGCTTTGCGCCAACCTCGTGTGAATGTCCAGAGTCCTGCGGGCAAATTCGGCATAGCGCTGCGAGGGTTTCCCGGCCTGCAAAGCCTGAGCCACGGCATAGGTGAAAGCACCCTGCGGGCTGCCCTGCAGCGACCATTCTGGAGTGCGCTGCATGTCCTCGCAGGCATACAGGCCCACATAGCCTCTGTTACGCGGCCTGGCCGCAGGCAGCTCTGCCGGCAAGCTGACTGAGGAAGCAGAGGCCACGCCCTGCTCCGGTTTCCCTTCGGACTTCAGCTCTTGCAGCTCGGACACACGCAGGCCGCGCCACCGCACATCTGCCTCGCTCGAACGAGTGGCCGACGCAGCGTGACACACATCCATCACCGCCAGCACATGCACGCCGGCAGCCAGCCAGTCGTCAATGAAGGCGCCCAGCTCCGCATCAGCAACAGCTCCCTGCAGAGGCCAGGAATTGCGGCTCGATACGGGCAGCTTCTGGACGTCGCTAGCCAGCAAGAACGTGCTTTTGCCATCTGGCTCGGCCACGGGCTTGTGCGGCCCCACCGCACGAACCGCATGACCAGACCAGTAAATCACCACGGAATCCCTCTGGCGCAACCTGGAGGTCATGGCCTTGAAGGCCTGCATCAGCGTCGCCCTGTCCGGCCTGGCAGCGCCGGCAAGTGGCGCGCCCTGGCCATCATCGGCCAGCACGACCATGTCAGAGGCCGCAAAGTCATGGACCGCCAAAGCCCGCTGCATATGGGCCACATCGTAGGCCGGGCCCTTGAGCCACAGCGATCGCGGCTGGTACTGCAGCGCGCTGACGCCCACCAGCAAGGCATGGCGGCGTCCGCCACCGGCGGCGCGGGTCATGAACGCCTGCAACGCCAACGCCGCAGCTCCTGTTTGTAGCCAGGCTCGACGTTGCATATCAGGCCTCAGGGCAGCAGTTGCGCCTGCTCTACGAACGGCAGGGACCGGACCCGACTCAACAGGGCCTGCGGATCATCGGCAACAGGGGCAATCCTCAAGATCCAACGGCCATCTGCCTGGGCTTGCCAGGAAACCTCTATATTGATAGCACTACCCGCAATACCGGCATTGGCCGCAGCCATTTCAGCACTGGAAAATCCAGACTTCAGGCGAATCAGCATCCGGGTGCCCGGCTGATGTGCGGACTGCAGATCGTCAAGACCCATGCTGCGCCATCCCGCCGTACTGGTTTCCGGACCTGGCCGGCTCGCAATCCAGCCTGCCTGCCCCACCACCAGAACCACGGCCGCAGCTGCAGCTACATTGGCCCAGCTTGGGTGAGCCAGCAACCAGCGCAGCCAGCGCGGCCCCTGCAGCCGGCTGGCTTCCTTGTCGCTGCGTAGCTGAGTGGGAGCCAGCGCAGGCGCTGACATCAGCCGCTGCGACAGAATGGTCCAGGCCTCATCGGTATTTTCCTGCCCCACCTGCTCGCGCATCACGCTACGCGCATCAAGCAGCCACTGGGCCTGCTCCGCTAGGCGGGCATGTCGTTGCTGCATCTGCTGCATCCACTGCGCCTGATCTGGCGGCAGATGCCCCGCCAGCCATTGCGGCAGGTCCTGTTCAAAGCGCAGCTCATCGGCCTCGCTGAGCAGAGACGGCTGTTCGGAGGACGGCTTTTCACTCATGTCAGACCAGCTCCAGGCCCAGCCATTGCTGCAGGCAGACCTTCAAATTTTTGCGTCCATGGAACAATCGCGTCTTGACCGTGTTTTCGGGGCATTGCTGCGTCTGGGCAATATCGGCCAGCGGCATGTCTTCGACCGCCCACAGCAGCAAAGCCTCGCGCTGCAGGGGATTGCGCAGGCGCCTGAGGCAATAGAGCACGGCCTTTTTGTCCTGAGCCGCATTCAGCTGGGCTTCGGGGCCTGGCGATTCATCGGGGACTGCACCAAATTCCTCGTCGCCCGCCTGCTGTTCCATTTGCACTCTGCGCTGACGCTTACGTGCACAGTCGATCGCCTTGTTGCGCGCCAGTGTGAGGAGCCAGGTATTGAACGCCACGCGTCCGTCATAGCGCAGAGGGTGCAGCCACAGCTCATGAAAAACGTCGGCAGTGACCTCCTGCGCCAGACTGCTTGCCTCATCGCCACATGGGGACAGCTGCACGCGCACAAACATCTGCACCTTGCCCGCCCATTGCTGCCACAGCGAGCGCAGAGCCTGCTGGTCACCTCCAGCCATGGCCTGCAATAACTCCTGCGCTGAACGAGAGGGCTCCATCACCTGATCAATGGGTACGCATGTAACAAGAAAAAACAGATTCTCATCATAGCCGTGAACTTTGGAGGCCTTCATAGCGGTCTGCGTTTTTCATGTGCGGCCATGGAAAAAGAATTTGAACCGAGTCAACACCTGCAGCGAATAAGAGCCAAACCGCTTCAATCAGCACAGGCATGGGGCCTGTGTATTCGCGGTACTGGAAAATCAACAGGAGCCACAATGCAGCAGACTCTTTCCTCCAAACTGTCCCGGATCGCCATTGCCGCAGCCTGCGCTGCCATGCTGGCAGCCTGTGGCGGCGGAGGAGGCAGCGATAGCAACCCCGGCAGCAATAACGGGGGCAGCAACACTGGAGGCGGTAGTACCAACACCTCATCCAGCCTGTCTCTGGAAGATCAGAAGAAGGGGCTGACCGCCACGCCCAACAGCTACACCCTGGCGCTGGCCGTTGGCGATACCTGGCTCCTGACGCTAGACCCTGCCAGCCTGAGCTACACCCTGGAGGTACTCCAGACAGCAGGCATCGACAATCTGCAAGCAGGTAAAAAGTACAGCGGCAGCTATACGGACAGCAACGGTACTCTGAAAGACACTAATGGTGACTGGGCACTGAAGGTCAACCAAGAAACCCGGACCATCGCTGGTGAGATTCGCCAGTTCGCTGGCACCCCCCTCACTCTCGCAGGCCAGCCCATCGCCCCGCAGGTCAGCGGCTCTGGCTACCAGGCACCAGACGATCTGAGTCGCTTCAAGGGTATTTACTTCGTGAGCGGTGCCATGCGCAACGCCAGCAACGGAAACCTCCGCTCGGGCTATGCAGGTCAGATGCGTATCGCCGACGACGGCAAGAGCGCCATGCTGTGCGCCAATGGACTTTTCAATGATGCCGGTCAGTGCGCTTCTGTGGATATCGGCGAGAAAGCCGAGCAAGCCACGTTCGACTTGGTCACCGACGCCAAGACCGGGCTGATCAGCGTGTCGAACAAGATCGGCCCTCAGGGCTCCTTCAGCTTCCAGCTCAGCCCATTAGGCGGCTATACCCTGGTGCACGACCGTCTGGGCAAAAATGAAGAAGGCATTTTGCGCACAGGAACCATGTACGGTTCCCAGATTCCTGAATTGAAGGCCGGAGACATCGACGGTAGCTTCAATTGCAAGAACGCTTACAACTCAAAGAGCGTGGGCACCCTGACCCTGGCCGGTAGCAGCAGCACCATTGCCAGCCCAGGCTACAACGCGACGGAGAGCCTGAGCTTCAACCAGATCCGAGGCAACAGCGGCAAGGCAATCAAGGTTGCAGGCATCGCCGAATCCGCGCCTCAGGGCAAGCCCAACGAGGGTGCGGTGCTTCATCCCATCTCCAAAGACCAGCTCCTGGTGGAAGATGACCAGCAGCACGGCATCGAGGGCTATGCTTTCAACATCTGCACTCGCATCTGAGTTCCTGCAGCGATGCTGAATTCGCACTGAACAAAAAAACCGTGCAGGTCATGCACGGTTTTTTTGTCTTGCGAGACTCGCTCAGCTCAGCAGCTGCCTCAGCACATAAGGCAGGATGCCGCCATGGCGGTAGTAGTCCACCTCGATGGGAGTATCGATGCGCAGCTTCACGGTCACGGTTTTCTTGCTGCCGTCGGGCCTGGTGATCACCAGCTGGGCATCGCTTTGCGGTGCCAGGTCGGCGGCAGGGATCACATCGATGAACTCCTCGCCCGTCAGGCCCAGGCTTTGCCAGCTGTCATTGCCCTTGAACTGCAGCGGCAACACACCCATGCCCACCAGATTGGAGCGATGGATGCGCTCGAAGCTGCGCGCCACCACCGCCTTGATGCCCAGCAACTGCGTGCCCTTGGCCGCCCAGTCGCGGCTGGAGCCCGTGCCGTATTCCTCGCCGGCCAGCACCACCGTGGCACGGCCCGCGGCCTGGTACTTCATGGCCGCGTCGTAGATGGCCATCTTCTCGGTCTTGCCATGGTCGTCGCGGAACAGGGTGACACCGCCCTCCTCGCGCGAGCCGTCGGCTGCAGCGGGAATCATCAGGTTCTTGATGCGCACATTGGCAAAAGTGCCGCGCATCATCACCTCATGGTTGCCCCGGCGCGAGCCGTAGCTGTTGAAGTCGGCCTTTTGCACGCCATGCTCGAGCAACCACTTGCCTGCCGGCGAAGACTCCTTGATGGAGCCTGCAGGCGAGATATGGTCGGTGGTGATGGAGTCACCGAACAAGGCCATGATGCGGGCTCCGTGCACCGCGCTGGAGTTTGAGCCTTTTTGACCTGCAGCGCTTTCTCCGTCTGCGGATGGCGCTTTCAAATCCAGAGCAAAGTCGGCAAAGAACGGCGGCTCGGCGATATAGGTGCTCTCGGGCCAGGTATAGGTGGAGCCCGTCACGCCTTGAATCTTTTCCCAGAGCTTGCCCGGCTCGCTGGCCACCTGCTCGTAATTGCTGCGGAAAGCCTTGCCATTCATGGCGAACTTGAGCACCTCCTGAATCTCCTCGCTGCTGGGCCAGATGTCACCCAGATACACGTCCTTGCCACCCTTGCCCTTGCCCACGGGCTCGGTCATCAGGTCCTTGCGCACCGTACCTGCAATCGCATAAGCCACCACCAGCGGAGGGCTGGCCAGGAAGTTGGCCTTGATATTGGGGTGGATGCGGGCCTCGAAGTTGCGGTTGCCCGAGAGCACGGCAGCACAGACCAGATTGTTCTGCGTGATGACGGCATTGATCTCGGGGGTGAGATCACCGGCATTGCCGATGCAGGTGGTGCAGCCGTAGCCGGCCAGCGCAAAGCCCAGCTTTTCCAGATAGGGCAGCAAGCCCGCCTCGGTCAGATAGCGGGTGACCAGACGGGAACCCGGTGCCAGCGAGGTCTTGATATGCGGCTGAACCTTGAGTCCTGCCTGCACGGCCTTCTTGGCCAGCAGGCCCGCTGCCAGCATGACGCTGGGGTTGGAGGTATTGGTGCAACTGGTGATGGCCGCAATCAGCACATCGCCGCTGCCCACCTCGAAGCTCTTTTCCGGCACTGCAACCGCATGATGGGCTTCGGCTGCAATCGCACTGGCCTCGGCCTTGCCGGTCTTGGGTGTATTGCTCACCATCTCGACCTTGTTGCGCTCTGCATCGGCTGGCAGAGGCTGGCCCTCCGGCTGCAAGGCCTCGGGACCATCGGAACTCACAAGATGGCGGCGAGTCAGCTGATCGGCAGGGAGATTGAAGCCGTTCTGGGCCACGGGAGCGCTGAACAGCGCGTCGAACTGCCCGGCCACATGGCCGATCTCGATGCGGTCCTGAGGTCGCTTGGGTCCGGCCAAACTCGGCGCCACCTTGCCCAGGTCCAGCTTGACCACATGTGAGTAGTCAATCTCGCCGGCCTTGGGCACGCCAAACAGCTTCTGCGCCTTGAAATAGGCTTCAAAGGCCTGAATCTCGCCCTTGGTTCGGCCCGTGCCCTTGAAGTACTCGATGGTCTTTTCATCGACAGGGAAGAAACCCATGGTCGCCCCATATTCAGGAGCCATATTGCCGATGGTGGCGCGGTCCGGCAGCGAAAGGCTGCGCGTGCCTTCGCCAAAGAATTCGACGAATTTCCCCACCACTTTTTCCTTGCGCAGCAACTCCGTGACGGTGAGCACCAGATCGGTGGCCGTCACGCCCTCGCGCAGATGGCCGGTCAGCTCGAAACCCACCACGTCGGGCGTGAGGAAGTAGACGGGCTGACCCAGCATGGCCGCCTCGGCCTCGATGCCACCCACGCCCCAGGCCACCACGCCTATGCCGTTGATCATGGTGGTGTGGCTGTCGGTGCCGACCAGGGTGTCGGGGTAGTACACGGCATCACCCTTCCCGTTCCTGGCCTTGTGCACTCCGCGCGCCAGGTATTCGAGGTTGACCTGGTGCACGATGCCGAAGCCCGGCGGCACCACGCCGAAGGTGTCGAAGGCCTGCATGCCCCACTTCATGAACTGGTAGCGCTCCTGGTTGCGCTGGAACTCCAGCTTCATGTTCAGGTCCAGCGCCTTCTTGGTGCCGAAGTAGTCGACCATGATGGAGTGGTCGACGACCAGATCGACAGGCACCAGCGGCTCGATGGACTTGGGCTTCTTGCCCAGCCTGGCGGCCGTGCTGCGCATGGCGGCCAGATCGGCCAGCAGCGGCACGCCGGTGAAATCCTGCAGCACCACGCGCGAGACCACGAAGGGGATCTCGTCGGTGCGCTCGGCCTTGGGTTGCCAGCGCGCGAGCTGCGCCACATGCTCCTCGGTGATCTTGTCGCCGTCGCAGTTGCGCAGCACCGACTCCAGCACGATGCGGATCGATACCGGCAGGCGGCTGATTTCAGGAAACTGCTTGGCAAGTGCAGGCAGTGAATAGAACTTGCCTTTCTTGCCCTCGGCCAGTTCAAAGGACTTCAGGGTTTTGGCAAAAGCATGCGACATCGTGAGACTCTCCATGGACAGAACACAGGGGTAACGCTTTTGCATTCCATTGTGCACACAATGCTCATGAAAGGGTGGAACAGGGCACTGGCAGCACAAACCTTGCTCTCATCTGGGCAAAAAAGAAGACCCGCACTTGGCGGGCCACAGTCACGAAAAATGAAGCTCAGCAGTCGGTGTCCGGCAGAAAATCCTGGCCCTCACTCAGGGGCGCAAAACGGTAGCTGGCCGGCGTGCGGCTGAGCTTGACCGGTGCGCCCAGCCCTTCGTAGTCGCCCATCTTCACCACCATCTCGCGGTGCGCGGTGTGCGGATGTTCAAGCGCCTGGGCCACATCCAGCACCGGCGCTGCGGGCACGCCGATGGCCATCAGTTCGTCGGCAAGCGTCACGCCGTCGAGCTGCGCAAACGCCTGCTCCAGCAAGGGCTTGAGCGCGGCACGGTGGACGGAGCGCTGGCCTGCCGTGGCAAAACGCTCGTCCTGCGCCAGCGCCTCCTGGCCGACGTGGCCGCACAGCAGCCGGAACTGCCGGTCATTACCCACGGCCAGAAAAATGGGCGCGCCGCCCGTGCTCACCACATCGTAGGGATAGATGTTGGGATGGGCATTGCCCGAGCGCTGCGGCACCTTGCGCCCCATGAACCAGTTGGCCGCATGGGGATGCAGCAGCGACAGGCCGGAGTCGTAGAGCGAGGCATCCACCAGTTGCCCCTGGCCGCTGCGCCCTCGCTCGTGCAGCGCCAGCAGCACGCCTATGGTGGCGTTCAGGCCGGTGACCATATCCACCACCGGCAGGCCCACGCGCAGCGGATCGCCGTCGGCCTCGCCGTTGATGCTCATGATGCCGGCCATGGCCTGGATGGCGGCGTCGTAGCCGGGCAGACTGCCCAGCGGGCCGTCAGCGCCAAAACCCGTGACGCGGCACCAGATCAGATGCGGCAGCTGCTCACGCATCTGCTCGTAGCCTATGCCCCACTTCTCCATGGTGCCGACCTTGAAGTTCTCCACCACCACGTCGGCCTCGGCCATCAGCTCGCGCACGCGCTGCTGGCCCTCGGGCGCGGACAGGTCGAGGAACTGGATGCGCTTGTTGCGGTTCAGGCCAAGGTAGTACGAGGCCACGCCATCGCGAAACGGAGGCCCCCAGGTGCGCGTATCGTCGCCCTGCGGCGGCTCCACCTTGAGCACGTCGGCGCCATGGTCGCCCAGGATCTGCCCGCAGAAGGGGCCGCCGAGGATGCGCGAGAGGTCCAGCACCTTGACGCCTTGCAGCGCGCCCGAAGAAAGAGGAATGGTCATGCTGTGCGTTCCAGAAGTTTGAAGGTTCCCGTCGCCATGGCCAGCAGCTTGCCGGCACTGTCATAGGCTTCGCCGCGCGCAAAGCTGATCAAGCGACCGCGGCGCTCGCACACGGCCAGGGCAATCACCTCGCCCTGCCCTGGCGCGACGTAGTGCATGGTCAGGTCGATGGTGGCGACGCCAAAGCGCGCCGGGTCGTGCGAACGCACGGCCCCGGCCAGCGCGCAGTCCATCAGCATGGCCAGCACGCCGCCGTGCACGTCGCCCCGGCTGTTGCCATAGGTGGGGGCGGACGGCATGGCGATGCGAGCGCGTTCATTGCCGATGTGCGTGCCGGCCAGCTTGAAGGCGGCGGCCAGCGGTATGGGCACGCCGAACAACTGGCCTGGCGCTTCGCCGGCAAACGGAGATGGGGGAGGTAACAGAGGCAGCTCACTCATTGCACCAGTCCCCGCTGACGCAGCTTGGCCACACGCGCTTCCTCTCGGACATAGGCTTGTAGCGCATAGGCCTGGTAGGCCTTGGGGTCCAGGTAGTTGAGCGGCTGGTTGAGCTGCTCCAGCGCCTGCAGGCTGGCGGGCGAGTTGAGTGCCTGCCTGAAGGCCACCGAGAGTTTCTGTACTCGCGCCGCATCCATGCCCGCCGGGCCGGCCACGCCATAGGGCGAATCGATCCAGGCATTGACGCCGGCCTCGCGCAGCGTGGGCAGTTGCGGGTAGCGTTTGATGCGCTCGGGCGTGAGCATGGCCAGATAGCGCAGCTTGCCGGACTCGATGTGGGGCACGGCAATGCCGGACAGCGGAGCAGCATCGATATGGCCGCCCAGCAGCGCGGTAGCCAGTTCGGCATCGCCCTTGTACGGCACGACGTTGTACTGCAGGCCCGCCATGTCGGCGATCTCGTCCATCACGATGCGCGGCGTGCCCAGCGCGCCCGTGGCGCCGATGTTGAGCTTGCCCGGCTGCTTCCGGGCGGCGGCCGCCAAGTCGGCCCAGCTCTTGTAGGGTGCGTCGGCGCGCACGGCCAAGCCGAACGCATAGTCGGACAGCAATGCGATGTAGCTGAAGCTCTTGCGCGGATCGAAGGCGGTTTTCTGCATGTGCGGCTCGCGGTACACCGAGGCCGGCAGAATGCCCAGCGTGTAGCCGTCAGCCGCCGTGCGCGGCTGGGCCAGCGCGGCGGCGGCGTTGACGCCGTTCGCACCCGCACGGTTGTCGATGACGATGGACTGGCCCAGCAGCTTGCCGGCAGCCTCGGCCACGGCACGGATGTGGGTGTCCGTCGGCCCACCCGCACCATAGGGCACGATCAGCGTGATGGAACGCTCGGGGTAGCCGTCGGCAGCCAGCGCGGGCAAGGCCCCGGCAGCACCGGCCGCGCCCGCGGCCATCAGGAATTGGCGGCGTTGCATCGCAATCCCTTCAGTCCAGCTTCACGCCGGCCTTTTGCACCACCTCGCTCCATTTGTCGAGCTCGGTCTTCACAAAACCGGCCAGATAGGCAGGCTTGGTATCCGCGCCGCGCTCCAGGCCCTGGGCCGCAAATGCCTTCTTCACATTCTCGGAATCCAGCGCCTTGGCATAGGCCTGGTTGAGCAGTTCCACCCGGTCTGCAGCCATGCCCTTGGGGCCGACCACGCCGAAAAACACGCTCACGTCATAGCCGGCCAGGCCCTGCTCGGCAATCGTGGGAATCTGGGGCATGGCGCTGGAGCGCCTGGCCGTGGCCACGCCCAGTGCCTTGACCTTGCCGGCCTTGATATAGGGCATGGCCGTGAGGATGTCGGTGAAGGTCATGTCCACCTGGCCGGCCAGCAGGTCGTTGAGCGCCGGCCCCGTGCCCTTGTAGGGCACGTGCTGCAGCTGGGTGCCGGCCATGCCATTGAACAGCACGCCCGCCAGATGGGACGAGGCGCCGTTGCCGGAGGACGCGAAGTTGAGCTTGCCGGGCTTGCTCTTTTCCAGTGCGATCAGCTCCTTGACGTTGCTCACGCCCAGGTCCGGCCGCACCACCAGCACATTGGGCAGATAGCCCACATAGATGATGGGCGTGAAGCTGGTGCGCGGGTCGTAGCTGATGGATTTGTACAGCGGCTTGTTGATGGCCAGTGGGCCCGAGGTGCCGAACATCAGCGTGTAGCCGTCCGGCTTGGCGCGAGCCACGAAGTCCGCACCGATATTGCCGCCAGCGCCGGCCTTGTTCTCCACGATCACGCTCTGGCCCAGCTCCTTGGTCAGTTCGGTGGCCAGGATGCGCGCCATGGCATCGGTGGGGCCGCCGGGCGGGAACGGCACGATGAACATGATGGGGCGCTCGGGGAATTTCTCCGCGGCAACGGCATTCAAAGACACGCCCAGGCAAAGGGCGGCGCTGGCGACCGCGACGGATCCGGCCAGCAGACGACGGCTGATGTTCATGATTTGTCTCCTTGGTTGTGCGCCAATCGGTGTTGGCTTTCAAAATACATAGCTGCTGGCGCTTGTCTGTATTGCGCCAGAGCCGGTTTTCTATGAATTCATTCCAGCCATACGGCCGGAATCTCGCCAGCCTCCAGCGGATCGCGCGGCAGCACGCGGTGCAGCAGCACCAGTTGCGACAGGCGCAGGCGCTCGTTTGATCCGGTCTGCGCGGCCTCCCAGGCCATGGCGATGGCCGTGGTGCAGTTGTACAGGCCGGTGGCGGCCTGGCGGGCCAGAACATCGCCGCCTTCCTGAGCGGCCTTCTCGGCCAAGGCGCTGGCGCGGGCCAGCGCGTCTTCCAATGCCTGTCGGTAGCCGGGCACCAAGTGGGCTTCATCCAGCAGACCGTGCAGATACTGCTGCAGCACCGGCAGCGAGCCTTCGCGCTTGATGGCGCGGATCACGTCCAGCGCCACGATATTGCTAGTGCCCTCCCAGATCGAGCCCAGATGGGCGTCGCGCACCAGGCGCGGATCACTCCACTCCTCGATGTAGCCGCAACCGCCGCGCACCTCCATGGCATCGCCGGTCACCTTGCGCGCATCGCGGCAGGCGCGGAACTTGATCATCGGCGTGAGGATGCGCAGCAGCGCATAGGCGCCCTCTTCGCCGGCGTCCGAGCGCATCAGCGTCTGCGCGGTCTGGAACACCATGGTGCGCGCCTGCTCGGCGGGCACGCGCAGCTTGTCGAGCTGGCGCTGCATCAGCGGCATCTGCTCCAGGCGCTTGCCGAAGGCGATGCGCTCGTGGGCGATGAACTCGGCCTCGGCCACGGCGCGGCGCATCATGCCGGCCGAGCGCACGCCGTTCGAGAGGCGCGAGTTGTTGACCATGTCGGCCATCTGCACAAAGCCCCGGCCCTGCTCGCCCACCAGATAGGCCACGGCGCCGTCCATGCGGATCTCGCCGCTGGCCATGGAACGCGTGCCCAGCTTGTCTTTGAGGCGGATGATGCGGTAATGGTTGGCACTGCCGTCATCCAGCGTGCGCGGCAGCAGGAACAGCGAGATGCCCTTCATGCCCGGCGCACCACCCTCCACGCGAGCCAGCACCATGGCGAACTCGGCATCGGGGTTGGAGCAGAACCACTTGTCGCCCGTGAGAAGCCAGGAGCCGTCGGCCTGCGGTGCGGCCATGGTCAGCGTGTTGGCGATGTCCGAGCCGGCGGCCTGCTCGGTCATGAACATGGCGCCTTGCGCTTGGCTCTCCCAGTCCAGCGACAGCAGCTGCGGCAGGTATTTGCCGACCAGCTCGGGGGCGCCGAATTTCTTCAGCGTGCGTGTCAGCGAATCGGTCATCGACAGCGGGCAGCACAGGCCGAACTCCGACTGCACGAACAGATAGGTCAGCGCGTACTTGACGATGGGCGGCATCTTGCCCTGCCAGCCCAGCATGTCGTCGCGGTGCGAGATGGCCTGCAGGCCAAACTCGCCATAGGCAATGCGCTCCAGTTCCTCATAGGCCGGGTGTTTGATGATGCGCTGGCTGTCCACGCCGGCGCGCGTGCGGTATTCCAGCTCGGGTGGATTCCTGTCTGCAATGCCGGCCAGCTCGTCGATGCGTCCGCCGGCCAGCTCGCCCATGCGCTGCAGATAGGGCTGCAAATGGGCCAGCAGATCGGCCGGCAGATAGAGCCCGAGCAGCGATTGCAGCTCGGAGTCGGTGGCATAGAAATTGGCGCCGTGGCGGTCGGGCACGGGGTGAGCCGCAGAGCTGGCAGCCTGGGCCACAGCATGCATCTGAGGCTGATCGTTGGCGGACATCAAGGTCTCCTGCTGGAATCGTCTGCCGCAAATTTCAGCACCCTCATGTATTCGCGTCAAATATTATTAAAATCTTTCTCAATATTTTTAAAGTATCAAACAACGCCATGGAACTGCGGCTGCTGCACTACTTCGTCACCCTGGCCGAAGAGCTTCACTTCAGCCGCGCGGCCCAGCGGCTGTCGATCTCGCAGCCGCCGCTGTCCGTGGCCATCAAGCAGCTGGAGCAAGAGCTGCAGGCCCAGTTGTTCGAGCGCAGCAGCAAAGGCGTACGGCTCACGGCAGCTGGCGAGCACCTGCTGGCCAAGGCACGCCAGTTGCTGGCCCTGAGCCAGCAGGCCGCCCAGGAAACCCGCGATGTGGCCCAGGGCACGCGCGGCCATCTGCGTCTGGGCTTTGTCGGCTCCAGCCTGTACCGCGGCCTGCCCCAGGCGCTGGAGCAGTTCCAGCAAACCCACCCCCAGGTGCGCGTGGACATGCTGGAAGCCAACAGCGCCGAGCAGATCCTCGATCTGCAGCAGATGCGGCTGGACATGGCCCTGGTCCATTCCATACAACCGCCCGAAGGCATTGCCAGCCAGCTCATCATGGAAGAGCCTTTCGTGGTCTGCCTGCCCGAGCAGCATGCGCTGCAGGCCAGCGCAGCCATCGACCTGGCCGAACTCAAGAACGACCGGCTGATCCTGTTTTCCAGCCTGGTCTCCCCCACCTACCACCAGCGTATCTACGAGATGTGCCTGGCCCACGGCTTCGCGCCCGAGGTAAGGCACGAGGTGCGGCACTGGCTGTCGGTGATCTCGCTGGTCTCGCTGGGCCAGGGCGTGGCGCTGGTGCCCGCGGCGCTGGTGCGTGTAGGCATGCCGCGCCTGGTGTTCCGCCCTCTGATGGGCTCGCACCCCTCGTCCGAGATGCTGGCCATGTGGCGCCGCACACCGGCCAATCCGCTGGTGCAAACGCTGCTGGCCTGCCTGCAGCAGGCAGTCGCCAAGCTTTGAGGCCAGGCCCCCTTGGCGAGAATTGTTCATCGTCGGCCAAGATGCCGCTTTGAACTGACCCGCATGCTCAATCTGGCCATGGTCTTCAAGCGGCCCAAAGCGGGCATCCGTTGAAGCGATGCTTAGGGTTCTATCTTCGATAGGGCTTTTTGCACATATAATTAGCCACCTTATTATATTTCAGCTAATCAATGAAGCTTGAACAGAAGTACCAGGCGTTGATTGAAGAAGCGCAACGACGCAATCTTCCTGATGTGGACGGCATCCAGCTGTGTTTTCAAGTGCTGTCGATGGCTGCAAACATCGACCGGGATTGCGCTGCCTTGCTCGCCCCCCATGGCCTGTCTGAAGGGCGCTTCGTGCTGTTGTTCCTTCTCGATGTGGCGCCTGATGGACTGGCGCCCAACGTACTGGCCGAGCAAGCAGGCATCACCCGTGCCACGGTGACCGGATTGCTGGACGGGCTGGAACGCGAAGGTTTGATTGCACGTCACGCCAATGTCAACGACCGTCGTGCACTTTGCATTCGGCTGACCCCAAAAGGAAAACAACTGGCCGGTACCGTTGTCGATCAACATAGCCGTTGGATTGCTGGCTTGTTTGGCAATCTGTCTGTACCCGAACGCAAGCAGTTGGCAGTGCTGCTCGAGAGGGTTACAGGCCCTACTCCGAACGCTGCATCATGAAGCATGGAGTCCGCAAGGGCGCTACGCGTGCCGCTGACATTCCTCGGGAGATTCTGCATGCGCTATCGCATGGGGAGCTGCAATGCGCCACTTTGGCCGAATGTTTGGCTGTCGACCAAGCCGTACTGACACGAGCGACCTTTCCGGCACTTACGGCGCCCGCACTGAATGCCATAGATGCAGCCTGCCAAATGAGGGTACTCAAACGCATGGCCCGTATCGGCTCGGTCCTGCTGGAGGACTTGGGCGCCGAGGGCCTCGCACAGTGCCAAACGCATCGCTCAGATATGGTGCGCGGTTGGGCGTGCTTCATGATCGGCGCCCAGCCAGATCTGGATGTCGGTGCCCGCCTGGCCGCCATCCGCCCGCTGGCAGATGACGCGCACTTTGGTGTGCGTGAATGGGCTTGGATGGCGATGCGGCCGCACTTGGTGCAAGAGCTGCCGACAGCCATCGCACAGCTGATGCAGTGGGCACAAGACCCCTCTGAACGTGTCCGGCGATTCGCATGCGAAGTCTTGCGTCCCCGTGGTGTGTGGTGCACGCATATATCCACATTCAAACACTCGCCCGAACAAGCGTTGCCTTTGCTCTCTGCCTTGAACTCCGACCCTTCGGTCTATGTGCAGGATTCGGTCGCCAATTGGCTCAATGATGCGGCCAAGGACCAGCCAACCTGGGTGCGAGGCATCTGCGCTCAATGGCTTGAAAGCTCCCCAACCGCTGCCACACGTCATACCTGTCAACGCGCCCTGCGCAATCTCAAGTGAGAGAGGAAGCATATGTCCCATTACCTCGTAGAACTCTATACGCCCAATGCGGCCTGGCTCGCACTCCCTGCCGAGCCAAGGCAACGGTTTCTTGGCGGCATCGGACTCGCCCTGGGTCAACTGTCAAGCCTAGGTATCGAAGTCCTCTCGCTGGCAGAAACCGATCCCAACCTTGACCAAGGCAGCTCACATCAGTTTCTTGGTATCTGGCGCTTCCCGGATCAGAACGCCCGGGATGCTTTGCTTGCGGGTATCAAAGCCAGCGGTTGGTACGATTACTTTGACCATGTGAATGCCGCCAGCGGTGCAGGAAGCGTGGACACTCACCTGGCTGCTCTAGCTGCCGCATAGCGCACTTGCTTCATCGTGGCTTTCGGGAGGCCCAGTCCTTCAAATGCCTGCTTTGGGCTGCGAATTCAGCGGGTCAATGCATCGGCCGGCCGAGCCGTTGGCTCGCCCTTGATATCGCGTAATTCACGAGGCAGTAAAGCGCCGCGACAACAAGGTACACGGGCACCAGCGAGTGATAGTTGGCGATGAGCACCTTGCCGTTCTGCATGAGTTCGCCATAGGTGACGATATAGCCGAAAGTGGTGTCCTTGACCACGATGACCAACTGCGCCACCAGTGCCGGGACAATGTAGCGAAGGGCCTGGGGAAAGACGATGAAGAAAAAAGCCTGGGCCTCGGTCAGCCCCAGGCTTCGAGCAGCATCGGTCTGACCACGAGGAACCGCAAGCACGCCGGCGCGGTATACCTCGGCGACCACGGCTGCGGTACTCAGGCCTATGGGCAGGGTCAGCATCCAATAGGTGCTCAGCTTTATCCCGACCGATGGCAGCACCAGGAAGCACACGTAGATGAGCAGCAGTGTCGGCGTGCCGCGCAGGAACTCGATGACCGCAATGCTGGGCCAACGCAGGAGCCTCAACCGCGACAGGCGCCCGACCAGCAGCAGCATACCGAGAGCCAGCGCAATGACGGCAGCCATCGCCGCCGATGCCAGCGTGCCGAGCAGACCTCTGGCCAGGAAGGCCCAGGTCGTCGGCCAGGCGAAGAACTCCCAATATTGGCGATCAAGCTGCCCGGCGGAATGGAACTGGAGCGCGATGGCCACGGCCAGCAAAAGCAGCACGGCTGCGGCGATCGCACTCACCGCACGTGTCACGGTCCGGGCCTGGGGGCTTGGCGCGGCAAACAGAATGTCTTCCAGAGAGCGGCTCATCGCAGTATCCGTACCTTCTTTTCCAGAGCCGCTCCGGCCCAGGCGATGAGCAGGCCTGTCATCACATACATCGCAGCAGCCACAGCGAACGCGGCAATGCCGGCTGCCGAATCGTTGGCAATCTTGGATACGAGGGCAGTGAGTTCCCGGCCAGGGAACGGTAGCTGCGACGCCAGGGAGGTGGACAGCATCAGCGCAATGAGCAGCGAGGTCATGGGTTGCACCACGGAGCGCAGCGCCTGCGGCAAAACCACGGCAGAAATAATCTGCACCGGCCTCAGCCCCAGGCTGAGTGCAGCCTCGATCTGGCTGCCGGGAATGGTGTTGATGCCCGAGCGCAGATAGTCTGCCGTGAACGCGGAGCAGACCAACGCCAATGTCAGGATCACGCTGGGCTCATAGTCAATCACGATATTGAGGTCGGGCAGCGCGAACACGATGAAGATCAGCAGCGCCACGCTGGGAATGTTGCGGAAGATCTCGACATAGACGGTCAGGACAAAGCGCAACGGCGGCAATGGGCACAGCCTGAGCACCGCCACGGCCATGCCCAGCAGGAAGCCGGGCACGAACGACACGAGCGTGAGCTTCCACGTCAACAACAGGGCCTGCCCGAAGGCAGGCCCATAGTCGGCCAGGAGCCGAGAGACATCACCCATCGTTCAAGGAATCGCGGGTGGCGTCGGAACGGTCGTGCTGCCAGTGCGCTGTCCGATGGATATCGTCCAGAGTTTGGCCCAGGTGCCGTCGGCCTCCAGCTTCTTCAGGAAGGCATTGATGAAGGCCACACCGTCCGAGCCCTTGGGTAGTCCAACTCCATAGGGGTCCTGCGCACCAAAGGGCGTGCCCGCCAGTCGCGCGTTGCTGGCACCAAGGCTCAAGGCGTTGAGCAGCAGCGTGTAATCGGTCACGTAAGCATCCACGCGCCCCTGGCGTAGCGCATCGATGGCTTCCTGGTGCGTCTGAAACTCTTGCACGACAGCCTTGGGAGCGTACTGCGCCAATATCGCGGGCCCTGTGGAGCCCGCCTGTGTGGCGACCTTCTTGCCAGCCAGATCGTTGTATGACTGGATCGCCTTGTTGTTCGCCTTGACCAGCACCCCGGACTGCGATGTGTAGTAAGGGCCGGCAAACGAGATCTTCTCGGCGCGAGCGGGGGTGATGGAATAGGTGGCAAAGACCAGGTCCACCTGATTGTTGACAAGCACCTGCTCGCGCGTGGACGAGGTCACTTGCGCGAACTGGTACTTGGCCGCATCGCCCAGGATGTAGCGGGTGATGAGTTGAGCCAGACCAGCGTCGAAGCCGCGGATCTTTCCATCCTTCTCGTTGAGCAGTGAGAAAAGATTCGAGGTCTGCACACCGCCGAAGCGCAGCGTACCGGCCTGCTTGATCTTGCTGGCCCAGGTGCTTGAGGCGATGGTCGCAGCGTCGGCTACGGGGCCCTGTGCAACCAGAGCGTCAAACGCCGCTGCATTGATGGGCATACCCTGTGCGAAAAGCGACCCGCCAGTGACGAATGCCAGTACCGCCACGGTGGATTTCAGAATGGATTTGATCGACATGCGGTCTTCTTCGATGGTCTGTGACGCGAATCAATATAAAGCAGCTATGGCATGGTGCGAGCCGCTCGTCTAAGCTGGCCACCATTGTGCACACAATACGGCCCTTCTGCCGTTCATGGCGGCAGTCGCTAGGGCCCGGTCTTGGAAGCATCCCTCGCCTTGCCTGACATTCATTCGAGGCCTGGTTCGACGCAGGACCGGTTCATGTCGCTCGTGAACATTGCGGCGCCACGTTCGAATATCCGAGATCAACCCGAAGCCGATGCGGGCGTCGATCAGCCGAAAATCCACTTCGGTCCGGGTGCGGCCGCTCACAACTGATGGTCTGGCTGGCCGGAATATGCCCTCATGCAATGCGAATGCATCTGCTTACGGCCCGCATCCAGAGTGCGAACGCTCGGGAATTGATAGCTGCCTTTGATCACTGAAGCCAGACGCGGGATACTTCAGGCTTAGCAAACCTCACCGAGAACAAAAAATATGCAAGGCCACCCCGAAGTCGTCAATTACCTCAAGGACCTGCTGCGCGGCGAGCTGGCTGCGCGCGACCAGTATTTCGCTCACTCGCGTATCTACGAGGATCAGGGCTTTGGCAAGCTCTTCACGCGCCTCGATCATGAGATGCAGGAAGAAACCCAGCATGCCGACACACTGCTGCGCCGTATCCTGATGCTGGGCGGCCGCCCCGATATGCGTCCCAAGGAGTTCACTCCCGGAGAGACCGTGCCCGAGATGCTGCGCAAGGACTTGGACACCGAATACGAAGTGCGCGCCGGCCTGCAGCAGGGCATTGCACTATGCGAGCAGCATCACGACTATGTGAGCCGCGACATCCTGCTGGCCCAGCTCAAGGACACCGAGGAAGACCACGCCTATTGGCTGGAAAAGCAGCTGGGACTGATCCAGATGGTGGGCTTGCAGAACTATCTGCAAAGCCAGGCCTGAGCCTTCACACCCTCGGAAATAAAAAGGCCGCCCATGGGGCGGCCTTTTTGATGGTCGTTAGAACACTCAGTGCGCAGCCGTCGCAGGTGCAGCCGGCACACTCATATTGCGCACAATGGCAGCCAACACCATGCCATAGGCCGGCACGAACAGCAGCAGGCTCACTGCCAGCTTGATGACGTAATCGACCATGGCGATTTCCACCCAGTTGGCGGCCATGAAGGCATCAGTGCTGTTCCAGAAGGCGATGGAGAAAAAGGCTGCCGTGTCCAGCGCCTGGCCAAAAATCGAGGCGGCCGCCGGAGCCAGCCACCAGGCACGGCTTTTCTGGCGAATGCGGTCGAAGACCTGAATGTCCAGCAACTGGCCCAAAGCATAGGCAGCAAAGCTGGCCAGTGCGATGCGGAACACAAAGCTGTTGAAGCTCTGCAGCGCCTCCCAGCCGTTGAAGCCGCCATCATGGAACAGCACGCTCACCACATAGGACACCAGCAGCGCCGGCAGCATGGCACGGGTGATGACACGCCGCGCCTCCACCTTGCCGATCAGGCGCACGGTCAGATCAGTGGCCAGAAAGATGAAAGGAAAGCTGAAAGCCCCCCAGGTGCTGTGAAAGCCCAGCAGGTTGATGGGCAGCTGCACCAGATAGTTGCTGGCAATGACGATGGCGATGTGGAACGCCACCAGGAGAGAGAGATAAAGCGGCACGCGCGACGCTTGCGTCTGCACGGCATGAGCGGATGTCATGACAGTCCTTTTTGGTCGATGGGGGCGAGGGAACCCATGGTTGCAAAGAATGCGTCGGTGTGACGCAGCCCCAGATTCTAAGCGGCGGCCTATTATCGCGAGCGCCGTGCGGCTGCTTATCCAGGTACACGCATGGTGGATATAAGAAAAAGCATAGCTGGCTGCGCAAGCCAATCCATGAGTTCAGGTTCAAACCTGATTCTTTTCATGAATTGACAAGCGCTTCCAGCTATCTTTTTTAAGAGTGTCATTCCGTTTATCAATCATTCGAGTACGCGAAGGCGAAGCGAAGACAGTGCTGCAGCACGGCGAGCGAAGCCGACAAAGTAATCGGATGATTTAGAAATGGAATCAGACCGCTGCTTGCAATGACTGATACGTGCTGCCACGTGTGGCTCGCAAGCCCAGCCACTGCAGATCTGCCAAAACGATCACCACGAGTGCCTGCGCCGCGACCCAGGCCACGCCCCAGCCACTGAGCGCCAGGCCAGAGCCAAAGATCAGCAGCGCACAAGCCAGAGCCCAGCCCAGATTGCCGATGGCGATCAGACCAATCAGCGTGCGCGGCACAGGCTGGCGCCGGGCAATCCAGCCTGCAAGCAAGGCGTAGACCAGCAGAAAGACACCGGTACCGGTCAGCAAGGAAAGCGGCAGGCCCGTGAGTGCCGCCAGAGGCCTTGCAGCCAGCAGTTGCAACATGCCAGAGGCCGCGCAAGAAGCTGCGTCAGCCCACATCACTCGGGGCAGAAACCGGGAAGAAGCAAGGATGGACATGGAAAACTCCTGTTGCATGTAGAAGGTCTGCGACCGGCCCTGTGCCGGCTGCTGGGATCCATGATTGCCACCGGCATGCAGCGCGTCGATAACCTCGCAGGTCATGGCCTCGCACTCTGCCTGCCACTACGATGCAGCCATGAACACCCACTCTGCGCCCTCTTCAACCGCTACAGCCACCCTGGCACCCGGTACACGGGCGCCGTTCGGCGAACATCTGCGCCATTGGCGTCAGCACCGGCGGCTCAGCCAGCAGGGGCTGGCCCTGGAAGCCGACATCTCGACCCGTCACCTGAGCTATGTGGAGACCGGCCGCGCACAGCCCAGCCGCGAGATGGTGCTGCGCCTGGCCGAGCGTCTCTCTGTACCACTGCGCGAGCGCAACGGACTTCTGGTTGCCGCAGGATTTGCTCCCATGTATCAGGTGCGCCCGCTGGACCATCCCGATCTGGCTGCAGCACGCCAGGCTGTGGACCTGGTACTCAAAGGTCATGAGCCCAATCCCGCGCTGGCTGTGGACAGACACTGGAACCTGGTCGCTTCCAACGCCGTTGTACCGCTGCTGCTGGATGGCGTGGCGCCATGGCTGCTGGAGCCCCCCGTGAATGTGCTGCGTCTGAGCCTGCATCCCGAGGGTCTAGGCCCTCGCCTGGCCAATGCCGCGCAGTGGCGTGCCCATCTGCTGCACCGCTTGCAGCAGCAGATCGCCGCCACGTCAGATGGCGAGCTACAAGCGCTGCATGACGAAATCGCGGCCTATCCGTTCGATGATGCTGCGCCATCCGTTGCAGCAGCCTCGACTGCCAGCCTGATCGCCGTGCCCTTCGAGTTGAATACCCGGCTGGGCAAGCTGAGCTTTATCAGCACCATCACCATCTTTGGCACGCCTGTGGATGTGACGCTGCAGGAGCTGGCCGTCGAGTCCTTTTTCCCCGCCAACACCCAGACCCAGATGGCGCTGCAGCAGTTGCGGCAGAACCGCCGCGCAGGCTGACAATCGAGCCCCAAAAACAAAAGCCCGCAGGGCTTTCATCCAGCGGGCTTTTTGGAGAGCAAGGCCTTTGCAGGCCTTTCCCCTTACCTTGAACGCTTACACCTTGGCGGCGACTTCGGCGTACTCGGCGATTTCGTTGAAGTTCATGTAGCGGTAGACGGAGGCCTTGTCGGCATCGATCACGCCCATTTCCTTCAGGTACTCTTCCTTGGAAGGCAGATAGCCCAGACGCGAAGCAATGGCTGCCAGCTCGGCCGAGCCCAGGTACACATTGGTGTTCTTGCCCAGACGGTTGGGGAAGTTACGAGTGGAAGTCGAGATAACAGTCGCACCTTCGCGCACCTGAGCCTGGTTGCCCATGCACAGCGAGCAGCCAGGCATTTCGGTACGGGCACCGGCAGTGCCGAAGGCAGAGTAGTGACCTTCCTTGATCAGCTCGTCCTGGTCCATCTTGGTGGGAGGAGCCACCCACAGCTTGACGGGGATGTCACGCTGGCCGCCCAGCAGCTTGGCTGCGGCGCGGAAGTGACCGATATTGGTCATGCAGGAGCCGATGAAGGCTTCGTCGATCTTGGCACCGGCCACGTCCGACAGAGTCTTGGCGTCATCGGGATCGTTAGGGCAGCAGACGATAGGCTCGACGATTTCGCTCATGTCGATTTCGATGACATGGGCGTACTCGGCGTTCTTGTCGGCTTCCAGCAGGTCGGGCTTGGCCAGCCAGGCTTCGACCTTCTCGATACGGCGCTGCAGTGTCTTGGCGTCGGAGTAACCGTCGGCGATCATGTTCTTCATCAGAACGATGTTCGAAGTCAGGTATTCCTTGATCGGCTCGGGGTTCAGCTTGATCGTGCAACCGGCGGCGGAACGCTCGGCAGACGCGTCGGACAGCTCGAATGCTTGCTCGACCTTCAGGTTGGGCAGGCCTTCGATTTCCAGGATGCGACCCGAGAACTCGTTGATCTTGCCGGCCTTGGCCACGGTCAGCAGACCTTGCTTGATACCGTACAGAGGAATCGCGTGCACCAGATCACGCAGGGTCACGCCAGGCTGCATTTCGCCCTTGAAGCGCACCAGCACGGATTCGGGCATGTCCAGAGGCATCACGCCGGTGGCGGCACCGAAGGCCACCAGACCTGAGCCTGCGGGGAAGGAGATGCCGATGGGGAAACGGGTGTGCGAGTCACCACCGGTGCCCACGGTGTCGGGCAACAGCAGGCGGTTCAGCCAGCTGTGGATCACACCGTCACCAGGACGCAGGGCCACGCCGCCGCGGTTGGAGATGAACTGGGGCAGTTCGCGGTGCGTCTTCACGTCCACAGGCTTGGGGTAAGCGGCCGTGTGGCAGAAGGACTGCATCACCATATCGGCAGAGAAGCCCAGGCAAGCCAGGTCCTTCAGTTCGTCACGGGTCATGGGGCCGGTGGTGTCCTGCGAACCCACGGTGGTCATGCGAGGCTCGCAGTAGGTACCGGGGCGCACGCCCTGACCTTCGGGCAGACCACAGGCGCGGCCGACCATCTTCTGGGCCAGTGTGAAGCCAGCCTTGGACTCGGCAGGCGCCTGGGGCAGACGGAACACGGTGGATGCAGGCAGACCCAGGGCTTCGCGGGCCTTGGCGGTCAGCGAACGGCCGATGATCAGGTTGATACGGCCACCGGCTTGCACTTCGTCCAGCAGCACGTCGCTCTTGAGCTGGAAGTCAGCCACGGTTTCGCCGTTCTTGACGATCTTGCCGGCGTAGGGCAGCACGTCGATCACGTCGCCCATTTCCAGCTTGGAAACGTCGACTTCAATGGGCAGAGCGCCGGAGTCTTCTTGCGTGTTGAAGAAGATGGGAGCGATCTTGCCGCCCAGCGTCACGCCGCCAAAGCGCTTGTTGGGAACAAAGGGAATGTCCACGCCCGTGCCCCAGATGATGGAGTTGGTGGCGGACTTGCGCGAAGAACCGGTACCGACCACGTCACCCACGTAGGCAACCAGATGGCCCTTCTTCTTCAGGTCTTCGATGAACTGCATGGGGCCGCGCTTGCCGTCTTCTTCGGGCTTGAACGCCGCGTCGGGACGCGTGTTCTTGAGCATGGCCAGGTAGTGCAGAGGAATGTCGGGACGGCTCCAGGCATCGGGAGCGGGCGACAGGTCGTCAGTATTGGTTTCGCCGGGCACCTTGAAGACGGTGACGGTGATCTTTTCCTCGACCTTGGGACGCGAGGTGAACCACTCGGCATCGGCCCAGCTTTGCATCACCTCCTTGGCCTTGGCATTTCCGGCCTTGGCCTTGTCTGCCACGTCGTTGAAGAAGTCGAACATCAGCAGTGTCTTCTTCAGCGCGTCAGCAGCCACGCCAGCGACGTCAGCATCGTCCAGCAGCTCGATCAGAGGGTGCACGTTGTAGCCACCGACCATGGTGCCCAGCAGCTCGGTGGCCTTGGCCTTGGAGATGAGACCCACCTTCAGGTCGCCGTGAGCCACGGCAGCCAGGAAGGAAGCCTTGACCTTGGCAGCATCGTCCACTCCGGGCGGCACGCGGTGGGTCAGCAGGTCGAGCAGGAACGCATCCTCACCAGCAGGCGGGTTCTTGATCAGCTCGATCAGCTCAGCGACCTGCTTGGCATCCAGGGGCAGCGGGGGGATGCCCAATGCGGCGCGTTCTGCCACATGGTCACGGTAGGCTTTCAACATGGGTTCTCTCCAATGGTTTTTGAAAAAGGCTGCGCGGTGATGCGCGATTCACAGGGCTGCCTCCGTGTGCGCGGCGGCAGCCCTCAGCCTCGCTGGATTACTTGTTGTCCAGCAGGCTAGGAGGTGGGTTCTTGCGGATGGCTTCGGCCACTTGTTGTTGCTCGGGAGCCATGCACTCATCGGCCAGACGCTGACCAGCCTTCTGGTTCATCAGCATGGACTTGTTGGCGATCTGCAGCCATACAGCTCCGGCGGCCTTGTCTTCCAGACGCACGGTGCCAGTCGATGTCTTCACGGGCGACATGTGGTACTTGAAGCCACGGCCGTCCACGATGAAGTAGCCAGGGTTGGCCGCATCGGCAGTCACGTTCACATAGGCACCCAGTTCGCAGGGAATACGGCCCTTGAACACGCGTTCGGAAACAGCCAGGTCTTCTGCGCTCAGCGCGGCAGAAGCAGGGCCGGCCGCCACAGCGGCAGCACCGGCGCCAGTTGCTGCAGCGGCAGCAGCCTTGGTGCCCTTCTTGGCGGGAGCCTTCTTGGCTGCAGCCTTCTTCGTAGCCGTGGCTTTAGCCTTGGGCGTGGTCTGTGCCACAGCGGATTGACCAACGGCCAGCAGCGGAGCTGCAATCATCAAGGTAGCGATAAGGGTCTTCATAGGAATTGGCTCCTGCAGACTTGTTTGAGTTCAATGGGTTGAGTCCGGGACAAACCAGGGTTGAACTTCAACCGGCAAGGTCTGCCCCGTCTGATGAGCGCGCTCAAGCAACTGCCAGAAATAGCGGTAGCTGGCGCGGTCGTGTAGTACACCACCAAAACTGATGGGGGCCCAATTCTGCACCGCCGCAGAGGTAAGAATTTGTGCCGCCTGTCGAACTTCGTCTTCTGCGGGGGCGAAGGCTCTCAAAATGGGTCGAATCTGGTCGGGATGGATGCTCCACATGCGTGTGTAGCCGAGTTCTCGCGCAGCTTTCTGCGCACAGGCTCCCAGAGCCTGGGGATTCTTGAACTCGGTGACCACGCAGTGCGACGGCACCTTGCCGTGGGCATGACAGGCTGCGGCAATCTCCAGCTTGGCGCGCACCACCAGCGGGTGCTCGAACTGACCCTGTGCCGTCATGGCCGACGCTGGAATCGCTCCGCCATGAGCCGAGACAAAGTCCATCAGCCCGAAGGAGATGCTCTGCACTGCAGGGTGCGCAGCAATATCGAATGCCTGGTGCACCGCCGCTGGCGACTCAATCAAAACATGTAGCGGCACACGCTTTCCTGTAGCGCGCTGCAGGGCTTTTTCAGCCTTGATGACGTCATCCACCGACTCCACCTTGGGAATCATGATGTGACAGAGCTTGTCCGCCGCACCGCCAGCGATGATGTCCATATCGGCCTGGAAATGTGCATGATCCACCGCGTGTACCCGGGCTGCCACGCGTGCGCCCGGTACCGCACCGCTCGCCAGCTCGACGACCAGACGCGCATGCTCGGCCTCCTGGCCGACTGGAGCGCCATCCTCGCAATCAAGCGTGACGTCGAATACGCAGGTACCGAACTCGGCCATCATCTCAGCCTGCAGCTGCAGGCTTTTGCGCATGCGCACTTCCACGCCGCTGTAGTGATCGCAGACAGGCAGACGCTGAGCACCACCCTGAGCGTCGAGCAGCACGGTGGCGGGATGAACCAGTTCTTTCGTCATGACTTGCGCTGAGCCACCATGAAAAGTCGGGGGAAGGCCAGCAGACGCTTGCCGTCGGTCCGCTCGGGATAGGCCGCATCGATGCGACGCTCGTATTCAGTCAGGAACTCGGCTTGCAGCTCGCCAGGCAGGCCTTCGACAAAAGGCTTGAGACCCGTACCGCGCAGCCACTGGACAATGGCCGCAGCCGAATCCATGGGGTGCTGGTAGATGGTGTGCCACACATCCACGCTCGAAGCCTCATTGGCCGGAGCCGCCAGCAGGTCGTAGTAAGCCGCTATGGGCAAAATCTCGGTACGCACCTTGCTCGCATCACCGATATACCCCACAAACCGGGGCAGCTGCGCGACTTCGCGCATGTTTCGGTGCGTGGGCTCCTGACGGTTGTCAGGCATCTGCACGGCCAGCACGCCACCGGGCGCCAGCAGCGAAAACAGACGGGGAACCAGGGCCTCATGCTCGCCCACCCACTGGATGGAGGCATTGGCATAAATCAGATCAGGCGCTGGCTCACCTTCGGCAGGTGCCCAGGAGGCAATATCACCGGCCTCGAACCTGGCCTGTGGCAACTGCTTGCGTGCAGTCTCCAGCATGGATTCGGAGTTGTCGACACCGAGAACATCGGCATCAGGAAATCGCTCCACCAGCAATTCGGTGGAGTTGCCCGGCCCGCAGCCCAGGTCCACGATGTGGAGGCGGCGGGCCGGTTGCAAGGCTGGCACCCGCGCCAGCAGCTCTGCGGCCGGGCGTGTGCGCTCATTGGCGAAGCGCAGATACAGCGCGGGGTTCCAGTCTTGCATGGGCGCTACTTACAGCAGGTGCTTGACGCCGTCTTGCTCGCCTTGCAGCTCAGCCAGAGTCTTGTTGATGCATTCTTGCGAGAAGGCATCGATTTCCAGACCTTCGACGATCTTGTATTCGCCGTTGGCAGTAGTGACGGGGAAGCCGAACACGATGCCGGCAGGAATGCCGTACTCGCCGTTGGAAGGCACGCCCATGGTGACCCATTCGCCGTTGGAGCCCAGGGCCCAGTCACGCATGTGATCGATGGCGGCGTTGGCAGCCGAAGCAGCAGACGACAGGCCACGAGCAGCAATGATGGCAGCGCCGCGCTTGCCCACGGTGGGCAGGAACACATCCTTGTTCCACACCTGGTCGTTGATCATTTCCTTGACCGACTTGCCGTCCACGGTCGCAAAACGGTAGTCAGCGTACATGGTGGGAGAGTGGTTGCCCCAAACGGTCAGGTGCTTGATGTCGCCCACCGCGAAGTTGGCCTTGGCGGCCAGCTGGGAGGCAGCACGGTTGTGGTCCAGACGCAGCATGGCCGTGAAGTTCTTGGCTGGCAGATCGGGAGCCGACTTCATGGCGATGTAAGCGTTGGTGTTGGCGGGGTTGCCCACTACCAGAACCTTGACATTGCGCGAAGCCACGGCATTCAGAGCCTTGCCCTGAGCGGTGAAGATCTGGGCGTTGGCAGCCAGCAGGTCGGCACGTTCCATGCCAGGGCCACGAGGACGGGCACCCACCAGCAGAGCGTAATCGGTATCCTTGAAGGCAGTCATGGGGTCTGCGTGGGCTTCGATGCCGGCCAGCAGAGGGAAGGCGCAGTCTTCCAGCTCCATGATCACGCCCTTCAGCGCGTTCTGGGCCTTCTCGTCGGGAATCTCGAGCAGTTGCAGAATAACGGGTTGATCCTTACCCAGCATTTCGCCCGAGGCGATGCGAAACAACAGGGCGTAACCGATTTGGCCAGCTGCGCCGGTAACGGCGACACGGACGGGCTTCTTGCTCATGGTGAAACTCCAATATTGGAAAAAAGTGGATGTCAGGGGTGCCAGGTTGCGCCAGCGTAATCACCAGTTACCCAAGCTCCGCAAACATGCGGCAAGTGTACTGCTGAAATCAAAGCCCGGTCAATTTGTCTTATGTCTTATATAAGATATGATCCACACTGGGCTGCACACACCGAAGCAGCCTGTTTTACGCATTGCATCGCGGAGACGAATCGCTCAAACAAAACTATGCCAACGCCTCACAACACAGCTCCAGATACCCATACCAACAATACTGGTGGTGCTGGCGTCTCCACTCCGGCCTTCAGCCCCCTGTATCAGCAGATCAAGGGGCTGATCCTGCAAAGCCTGGAAGCTGGCGAGTGGCGCCCCGGAGAGCTGATTCCCAGTGAAATGGAGCTGGCGGCCCGCTTCAAGGTCAGCCAGGGCACGGTTCGCAAGGCGATCGACGAACTGGCCGCGGAAAATCTCGTGATGCGCCGCCAGGGCAAGGGCACGTTCGTAGCCACTCACGCAGCCCAGCAGGTTCAATACCGTTTCCTGAAGTTACACCCCGATGCCGGCGACTTGCAGCGCGAAGGCCGCGCCGAGCGCCATATTCTCGAATGCCGCCGCCTGCGCGCGCCCGCCGAAGTTGCGCGCGCCCTGGCTTTACGCACGGGTGATGCCGTCATGCATGTGCGCCGTACCCTCTCTTTTGCAGGAATCCCCACTATTCTGGAAGACATCTGGCTGCCCGGCAACGCCTTCAAAGGCCTGACTGCGGAACAGATGTCCAGTTACCAAGGTCCCACTTATGCCATGTTCGAGCTCGACTACGGGGTGCGCATGGTGCGGGCCGACGAAAAGATTCGCGCCGTGCTTCCCGACGCGGAGCAGGCTCAGATGCTGAAAATTCCCAGCACCACGCCGCTGCTCAGCGTGGAGCGCACAGCTTTCACCTACAACGATGTTCCCATGGAGTTACGCCGCGGTCTGTACCGCACCGACACCCACCATTACCGCAATGATTTGAACTGAATCCCTCCGAAAAAGCGCTGATTGCGTCATATCCCAATCATCTGCTATGCAAATTCGGCTAACGGGTTCTGCTGCATTGCAATAGAATTTTGTGTCGCTTCGCACTAGCGATTACAACGCAGTTACATCCACGAAAGTACCCTGCCATGACAGAGCAAAAAGCCAAACAGCGGCCAGAGTTCCGCAATATCAACTTCTTCTCGGACCTTCCGACCTATCGTCTGCCCCTGGCAGGCATCGTGTCCATCCTGCACCGTGTCAGCGGCCTGCTGATGGCGCTGCTGCTGCCGTTCATCATCTGGATGTTCGACAAATCGATCTCGTCGGAAATTTCGTTTGACTCCTTTACGTCGGTGTTTGCGGGTTCGTTCGGCTGGTTTGCCAAGCTCGTCTGCCTGGCGCTGATCTGGGCTTACCTGCACCATTTCTGCGCAGGTGTTCGCCACCTGATCATGGATGTGAACCACCACGCCGTGAACAAGCAGACCGGCAAGTCCACTGCTGCCACCGTGCTGTTCATCAGCGTTGCCCTGACTGTGGTGCTTGGCGCCAAGCTGTTTGGCCTGTACTGATCAGCGCCCGGTCAACAACACCTCACGATAAGGAAACAACCATGTCCGTGAATTACGGCTCCAAGCGCTCCGTTGTCGGCGCGCACTATGGCACTCGCGACTTTCTGGCCCAACGCTCCACAGCCGTCCTGATGGCTCTGTATACCGTTGTGCTGCTGGTGCGCTTTCTGACAGTCGGCGGCCCCGTGGGCTACGAGCAGTGGGCCAGCATCTTCGCCCCCCAATGGATGAAATTTCTGACCCTGGCCCTGTTCGTGGCTCTGGGCTGGCATGCCTGGATCGGCGTGCGTGACATCTGGATGGACTATGTCAAGCCCGTGGGCCTGCGTCTGTCGCTGCAAGTCATCACCATTGCCTGGCTGGTCGGTTGCATCGGCTGGGGCATCCAGGTTCTGTGGCGTCTCTGATCGAGACACAGTCTCCACGATTGAAGGTTAAGAATGAGCTACTCCAAAGCAAATATCACCAAGCGCAAGTTTGACGTCGTGATCGTCGGTGCCGGCGGCTCCGGCCTGCGCGCTGCGCTGGAACTGTCGCGTGCCGGTCTGTCGGTCGCCTCGCTGTCCAAGGTTTTCCCCACCCGCTCGCACACCGTGGCCGCCCAAGGTGGCGTGTCCGCTTCGCTGGGCAATATGTCGGAAGACAACTGGCACTACCACTTCTACGACACCATCAAGGGCGGCGACTGGCTGTCCGACCAGGATGCCGTGGAATTCATGTGCCGCGAAGCCCCCAAAGTGGTGGTGGAGCTGGAACACTTCGGCATGCCGTTTGACCGCAATGCCGACGGCACCATCTATCAGCGTCCCTTCGGTGGCCACACCGCCAACTACGGTGAAAAGCCCGTGCAGCGCGCCTGCGCTGCGGCCGACCGTACCGGCCACGCCATGCTGCACACGCTGTACCAGCAGAACGTCAAGGCCAAGACCAACTTCTTCGTGGAGTGGATGGCGCTGGACCTGATCCGCAACAGCAAGGGCGATGTGGTCGGCGTCACGGCCATCGAATTGGAAACCGGCGACCTGTACGAGCTGCACGCCAAGGCCGTGCTGCTGGCGACTGGCGGTGCCGGCCGCATCTTCCAGGCTTCCACCAATGCTTTCATCAACACCGGTGACGGCCTGGGCATGGCAGCACGCGCTGGCATCCCTCTGCAAGACCTGGAGTTCTGGCAGTTCCACCCCACCGGCGTGGCTGGCGCAGGCGTGCTGCTGACCGAAGGCTGCCGCGGTGAAGGCGCGATTTTGCTGAACAGCGAAGGCGAGCGCTTCATGGAGCGTTATGCCCCCACACTGAAGGATCTGGCTCCTCGCGACTTCGTGTCGCGCTCCATGGACCAGGAAATCAAGGAAGGTCGCGGCTGCGGTCCCAACAAGGACTACATCCTGATGAAGCTGGACCACCTGGGTGCCGAAACCATCCGCAAGCGCCTGCCTTCCGTGGAAGAAATCGGCCACAACTTCGCCAACGTGGACATCACCAAGGAACCGATCCCCGTGGTTCCCACCATCCACTATCAGATGGGCGGTATCCCCACCAACATCAACGGTCAGGTCGTGACCTGGGATGGCGAGAAGAACAACGTGGTCAACGGCTTGTATGCCGTGGGCGAATGCGCTGCGGTGTCCGTGCACGGCGCCAACCGCCTGGGCACCAACTCGCTGCTGGACCTGCTGGTCTTCGGCAAGTCGGCTGGCAAGCACATTGTCCAGTTCGTGGGCGGCTACGGTGAGTTCCAGGACCTGCCTGCCGATGCAGCAGACCGCACTCTGGAACGCCTCAACCAGCTGGACAATTCCAAGGAAGGCATCTACGCCCAGGACCTGGCCAACGACATCCGTGCCAGCATGCAGCAGCACGCCGGTGTGTTCCGTACACAAAAGGGTATGGACGAAGGCGTGGTCAAGATCAACGCTCTGCGCGAAAAGGTCGGCTCCGTGACCCTGAAGGACAAGTCCAAGGTCTGGAACACTGCTCGCATGGAAGCGCTGGAAGTGGACAACCTGATCGAAGTCGCTCAGGCCACCATGACTTCGGCTGCCGCCCGTCACGAGTGCCGTGGCGCACACACCGTGTACGACTACGAGCACCCTGCCGACCACGCCGAATTCCCGCTGGGCCGCAACGACAAGGAATGGCTCAAGCACACACTGTGGCATAGCGCCACCAACAGCTTGACCTACAAGCCCGTGAACATGAAGCCTCTGACGGTGGACAGCATCCCCCCCAAGGTCCGTACGTTCTAATCCAGCAGCCCACGAGAGAAGATCAAAATGAAGCGCACATTCAAAATCTACCGCTACGATCCGGACAAAGACTCCAAGCCCTACATGCAGACAGTGCAGGTGGAACTGGACGGTCACGAGCGCATGCTGCTGGACGCCCTGGTCAAGCTCAAGGCCATGGACCCCTCCATCGCCTTCCGTCGCTCCTGCCGCGAAGGTGTCTGCGGCTCCGACGCCATGAACATCAACGGCAAGAACGGCCTGGCCTGCCTGACGAACATGAACACCCTCAAGGGCGACATCGTTCTCAAGCCACTGCCCGGCCTGCCCGTGATCCGCGACCTGATCGTGGACATGACGCAGTTCTTCAAGCAGTACCACTCGATCAAGCCCTACCTGCAAAGCGATATCTATGCTGCCCCCAGCAAGGAACGCCTGCAGTCGCCCGAAGAGCGTGAAGAGCTTAACGGCCTGTACGAGTGCATTCTGTGCGCCAGCTGCTCCACCAGTTGCCCCTCGTTCTGGTGGAACCCCGACAAGTTCGTGGGCCCGGCCGGTCTGCTGCAGGCTTACCGCTTCATCGCGGACAGCCGCGACACAGCCACGGGCGAGCGCCTTGACAATCTGGAAGATCCGTACCGCCTCTTCCGCTGCCACACCATCATGAACTGCGTGGACGTGTGCCCCAAGCACCTGAACCCTACTGCAGCCATTGGCAAGATCAAGGAGCTGATGGTTCGTCGAACCGTCTGATGCTGATGACGAATACTCTGCTCGAAGAACGTGAGCGCGACCTGCTGAGGTGGCGCAGCCGCCGTGGCCTGGTTGAGAACGATCTGTTCATCGAGCAGTTCTTCGCCACCTACGGAAGCCAGCTCACGCGGAGACACGCGACTGGCCTGTCTGCCTTGATGGATCTGGCAGACAACGACCTGATGGATCTTTTCTTGCGTCGCAAGGAACCAGAAGGACAACTCGATACCCAAGAAGTCAGGGAAGTGCTGGAGATGGTGCGCAAGCGCCAGCCCGGTAACTGTCCCCAGTAGGCTAGGCAAACTAGAGAAGGAAGTTTGGAAATGAAACTCGCTGACAACAAAGCAACGCTGTCTTTCAGCAACGGCGCTCCCAGTGTGGAGATGCCCGTGTACCAGGGCAATATCGGCCCGGATGTGATCGACATCCGCAAGCTCTACGCCCAGACGGGCATGTTCACGTACGACCCAGGCTTCCTCTCTACCGCTGCCTGCCAATCCGCCATCACCTACATCGATGGCGACAAGGGCGAACTGCTGTACCGCGGCTACCCCATCGAACAGCTGGCCAAGAACTGCAACTTCCTGGAAACCTGTTACCTGCTGCTGTACGGTGAGCTGCCCAACGAAGCCCAGAAGGCCGAGTTCGAAGACACCGTGACCAAGCACACCATGGTCAACGAGCAGATGCAGTTCTTCCTGCGTGGTTTCCGCCGCGATGCTCACCCCATGGCCGTTCTGACCGGTCTGGTAGGCGGCATGTCGGCCTTCTATCACGACAGCACCGACATCACCAACCCAGAGCACCGCAACATCGCCGCGATCCGTCTGATCGCCAAGATGCCTACTCTGGTTGCCATGGCATACAAGTACGGTATGGGCCAGCCCTACATGTACCCCAAGAACGACCTGTCGTACGCGGGCAACTTCATGCGCATGATGTTCGGCAACCCTTGCGAAGAGTACCAAGTCAACCCCGTGGTTGAACGCGCTCTGGACCGCATCTTCATCCTGCACGCCGACCACGAGCAAAACGCCTCCACCTCCACCGTGCGTCTGTGCGGCTCGTCGGGCACCAACCCCTTCGCCGCCATCTCCGCAGGCGTGGCCTGCCTGTGGGGCCCTGCCCACGGTGGCGCCAACGAAGCCTGCCTGAACATGCTGGAAGGCATCCAGGCCAACGGCGGCATCGCCAAGGTTGGCGAGTTCATGGAACAGGTCAAGGACAAGACCAGCGGCGTGAAGCTGATGGGCTTTGGCCACCGCGTCTACAAAAACTACGACCCCCGCGCCAAGCTGATGCAGGAAACCTGCAACGAGATCCTGGCCGAACTGGGTCTGGAAAACGATCCCCTGTTCGCCCTGGCCAAGAAGCTGGAAAAGATTGCACTGGAAGACGACTACTTCGTCCAGCGCAAGCTCTACCCCAACGTGGACTTCTACTCCGGCATCGTGCAGCGCGCCATCGGCATCCCCGTGAACCTGTTCACCGGCATCTTCGCCCTGGCACGTACCGTGGGCTGGATCGCCCAGCTCAACGAACAGATGGCCGACCCCGAGTACAAGATCGGCCGTCCCCGCCAGCTGTACACCGGCTCGGTGGCACGCGACGTCAAGCCTATCGCTCAGCGTTGATTGGCAGACTCAGGCCCGCAGCAGCGGGCCTGCTGAATGCAAAAGCCCGCAGACTGCAAAGCCTGCGGGCTTTTTCCTTGGTACTTGCTGCAACCCGCTTTCAACTGATGCACCACAAAAGAAGTAGCTGCCAGCGCTTCTCAGTCAAGGATTTCAATATTTAATTGATATAGAAACAAATCCTGGACAGTGCCAACAGCTTCCATCTTCATAGCAAAACAGAAACCGAAGACTTCAAGGCACCAGCAGAATCGGCCGCAATGCCCCATGCGCTTCCAGCTCGCGATGGGCGGCGGCCGCATCGGCCAGTGCGAACTCCAGCGGTTCGCCCATACGAAAATGCTTTTTGCGCAGCGCCTCGAACACACGCGCCGCCATCGCATCACGCTCTCTGGCTTTCTTGACGAAGTGAAAGACCATGGGTCGGCTCACACTGTTCGAGCGCGCTGCCAGGCGCGCAATCTCCAGCGGCGCAACCGGGCCGGACGACTGCCCATACATCACCAGCTGCCCGCCCAATGTCAGACTGGCCAGCGAGCCGTCAAAGCTGTCCCTGCCCACGCCGTCATAGGCCACATCCACACCTTCGCCATGGGTGATCTCCATGACGCGCGCCGCCACATCCTCGGCGTCTGCTCCGCGGTAGCGAATCACCTCCACGCAACCGCTCTGGTCAGCCTTCCTGGCCGTGGCATCGCTGCCCGCCGTGCCAATCACCATGGCCCCCAGCTGCGTGGCCCACTGGCTCAGAATCTGCCCCATGCCACCACCGGCAGCCTGCACCAGAATGCGGGCCCCCTGCCCCACTTGCGCCACGCGGTGCAGCAGCGCATCGGCTGTGAGGCCGCGCAGCAGGCTTGATGCCACCAGCGCATCGCTCAAATCATCGGGCACGGCAATCAGCTCATCGGCAGCAATCACGCGCTCGGCGGCATAGATCGCATAAGCCGCCGAGACATAGCAAACACGATCGCCCACCTTGAAGCGGCTCACACCCTCGCCGACCTCGGCCACCACGCCCACGGCTTCGATGCCCGGTGTCCCCGGCAGCGCCAGGGTCTTGTACAGGCCCGAGCGCACATAGATATCGTGAAAATTCACGCCAACACGCGTGTTGCGTACCAGTACCTGGCCAGCCGCCAATGGCGGCGAAACGACCGAGGCGATCTGCAGGACCTCGGGGCCTCCGTATTCGGTCATGACAATGGCTTGATGCGTGGCCTGACTCATGGCTATTGCTCCTTGCTGGTTGGAATCCTGCGAATGTAGCCTGCCGCCGCACTTGTCCCTGCGCCTCGCTGCGACGCGGCAATTCCCGCACAATGCGCCTCCTGCACACCGCTATTGATTCTTCTATGTCTTCTGCCCCACTAGGCCTGTGCGCCGAGCTTTTGAATGCCGCCCAGGATCTGGGCCTGCACGACGCCACGCCCATCCAGTCCCAGTCGATTCCCGCCGTACTGGCCGGGCGTGACCTCTGGGCCTGCGCGCCCACGGGGTCGGGCAAGACCATGGCCTATCTGCTGCCGCTGCTGCAGCGCTGGCTGCAGGCATCAGGCAAGCACGGCCATACCGGCTTTGTGCGGCCGCTGACCACCTTGATCCTGGTTCCCACACGCGAGCTGGCCTTGCAGGTGCATGAAAGCCTGAGCGATCTGACGCGCCAGCTGCGCGAGCAGCCGCGCAACCGCGTGGTCTATGGCGGTGTCTCCATCAATCCGCAGATGATGCAGCTGCGCGGCAGCGCCGACTTCCTCGTGGCCACGCCGGGCCGCCTGCTGGACCTGGCCGAGCACAACGCCGTGCGCCTGGGCAATGTGCAGCATCTGGTGCTGGACGAAGCCGACCGCCTGCTGGACCAGGGCTTTGCCGAAGAGCTGAACCGCGTGCTGACCCTGCTGCCTGCCAAGCGCCAGACCCTGCTGTTTTCGGCCACCTTCCCGCAGAACGTGGAAACGCTGGCCCAGCAGTTGCTGCAGAACCCCGTGCGCGTGCAGGTCGATGCGGATGCCGAAGCCGAGCATTCGGCCAGCCCCGAAAACATCAGCCAGCGCGCCATTGCCGTGGACAGCACGCGCCGCACGCAGCTGTTGCGCCAGCTGGTCAAGGATGGCGAAGGTCAAAGCGAATGGGAGCGTGCCCTGGTTTTTGTCGCCAAGCGCCACACGGCCGAAATGCTGGCCGACAAGCTCTACAAGGCCGGTATCTACGCCACCACCTTCCATGGCGATATGAGCCAGGGTGCACGCAAGGATGTGCTCGACCAGTTCAAGGCCAAGCGCTGGCAGTTGCTCATCACCACCGACCTGGCCGCGCGCGGCATCGATATCGCCCAGCTCCCCACAGTCATCAACTACGATCTGCCCCGCTCACCTGCCGATTACATCCACAGAATCGGCCGCACCGGCCGCGCCGGGCATGCGGGAGCCGCCATCACTTTCGTCATGCCTGCCGATACCGCGCACTGGCAGTTGATCTGCAAGCGCAACCAGCTCGATATCGCGCTGGAACAGTTTCCCGGCTTCGAGCCCACCGAAGAAGTTCCGCCACCACCGGTTGCGCAGGACGGCAACGGTGGCATCAAGGGCCGCAGGCCCAGCAAGAAAGACAAATTACGAGCTGCGGGGTTACTGCCAATCAAACCTTCGCCAGCGCAATAAATTAATTCAAAGTAAATACTCACCACAAAAGGCCGCAACATTGCGGCCTTTTTCTTGGTATCTTTCACCCACATAGATACTGACTTTTCCTATCGCTTTCTACCTACAAAAAATATAATGAAAAAACATATTAAATTTAAAATAGATACTAGAATTGCAAAAATTTTACTTTTCGATAATCCAATTTATTGCCATGAAATATTTCAAGCCACTGGCCATCGTTTCTCTATTGTTTTTCAGCTCCGGCATTCATGCAGAATATAACTGGTCTCTAAACCTTCACACTTTCAGCGATCACTTCACCAAACGGGAGCATGGTAAGCAGTGGAACGAAACCAATCCCGGCCTTGGCCTCAGAAGAGATTTCTCGAACGACATATCCCTACAGACGGGCTTCTACAAAAACAGCCTTGACCGCTGGAGCACCTATGCCATTGCTGAGTACTCCCCAGTTTACCTGGGGCCTCTTCGCGCAGGTTTATTTGCAGGGCTTCGAACAAACTATCAAAAACCTGTAGAGCTTGCTGGCGGCGCTTTGGTCCGTTGGCATGTCACAGAACGTTTTGAAATTACCGCACGCATTACGCCAAAAACTTGCAGTACATGTGCAGGGTTTACCAGTGCCGAATTTGGTTGGAAATTTTGATCAACCACTGCATTAAATGAGTCGCCCGCCATCCATATAAATATTCACCTGATCGACAGGCGAATATTGACTTATCTCAAGAGCCGCTGACACTTCCCGAAAAATCGGAGATTTGTTTTTGAGTCAAAACAACGGGCCGTGCTGGCAAAGCCGCAGGCAGTGCAGGAGCACGCCTCTAAAGGTGTCAAAGCTTGTGTCGTGGCTCCAGATACAGCGCCATTCAGCTGAAAGCAATTCAACTTTCCCAGTACAGTCGGTACCCATTGATTGATCCGGGAAACCCATGTCCGCCAATGTGAATCACAGCGCCGACGACAACTCCACGCCAGCGCTTTCCGGCACAGAACCTGCCAGCGCTGCAGCTCCTGCCTCCCCCATCACCCGCCAGCTCGAAAAAAGCCGCCAGTCACTGCTGGACCTGTCCACGCGCAATCGGCTGCTGAGCCTGCCCCAGACCGCCACCGCCAAGCTGCTGCACTTTGCCGATGAGCTGACGCCCGAGGTCTATCGCCTGCTGGTCAGCGAAAACAAGGCCATGAGCTTTGTTCCGAGCCGAAGTGACGAGGCCGAGCAGACCAATGCCGCAGAGCAAGCTGCTGCCGAAGCACAGCCCCCTGCCCTGCCCCAGCCCGACGATGAGCCACGCGATGAACGTGGCGTGGCACAGCGCCATCGTGATCTCAAGCTGCAGACGCGCCTGTCCAGTGAAAAGCTGCAGCGCCGGCTGCTGGACATGTACTCCGACGCCCGCACCTTTGTGGAAGAGCAAGGCGTCAACATCCTGTTTCTGGCCCTGGGTCATCTGCAGTGGTTTGACCGCAATGCACCCGACAAGCCACGCTTTGCCCCCTTGATCCTGCTGCCCGTGGCGCTGGAGCGTAAAAGTGCGGCCGAGCGCTTCACCCTGTCCTGGCTGCAGGAGGATGCTGCGGAAAACCTCTCGCTGGCGGCCAAGCTCAAGGCCGACTTCGGCCTGGAACTGCCCGAGTTCAAGGTCGGCGATGACTTTGACCCCGCCGCCTATCTGGCCGAAGTCAGCGCCGTGGCCGCCGCCCAGCCCGGCTGGCAGGTGTTGCCCGATGCGATGACGCTGGGCTTTTTCAGCTTTGCCAAATTCCTCATGTACCGCGATCTGGATGCCAGCACCTGGCCTGCTGAAAAGCGGCTGGACCAGCAGACACTGATCGCCGCAGCGCTGCAGGATGGCTTCGAGGCACGTGATGAAATCTTCCCGGAAGATGCCGATGTCGATGCGCTGATTCCCGTGGTCAGCCAGCGCCACGTTGTGGATGCGGACAGCTCGCAGTCCCTGGCCATCGAGGCCGTGCGCCGTGGCGAAAATCTGGTCATCCAGGGGCCTCCTGGCACGGGCAAGTCCCAGACCATCACCAATGTGATCGCCGCCGCGATTGCCGATGGCAAGAAGGTGCTGTTCATCTCCGAGAAGATGGCTGCGCTGGAAGTGGTGAATCGCCGCCTCAAGGCCGTGGGCCTCGGGCCGGCCTGCCTTGAACTGCACAGCCACCATGCCAACAAGCGCAAGGTGCTCGAAGAGCTCAAGGCCACGAGCGACCTGGGCAAGCCGCGTGTGGAACACCGCGACCAGATCATTCATGAACTGGACAGCGTGCAGCAGCGGCTCAATGCGCACAGCGAGACCATGCATGCACCGCTGGCACCCAGCGCACTGACGCCCTATCAAGTCCTTGGCCATCTGGCACAACTCGATGCGGTGCAGATTGCTCACCTGCCCGATCTGCTGCAGGACGCACAAAACTGGTCGGCCAGCGATTTTCATGTGCGTCAGCAGAGCGTCCAGGCGCTGCGCCAGGCCGCCGCCAAGGTCACGCCCATTGCCGAGCACCCGTGGCGCGGCGTGTGCCACCCGGCCTTGCTCAAGCTCGATGCCGACCGCTTTGCCCAGCAACTTCCCGCGCTTCAGTCTCTGCTGCAGCAAACGCTGCAAGATGCAGAGCAACTGGCGCAATCCCTGAATGGGCCTGCGCCTGAAAACATGCAAAGCCTGCAGGCACAGATGGCACTGGCGCAGCAGCTGGCACAGGCCCCCACGGTGGATCGCCAATCGGTGACCTCCGTGATCTGGGAGCATGGCTTCGGACAGCTACAAAAGCTGGTGGATACCGGTTACCAGCTCAGCCAGCAGGCGCAAGGCCTGCGCAGCCGCTTTGCCGATTCGGCCTGGAGCCAGGACTGGAGCAGCGCCCGTCAAAGCATTGCCGCACATGGCGATTCGCTGTTTCGCATCTTCAACGGAGGCTATCGCCAGGCCATTGCCAGCGCCAAGGCGCATCTCAAAGAGGCATTGCCCAAGACCAAGGCCGAGCGCATTCAGTGGCTGGATGCACTGATGCAGGCCCAAAGCCTGCGCCAGACATTGGCAACCCACCATAGTGATGGCCTGGCCGCGTTTGGCCAGCTCTGGCAGGGCGAGCAAAGCGACTGGAGCCAGTTGCAAGCCGTGCTGCGCTGGATGGCCGGGCCGGACGGCCAGGGGCGCAGCGAGGCATTCCGCCAGCTTTACGCCCAATTGCCATCGCCCTCACATTGCGCAGAGCTGGCTGACAAGGCTCAGGCTTCGCTACAAAAATTTGAGCAGGCAGCGCAGGCCACACTTAACAATTACCATTTCGATACACAGGAAGCCTTTGGTACATCAGCGCTGCAAGCTATTTCTTTTGCAGCACTGAACGAACGCCTTGCGCAGTGGAAGGGTGCTCCCGATGCTCTGCTGAACTGGGCCCAGTACCACGCGACCCGCAGCCAGGCGCGCCTCCTGGGCCTGAGCCCGCTGGTGGAGCAACTGGAACTGGCTGCCATTGCCATGGACGATCTACCCCAAAGCTTTGAGCGCGCCTATTACGAGGCGCTGCTACGCCAGGCCACGCAGGCCCACCCCGAGCTGGTGGGCTTCAATGGCGACCAGCACAGCCAGAAGGTGCGGCAGTTCCGTGCGCTGGACATCGAACGCATCGAGCTGGCGCGTGCCCAGTCTGCCCTGTCGCATTACGAGCGGGTGCCGCGCACGGCCTCCGGCATGGGCCCCATGGGCGTGCTCAATGGCGAGATCGCGCGCAAGCGCGGCCATATGCCGCTGCGCAAGCTGTTCAAGCTGGCGGGCGAGGCCGTGCAGGCTATCAAGCCTGTGTTCATGATGAGCCCGCTGTCGGTGGCGCAGTTTCTCGAACCCGGCGCCGTCGAGTTCGACCTGCTGGTCATCGACGAGGCCAGCCAGATCGAGCCCGTCGATGCATTGGGCGCGATTGCGCGTTGCAGGCAGCTGGTGGTGGTGGGCGATGACCGCCAGTTGCCGCCCACGCGCTTTTTCTCGCGCATGACCAGCGAGCAGGACGACTTTGACGACGAGGACGAAGAGCAACTGATCGCCGGTGCCGCCGATGTGGAAAGCATTCTGAGCCTGTGCCTGGCCAGAGGCATGCCCCAGCTCATGCTGCGCTGGCATTACCGCAGCCGCCACCAGTCGCTGATTGCGGTGTCCAACCAGCAGTTCTACAACAGCGGCCTGTTCATCGTGCCCAGCCCCTACACGGCCCGCGCCGGCATGGGGCTGCGCTTTCACCACCTGCCCGAGGGCCGCTTCGACAGCGGTGCCACGCGCGTCAACCGCATCGAGGCGCAGACCATTGCGAGCGCCATCATGCAGCACGCCCTGCAAACGCCGCAGCTGAGCCTGGGCGTGGCCGCGTTTTCGCTGCAGCAGAAAGTCGCCATCCAGGACGAGCTGGAACTGCTGCGCCGCCAGCAGCCCGAGGCCGAGCCCTTTTTTGTCGCTCACCCCAACGAGCCCTTCTTCATCAAGAACCTCGAAAACGTGCAGGGCGACGAGCGCGATGTGATCTTTATCTCGGTGGCCTATGCGCGCAATGCTCAGGGCTATCTGCCCATGCGCTTTGGCCCCGTGAGCGCCGACGGCGGCGAGCGCCGCCTGAACGTGCTGATCTCGCGTGCCAAGCAGCGTTGCGAGGTGTTCTCGTCCATTACCGCCGACGATATCGATCTGGAACGCGGCAAGGGCAAGGGCGTGGCAGCGCTCAAGGTCTTTTTGCAATACGCGGCCACGGGCCAGCTAGCCATGGCGGGCATCAGCGGGCGCGATCTGGAATCACCGCTGGAGGAAGATGTCTATGAGGCACTGAGCGAGGCGCTCACGTCCCAGGGCCTGAAGATCGAGACGCAGATCGGCATTGCCGGCTTCTTCATCGATCTGGCCGTGGTCGACCCGCAGCAACCGGGCCGCTATCTGCTGGGCATCGAGTGCGATGGAGCCAGCTATCACCACAGCCGCTCGGCCCGCGACCGCGACCGGCTGCGCCAGTCCGTGCTGGAGAGTCAAGGCTGGCAGTTGCACCGCATCTGGGGCTGCGACTGGTTCCGCCAGCCGCGCGCCGAGACACAGAAAGTGCTGGCCGCCGTGCAGCGCGCACAGCAGAGCCTTGAACAGAATCTGCCGCAAACGCAGGCCCCTCCTGCGCCAGCCGCTACGGAAGTCATAGAACGCGTGGAGCCTGCCGACAACAGCGGCAAGGCGGCACCTGAATCCGCCTATGCCGAGGCCCGCCTGGAGGTACCGCCCAAGGAGCTGCACAGCCTGCCGACCTCGCGCCTGGCACAGCTGGTACTGCAGGTGGTGGAGCAGGAGGGTCCGATTCACGCCGACGAGCTGACCACACGCATACGCACCCTCTGGGGTCTGCAGCGCGCGGGCAGCCGCGTGCGCGATGCGCTGGATGCCGCCCGCCAGTCGCTGCTGGCCGATGACGCCATCACCAGCGAAGCCGATTTCCTCGATCTGCCGGGACGCACGGTGCGCGTGCGTGACCGCTCTGCCGTCAGCTCGGCCAATCTGCGTCGCCCCGACTGTCTGCCGCCCGCAGAAGTGCGCCAGGCCATCAGGCAGGCGCTGCAGTCCAGCCTGGGCGGCCAGCGCGATGAGCTGCCTGCCGCCGTGACGCGCCTGCTGGGCCTGAGCGCCGTGACAGCCCCCGTGCGGGATCTGATACTGAGCCAGCTCGATGCGCTGCACCACAGCGCCGAAGTCGAGTTCAACGGCACGCTGTACCGGCTGCCGGCCTAATTCCGTTTATCAATCATTCGAGTATGCGAAGGCGAAACGAAGACAGTGCTGCAGCACGGCAAGCGAAGCCGACAAAGTAATCGGATGATTTAGAAATGGAATAAGAACGTGTTGACGATCTCTTTTCACTGGCCCTCCAGCCCCACTACCATTGGCATATGCCTCGTCAGAACACCAGCCCCGCAGAGTTTCCGCCCGCCATTCTTTTGCAGATCGAACAACTGGCGCAGCGCATCGTCCAGCAGCGCAAGAGTCGCGGGGAGACTCAGGCCCAGTGGGCCGAGCGGCTGGGCATCTCTCAGCCCACCATGGCGCGCATAGAGCGTGGCGATGCGGCCGTATCCATGGCCACCTATGTGGCTTGCCTGTGGCAGCTCAATCCGGCGCTGGATTTGACGCAGTTGCTGGCGCCCAAACTCGCGCCTGCCTCAGACGCCATGACTGAGGAAAAAGCCAAGACCCCAAGGCGTTCCAGCACCATCACGGCCTTGCCTGCCGAACAGCAAGCCCAGGTCGAGAGCAATTTTGCCGCGGCCAAGGCAGCACTGGACTTCTTCAAAAGCCCGATGTTCTGAGAACGTGTTGACGATCTCCTCACGAGCCGCCGCCCACCCAGGCTTCAATCGCCAAAACGCTCGCGGTACACCACGGGCGTGATGCCCAGGCGGCGCACAAACAAATGGCGCAGTGCCTGCTCCGAACCCAGCCCCACCTTGGCTGCCACGGTCTTCAGTGGCAGGCTGCCCAGGTTTTCCAGCAACTGCTTGGCACGCTCCAGCCGTGCGTTTTCGACAAAGGTACTGGGACTGCAGCCGGTCTCCTGCTGGAATACGCGGCGGAAGTTGCGCTCGCTCATCGCCGCCTTGCCCGCCAGCAGCGCCAGCGGCATGGGCTGGTCCAGTTGGGCCAGCACCCATTGCTGGGCTGCCTGCACACCGCCATGCTGGGTGGCTTGCGCGGCCAGCGAAACGCTGAACTGCGACTGCCCGCCGGGCCGCTTGAGGTACATGACCAGATCGCGCGCCACATCCAGCGCCAGCGCGTGGCCAAAGTCCTGCTCCACCACGGCCAGCGCCAGATCTATGCCTGCCGTCACACCCGCCGATGTCCAGTAGCTGCCGTCGCGTACATAGATGGCATCGGCATCCACGGCAATACGCGGATAGCGCTGGGCCAGCAGACCCGCCACGCTCCAGTGCGTGGCCGCACGCCGGCCATCGAGTACGCCGGCTGCGGCCAGAAAAAAGCTGCCGCTGCACAGCGCGATCATGCGCCCGACCTGCGGCGCCACGCGCGCCACCCAGTCCACCAGTTCGCCCGATGCGGCCAGCACCTGTTCGATATGGCGTGAGCCCACCAGCAGCACGGTGCAGCCTGTGCCATCGGCCTCCACCTGCGCCAGCGTGTGAGTGGCCTGCAAGCCCATCAGCGTGTCTGACGGCACATGCCCGGCCTGGGCGGCCACCACGCGCACGGCATAGCCGTCGGGCAGGCCCTTCTGGCGCAGATGCACATTGGCGTAGTCGAACACCGACATGGGGCCTATGGCCTCCAGGGCCTTGAAACCGGGGTAGACAACCAGATCAACGCGATGCGCGCCAGCGTGGCGGTGTTCCATATCAAAAACAAGAGCTTGAAACGCAGATGGATATTACGCTGCAGGGCTTTTGATGAAATTTCCGCAGCAAGAAGCGCCCACTATACGCAGACATGGCCGCCGGCCTTGCCCGATGCTTGGGCAACCACCGCTACAGCTGGGGATTCCCCTGCCAGAAATACCTCGGCATGCTTCCAGATCCGTTGCGCGGCGGCCTTTGGAATTGTCTGGACACGGCAGTTCTCGCTGAACAACTGTCGCCGCCGAAGCCACCAGCAATCTGTGCTGTCACGGAGCATTCACCGTGTCCGGACCAGCCGCCGAGGGCAGCGGGCATGAGGCGGGCGCCACCAGGCTTCACAATAGGCCGCCTCAGCCCTCTCCCGATCCCAGCATGCACATCCACGCCCGCGGTCTGCTTTACTTCGACGCCATCCGCCACAACGGATCGATACGCGGCGCCGCGCGCCAGTTGTTCATCGATGCTTCGGCCGTCAACCGCCAGCTGATACAGCTGGAGCAGGAACTGGGCTTTGCCCTGTTTGAGCGCCTGAGCAGCGGCCTGCAGCTCACACCGGCCGGAGAGCTGTTCGCCCGCCATGCCACCCATGTGCTGCAGGATGCCGAATGGCTGGAGAACGAACTGGACATGCTGCGCGGCCTGCAGCGCGGCAAGGTGCATGTGGTGGGCGTGGAAAGCCTGCACAGCGCGCTGCTGCCCGAGGTGATAGGCAGCATGCTGGAGCGCTATCCGGGCATCTCGCTGCAGGTCACTTCCGCCAGCTCGGGCCATATTGCCGAATACGTGGCCAATGGCCGCGCGGACGTGGGCATGGCTTTCGACATGCCGCAGCACGACGATGTGGAACATGCTGCCAGCGGGCGTTTTCGCCTGGGAGCGCTGGTCACCGCCGGCCATCCACTGGCCCGCAAGCGCAGCGTGACGCTGGCACAGTGCACGCCATGGCCCTTCATCCTCGGCACCGAAGACCTGGCCTCCTATGCCCTCATTCAGGGCGAGCTCAACGCCCTGCTCGAGCCACCCAAGGCCGTGGTACGTGCCACCTCGGTCGAACTCATGAAGCGGCTCGCATCGGCCGGCCACGGCATCGCCTTCCAGACCCGGCTGGGGCTGGAAGCCTCGGCATCGCCCGCCGCGCAGTTCGTGCCGCTGGAGTCGGCACAGGGCGCGCCCATCCTGGGCACGCTGGGCATCCATGTGCGCAGCAGACGCAGCCTGCCGCCGGCCACGGCGGCCTTCGTCGAATGCGCGAGCCAGGTCATCCTGCGCCTGGCCGCGCAGGATGCGCGACCGAAGCGGCGGTAAATTGGTCGCACAGGGCCGTTGCACTTTCAGCCACAGACCTATGCAAATTCGGCCATTTTCAGCAACGGTGTGGGAACCTAGCATGGGCCCATGCCATCCTCTTCACACCCATCCTCCTCTACCGGCACCCTGGTGCTGGAGCTTGTATCGGCCCAAGCGCTGACAGCGGAAGTACGCCGGCTGCGCCTGTGCCGCCCTGACGGCCAGGCACTGCCGCCGTTCACCGCAGGCGCCCATATCCGCGTGCACCTGCCGGACGCTGACACAGAGCCCACGCGCTGCTATTCGCTGGTCAACAGCGATGGCGACGGTCTGGTCTATGAAATTGCCGTGAAGCTCGAAGCCACGAGCCGTGGCGGCTCGCGCTTCATGCACCAGTTGGCGGTAGGCGACCGCATCGAGGTCGAACCGCCGAAAAACGACTTTGCACTGCACGACGTACCGCACGAGGCCTTGCTGATTGCCGGCGGCATAGGCATCACGCCCATTCTGTCCATGGCCCGGCAGCTGCAGGCGGCGGGCAGGCCCTATGCCCTGCACTACGGAGCCCGCAGCGAAGATCTCATGCCCTACCGCACCGAGATCGAAGCCGTGGCCGGCGCCCAGGCACGGCTGTATTTCGACGGCGGCGAGCCCTCGCGCGGCATGCGGCTGGCCAGCGTTCTGGAAGCGCCACAGGCTTCGCGCCATGTCTATGTCTGCGGCCCGCGCGCCCTGATCGACGCAACGCTGACCGAAGCCCAGCAACTGGGATGGCCGCGCAGCCACATCCACTTCGAGCTTTTTTCGGTTCCCGCCGCCACGGCGGCAGACCGCAGCGTCACCGTCCATCTGGCGCGCAGCGGCCGCCGGCTCGATGTGCCCGCCGGAACCTCCATCCTGGACGCCCTGATCGCCGCAGGCTGCGATCCCCTGTTCGACTGCCGGCGCGGCGAATGCGGCATGTGCGCGGTACGCATGCTGGACGGCGAGGCCGAACACCGTGACTACGCGCTGTCCGACGAGGACCACGACCAAGGCATGGTCTGCATCTGCGTCGCGCGCGCCCGCAGCCGGAGCATCACGCTCGAGCTGTGAAGCCTCACCCACGAAGAATCAAAAAAGGAGACAGCCATGAGCAGCTTTGTCAAAAACGCCTGGTACGTGGCCGCATGGAGCCGCGAGATCGGCCGCCACCTGACGGCGCGCACCATCCTCGGCGAGAACCTGGTGTTCTGGCGCCGCCAGGATGGCACGCCGGCCGTGCTGGTCGACCGCTGCCCGCACAAGCTGGCACCACTGTCCATAGGCACGCTGGTGGGTGACGATCTGCAGTGCGGCTACCATGGCATGACCTTCAGCGGCAGCGGCCAGTGCGTGCGCATTCCCGGCCAGGCCGCCATTCCGCCCTCGGCCTGCGCGCAGTCCTTCCCGCTGGTCGAGCGCTTTGGCGCCGTCTGGATCTGGATGGGCGATCCCGCCCTGGCCGATGCGCAGCACATCGTGACGGTACGCCACTACGGCGAACCCGGCTGGGCGCTGGTGGACGGGCAGTATCTGCACTTTGATTGCAACTACCTCAACATCACCGACAACCTGGTCGACCCCGCGCACACCACCTATGTGCACAGGAATACCATTGGCAACGCAGCAGCCGAGGATGTGAGCGTGAAGGTGGAACAAGGCGAGAACCACGTACTGGCCTACCGCTGGGTGAACGACTCCGAGCCCGTGCCACTGGTCAAGGCCATGGGCAATTTCGCAGGGCCAGTGGACCGCTGGCAGTACTACTACCTCCATCTGCCCTCGGTGTCCTGTGTCGATTTCGGCAGCATCGCCACGGGCCGCGAGCACAGCGAGCAGGAAATGGACGCGGGCCTGCGTTCGTTCTCGTACAACTTCCTCACGCCCGAGACCGAGACCACGACCCACTATTTCTGGTTGCACCTGCGCAACTACCACGCGGACAGCGCCGAGGCCAGCACCCAGGTCGCACGGCTGATGACGGACACCTTTCACGAGGACGCCGCCATCCTGGCCCTGGTTCAGCGCGAGCAGGAGCGCACCGGCGTGCGCGAGTTCGTGCGCCTGGGCATAGACAACGCGCCCGCCCGCATCCGCCGTCTGATTGCACGCCGGCAGGAAGCTGAGCAAGCCGCCGCACCGGCTGCATCGCCCGCCGCCTGATTTTTCACCCTCACTACAGCAAGCTTACCCATGCAAGATTTTTCCCTGGGCTGCAACGGCCGCGGCATACGCCACTGCGAAACATTGCCGCTCGAAGAGCAATTCAAGATGCTGCGCGACAGCAAGGTTTTCGACCATTTCGACCGCATGCCCCAGCCGGGCGAGGAGCGTGAATACCTGCGGCTCGCCAACAAATATGGCATGCCGCTGCGCACCGGCCTGTGGTCGTATACGGCGGGACGAGACGAAGCCGCACTCGAAAAGAACCTGCGCGTGTGCAAGGAAGCCGGTGCCGAATTTCACAACATCATGCTGTACACGCGCCATGCCGCGGGCCACGTGGTGAGCGATGACGACATCGTGGCCTTCTATCTGCATGCCTGGGAGCTGGGCCAGCGCATAGGCATGGAGATTGGCATGGAGAACCACATCTACATGTGGAGCGAAGATCCGCGCCGCATCACGCCGATTGCACAGCGCGTGCGTGCGCAGGGCCTGCCCTTCCAGTACGTACTGGACCATAGCCATGTGCTGCTCAAGCTGGACAACCCCGAGGAGCAGGATGTGGTCGGCATGCGTGCGCAGGTCGAGTCTGGCGAGGTCGTCATCGACCCTTACGAAAGCGGCAACCTCATCGACGACTGGATAGCCCAGAACATGGTGCACTGGCTGCAGATACGCCCGGTCTCGCCCAACGGCCCACGCAATATCTGGCAGCTCACGGACAACGGCCACTACGGCCGCGCCTGCCAGTATCCGTTCACGCGCCCGGCGCCGGGTCAGTGGCATGCCACTTGGACGGCCTGGCGCGTCGAGCCCTGCAAGGAAGTCGTGCGACGTGCGCTGCGCCACCACTACAGCACGCCGGCCAGCCCGCTGCGCTATATCACCACCGACATGATCGACATGCCCGACTACGGCGGCGGCACCCGATATTCGCTGTTCGAGCAGAACGTGGCCATTGCCCAGTGGTTCCGGGAAACCGCGGCGCAGATCCGTGCGCAGCATCAGCCCGGCGAAGCAAGCAAAAGCTGAAGCACAAGGCATGGCCGAAGCATTCAATTACGTCGATATTCGGCCAAAGCCCCTCAGGCGGCGGCCATGCCTGCCCTCTTCGCCGCCAGACTGGCCTACATTCAAGGTTTCGCTGAGCGAAGGCCAAGCCTCGCTCCCCCCTATTCAAGAAAGACAGACATGAAATCACGCGCCGCCGTAGCCTTCAAAGCCGGAGAACCCCTGCAAATCGTCGAAATTGACGTCGCTCCCCCAAAGGCCGGAGAAGTGCTGGTCAAGATCACCCATACTGGCGTCTGCCATACCGATGCCTTCACCCTGAGCGGCGATGACCCCGAAGGCATCTTCCCCGCCGTGCTGGGCCATGAAGGCGCGGGCATTGTGGTGGAAGTGGGCGAAGGCGTGACCAGCGTGCAGCCCGGCGACCATGTGATTCCTCTGTACACCGCCGAATGCGGCGAGTGCCTGTTCTGCAAGAGCGGCAAGACCAACCTCTGCACCGCCGTGCGCGCCACCCAGGGCAAGGGCGTGATGCCCGACGGCACAACCCGCTTTTCCTACAACGGCGCGCCTATCTACCACTACATGGGCTGCTCCACGTTCTCGGAATACACGGTTGTTGCCGCCGTGTCGCTGGCCAAGGTCAACCCCGATGCCAACCCCGAGCAGGTCTGCCTGCTGGGCTGCGGTGTGACCACCGGCCTGGGCGCCGTGTGGAACACCGCCAAGGTGCAGGAAGGCGACACGGTTGCCGTGTTCGGCCTGGGTGGTATTGGTCTGGCCGTGGTGCAAGGCGCGCAAATGGCCAAGGCCGGCCGCATCATCGCCATCGACACCAACCCCGACAAGTTCGCGCTGGCCAAGACCTTCGGTGCCACCGATTGCGTGAATCCCAAGGACTTTGACAAGCCCATCCAGCAAGTCATCGTCGAGATGACAGGCTGGGGAGTTGACCACAGCTTCGAGTGCATCGGCAACACCCAGGTGATGCGTGCCGCGCTGGAATGCGCCCACCGCGGCTGGGGTCAGTCAGTCATCATCGGCGTGGCAGGCAGCGGCCAAGAAATCAGCACCCGCCCCTTCCAGCTGGTAACCGGCCGCAAGTGGCTGGGCACGGCCTTCGGTGGCGTCAAGGGTCGCAGCCAACTGCCCGGCATGGTGGAAGACGCCATGGCCGGCAAGATTCAGCTTGAACCCTTTGTGACCCACACCATGGGTCTGAAGGACATCAACGAAGCCTTTGACCTGATGCACGAAGGCAAGTCGATTCGATCGGTGGTGCATTACTGAGCCCTCTCAGGCACGCACAATGAAGCCGGCGACGCGCAAGATTCACGGATGGATACTCGCATTGCTTACTAGCGTGCTTGTCATTGGCACGGTCTGCGCGTCCAAATCCATGACACGCGAAAGCGTGCCCATCACTTTGTCCGCCGGGCAGACCGTGACCATGTCTGTCTTTCGCGTGCTCCCGGCACCGGCTCGGCTGCGGCTTCAGATGCCAAGGCCGAATCGCAAGAATCGCGACAACGGTAAAACCGAGGACCGCATATCCAGCGCTCCAATCCTGCTTCAGCTTAAAACTTGCAATGACTCCGTAACATTGCAGGCACGCCCCGAAACTCGCTCAGGACGGCATGTGCGTGACCTGACAATCTGGGCTAGCACTGATAGTCCTCAGCCTCCATTACCCCGTGACACGGTTCTCTCCAAATTACCTGCGGGCTCCTGCGAATTGGCGATCACCGTGTTGTCGGTTGATGAACAACTCGTTGGCAAGCCCGTTCAACTGGTACTTCCACCGCCAATCACCTACAAGGTAGCGGAACAGGGTTATGGGGTTCTTTGGATGTTTGCCTTTGGCTGGCCCTTTTTCGCTTTGATTCTGGTGCTGTACCTATTGGTCTTTGCCGCTCTCTTGGCTTGGGACTCGTACAAACAGCGAGCCAAAGAAATCCCTCTCTAAATATTTAGCCAGGCTCCCCCAGCTCTATTGAAAATTACTGACCATGGAACTCAAGAACGCCCACGCCTGCTTTGGCGGCGCCCAGCGCTATTACGAACACCATAGTTCCGAGATTGGCCTGCCCATGAAGTTCTCGGTCTATCTGCCTCCCAAGGCGGTGGCGGGAGAGAAAGTGCCCGCCCTGCTGTACCTGGCGGGTCTGACCTGTACCGAAGAGACTTTCATGATCAAGGCCGGTGCCCAGCGCCTGGCGGCCGAGCTCAACGTGGCTCTGATCTGCCCCGACACCAGCCCGCGCGGCGCGGGCCTGGCAGGTGAATCGGATGCCTGGGACTTTGGTGTGGGCGCAGGCTTTTACCTCGATGCCACAACCAAGCCCTGGGCCCTGCACTGGCGCATGGAAAGCTATCTCCTGAACGACTTGCTGCCGCTGGTCGGTGCCAAGCTGCCCGTGGACCTGCAGCGTATCGGTATCTTCGGCCACAGCATGGGCGGCCATGGCGCGCTGACGCTCGCGCTGCGCCACCCCGGTGTGTTCAAGTCCGTCTCAGCCTTTGCGCCCATCGCCAACCCCGTCAACTGCCCCTGGGGCCGGAAGGCCTTCAGCGGCTATCTGGGCGATGACAAGGCCGAATGGTCACAGCACGATGCCAGCGAACTGATGGCCGCGCAAAAGCAGGCGCCCTATCCCACCGGCATCCTCATCGACCAGGGTCTGGCCGACAAGTTTCTGATCGAAAAGCAGTTGCTGCCCGAAGCCTTTGAAGCTGCCTGCGCCAAGGCCGGCCAGCCACTCACGCTGCGCCGCCACGCGGGCTACGACCACGGTTATTACTTCATCCAGAGCTTTATCGACGACCATCTGCGCCACCATGCGCAGCAGTTGCAGGGCTGATGCGGCAGACTGCGTAGAAGCGCGGCCTGCCTGAAAAAAGAAAATCCGCGCACGCGGATTTTCTTTTGGATGGAAGCCATTGGCTAAAGTGCGACGTCAGACTCCGGCCGTCCAGCTGAACCAGCGCAACGTCGGCATCTCGCCAGCATCTTCGGGATCATCCACTTCAAATCCCAGTTCGACGCCGCCGGATGTCGTGAGCACACGCGCATAGGGCAACAGGCCGGGGCGGCACTCCTGCTGCACCGGCAGTCCGCGCGCCTGGGCATCCCGCAAAAAATCGCTCATGGATCTTCCATGACGCAGCAAAGCCGCATCCATGAAGCGTATTTGCAGCCCTCCGCATGGGACTCTGGAAACAAACGCATCGCAGAATATGCAGTACAGCGTCTGTCCCGAATCGAAGTGAAACTCCAGGGTCCCATAGCAGGCAATGACCGGAAAGCAATCCGGGCTCTCTGCTTCATAGGGAATACCGTCACGGGTTTCGACGCAGTCCGGCCTGCCAAGGATGGCGGTCAGCGCTTCGAGTGAAAAATTGCGCACAGGTGCAAGCCTGCCCAGACGGCCGGTCTGCAAAAACTCCTCAAGCGAGATCCGCTGCTTTTTTCTTTTCACGGGTTTAGGTATTGATTCGCAACAGCCCGGTCGCTCAGCCCTCTATGTTTTGCTTTTGCAGCTGTATGGTGCCGAAAGTCATGATCGGCAGCCCTGTCGGCCTCTTCACCCAGATGCCAGGAAGCAGCATGGGCTGCGGTTTGCTGGGCCAGCCTTTCGCGGGCGGCGTGGATAAAAGTCTCGATGGTGTTGCTCATGAACACCGAGCATAAGACCTTGCCCTCGTGTCTGCACGGCTGCCGTCTCATTCAGCTCCTGCCTCCTTGCGTTGCACGGCAGCTGTGGATGCCCTTGCGGTTATTCCCAGGATGACGACAGTCTGATCGCCTATGGCCCGGATTCCGAGGTATACATTGCCTTAGCCGCCACTGAAGGAGGTTGCCATGACTCTCGACTTCTTGCGCCGCGTGCTGCTGGTATCGCTGCTGTTCAACTATGCGGTCCTGCTCGCCTGGTTTCTGACCTTCACCTGTGCCCGAAGCTGGATGCAAAGCCTGCACGGCCGCTGGTTCAGACTTTCGGACTCAGGCTTCGACGCCTTGCACTACGGCGGCATGACGCTCTACAAGATCGGCATTCTGCTGTTCAACCTGGCGCCGCTGATTGCGCTTTGGCTGATACGCGGCAATTAGACATGCGCAGGCACGGCGCAATCCGGGAAATAGCCGGCAAGGGCTGTTTCCCAGCAAAGGCGTGCAACGACTCCAAAGAGCTTATTTCAACCAGGCATGCGGCCCGTGCGCATTTCGACGGCAATCTGCGCCAGCACCACCGGCAGATCGGCCACGCTGCGCACCACAAAATGCGCGCCTGCCTTCTTGAGCTTGGCCTCGGCCACCGCTACGCGGGCATCCACCTCGTCGGCAGTTGCCTTCGCAAACTCCTCCACGCTGTAGCCAACCTCATTGCCCGACAGACTCAGGCCCACGGTCCACATGCCGGCGCGCAACCCCTCCTCAATGCCCGGCACGGTATCGTCGACCTTCACGCAGGCGCGCACATCGCCAATGCCCAGAGCCAGCACATTGGCCAGCGCCATGAAGGGGCCGGGACGGCCACCGGCCTCCAGTTCGTCACCGGCCACGACATAGTCGGGCTTGAGGCCTGCAGCCTCGGCCTGGGGCAGCAGCTGGTTCAGTACCTCGCGTGGATAGCCTGAGCAGGAGCCCACCTTCAGGCCCTTGGCGCGCAGCCATTGCAGCAACTCCACGGCACCAGCGATGGGGGCCGAAAACTCGCCCACCTTGGCAATCTGCATGGGCATGAAGCGGGCATAGATGGCATCCACATCTTCCTTGGTCGGCACGCAGCCAAAAACGGTCTGCCACTGGGCGGCAATGCTCTGGTCCTGCAGCAGCTGATAAATATGATCCCATTTGGACAGGCCCATGGGCCCGCGTGCCTGGGTCAGCGTGATGGTGATGCCAAAGGAGGCAAAGGCTTCCACAAAAATCTGCGTGGGTGCCAACGAGCCAAAGTCCACCAGCGTGCCGGCCCAATCAAAGATGACGGCTTGCAGCGGCGAGAGGTCTGCGGACTGTGCGGCTGCGGACAGGGCCTGGGATTCGGTTTGGGCAATGGAGTTCATGGTTTTCAGAGTTTGGGTCAACGAAAGAGAAACGTTCAGAAGAGTCAGTCCAGGGTACGGATGAAGTTACGCCCGCGCGGGCCACTGGCTGCCTTGTGCACCATGGCCTGCCAGTCATCGGGCGCCACGCCGTAGTGCGCTGGGTCCGTCGCCACACCCAGCTGCTGCAAAAAGGTCTGCAGGCGCTGCACGGCCACAGCAGGTGTCATGGCATCGAAGATGGAGAGCAGCGCGGCGTCGGCCACGGGGTCGGCTCCCAGCGCCATCTCCAGCACCAGCGGCAGGCTGAAGGAGCAGGCAATGCCGTGCGGCACGCCATGCTGCAGCGTGATGTCGTAGGACAGCGAATGCGCCAGCGCTGTCTTGGTATTGGAAAACGCCAGCCCGGCCAGCAACGCAGCCTGAGCCATGTCGGCACGCAGCTGCAGATTGCCCAGATCCTGCATCAGTGTCGGCAGGGTCGCCATGGCACGGCGCGCAGCCTGCACGGCCAGGCCCATGGACACGGGGTTGCGGTTCACGTTCCAGATGGACTCCAGCGCATGCGAGAGTGCATCCAGGCCGGAAGCCAGCGTGGCGCCTGCAGGCAGGCTGGCCATGAGCTCGGCATCAATGATGGCGGCCTCGGGCCAGGTATGGGGCTGGTGAAGCGAATATTTCCGGCCCCCCGCCTGATCCCAGATCGTGGCCCAGGGCGTGACTTCGCTGCCCGTACCGGCCGTTGTCGGGATGGCGATCAGATGCTTGTGCAAGCCAGATGGAAGTGTCCCTCCCTGCTGCAAAACCGAGAGCAGATCGACAAACCGGCCTGTGGGTGTGGCGCAGATCAACGCCTTGGCCGAGTCAATCGCACTGCCGCCACCCAGCGCCACGATGACAGGCACATCGGCATGCTCGCGCTGCACCTGCTCATACAGAGGTGCCAGCCATTGCACATCGGGGTTGGGCTGAATGCTGTCGATCACGCCGCGCAGTTGCTCGCCAATGAGCTGGCGCACGCGCCGCACCAGACCCAGGCTCTCGGCCTCTGGAAAAGTGACCAGCAGACAGTTACGGCCGTCCAACAGCGCAGGCAGCCGGTTCAGGCTGCCGCTGTCAGCAATGACGCGCACGGGATTGTGATAAGTCCACACAGAAGAAAACCTTTGAGAATTCAGAGTGAAATCAGCTTCTTACGCAATGCAGTCATGCGCAAGCAGCTATTGTTTTAGATAGCAAACAATCAGTGACGCACACCCTGCTGGATGCGGCTGCGCAGCCAGTTGGAAATCAGGTCGGCGGCAATGACCATCACGGTGATGACGACGATGCAGGTGGCAGTCTCCTGATAGCGGAACAGCTTGAGGCTGCTGACCAGCTCGAAGCCCAGACCACCCGCACCCACCATGCCCAGCACCGTGGCTGAGCGCAGATTGACTTCGAAACGGTAGAGCACCACGGCAATCCAGGCAGTGATGACCTGGGGCACAACGCCAAAGGCAATGATCTGCAACTGGCTGGCACCGGCACTGCGCAGGGCCTGCAGCGGGCCGTCGTCGATTTCCTCGATGGCCTCGGCAAAGAACTTGCCCAGCATGCCCATGCCGTGCAGCGCCAGTGCCAGCACGCCAGGGAAAGGGCCCAGCCCCACGGCAGAGACAAAGACCAGGGCCAGAATCAGCTCGTTGATGCTGCGCACCACATTGAGAAACTGGCGTGTGATGCGGCGCAGCCAGTGCCAGCTGTGCAGGTTGCAGGCCGCAACAAAGGACAGCGGCAAAGCCAGAAGCACGGACAGCAGCGTGCCCCAGATGGCGATCTGAATCGTCTCCAGCGCTGGCGCCCACAGGCGCGGCAACATGCTCCAGTCCGGCGGCACGGAGCGCGAAAGAAAGTCGCCGATCTGCGGCATGCCAGCGGCCAGCTCGCTCCAGCTCATCTGTGCGCCACTGGCGCTCCAGTGCAGCACCCAGGCCAGAGCCAGGGCAACGGCAGCCATGCCCAGCCAGCCGCTTTTGCCGTCGGGGCGCGCCGCCGTCCATTGCCAGCCGTCGCGCGTGGTGAGCGCCGTGTTCAAGGGAGTGCCGCTCATCACAGGCCTCCTGCTGCGGCCATGGGGTTGCCGGGCATCCAGCTGCCTGCGGACAGGCTCGGACGGGGCTCTTCCTGCTCGGTCAACGGGGGAATCTGGTGATAGATGGCGTCGAGTGCAGCCTCATCCAGACGATCAGGCGCACCGTCGAAGACCATGCGGCCTTGCGACAGACCGACGATACGGTCGCCAAACTCGCGGGCGTAATCGACCTGATGCAGATTGCAGACCACGGCGATACCCAGCTCACGCGTGGCATCACGCAGATACTGCAGCACGCTGCGCGCGGTCTTGGGGTCCAGGCTGGCCACGGGCTCATCGGCCAGAATCACCTGCGGCTGCTGGGCCAGAGCACGGGCAATGCCTACGCGCTGCATCTGCCCACCAGACAATGCTTCGGTACGTTCATCGGCCTTGTGAGCCAGACCCACACGCTCCAGGCATTGCTCGGCCAACGCGATATCGCTGTGCCTGAAGAACTGCAGCACCGAGGCCAGCGTGCCAACCTGGCCCAGGCGTCCGGTCAGCACGTTCTTGCGCACCGACAGGCGGGGCACCAGATTGTGATGCTGGAACACCATGGCCACATGGCGTGCCAGCTCACGGCGCGAATGCTTGTGCATGAGATCGATACCGCCGACTTGCAACTGGCCGCTGTCAGGCCGGTTCAGGCCGTTGAGGCAGCGCAGCAGGGTGGACTTTCCCGCACCCGACAGGCCCAGCATGACCACGAACTCGCCCGCTTTCACATCCATGTCTATGCCATGCAGCACATGGTTGCTGCCATAGCTTTTGCGCAGGTTGCGGATGGTGATCATTTCATCTTCCCCAAGTCCAGATTCAGGGCCTTGGCAGTGGCACGCACCACGTCGTAGGCCTGGTCGTTGGTGGATGCGAAGCCGTTGAGCTCGCCACGGTCACCCCAGGGCAGGCCCTTGATCTCGGCCAGTGCGGTGGCGACCTTCTGCTTCGTGCTCGCATCCAGGTTCTTGCGCCAGGCCATGGGCGACTCGGGTATGGGCTGGGAACGCCACACGACCTGGAAGTCCTCGGCCTTCACATGGCCCTTGGCCACGGCGTTGAAGAAAATGGGCTCGGCCACGGCTGCGGCATCGACCTTGTTATTGGCCACGGCCAGGATGCTGGCGTCATGCGAGCCCGAGAAGATCACGCGCGAGAAATATTTGTCGATGTCCACGCCCTCGCCCTTGAGACCTGCCTTGGGAAACAGATGGCCAGACGCAGAACTGGGGTCTACAAAGGCAAAGGTCTTGCCCTGCAGCTGGGCCACGGTGCTCAGGCCCTTGTCCTTTCTGGTGATCAGAATACTCTGATAGGAGCTCTGCCCGCTCTTCTTGGACACGGGAATCGCAAAGGCTTCGGCATTGGCCAGCTGGCTGGCCAGCACATAGGAGAAGGGGCCAAAGTAAGCCACGTCGATCTTGCCCGAGCGCATGGCTTCGATGACACCGTTGTAATCATTGGCCACGAAGGGCCTGACCTTCATGCCGGTCTTGGCGGCCAGCTGCTCCATGACTTGCTGGCTGGCACGGACCATGGCCTGCGCGTCTTCCGAGGGGATCAAGCCCACACGCAGTTCCGTGGGCTGCTGGGCCAATACGCCACCAGCCATCACAAGGGCCAGGCCGGCTGCTGCGCCTTGCAGCCAGGTTTTGCGGGTCATCTTCATGGTCTTCATCCTTTGCCGGTGTCGGCTGTGCGTTGGGATGAATCCTAGGGACGACTTATGACTGTCATATGAAGGTTTCAGAATGATCTTGAACAGCTTCCATAGATCAGACCTTGAGATGACTTTTTCATGAGCAATGCCCGCTATCGCAGTTTTGTGGCCGTGGCCCAGCACGGCAGCCTGAGCGCCGCCGCTCGCGCCCTGGGTGTGAGCCAGCCCACCATCTCGAGCCAGATCGCCACGCTGGAGCGACAAAGCCAGATCGAGCTGTTTCACCGCCAGGGCTATCGCATGTCGCTGACCACCGCAGGCATCAAGCTGCTGAGCCTGGCGCAGAAACTGCTGGCGCTGGAGTCCGAGGCCGAATTCTTTCTGCGCGACTCCGGCAAGCTTCATCAGGGCGAACTCAAGATTGGCGCCGTGGGGCCGTTTCATGTGATCGAAATGGTGGCCGCCTACCGTGCCCGTCATCCTGGCATGCAGCTATCGATCCGCATGGGCAACTCGCAGCAAGTGCTGCGTGATCTGGAGAACTACAGCACCGATGTGGCCGTGCTCGCCGGGCTGTATGACCGGCCGGAGCTGCTGGCTCGCGAATATGCACGCCACGCCATCATCTTGTTTGCCCATGTGGAGCACCCGCTGGCGCAAAGCGGTGTGGTCGACATACGCACCTTGCAAGGCCAATCCCTGCTGCTGCGCGAACCGGGCTCCACCACTCGCGCAGCCATGGAAAAAGCACTGGCAGCCGCAGGCGTCAAACCCCGGTTGAACCTGGAGATCGGCAGCCGCGAAGCCATACGTGAGGCCGTGGCGCGCGGCCTGGGCGTAGGTGCGGTTTCAGAGGCCGAGTTCATTCCCGATCCGCGCTTCAATCCCATCCGTATCAAGGGCGATCCGGCCAGCACCACCACCTATGTGTATTGCATGCGCGAGCGCAGCGACAGCGTGCTGGTGCGCTCGTTTCGCCATGCGATCGAAGAGCAGGAGTGAGGTGACAGAAATCCAGGTCTAGTCGTCCCCTGCTGGCTCCAGACCGCGAATGAATTCGGCAAGATTGTCCGCCACATAGCTGATCTCGTAGTTGGACTCCTGATTGACGTAAACCACGCAAGGCTCGCCTTCTCTGCCGCAATCCGAATAATCCAGAAAGATCATCTGGTGGCCTGCGCTGATGGTGTCTCCCAGAACCAGACCTATATCCGGGTAGCCCCATTCCTCAACCCAGAACCGGGTGCCACTGCTGCCGCACAGCGAGCAGGGCTTGCTGCGATCAATGCCGTAAATGCTCTCCGCCGAGAATGCCGCCGTGGTCCAGTCGCGACACAGCGGATTGGGGTAGCGATTGCGCGCCAGCATTCCACCGTTGCGCTGCTGAATCAGCGCTTTGTAGACGGCAGGCAGGCGATAGCCAAGCTCCACCTCCACGGCCTTGAACTCGTCGGCGGCTGGAGTGCCTCCCGTATATTGACTCAAGGAATATTCGCAGTCATCCCAAAGCCCCTCCAGATCTCTGACCGTGAAACCTGCGTCTGTGGGTTGCTTGTTCCGTGCAGCCCTGCGTTGCGCCTCGAAAGCCTTCGCCTCCGCCCTGCGCGGCGCCCATACTTCGGCCCGCTCCACCCACCTGGCTGCCGACTTCGGGAAATAGGTGCCAGGCAATTCATCCATATCCCCCAGCCCCAGCTCCTGGGCCTTGCGAAACCACGGCAGGGCTTCGTCCTCACGGTTCAACTGCCACAAGGCAAGCGCGCGCCTGACGCAGTACAAGGCATCGTTGCGGCTCTGCCCTGCCATTCCTTCCAGTACTTCAAGCGCCGCCGTGAATTCATCTGCATTGATCTGGGCCCGCGCCAGCAGGCTGAGCAGATCGGCGCTGCGCGAGGTTTCAGGCAACTCGAGAATGGCATTTTTGATCTTGTCGTGCTCCCGCGCGCAGTGCCAGATGTTGATTTGATTCAGCAGTTCTTGGTGTGATTTCATAAAGGATTCATACTAGGTCCAGGCTGTCTGGCATGGGAGCTTCATCGCCACAATGGCCCGAACATGACGGGCTGCTGCCCATTCTGCACAGCCCGAACGCTCTCACAGGATTCCAAAGATCTCCATCCCATCAGCCAGCCGCAAAGGCTTTGCACCTGTCCAGCCCTTGCTCACCGCATGCTCAATGACGCGGCGGATGCAGGAGGGCTGATTCAGATTGATCGCAGGTGCATTGGCTGAGACAGGAACTCCGCATAACAAGGGATTGCCTGTCATTGCGTCGCTCCATGTCGTGAAGCTCACATGCAATCCACCTCTTGGACAGCCTTCCCTGTAAACAACCACCAGGGTCAGACTGCGGGGCTCGCCAGCCACCTGGTCCTCCAAGCTGCCTCGCACACGCCACAGATAGCGGACTTCATTGACCTGAATACGTCTCAGCGCGGATTTCATGACTCGATTTGGCGGGTGGTGATCTGACAAGAAAGCCGATACAGGGTATGGCAACGGAAACGCCTCACTGCGGCGAAGCAACCGCCGCTTTCGAAAAGCAGTGCGGCCATTGCCGATGTCATCCAGATTTGTCTGTTCTGCTAGCATGCCCGGATGGCTCATCGCTCCGCCCTGCGAATTATTGACATCTTCCAATCGAAGGTGGGATAGCGAGCGACCATATGGCCATGCAACCCGCCCTTGGAGGCGGGTTTTCTGTCTCTGGGGCACCTCTACAGAAGATGGAAAAATGCACGTCGCGCATGCCGGACACGCTTCAGACAATCTGCCAGTCAGCGGATCACTTCACCTTGTCAGTGGAAAAATTGTTGCAGGCAAATCCACGCTAGCCAAACAACTAGCATCTGCGCCACAGACAGTGCTCATCAGCGAGGACAGTTGGCTGGCACAACTTTATCCGGAAGAGCTTCGCACCGTCCCCGACTACGTCAAGCTATCGAGCCGGCTACGCACGGCCATGGAGGCACATATAGTCGCTCTTCTGAAGTCAGGGACCTCTGTGGTTCTGGACTTTCCATCCAACACTCCCGACACCAGAGCATGGGCACGCAGCATCTTTGAAAAAGCAGGTGCTGCTCACTACCTGCACTTTCTGGATGTATCAGACGAAGAATGCAAGAAGCGTTTACGACTTCGGAATCTGTCTGGCGAGCATCCATTTCAGGTAAGCGATGAACAGTTTGAGCAGATCACAAGGCACTTTGTTGTACCGTCCGCACAAGAAGGGTTCAACCTGGTCGTGCACCGCTGATGCATTCCTGCAAGCCTCGGCTGATGTGCGTTATCTGCCAGTCATGTCCCACGGCAGGTCAACGAACAAAGCTGCGGCTTAGCCTCCCCGCTCCAGCAGCCGGGACTGAAACACCAAAGGCAAGGTGCCTACACCAAACAGATTGGCGCCCTCTACCAGCAGCAGTCTGAAAAACTCTGCGGTAGAGGCAGCAATCACCTCTCCATCAAAGCTGCGCGGCACAATACGGATGACAGGGCAATCGTCTGGCGGCATGCGAACCAGGTCATGCAAATGCCAACCGCACATATCGCCGTTGTCGCTGTTGGCAAAGACCAGCACATCGGCCGTGGGCTCCAACATCTGTGCCAGATTTTCATCCATGAATGGAGCCAGCAGCTCCTCATGGGTGCTCATGCGCTCCATGGCATGAAAGTGCAAAAAGCTGCCCCAGCTGCCCGGCCCTACAAGTCGCATGAAGTGCCGATAAGCCGATGGGATCTCTACCGCGTGGCTGGACTGCAGCTGCGCCAATCCGGAATCCACGACCATACCTCGCGCGTTGCTGGATTCAGCAAGAGATTCAAACAAGGCTTGCAGATCGGCTTCGGTCATTCATAGCCCCAGCCATCAAACAAGGCCCGGGCGTTGTCACCAGCCTGCACGACCAGTGGAACATCGCCTGCATCGCTGATCAACACCAGCGGTCCGGTGGTGACACACAGATCGCGGAGAAACTTCAGAATCATCACCGGGTCGCCTTTTTCAAAATAGAACTCGTTCTCGATGGGCTGCAGCTCAATGATTTGCAGCATGCACCAGGGCCGACACCCAGCCTCGTCCGCCGTCGTGAGCAAGGCGCTCCAGCGCTTGCCAATTTGTTCGTCCGACAGCTCTGCCTGCCACCGAGGATTGGCGGCAATCACGGCCTTGATCTCCGAGAGCCTGGGGTTGCGGCTGGGCACTTTCGGATATGCCAGGCCCTCCTCGTTCAGCCATGCGCACAGCTCGGGCTGCAGAGGAAAAACCGAATACATCACACCCATGGGGCTCCTTTCCGTATCGACTCTTAAAACAGGCTTTGCTGTGCCGACAAGCGGCTGTGATGGTACTGGCTGCAGTCCAGCTGCACCCGCTCGCGGTTCATACCCAGCTTGCGGCAAGCCAGGGCAAAGCGCTGAGCCAGCATCTCGGCCCAAAGGCCTGTGCCTTTCATGCGCTGACCAAACTGCGCGCTATAGGCTTTGCCTTCGGCTCGATCCGCTTCGGCAATGCCATGCAGATCACGCACACGCTCCATGACCCGCTTGGCCCGGTCCGGGTAATGCAGCTGCAGCCATTGCTCGAACAAGGGCGCAACTTCCCAGGGCAAGCGCAGCACGGCATAGAAAGCCTGTCGCGCACCGGCTTCGTAGGCTGCAGCCAGCACTTGCTCCATATCGTCATTGAGAAACGGGATCTGCGGCGCAAGGCTCACGCCCACAGGGATGCCGGCCTCGCTCAAGGTCTTGATCAGGCGCAGCCGGCGATGCGGCGCAGCAGCCCGGGGCTCCAGCTGCCTTGCCAGTTCGGGCTGCAACGTGGTCAGCGTGACATAGACCGCCACCAGATGCCGCTGCGCCAGCGGCGCCAGCAGATCCAGATCACGTTCTACGCCGCTACCCTTGGTGACGATGGAAAACGGGTGGCGCGCCTGGGCCAGCACTTCGATGACGCGCCGCGTCAGGCCCAGCTCGCGCTCCACTGGCTGGTAGCAATCGGTGACCGAGCCCAGCATGACGACACCAGGCTGATGACCGAGCCTGGACAACTCGGCACGCAGCACCTCTGGCAGGTTTTGTTTGGCGATCAGCCTGGTCTCGAAGTCCAGCCCCGGCGAGTAGCCCAGATAGCTGTGCGTGGGTCTGGCATAGCAGTAAATGCAACCGTGCTCGCAACCGCGATAGGGATTGAGCCCCAGATGGAATGGCAGATCTGGCGAGCCATGACGGCTGAGCGCGGATTTGCACTGTTCCCATTCCACGGAGGTTCGCAGCGCTGTCACTTCTTCCTCGTCAGCGCCCGCGCTCCAGCCGTCGTCAAACGCTTGCCGGTCATCGCGTGCGAAGCGATGGGCAATCTGACTGGCCGAACCTCGACCCTTGATGATCGTGATGGACTGAACACCAGGCTCCAAGTAAGCACGAGCTTTATTCATTCAAATACTGTATATAAATACAGTATTTTATTCAACCTAAAAAATGTTTCAGGAGCGCCAGCGCCCAGGTCAATACAGTTGCAGCATTTCCATCCGAATTCCGTGAAAACACCGCTGAGATACACGCAATCAAAGCGCTATCAGCTACCTAATAAATAGCAACATGGGAATTTCAATCCGCACTGCCGAGGTGCGAGATGACTTGGCTTTGCTCACAGCTCCGTACACAATGGCCGCTGTGCACCCCCAGGGTGCTTTTTCCAAAGCCTTGGCCCGGACAACACCGTTGCCCGGGCTTTTGTCCGTTTGCGCGACGCGAAAGCGCTAACCACACCACCATGCAAGGGAGTCACACCATGGAGCGCAAGCCCCAAATCACTTTGTCGTCCTTGGATCTGGAACGCATTGAAGTCTTGCTGGAGAAGAACTCCGGCAACTTTCCGGGTCGCGACGCGCTGGAAGCCGAACTGGACCGCGCAGATGTCCTGGAACCTCAGGAGATGCCACCCAATGTGGTGACCATGAATTCCACCGTGCGATTCACGATGCTGGAACTCAAAAAGTCCAATACCCTGACCCTGGTCTACCCCAAGGATATGGACGGCAGCACGGACAAGGTCTCCATCTTTGCCCCCGTGGGTATAGCACTCTTGGGCCTGTCTGTAGGCGATGAGTTCAAGATGCCCAGCCCCACTGGCCAGGTGACCGTGCGCGTGGATGCCATCGAGTTTCAACCCGAAAGCTCGGGCGAGCTGCATCGCTGATTTCAATGCGCCCATGAAAAGCGGCCCACTGTGTGTGGATCGCTGCCCTTCCAAGAGGATCTAGGCGAACCCGGCGCTTTCATCTTTGACCAGCCCCGGCGATAAAAAAGCAGCTCTGAAAGCTGCTTTTTTGTATTCACTCACCGCAAACCGGCAATCAAGGTGGTCAACAGCCCTGCTCCAATCAGCCCGGCCTGCCAGCGCAGCGCCTGACTCCAGGACGAAACATGGCGCTCCACCAGTTGATACAGCGCATAACCCGCAGTCAGCGACAGCACGAACGCAAATGGAATGCCCACCACGGCGGCAGTAACCGATCCATGCCAGAAATGGTTGACCACGGCATTGACCAGCAAGCAGATGGAGAAATGGATCAGGAACACCGAGTAGGAAATCTCGCCCAGGCGGCGCAGCGGTGCAAAGCCCTTCCAGCGCGCAAGACCCTCGGTTCGCATGCAGACGATCAGCAGCAGGGCCGTTGCACCGGCCAGAAAAATGCGGTCACGCCATTCAAAGACCAGAGCACCGATAACCAGGGCCGCAATCAACATGACCCAGCTCCAGGCCGTGCTGCGCTCTTCGGCAGCCACGGCCCAGTAAGCCATCATGCCCAGGCCGTAGGCCCCCATGAAGTAAATCGCCCAGATATCGAGATCCGAGTCCAGATTGAAGCTGAACAGCGAGGCCGCTGCACCCAGCACCACCAGCGCCTGCACGCCTGTCACTGCCCAGGGCCACCAGCGCTGTACGGCCTGCGTGCCCCAGCGACCAGTAACGGCCTGCTTCAGCCAGCGCGCCGCGCCCAACAGCGCAACCGTGCCGGCAAACAGCTGAAAGTCTATGGACACATACCAGACACCGGCCGACAGGGACTCCTCGCCCACAATGTTCTGCAGCAGCAAGGCATGGGCAAACAGCTGCCAGAGGTCAGGGTCTGCAGATACCGACTCATGATCGAACCAGGGACGAATGGCCGCCGAAATGACGATAGTCACCACCAGCGCCACGGCATAGGGAACGACCAGACGAACAAAACGCTTGCCGATCTTGGACCAGGGCGAATCAAAGCGCGCCAGTCCTTGTGGTGCCAGGCTTGCCGCCGCCAGAAAGCCGCCGATCACCAAAAAGATCTGCACGGCCATGCGCGCATACTCATACAGCCAGTCCAGCAGATTGGGCATGACCGGATGCGCCACATCGGACATGGGGCCGTAGAACGCAAGGTGGTGCCAGACAATGGCCGCGCAGGCCAGACCTTTGGTGCAATCGATCAGTGCGCTGCGCGAATGAGAGTGAGTTGAGCTTTGAGCCATCGGCGTCCCTGACCACCGGCGCTGTGAAGCACCACTGGCTGAAAGCGGGCTTTTGAGTGCGCTTGGCGTGTCAAAAACCCGACAGGTAGTTAGCAATGCCGAGATTTTGCGCTCAAAGCCAACAATTTGCTGACAACGACTGATTCTTGATGCAACAAGTGACAAACTTTCACGCGCACTTCATGGATAAATGTGCAAGTAGTTTGATCCCACATCGCGCCTGAAAAACCCATGCAAAGGCACAATGGAGGCCATGACGCAAGCCAAACCACTCTCGGAGTTGAGCCGACAATTTGTTTCTCATTTCGGTGAGATGGGCAGCCGCTGGGGGATCAACCGTACCGTGGGGCAAATCTACGCCTTGCTGTTTCTGTCTGCCGATCCTCTCAATGCAGATCAGATTGCCGAAACACTGGAGTTCTCTCGCTCCAACGTCAGCATGGGACTCAAGGAGCTTCAGGCCTGGCGACTGGTTCAGCTGCGTCATCAGCCTGGCGACCGTCGCGAATACTTCCAGGCGCCACAGGATGTCTGGGAAATCTTCAAGCGCCTGGCAGAAGAGCGCCGCCGCCGCGAGATCGAGCCCACCCAGTCCATGCTGCGCGCAGCCATGATGGAAGAAGCCAGCACCGAAGAAGAGCGCTATGCCCAGCAGCGCATGCGGGACATGCATGAGCTGATCGACAAGCTCATGAACTGGTTTGACGATGTGCAGCGTCTCTCTCCCGAGACGGTCATGCAGCTCATGGGCATGGGCTCGGCAGTGACCCGATTGCTGGATCTCAAGGACAAGATCACAGGGCGGGGCAAAATAGCCCCCGAGGCCTGAACGGCCCTCAAGTATCAGTACAGCGGGTCAAATCACCGGATCAGGTGCTTGCTCTTGGCAGCAGCCTGAACCCCAGGTCCACACAAGGCTCCCTCACGGCCTTGCCATCCAGCAACTGCAGCAGCATGTTCGCCGCCCTCTCCCCCACCTCGTCTCTGGGGGTTCGAATGGTGGTGAGTGGCGGCACCATCTGATCGCTGCCGGGCAAGTCGTTGAAGCCTGCAATGGCAACCTGCTCAGGCACTTTGATACCCATACGCGCAGCCTCCAGCAGCGCGCCTTGTGCAATGTCATCGTTGCAGAAAAAGATGGCATCCACCGCAGACTCGGACCTGATCAGCGCCTCGAACTGCCTTGCACCCAGCGCCAGCGAAGAGCGCTCGGGATTGAGTATCTCCAGGCCCGGCTCATACAGACCCGCCTGTTTCAGCACCGTTCTGTAGCCCTCCAGCCGCTGCATCACCCGCGCATCGAGCTGAGCGCCACAAAATGCGATGCGGCGATAGCCCTGATCCAGCAGATGCCGAGTCATCTCGGCACCCGCCGCAGTCTGTGAAAAGCCGACGCAGTAATTGTCTGCGGGCATTGCCTGCTCTCTCAACTCCATCAGATGCACTCGCGGTACAGGGTTGGCTGCTAGCAGTTGCTGCGCAGCCTCGCTGTGGTCAAAACCTGTCAACAGCAAGCCTGCGGGTCGCATGGGCAGATAGGCACGCAGCAGTTGCTCTTCCTCCTGCGGGTCGTAGTGAGTCACACCGATCAGCATGTGATAGCCCTGGGCGAACAGCACCTTGTGCACGGCTTCGATCACATCCACAAACAAGGTGTTGGAAAGCATGGGAATCAGCACCAGCACCTGCGTGCTTTTCTGCGAAGCCAGAGCCCGCGCCGCCAGATCGGGCACATAACCCAGAGAGGCAGCCACCTCCCGCACTTTCTCCACCAGAGCGGGAGCCACGCGGCGCTCGCCTCGCAGAGCGCGGGAAACCGTCATGGAACTGACCCCGGCCGCCTCGGCCACGTCGCTCAGGGTGACACGTCCGCTGGCACGCGAACGGCGCTGCCCTGCGGTTTCAGAATGGCTGTCACTTTTGTCGCGAGGCTCGGAAGGCAAGGGATTCTCCTAGTCTTGTTTTGAAAACTCGATCTGTATGATAGCGCTAACCAAGCTTCAGTTGAAACCTGAAATCAGCAGTCCGGCAGCGTAGCACTCACCTCGAATGCCTTCTTGGCACCTGAGGTGAAAACCAAGCAGCATGTCGGCCTGCACTTTTTTTAATCGCCAAGGATAGCGCTAACCAAGATGCCAGAAAGACAATCTCAAGCACCCACCAAAAAGATGGCCCTGGTCATCATGGGTGTCTCCGGCTGCGGCAAGTCCAGCGCTGGTGAGGCCATTGCCAGGCAATTGAACTGGGAGCTGATCGAAGGCGACAGCTATCACTCTCCAGAGAGCGTGACCAAGATGCAGGCCGGCATAGCCCTCACGGACGAAGACCGCGAAGGCTGGCTGGAACGGCTGGCACAGCGACTGGCACAGGCCAGCAGCGCGCATGGTCTGGTGCTGACCTGCTCCGCCCTCAAACGCAAATACCGCGACCGGCTGCGCGCCGCCCAGTCGTTGGGTTTTGTGTTTCTCGAACTTGACTACGACACGGCACTGGAGCGCGTGCAGTCCCGTGCCCAGCATTTCTTTTCCCCACACCTGGTCGCCAACCAGTTCGCCACCCTGGAAGACCCGCGCCAGGAAAGTGACGTTCTGACGATCGATGCCACCCGGCCATTCAACGCCATTGCACAGCAGGTCCAGCAATGGCTGCTGGCCACCACCGCACGCACAGCGCAGGAACCCGACCATGAATCACAACAACAAGGCTGAGTCCCCGAAAAAGCCGCTGGCCAAGCGGCTGGCCGAAGGGCTGATGGTGCTGGCTCTGGCCGGCATGGTGATAGCGGTTTTCGTCAACGTGGTGCTGCGCTATGTCTTTCACACCAGCATCGTCTCGTACGAGGAAATCTCGCGCCTGCTCTTTGTCTGGCTGGTTGCCGTCGGCGCGATTGTTGCGGCCTTTGAAGGCTCGCACCTGGGCTTTGACATGGTGACCTCCCGTGTCGGACCTGGTACCCGCAAAGCGCTTTTCTGGCTGTCGCAGTTTTTGATTGCAGCTTGTATGGTTCTGCTGCTGTGGGGCTCGTGGGAGCAGGTGGTTGCAGGCTGGAACAGCTACAGCACCGTGCTGGGCTACCCGCTGGCGCTGGGTGCTGCGGCCACGCTGGTGCTGGCCATTGGCATGCTGGTGGTGGTCGTGCGCGACGTGCTGCGCGGCGCCCCTGCCGAATCTTCCGAAACCAGCGTGGAGTAAGGAAAGCGCCATGGTTGTGACCCTGATTTTTCTGTCCGTGCTGATTGGTGGCATGGTGATCGGCATGCCGATTGCGCATTCGCTGGTGCTGACCGGCGCCGCGCTGATGTGGTATCTGGACTTTTTCGATACCCAGCTGCTGGCGCAGAACCTGCAGGCCGGCTTCGATAACTTCCCGCTGCTGGCCGTGCCGTTTTTCATTCTGGCTGGCGAGCTGATGAATGCAGGTGGCCTGTCGCGCCGCATCATCGATCTGGCCCGCGCCTTTGTCGGTCATATTCCGGGCGGCCTGGGCTATGTGGCCATCGGTGCGGCCGTGCTGCTGGCGTCCATGAGCGGCTCGGCCATTGCCGACACCGCCGCGCTGGCCACCATCCTGCTGCCCATGATGCGCGACCAGAAGTACCCCGACAGCTACAGCGCCGGCCTGCTGGCGTCAGGCGGCATCATTGCCCCCATCATCCCGCCGTCCATGCCGTTCGTGATCTACGGCGTCACCACCAACACCTCCATCAGCAAGCTGTTTCTTTCAGGCGTGGTGCCGGGCCTGTTCATGGGTGCGTTTCTGATTGCAGCCTGGTGGTTCATTGCCCGCAAGTACCAGCTGTCCTCGGGCGAGCGAGTGGACTGGGGCACACGCATCAAGGCTCTGTTCAAAAGCTTCTGGGCCATGATGATGCCGGTCATCATTCTGGGCGGCTTGAAAGGCGGCGTGTTCACGCCTACCGAAGCTGCCGTGGTAGCCGCCGTCTACGCGCTGTTCGTATCCATGGTGGTCTACCGCGAGATGAGCTGGCACAAGCTCTATGAAGTCTTTCTGGCTGCCGCCAAGACCACGGCTGTGGTGATGTTCCTCTGCGGCGCGGCCACCGTCACCGCCTACATGATCACGCTGGCCGATCTGCCCAATATGCTGGCCGACAGCTTTGCCGGTCTGCTGGACAAGCCCGTGCTCTTCATGGCCGTGATGATGATCTTCCTGCTGGTCGTGGGCACGGCCATGGACCTGACACCAACCATCCTGATCTTCGGCCCGGTCTGCGCGCCGCTGGCGGTCAAGGCCGGCATCGATCCCGTGTACTTCGGTTTCATGTTCATCTATGTGGGCTGTATCGGCCTGATCACACCGCCCGTAGGTACGGTACAGAACGTGGTGGCCGGCGTGGGCAAGCTGCGCATGGAAACCGTGATCAAGGGCACCAACCCCTTCCTCATGGTCTATGTGCTGCTGGCTGCCCTGTTCGTGCTCTTCCCACAGCTGGTGACCGCACCGCTCAAGTGGATGCATTGAAAGCCAAGCCATGGCTATCTTGAAGACTCTCAAATCAATAGCTGCTAGCGCAAACCACATAAGCGCTACAGGCCAATTTCGCTTCAACCAAAGGGCTCCGGCCCATTCAAGCAAGGAGACGGGTATGCGTATCAAATTTGCAATCACTGGCCTCGCGGCCATGCTGCTGGCCGCAGGTGCCGTTCAGGCACAGGACTTCAAGCCCCGCCTGGTGCGCTTTGGCTACGGTCTGGTCGAAGACTCCAACCAGGGCCGCGCCGTGCGCATGTTCGCCAAGGAAGTGGAAAAGGCCACGGGCGGCAAGATGAAGGTGCGCGCCATCGGCAATGCATCGCTGGGATCGGACACCCAGATGCAGCAGGCCCTGATCGGCGGCGCGCAGGAAATGATGGTCGGTTCCACCGCCACCCTGGTGGGCCTGGCCCCCGAGATGGCGGTCTGGGATACGCCTTTCCTGTTTACCAACACCAGGGAAGCCGATGCGGTGCTGGACGGCCCCGTGGGCGAGAAGGTCAAGGCCACTCTGGAGCCCAAAGGCATGGTCGGACTGGTCTATTGGGAAAACGGCTTTCGCAATCTGACCAATAACAAGCGCCCCATCGCCAAGCTGGAAGACCTGCAGGATGTGAAGCTGCGCGTGATGCAGAACAACGTCTTCCTCGACAGCTTCAAGGCCCTGGGCGCCAATGCCGTGCCCCTGCCCTTCTCCGAGCTGTTCACGGCCCTGGAAACCAAGGCCGTCGATGGGCAGGAAAACCCGTTCAACACCGTGCTGTCCAGCAAGTTCTATGAGGTGCAGAAGTACCTGACGGTTTCCAACCATGTCTACAGCCCCTGGATCGTGACGGTCAGCAAGAAGTGGTGGGACACACTGAGCCCTGCCGAGAAAAAGGTGCTGCAGGACGCGGCGATCAAGAGCCGTGAATTCGAACGCAAGGACACGCGCGAAGAAGCCGCCAAGGCTCTGGCCGAGATCAAGACCAAGGGCATGCAGGTCAACGAACTGCCGGCCGCTGAAGCAGGCCGCATGCGCGACAAGCTCGGCTCCGTCAATGCCGGTATTGCCAAATCCGTGGGTCAAGGCACCTGGGATTCGGTGCAGACCGCCGTCAAGCAAGCTCGCGCCAAATAAGCACGCCACTATGGAGCCATGCCCCCGGGCATGGCTCTAACCCATTCCAAGACAATGCCTGCGCCCTAAGCACAGGCATTGCTGCCCAAGGACTTTCATCATGGCACTTCACCCCGTTCTGGACCAGGTGACGCGGCGCATCCAGGAGCGCAGCCGCGCCAGCCGCTCCGACTATCTGGCACAGGTCGATGCCATGGCCGCGCGCCCTCCACAAGTACGCACCATGGGCTGCGCCAATGTGGCCCATGCGTTTGCCGCCCTGCCCGGCGCCGACAAGATTCGCATCGTCGAGGAGAAAGGGCCGAACATCGGCATCGTCACGGCCTATAACGATGTGCTCTCCGCCCATGCGCCGTTTGCCAATTACCCCGACATTCTGAAAGACGAGGCCAGGCGCAACGGCGCAACAGCCCAGGTGGCCGGCGGTGTGCCCGCCATGTGCGACGGCGTGACTCAAGGCATGCCCGGCATGGAGCTGAGCCTGTTCAGCCGCGACGCCATCGCCATGTCCACCGCCGTGGCGCTCACGCATGACACTTTCGATGCGGCCCTGATGCTGGGCGTCTGCGACAAGATCGTCCCCGGTCTGCTGATAGGCGCCCTGCATTTCGGCCACCTGCCCATGGTGTTTGTGCCCGCCGGCCCCATGACATCGGGCCTGTCCAACAGCGAAAAAGCCAGGGTACGCGAACAGGCCGCCCAGGGCCTGGTGGGCCGCAAGGAGCTGCAGGCAGCAGAAAACGCGGCCTATCACGATGCGGGGACCTGCACCTTCTACGGCACGGCCAACAGCAACCAGATGCTGCTGGAAGCCATGGGCCTGCATGTGCCCGGCACGGCCTTCATCAATCCCGCAGAGGCCGAGCGCGAGCTGCTCACACGCGAAGCCATGCGCACCGCTCTGTCCATCACCCACGGCAAGCGCTTTGCGCCCATAGGCCATATCGTGGACGAGCGCTGCATCGTCAACGCCATGGTGGCATTGCTGGCCACGGGTGGCTCCACCAACCATCTGATTCACTGGGTGGCCGTGGCGCGCGCCGCGGGCATCCTCATCGACTGGGATGATTTCGAGCAGCTGTCTGCCGTCGTGCCACTGCTGGCCCGCGTCTACCCCAACGGCGCGGCCGATGTGAACCAGTTTCAGGCTGCAGGCGGACCCGGCTATGTGATTGCCCAGCTGCTGCAGGCGGGGCTCATGCACGACGATGTACTCACTGTCAGGCCCGAAGGCCTGGCCGCCTTTGGCCGCATCCCCCATGTCGAGAACGGTGCACTGCGCTGGAAGGAGGTAGGCTCTTCCGGTGACGACAGTGTGCTGCGTCCGGCCTGCCACCCCTTCAGCCCCACGGGTGGCCTGAAGCTGCTCAAAGGCAACCTGGGCCGCAGCGTCATCAAGATCAGCGCCGTGCCCGAAGACCGCCACACACTGCGCGCACCGGCCTGGGTCTTTGACTCCCAGGACGAGCTGCAGGCCGCCTTCAAATCCGGTGCGCTGGAGCAGGCCTGCCAGAGCAATGGCTTCAACGGCGTGGTCTGCGTTGTGCGCTGGCAGGGGCCGCAAGCCAATGGCATGCCCGAGCTACACAAGCTCACCCCACCGCTGGCCGTGCTGCAAGGCAAGGGCTATACCGTGGCGCTGGTGACCGATGGCCGCATGAGCGGAGCCTCGGGCAAGGTACCAGCTGCCATCCACCTGAGTCCCGAAGCCCTGGCGGGCGGGCCGCTGGCCAGGGTGCAAAGCGGCGACATCATCACGCTGGATGCGGCCAGCGGTCTGCTACAGGCAGAGGTAGCCGAGGCCGACTGGAGCGCCAGGCTGCCAGCCACCATGCCTGCCGAGCTGCAGCAGGCCAACCATCGCGGCCTGGGCCGGGAACTGTTTGCCGGATTCCGGCGCAACGCGCTGAGCGCAGAGGAAGGAGCTTGCACATGGCTGCTCAAATAACGGCTTTGTCCCTGATGCAGGATGCACCGGTGATCCCGGTCATCGTGCTGCACAGCACGGAACATGCAGTGCCCATGGCCGAAGCACTGCTGGCAGGCGGTATCAGGGTTCTGGAGGTCACGCTGCGCACCCCGCAGGGCCTGGCCTGCATAGAAGCCATCACCAAGGCCGTACCCCAAGCCATTGTGGGTGCAGGCACCGTGCGCAATGCGGCCGATGCAGCTGCTGCGGCCAATGCGGGTGCACAGTTTGCCGTCAGTCCCGGCTATACCAGTGCCCTGGGCCAGGCCTGCCGCAAGCTAGCTCTGCCTTTGCTGCCCGGCGTTGCCACCAGCAGCGAGATCATGGCCGCACAAGAAGACGGCTTCCATGAGCTGAAGTTCTTCCCCGCCGTTCAGTCCGGCGGCATCCAGATGCTCAAGGCATGGCAGGGTCCATTCGGCGATGTGCGCTTTTGCCCCACGGGTGGCATCTCTCCCAGCAATGCGGCCGAGTTTCTGGCGCTGTCCAATGTGGTCTGCGTGGGTGGGTCCTGGCTGGTGCCAGGCAGCGCCCTGGAAAACGGGCACTGGTCGCAGATCACCGACCTGGCCCAGGCCACGCACAAGCTGCGCGCATAAGCTCTCCCCACAAAAAAAGCCCGGCTGACAAAAATCAGCCGGGCTTTTTGCTGCTCTGCCAAATCAGGCTTCGGGCAGCGAGTTGGTCTCTTCAAGAATGCGGCGGCGAGTCACCTCGTCGTCCGTCAGCTCATACCACATGGCATTGAGCACCGCAAAGGCCGCTGCCAGCGGCAGTCCCAGCAACCAGGCGAAATACCACATATCCAGTTCCTTTCTTCTTGATCAGTACGAATGGCCACGACCGGTGGCGATGGCAGCGATGTCCACCTTGCCGCGCAGCACCGAATACACCCAGCTGGTGTAGGCCAGAATCAGCGGCAGGAAGATCAGCACGCAGACCAGCATGATGAACAGCACCACATGGCTGGAGGACGAATCCCAGACCGTCAGGCTGAAGCGCGGATCCACGGTGGACGGCAGGATCATGGGGAACATGGCAGCGCCCACGCTGAGGATGATGCCGGCAATGGCCAGGCCGCTGGCCATCAGGCCCAGCCACTCCCGGCGGCTGCGCAGGCCCAGGGCGGCTATCAGCGGCATGAGCAGGCCGATACCGGGCACCAGCCACAGCACGGGATAGCTCTTGAAGTTGGCCATCCAGGCCCCGGCAACTGCGGCGGCAGCCTTGTTCATGGGGTTGGAAGGTCCGACGGGGTTGATCTCGCTGGTGATGACATAGCCGTTGATGCTGGCCAGCCAGACGCCAGCTGCCGCAAACAGCACCGTAGTCAGCACGGCGAACAGCGTCCCGTACCTGGCAGCGCGGGCCGAGACCTCACCTTCGGTCTTGAACACCAGCCAGGCCGCACCGTGCATCAGCAACATGGACAGCGACACCAGACCGCACAGCAGTGCGAAAGGCGTCAGCAGCCCGAAGAACGTACCGTCGTAGTAGATGCGCATGTCACTGCCCAGGCGGAAAGGCACGCCCAGCATCACATTGCCCACGGCCACCCCGAACAGCAGCGCTGGTACCAGACCGGTGATGCACAGCACCCAGTCCCAGCCATTGCGCCAGGCGGCGCTTTCGCGCTTGCTGCGGAACTTGAAGGCCACGGGGCGCAGGATCAGCGGCACCAGCACGGCAAACATGGCCAGATAGAAGCCCGAGAAGGACACGGCGTACAGCTGGGGCCAGGCGGCAAAGATGGCGCCGCCGCCCAGGATCAGCCACACCTGGTTGCCCTCCCATACAGGGCCCACCGAGTTGATGGCCGTGCGCCGTTCCACATCGGTCCTGGCCGTGGCGCGCAGCAGGCCCATGGCTCCAAGGTCAAAGCCGTCGGTCACGGCAAAGCCCACCAGCAGCACGCCCAGCAGCAGCCACCAGATGACGCGCAACACGTCGTAGGTAATCAGTTCATGCAAGATCATTTGCTCATACTCCTTGCAGGCATTCAGCGGGCTGCAGCCAGCTTTTTGATCATGGGTTCATAAAAGCTCAGGTGCGGCTCGCTCTCGTGCTCCGGGCCCTTCCTGATGGCCTTGACCATCAGCTTGAGCTCGATCACCAGCAGCACGGTGTAGATCAGCACAAAGCAGCCAATGGTCAGCAGCAAGGTGCTCGCCCCCAGGTTGGACACGGCCATGGCCGTGGGCAGCACGCCTTCGATGATCCAGGGCTGACGGCCCAGCTCTGCAACCACCCAGCCGCATTCGGCAGCAATCCAGGGCAGAGGAATGGACAGCACGGCGACCTTGAGCAGCCAGGGGTAGGCATCGAGCTTGTGACGCACGGACAGCCAGAAGAAGGTTCCGGTCAGCACGATGAAGAACATGCCCAGGGCCACCATGATGCGGAAGGTCCAGAACAACGGGCCCACGGGCGGCACGGTGTCCATGGCGGCCTTGTGAATCTGCTCGTCGGTTGCCTTGCGTGGGTCGTCCACATAGCGCATCAGCAGCAGGGCATAGCCCATGTTGGCACCGTTGTTCTCGAAGCGCAGACGGGCTTCGTCGGGAATCTCCGCCTCGCTCTTGGCTGCGCGAATGGTCTGCAGCGCGTCATAGGCGTCGATGCCGTTGCGGATGTTGCCCTCGGCGTTCTTGACCAACTGATTGATGCCGGGAATCTCGGTGTTCAGGGAACGCGTGCCGATCAGGCCCATGACCCATGGGATGTGCACGGCAAAGTGGGTTTCGCGCGCTTCGCGGTCGGGGAAGCCAAAGGCCGTGAAGGAGGCCGGTGCGGGCTCGGTTTCCCACATGGCTTCGATGGAGGCCAGTTTCATCTTCTGATGCTCGGACGACAGATAGCCCGACTCATCGCCCAGCACCACCACCGACAGCGAGGCAGCCAGGCCGAACGAGGCAGCCACGGTCATCGAGCGCTTGGCCAGATGCAGGTGACGACCCTTGAGCAGATACCAGGCCGACACACCCAGCACAAACAGCGAGGCCATGACATAACCGGCCGACACCGTGTGCACGAACTTGGCCTGCGCCACGGGATTGGTAAGCACGGCAAAGAAGTCTGTCACTTCCATGCGCATGGTCTGGGGATTGAAAGCCGCACCCACGGGGTTCTGCATCCAGCCGTTGGCCACCAGAATCCACAGCGCCGAGAAGTTGGTGCCGATGGCCATCAGGCAGGTCACGATCAGGTGCTTGACCTTGGAGAGGCGATCCCAGCCGAAGAAGAACAGCCCCACAAAGGTCGCCTCCATGAAGAAGGCCATCAGACCTTCAATGGCCAGCGGCGCACCGAAGATATCGCCCACATAGTGGCTGTAATAGCTCCAGTTCATGCCGAACTGAAACTCCATCACCACCCCGGTCGCCACACCCATGGCGAAGTTGATGCCGAACAGCACGCCCCAGAACTTGGTCATGTCGCGCCAGATGGTCCGGCCCGTCATCACAAACACCGTCTCCATGATGGCGACGAGAATCGACAGGCCCAGCGTCAGCGGCACAAACAGAAAGTGGTAGAGCGCCGTTATCGCGAACTGCAGTCGCGATAAATCGACGATATCGAGGTCCATGGTCAGGTCCTTTCTCTCGGTACTTCAAAAATCAAACGGAAATTTCTTCGGCCTGCGGCAGCCCTTGGCCCGGCATGCTCACGCTCAACACATCCGGACGCAGCCGGGCAATCAACTGTTCAAACTCTGGCGTGCCATTCAAGGCCTGCTCTTGCACGGCTCCGGCCTGCAGATACAAGATGCGGTCCGCCAGTCTGGCTTCGCGCTGCCAGTGCGTGGCAAAAACCAGCGTCCTGCCTGCTGCGGCTTGTGCCAGCCTTTGCAGCACATCCGTGGCGGTGGCCGCATCCAGGCCCTCGCTGACCTCATCCAGCAACCAGCAGGGGCGCGGGCTCAGCAAGAGCCGCGCCAGTGCCAGCCGGCGTGACTGCCCTCCGGACAGCCCCAGACCGCCCTCGCCCAATAGGGTGTCCAGCCCCTGTGGCAGGGCCATGACGTCACTCTTCAATCCTGCAGCCTCCAGCACATGCCACAGTTGCGCATCGCTGGCGTTCTGGTCAGCCAGCCTCAGGTTCTCACGCAGGCTGTCCTGAAAAAGCTCGGTGCGCTGCGTCATCCAGCTCGCTGCCTGGGCTTGCACCACGCCGTGCTCTGCGTTCAACTCACCGGCCATCAGCTGCAGCAGCGTGGTCTTGCCTGCACCGCTGCTGCCGATCAGGGCCACTCGCTCGCCCGGGGCCACAACCAGGTTCACCGGCCCCAGCTGCCTCAGCCGTACGGTCTGCAATTCCACCGCGCTCTGCTGCGGTGCCTGCAGCTTGTTCTTTGGCATTGGCTCCGCATTGCTGACCAATGCAGGTCCCAGGCGACGCATCGCGAGCCAGGTACGCCCAGCCTGTTCAGCGCCCCGACGCAAGGCGGCAAACGGCTCCAGTGCCGATAGTGCCAGCAAAATGCCCAGAGCCGCAACCGGAACATTGACCCAGCCTTGCTCTACCAGCCAGGCCATCAACAAAATCGATGCACTCAAAGTAATAGCAGATACCGCGCCATAGGCCTTGGTTGCAGCAGCTTCCGCACGATAGAGCTGGGCATCGGCATCGGCTGCACGCACATCGCTGCGCAAGACCTGCCGCATCTGGCTTTGCAGCTGACCGGCCATCAGCAGCTCGGCCTGCCCTGCCACCAGGTCCACGGTCTGCCCACGCATGGCCTCCAGCACCATGGCACGGCGCACGGCGGCCTTGCGGCTGCGCAAACCATGCCACAACGCGATGCCCCAGCCCGCCAGCAGCAGCCAGGCCAGCGCGATCAACCCCAGCCACCAGCGCATCAAGCCATAGGCCAGGGCCAGCAGCAAGGCAGCCCCCAGGGCCGACACCGCAGGCACCAGCAGCCTCAGATACAGGTTGTCCAGCGCATCGACATCGGATGTCAGCCGCTGCAGCAGACGCGCCGGGCGCTGCAGCAGCAGGCGCGCGGCCTGCGGGCGAGCCCAGTGCAAAAAAAGCTTCTGGCGCAACGCGGCCAGCACCGCCAGCGTGGCATCGTGTGTGACCATGCGTTCGGCATAGCGCGCGCCCGTGCGCCCCACGGCCAGCAGGCGAATACCTGCCGAGGGCATGAAAACGTCAAATACCAGCGCTGTCGCGGGCAGCAGCCCCGCCAGCGCAGTGGCCGCAATGAACCAGCCCGACAGTCCCAGCAGGGCCATGCCCATCAGCACAGTCAGCGATGCCAGCGCGGCGCCACCCAGCCAGAGCTTGCGCGGTGCCATCTGCCCGAGCGCACCCAGCAGCTGTCGCATGGAAACGCGTTGCCGGCTCATGCTGACGGCTCCTCTGCCAGCAAGGGTCGAGGTGACAGGACAGGCAGCTCGATCACGCGATCCATGGCCGCAGCCAGCTGTGCATCATGCGTAGCCACCAGCAAGGTGCGCCCTTTGGCCATCAGTCGAAGTGCCTGTGCAATCTGGGCCGCTGTCACAGGGTCCAGATGGGCCGTGGGTTCATCGACCAGCAGCAGCCCGGCCTCTTCACGCACCGCCAGGCGTGCCAGGGCCAGGCGCACGACTTCGCCGCCGGACAGGCCTGCACCACCCTCGCCCAGGCTCATGCCAGCACGCAAAGCCAGGACGTCATCCAGATGGGCCTGCTGCGTGGCCGAGGCAATTTGCACTGCAGATACATCGCCGCGCCCCAATCCGATATTGCGCGCCACCGAACCTGAAAACACATGGGTCTGCTGGCCCATCCAGCCCATACGGCTACGCAGCCGGGCCGCACTGCTTTCATTGAGGATTTCACCATCCAGCTCGATGCTGCCTTGCTGCACCGGCAGCAGGCCTGCAATCTGTGCCAGCAGCAGCGACTTGCCGCTGCCGCTGGGGCTCCACAGCGCCACATGCTCGCCGGGGGCCACGCTCAAGGACAGGGGAGCCAGACGGCTTTGTGCACCGGGAGCCTGCACCATCAGATCAAAAACACGCAATTGCACAGGCCGGCAAAGCGCTGCGCGCTCATCTTTCGGGAGTTCTGCCGACCCCACAATGGCAACCGACTGAGATTGCATGTTCTTCAAAGTCTGCAAGGCGGCCTCGCCCGCCGCGCGGTCATGCCAGACGGCAGACAGCTCGCGCAGAGGTTCAAAGAAGGCAGGGGCCAACAGCAGCACGAACATGGCCTGGCCCAGGCCGAGCTTGCTGCCCCAGGCACCGAACTGCAAGGTGCCCAGCAGGTGAAAGCCGATATAGACGGCGACCATGGCCACGCCCAGTGCAGAAAACAGCTCCAGCACGGCAGAGGACAGAAAGGCGATGCGCAGCACACGCATGGTGCGGGTGCGCAGGCCTTCGGCATGCTCGCGCAGGCGCTGTCCCGTCAGGTCCACGGCCTGCAAGGCCCGCAGCGTGCTCAGGCCGCGCAACCTATCCAGCAGGAACGCATTCATCTCGCCCAGCTGCAGCATCTGTTCTTCGCTGGCTGCCTTGGCACGCCGGCCCACGATGGCCATGAACAAGGGAATCAGCGGTGCCGCAACCATCAGGATCAATGCAGCCACCCAGGACTGACTGGCGACAACAGCCACGATGGCCAGCGGCAGAATGCGCACGCGCCACATGGCACTTTGATAGCGGGTCAGCCAGGGCACGATGGCCTCGGCCTGTTCGGCCACCGCGCTTGCTGCCTGACCTGAAGCGGCACGCGCCTTGTCCAGCGGCGAAGCATGTCCCAGTGCCTGCACGACCTGTACCCGCAACTGGCTCAGTTGTTCACGCGCAGCGCGATTGGCCAGCCAGCCGCCATGCCCGTCCAGCCAAGCGCGCAACAAGCCCAGCAGCAACACTCCGACAGCCATGGGCCAGATCCGCACCACGCCCAGTCCATCCGCCATGCGCTGCACCGCCCAGGCCAACAACGCGGCCTGTGGCAACCAGATCAGTGCAGCCGTCATCTGCCACAAAGCCCCTGCGCTCGGGCGGCGCACGTTCAACGTCATGGCGGCGGGTGCCGTATCCATGGCGGACTGGGAACTTATGGAAGAAGAGGAAGGCATTGATTTTGATTTCTCAATTTTCAGTATTTACTGAAATTAAAATAATCTTACTCTTTTTTTGACAATCATCATGGCGGCTGTGGCAAAAGCCAATTGAAGGACTTGGACGACATTGACCGGCATCAAATCCAAACGCAAATAACACGGGTTAACCCTTTGACCTGAGGCATTTGAGGTAAATCAAGAGGCAGAGCAGACATAAAAAACGGCACCCTCAGGTGCCGTTTTTTGGGTTCCAGACCTTGGCTCAAGCGCCCAGCAATCGAGCCTTGGCCTGGGCGTATTCACGCTGCAGACGCGCCACCAGCTCGGCCGCAGGTACTATCTTCTCGATAGCACCAATGCCCTGACCGCAGCCCCAGATGTCCTTCCAGGCTTTCTGCGCACCACCGCCAAAATTCATCTTGCTGGGGTCGGACTCGGGCAGGTTTTCCGGGTCCAGACCTGCAGCACGAATCGAAGGTGCCAGATAGTTGCCGTGCACGCCCGTGAACAGATTGCTGTAGATCACATCGTCCGAACTGCCATCAACGATCGCCTGCTTGTAGGCCTCCACGGCGCGCGCCTCCTCGGTGGCGATGAAGGCCGAGCCGATATAGGCAAAGTCCGCGCCCATGGCCTGGGCAGCCAGCACGGCATCACCCGTTGAAATCGCACCGGACAGCGCCACGGGGCCGTCAAACCACTGACGAATTTCCTGAATCAGCGCAAACGGACTCTTCACGCCCGCGTGGCCGCCCGCTCCGGCGGCCACGGCGATCAGGCCGTCCGCGCCCTTCTCGATGGCCTTGCGTGCAAACTTGTTGTTGATGATGTCGTGCAACACCACACCGCCCCAGCTGTGAACGGCCTGGTTCACATCCTCACGGGCTCCCAGGCTGGTAATGACGATGGGCACCTTGTATTTGGCGCAGACCTGCATATCGTGCTCCAGACGGTCATTGCTCTTGTGCACGATCTGGTTGATGGCGAATGGCGCCGACGGACGATCCGGGTTGGCCTTGTCCCAGGCAGCCAGGGTTTCCGTGATTTCAGCCAACCAGTCTTCCAGTTGTTCGGCTGGGCGGGCATTGAGGGCGGGCATGGAGCCAACGACGCCGGCCTTGCATTGCTCTATCACCAGCTTGGGGTTGCTGATGATGAACAGTGGCGAGCCAATTACAGGCAGAGCCAGCTTTTGCAAAACAGATGGCAGTTTGGACATTGCTTGTCTCCTTGTTGGTATTCTTTAGATCGAATTGACTGCTGACGCTTATTCATCAAGCGTCAGCAGCTCTTGTTTCAATAGTGGTTGGACGGTTTCAGAACTGTTCCATGGGCAATGCCATCACACTGCCCGCACCGTGGATCACAGCATCGGCCTGACCGGGCACGCGCGTCAGAATATGCTCGGCATAGAACTGGGCCGTTGCCAGTTTCGCCTGCATGAATGCCCCATCCTGTCCCTTGTGCAACAGCTCTTGCGCCGCCAG
>JAITLR010000031.1 GCA_031277805.1 Comamonas sp. | reverse complement strand
GAGCAGCGGTGATGTCGTAGCCGGTGGGATTGTGGCAGCAAGCGTGCAGCACGACCACGGTGCCGGGGGCGGCAGCGTTCAGATCGGCCAGCATGCCGGCGAAGTCGATGGAGCGGGTCGCTGCATCGTAGTAAGCGTAGGTGCCGACTTCAAAACCAGCGTTGGTGAAGATGGCCTTGTGGTTTTCCCAGCTGGGGTTGGAGATCAGGACCTTGGCATTGGGGTTGAGCTTCTTCAGGAAGTCAGCACCAATCTTCAGGCCGCCGGTGCCGCCGATGGCTTGCACGGTGGCCACGCGGCCGGACTTGACCACGTCGGACTCGGCACCGAACACCAGGGCCTTGACGCCGTTGTCATAGGCGGCGATACCGTCGATGGGCAGGTAGCCACGGGCGCTGGGCTTGTCCATCATGGCTTTTTCAGCGGCTTGCACGCACTCCAGCAGAGGCAGTTTGCCGTTGTCGTCGAAGTACACGCCCACACCCAGGTTCACTTTGTTGGGGTTGGTGTCAGCGGCAAATTGCTCGTTCAGACCCAGGATGGGGTCGCGGGGGGCCATTTCGACGGCGGTAAACAGAGACATGAAAAAATCCTTGAGGGATGGAAATAAGTCAGGTCACCCCCAGCTACTGTTTCCGAGAGCGTGTTGACGAGTGCGGCAAGCGCTGTGCTCGAAAAAACGCATCAGCCTAGGTTAGGCTTGAGGGTTGGGCTGCCATTCTACTCCGCGCTTACCCTATGCGTCATGGACATGAGATCATGCAAGAACAAAATATGACTGCCGAGCCGCAAGGCCGTTTCGTGCAATACCCGGACTCGCCATTCGAGCTGTTCCAGCCCTATCCACCCGCTGGAGATCAGCCCGTGGCTATCGAGAAACTGGTCGAAGGCGTCAATGACGGCGAGTCTTTCCAGACGCTGCTGGGTGTGACGGGCTCGGGCAAGACCTTCACCATGGCCAACGTGATTGCGCGCCTGGGAAAGCCGGCCATCGTGTTCGCGCCCAACAAGACTTTGGCTGCACAGCTGTACTCGGAGTTCAGGGAGTTTTTCCCAAAAAACGCAGTCGAATACTTCGTCAGTTACTACGACTACTACCAACCCGAAGCCTACGTGCCCCAGCGTGACCTGTTCATCGAAAAGGACAGTGCCATCAACGAGCACATCGAGCAGATGCGCCTGTCCTGCACCAAGAGCATCATGGAGCGGCGCGATGTGGTGATTGTGGCCACGGTCTCGGCCATCTACGGTATCGGCGAGCCCGAGAGCTATCACCGCATGATCATGACGCTGCGCGCGGGCGACACGCTCAACCAGCGCGACGCGATCGCGCAGCTGATCCGCATGCAGTACCAGCGCAACGACCAGGATTTCTCGCGTGGTACTTTCCGTGTGCGCGGCGACACCATCGATGTTTTTCCCGCCGAGCATTCGGAGCTGGCCGTGCGCATCGAGCTGTTTGACGACGAGGTCGAGAGCCTGCAGCTCTTCGATCCGCTCACGGGCCGGGTGCGCCAGAACATTCCACGTTTTACCGTCTATCCCAGCAGCCACTATGTGACACCGCGCGACAAGGTGCTGGTGGCCGTGGAGACCATCAAGGAGGAGCTGGCCGAGCGCCTCAAGCAACTGGTGGGCATGGGCAAGCTGGTGGAAGCGCAGCGCCTGGAGCAGCGCACACGCTTCGACCTGGAAATGCTCAGCGAAGTGGGCCACTGTAAGGGCATCGAGAACTACACCCGCCATTTATCCGGCTCCAAGCCCGGCGATCCGCCCAGCACGCTGACCGACTATCTGCCGCGCGACTCCATCATGTTCCTCGATGAGAGCCATCAGATGATCGGCCAGCTCAACGCCATGTACAACGGCGACCGGGCGCGCAAGACCACGCTGGTGGAATATGGCTTTCGCTTACCGTCGGCGCTGGACAACCGCCCGCTCAAGTTCGAGGAATTCGAGCAGCGCATGCGCCAGGTGGTCTTCGTCTCGGCCACGCCCGCCGAATACGAAAAGACCCATGCGGGGCAGGTGGTGGAGCAGGTGGTGCGTCCCACCGGCCTGGTTGACCCCGAAATCGAAGTGCGCCCTGCCACCCATCAGGTTGACGATGTGCTGCAGGAGATTCGCCAGCGCGTGGGGCTGGAGGAGCGCGTGCTCATCACCACGCTGACCAAGCGCATGGCTGAGCAGCTGACCGAATATCTGACCGACAACGGCGTCAAGGTGCGCTATCTGCACTCCGACGTGGATACGGTGGAGCGTGTGGAAATCATCCGCGACCTGCGTCTAGGCGTCTTCGATGTGCTGGTCGGCATCAACCTGCTGCGCGAAGGTCTGGATATTCCAGAGGTCTCTCTGGTGGCGATTCTGGACGCCGACAAGGAAGGTTTTCTGCGTGCCGAGCGCAGCCTGATCCAGACCATTGGCCGTGCGGCGCGCAACGTCAACGGCAAGGCGATCCTGTACGCGGACCGCATTACCGAGTCTATGAAGAAAGCCATCGGCGAAACCGAAAGACGCCGCGAAAAGCAGATGGCTTTCAATGAAGCCAATGGAATCGTGCCAAAGCAGATTGTCAAGAGGGTGAAAGACCTGATTGATGGTGTCTACAGCGAGAAGAGTGGCAAAGAGGCGGAGCGCCTGCAGGAGCAGGCGTTGCAGCAGGCGCGTGTCGAGGAAATGTCCGAAAAGGACGTAGCCAAGGAGATCAAGCGCCTGGAGAAGCTGATGCTGGACCATGCCAAGAACCTGGAGTTCGAACAGGCAGCGCGTGTGCGAGACCGGCTTTCGCTGCTCAAACAACAATTATTTGGAGCAGGTTCATAAGGAGAAACCAGGGATTTCCGAGGGTTTGTACGCGCGTTTATGCTGTTACCCGACAAATTTAATGGGGAATGTGCTATACTCGCCTCAAACACTCAAGAACAAACTTCCCTCACGGAAGGGCTCTGAACCTTAAAACAGGACGGAGTAAGGGCGGAGACTGTGCTCGTCTAGGAATGAACGACCAGACGGGTGTTTCTGTAACGAACAATCCTGACTGAAGGAGCTCGTATGCGTCTTACGACCAAAGGCCGCTTTGCGGTCACCGCGATGATCGACCTGGCCCTGCGCCAGAACAATGGCCCTGTGACCTTGGCTGCCATCAGCCAGCGTCAGCAGATTTCGCTGTCCTATCTGGAACAGCTGTTTGGCAAGCTGCGTCGCCATGAACTGGTGGAGTCCACCCGTGGCCCAGGCGGCGGCTATACCCTGGCACGCAAGGCTGCGGATATCACCGTGGCCGACATCATTGTGTCCGTGGATGAGCCCATCGATGCCACGCAGTGCGGGGGCAAGGAAAACTGTCTGGGCGAAGCCGGTCGTTGCATGACCCATGAGCTGTGGGCAGCTCTGAACCAGCGCATGGTGGAGTTTCTGGATTCCGTCACGCTGCAAAAGCTGGTGGATGAGCAGCTGGCCAAGGGCATCCAGATCGAGGACAAGCCTGTGGTCCGCCGCGCCATCTCCACGGCTCCCGTGGTCAAGCCCATTCGTGTGAATGCACCGAACTCGGTGTTCGCACTGGGCAACGCCTTCGCCAAGTCCTGATCCTCACGCCGCTTCAGCATGAAGCGGTGCGACGGACAGCCTTAGCCCGATACCGAGTCAGGGCTGGGGACATGCATGGCTGTGCGGCATGTTCCTGCGCCCCGACGGCACCTCAAGGTGCATCGATTACCTCACGATTTGTCAGCCAAAAACAAGACGAGCCAGTCATGGACATGACCCCGCACTTTCCCATTTATCTCGACTACGGTGCAACCACTCCTGTGGATCCCCGCGTGGCGGACGCCATGATCCCTTGGCTGCGTGAACATTTTGGCAATGCCGCATCGCGTAGCCATGCCTGGGGCTGGGAGGCAGAAGAAGCCGTCGAGAAGGCCCGCAAGCAGGTGGCGGACCTGATCAATGCCGATTCACGTGAGATCGTCTGGACCAGCGGTGCTACCGAGTCCGACAACCTGGCCATCAAGGGCGCAGCGAATTTCTATCAAGGCAAGGGCAAGCACCTGATCACGGTGAAGACCGAGCACAAGGCTGTGCTGGACACCATGCGCGAGCTGGAGCGCCAAGGCTTTGAAGTCACCTATCTGGACGTGCAGGAAAACGGTCTGCTGGACATCGAAGTGTTCAAGGCAGCCATTCGCCCTGACACCATCCTGGCCAGCGTGATGGCCGTGAACAATGAAATCGGTGTGGTTCAGGATCTGAACTCCATCGGAGCCATCTGCCGTGAAAAGGGCATCATCTTCCACGTCGATGCTGCACAGGCTTCGGGCAAGATGGTTTTGGACATGCAGACCATGCCCATTGACCTGATGAGCCTGGCTTCGCACAAGACTTATGGTCCCAAGGGCATTGGTGCTCTGTATGTGCGTCGCAAGCCGCGCGTGCGTCTGGAAGCCCAGATGCATGGTGGTGGTCATGAGCGCGGCATGCGTTCGGGCACATTGGCCACGCACCAGATCGTTGGCATGGGTGAGGCCTTCCGCATCGCCAAGGAAGAAATGACCAAGGACCTGGAGCATGCGCGTGCACTGCGCCAGCGTCTGCTGGACGGCCTCAAGGACCTGGAGCAAGTGTTTGTGAACGGCGATATGGAGAACGGCGTTCCCCATTACCTGAACATGAGCTTCAACTTCGTCGAAGGCGAGTCGCTGATCATGGGCATCAAGGGTCTGGCCGTGTCCTCGGGCTCCGCCTGCACCTCCGCCAGCCTGGAGCCCAGCTACGTGCTGCGTGCCCTGGGCCGCAGCGACGAGCTGGCACACAGCTCGCTGCGCATGACGTTCGGTCGTTTCACCACCGAAGAAGAAATTGACTACGCGATCAAGTCGATCCGCGAAAACGTCCTGAAGCTGCGCGAGCTGAGCCCCCTGTGGGAGATGTACAAAGACGGCATCGACCTCAGCACTATTCAATGGGCTGCACACTAAGCACAGATTACAAAGAGTTCAAGAGGTAGACACCATGGCTTACTCCGACAAAGTTGTTGACCACTATGAAAACCCCCGCAACGTGGGCTCGTTCGACAAGAGCGATGACTCCGTGGGCACGGGTATGGTGGGTGCGCCCGCTTGTGGCGACGTGATGAAACTGCAGATCAAGGTCAACCCCGCCACCGGCGTGATCGAAGATGCACGTTTCAAGACCTATGGCTGTGGCTCCGCCATCGCTTCGTCTTCGCTGGTGACCGAATGGGTCAAGGGCAAGACGCTGGATGAAGCAGCTGCTCTGAAGAACAGCCAGATCGCTGAAGAGCTGGCGCTGCCGCCCGTCAAGGTTCATTGCTCCATTCTGGCCGAAGACGCCATCAAGGCGGCTGTGAACGACTACCGCGCAAAGCGCACCACAGCGGAAGCTTGAGGCCATGGCTATTTCAATGACCGAGGCAGCTGCCCGTCATGTGAATCGCTACCTTTCGCGTCGCGGCAAAGGTGTTGGCGTGCGCCTGGGCGTCAAGACCACAGGCTGCTCCGGCCTGGCTTACAAGCTGGAGTATGTGGACGAGATTCTGGCCGATGACGTGGTTTTCGAAGACCACGGTATCAAGGTATTGGTCGACCCCAAGAGCCTGGCCTATATCGACGGTACAGAGCTGGACTTTGTCCGCGAAGGCCTGAACGAGGGCTTCAAGTTCCACAACCCCAATGAGCGTGATCGCTGCGGTTGTGGTGAGAGCTTTAGGATCTGACTCCCCCTGAGCCGCTTTGCGGCTTCCCCAGGAGGGGGGCGACGCCATCACCTAGGCGGCCCCGCTGTGAGGCGGCTCTTGCTCGGCGTCTCTGGCACAGGCCAGTGCTCGTTTTGAGCAGTGATAACAGTAACCGCCTCAGCCATGCTGCAGGCGGTTTTTTTATTGCCGCCGGGCCGTCCCAAGGTAATAAGCTATCCCTTTGGGGGCAGCGGCTACACGTAGTGAGCAAGTGTGGGGGCTTTTTTATCATCATGAATCTGCAATCTGACGACTTTGAATTGTTTGGCCTGCCGCGCCAGTTTGCGCAGGATCGCAGCCAGATCGATGCGCGCTGGAAGGAGCTCCAACGCGAAGCCCATCCCGACCGCTTTGCCGCACAGGGCGCGGCCGCGCAGCGCGTGGCCATGCAGTGGTCCGTGCGCATCAACGAGGCCTATCAACGGCTCAAGGACCCACTCAAGCGAGCTGCCTATCTGTGCGAATTGTTGGGAGCCGCCGTGCGTGCCGAAGACAATACGGCCATGCCAACGGCATTTCTGATGCAACAGATGGAGTGGCGAGAGACGCTGGAGGATGCATCGTCCGAATCGCAACTGGATGCGCTCGATGATGAGGTGCTGCAGGCTAAAAAGCAGATGCTGGCCGAGTGCGGACGTCTGCTGGATGAGATGCATGACGCAGCGGCAGCAGTGCAGCAAGTGAGAGCCCTCATGTTTGTTGCGCGATTTGCGCAGGATGTGGAGCGTCGTCGCGATCAACTGGGACAATAAGTACCAGAGCAACGTTCTGGGCAATACCTCAGAGACGTATCCATCTTGAAAAGGCCAGCCCTGCTGGCCTCTGATATTTCAAAAGAAGAATTTCATGGCGCTTTTGCAGATTTCCGAGCCCGGCCAATCCCCCGATCCCCATCAGCGGCGCATAGCCGTGGGTATCGACCTTGGCACGACGCACTCTCTGGTCGCCGCCGTGCGCAACGGTGTGGCTGAATGCCTGCCCGACGACCAGGGCCGCGTGCTGCTGCCTTCGGTGGTGCGGTACATGGAAATGGGCCGCCGTCAGATTGGCTTTGATGCCAAGGCCGCACAGGCCCAGGATGCCGCCAACACCATCAGTTCTGCCAAGCGCTTCATGGGGCGCAGCCTCAGCGATATCGAGTCGCCCGAGAAGCTGCCTTATCGCTTCAAGACCGATGGCGACAGCAGCGTGATCTCCATCGAAACGGTGGATGGCACCAAGACGCCCATGGAAATCAGCGCTGAGATCCTGGCCACACTGCGCTTTCGAGCCGAAGACACGTTTGATGACGACCTCTATGGCGCCGTCATTACGGTGCCCGCTTATTTTGACGACGCCCAGCGCCAAGCCACCAAGGATGCAGCCAAGCTGGCAGGCATCAATTTGCTGCGCCTGATCAACGAGCCCACGGCTGCTGCGATTGCCTATGGCCTGGACAATGCGGCGGAGGGTGTTTATGCCGTCTATGACCTGGGTGGCGGTACTTTCGATATCTCGGTGCTGCGCCTGGCTCAGGGCGTGTTTGAAGTCATTGCCACGGGCGGCGACTCGGCTCTGGGTGGTGACGATTATGACGATGCGCTGGCTGCATGGGTTGCCGAGAAGACCGGCACCCAGCTGCAAAGTGCTGCCGACAAGACCACCTGGCGCCTGGCTGCCCGAGAGTGCAAGCAAGCATTGACGGATGCAGAAACTGTAGCGTTTACCGCTGATCTGTCCTCGGGCTCCGTGGTGTTTGATGTCAAACGTGAGGAGTTCACTGCGCTGACTGCTCACTTAACCAATAAGAGCCTGTCTGCCGTGCGCCGTGCGCTCAAGGACGCAGACCTGAGCCGTGACGATGTGCAAGGCGTGGTCATGGTTGGTGGCTCCACCCGCATGCCCCAGGTACTCGAGGCCGTGGCCGACTTCTTTGGCCGTGAGCCCTTGACCAACCTCAATCCCGATGAAGTGGTGGCTCTGGGCGCCTCCATTCAGGCCAATCAGCTGGCGGGCAACAACACGGCGGGTGATCTGCTGCTGCTGGATGTGATCCCGCTGTCGCTGGGCGTGGAAACCATGGGCGGCCTGTCCGAGCGCATCATCACGCGCAACGAAACCATTCCCACGGCTCGTGCCCAGGATTTCACCACTTACAAGGACGGCCAGACAGCTCTGGCCATTCATGTTGTGCAGGGTGAGCGCGATCTGGTCGCCGATTGCCGTTCTCTGGCTCGTTTCGAGTTGCGCGGCATCCCGCCCATGGCGGCCGGTGCGGCGCGCATTCGCGTGACCTTCACGGTCGATGCCGACGGCCTGCTGGCCGTCAGCGCCAAGGAGCAGACCAGCGGCGTGGAAGCGCATATCAACGTCAAGCCATCGTACGGTCTGTCCGACGATCAGGTCGCGGCCATGCTCAAGGATGGTTTTGCCACGGCCAAGGAAGACATGCAGGCCCGCGCTCTGGTTGAGGCGCGCGTGGATGCCGATCGCATGATCTTGGCGACCAACAGCGCCTTGCAGGCCGATGGCGATGTGCTCAGCGCTGCCGAGCGTGAGCATATCGATGCCTTGATGGCCGCGCTCAGCGTGTCTGCCAAGGGCGATGACGCCGCCGCCATCGAGGCTGCGACCCAGGACTTGGCCAAGGGTACGGAAGCCTTTGCCGCAGAGCGCATGAACCGCAGCATCCAACAGGCGCTGGCTGGAAAAAATCTCAACTCCATTTAATTCATAAGCAGAACAATGCCCGTCATCAAAATTCTTCCCCACGCCGAGTATTGCCCCGAGGGCAAGGAAATCGAAGCGCCCGTCGGCACCTCGATCTGCGAAGCCCTGCTGGACAACGGCATCAATATCGAACATGCCTGCGATATGAGCTGCGCCTGCACGACTTGCCACGTCGTCGTCAAGCAGGGCTTCAATTCGCTCAATGAAGCCGAGGAAGAGGAAGAGGACCTGCTGGACAAGGCTTGGGGCCTGCAGCCTCAGTCGCGCCTGTCCTGCCAGGCCATCCTGGCGCGCGAAAATGTGACGGTGGAGATTCCAAAGTACTCCATCAATCACGCGAAGGAAAATCACTGACCCCCTGAGGCGCTTTGCGCCTTCCCCCTCTCTGCTTCGCGGAGGGGGACGACAACTACGCTGCGGGGCGGCCCTTGCTCGTTGTCCTGACTTGAGGTCGTGCGTGTTTTGAAATTTGTTGGGCGATGTTTACGCCGCTGGTCTTAGGGAGAGTTTAAATGTCGCGCCAAATTGTTCTGGATACGGAAACGACCGGCCTGTCTGCCATTGATGGCGACCGCCTGATCGAGCTGGGTTGCGTGGAATTGGTCAACCGCAAACTCACCGGCAACAATCTGCACCTGTATTTCAATGCAGGCCGTGACAGCCATCCCGATGCTCTGCGCGTGCACGGCATCACCACGGAGTTTCTGAAAGACAAACCACGCTTTGAGGAGAAGATCGACGAGATCTGGGAGTACCTGCAGGGCGCGGAACTGATCATTCACAACGCACCGTTTGACCTGGGGTTTCTGAACAACGAGCTCAAGCTGGCCAAGCGTCCGCCGCTCAAGCAGTGCGTGGCCAATGTCATCGACACCCTGGTCATGGCCAAGGAGATGTACCCGGGCAAGCGCAACTCGCTGGATTCGCTGTGCGACCGCCTGGGCGTGGACAATTCCAACCGCACGCTGCACGGCGCTTTGCTGGACTCGGAGCTGCTGGCCGATGTCTATATCAACCTCACGCGCGGCCAGGACGCGCTGTTGATGAGCGAGGAACCCAGCGATTCACTCACTGCCGGTGCGATTGCCATTCCGTCACTGGATCTGAAGTCCATCAAGTTGCCGGTTTTGCGTGCCAACGAGCAGGAGTTGGGGGCACATCAGGACGTGCTCAAGCAGATGGACAAGTCCAGCGGAGGCAAGGTGGCTTGGCACGGCTTTGAACCTGAAGCTGCGGCCTGATCGCTGCAGCGCAAGCAGAATGTCGCTCCAAGGGCCTGGAACTGTTTCAGGTCCTTTTTCTTTGAGTCATTCGTAAAACCGGCCACAAGACGGTCGTCGCGAGCATCGGTCAAAGACCTGCTCTCCAAAAGCAACAGGCCGCACCACTGCGCTTAAGTGGTGCGGCCTGTTTGCATGCGCGGGCTGCAGATCAACCAACCGGATGCTGACGATAAACAGCGGGGCATGTTGAATGGGGTTGCTGCGTCGGTAAACGTGCTTCCATGGACTCAAGTGTGCATGTTGCGGTGCAGAAAAGGTTTCTACAAATTCTGTAAATATCGGCTTGCTACAGAATATTTTTCTGTTTTTGGAAAAAATGCGATATATTCAAGAATATGGATGCCTTGGATAAAAAGATTCTTGCTGTGTTGCAGGCCAATGCGCGCGCCAGCCTGCAGGAAATCGGTGCAGCCGTGGGTCTGAGTGCTTCGCCGTGCTGGACACGTATCAAGAAGATGGAAGAGATGGGCGTGATCGAAGGCTATACGGTGCGTCTCAATCCCCAGGCTCTGGGACTGGCCGACTCCGTGCTGGTGATGGTCACTCTGGACAGCCACTCGGACAACACGCTGGAAAAGTTTGGTGAGGTGCTGGCCACGATCCCCGAAGTGGTGGAGGCACATCTTGTCTCGGGCGAATACGACTATCTGCTGCGCGTCGTGGTCAAGGACACACGTGATTACGAGCGGCTGCTGCGTGAGAAGCTCTACAAGATCAAGGGCATACGCCATAGTCAGTCGTGCTTTGTGCTGCGCACCCTGAAGATGGCCGAATTGCCTCTGGGCGTCTGACGCTCCCGCTTTCTGCTTGCAGCCTTTGTTGGTCTTTGGGTGGACGAGAGAAGCTTATTCAGCTGTGTATGCACCGTGCATGAAAAAAGAGAGGCCATAAGCCTCTCTTCCCACCTTGCGGTGTAGTGCGCGCAGTGGTGCTCCACCGGCTTTTTTATGACTGTGATCAGTTGCCCAGATTGCGAATGGCTTCTGGCGTGAACTGGCTGGGCTTGAGTTCGTCCTTGCCCAGAATCGGTGCCTTGGGGCGTTCCTGAACCAGGTTCATGCCGACGTAGGAGCCTGAGCTGAGGTCGTAGTAGAACGAGGTGCCTGCATGCCATTTCTTGATGTCGTAGGCATAGTAGTAGTTGATCTCGCCGTGCTGCCACAGCTGACCGCGTGTGTCGTAGAAGTCGCCCGAGACCGCATGGCCGGTGTCTTCGTCGATGAACATCACGCGCCTGGAATAGACGTGACGGTAACCGGGCTTGAGCTTGCCTTCCAGCACCCAGACGCGGCGCAGTTCATAGCGTGTGTAGGCGGGGTTGGGGTGGCCGGGCTTGAGCAGGTCTGCGTACTTGATCTGCTGGTGGATGCGGAAGGTGTTCGCCGGGATGAACATCTCGCGCTTGCCCTGCATGCTCCACTCATAACGCTCGGATCCGCCGTTGAACAGGCGCTCGGAGTCTATGGTCACCTTGCCGCTGGTGCCGGGCGAGGGTTGGTCATAGCCGAACTCGGGCAACTGGCGCACGCGGCGTGTACCGGGGTCATAGTTCCAGGCCAGGCGCTTGTCGCTGCCAAAATTCATCGGCTCTATGGAAAGGATCACACCACCTTTTTCGCGCTCGGGAAGGATGGAGAAATTGGTCACATAGGCGTATTTACCCTCGTTGGGTTTGCCCAGATTTTCCTTGGAGTCATAGCGGCTCAGCTGGATGTAGTTGGTGCGGCCCCAGGCGATATCTCCGCTGGCACCCACCAGAGCCATGTCACGCTCCACCTCTTCGGTGCTGGCGCGGCTGGGTATCAGGTTGTTCCACAGCAGTTCCAGGCCGGTCTTGGGTATGGGAAAGGGAATGGCACCCATGAAGCTCTTGACGCCATTGCCGTCGTTGACGATTTCAGCTTCCAGCGCATTGCGTTTGATGACGGCGCAGATTTCGTCGTCATAGCGGAAGTCGCGGTGACCCGGGTAAACGGGGATGCGCATGGTGTTGGGAAACTTCTTGAGCAGCGCCTTCTGGCCGTCGCTGAGCTTGTCACCATACTGCGCCATATTGGCAGCCGTGATTTCAAATAGCGGCTTTTCGCTGGCGTAGATGTCGGGCTGGAACTGGCCCACAGACTTGGTGAACTTCACACCGGGCGGCACGCCCAGAATCTTGCCGGTGAAAGCCGGGATGCTGCCGTCGGCATTGCCCGCCTTGATGGCCCCGGTGCAGGCCAGTTCTTTGCCCAGCTTGTCGGCTTCAGCGGCAGGTACCTTGGCAAAGGCCGCGCCTGCTGCCAGCAGGCTCAAGGTGAGGGCTGCGGCGCTCAGAGTCTTTTGCTTCATCTCTCTTGTATGCGGATAGATCGATGAAGCTCATTCTCAGGATATTTGCCTAGTCAAGAATCGTCTATTAGGACTAAGTAGTCTGAACATGTTGCTATCAATCCTGATGCACATGAAAAAAGGGCAGCGCCGTTGCCGGAGCTGCCCCATGGGCGCGAGAGGGAAAGTGACGCTTAGCGGCTGCCGCTGAGGTCCATATCCTTGTAAGCCACTACCTTGGTGCCCTTGGCCCATTTGTAGCCAAACCAGATGGCCAGGAACAACGGCAGGCCGATATAGGTGGCGATGGCGCCAACCCAGTCGATCTTGTCAGAGAGGAAGTTCTCGTAGTTCTGCCCCAGGGTGATGATCAGGCACAGGACAAAGGCAAAGATGGGGCCGAAGGGGAAGGCCGCAGCGCGATAGGGCAGCTTGTTGAGATCGTAGTTTTGCGCCTCGCAGCCTTTGCGGAAGCGGTAGTGGCTGACGGCGATACCCAGCCAGGCCACAAAGCCGCACATGCCAGAGAGGTTCAGCAGCCAGATATAGACGACCTTGGGGCTGAAGATATTGGTCAGAAAGCACAGGGCAGCAATGGCCGTGGTGGCCAGCAGGGCCAGAATGGGCACGCCACGCGCATTGACCCGGGCAAAGATGCGAGGTGCCATGCCTTGGGTGGCCAGTGCGTAGAGCATGCGGGTCGAGGCGTACATGCCCGAGTTGCCAGCCGACAGCACCGAGGTCAGCACCACGGCATTCATCACGGCGGCTGCACCCAGCAGACCGGCACGCTCGAATACCAGGGTGAAGGGGCTGACGGCGATATCGCCCAGATCGTTGCGCAGCAGCTTGGGGTCGGTGTAGGGGATCAGCAGGCCGATGATGAGGATGGCAAAGACGTAGAACAGCAGAATGCGCCAGAACACCTTGCGCACGGCCTTGGGCACGTTCTTGGCCGGATCTTCGGATTCGCCGGCGGCGATACCGATCAGCTCGGTGCCCTGGAAGGAAAAGCCCACTACCATGGCCACGCCAATCAGGGCCGCAAACCCTCCGGCAAAAGGTGCATCACCGGTTGTGAAGTTGGCAATATTGCCCCATACGCCTTCGGGAGCGCCGCCTTGCAAGATGCCGAAGATCATCATCACGCCGATGGCAATGAAGACCAGCACCGTGGTGACCTTGATGGCCGCAAACCAGAACTCGGATTCGCCAAAGCCGCGGGCGGACAGGGCGTTCAGGCCGAACATCAGCGCCAGGAACAGGGCACTCCACAGCACGCCGCTGGTACCCGGGAACCAATAGGCCATGACCAACTGTGCCGCAACCAGGTCCACGGCGATGGTGACCGCCCAGTTGTACCAGTAGTTCCAGCCCAGCGCGAAGCCAAAGCCTTCGTCCACATATTTGGCGCCATAAGTGGCGAACGAGCCGGAAACCGGCATATGGGCGGCCATTTCGCCGAGGCTGGTCATCAGGAAGTAGACCATCAGACCGACGATGACATAAGCCAGCAGGGCGCCGCCCGGGCCAGCCTGCGAGATGGTGGCGCCCGAGGCGACGAAAAGCCCGGTGCCGATGGAGCCGCCAATGGCAATCATCGACATGTGACGGGCCTTGAGGGACCGGTGCAACTGGCCGGTTTCTGCAGTGGATTCGCTATCGCTCATGAATACGAAAATTTCTGGCAGGTCATGACAGGAGAAAACAGGCTGGCTAAGGCCTTTGTCATGGCTTGCATTATTGTGGTTCGGCACGGCCAGCACTGGGATAACAACGCGGCGTGCGCGATCGGCGATGACATGCATTGCCGTTCAGTGGGTGCAGATTGTGAGGGATTTATAAGAGGTGCGTGCGCTTCGGGTTGTCCTGAAGTTCAGCGAGTCGCTGCTCACTTTCTCCAAGTAATTGTTTTGTATAGTTTTTTGGCTGTGGCTGCAGCTCATCAGTTATTGTCAGCAGTGCTGTGCATGGGCAACTGGCTGTCGGATGGTGGCATGAACGCAACGGATTGATGTAACGCACCGGTTTGGCGCATTGGCCTGGGAGTCTCCGGACACCTTACAGAATGCTCAAACGGATGCAGCCGCTGGACTTGCCATGGCTCGCATCCATCAAGCCTATTCGTTGAACGGTCGTCGACCCAGCACTTCAACCACGTAGTCTGCAAAACAGGTGATGCGTGCCGCCAGCGCGGTGTTGCGGTAGTAGACCGCATTGATGGACTGGCGCACGTCCAGAGTCTGCTCGGGGAACAGCTGAACCAGCTTGCCGCCCTTGCGGTCCTCGCGCGTCATGAAGTCCGAGAGGCAGACGATGCCAAGGCCTGCCAAGGCCATGTGGCGCAGGGTTTCGCCGCTGGAGGAGGCAATCGTCGGCTGAATGCGCACGATGTTGCCAGCTGTGTCGCGCAGTGGCCAGTCGTTGAGCGATTCGGGCTGGGTGAAGCCCAGCAGCGAATGCCTGGCCAGCTGCTCCGTGTCGCTTGGCGTGCCGTGGCGCTTGAGGTAGGCGGGGCTGGCCAGAACACGGACCTGACTGGTGCCGACGGGACGGGCGTGCAGGGTGGAGTCCTTGAGCACGCCGATGCGAAAGGCCACATCGGTGCGCTTTTCGATCAGGTCGATGATGCCTTCGTTGGAATTGAGCTCCAGCTCCACCTCCGGGTAACGTTCGCGAAAGCCCGCGATCAGCGGCACCAGCACATGCAGCATGAAGGGCGTGGCTGCATCGACGCGCAGCCGACCGGCTGGGCGCATGCGCCGCGCGGCCATCTGCTCCTCAGCTTCGTCGACGGAGGCGATGATGGCGCGGGCGCTGTGCAAAAAGGTGGCGCCTTCCTCGGTCAGCTCAAGCCTGCGCGTGGTGCGGCGCAGCAGCGTGGTTTGAAGCTTTTCTTCCAGCCTCCCCAGCGTCCGGCTGGTGGCCGAGATGGTGAGGCCCAGCAGCTCTGAAGCGGCAGTGATGGAGCCCGTGTCCACGACCGCCACAAAGGCTTGCAATTCATCGAGGGTGGTCTTCATTGTTGAATTTAATTCAAGAGAATTTGTTTGATACGGGGCTTAATCTGCAAATATAAACCGAGGACACTGCATTCCATTGAAAAATATCACCGGATTGCAGCCATGCCTCTCGCCCTGCTTGCCCTGACCCTGGCGGCTTTTGCCATAGGGACCACCGAATTCGTCATCGTCGGATTGATTCCGACCATCGCTACCGACCTCAGCGTTTCCCTGCCGTCGGCCGGCCTGCTGGTCAGCCTGTATGCGCTGGGCGTGGCCGTCGGCGCGCCCATTCTGACGGCGCTGACCGGCCGCGTGCCGCGCAAGCTGTTGCTGGTCGGCCTCATGGCCTTGTTCACCGTGGGCAACCTGGTGGCATGGCTGGCTCCCGGCTACGGTACGCTGATCGTGGCCCGCCTGCTGACCGGTCTGGCCCATGGTGTGTTCTTCTCGGTAGGCACCATTGTTGCGACCAGCCTGGTGCCGCGTGAGAAGGGCGGCAGTGCGATCGCGACCATGTTCAGTGGCATGACTGTGGCTTTTGTCACCGGTATTCCTCTGGGCACCTTCATCGGCCAGCACTTTGGCTGGCGCACTACTTTCCTGGTTGTGGCCGTCTTTGGCCTGGTGGCGATGATTGGTGCGCTGGCCTTGGTGCCGCGCAATATTGCGCATACCGAACCGGCACCGCTGAGCCGCCAGTTGCGCGTGCTGTTGCAGCCGCGCCTGCTGCTGGTCTATGCCATGACGGCCGTGGGCTATGGCGGTTCGCTGATCGCCTTCACTTTTCTGGCCCCGATTCTGGAAGACATCACCGGCTTCAGCCCCAATATGGTGAGCCTGGTGCTGTTGGCCTACGGTGTTTCGGTGGCTGTCGGTAATTTCTGGGGCGGCCGTCTGGCCGACCGCAAGGGCCCTGTGGTGGCGCTCAAGCTCATCTTTGCGCTGCTGGCCGCCGTGCTGCTGGTGTTGACCTTCACCGCTCCCAGCAAGCCGCTGATGCTGCTGACCGTGTTGGCTTGGGGTGCCGTTGCCTTTGGCAATGTGCCCGGCCTGCAGGTCTATGTGGTGCGCCTGGCCGAGGAAGTCGCACCTGACGCCACCGATGTGGCCACGGGCTTTAATATCTCTGCCTTCAATCTGGGCGTGGCCGGTGGCTCCTGGGCCGGTGCCCAGGTCGTCAGCCATTGGGGTCTGGCGCATACCCCCTGGGTTGCGGCGCTGGTGACGCTGGGTGCCCTGGGCCTGACCATGCTGTCCGGCCGTCTGGATCGCCGCGCGGCTGTGCAGCTCAAGCTGGCAGAAGCTTGAGTCCCGGACCTGTTTCACACCGTATTCATCTTTAGCGTTCACTATTTCTTCCAGGAGAGACTGCCATGAAATCCTCGGCTGCTTTGCTTGCCCTGGCCGTTGGCGCGTTTGCCATCGGCACCACCGAATTCACCCCCATGGGCCTGTTGCCCGTCATTGCCGATGGCGTGCAGGTCAGCATTCCCACGGCAGGCATGCTGGTTTCGGCCTATGCCATCGGCGTGATGGTCGGTGCGCCGATCATGACTTTGCTGTTCAGCCGCTTCGGAAAGCGCGCGGCGCTGATGGGGTTGATGGTTCTTTTCACCGTCGGTAATCTGCTGTCGGCGTTTGCGCCGAGCTACACGACACTGCTGCTGTCGCGCCTGATCACCAGCCTGAACCACGGTGCCTTCTTCGGCATCGGTGCCGTAGTGGCCGCCAGCGTGGTGCCCAAGGACAAGCAGGCCAGCGCCATCGCCATGATGTTCATGGGCCTGACCATCGCCAATATCGGCGGAGTGCCTGCCGCTACCTGGATAGGTCAGCAAGTCGGCTGGCGCGTGGCCTTCGGTGGCACGGCCGTGCTGGGCCTGATCACCATCGCCGCGCTGTGGCTGGCGCTGCCCAAGGGTGAGCCTGGAACGCGCCCCGACGTGCGCCGTGAACTGAAGGTGCTGACCCGTCCGGAAGTGCTGCTGGCCATGGGGACCACGGTGCTGGGTGCCGGCGCCATGTTCACGCTCTATACCTATGTGGCCCCGGTGCTGGCCGAGATCACCCATGCCAGCCCCGGCTTCGTGGCCTTCGCCCTGGTGCTGATCGGCATAGGCTTCACGCTGGGCAACAGCATTGGTGGCAAGCTGGCCGATTGGTCGCTGGATGGAGCCACCAAGCTCATCCTCGGTGCGCTGGCTGTGGTGATGGCCGTACTGCCTTTTGTGATGACAACGCAAGTTGGCGCGGCCATCGGCCTGGTGGTCTGGGGTGCAGCCGCCTTTGGCATCGTGCCTCCGGTACAGATGCGTGTTATGCAGGCTGCGGCCCAGGCTCCCGGCCTGGCCTCATCGGTCAACGTCGGTGCCTTCAATCTGGGCAATGCCGTGGGCGCGGCCCTGGGTGGTGCCGTCATCGGCCAGGGCCTGGGCTATGCGGCCGTTCCGCTGGCTGGCGCTGCTTTGGCTGCGGGTGGCCTGGGCTTGGTCTGGCTGGGCAGCAGCCGCCGCCAAAGCGCGGTGCAGGGCGTCTGAGCGGGAGCGATCAAAATCAAGCTGTAAAAAGGCCGGTCGGTAAGACTGGCCTTTTTTGTTTTTCCTATAGAAACAGGCTGAAAGCCTTGATGCTCAAGCGGTGAAAGCTATCAAAGTTAATTTTGAAGCTTGCAGGTTCTTAGGTGCATATATTTGATTTCATTTCAAAAGAATTTGAGAAATACAGCTCTTAATCTGCAAAGATAAAACGCGCAAACTTCAGTCATCGGGAAAGCAATTCCCGCCTTTCACATCAACCCAGGAGTCCCTTCATGAGCAACATCCCAACTTTCGGCGTCGGCACCTTCCGTTTGAACGGCCAGGTCGTGATCGACTCGGTGCGCAATGCCCTGGACGTGGGCTACCGCGCAGTCGATACTGCCCAGATCTACGGCAATGAGGCTGAAGTCGGCCAGGCGATTGCCGAGAGCGGCGTGGCACGCAGCGATCTGTTCCTGACCACAAAGATCTGGGTCGAGAACTACAGCAAGAACAAGCTGGTGGCCAGCCTGCAGGACAGCCTGAAGAAGCTGCGCACTGATTACGTAGACCTGACCCTGATCCACTGGCCCGCACCCGGCAACGGCGTGGATCTGTCCGAATACATGGAAGCCCTGGCCGAGGCCAAGGCCCAGGGCCTGACCCGCCAGATCGGCATCTCCAACTTCAACATCGAACTGACCCGGCAGGCCATCGCTGCCGTGGGCAAGGATCAGATCGCTACCAACCAGATCGAACTGAGCCCCTACCTGCAAGGCAGTAAGCTGACTGCCTTCCTGAAGGAGCAGGGCATCCAGGTGACCTCGTATATGACCCTGGCCTACGGCAAGGTGCTCAAGGACCCGGTGCTGATCCAGATTGCCGCCAAGCACAACGCCACGGTGGCGCAGGTGGCCCTGGCCTGGGCGCTGCAACTGGGCTACGCGGTGATTCCGTCCTCGACCAAGCGCGAGAACCTGGCCAGCAACCTGCTGGCGCGCGATCTGAAGCTGGATGCCGAAGACATGGCGCTGATCGCCGCGCTGGAGCGCAACGGCCGCGAAGTCAGCCCCGAAGGTCTGGCTCCTATCTGGGATTAAGGGAGAACCTGCAATGACTGCTTCTCTGGCTCGCTTGACGGATGGAGGCTTCAGCATCGGCATCGAAGCCCCTCTGGACAATGACTGGACGCCTGCGGGCGACCAGGCGCGGCGCCAGGCTGGCCGCCTGCCCGGCGAGCCGGACCTGCGCCGCCATGCCGAACTGGCTCAGCTGGCTGACCGCCTTGGTTTTCGCGCCCTGTGGGTACGGGACGTGCCGGTGTATGACCCGTCCTTCGGCGATGCGGTCCAGGTGTTCGAGGTGTTTTCCTATCTCGGTTACCTGGCTGGCATCACGCAGAACATCCTGCTGGGCACGGCCGCCGTGGTGCTGCCGATTCGCGAGCCGCTGCTCACGCTCAAGTCCGCTGCCACCGTGCAGCGCCTGAGCGGCAACCGCCTGATGCTGGGCGTGGCCAGCGGCGACCGTCCGGTGGAGTACCCGCTGTTCGGGCGCGACTTTGAGGGCCGTGGCGCGAACTTCCGCGATCAGGTGGAACTGCTGCGCGAAGGTGCGCAGGACCGCTTGCCGGGTGGACTGGATGTGCTGCCGCGCATGGAGTCGCCGCTGCCGCTGCTGGTGGCTGGCCTGGCCCAGCAAACCCCGAACTGGGTGGCTGAAAACATGGATGGCTGCCTGGCCTATCCGGGCACGCCCGAGGACCATGCACGCCGTGTGGCCGCATGGCGTGCCGTGGCGGGTGACAAGCCTTACGCCAGTTTCATCCACCTGGACCTGACCGAAAACGCCGACGAGCCGCTGCAGCGCTGGCGCTTCGGCCTGCGCGGCGGCCGCAAGGCGCTGATCGAAGAGCTGCACGCGCTGCGCGGCGCCGGTGTCGATCACGTCGGCCTGCATTTCCGCCGCAACCAGCGCCCGCTTGACGAGACCTTCCATGAGATCGCCGAGCATGTGCTGCCCATTTTTCATCATTCGTTGGCCAAGGTGACGGCACCGGCCGAGGAGATTTGCAATGCCTGATATCCAAGATCCCTTGTTCAAGAACTATTCGATGGGCGGCCTCGATCTGCCCAACCGCATCGTGATGCCCCCGATGACGCGCTCGCGTGCCAGCCAGCCCGGCGATGTGCCCAATGCGCTGATGGCCGAGTACTACGCCCAGCGCGCCAGCGCCGGCCTCATCATCAGCGAAGGCACCTGGATCTCGCCCCTGGGCAAAGGCTATGCCTGGACGCCCGGCATCCACACCGCCGAGCAAGTCGCCGGCTGGCGCCTGGTGACCGATGCCGTGCATGCCGCCGGTGGTCGCATCTTCGCCCAGCTCTGGCATGTCGGCCGGTTGAGCCATACCAGTCTGTTGAATGGCCAGTCGCCTGTGTCTTCCTCGGCCATCCAGGCCCAGGGCGTGAACGTGTTCGTGGCCGATGCCGACGGCAAGCCTGGCTTTGCCCAGGCCTCCATGCCGCGCGCACTGAGCGTTGACGAGATCCATGCCATCGTCGATGACTACCGCCGGGCCGCACGCAATGCCATGGAAGCCGGTTTCGATGGTGTCGAGCTGCACGCCGCCAACGGCTATCTGGTCAACCAGTTCATCGACTCCAACGCCAACAATCGCACGGACGAATACGGCGGTGTGCTGGAAAACCGCCTGCGCTTCTTGGGCGAGGTGACCCATGCGCTGGTCGAAGGCACGGGCGATGCTGGCCGCGTCGGTATCCGCCTGGCGCCGCTGACCACACTCAACGGCTGCGAGGACGCCGACCCCGAAACCACCTATCTGGGTGCCGCCAGGCTGCTGGCCGACATCGGCGTGGGCTATATCCACATTGCCGAGGCCGACTGGGAGCAGGCGCCGCATATGCCGGTCGAGTTCAAGCAGCGCCTGCGCGCGGCTTTCCCCGGCACCATGATCTACGCCGGTGCCTACACGGCAGAGCGTGCCCGCGAGGCCGTGGCGCAGGGCTGGGCCGATCTGGTCGGCTTTGGTCGCCCCTTTGTCGCCAATCCCGACCTGCCTGAGCGCCTGCGCATCGGCGCGCCGCTGGCCTTGCATGAGCGCGAAACGCTGTTCGGCGGCGGCGAGCACGGCCTGACCGACTACCCCACGCTGGAAACTGAATCCGCAGAGGCTTGAACCATGAGCAATACCCCAAACATCTCCAAGCGCATCTCCGTGCCCACCGCACTGGGCTTTGGCACGGCACCGCTGGGAAATATGTACCGCAACATCCCCGAGCAGGAAGCCCTGGACACGGTGGAATCGGCCTGGCAGCAAGGCATTCGCTATTTCGACACGGCTCCCATGTATGGTGCGGGCCTGGCCGAAATCCGCCTGGGCGAAGCCCTGAAGCACCATCCGCGCAACGAGTATGTGCTGAGCACCAAGGTCGGCCGCCTGCTGACCGACGAGCTCGAAGATACGAGCAAGCGCGATCTGGGCGAGAAGAGCGGCCTGTTCCAGTACGGTCTGGCCAACAAGGCCGTCTATGACTACACGGCCGACGGCACGCTGCGAGCCATCGAGGCCAGCCTCAAGCGCCTGCAGACCGACCATATCGACTATGTCTTCATCCATGACCCAGCTGTCGATTTCCACGGCGACCAGTGGAAGGAAGTCTTCCAGATCGCCATGGACGGCGCCGCCAAGGCCTTGACCCGCCTGCGCGAGCAGGGTGTCATCAAGGGCTGGGGCCTGGGCGTGAACCGCGTCGAGCCCTGCGAAATGGCGCTGGAGCAGTCCGACCCCGACGGTTTCCTGCTGGCTGGCCGCTATACGCTGCTCGACCATGCGGACGCACTGCGCAAGCTGATGCCGGCCAGCCAGGCGCGCGGCGTGGGCATCGTGGTGGGCGGTCCGTACAATTCCGGCGTGCTGGCCGGTGGCGATCACTACGAGTACCAGAAGGCCTCGCCAGAAATCCTGGCTCGCGTGGCACGCCTGCGCCAGCTGAGCGAGGAGCACCAGGTGGACATTCGCGCAGCTGCGCTGCAGTTCTCGCTGGCCCACCCGGCCGTGATCGCCGCCATTCCCGGCGCCAGCCGCCCCGAGCGCATTGCCGAAAACTTGGCACTGGCCAAGGCGCCCATTCCCGCCACGTTCTGGACCGCGCTGCGCGAGCAGGGCCTGGTATCGGCCGAGGCGCCCCTGCCTCTCTAATTCCATTTCTAAATCATCCGATGACTTTGTCGGCTTCGCTTGCCGTGCTGCAGCACTGTCTTCGCTTCGCCTTCGCGTACTCGAATGATTGATAAACGGAATAAGACGCCATGAAATGCCGCTGCTCCCTGAAAAGGAGCAGCGGCGCGGCCCATTCATCTCTCCTTGGGAATCCATCATGAACTCCACCAACACCTCGCGCCCGATGTTCGCCGGCCGCGGTTTCCGTGTCGACTATGACGGCCTGTCGGCGCACAACATCTATTCGGCGGACGGCACCACCGTCAGCTACGCCATCGTCAGCGGCCCCTATGCCGGTGCCAGCGGCGAATCGCCCTGCCAGTGGCAGGAGATCGGCGAGGGCGTGTACGCCGTCTCCTGGCAGGAGGCCAATGGCGCCACCGTCGTGCATATCGACGACTTCATTCGCGGCCAGTCCAAGGCCTTCTTCACGGCGGCCGATCTGAGCTTTTACCGCATGCAGGGGCCACTGACCGAGCTGGATGCGGCCAAGCCCTGATCTTTGTCGGGCTGAAAATTTGAGAGCTGCTTGCGCTTGTCCCTATTGGATTTCAGATGGAAAACATGCTGAATATCAATAGAGGTAAGCGCAAGCAGCTCTTTTTTCATTACTTCAGCGCATCGTGGGCGCAGACCTCGGCCATACCCGTGGCCTGCACCTTGTCCAGAGATTCCAGCAGCAGGCTGAGGGTGGGGCTGCGTGGAGCTCCCTTGCGCAGCACCAGCTCATAGGGCTCGCTGCGTGATTTGAGCTGCAGCGGCAGCACACCGACCAGGTGGTGACGGCAGAAGTAGTTCGCGACATCGTCGGACACCAGGGCCACCAGATCCGTGTTGCGGCTCAGCAAGGCCAGGGTGGCGAGTGCAGAGGTGGTCTCGACCAGGTGCAGCGGAAAATTCAGCTGCGCCTCGTGGAACTCGCGCTCCAGCAGCCGGCGCATGGGCATGTGAGCGCGGTAGACCACCCAGCGACTGTCCTGCAACTCGGTCAACTCCACCGACTTTGCCCCCATGGCCGGATGCTCCACGTTGGCGATCACCGACAGCGATTCATTCTTGATGAACAGCGACTCGTAGAGTTCGGGGTTGCGGCTCACGGACGAGCGGCAGATGGCCGCGTCCAGTCTCCCCCGGTCCACCAGGCCCAGCAGGGTTTCACTGGTGTCCTCGACCACCTCCACCGACATGCGCGGCTGCTGCTGCAGCAGGTCGGAAATCGCGTCGGTCAACAGCGGCACCGCGCCCATGATGGTGCCTATGGCCAGCCGCCCGCCCGCGCCGCTGGCAATCGCATCCAGCTCAAACCTCAGGTTATTGATGTCGGCCTGGATCAGGCGCGCAAACCGCAGCACGCACTTGCCGGCTTCGTTAGGGATTAACCCGCGATTCGTGCGCTCGAAGAGCTCCAGCTGAAACGTCTGTTCCAGCTCGCGCAAGGCCTTGCTGGCACCAGGCTGGGTGAGTCCCACCTTGTCCGCAGCGCCAAGCAGGGAGCCACTTTCCTCAATGGCGATGAGCAGCCGCAGCTGCTTGGCATGCAGTCGTGACATCACGGAATTCAGGCTGGGCGTGCTGCTTGACATGAGGAAAAGTTATAGCGTTATGGAAAACTGTCAGTGTACCGAAACTGGCCGCCTACCTAGACTCCGCCATCTCGAATGAAAAGCAACTGGGGACGGCAAATGAGTACCTTCAATTTCTATATTCCGACGCGTATCCAAAGCGGTAACGGCCTGGCCAAAGAGACCGGCAAGCTGCTGCAGCCCTACGGCATCAAAAAGCTGCTGATCGTGACCGACCCCGGCCTCAAGGCAACCCCGGTGGTCGACGTGGTGCTGCAATCGCTGAAGGCCGCAGAAATCGGCTACGAGATCTTCAGCGACGTGGAACCTAATCCCACGACGGATGTTCTGGATGCTGCGGTGGCGTTTATCAAGCAGACCGGCTGCGATGCCGTGCTGGGTCTGGGCGGCGGCAGTTCCATCGACACGGCCAAGGGCGTAGCCGCCATGGCCACCAATCCCGGCGGCATCCTGGACTACGAAGGCTACGAAAAGCTCAAGGCGACACCTCTGCCGCTGTTCGCCATTCCGACGACAGCGGGTACCGGCAGCGAATGCACGGCCTCGACCGTGTTCACCAATACGCAGACGCGCTTCAAGACGGTGATCGTCAGCGCGATGCTGCTGCCCAAGCTGGCCATTCTGGATGCAGAGCTGACCTTGAAGCTGCCTCCCGAAATCACGGCGGCCACCGGCATGGATGCCATGACGCATGCCATCGAGTCCTACGTTTCCAAGCAGGCCAACCCGATCAGCCAGAGCATGGCGCTGCACGCCATCAAGCTGATCTCGCAAAGCCTCTACAAGGCCTATCTCGTGGGCTCCGATGTCGAGGCCCGTGAAAACATGCTGGTGGGCTCACTGCTGGCTGGCATGGCCTTTGCCCAATCCAAGCTGGGCAATGTGCATGCGATCTCGCATACCTTTGGCGGCGTCTTCAATATTCCTCATGGCATTGCCAACGCGGCGCTGCTGCCTTATGTCATCGATTTCAATATTCCGGCCTGCCCCGAGAAGTTCCGGGATATTGCCATCGCCATGGGGCAGGACGTTTCCGGTCTTTCCGTTGTCGAAGCCGCCCATACCGTGGTCAAGGCCGTGATCGAGCTGAATGCCAAGCTCGGGATTCCCAGCAATACCAAGGATCTGGGCGTGAATCTGGATGCCCTGCCAAAAATGATCGAAGACTCCATGCGCAGCGGCAATGTGCTGGTGAATCCGCGAATCACCCGTTCCCATGATGTGAAAAATATTATTGAAAACGCCTACTACGGCAAGTTCTGATTTTTATTTTCCACAGGATTCAAAAATGTATTACGAAATGCGCACATACACCCTGAAAGTGGGTACGGTCAAAGAATATCTGAAGCATTTTGAAGAAGTCGGTTTGCCGGTTATATCCAAATACGCAAAGCTGGTTGGCTGGTGGTATACGGAGATCGGTGAACTGAACCAGATCATCCATATCTGGGCTTACGAAAGCCTGGATGACAGAACGGAGCGTCGCGCTGCGCTGTACCGTGATCAAGATTGGCTGGAAAAATTCGTACCTACGGCTTTTCCCATGATCGTCAAGCAGGAATCTGTGCTGCTGCGTCCTGCAGATTTCTCCCCGATCAAATAAAAGCGATTTGCTTCAGAAAAAGCCCGGGATATATCGGGCTACAAAAAAATATGGAGACAAGCCATGAAAATTCTGACGAATGGATTGAATCGCTTGCTGGGAATCGTGATTGGCATTTGTCTGGCAATCATGGTGGTGCTGGTTTTCGGCAATGTGGTTCTGCGCTATGCCTTCAATTCAGGCATCAGCATCAGTGAGGAAATATCGCGCTGGTTGTTTCTGTGGATGACGTTTCTGGGCGCCATTATTGCGCTGCGTGAAAACGCCCACCTCGGAACCGATGTGCTGACCTCAAGGCTGCCCTTGATGGGCAAGCGTATCTGCGCCGTGATTGCCAGATTACTGATGCTCTATATCAGCTGGCTTTTGCTTTCAGGCAGCTGGTCGCAGATGTTGATCAATATGGACGTCCAGGCACCGGTTTCCGGTGCTTCCATGGCCATCTTTTACGGCTCCGGCTTTGTCTTCGGCCTGGCCAGCATGGTCATTCTGCTCAGGCAGCTGTGGGCTGCGCTCAGGGGCGACGAGGCTTCCTTCTCGTTGAGCCAGGAAAGCGAAGAGCTGACCCAGTACGAGGCCAGGCTCGACGAAAAAAAACCGGCGCCATGCAGCGCCAATCAATGACAGATTGAGAAGGTGCTGCCATGACGGTATTTATTTTTCTGGGCTCTTTATTGGCTGCCATGGCCATAGGGCTGCCGATTGCCTACGCACTTTTGGCTTCGGGTGTCGCCCTGATGTGGCACCTGGATCTGTTCGATGCGCAGATTCTTGCGCAGAACGTCATCAACGGAGCGGACAGCTTTCCCTTGCTGGCGGTTCCATTTTTCATGCTGGCCGGCGAAATCATGAATGTGGGCGGCTTGTCGCGCCGCATCGTTCATCTGGCCTTGACCCTGGTCGGCCACAAGCGCGGCGGTCTGGGTTTTGTGGCCATCGTTGCGGCATGCATGCTGGCGGCGCTTTCGGGCTCGGCCGTGGCCGATACGGCAGCGCTGGCTTCGCTGCTGCTGCCGATGATGAAGCGCGCCGGTCACGACCCGGCACGTGCCGGGGGATTGATTGCCTCGGCGGGCATCATCGCGCCGGTGATTCCTCCTTCCATTGGCTTTGTGATCTTCGGGGTGGCGGCCAATCTCTCCATCAGCAAGCTGTTCATGGCGGGCATTGTTCCGGGGCTGCTGATGGGCCTGAGCATTGCCCTGGCCTGGTGGTTTGTCGCCAAGAAGGAGGCCATTTCCACGCCGCCCAAGGCCAGCTGGGAGGAGCGTCTGGCGGCTCTCAAGGAATCGACCTGGGCGCTCTTTTTGCCAGTGATTGTGATCGTCGGCCTCAAGATGGGCGTGTTCACTCCGACAGAAGCCGCCGTGGTGGCTGCGGTCTACGCACTCGTGGTGTCCATGCTGGTCTACAAGGAAATGAGCTGGGGCCAGTTGTGCGAAGCCTTTCTGAGCTCTGCCAAAACCACGGCCGTGATCATGCTGTTGGTGGCTGCCGCCATGGTCAGCGCGTGGCTGATCACCGTGGCCGAAATCCCCGACCAGATGATCGCGCTGCTTGAGCCCTTCATGGGCAACAAGACATTGCTCTTGATTGCCATCATGGTGCTGGTCATGGTGGTGGGCACGGCCATGGATATGACGCCGACGATTCTGATTCTGACCCCGGTGCTGATGCCCGTGGTGAAAGCGGCCGACATCGATCCCATCTACTTCGGTGTGCTGTTCATCATCAACAACTCCATTGGCCTTATTACTCCGCCCGTGGGCACGGTGCTGAATGTGGTGGCAGGCGTGGGGAAAATGAAAATGGATCAGGTGACCCGTGGGGTTCTGCCATTCATGGGTGCCCAGCTGACAGTCATGTTTCTGATGGTTTTCTTCCCGGTGCTGGTAACGGGTCCCGCACGCTGGTTCTACGGTTGATTCAAATAAATCGGATATTCAAGGAGACAAAATGCAATATTCCATTTCCAAGGTTGTAAAAATCGCTGCGGCCTGCACTTTGAGCACGGCTGTATTGATGCCTGCGGCACAGGCACAGGTTTCGGAGCGAACGCTCAAGGCGGCGGCAAGCGTTCCCGCGGATCATCCGGTGGTGATTGGCCTCAAGAAATTCTCGGATATCGTCAACAAGAACAGCGGCGGAAAAATCAAGATTCGGGTTTATCCAAACGCCCAGCTGGGCAATGATATGCAAGCCCAATCGGCATTGCAGGGAGGAACGCTGGATTTCTTCCTGGGTGCGACCACGACGCTGGGCGGAATAGTGAAGGATTTTGGGGTCTACGATTTCCCATTTCTTTTCAACAAGCCCGAAGAAGCCGATGCAGTTCTGGACGGTCCATTTGGCAAAAAGCTGGAGGCAAAGCTTCCTGAAAAAGGCCTGGTTTCCCTTGGCTATTGGGAAAATGGTTATCGCAACGTGACCAATAGCAAGCATCCAATTGTCAAATGGGAGGATCTGGGAGGTCTGAAAATTCGCACCATGCAAAGCTCGGTATTGCTGGATGTTTTCAATAATTTCAATGCCAACGCCGTTCCTCTGGCATTTTCCGAGGTCTATTCCGCGCTGGAAACCCGTGCCGTGGATGCGCAGGAAAATCCCAATGCGCTGATTGAATCGTCCAAATTCGACGATGTTCAAAAGTACATCAGCCTGACGCGCCATGTCTACAACCCATTCATATTGCTGATGAGCAAGAAAACCTGGGACAAGCTGAGTGCCGATGAAAAGAAGCTGTTCAGTGATGCGGCGACAGAAGCCAAGCTGTTCGAGCGCCGCCTGAGCCGCGAGAACGACGCCAAGGCCCTGGCCGAACTCAAGAAGCGCGGCATGCAGGTCAATGATTTCTCGGATGCCGAACGTGCCCGCATGGCCGAGCGGACCAAGCCCGTGATCGCCAAGCATTCGACGCAGATTGGCGCTGCAGTCGTCAATGACTTGCAAGCCGAGATTGCCAAGGTCCGAGGCGCGAAGTAAGCCTGGTCGCCTTGGGAACCCGGCCGGGCCGCCATGGATTGGCGGTCCGCCTACTCGATGTTTTTCTTGTTTCAGTCCTTCAATAGATAACGGATTTTTCTCATGCAACTCACCGGAGAAATGCTGATCGGCCGTACTGCCGTGCGCGGTCAGGCGGGAGGCCAGCGTGCCTTCAATCCCACAACCAACGTCGTGATTGCCGAACCCGAATTCAACTTCGGCACGCGCGAGGATGTGGACCGGGCCGTAGCACTGGCCAGCACAGCTTTCGATAGCTACCGGAACCTGCCTCTGGCGCGTCGCGCAGCCTTTCTCGAAGCCATCGCCGACGAGATCATGGCGCTGGGCGATGTGCTGATCGAGCGCGCCCATGCCGAAAGCGGCCTGCCCATTGCGCGTCTGACTGGCGAGCGTGGCCGTACCGTGGGCCAGTTGCGCCTGTTTGCCCAGGTGGTGCGCGATGGACGCTTCCTGAGCGCCACCATCGACACGGCACAGCCCGAGCGTCAGCCGCTGCCGCGTGCCGATCTGCGTCTGGCCAAGATCCCGCTCGGTCCGGTGGCCGTGTTCGGTGCCAGCAATTTTCCGCTGGCTTTCTCGGTGGCTGGTGGCGATACCGCATCGGCGCTGGCCGCAGGCGCCCCCGTGATCGTCAAGGCCCACAGCGCCCATCTGGGTACGTCGGAGCTGGTCGCCCGCGCCGTGCAAAAGGCAGCGCAGCGCGAGGGCATGCCCGACGGCGTGTTCTCGCTGTTGATTGGTGCAGGCCGCGAGATCGGCGAGGCGCTGGTGGCGCACCCAGGCATCAAGGCCGTGGGCTTTACCGGTTCGCGCCAAGGTGGCCTTGCACTGGTGAACATCGCCAACCATCGTCATGAGCCCATCCCGGTCTACGCAGAAATGGCCAGCATCAACCCCGTTTTCCTGCTGCCGCATGCGCTGGCCGAGCGCACCGAGGCATTGGCTCAGGGCTTTGCCGATTCGTTGACCATGGGTGCGGGCCAGTTCTGCACCAACCCTGGTCTGGTGCTCGCCATAGACGGGCCCGATCTGCGGCGCTTTGTGGCGGCCGCCAGCAAGGCGCTGACTGCCAAGGCCGCGCAGACCATGCTGACGCCAGGCATCCATGCGGCCTACCAGAGCGGCCGGGCCCAGGTTGAAGCCGTGGACGGTGTGGAGCGTGTGGCAAGCGGCATTGCTGCCGGCGATCAGCACAACGCGGCTCAGGCTGCGCTGTACGTGACCGATGCCCGGCGCTTGCTGAACACCCCCGCGCTGCAGGCCGAGATGTTCGGCCCCGCATCGGTGGTGGTGAAGGCCGACGATCTGGACGAGCTGCTGCAAGTGGCCAATATGCTGGAAGGTCAACTCACCGCCACCTTGCTGCTGGACGAGGGCGACCATGACGATGTGCGCCAGTTGCTGCCGGTGCTGGAGCGCAAATGCGGCCGCATTCTGGCCAATGGTTTCCCGACCGGTGTCGAGGTCTGCCACGCCATGGTGCATGGCGGTCCGTTCCCGGCCACGTCCAACTCCATGTACACCTCCGTGGGAGCCAGCGCCATAGACCGCTTCCTGCGGCCGGTGTGCTACCAGGACATCCCCGATGCGCTGCTGCCCGTGGCCTTGCAAAGCGGCAATCCGCTGGGGACCTGGCGGCTAGTGAATGGTCAGCTGAGCTCTGCAGCCATGTCTTGATTGCAATCCTTTTGATAGCTGCTTTCGCTTTTCTGTATTCATTTTCAAAAAATAATCTCCTGATTAGCGACATAAGTCAGGTTCGGCCTTGATAAACGCCCCGGCAGAGGCCATCTATCTACCAGCCCTTCATCACCTGAGGAGTGCGGTATGTCCATGAACACCATTCAGTTC
>JAITLR010000023.1 GCA_031277805.1 Comamonas sp. | reverse complement strand
TGGCCGGGTAGGTCTGCGCAAAGCCGCTGGCGGTCATGGCCAAGGCGGCAGCGCCAATGGCGGTGCGTAGCGCGGTGCGGATGAATTGTTGGCGTTGCATGGTGTCTTGTCTCCTGTCGATTTTTTCTAGAACGTGTTGACGATCTCTACGCAGCCGCATTGAAGTGCAATCGGGATGAGTTCGAAGGGCTGGTTCGCAGCTTGCACCGAGGTGCAAGCAAGAGCCAGCGCGCAGAAATCGCTCGATTTCACTCCAACCCTTCGGGACAGTGGTTTTGCGGGCGGTCTGCGGCGTTGCAGTCGCTCGCAAGGCGCGAGCCTTGCAGCGCACCTGCGCCTAGCATTCCATCCCGCAAAGTCACTGTCGCGGCGCGAGGAGATCGTAAACACGTTCTTAGAGCCTGATTTGATACTTACCTCTGCGCAGCGCTCCGTGCCTGCTCCAGCCAGCCGTCAAAGGTCTTCTGGTGGGCCTTGATCCAGCCATCCACATGGCGGTTGACGTCCGCCGAGCTGTTTTCACCCTGGCGCATGCGCATGTTCTGGGCGTTGATGTCTGCGATGGGAAGCTGCATCACGGCAAACAGCTTGGCCGCTGCGGGATTTTTCTCGGCCCAGGCCTTGTTGGCCAGGATGTACTGCTGATTGAGCTGGAAGCCGTAGTTCTTGCCATTGGGCAATTCGGTGTTGTCTTCGCCTTTGGCGCCGGGGATGTTGGGCACTTCCAGCCAGCTCACCTCCTTGCCGGGGCGCAGCACGGTATTGACCCAGAACGGCGTCCACACATAGTAAAGAATGGGTTTGCCAGTTTTGAAGCGGGTGATGGTGTCGGCAATCAAGGCTTGATAGTTGCCTTGCAGATGGGTGACGGTGGACTCCAGGCCCAGACCCTTGAGATGCTTGTTGATGGCCAGCTCGCAGCCCCAGCCGGGGTTGCAGCCTGTCAGGTCGGCCTTGCCATCGCCATCCGTGTCGAATAGCGCTGCCAGCTTGGGGTCCTTGAGCTGCATGATGCTGGTGATCTGGTATTTGTCGGCAGTGGCCTTGTCGATCAGATAGCCCTGCACCGCGTTGCGCGAATAGACGCCCGCTCGATAGAAGGCCTTGTCGCCACCGTTGTTCTCATAGAAAGCACGATGCAGCGGCATCCAGTGAGTGGCCGTGAAAGTCGCATCGCCCTGGGCAATGGCCACATGCTGGGTGCCGTTTTCCAGGCTCTTCATGGGCAGAACCTTGTAGCCCAGCTTTTCCAAGGCGCGCGAGACCAGCAGGGTCTGGAACATTTCCTCATCCACCGTGCCCTTGATGGGCTGCACCGTGACGCCCTTGCCGGGAAGCTCGGTCGAAGCGGTCTGGGCCTGCGCCACCGTAACGGCTGCGGCGCCCAGGGCCAGCAGGGCGCAGGCAGTCAGCTGGCGGCGTTTGTGTTGCCAGAAAGGATGTGCAGAGGAAGAGGAAGGTGCGGGCGTGCTGCTGTGCATGAATACTCCTTGGATGCTGGGTGCCTACCCCGAAATCGGCATGGAAGAAAGAGAAAGGGTTGATAAAAAACGGCGCCCGGGTCTTCTCCGGTGCGCCGTTGGTGAATCAGGACTTCGCTGCCGCAGCCTTGGCCTGGGCAATCCATCCGTCAAAGGTCTTTTGATGGGCCTTGATCCAGGCGTCCACATGGCGATTGATATCCGAAGGCTTGCTCTCGCCTTCGCGCAGCAGCTGGTTCTGGCGGCTGATGTCGTTGATGGGGATCTGCATGATCTCGAACAGCTTGCCCGCTGCCGGGTTGTTTTCAACCCAGGTCTTGTTGCCCACGATGTATTCGTTGTTGAGCGGGAAGCCGTAGTTGCGGCCGTTGGGCAGCCTGGTGTCGGTGCCGGCCTGCACGCCGGGCATGGATGAGCGCGGCACCTGCAGCCACACCACTTCCTGGCCGGGGCGCAGCACATTGCTGAGCCAGTAGGGTGTCCAGGCGTAGTACAGCACGGGCTTGCCGGCCTTGAAGCGCGCCAGAGTGTCGGCAATCAGGGCCGGATAGTTGCCCTGGGTGTAGCTGACGGTGTTTTCCAGACCGAAAGCCTTGATCTGATGGGCCACCACAGCCTCGCCGCCCCAACCCGCGTTGGGACCTATCAGATTGGCCTTGCCGTCGCCGTCGATATCGAACAGCGCGGCCAGCTTGGGGTCCTTGAGCTGGTCGAGATGGGTGATCTTGTGCGCCTCGGCGGTCTTTTTGTCGATCATGTAGCCCTGCGCGGCCCCGGCTGCATACACGCCCTTGCGCGCGAGCCTGGCATCGCCGCCGGCCTGCTTGTAGAACTCGGCATGGTGCGGATTCCAGTGGTTGGCCATGAAGGTGGCATCGCCATTGGCCACGGCCACATGGATCAGCGGGTAATCCAGCTCTTCCCAGGGTTTGACCGTGTAGCCCAGTTGCTCAAGGGCCTTCATCACCAGCAGGGTCTGGAAGTTCTCTTCAGCCAGCGCGCTCTTGACGGGCAGCACCGTGATGCCTTTGCCTGGCAGCGCGTCGCCTGACACATTCTGTCCGGCCGCCCAGCTAGGCGAATGACCCAGACTCAGCGCCGCTGCGCTGGCCGTGCCCAGCAGCAGCTGGCGCCGGGTGTGTCGGTTTGGGGTCAGGGTCTGCACAGATTTGCTCATTGTTCTTGTCTCTCCTTGGTTTGGGTGGGCCGACGGCCCGATTGAAAATGACTCCCCACGCTCCCCACTGCGTGTGTTTCGCAGCCCCTCCAGGAGAACCTAGGAGGCCCGGCGTTTTTATCCTGGGGTGGCTCGGCGATAAAAAAGCCCCCACGCTTGCCCACTTCGTGTGGCCGCTGCCCCCCAAGGGGGCCGCTTATTGCCTTGGGGCGGCCCGGCGGCAATAAAAAAACGGCGGCCGCCGTAGCGGTCGCCGTGATTCGAGGGTGTGATCAGGGCTTCTTGGCAGCCGCCAGCGCTTGGCTGATCCAGCCGTCAAAAGCCTTCTGGTGGGCCTTGATCCAGCCATCGGTATGGCGCTCGATGTCGGCGGTCTTGTTCTGGCCCTGGCTCATCATGTAGTTCTGGGCGTTGATGTCGCCCACGGGCAGCTTGATGATTTCAAACAGCTTGGCGGCAGCGGGGTTCTGCTCGGCCCAGGCCTTGTTGGCCACGATCTGCTGGTTGTTGGCAATGAAGCCGTAGTTCTTGCCGTTGGGCAGCTTGGTGTCGGTACCGGCCTGTTCGCCGGGCAGGGCCGAGAAAGGCACTTGCAGCCAGACCACGTCCTTGCCGGGCTTGAGCACGTTGCTGACCCAATAGGGCGTCCAGGTGTAGTAGAGGATGGGCTTGCCGGCCTTGTAGCGGGTGATGGTGTCGGCCATCAGCGCCGAATACGTGCCCTGCTTGTGTGTGACGGTGTCACGCAGCTTGTAGGCCGTGAGCTGGTGCTCGATCATGGCTTCGCAGCCCCAGCCCGGCGTGCAGCCCGTCAGATCGGCCTTGCCATCGCCATCGGTGTCGAACAGCTTGGCAATCTCGGGGTCCTTGAGCTGGCCCAGATTGGTGATCTTGTGGGCATCGGCCGTCTTCTTGTCGATCAGATAGCCCTGGGCGGCATTGGCCGAGTAGATGCCCTTGCGGTAGAGCTTGGCGTCGCCGCCTGCGTTCTTGTAATAGTCGGCATGCAGAGGGTTCCAGTGGTTGGCCATGAAGGTGGCGTCACCATTGGCCAGCGCGATATGCGCCGTGGGGTATTCCACCTCCTTCATGGGCTGCACGTCGTAGCCCAGTTTTTGCAGCGCCTTCATGACCAGAAGCGTCTGGAAGGTTTCCTCGGCAATCGAGCTTTTCAGCGGCTGGACCTTGATGCCTTTACCGGGCAGGTTCGCGGGAAGATCATCCGCCGCGAAAGCGGTACCGCCCGTCAGGGCCATGCCTGCAGCTGCGGTTCCGGCCAGGAGCCAGCGGCCCAGGGTGCGGCGGGACTTCGGTGTGATGGCTGTCTTCATGTTCTCTCCTTGGTTTTCGTTGGCATCAGACTTTGGCCGCAGCTGCGGCTTGCTTGGGCGCGGGGGCCGATGGCTGGGGGCGCAGCATGCGCACCACCAGACCGGCTGGGCCAGTGGCCCACCAGCGGGCGCTGCCACGCTTGGGCTCACCCATGGCCTGGGTGATGCGGTCTAGCACGATGGCCAGCAGCACAATGCCCAGGCCACCTACGGTCGCCAGGCCCATGTCAAGACGGCCAATGCCGCGCAGCACCATCTGGCCCAGACCGCCGACGGCAATCATGGAAGCGATCACCACCATGGACAGCGACAGCATCAGTGCCTGGTTGATACCGGCCATGATGGAGGGCATGGACAGAGGCAGTTGCACCTTCCACAGCAGCTGCATGGGTGATGCGCCATAGGCGCGGCTGGCTTCGACCAGGTCGGGGCGCACCTGGCGGATACCCAGATTGGTCAGGCGGATCAGTGGTGGCAGCGCAAACACGATGGTCACGATGACGCCGGGCACGTTGCCGATACCGAACAGCATCACCACGGGTACCAGATAGACGAAGGCGGGCGTGGTCTGCATGGCGTCCAGCAGCGGACGAGTCCAGCGTTGAGCACGGTCGCTGCTGGCCAGCAGAATGCCCACAGGCAGGCCGATCACGATGCAGAAGAACAGCGAGGTCAGCACCAGGGCCAGGGTCACCATGGCTTCGGACCAGATGCCCAGCAGGGCCACGATCAGCAGCGACACGGCCGAGCCAATGGCCAGCTTGCGGCCTGCAAACTGCCAGGCCAGCAGTGCGATCAGCAGCACCAGCACAGGCATGGGCAGGGTCTGCAGCACGTCGGTCACGCCGTTGAGAGTGGCGTCAATGGGAGTGCGCACGGCCTGGAAGAAGGGGCGGAAGTGGTCCACCACCCAGGTCAGGCCATTGTTGATGGAGTCCTGCACGGGCAGGCCGTCTGTCGTGATCTGGTGCCACAGATGGGCCAGGCCGCCATCGTCGCCGGGAACATCGCCACCAGTCGGAGTGCTGAGCCAGTCGCTGCTGCTGACGGAGTCGGCTGCATCGCTGCCGCCCCAAGGGTCGGAGCTTGCGGCGTCGGGCTGAGCCGATGATGCGGCCCAGGGATCGGCGTTCACATCGCTGGTGGCGGCAGTGTCGGGCGCTGCAGCGTTGCCGGTGTCGGAAGGTGCGGAGGCGGCCGTCCATGGATCCTCAAAGGCCGTGTTCGAGGTTGCGGTGCTTGGGTTGTTCAGTGCGTTATCGGTCAAATCGGTCCCTCCTTATGGTGCTGCGGTCGGTGTGGCGCTGGCTGCGCCCTGCGCGCCGGGCTGGAAGTGCGGGTCCAGCTTGATGGGTGGAATTTCCTTCTGGGGCGGCGGTACGGGCGGTGTGGCGCGATCCAGGAATCTGAGCATGGTGGTGCGGCTGATGACGCCCAGGTATTTGCCGTTTTCGTCCACCACGGGCAGGGGGAAGGCCGGTGCGGCCACGGTGCCGAAGAGCTCGGCCACTGGCGTGTGGCTGGCGATGGGCTGGACCTCGGGAATGAAGGCGTGCTGTAGGCCCAGCGGCCCCTGGTGGCCATGCAGCGCATCGCGCAGCGACTGGGAGGACACCACGCCCAGAAAGCGCTTGCGGGCGTTGAGCACATAAGCGTGGTCCCGGTCGGAGTCTTCCAGCAGGCGCAGCGCCGCGCGGCAGCCACGGTCGCTGTGCTCGGAAATCACGGTCAGTGCCTGGCGTGCAATGTCGGAGGCCTTGAACACGGCCGCCGCGTCCACGCCCTGGATGAAGGTGCGCACATATTCGTTGGCGGGGTTGCGCAGGATGTCGTCCGGCGTGCCCACTTGCTGCACCACGCCGTCCTTCATGATGGCGATGCGGTCGCCGATGCGCATGGCTTCGTCCAGATCGTGCGAGATGAAGACGATGGTGCGGCGCTTGATCTCTTGCAGGCGCAGCAGCTCGGACTGCATCTCGGTACGGATGATGGGGTCAAGCGCCGAGAAGGCTTCGTCCATCAGCAGGATCGACGGATCGGACGCCAGTGCACGGGCCAGGCCCACACGCTGCTGCATGCCGCCCGACAGCTCGTCAGGGTAGCTGGCGCCCCAAGCGCCCAGGCCGACCTGCTCCAGCGCGTCCTGCGCCTGCTGCTGGCGGGTGGCTCGGTCCACGCCGGCCAGTTCCAGGCCGAAGGCCGTGTTGTCCAGCACCGTCAGGTGGGGCATCAGAGCGAACGACTGGAACACCATGGAGATGTCCTTGCGGCGCAATGCGCGCAGTTCCTTGTCGCTCAGGGCATTGATGTCCTGGCCGTCGACCAGGATGCGGCCGCTGGTCGGCTCTATCAGTCGGTTGAGCATACGCACCAGCGTGGACTTGCCGGAGCCAGACAGGCCCATGACGACGAAAATTTCACCGGCTTCGATGGTGAAGTTGGCATCGAACACGCCGATGGACTGCCCGGTCTTGGCCAGGATTTCTTGTTTGTCCAGGCCTTGCTTGACAAGGTTGAGCGCGGTTTTCGGGTCATTGCCGAAGACCTTGAAGACGTGATCGATAGCGATTTGCTTGGCCACTGTGGCGTTCTCCTTTTGGATGAGATGGAACACAGTCCAGCGCCCACATCCGGCAACAGCCGTGGGGCGCTGGCGCGCAAGCCAAAATGAGCTCTGATGCCGCAGCTCAGCCCGGCCTTTATGGATGGGCTGCGCAATGCAGTTGGCGCAGTGAAAGCGCCTGTCAATCCGCCCGGATGGCACAGCAAGGTGTGCGCAAGAGCGTCAAAGCGTGGAGAAGCGGGTAACAACGGCTGGGTTGGAGTACCGACGGGCACACCGCAGCGTTACTTCTCGGTCGGCTCATTTCCGGCACAGCGCCAGAAAGAGCCTTGGCATCAGAGCCTGGTTTCGGCCCGGTTGACGGGGCAGTGTCCGGCTGGCGCGTAGCGCCTGGAGCTGGACACCGCTTTTCCGCCGGGAAAAGGGATCAGCCGCATTCAAAAGAATGGGTGATGACCTGCAAGGCAGGCTGTAAATGACTTTTTAATATATCGAATTGGGTTTTATGCGTCAAATTCAGCTGTAAGAAATCAAGCCAAACAGCACATGATTTCGCAACGATAAGGCGAGCTGAAACTTAAAAAAGATAGCTATATGCGCTTGGTATCAAAGCGTTTAAAGGCAATTTGATTCAATTTTTTGTAACTTGTCAGCTTTTGTGGGAAAAACATGGGCTGAAGGCATGAAAAAGCCCCGTCATGGCAGGCCATGCGGGGCTTGATGGGCGGCAAACCAACGGTCAGTGGTGGTGATTGCTGCTGGTGAGCTTGTCGGTATAGGCAATGGCCAGTGCACTCAGCAGGAAGACCACGTGGATGATGGTCTGCCACATCAGCACCTGGACTTCGTAGCTGCCGGCGTTGATGAAGCTTTTGAGCAAATGAATCGAGCTGATGCCGATGATGGACAGCGCCAGCTTGACCTTGAGCACCGAGGCATTCACATGGCTGAGCCATTCGGGCTGGTCGGGGTGGGATTCCAGTCCCAGACGGCTGACAAAGGTTTCGTAGCCGCCGACGATGACCATGATCAGCAGATTGGAGATCATGACCACGTCGATCAGTGCCAGCACCACCAGCATGATGATGGTCTCGTTCAGGTGGGTGATCTGCACATCGCTCTTGTAGCCGATGTTGGTGATCAGGGCCTGTAGCGCTTCCTGATTGCCGAAGACGGCTTCGACCAGGTGCCAGAGTTCGACCAGAAAATGCCAGACGTAGACGCCCTGGGCGGCAATCAGGCCCAGGTACAGCGGCAGCTGCAGCCAGCGGCTGGCAAAGATCAGTGCGGGCAGGGGGCGCAGGGCGGCCGGTGTCTGGTAGCTGGCGGGGCGCTGCGGGGCAGAGGCCTTGTCGGCATCGTCGGAATGAGTTCGGCTCATGATGGTTGGTGTGGTCGCAGCCAGGCTGCGCCGGGCGCGGCGCGACCAGCCTGGGCTTGCGGCGGTGGCTAGGTGGGAGGGCGGGTAAAACGAAGGTGAAGAGGCGCGCCGCAGTGTTGAAATGCTTTTTGCGCAGCGCGCGAAATGGACTGCGGCAAGGGTGAAGCAGCGGTGAGCAGGAGTCACGACCTACGACAGGCGCGCGATTTTAAGGGTTTGCGCCAATTTTTTGGAGCAAATATCGCGCAAGCGCTCTTGAATATTGCGTCAGATGCTGCAAAGTTGTGAGCGAATCCTTCGTTTTTTCATTACCGAAATAACGATGCAAATTTCAGTCAGTGGCGTGTAAGACCGAGCGCCGACAGTACACCCACAATAATTTCATTGCGAAGTATCAGGAGACAACAAAGATGAGCACTACATCCTCTGCAATCGAGTCGGTATTGGTGGAAAACCGCGTTTTTCCGCCTTCCGCAGACTTTGCTGCCAAGGCGCGCATCTCGGGCATGGCGCAATATCAGGCCCTGTGCGATGAGGCAGAGCGCGACTACGAAGGCTACTGGGCACGTCTGGCCCGTGAAAACGTGGTCTGGACCAAGCCTTTCACCCAGGTGCTGGACCAGAGCAATCCTCCGTTCTACAAGTGGTTTGCCGATGGCGAGCTCAATGCCAGTGCCAACTGCCTGGACAAGCATATGGGCACGCCGGTCGAGAACAAGACCGCCATCATCTTCGAGGCCGACGGAGGCGAAGTCACCAAGGTCAGCTACAAGGAGCTGCTGGCCCGCGTGAGCCAGTTTGCCAACGCGCTCAAGGCGCGCGGTGTGAAAAAGGGCGATCGTGTCCTGATCTACATGCCCATGACCATCGAGGGTGTGGTGGCCATGCAGGCCTGTGCCCGTATCGGTGCCACGCACTCCGTGGTGTTCGGGGGCTTCTCGGCCAAGGCGGTGCAGGAGCGCATCGTGGACGTGGGCGCCACCTTGGTGATCACTTCCAACTATCAGATGCGCGGCGGCAAGGAGCTGCCTCTCAAGGCCATCGTGGACGACGCGCTGGCGTTGGGTAGCTGCGAGGCCGTCAAGACGGTGCTGGTCTACGAGCGCACGCCCACGGCTTGCAATATGGTGGCGGGCCGCGACATCACTTTTACCGACGCACTGGCAGGTCAGTCCACGGAGTGCGCGCCCGAGGCCGTGAATGCAGAGCACCCGCTCTTCATCCTCTATACCAGCGGCTCCACCGGCAAGCCCAAGGGCGTGCAGCACGCCACCGGCGGCTATGTGCTGTGGGCCAAGCAGACTTTTGAATGGACCTTCGACCTGAAGGACAGCGATGTGTTCTGGTGCACGGCCGACATTGGCTGGATCACCGGCCACAGCTATGTGGCCTATGGCCCGCTGGCCGCGGGTGCCACGCAGATCGTCTTTGAAGGCGTGCCCACCTTCCCCAACGCGGGCCGCTTCTGGCAGATGATCGAGCGGCACAAGTGCAGCGTCTTCTACACCGCGCCTACGGCCATTCGTTCGCTGATCAAGGCTGCGGATTCGGACCCCAGCGTGCACCCCAGAAACTGGGATCTGTCCAGCCTGCGCGTGCTGGGTTCGGTGGGCGAGCCCATCAACCCGGAAGCCTGGATGTGGTACTACAAAAACGTGGGCGGCGAGCGTTGCCCCATTGTGGACACCTTCTGGCAGACCGAGAACGGCGGCCACATGATCACGCCTCTGCCCGGCGCCACACCGCTGGTGCCCGGCTCCTGCACGCTGCCGCTGCCCGGCATCACGGCGGCCATCGTCGATGAGTCCGGCAACGACATGCCCAATGGCGCAGGCGGCATTCTGGTCGTGAAAAAGCCCTGGCCTTCGATGATCCGCAATATCTGGGGCGATCCCGAGCGCTTCAAGAAGAGCTACTTCCCCGAGGAACTCAAGGGCTACTATCTGGCCGGCGACGGCGCGGTGCGCAGCGAAGACCGTGGCTACTTCCGCATCACGGGCCGTATCGACGACGTGCTGAACGTATCGGGTCACCGCATGGGCACGATGGAGATTGAATCAGCATTGGTGGCCAAGACAGATCTGGTGGCAGAAGCCGCCGTGGTGGGCCGTCCCGACGACCTGACCGGTGAAGCCATTTGCGCCTTTGTGGTGCTCAAGCGCGGCAAGCCCACGGGCGAAGAAGCCAAGCAGATTGCCAACGAGCTGCGCAACTGGGTGGCCAAGGAAATCGGCCCCATTGCCAAGCCCAAGGACATCCGCTTTGGCGACAACCTGCCCAAGACCCGCAGCGGCAAGATCATGCGCCGCCTGCTGCGTTCGCTGGCCAAGGGGGAAGCCATCACCCAGGACACTTCGACACTGGAAAATCCGGCCATCCTGGATCAGCTGGCTGAAACCAACTGATCTTGGTTTAGCCCCCGGCAATACAAAGCCGCTGCTGCCTGCAGCGGCTTTGTCGTTTGGGGTCTGTCGCTGACCTTGTGCGGCTCCAACTTGGGTTAAAACAGATGCTTGCGCAATCTGCTAGGAGAACAAGATGAACTTTCGCACCATTTCCATTGCCATCATCGTGGCCCTGATCGCCGTACTGGCGGTCTTCAACTGGAATGCACTGGTTACGCCTACCTCCGTCTCCTTGGGTGTGACGGACATCCAGGCACCTCTTGGTGTGCTGATGCTGGCGTTGACGATCCTGCTCAGCGTGTTCTTCATCGCCTATGTGCTGTGGCTGCAAAGCTCGGTACTGCTGGAGGCGCGCCGCCACAGCAAGGAGATGCAGACCCAGCGCGATCTGGCGGACAAGGCCGAGGCCTCGCGCTTTACCGAGCTGCGCGGCGTGCTCGAAGCTCTGCATGCCCAGGACAAGCAGGATCTGATGGCGCGCCTGGATATGCTGGAGGCCCATCTGGTCAGCCGTGCTCAGGAATCCGATAACAGCACGGCGGCCTATGTGGGCCAACTGGAGCAGCAACTTCACCAACGTTGACTGAAGTTTGATAGCTGCTGGCGCTTGCTGGGCAAGCGCTGGAGGCCCAAAAAAATCAAAGCCGCTGGGGACAGCGGCTTTTTGCATGGTGCTCTATTTCAGGTTGCCGGAGAGGAATTTGGCCAGCCGTTCGCTGCGCGGATTGCTCAGCACCTCGTGCGGATGGCCTTGCTCCTCGATCAGGCCCTGGTGCAGGAAGATCACGTGGTTGGACACTTCACGGGCAAAGCCCATTTCATGTGTCACCACCAGCATGGTGCGCCCCTGCTGTGCCAATACCTGCATCACGCGCAGCACTTCGCCCACGAGCTCCGGATCCAGGGCCGAGGTGGGCTCGTCGAACAGCATGACCTCGGGCTCCACGGCCAGTGCGCGCGCAATGGCCACGCGTTGCTGCTGGCCGCCGCTCATGTGGCTGGGGTAGGCATCCTCGCGCCCCTCCAGCCCCACCAGCTGCAGGTACTTGCGTGCACGGGTCACGGCTTCGTCGCGCGACAGGCCCAGCACATGGACCGGTACTTCGATGATGTTCTGCAGCACCGTCATGTGTGCCCAGAGGTTGAAGTGCTGGAATACCATGGCCAGTCGCGAGCGCAGGCGCTGCAGCTGGCGCTGGTCGGCTGCGGCCAGCGCACCATCGCGGCCGGGGCGCAACTGCAGCTCCTCGTCCGCCACGATGATGCGGCCCTGCTGGGGTTGTTCCAGCAGGTTGATGCAGCGCAGGAAGGTGCTCTTGCCCGAGCCTGAGCTGCCGATGATGCTGATGACATCGCCGGCGCGGGCGTTGAGCGAAACGCCCTTGAGCACTTCGTTTTGCCCATAGCGTTTGTGGATGTCCAGGGCCTGGAGTTTGTAAGAGGTGTTGCTTGTCATGCTCATGCCTTGCGCGGTGCCAGATAACCCAGGTAGCGGCGCTCCAGCAGGCGGTTGGCACCGAGCAGGCTGAAGGTGATGCACAGGTAGATGGCGGCCGCGAAGAGGTAGGCCTCGAACGGCAGGTAGAAATCGGAATACACGCCGCTGGCGGCGCCGGTCAGATCGAGCACCGACGGCACGGTACTGGCCAGGCTGGAGCTGTGCAGCATCATCACCACCTCGTTGCCGTAGGCGGGCAGCATGCGGCGGATGGCGCTGGGCAGCACGATGCGGCGCATCAGCTGCCAGTCGTTCATACCCATGGCGCGTGCGGCCTCGACCTCGCCCTTGTTGGTTTCACGAATGGAGCCGGCCAGCATCTCGGCGGTGTAGGCGGCGGTGTTCAGGCTGAAGGACAGCAGGGCGCAGAAGAACGGCTCCTTGAAGTGCGTCCAGGGCCAAACTGTGTCCCAGCGCGCCTGCACCCATTCGAGCTGCGCGAAGCCGTAGTAGATCAGATAGACCTGGATCAGCAGCGGCGTGCCGCGCATGAAATAGGTGAAGGCCGCTACCGGCAGGCGGATGGCCGCCGCGCGGCTCACCAGCGCCAGCGCCATCAGCAGCGCCAGCACGGCGCCCACGGCCAGGCTGATCAGAGTCAGCTGCAGCGTGACGACCAGGCCCTGCGCATACAGGGCCAGGGTGGAGGGTTCGAAGATGACGCTCCAGTTCATAGCTGCACCTTGTCCGTTCCCAGGCTGTAGCGCGCGGACAGGCGCTTGAGCAACTGCAGCGACACGGCGGTGAAGATCAGGTACAGCGCCGCGGTGAACAGGAAGAAGACGAACGGCTCGCGCACGGCGGCGCTGGCCTGCTTGGCCAGGTAGGTCATGTCATGCAGGCCGATCAGGCTGACCAGGGCCGTGGCCTTGATCAGCGCCAGCCAGTTGTTGGTGAAGCTGGGCAGGGCATAGCGCACCATCTGCGGCAGCGTGATGCGGATGAAAGTGCGTAGTGGGCTCATGCCGAAGGCCCAGGCGGCTTCCATCTGGCCCTTGGGAATGGCAAGAATGGCGCCGCGGAAGGTTTCGGTCATGTAGGCTCCGTAGATGAAGCCTATGGTCAGCACGCCGGCGACGAAGGGGTTCAGGTCCACGCCCTGATCGCTGCCCAGCAGCTCGAGCAGGTTGTTCAGGCCGATGGCACCGCCGTAGAAGATCAGCAGCATCATCAGCAGCTCGGGAATGCCGCGCACCACCGTGGTGTAGCACGTGGCCAACCAGACCAGCGGGCGCCGGCCCGACAGCTTGGCAGCCGCGCCCGCGAGCCCGATCAACGTGGCCACCAGCAGAGATGCCAGCGATACGACGACCGTGAGCAACGCCCCCTGGAGGATCGAGTAATAGTATCCGCTCATGTCATGCAGCTTGCACGCCTTGCGCCATGCAGCCCGCAGGATGCACAGCACAAGGCGCGCAATGTGGCTTTATTGGCCGTAGGGGTCGAAGTCGAAGTACTTTTTCGCGATCTTGGCGTAAGTGCCGTTCTTGCGGATCGTGTCGATCGCTTCGTCGAGTTGCTGCTTGAGCTCCTTCTGACCCTTGCGCATGGCGATGCCGATGCCTTCGCCGTAGTACTTCACGTCGTACTGGTCGGGGCCCGCATAGCCGTAGTTCTTGCCCTCGGGCTTGCGCAGGAAACCGCCTTGCACTTCGACCTTGTCAGCCACGGTGCCGTCCAGGCGGCCGGCATCCAGGTCCAGATAGACCTGGTTCTGCGACTGGTAGGACACCACGTTCACGCCAGCGGGCTTGAGTTCGCCCATGGCCCACTTTTCCTGCGTGCTGCCCTTGAGCACGCCGATCTTCATGCCCTTGAGCGAGGCAGGGCCGTCGTACTTGACGGTCTTCTTGACCACGATGGCGCTGGGCGTCTTGTAGTAGCGCTTGGTGAAGTCCACCACGCGCTGGCGCTCGGGCGTGATCGAGATGGAGCTGACGATCACATCGAACTTCTTGGCCTGCAAGCCGGGGATGACGCTGTCGAACTCCGATTCGACGAACACGCACTTGCGCTTGAGCTGCTCGCACAGCGCATTGGCGATGTCGATGTCGAAACCGACGATCTCACCAGAGGCGGTTTTGTACTCAAAGGGTTCGTAGGCCGGGTTGGTGCCCACCCGCAGGTCGGCGGCCAATGTGGAGCCGGCCAGGGTTGCGAGGGCCACAGCCATCAACGATGCGCGCATGGTGATTCCTTGTCTTGGATACGGTATATGCGAAAAAACCAGCCCAGCTGGCGCAGAAGTGCGCACGCCGCGTTGTAGGTCACGCGGTTGCTGCAAGGCGGTGAACCCGATATTCTCGCCGTTTCTTGCAGCTGCGCGGAAAATTAATTGCCGTAAGGGTCGAAGTCGAAGTATTTGCTGGCGATATTGTTGTAGGTGCCATTGCTGCGAATGGCCTTGATGGCCGCATTGATCTGGTCCTTGAGCTCTTTCTGGCCCTTGCGCATGCCGATGCCTATGCCGTCGCCGTAGTACTTGGTATCGTACTGGTCGGGGCCCACATAGCCGTAGTCCCTGCCCTCGGGCTTGCGCAGAAAGCCGCCATGTACTTCAACCTTGTCGGCCACCGTACCGTCAAGGCGGCCCGACTTGATGTCCAGATACACCTGGTCCTGGGCTTCATAGGGCACGATGGTCGCGCCCGCAGGTCTGAGTTCTCCCACAGCCCATTTTTCCTGGGTGCTGCCCTTGAGCACGCCAATGCGCTTGCCCTTGAGCGAGGCCGGGCCCGTGTAAGGTGTGCCTTTTTTCACCACGATGGCGCTGGGGGTCTTGTAGTAGCGGTCCGAGAAATCGATGACGCGCTTGCGTTCTTCGGTCATTGACAGCGAGCTGATGACCACATCGTATTTCTTGGCTTGCAGGCCGGGAATCATGCTGTCCCAGATCTGTTCGACAAATACGCATTTGCGCTTGATCTCGGTGCAGATGGCGTTGGCGATGTCCACATCGAAACCTGTGGGCTTGCCGTCGGCGGTCTTGTAGGTAAAGGGTTCGTAGGTGGGGTCAATGGCCACCTTGAGGTCTGCTGCCTGGGCAGAAACCGCAGCCATGCTGCAGGCAGCAAGGATTGCGAAAGGCGTGACAGCCCATGTTTTCTTTGCCATACCCGTCCTTGGTGTGATGAGGGAGACATGCAGGCTGTACCAGCTTGTGGTGGCATTCTAGGCAGCGGCCTTGCCTCCGATGCTGCTTTTGTGGCGCTGCAGCGCTATCGAATACCCGGGGGCACAGTGCCACGCGAGCATGAAAAATGGCTAATTCCCGCGTTCCACCAGTCCGTGAGCACTGCCTGGCCAGGAGGGACTTTTCACTTCGGGTGGCCGGCAATGAAAAAAGCCACTGGCTGCTGGCAGTGGCTTTTTGCAGGGGCTCCGCCCCGGTGGGGCAGAGGGTGACAGAAATTTACTTCTTGTCGTTGCCCAACTGAGGCAGGGCATTGGCGCTGCTCACGCTCAGCAGGCCGGCTTGCGAGTAGATGGCCAGCTTGGCGCGGGTGTCGATCAGATCCAGGTTGCGCATGGTCAGCTGGCCGATGCGGTCGATGGGGCTGAAAGGCGCGTCTTCGACCTTTTCCATGGACAGACGCTCGGGAGCGTAGGTCAGGTTGGGCGACTCGGTGTTCAGGATGGAATAGTCGTTGCCGCGGCGCAGTTCCAGCGTCACGGTGCCGGTCACGGCGCGGGCCACCCAGCGCTGCGAGGATTCGCGCAGCATGATGGCCTGGGGGTCGAACCAGCGGCCCTGGTACAGCAGACGGCCCAGGCGCAGGCCGTTGATGCGGTACTGCTCGATGGTGTCTTCGTTGTGGATGCCGGTCACCAGGCGCTCGTAGGCGATGTGCAGCAGGGCCATGCCGGGGGCTTCGTAGATGCCGCGGCTCTTGGCTTCGATGATGCGGTTTTCGATCTGGTCGCTCATGCCCAGGCCGTGACGGCCGCCGATGCGGTTCAGCTCCAGGAAGATTTCCACGGCATCGGTGTATTCCTTGCCGTTGATGGCCACGGGGCGGCCTTCTTCGAAGGTGATGGAAACTTCTTCCGCCTTGACTTCGACTTCGGGCTTCCAGAAAGCCACGCCCATGATGGGGTTCACGATGCGGATGCCGGAGTTCAGGAACTCCAGGTCCTTGGCTTCGTGGGTGGCGCCCAGCATGTTGGAGTCGGTGGAGTAGGCCTTTTCGGCCGACATCTTGTAGCCGAAACCTTCCTTGGTCATGAAGGCCGACATTTCGGCGCGGCCGCCCAGCTCGTCGATGAAGTTGCTGTCCAGCCAGGGCTTGTAGATCTTCAGCGCGGGGTTGGTGAGCAGACCGTAGCGGTAGAAGCGCTCGATGTCGTTGCCCTTGAAGGTCGAACCGTCGCCCCAGATGTTGACGTCGTCTTCCCTCATGGCCGCCACCAGCATGGTGCCGGTCACGGCGCGGCCCAGGGGGGTGGTGTTGAAGTAGGTGATGCCGCCGGTGGAAATGTGGAAGGCGCCGGACTGGATGGCGGCAATGCCTTCGTTGGCCAGCTGGGGGCGGCAGTCGATCAGACGGGCCTTTTCTGCGCCATATTCCATCGCCTTGCGGGGAATTTCGTCGTAGTCGGCTTCGTCGGGCTGGCCCAGGTTGGCCGTGTAGGCATAGGGCAGGGCACCCTTGTTCTTCATCCAGCGCAGGGCAGCGGAAGTGTCCAGACCACCGGAGAAGGCGATGCCGACCTTCTGGCCGACGGGAACATGTTGCAGAATGGTTTCCATGAGATTTCTCTTCAAAGTGATAGCTGCAAGCGCTTGATAGGTAAGCGATTGGGGCTGAAAAGGCTTGAAATTCCTGTGGTCTGATTCAGACCCGCTTCAGGCGCCGCTCAAGCGTAGTGGCAGATGTAGTGGTAGGCCTCGGTCACGCGAATGTCGAACTTGGAGTTCGCGGGGATCTGGAAGCTCTCGCCAGCCGAGGACTTCTTCCACCCGTCGTTGCCGTCGAGCTTGTATTCGCAGGAGCCGCCCACGCATTCCATGATTTCTGCGGCCGCCGTGCCAAAGGTCAGGGTGGCGGGCAGTACCACGCCGACGGACTTCTTGGTGCCATCGGGCAGGGTGAAGCTGTGGCTGACGCACTTGCCGTCAAAGTACACATTGGCCTTGGTGGTGAGGCTGACGCCAGCAATGGTTTCGGTGGTCATGGAAGAGGTACGCGAAGCGCGATCAAGATCAAAACCACTGATTTTAGGCCAGGGGACCTGCACCCGCGCGAATGTCTGTCAAAGCGCTGAAAACACAAAAGCCCCGGAACAGGGCTTTCGTGTGCTGCGGCAGGGACTCAGCGGCGCCATCCGTGACCGCCGTAGCCGGGACGGTAATAGCCGCCATGGCCGCGATAGTAGTGGCCGGGGCGTGTGGCGTAATAGGCGCCAGCACCAATGACGGCACCGATCAGCAAGGGCGCCACATAGTCGGAGGCGGAATAGCTGCTGCCCACGGAGTAGCTGGGCGCAACAGGCTGAGGGGCGTAGTAACCACCTTGATAGCCGCCTTGGTAATCGGCAGGGTAGCCGTTCGAGTAGCTATCGGGGTAGCTGGTCGAGTACGCAGCTTGAGGAGGCTGCTGCGTGCTGTAGTAGCCGTTGCTGCCATAGGCGTTGTTATTCACCTCGGGTTGCACATTCAGTGCAATCCACTGGCCGGGAGGGTTGGTGGTTTGCGTGGTGTAGTTGCGACCGTTGTACTCATAGGTCACGTTGTAGCCCACGGTACGGTTCTGATAGAAGGTCTGCGTGCTGCACTGACGCATGTTCTGGTATTGCACGGGTCCCGAGGCCTCGGCCTGGTTGCCCAGCATGGCACCGCCCACCAGGCCGGCAGCCGTCGCTGCGGCACGGCCACCGCCGCTGCCCACGGCATTACCCAGCAGGCCACCGGCAATGGCACCCACTACGGCTCCCGCGCCTGTGGGGCGAGGCGCCACGGCCACGGGTTGATCCGAGCAAACCTGCTGGGGAACTGCAACTTGCTGAGTGATGGGGGTGGACGACAGCACGCGGCCCCGCTCCTGGGCAAATGCCCCGGTGGCTGTCACGGCTGCAATGGTCAAAAACGCCAGGGTCTTCATATCAATCTCTCCTGTCTCTGTATGCTTAACGCACCAGACTGCAGAAAAGTTTAGTCTTCTCTTGTGAAGACTGGGGACAGGCTCCGTAAAACTAGGTAAAGCCTTGTGCGAATGTTTGCGTTTGCTTACTTGGTGGCGATGGACTGCCACTCCTCAGGTTTGAAGCCCACGGTGATTGCGCCGTTTCCCCATTCCACGACCGGACGCTTGATGGTGCTGGCGTGTTCCTGCATCACAGCTGCGGCGCTGGCCACGTCATGCACGCTGGCCTTGAGGGCTTCGTCGAGCTTGCGCCAGGTTGTACCCTGGCGATTGAGGACTTTTTCCCAGCCTGCGGCTTTCATCCACTGCGACAGATGCTCTGGCGGCACGCCTTGTGTCTTGAAGTCATGGAAGGTGTAAGTGATTGCCTGCTCATCAAGCCACTTGCGTGCTTTCTTGACGGTATCGCAGTTGGGGATGCCAAAGACAGTGGTGATCTTGCTCATGATGCTGCCTGATTTCAAACGGTTGGTTCCAGTTTTAACAAGATATGCCAAGGGTTGCCCCTCATAGGGCCTCTGGCAGTGCGCGACAATAGCGACCAGTATGCACACCACATTTGCCACACTGGATGCTTGGCTCGCTTATTGCGAACGTCTGCATCCCCAGAACATCGCCCTGGGTCTGGATCGCGTGCGTGAAGTCGCACAGCGCATGGGCCTGCAGTTTGATTGCCCCGTCATAACGGTGGCGGGCACGAATGGCAAGGGTTCGACCTGCGCCATGCTGGAAGCCGTCGCTCTACAGTCGGGCTACCGTCCCGGTGTCTACACCTCTCCCCATCTGGTGCACTTCGAAGAGCGCTGTCGTGTGGGTGGCGAGATCGTCACGCCTGAGGCGCTGCTGCCGCACTTCGAGGCGGTGGAGCAGGCCCGTGTGAAGGATGGTGGTGAGGTTGCACTCACTTATTTTGAATTCACCACGCTGGCTATCCTGCGTCTGCTGAGCCTCTCCAAGCTCGATGTGGCCATTCTGGAAGTCGGTCTGGGTGGGCGCCTGGACGCGACCAATATCGTCGATGCCGATTGCGCCATCATCACCAGCATCGACCTGGACCATGTGGAACTGCTGGGTCCTGACCGCGAAAGCATTGGTCGCGAGAAGGCCGGCATCATGCGTACCGGTCGTCCCGTCATCGTCAGCGACCCCGTGCCGCCGCAAAGCGTGATTGACCACGCGGTCGAGATCGGTGCCGATCTCTGGCGCTTCGGCAAGGACTTCAACTATGACGGCGACAAGCAGCAATGGGGTTGGGCAGGGCGTGGTCGCCGCTACGCAGGCCTGGCTTACCCTGCGCTGCGCGGCGCCAATCAGTTGATGAATGCCTCTGGCGTGCTGGCGGCTTATGAAGCCATTCGCGACAAGCTGCCCGTGACGGCACAGGCTGTGCGCACGGGCTTGTCCATGGTGGAACTGCCCGGCCGTTTCCAGATCATTCCCGGTCAGCCAACCCTGGTGCTGGATGTGGCGCATAACCCGCATTCGGTGGCGGCGTTGACGGCCAACCTCGATGCCATGGGTTTCTTTCCGACCACGCACGCCGTGTTCGGAGCCATGGCCGACAAGGACTGGACGCATATGTTGACCAAGGTCGCTCCATTGATCGATCGCTGGTATTTCACGGATCTGCCAACCGCGCGTGCTGATACGGCAGAAGGCCTCAGGGCCAAGCTGCAGAAGCTGCAGGCCGAAGGGATGGTTCGCAAAGATGTGAGCATGGAATGCTTTGCCAATCCGCAGCAGGCCCTGGATGCAGCAGTAGGCGCAGCCGATGCGGCTGATAGAATCGTGGTCTTTGGATCGTTCTTCACTGTCGGTGGTGTGCTGCAAAACGGCACGCCACGCCTGAACGCCAAACATCTGGCTCATTGACCTGGCTCATTAAGCCTGAGATCTGCTCCTCCATCTTCAGATGGCGGGGCAGGTCGCAACAAAGTCCGAACTCCATGGCACTTTTCAATTTCCGTTGGCCCGGCAAGAAAGACGAAGCCGAGTCTGTGGCGGGCGCCAAGCGTCCCAGCCGCCTGGCTCAGGGCGAAAGCGTGGAAGCCATGCGTCGTCGCGCCCGTCATCGCCTGATTGGCGCTGCGGCGCTGGTTCTCGTCGGGGTGGTTGGCTTTCCGCTGCTGTTCGATACGCAGCCACGTCCGATCCCCGTCAATATTCCGATTGAAATTCCTGACCAGGCCAATGTGGCTCCAGAGGTGGTGCCCGGTACCCAGGTGGCGGCGCAAACGCCTGCAGCTTCTGGCCGTGTGACGGCCAATGCGTCCCTGGATGATGGTGAGGAGGTGCTGACACCCTCTGCCAGGCCAGCGACTCCCGTTCCTGCTCAGACGACGCCTGCTGCTGCAGTGACTGGTGTCGCTGCCGGGGCAGCCGCCGTGGCCACAGCACGGCCGCCCAAGCCAGAGCCAAAGCCCGAAACCAAGCCTGAGCGCAAGCCCGATCCCAAACCGGAACCCAAGCCCGAGCCAAAACCTGAAAAGCCAAAGGCCGAGGTGAAAAAGCCTGAGCCCAAGCCGGAAACCAAGCCCGAGCCCAAGGTGGAGCCAAAGCACAAGCCCGAAACGAACAAGGCCGATGACGCAGCACGTGCTCGTGCATTGCTGGAAGGTCGTAGTGCGCCCGAAGCGGCTGCGCCTAAGGAAGCGGCCGGCAATGAGCGATTTATCGTGCAGATCGGCGCTTTTGCCGATGCAGGCAAGGCCAACGAAATCAAGTCCAAGCTGGGCGGTGGCGCCTTCACGCAGACTGTGGATACCAAGGATGGCAAGCGTACTCGTGTGCGTATGGGGCCGTTCAAGAGTCGTGATGAGGCCGACAAGGCTGCTGCGCGAGCCAAGGGCTTGGGTCTGCCTGCATCGGTTTTCAAGGGCTGATGGCTGCAGGCAATTTTTGAGCTGAGCGTTTGATGACCACACTGGACTGGATTTTTGTGGCCGTCGTGCTGGGCTCCATGCTGCTGGGAGCCTGGCGTGGACTGGTCTATGAAGTCCTGTCCCTGATGGGCTGGGTTGTGGCTTTTGTCGTGGCGCGCACCTGGGCTCAGGAAGTGGCAGTGTGGTTGCCGCTTGATGGCTGGGATATGCAACTGCGCTATGCGGCCGGTTTTGTGTTGTTGCTGGTGGGGGCAATGTTCGCCTGGGGGCTGGTGTCCTGGCTTTCCAAGCAGCTGATCGAGGCAGTGGGGCTGAGGCCGGTGGACCGTACGCTGGGGGCCTTGTTCGGCCTGCTGCGTGGTGGTCTGTTGTTGTTGGTGCTGGCGCTGGTGATTCAGTACACGCCCTTGCATACGGCGTTGTGGTGGCAGGAGTCGGGGTTGGCGCCCTGGTTGACGCAGGCATTGGACTGGGTGCTGCCCGCCTTGCCTGAGGACTGGGGGCAGTATCTGCCCAAGGCCTCCACTTGAAGCGGAGTTTTTAGCCGCAATTTGCCTAGGGGCGAAAAGTGGTCAAGGTGCTTGCTGTAAAACGCAGCGAGTGCTTGCAGGAATTTGGTGTGGGCGTGATCCGCGTGCACCTGATGTCAAAGCGCAGGCTAGCCAATGGGTGGCAAAGCAGGCGAGTGTGGCGAAGAGTGATCTTCGCGAACAGATGGAACGCAACTATGTGTGGAATCGTTGGTGTGGTCAGCACCGCACCCGTGAATCAGCTGATTTATGACGCTTTGCTGCTGTTGCAGCATCGTGGGCAGGATGCCGCCGGCATCGTGACCCAGCAGGAACGCAAGTTTTTCATGCACAAGGCCAAGGGCATGGTGAAGGACGTGTTCCGCACCCGCAACATGCGAGCCCTGCCTGGTGATGTGGGTCTGGGTCAGGTGCGTTACCCCACTGCGGGCAATGCGTCGAGTGAGGAAGAGGCGCAGCCTTTCTACGTGAACGCACCGTTCGGCATCGTGATGGTACACAACGGCAACCTCACCAATGCCAAGCAGTTGCGCTGCGAACTGGCCGATACCGACCATCGCCACACCAATACCGAGAGCGATTCGGAAGTGCTGCTCAACGTGCTGGCGCACGAAATCGGTCGTGCATCCGGCAGTGCACCGCTCAAGAACGAAGACATCTTCAAGGCCGTGCGTGCCGTGCACAAGCGCATCAAGGGCTCGTATGCCGTGATTGCGCTGATCGCCGGCTACGGACTGCTGGCCTTTCGTGATCCCTTCGGCATTCGCCCGCTGTGCATGGGTCGTGGTGCCGACGGCACCATCATGCTGGCCAGCGAGTCCGTGGCGCTGGAAGGTACAACACATACTTTTGAGCGCGATATTGCGCCCGGCGAAGCGGTATTCATTCACAACGACGGCACGATGGAAAGCCAGCAATGCGCTGAAAACAGCCAGCTGTACCCCTGCGTGTTCGAGTACGTGTACCTGGCACGTCCCGACTCCACCATGGACGGCATTTCGGTCTATCAGGCGCGTCTGAACATGGGCGAGACACTGGCCAAGCGTGTGATCTCCATCGTGCCTCCGAGCGAGATCGATGCCGTGATCCCCATTCCCGAATCCAGCCGCCCCAGTGCCATGCAATTGGCACAGCTGCTGGGCAAGCCCTACCGCGAAGGTTTTGTGAAGAACCGCTATGTCGGTCGTACCTTCATCATGCCAGGCCAAGGGGCGCGCAAGAAGTCGGTGCGCCAGAAGCTCAATGCCATCGGCAGTGAGTTCAAGGGCCGCAATGTGCTGCTGGTCGATGACTCCATCGTGCGCGGCACCACCTCCAAGGAAATCGTGCAGATGGCACGCGATGCAGGTGCCAACAAGGTGTATCTGGCATCGGCTGCGCCTCCCGTGCGTCATCCCAATGTCTATGGCATCGATATGCCCACCCGTTCCGAGCTGGTGGCTCATGGCCGTACGGTTGAGGAAATCCGTGAAGTCATCGGCTGCGATGCGCTGATCTATCAGGATGTCGATGCGATGAAGCAGGCCGTGGGCAAGATCAATGCCCGGGTCGAAGGCTTCGAGGCTTCCTGCTTTGATGGCATCTACATCACCGGCGATATTTCGGATGCAGAAGTAACGGCGCTCAACGAAGGGCGTAACCGCGGCAGTGAAGAAGAGAGCGAAGACACTTCGCGCCTGTCTCTGCCGAATGCTCAGGAGAGCTGAGCGCTGGCGTTCAATTGCAGCGAATGATTGGGTGCGAAAGGGTTGCTGAGGCAACCCTTTTCATTCAGGAGGACAATGACAGGGCTGGGCGCTTTATGTGCTCTTGATACATGAGCGTATTACGCAGGCTGGTAAAGCGTTTTGGCAGGATTTTGCTGAATGCTTGAAGAGCTGCGTGCTCAGTATCTTCTTTGAAGATCGGCATGGCGTATGCCACCGATCAAGCTGGTCAAGTGATTGCGCCGGGCTGCAGAAAGCCTGAGGCCGGACTTGCTGCCAGTCTCCAACCATCTGGACTTGATAATTGTGAGCAACAAGACATTACCTGAAGGTTTGCATCCTGAAACTCTGGCCGTGCGCGAAGCGGTCGAGCGTAGCCAGTGGGGCGAGCATTGCGAAGCCCTGTACATGACCAGCAGCTTTGTGCAGCCCGACGCAGCTACGGCAGCGCGACGCTTTGCCAACGAGGAGCCTGGCTTTACCTACAGCCGCACCGGCAACCCCACGGTCACCAGCTTTGAAAAGCGTCTGGCGGCCATGGAAGGCACAGAATGCGCCGTTGCCACTTCCACGGGCATGTCGGCCATTTTGCTGGTGGCGCTGACGGCGCTCAAGGCGGGTGACCACGTGATCTGCTCGCAATCCATGTTCGGCTCCACCATCAAGCTGCTGGGCACGGAAATGGCTCGCTTCGGTGTGGAAACCACTTTTGTGTCGCAGACCGATCTCGATGCCTGGAAGGCCGCGATCAAGCCCAACACGCGCATGCTGTTTGCCGAGACGCCCACCAACCCGCTGACCGACCTCTGCGACATCGCCGCACTGGCCGAGCTGGCGCACGCCAACAAGGCGCTGCTGGCAGTGGACAACAGCTTTGCCACCCCCGTGCTGCAGCAGCCCGTGAAGTTCGGCGCCGACATCATCGTGCACTCGGGCACCAAATTCCTCGACGGCCAGGGGCGCGTCATGGCCGGTGCGGTCTGCGGCACCATTGCCCTTGTGGACAAGGTCATGGGCACCTTCCTGCGCAGCGGCGGCCTGAATATCGCTCCGTACAACGCCTGGACGGTGATGAAGGGGCTGGAAACGCTGGCTTTGCGTGTCAAGGCGCAAAGCGCTGCGGCGCTGGAGTTTGCCGCCTGGCTGGAAGCTCACCCCAAGGTGGCGCGTGTTTATTACCCCGGCCTCAAGAGCCATCCTCAGCATGAACTGGCCATGCGCCAGCAAAATGGCATGGGCGGCGCTGTGCTGGCCTTCGATGTGGTGGGTGAGGGCGCAGAGCAACTGCGTGCCAACGCCTTCCATGTGGTGGACAGCACGCGTTTGTGCTCGATCACGGCCAACCTCGGCGATGTGAAGACCACCATCACCCACCCGGCCAGCACCTCGCACGGTCGTCTGACGGAAGATCAGCGCCAGGCAGCAGGCGTAGGCCAGGGGTTGATTCGTATTTCCGTGGGTCTTGAGCATCTGGATGACCTCAAGGCCGATCTGGCTCGCGGACTGGACACGCTGTGAAACACCCCTGAGCCGCTTTGCGCCTTTGCCTTCTCAAAAGGCAATCTTGATGCTGCGAGGCGGCTCTGGCTCGGCATTGCTGGTCGAGACTGTGTGCACGTCATGTGCCGCAGTCCTAGCTCCAGGGGTGCTGGACAAGGATTTCTGATATGACAAACAAAATTCGCACTCGCTTTGCCCCATCTCCCACGGGCTTTATTCATCTGGGCAATATCCGCTCGGCTCTCTACCCCTGGGCTTTTGCGCGCGCCAATGGCGGCGACTTCGTGCTGCGCATTGAAGACACTGACCTGGAGCGTTCCACCCAGGCTTCCGTGGACGTGATCCTGGAAGGCATGGAATGGCTGCAGCTGGACCATGACGAAGGCCCGTTCTACCAGATGCAGCGCATGGACCGCTACAAGGAAGTGCTGGCCACGCTGCAGGAAAAGGGCTATGTCTATCCCTGCTATATGAGCATGGAAGAGCTGGATGCACTGCGTGAAAAGCAGATGGCCGCCAAGGAAAAGCCTCGTTACGACGGCACATGGCGCCCGGAAGAAGGCAAGGTGCTGCCGGCGATTCCCGAAGGCGTGAAGCCTGTGCTGCGCTTCAAGACACCTCAGTCCGGTGTGGTGGCCTGGGAAGATAAGTGCAAGGGCCACATTGAATTCCAGAACACCGAGCTGGACGACCTGGTGATCGCCCGTCCTGATGGCACGCCCACGTACAACTTCTGTGTCTGCGTGGACGATATGGACATGAACATCACCCACGTGATTCGTGGTGACGATCATGTGAACAACACCCCGCGCCAGATTCACATCTTCGAAGCGCTGGGTGCCACCGTGCCTACCTTTGCCCACCTGCCCACCGTGCTCAACGAGCAGGGCGAAAAAATGAGCAAGCGCAACGGTGCCAAGGCCGTCACTCAGTACCGTGACGAAGGCTATCTGCCCGATGCCATGGTCAACTATCTGGCCCGTCTGGGCTGGAGCCACGGCGACGATGAAATCTTCAGCCGCGCGCAATTCCTGGAATGGTTCAACCTCGATCACCTGGGGCGCAGTGCCGGTCAGTTTGACGAGGCCAAGTTGCGCTGGGTCAACGCCCAGCATCTGAAGGCCATGGATGACGCCGAGCTGGCCAAGGTGGTCAAGCCCTTTGTCATCAAGGCGGGCGTGGCTGAGAATCTGATCGACGCCGATGACCGACTGGTGCGCATTGCGGCCTTGTTCAAGGATCGTTGCGAAACCCTGGTGGATCTGGCTAACTGGGCCAAGGTCTTCTATGTGGAGGGCGTGGAGCGCAATGTCGAAGACTATGCAAAGCATGTGACGGACGCCGCCAATCCCGTGCTGGATGCATTTGCTGCCGTGATCGAAAGCGTGGAATGGAGCAAGGAAGCCATTGCCACAGCGATCAAGGAATTGCTCAAGGCACAGGGCGTGAAAATGCCTGTGCTGGCTATGCCGGTACGTGTTTTGACGGTGGGAACGGCCCATACTCCATCAGTGGATGCGGTGCTGGAATTGCTCGGACGCGAAAAAGTTATCGCTCGTTTGAAAAATCGCTAAAAATCTGTCTATAATTCGAGGCTCTGCACAACGCGATTGATAAAAAGATTGCGTTGCAAAGAGAGAAATTTTGGGGGTATAGCTCAGCTGGGAGAGCGCTTGCATGGCATGCAAGAGGTCATCGGTTCGATCCCGTTTACCTCCACCAAATTTTTTGACGGCTGATCGAGAGATCAGAAACGTTCTAGGA